>NZ_CP168506.1:4800000-7016682 GCF_059491455.1 Duganella sp. Dugasp78 | reverse complement strand
ACCAAGTGATCTTGGTGGGCTTTTTTGCGTCTGGAGTGCGGGAAATTAACTGCGACGGCGGCGTGCCGCAACGCCGGCTATCAGCAAGCCAGCCATTAACATGGCGTAAGTGGTGGGTTCAGGTACTGCACTGACATGGACACTGGCACCTAAATTAATGCTGAGATTGCCTTTAAACTCTGCCGTGCTGGAGTTGCTGTACTCCATCTCGAAATACTCTGAATACGGCTTAATGTCCGACGATGCATCGCCGTAGAAAGATCTATCGTACGACGCGACTTCCACCGATCCCGGGCCAGAGATGCCCGCTGACGATCTAGCCCCCAGCGTGCCAGTTTCTCCCTGGTAATCGGTCTTGCTGCCAGTGGCGGTACCGTAGAACACCAGTTTCGTATTGGCGGACAGAGTGAAGTCTGTAGTCGTCGTGGTGGTTGCACTACCCTGAGCTTTAGCTTGGCTTGATCCGGCATCTGCCAGGTAGGATGTTGGAGAAATGCTGGAATGGGCTTGGGAGCCATATTCGTCGCTCTTGCCTCCTATGCTGATGTCTGACGGGAAGGTGAAAGCGAAATAAACGCCTTCACCTTCACCACCACCGCAACCACAAAGATCGACATAGGTTTCCGAGAACGCCGAGGTGAAGGTGATTGTTGGAGTGACGCCATCGTTTGCATCCAGATCTACCAACCGGTACCCGAAGTTGTTGAAGGCGACACTCGCGCTAACAGCGTAAGCGCCTGGCGTGATAGTCAATGCGCTGGCGCCGATTGCCAACGCGGAGAGTAATTTAGACAATTTCATAACACACCCAAAATGATTGCTGAGTATGTAACTTATCATTAATTAAAAAAGCATGCTAGATTTTTAAACATTTTTTTTTGACAAGTAGTAGCAAATATCGCATGGCGGGTCTCGGAACCGATAGCAGGCGCCAAATGGACGTAACGATACTACGCTTTTGGTCAAGTAACTGCCTTCGAAGGTTCCGCGACCAGTTACGGTTGAAGGCGTAGCGTACGCCGAGGTATACGCTGCCGGACTATGTGTCTGCGCTCAGATCCTTATGTAGTCGATAACGACCTGTTTGCCCTGCTAGGTCAACAGTACGTCATAAGGGGAGAGGGGCGGATCGTGAATACGGTAAAGCTGGGCGTCGAGTGCCTAGTACTGCACGTATAGGCATACTGGCAGCACCTTTGAGATCTCCATTTTTTTTGCTATATCATTTTCTACATTGCATATTTAATAGTTGCTGAAAATTAAATTTACTGGGTGTAATAATTAAATCGACTGAGAACTTCCTTGCCAGCGGCCGATACCTTTGCTATAGTTCGCCTCCCCGCAAAACGGTGCATGCAAATGCAGTGTTAAGTGGGGAGAAAAAAGTAGGGGTTGACGAAACGGTCTAAACGCTTCATACTCTTTCTTCTTCGCTGACGGACACAACGCTCCGCAGCAAACGCAGTACCGAATTGAAGTTCTTTAAAAATTAACAGTCGATAAGTGTGGACGTTTGATGAAAGTGCACACGCTGCTTCGGTAGCGTGAAACTTAAAATATCAAATGTTCACAAGAAGTAATGAAATAGGCGCTATGAAAATAGTGGCCTGTCAGTATTTTGAGTGAGCGACCCGTCAGCAATGACGGTGACACGCAAGTGTCAAATAAACAGAGATTAAACTGAAGAGTTTGATCCTGGCTCAGATTGAACGCTGGCGGCATGCCTTACACATGCAAGTCGAACGGCAGCGCGGGGCAACCTGGCGGCGAGTGGCGAACGGGTGAGTAATATATCGGAACGTACCCTGGAGTGGGGGATAACGTAGCGAAAGTTACGCTAATACCGCATACGATCTAAGGATGAAAGCAGGGGACCGCAAGGCCTTGTGCTCCTGGAGCGGCCGATATCTGATTAGCTAGTTGGTAGGGTAAAAGCCTACCAAGGCATCGATCAGTAGCTGGTCTGAGAGGACGACCAGCCACACTGGAACTGAGACACGGTCCAGACTCCTACGGGAGGCAGCAGTGGGGAATTTTGGACAATGGGCGCAAGCCTGATCCAGCAATGCCGCGTGAGTGAAGAAGGCCTTCGGGTTGTAAAGCTCTTTTGTCAGGGAAGAAACGGTGGGGGCTAATATCCCCTGCTAATGACGGTACCTGAAGAATAAGCACCGGCTAACTACGTGCCAGCAGCCGCGGTAATACGTAGGGTGCAAGCGTTAATCGGAATTACTGGGCGTAAAGCGTGCGCAGGCGGTTTTGTAAGTCTGTCGTGAAATCCCCGGGCTCAACCTGGGAATGGCGATGGAGACTGCAAGGCTAGAGTTTGGCAGAGGGGGGTAGAATTCCACGTGTAGCAGTGAAATGCGTAGATATGTGGAGGAACACCGATGGCGAAGGCAGCCCCCTGGGTCAAAACTGACGCTCATGCACGAAAGCGTGGGGAGCAAACAGGATTAGATACCCTGGTAGTCCACGCCCTAAACGATGTCTACTAGTTGTCGGGTCTTAATTGACTTGGTAACGCAGCTAACGCGTGAAGTAGACCGCCTGGGGAGTACGGTCGCAAGATTAAAACTCAAAGGAATTGACGGGGACCCGCACAAGCGGTGGATGATGTGGATTAATTCGATGCAACGCGAAAAACCTTACCTACCCTTGACATGGCTGGAATCCCTGAGAGATTGGGGAGTGCTCGAAAGAGAACCAGTACACAGGTGCTGCATGGCTGTCGTCAGCTCGTGTCGTGAGATGTTGGGTTAAGTCCCGCAACGAGCGCAACCCTTGTCATTAGTTGCTACGAAAGGGCACTCTAATGAGACTGCCGGTGACAAACCGGAGGAAGGTGGGGATGACGTCAAGTCCTCATGGCCCTTATGGGTAGGGCTTCACACGTCATACAATGGTACATACAGAGGGCCGCCAACCCGCGAGGGGGAGCTAATCCCAGAAAGTGTATCGTAGTCCGGATTGTAGTCTGCAACTCGACTGCATGAAGTTGGAATCGCTAGTAATCGCGGATCAGCATGTCGCGGTGAATACGTTCCCGGGTCTTGTACACACCGCCCGTCACACCATGGGAGCGGGTTTTACCAGAAGTAGGTAGCTTAACCGCAAGGAGGGCGCTTACCACGGTAGGATTCGTGACTGGGGTGAAGTCGTAACAAGGTAGCCGTATCGGAAGGTGCGGCTGGATCACCTCCTTTCTAGAGTAGCACTGGTCTTCGGACTACTCATCAAGCGTTCACACTTATCGACTGTCAAATTAAAGAACAGCATTTGGGGCTGTAGCTCAGCTGGTTAGAGCACCGTGTTGATAACGCGGGGGTCGTTGGTTCGAGTCCAACCAGCCCTACCAGTTTCTGCCTGTAGTAAATCTCAGGGGGATTAGCTCAGCTGGGAGAGCACCTGCTTTGCAAGCAGGGGGTCGTCGGTTCGATCCCGTCATCCTCCACCAAAAGTTCAAACGTAAGTCAGCCAAATAAACGGTTGCGATTTAGGTTTGATCTTTTAGAGATCAAGTGCTGTACGTTCTTTAACAATCTGGAAGAAGTAAGTAAATTTTTATGTACCCATGCGGGGAACCGCGTGGGTGGGTAATGATTGTATGTATCAACAAACGCAACAACGTAGTACTTCTTATTTCTATAACCGCTCCTTTGTTTAGTCGCAAGGGGCTAACGTTATAGGGACAAGTGAATAAGTGCACATGGTGGATGCCTTGGCGATTACAGGCGATGAAGGACGTAGTAGCTTGCGATAAGCTGCGGGGAGCTAGCAAACAAGCTTTGATCCGCAGATTTCCGAATGGGGAAACCCGGCCTTTTAGGTCATTGCATACTGAATACATAGGTATGCAAAGCGAACGCGGCGAACTGAAACATCTAAGTAGCTGCAGGAAAAGAAATCAACCGAGATTCCCAAAGTAGTGGCGAGCGAAATGGGATGAGCCTGCACGTTTTAGCATGACGCATAACAGAATCCACTGGAAATTGGAGCCATAGCGGGTGATAGCCCCGTATGTGAAATGCGATGTGTGGAACTAAGCGTGCGACAAGTAGGGCGGGACACGAGAAATCCTGTCTGAATATGGGGGGACCATCCTCCAAGGCTAAATACTCGTAATCGACCGATAGTGAACCAGTACCGTGAGGGAAAGGCGAAAAGAACCCCGGGAGGGGAGTGAAATAGATCCTGAAACCGTGTGCATACAAACAGTAGGAGCGGACTTGTTCCGTGACTGCGTACCTTTTGTATAATGGGTCAGCGACTTACATTCAGTGGCAAGGTTAACCAGATCGGGAAGCCGTAGAGAAATCGAGTCCGAACAGGGCGATAGTCGCTGGGTGTAGACCCGAAACCAAGTGATCTACTCATGGCCAGGATGAAGGTGCGGTAACACGCACTGGAGGTCCGAACCCACTAATGTTGAAAAATTAGGGGATGAGCTGTGGGTAGGGGTGAAAGGCTAAACAAACTTGGAAATAGCTGGTTCTCTCCGAAAACTATTTAGGTAGTGCCTCAAGTATCACCATCGGGGGTAGAGCACTGTTATGGCTAGGGGGTCATCGCGACTTACCAAACCATTGCAAACTCCGAATACCGATGAGTGCGAGCTTGGGAGACAGACGTCGGGTGCTAACGTCCGGCGTCAAGAGGGAAACAACCCAGACCGCCAGCTAAGGTCCCAAAGATTGGCTAAGTGGAAAACGAAGTGGGAAGGCTAAAACAGTCAGGATGTTGGCTTAGAAGCAGCCATCATTTAAAGAAAGCGTAATAGCTCACTGATCGAGTCGTCCTGCGCGGAAGATGTAACGGGGCTAAGCCAGTCACCGAAGCTGCGGATATGCGTAAGCATATGGTAGGAGAGCGTTCTGTAAGCCTGCGAAGGTGTCTTGTAAAGGATGCTGGAGGTATCAGAAGTGCGAATGCTGACATGAGTAGCGATAATGGGGGTGAAAAGCCCCCACGCCGTAAGCCCAAGGTTTCCTGTTCAACGTTCATCGGAGCAGGGTGAGTCGGCCCCTAAGGCGAGGCAGAGATGCGTAGCTGATGGGAAGCAGGTTAATATTCCTGCACCGTCGTATGATGCGATGGGGGGACGGATCGCGGAAGGTTGTCTGACTGTTGGAATAGTCAGTTTCTGGTTCATAGAAGGCGCTTAGGCAAATCCGGGCGCGTAATTCAAGGGACTGGGACGAGGCATTTAGGTGCTGAAGCAATCGGAAGTGGTTCCAAGAAAAGCCTCTAAGCTTCAGTCATACGAGACCGTACCGCAAACCGACACAGGTGGGCGAGATGAGTATTCTAAGGCGCTTGAGAGAACTCGGGAGAAGGAACTCGGCAAATTGGTACCGTAACTTCGGGAAAAGGTACGCCCTTGTAGCTTGGCTGATTTACTTCAGTAGGGTGAACGGGTTGCAATAAACTGGTGGCTGCGACTGTTTAATAAAAACACAGCACTCTGCAAACACGAAAGTGGACGTATAGGGTGTGACGCCTGCCCGGTGCTGGAAGATTAAATGATGGGGTGCAAGCTCTTGATTGAAGTCCCAGTAAACGGCGGCCGTAACTATAACGGTCCTAAGGTAGCGAAATTCCTTGTCGGGTAAGTTCCGACCTGCACGAATGGCGTAACGATGGCCACACTGTCTCCTCCCGAGACTCAGCGAAGTTGAAGTGTTTGTGATGATGCAATCTACCCGCGGCTAGACGGAAAGACCCCATGAACCTTTACTGTAGCTTTGCATTGGACTTTGAATCAATCTGTGTAGGATAGGTGGGAGGCTTTGAAGCGGGGACGCCAGTTCTCGTGGAGCCATCCTTGAAATACCACCCTGGTTCATTTGAGGTTCTAACCTTGGCCCGTTATCCGGGTCGGGGACAGTGCATGGTAGGCAGTTTGACTGGGGCGGTCTCCTCCTAAAGTGTAACGGAGGAGTTCGAAGGTACGCTAGTTACGGTCGGACATCGTGACGATAGTGCAATGGCATAAGCGTGCTTAACTGCGAGACTGACAAGTCGAGCAGGTACGAAAGTAGGACATAGTGATCCGGTGGTTCTGTATGGAAGGGCCATCGCTCAACGGATAAAAGGTACTCTGGGGATAACAGGCTGATTCCTCCCAAGAGTTCATATCGACGGGGGAGTTTGGCACCTCGATGTCGGCTCATCACATCCTGGGGCTGTAGCCGGTCCCAAGGGTATGGCTGTTCGCCATTTAAAGTGGTACGTGAGCTGGGTTTAAAACGTCGTGAGACAGTTTGGTCCCTATCTGCCGTGGGCGTTGGAAATTTGAAGGGGGCTGCTCCTAGTACGAGAGGACCGGAGTGGACAGACCTCTGGTGTACCGGTTGTCACGCCAGTGGCATTGCCGGGTAGCTAAGTCTGGAAGAGATAACCGCTGAAAGCATCTAAGCGGGAAACTTGCCTTAAGATGAGATTTCCCAGAGCCTTGAGCTCTTTGAAGGGTCGTTCGAGACCAGGACGTTGATAGGTCAGGTGTGGAAGTGCAGTAATGCATTAAGCTAACTGATACTAATTGCCCGTACGGCTTGTCCCTATAACCTTAGCAGGTTATGATGAATAAGAAGTACGTTGGAACGTTCGTTGATACACAACTTCATTACCCCATTACTTACTTCTCCAGATTCGGAGCGTCGCTGAAAACGTCGCTCGTACAAGTCAATGCCTGATGACCATAGCAAGTTGGTCCCACCCCTTCCCATCCCGAACAGGACCGTGAAACAACTCTGCGCCGATGATAGTGCTGCAACCAGTGTGAAAGTAGGTTATCGTCAGGCTAGTTATATGAAAAAACCCCCACCAGCCAGAACGCGCTCAAGATCGCGCTCTGTGCAGGTGGGGGATTTTTTTTTGTCCAGAGTGCCGGGAATTGGTTGGACCAATCAAGCCGCCTCTATCCTGCTGACCACGTAATCGATGTGCGCCTGCATGGCGGTGCGTGCCGCTTCTGGCCGGCGTCCGCAAATCGCCAGGCAGATGGCGCGGTGCTGCTGCAGCAGCTGGCCTGAAACTTCGGCGTCGAGCGCCCGCAGGCTGGAGCCGTTCAAGGTGATATGCTCGCGCAGGATGCCGAGCACGCTGGCGTGCAGATGCAAAAACATGCTGTTGTGCGAAGCCAGCGCAATTGCTTCGTGCAGGCGAGCGTCGATCGACGCTTCGGCAGCCTGGTTGTCATCGACGCGGGCCTGTTCCAGGCTATTCAATAAATTGCGGATCTGCCCGTGTTCCTCATCGTTGCCGCGCAGCGCCGCATAATAGGCCGTTGCGCCTTCCAATACCCGTCGGAATTCCAGTACATCACCCAGCACAGCCGGATGGTCTGTCACCAGCTGCCCCCAGGGCGACGCCGTGCTGGTGCGCAGCTGGTCGCTGACGAATACGCCGGCCCCGCGCCGGCTGCGTAACAGCCCCCGCGCCACCAGCCGCTGCAGCGCTTCGCGTATGGTGTTGCGCGACACCTCATATTGTTCCGCCAGTGCACGCTCGGAAGGCAGGCGCGCGTTGGCCGGATAGGTGCCGTCCAGCAGCGCCGTCTCCAGCTTGCGCAGCACTCCCTCGACCAATCCGCTTGTTCTCATTACGACGTTCTCCTGTTGTAGCCGCTGGTCCAACCAATTTGCGAGGGCTTCGATGCACGGGAATTATGGAGCCTGTCCGACGAATAAGCAAAACAGAGGAGACTTCATGCAAGCGCGACACTATCCGCCCGGCCCGGACAAGGCCAACCCACACGTCTACCTGTTCGGCACCTGCGTGATCGATTTATTCATGCCGGAAGCCGGGCTCGATGCCGTGCGCCTGCTGGAACGCCAAGGTCTGACGGTGCACTTCCCGCGCGGCCAGAGCTGCTGCGGCCAGCCCGCTTACAGCAGCGGCAATCCCGAACAGGCGCGCGCTGTGGCGCGCGCACAACTTGATCTGTTCACCCAACCCTGGCCGGTCATCGTGCCGTCCGGCTCCTGCGCCGGCATGATGCGCCATCACTGGCCGACGCTATTCGACGACGATCCGCAGGCCGCCGCACAGGCGCGCGAATTATCGGAGCGCATCTACGAACTGAGTGAATTCCTGCTGCATGTCCTGCACGTGAATTTCGCCGAGACGTCACCGCTGCCGGACGAACAGGTGGTGCTGCACACTTCCTGCGGCGCGCGGCGCGAGATGGGCACGCGCGCCCACGGCGTCGCCTTGCTCGACGCGCTGCCCGGCGTAACGCGCGTAGAACATGCCCACGAATCGGAGTGCTGCGGATTCGGCGGCACCTTCTCGCTCAAGCATGACGACATTTCCGGCGCCATGGTCAGCGACAAAATCGCCTCCGCCTGCGCCACGGGTTGCGAGCGCCTGGTCTCCGCCGATTGCGGCTGCCTGCTCAACATCGGCCACGCCGCCAAGCGGCAAGGCGCACCGCTGCAGGTGGAGCACCTGGCCAGCTTCCTGTGGCGCCGCGTGGGAGCTGCGGCATGAACGCGCGCGAACTCATACTGGGCAAGCTGCGCGCAGCGGCGCCCGCTCCACGCATGCCCATCCGCGAACTGGAAGACCGCATCAACGCCCACCACGCGCGCGGCCCTTTGCGCGAGGCTTCAAGCACGGAACTGGCCGACACCTTGGAGCGGGTGATGACGTCGGTGCGCACCGACGTATGGCGCGTCGATGCTCACAGTTGGCCCGCGCTGCTGGCGCAAAAGCTCAAGGCCGCCGGTGTAGGCAGCCTGCTGCTCGACACCGCCCGTGCCGAAGGCGCGGCGCTGGCCGCGGCCTTGCCGGCCGAAGTGCGCACTGTATCTTTCGACCGGCCGCTGGAAGAGTGGAAGAACCAGCTGTTTGCCGACGTGGACGCCGGCTTTACCGTGGCCCGCTCCGGCATCGCCGCCACCGGCACGCTGGTGCTGGCGCCCGATGCAGGATCGCCGCGCACGGTATCGCTTGTGCCGCCGCTGCATGTGGCGCTGGTCTATGCGAGCACGCTGCATGCGGATCTGCATGCGGCGATGCGCGCCGAAGCCTGGAGCGCCACCATGCCGACCAACCTGGTGCTGGTGTCCGGCCCGTCGAAGACTTCGGACATCCAGCAAACGCTGGCCTACGGCGCGCACGGTCCGCGCGCGCTGTGGGTGTTCATCATCGACGACGACACCGCAGGAGCCACAGTATGAACGCCCCCTTGCACTTCATGCCGCCGGCCGATTTCCGCGCCCGCGTCAGCGACGCGCTGCTAGACACCAAACTGCGCAGCAGCATGCGCGGCGCGATGGACTTCCTGCAGGATAAGCGCCGCGCGCAATTCCCCGACGGCGACGAACTGGAACAGCTGCGCGATCTGGGCGAAGCGGTGCGCCAGCACGCGCTGGCCCATCTGCCGGAACTGCTGGTGCAGTTCGAAGCGAACCTGCAGGCGGCCGGCGCACAGGTGCACTGGGCCGCGACCGCCAAAGAAGCCAACGCCATCATCCTTGAAATCGCCCAGCGGCGCGGCGCGCGTAGCGTCATCAAAGGCAAGTCGATGGCCAGCGAAGAGGTGGAGCTGAACCACCACATGGCGCAGCATGGCATCGACTGCATCGAATCCGACATGGGCGAATACATCGTGCAGCTGGCGGGCGAGAAGCCGTCGCACATCGTCATGCCGGCGGTACACAAGACGCGCGCCGACATCGGCGCGCTGTTCGAGCGCCACATCCCCGGCACGCCCTACAGCGAAGACGTCGACACGCTGATCCAGGCCGGCCGGCGCGCGCTGCGCCAGGCGTTTGCCGACGCCGACATCGGCTTGTCCGGTGTGAACTTCGCGGCGGCCGATACCGGCACCCTGTGGCTGGTCGAAAACGAAGGCAATGGCCGCCTGTCGACCAGCGTACCCGATGTGCATATCGCCCTGATGGGCATGGAAAAAGTCGTGGCAAAGCTGGAGCACATCGTGCCGCTGGCCAGCCTGCTGACACGCTCGGCGACAGGGCAGGCCATCACCACCTACTTCAACCTGATCACCGGACCGCGCCGCGCGGGCGAAATGGATGGACCGCGCGAACTGCACGTGGTGCTGCTCGATAACGGCCGCACGCAAGCCTACGCCGACGAGCAGCTGCGCGCCACGCTGCAGTGCATACGCTGCGGCGCCTGCATCAACCACTGCCCGGTGTACGCGCGGGTGGGCGGCCACGCATACGGCACCACCTATCCCGGCCCGATCGGCAAGATCATTTCGCCGCATCTGTTGGGGCTCGAAGCGACCGCCGATCTGGCGACCGCCTCCAGCCTGTGCGGCGCGTGCGGTGAAGTGTGCCCGGTGCGCATACCGATACCGGCCCTGCTGGTGCGCCTGCGGACCGAAGCCAATCGCGATCCGGCGCAGAAAGTCGAGAACGCGCTGCGCGGGCAGGGCGCCAGCTTCAGTCGTAGCGAGCGGCTGGTGTGGCGGTTCTGGAGCGGCGCGTTCGCGCGGCCAAGCGTGTATCGCTGGTTCCGCTGGGCCGCCACGCGGCTGCGCGCCTTCACGCCGCGCAGCCAGTTGGGATGGACCCGTCACCGCGAACCGCTCAAGCCGGCCGCGCGCAGCCTGGCCGACCTGCTGCGGGAAAGGGGACAGGCCGAATAGGGTGAATAATTTTCACGGCTGCGGCCAATTCATTTCATCTTTTCGTACCACCGAAAGCCGGCGCCACGCCTATACACTCGTCGCATCTTTTAGCTCTGCAAAAAAATACTTGTACTCTTGGAGGAGACCACTATGCAAACCTGGAATCAGATATACGCACCGCTAGGCAGCTTGGGGCTGTCGGCCCTGGTTGCCGCCGTGCCGATCATTTTCTTCTTTCTCGCGCTGGCTGTGCTGCGCATCAAAGGCCACGTCGCCGCGGCCGTGACGCTGGCGCTCGCGCTGGCAGTCGCCATCTTCGCCTACGGCATGCCGGTGCCGCAGGCGCTGGCCGCTGCGGGCTACGGCTTCGCCTACGGACTGTGGCCGATCGCCTGGATCATCGTTACCGCGGTGTTCCTGTACAAAGTGGTCGACCGTACCGGCCAGCTCGATATCATCCGTGCCTCGGTGCTGTCGATTACCGATGACCAGCGTCTTCAGATGCTGTTGATCGGCTTCTCGTTCGGCGCCTTCCTCGAAGGCGCGGCGGGCTTCGGCGCGCCGGTGGCGATTACGTCGGCGCTGCTGGTCGGCCTGGGTTTCAATCCCTTGTACGCAGCGGGCCTGTGTTTGATCGCGAACACGGCGCCGGTGGCTTTCGGCGCGATGGGCATTCCCATCATCGTCGCAGGGCAGGTCACCGGCATCGACGCCATGCACATCGGCGCGATGGCTGGCCGTCAGCTGCCGCTGCTGTCGCTGGCGGTGCCATTCTGGCTGGTGTTCATGATGGACGGCACGCGCGGCATCAAGGAAACCTGGCCTGCGGCGCTGGTGGCCGGCGGCAGCTTCGCCGTGACGCAGTACATCACCTCCAACTTCATCGGCCCTGAGCTGCCGGACATTACCTCCGCCCTGGTCAGCCTCGGTTCGCTGACGGCACTGCTGAAAGTATGGGAACCTGCCAGCGCCAAAGTCGGCGCCCGCAGCACCATCTCGATGGGCGGCGGCACGGCGGCGATGGCCACCTTCGGCGGCGGCTCGGCCACCGGTTCCGCACCACGTATCCGCAAGCAGTCGCCATACAGCACAGCCCAGACGGTACGTGCATGGGCGCCGTTCGGCATCTTGACCGCCATCGTCACCGTATGGAGCCTGCCGCAGTTCAAGGCGATGTTCGCCGGCAGCGGCGCGCTGGCCGGCACCGTGATGAAGTTCCATGTGCCGTACCTGGACCAGATGGTGATCAAGATGACGCCTATCGTCGCCGCGCCCAAGGCTTATGAGGCGGTCTTCAAGCTGGACCTGCTGTCGGCCGTCGGCACCGCCATCCTGTTGTCCGCGCTGGTCTCGATGGCGCTGCTGCGCTTCAAGCCTATGGCTGGCCTGCGCGCCCTGGGCGACACGGTGGTTGAGCTGCGCCGTCCCATCCTGTCCATCGGCCTGGTGCTGGCGTTTGCTTTCGTCGCCAACTACTCCGGCATGTCGTCGACCCTGGCGCTGGTACTGGCCGGTACCGGCGCGGCTTTCCCGTTCTTCTCGCCGTTCCTCGGCTGGCTGGGCGTGTTCCTGACCGGCTCGGACACCTCGTCGAACGCCTTGTTCTGCTCCCTGCAAAACACCACGGCGCACCAGATCAATGTATCCGATACCTTGCTGGTTGCGGCCAACACCACTGGCGGCGTGACTGGCAAGATGATTTCGCCGCAGTCGATCGCCGTCGCCTGCGCCGCGACCGGATTGGTGGGGCGCGAATCCGAGTTGTTCCGCTTCACCCTCAAACATAGCCTGCTGTTCGCCACCATCGTTGGTATCATGACGGTATTGCAGGCGTATGTATTTACGGGGATGGTGCCGCATTGATGCCTTCTCCCAGCCCTGCCCAGGGTTTGTGAAAGGCGCATAACCATGCCCAGACGTTTTCCTCCGGTGCACGCGCTGTCCGCCTTCGAGGCGGCGGCGCGTGCCGGTTCATTTGCGGTCGCCGCGCAGCAGCTGTGCATTACGCCGTCGGCGTTGTCGCACCGTATCCGCCTGCTGGAGGAGTTTGTCGGCGACCGATTGTTCGTCCGCGACGGCCGTTCGCTGACACTATCGCCGTTCGGCCGCAGCTACCTGGACGTGGTATGCCAGGCGCTGCGCACGCTGACCGATTTCCCTCTTCCTCATCGCAGCGCGCCGGTTCAGCCGCGCGTCAAGATCACGGTGCCGCCAACGTTTGCGCGCTACCTGCTGATGCCGCGCCTGGCCGAGTTCACCGAAGCCCATCCCGAGATCGTGGTTGAAGTGTTCCTGTCGGTGCCCCTGTATGACCTGTGCGTGAACGAGACGGATCTTGAGGTCCGCTTCGGCGCCGGCAAATATCCCGACATGGTGACCACGCGGCTGTTCGGGGAGCCGGCGTTTGCCGTCGCCAGCCCGGCCTACCTGGAGCGGATCGGCGGCATCGCCACGCCGGCCGATCTGAAGAAGGCCACCTTGCTGCGCTCCGCGCTGGAGCAGTGGAAGCCTTGGTTCGAGCAGGCCGGCCTGGATTGGCCGGAGCCTGCCGACGCGCTGCGTGTCGATGACCTTGGCCTGCTGCTGGAGGCGGTGCGCCATGGCCACGGTGTTGGATTGACGCGACAGCACTTCGCACAGGACATGATCGCCAGCGGCGAAGTGGTGCAGCTGTTCGACGTGCGCCTGGCGTCGCCGCCGCATGCCTACTACGTGGTGTACGAGCAGAGCGCCCATATCCGTCCGGAAGTGAGCTTGTTCATCGACTGGATGATGGCGGCGTATCCCGACCACGATCGCGACGCATGAAAAATCTGCGCTTCAGCGGTTAATTCTTTTCACCGCTGGAGCGCGCGGCAGGCCGCTACACTGGACGCCATCTTCATCGCATCCAAGGCCACTCATGAACGCGCCGCTAGCCCCGCCGCCACTGCTGCTGCAGGAACGCAAACAGGCCATACTGGCCGCGCTGCGTGGCCTGCTTCCACCGCATTGCCTGCTGTCCGAGCAGGAGGACACCCGACCCTACGAATGCGATGGCCTGACCGCCTACCGGCAATTGCCGCTGGCCGTGGCGCTGCCCGAAACGGAGACGCAACTGATTGCGCTGCTGAAGGCGTGCAGCGCGCTGCAGGTGCCCATTGTGCCGCGCGGCGCCGGCACGGGCCTGTCCGGCGGTGCCATGCCGATCGCCGATGGCATCGTCATCTCGACCGCCAAGATGAGCCGCATCCTGGCGCTCGATCCGCTGGCGCGCACGGCGCGCGTGCAGCCCGGCGTGCGCAACCTGGCCATCTCCGAGGCCGCCGCCACGCACGCACTGTACTACGCGCCGGATCCGTCGTCGCAGATCGCCTGCACCATCGCCGGCAACGTGGCCGAGAACTCGGGCGGCGTCCATTGCCTCAAGTACGGCCTGACCCTGCACAACGTGATGAGGGTGCGGATGGTGTCGATGGACGGCGAGATCATCGAACTCGGTGGTGCCGCGCTGGACGCGCCGGGCCTGGACCTGCTGGCCGTGTTCATCGGCTCCGAAGGCATGCTGGGCGTGGTCACCGAAGTGACGGTGCGCCTGATTCCGAAGCCGCCGCTCGCCCGCGTCATCATGGCTTCCTTCGGCGACGTCGTCACCGGCGGCGACGCGGTGGCGGAGGTGATCGCCGCCGGCATCATCCCGGCCGGCCTGGAGATGATGGACCGCACCAGCGCGCGCATGGTCGAACCCTTCGTCAAGGCCGGCTACGACACCGACGCCGCCGCCATCCTGTTGTGCGAATCCGACGGCATGCCGGAAGAGGTGGAGGAAGAAATCGAACGCATGAGCGAAGTGCTGCGGCGCGCCGGCGCCAGCGCCATCGCGGTGTCGGGTAGCGAGGCGGAGCGCATGCGCTTCTGGTCCGGCCGCAAGAACGCTTTTCCGGCAGCGGGGCGCATCTCGCCCGACTACTACTGCATGGACGGCACCATCCCGCGCAAGCGCCTGGCCGAAGTCCTGCAAGGCATCGCCGCCATGGAGCAGACCTACGGCCTGCGTTGCGCCAACGTGTTCCACGCGGGTGACGGCAACCTGCATCCGCTGATCATGTTCGATGCCAACCAACCCGGCGAATTCGATCGTGCCGAACGCTTCGGCGAGGCGATCCTGGCGCTGTGCGTGGAGGTGGGCGGCACGATCACCGGCGAACATGGTGTCGGTATCGAGAAGATCGACGCCATGTGCGGGCAGTTCACGGTGAACGAGGTGGCCGCCTTCATCGGCGTGAAGCGCGCCTTCGACGGCGCCTTCCTGCTCAATCCAAACAAAGCCATACCCACGCTGGACCGCTGCGCCGCGTATGGCAAGCGGCAGGCACGGGGCGGTGTGTTCAAGTTTGTCAAACAGGTGGGAGCATGACGATGGAATCGATAGTGAACCAGTTCCGCGACCGCATCGTGGCGGCCGGCGAGGCACGCACGCCGTTGCGCCTGCGCGGAGGCGGCAGCAAGAACTGGTATGGACAAACCCCGGAAGGCGATGTGCTGGAGACCTCCGCCTACCATGGCATCGTCGCCTATGAGCCGACCGAGCTGGTGGTGACGGCGCGCTGCGGCACGCCGCTGCGGGAGCTGGAACGGGAGCTGGCGCTGCAGGGGCAGATGCTGGCGTTCGAACCGCCGCATTTCGGCGCCGGCGCCACCGTGGGCGGCATGGTGGCCGCCGGGCTTTCCGGCCCGCGCCGACAGAGCGTGGGCGCGGTGCGCGATTTCGTGCTCGGCGCGGTGCTGATGGATGGTCGCGGCGAGATGCTGCGTTTCGGCGGACAGGTGATGAAGAACGTGGCAGGCTACGATGTCTCGCGCCTGCTGGCCGGATCGCTGGGCGTGCTGGGGCTGATGCTGGAAGTATCGCTGAAAGTGCTGCCACGGCCGACGGCGGAAGCCACGCTGCGGCTGGAGTTGGAACAGGAGGACGCCTTGCTGCGCCTGAATCGCTGGGCGGGGCAGCCGTTGCCGTTGTCGGCGTCCGCCTGGCACGACGGCGCGCTGACGCTGCGGCTGTCCGGCGCGCAGGCAGCAGTGGCCGCGGCCGCGCAGCATATTGGCGGCGAGACGCTGGAGCCGGAAGCAGCGGCGCTTTGGTGGAGCGATTTGCGCGAGCACCGGCATGCTTGGCTCGGGCAAGCGGAGCCGCTGTGGCGCCTGTCGCTGCCGTCCGCCACGCCGGCGAAGTCGCTGTCCGTCTTGGACGACGGCGCGCAACTGATTGAGTGGGGCGGCTCACAACGCTGGCTGCGCAGCGCGGCGGATCCCATCGCGCTGCGCGCGCGGGTGGCGGAGCTGGGCGGCCACGCCACCCTGTTCCGCGGCGGCGACAAGCGGCATGGCGTGTTCCAGCCGCTGGCGCCGGCCGTGCACACGATCCACCGCAACCTCAAACAGCACTTCGACCCGGCCGGCATCTTCAACCCCGGCCGCATGTACCGGGACCTGTAATCATGCAAACCAATCTGGCAGAACAATTCAAGAACACCGCCGACGGCGACGAGGCCGAAGCCATCCTGCGCGCCTGCGTGCATTGCGGTTTCTGTACCGCGACTTGTCCCACCTACCAGCTGCTGGGCGACGAGCTGGATGGACCGCGCGGCCGCATCTACCTGATCAAGCAGGTGCTGGAAGGGCAGGCGGCCACGGAGCGCACGCAGCTGCACCTGGACCGCTGCCTGAGCTGCCGTAACTGCGAGAGCACCTGTCCGTCCGGCGTGCAGTACGGGCGCCTGCTCGACATCGGCCGCAAAGTGGTGGAGCAGCAGGTGGGCCGGCCGGCGCGTCAGCGTTATCAGCGCCTGCTGTTGAAGGAGACGTTACCGCGCGCGTGGCTGTTCCGGCCCGCGATGAAGATGGGGCGCATGGTGCGTCCGCTACTGCCGGCGGCGCTGCAGGAAAAGGTGCAGCCCGCGCCGGCTCCCGGCGCCTGGCCGCGTGGTGGACAGGCGCGCAAGATGCTGTTGTTGGACGGTTGCGTGCAGCCGGAGATGGCGCCGAATATCAACAGCTCGGCAGCGCGCATCCTGGCGGCGCTGGATGTGGAACTGGTGGTGGCGCCGCGCGCCGGCTGCTGCGGCGCGATCCGCTACCACCTGGCCGACCACGATGGCGGGCTCGCTGACATGCGGCGCAATATCGATGCGTGGTGGCCGCTGCTGGAAGCCGGCGCGGAAGCCATCGTGATGACCGCTTCCGGTTGCGGCGCCACCGTCAAGGAATACGGCCATCTGCTGCGCGACGATCCGGCCTATGCGGCCAAGGCGCGGCGGGTGTCCGAACTGACGCGCGACATCAGCGAGATCCTGTGCGACGAGCAGGAGGGGCTGCAGGCGTTGCTGAAGCAGCGGCCACCGGCCGAGCCGGTGGCTTTTCATCCGCCGTGCACGCTGCAGCATGCGCAGCGCATACGCGGCAAGGTCGAGGAGCTGCTGCGCGGCCTGGGCGTCGACGTGCGGCTGTGCGCCGACAGCCATCTGTGCTGCGGCTCGGCCGGCACCTATTCGCTGCTGCAGCCTGAGTTGTCGCACCAGCTGCGCGACCGCAAGCTGGCCAATTTGCAGGCCACAGGCGCGGCCCGCATCGTGTCCGCGAATATCGGCTGTCAAAGCCATCTGCAATCGGGGACGCCGATGCCGGTCGGGCACTGGATCGAATTGATCGACCAAATGCTGGAGCGTTGAGCGGGCCCCCGTGGTTGCGCTCAGTTCATGCGCTGGGTATGCGTCCACTGGTGGTCGGACGCATACACCGCCGAGCTGTAGGTGCTGTAGGTCTGGCCTTCGCCCGGCCACGGGTTCATGATGTATATGTAGTTGACCCCGTTGTAGGTTTCATAGCCGCGTCCAACCATGATGTGGCCGCCACCGCCGGTCCAGCCGTAGCGCATCACGAATGGCCGGTTGGCGTTGATGTCGGCCACCACGCTGCTCCATGACGAGGCGTAGTTGTAGGCCGTGTTGGCGACGCCCCAGGCGCGCAGGATGTTCTGCACGCTGCCATTGCTGCCGTACATATTGTTGGGTTGGTTGGCGTAGCTGTTCCAGTCGAAGGTCGCGTTGCCGCAGGCGTAGTTCAGACCGAAGGCCCAGTTGACGATCTGGCACTGGCTGGGCGTTTGTCCATAGTAGTTCAGCACGGCCTTGCTGGAGCCGGCCCAGCACCACTGGCTATGCTCCTGCGTGACCAGCGGCACGTTCAGGGTTCTCCACTGCGCGAAGGCGGATGGCAACATCGCCAGCAGGCCGGCGCTCAATATCAGGCTGTTCAATTTTTTCATACGAGTCTCCTTGTCTCGCGCGGCTTAGCGCGCACTGTCCAGATTTTTTTTGACCGCCACGCGCAGCGGCTCCAGCAGCTCGCTCGCATCGAGCAAGCCGTCGCCGGCGCCTCTGCGCTGCAGCAGCAGCGATTGGCGCGCCGAATGCAGCGGCGCGAAGCGCACCGCGCCGTTCTGGGCGCTGCTCACTTCCAGGAAGTCGGACTGGGCCTGGAAGATGCGCAGCACGCGCACGTTCGAGCGTTCCGCGTTGGCGTAGGCGCCCATCGCCGCGTCGAGGTCCTTGGCCATCACGGACGCGCCATAGGCCACCGTCTCCCATTTGCCGTTGACTTGCTCGACAGTGGACAGGCCGATTGGCTGGTCGTGGAGGGTGATGACAAAGCGCCAGGTGCCGGTCGGCCTAGTCATCGCCTTCATCTCGCGGCGCCCGGCCAGCAGGTCGGACGGATCGATGGTGTAGACCGGGAAGCCGTAGGCGACGCGGGCGTCCTTGAGGTCCTGGACGTCGGCTACCTCCAGCGGGAAGCCCTGCGGCGCGCTGCCGGCATGGTTCTGCACCTGGTATTGAGCGAACTGGGCGAAGTCGCGCCGGGCGGCGCTGGCGGCGCCTTCGAGCTGCGATTGCGGCGATGCGCTCGTCTGCGCGGTTTGCGCATACGGCGCGGGGCTGGACAGGCTCAGGCAGCCTGCGGCGGCCAGTCCAAGTAAGGTTGAAATACGCGGCATGGTATCGGTCTCCTCTTGCGGTGGAATAGGGCTTTGAAGCTGCCGGCGGGGCGGACAGCGCAGCGATTCTAGCTAATCCAAAATGCAAGTTTGTCGTATATATAAAATTGAGACGGATGCTCTGCGGGTTTTCAGTTTCTTAACAATCGAAAGCTGTGTCGGGCCGGTGTGACGTATTGCAACGTGTTATCACAATTGCTGTCCACGTGCAGATTTGGGTTGTATTATTAAGTCCATCGTCATGTTCAATCCACAGAGGTGTATTCATGTCAGAATCAAAAAAATATCGTCTGGTCACGCGCAGCGATTTCGACGGCTTGGTCTGCGCAGTCCTGTTAAAACACCTGGACATGATCGATGAGATCCTGTTTGTGCACCCGAAGGATATGCAGGACGGTAAGATCGCCATCAGCGATAACGACATCACCACCAATCTGCCGTTCGTGCCTGGCGTGCATCTCGCCTTCGACCACCATTTGTCGGAAACCATCCGCAACACGGGCGAGCGCCAGAACCATGTGATCCATCCGGAAGCGCCGTCGGCAGCGCGCGTGGTGTACGACTACTACGGCGCCGGGAAGGCTTTCCCCGCATCGTGGCACGACATGATGGTGGCGGTGGACAAGGGCGACGCCGCCCGCTTCAACGAGCAGGAAGTGCTCAATCCCGAGGGCTGGGACCTGCTGAACTTCCTGATGGACGCGCGCACGGGCCTGGGCCGCTTCCGCGAGTTCCGTATTTCGAATTACAACCTGATGATGGACTTGATCGACTATTGCAAGAACCATACGATAGACGAGATCATGGCCTTGCCGGACGTGAAGGAGCGCAAGGAGCTGTACTTCGAGCATGCCGAGAAGTGCAAGGAGCAGATCCGCCGCTGCGCCACCGTGCACAAGAATCTGGTGGTGCTGGATTTGCGCGACGAGGAGATCATCTACGCCGGCAACCGTTTCATCATCTACGCGATGTATCCGCAAACGAATATCTCGATCCACGTGCTGTGGGGCTTGAAGAACCAGAACACGGTATTCGCCACCGGCAAATCGATCCTTAACCGTACCTCCAAGACCAATATCGGCGCGCTGATGCTGGAGTACGGCGGCGGCGGGCACGAGAATGCCGGCACCTGCCAGGTCGATAATGAGCGGGCCGAAGAGGTGCTCGAGGCCTTGATTGCCCGAATAAATTCCGAAGGTTAAAGAAAAAGGCGCTCCGAGGAGCGCCTTGTTTTATTCGGCTTCTTTTTCAGGAAGCGCGATCTGGTTGTCCGTGCTGAACTGGTAATCCTTGAACACGTGCTCGGCGGTGAGCAGCTGGTACTCGCCGCTGGCCTTCTTGTGCGTGGTGTCCTTCAGGCGGTAGGTGTAGTGCCCGCAGGTCCAGCAGTTGAAGTTGCGCATGTGGGTGCACAGGCAGGTCTTGTCCATCACCACGATGTTCTTTTCGTCCGGATGCGCCGCCACTTCGCGGTTGTAGGAATTGATGTAGGCGCAGTTGCCGGTCGCGTCCAGCAGGTAGCCGTACGACTCGCAGCCCGGACGGATGCCGGCGCCGATGGCCGGCGTGCTCTTGAGCATGCGCATCGGATAGCCGGTCGGCGAGATGCCGTTGACGATGATGTCCTCTTCCGACGCCTTGAAGTATTCCTGCTTGACCTTGGCCGGCAGGCCGCACTCATTGGTGACGGTGAAGCGGGTCGCCACCTGCACGCCCGCCGCGCCCGCTTCCAGGAAGCGCACCGCGTCGCTGCCAGTGAAGATGCCGCCGGCCGCGATCAGCGGAATGTCCAGCTGCTCCGCCTTCAGATAGTCCAGCAGCTCCTGGGTGATGGTCATCAGGTCGTATTCGGCCCAGTCCATGCCGAATCCCAGGTGGCCGCCGGCCAGCGGGCCTTCGACGATGATGTAGTCCGGCAAACGGTTCAGCTTGGCGTTCTTGCGCAGGAAGATCTGCAAGGCGCGCACCGACGACACGATGATGCCCAGCTTGGCTTCGCGGAAGCGCGGGTGGTCGGCCATCAAGGCGAACGAGCCGAAGTGCAGGCCGGCCGACAGCGTGATGCCGTCGATGCCGGCGTCCAGCGCAGCGTTCAGGCGGGTGCGCAGGGTTTCACGCGGGCCGTTCATGGTCAGCTTTTCCATGCAGTTGACGAAGATCAGGCCGGGGCCCTGCTTCGCCGCCATGGTGGCGCCGATGTGGCGGCGCTGCGCGTCGGCCAGGCGTTCCAGGTCGAACTGCACCACGGACTTGTCCATGTTGTTGATATTGAACTTGTAGAGCTTGGTCTTATCCTTGACGAAGCTGGTGTCGAACTTGCGGTCCGACACATCTTCCACCATCGCATCCGAGATATGGCCGATACCGCCCAGGCGGGCCGCTTCCAGCGCCAGCTCGGACGTCGAAATATCCACGCCCATGCCGCCGACCATGATGGGCACGTACTCGTTTTTGCCAAAGCGCAGGCGGAAATCATCAACACGTTTCATTGCTATCCTTAGACTACCGTAGTGGTTGCCGGGAACAAAGCCCGGCGCTATGCGTAAATGCGGTCGCGCGGCAGTACACCTTGCATGGAGCCCGGTTCGATTCTACTCCATGTGTACTACAGCATTGTGACGCCGCGGCGGGCGTCGCGCGAGGGGATCAGTCGCGGAAGTTGTTGAATTCCAGCGGCATCTCCGGCACGTCCTTGCGCAGCATGGCCATGGCCGCCTGCAGGTCGTCGCGCTTGGCGCCGGTGACGCGCACGGCGTCGCCCTGGATGCTCGCTTGAACTTTCATCTTGCTATCCTTGATGACGCGCACGATCTTCTTGGCGTCGTCGGATTCGATGCCGTTTTTGATCTTGATCACTTGCTTGACCTTGTCGCCGCCCACCTTCTTGATGTCGCCGTCTTCCAGGAAGCGCACGTCCACCTTGCGCTTGGACAGCTTGTTGGTCAGCACATCGCGCACCTGCTGCAACTGGAATTCGGAGTCGGCGACGACGGTCAGTTCGTTTTCCTTGTGCTCGACGGAGGCGCCGGTACCCTTGAAGTCAAAACGGGTGGCGATTTCTTTTTGAGATTGCTCGACAGCATTCTTCACTTCGATCATATCGGCTTCGGAGACTACATCAAACGACGGCATAACTATTTCCTTTTCGTGTGGCATGCAGCATGAATCAAACCCGCTGCATCAAAGACTGACATTTTAACGGACAACCGGCCCGCCGCCGCCATATCGGCGGTGGTTTTTTACTTGTTTCGCTCTATAATCGATGAAATTTCCCAGGTTTTTCCTCCATGCATCCACAGTCAGCCATTCAATACCAGTTCCCACTCCAGTCTCTTAATACATTCGGCATTGCGGCGACGGCGCACGCGTATTTGCGCGTGAGTAAAACAGAGCAACTGCTCGGCGTTTTTGCCGATGCCGCCTGGGTTTCTTTGCCGAAGCTGGTGCTGGGCGGCGGCAGCAATTTGCTGCTGACCGGGGACTTTCCGGGACTGGTTTTGCACATCGCGCTGCAGGGCCGCGAGGTGCTGGCCGGCGACGAACACCACCACCACGTGCGCGCGGCGGCCGGCGAGAACTGGCACGAGTTCGTGCAGTGGACGCTGGCGCAGGGCGTGGGCGGACTGGAAAACCTGTCGCTGATACCGGGCACGGTGGGCGCGGCGCCGATCCAGAACATCGGCGCCTACGGCCTCGAAACGAAGGACGTGTTCCACAGCGTGACGGTGTTCGATCCGTCCGACGGCAGCACGCGCACGATGGATGCCGCCGCCTGCCGTTTCGGCTACCGCGACAGCATCTTCAAGCAGGAGGGGGGGCGCCACCTGATCATCCTCGACGTCCGCTTCGCGCTGCCGAAGCAGTGGCAACCCAATCTGCGCTACGCCGAGCTGGCGCAGGCGGTGGCCGAGCAGGGCCTGGCCGCGCCGAGCGCGCAGCAGGTCGCCGACACGGTGATTGCGATCCGCCGCCGCAAGCTGCCCGATCCCGCGGTGATCGGCAACGCCGGCAGCTTCTTCAAGAATCCGGTGGTGACGGGCGCGCAATGCGCGGCGCTGCTGGAGCGCTTTCCCGCGCTGGTGCATCACGCGCAGCCGGATGGCAGCGAGAAGCTGGCGGCCGGTTGGCTGATCGATCAATGCGGATGGAAGGGGCGCAACCTGGGCGCGGCGGGCGTGTACCCGAAACAGGCGCTGGTGCTGGTCAATAACGGCGGCGCGCAAGGCGCCGACGTGGTGGCACTGGCGCGCGCGATCCAGGCGGACGTGCAGGCGCGCTATGGCGTGCTGCTGGAGCCGGAGCCGGTGTTCATTTAATGGAGGCCCCACCGCAAGTCGTTCCCGCGTAAGCGGGAACCCATGCCGAGCCGGTATCGGACGCGGCGTATGGATTCCCGCGTGCGCGGGAACGACTTGTTAGCCGAAGTGGCAGACGTAATCGACCGTCTCAACGGTCTCGATATCAAAGCTCGAATTGCCGCCCACTTTGAATTCCTGGCCTGCCGCGTAGGTCTGCCATTCGCTGGCGCCGGCCAGGCGCACCTTGCATACGCCGCCGATGATCTCCATCGTTTCCGGCGCGCCGGTGTTGAAGGTCAGGCTGGAAGGGAAGATCACGCCGACACTTTTCTTGCTGCCGTCGGCGAAGATCACATTGTGCGAAACGCATTTGCCGTCGAAGTAGATATTCGATTTCTTGACGACGCTGACTTGATCAAATTGTGCACTCATACTGCTGTTTTTCCTTGGTTTGATGCGGAGGGGAGACCAGGCAGGTCGTGCGCGTTCACCACGCGGTTGCGGCCGGCGTGCTTGGCGGCATACAGGGCCTGGTCGGCTTGCTGGATCAGTTGCTCGACGCTGGAGGCGGGCGACGGCACCACGCTGGCCACGCCTATCGACATGGTCAAGGTGGCCAGGCCGCTGTCCGCCCGCGGATTGGCGAGGGCTAGCTGCTCCAGATGGCGGCGGCACGACTCGGCCACGATCAGTGCCCCAGTCAGTGGTGTATTCGGCAGGATAATGGCAAATTCCTCGCCGCCGTAGCGCGCGGCCAGGTCGGCCGGTCGCTTGAGATGTTCGGTCAACACCGCGGCCACTTTTTTCAGGCATAAATCGCCTGCCTGGTGGCCGAAGCTGTCGTTATATAGCTTGAATAGATCGACGTCGCACAGCAGCAGCGTCAAAGGCTGCTTTTCGCGCCGGCCGCGCTGCCATTCGTGCTCCATGGTTTCGTCGAAGTGACGGCGGTTGGCGATGCCGGTCAGGCCATCGAGCGCCGCCAGCTTGCGTAGTTCGATGTTGGCATCAGCCAGCTGTTTCTGGCTCTCGCGCAGGAAGCGGAAGGCCTGGTCGCGTTGCAGCCGGCTGATATGGGCGCCCGAGTGATAGCGCACGCGTGCCAGCAGCTCCAGCTTGTCGGGCAGCTTGACCATGTAGTCGTTGGCGCCCATGGCAAAGCTGTGCGCCTTGAGCTTGGGGTCTTCCTTGGCCGAGAGTACGATCACCGGCACGTGGCGCAGCTCCTCGCATCCCCGATAGCGCTGGATGATGCTGAAACCGTCGATGGACGGCATCACCAGGTCCTGCAGGATCACGGTCGGCTGCAATTGCTGCGCACTCTCCAGGGCCTGGTTGGCGTCGGTCACGTAGTGGAATTCGATATCGGCCTGGTCGCTCAGCATGCGGCGCACCGCCTCGACGATGATCAGCTGATCGTCGACCAGCAGCACCCGGACCTTGAAGACGGTCAGCGTCTGTTCTGGATCTGCTGCGGTTGCGGGTACGTCGGACATCGTCGTTCTCTTTAAGGGTAAATCAGCCGTGGCCGCCCAGGGTGCTGCGCAAGACCGGGCCGATCTTCGCCAGCGGTAAAATCATCTGCGCCGCCTCGAGCTCGGCGGCGGCGCGCGGCATGCCGTAGACGGCGCTGCTGGCCTGGTCCTGGGCGATGGTCGTGTGGCCGGCGCGGCGCATGGCCAGCAGACCCTCGGCGCCGTCACGGCCCATGCCGGTCAATAGCACGCCGACCGCTTCGCCCTTCCAATGCTGGGCCACGCAGTGGAAAAACACGTCGACCGACGGACGGTAGGCGTAGTCCTTCGGGTTTGCATCGTAACGCAAGCGATGGTTTTGATCCAGCGTTAAGTGGTCGTTGCTCTTGGCGATAAGGACCATGCCCGCCACCAGTTCGTCGCCTTCCTCGATGGCGCGCACCGGCATCTCCAGCTGTTCGCCCAGCCAGCGGGCGAAATTGTCGGCGAAGTGCTGGTCGATGTGCTGCACCACCACCACGGCGCAGCCGCGCGGCGGCTTCCATCCCGCCAGCATCTTCGATACCGCCATCGGCCCGCCGGTGGAGGCGCCTATCGCCAGCAGCGAGGTGACCCGCACCGGCGCCTCCTGCGCCTCGGCGCCATTGCCATTGCCGTTGGCGGCGCTCCTGGGCATCATCGCCTGGCTGCCGCCGCTGTGGCGTATCAGCTTGTCCATGGTGCGGATCTTGGCCAGCAGTTCGGCATCGCCGCCCGGTTTTCCCTGCAACACAGGCGTCGCCGTCACATCCAGCGCCCCGGCGCCCAGCGCGCGGAACACCTGGTTGACATTGTCCTGCGGCCGCCCGGTCACCACCAGGATGGCGCACGGGCTGTGCTCCATGATCTGCCGGGTCGCCTCGACGCCGTCCAGCTCAGGCATGTTCAGGTCCATCAGGATCAGGTCCGGCAGGTTGTCGGCACACATGCGCACCGCCTCGACGCCGGTGCGGGCGATCCACAGCACCTGGTGCTCCGCCGTGCTGGCGACCACCCGCCGCAGCGCTTCGGCTGCCATGGCGACATCGTTGGCGATGGCGATCTTCATCTGCGGGCATCTCCTATCAGGTCGTTGACGGCATCGAGCAGCGTCTCGTCGTGGAAGCTGCCCTTGGTCAGGTAATAGTCGGCGCCGGCCGAGAGCCCGCGCGCGCGGTCTTCCGGACGATCCTTGTAGGAGACTATCATGACTGGCAGTTGATGCAGGTGGATGTCCTTTTTGATCAGCGTGACCAGTTCGATGCCGTCCATGCGCGGCATGTCGACGTCGGTGATCACCAGGTCGTAGTCGCCGCTGCGCACCACGTTCCAGCCGTCGATGCCGTCGATGGCGATATCGACCAGGAAGCCCCGGCCCAGCAGCAGCTTGCGCTCCATTTCGCGCACCGTGAGCGAATCGTCGACCACCAGGATGCGCTTGGCCTTGCGGCGCTCGGCCTGGTCGGACTTGGCCAGTTGATGCAGGCCGCCTTCGTGCAGCAGCTTGTCGATGGAGAGCAGCAGGTCGGGCACGTCGAGGATCAGCACCGGCTCGCCGTCGTCGAGCAGGGCGGCGGCGGAGATGTCGCGCATCTTGCCGAAGATCGGATCGAGCGCCTGCACCGCCAGGCTTTGTTCGCCGCGTATCGCTTCCACCACCAGGGCGTAGCGGCGGGCGCCGCTGCCGATGACGACCACCGCCAGCTCGTCGCTGCTGGCGTCGGTGTCGCCCAGTTCCAGCACCTGCGCGGCCGAGACCAGGCCCAGATGTTCGCCACCGAGATCGAAGAACTGCTTGCTCTCCAGCGTGTGGATGGCCGACTGCGCCACCTTGACCACGCGCTCCACCTGCACGATGGGTACGGCGTAGGCCTCGCCCTTGATGTCCACCACCAGCGCGCGCACGATCGACTGCGTCAACGGCAGCGTGATGCAGGTGCGGAATCCGGCGCCCAGTTCCGATTCGATGCGCACGGTGCCGTTTTGCGAACGTATGGTTTCGTGCACGATGTCCAGGCCGACGCCGCGCCCGGAAATCTCGGTGGTGTTCTCTTTCAGGCTGAAGGCGGGCAGGAACAGGAACTCCAGCAGCTCGGCCGGCGACAGCGAGGCCGCCATCTGCGGGCTGGCCATCTTGCGCTCCACGACGAGGGCACGGATTTTTTCCAGGTCGACGCCCCGGCCGTCGTCGTTGATCTCGATACTGAGCATGCCGGCGCGGTGCTTCGCTTCCAGCACGATGGTGCCGACGGCGGGCTTGCCGGCGGCGGCGCGCACCTCCGGCACGTCCATGCCGTGGTCGACGGCGTTGCGCAGCATGTGGTTGAGCGGGCTTTCGATTTTGGCCAGGATGTCGCGGTCGACCAGCGTGTCCTCGCCGATGATCTGCAGTTGCACCTCCTTGCCCAGGTTGCGGGCCAGGTCGCGCACCATGCGCGGGAAGGCCTGCACGCCGTCGCGGAAGGGGCGCATGCGCAGCGTCAGTACTTCGTCCACCATGCCTTGCGATACGGCCAGCAGGCGGCGTTCGTAGGCTTCGATGTCGGCGATGTGCTCCAGCACGAACTGCTTGAGCGGGTGGGTCTTTTGCAGTGCCAGCAGCGATTTTTCCTTCAGGCCGGCGTCGCAGCTGTTGGCGATCGCCTCGTGCAGCTGCTCGACCAGCGCGAACAGGCTGCTCTGGTTGCGTTTGAAGCGTTGCATGTCCTGGATGAAGGGATGCATCTGGTGCGCGTTGATGCGCGATTCGCTGGCCAGCGACAGCAGCCGGTCGAAGTTCTGCGCGGCCTTCAGCGCCGCCGGCGCGCGCGGCGCGGCCGCCGCTGCTTCCTCGGCGACAGCGGCTGGCGCGGCGGGCGCACTCGGTGCGCCAGGCGGCGGCAGGCCGGCTTGCGCCCGCAGGTTCACCGGCTCGGGCAGGAAGGCGATGGTGGCGATGGCGTCCAGCGTCTGCTTGATCAGCGCGGCGTTGGCGGCCAGCCAGGCGTCGACGCCGCTGTCCTGCAAGCGCGAAAGCTGGAGGATCAGGTCGACGCCTGCCAGCAGCACATCGACGCGGTTGGGCGAGAGCGCCAGCTTGCCGCGCTGGGCGGCGATGAAGGCGTCCTCCATGCCATGCGCCAGCTGCACCACCACCTCCAGGCCGACGATAGCGGCCGCGCCCTTGATCGAGTGCGCCGCCCGCATCATCGACTCGATGGCGCCGGCGTCGTCCTTCAGACGCTCCATGGCCAGCAGGC
Source organism: Duganella sp. Dugasp78 (assembly GCF_059491455.1). NCBI lineage: Bacteria > Pseudomonadati > Pseudomonadota > Betaproteobacteria > Burkholderiales > Oxalobacteraceae > Duganella > Duganella sp. Dugasp78. The sequence continues at coordinate 6,989,014 of NZ_CP168506.1, read as the reverse complement.
CGTCGGTGAGAATCTGGGTCTGGCTCTCGGCCTCCATGCGGAACAGGTCCAGCATGGAAAACTGGCTCAGGTCACCGTTGCCGGTGTTGTCGCCGCTCTGGCTCATCGCAGTAACCTCGCAAGTTGGTAGCCGATCAGCGCCGCATCGAGCACGCCGATATGCATGTCGTCATGCGCTATCACGCCCGACAGGAAGCGCGACAGGCCCTTGTTGATGGTGGCGGCAGGCGCCTGCACCGAGGCGCTGGCGTAGCGCAGGATGCCGTGCAGGTCGGCCACCGGCAGCGCGTAGGCCTGGTCCTCCCATTGCGTCAGCAGCAGGCGCGCGAAGGTATGGCGGTTGGTGGCGGCTACGCCCTCGCTTTCGTCGATGCCCAGCAGCGCCGCCAGCGACATGCATGGATACAGCGTGCCGCCGACGTTGACGATTCCGCTCAAGCCCAGTTCCGCGCGGTGCGGCAGGCGGTGCGGCCTGGCCTGCTGTGCCACCGAGACGAACATCCTGGTCGGCAGCGACAGCCATTCGCGGCCGATGCGGAACACCAGGCAGGAAGCGTCCAGCTGCTGCGCGCCGGCGGCGGCCTGACGAAAGTGGGCGGCCCAATCCTTTTTGTAGTCGTCGCCGACGACGCGTTGCAGGTTGCGCTGGGCGGCTGCCGCGTACACTTCGCAGTTGCGGCAATGGACCGCCTGTTCCAGTTTCTCGCAGCTTTGGTCGCCGACGACGCCGATACGGTTCCAGCAGTCGTCGATGCTGGCGATGGCGATGGGGGAGGGGGAGGTGGTGTTCATGGTCGGTCGCCCTTATGATTCTTGCTGGCGCTTGTAGACGCGTGCGGCGCGGGCCTTCAACGCGGTGGCGGCTCCGGGGTCGTTGTTGGTCTCGGCCAGCAAGGCCAGATGGCACAGTGCTTCGTAATGGTCGGGTTGCAGGTAGACGCAGCGCTTCCAGTAGTCTTCCGCAAGTTTGTGCTGGTTCGTCAGTTCGTTGACCAGGCCGAGGATGAAATAGGCTTCCGCCGAATCGGGCGCTTGCGCCAGGTGGGCGCGGCTGCTGTTTTCGGCTTCCTTCAACAGTCCCAGGTCGGCCAGCCGGTGTGCTTCGGCCAACAGGTCGATGGCGGCCGGCGTGGCCGGCTCCGGCACGTGCGCGGACACACGCCGCGACACCGGTTGCGCAAGCGGCGCCGGCGCCAGGGCGGATGCGGCCGGCGGCGCGGCACGGCGCGCGGCGCGCGGTGCAGGCCTGGCTGCCGGCTTGACGGCAGGCGCCGGCCGCGGGTCTTCCTTCCTCAGGCCGAAAGCCTGCGGATACTGGAGTGGCGTAAAACCGTGCTGGCAAAACGAGGGCACCTCGGCATAGCCGGCGAACAGCAGCCCGCCTTCGCCCAGCAAGGCCTCCAGCTTGGCGATGGCCGCCCTGGTGGTGGGCTTGTCGAAGTAGATCAGCAGGTTGCGGCAAAAGATCACGTCGTAGTGGCCCGTGCGCGTGTTCAGGTCGAACTCCAGCAGGTTGCCCTGTTTGAAGCGCACCTGCTGGCGCAAGGCTTCGTTGATGCGGTAGTCCTCGCCGACGGCGCTGAAGTGGCGCTCGCGGAAGGCCAGGTCCTGGCTGCGGAAGGCGTTGCGGCTGTATATGCCGCTCCTGGCGCGCTCCACGCAGCCGGGGCTGATGTCGACGGCATCGATGATGTAGCCGTCGCGGCGCACGCCGGCATCGGCCAGCACCATCGCCATGGTGTAGGGTTCCTCGCCGCCGGCGCAGGGGATGGACAGGATGCGCACCAGATGGTTGGCGTTGGCGGCCAGGCGCGCGCGGACAAAATCAAGGGCCGCCTGGAAGGCTTGCGGATCGCGGTAGAACCACGACTCCGGCACCACCACCAGCTCCACCAGCGCTGTCAGTTCGGCCGGCGTCATGCGGTCCAGGTAGATGTCCTGGTTGGCGGCGGCGGTGCGCTCCATGCGGCGCCTGATCGCGCGTTCGACCGTGGACCTGGACAGCGTCAAGCCGGTGGCCTCGTGCAGCATGGATTGTGCGGGCGTCATGGCTGGAACAGCATCGCGCGCAGCGACGCCGGCAGCAGGTGTTCAAGCTCCACCAGTTGCAGCATGCCGCCCGGATCGCTGGCGACCTGGCCGAGGAAGGGCGCGGCCTGCACGCCGCTGGCGCCCAGCTGCGACTCGGTGACTTCCTGCACGCCCAGTACGCGCTCCGCGCGCAGGCCAAGCAGGTGGTCCGTGCCTTCCGGCGCGTGGTAGTTCACCACGATGATGCGGGTGTCGAAATGATCGGCGCCGCTCGGCAGCCCGCTGGCGCGGCACAAATCGATCACCGGCACCGACCGGCCGTGGAAGTCCATCAGGCCGGCGACGGCGTCCGGCGCCAGTGGCAGATGCTTCAGTTCCAGCAGCGGCAGCACCCGCACCACGTCGCGCAGGCGCAGGCCGTAGCGGTCGGCTCCAATGTGGAAGATCAGCAGTTTCATCGCCCGCTCCGGTCAGGCCGCGACGGCAAAGTTGGCGACGCTGGTCTGCAGGTCGCCCGCCGCGTACTGCAGCTGGTGTACCGCCTCGCTGGTGGCCTTGAGCGATTCCACCGTCTGCTGGGTGGCGTCGTTCAGCTGCGTCATGGTTTCGGAAATCTGCTGCGCGCCGACCGCCTGCGACTGCATCCCCTGCAGCACCGCGTCGAACTGCGGCGCCAGCTTCTGCACCTGGTCCATCACGCCCGACAGCTGGTCCGTCACCTGGCGCACCTCGCCCACGCTGCGGCGTATCTCTTCGGAGAATTTGTCCATGCCCATCACGCTGGCCGACACCGCCGACTGCATCTCCTTGAGCATCTGCTCGATGTCCCAGGTGGAGACCGAGGTCTGGTCGGCCAGGCGGCGGATCTCGGTGGCCACCACCGAGAAGCCGCGGCCCGCCTCGCCGGCCTTCTCGGCCTCGATGGCGGCGTTGAGCGAGAGGATGTTGGTCTGGTCGGCCACCTTGGTGATGGTGATCAAAACGCTGTTGATGTTGGAGGCCTTCTCCGACAAGGCGGCCAGCTTGGCGTTGATCGAATCGGTGGCCGAGACCATGTGCTGCATGGTGCTGTCCATGCGGCGCAGGTTGGTCTGGGCGTCGGCGGTGGCGCTGGTGGTGTAGTCGGCCACCGCGGTGGCGTCCTCCATGGTTTTCAACAGCTGCGAGGTGTTGGCGGAGATTTCCTTGGTGGTGCTGAGGATCTCGACGCTGGTCTGGGCCTGTTCGATGCCGGTCGCTTCCTGCTGCCTGGCCGAGGCGGCGATTTCGGTGGCCGAGGTGGTGACCTGGATGCCGGCCTTCTGCACGTTGTTGAGCAGCGCGCGCAGATTCTCGAACATGCGGTCCAGGCCATGCGCCAGCTGGCCGATGGCGTCCTCGCCGGCCACCGCGATCTTGCCGGTCAGGTCGCCGGCGGCGGCTTTGGAGACCACGCCGAGCAGCGAATCGACCTTGGACTTGAGCAGGTTGGTGGCCGCCAGTTCGCTGGCCTGGCTGTCCTGGATGGACTGCGCCATGCGGTTGAACTCCGTCGCCACCCGGCCCAGTTCATCGGCGCTCCCGATCGTCGCCCGCGCCGACTGTTCGCCGGCGGCGATGCAGCCCACCGCGTGGGTCAGGCTGTTCAACGGCGCCAGCAGCGAACGTCCCAGCGTCCAGGCGATCATCGCCGACAGCGCCACGCAGGCCAGGCCGCCGCCGCTCAGCACCAGGCGCATGGTTTCCTGCAGCCGGGCCGCGGCGTCGGAGCGTTCGGCCAGCAGGCGCCGCTCTTCGGCGGCGGCATTGTCCAGGAGCTGGTGGATCCCGTGGATGGCGGCATTGCCGCCGCTCTGCTGCGCGTTGTGTCCCATCGCGTCGGCCGCTCCCGGTTTGTCGCCCAGTTGCTGGCGCATGGCCAGCTGCGATTCGATGACGTCGCGCGCCCATACCGCGATCATGGTTTCCAGCTGCTTGAAACGGGCGGTCTGGCCGGGGTTGTCGCCGACCAGCTTTTGCATCTCCTGCAGAGAGCCGGGCAGGTCGCGCAATTCCTTGCGGGCGCTATCGAGGCGCGCCTGGGTGCCGCTCAGGTAGTAGCCGCGCGCTTCCACCTGCACCTGCAGCAGGTCGTTGCGCATCTTGTCGATCGACTGGATCACCTCCATCGAATGCCGGTCCCACCCGTTGGCGTCGGACAGGCTGTTGAACTTGAGGGAGGCCATCAACAGCAGCGCCAGGATGACGGCCAGGATGGCGCTGAACCCGAGATACAACTTCTTCCTGATGCTCAAATCTCTCAACATTTTTTCTCCAGGCGCCGCCTTCGATGCGGCATCGTCCCACGTCTTAAGCTGTCACCGCAAAGTTGGCGACGCTGGTCTGCAGGTCGCCCGCCGCGTACTGCAGCTGGTGTACCGCCTCGCTGGTGGCCTTGAGCGATTCCACCGTCTGACTGGTGGCATCGCTCAGCTGCGTCATGGTTTCGGAGATCTGCTGCGCGCCGACCGCCTGCGACTGCATCCCCTGCAGCACCGCGTCGAACTGCGGCGCCAGCTTCTGCACCTGGTCCATCACGCCCGACAGCTGGTCCGTCACCTGGCGCACCTCGCCCACGCTGCGGCGTATCTCCTCGGAGAATTTGTCCATGCCCATCACGCTGGCCGACACCGCCGACTGCATCTCCTTGAGCATCTGCTCGATGTCCCAGGTGGAGACCGAGGTCTGGTCGGCCAGGCGGCGGATCTCGGTGGCCACCACCGAGAAGCCGCGGCCCGCCTCGCCGGCCTTCTCGGCCTCGATGGCGGCGTTGAGCGAGAGGATGTTGGTCTGGTCGGCCACCTTGGTGATGGTGATCAAAACGCTGTTGATGTTGGAGGCCTTCTCCGACAAGGCGGCCAGCTTGGCGTTGATCGAATCGGTGGCCGAGACCATGTGCTGCATGGTGCTGTCCATGCGGCGCAGGTTGGTCTGGGCGTCGGCGGTGGCGCTGGTGGTGTAGTCGGCCACCGCGGTGGCGTCCTCCATGGTCTTGAGCAGCTGGGCGGTGCTGGAGGAGATTTCCTTGGTGGTGGCGAGGACTTCGGCGCTGGTCTGGGCCTGCTCGATGCCGGTCGCTTCCTGCTGCCTGGCCGAGGCGGCGATTTCGGTGGCCGAGGTGGTGACCTGGATGCCGGCCTTCTGCACGTTGTTGAGCAGCGCGCGCAGGTTCTCGAACATGCGGTCCAGGCCGTGCGCGAGCTGGCCGATGGCGTCCTCGCCGGCCACCGCGATCTTGCCGGTCAGGTCGCCGGCGGCGGCCTTGGAGACCACGCCGAGCAGCGAATCGACCTTGGACTTGAGCAGGTTGGTGGCCGCCAGTTCGCTGGCCTGGCTGTCCTGGATGGCCTGCGCCATGCGGTTGAACTCCGCCGTCACCCGGCCCATTTCATCGCCCGACAACACCTCCGCCCGCGCCGACTGTTCGCCGGCGGCGATGCGGCCCAGCGCGTGCGTCAGGTTGTTCAGGGGCGCCAGCAGGGCGCCCGCCAGCACCAGGCCGATCACGATGGCCAGCACCACGCACAAGCCGCCGCCCAGGATCAGCACCAGCGACATGGTCTCCTGCAGACTTTGCGAGGTGCGCGTGCGGCCGTCGAGCAGGCGGGTTTCGTCGGCGGTGGCTTCGTCGATCAGGGCGCGGATGGCGCCGACGCTGCGGGCGCCGTTGCGCAATTCGGTGCCGTGCCCCAGCTGGTCGGCCGCGCCGGCGCTCTGGCCCAGCGCCCGGCGCCTGTCCAGCAGCGGATGGTAGACCTGCGTGAGCCAGTCGTTGATCATCGTGTGCAGCCGCCGCAGGCGCTCCTGCTGAACGGGATTGTCCGAGGTAAGCGCCAGCAGCCGCTCCAGGCGGTGTTCCAGGTTGGCTTCGGCGTCGGCGCCGACGGAGAGCAGCTTGTCGTCGCCGCTCAGTACATAGCCGCGTTCGGCCGCTTGCAGTTCCAGCACGGCGATCGAGGTACGATCGGCTTCGTGCAGCACTTCCAGCGTATGCCGGTCCCATTGGCGGGCCTCCGACAGCTTCCTGAAGTTGAGATAGGCCATGGCCAGCAGTACCAGGATGGTGGCGACGACGGCACCGAAACCGATAGCGAGTTTTGACTTGATACGGACGTTCTTTAACATAGGTGCTCCACTGGGGCTTGGTGGTGGAAGCAATGTAACATTTTGCCGCCGATTGTGGAGGACAAAAAAAAGGACCGCCAATTGGCGGTCCCTCGTTTGCTGCTGATGTTGGGCTTACTGGCCGCGCTTCAGGCGCGCGTTGGCGGCGATGCGCATGCGCAGCGCGTTCAGCTTGATGAAGCCACCGGCGTCGGCCTGGTTGTAGGCGCCGCCGTCTTCGTCGAAGGTGGCGATGTTCATATCAAACAGCGAGTCGGTCTTGGAATCGCGCGAGACGACGATCACATTGCCCTTGTAGAGCTTGACGCGCACCCAGCCGTTCACGGTGGCCTGGGTGTGGTCGATCAGCGTCTGGATGGCGACGCGTTCCGGCGCCCACCAGTAGCCGTTGTAGATCATCGATGCGTAGCGCGGCATCAGGTCGTCCTTCAGGTGGGCCACTTCGCGGTCCAGCGTGATCGACTCGATGGCGCGGTGCGCCTTGAGCATGATGGTGCCGCCAGGGGTTTCGTAGCAGCCGCGCGACTTCATGCCGACGTAGCGGTTTTCCACCAGGTCCAGACGGCCGATGCCATGCTTGCCGCCCAGGCGATTGAGTTCGGTCAGCACGGTGGCCGGCGACATGCGCACGCCGTTCAGGGCGACGATGTCGCCTTTCTCGTATTCGATGTCCAGGTATTCCGGCTGGTCCGGCGCCGCCTCGGGGCTGACGCTCCAGCGCCACATGGTTTCCTCGGCTTCGGCGCTCGGGTTTTCCAGGTGGCGGCCTTCGAAGGAGATGTGCAGCAGGTTGGCGTCCATCGAGTAGGGCGCGCCGCCGTTCTTGTGCTTCATGTCGATGTCGATGCCGGCGTCTTCCGCGTACTTCAGCAGTTTTTCGCGCGACAGCAGGTCCCACTCACGCCATGGGGCGATGATCTTCACGCCTGGCTTGAGCGCGTAGGCGCCCAGCTCGAAGCGCACCTGGTCGTTGCCCTTGCCGGTGGCGCCGTGCGAGATGGCGTCGGCGCCGGTGGCGTTGGCGATCTCGATCAGGCGCTTGGCGATCAGCGGACGCGCGATCGAGGTGCCCAGCAGGTATTCGCCTTCGTACACGGTGTTGGCGCGGAACATGGGGAACACGAAGTCGCGCACGAACTCTTCGCGCACGTCGTCGATGTAGATGTTCTCAGGCTTGATGCCGAACTTGATCGCCTTGGCGCGCGCCGGTTCCAGCTCTTCGCCCTGGCCCAGGTCGGCGGTGAAGGTGACGATCTCGCACTGGTAGTTATCCTGCAGCCATTTGAGGATGACGGAGGTATCGAGGCCGCCCGAGTAGGCGAGGACTACTTTTTTAATATCGCTCATGCTAGTTCCATTCTTGGTGAAGTTATTCCTGCCGTCGTTCCCGCGCAGGCGGGAACCCATGCTGAGTATGGATTCCCGCCTGCGCGGGAATGACGGTTTACTTGTTTTCTATGCGCCCTAACAGCAGGTACTCGATCAGCGCCTTCTGGATGTGCAGGCGGTTCTCCGCCTCGTCCCAGACCACCGACTGCGGGCCGTCGATGACGTCGGCCGAGACTTCCTCGCCGCGGTGGGCCGGCAGGCAGTGCATGAACAGCGCGTCCGGCGCGGCGCGCGCCATCTTGGCGCTGTCGACGATCCAGCCGTCGAAGGCCTTCAGGCGGGCGGCGTTTTCCTCTTCGTAGCCCATGCTGGTCCAGACGTCGGTGTTGACCAGGTGCGCGCCCTGGCAGGCGTCGGACGGGTTCTCGAAGAAGGTGTAGCGGTCGGTCGAGACCAGCGACATGTCCATGTCGTAGCCCTTCGGCGTCGACACGTTGACGTGGAAGCCGAACACCTCGGCCGCCTGCAGCCAGGAGTACAGCATGTTGTTGGCGTCGCCCACCCAGGCCACGGTCTTGCCGGTGATCGGGCCGCGGTGCTCGTAGTAGGTGAAGATGTCGGCGAACACCTGGCATGGATGGTGTTCGTTGGTCAGGCCGTTAATCACCGGCACGCGCGAATTGGCGGCGAAGCGTTCGATGATGTCCTGGCCGAAGGTGCGCACCATGATGATGTCGCACATGCGGCTCATGACCTGGCCGGCGTCTTCCACCGGCTCGCCGCGGCCCAGCTGGGAGTCGCGCGTGTTCAGGTAGATGGCGGCGCCGCCCAGCTGGTGCATGCCGGCCTCGAAGGAGAGGCGGGTGCGGGTCGAGTTCTTCTCGAACACCATGACCAGGGTGCGGTCGATCAGCGGATGATAGATCTCGTAGTTTTTGAACTTCCGTTTGATCAGGTGCGCGCGTTCGATGACGTATTCATACTCGTCTAACGTGAAGTCGGAAAACTGCAGGTAATGCTTGATCGGTTTTTGGATAGACATATTAACAACTGACAGGAGAGCAGGGCATGGGGCGAGGTGCCTGGCCGGCTTAGCCGAACAATTATAAAGGCAATTCGGAAGATAGGGCGAATCGCCGCAGAATCTCCTGTCTATACAGGTATCGCGGCCGCGCCGTTGCTAAGTGTAGATCTGGGTGGCGGCCGCCGTCTGGTGCTCGGGCGCCGTCAGCGGCAGGTCGAGGGTGAAGGTGGTGCCGTCGCGCGAACTCTGGACGCTGATCTGGCCGCCTAGTAGCGAAGTGACAATGTTATAGCTGATCGAGAGTCCCAGCCCGCTGCCGCCCTGGCCCAGCTTGGTGGTGAAGAAGGGATCGAAGATGCGCGACATGTGTTCCGGCGCGATGCCGCCGCCGTTGTCGCGGAAGGTCACCAGCACCCGGCCCTCGGCCGGCATGGACGCCTGCAGCCACATGCTGCCGCTGCGGTCGCGCGCGAACGCGTGCAGCAGCGCGTTGTTGATGAAATTGGCGATCACCTGGCCGAACGGGCCAGGGTAGCTGTCCATCGCGATCAGGTCCGGCACCTCGATCTCGATGCGGTGGCTGGCGGCGCGGATGCGGTTCATCATCGTCGCGATCACTTCGTGCGTCACCTGCTGCAGGCTGAACTCGCGGCGCTGCTCGGTGGTGCGGTCGACCGCCACCTGCTTGAAGCTGTTGACCAGGTCCGCCGCGCTGGTCAGGCCGCGCATCACCAGCTCGTGCGCCTTGCGGGCGTCGGCCAGGTAGGCGGCCAGCTCGGAGCGGCGCAGGCCCGCGCCGTTCACCTGCTTTTCCAGCTCCTCGGTCTTCTGTATCAGCGTGCTGGCGATCAGCAGGCTGTTGCCGATCGGCGTGTTCAGTTCATGCGCCACGCCGGCCATCAGGGAGCCCAGCGCCGCCAGCTTCTCCTGCGAGACTAGCTGGGTTTGCGCGTCCTTCAACTGGCGGTAGGCGCGGGCGTTGTCCAGCGCGATGGCGCCGTAGGCGCACAGCGTGCGGAAGATCAGCCGTTCCCGTTCGCCGTAGGCGCGCGCGTGCATGGCCTGCACCGTCATCACACCCAGCACGTGTTCGCCCACCACCAGCGGCACGTACAGCGCGCTGACCATCAGCTGGGTGCCGGGCGCCAGGAAGATGTCGTCCGGCCCCGCTTCCTCGACATAGATCTCGCGCCGCTCGCGCACGCAGCGCGCCGAGTTGGCGCGCGGGTTGTCGATGGCGATGGTGTTGGTCGGCAGCGCGTGGCCGTTCTCGATGCCGAAGGCGCGGCTGACGGTTTCGTCGCCGGCGTCGCACAGGTAGATGGCGAAGGTGTTGGCCGGCAGCAGGCCCTGGACGTGGCGGGTCAGCGCCTGGAACACGGCGGCCGCGTCGAGGTGGGTGGTGATCTCCTGGCCGATGGCCGACAGGCGCTCCAGCGTGGCGCTGGTCTGCTGCAGCACCTCGGCGCGGCGCGCCTCGGAGGCCGCCAGTTCGCGGTGGTGGTAGCCTTCGGCGCGCGCGTGTTCGGTCTGGTGGTGCACCTGCATGGCGATGGCGCGGTTGGTGGCTTCCTGGCTGTGGGTCTTGTGGCGCGCGGCGGCGGCGGCCTGCGCCGAGGCGTAGGCCCTGGCGTAGTCGCCGACCCGCGCGTACTCGCGGCCCAGCGCGTCGTGCAGTTCGCCAGGCAGGGTGTAGCCGTCGATGGCGGAGGCCACCTCCAGCGCCTGGTGCAGGTAGTGCAGCGTGGCGTTTTGCTCGGTCATGCCGGGCGGCGGCGGCAGCGCGTGGCGTTCGTGGATCACCGCCAGCACGCGCAGCGCGGCGACGTGATTGTCGCGGTTGGCCTGCTCGGCCGCCAGTTCGACCGCGCGCCCGGCCATCTCCAGCGCCTCCTGCGGACGGTCGAGGAAGCACAGCGCGTGTGCCTGGCCGCGCCGCGCGATCGACTGGAAGTCGGCCTGGCCCAGCGCGTCGGCGCGCCCCGCCATGCGCTGGAAGGCGTTCAGCGCGCCGGGGTAGTCGGCCTTGTCCAGCGCCAGGTCGCCCAGGTAGGACAGCGCGTGCGCGTAGCTGCGCGCGCCCGGCAGCGGCGTCATGATCTGCAGGGCTTCCTGCAGCAGCTCCTCGGTGGCGTCGAGGCGGCCCAGGCGGCGCATGGTTTCGGCGGTGTGCATCAGGCAGGCGCCGATGCTGCGCGGCCAGCCGGTGGGGCGCGCCAGATCGAGCGCGCTTTGCATCCATTCCAGCGCCGAGTGGTGGTCGTTGAGGATGGTGAAATTGAGGCCGATATTGATCGCGGCGGTGACGGCGACGCGCACCTGGCCCGTCTCCAGTGCCGTTTCGTAGCAGTGGATGTAGTGGCGCGCGGCGGTGCCGTGGTCGCTGTGCTGGCTGGCCGACAGGCCGAAGAAGTCGTACACCCAGGCCGCCACGCCGGGATGCCGCGGCGCCTGGTCGCTGGCGAAGCGCCTGCCCCAGCGGCGTTCGGCCGCGCGCAGGTCCTGCAGCACGGCCCAGCGGGCGATGGCCGCTTCGGCGACGTCGGCGCGCTGCTCGTCGCCGGCCTGGCGGGCGGCGGTGGCCATCAGCTCCAGTTCGCTCTCGCCGGCGCGGTGGTCGCCGCGGTCGATGGCGATCCAGGCGCGCAGCCAGTGGGCGTCGGCGCAGCCCTGGTGGTCGCCCTGTTGGCACAGCTGGTCGTAGGCTTGTTCGGCGAGGGCGGCGGCGTCATCGAGCTCGCCGGCCAGCCAGGTGGCTTCGGCCTGCACCAGCTGCAGCCGGGCCGATACCAAGAGCATGTCGTCCGGCGACAGGGCGGTGGCGGACAGCAGCTGGCGGCCTTTGGCGGCCAGGGCGACGGCGCGCGCGGTGTCGCGCTGGCGCAGGTGCCAGGCCAGCGGCACCAGCACCGGCAGGCGCGCAGGGCCGCGCAACGGCAGCAGGGCCGTTTCCCATTGCGCTACTTCGTCGTCGACCGCAAATATGTCCATCGGTGTCCTTCGGGCCATATGACGCAGTGCAGGCTTGTGCGCCGCTTGGGGGAGATTGCCTTGAGGAATTATACCGGTGAAAATACTGGCTGTGGGCACGCCACAAAAATTGCTTTCATGAGCGAAAATTCAGGCCGGGGTATGCATATAAATATTTTAATGTTCCATTAAAGCAATGCTGTAGCAGTGATGATCAAAGATTTAAATGGCTATTTCCGGAAGGGAATTTATAAAGTGGTTCAAGCTTATATTTCTTTCTTGGCAATATTTTAGTGCTGTCGGATTTTTTAGATCTTTCGATATTTTTTGATATGTTCGATATTCTTTTTCGAGTTTAATATCTTTTTTCGACAATGCTAAATTTAAATGCTTTTCGCAGTTTAACGTTCGTTGATTTTGTTTCGTCTTGTCATATAGTGGAATTATCCAACATTCCAAAGAATGGACGGAAATTGCATAAAATATATTTTCAGAGTAGTTTTTGAGCGTTTCTTTTTTTATTTTCGAATTTATTTTATCTATCACATCCACTATTATTTCACTTGGACTTCTTTCTTTTCCATTTTGAGTGAGATGAACGCCGAAATTTTTATGCTCCGCACAATCGGTATCTATTTGAATTATTACATAATCGTTGAACAAGAAGAGATCGTCGAAATAAGTGGTCTGACAGTAGTTGAAGACGTTTTCCCATCCGCCAAACGCACCGAAACGATTTTTATCGGTCTCATCTAATAATGGTTGAGAAAAAGCTACGTCCAAATCAAAATCTTCATATTTTGTATTTAGAATTATTTCGATGACGGCTTGATCAGTTCCCCCTTCTGTCACTAGAGCAAAGCTTGTCATTGATTAAAATCCTTTTGGTAGCCCACCAAGAACGCCATTTATGAATAGTTCTGAAAGCTTATGATTTGGTTTTGTTGGCGATGATTTTGGCTTCATTATTCTTTTTGCTTTGGTCGAACCATTTTTATCGCGAGAAATGACGAAAAGCCGTTGTTCATCGTCGTCTAAATTAATGCCATCCAAGATGGATGGATTGTGCGTAGTTAAAATAACCTGTTTTTTGTTTTCTATAGAGAGCGCGTTAAGTTTTGTCATTAATTTTTGGCATAGCTTGGGGTTGAGCGATGCGTCAATATTATCGATTGCAAAAAATTTTGGAGTTAGATCGGAGGCGAAAAGTGAAAAATAGAATAGCAAGAAGAAGAAGCCTTCGTTGACACTTTTTTGATCGAAATCCTGAGCTGAATCATCAAGATACCGATCTTTAATAAATAATCTGTTGTCGTTAATTTCTGTGACGGTTTTGAAATTATCAAACCAGTCGAGAACTCTCATTGCTTCCTCAATTTTTCCCAGCACTATTGATGGGTCTTGGGTCGAAAAGAAGAATAGCAATTTTAGTAATCCTTCGCCATTAATTCCTAATGGTTCAATTTGTCCCTCGTCTTCAAAAAGACGAAGTGAGGAATTTTCAGGTGAATAGATTAAGAAGTTACCAATTTCCTCTTTGAATTCTGACGTCTTAAAGCTGGAGCGATTGACTATGTTTCTGAATTCGTTGTCACCTTCTATGGCGAGTTTTATATTTATTTTTGAATCTATTTTTTTTGTTTTTTTTGTTTTTATATTTTGTGTTTCAACTTCAATGTTTTTAGTTAATGCAGCCATGAAAGATGTGAAAGAATCATTGGCCTGTTTTTTTTTCTCGTTATCCACCTCGGTTTCAGATTGCCATCGAAGAAAATCAGTTATAACCAATTTCAATGATTCGAAATTTAAGTTTTCTTCGTTTGTGGTGAAATTGCTTGTCCACTTTGAATACAGAGAGTTATCATTTTTTAATGAAAATGAGACAAATTTTTCATCTTTGTTTTCAAAGGAAATCGAAATTGGAACTGTTAAACTTGAGTTGGGGAAAGCTGGTCGCATAAATTCTGGTTTTGTGACTCGTAACCCTCTTGATGCAAGAAATTCATTGTCCAGTTTTTCTGCGCTTGCCGCACCACCTAACACAATTGCTTCGAGTATGTTGCTCTTTCCCGCGCCGTTTTCGCCTATGAATACATTTATTCGTCCTAAGTTAAGGTTGAGCTTGCTTATGGATTTGTAATTGCTGATTTGAATATTCTTTATCATAGTTTTATTCAATATTTTTTGTTGATCGTTAATATAAGGTTTGCGACGATTCATGCAACAGCTGGCCGTACAGCGTGTGGCGCATTTTGGCAATCTTGCCATCAGCCACGGCGGACAGGATCGCGCATTGCGGCTCGATCAGGTGGCGGCAGTTGTAGAACTTGCACTGGCCCAGGTAGGGCTCGAAGTCGACGAAGGCGCGCTCCAGCATGCCTTCGCTCAGGTGGTACAGGCCGAACTCCTGGAAGCCGGGCGAATCGATGATGGACGAACCTATGCCCAGTTCCGGCAACTGGTACAGCCGGGTGAAGGTGGTGGTGTGCTTGCCGGTGTCGAGCGCGGCGGAGATCTCGCGCACGGCGATGTCGGCGTCCGGCACCAGCAGGTTGATCAGCGAGGACTTGCCCATGCCGGACTGGCCGATCAGGATCGACGACTGGCCGGCCAGCAGCGGCTTCAGCACGGCCAGCGCCTCGTCGGGGCGCGCCTTGGCCGAGACCTCGTGCACCGGGTAGCCGAGCGAGGCGTACGGCTGCAGCCGCTCGCGGGTGCGCTCCAGCGATTCGGTGACGTCGGTCTTGTTGAGGATCAGGCGGGCGGTGATGCCGGCCGCCTCGGCCGCCACCAGCGAGCGCGACACCAGGTCGTCGGCGAAGCCGGGCTCGGTGGCGACCACGATGAACAGCTGCGTCAGGTTGGCCGCGAGCAGCTTGGACTTGTATTGGTCCGAGCGGTAGAGCAGGGTCTTGCGTTCCTCGATCTTGTCGATCACGCCCTGGTCGGGCGAGGTCAGCGTGATGCGCACCTGGTCGCCGACCGCGACATTGGTCTTCTTGCCGCGCGTGACGCACTGCAGCTTGACGCCGTCCGCCTCGGCCAGGTAGTGGCGGCCGTGGGCGGCGATGATGGTGGCGCTCAGTTGCGCGTTGGCTTGCTGGCTCATTGCTTGACCGCCGCCGAGTGGAACAGCACGCCGGCCTTGGCCGCGCAGATGAAGTCGTTGTCGGACAGGCCGCCCTGGCCTTGGTTGACCGAGTGGGTGTCGTAGCGGACGATGCAGGTTTTGTAAGTCACGGTCATTTCCGGGTGGTGGTCTTCGGCGTGGCTCAGGTAGGCCAGCGCGTTGACGAAGGCCATGGTGCGATAGTAGTTGGTGAAGCTGAAGGTGCGGACCAGCTTGCCGTTTTCCAGCGACCAGCCGGGCAGCAGCGCCACCAGGCGCGCGGCCTCGTCGGCGCTGAGCGCGTCCCGGGCCGGATGGCAGCGGCGGTTCAGCAGCTCGGCGTGGGTGGGGGGGGCTATGCTCATGCGGCCGCCGCGTGCAGGTGACGGATGCGCACGCTGGCCGGCGGGTGCGAGTCGTAGAAGGCCGAGTGCAGCGGGTCCGGCGTCAGGGTCGAGGCGTTGTCCTCGTACATCTTGACCAGGGCCGAGACCAGGTCGCGGGCGTCGGTGTGCCGGGCGGCGAAGGCGTCCGCCTCGAACTCGTGCTTGCGCGAGCTGATCGAGGTCAGCGGGCCGAACAGGAAGGTGAACACCGGCAGCACCAGCATGAACAGCAGCAGCACCATGGCGTCGTTGCCCTGGCCCGGCAGCAGCAGCGGATCGACGCCCAGGCCGGTGTAGAACCACAGCTGGTTCTTCAGGTAGCCCAGCAGCGCCAGGAAGGCCAGCGAGATCGCGAACATCATGCTGATGCGCTTGATGATGTGCTTGAGCTTGAAGTGGCCCAGCTCATGCGCCAGCACCGCCTCGATCTCCTGCGGCTGCAGGCGCGAGAGCAGGGTGTCGAAGAACACGATGCGCTTGTTGGCGCCGAAGCCGGAGAAGTAGGCGTTGCCGTGGGCGCTGCGCTTGGAGCCGTCCATCACGAACAGGCCCTTGGAGGCGAAGCCGACGCGGCTCATCAGGCCCTCGATGCGGGCCTTGAGCGACTGGTCTTCCAGCGGCGTGAACTTGTTGAACAGCGGCGCGATCACGGTCGGGAACAACACCATCATCAGCAGCTGGAAGCCGCTCCACACCATCCAGGCGTACAGCCACCACAGGTTGCCGGATTTTTCCATCAGGGTCAGCATGACCCACACCAGCGGCAGGCCGATGGCCGCGCCCAGCAGCAGGCCCTTGACCATGTCGGCGAAGAACAGGCCGGGGGTCATCTTGTTGAAGCCGAAGCGCTGTTCCAGGCCGAACTGCTTGTAGTAGTCGAAGGGCAGGTCGATGATGCCGGACACGGCGGCGAACGCCGCCAGCAGCGCCAGCTGGTAGACCATGCCGGGGCCGGTGAGCTTGAAGATCTCCACCGACAGCCATTGCAGGCCGCCCAGCAGCGTGAAGCCGACCAGCACCACGGTGTTGACCAGCAGGGTGATCAGGCCGAACTTGGTGCGGGCGACGGTGTAGTCGGCCGCCTTCTGGTGGGCGGCAAGGGGGATACTCTCGGCGAATTCGGCCGGCACGGCGTTGCGGTGGGCCAGCACATGGCGGATGTGGCGCGAGGCAAGCCAGAAGCGCACGATCAGCGTCAAAATGATGAAAGATACAAACAAAATCGAAAACGCGAGTGAATACATTCTATGCCTGTGAGAAAATGGCGGATTCGGATAAATAGTGGCTCCGAGCGAGCCAAGAGAGAATTATGTCACAAGCTAATGATTTGCCAGAAGGTTCCGCACCGGAAGCCGTCACCCCGCGCCAGAATGAATTCAACCTGGTCTGGGTCGACATGGAGATGACCGGCCTGGAGCCGGACACCGACCGCATCATCGAAGTGGCCGTGGTGATCACCGATATGCACCTGAACGTGCTGGCCGAAGGCCCGGTGTTCGCGATCCACCAGAGCGACGAGACGCTGGACAAGATGGACGCCTGGAACAAGGGCACGCACGGCCGTTCGGGCCTGATCGAGCGCGTCAAGGCGTCGACCGTGAGCGAGGCCGAGGCGGAAGAGGAACTGATCAAGTTCATGAAGCTGTGGGTGCCGAAGGGCAAAGCGCCGATGTGCGGCAACACCATCGGCCAGGACCGCCGCTTCATGGTGCGCTACATGCCGAAGCTGGAAGCCTATTTCCACTATCGCAATATCGACGTGTCCACGCTCAAGGAGTTGTGCAAGCGCTGGAAACCGGAAATCGTCGGCGGCTTCAAGAAGCACCAGAAGCACACCGCGATGGCCGACATCATCGAGTCGATCGACGAGCTGAAATACTACCGCGAGCACTTCATCAAGCTGTAAGCTGCGCGCATCGCCGAAACAGGTTCCGTCGAACCTGTTTTTTTTCGCCTGCGGGGAAAAACATGAAAAAATTGAAACTTGTTTTGATAACGGCGGCGCTGGCTGCCGCGGCCGCGGCCGGCGCCGCCCCGGCCGAGGCCGCGCGGTTCGGCTCCAAGGATTGGGAAGTCGCCTGCGATAACACGCGCCGCTGCGAGGCGGCCGGCTTCCAGACCGAGGAGTCGGAAAGCGCGCCGGTGGCCTTGTGGCTGGGGCGCGATGCCGGCCCCGCCGCCGCGCTGGAGGCCAAGTTGCTTGTGGTGACCCCCGACGACAAGGATGCCGGGCCCTTGACCATCACCGTCGGCAAGCTGGCGCTGGGCGGCCTGAAGGCGGAAACCGGATTGACGATGGAGCAGGTCGCGCGGCTGATGCCGCAGTTGCTGAACGCCGAGTCGGCCAAGGTGTCGGACGGGAAGCATCAGTGGTTGTTGTCGCTGGCCGGTCTGAAGGCGGTCTTGCTGAAGATGGACGATCTGCAAGGGCGGGTGGGCACTGTCACGGCGCTGGTCAAGCCCGGCACGCGGCCGGCCAGCGCGGTGCTGCCGCCGCTGGCGCCGCCGACGGTGCGGCCGTTGGCCATGCCGCCCGCGCAGAAAGGCGACGATAAGCTGCTGGCCGCCATCGTGAAGACGATACGCCCCGCAGATTGCGGCGAGGACCTCAAGGATTCGAACGCCGACCAGAGCATCCACCGCCTGCCTGGCGGCAAGGTGCTGCTGATGCTGGAGTGCGATCGCGCCGCCTATCAATCCTCCTACGGGCTGTGGATCGCCCGCGACAAGCCGCCTTACGACCCCCAACCATTGAACCCGCCAGGCATGGAGGAAGGCGGCGTGATGAACGCGTCGTTCGAAGACGGCAAGCTGAACAGCTATGCCAAGGGGCGCGGGATCTTCGATTGCGGCGCCTTCTGGACCTGGGTCTGGACGGCGCAGGGCTTCCAGCTGGTGGACATGTCCCAGGCCAATATATGCCGCGGCATGCCGGGCGGTGTCACGCTGCGCGAATGGGTGGCCAAGATGGTCTGGTGAGGCGAGGCGGCGCGCTATCGCGCGCCCGTCTTTTCTTTTTGGAATTATGATTCTGCAAATGTTAATTTAGCAATCTCTTTGCGGGAATCTTTATGCCTGATCTGCTCGAACCCGGCGTCGCCGAACGCACTCCCATCCAAACCCCGCCGCCGCCCAAGCGCCGCAAGTGGAGCCGCTACGTGCTGTACACGCTGGCGGTGCTGGGCGTGCTGATGATCGCGCTGATGGTGGCGGTGTTCATCAAGGCCAGCACTGAGCCGCAACTGATCAAGATCGACGAGACCGCCTCCATCGATGAGGCTATGACGCGCACCTACGGCAAATATTCGGCGGAGAAAAAGGGCTGGGTGTATGTGGACGAGTCCAACGAGCCCTTCCTGGTGCGGGTGATCCAGCAGGCGCGGATCGAGGCGGTGGGCGCCAGCGACGAGCTGTTTTTCGCCGTCAGCGGCGTTTCGCTGAAAGGCAACGGGCGCAATTTCTACGGCGTGTTCCAGATCCGTCCCGACACCAAGCCCGGCGGCGGACTGGTCGAGATCAGCTCGCCATACCGCTACGAGAGCGACGTGCCGGTGACGCCGGAAAAGGTGCGCTTCGAGGCCCTGTCCGAGCGCACCTGGGGCTGGGTGCTGAAGGTGCAGACCGGCACCCGTCCGGCCGGCGAGCAGGTCGTGGTCAGCAATGTGATGCTGGCGCCGCATGGCGAGGAGATCGCCTTGCTGGCACGCTTCAAGGCCTCGGTCGACGCCGAGCCTGGCGATTGCGCGCAGGCCAATGTCGAACACGAAACCTGGCGCAAGGCGGTGGAAGCGATGGGCAACCAGGAGCAGACCAGCGAGCAGGAAGTGAACGAAGCCGAAGCGCTGGGCGATAACGAGCCCATGCGCTGCGAGCACAGCCGTTGGACCTACCGCACCGCCGACGTCATCGGCCCGCAGCCGGGGCCGCTGACGGTCAGCTCCAAAGGCACGCAATATGGCGCGGCGCTGGAGGCGAAGACCTGGAAGCTGATGTTCGACAGCAAAGCCTTTGTCTACAACGTTCCCGATGAGCTGGCGGTGGAGTAAGTTCCAGGTGCTTGACTCCAGGTGCTGATGTTGGCATATTGTCATCCGTGACAACTTCCGTTCTCCGTCGAAGGAATGCCCTATGCGCCACTTAAGTGTTTTTGATTATGTGTTTATCGCGATGGTGTTTGTTAGTTTCCTGATCCGCGTTCCCCGCGAGTATCACGGGAAGAAAATCAAAGCGGTCGAGTCGCGCTCCAACGCGAAAGAGAAATTTTGCCTGACGCTGGTCTTCACCGGATCGGTGACGTTGCCATTGATTTATTTCGTTTCCCCCTGGCTGAATGTCGCCACTTATCCGGTGGCCCCGGTCGCAGGGTGGATCGGCTGCGCGATCGCCGTGGTCGGGCTGTGGTTGTTCTGGCGCTCGCATGCCGACCTCGGCAGACAGTTTTCGCCGACACTGGAAGTCAAGGATGCCCATGTGCTGGTATCCCAGGGCGTGTATAAGAACATCCGCCACCCGATGTACACCGGCGTGATCCTGCTGGGATTGGCTCAGATACTGTTGCTTGGGAACTGGATCGCCGGGCCGGCGTTCCTTGTGGCGTTTCTGGTTTTGTACAATCTGCGTATCGACTATGAAGAGAAAATGATGCTGGATCACTTCGGCAATCAATACGCCGATTACCAGAAGCGCACCGGGCGCCTGCTTCCCAGCTGGGGGTAGGCCTGGCTTACCGGCCTTGCCCTGCCGCTGGGTGCGCCCATCGTGAGCCCCATCGTATTAGCTCAGCATGAAGCCCAGGTCCGGCTGCGGGAAGCTGGCTAGTTCGTTCTTGAAGACCTGATTCTGCAACATATCCGCATCGGCGCCGAACCAGCGGCCTAGCGTGGCGCCGTATTGCTGGTTGGAGAACTGCGGTATCCAGGCGCCGCGTCCGGTGGCGTCGTCCTTGCCGCCCAGCGTGAAGTCGGGGAACTGCCCGTACAGCCCGCCCTTGACCGCCGCGCCCACCACCAGGTGATGATTGCCCCATGCATGATCGGTGCCGCCGCTGTTGGGCTGCAAGGTGCGGCCGAATTCGGACATGGTGAAGCTGGTCACCTGCTGCGCGGCGCGGATCTCCGCCAGCGCCAGCTGGAACGCGGCCAGCGCCTGCGATACCTGGCGCAGCATGTCGAACTGCTGGTAGGCCTGGCCGCCGTGGGTGTCGAAGCCGCCCTGCGAAACGAAATACACCTGCCGTCCCGGCCCTTGTTGCGCGCGGATGCGGATCAGCTGCGCGACCGTCTTCAACTGCTGGCCCAGCGAGGTGCCCGGGAACACGGTGGACAGTGGCGCGCCGGCGTTGGCGTTCTTCAGATCGGTCACCAGGTCCATGCCGTTCAGCAGCGCCTTGTTGGCGGCGCCGGCGATCAGGTTGGGATGCTGCGCCGACAGGATCTGCACCAGCGCCGCGCGCCGCGCGTCGGCTTCCTTCTGCGGCCAGAAATTCATGCCGGCGAGATCGAGCTGTCCGTCGCCCGGCAGCAGGTTGCCGTGCGTGTTGGCGCCTTCGATGAACAGGCCGCCGGCACCGACCGAGATCGCATCCAGATGACCGCCCGTGCCGAGCACATCGATCAACCGTCCGCCCCAGCCGGTGGCGGCGGAGGAGGGCGTGCCGGCCTGGTTCTGGATGGTCTGGTCGGGATGCGAGAACAGTTGCGACGGCACGCCCTTGCCGGTCAGGTACTGCGCCTTGCTCAGCGGCTGGCGCAGGTTGCCGACGTTGAGGATGGCGGCCACCTGGCCTTGTCCGTACAGCGTGTCCAGCTCCGGCATGCCGTAGTGGAAGCCGAACGGCTGCGTCACCGGATTGTCGGTCGCCTGCACGGTGGCGCTGCGTGCTGCCAGCAGCGTCTTGGCCGCGCTCGACAAGGCCAGGCCGTGGCTGGCGCGGATGGCGTTGTATTGCGCGTAGCGGGTGCTGTCGAGCGGCACAATCATATTGTTGCCGTCGTTACCGCCGAACATATAGAGGCAGACCAGCGCCTTGTAATCGGTGACGGCGGCGTTGGCCGGCGTGGCCACGCCTGTCAGGCCCAGCGCGGAGAGCGCGCCCATCAAGCCGGTCTGCGCGCTGGCGCCGAGGAAGCGGCGGCGGTTGGTTGAATGCTGGTTCATGGTCGTGTCCTTATTGTGCGACGGCGAATTCGGCGCTGATGGCGGCCAGGTAGAGCGCGCTGATGGCGCGCTGGCGCGGGTCGGTGGAGGCGTTGACGGCGGCGCCTATCGCCTGCCGCGCGGTGGTCGACATGCGGCCCGCCAGCAAGGTGGCGTCGACCAGGTTGATCAGCGTGGTGGCGTTGCCGGCCACGCTGACAAACGGCGTGATGTCGACATTGACCATGCCCTTGTATTCGCCGGAGATGAACTTGAACAGGAAGTTGGCGCGCGCCACGGCCAGGCTGGGCGCGTACAGCTGGAACTCGGGACCGTAGTATTGCGGCGAGCCGGGCAGGCGCGTCATCGGCGAGTAGAAGTTGAACACGCTTGGCGCGGCGGTGATCTTCTGGCCCAGCAGGAAGTAGTCCCAGAACAGGTTGGTGGGATCGGTGACGCTGGCGCCCAGCGTGCGGAACAGGCCGATCGATTGCAGCATCGGGTCCTTCAGGTGGCCTTGCGTGGCGGCAGGCTGGTCCTGGCGCGCTTCGGGATCGGTCAGCACGGCGGTCAGCGTGGCTTGCAGGTCGCCGCGTCCGGCCGCGCCGTAGGCGAACACGTCGGCCACTCGGGTGATGTAGGCCGGGCTCGGGTTGCTGCTGACGAAGGCGCGTATCAGGCGCGTGGCGATGAAGGGGGGCAGGTTGGGGTGCTGGAACAGGTTCTGCATCACGCCGTCCATGTCCTGCACGGCGGTCTGGCCGGCTGGCAGCACGGCGCCCAACAGCAGCGTCTTGCTGCCCTGGTCGTGGAACTTGTCGCGCGGTTGCAGCGGGCCGGTGAAGCTTTCCCAGTTGATGCCGGTGGTGCTGCTGCCCGGATAGGTCCAGCCGCTCAGGGCGCGCGCGAAATCGCTGATGCGGGCCTGGTCGTAGGTGGGGATGGGGTCGCCGTTGCGGTCGGTCTGCACGCTGCCGTCCTGGTTCAGCATGACGGGGCCGAGCGTGAACAGCTGCATCACTTCGCGGGCGTAGTTTTCGTTCGGCGATGGCGCGATGCTGTTGCCGAGGTCGAGGTATTTGCCCATCGACGGATTGAGCGTCATCTCGCGCAGCAGTGTGTTGAAGTTGCCGAAGGCGTTGTTGGAGATGGTGGTCAGCCAGGGCTGGATTTCGTTGGCGTAAGGGTTCTTGTCGGCGGAGATGACGAACAGTTGCGACAGCGCGAAGATCATGCGCTGGCGCAGTTGGTCCGGACCGCTGGCCATGTTTTTGTACCAGGTGTTTTGCAGCAGCTTCATGTCGGTGGTGACAGGCACTGCGCTGGCCGGCATGGCGAATTGCTGCTTGAGCCAGGCGGCCTGGCCGTTGACCTTGATCGCGGCCACGTCGGCAGGCGTGGCGCCGAAGGTGGCTTGCTCCAGCAGGCGCACGGCGCTGATCTTGGCGGCGTCTGGTACGGGCTGCTGGCCGATCGGTGGCGGCACTGGCGCTGGGGCTGGAGTCGGCGTCGGCGTTGGTGTTGGGGCAGGCGTAGGCGTTGGGCTTGGCGTCGGTTCAGGCGTGGGCGTCGGGGTAGGTGTCGGCGTAGTCGCCTTCTTCAAGGTCAGCGTGGTGCTGGCGGACAGGTTGGCGCCCAGCTTGGCATCCTTGGTGGTGGTGCCGGTGATCGTGATGGTCACATTGGCCGGCAGCACGGACGGCGCGATGTATTCGCCGTTCTGCGAATTCAGCTTGCCGTAGGTGGCATTGCCGCCCGGGATGCCGTTGACGGCGAAATTCATGTAGACGCCCTGGCCATCGACCTTGCCGAGGAACCAGACTTTGCTGCCCAATGCGATAGGCCCCTTGGCGGTGCTTTCCACTGTGGCGGTAGCGGCCCACACCGAGCCGCTCAAGCTCAGCAGGCAAGCGGCCGGCCAGACGCGTGTTGGTAAAAATGACATCGACTTCTCCCCATTGTTATTTTCAGGCGACGGATGTCATTAGGCAACATCTGTGCCTGTCGCTAAGCGTTTGATTTTGAAGGGGAGGCGACAAAATTTGCCTGTGCTGGACAAAAAATGTCAGGAGGGTGCTGACAATTTATGTCAGCGGGGAGGGCCGACTTATAGCCGTAAGGAGTTTTGCTTTTCGGAAGTTCATGTGTACTTTTTATAACTACCAATGCTATGATTAAAATGCTTTTATGAAAATACATTTTGACAATTAATGGCCTGATAAAAAGGAATGCACCATGATGAAAACACTGGTCAAAGTCGCCGTCGTCACCGGACTGCTGGCATCCGGCAGCGCCCACGCCGCCGATCTTATCGTCAACGGCAGCTTTGAGAATTTGGGTTTCGGTCAATTTGTGCCCGACCATCAAGCGGTAAACTTCAGCAAAATCGAGGGCTGGTTCAGTCAGACCCACGGCATCGAAGTGCAAAATAACGTCTACGGAATGGGTGCCGACGGCCATAACGTCGTCGAACTCGATACCAACCAGAACAGCTCGATGTCACAGCTGGTCACCGGCACCCAGGAAAACCAGAGCTACACTCTGAGCTTTGCCCTGCAAGACCGGCCCGGCGTCAATGCGTGGTCGCAAGGCATGCAGGTATTGTGGGATGGCGAGGTTGTCGGCACCTATGGCGCTGGCTACAGCACTTGGACTACGCAGAAGCTGACCGTCACCGGCAGCATGTTCGGCGCAGACTTGCTGACCTTCAAGGCCTCCGGCACCTCCGATTCGCTGGGTACCTTTCTGGACAACGTCTCGCTGACCTCGGCTGTGCCGGAACCAGAAACCTATGGCATGCTGCTGGCCGGCTTGGGCATGATCGGCTTCGTCGTTCGTCGCCGCAAAGCCTCAAAATAATCGCGCCACGCGCCAATGTAAAAATGCCCGGTTGATCCGGGCATTTTTACATGGTTCATGCAGGGGAGGGGCTTACTCTGCCGAATCAGCGCCGTGGCACTTCTTGTACTTCTTGCCGCTGCCGCAAGGGCAGTCGTCGTTGCGACCGACCTTCGGTTCGTCGCGCACCAGGGTGGTCACGGCGGCCTTGCGGCGTGGTACCCAGAACTTGTAGATAGCCGGCAGGTTGGCTTCCAGCTCCTGCGCCAGCTTGTGCGCCTTGACCGGATCTTCCACCAGCGGCAGCTCCTCTTCCTCGATCTCGTCCGCACCCAGCAGGTAGATCGGCTTCATCAGCTCCTGCACGTCCGATTCCCAGATCTCGTTCCACGAACCCGGACGCAGCTCCATGCCTTCCCAGAAGCCCCAGCACCAGGCTTCGGCGTCGATCAGGGTCTGGCCTTCGTGCTCGTGTTCGACGAACAGCGGCTCGAATTCCTTCGGCGCCACTTCGAACGTCACCAGCACTTCGTTCATGAAGCGCATGATCAGGTTGAGGATGCGCTCCTCTTCCTTTTCGTTCTTGAATTTCGGGATGTCGGTATCTTCCTGGCCCCAGACACGCTTCAGCCACTCCACCGGCATGATGGTTTCCGGGCCGATGGCGATGGCGGTCAGATAGCCGTGCAGCATATCCATCGTCATCGCATCTTCAGGGCTGCGGTCGGACAACAGGAAGTTGTCGAGTTCGTCGAATTCTTTTTCGCTCAGTGGCTGGTCGAGTTGCATGGCTTGCTCTTTTTATTGGATTGAAGCCGACAGTATACACGCCGCGCCCCGTACAATGCGGGGATGAACCAAGATCATTTCGACGACGAAGAAGAAGACGCCCGCGCCGCGGCCTTGGCCGCCAGCATGGCCGACGCGCTGGCCGGGGCGGCCGACAGCCAGCCGGAAGCGGTGCCGCATCCCTATTCGGCGCTCAATCCGGAGTGCGTGCTCGACGCGCTCGACAGCATCGGCCTGCGCGGCGACGGCCGCCTGCTGGCGCTGAACAGCTATGAAAACCGCGTCTACCAGGTCGGCATCGAGGACGACAAGCCGCTGGTGGTGAAGTTTTACCGTCCCGGCCGCTGGAGCGACGCGGCCATCCTGGAGGAGCACGCCTTCACCGACGAACTGGCCGCGCGCGAGATCCCGGTGGTGCCGGCGCTGGCGCTGGGCCCGGACCGGGCCACGCTGCATCATTTCAACGGCTTCCGCTTTGCCGTGTTCACCCGCCACGGCGGCCGCGCGCCCGAGCTGAGCGATCCGTCGGTGCTGGAGTGGACCGGGCGCTTCATCGCCCGCATCCACGCGGTGGGCGCGATCAAGCCGTATCTGGAGCGGCCGGCGATCGACATCGCCACCTTCGGCACCGAGCCTTGCGACTATTTGCAGGCCAACCAGTTCATCCCGGCCGATTTACGGGAAGCCTACGCCAGCGTCTCGGCGCAGGCGCTGGACGGCGTGCGTCGCAGCTACGACCGCGCCGGGGAGCTGCCCCAGCTGCGCCTGCACGGCGACTGCCACGGCGGCAACGTGCTGTGGACCGACGCTGGTCCGCATTTCGTCGACTTCGACGACAGCCGCATGGGGCCGGCGATCCAGGACTTGTGGATGATGCTGTCCGGCGAGCGCGCCGACCAGGTGCGCCAGATGTCCGACATCCTGGCCGGCTACGAGGATTTCTGCGAGTTCGAGCCGCGCCAGCTGCACCTGGTCGAGGCGCTGCGCACGCTGCGGCTGATCCATTACTCGGCCTGGCTGGCGCGGCGCTGGGACGATCCCGCATTCCCGGTGGCCTTCCCGTGGTTTAACACCCAGCGCTACTGGCAGGACCGCATCCTGGAGCTGAAGGAGCAGATTTCGCTGATGGACGAGCCGCCGCTGCCGATCTAGCGAATTGACGGGGTTTTCCCGCTCTCCTTGCGGTTCGGCTTGCTTGCCCCGTGCTTGATAATGAGAACTCAGAAGTCCCGGTTGGTGCCGGGGCATATCGTCTAGCGAGAACTCTCATGCAAGCACAACTGGCCAAACAAGACAGCGTACAAGATGGCGTCACACTGCTCCCCATGGTGTCGCTGCATGACCCGGACGAAGCAACTCCAGCTACCTCGACCCCGCGCGCCGCGATGGAAATGAAGGCGATCCAGGAAGCGATCGCCCGCGTCGAAGCCGACGCCAAGGCCGCCTGCGCCGCCGAGAACCGCGCCCACGCCGAAGCCCGCGCCCGCTCGCTGGCCGAGGACCGCGCCGCGATGGACGCCGCCGCCGCCGCCGTCGCGCTGCAAAATGCGCAAGCGTCGGAAGAGGCGATCGCCGCCAATCGCGAGCGCCTCGAATCGCTGCGCGCCGCCGCCCAGGCCAGCGTGGCCCGCCTGGACGCCGTCAAACAGGAAACCGCCGAACTGCGCGCCCGTGTCGAAGCCGACACGCAAATCCGCGTCGCCGCCGAGCTGCGCGCCAAGGCCGAGAGCGAAAGCCGCAAGCGCGCCCACGAACAGATCGCCGCCGAATCCGAGCTGGCCGAGCAAGCCGCCCGCGCCGCCGAGGAGCTGGCCGCGCAAACCGAACAAGCCCGTTTGCAAGCGGTGGAGCGCGTGGCCGCCGTGCAGGCCGCCAAGGAAGAAGTGGTCGGCATCGCCTCCGCCGACGCGCGTGTGGCAACGCTGGCGCGCGAACGCGAGCGTCACGCCCACGCCGCCCGCCAGACCGCGCAGATGTTGGCACAAGCCGAAGCCGAGGCGCTGGACCTGACCGTGCAGCGCGAGCGCGCCGACCAGATCGCGCTGGAATCGGCCTTCAACCGCGCCGCCGCCGAAGTGCGCGCGCTGGAGGAAGCCCGCGCCCTGGCGCACCTGGAGCAGGAACGCGAGCAGATCGCGCTGGCCAAGGCCGAGTCCGAGCGCAGCGCGGCGCAATCGCTGCATCTGCGCCTGCAAACCGAGAAGGAAATCCGCGACGCCGCGATCCACCGCGAACGCCTGGAAATGGTGGCCGCCGCCAGCGCCCAGGCGCGCCGCGATGCGGACGCCAGCATCCTGGCCGCGACCGAGGCGCGCATCGAAGTGGACAGCCAGCTGCGCGCCGTGGCGCTGGCCCGCGTGCAGGCCGAGCAGGAAGCCGAACTGAAAACCCACGCCAAGGTCGAAGCCGAGACGCTGGCGCTGGAGCAAGCCAAGCTGCGCCAGGCCGCCGATGAAGCCGCAGCCGAAGCCGCCCGCGCCGACAGCCTGGAACAACAGCGAGCCGCCGAGCTGGCCGAGGAGCGCGCTGCCTTGTCGCGCGCCGCTGCCGAACTGGCCGCCAGCCAGAACGCCGCCGAGCAGCAGGAGATCGCCACGCTGGCGCTGCATGTCGAAGCGCAGAATCAGGCCAACGCCATGGCCATGCAAAAGGCCGGGCAAGCGCAAGCGCTGTTGAAAGCCGAGCAGGACCGTGCCGCCGCCGAGCAGCAAGCCATCGCCGCGCTGAAAGAGAAACTGGCCGCCGAACAGGAAGCCGCCGACGCCGCGCAACACCGCATCGCCGCTGAGCGTGCGCAGACCGAAGCCTATCGCCAGCAGCGGGAAGCCGAGCAGCGCCTGGCCGTCGCCGCTGAAAAAGAAGCCGAAGCCGCGCGCCTGATGGCCGAGCAGGTGTCGCTGGAAGCCGAACAGAAAGCCATCGCCGGACAGGCGCTGGCGGCGCAGGCCCGTCTGGCGGTCGAGCTGGGCGTGGTGCATGCCGAGCGCGCCCGCGTCGAGCAGGAGAAGGCCGCCACCGCCGAAGCGCTGTTGCTGGCCGAGCGTGAATTCATCGAGACCGAGCGTCAGTCGCTGGCGCTGATCGACCAGAAGCTGACCCAGCAGCGCCTGACCGCCGCTTCGGAAATCCGCGCGTCGAAAGCGATCGCCGGCCGTCTGGAAGCGGAGCGCAATGTGGCGGCCGGTGCACGTCAGCGCGCCGACGCCGAGCAGGCCGAGGCCGATGCGATGCATCAGCGCGAACTGGCCGAGCAGGCCGCCGTGCAAGCCGTGGCCGACAAGGCCGCCGCGCAGCAGGCCTTGCTGGAGGCTGCACAGGCGCACGCGGCCATGCAGCGCAAGGTGGCCGACACCACCGCCGCGATGACTGCCGCCAAACAGAAATTGCTGGAACTGGAAACCCGCCGCCACGCCGCCGCGCAAAAAGCGCTGGCTGCGGTGCAGGCGAAAGTGGCGGCGGCCGCCAGCGAGTGCAAGCAAGCGGAAGAGGGCGCAGTGGTCGCCACGCTGGACGCCGCCCGCGCCCGTAAGGAAGCGGCCCGCCAGGCGCCTGCAGCCGAAGCCGGCAAAGCCGTCTGGCGCGCCCGCTGATCTGTCGTTCCCGCGAAAGCGGGAATCCATAGAACGCCTCCGGAGCAAGCTCAGCATGGTCCCGCGACGGCGGACCGCCGCTTTCGCGGGGATGACGATGTGCTGCGGTGCAGGCGAAAGTGGCGGCGGCCGCGAGCGAGTGCAAGCAAGCGGAAGAGGGCGCAGTGGTCGGAATCCATACAACGCCTCCGCAGCAAGCTCAGCGTGGTCCCGCGACGGCGGACCGCCGCTTTCGCGGGGATGACGATGTGGGGGTTAGTAGCTGTAGCCCAGGCCGACCAGCAGCAGGTCGGCGTCGCGGTGGTAGTCGGTGACGACACGGTTCAGCGACAGCGTGCCGACTACCCGTTTGCTGAAGTGGTAGCGGCTCGCCACCGATACCAGCCCCGCCTTGTGCGAACGCGTGCCCGGCACGTCGTGCACTTCAAGCGCCAGATAGGGCCCCACGCCCATCCCCAGCTCCACCTCGCGGTTCAGCGAGCGGATCAGCCACAGCTGCGTCGCCACGCCGGTGCGGTGCGTCGGGGCCGTGGTGCCTTCGCTGAGCCCGGTGACCGTCCAATCCACATAGCGCCCGACCGCGCGCCGGTATTCAATGCTGGTGGCGTGCGAGCGCTCCGATTCCAGGCTGTTGACGATGGTTTGTCCGGCCAGCACCGTCACCGTGTCGTCGGTCGACGTGCCGCCGTCCAGATGCAGCTTGTCGCCGCGCACGGTGTCGAAGCGGTAGCCAAAGCCCAGCAGCAGCGACGTGGTTGCATCCTTGATGCCGGTCGGGGCCACGCGGTTCAGCTGCACTTGCGTGTACCAGAGGCTGGGGTAGTGCCAGGTGGCCTGCACGCTGTAGATGTGTGCCCAGCCGTGGTCGTTGACGTAGGTGTCGCCGCTGCCGCCGGCCGGACGCGAAGTGTCGAAGTAGAAGTACTGCCCCACGCCCACGCCCCACGACATGCCCTGCTGGTTGATGTGCGAACGCAGCCACAGCTGGCCGGACACGCCGTCGCGGTGGTGGTTGCGTGGATGGCCTTCGTTCAGGTAACCCAGGCTCAGCGCCAGGTAGTCGCCCACCGGTTGGGCGTAGTTGACGCCGACCGCGAACGAGTTCTGGTCGCCGCCGCTCACGTGCAGCGCGCCGCCTTGCATCGACAAGTCCTGGGCTTGCGCGGCGGCGCCCGCCAGCAGGGCGGCAAGCAGTAGGGGAAGGCGGTTCGGCATAGGTGGCTTCAGTTTCTGTCGGGAATACTGCTGAGGTTACCGGAAACCCGGGAAGTGCCGCGCCATGTTGCTGGCGCGGCAATGATCACGGCTGAACCTGGACCTTGGTGATGTAGTACTCGGTTTCGCCAAAGCACTGGGTGGGCACACCCTTGTGCTGGGCGTAGCTGAGCACCACGCGCTTGCCGGTGGCCGACATCAGCTGCTGGGCGACGGCGTCGTCGCGCACGCTGAATTCGAATTTCTCCGGAATGGCGCCCGGCATCGAGGTCAGCAGGATCTCGCCTTCCCAGGTCTTGCAGATCCAGCCCCGGCTGGAGAATTTCTGCAGGTAGCCGGCCCGCTCGCCGTCGGAGTAGGACACGTGCAGCATGACCCAGGTGTAGGCCATGAAGAGCAGCAGGGCGGCGACCAGCAGGCCGGCCAGGTAGAGCGTTACGCGTTTGGAAGTGGTCATGGATAAGCTTAGGTTGAGTGCAATGTTTTTAATCTTATCACGCGGCCAGCCGGCGTTTGTGGCGTATCGACGACCACAGCGCCACCGCAATGAACGCCACCCCCGACAGGCCGGTGAACCATTCGGGGATCTCGTATTTGACGCTGGACAGCATGATCAGCGCCAGGATGCCGATGGCGTAGTGGGCGCCGTGCTCCAGGTAGACGTATTCGTCCAGCGTGCCCTTGTGCACCAGGAACACCGTCAGCGAGCGCACGAACATGGCGCCGATGGCCAGCCCCAGCATGATGATGACGACGTCGCTGGTGATGGCGAAGGCGCCGATCACGCCGTCAAAGCTGAACGAGGCGTCCAGCACTTCCAGGTAGAGGAAGCCGCCGAAGCTGCCGCGCGCCACCGTCGCCACCACCGCGCCGACGCTGGCTTCGGTGATGTCGTCCTCGTCTTCCGGCGGCTCTTCCTCCAGCAGCGTGCTGATCCAGCCGACCGCCAGGTAGACCGCCACGCCGATCACGCCGGCCGTCAGCACCGTGTACTTTTCCTCCACCGGCACCAGGCCGACGCAGGCAAACACCGCGCCCAGCGCCATCAGCACGGCCAGCGTCTCGGTGCCGTGCTGGCCCATTTTCTTTTCCATCCAGCCCAGCCAGTGCAGCTCTTTTTCCTCGTCGAACAGGAAGTTCAGGAACACCAGCAGCAGGAAGGCGCCGCCGAAGGCCGCCACCTGGGCGTGGGCGCCGGTCAGGTGCCTGGCGTATTCGGCCGGGGTGGCGGTGGCCATGCGCCATACGTCCATCAGGCCCAGGCCGGTGGCCAGCGAGACGATCAGCAGCGGGAACAGCAGCCGCATGCCGAACACGGCCACGACGATGCCGACCGTCAGGAACAGTTTTTGCCAGAACGCGTCCCAGTGCCGCAGCACCGAGGCGTTGACCACCGCGTTGTCGAACGAGAGCGATACTTCCATCACGCCCAGCACGGCGGCTACCCACATCGCCTGCAGCAGGCCGGCGGTGCCGCCGTGGGCATAGCCCCACCAGGCGGCCAGCGCCATCAGGATAATAGTGACGGCAAAAGAGATTCTGAAATGTTGCATCGTTGTTTTTATTGAAATGGGAATAGTGGCCTGAATTTTATATTAGTTGCTTCCGCCGCTGTGGGACCATCTGCGATAATTGCGGCACAAAAAATGCAAAGGAACCATCGATGGACATCGCTTACCTCGTCACGCCGCTGATTACCTGGATCACGGTCGGGCCGATCAAGTTTCTGATTAATAGCGCCAAGGCGCGCAAATGGGCGTTCAACCTGGTCGGCAACGGCGGTTTTCCCAGCAATCACAGCGCCGTGGTGTCCAGCATGGCGACCCTGATCGCGCTGCGCGAGGGCATCGGTCATCCGGCCTTCGGTGTGGCGGTGACGCTGTGCTTCATCGTGATCATCGACGCCAACAGCCTGCGCCAGCACGTTGGCAAGCAGGCGGCGGCGATCAACCGCCTGGCCAAGGAAGATGGCGGTCACAAATGGCTGCGCGAGCGCATGGGCCACACGCTGGTGGAAATCGCCGGCGGCCTGTGCACCGGCATCGCCATCGCCCACGCCATCCACGCCGTGTTCGGCCGCGGCTGATCGGACGTACCCCCCAGCCACTGCGGGGTCGGACCCCGCGGGGTCCGACCCCTGTTCGCCGCAGTGCGGGTTCGGCGCTTGTTTTCCTGTTCTTTTGGCCGCTCCCGGCTATCCTGACATTTCACCGTTTATCTCAGCATTTGGCAATTCAGCCACGTTTTCTGTCGTCCAGTCGCACGCTGATTGACCGTTTCCGGACAGTCGGAGATACTCTGCGCCCTGTAGTCTGGCTAAAATTTTAATAAGTCGTCGAGCACCCCCGTGCCACTTTCTCGGAGAACTGTATGTTGCGCAAAACCCTTCTAGCTCTCGCCGTCGCTTCAGCCCTGGTTGCCTGCGGCAAGTCCTCCAAGGAGCCTGAAAAGGCCGGCGCCAGCGCCTCGGCCACCGCCGCCGCGTCCAAGGACGGCAAGGACGGCAAGGATGACAAGACCCCGGCCGTGCTGTCGCTGGCCCCGGAAGACATGCTGACCATCGAAACCAACGCCCTGGCGTCGGGTCCGGTGATCACCGGTTCGGTCCAGCCTGAACGCAAGGCCGACCTGCGCGCCGAAGTGAGCGCGGTGGTCTTGCAAGTCATGAAAGAAAACGGCGAGTCCGTGAAGAAGGGCGACATCCTGGTGCGCCTGGACGAGACCTCGATCCGCGACGCCCTGAACTCGGCCGACGAGGCCACCCGCGCCGCCCAGCAGTCGCTGGAGCAGGCCACCCGCATGTTCGAGCGCCAGAAGACGCTGCGCTCGTCGGGCATGGTGTCGACCCAGGCGCTGGAGGATGCCGAGATCCGTCGCAACAACGCCCAGAGCGAGCTGGCGGCAGCCAGGTCGCGCTCGGTTGCGGCCCACCAGCAGCTGACCCGCACGCTGGTGCGCGCGCCGTTCGACGGCATCGTCAGCGAGCGCAAGGTCTCCAACGGCGACACCGCCGCCATCGGCAAGGAGCTGATCAAGGTGATCGACCCGGCCAGCATGCGCTTCGAAGGCCTGGTCTCGGCCGACAAGATCGGCGTGGTCAAGGTCGGCCAGCCGGTGCGCTTCCGCATTAACGGCTACCAGAACCGCGACTTCAGCGGCCGCGTCAAGCGGGTCGATCCGTCGGCCAATGCGGTCACGCGCCAGGTCGAGGTGCTGGTCGAGTTTGCCGGCAAGGACATGCCGGGCGTGGCCGGCCTGTACGCCGAAGGCCGCGTCGAGTCCGACGTCGCCAACGCGCTGATGATTCCCGATTCGGCGCTGGTGACCAGCGGCGACCATACGTATACCTGGCGCGTCAGCGGCAAGTCGCTGAACAAGGCGGCGCTGAACATCGGCGTGCGCGATCCGCGCACCGGCCAGTGGGAAGTGCGCAGCGGCCTGGCCGCCGGCGACCGCGTGCTGCGCGTGCCGAACTCCGGCTACAAGGACGGCCAGGGCGTGGAACTGGCGGCGCCGAAGGCGGTCGCGTCCGGCAACGGCGCGGCCCAGGCGTCGGCCGCGCCGGCCCAGGGCAGCGCAGCGAAAGGAAACTAATCCATGTTCTTATCTGATTTCAGTATCAAACGGCCGATCGCCACGATCGTGCTGATCGTGGCCATGATGTGCCTGGGCTTGCTGGCGCTGAAGAAGCTGCGCGTCAACCAGAACCCGGACGTCGAGGTGCCGTTCATCATCGTCAGCGTGCCGTATCCGGGCGCCTCGCCCGACACGGTCGAGCGCGAGATCGTCAACCGCCTGGAAAAGCCGCTGCTGGCCATTTCCGGCGCCACCAAGATCGAGAGCGCGGCCAACGAAGGCTCGGCGCAGATCTTCATCGAGTTCAGCTTCAAGAAAAACCTGATCGAGGCGTCCGACGAGATCCGCAACGCCATCGCCTCGGTGCGCTACAAGCTGCCGACCGAGATGCGCGAGCCCATCCTGCAACGCATCGACCCGGCCTCCGATCCGGTGATGCAGATCTCGCTGTCGTCGACCAGCCAGAGCCACGCCGAGATCTCGCGCCTGGCCGAGGACACGCTGTCGGACCGCTTCCGCGCGGTGGACGGGGTGTCGCAGGTGCAGGTCAACGGTTCGCTCAAGCGCGAGCTGTCGGTGCTGCTGCACGCGGAAAAGCTGCGTGAATATAACGTCTCGGTCAGCGAGGTGGTCAACGCGCTGCGCAACCAGAACACCAACGCGCCGGTGGGCAAGGTGCGCGGCGTGCTTGACGAGAAGAGCATCCGCCTGGTCGGCCGCATCATCACCCCGCGCGAATTCGAGGGCGTGGTGGTCAAGCGCCGCGGCGACGAGGTGGTGCGCCTGGCGCAGCTGGCCACCATCGAGGACGGCTTTGCCGAAGTCGACGGCGTGAGCATCCGCAGCGGCAAGCCCAACGTCGGCATCGCCATCTCCCGTTCGCGCGACGCCAGCACGGTGTCGGTGGCGGCCAAGCTGCGCGAGGAAATCAAGGCGATCAACGCCACGCTGCCGGCCGGCACCAGGTTGGAAATCACCCGCGACGGCGGCGACGATTCGCAGCGCAGCCTGAACAACGTGATCGAATCGCTGGTGCTGGGCGCGGTGCTGACCATCTTCGTGGTGTACGCCTTCCTGAACTCGTGGCGCTCGACGCTGATCACCGCGATGAGCCTGCCGACCTCGGTGGTGGCGGCCTTCATCGCGGTGTGGCTGTGCGGCTTCACGCTGAACTTCATGACCCTGCTGGGCCTGTCGCTGGCGATCGGCGTGCTGATCGACGACGCCATCGTGGTGCGGGAAAACATCGTGCGCCATATGCAGATGGGCTTTGACCGCCGCACGGCGGCGCTGAACGGCACCGCCGAGATCGGCCTGGCCGTGGCCGCCACGACTTTCTCCATCATCGCCGTGTTCATTCCGGTGGCCTTCATGCCGGGCATTTCCGGCGAATGGTTCCGTCCGTTCGCGCTGACGGTGACCTGCTCGGTGCTGGTCAGCCTGGGCATCTCGTTTACGCTCGACCCGATGCTGTCGGCCTACTGGGGCGACCCGGTCGACCACCACACGGCGCCGAAAAAGGGCCTGGGCAGGATGCTGCAGAAATTTAACGACTGGTTCGACCACCAGTCCGACCGCTATGGCCGCGTGATCGCCTGGGCGCTGCACCACCGCCGCTGGATGGCCGTGATCGCCTTCAGCACCTTTGTCGGCGCCATCGGCCTGCACCTCAAGTGGGGCGGCTCGAGCTTCCTGCCGGCGGCCGACCGCAGCACCATCGCCATCGACGTGCGCATGCCGCCGTCGGGCAGCGTGGAGATCGCGCGCCGCAAGATGGAGACCATCGCCGCCATCGCCCGCACGATACCGGAGACCAAGGAAACCAACTCCAACATCAACGCCGGCGGCGGCCGCATCTACCTGGACATCGGCAAGCGCCAGTTCCGCAAGCGCACCGCCTTCCAGATCGGCGCCGAGCTGCGCGAGAAGATGAGCCATATCGCCGGCGCCGAGATCTCGGTGGTCGACGACCTGGGCAACCAGGGCAAGCCGGTGCAGATCGAGTTCACCGGCCCGGATTCGCGCCGCCTGATGGAGATCACCAACGCCTATATGGACAAGCTGCGCCAGGTGCCGGGTGCGGTGGACGTCGGCCTGTCGCAGCAGGATCCGAAGAACGAGCTGCAGATCGAACTCAATCGCGGCCTGGCCAACTCGATGGGCATCTCCGTCAACGACGCGGCGCAATCGCTGCGGGTGGCGTTTGCCGGCGTCGAGGTGGGCGACTGGGTCGATCCGACCGGCGAATCGCGCGACGTCGCGGTGCGCCTGGCGCCGGAAGACCGGGTCAACTCGGAAAACATCGAGCGCCTGCCGATCTCGGTGACCGGCACCAACCAGATGGTGCCGCTGGACCAGATCGCCACGATCACGATGGGCAAGGGTCCGTCCACCATCGAGCACA
Organism: Duganella sp. Dugasp78; assembly: GCF_059491455.1. Lineage (NCBI taxonomy): Bacteria > Pseudomonadati > Pseudomonadota > Betaproteobacteria > Burkholderiales > Oxalobacteraceae > Duganella > Duganella sp. Dugasp78. Next base: position 6,953,475 of record NZ_CP168506.1, on the reverse strand, counting down.
AGAACGGCAAGCGCACCGTGACGGTGTCGGCCAACGTGCAGGGCCGCTCGCCCGGCGAGGTGACGGGCGACGCCATGAAGCTGGCCAACGCGATCGACTACCCGCCCGGTTACGGCCTGGACCTGGGCGGCGACGGCAAGAACCAGAACGAGCTGTTCACGGAGATGGCGATCGCGCTGGTCATGGGCATCGGCCTGATGTACCTGATCCTGGTGATGCAGTTCGGTTCGTTCACGGCGCCGGTGGCGGTGATGCTGTCGCTGCCGCTGTCGCTGATCGGCGTGGTGCTGGCGCTGCTGGTCACCAAGAGCACGCTGAACCTGATGAGCTTTATCGGCGTCATCATGTTGATGGGCCTGGTCGCCAAGAACGCCATCCTGTTGCTGGACGCGGCCCGCAAGCGCGAGGAGGAGGGCTACGGCCGCGAGGAGGCGCTGATGTACGCGGGCCGCATGCGTCTGCGTCCGATCCTGATGACCACCTTCGCGCTGATCGCCGGCATGTTCCCGGTCGCGCTGGGGCTGGGCGAGGGTGGCGAGTTCTACCGTCCGCTGGCGATTGCCATCATCGGCGGCACCATCACCTCGACCATCCTGACCCTGCTGGTGGTGCCGACCTTCTACGACAGCATCGAGATCGCCAAGGACCGCGCCATCGCCAAGTTCCACCGCCGCGCCGTGCGCTGGACGGCGGCGCCGGCCCTGGTCGCGATCCTGGTCGAGGCTGTGCTGACGCTGATCTTCGTGCGTTTCGTGTTCCGCATGGTGATGTGGGTGGTGTTTAAAGTGACCGGCAAGGGCGGCCGCAGCATGCCGCCGGCCGGCGCGCTGGACCCGCACTAAGTCATTGTTTTATCGATATTAAAAAAAGGACCTTCGGGTCCTTTTTTTACTTCTGGTATGCAGAGCATTTGCTCGGTTTCAAGGTTTTAATTAGAATTTAGCCTCTAACGACTTGCCTTTTGTTTAGTTTTGTAACTGTAGTATGCTGCTGGCCTTCCTGCACCGGTTTTGGCGCAAGAATCGAGAAAAACCTGGCGCAGTGCCGCCAACTTATAAAGCGAGACCCACATGCAACACAAATACCTTCCCCTGATCATTGCCGCCGCGCTCAGCGCCATGTCCGTCGGCGCCAACGCGTCCGGCTACCGTTTCGGTTCGCAGAGCGTCTCCGGCCAGGGCACGGCTGACTCCAACGCCGCCGAAGCCAACGATGCTTCGACCATCTTCTACAATCCGGCCGGCCTGTCCCGCCTGGATGGCCTGCAGATCAGCGCCGGCGCCACCGTCGTCGTGCCGCACTCGACCTTCACCGACAGCGGCTCGACCCGCTTCACCGGCACCCCGACCGGCGGTACCGCCGCTGGCGACTACGTGCCCAGCCAGGTCACCGCGCCATCGTTCTACCTGAGCAAAAAACTGAACCAGCAGTGGACCGTCGGCATGGGCATGTTCGTGCCATACGGTACCAAGATCACCTACGGCAACACTTGGACCGGCCGCTATGCGCTGTCCGACGTCAAGCTGGAATCGATCACGCTGAACCCGTCGGCCTCGTTCAAGCTCAACGAGCACCACGCCTTCGGTTTCGGTATCGACGCTGAATTCATGAAAGCCAACCTGGGCCAGGCCGTGGACGTGCCGGGTTCGGTGATGGCGCTGGCGGGCACGCCGCAATCGGCCGCGCTGGCCAAGCAGATCGCCGCGCTGGGCGGCAACCCTGCGCTGCTGCGCGCGACCAAGGACGCGCACGGCTCCAACGACGGCAAGGACTGGGGCTGGGGCTTCAACCTGGGCTATCTGTTCACGCTGGACCAGAACACCCGCTTCGGCCTGGCTTACCGCTCGTCGATCTCGCATCAGCTGAAGGGCAGCACCGTGTGGGACTTCTCGCAAGTGACCAGCGATCCTATCGTCAACGGCGTGCTGCAAGCGGCCTCGCACAAGGCCAACTCGGCCGCGCTGGTGTCGCTGCGTACGCCTGAGACGCTGTCGGCCAACGTGTTCCACCAGTTCGACTCGAAGTGGGCCGGCATGGCGGACGTGACCTTCGTGCGCCACAACCGCCTGGGCGACCTGGACATCCAGTTCCCTGGCACCACCGAAGGCGCCGAAGTGATCCGCCAGCAGTGGAAAAACACGGTGCGCGTTTCGCTGGGCGGCAACTACGCCTACAACGAAAACCTGACCCTGCGCGCCGGCGTGGCGTACGACGAATCGCCAGTCAAGAACGCCGAGCTGACCCACCCGGCGCTGCCGGACAGCGACCGCATGCAGTATTCCTTCGGCGCCAACTGGAAGCTGGACGCCCGCTCGTCGATCGACCTGGCCTACAGCTTCCTGGACTTCAAGAACGCGCAGATCAACTACACCAACGCCTGCAACCCGCTGGCGACCGCCTGCACCGGCAACGGCGAGACCACCCGCGGCACTTACAAGACCCATCTGTCGCTGCTCGGCATCGCCTACAACTACAAGTTCTGAATCAGGACCTGGTAGCGAAAAGGACCCTCGGGTCCTTTTTTTACGCCTGTGCGTTTATTTACTGGTGGTGGGTGGCGGTGCGCTGCTTTGCTGCGCGGGCGGCGTGGCGGGCGCAGGTGTCGTGTTATCCGGCGTGGTGGCTGGCGGCGGCGTGGTGGCGGGCGCCGGTTCAGGCGTGGTCACGCTGGGCGTGGGCGGCTGGTCCGCCGGGCGCTTGTTGCAGCCGCCCAGCAAAGCGACCGACATGGCCGCGCCCAGCAAAAGTCGGGAAGTAAGGGATAGGGAAGTCATCATTTTTTCCTTTCAGTTAAGGGAAAAAATTAGACCGCGCCGGCGGCCGCCGGTTCCATCTCAGGCGGCCTTGCGGTCGCTGTCGACAGGCAGTTCGGCGTCGCCGTTGAAGACCGCCAGGTCGGTTTCGCCCAGCACCCGGCTGGTGACGGTGCCGGCGGCAACCGAGCCGCTGACGTTGAGCGCGGTGCGGCCCATGTCGATCAGCGGTTCGATCGAGATCAGCAGGCCGGCCAGCGCCACCGGCAGGTTCATCGACGACAGCACGATCAGCGCGGCAAAGGTGGCGCCGCCGCCGACGCCGGCCACGCCCACCGAACCGATGGTGATGATGGCCAGCAGCGGCGCGATAAAGGCCAGCGTGAACGGATCGATGCCGACCGTGGGCGCGATCATCACCGCCAGCATGGCCGGGTAGATGCCGGCGCAGCCGTTCTGGCCGATGGTGGCGCCGAACGAGGCGGCGAAGTTGGCAATGCCTTCCGAGGTGCCCAGGCGCAGCGTCTGCGTCTGCACGCTCATCGGGATGGCGCCGGCGCTGCTGCGCGAAGTGAAGGCAAAGGTCAGCAGCGGCAAAATTTTCTTCACGTAGCGCGCCGGGTTGAGGCCGGCCCCGGCGACGATCGCCAGGTGCACGCAGAACATCAGGATCAGCGCGCTGTACGAGGCCAGCACGAAGTCGATCAGGTGCAGGATGTCGGTGTAGCTGGAGGTCGACACCACCTGCGCCATCAGCGCGAACACGCCGTAGGGCGTCATGCGCAGCACCAGCGTGACGATGCGCATGACGATGGCGTGCGCGACCTGGATGAAGCGCTCGAAACTGGCGAACACGTCCGGCTTCTTGTCGTGGATGCCGGTGGCGGCGATGCCGATGAACACCGAGAAGACCACCACCGCGATGGTCGAGGTCTTGCGCCCGCCGGTCATGTCGAGGAAGGGATTGGCCGGGATGAAGCTCAGCAGCATGCCCGGCAGCGAGATCGCCTGCGCCGCCTCGACCTTGCCCTGCAGGTAGACGCCGCGCGCGGCGTCGGCGGCGGAGGCGGTCAGGCCCACCGCGCTCAGGTGGAACAGCTTGGCCATCAGGATGCCGAGGCCGGCCGCGATCAGCGTGGTCAGCATCAGCACGCCGATGGTCAGCGCGCTGATCTTGCCCAGCGAGTTGATGCCCTTGAGCTTGATGATGGCGGAGATGATGGACACCATGATCAGCGGCATGACGATCATCTGCAGCAGCTTGACGTAGCCGGAGCCGACGATGTCGAGATAGTCGCCGGTGGTCTTCAGTTCGGCCGAGCCGGCGCCGTACAGCGCCTGCAGCACCGCGCCCAGCAGCACGCCCAGCCCCATGCCGGTGAACACACGCACCGAAAAGGACGCATGGCGGCGCTGCTGCGCGTACAGCGCGCCCAACAGGGCCAGCGTCGCCAGCAGGTTGAGAATTACGTTGATCGTCATGGATTGCCCTTTGCCGTCCGAGTGAAGCGCGTATTTTATATGCGAACGCCGATCAGCACGCTGGCACCATCGGCTGAAAGACGAATATTTGGCGATATCCTTATGCAGTTTTCGTTCCAGGTCTGGTGGCCGATGGCCTGAACCGGCCGTTTCGCTTATATAATCGCAGCACGTTTAATTCATGGAAGAGCTGCGATGAAATCCCTGTTGGCCCTGATGTTAGTCTCGAGTGCTGCCCTGGCCGATGACGGCGCCATGCTGCGTTGCCGCCAGCTGAACGACGGTCCGGCGCGCCTGGCGTGCTATGACGCCATCCCGCTGGGCGCAGCGGCCGGCACCGCCGCTGCGGCCGCCGTGCCGGCGCCGGCGGCCAGGAAGGAACTGGAGCAAAGCTTCGGCGCGGAAAGCCTGTCGACCACCATCAAGCTCGATTCGATCGAAAGCAGCATCGTCGGCAGCTTCGACGGCTGGGTGCCCAAGCAGCGCATCCGCCTGGCCAACGGCCAGGTCTGGATGATCAATGACGACAGCCAGGAAGACCTGAGTCTGGTCAATCCCAAGGTCAAGGTCGAGCGCGGCCTGATGGGCGCCATCTACATGGACATCGACGGCGCCCGCACCGCGCCGCGCGTCAAGCGCGTCAAGTAAAACCGCTGGGGTCAAGTCTGACATTCGGACACGGCCTCTGCCGTAGCGGCCGCTACGGCAGAGGCCGTGTCCGAATGTCAGACTTGACCCCCGCCTTGCAGCCAGATGTCGAAGCGGGTAGTGCCCTGGCCGGTGGCGGCCAGGCGGTAGGCGAAGCCGTGGCGGTTCAGTACTTCGCGCACAAACAGCAAGCCTATGCCCTGGCCGCCTTTCTTGGTGGTGAAGAAGGGCGTGAACAACTGCCGCGCCGGCACGTCGCCCAGCAGGTCGCCGGTGTCGATCACCGATAGCCGCACGCGCTCGCCCTCGCTGGCCAGCACGAATTCGATCGCCTTCTCGCCGGCGGTATCAGCCGTCCGCGCCTCCACCGCCTCCATCGCGTTCTTGACCACGTTGAGCAGCGCCTGCTCCATCAGGTGGCGGTCCAGGGCGATGGCCGGCACCTCGTCGCAGCGCTGCCAGGCGATGCGGATGCCGCGGCTGCGGCAGGGCTCGCGGTACAGGTAGAGGATGTCGTCCATTAACTCGGCCACGGCGTTGGGCCGCAGCTCCGGCGCCGGCATCTTGACCACCCGCGTGAAGCGCTCGATGAACTCGCCCAGGCTGACGTTGCGGCGCTTGACGGCGACGATGGCGGTGCTGAAGTCCTCGCCGTCGCGCTCGGCCAGCTGGCTGCGGTAGTACAGCAGCGAATCGAGCACCGAGCCGGTGGCCGCCACCGTGTTGTTGACCTCGTGCGCCAGCACGCGGATCAGCTTGTCGTAAGTGGCTTTCTCCGAGCTTTCCAGTTCCTGCGTCAGCTCCTCGATCAGCAGGAAGTGGCGGGCGAAGCCGCGGTCGTAGAAATGGCCGCGCTGGCCGCGGTAGCGGCGGCCGTCGGTGTCGGTCAGCAGCTGGCTGTCGCCCAGCGGTAGCGCGTCGAGCTGGGCCAGCAGGCCGGGATGTTCGCTGTCGGCGTCGGCCGGCAGGCAGGCCGCCAGCGGCTTGCCTTTGGCGTCGTCCAGCTTGAGCAGCGCGTGGGCGCTGGCGTTGAGCAGGCTGATGCGGCCGTCGAAATCGAACACGATCACCGCGCTCGGCGTCGCTTCCAGCAGGCGGTCGAGGAAGCCTTGCTGCTCGCCCAGTTGCAGGCGCTCCTGGTACAGCGCGCCCAGCATGGTGTTGAACAGCTGGATCAGTTCGTTCAGTTGCGGATCGCCGCTTTGCTGCAGGCGCGCGGCGTAGTGCTGGTCCTGCAGCAGGTCGTGGAAGTGGCGCGTGTAGCCCAGCGGCTCGAGCGCGCGGCGGATCAGCATGATGCCCAGCGCAAAACTCAGCAGCACCGCCGCTTCCAGGCCCAGCATCAGCAGCGGCGACTGGCGGAACAGGGTGATGGTCAGGCCCAGGAACAGCAGGTGGGCGGCGCTCAGGTAGCCGTACAGGCTGCGGCGCAGGTTCATGCGCGCGCTTCGTGCTCGGCCTCGGACCCGGCGTCGCCGCCCAGGCCGTGACGCTCCAGCCGCCGGTACAGCGCGGTGCGGCTCAGGCCCAGGGCCTTGGCCACGCGCGAGATATTGCCCTGGTGCTGTTCCAGCGCCTTGGCGATCATGTGGCGCTCCACCTGTTCCAAGGTCATGCCGTCCACGCCCAGGCTGGACGAACGCGGCACGCCGCCATGCTCGTGCTGCTCGGCGGCGATGAAATCGGCTTGCTTCAGCTCGCTCCTGCCGACCAGCAGCAGCGTGCGTTCCAGCGTCTGCTTGAGCTGGCGGATATTGCCCGGCCACGGCTGCGCGCTCAGCCACTCCAGCGCGGCCGGCGCGATGCTGGCCGGTCCCAGGCCATAGCTTTCCGATACCTGGCCGATGATGTGGCGCGCCAGCAGCGGGATGTCGCTGCGGCGTTCGCGCAGCGGCGGCAGGCGGATGGTGATCAGGTTGAGGCGGTAGAACAGGTCCTCGCGGAACTCGCCGGCGGCCACCAGCTCGGCCAGCTCGCGGTTGGTGGCCGAGACCACGCGGATGTCGGCCCGCTCCGTGCGGCTGGCGCCGACCGCCTGGTAGGTCTGGTCCTGCAGCACGCGCAGCAGCTTGACCTGGTCGGCGCGATTCAGCTCGCCGATCTCGTCGAGGAACAGCGTGCCTTCGTGCGCGCTGGCGACGTGGCCCTTGCGGTCGGTCTTGGCGTCGGTAAAGGCGCCGCGCACGTGGCCGAACATTTCGCTTTCAAACAGCGAGGGCGTGATCGCCCCCATGTTGATCTTGACGATGGGCCGCGCCGCGCGCGGGCTGTTGCGGTGCAGGGCGTCGGCGATCAGCTCCTTGCCGCAGCCGCTCTCGCCCAGGATCAGCACCGGCGCCTTGGTGGCCGCCACCTGGACGATGGTGGAGAGCACCTTCAGCAGCCGCGGATGCTCGCCGACGATGCCGCTGAAATCGAACTGGGCGTCGAGCGCCGCGCGCGTGGGACAGCCGGAGCCGGCCGGGACGGGCGCGGCGGTGTCGAGCGTGGTGCGGATCAGCTCCATCAGCTGGGCGTTGTCCCAGGGCTTGGTGAAGAAGTTGGCGGCGCCCGCCTGTACGCCCTTGACCGCCAGTGCGATCGAGCCCCAGGCCGTCATCAGCAGCACCGGCAGCGCCGGGTACAGCTGTTTGATGTCGGCAAGCAGTTGCAGGCCTTCCTCGCCGCTGGTGCGCAGCGAGAAGTTCATGTCCTGCAGCACCAGGTCGGCCGGCTGCCGCGCCAGCTGGGCCAGCGCCTGCTGCGGATCGTCGCAGCACACGGTGTCGAAGCCGGACTGCTTGAGCAGCAGCGCCAGCGACACCTGTACCGCGCTGTCGTCGTCGACGATCAGGATGCGTTGCTTGGGGGAGGATTCCATCGATTCAAACCGCCTTATTCATAGTGCAGCGCCTGGGTCGGGCTCAGGCGCGCGGCGCGCCAGCCCGGGTAGAGCGAACACAGCAAGGATAGCAGATAGATCACGCCGGCCGATAGCGCGGTCGCCATCAAAAACACCGCCCAGTTCAGGCTGTCGCCCAGCACGCCGGTCAGCGGCAGCTGCACCAGCAACAGCAGCGCGATGAAGATGGCGCCCGAACTGAGCAGCATCTGCTCGACGATGATCTGGCTGTAGATGTGGCCGGAATCGGCGCCGATGGCGCGCCGCAGGCCGATCTCCGGAATGCGCTGGGTGGTGTTTTGCCACAGCACGCCGAACAGGCCGAACGCCACCATCACCAGCAGGAAGCCGGCGATCACGGCCAGCACGGTCAGCGGAACGGTCTGGGTCTTGAGCATCGTGGTGCGCATGTCGGCCGTCGGCGAGATGGTGTAGCTCCAGTCGCTGCGCACCAGCTTGAGCTGGCGGTTGAGCGCCGCCTCGAAGGTGCGCGGCGTGCCGCGGCGGACCTTGAGCTGGATCGCGTCCAGCGAACCGCCGTCTGCGCCGATCTTGTGGCGCACCAGCATGAAGTTGGTCGGCGACATGAACTCGCCCTGGCTGCGGAACTCGTCGACGATGCCGACCACCTTGTACTGCTTGAGGCCGTTCTTGGGATGGTCTTCGTCCTCGCTGAACACCTGGCCGAGCGCCGGCTTGCCGCCGGAAAGCTGCAGCGCCAAGCGGCGGTTGATGATCACCGGTTGTTCGGCCGCGCCGTCGTCGGCGCGCGAGAACCAGCGGCCCTCGGCCAGCGTCATGTGGGCCACGGCGGGAAATTCATCGCTCATCTCGAACAGGTTGGAGACGAACTTGCGCTTGCCTTCGCGCAGCGTGAATTCGCTGGTCCAGTTCGACGACTGGTACACCGGGAAGGTGGTGAAGCTGACTTCCTCCACCTCCGGCAAGGTCTTCAGGCTCTGGCGCAGCTTGTCGTAGATCTGCGGATCGGCCTCGATGCCGCCCTCGGTGCGGGCGTTGAGCGAGACCGACCACACGTCCTGGTAGCTGAAGCCGGTCGGCATCTGGTACAGCTGGTAGCTGCGCAGGGCGAAGGCGCTGATGGCGAACACCACCACGAAGGCCAGCAGGATTTCCAGCGACAGCATCAGGTTGCGCGACTTGCGTTTCCAGATCAGTTTGAGTAAGTGGCGCAGCATCATGCGGCTCCTTTCAAGGCGTGGACGGGGTCGAGGCGGGACATTTTCCAGGCCGGCAGCACGCCCGACAGCAGGCCGAACACGGTGGCCAGCACCAGGCCGATGCCGAACACGGCCAGGTTCAGTTCCACGTGCAGGTAGGGAATCAGGTCGGACGCTTCCAGCCACCACAGCGCCAGCCGCGCGCAGACCAGGCCGATCAGGCCGCCGGCCAGGCACAGCAGCACATTTTCCAGCACCAGCTGGCGCACCAGGTGGGCGCTGGTGGCGCCGAAGGCCTTGCGCACGCCGATCTCGCTGCTGCGCTCGAGGATGCGGCCGGTGTTCAGGTTGACCAGGTTGAGCGCCGGCAGTGCCATGAACAGCAGCATCAGGCCGCCGATCACCAGCAGCAGCTTGCCGGCGCCGGAGTCGGCGTCTTTTTGCTGCAGCAGCATGCGGGCAAACAGGTCGAGCTTGCTGTCGCCCCAGACGCGGGCGATGTTGAACTGCTTGGGATCATCGAACACCACGGTCTTGGCGGCGGCCTCGATGTCGCGCTGGATGCGCGGCAGGTCGGCGGCCTTGTGCGCCAGCACCATGAAGGCGAAGTTGCCGAACAACTGGCTGCGGTAGTCGGTGGACGGGAAGGTGGTGATGGGCGCCCAGATGTCGGCGAAGGCGTTGAGGTGCATGGCGTCCTCGACCACGCCGATGACGGTGAAGTACTGGCCGCCGATGCTGATCTTCTGCGCCAGCGCCGGCAGGCCGGGGAACAGCTTGCGCGCGGTCGACTGGTTGACGACGGCCACGAAGCGGCCCTGGTCGACGTCGGCCTGGTCCGGCACGCGGCCCTGCAGCACCTTGAAGTCGAGGATCTTCCAGTATTCGGCGTCGGTGCGGCGCATCAGCAGTTCGCTGACGCGGCCTTCCTGGTAGACCGACACGGTTTCCGGCATGGTGACGGCCGATACCGCCTCCACGTCCGGTAGCGGCTTGATGTATTTGTCGATCAGCTTGAAGCCGAGCGGGCTGCGGCGCAAGCTCTTGCCCTCGCTGTGGCGGGCCTCGATCATGATGGCCTGCACGAAGCGGTCGCTCTTGCCTTCGACGCCGGTGGGATAGAAGGCGTTCTGCAGCAGCGCCGTCACCACCAGCAGCACCACCAGGGTCAGCACGATGCACAGCAGGTTGATCGCGGTGAACAGCTTGCGGCGCATGAAGACCTTCCACGCGGTCAGCAGATAGTTCCTGAACATGGCGTCTCCTTAAGCGACCAGCTGGCCGTCGAACACGCGCACGATGCGGCCGGCGCGCTTGGCTTCCTGCTCGTCGTGGGTGACCATCACCACGGTCGTGCCTTCGCTGTTGAGCTTGAGCAGGATGTCCATCACTTCCTGGCCCATCTTGCTGTCGAGGTTGCCGGTCGGCTCATCGGCCAGCAACACCTGCGGCTGGCCGACGATTGCGCGGGCGATCGCCACACGCTGCTGCTGGCCGCCGGACAGCTGGTTGGGGTAGTGGTCCATGCGGGCGCCGAGGCCGACCTTTTCCAGCGCCTCGCGCGCCAGCCGCTGGCGCTTCTTGGCCGACAGGTCGCGGTACAGCAGCGGCAGCTCGACGTTGTCGATCACGCGCAGGTCGTTGATCAGGTGGAAGCTCTGGAAGATGAAGCCGAAGGTGTTGTTGCGCAGCTTGGCCACGTGCTTGTCCTTGTACGAGGCCACCGGCGCGCCGCCCACGTGGATGGCGCCGCTGCCTGGACGGTCCAGCAGGCCGATCAGGTTCAGCAGCGTGCTCTTGCCGCAACCGCTGGGGCCCATGATGCAGACGAATTCCGATTTCCCGACATGCAGGTCGATGTCCTTCAGGGCCAGGGTTTCGACCTTGTCGGTCTGGTAGGTTTTGCTGACTTTGTTCAGGCGTATCATGATGGTCCTTTCGATGAGCGTTATTGGGCGACGCGGATGCTGTCGCGTTCCTTGTAGCGGGTGGTGTCTGAAATGATGAGGCGGTCGCCGGCGCGGGCGCCGGCCAGGATCTCCACGGCCTTGCCGTCGCTGGCGCCGATGTTGAGCGTGGTCTTGCGGGCCACGCCGTCGCGCACCACGAAGATGTCCTGCGGGCCGCGGCCGTTGAAGGCGGGACCGTAGTCGGCCAGCAGGGCGTTCTGCTTTTGCTCGGTGACGATGTTCACTTCCACCCGCAGCTTGTTGCGCAGCATGGGATGGCTGGGCTGGGCCAGCGTGACCAGCAGCTTGACGGTGCCGTTCTGGATCTCCGGCAGGATGGTCTGCACCACGCCGTCCAGCCGCACATTGCCCTGCTCGACGCGCACCGGCTGGCCGGCGCTGAGCGCGCGGGCGTGGAAATCGGACAGCGAGGCTTCGACCTTGTAGTTGCTTAGCTCGGAGACCTTGGCCACCAGCTGGCCGGTGGCGAGGCTGGCGCCTTCGTCGGCCAGCAGCCAGGTCAGCATGCCGGCGAACGGCGCGCGCACCTGGGTTTGCGCCAGCAGCTCCTGTTGCTGCTGCAGTTGTTTTTGCAGGATGTTCTTTTGCAACCGCGCGCCTTCGATGCTGGAGGAGGTGACGCGCTGGCTGTCGTCGATCTGCTCGTGCTGCTGGCGCAGCTGGATCTCGGTGCGCTTGACGTTCAGCTCGGCCGTCAGCAGATCCTCGGCCGAGACGCCGCCGGCCTTGCGCAGCGTCTGGTAGCGACCCAGCTTGACGCGGGTCGCCTGCAGGTCCAGCTCCAGCAGCTCGATGGCGCTGACGATCTGCTTGCGCTTCTGCGCCAGTTCCAGGGTCAGCGCCAGGATGCGGTTTTCCTGCTGGGCCAGTTGTTCCTTGATGCTGTCCATCGCCAGCACGATGGTGCGGTTGTCCAGCTCGAGCAGCAGTTCGCCGGCCTGGACTTGCTGGCCCAGCTTGGCGTGCACCTTGGCGACGTGGGTCTGGATCGGGCTCGAGACCAGTTCCTCGTGCACCGGGATGACGATGCCGGAAGCGTTGATGGTGTTGGCGATATTGCCGACGCGGACCTCGGCCATCAGCACGCTGCCGGCGTCGACGCTGGGGCTGACCACGCGGTTGATGCCCCACGCGGCGGCGCACAGCGAGGCCAGCACGGCGGCAAAGACGATGACGGTCTTGCGCTTGCGGCTGGAGATGATCTTGGGGTTGAGCGCCTGGTCCATGGGGTGCGATAAAGAGCGAATGATGTGCTCTTTATTGCAATAGCCGTGCCACTTGCCGGCGAGGCGTTAAAAGCCAGCCAAATCAAGGGCTTGGCGCGCTCCGGCGGGCGCGGCGCGATGGGGCCGCATGCCCGTCTTCGTTCAGCACCGTCCGGATACGGACAGTCCCGGTTCAGGCGGGGCCCGCATCCAGGCGTTTGCTCATGCCGGTGTAGGCGAGGCTGTGGCCGTCGATGCGGAACAGGTCGGGGATTTCTCCGGTTTGTATAAAGCCCTTGCTGCGGTAGAGCCGGATCGCGGGCGCGTTCACGGACAGCACTTGCAGGTCGATCCATGCGAGTTGTGCCGATACGCGGGCCCATTGTTCGGCATGGTCGATCAGGCTGCTGCCCAGGCCCTGCTGGCGGAAGGCGCGGTCCACACCCATGCCCAGCAGGCAGCGGTGGGCGGCGTGGCGTTCGGGATGCGCGCGCAGGTCGATGTGGCCGGCGATGCTGCCGTCGGCGGCGCGCGCCACCCAGACGCGGCGCCAGCCGGGCGCGTCCAGCGGCGTCCGCATGCCGGTGCGGAAAGCATCGGCCTTGTCGGCGGGGAAGCGCGAGTCGGCGCGCGGCAGCGGCTGGAAGTAGGCGGTGTCGCCCTGGCCGTTGTCGGACAGGTGATCGTTGAGGTAGAGGAGAAAATCGTCGAAGCCGGCAGGCTCCAGCGGGTCGATGTGTAGTGGGCTCATCGCTGGATTGTAGCCCACCGTTCCCGTCCCCGTCCCCGTCGCCGTCCCCGTCGCCGTCATTCCCGCGAACGCGGGAATCCATGGAACGCTGATTGCGGACGCTCAGTATGGATTCCCGCGTTCGCGGGAATGACGCGGCGGCTCAGGCGGCTTCGCGCGCGTGCCGCTTGTGCGGCGCGCCCAGCACCAGCTGCGATGGCTTGCGCTGGCCGAGGCTGCGGACCGGCGCAGCGCGGCGGTCCGACGCCAGCTTGAACACGCCCACCAGCTGCACCAGGTGATGCGCCTGGTCCTGCTGCGCCTCGGCCGCTGCTGCGGCTTGCTCGACCAACGCGGCGTTCTGCTGCGTCACGGTGTCCATCTCGGCGATGGCCTGGTTGATCTGGTCGATGCCGGCTTCCTGCTCATGGCTGGCGATGCTGATCTCACCCATGATGTCGGTGACGGACTTGACGGCGGCGACGATTTTTTCCATCGTCGCGCCGGCTTCGCCGACCAGCTCGGTACCGGTGGCGACCTTGTGCACGGAATCGTCGATCAGCACCTTGATCTCCTTGGCCGCCGCCGCCGAGCGCTGCGCCAGCGTACGTACCTCGCTGGCGACCACGGCAAAGCCGCGACCCTGCTCGCCGGCGCGCGCCGCTTCCACCGCCGCGTTCAGCGCCAGGATATTGGTCTGGAACGCGATGCCGTCGATGACGCTGATGATGTCGACGATCTTCCTGGCCGACTCGTTGATCTCGCCCATGGTGTGTACCACGTTGGTCACCACGGCGCCGCCTTCGACGGCGATCCGCGAGGCGGACGCGGCCAGCGTATTGGCCTGGCGCGCGCTCTCGGTGTTCTGCTTGACGGTGGCGGTCAGTTCCTCCATCGACGACGCGGTTTCCTCCAGCGAGCCGGCCTGCTGCTCGGTGCGCGAGGACAGGTCCAGATTGCCGGCCGCGATTTCGGTGGCCGCGGTGACGATGGAATCGGCGCCGCCGCGCACCTGGCCGACGATGTTGGCCAGGCTGTCGCGCATGGCCTGGATGGCGAACAGCAGGCTGCGCTGGTCGCCGCTGCGGGTGACGATAGGAACGGCCAGGTCGCCGGCAGCGATCTGGCTGGCGATGCCGGCCACGTGGTCCGGTTCGCCGCCCAGCTGGCGCAGCAGCTGGCGCGAGATCAGCGCGGCCGCCGCCACGCCGACGCCCAGCGACAGCAGGCCCAGCACGATGGCGAGATTGCGCGCCTGGACGTAGGTGGTATCCGCTTTCAGGCGGCCGGTTTCCATCGCTGCACTCTGGTGCGCGATCAGCGCGTCCAGGCTGTTCAGGTAGGCTGTTTGCAGGTCGCGCATATTGGTCAGCAGGTAATCGACGGCGCCGTCGATGTCGCCGGTGCGGCGTTTGCGCACCGCTTCATCGATCGCCGCTTCGTAGGGCGTGCGCGCCGCCTGCACCGCCGCGAACAGCTGGCGTCCGGTCGCCGACTTGACCGCGGCCGCCAGCGTTTGCATGACGGTCTCGATCTCCTTGCGCTTGTCGGCGATGACTGCCAGTTCCTTGGCGGCCCTGTCGTCGTCATGCAGCAGCAGCGAGTTGCGCAGCGCGCGGGCGATCTTGTTGCTGTGGTTGAGGATGGCCTGCGCCTGCACCACTTTGGCATAATTTTCCGTGACGATGGCTTCGGTGCCGTCATTGAGCGTGCCGAGGCTGACGATGTTTTGCACGCTGGCGATGGCCAGCATCAGCAGGATGGCGCCGAAGCCCAGACCCAGCCGGGTACTTACTTTGAGGTTGTTGAAATTCATATTGTGATTCTGTTTCTCGTGAAAACGTGGTTCCGCCACGTGTTGGCGGGGGCAGGGCCGGGGAGGGCTGGCGACCGCGGGGATGGGGCGATCGGTCGTGCTTGAAGTTGTGGGCCATGAATATACATTAATACTTGTCATGTGGCAACGAGTCGGCTGGACGGCCGTCCGCCGTGCCTGAAAATTTTCGGGGCAGCCCGCCACTGGGAGCGTTTCCAGCCTACACTTGGCATTCTGTTCACTTTGCCAAGGTAGAACTCCATGAACGCCAACTCTTCCCGCCTGGATGTGATCGATGCCTTGCGCGGTTTCGCCATCGTCTCGATCATGCTTCTGCACAATATCGAGCACTTCGATTTCTATTTTTCGCCGTCGGGATTGCCGGCCTGGCTGATGGCGGTGGACAAGATGCTCTGGGATAGCCTGTTTTTCCTGTTCGGCGGCAAGTCTTACGCGATCTTCGCGCTCTTGTTTGGAGTGACGTTCTACATCCAGGATCATAACCGGGCGCTGCGCGGCGAAGATTTCCGCGCCCGCTTTGCCTGGCGCATGGTGTTATTGCTGGGATTCGGCCTGTTCAATTCCCTGTTTTACCACGGCGATATACTCAGTATTTACGCCGTGTTGGGGTTGAGCTTGATACTGGTGGCGCGCTTGCGCAATGGCACGGTGCTGGGCATTGCCGCATTCTTATTGCTGCTGCCCCATGCATGGGTGGAGTTATTCCAGGCCTTGCCCCATCCCGATGAGAAACTCGCCGATCCCGCATCCTGGGCATATTTCGGCCGCGCCGAGAAGTATATGGCGCATGGTTCGGTATTTGACGTCTGGCGCGGGAATTTAAGCAACGGGAAAATCGGTGTCATCCGCTGGAGTTGGGAAAATGGCCGCATATTCCAGATACCCGCGTTATTCATGCTGGGTATGCTGGCCGGGCGCTTATCGCTGTTTATACACTCCGAATCAAACCGCATATTCTGGCGTAAAACCCTGTGCCTTGCCGTGTCGGCGTTTATCCCGCTGTATTTGTTGAAAACCTTCCCCGATGTATGGCATATCGGCCCCGCGGTGCTCAGGCCATTATTGGTCATAGTGACTTCGTGGTCCAACGTGGCCTTCATGGCGGTGCTGGTATCCAGTTTTACCTTGCTGTCTTATTCCGGAAATTGGCTGGGGATATTCTCGCCGCTGGGCCGCATGAGCTTGACCAGCTATGTGGTGCAATCCATAGTCGGCACGTCGATTTATTATGGCTTCGGCCTGGGGATGTATCAATACACCGGCGCCAGTTTCGCACTGGCGATAGGACTGACGCTGGCGCTGCTGCAAAGGCAGTTCAGCGTGTGGTGGCTTTGTCGTCACAAGCAGGGGCCGCTTGAAACGCTGTGGCACAAGGCCACCTGGATCGGTTCTCATAGTGCTGCCGTGCCAAATATTGGCGCGAATATACCAAAAAACAGCTTGTGACGGGCGACCGGCGGCGACGGCCGCTCAACGCCTTATTCGTCGTCGGGAGCGATCCATTGAATACGGCCGTGGCCGGCCTCATTCAATCGGTGGATCAGTTGCGCGGCTGCGCTATCGGGAAGGCTGAACTCGAACTGCACGTGGTCGGAATGCGCGACATTATCCAGGCTGGCGCCGGCCAATTCAATTTCTCGCCGTATCATGCCTTCCATTGCATAAGGCGCGGTACAGGTCAGGTATTGCAGCTTGATAATCGCGATTTTCTCGGACTTTAATAATGCCTGGGCTACGCTGTCGGTATAGGCGCGCACCAATCCACCGGCACCCAATTTAACGCCGCCGAAATAGCGCACCACGGTGGCTAATACGCCTTCGAGATCCTGGTGGCGTAAAACATCGAGCATGGGGCGGCCGGCAGTGCCGCTGGGTTCGCCGTCATCGACTGCCGCCGATTGACCGCCGGCTAATAATGCCCAGCAAACGTGGGCGGCGCCCGGATGTTGCGCCCACAATTCGGCCACCACTTTTTGCGCGGCATTTCGATCCGTCATCGGCTGAACGCAGGCAATAAAACGGCTTTTTTTAATCAGCAATTCGTGGTGAACGGCGGAGGCGAGGGAGAAGGGCATGGCGGGATTTCTGGCACGGCGGCGATGTAAACCGGGCTATGGTGCCAGAAATCCGGGGGAAAGACAAAAACGCGCTTAGCGGTTGCTGATTTTGAGACCTTCGCTATCGGTGAAACTGCCGAGGACGACCATAATAAAATCGATCAGCGCCCAGATACCGAAGCCGCCGAAGGTGAACAGCATTAAAATGCCGGTACCGATCTTGCCGACGTAGAAGCGGTGTACGCCCAGCACGCCGAGGAAGAAGCACAGCAGGACGGTGACGACGTAATCTTTTTCCGACCGGGGGCCGGCGGCGGAGGAATGTTGCGGCGCGCCGCAGTGCGGACACGTCGGTGCTGTCTCGTGAATCTCTTTGCCACAACCGCGGCAGAATACCATGCCCATGTTTTCCCTTTTGTTTTGATTAATTGTTGTTGTAGGCTGATTGCCTAGGCGGAAGATTATAGGTGGGGAGCCGGGCTAGCTTTCTCACCAACTGTAACGATCTGCTAAAATTCCAGCCCACCTACCTGAGTATCGCACATGAGCAATTCATCCTCCGCGCCGCCCCACAACGCCACAGACAGCGACCAGGGGGAAGACGACGACTTGATGCGCCGGCTGGGGTTGAGCGCCAAAGGCGTGTTGCTGGCGCGTCAGGAGGGCCGCGTGTTCCTGCGCCTGAGCGGGGTGGTCGATTACGCGGGCTTGCAGGTTCCCTACGACCTGGTGCCGGCGCAGGGCGTGCTGGCCAAATCGTCCAAATGGCGCAAGATGGATGCCGAGACCCGTTCCCAGCTGCTGCTGGAACGCGCCAGCGATGCTGTCGGTGCCGAGCTGCGCGGCTACGTCAGCGCCTTCGTGCAGGAGCTGGCCGACGCCTGCGACGACTGCGGGCTGGACGCCCAACCCTTCCTCGGCGCGCTGGCCGACATGCAGATCGCCGAGCCGGCCGGCATCGTGTTCGACCGTATCCGGCAACGGCTGGAGCACGCGGTCGAGCGCGATATGGAGGAGCAGCACGCCGAACGCACCCGTCAGAGCATCAACCTGGCCGAATACCCGGCCTCGTTCGACGTGGCGCGGCGCATGAAGCGCAAGTTCATCGCGCTGCTGGGGCCGACCAATTCCGGCAAGACCCACCAGGCGATCGAAGCGCTGGCCAAGGCGCCCAGCGGCGTCTACCTGGCGCCCTTGCGTCTGCTGGCGCTGGAAAACTACGAACGCCTGCAAGCCATGGAAGCGCACGGCAAGCCGCTGGCCGTCAGCCTGGTGACGGGCGAGGAGCGCCGCCTGGTGGCCGGCGCCACCCACGTGGCCAGCACCGTGGAGATGCTCGACACGCGCACCCCGGTCGATGTGGCGGTGATCGATGAAATCCAGATGCTGGCCGACCGCGACCGCGGCTCCGCCTGGACCGCCGCCGTCTGCGGCGCGCCGGCGCAGGTGGTCTACCTGGTGGGCGCGCCGGAAGCGCGGCGCGCCATCGAGGTGCTGGCGGCGCGGCTGGAGTGCGAGCTGGAGGTCCATGTGCTCAAGCGCAAAGGCCCGCTGTCGGTGGAGCCGAGCGCGGTGCGCAAGCTGAGCAACCTGCGGCGCGGCGACGCGGTGATCTGCTTCTCGCGCCGCGAAGTGTTGATGTGGCGCGACATGGTGACCGAGCTGGGCCTGTCGGTGGCCACCGTCTACGGCAATCTGTCGCCGGAGGTGCGGCGCGCGCAGGCGCAGCGCTTCCGCGACGGCGCGGCCGACGTGGTGGTGGGCACGGACGCGATCGCGATGGGCCTGAACATGCCGATCGCGCGCATCGTCATGACCACCTCGGTCAAGTACAACGGCTACGAAGAGGAAGAGATCCCGGCCGCGCTGGCGCGCCAGATCGCCGGCCGCGCCGGGCGCTTCGGCGTGCACGAGGAAGGCCTGGTGGCCGGCTACGACAACGAGACCCACAACGTGGTGCGCTCGCTGTTGAGGGAAAAGCCGGTGCCCTTGAAGACCACCGGCTTCGCTGTGGCGCCGACGCTGGAGCATCTGCACCGGATTTCGTCGGTGACCAACGAGCATGCGCTGGCCAAGCTGCTGAAGCGCTTCGTGCACAACATCGATGTGCCGGATGGTTTCTTCTACCCGCGCATCACCGAGGACCAGTTCGAGCGCGCGGCCTGGCTCGATACCCTGCAGCTGACGGTGGCGGAGAAGTTCGCGCTGTCGCTGGTGCCGATCTCGTCCAAGGTGCCGTCGCTGCAGCGCGCCTGGGAACACTGGGCAACGGCGCTGGCCGCCAAGAAGATCACGCCGATCAAGGCGGAGCAGAGCCCGCTGCACTATATGTCCCTGCAGGAGGTGGAGGACGCCTGCCGCCTGTATTCGGCCTACGCGTGGCTGGCCTACCGGCAGCCTGAATACTTCCCCGACACGGAACGGGCGCAGACGCTGTCGCGCCAGGCGTCCGAGCGCGTGGACGCAATGCTGCAGGATCAGAACTCCGCGCTGCGCAAGCGTCAGCCGAAGAAGTTCCGCCGCTGATGGCGCTCAGGGAGGGGGCAAGCGAGCGCATAGACGCCATCGATATCCTGCGTGGCATCGCGCTGTTTGGCGTGCTGGCGGTGAATCTGGTGTCGGAATTCCGGGTGTCGATTTTCCAGCAGTTCCTGCCGCCCGATCCGGGCCAGGGCATGCTGGATAAACTGGTTGAAGCACTGATCCGCGTCGGCTTCGAGATGAAGGCCTTCGCGGTGTTTTCCTTTCTGTTCGGCCTTGGGCTGGCGGTGCAGTTCGAGCGCCTGTCCCGCGGCGGGCGGCCGTTCTATTGGCTGGCGCGGCGCTTGATCGTGCTGTTGGCGTTCGGGCTGGTGCACCTGCTGCTGATCTGGAACGGCGACATCCTGACCGAATATGCGCTCGCCGGCCTGCTGGTGTTGCCCCTGCTTGCGGCGCCGGCATGGACGCTGGCTGTGGCGGCTGCCGGCATGTTCGGGCTTTACCTGTTCGTCGACATGGTGCCGGTCGGGATACCGTGGCCTGAGCCGGCGTGGTTCCAGCAGCATGTCGCGCTGGCCGATCAGGTCTACGCGTCGGGCAGCTATGCCGACATTTCCCGGTTCAGCATGAATGAGTTGCCTTATCTGCTGCCTTTGCACATTTACGTCTTCCCCCGGACGCTGGCGCTGTTCCTGCTGGGCGCCTTCGCGTGGCGCACCGGCGTGATACAGCGACCGGCAGAATACCTGCGTCTGTGGACCGGCATCGCGGTGGCGGGCGTGGCGGGTGGCGCGGCATTGTGCATCCAGGATATCGCCACAGGTGTTGGCCAGACCTTGTTGGCTGCCGGCTACGCCGCGACCGTGATCTTGCTGACCCAGCACGGGCTGCTGCGCAGCTTCGCGCCGCTGGGCCGGATGGCGTTCACCAACTATATCGCGCAATCGCTGATATTCGGGCTCATCTTCTTCGGCTACGGCTTGGGCATGTTCGGCAAGCTCGGCGCCGCGCCGGCCCTGATGCTCGGCATCGGCGTGTACCTGGCGCAAATGGCGTTCAGTGCCTGGTGGCTGCGGCATTACCGCTTCGGTCCGCTGGAATGGCTGTGGCGGACGCTGATGTATGGGAAGCTACAAGCGATGCAACGTCAGGACTGATCCCGCGGCAAGATCCACGCTTTCTCGCCAAAGTGGCGCCATCAGGCTGCGAACCTCGGCTATTATGGCGGCCGATCGGCAAAAAGCCGGATGTTTAGGGATGGAAATGAAGGTTGCAAGGGGAGCGGAAGACGCGGTCCAGTCGCAGTTTGGTTTGATTAATCTGCTGAAAGCTGGCGCGGCACAGTTGATCGTTTTGCATCATTTGGCATTTTATGGCCCGATGTCCGATCACGTGCGTCCACTGTTGCCGGCGTTGATAGATTGGTTGGGCAATAGTGCGCGTATTGCTGTCCAGGTCTTCCTCGTCATCAGCGGCTTCCTGGTTGCCAAATCGCTGTCGCCCGCCGGCCGGCCCGGGCTGTCCGACCCGTTGAGCGCGATACGGCGGCGTTACGCCAAGCTGGCGCCGCCGTTCATGGCCGCCACCTTGCTGGCCGCTGTCGCTTCCGTCTGGGCCGGCAACTGGATGAGCCACAGTTCGGTCTCCGCGCCGGCCACCCTGAGCCAGCTGGCCGCCCACGCGTTGCTGCTGCATGGCGTGCTGGGCTATCCGTCGCTGTCGGCTGGCGCCTGGTATGTCGCCATCGATTTCCAGTTGTATGCGGTCGCGGCGCTGGCGCTGTGGTTGGCCGGCTGTGTGCCAGGCAATCGCCGCATGCTGTGGCTGATGCCGACGCTGACGTCCGTGGGGGTCACGCTGTCGCTGCTGTATTTCAACCTCGATGCCGACTGGGATAACTGGGCGCCGTATTTCTTCGGCAGCTATGGCCTGGGCATGATGGCGTGGTGGGCCAGCGACCGATGCCGCAAGCCGGGCGCCGTGGCCCTGCTGCTGGCGATGGCGGTGCTGCCGGTGTCGGCCGCCTTGTTCCTGGACTTCCGCAGCCGCATCGCGCTGGCGCTGGTGGTCGCCTGCCTGCTGTATCTTTTCGGCCGTGTTGAAACGGTGACGACCGGCCGCGCCTGGGCTGTCGTCAATGGCCTGGGGCGCATATCGTATTCGGTGTTCCTGATCCACTTCCCGGTCTGCCTGCTGGTCAATGCAGCGTTCAGCCGGTTTGTTCCGGCCGGGCCGGCGTGGCAGGGCTTGGGCATGCTGCTCGCTTGGGCTGGCAGCCTGGCCGCCGGCGCCGCGTTCTTCCGCTGGGTGGAGGCGCCACTGGGGCGCGCGGTCCAGTTCGCCACTGGGAAGATCGGCCCGCGGCCGTTGGCGGCGTAGCGAGTCTGATCAGCCGCCCGCGCCTTGGGCGATCGTCGTCTTCAATGCCTTGGTGACGGCGTCGGCGATGTCGTCCTGCACCATCAACAGGTCATTGACCGGCTTGTCATAGGTTTCCGACCAGATCACGAAGCCGTTGTCGGCCTTCATCAAGCGCGCCGCGACCCGCAAGGTGTTGCCGGATTTGCGCACACTGCCATCCAGAATGTAGACGACGCCCAGCTTGCTGGCGACGTCGGCCACCGCCAGCTGTTTGTCCTTGTAATAAAACGTGGCGCTCGGCGCCGGCACTTTCAGGCCGGGTATCTTGCTGAACCTGCCGATCAGTTCCTCGGTCATGCCGTCGGCAAAGGTCTCGTTGCTCATGCCATCGGTCAAATCCGCAAACGGCAGCACGGCGATGGATTTTTGCGCCGCCGCCGCTGGCGCCGCCGGATGCGGCTCGTTCGCCAGCGTGTTGTGCAGCCAGAAGGCAATGCCGACCACGATGGGAATACAGGCCGTCAGCAAAAAAGTCAGGCGGCTGCGCGAGGCGTTGGACGACGGCGCCGGGCGGGGCGGCGCCGGGATGGCTGCCGGCCCGCTCCACGGGCTCACATCCGCCACCAGCCGGTAACCCTGGCGCGGCACGGTGGCGATGTAGCTGGGCTGCTTGGGATCGTCACCGAGCACGCGGCGCAGCGATGCGATCGCCTGGTACACCGAATCCGGCGTGACGATGACGCCCGGCCAGACCTGGCTCAGCAGGTCGTCGGCGCTGACGATCTCGCCGGGGCGGCCAGCCAGGCAGAGCAACAGACGCATGGTGCGTTGATCGAGCCGTACCGTTTCGCCATCCCGGTCGATCTCGCCCAAGGCACCGTCGACACGCCAGGCGCCGACGCGCAGCTTTGCAAGCGCAGAGGTTTCCATTCCGCTCCGATATCTTTGTAATTTTGACAGTGTTGGATTATAGCGCGGCCGCCAGCTGGGCCTTTCAGGGAATTTCAGAACGATTTCAGGCCGCTTTCAGGCTAATTTCAGGCCAATTTCAGGACTTTTGGCCCGGCCGCTTGCATTGTGATGACTCCCAAACATGAAGGAGTTTCCAATGAAATACCTGTTGCTGCCGCTGTTCTCGCTGTTCACCCTGCCTGCCTTCAGCGCCGAGACGCTGACGATCGATCCCGACCACAGCGCTGTTGTCTTTAGCTGGGATCATCATGGTTACACCAACCCGGTGGCCCGTTTTGAGAAAATCGAAGGCAAGCTGATGCTGGATGAGGACCTGAGCAAGTCCTCGGTCACCGTGAAACTGGCGGTGGACGGCATCCACACCGCCGTCGCCGCGCTCGACCGGCAACTCGTGACCGCGGAATTCCTCGACGCCGCCGCCTTCCCCGACATCACCTTCCAGAGTACCAGGATCGTCAAGGGGCCGATGGATAGCCTCAAGATCAGCGGCAAGCTGTCGGTGCACGGCGTGACCAAGGATGTGGTCCTCGACGGCAAGATCAACAAGATCAAGCGCGACCCGACGGGCAAGCAGACCGAAGCCGGGTTCGACGCCATGGTCAAGCTGAACCGCGCCGATTTCGGCGTCAACAAGTACTTCCCGAACACGGCGCGGGAACTCACGGTCCACATTACCCTGGCCGCGAGCACGGAAGGCTAGGTGCTGGCCCCCGGCGGCGCGCGCAGTTAAAGCTTGACGCTTAACTGCAGCGCCACGGCGCGCGGCGAGACCGGGATGTCGAATGGCAGCGCCAGTCCCGGCGCCAGGCTCGGCTCGCGCGCGTCGGCGTTGAGCAGGTTGCGCACGGTGGCGGAGACGGTCCAGCCGTGCGGCAACTGCCGGGTGAGGGCGGCGTCCACGGTCCGGTAGTCCGCGATGGCGGCGCGCGCGTCGCCCGGCGCCCGGCGACGGCCGGCGACCCAGTTCAGCTGTGGACTAAGCTGCCAGCCCGGGCTCAGAGTCCACTCCAGGCGGGTATTGGCATGGTGGCGCGGCGCATAGCCCGGATCGACGCCGGTGGCGGCATCGTGCGCGTTCTGGCGCGCGTAGTTCGCTTGCCAGCGCAGGCTCGGGTCCAGTTCCCACGTCAGTTCGACTTCGCCGCCATTGCCGTTCACGCCGCCGCTGTTTTGGTAGGTCGCGCCCGGCGCTGGCGCAGGATTCGGCACGGAACGAATCAGGTCCTTGATCGTATAGCGGAACAGGCTGACGTTGATGGACAGGTCGGCGCGCGCCTGCCATGCCAGCGCGGCCTCGGTGGTGGTGATGGCTTCCGGCCGGACCAGCGGATTGCCCATGTTGACCGGATTGATGCCGGTCTGTTCGTTGAAGCTGGGCGAACGGAAGGCGCGGCCATGCAGCAGCTTGACCGTGACGTCCAGGTCGGCGTCCCACACCAGCGCCAGGCGCGGATTGGTGGTGCCGCCGAAATCCGAATAGTCGTCATGCCGCACGCCGGCCGTCAGCGCCCAGTCGCGGGCGAACTGCCATTCGTCCTGCACATAGACATAGTTGATCTTGCGGCGCTGGGGCCGGATGTGCGGCTGGATCGGGCCATAGTCGATCACGGCGCCGGTCGGTATCGGTATCCCCGCCGGATTGATCAGGAAGTTCTTCATGGTCTCGACCAGATACAAGTACAGGTCGTCATGGCCCGCGCCCAGGCGCAACGCATGCCGGCTCAGGCCGCTGTAGGTGGCGAAGGCCGAGCTGCGCAGATTGCGTTCCCAGCGGCTGGGGCCGCCGATCATGCCGTTCGGGAACAGGTTGGCGCCGATGCGCGCGCCGGCCGGAAACAATCCCAGGCCGTCCGGCGACTGCTCGGTGAAAAACATATAGCTCAGCGAGCCGCCCACGCTCCAGTCGTTGGCGAAGTCGGGCGCGGTCCAGGACAGTTCGCTGGTCGCATAGCCGCTGCGCGCCTTGTGGTCGGGATCGAGCGCGGAGTTGACGCCGAGGCCGGTGCCGACGTCGCTGCGCCACTTCAGGTTGGTGCGCCAGCGCCAACGCTGCCAGGACAGGTCGAGACTGCCGTCGTAGGCGTTGTAGCCGGTGTTCATCGGGCCGGGGGCTTTGCTCACGTGGGTGCCGAAGCGGCGGTCGTTGAGGGATTGCGCATCGGCTTCGACCTCGGTGTCGGCGCCGTTGGTGCGGCCCACTTGCAGATAAGCCGCGATGGACAGCTGGTCGCGCTTGCCGCCGTACTCCAGCCAGGTGTCGCGCGCATTGAACGAGCCTGCGCGCGCGCCCACGCGCAGGCCCGGTATTTGTTCCGCCGTCTTGGTGATGATGTTGATGACGCCGGCAAAGGCATCGGCGCCGTACAAGGCCGAACCGGGGCCGCGGATGATTTCGATGCGCGCCACGTTCGTCAGCGGCATGCTGGCCCACATATTACCCTTGTCGCCGTTGTAGTCGGTGTTCATCCGCAGACCGTTGAGCAGGACCAGCACCTGGGGATTGGTGACGCCGCCCGCGCCGATGCCGCGGATGAAGTAGTTGGGCGCATACATGGTTGCCACGCGCGTGACATGGATGCCGGCCACCGCCTCCAGCACGTGATCGAGGTCGGTCGCCCCCATGGCGGCAATATCCTCGGCAGTGACCACCGAGGCGACCGCCGGCGCGCGGCGCAGTGGCTGGGCGGAGCCGGTGGCCAGGCTGATGGCGGAGCGGTCCATGCCGTACAGGGTGAGGTCGTCGTCTTCAGGCTGGGCTGCGGCAAGCAATACGGGATGCCAGGCCGTCAAAGCCAGGGCGACCAGCCAGGCGGGGCTGCGGTCGGTCATGCGCGTGCGCCGGGTGCGCAGGGGAGGGAACGGTTTCATCTGGTAAGTCGGACGGCAGCAGAAACATCACAATACACGGCGCTTGGTGGTTTAACAATTGAGTGTTGTCAAAGTGCATCAGAAAGTTATGTTTGTTTCTATTCCGGACGGTGGATAGAGTGGTTGCATTTAGGCATCTATGCATATATTTCTTGCATTGATTTTTGTAGTGGTGGTATGCTTCGCTATGCATTATGGAAATTTAAATTCCAATTTGGAAACATTCCACTAACCCTGTTGGACCACAAATGAAAAACATCTTCAAAATTGCGTTGTTGAGTTCCTGTCTTGTCGCCGTTGCGTCACATGCAGCACCAGGCCCTGGCAAGTCCGGCGCCAAGGATGTCACGTTGAGTGGGGACATCGCAGACCAGTTTGCTTTGGATCAAAAGCACCAGATCAATCCCATCCAGTCGACCAAAGGTTTCGATAGCGCATTCGTGAGCGGCTCCGGCACCGCAGCCACTGGCTGGAGCCTGGCTGAGACTGTCGAAGCCGGCACCAACGGCCTGGTGTTTGCCGACAAGGCCGTGGCCGATGGCCTGAGCTTCTCCTTTACGCAGGGCGCTAGCCGCACCAGCGGCACCTGGTCGGTCACGAACACGAGCTCGACCAAGAACACCACGGTTGACCTGAGCTTGTCTTTCCACGCTGGCGATAACGTCGGAAGTTTCCTGTTCAACGATCAGGCTATCCTGGCGGGCCAGACCTTGAAAGGCAACTGGGCCATCAACTGGCTCAATAACTCAAAGAACTTGAACTCCATCCCGACGTTCTCGAATATCGGTATTTACACGGGACAACGTTCGTACTCCACGCCGGCAGTGCCGGAGCCAGAGACCTACGGCATGCTGTTGCTTGGTTTGGGCTTGATCGGTTACGCCGCGCGTCGCCGCAGCGCCAAATAAAGCAGTTCATGCGCAATCGGACGCCAGCTTCTTGCTGGCGTTTTTTTTGCGCGCAAAAAAGTTCAGGATCGCTGCTTTATTTCGCGGCGATTGCCGAAATCTCCACCAGCGCATCCTTGGGCAGGCGCGCCACTGTGCGACGCATTGCATGGTCTTTTGATAATCTTCTCCGCTACCTTTGTGGAGATGCTGATGACGAACAAGCGACACGGATGGAAAGTGCGGGGACTGATGCTGGCGCAGGCCGGCGCATTGTCGCTGCCGGGATTTGTGGCGCTGCCGGCGCAGGCCCAATGGCTGGGGGCGGACTACGCGACCTACGGGGCACCGCTCAACAGCTTCATGCAAAGCTCGGTGCTCAATAATTCCAGCATGATCCAGGCGGCGGATCCGGCGTCGCGTAACAATCAGGGCCGGCGGAGCGCGGGCTCCGCAACATCAGGTGCCGCCCCGGCTGCTCAAGGCGGCGTGGCGGCGGCCACGCTGCGGGCCGATGCCCCGTCTGCGGTGCAACGCAACGCGGCCGAGCTCGCGGCACACTTCCCGCCAGAACATCGCGCTGTGATGACCAGGACATTCGCCGACAGCCTGGACGTCTGGCACCAGCTGGAGACCAAGCTGGGCTTGCCTCGCAACGATGTTGGCGGCGCGCTGGCCGCTTTCCTGGTCGGGAACTACATGGTGTTGAAGGGGCAGGAAGTATCCGATGAAGAGTTCGGCGCGGTGGTGGAGCAGCTGCGACGCCAGCCCGCGCTGCGCAGTACGCTTGGCGGGCAAAGCCCGTCGGCGCTGCGCAACCTGTACGAACAGAGCGCGATGTCCGGCACGTTCATGGCGCTGGCCTACAAGTCGCAGCAAATCACACCGCAGCCAGCGGCGCAGCAGGCCAACCTGCGCAATGCCGCGCGCGAAAATCTGCGCACCCTGGGCCTGGACCCGGACCGCTTGCATATCGATGCGCGGGGCGTCGGGCTGGACGAATAGTCCGCTCAAGGAGATATGGCAAAAACAAAAACGCCAACCCGAAGGTTGGCGTTTTTGATGAATCTTGGTAGGCCGTGCGGGATTCGAACCTGCGACCAACGGATTAAAAGTCCGCTGGAATACCCAGTAACAGAGGGTCTTTCGAAGAGGACAGCTTTACTATGAGGCGTTTTTGACAGTTACTGCACCGAACTAGAGGGACCAGAGTGGGACCAGATGAAGATGGGGGGGCCGCCCGTTGACCGGAGGTGGGGTGAAGTCCAGTTCATCTTTAGTCACGGCGCCGGGCGATAGTCAAAAGTGGCAATAACTATTTCACCGGCGTGTACCATATCATGACACTTCTTGCAGACAACTAGAATATTCTCTGACGAAGCGTCACCACCCAAACTGTAATCTAAGATGTGATGCCCCTGTATATCTAAGTCCGAGCCACAACGGGCTTCGCATTTGTAACCCTCACGGATTTTTGCGAGAGCTATCGCCTTGGCGTGCTCGTAACTTCTATCACTACTTTTTGCCATGATCACCTCCGGACGGCAGTTTAAGGCTGGTTGACGGTGCTTCTAAGCCTAGATCTTGTGAAACTCTTTCGATTACTTCACTCATGAAAGCTTCCACGGTGGCTTCGTCTCCTGTCACTTTGCCCAGAATGTCAGATGTTGATCTATTTTCTACTTTTTTTCGATCAACTTTTTTTGCGAGCTTATTTATTTGAAGATCCTCACCTGACAATCCAAGGATAAGAGCCTTTTCTGCAATTTCAGAAAGCGCGTCATTCACAACCTTAGCTTCGCCGGAAAACCTTACTATTATGTCTTTCTCGTCCACAATTACTTCCTCTCAAGCACGTGGGCAATTAAGCCGTACTTTTTAGCGGTTTCTTTAATTATTTTCTTTAACTCAGCTTTTTTTTCGGGCGGGACCCGGCGATAGATCACGGATCCCGTGGCTTGTTCGTACTCAGTGATTTCAGATTTTGGAGACTTATCGTCAGGTGAGTTACTCATCTTTACTCTCCCAGGTCGCCGTCAAATCAAACATGTTTGCGTTCGTTATTAATTCAAACGAGCCATCTCCTTGGGTTACAGCAAAAACGTCAAAGTCGATTACCTCGCCAGTCTTATCCATTTTTAGCGAATACACCACATACTCGCCTGATGACTTGCTGACGTGAATTTCCTTGCCATCTACCTTAACGACCTTATCCCCCTTTTTCAGGTCAAGGATCTCGAATTTCAGTATGTTCATAATTTATTTTGATTTGAAATTTAAATTATTTCCGGGATATATTATTACTCCGAAATGATAGAATTATCTTTCTGCCTCCACGCCAATGCTGCGCATATTGGACGGCCAAGCCTTAAACGAACTCCTTATCTCGAAGAGGAGGATCCTTGATTGCATTGCCAATTAGCTCGCCGAAGGCTTCGGATTTCACACTATCGTAACGCCATTCTTCGCGCTGCGCAAAGGTTATAGCGTCAAGACACGAGACTTGCCCTTCGCCTGGCTCGCCGCGTTTGTCGAGTTCGACGTAGCCATGCGCCGTTAGCCCGCAGACTAATACTTTCCTTCAAACCGAAGCCCGAATGGTAAACGCCATTCGGGCTTTTTCCATTTTCAGGCACCGAATGAAGAAAACAAACCTTCCGATCACCACACCCACATCACCAGCATTGATTCGCAAAGCCGTCAGGGCAATTGGAGCAGGAAGTCTGCCTAAGCCGGCCAAACCCAAGCGGGCCAGCACACTCGATCTCAAGATTTCCCTTAAGTACCGCCGCTAAGCGGCTCTCACACAGGACACCAAATGAACGCCAAAGCAACCAAATCCACCGACGCACAGAGTGACGGAGCAGATGCCGAAATCAGCGCTACGTCTTACTGGCTCCTCAAGGACGGCAAATGCCCAAAGCTGAGCAAGTACTCGGAAGGAGGCATCAAGTACCAGCAATGGTAAGGTGGCCCAGCTCCGGCAGGATGTTGCGCATACGGCCTTCGTCGTCCTTGGCGCTGCGCTTGGTAGCGTAGGCATGGGGCAGATAGTCGTCGGTCACGAAGGCTTTCAGCGTGAGATCCACTTTGATTACGGCGTCGGTCTGGCGCTGTGGGTCAATTCCGGCCGCAATTTTCCCTCGCATGTCCAGGGCCTGCTGCCTTGCGTCCGCGACGTCAAGCTGCGGATCGTCCCCCAGTTTCATGCTGCGTTTTGCACCGTTAAAGGTGTACCGAAGCAGAAAATATTTGCGTCCCTTCCGGTTCACGATTACCCGCAAGCCAGCAACTTCGGTGTCCGAGTATTCGCTTTCCTTCGATTTCGCGTCTTCAGGGTGCGGGGGGAGAGCGTCGATCAGTTTTTTGTTGAAGCGGAATTGCCTGTTCATTGTTTGCGCTCCTATGGTGGGCGGGTTGGTAGATGTTGGTGCGTTTGGTGTTCCGGGAAGTTCAAATCTGTGGATCTGGTCCTAACTAAAGCGAAGCAGCGTGGATGTGCCAAGGAGGGGGCGACTTATTAGGAGGAGGAGCGTGGCTGTAGGCTGTAGTAGCGGCTTCTGGTCTATTCCCGGTCTTGGCGGCGTTCTGTTGAAGTAATCGGGTACCGAAAATAGCAGGGCCAATTCGACATTCGCGACTTGTCTAACTTGTAAAAGTACGTGTTATGCTGACTAGACGCACGCCGCCGATCATGAATTTTTAACCCGTTAGGACTGCAGTCATGAATGAAGTCGCATTAGCACAGCTAGGTATTGCAAAAATACAACTATGGATTACGGCTCTCGCCATTTTTCTAGGTCCGCTTGCAGGTGTCAGCTTTACGGTCTGGTTTCAAAGCCGCAAAGAGAAAAAAACCGCAAAACGTGACCTCTATATGACTTTGATGGCATCGCGAAAAACGGTCACGGTATTTACCGAAGAGGTAATGCGTGCCCTGAACACTATTGATGTGATCTTCTCCGATAATCCAGGCGTTCGAACTTTATGGCACAAGTATTACGTGCTAACTCAGCAGCCGCCAAGCCAAGAGCGAGACCATACTTGGTTAGAATTATTGACAGCTATGGGCCGCGACTTGGGCTATTCGGACTTGCAGCAGATCGATCTTGATAAGTTTTATATCGCGCAAGGCCATGCGGACAAGCTAGAATTTCAGCGGCAAGTACAGAGCGAAGTTCTTCGGGTACTTAGAAATACCGCCCGTATTGAAGTCCAAGTCCTGCCGCCCGAAGAAGACGCTAGGCACTAGCCGCAAGCGCCGTTTCACGCTGTTGAATACCTATGAAGAGTTCGATGTCTATCCTGCCCGTTCAAAGTGTTTCGGCCATCACATATGGAAATGCCAATAAGGAGTTCCAAGAATTTTGTGCGTGGCTGACGGTAATTGGTATCCGGTTTTCCAGTACGCGCGTCGGAAAATACATGGCGATTTTCGCGACGCTGGCAGAGGCTGAACGCCTCGGTGATATGAGCAGCTTTCAGAAAAAATATACTAAGGAAGACTATTACAATGCGGTACTTGAAAGAGCGCAGCTAATGCGAATCTTTGAAGGACTTAGAAATCTCGGTGGTACTGACCTCGTTGATAGGCTCAAAAAGTCGGTCCGCAGCCACGCCTTGTATGTTATGGATTCGGAAAGCCGCTCTGGCCGCGACTTTAGTCTTGAATTAGACGTAGCTTCTAAATTTGCGCGTGCAGGCTATGAGATCGACTTTGCGCATGATGCGGACGTGTCAGCATCAAAGGACGGCAGACACCTATTCGTGGAATGTAAGCGCCTTAAGTCCGAGGCGCAGGTCCGAGACAATATCAAAAAAGGTATAAAGCAGCTTAAGAACCGCTATAAAACATCGGATGATCCCGCAGCCAGTCGAGGCATGTTGGTTTTATCGATTGGAAAGATCGTCAATTCTGAGCTTGGCTATATGAAGGGCGCTGACATTAACGAAGTCGGCCAAAAGTGTGCGCTTTACGTTGACGATTTCATCAAGTCTTATTCTAGGTATTGGACATACTTGGAGGTGGACCAGCGAACCTTAGGGGTTGTTATCATCTTGGATGCGCCCGGAGTACCTAGCGGTCACGGAGATGTACCGAAGGTCTATTCGATTCATGAGGTCGCCGTCACCAACGTCATCCCGGCAAGCGCTCCTGACCATGAATTGCTCCAGAAGATCGCTAAAGTTTTCGTGCCGAGAAGACTCGATAGTGGGGAGAGCATGCCTACAAGCTTAAAGTGAGCTAGCCGTGGGTATGTCTTCGATGGTGCGAGAAATTGCCGCTAAAGCCCTGCAGCTACTGCGCCCGAGATCGCGCCTAGTTGCGGATTCTTGAACTTGACCAGAGAGCGACCAGAAACAAAAAAGCCCACGAACGTAAATTCGTGGGCTTCCTTGATAATTCTTGGTAGGCCGTGCGGGATTCGAACCTGCGACCAACGGATTAAAAGTCCGCTGCTCTACCAGCTGAGCTAACGACCCAAAGGTACGAAACCTTGGTTTTCTTCGAATGGTAGGCCGTGCGGGATTCGAACCTGCGACCAACGGATTAAAAGTCCGCTGCTCTACCAGCTGAGCTAACGACCCCCGAAGAAGCGAGATTATAGGGGGTAATGAGTCTTGCTGTCAAATACCCCCGGGTAATTATTTGCCGGCCAGGCGTTCCTTGGCCGTCACTGCCGCCGCCGAGTCAGGGTAGGTCTTGATCAGGTCTTGCAGCGTCTTCTTGGCGGCCTTGTCTTTCAGCTCGGTCTGGCAGCTGGCGATGTTGAGCATGGCTTCCGGCGCCTTAGGGCTGTCGGCGTAGTTCTTCAGCACCAGCAGCTGGGCCGTGATCGCGCTCTTGCAGTCGCGCTGGGCGTAGTAGGAGCTGCCCAGGTAGTACTGCGCGTTGGCCGCGTAGCTCGAACCCGGATAGCGCGCCACGAACTCGCTGAACGCGGTGCTGGCCGCCTTGTAGTCGCCGGAGGTGAAGATCTTCCACGCCGCTTCATAGGTGCGCTGCTCGTTCGGATCGACCTGGGCGGTCTTGCCGTCGATGGTCACTTCGCGCGGCTCTAGCTTGCGCAGGCGGGCGTCGAGGTCGACGTAGAAATCCTTCTGGCGCTTTTGCGCGTTGGCCAGCTCGTTGCTCAGCACTTCGATCTGGCCGCGCAGCTTGGCCACTTCCTGCAAGGTCATTTCGTTTTGCGATACCAGGTCCAGCGTGCTGGACTTGTCGGATTTGGTGTCGATACGGGCGTTCAGCTCGGCGCGCATGGTTTCGACCTTGGAACGCAGGTCGAGCAGGGCTTTACGGGCTTCGTCGTCGTCGAACAGCCCGGCATGGGCTTGCAGCGGCAGCCAGGTCAGCGCGGCCAGCAGGGCGGCGCTCAGGCCGGATTTGGAGAGTTTCATCATGTCGGGCGCTTTCACACAAATCAAAAAGGAAACGGGGCAGGGCGCGGTGTTATCCGCGCGCCGCCCCGTATTATGCCTGTGACCCGGCAAAAGGGTAGTGCTTTGTATTACTTGTAGACGATGTCTGCACGACGGTTTTGCGCCCATGCTTCTTCGTTCGAACCGGAGGCTTTAGGCTTTTCCTTGCCCAGCGAGACGGCTTCGATTTGCGATTCCGCCACGCCCAGCGTGGTCATCGCCTTGCGCACGGCTTCGGCGCGCTTCTGGCCCAGGGCCAGGTTGTACTCGGCGCCGCC
Organism: Duganella sp. Dugasp78; assembly: GCF_059491455.1. Taxonomy (NCBI): domain Bacteria; kingdom Pseudomonadati; phylum Pseudomonadota; class Betaproteobacteria; order Burkholderiales; family Oxalobacteraceae; genus Duganella; species Duganella sp. Dugasp78. Next base: position 6,920,464 of record NZ_CP168506.1, on the reverse strand, counting down.
GCGTTCATCGGTGTTACCCTGGATCAGGATCGAGCGGGCCTTGTTCTTGACCAGGTAGGCCGAGTGGTTTTCCACCACTGGCTTGCCATCGTCGCGCACCACGTAGCTGTCGAAGTCGAAGTAGACGCTGCGGTTGGCCAGCACGCCTTTCGGATCGTCCAGTGGATCCAGCGATTTGGTTTCGACCGGGGCGACGGTGCGGGTGTCAGGCTGCGGCTGCGGCTTCTGTTCGACTTGGCGCTCTTCCACTTTCGCCGGCTCGGCGATTTTGACCGGAGTCGAGCAAGCGGACAGGATGGCGGCAGTGGTGATGACGAAAGCTAAGCTGCTGAGTTTACGCATTTGATTCTCCTAGTGATGAAGGCTAAAAATTACTGCATGAACGGACCCCAGGTGGGCTCCTTGATGTTGCCCGCCTGAGTGGTCAGGCGTTGTTTTACACGTCCATCCACCGAGACCACGGCCAGCGATTTGCGGCCGCCGGCTTGTGTGGCGTACATGATGTATTTGCCGTTCGGGGCAAAACTCGGGTACTGGTCGTCGGTGCTGTCCGACAGGCGCTGCTCCTGGCCGCTGGCCAGGTCCATCACGTACAGCTGGTAGTTGCCGTCGCGGCGGGAGATGTAGGCCAGCGTCTTGCCGTCGGCCGATACGCGCGGGCTGATGTTGTAGTTGCCGGTGAAGGTAACGCGCTTGGCTTCGCCGCCGTCGCCGTTCATGCGGTAGATCTGCGGGCCGCCGCTGCGGTCGCTCATGAAGTAGATGCTGCCGTCCGGCGCGAAGTTGGCTTCCGAGTCGATGCCGGCGCTGTTGGAGACGCGTTTGAGGTTGCCGCCATCGGCATTGACGGTGTAGATCTGCGTATGGCCGTCCTTGGACAGTGACACGGCCAGCTTGTTGCCGCTCTGCGCCCACACCGGCGAGGAGTTGCTGCCTTTCTCGTTGGCGATGACGGTGCGCGCGCGGGTGATCAGGTTCTGCACGTAGACCACCGGCTTCTTCTGCTCGAACGACACGTAGGCCACCTTGGTGCCGTCCGGCGACCACGACGGCGAAATGATGGGCTCGTTCGAGCGCAGCGCCATCTGTTCGCCTTCGCCGTCGGCGTCGGCCACCAGCAGCTCGTAGTGGCGCTTGTCGTATTCCTTGACGTAGGCGATGCGGGTCGAGAAGGCGCCGCGGATGCCGGTCAGCTTGAGGAACACGTCGTCGGCGATGTTGTGCGCGGTCAGGCGGGTGAACTGCGGCGCGCGCGAGACGTTCAGCTGCGACAGCTCGTTCTGCTTGACGGTGTCGAACAGCTTGTAGCGCACTTCGTAGTCGCCGGCGGCCGACTTGGCCACGGTGCCGACCACCAGCGCATCGGCGCCCTTGGATTTCCAGGTGCCGTAGTCGATGTTGTTCATGCTGGTGATCACGCCCGCGTCGATCAGCTTGAAGGCGCCGCTGCGTTCCAGGTCGGCCTTGATGATGGCGGAAATCTGCTGCGGGGCGATGTTCTCGTCGGCGAAGCCGGCCACCGCGACCGGGATCTGGTTGCTGCCGACGCCGGAGATCTCGATCCGCATCTGCGCGCTGGCGCCGCCGGCGGCCAGCGCCAGCGTGGCGGACAGGATCACTTGGTTCAGTTTTTTCATGGTGTACATCAGTGCATATCCTTCATGTTGAAATCGGCGACAAACTCGCGCTCTACCGTACCATCTTTTTTCTTGGGCAGTGGTGACGATTTGGCAATCGCGTTTTCAATCGCGCTGTCGTAGGCGGCCGAGCCGCTGCTCTTCATCTTGCGCACGCCGATGATTTCACCGGTCGGCAGCTGGGTGATCTGGTAGGTCGCGCTGAGCGTATCGTCGACCGTGCCGTACACCAGGTTGCTCTTGATCTTGGCCCGGATCGCCGCCTGGTAGCCGCCGTCGACCTTGCCGCCGGTCGAGGTGGCGGCGGTGCCGGTGCTGCCCTTGGCGGCGTTGCCGGTGATGCGGCTCATCTCGGCGGCGAAGGCCTTGTCCTTGGCGGCCTTGTCGGCCTTCTCGGCTTTTTCCTTGGCGGCCTTCTCGGCCAGCGCGGCTTTCTTCTTGTCCTTCTCGGCCTGTTCCTTCTCGTCCTTCAGCTTTTGCTCGGCTTCCTTCTTGTCGGCCAGTTTCTTGGCTTCCAGCTTGGCTTGCTTCTCTTCGGCTTCCTTCTTCAGCTTGGCTTCCTTGGCCGCTTCGAGTTTTTCCTGTTCAAGCTTTTTCTTCAACTTCAGGCGTTCGAGGGCGATGTCCGGTTCCTTCGGCGTCGGCGGTGCCTCCACTGGTTTCGGCGGGGCGGCCTTGACCACCGGCTCCGGTTCAGGCTCCGGTTCCGGTTCGGGCTTGACCTGCGGCGGCGTGGGCGCGGCTTCCTGCACCTTCATGTCCCAGATCTCGGCCTGCACGGTGGTCGGCTCGTTGTTCTGCCAGCTGACGCCCACCCACAGGAACAGCAACAGCACGGCGTGCATCGCCGCCGCCAGCGCGACCGAGCGCCAGCCTTCATTTTGTCGCGGCACTTTGTAAGGGCCGCCTGCCGTTGCGGGTTTCATCGTATGCACTGTGATTTACTTGGTCGACAAGCCGACCCGGTTGATGCCCATCTTCTTCGCTTCCGAGATCAGCTGGATCACGTCGTCGTACTTGCTTTCCTTGTCGCCGGCGATCAGCACCGGATAGTCGGGATGGTCGCCGTGGATGGCGCGCAGCTTCTTGACCAGCGCGTCGCGGTTGGGCGCGGTTTCCGGCGCCTCTTCACCCTTGCCCTTGACGCCGATCGACAGCGCGCCGTTCGGCTTGATGACCACCTGCACATAGTCGCTTGGCGGCTTGGTGGAACGCTCCGCGCTCGGCAGGTCGACCACGCTCGGATCATTGGCCGATGGCATGACCATGAAAATAATCAGCAACACCAGCATCACGTCGATATACGGCACGACGTTGATCTCGGACTTGAACTTGCGGGCGCGGCCGCCGCGCATGCTGCTGGAGAAAGAGGAAGCCATGATTGCTCTGCCTTCTTAACGCGACTGACGTTGCAGGATGTTGGAGAACTCTTCGACAAAGCTTTCGAAGCGGATCGCCAGGCGGTCGATGTCGTGCGAAAAACGGTTGTACGCGACCACGGCCGGAATCGCCGCGAACAGGCCGATGGCGGTGGCGATCAGCGCTTCGGCGATGCCGGGGGCGACCGCGGCCAGCGTGGCCTGCTGCACATTGGCCAGGCCGCGGAAGGCGTTCATGATGCCCCACACGGTGCCGAGCAGGCCGATGTACGGCGACACCGAACCGACCGAGGCCAGGAAGGCCAGGTGCGATTCCAGCACGTCCATCTCGCGCTGGAAGGCGGCGCGCATGGCGCGGCGGGCGCCGTCCAGCACCGCGCCGGCGTCCATGCTTTCGCGGGCGGCGGCGTAGGCGGCCTTGCTCTTGATGAACTCACCCATGCCGGCTTCGAAGATGCGCGCCAGCGGGCCGCTGTTGGCGCGGTCCTTGCCGGCGTTCTGGTGCAGCGCGTGCAGGTTGCCGCCGGCCCAGAAGGTCTTCTCGAATTCGATGGTCAGGCGGCGCGCCGAACGCACCGCGAACATCTTGCTGAAGATGTAGGTCCAGCTGGTCAGCGAGATACCGAACAGCAGCGCCATGATCACTTGCACGATCACGTGGGCGTTGGTGATGAGGGAGAGGAAGGAGAGGTCTTGGGTGACGTTCATGTATATGGTTCAGTCTGTTTTGATGGTACTACGCATTTTTTCCGCGACCGAAGGTGGCACGGCGCGCGGCGCGAGGTCCGAACCGACGCAGCCGACCTTGACGCGGGCGGTGTTCAGCAACTGCTCGCCGCACCAGGCTTGCTGCACGAACTGGATGGAGGCGCGGCCCAGCTTTTCGATACAAAGGGTCAATTTTAGTATGTCGTCCAACCTGGCAGGCGCATGATACTCCGCGCTGACGCTTTTGACGACGAACATGACGTCCTGTTCCTGCAGCAAGGCGTGTTGTTCGACATGGATGGCGCGCAGCCACTCGGTGCGGGCGCGCTCAAAGAACTTGAGGTAGTTTGCGTAATAGACGATACCGCCGGCGTCGGTGTCTTCGTAATAGACCCGTACGTTCCAGATAAACTCTGCTGGCATGTTATTTTGACTACTGGTGAGATTGAGCAACATTCTACGCGATTTTATTGTTGTCGTTGAAGCTGCTACGGCGTAATTCACGCTAAATCCGTTGTTTCTGCGGATTTTGAGAGAAACGCCGAAAATTGCATTGGCGATAGTAAAGCGGTTTCCCAGCAACTTGCCAAGGTTTGTAACAACCGCTTACGAATCGCTTCAGGGGTAAGTCATTCCCGCGCAGGCGGGAATCCATACTCCGCCAGCCAGGATACTCAGCATGGATTCCCGCCTGCGCGGGAACGACCGGGGGCGTCTTCTTTTACAGGTTGCGCTTGATCGTCAGGGGGCCGTAGCCCTGGCAGGTCGGCATCATTTCGATGCGGTTGATGTTGATGTGGGCGGGCAGGGTGGCGACCCAGTAGGCGGTGTTGGCGATGTCTTCCGGCGTCAGCGGCTCGGTGCCTTCGTAGACCTTGGCCGCGGCGGCGTCGTTGCCCTTCAGGCGGACGTTGGAGAACTCGGTGCCGCCGCACAGGCCGGGTGCCAGGTTGGTGGCGCGCACGCCGGTGCCCACCAGGTCGGCCCGCAGGTTCAGCGTGAACTGCTCGACAAAGGCCTTGGTGGCGCCGTACACGTTGCCGCCAGGGTAGGGCGTATCGCCGGCCACCGAGCCCAGGTTGATGACCGTGCCGCTGCCGCGTGCGACCATGGCCGGCAGGATGGCGCGGGTCATGGCGACCAGGCCGCTGCAGTTGGTGGCGATCATGGTGTCCCAGTCGTCCAGCGACGACTCATGCGCAGGCGTCACGCCCAGCGCCAGGCCGGCGTTGTTGATCAGTACGTCGATCTGCGCCCACTCGGCCGGCAGGCTGTCCAGCGCGCCCTTGATCGAGGCCTTGTCGGTCACATCCAGCACGACCGGGCGGGCGGCCGCGCCCAGCTCGGCCGACAGCGCCGCCAGCCGGTCGGCGCGGCGGCCGCTGATCAGGACCTTGTGGCCGTTCTGAACGAAAGTGCGGGCCATGGCGGCGCCGAAGCCGGCGGTGGCGCCGGTGATGAAGACGATCATGTTCTATCCTTGCGGTTAAGTGAAAGCTGGAGTGGAAACGGTGGTCAAGTGTAGCCGAAATGGCAGTATGGCTAATCTCCTCCATCAAAATCGGCACAATATTGCATTTTAAACAATGATTTCCTTGCTCAAATCTGGCGCATAAATTACAATCAGGCTTCCATTACGTCTCACGTAACTGGCGAAAAGCTCCGGTCATCACCATTTTGGTGCGTGGCGGCCGGTCGGCGAAAGGTGGGCATCCACCGGGAAACGTGAGATTTCATCAGCCGTTCGCCTGGGCAGCCATCGATGGAAATGCACGAAGAGGCTGCCTGTCCGCTATCGGCTTCCCTCATTCGATCCAACCTGCCAGTAACAAGTTACTCAATTCGATTGGAGTTTTTACATGTTCGCAAAAGATCACACCCTCGCCAACGTTGACCCGGAGTTGTTGAGCGCCATCCAGAAGGAAAACACCCGTCAGCACGATCACATCGAACTGATCGCATCGGAAAACTACACCTCGCCGGCCGTCATGGAAGCGCAGGGTTCGCAGCTGACCAATAAATACGCCGAAGGCTACCCAGGCAAGCGCTACTACGGCGGTTGCGAATACGTCGACGTCGTCGAGCAACTGGCGATCGATCGCGTCAAGCAGCTGTTCGGCGCGGAAGCGGCCAACGTGCAGCCTAACTCGGGCTCGCAGGCCAACCAGGGCGTGTTCTTCGCCGTGCTGAAACCAGGCGACACCATCATGGGCATGTCGCTGGCCGAAGGCGGCCACCTGACCCACGGCATGCCGCTGAATATGTCCGGCAAGTGGTTCAACGTTGTCTCTTACGGCCTGACCGCCGAAGAAGACATCGACTACGCCGCCATGGAAGCGCTGGCCAAGGAACACAAGCCTAAGCTGATCATCGCCGGCGCCTCGGCGTTCTCGAAAAAGATCGACTTCGAGCGTTTCGCTGCCGTCGCCAAGGCCGTTGGCGCTTACTTCATGGTCGACATGGCGCACTACGCCGGCCTGATCGCCGCCGGCCTGTATCCTAACCCGGTGCCGCACGCCGACTTCGTCACCTCGACCACGCACAAATCGCTGCGCGGCCCACGCGGAGGCATCATCCTGATGAAGGCCGAGCACGAGAAGATCATCAACTCGGCCATCTTCCCAGGCATCCAGGGCGGCCCGCTGATGCACGTGATCGCCGGTAAGGCAGTGGCGTTCAAGGAAGCGCTGACGCCTGAGTTCAAGGCTTACCAGCAACAGGTCGTCATCAACGCCGACGTGCTGGCCAAGACCCTGATCAAGCGCGGCCTGCGTATCGTCTCCGGCGGCACCGAGTCGCACGTGATGCTGGTGGACCTGCGTCCGAAGAACCTGACCGGCAAGGAAGCGGAAGCGATCCTGGGCGCGGCCCACATGACCTGCAACAAGAACGGCATCCCTAACGATCCACAGAAGCCATTCGTGACTTCCGGCATCCGTCTGGGTTCGCCTGCCTTCACCACTCGTGGCTTCAAGGAAGCGGAAGCGGAACAAGTCGGCAACCTGATCGCCGACGTGCTGGACAACCCGCACGACGCAGCGACCATCGACCGCGTGAAAGCGGCCGTGAAGGTTCTGGCTGACAAGTTCCCTGTCTACGCCAAGTAATACAAGCCTGCGTCATCCCCGCGAAAGCGGGGATCCATGCTGAGTAACTTCGGCAGCGCTGCATGGGTTCCCGCTTGCGCGGGAACGACGCTAATTAACTCTGCTAATCGTCAATATGAAATGTCCGTTTTGCCAGCACGAAGATACCCAGGTTCTCGATACGCGTGTATCCGAGGAGGGGGATTCCATACGCCGGCGCCGGCGCTGCGGAAAATGCGATAAACGATTTACCACGTATGAGCGCATCGAGCTGGTGATGCCGTATGTGGTCAAGAAGAACGGCAGCCGCACCGAGTATTCGTCGGCCAAGCTGCGCGGCAGCCTGACGCTGGCCTTGCGCAAGCGCCCCGTGGCGGCGCCCGCCGTTGACGCGGCGATCCTGTCGATCGAAGAGAAGCTGCTGACCAGCGGCCAGCGCGAGGTCGACACCGGCTACATTGGCGAGCTGGTGATGCAGGAACTGAAGCGCCTCGACAAGATCGCGTATATCCGTTTTGCATCGGTCTACAAAAACTTCGAAGACCTGGCCGAGTTCCAGGACGCGATTGCCGAAGTCGGGCAGGAGCGCAAGCCGCGTAAGGCTTAGTTTCTTGCCGGCCTACGGCTGGCGCACTTTTGATACACCTCATATCCTCTACAGTCGTCGCTGCTAACTTCTAGCACTGTCCTTGTCGACTTGCGGAGGTGTGCCATGCGCACACGCACCTATATGGCGGGCTTTACGCTGCTGGAGATCCTGATCGCCGTGCTGTTGCTGGCGGTTGGCATTGTCGGCGGCGTGGCGATGCAGCTGTCGGCGCTGCGCATGCGGCATCAGGCCGCGCTGTTGTCGCAAGCGACCTACGTGGCCGCCGGCCTGGCCGAACGCATGCGCGCCAACGCCGCGCAAATGCACCTGGCCGATGGCGCCAATCCCTATCTGCTACTGGACTACGATGCCCTGGCCGAACCCGATCCGCCGGCGCCGTCGGCCTTGTGCTACGGCGGCGCGTGCGACAGCGCGCAGTTGGCGATGTTCGATCTGTATGAAGTGAAAACGCAGGTGAGCGCGTATCTGCCTGCCGGCCGCATACAGGTCTGCCGCGATGGCAGCGGCAAGTCGGTCTGGGCTTGCGGCGGCGCGGTGGGCGCGCCGGTGGTGGTCAAGGTCGGGTGGCATGGCAAGAATCCTGACGGCACGGCGCACAAGGACGCCGGCGGCGAATTCGCGCCCGCCGTCGTCATGGCTGTTGGAGCGACGCGATGAACGCGCGGCCACCGCCCGCTCGTGGCTGGACCGTCGTCGAGTTTGCGATCGCCGTGACGTTGGGCTTGATTGTGGCTTTGTTGGCCAGTGGCTTGCTGCTGTCGGCCGGCAGCAACTACCGCAATCACAGCGAGAACGTCGGGCTTAACGACGCCGGCCGTCATGCGCTCGACATCATGGCACGCGCGATACGGCAAGGCGCTTACGTCAACTGGGACAGCAAGGCTGCGCCGATCGCGCTGGAAGCCGATGCGCCGGCGGCGATTGCGGGGCTGGACGCGCGCAGCATCAGCCGGGGCAGCGCCGATATCTCCGGGTTGTTGCCGGCGGTGGCGCACGGCAGCGATGTGCTGGCGTTGCGTTTCTCCGGATCGGGCGTGGGCGGCAATGGCGATGGCTCCAGCCTCAACTGCGCGGGCTTTGGCGTCGCCGTTCCCGACGTGGCCGATGCGCGCGGCTGGAGCATCTTCTATGTCGCGGACGATGGCGCTGGCGAGACCGAGTTGCGCTGCAAATACCGAGGCGCTTCCGGCTGGGGCGCGGACGCCATCGTACGTGGCGTCGATTCCTTTCAAGTGCTGTATGGGCTGGATACCGATACGCCGGCCGATGGCGTGCCCAATACGTATGTCAACGCCAGCTACATCGATGCGATGGACGCTGCGCTGTCGTTGTCCGGCGCCACGCCCGACGAGCGCTTGCGCGATTTCCATCGCAAGACATTCTGGAAGCGGGTGTGCAGCATCCAGGTGGCCTTGCTGCTGCACGGTGAGAGCAATACCCGCGCCGACACGGGGGCGAAGCGGTTCGACCTCTTCGGGCCTGCCTATTCCGAGGGGCATGGCGGCGACGAGGGCGTGCGCATCGTCGAGGCCAGCCTGCCGCCGTCGCAGCGCACGCGGGCGCGCCGGGTGGTCGGCATGACGGTGGCTTTGCGTAACCGGAGCGGCTAGGTCATGGCGACTCGACGGCAGCGCGGTGCGGCAGTGCTGATGTGCCTGATGATGCTGATCCTGGCGATGCTGCTGGGCGTGTCGGCGGCGCAAATGAGCTTGCAGGGCGAGAAGGCGGCGCGTGGCGAGCGCGATCGCGATGTGGCGTTTCAGGCGGCGGAGGATGCCTTGGCGGATGCGGAGCGCGATATCCAGAGCGGCACGGCGGCGGCCAGCGCCTGCGACACGGCGCCCGTCTGGCAGCGAGTGGATTTGTCCGGCGTGGAGGATGGCGGCGGCTGTACCTTGGGTTACGGCGACCATACCGGCGCGGCGATGCTGACGGCGGAAGGTGTGCTGCCGTTCAAGAGGCCACGTTATGTGGTCGAGCGTATGGAGTGTCATCAGCCTGGCGAGGATGCGTCGGCCGGCGGCACGGTCGGCTATTGCTATCGCGTGACGGCGATAGGCTTTGGGGCGCGGCCAGGGACGGAGCTGGTCTTGCAGACGGTGTTCAGCAAGCCGGAGTGAGGAGGGGATATGCGCTTTGCAAACAGTATTTCGGGGCCAGGACATGGCCGGCGATGGTGGTGGATGCGGGTTCTGCTGGGGGTGTTGTTGATGTTGCTGCCGATGCTGGCGGTGGGCGTGCGTGCGGCGCCGCCCGTGCTCGATATCGCCAGCGAGCCCTTGACTGCCGCTTGCCGTGCCGCTGGAGCGCGAATCGCCGGCGCGTCGCTGTTGATGGCTGCGCCTGCCGTCGCGCCTCCCACCGCCGTTGCGCCTGCCGCCGCCTCGTCGACCATGCCAGTTGGCGACCTGCTGAGTGCCACGCTGGACGCGGCCGATTGGGGCGGGCATTTTGAACGCATCATGGTATCGCCGACCGGCGTCGCGTCGCGCTGGGACGCCGGTGCCATCCTGACCGGCGAACCGGGGCGCGCGCCGATGCCGGAACCTGCGGCGCGCAAGCTCTACACGGCCATCGTGCAGCCTGATGGCAGAATAGCCGGCGTTCCCTTTGCATGGCCTGCCTTGTCGGCGGCCCAGCAAGCATTGCTCGATCAAGCACCGCCGCCGCACGCAGCGGCCGCCGACGGACTGGGCGAGCGTCGCTTGGCCTATCTGCGTGGCGAGCGCAGCGATGAGGGCGCGCTGTTCCGCCGCCGCAGCAGCGTGCTGGGCGACTCGATCAACAGCACGCCCGTGCTGGTCGGCCCGCCATCGGGCGCTGCGCTGGACCGGGACTACCTGGCCTTCCGCGAACGCCTCAAAAGCCGCCGCCCGGCGATCTACCTTGGCGCCAACGACGGCATGCTGCACGCCTTCGATGCCAACACCGGCGGCGAACTCTATGCCTACCTGCCCAACGCGTTGATGCCAGCATTGAACCGCTTGCCCAGCCTTGACTACGTGCACCGGGCCTACGTCGACGGCCCTGGCAACAGCGGCGACGTCCTGATCGGCGGAAGTTGGCGCACGGTCCTTGTTGCCGCGATGGGCGGCGGTGCGCAAGGGGTGTTCGCGCTGGACATCAGCGATCCCGCCGCCCTCGACGAAAGCGCCGCGCTCTGGGAATTCACCGATCGCGACGATCCGATGATGGGCAACGTCACCACGCTGCCGCAGATCGCCAAGGTGCGCACCAGTCGTGGCGCCGGCCCGCCCAGCTATCGCTACTTCGCCATCGTCTCCAGCGGGCTGAACAACTACGCCAGCGATGGCCATGTCAGCAGCGCAGGCAAGGGCGCCTTATTCCTGCTGGCGCTGGACAAAGCACGCGACGAGCCATGGAAGCTCAACGTGAACTACTTCCGGCTTGTCACGCCTATCTCCGATCCGTCGCTGGCCAACGGCCTGAGCGCGCCGGCGCTGGTCGCCGACCGCGATGGTGCACTGAGTTACGCCTATGCCGGCGACCTGCAAGGAAATTTGTGGCGTTTCGATTTCACCAGTTGGCCAGGTGCTACCGCCAAAGCGTTGTTCGTTGCGCGCGACGCCGACGGCAGGCGGCAGCCGATTGCGCAGCAGCCCATGCTGGCCTATGCCTCCGGCGGCGGTTATCTTGTACTGTTCGGCACTGGCATGTTGTTCGACCGGAGCGACCTGAGCGCGGGAGGCTTCCGCACGCAATCGTTCTACGCGATCCTCGACAGTCTGGCCGTGCCGATGGATGTGGTTACTGGCCGGCGTCAGTTGACCGAGCGCGTGCTGGATCCGTCGACGGCCGACTTGTTCAGCATCAGCGGCGCGGAGCTCGCGCCAGGCAGCAAGGGCTGGTACGTCGATTTCCTGCAATCCGCGCACACGGGCGAACGCAGCATCAACAGCGGCAAGCTGGTTGGCGGCGAACTCGTGTTCAACACCTTGCTGCCGGGAGCGGATAAATGCGATGCCTCGCGCAGCCGCAGCTACGTACTCGATGTGATGAGCGGCCTGCCGGCCGGCCACAGCACGGCCAGCATCGTGCCAACCGCGCCGATAATCGGCGTGCTGCAATCGACCTATACGGCCGTGCTGACCCTGGTGCAGCAATCGTCGAGCACCAGCCCGCCTGATCCGACGGGACGGGTCATGGTGGACAGGAGCTATGCCGTGATCAACGTGTCGGCGCGGGAGATGATTGTGGTGGGCAGTGTCAAAGTACGCTCGCGATCCGGCCGGCTCAGCTGGCGCGAAGTGGCCAATTGGCGCGAACTGCATGAGGCGATCAAATGAAGCCCGCGCACCAACAGGCGTTCAGCCTGATCGAGCTGCTGATCGTGCTGGTAATACTGGCCGTGCTTGCCGCGCAAGCGATGCCGGCTTTTCAGCGGCACGTGATACGCGCGCGTCGCGCCGAAGCGCAGGCCACGCTGTTGCAGCTGATGCAGCAGGAAGAGCGGTTCTTCACGCAGGCCAACACCTACATCGCCTTTTCGTCCAGCGTCACCGAGCCGGAAGCGCGTCAGTTCAAATGGTGGAGCAGCAACGGCGCGCCGACCAGCGCCTATGAAATCGAAGGCAAGGCTTGCGATGGCGAGCTGATCTCGCAATGCGTGCAGCTGATCGCCACGCCGGGCACCGCGCTGGTCGACGCCAGGTTTCGCGACGACGATTGCCGGCAGCTCAAGCTGACCAGCAGCGGACTGCGCCTGGCTACCGGACCGTCCATCAACTGCTGGCCGTGAGGAGCGCGCGATGCAAGCCAAATTTGTCAGTGACGGCCATACGCTGGTCGAGCTGCTGGTCGTGTTGCTGTTGACGGCCATCCTGCTCGGCGTCGCCGCGCCGAGCTATCGGATGGCACTGGAACGCCAGCAGCTGCGCATTGCTGTCAACGACCTGGTGGCGGCCATCAACCTGACCCGTTCGCACGCCATGGCGCGTGGCGGCCAGGTGCTGATGGTGCCGCTGGATCCGTCCGGCACCTCCTGGCGTCAGGGATGGGTGGTGTTTGTCGACGATAACGGTAACCGTCATCCCGATCCCGGCGAGCTGCTGTTGTCCCGGCATGGCCCCATCGCCGATGGCATCATTCTTACCACGGTCTTTTCGACCAGCGCAACGCCCCAATATCTTGCTTATAATGCTGCTGGGCGTGCCTGCAGCGCCAGCAACAGCCTGGCCGCGCGCTGGGGCACGCTGTCGCTGGCGCATGGCGACACCGCCCGCAATATCAAAATCAATATGCTGGGCCGGGTGCGCGTGTGCGATCCGGCGGTGGATGGCGCAAGCTGCACCAGCGCGACTGACTAAGGACAACGTGAACATCAGCAACGATCTCGAAGGCATGACGCTGGCGCTGGAGTGGGCCGCCAAAGGGCTGTACACGACCTCGCCGAATCCGCACATCGGCTGCGTGATCGTGCGCGACTGGCAAGTGATCGGCGCCGGCGTCACCCAGCAGGCCGGCAGCGACCACGCGGAAATCCAGGCGTTGAAAGATGCCCAGGCGCGCGGCCACGACGTGCGTGGCGCGACCGCCTACGTGACGCTGGAGCCGTGCAACCATCACGGCCGCACGCCGCCGTGCTCGGACGCGCTGGTGCGCGCCGGCCTGGGCCGCGTGGTGGCGGCGATGGAGGACCCGAATCCGCTGGTGGCCGGGCAGGGCATGGCCAAGCTGGCCGCCGCCGGCATCGAGATCAGCACTGGTCTGCTGGCCGGGCAGGCCTACGAACTGAATATCGGCTTCTTCTCGCGCATGACGCGCGGCCTGCCGTGGGTGCGCATGAAGAGCGCCGCCAGCCTGGACGGCATGACGGCGCTGCACAACGGCGTCAGCCAGTGGATCACGGGGCCGGAGGCGCGCGCCGACGGCCACGCCTGGCGCGCCCGCGCCTGCGCCATCCTGACCGGCATCGGCACCGTCAAGGCCGACGATCCACAGCTCAACGTGCGCGCGGTGGAAACGCCACGACAGCCGCGCCGCATCGTGGTGGACAGCAAGCTCGACATCGATCCGTCCGCCAAGGTCCTGCAGGGCGGCGGCACCTGGATCGCGGCGGCGGTCTCCCATCCCGAAAAGGAGGCCGCGCTGCGCGCGATGGGCGCGGAGATCATCCTGCTGCCCAACGCCTCCGGCAAGGTCGACCTGCCTGAGCTGATGCGCGAGCTGGGCCGGCGCCAGATCAACGAGCTGCACGTCGAAGCTGGCGGCAAGCTCAACGGTTCCATGATCCGCGAAGGCTGCGTGGACGAGCTGCTGGTCTACCTGGCGCCGACGCTGCTGGGCGATGCGCAGGGCATGTTCGCCTTGCCGGCGCTGACCGAGCTGTCGCACCAGCAGCGTCTGAAATTTCACGAGGTTAAGCAGATCGGCGAAGATTTGCGTATCCTTGCACGATTCACTCATCATTAAGATTGCACTCACATGTTTACTGGAATTGTCGCCGCTATCGGCAAAATTGAATCGGTCACGCCGCTCGAAGGCGGCTCGTTCGCGGGCGTGCGCCTGAACATCAATGCCGGCGGCCTGCCGCTGGCCGATGTCGCGCTGGGTGACTCGATCGCCATCAACGGCGCCTGCATGACCGTGGTGGAGAAGGACGACAGCAGCTTCCGCGTCGACGTCTCGCGCGAGAGCTTGAACTGCACGGTCGGCCTCGATACGCTGACCGAAGTGAACCTGGAAAAGGCGCTGACGCTCAACGAGCGCCTGGGCGGCCATCTGGTGTCCGGCCACGTGGACGGCCTGGGCGTGGTGCGCAAGTTCGAGGGCGTGGGCGAATCGTGGGAGCTGGTGATCGAAGCGCCGCACGAGCTGGCCAAGTTCCTGGCTTTCAAGGGCTCGATCGTGGTCAACGGCGTGTCGCTGACGGTGAACCGTGTGACCGATATCGGCACCGGCAAGGACCTGGTTTGCCAGTTCTCGATCAACCTGATCCCGCACACCATCGCCATGACCACGCTCAAGCACCTGGCAGTGGGCGATCAGATCAACCTGGAGATCGACCTGATCGCCCGCTACGTCGAGCGCATGGTCTCGGTCGGCGCCGCCGGCAAATAAGCGGTTCCAGCCCGCGCAATGGCAGAATGTTGACAATTAATCCAGAGGGCGCCTTCTAAAGCCGGCCATTTGGCGGATAAAAGCGGGCTTTTGCGGTGGGGCCGGCGTAAATCCTTTAAAATAGCGCCCTGTTCTAGCTCCGCTACAAAGGATTAAAAATGTCAATTTCCAGCACCGAAGAAATCGTCGCCGAATTGCGCGCGGGCCGCATGGTGATCCTGGTCGATGAAGAAGACCGGGAAAACGAGGGTGACCTGGTGCTCGCGGCGGACTTTGTGACGCCTGAAGCCATTAATTTCATGGTCAAGCATGCGCGCGGCCTGGTCTGCCTGACCCTGACCGAAGAGCGCTGCGACCAGCTGAACCTGTCGATGATGTCGGCCCGTAACGGCACCGCCTTCGGCACCAATTTCACCGTGTCGATCGAAGCGGCCGAGGGCGTGACCACCGGCATCTCGGCGGCCGACCGCGCCAAGACCATCCAGGTCGCCGTGGCCAAGGACACCCAGCCGTCGGACATCGTCCAGCCCGGCCACATCTTTCCGCTGAAGGCGCAGCCTGGCGGCGTGCTGATGCGCGCCGGCCATACCGAAGCCGGCTGCGACCTGACCGCCATGGCCGGCCTGACGCCAGCCTCCGTGATCTGCGAGATCATGAAGGACGACGGCACCATGGCGCGCCTGCCGGACCTGCTGGAATTCGCCAAGGAGCACGGCCTGAAGATCGGCACCATCGCCGACCTGATCCACTACCGCAGCCGCAACGAGTCGCTGGTCGAGAAGATCGGCGAGCGTCCGCTCAATACCGCCCAGGGCAACTTCCGCATGATCGCCTTCCGCGACAAGCCAAGCGGCTCGGCCCACCTGGCGCTGGTGCACGGCGATATCGAGAAGAACAAGGAAACCTTGGTGCGCGTGCACCAGCCGGTGTCCATCCTGGATATCCTGGAATCGGAAGCGACCACCCACTCGTGGAACCTGTCGGCGTCGCTGGCGGCGGTCAAGGCGTCCGAGCGCGGCGTGATCGTGCTGCTCAACTGCGAAGAAACGGCGGAGCAGTTCTTCGCCCAGTTCGACGCGCTGGGCAAGCCGGAAACCAAACCGAAAGGCCGCGCCGCCAGCATGGACCTGCGCAGCTACGGTATCGGCGCGCAAATCCTGCGCGAAGTCGGCGTTTGCAAGATGCAGCTGCTGGCCAGCCCGCGCAAGATGCCGTCGATGACGGGCTTCGATCTGGAAGTGACCGGCTACATGGCCAAACCTAACTAATTCAACCAACATACAAGAGGCACTCCATGACTGTAGGAAGCTACGAAACCAATTTGTCCGGCGATGGCCTGCGCGTCGGCATCGTTCAAGCCCGTTTTAACGAAGACGTCTGCCACGGCCTGCTGTCGGCCTGCCTGGCCGAGCTGAAGCACCTGGGCGTGGCCGATGAAGACGTGCTGCACGTGGCCGTGCCGGGCGCGCTGGAAGTGCCGCTGGTGCTGCAGAAGATGGCCGAGTCGCAGCAGTTCGACGCGCTGATCGCGCTGGGCGCGGTGATCCGTGGCGAAACCTACCACTTCGAGCTGGTCTCGAACGAATCCGGCGCCGGCATCACCCGCATCGGCCTGGATTATGGTATTCCTATCGCTAACGCGATCCTGACCACCGAGAACGACGAGCAGGCCGAGGCCCGCATGGCCGAAAAGGGCGCCGATGCGGCGCGCGTGGCGGTGGAGATGGCCAATCTGACCATCGCGCTGGAAGAGTTGAGCCAGGATCAGGGCGACGACGAGTAAGAACAGGTAGTAAACGGCGCAGTGTGCCGGTATGCGCCGGCGCACTGAGCCGGATTTTGTAAGTATTTAAGAACAGGTATAACCATGACAGATAAAATTTTGCACGCCAACCCTAGCAAGAACCGTACGCCGCGCCACCGCGCGCGTGAGTTTGCGTTGCAGGGTTTGTATCAGTGGCTGCTGAACAATGAAGACGCGGCCACCGTGGTCAACAACATCCGCGCCGCGCACGGCTTCGACAAGGCCGACGGCGACCACTTCACGGTGCTGCTGTACGGCGCGATCAAGGATTCGGTGGCGTTGCGCGAGAGCTTCGCGCCGCTGGTCGACCGTGGCGTGGCGGAACTGTCGCCGATCGAGCACGCAGTGCTGCTGATCGGCGCGTTCGAGCTGAAGAACAACCTGGAAATCCCTTACCGCGTCGTCATCAACGAAGCGGTCGAGCTGACCAAGTCCTTCGGCGGTATCGACGGCCACAAATACGTCAACGGCGTGCTGGACAAGCTGGCCGCCAGGGTCCGCCCCGACGAAGTCGCCGCCGACAAAAAACGCTAAGCAGCGTCCGGTACTGTCTAAAGCCACCCAAGGTATCTTGCGGTGGCTTTTTTTATTTGGGGTTTGACGGGGAGGGGGCTGGGCCGCAGAATCCGTTGACTTAAAATCAATGTCGAGGGCGTATCATCGAACTGCATTCCCTGAGCCAGGCGCCGGCATGGCGCCGTCGCGGCTGGCTGGCCCTGATCGCCGGCGCGCACCTGCTGGCGTTTATCGGCTGGCGCGCGCCTGATCGGCCTCTGGCAGCTTCTGTGGGGCGCCACGAGGCCATCACATATATCCTGGCGCCGGCGAAGCCGCCGCCGAAGCCCACGGCCCAAGCCAAGCCCGTCCGCGAAGCGGCCGCGCCGCGCCTGACCTTGCTGCCGCCCGCAGCGCAACCGCAGCCGATCCAGCAGCCGGTGCAGGCCCAAGCCCCGCAAGCCATCACGCAGACCACGCCGCCACCCGATCCGTTCGCCCAGCAGCCTGCCAGGCCGGCCGAAGATCTGATGCAGCGCTCGCTCAAGAGCGCAGCCGCCATCGACCGGCAGCTGCGCAAGGAAGCCTGGAATCCACGCGACAAGAAGATCGCCAACGACACGACAGCCTTGGCGGCCAAGCTGGGTGGCGCCTTCGTGGGCGACGAGGGGACGACTGTCGAGAACTTCACCACGCCCGATGGCCGCCTCATGACGCGTGTGCGTTCGGGCGGCGGCAGTTATTGCGCGGTGATGGAGTCCAATTCGCTGACCGGCGGCCGTGATCCCTTCCGCGACGGCGTTAAAACCAAGGTCGGCAGCTGCCCGAAAAGCTTCGGAAAATAGGACGCAAAAAAACCGCCAGTACCGGACGCGATCTTGAGCGCGTCCGGTACTGGCGGTTTTTTATGTTCGTTAAATCAGAGGCCGGCGATCTGGGTGCCGTTGACCGACTTGTCAACCGCCGCGACCGGCGGCGTAGGCTTGGCCGGGGCCGCTGCCATCATCGGGGTGATGGTCGGCACTTTCTTGCCTGCCGAAACCTGCTTCAGGCGCTGGTACTCGGCCAGCACTTTCGAGCCGTAGCCGTCATCATGTTCGAACGCTGCGGCGCCGACATAGATCTTCAGGCCAGCTTCGACCGAACCGCCGCGGGTGACGTAGTCCTTCAGGATCAGCGAGCCGACACGGATGTTGGCCACCGGATTGAGCGCAGCTTGCAGGCCGCCCATTTCCTGGAATTTATCGTGGTGCACCTTCGACATGACCTGCATCAGGCCTTGCGCGCCGACCGGGCTTTCCGCGAACGGATTCAGGCCCGACTCGATCGCCATCACCGCCAGGATCAGCAGCGGATCCAGCTTGATCTCGCGCGCCGTCAGGTAGGCGGTGGACACCAGCATGTTGGCGGCGTCGCCCGCTACGCGGTAACGCTTGGACAGCCAGGAGGTGACCCATTGTTGCTGCTTCTGCGTGCCCAGCAGGGCTTTTTCTTCGGTGGTCAGCGGTGCGGTGCTGGCGGCCGGGGTAGCGGCCGGGGTTTCCATCAGGGCCGACAGCGGCGGCGCCACGACGGCAACAGTTTCGACTTCAGGAACGTGGTTCAGGCTGTTGCTCAGTGCCTTGGCCAGGTCGGGACGGACAAACAGTACTGCCATTACTACTAAAGCGGTCACACCCAGAATGGTCAGCGTGTGCTGGGCGGTGGTCAACACGCCCTTTGCCGAAACGCGAGTCGTGGAGAACCACGCTGCTGGCTGGCGAGCCATGGTACGGGCAATCTGCGTTGCACCGATGAAACGATTAATCATAGAGTTCCCCTGAAATGTCCGTAAAAGCGGGTCCCCGCCAGCGTTGAACGCAGCTAACCGGGTGCTAATGCCGTGCATCAGAAATATCATCGTCCGTCGCCGCTGGGAGCGCGCGTTGGACGCCGTCATTGCTTGCTTGAGCTGATGTTTCCCTGTGGTATTCGATCAGTCGCAATACAACTTCTTTCGGGGGTAAGGCAGACGCCTTTTGAAAACACTCCTTAAAATGTCATGTGGAGCCCCGACTCCGTGAATGAATGAGCAACACATTTGGTGTGGTCCGCGTTTCCGGATATTCCGCGCTGAACCGTGTTCTCTTCAAGTAGGGCAAATTGTAGAAGCCGTTTTATATCAAGTCAATACTAACGACAAGCGAAGCTATAACTTATAAATCTTACTTTTTTGCTTGTATTGCGGCTAAAACCAATAAAATCAACTACTTGACCTGTCTTTTTAAACAGTATGCTGCGTTGTAAGAAAAAATTAAAAAACGATGAAATATTCTGATTTGCGAGATTTTATTTCCCAACTGCAACGGACGGGCGAACTTAAGCCCGTTTTGGTACCCGTTTCGCCGTATTTGGAGATGACCGAGGTTTGCGACCGCACTTTGCGGGCCGGCGGCCCGGCTTTGCTGTTCCAGAATCCGACCGGACACAGCATGCCTGTGCTGGGCAATCTGTTCGGCACCGAGCGCCGCGTGGCGCTGGGCATGGGCGCCGACAGCGTCAGCGAGCTGCGCAAGATCGGCCACGTGCTGGCGCGCCTGAAGGAGCCGGAGCCGCCCAAGGGCTTCAAGGACCTGATGGGCATGGGCTCGCTGGTGAAGGCGGTGTGGGACATGGCGCCCAAGGAGTTGCGCGGCGCGCCGTGCCAGGCGATCGTGTGGGAGGGCGCCGACGTCGACCTGTCGAAGTTGCCGATCCAGCATTGCTGGCCGGGCGATATCGCGCCCTTGATCACCTGGGGCCTGGTGATTACCAAGGGACCTAATAAGAAGCGCCAGAACCTGGGCATTTATCGCCAGCAGGTGCTGGGGCCGAACAAGGTCATCATGCGCTGGCTGGCGCACCGCGGCGGCGCGCTGGACTTCCGCGAGCACGCCATCCAGAGCAAGGGCCAGCCGTATCCGATCTGCGTGGCGCTGGGCGCCGATCCCGCTACTATATTAGGCGCGGTGACGCCGGTGCCGGACAGCCTGTCCGAATACCAGTTCGCCGGCCTGCTGCGCGGCAGCCGCACCGAGCTGGTCAAGGCCATCGGCAGCGAGCTGCGCGTGCCGGCGTCGGCCGAGATCGTGCTGGAAGGCCATATCTATCCTGACGAAAACCATCCGAGCGGCTACGAACATGCGCTGGAAGGCCCGTACGGCGACCACACCGGCTATTACAACGAGCAGGACTCGTTCCCGGTGTTCACCATCGACCGCATCACGATGCGCCGCGATCCCATCTATCACTCCACCTACACCGGCAAGCCGCCCGACGAGCCGGCCATCCTGGGCCTGGCGCTGAACGAGGTGTTCGTGCCGCTGCTGCAAAAGCAGTTCTCGGAGATCACCGACTTCCACTTGCCGGCCGAGGGATGCAGCTATCGCATGGCGGTGGTGCAGATCAAGAAGCAGTACGCCGGCCACGCCAAGCGCGTGATGTTCGGCGTGTGGAGCTTCCTGCGCCAGTTCATGTACACCAAGTTCATCGTGGTGGTGGACGAGGACGTGAACATCCGCGACTGGAACGAGGTGATCTGGGCCATCACGACGCGCGTCGACCCGACCCGCGACACCACGCTGGTCGACAACACGCCGATCGATTACCTGGACTTCGCCTCGCCGGTGAGTGGCCTGGGCAGCAAGATGGGCATCGACGCCACCAACAAGTGGCCGGGCGAAACCACGCGCGAGTGGGGCACCACGATCAGCATGACGCCGGAAGTGAAGGCGCGCGTCGATCAGATTTGGCAGGAGTTGGGGCTGTAGGTTATAATTGCCGTCGGCGGGCCCCTGCGCATTGTGGCATGGCTAACCTGGTCAGGTCGGGAACGAAGCAGCCACGGCTATTAACCATAAGTGCCGCAGATCAGGCTCGCCTCCTTCGGGAAATAAAAAAAGCTACCAGAGGGTAGCTTTTTTTGTTTCTGGACCGGCTTAATCGCCGTCCAGTTCAGCCTCGAACGGGCGTTCCGACGCCACCATCAACGGATTTTCCTTCAGCAGGCTGGTATCCAGTTTCAGCTTGATCTGGTTCTTCGCGTCGCTGCTGTAGACCTTGCTGTCGACTTTCAGCTGGGCCGGCTTGTTGAACTTGAAGATCACCACCTTAATGCTGGGTGCGAACATGCTCATCGCGCCGGCCATTTTCTTGATGGCCTGATTCATCTGTGGCACGCTGCTCATCACTTGCGCGTAATTCCATTGCAGCCCCTCGGGCAGCGGCGTGGTGATGTCCAGGCCAAGCGCGGACTTCTCGCTCTTGGGCAGGCTGGTCATGATCTTGGCGTCGTCGGCCAGCCATTTCGGGTTGGGCGTGAACGGCATGCGGAAGTCGGGCGACAGCGTCGGCAGCGGATGGCGTTCGGCGCCGTCGACCACGGTCAGCACCACCTCGGAGGGCTTGATGCTCTTGTTCTGCGGTTTGACGGTCAGGAACAGGTTCAGCTTATCGCGCTCGGTTGCCGGGAGGGCGTAGTACTTGTCGAGGCGCAGTTCCTCCGTCACTTTCTTGTAAGTCAGCCACTCGCGTTCTTCTGCGATGGCGTTAAGGGACAGGCACAGCAGGGGCAGCAGGACTAGATTTTTCATTTTTGGCATGTTAAAAGAAAAACAAATTGTAGGGCATTCCTCGTGACTTACCAAATCGGGTCGTGCCTTGTTACAATTGGTCCTTTGTCGCACCGTCCCCGGATGGTCCGCGCCCCACGCTATCTACGGTAAAATCTCAGCATGTCCTATCAAGTCCTCGCCCGTAAATATCGCCCCCGGAATTTCGAAACGCTCGTCGGCCAGGAGCACGTCGTGCGCGCGCTGACGCACGCCTTGCATAGCGGCCGGCTGCACCATGCCTATCTGTTCACCGGAACGCGCGGGGTCGGCAAGACCACCTTGTCGCGTATCCTGGCCAAGTCGCTCAATTGCGTCGGCCCGGACGGCAACGGCGGCATCACGCCGACGCCGTGCGGCGTGTGCGAGGCGTGCACCGCGATCGATGCCGGCCGCTTTGTCGACTACATCGAGATGGACGCGGCGTCCAACCGCGGCGTCGACGAGATGGCGCAGCTGCTGGAGCAGGCGGTGTACGCGCCGAGCAATGCGCGCTTCAAGGTCTATATGATCGACGAGGTGCACATGCTCACCAACCACGCCTTCAACTCGATGCTGAAGACGCTGGAGGAACCACCCGAGCACGTCAAGTTCATCCTGGCGACCACCGATCCGCAGAAGATTCCGGTGACGGTGCTGTCGCGCTGCCTGCAGTTCAATCTGAAGCAGATGCCGCCGGGTCATATCATCGGCCATCTGGATAATATCCTGGGGCAGGAGGGCATCAGCTTCGAGGCGCCGGCCTTGCGTCTGCTGGCCGCCGGCGCACACGGTTCTATGCGCGATGCGCTGTCGCTGACCGACCAGGCGATCGCCTACGCCGCCGGCGCGGTGACGCTGGATGCGGTGCAGGGCATGCTGGGCGCGCTGGACCAGTCTTACCTGATCCGCCTGCTCGATGCGCTGGCCGCGCAGGATGGCGCGGATCTGCTGGCCGTGGCCGACGAGATGGCCACGCGCAGCCTGTCGTACAACGGCGCCTTGCAGGACCTGGGCACCTTGCTGCACCGGATCGCGCTGGCGCAGACGGTGCCGACCGCCTTGCCGGAAGATTTGCCGGAGTACGCCGATATCGTGCGCCTGGCGGCCGCCTTCGATGCGGAAGAGGTGCAGCTGTATTATCAGATCGCCGTGCATGGCCGCAATGAACTGGGCCTGGCGCCGGATGAATATGCGGGCTTCTCGATGACCTTGCTGCGCATGCTGGCCTTTCGGCCCGGCGTAGGCGGGGCTGAGGGACAACCGGCTGCGGCGCCTGCGATGTCGCGTCCGGCGGCGGTGGCTGCGGCGCGCGCCGCGGCGGCACCGCCTGCGCGCGCTGCCGCGCATATACAGGCCAGCCACGCCAGCGTGACGCCGGCGGCGGTGGTCGCCGGCGCTGCGGCCGCGATGGCGCGCAGCGAGGCGCCTGCTCCTGCGCCTGCTCCGGCCGCGCAAACCCCGTCTGCCAGTGCGATGTCGCCTGCGCCGGTTGCGCCACCAGCACCGGCGCCTGTCGCTGCGCCGGCTGCGTATGCGGCACCTGCGTCAGCAGCGCCTGCGCCGGTCGCTGATGCGCCGGCAGCTGCACCGGCAGCACCGGCAGCATCGGCTGCGCCGATCAGTGCCGCGCGTGCCGCCATTAACGCCGCCCTGGAAGCTGCCCGTGCGGCTTCGAAGCCGGGCGCGCGCTCGTCGTCGCCGAGTGCCGCGCCGGCTGCCGCTGCGCCATCCGCTTCATCGTCTCCAGCGCCTGCCGCTGCGCCGCCATCGCCTGCCGCGCCGAGCGCTGCGTACACGCCGCCTGCTGCGTCGAATGCTGCGCCCGTGCCGTCAGCCGCGCCGGTTGCGCCATCGCGTCCTGCGCCGTGGGACGACATGCCGCCGGCCGCAACGATGGGGGGCGATGCACAAGCCGCCGTTCTGGAAGCGCCGGTTCGTCAGGTGGCTCCGCAGCAGGTCGCGCCGCAAGCCGCGCCCGCCGCCAAGCCTGCCCAGCAGCAGGCTGACGACGAGGATGACCTACCGCCCTGGGTCACTGAATTTTCCGACGATAGCGCGGTAGCGCAGTCCGCGCCGGCGCAGGCCTATGCGCCTTCGCAGCCGCAGCCATCGCACCAGTCGCACCAATCGCACAGCCCATCGCACGCGCCGTCGCAGCACCAGGCGCCGCCGCCGCTGGCTTATGCCGACGAAGCGCAAGCCGTCGTCATGCCGGCCCGCGCCGCGCCGGCGCCGGCCAAGGCGCCTCACGCCTACGTCATCACGCCTGTGCCGGAACTGAACTGGGACGGCAACTGGCCGGCCGTGGCCGCCGCCCTGCCGCTGCGCGGCGTGGCCCAGCAACTGGCCATGCAGGCCGAACTGATCTCATGCAGCATGGATGGCAACGCGGTGGTCTTCAGCGTCCGCGTGCCGATCGAAACCTGGCGCACGCCCGGCAACGTCGAGAAGCTCACGGTCGCGTTGAGCGAGCGCTTCGGCCGTCCGGTGCGCGTGGATACCGAGCTGGGCGCCGTCTGGTACACCGCCAGCGCCGAAGCGCAGGCGCACCGCGAAGCCTGCCAGCGCGCCGCCGAGGACACCGTCGCCAACGATCCCTTTGTGAACAGCATGATCCGCGAATTCGACGCCTGGGTGGTGCCGGGTTCCATCACGCCGCCGCCGGTCGTATCGGCTGCGGCCGCCCACTGATCACATCTTTAACTTTCAATACACGGAGAACACCATCATGATGAAGAACCAACTGGCTGGCTTGATGAAGCAAGCGCAAGCAATGCAGGACAATATGAAGAAGGCGCAGGACGCGCTGGCCCTGATCGAAGTCGAAGGCCAGTCCGGCGCCGGCCTGGTCAAGGTCGTGATGACCTGCAAGAACGACGTCAAGCGCGTGTCGATCGACCCGTCGCTGCTGGCCGACGACAAGGACATGCTGGAAGACCTGGTCGCCGCCGCCTTCAACGACGCCGTGCGCAAAGCCGAAGCCACCTCGGCCGAAAAGCTGGGCGGCCTGACCGCCGGCATGAACCTGCCGGCCGGCTTCAAGATGCCTTTCTAAGGGCAGCCGCGGCGTAAAGCTCCATGTCCAAATCGCTGGAATTTCTGACGGAAGCGTTGCGCCGTCTGCCCGGCGTCGGCCCCAAGTCGGCGCAACGGATGGCGTTTCACTTGCTCCAGCATGACCGCGAAGGTGCGGACATGCTGTCGCGCGCCTTGCACCAGGCGGTGAACGCCGTGCATCACTGCGCGCTGTGCAATACCTTCACCGAGGAAGACGTCTGCGACACCTGCCACGACGAGCAGCGCGACCGCCGCCTGCTGTGCGTGGTGGAGACGCCGGCCGACCAGCTGATGATCGAGCAGACGCTGACCTACAAGGGCCTGTACTTCGTGCTGATGGGCCGCCTGTCGCCGCTGGACGGCATCGGCCCCAAGGACATCCACCTGGAAAAGCTGGTGGCGCGCGCGGTCGACGGCCTGGTCACGGAAGTGGTGCTGGCCACTAATTTCACCAACGAAGGCGAGGCCACCGCGCACTACATCAGCGAGATGCTCAAGGCGCGCGGCCTGCGCGTGAGCCGGCTGGCGCGCGGCGTGCCTGTTGGTGGCGAACTGGAGTACGTGGACGCAGGCACCATCGCCCGCGCCATGCTGGACCGAAGGGCGACATGACTGACAAGAACACCGCTGGCCCGTTGGCCGGCATCAAGGTACTGGAACTGGGCACGCTGATCGCGGGCCCTTTTTGTGCGCGCATGCTGGGCGAGTTCGGCGCCGAGGTCATCAAGATCGAGTCGCCCGACGGCGGTGACCCGATCCGTAAATGGCGGGTGCTGAAGGACGGCACCTCGCTATGGTGGTCGGTGCAGTCGCGCAATAAGAAATCGCTGACGCTGAACCTGAAGGATGCACGCGGCCGCGCCATCGCGCGCCAGCTGGCGCTGGAAGCCGACATCATCATCGAGAACTACCGACCCGGCGTGCTGGAGAAGTGGGACATCGGCTACGAGCAACTGAAGGCCGTCAATCCCGCCACCATCATGGTGCGGCTGTCGGGCTTTGGCCAGACCGGGCCGATGAAGGACCTGCCGGGCTTCGGCGCCATCGGCGAATCGATGGGCGGGCTGCGCTACGTGTCCGGCCACGCGGACCGGCCGCCGGTGCGGGTGGGCGTGTCGATCGGCGATTCGGTGGCGGCCCTGCACGGCGTGATCGGCGCGATGATGGCGCTGCGCCACCGCGACGCCACCGGCGGCAAGCTCAAGGGCGAAGGCCAGATGGTCGACGTGGCCTTGTACGAATCCGTGTTCAACCTGATGGAATCGCTGGTGCCGGAGTTCGACCACGCGGGCGTGGTGCGCGAGCGTACCGGCGGCGCGTTGCCGGGCATCGTGCCGTCGAACACCTACACCACCAAGGACGGCGAGAACATCGTCATCGCCGGCAATGGCGATGCGATCTTCAAGCGGCTGATGCTGGCCATGGGCCGCATCGACATGGCCGGCGATCCTCAGCTGGAGCGTAACGACGGCCGCGTGCAGCGCACGCAGGAGATCGACGATGCGATCCAGGCGTGGTGCGACACCCAGGACATCGACAGCGCGCTGGCCGTGCTGAAGGCGGCCGATGTGCCGGCCGGGAAAATCTACTCGGTGCGCGACATGATGGGCGATCCGCAGTTCGTCGCGCGCGAGATGTTCGAGCAGCACCACTTCGCCGATGGCACGCCGGTCAAGCTGCCGGCGATCTCGCCGAAGTTGTCGGCCACGCCGGGCCACACCAAGTGGATAGGCCCGTCGCTGGGGCAGCACAACGACGAAGTCTTGCAGTCGCTGGGCTACGGCGCCGAGGACATCGCCGCGATGAAGCGGGACGGCGTGCTCTAACGCCGGTGCAACGCCGAACTGCGCCAGGCGGCATATGGCGCGCTTGGTGGCGGGTGGGCGTCGGGGCCGAGGTAGCAGTCGTCGATGCCGAAGTCGTGAATGCGGCGGAAACCGCGCGCCTCTAGGAATTGCCGGATGTCTTCCCGCACCGGCTGGCGGTTGTGCTCCACCGTGAGCACCCGCAGCCGGTAGTCGTCAAACGGAAAACTCTTCAGTATCGCCAGCTCCGATCCTTCGGTATCCAGGCTCCAGTAATCGATCACCGGCGGCGCGCTGCATTCATACAGCACCGAGGCGATGGTGCGCGTTCGCTTGCGCACGGCGGGCAGTTCGGGACCGAACACGTGGTGCGTGTAGCGCAGCATGGCCGGCGTATATTCCTGCAGTATCCCGCCGAGCATGTTCGCGCTTTCCAGGAATTCCACTTCGACTTCACGGTCGTACAGGCAGCCGTGGATGCAGAGACACTCGCGGTTTTTTTGTAGCGCGCGGAAGTAGCGGTCGTTGGGCTCGATGCAGATGCCGCGCCAGCCGTAGGCCGATTCCAATAACAGCGTGTTGCTGGCGCGGACGCCGTCGGCGGCGCCGGAGTCGAGGAAGTAGCCGTCGCGCATGCCGTTCAGCACCGCCAGCACGAAGTGGTCCTGGCCCAGTTGCGAGCTCATCATGGTCTCCTTCCGGAACGGTGCAGTGCTGCGGAACGCCAGTCGGCATAAGGCGTACTTTCGTTTACCCTATGCGTTGGCTGCGGCCGGCGGAAGTCGTCATCATGGCGGTGGCCGTACAACATGGTCACGTTGATGCGCCGGCTCTCGTAGTCGTCGCGGAAGGTGCAGGCGGCGGTGCCGTGGAACAGGTCCGAGTTGAAGATGACGGCGCGGTTCTGCCGGTAGGGTACGTAACGCGCCTGCGCGCCGACCTCGGCCAGGTAGCGCCGTATCAGGTCCGGCCGCCGGTTGTAGCTGACGAAGTCCCAGTCCGGCGGCGCTTCGACGTCGTAGATGTGCATGCCGCCGCTGGCCGGGTCGAGATTGGCGTCGTCCGGCGTGATCCAGAAGTTGACGTTGATGGCGGCGAAGTCGGCATGCACGTCATCGCCCGGCATGCGGGGCGGATACTTGTAGGCCCACAGCTGCGTGAGTGGATGGCGATCGCCGATCAGCCGGGGCAGGGCGTGGCGCAATTCGTGCGCGAGTTGCACCAGCAGCGGACAGTTGAAACCGCCGCGCTGCAAGGCGCCCAGGCGGCCGTGCGAATAACGCAGCGAATTCCAGACCGTCGATTCAAGGCAGAAGCGGCGCAGGCTGTCCAGCGCGGCCGGCGCGAGGAAGTCGTCGATGACGACGATGCCGGGCGGGTTGTTGCGATAGGCGAGCTCGACATCGGCGCCTCGCCAGCTGTCCGAGTACGCTGGCGCGATGGCCGGCGCGGCGCGCCGGTGGATGATGCGGTTGTAGATGTCGCCTATGCCGGCCAGCTCTTCCGCGCTCGGCCGCTCGCGCTTGCTGATATGGCTGGCCGCCATGTGGTCGGCCAGCTCGCGGTAGCGCTGCACGATGACGTCGTACTTGGCGCCCAGCACGCCCAGCCGCTGCAAGTAGGCGAACTGCTCCGCGTCGTGGCGCAGCTTGGCGACCGTTAGCGGCGGCTGCGGCGGCGCGGCTGGGTTCATCAAGGTCATGGCGGCGGCTCTCAGGCGGCTTCGGCGTTCAGTCTGCCCAGGGAGACGGGGATGTGCACATCGTCCAGCCACGCCGCTTGCAGCACTTCGGCGATCATTTCCTGCCAGTGCTCCTCGATGACCTTGCGCACGGCATCGTCGTGGTACAGGCGCTGGCACATCTGGCATTGGTGGGCGTACAGGCCTTCCCACTTGATGTCGGGGTTGTGCGTGGCGGCCCAGGCGACCACCTTGGCCGGGCCCTGGTGGTGTATCCACAGCTTGAGGAAGTCTTCTTCGGATTCGACGATGGCGCGCCGCAGGAAGCCGGGCAGGCCGGTGTCGGCGACGTTGAGCTCGGGGATGACCCGCAGGCCCAGGCCGCAGCAGGAGCCGACGCGGCCGTCCGCCTGCAGCGTGTAGGTCTTGAGCACGCTGGAGCAGCCGCCGCGTATCGCCGCCGCCTGAACGTCGCAGGCCACGCCTTCGGGGTAGCGGTAGATGGTTTCGTGGTGCAGCGGCATCCAGGGGCTGCTGAGCACGGTCAGCGCGGCGAATTGATCGGGCGGCAGGGCGGCGATCAGCGGGTGCCCGGTCAGCATCTCCGGCGTGATGTGGCGGTCCTGCTTCAGCTCCATCATCACGTGGGTGCGGAAGCGGCGTTCGCAGGCGGCCACGCTGGCCAGCACCACGCGCTCCAGCGGCACGAAGCGCACGTGCTCGTCGCCGGTGCTGTAGTTGATTTCCGAGAGGCCGGCGTCGATCAGGGCGGCGATTTTTTCGCGCGCCGTTTCCAGGCTGGTGGCCCAGTGGGCGTTGGTGACCAGGCGTACCGGCAACCGGTGGTCGGCGGCGCGGCGTATGCCTTGCAGCAGGGTTTTCCATTCCAGCGTGGCCTCGCCGCCGGTGAAGACGACGTTGCTGAAGTTGAGCTGCTTGGCTTCATCGATGGCGGCGAGCACGGACGCCAGCTCCAGCCGGTTGCGCTCGCGCGGGCTGGAGAGCGTGCCGCAATCCGCGCATTCGGCCGGGCAGGTGAAGGTCGGCATGATGGACAGCGTGTGCGTGCGCCGGCGCAGCAGCGGCGCTTCGGAGTCAGCGGCTGACATTGAATTCCGCCTCGGAGATGGCGAGGATGCCACGCGACTCCAGGATCTGCGCGTACTGCACCAGCGCCTCGATCGTGACGCGCACGTATTCCTGGCCGCGATAGGGATCGTATTCGTTGCTGTCGGTGCCGGTGTGCGTGCCTTCGTCGGTGCCCGTGTCCGTGCCGGTGTCGGTTCCCGTGTCCGTGCCGGTGTTGGTGCCTGTGTCGGTGCCCGTGTTGGTGCCGGTATCGGTGCCGGTGTTGGTTCCCGTATCGGTTCCTGTGTCGGTGCCGGTATTTGTTCCAGTGTCCGTGCCGGTATCGGTGCCCGTGTCGGTGCCGGTGTGGGTGCCCGTTTGGGTGCCGGTGTCCGTGCCGACTTCGGTGCCTTCGTCGGTGCCGGGGCCGGTGCCGATGGTGGCGGAGCTGTGCTCAAAGTTCTGCGTGCTGTTGGAGTCGTTGATGGTGCGGTGATCGGTGGGCACCAGGAAGCCGCTGGCGAAGATGGGGCTGCTGGTGAACAGCATGGCCTGCTCCATGCCGCCAAGGGCGAACGGCGATTCCCTTTCAATACCGCCGCGCACCAGCGCGAGCACGATGTGATAGTCGCCGTGCTTGATGACGGCGTTGCCGAACGCGGTCATGAACTCGGTGCGGGTGGGCGTGGTGTGCTGGTGATCGGCCGCGTAGTTGCGCAGCCAGCGCCGCATGTGCCGGTTGGCCAGTATCGCATACACCAGCTGGTTGCTGACGGAGGCGCGCTGCTCCGGCAGCTTTTCGCTGAGGGCGAAGTCCGCCAGCACCTGGGCCGGGTCGGTGATGAACTGCTCGCGCAGCAGGTAGTCGCGCGACATGGCCTTGAACAGCGCGTCGACCCGCCTGGAAACAGCGGCCGCACGCAGCACCAGCGGCCGCCGGTGGTGCTGCCGCTCCGGCGTGAACACCAGGCGGAAGGAATGTTCTTGCTCGTCCATATGGCCTCCTTAGCTCAGACGCTGCCTGACCATCTTAGGCAGCTGAGCAGACCAGGAAGCGAGGGACGTCAAAGCTGGGCGGGGAACTTTATCGGGTGTCCGCCGTCGCTGGCCGCCAGGCCGTGCATCGTGAACTGGTTGCCGAGCATCAGCTCGATCGACTCGGGCGGCGAGGGATGGCCGAGGTAGTAGCCCTGCGCCAGGTCGCAGCCGAATTGCTCCAGCAGCAGCAACTGGGCGCCGGTCTCCACGCCCTCGGCCACCACCGCCATTTTCAGGCCGTGCGCCATGGCGATGATGGCGCGCGTGATGGCGGCGTTCTCGGAATCCTGCGGCAGGCCGCAGATGAAGCTCTTGTCGATCTTCAGCGCGCGCACCTCGAAACGCTTGAGGTAGTTCATCGACGAGTAGCCGGTGCCGAAGTCGTCGATCGACAGGTAGACGCCGATGCCGCGCAGCTGCTCCAGCGTGACCATGGTGGCGCGGGCGTCGTCCATCAGCGTGCCTTCGGTCAGCTCCAGCTCCAGCAGCTCGGCCGGCAGGCCGGTTTCGTGCAGGGTCGACAGCACGATCTGGGTCAGGTTCTCATCCTTGAACTGCTTGGCCGACAGGTTGACCGCCACCCGCACCGGCTGCTTGCCGGCCGCCTGCCACGCCATCGCCTGCTGGCAGGCGGTGCGCAACACCCATTCGCCGATCGGCACGATCAGGCCGGTTTCCTCGGCCAGCGGGATGAACTCGGTCGGCGAGATGATGCCGCGCTCCGGGTGGCGCCAGCGCACCAGCGCCTCGACGCCGACGATGCGGGCGCTGGCGACGTCGATCTGCGGCTGGTACAGCAAATACAGCTCATTGTTCTGCAGCGCCTTGCGCAGGCCCACTTCCAGCTTGACGTGGCTCATGATCTGCATCGTCAGCGACGAGCTGTACAGCTTGGCGTTGTTCTTGCCGCAGTTCTTGGCGTGGTACATCGCGGTGTCGGCGTATTTGAGCAGCGAGTTGCAGTCCTCGCCGTCCTCCGGGTACAGCGAAATGCCGATGCTGGCGGTGACGAAGATTTCGTGCGTGTCCAGCTGGAAGGGGCGGCGCATGGCTTCCTTGACGCGGTGGGCGACGTTGAGGGCGTTCTCCACACGCTCCAGGTCGGGGATCAGGATGGTGAATTCGTCGCCGCCCAGGCGCGCCAGGTTGTTGCCGACTTCGGTGCGCGAGACCAGGTCGCTGGGCCGGGTGGTGTCGCGCAGGCGCTCGGAGACGGCCTTGAGCAGATGGTCGCCGACGTCGTGGCCCAGCGTGTCGTTGATGCGCTTGAAGGCGTCCAGGTCCATGAACAGCACGGCGAATTTCTTGTTGCCCTTGCGCGAGCGCACCAGCTCGGCCTCCAGCGTCTCCAGGAAGGCCTGGCGGTTGGGGATGCCGGTCAGGCTGTCGCAGTAGGCCAGGCGGCGGATCTGTTCCTCGGTGCGCTTGCGCTCGCTGATGTCGCGCACCAGGCCCAGCACTTCGTCGGGGCCGGTGGCCACCAGCCGCGCCTCGAAATGCCGCACCGGCACCGCCACCGCGTGCTCGCCCTGGCGCGCGCGCGGGGCGGCGCCGGGGATGGGCAGTTCGTAGTCGAGCGAGCGGATGTGCTGGGTGTCGAGCACGGTCTGCACCTGCTCCAGCATGTGGCGGGCGATGTCGTCCGGCAGCACCTGGTTCAGGTGGCGGCCCACGCACTGCTCGCTGTCGAACACGGCGCTGGCCTCGTGGCCTTGCTCGTAGTCGAGGTAGTAGCCGTCCTTGTTCATGCGGAAGAAGGTGTCCGGGATCGCCGCCAGCACCGCGCGGTGGTGGGCGTCGGCGATGCGCAGGCGGGTGATGGCGTCGCTGGCGCGCAGCACGTACAGCACGCGGTGGCCGAGGATGGGCCAGTTGATCGGCTTGGAGACGAAGTCGGTGGCGCCGGCCTCGTAGGCCTGGGTCACCGATTCGAGCTCGTCGCCGCCGGTGACCATGATGATGGGCACGGTGGTCTGGGTTTCCAGCCGACGGATTTCGCGGCACACGGCGAAGCCGTCCATGCCGGGCATGTCGACGTCGAGCAGCAGCAGGTCCGGCGCCATGCTCTGGAAACAGGCCACGGCCTGCAGGCCGTCCTCGGCCTCGACCGCGTTCAGGCCGACCTGGCTCAGCATTTCCAGCATCAGCAGGCGCATCACGGGATCGTCGTCGGCGACCAGCACCAGGCCGCGCTTGGGGGAGGGGGAGCTTGCCATGTCATATTTCCTTTTCCAGGATGGCTCCCAATGCCTGCCGCACGGCCTGGAAAGAGCGTTCCATATCAGCCAGCAGGACTGCGGCGCCGGCGGTGGTGTTGTTGCGTCCGCGCTGCTCGAGCTCCTTGCAGCGCTGCGCCAGCGCGTCGGCGCCGACGTTGGCGCTGCTGGACTTGAGGCTGTGGGCGGCCTTGCGCATCTGGCTGATGTTGCCGGTGCCGATGGCCTGGCGCAGCGTGTGCAGATGCTTGGGGGTATCGTCGAGATAGGCGTGCAGCACGCGCTCGAGCAGGGCGTCGCCGTTGGTGGCGCTCAGGGCGCGGATGTTTTCCAGCGCCTGGCGGTTGATCTGGCCGTTGGACGCGGCGGCGGGGAGCGCCTCGGGCGCTTCCGGCGCGGCCGGCATGCGCGGCAGGCTGATCCAGCGGGAGATGGTCTGCCCCAGCGCCTGCTGCGTGAAGGGCTTGCTCAGGTAATCGTCCATGCCGGCGGCCAGGCAGGCTTCGCGGTCGCCCTGCAGGGCGTTGGCGGTGATGGCGACGATGGGCATGCTGCGCCCGCGCTTGCGCTGCTGTTCGCGGCGGCGGATTTCCGTGGTCGCGGCGAAGCCGTCCATGACCGGCATCTGGCAATCCATCAGGATCAGGTCGAACTCGTTGGCCTGCACCGCGTGCAGCGCCGCCTCGCCGTTGACGGCGCGGCTCACTTCCAGCCCCAGCCCTTCGAGCATGGCGCTGGCCACTTCGATATTGACCGGATTGTCCTCCGCCAGCAACACCTTGCGCCGCCTGCGGGCGCGCGGGGCCGGCGTCGGGCCGGGGCTGAAGGCGGCCAGCGGCGGGGCCACCGGCGCGGCGGCCGGCGGCGCCTCGGCCGGGCATGCCGGCGGCGGCGCGCCGCGGCCGGGCGCCAGCAGGCAATCGAACAGGTCGCAGGCGCGCGGCGGCTTGATCAGCTGGAAGGCGACGCCGGCTTCGCGCCGCTGGACGCCGTCGGCGGCGTTGCGCTCGGTACTCAGCAGCAACAGCCGGGTGGTGGCCAGCGCCGCCTCGGCACGGATCGCGGCGGCCAGCGCCAGGCCGCTGGTGCGCGGCAGCTCCATGTCCAGCAGCACCACGTCGTAGGGGCGGCCGGCGGCGGCGGCCTGGCGCAGCTGCGGCAGGGCGGTGGTGGCACTGGCGCTGGCGCTGGCGATGTGCCAGCTGCGCAGCAGCGTTTCCAGCTCGTCCCGGCTGGTGGGATTTTCATCGACAATCAAGGCGCGGCATTCCTGGGTGGCGTGGAAAGAAGGATCGTCGACATCAATACGACGTTTATCAAAATTTACGGCAAACCAAAAGATCGACCCTTGCGTTAGCGCATGGTCCACTCCTATCGTGCCCCCCATGAGCTCCACCAGTTGTTTTGAGATCGCCAGGCCCAGGCCGGTGCCGCCGTGCTTGCGGGTGGTCGAGCCGTCGGCCTGCGAGAAGGAGTCGAAGATGCGCGCCCGCGCCTCGCTGGAGACGCCGATACCGGTGTCGTGCACTTCGAAGCGCAGGCCGACGGTTTGCGCGTCCTCGTGCGCCACGGCGACCTTGACAGTGATCTTGCCGCTCTCGGTAAACTTGATCGCGTTGCCCAGCAGATTGAAGATGACCTGGCGCAGCCGGTTGGGATCGCCGCAGATGGCGATCGGGATATCGTTGGCGACCTGCAGCTCCAGCCGGATGCCCTTGGCCTGCGCCTGCGGCGCGAAGACGTTGTCTATGTCGTCGAGCAATTCGCGGAAATTGAAATCGATGTATTCGACGGTCAGCTTGCCGGCCTCGATCTTGGAGAAATCCAGGATGTCGTTGATGATGACCAGCAAGTGTTCGCCGGAGCGCTTGACCATGCTGGTGTAGTGGCGCTGCTGCTCGGTCAGGCGGGTGGCCAGCAGCAGCTCGGTCATGCCCAGCACGCCGTTCATGGGGGTGCGGATTTCGTGGCTCATGGTGGCGAGGAAGGCGCTCTTGGCCTGGCTGGCGGCCTCGGCGGCGTTCTTGGCCTTTTCCAGCTGTTCGGTGCGGGCGCCGACCTGGCGTTCCAGCTGGTCGCGGTATTGCGCCAGCGCGGCGTCGCGCGCCTCGATCTGGGCCAGCATGTCGTTGAAGCTGTCGGTCAGCGCGCCCAGCTCGTCGCTGCGCTGGTGGACGATGCGCGGCGGGGTCTGGCCGCGGCTGACCTGCTGGGCCGCGGCGATCAGCTTGCCGACCGGCTCGGCGATGCTGCCCTTGAAGCGGGCCGCCATCAGCAGCGCCGTCACGAACGACAGCATGGCGGCCACGGCGGCCGCGGCCAGGTTCTTGAACAGGTCCAGCCACATGCGGGTCTGCGCGCATTCGATCATCACGGTGCCGATGAACTCGTCCCTGATGCGCACCGGCCGGTACAGCCGCAACGCCGGCGCCCACAACGGGCCGCTGTGGAAGGTGCGGATCTCCTGGCCGGCGTCCTCGAGCGCCAATTGCGCCGGCGCGTCCTGCCCGGGCGGCAGGGCGGCGGACTGGTAGCGGGCCAGCGACTGGCCGGTGCTGTCGTACAGCGCGGCCTGCTGGATCTGGTCTTCGACCGCCAGCGTGGCCAGCGTCTGCCGGGCTTGCTTGCTGTCGGCCGACAGCAGCGCCGCCGCGCTGTTGTTGCCGACCACGCCGGCCAGCGAGGACAGCTGCATGCGCGCGTCGTCGGTCCGGCTGAGGACGGACGCGGCAGCAAAGGCGAACAACACCAGCATCAGCGCGCTGCCGGTGGAGAGGACGGAAATGACGGTCAGTTTATGGCTCAGACCCGAACGTTCGAAATTGAACATTGCTGTTAGCGGTGGCAAACGGTGGGCGCCGAAAACGTCGGCGCGACAAGCTGATCTGTAAGTGCCAGTAGGAAAAATATAGTGTTCAGATCAGGGCGGCCTTGATCTGCATCTAATCCCCGCACGTTTGAGCATTCTCAAGTGCTGCGGGAAAGTGCGTCGCAAGCTGCAAGGATGGAACGCAAAAAAATCCTCTTCGTGGCGGAGGCCGTCACGCTGGCCCACGTCGGCCGGCCGCTGGCGCTGGCGCACATGCTGGCGCCGCAGCACTACGACGTGCACTTCGCCTGCGCGCCCGGCTACGAGGCCTTTTTCCGTGGCAGCAGGCTGAGCAGCTGGACAGTGAGCAGCATCTCCAGCGCGCGTTTCCTGGCGGCCCTGGCGGCGGGCAGGCCGGTCTACGACAGCGTGACCCTGCAGCAATATGTGCAGGACGACCTGCGCCTGCTGCGGGCGGTGCGGCCGGACGTGGTGGTGGGCGATTTCCGGCTGTCGCTGTCGGTCAGCGCGCGGGTGGCGCAGGTGCCGTACATCGGCCTGATCAACGCCTACTGGAGCCCCTACGTGCCGCAGCGCTACACGGTGCCGGCGATCGCGCTGGCGCGGGTGTTGCCGATCGCGCTGGCCGACCGCCTGTTCCGCCTGGTGCGGCCGCTGGCGTTCGCGCTGCACAGCCGGCCGCTGAACCGCGTGCGGCGCGAACACGGCCTGCCGTCGCTGGGCCATGACTTGCGGCGCGTGTACGCTGACGCCGACTATGTGCTCTATCCCGACATCCCCGAAATGTTTCCGGCGGTCGACTTGCCGGCGAGCCACTCCTATCTGGGGCCGGTGACCTGGTCGCCGCCCACGGCCTTGCCCGGCTGGTGGGATGTTTTGCCGACGGACAAGCCGCTGATCTACGTCACGCTGGGCAGCTCGGGGCAGGGCGCGCTGTTGCCGCAGATCTTGCAGGCGCTGGCGGCGCTGCCGGTGCGGGTGATCGCCGCCACCGCCGGCCAGGCCGATCCCGGCGAGCCGCCCGACAACGCCCACGTGGCGGCCTACCTGCCGGGCGAGGAGGCGGCGCGGCGCGCGCAGCTGGTGATCTGCAACGGCGGCAGCCCGACCAGCCAGCAGGCGCTGACGGCCGGCGTGCCGGTGCTGGGCATTGCGGGCAACCTGGACCAGTACCTGAACATGCGCGCGGTGGCGGCGATGGGGGCCGGCGCCTTGCTGCGCTCGGACCGCCTGAACGAGGAGACGCTGCGGCGGACCGTGGTGGACTTGCTGGAGCGCCCGGCGGCGCGGGCGGCGGCGGTCGGGCTGGCGTCGCTGTTTCAGCGCTACGACGTGGCGACGCGCTTTGATGCAGTGCTGCGGCGCGCCGTCGCCGGCCGCGGCTGACGGCGGGGGACGGGGCGTTCAGGCTTACGACGGCAGCTGGCGGCGGCGCCCCAGCGCCATGCCGGCCAGGCCCAGGCCGAGCAAGGCCAGGGTGGCCGGCTCCGGCACGGCCGCCAGCGCGAACGAGCCCGATCCGTCGAACTTCATCAGCGGCACGCCGGAGGGCGCGGTGCCGTCCCACATGGTGGCCGGCGTGTACAGCGAGGGGATGGTGGCGGCGCCGGTGACGTTGTTCTGGAATATCGAGCCGGTGGCGATGTCGAGATAGTGGGTATCGACGTAGTCGATCTGGAAGCGGATGTCGAAGGCGCCGGTGGAGACGCCGCCGCTGGTGGCCACGTTGGCCTCATTGAAGATCAGGTGGCCGGACATGACCATGACGCCGTCGCCGTCCGGATCGCCGGCGCCGCCGCAGCCGGTCGAGGTCGAGCCGGCGCCATAGCAGCGCACGGTGCCGGGACCGTCGCCGGGCACGGCCTTGCTGGTCGCGCCCGGCCCGAAGCGGTCGAAGTAGAAGGCGATGTTTTGCACGCCGCCATGCAGGGCATCGACATCCATCGCGGCCGACTGGCTGCCCGGCAGCGCGAAGTGGGCGGTGGTCGCGGTCTGGCTGTCCACCAGCTCCTCGAAGCGCACCACGGCGCTCAGCTCATACCCGCTGTTGAGGCCGCCGGGCGTGACGAGGGCGGCGCCGCTCGACATGGTGCCGATCACCATCTGCGAACGCAGCTCGGTCAGGTAGGGCACGAAGGGGCCGAACGTGGCGGCGGAGCCGGGCATGAAATTGCTGGCCAGCGCGGTGTTGGTGACATTGGTCCACAGGTCGGCATAGCTGCTGTAGGCGCCGTTGCCGGTCGGGTCCAGGCCGACCGACGGTCCGGCGTGAGCGGCGGGCGCGGCTGCCAGTGCGGTGCTGATCATGGCGGCGGCGATGGCTGGTTTAACGTTATACATATAAGCTCCCTGGTTGGATGGCGACCCCGGATTCGGCGTCGTCCTGCAACCAGAGCAAAAGCCCTGCCAGTGGCGGTCCGGCCTGTGAAATCAAGGGCTTGGGCCGGCTGCCGGCCGGACCGGGTACTCGGCTGTAAAGAACGCCGTCACGGCTTCCCGGCCGGACCGACCAGCAGGGTGCGCAGCGGCTTGCGCAGCGAGCGCGCCGAGGCCGCCGGGCCGGCGCCGATGCGGCCCATGAACACCGCGTTGTCCCACGCCGGCTGGCCGACCAGCGCCGCGCCCTCGCGCGCCAGCGCCTCGGCGCGCTCCTGCATGCCGGGCGTGCCGGAAAACACCCGGCCTTCGCGCACGTAGCGGGCGAAGATCAGCGGCGTCAGTTCCGGTTGCAGCTGCAGGCCCTGCGCGGTGGCGGTCAGCCAGAAACGCTGCATGGCGCGGCCGGCCTGCAGGTAGTCGTCGATGCGCTGGGCGCGGCGCGGGGCGGTCAGCACGAAGTGGGCGGCGCAGGCCAGGCCGGGGATCAGGTCCATTTGCAGGCGCGGCGCCAGCGTGCCGGCCAGCCAGGTGTTGAAGAATTCCACGCGCTGCCAGCGCTGCATGATCCAGCGCATCAGCCTGGCGGTGGCGGCGTCCACGCCCAGCGCCTGGTCGGGAATGCGGTCCTCGCTGTAGCGGGCGTTCCATTCGATCACCGACTTGTGCACCTGCCACGCCTCGGGCATCGTCAGGCGCAGCTTGGCGTTGCGGAACATCAGGCGCGCCGCCGCGCTGCGCTGGCTGCCTTCCAGCCAGTGCACGCCGTAGCCGTCCGGCAGCGCCGCCACCAGCGCCGAGCGTTCGGCCGGCGTCAGCGGGCGCCGGCTCAGCGGGCGCCGCTGCACGCTGCGCGGCAGGATGGCGTCGGCCAGCGGATCGGCTTCCAGGTGCGGCGCCGGCACGAACTCGACGCTGAGGGTGGGGCGGCTTTCCGGCGCCTCGCTGTGGCGCGTGACCTGCATCTCCAGCTGGCAGGTGCTGGCGGCGATCGCCATGGTCTCGAGCAGCGCGCCGATCGAGAGCTGGCTGGGATGGCCGTCGAGGTCGTAGACGCAATGGTCGCGCGTGTCGTGGCCATGCACCACCAGGCGGCGCGCGTCGAGGATTTCAAAGCGCCACGGCTGGGTGTTGTCGCCGCTGGGCGCCCAGCGCGCCAGCTCCAGGATCTGCTCCAGCGTGGCATCGAGGTGTTGTTCCATCTTGCTCATGATTGCTCTCCGCGCCGGCGTTTCACCAGCATCATGGTCAGCCGCTGGAGCGGGTGGCGGTGGCCGCCGGGGCGCCAGGTGCGGACCAGCTTGTTACGGTAGGCGTCGAAATGATAACCGCGCGGCGCGGCCTCGACCTGGCCGCGGTTCAGCAGGATCTTCAGCGCCTCGGTGGCGGCCGCGCCCGCGCACAGCTCGCAGCCCATGATGGTCGACGGCCCGCGCTGTTCCTTCAGGTTGATGCTGGACGGATCGACCAGGTAGCGCGCGTGCAGGCCGGCCGGCGCCAGCCCGACCAGGAAGCGCAGGGCCTTCTCATCGTCCGGCAGCTCGCCCCAGCCGAAATATTCCTCGAACGTCATCCGCCCCGGCAGGAAGTTCAGTACCGCCGTGCCCATGCCCAGCGGCGCCGCCGTGATGGCCGGGATGGCCAGCCGCGCGCAGGCGGCAAAGGTGGCCTGGCGCGCGCCGAAGGCGAAGAAATCCAGGCCGTCCACGTACAGGTCCACGCCTTCGAAGAACTGCGCCAGGTTGCCGCTGTTGACGCCGCCGGGAAAGCGCACGAGCTTCAGTTCGGGATTGATGTCGCGCGCCATCTCGGCCAGCACCTCGACCTTGGGCTGGCCCAGGGTGGACATGGTGGCGCCCACCTGGCGGTTGAAGTTGGCGATGTCGAAGGTGTCGAAGTCGGCGATGTGGAAGGCGCCCACGCCCAGCCGCGCCAGGGTCAGCAGGTGCACGCCGCCGACGCCGCCCATGCCGGCAATGGCGATGCGCTTGCCGCGCAGCACCGCTTGTTCTGCCTGGGTAAGCCAGCCGATGTTGCGGGCAAACGCCTGTTGGTATGAAAAGGTGTGTGACATGTGTCTCCCGAGAATGGCCGACAAGGCGGCTCAGCGGAGTTAGACACAGGCGCGAGGCGGGAAGTTCCCGCAAAAAAGAAAAAAGCCTGCCTGTCCGGACAGAACGCGCTCAAGATCGCGTGCTGTCCGGACCGGCAGGCTTGGGGGCTCAGCAGCAGCCGCCGCGCTTGCCGGCGCCGCCGTAGCGGGCTTCCTGGCGTTCGCGGAAGAACTCCTCGTAGCTCATCATCGGCTCGCCGGGATGGGTGGCTTCCCGGTGCGAGACGTAGGTATCGTATTCAGGCAGGCCCATCATCAGACGCATGCTTTGTCCGAGATAGCGGCCGGCCTTGGCGATTTCTCCCAGCATCACTGCACCTGCGGCGCCAGCACCAGCGGGCTTTCCTTGGCGGTCGGCTGGGCCGAGGCGCGCGCCGCCAGCACCGTGCGGATGCCGAACACCAGCACGCTAAGCACGACCAGCATGAAGAAGCCGGCCAGCGACGCGTCCAGGTAATCGTTGAAGATCACCTGCTGCATCTGCGCCACCGACTTGGCCGGCGCCAGCAGCTTGCCCTCGTCGAAGGCGGCCTGGTACTTGGCGGCGTGCGCCAGGAAGCCGATCTTCGGATTGGCGTCGAAGATCTTCTGGAAGCCTGCCGTCAGCGTGCACAGCAGCAGCCACACGGTCGGCAGCACGGTGACCCAGGCGAAGCGGGCGCGCTTCATCTTGAACAGCACGCAGGTGCCGAGGATCAGCGCGATCGCCGCCAGCATCTGGTTGGCGATGCCGAACAGCGGCCACAGGGTGTTGATGCCGCCCAGCGGATCGACCACGCCCTGATACAGGAAGTAGCCCCAGGCCGCCACACACAGGCCGGTCGCGGTCAGGTTGGCAAACACGTTCTCGGTCTGCTTCATGGCCGGCACGAAGGCGCCCAGCAAGTCCTGCAGCATGAAGCGGCCGGCGCGGGTGCCGGCGTCGACCGCCGTCAGGATGAACAGCGCCTCGAACAGGATGGCGAAGTGGTACCAGAAGGCCATCATCAGCTTGCCGCCGATGACGCCCGACAGGATCTGGGCCATGCCCACCGCCAGGGTCGGGGCGCCGCCGGCGCGCGAGATGATGGAATGCTCGCCGACATCCCTGGCGGTCTGGGTCAGCATGTCCGGCGTGATGTAAAAGCCCATCTGCGAGACCGCGTGCGCGGCGGACTCGGCCGTGGTGCCCAGCAGCGCGGCCGGGCTGTTCATGGCGAAGTAGACGCCCGGCTCGATGGTCGAGGCGGCCACCAGCGCCATGATGGCGACGAACGATTCCATCAGCATCGCGCCGTAGCC
Source organism: Duganella sp. Dugasp78 (assembly GCF_059491455.1). NCBI lineage: Bacteria > Pseudomonadati > Pseudomonadota > Betaproteobacteria > Burkholderiales > Oxalobacteraceae > Duganella > Duganella sp. Dugasp78. The sequence goes on along the minus strand of NZ_CP168506.1, from coordinate 6,879,590 downwards.
GATGAAGCGGGCGTGGGTCTCGTTCTCGATCATCTTGGGCGTGGTGCCCGACGAGATCAGCGCGTGGAAGCCGGACACGGCGCCGCAGGCGATGGTGATGAACAGGAACGGGAACAGCGAACCGGCCCAGACCGGACCGGTGCCGTCGATGAACTTGGTCATGGCCGGCATTTTCAGGTAGGGCGCGACCACCACGATGCCCAGCGCCAGGCCGACGATGGTGCCGATCTTGAGGAAGGTCGACAGGTAGTCGCGCGGCGCCAGCAGCAGCCACACCGGCAGCACCGAGGCGATGAAGCCGTAGCCGATCAGCATCCAGGTCAGCTCGGTGCCGGTGAAGGTGAACATCGGCGCCAGGGCCGGGTTCTCCTGCACGTATTGGCCGCCGAAGATGGCCGCCATCAGCAGGATGAAGCCGATGATGGACACCTCGCCGATGCGGCCGACGCGGATGTAGCGGGTGTAGACGCCCATGAACAGCGCGATCGGGATGGTGGCCATCACGGTGAAGCTGCCCCACGGCGAGCCGGTCAGCGCCTTCACCACGATCAGCGCCAGCACCGCCAGGATGATGACCATGATCATGAATGTGCCCAGCAGCGCGATCATGCCGGGGATCTGGCCCAGCTCCGACTTGATCAGGTCGCCCAGCGAGCGGCCGTCGCGGCGCATCGAGATAAACAGCACGATGAAGTCCTGCACGGCGCCGGCAAACACCACGCCGGCCAGGATCCACAGCATGCCGGGCAGATAGCCCATCTGCGCGGCCAGCACCGGGCCGACCAGCGGGCCGGCGCCGGCGATGGCGGCGAAGTGGTGGCCGAACAGCACGTACTTATTGGTCGGCACGTGGTCGAGGCCATCGTTGAGCTTGTGGGCCGGGGTCATGCGGCGGGCGTCCAGGCCCAGCACCTTGTCGGCGATGAACAGGCTGTAGAAGCGGTAGGCGATCAGGTAGACGCAGACGGCGGCGATGACGATCCAGATGGCGCTGACGGCCTCGCCGCGCTTGAGCGCGATGACGCCGAGCGCGGCGGCGCCGCACAGGGCGAGCGCGGCCCAGCCGAGCCGGCTGGCCAGCGTGGGTGGCGCGGTGTGGTGCAATGTTTTCATGCTTCCTCCAAGGTTTTGGGCGCTGCTTTAAGGCGGGGGTCAAGTCTGACATTCGGACACGGCCTCTGCCGTAGCTGAGCGTACGGCAGAGGCCGTGTCCGAATGTCAGACTTGACCCCCGCGCAGCTTATGACCAGTATTCAGGAAGCTGATATCCGCCGCAAGCGCACCATTACGCACTATGGCTCGGTACAACTACGTAGTAGCCGCAGGCGGCGGGAGCGTAGAATCGCGCTACAGAACAAATCGGGGCGAACCTCATGAAGTTGCGGCAAAAAGTCATATTCCTGGCCATCACGCCGCTGATCCTGGCGCTGATCGCCATCGCGCTGGCGGTGCGCCACCAGTCGGTGCTGCTGGCCCAGCAGCAGCGCGAGACCATCCAGCAAGCCTACCTGAGCAGCAAGGAGGCCGAGCTGAAGCACTATGTGGCGCTGGCCTCGCACGCCATTGCCCATCTGTACGAGTCCGGCCGCGACGACCAGGCCACCCGCGACGAGGCCAAGCGCATCCTGTCCTCGCTCAGCTACGGCGACGACGGCTATTTCTTCGTCTACGATATGCAGGGCAACACGCTGATGCATCCGCGCCAGCCGGAGCTGGTGGGCCGCAACCTGTACCAGCTGCGCGACGAGCAGGGCCAGCCGACCATCCAGAACCTGCTGCGGCGCGCGCGCGCCGGCGGCGGACTGGAGCGCTACAGGTGGGTCAAGCCGTCCACCCACAAATCCGGCGCCAAGCTCGGCTACGTGATCCCGATGCCGAAATGGGGCTGGATGCTGGGCACTGGTATCTATCTGGACGACGTCGACCAGGCGCTGGCCAAGGTCGATGTCCAGCAGTCCGGCAACATCCACAACACCATGCTGTGGATCGCGGCGATCGCCATCGCGGCCTCGGTGGCGGTGGCCAGTTCCGGGCTGGCGCTCAACATCAGCGAGCTGCGCGTGGCCGACGCCAAGCTCAAGGTGCTGGCCCAGCGCGTGGTGGAATCGCAGGAGGAGGAGCGGGCGCGGCTCTCGCGCGACCTGCACGACGGCATCAGCCAGTGGCTGGTGTCGATCAAGCTGCAGATCGAGGCCGGCATCATCCGCCTGACCTCCGGGCTGGCGTCCGGCAAGGTGGAGCAGCAGCAGGCGGCGCAGGCCGCGTTCGAGCACGCCGCGGACCAGCTCAACAACGTGATGGGCGAGGTGCGCCGCATCTCGCACAATCTGCGCCCGGCCATCCTCGACGACCTGGGCCTGGCGGCGGCGCTGCACCACCTGGCCCAGGAGTACACGCTCAGCAGCGCAACCCCGGTACACTTCGAGGCGGAGGGGTGCACCGACGACTTGCCGGACGTCGCCAACACCGTGCTGTTCCGTGTGGCGCAGGAAGCCTTGACCAATATCGAGCGCCACGCCGGCGCCAGCCGCATCGAGATCCGCCTGACCGGCGAGCACGGCGGTGTCACGCTGCGCATCCGCGACGACGGCGCCGGCTTCGACGCCGAGGGCATCGCGCTGCATCCCAAGCACGGCATCGGCCTGCGCAATATGATGGAGCGCATGGACGCCATCGGCGGCCGCTTCGACATCGCTTCCTCCGGCGAGGGCACGGTGGTGACCGCCTTTGCCGGCAATGGCTAACAAAGATACAGCACAGTTTATAAAGATAAAGACATGACAGCCACAATCAAAATCCTGCTGGTCGACGACCATCCCCTGGTGCGCGACGGCCTGCGCGCGCGGCTGGAGGCGATGCCGCAATTCCAGGTGGTGGCCGAGGCCGGCGGCGCGGCCGAGGCGCTCGAGCAGGCCGCCCAGTGCGACGTCGACCTGGTGCTCATGGACATCAACATGCGCGGCACCAACGGCATCGAAGCCACGGCCCAGTTCAAGCAGGCGTTTCCGCGCATCGCGGTGCTGATCCTGTCGATGCACGACAAGCTGGAATACGTGTCGCAGGCGATCCAGGCCGGCGCGCGCGGCTATGTGCTCAAGGACGCGCCCGGCAAGGACATCGTGGTGGCGATCGAGACCGTCATGTCCGGCGGCATCTACTACAGCGCCGCGCTGGCGCGCCAGCTGGCCCAGCCGCACACCCAGGACAACCAGCTGACCTCGCGCGAGCACGAGGTGCTGCGCCACATCGCCAACGGCGAATCGAACAAGCAGATCGCCCGCGCGCTCGACCTCAGCGTGCGCACCGTGGAAACCCACCGCCTCAACATCAAGCGCAAGCTGGGCATCGAGGGGCAGGCCGAGCTGATCCGGTTTGCGGTGCAGCACGTGCAGTAGGCGGGGCGGCCAGCGCCATCCTGTTGTAAATACAGAGTATGGCTTCTAATTCCATTAAGCAATTTTTAACAGTGCGTGTTTGTGCGGCAATATCTGCTATATTCCTGCACCGCCTACGTATTTGCAATCGTATAAAAGAAAACGTTTCGCGCGCGATAATTGGTCTTATACTGGTCGTATTGATAATAACAATACTGCAGGAAGGTAATTGATTGTCTAATGTCAATACTTGATCTAAGATTGCGTGCACAACCTTCAATGAGATATTGATGTCTGCGCCTGAAACTAGCATGTTTCCACTGGTGGAATTACAAGCGGTGTCCAACGCTCACAACGAGTGGGTGGCACTGACTTTTGAATTATCCGCGGACTCGGGCGACGCCTTCCAGGCGGCGCTGACCTTGCTCAAGACGCCCGACGTGTTCGCCGCGCTGGCGCCGCTCGACTGCATCCTGCCGGTGGCCCATCCGGCGCAACTGGAACTGTCCCAACTGGCCGAGCTGCCGCCCAACCGCGTGATCCTGCGCGTGCCGGCCGAGGCCTGCGCCGAGATCCCGGTGCAAAAGAAACTGTCCTCGTATGCCGACGCCGGCTACCGCATCATGGTCGAAGGCGTGGCCGGCATGGGCGCCACCCTGTGCGGCGCCAAGTCGCTGATGGTCGACGCCGCGCTGACCATGCCGCCGGTGCTGGCGCTGGTGGCCCAGCCGGGCCCGCACCTGGCCACCGGCATGCACAGCGAACAGCGCATCGCCGAATGCGCCGAGGCCGGCTTCAGCTGGTTTGCCGGCGACTTCGCCCTGCATCCGCCGCAAGACATGAACGCCGGCGACGGCACCTCGCGCAAGCGCCTGCTGGCGCTGCTGGGCCTGCTGGCGCGCGACGCCGACTCGCGCGAGCTGGAAGTGCTGCTCAAGCAGGATCCGGCGCTGTCCTACCATTTGCTCAAGCTGGTGAACTCGGCCGCGTTCGCGCTCAGTTCGCCGATCCACAGCTTCAGCCAGGCCATCAACGTGCTGGGCCGGCGCCAGCTGCAGCGCTGGTTGCAGCTGCTGCTGTACGCGCGCCAGCAGGAGGACGGCATGTCCAACCCGCTGCTGCCGCTGGCGGCGGTGCGCGCCGCGCAGATGGAAGGCTTGAGCAAGGCGCTCGGCTGGGAGCGCGACCAGCAGGACATGGCTTTCGTGGCCGGCGTGTTCTCGCTGCTGGACGTCTTGCTGGGCATGCCGATGACGGAAATCGTCGCCGCGCTCAGCCTCGACCTGGACGTGGTGATGGCGCTGCTGGACCGCGCCGGCCCGCAGGGGGAACTGCTGGCGCTGGTGGAGCGCCACGACCGCGCCGGTCTGGAGCAGGCCGGCATCGACCACGAGACCTACTGGCAAGCGCAGCTGCAGGCTTACCACTGGGCGATCCAGGTGAGCAGGAATATCTAAGCCATGGTCGCGCACCCCCTCTCCGATTTCCTGAGCAACAGCGCGGCCTTGTGCGACGCGGTGTTGCGCTTGCGCGGAGCGGCGCTGGCCGAGGAGCTGGGGCGCATCGTGCGCAGCGTGATGAACAGTCCGCTGGGCGAATTCCTGCCGGCCGACACCCACGCCATGCTGCTCAAGCCGCCGGTGATCGAGGTGCTGGCCGCCAATGACGACGCGGTGCCCAGCCTGACCCAGGACATCCTGTTCGACGACGAATACTTCGGCCGCTTCGTGGTCTCCGGCCGCGCGCAGTACAGCTCGCTCGACCGCGAGCACCTGGCCAGCCTGGCCAACCTGGCCGGCAGCGTGCTGCAGGTGCACGCGCTGGCGCAGCGCTCCACCCACGCCTACGTGCAGGTGGAATCGCAGCTGCAGCACCAGGCGCAGATCCTCGACCACATCCATGAGTCGGTGCTGACGATGGACATGAACGGCTTCATCATCAGCTGGAACAAGGGCGCGGAGCGCCTGTTCGGCTACAGCTCGGTGGAAGCGGTGGGGCGCAACATCCTGTTCCTGTACCACGACGAGGACGAAAGCTTCGACGACACCTTCCTGGAGCAGGGCGGGCGGCTGATGGAAGTGCGGCGCAAGAAAAAGTCGGGCGAAGTATTCTGGGCCAGCCTGTCGCTCTCGCCGCTGCGCGACATCAACGACCGCGCCATCGGCCTGATCGCCTACCTGACCGACATCACCGAACGCAAGATGGCGGAAGAGCGCATCCACCACCTGGCCTACTACGACGCGCTGACCAACCTGCCCAACCGCTCGCTGCTGACCAAGCTGGTCGACCAGGCCCTGACGGTAGCCCAGCGCAGCAAGCTGCACGGCTGCGTGCTGTTCATCGACCTCAACCGCTTCAAGCTGATCAACGACACGCTGGGCCGCAAGATCGGCGACGAGCTGCTGTGCGAAGTGGCGCGCCGCTTCCGCGCCGTGCTGCGCGACCAGGACCTGGTAGCACGGCTGGGCGGCGACGAATTCGCGGTCGGCCTGTTCGACATCGGCCAGCATTTCGAGGCCAGCATGGTGGCGCAAAAGCTGCTGGGCACCTTGAACACGCCGATCCTGATTGACGGCCACGACCTGCGCGTGGGCGGCAGCATCGGCATCAGCGTCTACCCGCAGGACGGCGGCGACGCCGAGACCCTGCTGCGGCTGGCCGACATCGCCATGTACCGTGCCAAGCAGGAGGGTGGTGCGGAAGGCGACCACGTCGCCTTCTACAGCCAGGACATGAACCAGGGCATGCAGGAGCGCATGCGGATCGAATCGGGCCTGCGCCACGCGCTGGGTCACGGCGAGCTGCTGTTGCACTACCAGCCCAAGTTCAGCATCGACAGCGGCAAGATCATCGGCGCCGAAGCGCTGGTGCGCTGGCGCCATCCGGAGCGCGGCCTGGTGCCGCCGGCGGAGTTCATCCCATTGGCCGAGGCCACCGGGCTGGTGGTGCAGGTCGGCGAATGGGTGCTGGAAGCGGCTTGCGCGCAGGCCAAGGTGTGGAAGGACGCGGGGCTGCCGCCGATACGGCTGGCGGTCAATGTGTCGGCGCGCGAATTCACGTCGGCGTTGCCGGGGCGGGTGCAGGAGACGCTGGTGCGTTATGGCCTGGAGCCGACCTGGCTGGAATTGGAGATCACCGAGAGCACGCTGATGCACAATATCGACCGGGTGATCGGCATCATGGACCGCATCACGGCGCTGGGTGTGACCTTGTCGCTGGACGATTTCGGGACCGGGTATTCGAGCTTGTCATACCTGAAGCGCTTCCCGATCGACACCTTGAAGATCGATCGCTCGTTCACCATCGGCATACCGGCGGATGCCAATGATTGTGCGATTGCGAACACCATCATCAGTATCGCGCAGCAGCTCAAGCACAAGGTGATTGCCGAGGGCGTTGAGACGGTGGAGCAGCTGGCGTTCTTGAAGAATTCGGGTTGTGACGAGGTGCAGGGGTATCTGTTCTCGCGGCCGCTGGAGGCGGAAGCGTTCGAGCAGGCGCTGCGCGAGAACTGGACGCCGGGGCAGGCCAGCCGGGCTGCTTGAGGGGGCATCGACGGTTTTGGCACCCAAGCAGGGGTGAAATCTGTATAATGCTGCACACTTAGGAAGCGTGGCCGAGTGGTTGAAGGCACTAGTCTTGAAAACTAGCGACGGGTTAAACTGTTCGTGAGTTCGAATCTCACCGCTTCCGCCAAGAAACAAAGAAACCGCCCTCGTGGCGGTTTTTTGTTTCTTGGCGGAAGCGAGCAGAGCGCCTGCGCGCTCTGCGTGTGAGATTCGAAGGGCATGGCCCTGCAGGGCCATCCCGCTCCGAATCGTCCGATTGCTGCCGCGCCGCGGCAGCCTCGCGCGCCGAGGGCGCGCGTGCGTCGCCATTAACTTCCCAGCATAGTGGCCAGCGGCCCTCAAACCCTCCCAGTAGTAATTCTGCAACGCAACAAATGTCCGATTGCCGGAACTGACACCGTGCACTTCTGCGCTTCAATTCTTCCTTTCAATTTTGCTTTGATGGCCGCTTTGCCGAGCGCTTGGGGCCCTTCTGGGGAGCCGCTTACCTCGGGTATTGCGCACCCCGACTACTGGCTATTTGCTCAGGTTTCATAAGGAGGGACGGTGGGATTTCGTCAGTACGCTTTATGGTGTATTGTTGATACCAGGCATTCTAATTCCAACTTGGAAATTGTTAAATTAGATTTTTTCGCGATATTGAGTTTTATATTTTTATAGGAATAATATGTCTGATTTATTGCAGCGACATTTACAGCTTCAAGCGGAAAAGCAAAATAATTTAAAGCTACTTGAAAGTCAATGGAGTTTTGATAAGCAATTAATACCAAAGGTGTTGCAACAAGTAGCCCAACTTTTCCCCCATTATAGCCGTCACGATCAATCTCATAGTGAGCAAATACTTGTCAATATAGAGCGATTGCTTGGCGAACAACGTATTGGCATGCTAAGCGCGACAGATACGTGGTTATTATTGGAATCTGCATATTGGCATGATATAGGAATGGTAGTTCCTAACAAATCGCTTAAAGAAGCACTGGATAGCTCTGAATTTAGAGCTTACATAGAAAATATTGCTGGCGATATTTCTCATGAATTGCATAAATTCGCAAAGTATTTTGATGGGGATGATTTAACGAAGGTTTTTTCCGGAGCCGATAATCCATTGGATGCGGTAAGGAAATTCCGATTGCTTATGGCTGAATGGTTTCGCAGGCAACATCCGGATCGCTCGGAAAAATCAGTCAATGACCCATGGAACGAATTGGGTTTGAGCTCGCCGCGAACTGAATTGATACCTAAGCGGCTTTATCGGATACTTGGTCGAGTATGCGCACTACACGGCGCCTCATTTGAGGACGTTTTGGCACAACTCCCCCATAAAGAAGTGGGCATGTCGAACGACGATTGTCACCCTCGTTTCGTCGCCTGCTTACTTCGATTGGGTGACTTACTGGATATGGATGACAATAGATTTTGTCCTGTTATGCAGCAGATAGCTGGTGACCGCCCAGCATTAAGTAAAGCACACGAAGATAAGCACAGCAGCATTCGCCACTTTCGCCTAGACTCAGACCGCATAGAAATCTCCGCTATATGTGAATCTGTTGATGGATATTTGGAGCAGTGGCGTTGGCTAAATTATTTGAGAGACGAGATGCAGTCTCAAATGGGGCGGTGGCAGGATATTGCACCATCTGCGGCGTTAGGGCTTTTACCGACGCTAGGTGAGATAAAAGTTGATATTTCTGGAAGGCAACTTATTGCAAAACCCGGTGAGCGACCTGAATTCACTTTGAACTCTGAGCGAATAATGAAATTGCTTCAAGGTGAAAATTTATATCGAAAAACTGATTCCGTTCGTGAGTTATTGCAGAACTCAGTCGATGCCACATTGCTGCGTGTATGGCTGGAAAGTCAAAGGGAAGGTGATGCTATACCAAGTATTCCTCATGAGGCGGCGGAAAAATATTTCAAGAGATATCCTATTTCCATAATGATAGAAAAGCAAGAAGTAACAAATGAGGATCTTCTGGCAGATCAAATTAGATGGAAATTTGTTCTGCGTGACAAAGGAATTGGAATAAGTCAGGAAGATTTAAATTGCATCATGAATGTTGGTAGTTCTTCAAAAAACAATAAAAAGAAAGCTGATATGCGCGGAATGCCAGAATGGTTTAAACCTTCTGGTACATTTGGAATTGGCTTGCAAAGCGTGTTTATGTGGGCTGACGTTGTCTTGATAGAGACAAAAAATCTGCATACTCAAGAAAGCCTAAATATTTCTCTCCACAGTCCTTCTGGTGAAAAAAGAGGTTTGGTCACAATCGAATTGGCAGATAACTCTTTCTATCGCGACGTTGGAACAAAGATTAGCTTTATATGGACTGCCGAGCGGCATCCAAAGAGGTTTTCGATTTCATCAGATCAAGAACTGACCAGTGCTGCCTACCGTACTTATGACGATTTATTGGATGGGGAATTGCCTTTAGACGCTCTCAATATGTGTGATGCTGTTAAGAGTTTTTCTTCTGGCTCATTTATTGACATAGCCTGCGAGCTCAGGGTCCCAGGAAAAGCTCCATTTTCTTTTTCTTCTGAAAATGGGATAAAAGACTTCTCGGAACATTTTTATACTGAAACCAATAGTAAGTTCTGTGTTTTTGAAAAGGATAGACGTATAAATAGCTTGTATTTTAGAGGGCAAAGCGTTGAAGACGCAAAGATCGCTTCTTATTACCTATTTGATTATTCTATGGACTTGTATTCCGGGCAGGCGAGCGAGTATTTGACGTTCAGTAGAAATGGCGTTGCTAATGATGGTAGGAATGAAATTGAAAAATTAATCAGAAAAAATATTTTCCTATGGGCGAATAAAAATTCTGATAATATAAAATTTAAAGGCCTAATATCCTTATTGGCGGAATTTTGGAAAAATATTAATGATGAGGAACTGCCAGAAAACCAAGAACTTTGGAGCAAATTATCTCTAGCATTGGGGGATTTTTGGAAGAACTTATCGTGTTCGGCTTGGGCCGGTAGAGGTTTGTCAAAAGAATCGACATTTAAAAAGGAGTTGATTGATGGAAGTTATATTTATCTAGAGCGCGATTCAAAAGATATAAAATTCCACTTGAGCAGGACTGAAAGAGTGGTTTATGGATACTATCAGCACTTGGAAATTTATGAGTATTGTGCAAAAAGTTGGTGTGAAAATAAGTTGCACGGCATTCGGTATGTTGTGACTAATTTAGGAAGGAAATCTTCGCGAGAAAAATGTGTTCTAATGCAGTTGGTTACGATAACTGAAAATCAGTCCAGATTGCAAATTGACCGAGACGCGTTAATCCTAAGAATGGAAAATGTCGTAAAAAACGTGCAGAGACGAACTCGGTTGCTAATTCCCTTGTCCATATTTCCTAATTCGTTAGAATTGGAGGGGTTGATTTTACGTCCCTCCATAACCTCAACAAGGTTTTCTTACGTTCTCCCTTGGGTTCCCGATGTTCCTGTTCGGCATATATTATTGCCATTTGAGGTGAAGGCCAATAAAAGATTCGTTGTTAGTGTCGAATTGGAAAGGCTGGATGAGTTCTTACAGTTTGCTCATTCCAACCTGGAAAGAAAAACGGAGTTAGTCAGAGTGAGAGAGCTGTATGCAAGGTTAGTTAGTTACATAGATAATGAGCTGATGAAGGATTCTGATGTCTGGAAGGAGGCTCGAAAAACGACGAACCCAGCAATTATTCGTTGAAAGTGCTCATAGGCGGCTGATGGATCATCTGGAGTACTCCGAGAAATCCAGGCAACCATGCGAGAGCCATCAAGCGTGTGTGGACAACTGCACAAGGCGGAAGAGTGAAGCTGCGGGGGCTGGTCTGCGCGGCGATGCTGTCAAGGAGTAGGAAATGGAATTTACCTTTAAGCGCAACTATCAACTGTCCGGCGCGGATGGAAATCAGGATGAATTAATCGAGCGCTTGGGTGAGGGCGGGTGTGAGACGCACTGATTGGCATAGGCGTACCGGGCCGGATAGCGCTTGAATTTACGAGGGAAGCAAACTCCGCCTTTGACGCGCTGACCAGTGCACTGACCGACGTAAGGCAGACCATGCCATCTGCCAAACTCATCGAGGCAGCCCAGACCTGGTCGGTCTGACCGACATCAGGGACGCGGTTGGCGTGACGCGTCAAAACATGCGCAAACTAGCGGTGACTAATCTCTCGACTTTTCCCACGCCTGTTCATGCGGGGAACTTGTCCTTGTGGCATTTGGTCGATGTGCTCCATTGGCTGAGAAGAAAAGCGGCCTACAACATCGCTCCTGGCGCTCTTGAAGTAGCGGAGGTGGCGAAGCAAATTAATTTGGCTAAAGGCGCCAGGCAAATCGAGCCTGCGGTTGCGGACTCGATGCAGGCTTGGTTCTCCTAGCCAAGAAGTCTTGATCGAACGCTCGGACTTGCCCCAGCCATTCCGCTGCCAACCAAGACGCGCGAAAGCGCGCCGATAAGTTCAGGGGGCACTATGCCAGAAATAACAAAATCTCGGTATTTATATATAAGTGCCGCGTTTTTGTGTAATTTTCCGATGTGAGTCCAGATCATGCCAACCTGATTCTGATGCTTGCCCAGTCGAATGGCCTGCTGCCCACGCGCGATGTAGATGTGTGCCTGCGGGGCAGCGTCGCTACCGCAAAGATTGACCATGAACGTGTAACACCGCAGCCGCGCGATCACATCGTGACAAACTGCGCATTTCCCCGTCAAGCCAGATGATATTCTAGCCAAATGGCTACAAACATAACATTACCCCCGGCTCGCCTCACACCTCGCCTGCTCGTTATCAGCCGAGGCAGCGCTTGAAACTCGCGCCAGGAAGTCCTGATCGCGCGAAAGCGCGCCGATAAATTCAAACATTGAGCTCGCGACCAACCATGGATCGACTATTTACCACCATTGGCAGAATCAACAGCATCCTGCTGCTCGTCGTCCTTCTCGGCGCTGGCGCCTGCATCGGCTGGATGGCGTTGGCCAGCAATCGCTGGGAGCATCGCGGTGCCGTTGAAGTTCCTGAAGCCGACTCTGCTTCGAAGCAATCGGTGATGTTGAACTTTGACCGGATTGAAAGCATCACCGGTGCAAACGCACAGATGCTGCGGCTGACCACCCACGAAAAATCTCCGAAATTCTCGTCCGGCTATGGCGGAAGTGAAATTCGAAATGTCTTGTTCCTGACTGGGACCGCAAAGACCGCGCGATGGCTGTTCAAGGACCACAAGAACATCATTCTGAACGTATCACAACTTCAACCCAAGCCAGCCGACCCCGTGGAGAGAACCGAGCAGCCGACCAAAGCACTGTACTTCGAATACGTCACGGACGACACCAATGGAGACGGCAAACTTTCCTCGGACGATCACTCAAACGTGGCCCTGACCATGCAGGACGGTACTGGCTTTACCGAGGTTTTGCATAACGTGGATCGCGTCTTCTCGTTTGAAGTGCTCGACCCCATGCATCTCTCGGTCATATATCAAAAGGGCGCAACGGTACGGCACGCCAAGTACTTGCTGACGACACTAAAGCTGGAAGTTGATCAGGAAATCATAACGATACCGAGCAAACTTTAACGCTCCAGCCAAGGGGAAAATGCATGGGCGCTGACGACTTCAGTGCAATGCGGCGCGCACCAGCATGCCGCTGCGTGTTTCATGGTGCGCGTCCGCATGCCGATCAATCTTGCTGAGAACGACGCGCGGTAGGCTGATGTTGATGCGTTTTGGCTTGCTATCGAGTTCTTCAAGGTCGACTTGAACGGCTTCTCGCACGTTTTTCAGAGCGTTTTCTCCCCGCCCTGCTTCCGTTGGTCGTCGCGCGCGCGGGAGGCCTTGGTTTTTGTCGGCGGCGCTGGTGTCGCTATGGGGGCTTCGTCGATGACCGCGACGAAGCCGGTGCCCTGGGCTTGCAGCACCTGCTTCAGCTCGATCTCCGGCTTGTCGTCGGCCACCCGGTTCAATTCCTGCTCCAGCGCGGCCAGCGTCGCGCCGACGATGAATCTGTACCTGGACATTTTTGCTCTCCCTCATTCGGTTGGTCAGCAATGCGCGCAAGGGTCCCTTTGCGTCTTGCAGCAAGTGTCGATGACCTCGTAGTGACACAGGACGAACGCCCGCACGATCTGGTGGTCCAGGTCTTCGAAGGTCAGCGTCGCCGTGTGGTGGTGGTGCCCGTGGCCGATCGGCCCGATCTCCACCTGGCCGACGCCGTGGTACAGGTCAGGCCAGTCCGCGCTGTGGACGCAGTTCAGCTCCACTTCATCGCAGCCCTCTTGCTCCCGGTCGCCGTGCCGTAAGGTGATCTCCACCAGGCGGCCGTCGGCGATGTCGTCGTGCGCACAGGGACAAGCGCCGATGGGCGGACAGCCATGGGCCTGCTCATCGGTCTCGAACAGCAGCGCCAGCTTGGTCACCCGCAGCGCGGGATTGCCCGGCAGGTAGGGGAACAGCTTGCGGTCGAGCCGCAGCGACATGCTGCGCTCGCCGTGACGGTCCTGCTGCGCGTGACGGAACCTTTCCCACACATCGGGGAAGTCGCGCCGCAGATCCAGATAGATCCAGCCATTGCCGGGCAGTTTTTCGCGGGCGCTGGCGCGGGCGGCGTTGCGCAAGGCATCGCCGCCTTCGCGGGCGGTGTAGTTCATGTGCATGACCACATCGCTCAGGCTGTCCATGTCGAAGAAGTTATTCTCCGGCGGCATCTCGATGCGCCAGCAACTGGTGGCGCCATAGAATTCGAACGGCAGCAGGCGCTCGTCGCGGAAGTTCAGTTCGAACAGGCCGGCGTCGCTGCGCCCGGAAGAGGTGGCGATCGCCTCCCGCGCGCCGAAGTGCCGCGCGATGCGCCGGTCGTTGCCGTGCGCCTCGTAGTGCTCATGCGCTTCGTGGCAGCAGCCACAAGGCCCGACCGGATGGTCGCCGCAGCAGCCGGTCACGGGGCAGGGCAGGCTGGGGTTGACGCGGGTGCGGCTGCCCAGCAGCGTGAGGCGGCAATGAATGCCGGTGTATGGCCCGGTCACGCACGGTATCGTCAGGCTGACACTCTTGATGCGCCGCATGTAGTGGCCCGCGTAGTCCATATCGAACATCCATTCCGGCAGCTCGATTTCGCAGCAGCCGGTGATTTTCAGCCGCAGGAATTGCAGGGGGAAATGCATCGCCAGCGAAATATGCTTGGTCAGCTCGTACTCGCGGCGGTGGCAATCGAGGTAGTCCGCCTCCATGCGCTGCAACGCCAGCTGCAGGCGCTCTCCGGACAGCAAGCCCTCATGCAGGTTGTCCCACTGTTCGCCGTCGAGGAAATTGCGGTTGGCGTAGCCCAGCTCGAAGTTGAGCGCGCGCTGGCTTTCCAGCACCAGATGCCGCGCCAGCTCGTACATCTGCCAGTGCAGCGCCGCCGTTTCTTTTTGCAGGTGCAGATACAGTTCGTGGCTGGTGAACTTGTCGCGCAGCAGGTCCTGCATCTCGCGCGATTGTTCGAGCTGGCGCTGCTGGATGTCGAGCTCCTGCAACGCCAGGCTCCTGCGCCGCTCGGCACCAAGTATCTGGATTTCCATCTGCTCGATCTCGATGTCCAGTATCTCGACCTGGTGCACCCATTCGTCGAGGCGGCGCTGCCATCCGGCTTGCGTCAGGTCGAGCGAGCCGTTGATGCCGGCGATGCCGGCAAATTCATTGGTGATGCGCGCTATCGTCTGGAACATTTCGCCCAGCTTGCTGCCCAGCGGCAGCCAGGTTTCCTCGCACGGGAAGCCGACGAACAGGTCCGGGATCAGGCGCATCGCCTCGCCGACGGCCTCGATCGGTATCGCCGCCGAGTTCAGGTCGATGGCGGTGTTGCTGTTGCTCTGATAGCCCAGCTCGCCGAAGTTGAGGCCGAGGTCGATCAAGCGCTTGTAGTAGCGCCGGTTGGTCTGGCTCACTTCCTTGGTCTTGCCCAAGGCCTTGATCTGCCAGTCGGCATCGCGCCACTGGTCCTGGCGCGCCTTGATGTTCATGTCGGCCAGTTGCAGCTCGTGCCGGGCGCGCACGGCGGCGAGGTATTCGGCGTCGCCACGGTCGAACGCGGACAGCAGCGCGGTGCCCAGCTCGCGCACGCGCGCCACCGCTTCCTGGGCCTTTTGCGCCAGCACCTGGAAGCGGTAAGGGCTGTGCGGCGCGCAGCATAGCTCGTCGTCGCAGCAGGACGGCGGCGCGGCCGCGCAAGCGCCCTGGTCGGCGCCGGGGCCGCAGTCGCAGGCGTTCGCGCCCCAGTATGGCGGACGGCAGGTCGCCGCGCTGTTGCGCAGACGGGCATCGGTCAGGCAACGATGCACCAGGTCGAGGCCGTCCTGCACGCGGCCGTACAAATCCATCAGGCGCGGATTCAGAGGCGGGTTCAGCGGCACAAAGCTCGACACCGTTTGCTGCGGCGCTTGCGCATGGCTGACCACCGTGCGTGGACAGGGGCCGAGTATTGCCGCGGCGGTGTCGAGGACCAGCCGCGCCTGTTGTGCCGATTCGGCCGAATTCCTGCGCATCAGCGCTTGCGACCAGGCCACCAGCGTGTCGAGATAGTGCAGCAGGATGGCGCGATTGCGGGCCTCGTCGGCGGTGATGTCGGTGCTGTCGCAGCACATCGCGGGCGCGATGGCGTGTCGCCGGCCTGGCGCGCGGTCTGATGTGTCGGGCAACGGCTGCCCCGGTGGCGCTTCGCTGGTTTCGCAATGCACCCAGCTGTTGTCGGAGGTCAGGGGATTCCATACCAGCTGGTACCACTTCAGCGCCGGCTCGAAGCGGCAATGGCAGCGCAGCACGTTCGCCACCGCCAAGGCCGGGCTGAATGGCGAGTCCGGGAACAAGCGGTCGCCGGGTTCGACGTAGGCGAAGTAGGGATAGGCCGGCAAGCCTGCGGGATACGGGCTGGGCGATGCGGGCGGATCTTCCACCAGCGGCAGGGGGACGCTGTCGTCGCTGGCCAGGTCGTAGCGGAAGCCCGGCTGGTCGGCGCCGTTGTAGCCGGTGGGGACGACGCCGTTCGATACCGCGAACGTCAGCGAATCGCCCACGCGGCCGAGCAGGTCGAGGTCGGACGTGGTGCCGGGTGTGACCTGCACGGCGGCGTGGGAACGGCGCGGCTGCTTGAACTCGCCGTTGTGGACTCTGGTCCAGGCCAGCCGCACGGCCGGCGCAGATTTCCAGGCCAGCAGCGTGGGCAGGCTTTGCTCGTCGTGCCAGCGCGTCGAGGCTTGCGTGCCGGTGTCGTAGTATTCGTCCTGGTCGAGCGCGTTGTAGACGTCGGACGGCAGCAGCCAGAAATAATATTCGTCGACCAGCGGCGGATGCTCGCAGCCGCATTCGCTGCAACAGCCCGGCTGCGGGTGGAAATCGCTTGGCGCAAAAGCCATCTGCGCGGGCGGCACGCCACCGGCCGCCACGCGGACGAAACGCGTGCCGAGGCGGATCGCGGCCTGTATCCAGAGCGGTAGCTGGTCGTAATCCGCTGGCGCGCCGTTGCCGTTGCTGGTGGCGCGGCTAATGCCGGGCACGCCGTCGCCGCCACCGTTGTCACCATTGCCGCCATCGCCATCGCCACCGCCATCACGCCCGTTGGATAACCCGCCCACGGGCGCCAGCCATGACGGGCGGGCGTCGCGTTCCGGTGTGCCGAGCACGCCGAGCCCTTCGCGCTCCGGCGCCAGCCGGCGCAAGGCCGAGGCGTCGCGCTGCTGCAGCAGCTTGACGGCCGGATGCACCGGCGGCAGGTTCTCCGGCCAGTATTCCAGCCCGCCCGGCGCGGCGATGGTCAGTGTCGATCGGCGCAGCTCGGCTTCCAGCAGGCGATAGGCTTCGATCTTGCGCGCCTTGCGCAGCTCGTCCCATTCGATCCAGTTTTCCTGGTAAAGCATCCTGCAGCGGCATTTTTCCCAGACGCTGTAACGCTCGAATTCGCGCTCCCACAGCCGCGCGAAGGCGGCGCTCACGGGCCAGGCCGGCTCCAGGCCCAGTCGGGCGCGCTGGATGAAGTTCTGCGCCGCCGTGACTGCCTCTTCGATGCGGCTCATGTGGATGCAGCGGCCCGCTTCGATGTCGAGCAGCAGCAGCGCGCCCAGATCCTTGGGCGTCTGCGCGGTGCCGCCCCACGGCAGGGCGACCCGGTCCATGCCGCACAGGTAGGCGAGCAGCGCGGCGCGCGCGCGGTCGCGCAAGCCGTCGTTGACGCATTTGACGTCCAGGTAGCGGCGCGGCTCGCCGTTTTCGAAGCAGCCGTCGCACAGGAAGGCCGACAGATTGGCGTTGCCGCTCGCCAGCTCGCCTGCGACGTTGTCTTCCGGCGCGTCTGAGGCCCACAGGTCGGGGCGGGCGGCGCGGATGTCGCGCGACGCGAAGTGGCGCTCCAGCGCGCGCGCCCAGCGGTCGGCGTGCCAGGCGCGGATGGTCCAGCGGTCATCCTCCAGGTCGCTGAAGCCGACCTGGAACACCGGCGTCGCCATGTCCTGGAAGTAGCGCAGCGCGAGGTCGGCGTGGCGCAGGTCGATGTCCAGGTGGCGCAGCAGCTGGGCCGGCGCGTCCGGTTGTTTTTCCAGCGCCTCCTCGAACACCAGCCACGCCGGTCGCTCGGCGGCGCGCTGGCGGTCGCGGCGCATGCGGGTGTAGTCGAACATGCGCTCCCACCAGTCGAACAGCGCCTGCCGACGCTTGATGCTGGGCTGGGCGCGCTGGTCCTGCGCCGGGGCGGGCGGATAGTAGACGTCGAGCAGCGGCAGGAAATTGAAGTTGAAATCGGCGTCGTGGCGGACGAAGCCCGGTGCCCGGTAGTAGCTGACGCCAGCAAACAGCGCGGACTGGTCGAGCATGTAGCCGAGCTCGGATTGCCGGAACGGTTGCAGCGGCTGGCCGGATAGTTCGAAGCGCTGCGCAAACAGCAGCGCCTTGAAGGCGCGCTGGTAGGTGCGGCGCATATCGCGCAGGCTGCTGGTGTAGTGCAGCTTGAGCGCCGTGGCGGCCAGGCTGCCCTCGGGCAGCTGGACGCCGTCGCGCAGCGTGTCGTCCTGGCGCTCGCGGTACAGGCGCCGCAAGGGCAGGGTTTCGTGCCGTCCGCCGGTGTCCGGCCCGGCGTATTTGACTTGGAAGCCGGTGTGCTGCGGGAACAGATCGTCGACGCCGCGGAAGTCCGGCGGCGGCTGCATGAACTCCACCGTGATGCCGTAGGCGCCGCGCCGCAGCGGCAGCTGCGTCTCGGCCTGGCCATGCTCGTCCGGCCAGCGATGGCTGAGCAATATCCAGGTTTTCTGTCCGCGCTTGAGCGTCACGCGCCAGTGGCCGTGCTTGCAGCGCTCGTGGTCGGCATGCTCGCCTTCCGGCGTCGGCGCGCCGGCGCTGAATTCATAGCGGCCCTCGTCTTCCACCAGCAGCACGCCGGACCAGCTGGCGGAGAAGCTTTCGGCGCCGTGCAATTGCTTGCCATGCTGGTCCTGCAACGCGAAGCCGTTGCGCAGTTCGACGTAGCGCAGCTGGGTGGCCGGCAGCGTCAGGTCCATCGCCGGCAGCACGGTCGGCACGGGCGCGTTGAGCCGGTCGCGCTCGTGGCCGAAGGCGCGCATCGGGCCGCGCACCTCGCGCCACGCGAGATCGCCGTTGGCGCGCCGCAGCTCGCCGCTCAGGCCGGTGCCGGCCAGGCCGAGCAGGGCGGCGAAGGCGCCGCCGGACGGCAAGGGCTGCCAGGTCAGGCCGGGCTGGGCGCCGCCATCGTCTTCCCAGGTCGAGGTGGCGCGGTTTTCGTCGGCAAACAGGCGCTTGAGTATCAGCCAGGCGGTCGGCTGGGCGTGCTCCCATTCGCAGCCGGTGGCGGCGGCGACGTGCCGCGCCAGATGCCCGGCGATCACGTGGCTGCGCCGCACCGCCAGCACGACATGCCGGCGGAACCAGTGCCAGCGCCGGCTTTCCTCCGGCTCTTCGATGAGGTGCTGCTCGGCGGCGGCGAGGCTGGGGAACAAACAGGCGAAAGGCGCGAGGTCGATGCGCGGCAACTGGTACAGATTGTGCACCGCCAGCTGCTCGGCGGCGTTCAGCGCGCGCAGGTGCGCCAGCTTGTCGGCCACCGCCGCGTCGCGCAGCGGCAGGTGGGTCCACAGCATCTTGTCGGCGGCGTCGTAGCGGAAGGGACCGTCGGGCGGCAGGTTCCACATGTCCGGCGTGGGCGTGGCCAGCGGCACGCGGTATTGCCGCTGCGTCGCCGTCACCGGCGTGCCCGCGTGCTCCAGCACATCGGGGAAGCAATGCTGGCCCAGCGACAGCAGGTAATCGGGGGCGCCGGCCGGGACCTCGTAGCCGAAGTCGTGGCGCAGCGTCAGCACGATGCGGTGCCAGGTCCATTCATGCAGCTGCTCGTCCGTCACCTCGACCGCGAGCAGTTCGCTGCGCAGCGACCACAGGTCGTACTGCGCTTCGTACTCCGGCAGGCCGAGCGGATCGTCGGCGGCCTCGTTGTTCGATTGCAGCGGGAACGGATCGTCGCCGTCCAGATGGTCGTCGGCGCTGAACAGGTACAGGATCTCGCCGATGCCGAACGGCGACGCGTATATCTTCGCCAGCACTTCGACCAAGCGCAGCGTGTGGGTGGGCCGCTCGAACCAGGTGTCGGTCGCCACGGCGGGATTGAAGCCGGCCAGCAGCGAGAGCGGATCGAGGTTGGCCGCCAGCAGCTTGATGAAGTGCGGTGCGCGCTGGTCGCAGCCGTGGCGCGCGCGGGCGTAATGCTGGAGCCGGTCGAGCAGGTGTTCTACCGCCCAATGCCACTTGGCTGCGGCCGGGCCAACCCACAGTGCCAGCAGGTGGCTGCGGTCGGCGCCGTGGGCGCCCGGAGCGCTGCTGCCGTCGCTCAGCTTGAGCCGCAACTGGTCGCGCAGGATCTGGAAGGCCACCAGCTGGCGGATGAAGTCGGGGTTGATGTTGGTTCCGATAAACAGCTGCAGCACTTCGCAGATGTCGCACAGCTGGGTGAAGGTGTAGCGCGCACCGCAGACCGCCTGGAGCTTGCGCCACAGCCGCAGGAAGACCGCCAGCTGGCGCAGCGCCGTGGCCTGGTCCGACGGCGCGATGAAGCGCAGGCGATAGTCCTCCATGCAGCAGGGCGGACAATCGGGGAGGGCCGTGGTTGGCGGGACCGTGGCGCGATCGGTGACGGGCACGCGGCCTTCGCCTTCGCCGTCATCATTTCCGTCGCCGTTGCCGTCGTCACCGGCCGGGACGACGACGAACTCGAAGCAGGCGGACTGCTGCAGCGCCACCAGCTCGCAATACGACAACCCTGTACGCTTGAGAAATTCCGGCAGCAGCAGCGCGATGTCCAGCCAGTTATTGCCGCCGGGGGAAGGGCTGTCGAAGCCGTAGAGTTCGTACAGCACCAGCTGGCCCGCAGTCGGCACGTTGGCGATGTCCTTGGTGAACAGCAGCGCGTATTCTTCGGGGCTGAGTCCGAGATACTCGATGGCGGTGTCGATGCGCACCGGGTAGCGCCACAGATGGCTCTGGAAGGTCGGCGCCGGCAGCGATGGATCGAGCGCGAACTCGGTGATCTCCTTGCGGAAGGTGCGCATGACCTCGAAGCGGCAGGTCTTGAAGTGTTCAAGCCAGGTGCGGTTGAGGTCGAGCGGCTGGGAATACGGCAGCATCGGCGCCGAGAAGTCGGCCTTGAGCCGGTCGTAGGCCAGTGGCTGCGCCACCGGCACCGCCGGCGAGGAATGTTCGGGCAAGGCGTCGAACAGCGTTGCCGGCTGGTGGCAGTCCGGCGCAGGGCCGCCGTCCACCGCGCACAGCAGATGGCCGGCCAGCTGGCCCGACGCGGTATCGTAGACCACGCCGGCCGGCGCCGCCGGCAGCGTCGCCGCCAGCTGCTCCAGGTTTTCGTTGACCAGGTCGATCAGCGGCAGCGGCGTGTCGGCGTTGGCCGCCGTCACGGCCAGCGTGCCCAGCGGACCGCGCCGCGCGGCCAGTACCTCGCCCAGCGTGGCGCCACCGGCCGGCGGCGGCGCATGCGGGTTGTCGCAGGTCGCCGCCGGCGACAGTTGCAGCAGCTCGTGCAGGTATTGCACGGGCCCCAGCGGCGACAGATAGCAGGGCGGGATGCAATTGAGCAGCGAACCCGGATTGACCGGCGTGTACGGACCCGGCGGCGGCGCGGCGGGCGAGCCGGTTGCCGCCGCCCTGGCATAGATGGCCGCCGCCTGCGTGTAGGCCACGGTGCCGCGCAGGGCGTCGCTGAAGTCGGCCAGGCTGAGCGGCTGGATATCGCTGGCGCTGGTGAAACCGCGCGCATACAGCGCCTCGGCCATCGAGAATGCCGGCGACAGCGTCGGCGGCAGCGCGGTGCTCGACACCACGCCGGCCAGCAGGCACAGCTCGTTGATCAGGTGGATGCGCTGCGCCAGCCATGCCTGCGCCGGCGCGTCGCCGGGGAACACGGCCTGCGCGGCGGCGGCGACGTCGGCCTCGATCAGCGGCCCGCCGCCGAAGCTGAACGGCGACCCGCTCAAGGCGGCGTACTGCGCGACAAAGGCGGCGATGGGATCGGCGGCCGGCAGGTCCAGCGCCGGCGGCGCCCCGGCCGCGGCCGGCGGCATGGCGGCGATGCCGGACGATACGTCGAAGAATTTCTGCACGTGGCGGATAAAGGCCTCGACCCGCGCCGACGGCGTGCCCGGCGCCGTGAACGGCGGCAGCAAGACCGGGTTCGGCGGCGTGCCGAACACGCCGCGCCATTGCTCGGCGCTCATCGCCGCCAGCGCCGCGACGGTGGCGATCGGGATCGCCTGGATGGCGGCGATCAGCGGCGTGTGGCTGGCGGTCAGCGCGCGCAGCACCAGCGCCAGGTAGGGCTGCGGCTGCGCCGCGAGCTCGGGCTGCCAGAACGCGCCCCCGTCCTGGCCGGGCACGTAGGCGCGCCATGCCGGATGCGCCGCCGGCAGGTTGGACGGGAAGGCCAGCCAGTCGGCGATCAGCGGCAGCACTTGCGCGTCCAGCTGGCACGGCGGCGCCAGCGTACTCGACGCCGGCCGCAAGGCCGTCAGGCGCTGCACCGCCTGCGCCGGATTGATCGCCGGCACCGGGCTGATGGTGCCGTCGTCGTAGGCCGTGGTCAGCAGCGGAAACAGCCGTTCCTGGTTGTCGCGTACCACTTGCAGGAAGCGCTGCTGGGCGCTCATCTGCCGGGGCAGTTGCGCGCCCAGCGCGTAGAAATATTCGGCTGGCACGGTGAAGGCGGGCACCAGCGGCGCGCCGCCGTTGTTGAGCAGCACGGCGGCGGACAGCACCGTGGCCTGCAGGCCGGCGGCGCCCGGATTGACCGGGAACTCCAGCAGCGCCGCTGCGGCCTGGTTGCTCATCTCTTCGCAGGCGATGGCCGCGCTCAAGGCGTAGATGAAGCGCCCCAGGCGGTCGACCTTGGCGTTGTGGACGGCGTAGTAACTGTTGAGGTTGCCCTCGAATTGCTGGCGGTTCTGCTCGATGGCGTTGCCGATGGTGCCGTCGTTGGGCGGGTTGCTGTAGAGCGCGCCGAGGTCGTCGACGCCGAAGGTGGACGAGGCCGGCGGCGCCGGCAGCGGGTCCTGCGCGCCCCAGACGATTTCGTAGGCGATGTGCAGCGACTGTTCCGGCGTCAGCCGGTCGAGCGCGGCCGGCGGCACCGGCTGCTGGTCCGCCGCCAGCACCGCCTGCACCGCGTCCTTGAGGGCCTGGAAGTTCGGCGGCGAGCCGTCGTCGTTCAATTCGATCGAGGCCAGCCCCGCCGGCACCGGACGCGGCAGCGCGAAGTACAGCGCGACGTCGGCGGCCGGATAGGCCGGGAAGGTGTCCGCCGCCGGCAGCGGGCCGGGCACGGTCTGCACATCGTAGTAGACATTCTTTTCCGACACCGGCGGGCCGCCCCGGCTGATCTCGATGCGCAGGTCGGGGGCGACGTAGTCCAGGTAGCCGGCCGGCAGCAGGCTGGCCTCGATGACCGCCGTGGCCACCGCTTCCGGCTGCGGCAGCGTCGGCGGGAACGGCGGCGGCACGGTGTAGTGCTGGACGATGCCGCTGGCTGGATCGGGCAGCCAGGGCTGGCCGGGATCGGGCGGCGGCAGGTAGACCGCCTCGCCGAGCTTGACGCCGACCTTGGGATCGCCGCACGAGAGGTCGTAGGCCGTGATGGTGAGCCCGGCGAGGTAGTCGGTGAAGTTGCCGCCCGCGGTAGGCTGGTCGGGGTGCAGGCGAATGACGATCAGGTTGGCCATGATGCGATTTCCTTTCTTGTTCCTGCTTCCATATTCTTCATACGCCCAGCGGGGAGCCCAAGATCATCAAGCCGATGATGAGCACCGTGCCGACCGTCACCGTGGACGCCGCCGCCTGCTGCTGCTGTTCCCGTGTCATCGGCGCCAGGTGCGGCAGGTGCGGTCTCCAGCCGCGCTCGTACTCGGGCTCTTCTATGCGTACCCGGCGCCGCTCCTCGACTTCCACTTCCTTGGGCTGCGGCACCGGTACCGGGATCGGCCGCACGCCCAGGTGATACTCGATGATGCCGGGCGCCGTCAGCTGCAGGCCGATGTACACCCTGCCCATGGTGCCGGGCACCTCGATCGGCTCCAGGATGTCCGGATGCTGGGCCGCGATGTCGTACAGCGCCGTGCCGATCTGCGGCGTGACGCCGATGCCGATGCCGCTCTGGTCGAAATGCTGGACGTAGTTGGTCACCTGCTCGCTGTGCGAGGTGCCGGACGACGAGCCGCCCGGCTTGAGGTCATACACATGCGCCTCCAGCATCGAGACCGGCCCCACGCCCTGGGGCGGCACGAACACCGCCAGGTCGATGAAGCCGACGCTGCGGCCCGATTTCGAGCCGCCCACCTGGGTCGGCATTTCAATCGCGTTGGGGACGCCGTGCGCGAACAGGCGCGCCGACAGGATAGGCAGGACGATCAGGTGCACCGGCGTGCCGATGTTGGCGGTGTTGTCCGGCATGAAGAAGACGCCGGCCGCCTCCAGTTGCGTCTTGTCGGCCTCGGTCACGGTGCCCTCGACCGGGATTTCGGTCGAGGCGTCGGCGGACGATTGCGCGGCCGGATGGCTGTCCTGCCACAGCTGCGCCAGGTAGTCGATGGAATACGGCGACGGCGCCGCCGAGCTGAACTGCTCGAAGGTTTCGTATTGGCGCGGGTCCGGCGGATCGGTGCCGAGCGGATCGGTGAGCACCACCGGGCAGTTGCGCGAGTAGCGGTACAGGTTGGGGCCGTCGACCATCCCGGCCGGGTCCGGCGACGTCCAGCGCCCCAGCCACGGCGCGTAGTAGCGCGCTCCCAGGTAGTACAAGCCGCTTTCCTCGTCGCGCTCCTTGCCGGTGTAGCGGTAGCGTTTCGGCGCATCGGTCTGGCTGCGCACGGCCTGGTAAGTCGAGCTGCCGTAGGGCGAATATTCTTCGTACGAAATGATCTGCGCGCTGTCGTCCAGTTCCAGGCAGGCGCAGCGCAAATGATTGCCGAACTGGTAGCGGATCAGCTGCCGTGGCGCCTGGTCGTTGCCGGCCGTGTCGAGCGTGCGCGTCTCCACCATGGCCACGCGCTGTTTGTCGTCCATCACGTGCAGCGTCTCGCGCTCCAGCGTGGCGTCGCCCTTGTGCCGGCGGAAGATCTCGACATCGTTGAGGTAGATGCGCTCCTCGCGCAGGCCGGGCGCTTTGTCCCACACCTTGCGCACGCGCTGGCCCGATGCGTCGTAGGCATAGAAGGCGCTGCCGCCGCCGGGGTCGGCCTCGCGCAGCTGGTCCTTGTAGTCCCAGTGCAGGTTCGGCCCGGCCTGACCCTGGCCCAGGTGGGGCATGCTCAGCATGTTGCCGTGCAGGTCGTAACGATAGGCTTCCGGCTGTGCGGCGCCTGGGGACGGGCGCAGCGTGGTGGCGCTGAGGCGGTTGCTGCTGCGGCGCGGCGCGCCATCGCCGCTGTCGATCAAACTCGCTTCGAGGTAGTCGTAGCCGCGCGTCCAGCCCGGATGCGCAGGATCGCCGCCCCGGTGCTGCATCTGCAGGATGTTGCCGGCGGCATCGTAGACGTAGCGCTCGATATACCTGCCCATGGCGTTGCCGTCGCCGGGATGCGGCAGGCCGACGCGGCCCGCGTCGTCGTGGCCGTGGGGGATGGCTGCGCCGCCCTGGCCCAGGTGCTCGCGGCCGCTGGCCTGCACCAGCTGGTACAGCGCGTCGTAGACGTAGTCGTTGTCCGGCTCGACCCGCCGGTTCCTGAAGTAGATGGTCTGCTGCGCCGCGTCCTGCAGGTGGGTGATGTTGCCGACCGGGTCGTAGGTGTAGCGCAGATTCTGTACCTGTCGGCCCGGCCAGCCGGCAAGCGGCGGCTGCGGATCGTCGCCGGGGAAGGCTTGCGCGTTGCGCCGGGTCTGCAGCCGGGTCAGCCGGAGGGTCAGCGGGTCGTAGCTGTAGCGGGTGCTGGCGCCGTTCTTGTAGACGATGCGCTGGCGCTGGCCCTTGGCGTCGTAATCGATGTTGGCGACGCCGACCGGCGACGGCGCCACCTCGCCGGGGTCCAGCAGCGCGGCGGGCTCGGCGGCGTATTCCAGCCAGACGTCGACCCGCTCCAGCAGACTGGCCGCGTTGTAGACCGGCTGGATCACATGCAGACGGCGCGGCTGCCCGGCGCGCTCCAGGCTGCTGTGCGGCGCGATCGATTGCACCGGACGATTGAGGGCGTCGTAGCGCGAGCTTCCCTCGAACGACTCGGCGTCCAGTTGCGGCTCGGCCGGCTGCCGCCAGTCCGGTATGGCCTGGTAGTCGCGGGCCAGGCGGCGCGTGCTGCACAGCAGATTGCCCTTGAAATCGTAGGCCTGGTCGGGCTTGCCGTCGCTGTCGAGGCGGGCATTGATGGCCACGCCGGCGGCATCGAAATGCCGGTAGACGCGGGTGCGCAGGTTGAGCGCTTCGGCGTCGGCCAGCGTTTCGCCGTACTCGATCCGTTCGACCACCAGCTCGTGCTGCAGGGTGCGCGGGTCGGCATCCGTGGCGGTGCCGTGCGCGGTCTGCTCCACCGGACGGCGCAGCGCGTCGTAGCGCACGGTGAAGTCATGGCCGCGGCTGTCCCAGGCGCGGATAGGCTTGCCGGTGACGTCGTTCAACATCCAGCGCGCGCCGGCCTCCATGCTGCGCTGGCGGATGCGGTTGCGCAGCATGTCGTAGTCGTAGCGCATGACGACGCGCTGTTCGGCCGCGCCGGTTGGCAGGTGCTGGACCGGCAGCCGGCGCTCGTCGAGCGCGGCGCGCTGGTTGCCTTCGATGTCCAGTTCGACTCGGACGATGAAGCGCTCCTCGGTGCCGTCGAGCTCGTGGCCGGCGCAGACCACGCGGTTGCGCGCCAGCGTCAGGAAGGGCCGGCCCAGGACGTCGAAGCAGGCGCTGGTCGGCGTGTCGGCGTGGGCGGCCGCGCGCCGGGCGGCGTCGCGCTCGTGCCGGCCGAGGTCGCCATCGGCGCGCTGCGCGTACCAGGTCGCCCAGCTGGCCGGCTGGGTGGCGAAGTAGTCGGCGACATAACCGCCGATGTCCGGGTCGGTACGCGGGTCGCCGGTCTGCGCGTTGCGCGCCGCGCAGGTGTCGTTAACATCGTAGGTGGTTTGCTGCCACGAATCGAAGACCGCCTTTTCGTACGAGTGGTTCGGGTGCAGCGTCGCCACCACCCGTCCGGCTGGATCGTAGAACAGCACCGGGCTGACGCCGCGCTGCACGCCGAATTCGAAGGCGTCCGTGGCGCTGAAGAAGGGCTCGTACTGGCGTACCGGCTTGCCCTTGTTGTTGAAGATGGTCCAGCCGCTGCCGACCCAGCGCGGATCGGCCACCGGACCGCCGTCGGCCAGCGGGCCGGGCTCGGCCTGGATCTTCTTCTGGATCTCGCGGCCGAAGCCGTCGGAATAGGAGAGGGCGAGCTGGATCCTGAGCCCGTGCCTGGGCTGCGGTGCGTGCACATGCGTCTCGCGCACCAGCGTTGCGGCGCAGACCGGCCGCCATTGCGCCACGTCGTCGGGATGCGCGCGCCGGGTGCGGCGGAAACGGTCGAGGTCGTAGATAACGCGACTGGAGGCGCCGCGCAGCAGGGCCGCTGCCTGCGCATGCGGGTCGGTGGCGTCGAAGAAGGCGTCGAGCTGGGCCTGCGTCAACTCGGTGGCAAAGCCTTCGAGCGTATCGCCTTCGGCCTGCGCCGGCGCGGGCTTGCCCATGAGGGCGGTGCCGGCCACCAGGCCCAGGATGTCGAAGGCGACGGCGGTCCGATTGCGGTTGGGATCGCTTACCAGGCGCGGTTGCAGGACCCGGTAGTCGTTGATGTCCGCGCTGGTGCGGTTGCCGAGCGCGTCTCGGACTTCGGCCGTCAGCAGGTCGTTGGCGTCAAACATGACCACGCTGTCGTTGCCGAACGGGTCGCGGTAGCGGCGCGGCAGATAGAAGTGGCGGCGCGCCTGGGCCGCTTCGGCGGCCGGGTTGTCGTCGGCGGCCGCGCTGAAGAAGGCGCGGCCGGACGGCAGCCACCAATGATCGTCGGCATCGCCAGGCGGGAAGCGGCCGTCGGCTTTCAGCGCCTGGCTGGGCAGGTAGCCGCCGGCGTCGCCCAGCACGGCGGGCGGATCGGGCAGCAGCACGTCGGGCGGCTGGTCTGCGCGCGGCCGCTGGAATACCTGCGCCAGCAGGCCGGGGGTGAACGCGAGCTGGTAGCTTTCCCCTGCCAGCGCCAGCGGTGCCATATGGCCGAGCGGCAGCAGGCCGTCCAGATCGTCGCGGCGGTAAAGCGTGCGATGCCACTCGACCGGCCGGCGGCGCCGCGCGCCTTCGGCGGTGGCCTCGTAGGGAACGTCGGGCGCATTAAACTTATGCCGCAATTGCCCGGCGGCGCCGGGTGCCGGTTCGACGAAATCCGCCGCCTGGTAGCGATGCACCTGATTGCCGGGGCCGGTGGCCGGGCCGCTGGGTGTATAGCCAGTCAGCTCGTAGGTGACGGTCTCGCACGGCAGCGGGTTGCGATGCGTGTCGGCCGATTCGATCGCGTTGGTGACGCGGTTTTCGGTGTAGGTGAGCAGGGCGGTGGTTTGCCTTGCGCGGTCGTGCTCCGACAACTGCGCAAGGCCGGGATTGTTCTCCAGTCCGGCCCGGCCGCAGCCATCGGCGGTGCGGATGCGGGAACGGCGCCCGTAGCTGACGTTGGCCTGCTTGAGCACGTTGCCGTAGATGTCGGCCTCCAGGGTCAGCGTGTGCTGGATGCGGGGATCGGCCGGGTTGCGTTCGTAATACAACTGGATCGCCTCGCGCGCATGCGTGCAGAAAACCGCATGGCGGTTGCCTCCCTTGCGCTGCAAGATGCGCACGGTGAAGTTTTGTTCGGTGACGGAATAGGGCGTGCGGGCGCGCCGGCGCTGTTCCGGCGTGGCGTCCGGGCCGGCGTCGTCGGCGTAGATCTCCTGGCGCAGCATGGTGCCCTTGAGCGCGCGGCAGGCTTCGCGCTCTTCCTCCAGGCTCAGGCCCTCGGGCAGCACGGTGTCGGGCAGCAGCAGGCCGCCGGCCTCAAGGTCGTCGAGCCCCGGTTCGCGGAAATATTCGCCGTGGTCGCTGCCGTTAAGCAAGCCGGCGAAGTAGCGGGCGATATGGCCGCGACCCAGGCAGGCACCGGTGTGGAACCAGGTCTTGCTGTGCACCGGCGGCACCTGCGGGGTGGCGTCGTGCTGCGCTGCCGGCGCGGCGCCGCCGCTTAGAGCCGCGATCTGTTCCGTGTCCCACTGCTCCACCATGGCGAAACCGCGGAACTCGCGTTCTTCGCCGTCGAAATAGCCGTGGTGATAGGCAAAGCGCGTGCTGAGGCGGTTCCTGCCGATATGGTCGTAGCTGTCGACGCGCTCGACCACATGCACCGGGAAGGGCAGGCGGGTGATCCAGGGCTTGCCGTCGCGTTTGTCCTGGAGATAGAAGCGGGTCGACGGCGCGTAGCTGATGCGGGTTTCGGCGCCGAGGTTGTTGCTGACCTTGACCAGCAGATGCGGCTTGACGCCGCCCATCAGGTTGACGTAACGCATCGCCCGCGTGCCGTCGGCCGCCAGCGGCGACGACCACACCAGGCAGACGGTGCCGTTGCCGAGCAGGTCGAGCGGGACGATGTTGGCGACATCGTCAACGCGCGGGAACACCTTCAACTGATGGGCCTGGCTCCAGCTGTTGCCGGACTGGTTGAAGTACAGCCGCACCCCTTCGCGGTGCAGGTAGATGAGGTCGCTGGTGCCGCTGCCATCGATGTCGGCCAGGCGCAGCCGCGCCAGGTCGAAATGGTCCGGGTGGTCGAACCGGGGCGCGTGGTCCATGCTCACCTTGGCGCCGAAGCGGCCGTAGCCGAGGTTGGGCCAGTAGCACAGCTCGCCGTTGCGGATGCGGACGATATCGCTCAGGCCGTCGCCGGACAGGTCGGCCAGGAAGATGGACTGGCTGCCGTCGGCGAACACCACGCGCGGCCCGCTCTCCTCGTCGATGGCCTTGCCGATGCGCCGGGCCGGGCCGAAGCCGTCCTCGGCCAGCGAGGGATGCCAGGCCAGCGCCTCGTCCTCGGTGATCAGCAGGTCGGCGTGGCCGTCGCCATCCAGGTCGACCAGCCGGCTGTTCGGATCATGCGTGTCGCGGTTCAGGCGCGACCTGAACGGACGGAAGGGATGCCAGCCTTCGTGCTGGTCGTGCTCGTACAGACCGGGGCAGGGGCCGTCCATCACCACCAGGTCGGGCTGGCCATCGCCGGCCAGGTCCATCAGCTCGGCGCCGCTGTCGAGCGCGGCGTTGGGCGTGAGGGCCACGGTTTCCAGCGGCGCGAACCTGGCCGCCACGCCCGCGCCGTGCTCGGCAATTGGGCTCAGGTTGCGCTTGTAGAACCAGGCCCCCGCCTGTTCGGTGAGTATGCCGGGGATGCCTTCGCCATGCAGGTCGGTCCAGCGGTAGGCGCTGCCGTCCAGGCCGGAGGGAAGATTTTCCAGGCTGTCGGCAGGCACGTCCTCGACCACGTCCTGCACCTGCGGCACGGTGTATTCGAACTCCACCGGCGGCAGGCTGCGCTTGTCGTAGCCGTCGCCGTTGCGGCGATAGCCGGTCTGCGCCGCCGCCTGCAGAAAGCTCAGGACCTTGTTGCCGTTGCCGCCGGCGTGCGCGTCCCGGTAGTCGAGGTCGGTCGAGCGCACCAGGCAGTCGCGCCCCACCTCGGCCTCGCCTGGGAAGTGGTGGAACATCAGCACGCGCCGGCACAGGCGCAGCGTGCGCACCTCGAAGCCCGCCCGGTAGGAACTGAAGGGATCGGTGCGCAGCGGCCAGGGATGGACCGGGCGCCCGTCCGCATCGGCGGCCTGGTCGTCGCGCGGCGCCGGCGCGCCGCGGTCGTGGTCGCCGTAGTCGAAGACCACTTCGAACATCCAGCCGGGATCGGTGTTGTCGAGGAAGCGCGGCCGGCGTCCCGCGTGGTCGAGCAGTGGCGTGCGGTTGCCGTAATAAATGTGCTTGAGATAGCGGTTGGCGCCGCGCCGCGGGTCGTCGCGCGCGCCACGGTTGCGCTCATGGGCCAGGCTGAGATCCAGCGACTGGCCGTCTTCCGCCTTGTAGCGGTAGAGCATGGCGTTGCCCTTGTCGTCGCGGCTTTCGCAGATCAGCCAGGTGAAGATGCGGCGCGGATCGAGCGGATCGGCGATGCGCGCATTGCTGTCGAGGCCATACACCGTCAGGACGTTGTCCTTGGAGATGGAGCGCCAGTGCACGTCCTCCGGCGCGCCGCACCTGGTCCAGCGCTCGATGCGGGCATACAGGCCTTCGATGCGCGGCCGGTAGCGGCGCACGCGGTAGCCATCGATTTCATCCTCCAGCGGCGGGCCGGCGGCATCGTGGTTGCGCACCGGCACCAGGTCTTCCGCGCCGGAAAGGATGAAGACATCGGACTCGATGGCGTCCAGGTATTGGGGCAAGCCCTTGTCGGTCTTGCGGGTAATCGACGGCAGCGCCAGATTCCAGCCGAGGCCGAACGGGCCGTTGCCGGCGCCCGAGTCATACGACAGCGCCAGCTGCGGCCCGAACCCCGACCGGCCCGGACTGGTGGCGATGGGCACCGTCATCGAACCGGTGCCGGAGACCGGGTTGGTGCCGAACTTCTCGCCGATGCCATGAATGGCGCCGCCGCCCTTGGGCAACTGGATCGCCGGAGTGCGATCCGCGGAAGGCTTTTGTGCGTCCTGGGACTCCATCGCGCATCACCTTGCTGGTCCCCACGCAACCATTGTAGATATACGGAAATTCATCGCGCACTCTCCTTTGGATGGGTAGGCACTGCGGACATATTAGCTGCTATCTCAGCCAATATTCTCTCCAATATTCACTGGATGATTTGTGGCGTATCAGTGGTCGGATGTTGACGCGGCATGCAAAAAGCAATTAACCTGTATAAAGGGTATTTGACAGATACTTGCCACACGGGTAGTCTTTTGATCATGAAACAAATCCTATCGCTCGCCAGGCAACTGGGACCCGTGCTGCAATCGGCCCGCAAGGCCGCCGGCCTGTCGCAGACGGAACTTGCGCAACGCATCGGCATGAGCCAGAGCCGCGTCTCGGCGATGGAACTGGATCCGGGCTCCATCCAGGTCGAGCAGCTGCTGATGCTGCTCGCGGCGCTGGGGCACGAGGTGATCGTGCAGCCGAAGCAGGCCATGGTCGCGGAGGCTGCCCCAGCCTCGCCGGACTGGTAAGCCGTGGGGCGCACATCTCATACGCGGTCCTTGTCGGTGTGGAGCAACGGCGAGCGGGTCGGCACCTGGACCATGCCGACGCGCGGCGCGACGCAATTTCTTTACGATCGGGCCTGGATGGCGTCGGCGCTTGGACGGCCGTTGTCGCTGTCGCTGCCCTACACCGGCGACCAGCCTTTGCGTGGCGACGCCGTCCGCAACTTCTTCGACCATCTCCTTCCCGATAGCGCGTCCATCCGCAAACGGCTGGCGTCGCGCTACCAGCTGCCGTCCGTTGACGCCTTCGATTTATTGCGGCAGATCGGCCGGGACTGTGCCGGCGCCGTGCAGTTGCTGGGGGAGGACGAGGCGCCCACCGGCGTCAAGCGCATCGACGGCAGTCCGATGTCGGAGCACGATGTCGAGCGGCATCTCATCGGGTTGACGGAGCGCGGCGGCCGGGACGATCTGCGCATCGCGCTTGCCGGCGCGCAGGAAAAAACCGCGCTGCTGTGGCATGACGGCGGCTGGCTCCGGCCGCACGGCTCGACGCCCACCACCCACCTGCTGAAGTTGCCGTTGGGGCAGGGCGGCCGCCCCCAAACGGACCTGACGGCATCGGTCGAGAACGAATGGCTGTGCATGAACCTGTTGGCGGAATTCGGCCTGCCGGTCGCGCGGACCGCCATCCTGAATTTCGGCAGCCAGAAGGTGCTCGGCGTCGAGCGCTTCGACCGCAAAATGCACCCGTCCGGAAAATGGATCATGCGCTTGCCGCAGGAAGACCTCGGCCAGGCGCTGGGCGTGCCTGCGCACTTGAAGTATGAACGCGATGGCGGTCCGGGCCTGCCGGACCTCGCCGCGGTGCTGCGCGGCTCCGAGCGCGCGGAGGAAGACCTGACGACGCTGCTGACCAGCCAGGTGCTGTTCCGGCTGCTGGCCGCGCCGGACGGCCACGCCAAGCGCTTCAGCATCCGCCTGTTGCCGGGAGGGCGCTACGCGCTGGCGCCGCTTTACGGCGTCAGGTCGACCTGGCCCGCCAGGAGCCGGCACCATCGCTTCCCGGACCCGTGGCCGCGACACTTCATCAGTACTGCCGCCCCGGGTTTTCCTCGGGCCGATGCGGAACAGCTTGTCGAGCGCGTGCTGGCGCGCACCGGTGCCGCGCTTGAGGCGGTCGCTGCGCGGCTGCCGTCGGGGTTCCCGGCGCGGGTCGCCGAGCCGGTCTTTGCAGGCGTCGCGCGCAGCGCCAGACAATTTAGCGCCGGGTTGTAACAATCTGTAATCCCTTTTTACGTTCGCCGGGCAGCTTCTGCCTGCTCAAGCCCCACGGCAAAATAATTACATATTTAGTATGTGAAATTTTCCATATTCATCGCAAAAATTCTGTCACTTCCCGAAGTAATCATATATTTTTGCAATGCTTAAGAAACAATTAAGTTTTCAGTTTTTTTACATCAAAGTTTGCATTTGTTGCTTTTAATGCAAAAAGCGCTTTGATCGTTGACACCCCCTTTTCCCCTATGTTTTTATGTGGGCCGATCCTGCCTGTCTATACATTGCAGAGTCGACACCGAGTTCGCCGCTGGGCGAGAAACGAGATTGGCGTCAGGCCAGCCATTTCAAACGCCGCCGTCACAGGGCGTGAAGCGTTCTATTTTTAAAATTGGGATCAAACATGACAACAGAAAAAATTCTCTCGCGCTCGCTGCGCCTGATGTTCTCCGGCACGGTGATGCTGGGACTGGGCACCGCCGCCGTAGCCCAGGCACAGACCGCCGCCGACGCGCCGTCGATGCAGCGTGTTGAAATCACCGGCTCGTCGATCAAGCGCGCCCAGGCCGAAGGCGCGTTGCCGGTGCAAACCGTGACCCGTGAAGATATCCAGAAAATGGGTGTCACCTCGACCGAACAGCTGCTCGCCTCGATCAGCTCGAACACCCAGGTAGGCGCGGTCAACGCGGCCCAGGGCGTGGGCACCTCCACCTACGGCCTGTCCTCGGCCAGTCTGCGCGGCATTGGCGCCAGCAAGACCCTGGTCCTGGTCAACGGCCGCCGCCTGGCCAACTACGCCACCGACGGCACCACGGTCGACATCAACGCCATTCCGCTGGCCTCGGTCGACCACGTCGAAGTGCTGAAGGACGGCGCCTCCGGCGTGTACGGCTCCGACGCGATCGGCGGCGTGATCAACTTCATCCTGCGCAACAACTTCAACGGCGTCGAAGTGAGCGGCTACGGCAGCGGCACCAAGGACGGCGGCGGCGGCAACACCAAGGCCTCGATCATCGCCGGCTGGGGTGACTTCGATTCGGACCGCTACAACATCACCGTGTCGGCCGACGTCGGCAAGGACAAGCAGATCCTCGGCAGCCAGCGCGGCTATGCCAACAAGGCGTGGAACGACAACGGCCTGCGTGAAGCCAGCGCCACCAACAGCGGCAACATCAACACCTTCGATCCCTACACCGACCCGAACGCGGGCGGCGTGATTCCGCACCGCCTGAAATCGATCGGCGACCCGCTGGGCAATCCGCTGAGCGACAACAACGGCGCCAATTGCGCCCAGAACGGCAGCACCTTCGACGCCAACACCGGCAGCTGCCGCTACAATCCGGCGCCGCTGGTCGCGCTGATGCCCGAGGTCAAGCGCGTCAACGTCGCGGCCAGCCTGCGCTTCAAGCTCAACGAGAACAATGAGGCGTTCGTCGAAGGCTTCCACTCGCAGCAGAAGACCATCACCCTGGCCCAGCCGTCGCCGTACAACACCAACTTCCTGAAGGATGACCTGGCGTTCCAGAAGGCCGACGTCTATCCGGCCATCATCATGCAGCCGAGCAGCCCGTACTACCCGACCAGCTTCCTGGCCGGCACCGACGCGGAAGGCAAGCCGGTCACCGTCAGCTATCGCGCCTTCGACGGCGGCAATCGCCTGCACGAGGATCTGGCCAAGCTGTCGCACCTGGTGATCGGCATGCGCGGCACCATCAAGGGCTACGACTACGATGTGGCCTACGTCCACAATGTCAGCGACGTCAGCGAGAGCACCCAGGACGGCTACCAGTCGCAACTGGCGGTCGCCAAGCTGCTGAGCAACAACAACGCGTTCAATCCGTACGCGGCGACCCAGACCCCGGCGCTGGCCGCGCAAATCCGCGCGACCAACTACAACGGTCCGATGATCAACTCGCAGCTGAGCAATGACGCGCTGCAGGGCCGCATCTCCGGCGACCTGTACCAGCTGCCGGCCGGCATGGCCAAGTTCGCGGTGGGTGGTTCGATCAGCAACGAGAACCTGAACCTCAATCCGAGCGCGGCGTACCAGTCGGGCGACATCGCCGGCTACGGCGCCCAAGTCTTGCCGTTGTCGGCATCGCGCCACTCGTCGGCGCTGTTTGGCGAATTGAACGTGCCGATCCTGAAGGAGCTGGAAGGCGATCTGGCGGTGCGCACCGACAAATTCCCGACCGCGACCTCGACCAATCCGAAGATCAGCTTCCGCTATCAGCCGCTGTCGCAGCTGCTGGTGCGCGCGTCGTATGGCCGCGGCTTCCGCGAGGCGGCCTTGCCTGAGCTGTTCAATCCGCAGACCTTCGCCACCAGCGCGACCTTCACCGATCCGGCCACGAAGACCTCCGGCCAGTACACCCAGGTGACGGGCGGTAACACGCAACTGAAGCCGGAGAAGTCCGAGCAATCGTCGATCGGCCTGGTCATCGATCCGGTACCGGGCCTGTCGTTCGCGGTGGACTACTGGAAGATCAACGTCAGCAACCTGGTCACCACGCTGGACCCGCAACTGATCGTGCGCCAGGCGTTTGCCGGCAATCCGCAGTACACCGGCCTGGTGCAGCGTGACGGCTCGGGCGCCATTTCGCAGATCACGGCGACCAACCTGAACGCCGGCGGCATGAAAACCGAAGGCGTCGACCTGGACGCGCGCTGGCGCATCGCCAAGACCGACAACTACGGCACCTTCAACGCGCACCTGAACGGCAGCTACACCAGCAAGTTCGACCAGACCTTGCCGGACGGTACAGTCCAGCCTAGCGTGGCGCACACCATCGACGCCCAGGGTAATCCGTTGAACGCGGTCAGCGCCGGCGGCATCATCTTCCGCTGGAAGCACCAGCTGACCCTGGACTGGAAATATAAAAACTGGGGCGCCGACCTGACCCAGAACTTCCAGTCCGGCTACTACGATGCGGCGCGCGCCGACGCGGTTCCCGACGCAGTCACCGGGGCAGTGCCGGCCGTGCATATCGGCGCCTTCTCGACCTGGGATGCGCAAGTGTCCTATGCCGGTCTGGTCAAGGGCCTGAACCTGCGCGCCGGCGTGAAGAACCTGTTCAACCGCAAGCCGCCTGAGGCGATCACCCTGGGTAACTACTTCCAGGCTGGTTACGATCCGACCTACTACGATCCGCACGGTGCGACCGCTTACGTGAGCGCCACCTACGCCTTCTAAGTTCGCCGCTGCGAGATGATCGCATCGCACCCTGTAAGCCGCCCGGCTTACAGGGTGTTTTCATTTGAGCGCCGGACGCCGAGAAAACTGATGGCGGCGCCCAGCGCGAGCGCCATGCCCGCCAGCAGCAGCGCCACATGCATGCCCGCCGGCAGCCGTGCCGCGCCGCCCGCGACCAGCGATCCGAATACGCCAACACCGATCACGCCGCCTGTCTGGCGCGCCGCGTTCAGCACGCCGGATGTGATGCCGGCACGCTGCTGCTGCGCGCTCGCGAGCACGGCCGACGTCATGGCCGGCACCGTCAACGCCACGCCGACGCCTGCCGTCAGCAGCGGACCGATGATCAGGCCGTAAGCCGTACCGCTGTCGATGCCGCTCAGCGCCAGATAGCCGCAGGCGGCCAGCGCTTGCCCCGTCACCATCGGCAGCCGCGGCCCGTGGCGCGCCGCCAGCCGGCCGGAAATCAAATTGGCGACGGTGACCAGCGCCGTCATTGGCAGGAAGGCCAATCCGGTCTGCAACGGCGAGTAGCCCTTGGCCGACTGGAAGAACAAGCTCAGCACGAACATCAGTCCGTAGTAGGCGAAGTTGGTCAGCAGTCCGACCAGGCAGGCGGCGCTCACCGCCGGCGAACGGAACAAGGAAAGCGGCAGCATGGGATCGGCGCCCCTGGCCTCGACCAGCAGGAACAGCGTCCCGGCCGCCAGCATGCAGGCAAATCCCGACAGCACCAGCGGATGCGTCCAGCCCAGCGCGCCGCTCTCGACGAAACCGAGGGTCAGGCCGCCCAGCGCCAGCACCGCCAGCGCTTGCCCGGCGAGATCCAGCCCCCGCTCCGGCGTTTGCGTGCCTGCGGGCGCGTGGGCCAGGATCAGCCAGATAGCCGCCAGCCCCAGCGGCAGGTTGAGCAGGAAGATGCCGGGCCAGCCGAAGCGGTCCACCATGACGCCGCCCACTACCGGCCCGGCGGCCAGCGCCAGGCCGCCCACGCCGGCCCAGATGCTGACGGCGCGCGCGCGGGCGCCGGCATCCGGGAAGCTGGCGGTGAGCAGCGCCAGCGAGGTCGGCACGCACAGCGCGGCGCCCAGCCCCTGCGCCACGCGGCCGGCGATCAGCGTGCCCAGGCCGCCCGCCATGCCGCAGGCCAGCGACGCCGCCGTGAACAGCGCGCAGCCCGTGACGAAGATGGCTTTGGCGCCGTATCGGTCGCCCAGCGCGCCGGCCGTCAGCAGCAGGCTGGCGAACACCAGGGTGTAGGCATTGACGATCCATTGCAAACCGGTGACGCTGGTGCCGAGCACCGCCTGGATACTTTCCAGTGCGACGTTGACCACGGTGACATCGAGGATGACGAGGGCGAAGCCCAGGCTGGCGGCAAGCAGGGTCAGGTTGGCCGAGACGGCGCTGGGCGGCTGTAAAGAGGAGGGCATCGGCACGGGTCCATGAGATGGGTTACGGTCATCTCATTGTATTGGCTATAAAAATTATATAAACTGCCATTTTGTTTGTTGACTACCTGGGAAATATTGGTAATGGATATCGTCAAGGCAATGAGCATCTTTGTCCGTGTGGTCGATACGGGTAGTCTCACGGCGGCGGCGGCCGAATGCGGGCTGTCGCCCACGATGGTGGGCAA
Organism: Duganella sp. Dugasp78; assembly: GCF_059491455.1. NCBI lineage: Bacteria > Pseudomonadati > Pseudomonadota > Betaproteobacteria > Burkholderiales > Oxalobacteraceae > Duganella > Duganella sp. Dugasp78. The sequence continues at coordinate 6,841,813 of NZ_CP168506.1, read as the reverse complement.
CCATTTGCAGGCGCTGGAAGACCGGCTCGGCACGCGCCTCATCAACCGCACCACGCGGCGGCAAAATCTGACCGAGTTCGGCAAGGCTTATTACGACCGGTGCATGGAGATCCTGGGCCTGGTCGAGGATGCCGACGCGCTGGCCCTCGATACCCAGACCAGTCCGCGCGGGCGGCTGCGCATCACCGCTGCGGCGACGTTCGGCACCGAATGCCTGGTGCCGGCGCTGGCCGACTATACGGCGCGTTATCCGCAAGTGAATCTCGACCTGGTCATCACCGACGCCGTGGTCGATCTGGCGGAGGATGGTTTCGAGGCGGCCGTCCGCCTGGGGACGCCGCACGGCCCCGACCTGGTCGCCCGTCCGCTGGCGCCGTACCGGTTGATGATGTGCGCGTCGCCGGCCTATCTGGCGGCGCGTGGCGCGCCGCGGCGGCCGCAGGATCTGGCCGCACACGACTGCCTGGCCTACAGTTATCCGGCGCGCTCCGAGTGGCGCTCGGCGCAGGCGGCCTGGCGCATGAACGGACCCGAAGGGGAGGTCAGCGTGCCGGTCGCGGGCCGGGTGCGGATCGACAGCGCGCAAGCCTTGCGGCAGGCGGCGCTGGCCGGCATGGGCATCGTCATGCTGCCCGAAATCATGGTGTCGGCAGCGATGGCGGGCGGCCAGCTGGTCCGCGTGCTGCCGGCGTACGCGGCGCCGGTGCGCCCGCTGAACCTGGTCTATTTGCGCGATCGCCGCATGTCGCTCAAGCTGCGCAGCTTCGTCGATTTCGTGGTGGAGCGCTTTGCGTGATGAGCGCGCGTGAGTTGTGGTACTTTCATTACTTTATTCCGGGAGGGGCTATGCACAGGTGTCGTTGGTGGATAACGTTGTTGCTCGCGGTCTGCGGTGGCGCCTGGGCCGAGGGCCAGACCTTCCGCATACCCACCCGTCCCGGCGTCGAGGCCAGCGTCTACTGGGAAGCGCAGGAGGGCGCCCAGGCCACGGTGTTCCTGCTCACCGGCGGCAACGGCGGCTACGGCTCCGTGGTCGACGGCAAGCCGACCAGCCATAACTTCCTTGCCCGCAGCGTGGCGCTGTTCCTGGCCGACGGTTTCAACGTCGCCATCTTCGGCCTGCCCAGCGACACCCCCGCGCTCGACTACAGCGACCGCGTCAACCCCAAGCACCTGGCCGACGTGCGCGCCGCGCTGGACTTCGTGCGTAGCAAGAGCCCGGCGCCGGTGTGGCTGGTCGGCACCAGCCGCGGCACGGTGTCGGCCACCTACGTCGCCATCAACAGCGTGGACGATCCCGGCATCGCCGGCCTGGTGCTGACCTCCAGCGTGACCGCCTTCAAGAAGCAGGGCGCGGTGCCGTCGCAAAACCTGGCCGCGCTGAAACTGCCGGTGCTGGTGGTGCACCACGCCAGCGATGCCTGCCCGGTCTGCCGCCCCTACGAGGTGGACCTGATCATGAAGGGCCTGAAAAACGCGCCGCTCAAAAAACAACTGATGATCACCGGCGGCGCCAACCCGACCGGCGACCCGTGCGAGAGCTACCACTACCACGGCTACGTCGGCCAGGAGAAGGAAGTGGTCGACCAGATGGCGTCCTGGATGCACCATCCTGCCAATTGATGATTTGACATCAACACTGGCGCGCCCGATAATCGACGCTCCGCCATATGCCGAGACGAGCCCATGGGTACCGCGATAGACAATACCGAAGTGCTGAAAGACTGGTTCCTGCGCAGCGGCGTGCACACGCCGCTGCACACCTGCATCGGTCCCTTGCCCAGCTCCAAAGCCTCGATCGTGCGCTGGACCAGCAACCAGCCGGACGCGATGATCCAGACCATCAGCTCGCACCCCAACGATTACCGCATCGCCATCATGCTGGAGCCGGTCGACGCCCGCATCTGGCTGCACGGCCAGCCGGTGTGGGGCGGGGTGATCGCGGCCGAGCGCTTCCGCATCTGTCCGCCCAGCGGCTCCAGCCAGTGGAGCCGCCTGAGCAGCTGCGACATCGTCAACCTGTTCGTTCCGGCCGCGCTGGTCGACAACCTGAACGCGCAGCGCGAAACCCCGCTGAGCCTGGGCGCCCAGCAATTCACCTCGGACCGCCATGTGATGGAACTGGTGCGCCGCATGCTCAACGGCGAGGCCATGGCCGGGCCGCTGCAATCGCAGTACTGCGACGGCCTGATGGTGGCGCTGCTGAGCTATCTGCTGGAGCACTACAGCCGGCCGGCCACGGCGCCGCAATCGAGCACCCTGGGCGGCGGCCGCCTGCGGCGCGTGCTGACCCACATGGGCGCCAACCTGGCCACCGGCGTCAGCAACCGCGACCTGGCGGCGCTGTGCGGCATGAGCGAGGCGCATTTCTCGCGCGAGTTCCACCTGGCGCTGGGCCTGCCGCCGCACCGCTACCTGATGAAGATGCGGCTGGAGCAGGCCCGCACCATGCTGCTGGCCGGCGGCCGGGCGATGGCCGACATCGCCGAGGCCTGCGGCTTCCACGACGCCAGCCATCTGTCGCGCACCTTCAGCCGCCATTTCGGCACGCCGCCCGCCAAGTTTCGCCAGCAGCGCGGCAATTAATCCTTCAGCAGCCGGCGCGAAAAACTCACCGCCGCCCCCAGCGCGGCGAAGCCGGCCGCCACCCACAGCGCGTACACGGTGCCGCGCGCGTCGGACAGCGTGAAGCAATACGCCACCAGCGCCGCGCCCGTGGCCTGGCCGCTCAGGCGGGCGGTGGCGACGATGCCGCTGGCGCTGCCGGAACGCGCACGCGGCGCGCTGCCCATGATGGCCTTCATGTTCGGCGCCTGGAAGAAGCCGAAGCCGACCCCGCACAAGGCCATGCGCCAGCCGATGTCGAGCACCGGGGCGCCGGCCGCCAGCCCGCTTAGCAGCAGCGCGCCGGCACACAGCAGCGCCAGGCCGATGCCGCCCAGCGTGCCGGCGTTGTAGCGGTCGCTCAGCCTGCCGGCCACCGGCCCCATCACGGCGACCAGCGCCGGCCACGGCGTCATCAGGAAGCCGGTGTCGATCGGCGAGCGGCCCAGCGTGCGCTCGAAGAAAAACGGCAGCGACACGAAGGCCAGCCCCTGCACCGCGAAGGTACAGAACGCCGTCAGCGCGGACAGCGCGAACATCGGATTGCGGAACAGGTCCACTGGCAGCAGCGGCGCCGCATGGCCGCGCTGGCGGCGCAGCAGCAGTACCCAGCACAGCGCCGCGCCGGCGACCTCGGCCGGCAGCCGCTGCGGCGCGTTGCCGTGTGCGGCGTCGCCCAGCGCCAGGACCAGCAGGCCGAAGGCGCCGACGTTGTACAGCGCCGCCGGCAGGTCGATCTGGTGCGTGGCGCGCGGCGTGTGCGGCAGCGCCTGCCAGGCGGCGCTCAGCGCCAGCAGGCCCAGCGGCACGTTGATGGCGAACAGCCACGGCCATGACGACAGCGACAGGATCAGCGAGGCCGCCGTCGGCCCCACGGCGAACGCCACCGCCACCACCAGCGCGTTGGTGCCGAAGCCCCGGCCCTGGCGGTCGGGCGGGTAGATGGCGCGTATCAGCGCGGTGCTGACCGCCATCATGGCGCTGGCGCCCAGGCCCTGCAGCAGCCGCGCCGCCACCAGCGACGGCAGCGACCACGCCAGCGCGCAGCCCAGCGAGGCGGTGGTGAATACCACCAGCCCGCCGAGGGCGACGCGGCGGTAGCCGGCGATCTCGCCCAGCGCGGCAAACGGCAGCAGCGTCGCCACCATCGCCAGCTGGTAGGCGTTGACGATCCACACCGACGCCGCCGGCGTCGCGTGCAGCTGCTGCGCCATGGCCGGCAGCGCGGTGTTGGCGATCGCCGTGTCCAGCGAGGCCAGCGCCACGCCGGTCATCAGCGACAGCATGGCCCACAGGCGCTCGGCCGGCGGCAGGCCGGCCTCGGCCGCGGCGTAGCCGCCCACCGCGCTCAATCCCGCACCACGCCGGATGGGCCGATGCGCTCGGCGTTGGGCACGTCGGACATGCGGATGCGGATCAGGTGGCGGCGCTCGTCCACATAGGTGGTGCGGCCGTGCAGCATGCGGTGGTTGTCGGCCCACAGCAGGGTGTCGGTGGCCAGCTGCTGCTTGAAGCGCGGCGCGCTGCGCTCGGCCACCTCGTTCATCAGGGCCAGCGCCGCCACCAGCGCCGGCGTGCTCAGGTCGGGCCGCACGGCCAGGCCTTTCTGGATCGCGTCGTAGCGCCAGCGCAGCGTGAAGCGGTCGCCGTCGCGGCGCGGCGGGCCGAACACCGGCGCCACGTGGTGCTCGATGGCGGTCTCGCCGGCGGCGTACACGGCCGGCACGCGGAATGGCACCGGCGCGCTGCGCAGCAGTTCGTAGGCCGCGCGGCCGGCCGCCGTTTGCTGCAGGGTCTGGTAGATGTCCTCGCTGTCGATCAGCAGCGAATGGCCGCCTTCGCAATTGGCCGCCTGCACCACGTACAGGATGAACTGCTCTTCCGGCATCGGGTAGAACGAGGAGTCGGTGTGCATGTCGGCGCTGCCGACGCGCTCGGAAAACGTGGTGAAGCGGGTGTCGCTGTGCGCGGCCGGCCGCGACTTGACGTCCCAGGCCACGCGGCCGGTGCACTGGTCGGTGGAGGTGGGGTAGCCCAGCATCAGCGTGATCGCATACAGGGCGGCGTTGCGGCGGTCTTCGCTCAGGCCGTGCAGGCCGAGACCGGTGATCGCCGCGCCGTTGCTGCCCAGGCCGCGCACCTGGCGCGTCAGCTGGCGCAGCGAGCTTATCTCGCCCAGTTCGGCGCGCAGGGCCACTTCTTCGGGATGGGCGTAAAATCCATTTTGATTAAAATCATCAAATCGGCAACTTAAAATCTCATAAATGATATTTAAATCATTTCCCCAGGATATATTAGCTGGCGCTATTGTGACATTCTCACTTTTTTCCATTACTTTGGACATAATCATTCCTTTTAATTAAAACAGTTGTCGCGCCGAAGTGGTGCGGATATTTTAAATCCGCATTAGAAATGGAACTGTTGTATTTGATGCGGAGTGGAAACTAAAATTAGCGACGTTGATATTGATAAATGCTTTGGAAACAATGTGTTGCGGATAGTCTACAAGACGAAAAGGCCGCGCATTTGCTGGATGTAACATGCGTTATGATTAACGCTGACCACTGGCACGCCGTTCCCAGTTACTAGCAAATTAAACGTTGAAGGACTAGCATTATGAAATGGTTTGATACGCTTCGTCTTGGACAAAAACTGGGTGCCGCATTCTCCACGGTATTGGCGTTGACGGTGCTGGTGGGGGTATTTTCTGTCTGGGAGATATCCCAGGTTAATAATACGGCCAAGCGTTTTTCGGCGCGCTGGATGCCCAGCATCCGGGTCATCGAAGACATCAAGTCGCAGATCGCGCGCATCCGCACCCGTGAGCTGCAATACATCATTTCGAACAGCCAGACGGACATGGACAAGTACGACCAGGTGATCGCCAAGGACCTGGTCGACCTGAAGAAAATGCAGGACGACTATGTGGTGTTGGCCAGCACCCCCGAGGAACAAGCCATGTACGGCAAGTTTGTCGACATGTGGGCGCGCTACATGGCGGAGGACGCCAAGATCCGCACCGCCGCCCGCGCCAACAACGACGAGCAGGCCAAGGCGCTGATCCGCGGCGAATCGAACAAGCTGATCGTGGCCCTGCGCGCCCAGGTCGACCAGCTGGTCGAGTTCTACACCGACGGCGGCAAGCAGGAGGCGGTCGACGGCGACCGCCGCTACGCGTCCTCGCGGCTGTGGATCCTGGCGCTGGTGGCCGGCAGCGTGGCGTTCGGCGCCGCCGGCGCGCTGCTGATCACGCGCTGGCTGACGCGCAGCCTGGGCGGCGAGCCCGATTATGCGACCGACATCGTCAGCCAGATCGCCGCAGGCGACCTCGGCGTGACGGTCGAGACCCGCGCCGGCGACACCACCAGCCTGCTGTTCGGCATGCGCACCATGCGCGACAACCTGGAGAAGATCGTCGGCGAGGTGCGCGGCGCCACCGGCGTGATCGCCAGCGCCTCCGGCCAGATCGCCGCCGGCAACCTGGACCTGTCCTCGCGCACCGAGCAGCAGGCCAGCTCGCTGGAGGAGACCGCCGCCTCGATGGAGGAGCTGACCTCGACCGTGCGCCACAACGCCGACAACTCGGCCCAGGCCAACCAGCTGGCCACCGTGGCCGCCAGCGTGGCGCAGAAGGGCAGCGCGGTGGTGGCGCAGGTGGTCGACACGATGGGCGCGATCAACACCTCGTCGCGCAAGATCGCCGACATCATCGCCGTCATCGACGGCATCGCCTTCCAGACCAATATCCTGGCCTTGAACGCGGCGGTGGAGGCGGCCCGCGCCGGCGAGCAGGGCCGCGGTTTCGCGGTGGTGGCGACCGAGGTGCGCAACCTGGCCCAGCGCTCGGCAGCGTCGGCCAAGGAAATCAAGGACCTGATCAGCGAATCGGTGGGCCAGGTGGACATCGGCAGCAAGCTGGTGGCCCAGGCCGGCGCGACCATGAACGAGGTGCTGGAAAGCGTGCAGAGCATGGCCGGCGTGATGGCGGAGATCACCCACGCCAGCCGCGAGCAGAGCGTCGGCATCGAGCAGGTGAACCAGGCCATTTCGCAGATGGACACGGTGACCCAGCAGAATGCCGAACTGGTGCAGCAGGCGGCGTCGGCCTCGCAGGGCCTGCAGGACCAGGCCGCCACGCTGTCGCAGCTGGTGAGCGTGTTCCGGCTCAAGGATGGCGCACGCGGCGGCCCGGTGGCGCCGGGGCGCTCAGCGCGCGCGGCAAAGTGGCCGGCGCTGAGCAGCGCGGCGCGCTAGCGCCGTGGTCAGCGCCCCACAGTTTGCACTGCGGCATGGGAATGCCAGCAGGATAGTACCAAAACAGCAGTCCTGTCCGTGACCTGAGCGCGGCGACAAAACACACTCCGTGACAGTTGCAGTATTTCATCAAACTGTCATACCACGGAGTATCTCATGTCGCCTATTCGCCCTATCGTTCGTGCCGTCGCGCTGTTGTGCGCCGGCGCGGTTCCCCTGACCGCCGCCGCCCAGGCCAGCGCTGAAAGCAGCAGCGGCGCGCCGCCGCGCGTGGAAGTGACCGGTTCGCGCATCAAGCGCGTCGACGCCGAAACCGCGTCGGCCGTGCAGGTTATCACCGCCGAGCAGATCGCCCGTTCGGGCGCCACCACCATCACCGACGTGTTGCGCGATCTGCCGGCCGGTAACACCGGCGGCTACACCACCGAGGGCACGCCCGGCCAGGCCTTCGGCTCGGCCGGCATCTCGTTGCGCGGCCTGGGCGCGGGCGCCACGCTGACCTTGATCAACGGCCGCCGCGTGGCGCCGTTCGGCTTCGGCTCGGCCTCGTTTGTCGACACCAATTCGATCCCGGTGGACGCCGTCGAGCGTGTCGAGGTGCTGCTGGACGGCGCCTCGGCGATCTACGGCGCCGACGCCATCGGCGGCGTCATCAACATCATCCTGCGCAAGAACTACGAGGGACTGGCGCTCCAGGTCTCCGGCGGCACCTCGGCCTACCACGACGGCAACACCGGCGACATCGGCCTGACCTACGGCAAGGGCAACCTGGCGCAGGACGGCTACAACTGGCTGCTGAGCCTGTCGCACCGCGACACCAGCCCGGTGCTGGTCAACGCCCGCCCGCGCACCCAGGACGCCGACTTCCGCCGCCTCGGCCTGGCCGACCGCCGCTCCTCGTTCTCCAGCAACGTCTACACCGCGTCCGGCACCACCGGCGGCAGCTTCCTCGGCATCATCGGCGACTGCCCGCCGCTGGTGGACGCCAGCTCGCCGCTCAACGGCCGCTGCATCAACGACAACACCGCCGCCGTCACGCTGCAATCGAAGAGCCAGCGCGACAACGTCTACAGCGCCTTGACCTACGACCTGGGGCAGGGCTGGGAACTGTTCGGCGACGCCGCGCTCAGCCGCAGCCGCCAAGCCTCCAGCATGTACAGCTACGCCACCAATTCCTACGGCGCCTACACCAACGACCTGCTCGACAAATACGGCCTGTACGGCAACGCGCCGGGCACCACCATCAGCTACCTGCTGCTGCCAGCCGGCCATCCGCAGAACAAATGGGGCAAGACGGTGGGCGTGCGCTATGTGTTCAACGACGTGCCGACCACCATCAGCAGCGAGAGCCGCAACATGCGCGCCACGCTGGGCGCGCGCGGCACGCTGGGCAAGTGGGACCTGGAAGGCGCGGCGATGTTCTCGCGCTCGCTGACCGACACCCGCTACCACGGCTACATCCAGGACAAGGTGCTGATCAACGAGGTGCTCGACGCGGACGGCCTGGTGCGCAACAGCTTCCTGCTGCACAACCCGGGCGGCAACGATCCGGCGCTGATGGCGCGCCTGTATCCGCAACTGGACAACCACGCCGACACCAGCACCAGCAGCGTCGACGTGCACGGCAACCGCGAACTGTTCGCGCTGCCGGGCGGCCCGCTGTCGATCGCCATCGGCGCCGAGTACCGCCACGAGCAATTCAACGCCACGCCGGATCCGCTGTTCACCGACGGCTCCATCCAGCTGATCGGCATGACCGGCTCCAGCGGCTCGCGCAGCGTGGCCGCCGCGTATGGCGAGCTGTCGGCGCCGGTGCTCAAGACGGTGGAGCTGAGCCTGGCCGCGCGCACGGACCGCTACAGCGATTTCGGCTCGGCCTTCACGCCCAAGGTCGGCGCCAAATGGAGCGCGCTGCCGCAGCTGGCCTTGCGCTCCACCTATGCCGAGGGCTTCCGCGCGCCGTCGCTGCCGGAGCTGCACGCCGGGAACTCCAACGGCTACACCAAGGTGCTCGATCCCAAGCGCTGCCCGGTGTTCAGCACCACCAACGACGATTGCGAACGCTACGTGGCCTATACCACCGGCGCCAATCCCGACATCCAGGCGGAAAAATCCAAGAGCGTGACGATCGGCTTCGTGGCCGAGCCGGTGCCGGGCTGGTCGCTGTCGGTGGATGCGTACAACATCAAGCGCCGCGACGAGCTGTCCACCATCAGCTCCACCTACCTGCTGGAGCATGAGGCGCAGTATGGCGACCGCATCGTGCGCAACCCGGTCAGCGGCAAGCTCGATCACCTGAGCCTGATCACGGCAAACCTGTCGTCCACCCAGACGCGCGGCGTCGACGTCGATGCGCGCGGCAGCTTCAGCGTGGGCGACTGGGGCCGCTTCTCGCTGAGCGCCAGCTACAACCGCATGAACAGCTACAAGAGCACCGACGTGCCCGGCAACGATCCGGTGGACTACGTCGGCTACTACGGCCTGCCGAAGAACCGCGGCCGCGCCGGCGTGGCCTGGGACCGCGGCCCATGGGACGCCAGCATCAACTGGAACTACGTGGGCGGCTATTTGCTCAAGAGTTCGCCGGACGCGGTCTGCTCGTTCGAGGCGGCCACGCCGCAGTATTGCGACGTCCACTCGTGGCTGACGGCCAGCGCCTACGTCAGCTACAAGGGCTTCCGCAACCTGGAGCTGTCGCTGTCGGTGCAGAACCTGGCCAACAAGGAAGCGCCGATGGACGCCAGCCAGATCCCTTATCTGCAAGGCTACGGCACTTCCTACCATAGCCAGCTGGGCCGCTACGTGCAGCTGACCGCCAACTACAAGTTCAAGTAATCAACCCAGGCGCCGGCCCTGTGCCGGCGCCGTCTCAAGAGTCTCGTCATGTCCTGTCACCGAATCCTTATCGCGCTGAGTGCGCTGCTGCTGTCCGCCTGCAACACCCTCGCGCCCATCGATCACAACAACGACGCCTTGCGGGTCGAATGCCATTGGGATCTGCAATATCCGGGCGTGGCGCCGGCCGACGCCACGCTGGCGCAGCTGCGCGAGGCCGCCACGCGCCGCCTGGCCGCGCTGAACCTGAACACGCAGTGGGAACTGAACAGCGAAGGCGCCAGCGCCGAAGCCTTCACCGACAGCGAGCCGGACCGCCAGCGCCTGCAACGCTTGCTGAGCGTGGTGCTGCCGGGGCTGGAGCGCTATCCGGCATCGTTCTTTGCCAACGTCCGCCTGCACAATATCGTGCTGGTCAAGGAGCTGGCGGTGGGCGGCCAGCGCCGGCTGGCGATGCCGATGGCCGAGGTCGACAGCGTGGCCTATGCCGACAACAGCGCCAAGCTGTGCCCGGCCGGCATGGAGATGCGCGTGCATCACGAGTTCTACCACTTCATCGACTACCGCGAGCACAACGACTACTACCATGCCGATCCCGCCTGGCTGGCGCTGAATCCGGCCGGTCTCACGTACGGCAAGGGCGGCGCCACCTTCTACGGCAAGAACCTGCAGGATGTCGGCCACGCCAGGCCCGGCGTGGTCAGCCTGTATTCCAGCTACGGCCAGGAGGAGGACAAGGCCGAAACCTTCGGCTGGATGATGACGCCCGACTATGCCGCGCGGCTGGACCTGTACGCGATGCAGGACGCCAACCTGGCCGCCAAGCTGCGCCACATGCGCGAGCAGTTCCGCAAATACAGCCAGCCGGAGGACACGAGAAATAATTAATTGTTGGGCTTGCAATAGGTGCAAGCAGCCACAGCTTAGGGCGGTCCATTCTTAAAAAGTGATTAAGATGAATCGTTACCCGTTGTGGAAGTACATCGTGATTGTGATCACGGTGTTGTTGGGCGCGCTCTACACCGCGCCCAATTATTTCGGCCAGTCGCCGGCGCTGCAGATCAGCAGCGGCAAGACCAGCGTGCGCGTGGGCGCCGAGCTGGTCGGCAAGGTGGAGCGCGCGCTCAAGCAGGCGCAGGTGCAGACCACCGGTGTCGCCTACGACAGCGCGCACGCCTCGGTGCGTGCGCGCTTCACCGATCCCGATACCCAGTTTCGCGCCAAGTCGGTGCTGGAGAAAAGCCTGAACGCCGACACCGCCGATCCACAATATCTGGTCGCGCTGAACCTGCTGTCCGACACGCCGAAGTGGATGCAGAGCCTGCATGCGCTGCCGATGTACCTGGGTCTGGACTTGCGCGGTGGCGTGCATTTCCTGATGCAGGTCGATACCCGGGCCGTGGTGGACAAGAAGCTGCAGGGCGTGCAGTCCTCGGTGCGCAGCGTGTTGCGCGACAAGGCCGTGTTCCACAGCGGGATAGCGCGTATCGGCGACAGCTTGGAAATCGGCTTCCGCGACGAAGCCACGCGGCAGAAGGCCAAGGACCTGATCGCCGGCCAGGGCCCCGAGCTGCTGCTGGCCGAGGCGGGCGAGGGCGCGCAGCTGAAGCTCGTCGTCACGCTCAAGCCGGAGGCGCTGAAGCAGACCATCAATGACGGCGTGACGCAGAACATCGCCACCCTGTCCAAGCGCGTGAACGAGCTGGGCGTGGCCGAGCCCATCATCCAGCAGCAGGGGGCGGACCGCATCGTGGTGCAGCTGCCCGGCGAGCAGGATGTGGCGCGGGCCCGCGCCGTGATCGGCCGCACCGCCACGCTGGAGGTGCGCATGGTCGACGAGAGCATCACGCGCGGCACCGAGCTGGGCGCGGATATACCGTTGAACTCGCAGCTGTACACGGTGGGCCGGGGCGCGCCAACCGTGCTGTACAAGGACGTGGTGCTGACCGGCGACTACATCACCAGCGCCACCGCCGGCCTGGACGAGAATCAGCAGCCGGCCGTGTTCATCGACCTCAACACGGCAGGCGGGCGCAAGATGTCGGCCGCCACCAGCGACCGCGTCGGCAAGCACATGGCCATCGTGCTGATCGAGAAGACCGGCAAGCCGGAAGTGATTTCGGTGGCCACGCTGACCAGCGAGCTGAACGCGCACTTCCGCACCACCGGCGTCGGCACCGCGCAGGACGCGGCCGACCTGGCGCTGATGCTGCGCTCGGGCGCGCTGTCGGCGCCGATGGAGATCGTCGAGGAGCGCACCATCGGCCCGCAGCTGGGCGCCGACAACATCGCCAAGGGCCTGCATTCGACCATGTACGGCTTTGCCGCGATTGCCGCGTTCATGATCGGCTATTACATGCTGTTCGGCTTCTTCAGCGTGCTGGCGCTGGCCTGCAATCTGTTGCTGCTGCTGGCCTTGCTGTCGCTGATGCAGGCCACGCTGACCTTGCCCGGCATCGCCGCGATCGCGCTGGCGCTGGGCATGGCGATCGACGCCAACGTGCTGATCAACGAGCGCATCCGCGAGGAGCTGCGCGGCGGCGCCACGCCGCAACAGGCGATCGCCACCGGCTTCGACCGCGCCTGGGCCACCATCCTCGACTCCAACGTCACCACCCTGATCGTCGGCGTGGCGCTGTGGGTGTTCGGCTCCGGCGCGATACGCGGCTTCGCCGTGGTGCACTGCCTGGGCATATTGACGTCGATGTTCTCGGCGGTGTTCGTGTCGCGCGGCGTGGTCAACCTGTGGTACGGGCGGCGCAAGAAGCTGTCGTCGCTGTCGATCGGCACAGTTTGGCGCGGCAAGTAACTTGTAGTGGATAATGGCCGCACTTACAACCTATGAGGGAGCTCGCATGAAACAAGTCTTGCTTGGCTGTGCATTGCTGGTGGCGTTTTCCGCCTACGCCGACGAAGCCGCAACGTGCTCGGCATCCGCCGGCAGCTATCGCACCGGTGTGGTGGTGCAGGGGCCGAAGTTTTCGCATGGCCAGTTCCGCAAGGGCGTGGAGCTGTCGCATACCCACCTGAAGATGAAGTCGGACCAGGACGGCAAGGTGTACGACGTGGCCATCGACAACGTCTTCGCCAGCGGCTTCGTGCCGAACCAGAAGACCGTGCCGGCTTCACTGAGCGGTATCCGTGTCAATGACAGGGTGGAGGCTTGCGGCCAGCTCTACACGGGCGGCGATGTCGGCATCCACTGGGTGCACACCAACTGCGGCAAGAAGCCGACGCCGGCCAAGCCGGACGGTTGGCTGAAGGTGATCTCGGCCGCCGGCCAGCCGGGCCAGAATATCGAAGACAACACGCAGTACTGCTCGGTGTTCAAGTAAGCCTGTTGTTGCCATGCTTGCTATACTGTTGCCTGTGAGGGAAATTTTCAGGGGAATAGTTTGCAGGCATTGAACAAACGATGGAAGCGATGGGGCGTGGGCGTGGCTGGCGCGGTGGGTGTGTATGCGTTGGCGGGCGGCTGGTTGTTGCCGCAAGTGATCAAGAGCCAGCTTCCAAAGTTTGTCGAGACCGAGCTGGAACGCAAGGCCAGTATCGGCGAAGTCAGTTTCAATCCCTTCACGCTGCGGCTGGTGGTGCAGCAGTTCCAGCTGACCGAAGCAGATGGCGCGCCCTTGTTCGGCGTCGGCGGGCTGGAGGTGGAGATGCAGTGGCGCTCGCTGCTGCGCCGCGCCTGGAGCTTCGCCGATATCCGCATCGTGGCGCCGACGGTGCAGCTGGCCATTGCGCCGGACGGCAAGTTCAATATCGCCGAGTTCGTGGCGACGCTCAACAAACGCAAGCACGATGACAGCGACAGCGGCATGCCGCGCCTGGTCGTCGAGCATTTCGCGCTGGAGCAGGGCAAGGTCGATATGCGTGACCGTCACGCCGGCTACAACGATACTTATGCGCCTATCGCGTTCACGCTGAACAACCTGAGCACGCTGCCGGACGAGAACGGCGACTACGCGCTGAGCGCGGATGCGGGCCTGGGCGGCAAGCTGCGCTGGAAGGGTACGAACGCGCTCAATCCAATCGGCGGCAGCGGCGTGCTGACGCTGGAGAATGTGGCCTTGCCGGGCGTGTCGACGTATCTGAAGTCGTTCGCGCGGGTGGCGGTGGTGGATGGCCGTTTGTCGGCCAAGCTGCCGTACAAATTCGCTTACAAGGATGGGCAGCTGGATGCCAACGTGGCCGGGGCCGGTCTGGCGCTGAATGACCTGGTGGTCAAGCGCGATGGCGCGGCCGAGGCTTTCGTCAAGTTGAAGCTGTTCGATGTCAGCGATGTTGGCGTCGATCTGCTCAAGCGCACCGTGACGGTGGGTGGCTTGCATGTCAACGGCGGTGCGCTGGCGGTGCGTCGCGACGCCAAGGGCGAGCTCGATGTGGCGAGCTTGATGGTGCCTGCTGCGCCGGCGCCTGCGAAGGCTGTGACGCCTGCAGCGGTCAAGGCTGCGCCGGCGGGCAACTGGAAAATCCAGCTCAAGCAACTCGCATTCGACGATATCGCCGTGGCGGCGGTGGACGAAACCGTCAGTCCGGCGCTGAAGTTCAACGCGGACAAACTCAAGCTGCATCTGCAACTGCTAGCTGAACCCGCCACCGACGGCCTCAAGCTGAACATCGCCGACGCCGCCTTCTCGGTGGACAATCTGGCGCTGAAAAGCGGCACGATGACGCCGCTCAAGCTGGCGCAGCTGGGCTTTGACGGCGGCGAGATCGACCTGGCCGCGCACCGCGCCAGCGTTGGCCGCCTGTACTTCGACGGCGGCCAGCTGGACCTGTCGCGCGACGGCAAAGGCAAGTTCCTGTTCCTGAACGCTTTCCCTAAACCGGGCAATGGCGCGCAGCCGGCTGCGAAGAATGCCCCTGCGCCGGCGCCTTGGACGGCCAACATCAAGACCGTCGAGTTCAATAAATTCGGCGCCCGCTATGATGATGCGAGCAGCGGCATCAAAGCCCATCTGCAGGACTTCAACCTCAAGCTGGCCGACGTCGGCACCGACCTGAAGAAGCCGCTGGCCTTCGATGGTGCGGTCGGCCTGCGCGAGGGCGGCCAGCTGACCGCCAAAGGCAAGGTCGTGCCCGCCACCGGCGCCGTCGATACCGATCTCAAGTTGACCAAGCTGGCGATCGCGCCGGTGCAACCTTTGCTGTCCAAGTACGTCAAGCTGAAGGTCGCGGCCGGCAGCATCTCCGGCCAGGGGCGCTTGCACACCGGTGCCGGCGGCAAGGCCGATCCCGGCCTGCGCTACGATGGCTCGCTGGAGGTGGCTGAACTCGCGCTCAACGAAGAGGATAACGACCGCTTCGCCCACTGGAAGTCGGTACGCGCCGACAAGCTGGCCTTCGGCCTGTCGCCGGATTTACTGGATATCGCCGAGCTGCGCGTCATCGAACCGGACGCCACCCTCATCATCGAGAACGACCGCAGCTTCAACGCCCAGCGTCTGCTGGTGGCACAGCCTGCGTCGTCCACGGTCGCCAAGCCAGCCGCCGCGCCGGCGACCGCCGCCGAGCCATTCCCGGTCAAGGTGCGCCGCGTGCGGTTCGAGAACGCCAGGCTGGCCTTCACCGACCTGAGCTTGCGGCCGCAATTCTCTGCCAAGATTTATGAGCTGGGCGGCGTGATCACCGGCCTGTCCTCCAGGCGCGACGCCAGCAGCCAGATCGAGCTGGACGGCCGTGTCGACGACTACGGCCTGGCGCGCATCCGTGGCAAGCTCAATCCCTTCGTCCCGGCCGACAATACCGACGTCAACGTCGTGTTCAAGAACGTGGACATGGTGTCGGCCTCGCCGTACAGCATGAAGTTCGCCGGCTACAAGATCGCCCAGGGCAAGATCTCGCTGGACCTGGAATACAAGGTCGCCAAGGGCCAGCTGGAAGGCAACAACCACATCGTGCTCGACAACCTGACCCTGGGCGAGCGCATCGACAGCCCGGACGCGCTCAAGCTGCCGCTGGAACTGGCCCTGGCCATCCTGAAGGACAGCGACGGCCGCATCGACCTTGGCGTGCCGGTCTCCGGCAATATGAACGATCCGCAGTTCAGCTATGGCTCGGTGGTGTGGAAGGCGATCGGCAACATCATGAGCAAGATCGTGACCTCGCCGTTCCGCGCGCTGGGCAATCTGTTCGGCGTCAGCGGCGACAAGCTGGAGTCCATCGACTTCGACGCGGGCAGCGACACGGTGTTGCCGCCGGAGCGGGAGAAACTCAAGCAGGTGGCGCAGATCCTGGCGAAGAAGGTGCAGCTGAAGCTGTCCGTGCCGGGCCAGTACAGCGAGCAGGTGGACGGCGCGGCCTTGCGCGCGCAGGCCTTGCGCCGTGTAGTGCTGGCGCGCGCCGACATCAAGCTGGCGGCCGGCGAGCAGCCGGGGCCGCTCGATATGGGCCAGCGCAAAGTGCGCGGCGCCATGCGCGACCTGTATGCCGAGCGCTTCGGCGCTGCCGAACTGGACCAGCAGAAGAAGGCTGCGGAAGCCGCCGCCCCGGCCGCCGGTGCCAATGCCGCAGGCGCCGCGGCAGCCGGCCCGGCGCCAGGGAAGCTGCCCATGCTGCAGCGTTTGGGCAAGCTGGTGCAGGGCGAACCGCAAGTGGCGGACGCCACAGCCTTCTACGCCAAGTTGCAGGAGCGCCTGGAGCAGAAGCAGCCGCTGCCGGCCGACGCCTTGACGCAGCTGGGCGCCAGGCGTTCCGCCGCGATCATGGCCGCGTTGAAGGGAGAGGGCGTCGACCCCGCCGCCGCGCGCACCGGCGCGCCGGAGCCAGTGGACGCCAGCGCAGGCAAGCCGATCGCCTTGAAACTTGGCCTGTCGGTCAAATAAGATGAGCGACGAAAAAAAACACGCTGGCGGCAGCGCGGTGCTGGCCGGGTTTGCGCTGCTGACCAGCCAGCTGTCGTTGAATTTCGGCGCGGCGATCGCCAAGCATCTGTTCCCGCTGGTTGGCGTCGAAGGCGTGACGGCTTACCGGGTCGGCCTCGCGGCGGTGCTGATGCTGCTGATCTTCCGTCCGTGGCGCACGCCGCTGACGTGGGCGCAAGGCGTCAACGTGGCAATCTACGGCAGCGTGATCGGCCTGATGAACCTGCTGATCTACCGCGCCTTCGACCATATTCCGTTGGGGATCGCGGTGGCGATTGAAGTGGCCGGGCCGCTGACGGTGGCGGTGCTGTCGTCGCGCCGGCCGCGTGATTTCGCCGCAGTGTGCCTGGCGGTGCTGGGCTTGTATTTTCTGCTGCCCATCCACGGCCGGGTCGACCAGCTCGATCCGGTGGGCGTGATGTACGCGGCCGGCGCGGCGGTGTGCTGGGCCTTGTACATCGTGTTCGGCAAGCGGGTGTCGGTGATGCATGGCGGGCAGTCGGTGGCGTGGGCCATGCTGGCGGCCTCGCTGTTTATTGTGCCGATAGGCGCGTGGTACACGGGCCCGGTACTGCTGACGCCGACGTATCTGCTGATCGGCCTGTCGATCGCGGTGATGTCGAGCGCCTTGCCGTACACGTTGGAGATGCTGTCGATGCGCACGCTGTCATCGCGCACCTTCAGCATGTTCAGCAGCGGCGCGCCGGCGCTCAGCGCGCTGGCCGGCATGGTGGTGCTGGGCGAGAATCTGACGCTGACGCAATGGCTGGCCATCGCCAGCATTGTGCTGGCTTCGGCACTGACTTCGCTGCGCTGAACCGTGTTGCATTTGTGACTAGTTCGTGGCAGCATAGCCGCTTATCTCAGGAGCCACCTATGCAAATCGCCCGCGCACAACAACCGATCGCCGCCGCCACTGTCTCGCTGATCGCGTGGGTGCTGTGCGTGGCCGCCTTCCTGCCGCCGTTGAACCAGCACACCTTGAAATCGGTGCCGCTGATGATATTGGCCGGCATCGGCATCGCGGTCAGCTTCATCGTGCACCTGGTGTTCATCGGCATGTCGGCCAAGCGCCTGGGCCGCTCGCCGGTGCTGTGGGTGGTGATCAGCGTGTGCCTGTTTCCGGTGGCGTCCATCGTCGGCCTGATTCTGTTCGAGTGGTTCAGCGATCAGGAAAAACAGGCCAATGCATAAAAAGGGTCTTGCAAAAAGCTGAATCCTTCGGCTAGTATGGATGCCGATGCAACATTGCATCGACGTCGCTCGGACGGTTCCGGGCGCTTACGTGAGACATCCATGACTGACACCCAAACTCCGCGCAGCTTTTCGCGCATCGATCGCCTGCCTCCCTACGTTTTCAATGTCACCGCCGAGCTCAAGCTCGCGGCGCGCCGTCGCGGCGAAGACATCATCGACATGTCGATGGGGAATCCCGATGGCGCCACGCCGTCGCACATCGTCGAAAAACTGGTCGACACCGTTCAACGTCCCGACACGCATGGCTATTCGGCCTCCAAGGGCATACCGCGGCTGCGGCGCGCGATCACCAAGTGGTACAAGAACCGCTACGACGTCGAGTTCGATCCCGACTCGGAAGCCATCGTGACCATCGGCTCCAAGGAAGGCCTGGCGCACCTGATGCTGGCGACGCTGGACCAGGGCGACACCGTGCTGGTGCCCAATCCCAGCTACCCGATCCACATCTGGGGCGCGGTGATCGCCGGCGCGAATATCCGTTCGGTGCGCATGACGCCCGGCGTCGATTTCTTCGACGAGCTGGAGCGCGCAGTGCGCGAGAGCTATCCGAAACCGAAGATGATGATACTCGGCTTCCCATCCAACCCGACCGCGCAATGCGTGGAGCTGGAGTTCTTCGAACGCGTGGTGGCGCTGGCCAAACAGCACAACATCCTGGTGGTGCACGACCTGGCCTACGCCGACATCACCTTCGACGGCTGGAAAGCGCCGTCCATCATGCAGGTGCCGGGCGCGCGCGAGGTGGCGGTGGAATTCTTCACCATGTCCAAGAGCTACAACATGGCGGGCTGGCGCATCGGCTTCATGGTCGGCAACAAGGAACTGGTGGCGGCGCTGGCGCGCATCAAGAGCTACCACGACTACGGCAGCTTCACGCCGGTGCAGGTGGCGGCGATCGCCGCGCTGGAAGGCGACCAAAGCTGCGTCAGTGAAATCTGCGCGATGTACCAGAGCCGCCGCGACGTGCTGCACAAGGGCTTGTGCGAGGCCGGCTGGCCGGTGGACAAGCCGAAGGCGTCGATGTACATCTGGGCGCGCATCCCGGAACAGTATCGCCACCTGGGCTCGCTGGAATTCTCCAAGCTGCTGCTGGCCGAGGCCAAGGTGTGCGTGTCGCCCGGCATCGGCTTCGGCGATTACGGCGACGAGTACGTGCGCTTCGCGCTGATCGAAAACGAGGCCCGCATCCGCCAGGGACTCCGCGGCATCAAGGCCATGTTCCGCAAGGCCGAATAAATCTGCGTCGACTTTACGCCGCGTCAAACGGGAGGTTTGACGCGGCGGCTACTGTGTTCCTGAATTCCTACAGGAGCATCCGCCATGCCTTTCCCGTCCGTCAGCGACAGCACGCGTCGGTTGCTCGACGCCGTCAGGAAACTCGAACTCACCTTGCAATCGGCTGGCCTGCCGCGCATGCTGGCGCGGCTGCCGGTGTGCTGGCTGTGCTGGCACTATTGCCGCACGCTGGACCAGAAGATCGTCCGCATCCAGCGCATCGCCGGCAAGTTCGAACAGTGGCTGCCGGCGATCCGTGCCTACTCGGGCGGCGGGGCGACGCAGATGGAGCTGATCGACGTCGACCTCAGCATGCGCAACGATATCGAGATCACCAAGAACACCATGTGGGAGCTGCGCAGCTACTGCATCGACGTCGGCCGCATGTTCGAGCAGCTGGGCTACCAGTCGCCGAGGTTGCGCAAGCGGCAGGCGCTGTTCCTGCAGATTCTGGAGAACTCGTGCGTGGCGGCAGGCACCATGCAGGCCGCGCTGGCCGAGCACGACAACGCGGCGCTGGCCTTGCTGCGCGCCCGCCAGCTGCAGGAGCAAGCTGGCGGCGGCAAGGCGCCGGCCGTTTAACAGCACCACCTCATTCAGCAGCTGAGGCTGCGTCTCCATCTGGCGTGACGCCCGGACAAATTGCACCGGCGGGACTTCCTGCGCGCGGACTATGCAAAAAGCTTAGGGAATAATTAAAAATACAAGCAAGCGTCTACGGAGGCGCAAAATGCGCTTACCATAGCTCCAATATTTACCAGGAGATACTCCGATGACCGAAACCCAGCGCGACATCCTCAGCGCCGGCTTTACCCTGACCTTGATCGCACTGGCGGCATTTGTCATGCATCGCTTTTTCCTGCCGCTGATCTGGGCCGGCATTCTGTGTGTGGCGACATGGCCGCTGTACCAGCGCATACGGGCGCGCTTCGGCCGCCACGACGTGCTGGCCGCCGCCGCGCTGACGCTGATCTGCGTTGCCGTCTTCATTGTGCCGGTGTCGCTGGGCGTGACGCAGGCGGCCAGGCAGGCGCCGGAGCTGGCCAACTACATCGTCACCGCGAATACCGACGGCATCCCGGTGCCGGCCTTTGTCCAGCACCTGCCGATGGTCGGAGGATGGATCAGCGACTGGTGGCAGGCCACGCTGAGCCAGCCGCACGGCCTGTCGCACCTGCTGTCCGAGCGTGAGATCAACGGCCTGCATTCCGCCAGCGACATGATCAAGGTGGCCGGCGTCGGCTTCATGCACCGGCTGGTCGATTTCGGCCTGGCCTTTTTGTGCCTGTTCTTCTTCTACAAGGACGGCGAGGCACTGAACCGCCAGATCACCGCCATCGGCAGCCATTGCTTCAGCGAGCAGCGCTGGGCGCGCTACGCGGAAAAAATCCCGACGGCGATACGCGCCACCGTCAACGGCCTGGTGCTGGTGGGCCTGGCGGAAGGTGTGTTGATCGGCATCGGCTACGCATTCGCAGGCCTGCCGTCCCCCGCTCTGTGGGCGGCGGTGACGGGCATCCTGGCGATCATACCGTTCGGTGCGCCGGTCGCTTTCGTCAGCGCGGCGGCGGTGCTGGTGTTCAATGGCGCCGTACCGGGCGCCATCGCGGTGGCGGTGTGGGGCACCATCGTGCTGTTCGTGGCGGATCACTTTGTACGGCCCGGCATGATCGGCAACGCCACGCGCTTGCCGTTCCTGGCCGTACTGTTCGGTATCCTGGGCGGGGTCGAGACCCTGGGCCTGGTTGGACTGTTTATCGGTCCTGTGGTGATGGTTCTGTTTGTGACGCTTTGGTACGAGGCGAATCTGTTTGATGACGGCTCGCCAGTTGCCAAACCCAGGTGAGGAGCGCAAGCGAGGCTGCGGCATCGGTCGGCCTGTCTTGCGACTGGATCGGGCAACTGGCACCGGCAACCATTAGTGCGCCTTCGACAGGATCAGCAGCCAGCGGCGGAACATCAGCACTTCCAGATGACCAGCCTGCACGCCGGTGTCGCACTCCATGATCGGGTTCACTGCGTAGTAGCGCTTGCGGAAGTCACGGCACACCAGCAACTCGCGTTTGCCCATGCGTACCAGGAACGAAGTAGGCATATATTCCATGCCGAAGCGGGAACTAAAGCTGCTGTGCAATGTGGTCATGACATTTCCTTTGTGGGGAGTAGTGTTTAACGAGGAGTTCAGAATAGCATAACTACTGTATGAATAAACAGGTACTGTGTAAATAAACAGTAAATTCGCTTTTTCGTGGTTTTTCCACCAACTTGCACGGCAGCGCGCCTTGGAGCACCAAATTTTCAACAAATTCATCCGTTTCATTGAGGCAAGACTGTCGCCGGGCGGCGAATTCGGCCTGCACCTGAGCGCCGGGCTGGCGCTGGTAGTGGCCGCCGCCTCGGTGTTCAGCGAACTGGCCGAGGATGTGATGGGCCAGGAAGCGATCACCGTGCTGGACGTGCGGGTGGCGCACTGGTTCCACGCCCATGCCTTCGAGCCGCTGACCAGTTTCATGCTGGGCGTGTCGCTGACGCACACCGGCTACGGTATCGCGGTGCTGGTGGCGGCGCTGGGCTGGTATTTCTGGCGCGTGCAGGCGCGCTACTGGCTGCTGGCCTTGCTGGTGGCCGTGCCCAGCGGCGCGCTGCTGAACGTGGCGCTGAAGTACCACTTCCAGCGCGTCCGGCCGGCATTCGATGAACCGCTGGTGACCTTGATGACCTACAGCTTCCCCAGCGGCCACACCTCGGCCGCGACCTTGTTCTACGGCCTGCTGGCCAGCTACCTGGTGATTGCCCGTCCGCAGTGGCATGTGCGCTTGGGAACGGTGACAGGCTGCGCCTTGATGGTATTGTTGGTGGCGTTGAGCCGCGTCTATCTGGGCGCGCACTATCTGAGCGACGTGCTGGCGGCCATGGCCGAGAGCGTGGCGTGGCTGGCGGTCTGCATCACGGCGATCTCGACGCTGCGCCGGCGCCGCGAGGCCAGAACGGTATAAACTATTTCCGGGAGAACGAGCTGGACAGCATCATCGTCATCGTCAATGCCGGCGCGGGTCTGGGCTATTGCGGCGGCTGGACCGCCGCGCTGGCGGAAAAATTCCGCAGCCACGGCCTTGAGGCGGACATCACGCTGGCCAGGAGCGGCGAGGAGATGGTGGCGCGCGCCGCGCAGGCCGTGGCCGACGGCGCGCCCGTGGTGGTGGCCGGCGGCGGCGACGGCACCCTCAACGCGGTGGCCTCGGTGCTGGCCGGCACGATGACGCGGCTGGGCGTGCTGCCGCTGGGCACACTGAACCATTTCGCCAAGGACTTGAAGATACCGCTGGACCTCGATGCGGCCGTGGCCAATGTGGTGCGGGGCAGGGTGTGCCAGGTGGACGTGGGCGAGGTGAATGGCCGCATCTTCCTCAACAATTCCGGCCTGGGCATCTATCCCGATATCGTGCGCGACCGCGAGCAGCAGCAGCGCCATCTGGGCCGCAGCAAGTGGCCGGCGTTCGGGCGCGCCTTGTTCGCGGCGCTGCGGCGTTTTCCGTTCATGAGCGTGCGGCTCAAGATCAATGGCGAAGAGCATCTGCGCCGCACGCCCTTCGTCTTCATCGGCAATAATGAATACCTGCAGGGCCTGACGCTGGGTACGCGCGAGCGGCTCGACGGTGGCCAACTGTGCCTGTACGTGGCGCAGAAGCCGACCCGGCTGGGACTGCTGCGCTATGGATTGCACGCCGTGCTCGGCAAGCTGGGCGAGGCGCGCGATTTCGACGTGCTGTCGGCGCCGGAGCTGATGATCGAGACACGGCACCATCATATGCGGGTCGCCACCGACGGCGAGGTGTCGTTGATGAAACCGCCGCTGTGCTACCGCTCGCGGGCGGCGGCGTTGAGCGTCATCGTACCGGTTCAGGAGGGTTAGCATGCGCACCATCGTCCATTTGTCCGATCTGCATTTTGGCCGCGTCGACCAGAATCTGTTGCGGCCGCTGCAGGCGCTGGTCGCCAGCCTGGCGCCGGACGTGGTGGTGGTCTCCGGCGACCTGACGCAGCGAGCCAGGACCGGGGAGTTCAAGGCGGCGCGGGCCTTCCTGGACACCTTGCCGGGACCGCAGATCGTGGTGCCGGGCAATCATGACATCCCCTTGTACAACGTCGCCAGCCGCTTCCTGACGCCGCTGCGCAAGTACACCCGCTACGTCACGCTGGACTTGACGCCGGAATATGTGGATGACGAGATCGCCGTGCTGGGCATCAATACCGCGCGCTCGCTGACCTTCAAGGACGGCCGCATCAACCGCGAGCAGATCGAGCAGATCCGCCTGCGCATGGGCGCGGTGGACCCGCGGCTGACGCGCATCATCGTCACCCATCATCCGTTCGACATGCCGGAGGCGCTCGACGAGAACGACCTGGTCGACCGCGCGCCGCTGGCGATGCGGGCGTTTGCCGAGTGCGGCGTGGATTTGCTGCTGGCGGGGCATCTGCATGTCAGCCACGCGCACAACACGGCGCAGCGCTACGAGATCAGCGGCTACGCGGCCTTGATGGTGCAGGCCGGCACGGCCACCTCCACGCGCGGGCGGGGCGAATCGAATTCGTTCAACGTCCTCTGCGTCGAGCACGACAAGGTGGAGGTCCGGCGCTACAGCTGGGTGGACGGCACGGGCACGTTCGAGCTGGCGCACACCGAGCGCTTCCAGCGCAGCGGCGACGCCTGGAGCCTGACCGCCGAAGCCTGATCCGTCATTCCCGCGCAGGCGGGAATCCATACGTCGCATCCCCCGCCTGCTCGGCATGGATTCCCGCGTGCGCGGGAATGACTTGGGTTAGAGCCAGTAGTTCATGAAGCGGGCGGCGAATTCGCGCAGGCGGTCGGTCCAGGGGCGGTGGTGCCAGGCTTGCGGCGTGATCTGCACCGAGTCGCGCAGGTCTTCCGGGGAGGCGCGCTCCATCTCGCTCCCAAAAGCGTCGCCCATGATGGAGGTCCGGCGCTACAGCTGGGTGGACGGCACGGGCACGTTCGAGCTGGCGCACACCGAGTGCTTCCAGCGCAGCGGCGACGCCTGGAGCCTGACCGCCGAAGCCTGATCCGTCATTCCCGCGCAGGCGGGAATCCATACGTCGCATCCCCCGCCTGCTCGGCATGGATTCCCGCCTGCGCGGGAATGACTTGGGTTAGAGCCAGTAGTTCATGAAGCGGGCGGCGAATTCGCGCAGGCGGTCGGCCCAGGGGCGGTGGTGCCAGGCTTGCGGCGTGATCTGCACCGAGTCGCGCAGGTCTTCCTGGAAGGCGCGCTCCATCTCGCCGCCGAAGGCGTCGCCCATGACCACCACGTTCAGCTCGCTGTTGTGCAGGAAGCTGCGGGTGTCGATGTTGGTCGAGCCCACCGTCGACCAGCTGCCGTCGATGACGGCGGTCTTGGCATGCAGCACCGCCAGCTTCAACTGGTAGATCTTGACCCCGCTGTCGAGCAGGTCGTCATAGAACGCGTGGCCGGCATAGAACACCAGCCCGCTGTCCGAGACGCCCGGCAGCACGATCTTGACGTCCACGCCGCGCCGCGCGGCCGCCATCAGCGCCTCCACCGTCTGCCGGTCCGGCACGAAGTAGGCCGAGGTGATGTGGATGCTCTTCTTTGCTTCCTGGATCGCCAGGTTGTAGGCCTTGTAGATCTCGAACTTGCCGCCGGGCTCGCTGCCCAGCACGCGCACCACCTTGTCGCCGGCGATCACCGGCCGCGGGAAGTAGTCCGCCTCGGTCAGGTCGTCCTTGTCCTGCGAGGCCCACTGGCGCACGAACAGCCATTGAAAGGCCTGCACCGCCGGTCCCTCGACCTTGATGTGGGTGTCGCGCCAGCCCACCTGGGATTTGTCGGTGGGCCGCGAGGCCGAGCGGAACAGCGAGCTCCGGGCGTAGGTCGCGCTGATGTTGATGCCGCCGGTGAAGGCGACCTTGCCGTCGACGATCAGCACCTTGCGGTGGTCGCGGTTGTTGAGCTTCCAGCTTTCGCCGCTCAGCTTGGCCGGGTTGACCGGGTTGAATTCGATCAGGTGGATGCCGGCCTTGCGCATGCGCGCGAAAAACTGGGCCGGCACGCCGATGGTGCCGACGCTGTCGTACAGGATGTTGACCGTCACGCCTTGCTGCTGCTTGTCGATCAGCGCGTCGGCGAACTTCAGGCCCAGCTCGTCCTGGTCGAAGATATAGGTTTCCAGGTTGATGTTGTTGCGCGCCGCGTTGATGGCCTTGAGCATCTCGCTCATGGTCTGCGGGCCGTCGAACAGCAGGGTGCACTTGTTGCCTGCGATCAGGGGCACGCCGGTGGCGGCTTCCTCCAGCGCGGCCTGGGCCTGCAGGTCCAGCGCGCCCCTGGGCCAGCGCTTGGCCAGCAGCGCCTTGCTGCGTGCGGCGCTCAGCTCGCCGTTGACGCCCTTGACGCTGGGCACGGCGGCCGGCTCCAGCTGGCCGCTCATCGCGCTGACGTCGGGCAGCGACGCGCAGGCGCCCAGCAAGCCCCAGCACATCAGGCAGAGCGGAAGCCAGTAACGCATGCGCGCGATTTTCATTTGAGCATTTTGTCAGCAGACAGCGGTTCATCGGGCGGCGCCGCTTGCGCCGTGTCTTCCGCCGCAGAGCCGAACAGGAACGACACCGGCCCCTGGCGGAAGCGGCGGCCCAGCGCCTTGACCAGCAGCCAGCCATGCTTGAAGCGCACCTGGCGCGACCGCAGCGCCACCCACAGTGCCAGCCCGAAGCTGACCAGCAGGTTGACCGAGCCGATCGCCAGGAAGCCGGCTACCGAGGTCAGCACCAGTTCCCAGCCGACATGGTAGTCCAGTCCCACCATCGCTGTCGCAAAGTTGGCGGACGAGAAGGTGACGTGGCGGATGTCCAGCGGTATGCCCAGCAGGAAGCCCAGCAGCGGCATCACGCCGAGCAGGATGCCGAAGAAGAAGTTCCCCATCAGGCCGCCCAGGTTGTTCTCCATGTACACGCCCAGGCGGTTCAGGCGCTCCTGGCCCAGCAGCCAGCGCAGGCCGCGCAGCTGGGCGACGCGCTGCGCCCAGCGGGTGTACAGCGCCTGGTTGTCGTAGTAGCCGGAGATCAGGCCGGCGACGAACAGGCAGACGCCGGCGATGGCGGCGTACACCAAGGTCGGCGCGTGGATGGGATCGATGTCGCGCAGCAGGCGCATGGCCTTCTCCGGCGACACCAGGTGGTGGCCGGTGATCAGCGGCCAGGCCATGGCGATCAGCCAGGCGGTCGGGATGGCGGTGGCCAGGTTGCCCAGCACCGCCATGTTCTGCGTGCGGATCACCTTGTTGCACAGCTCGGCCATGCTGTCGATGTCGATGTTGCGGCCGTCCTTGCTGTGCAGGCCGGCGGCGATGCGCGAGGCCGTCATCGCCGGCTGCTTGGTGGCCACCGTGAAGTGCAGCAGGTGAATGAACATGAAGCCCAGCGAGTAGTTCATGCTGAACAAAAAGGCTTCGACCAGCGGCGCGGCGCGCAGGTAGGACATCAAGATCTTGAACAGCGCCATGAAGCCGATCACCAGGCCGGCGCCGGCCGAGGATACGAACATGGCGCCCAGTTCCTTGCGGCTGTCGGCCACGTAGTGCTCGCCGGTGTGGCTGGCGTTCTCGGTGACGTTGCGCGCCAGCAGGTCGATATTGTCGCGCATCAGGTCGCGCACCATGTACTTGTTGTTGTGTGCCTCGATCAGCTCCAGCGCCAGGCCGACGGCGGCGCCGCGGCGCGGGCTGGGCGGGCCCTCCTGCTGGTGCGGGGCGGCCAGCAGCTTGACGTCGGCCGACGGCGTCGGCTGCAGCTCGCCGCTGACGTCGACCAGGAACAGCAGCTTGCGCAGCCGGTCTATGCTTTGCGTCAGCGTCACCAGCAGGTAGGTCAGGGCGATGCTGGTGCCCTGGCTCAGCGCTTTCTTGCGGATCTTGGCCACCACGGCGTCGCACTGGTCCAGCATCACCAGCAGGTGGCGGGCATCCTCCAGCGCGACCTCGTCGCCGGCCAGCATGCGCTGGTAGCTGTCGAGATAGGCGTTGACCTCGTAGTTCTGCACCATGAACGGCGATTCGTAGGTCTCGATCTCGGTGTGGAAATTGGTCAGCTTGGGCTCCAGGCCGATGGCGCTGACGCGGTAGGACAGGGTGCGTATCGATTCGAGCAGGCCGGGCAGCATCAGGTTGGGGCCGGTGTCGGCGTCGTCGTGCAGGCTGATCACATCCAGCAGGGCCAGCCAGTCGGCGGCCGGCACGGCGGCGATCCAGAGGTGGTCGGTGCGCTGGTAGACCACCTGGTCGAGCGCGTCGCTCAGGTAGACCTCGCCCAGCGCGGGCGGCAGGACGCGGTAGGCGATGCGGCGCTTGAGCTCGGTGAAGAAGCCGTCGTTCGACAGCACGCCGATCTCGGTGTACAGGCTGGCGTGGCGGCGGCTGGCCAGCAGCCTGCACGCGTAGTGGCGCAAAGCCTGGGCGTGCGCCGGATTGCCTTTCAATAGTTGGCACAGGGTGCGCACATTGGCGGTGGCGCGGGCGCCGTCGCTGGCGCGCGCGGGACGCAGGGTATTGAACAGCTCGACCATCAGGCCGATGTCGCTGCTGTCTGCATCGATGCGTTCGAGGATCTCTAACATGCGTGGGGCGGCGGACCGCGTCGGGACAAAAACGCAGTATAGGCGTATTAGTCTGGCAAGTATGTACGCTGGCGAACGTTGGCTGTCCATCCGGAAACGCCGCTGGCGGCACGGCAAGATCTGTAAATGTGCCGGCAACGTGGTCCTGCGCACAGAGATGTTGCGCCTGCTGTCCTACGATGAGGCTTACTGCCATCGGGATACGCACACCATCATGAAACCCGTCCTGTACGCGCTGGCTTTGATCGGGCCCCTGTCGGCGGCGGCGCAAACGCCGTCGTCGGCGCAGGTGTACGGCGTGCTCGACGCCGGCGTGGTGGCGCAGCGGGGCTGCAGCGGCGATTGCGCGCGGGCCCGGCTCGACAGCGGGGTGGCGTCCGGCTCGCGGCTGGGCCTGCGCGGCCGCGAGGACCTGGGCGGCGGCGTGGCGGCGGTCTACACGCTGGAGGCGGGCATCCTCAACGATACCGGCGCCTCCGACCAGAACGGCAAGCTGTTCGGCCGCCAGGCGTATGTCGGGCTGGACGGGCCGCTGGGCGTGGTCACGCTGGGCCGGCAGTACAACCTGGTGTACGAGACGCTGACCGACGTCGCCGATCCCTTCCACGGCGGCATGGCGGGCAGCGCGGCCAACCTGGTCGGCTATACCACTAAGCGCTACGACAACACCATCAAGTACCAGTCGCCGCGCAGCCGCGGCGGCTGGACCGGCGCGGCCATCTACAGCTTTGGCGAGTCGCCGTATAACAGCAAGGTCAACCGCGCTTACGGCGCCACCATCGGCTATGCCAACGGCGCCGCCACGCTGCGCATCACCCACCAGCGCAAGGACAACCTGCTGGACGCCAGCGGCACCACGCCGCCGGTCGACCAGTCGGCCAGCAATACGCTGGTGGCGGCCAATATCAATTTCGGCCGCTTCATCGGCTATGCCGCATACGGCCACAGCCGGGGCGACGGCAGCTCGCCGTGGGACATGTCCAACCCCTACGGCGCGGTGGCGCAGAGCACGCCGTCCAACAACAGCCGCGATGTGCTGGTCGGCGTCGCCGTGCCGATGGGCGCCACCACCTGGCTGGCATCCTACATCCACAAGGACGACCGCAGCGGCGCCAACCGCGACGCCAACCAGATCGCGGTCGGCGCCAGCTATGCCTTGTCGCGGCGCACCGACTTCTACGCCTCGTTCGCGCGCATCCAGAACCGCAACGGCGCCGGCTACACGGTCGGCAACGCCAGCAGCGCCGGCCGCGGCGACCGCGCCATCACCATCGGCCTGCGCCACGCGTTCTGATCCGTGATAAATTGCTTGTTTTACTGATCACCAGGAACAAGCATGTATCTGACTTACTTCAACGGCGGCTGGTCCGAAGGCAATACCCCTTTGTTTGGCGCGATGGACCACAGCGTCTGGCTGGGCTCGTCCGTGTTCGACGGCGCGCGCTCGATACGCGGCCACATGCCGGACCTGCGGCTGCACCTGCAGCGGGTGATCACGTCGTCGGAGCGGGTCGGCCTGGTGTGTCCGTTGAGCGTAGACGAGATGGAGCGGCTGGTGCGCGAGGGCGTGGCCAAGTTCCCGCCCGATGCCGAGCTGTACGTGCGGCCGCTGGTGTTCGGCACCGACGGCCTGCTGGTGCCGCTGCCGGACAAGAGCGCCTTCGCGCTGACCCTGTTCGATGCGCCGATGCCGCCGTTTACCGGCTTCTCGGCCTGCCTGACGGCGCTGCGCCGTCCCGACCCGTCGATGGCGCCGACCGATGCCAAGGCCTCGGCGCTGTACGCCAACACCAGCAAGGCCATCCGCGAAGCGCAGCAGCGCGGCTTCGACAACGCGGTGATGTGCGACAACGCCGGCAACGTGGCCGAGTTCGCATCGGCCAATCTGTTCCTGGTCACGCCGGAAGGCAAGGTGGTGACGCCGGCGGCCAACGGCACCTTCCTGTCGGGCATCACCCGCGCGCGCGTGATCGCCTTGCTGGCCAAGGAGGGCATCGCGGTCGAGGAACGCCCGGTGCGTCCGGAGGAACTGGAGACGGCCGTCGAGATCTTCAACACCGGCAACTACGGCAAGGTCACGCCGTGCACACGCTATGAGGCGCGCAGCCTGCCGGTGGGGCCGATCGCCACGCTGGCCTTCCAGCGCTACATGGCGTTCTGCGACAGCGAATAATCAGTTGGCCCTGGACGGGCAGCTGGCGCCCAGCCAGCGGCCGGTCGATTCCACCTGCAGGTTCTGCGGCTGGCCGCCGGCCTCGGTGTGGATGGCCATGTTCATCAGATAGGCGCTGTCGCCGTTGTAGTGCAGCGTGCCGTTGCCGGTGGAGACCGGGTCGGTGCAGCTGAACGAAATGTTCAGGCCGCCCGCGATCGGCTCGCTCTTCGAGCTGCACTTGCCCTTCTGGGTCATCGGCAGTTCTCTCTTCGCCGCCATCTCGGGCGTGACGCAGGCCGTGATGACCATGCCGCCGTCGCTGCCGGCCGTGGGCATGGAGGCGCCGTTCTGCTTGAGCATGGCCTCCATCTGCGCGCGCTGCTCCGGCGGCATGCTGGCCAGCTGCTGCAGCGCCATGCTCATGGCCTGGTCGGCCTGGGCGTTGCCGGTCTTGACCTTGTTGGTCAGCTGCCACAGGCCCGGCTTGATGC
Organism: Duganella sp. Dugasp78; assembly: GCF_059491455.1. Lineage (NCBI taxonomy): Bacteria > Pseudomonadati > Pseudomonadota > Betaproteobacteria > Burkholderiales > Oxalobacteraceae > Duganella > Duganella sp. Dugasp78. Next base: position 6,811,428 of record NZ_CP168506.1, on the reverse strand, counting down.
TCTGGGCCGATGCCTGGACGGCGGCCAATATGGCCAGGGAAATGATCAGTCGCTTCATGGGATCTCCTGAAAAGGAAAACGGCGCGCCACCGTCGGGTGGAGCGCCGCCTTACCGGCTGGGGTGGCGGAAGTGGCGCTACACGCCGCGCCCGCTAATCAGGCGCAGCAGCACCATGATAATGGCAACGACCAGCAGGACGTGGATAAATCCGCCGATGGTGTAGGAAGTGACCAGGCCAAGCAGCCACAGGATAAGCAAAACGACAGCGATGGTATAGAGCATGATTCTCTCCTCAGTTTGTTATGCGACGTCCAGGGTGGTCATCGATTTGCGATCTCGAACCTGCAACGCGCTTGCCGTGTTCGAATCTTGACTCCATTATCTGCAAGGCTATGCCGGCCTTCCGTACGGTATCGTACTTAAGCGGAGTGCAACTGGCCGTTGACAATCCTGACCTGGTCGCCCGAGCGCCATTGCGGCTCGGCCGTCTGGTGCAGCACGCGCTTCTTGCCATTGTCCATGCGCACCACGATCTCCCAGCTGTGCGTGGTTTTCATATTGCCCTCGACCTGGTTGCCGGCCACGGCGCCGCCGACCGCGCCGGCCACGGTGGCCAGTTGACGGCCGTGGCCGCTGCCGACCTGATTGCCCAGCAGGCCGCCCAGGATGGCGCCGCCGGCCGCGCCGACGCCGCTACCATGGCCGCGGTGTTCGATCGAGCGCACCGACTCCACCACGCCGCAGCTGCTGCAGACGGCAGGTCCCTGTTGCGCGGCCGGCTCGGGCTGCTGGGCCGCAGAGTGTCCCTGGCTCTGTCCCTGGGCCGGTGCGGCGTTGCTGGCGTAGCCGGCCGGTTGCGGGGGCTGCGGCGGTTCCGCCGGCGGCACCGACGACAGCTGGCCCGGCATCGGCGCGGCGCCCGGCACGGTGGCGCTGGAGCTCGGCAGCCAGCCCATGATGGCGGCGCTGCCGACGCCGCAGAACAGCACCACCGCGACGGCGGCGATGACCAGGATGGGGGGGAGCGATGGTTTGCTGGTTGGGGTGTCCATGATGTAGGTCCTGTTATTGGTTGGAGTAGTGGATTGCTGGCAGGATTTTCTCCCAGGACTTGCTGTGCTTCCGTGCGTCACCGTACATACAGGGCAATTGGCTGCCTTTAGGCTGGTTCCATGCATACCCATCCCTCCACTTTTGCCGACGACGACAGGGCACAGCCCAGACCGGTGTTGAACCGCTTGTTGTCCAGCCTGCCCGATGACGACCGCAGCAGGTTGCTGGCCTTGTGCGACACGGTCAGGGTGGAGGCGGGCGACGTGCTGTACGAGCCGGGCCAGGCCATCCGCCACATCTACTTCCCGGTCGGCTGCCTGATCTCGCTGCTGGCGGTGGCGGAAGGGCGCATGACGCTGGAGGTGGGCTCGGTGGGGCAGGAGGGCATGATAGGCGCCTCGGTGGCGCTGGGCCAGAAGCAGGCGCTGGTGCGCGCGGTGGTGCAGCGCGCCGGCCGCGCCAGCCGGATGGACGCGGCGGTCTTTTGCGCCGAGTTCAAGCGCATCGCCGCGCTGCAACGGCTGCTGTACCGCTACACCGACGCCTTGCTGGCGCAGGCGATCCAGATCGCCGTGTGCAGCCGCTTTCATGTGCTGGAGGCGCGCCTGGCGCGTTCGCTGCTGATCACGCGCGACCGTCTGCAATCGGAGAAATTCCACCTGACCCACGAGTTCCTGGCGCATGCGCTGGGGGTGCGGCGGGTCGGTGTGACCAAGGCGGCCAGCGCGCTGCAACAGCAGAAGCTGATCACCTACAGCCGCGGCAACATCGAGATCCTCGATCCTGCCGGGCTGGAGGCGGCGTCTTGCCGTTGCTACGAGCTGGTGAAGGACGACGGCGCCATCGGGATGGCCAACGTCTTCCTGTAACTGGGGTCAAGTCTGACATTCGGACACGAGCTCTGCCGTAGCCAAGGCTACGGCAGAGCTCGTGTCCGAATGTCAGACTTGACCCCAGGTTGAGGTGATTTAATTAACGCGGAGGTTTGCTGACCTGGTTGCCGATCACGCCGCCGACCGCTGCGCCGCCCACGGTGCCGACCGCGCTGCCGCCGGTCAGGACCGATCCGGCCACGGCGCCAACGCCGGCGCCGACCGCGGTGCTTTTATCCTGGTTGGACATGCCCGCGCAAGCGCTCAGGCCCAGTGTGGCCGCCACGATGGCGGCGCTCGATACCAGCTGTTTAATGTTGTTCATGATTCTTCTCCTTGCTCCTGATTGAGGCGCGGCAGGAGTGCCTACACCAATACCGCTAGCGTACGCAAGAATCCCTGGCAATTCCGTTCGACAGCGCACACTGAGGCGCGCCCGCCGTCAGTGCTTGAGCGGCGGTTTCGGCGCCAGCGTCTTGCCCGGCGGCGGCGCCACCGGCTTGCCGCCCTGTTCGGCCAGCAGCGTGGTGCAGCCGGTGGTCTCGCCGGGACCGGCGTTGACCAGTGGCAGGATGGCGGCCACCGGCGCCACCACGGCCAGCGCGAGCGCGCCGCCCGCGCGCAGCGCCAGCACCCCCTTGTCGACGCTGATGTCGGGCTGCTTGAAGGTGCCGCGCACATAGATCGGCGCCCGCAGCGAAATCACCCGCAAGCCCTTGGCGTCGGGACGTAGGGTCAGGTCCATCTTCTCGTTGTCCAGGTTGACCGTGCCGGCCACGTCGATCCGGGCGTCCGAGGTGTCGACCACGAACAGCCGCGACTGCATCAGGCCCTTGCTCACGCCGAAGTCCGTCACCATGCAGTTGAGCTTGACCTGCTTGTCGCCGATCAGCTTGGTCAGCACCACGTTGCCGATGTTCAGGCCCATCTCTTCCAGCAGCAGCTTGCTGATGCTGCCTTCGTTGATCACGCCCTTGAGCTCGCCGTTGGACGAGGCCAGCAGGCCGGCCACCGAGTTGCCGGTGGCCGACAGCGAGATGTCGGCGTTGACTTCGCCCACCGTGGCCTGCATTTCCTCGATGCGCGGGAACAGCTGGCGCAGCCTGAGGTGGCGCGCGCCGGCCTTGAGCTCGGCGCGGATGGCGTTGGGGTTGAGCTTGCCGCTGCCGTCAAGCACCACGTTGGAGGTGAAGCGGCCGCCGGCGATGTCGAAGTTCAAGGGCGTCAGCGACAGCACGCCGTCGCGCATGTGCAGCATGGTGTCGAGGTTGGCGATCGGCAGGTCCTTGTCGCGCGTGATGCGCAGCGCCTTGAAGCCGACGTTGGCGTCCAGCGCGGTCCAGCGCTCGGTCCTGAAGGGTTCCACCGGCAGCACGCGGTCGCCCGGCTGCACCGGCGCCACGCCGCGCGCCTCCTTGCTGGCGTTGGAGTCGGCACCGATCAGCGGGCCCAGGTCGGCAAACTGCAGCAGCTTCGATTGCACCGTGCCCGTCAGCAGCGGCCGCGGCAGCGGCGGGCCGGCCTGGTATTCAAGCTTGCCGCCGATGTCGGAGTGGCCGACGCGGCCGCTGAACTGCTCGTAGGTCCAGCGGCTGGCGCGGTCGCCGAGATTGCCGATCAGGTGGCCCTCGGTCTCGAAGGCCGGGGTCTCGGGCAGCAGCACGCCGGTCAGGCCGTACAGCCGCGCCATGCTGGGGCCGGACAGCTTGAGCCGCATGTCGAGCGCGGCCAGCGCGGCCGGCTTGGTCAGCGTGCCGGTCACGGCGATGCGGGTGCCGCCGATGTCGATGTCGGCTGCCAGCGGGTAGGGCGTGGTTTGCTGGCGCAGCGACAGCACGGCGCCGGCCTTGCCGCTGCCGCTGACGGTCTGCTTGTTGCGCTTGCCGTGCAGGCGCCACGCCACGCCGTAGGTCGGATCGGCGTTCAGCGTATCGACCTCGGCCACGGCATCCACCTGGGTCATGGCGTCGACGTAGTGCACCGTGCCCTTGGTGAACACCACGCGCTGCAAGTCCAGCTTCCATGGCGAGGGCTTGTCGGCTGGCTTGAAGGTCCAGTTGTTGCGGCCGTCCGCGTTACGCTGCAGCAGCACCTCCGGGCTGTCGAAGCGCAGCACCGGGATCGACAGCTGGTGCTCCAGCAGCGGCAGCAGGTCGATGGAGAAGGAGAACTCGCGCACGCTGGCCATGGCCGCCTGCGCCGGCCAGCCGGCCGGGTTGCCGACCTGGACGTCGCGCGCCACCAGGTGCGGCAGTGGCAGGTAGTCGGTCCAGCTGCGGTCGGCGGCGCCGTGGCCCTGGCGCTCCCAGGTCAGCGACAGCGCGCCGCGGATGGCGAACGGACGGTCGATCGCCTCGCTGACTTTTTCGTTCAGCCAGGGACGCGCGCGGTTCCAGTCGTAATTGACCAGGACGACGACGGCGATCACGGGCACGGCGATCAGGGCGGCGCCGACGGCAAGCGCGATGCGGGCGCGGCGGCGCGGCGGCCGGGACGGTGGCAGGGACATGGCAGGCCTATCTTCTTATTGGAATAGCGGTATTTTACTAGCCCAGGGCAAGCGCCGAATGTGCGGCACCGTACTGAGGCTGCATCGGCATGGGCTTATAACGTCAACCTACCGCATGTTTTTTTGAGGAGAAGAATAATGATGACCGCTCAACACCGCCTGACCCTGTTGTGTACTGTCGCTGCCGTGCTGGGCCTGAGCGCCTGCGCCAGCGAGAAAACCCCGGCCACCGCCGACGTCGCCGTCTCGCGCGCCGCCGTGGCCAACGCCACCAGCGCCGGCGCCTCCGACCTGGCGCCAGCCGAAATGCAATCGGCGCGGGACAAGCTGATGCGCGCCAACCAGGCGCTGGCCGCCAAGGACTACAAGACCGCGCAGGACCTGGCCAACCAGGCCTCGGCGGACGCCCAGCTGGCGCAGAGCAAGGCCAGCTCCACCAAGGCCACGATGGCGGCGGACGAGCTGCAGCAAAGCATACGCGCGCTGCGTGAGGAACTGAACCGCAGCAACAGCACCAGCCAACAATAAGGAGCCCACCATGAAATCCCACCACCTGATGCCATCCGTGTTCGCGCTGTCCCTGCTGGTCGCCGCCTGCAGCACCACGCCGACCACCACCAGCCTGCTCGACCAGACCCGCGGCGACTTCATGGCCGCGCAAAGCAATCCTTCGGTGGCCAGCAACGCGCCGCTGGAGTTCAAGGCCGCGTCCGATGCGCTGGACCGCGCCAACGCCGCCGCCGCGCGCAAGGAAAGCCTGGACCAGATCGACAAGCTGGCCTACATCGCCAAGCAGAAGATCGCCACCGCGCGTGAAGTCGCGAAGCAGAAGGAGGCCGAGAGCCAGCTGGCCAACGCCGGCCGCCAGCGCGACGAGATCCGCCTGGAGCAGCGCACCATGGAAGCCAACCAGGCCAAGTCGCAGGCCAACCAGGCCAAGGCGGACGCCGACGCCGCGCGCGCCCAGGCCGACGCCGCCGCCAACAGCGCGCGCGACGAGGCGGCCAAGAACGCCGCGCTGCAGCAGCAGCTGGCCGACCTGCAAGCCAAGCAAACCGACCGCGGCATCGTCATCACGCTGAGCGATGTGCTGTTCAACGTCGACCGCGCCGAGCTCAGCGCCGAGGGCATGCGCACCGCGCAGAAGCTGGCCGACGTGCTGATGCAGGAACCGCAAAGCGCGGTGCTGATCGAAGGCTTCACCGACAGCACCGGCACCGCCTCGCATAACCTGGAGCTGTCGCAGCGCCGCGCCGAATCGGTGCGCAACGCGCTGATCGGCCTGGGCGTCAAGAGCGACAAGATCGCCACGCGCGGCTATGGCGAGGCCTTCCCGGTCGCCAGCAACGGCGACGCCGGCAGCCGCCAGCTGAACCGCCGCGTCGAGATCGTGCTGTCGCAGAACGGCGCGCCGATCGCCACCCGTCACTAAACCCACGAAAGGAAAGCAGATCATGGCTGAATCCACTCCCACCGGCATCGACAGGGAGGCCATCCGCGCGGCCGCCCGCAACCTGCAGGACGGCCCGGTCACGGCCGGCTACCAGGGCGACCGCACGGCCGTCATCAAGATGCTCAACGATGCGCTGGCCACCGAGCTGGTCTGCATCCTGCGCTACAAGCGGCACTACTACACGGTCACCGGCCGCGACAACGGTCCGATCAAGGCCGAGTTCCTGGAGCACGCGATGCAGGAACAGGAACACGCCGACTGGCTGGCGGAGCGTATCATTCAATTGAATGGCCAGCCGGATTTCAATCCAGCAACGTTGCTCGCACGTAGCCATGCCGAGTATGATGCATCTGACGATGTGCAATCGATGATCAAGGCCAACCTGATCGCCGAGCGTGTCGCCATCGAGTCCTACCGCCAGATGATCGAACAGATCGGCGTCACCGACCCGACCACGCGCCACTTGTTGATCAAGATCATGGCGGTCGAGGAGGAACACGCGGACGATATGCGCGATTTGCTGGGATAATGGCTTTTTTGCAGTTTGCTGTACAGTTTTCACTTCACACAACCATAACAGGAGCTCCATCATGCTGGAACAAAACATCAGTACCGTGAATAACGACGTGAAAACTCTGGTTAAGGATGCGCAAGCATTGTTCACCGCCGCCACCGCGCTGACCGGCGAAAAAGCCGAGGAACTGCGCGGCCGCGGCATGCGCGCGCTCGACACCGCGCTGGCCAAGGCCCACGAAGCCCAGCAAAGCGCGGTCGCCGCCAGCAAGGAGATGGCCAAGCAGGCGGATGTCTACGTCAAGGAAAACCCGTGGCGCTCGATCGCCGCGGCAGCCGGCGTCGGCCTGCTGATCGGCGTCATCATCGGCCGCAAGTAAGCCCGTGTCCGATGAGATGAACCGTCCACCGGGCCTGATCGCGTCGCTGGGCAATATCGCCCGCAACGGGATCGGCCTGGTGCTGACCCGGCTGGAGCTGGCCGCGCTGGAATTGTCGCAGGTGCGCAACCACCTGCTGCAACTGGTGCTGGTGTTCGCGCTGGCGGTGGTGGCGGGCTGCTTCGCGCTGGCCTACGGCACGGTGACGATCGCCTACCTGGCCTGGGACGCGATGGGGTGGAAGATCCTGCCCCTGATCACCGGCGTGTTCCTGCTGATCGCGATTGCCCTGATCCTGTATGCGCGCAGCATGATACGCAGCGGCAAACTGTCGATGCCGGCCACGATGGCCGAACTCAAGTCCGACCGCGACATGTTGTTGTAACCGGGAGAGCAGATGAGCAAAGAAGCTGAACGCGCCAGCGTCGAGGCAGACAAGCAGCGCCTGATCCGCGAAGGCGAGCTGTATCGCATCAAGGTGGTGCACGCCAAGGCGCTGGTGGGCAACGCCCTGCAGCCGGACGCGCTGCTGCATGGCGCCGTCGAGCAGGCCATCGGCATGGCCCAGGCCCGCCTGGGCGGCCTGCTGCAGCCGGGCGGCCTGAAGAGCGTCAACTTCAAGGCGCTGTTGCCGTATGCCTTGACGGTGGGGTCCTATATCGCCCGCAAGCGCCTGGTCAAGCCGGCGATGGGCGTGGCCGTGGCCGCCGGCCTCGGCCTGGCGTGGCTGTTGCGACGTCAACCGGCCGCGCCGGAGCAGGAGTAATCCGCCAGACGCCGCAGCCGCGGCGTTTTTTTATCGGAGTCACAGATGAGCATTGCCATACCCGAATTGAATCCCGAACGCTTGCGCGTGGTGCTGGTGCTGCAGGGCGGCGGCGCGCTGGGGGCCTACCAGGCCGGCGTGTTCCAGGCCATGCATGAGCACGGCCTGGCGCCGGACTGGATCGTCGGCACCTCGATCGGCGCGATCAACGCCGCCATCCTGGCCGGCAATCCGCACGAGACCCGCCTGAGCCGCCTCAAGCAGTTCTGGGACGGCGTGGCCCACCGCGACAGCTACGACATGAGCCGGGTGTCGGACCCGCAGCGGCGCTCCAATGTGCTGCTGCAAACCTGGGACACCGTCATGCGCGGCGTGCCGGGCTTCTTCCGGCCGCGTTTCATGAGCCTGTTCCCGACCGGGGCTCCGGTCGCGCCCGAAGAGGCCAGCTTTTACGATACCAGCGAGCTGGGCGACACGCTCAACCGTCTGATCGATTTCGACTACCTCAACGCGCCGGGTGGCATGCGGCTGACGGTCAACGCGCTCAAGGTCACCTGCGGCAGCCTGCGCAGCTTCGACAACCGCGAGCTGACCGTCAACGCCGACCATATCCGCGCCAGCGGCGCGCTGCCGCCGGGCTTCCCGCCGGTGCGCATCGACGGCGAACTGTACTGGGACGGCGGCCTGTATTCCAACACCCCGCTGGAAACCGTGCTGGACGATAACGAGCATGTCGATACCCTGTGCTTCATGGTGGATCTGTGGAACGCCGACGGGCCGGAGCCGACCACGCTCGACGAGGTGCAGACGCGGCAGAAGGACGTGACCTTCGCCTCGCGCTCCAAGCGCCACCTGCAGGACTATGTCGCCACCCACAAGCTCAAGCAGAAGCTGCGCGAGCTGTACGCGGAGTTGCCGGAGCGGGCCAAATCGGAGCAGGGCGCGCAGGAGCTCGCCGGGCTGGGCGGCGACAGCACGCTGCACGTGGTGCGGCTGGCATATGCGGGGCGCGACTGGAATATGGCGGCCAAGGATATCAACTTCTCCAAGGGCTCGATCGAATGGCGCTGGGACCAGGGCTACCAGGACGCGCTGCGCGCCATCAAGGCGGCCGGCTGGTTGTCGTTCGTGTCGGAAGACACGCCGCTGGTCGTGCACGAGCTGCCGCCGTTGCGGCAGCCGGCGCACGGCCAGGAGCGGGCGGCCTAGTGCTGATGGTTCTCCGCGCGGATCTGCGCGGCGTTGGCCATGTCGTGGCGGTAGGTCTCGCGCGCGTCCTTGATGCAGGTGCCGCGTTCGGCGGCCGGGCCTTGTTTGCAGGCGATAGTGGCCTCGGCCAGCGCGGCGCCGATTTCCTTGCGCAGGGTGCGCATCTGCGCGGCCGGGCTGGTGTCGTCCTGGTACCAGCGCGGCGGATCGCCCTTGGCGATTTCCTGTTTCTGCAACTGGACGTTCTGCGGCGGCGTGGTGTTGCTGCGGGCCTGGGTTGCCAGTGCGGCGCCCGCCAGCGCCACGCCCAGGATCAAGTGCTTGAAGTGAGCCATGATGTCCTCCGAGGTGGTTACAGCCTGCCGGTCAGCAGCATGATCAGCAGGATCACCACCACCAGTCCGGTGATGCCGCTGGGCGCATAGCCCCAGTTGCGGCTGTGCGGCCAGGTCGGCAGGGCGCCGATCAGTGCCAGCACCAAAATGATCAGAATGATGGTACCCATATTGTTCTCCTTGTTGAATGCTTGGCTGCCGGGGCGGCAGGATTAATAGCGGTACAGGCGGCCGTCGACCAGGCGCACGCGGTCGCCGGTGCGCAGGTCGTAGACGCTGTCCTGGTTGACGATGCGGTAGTCGCCGTTGTCCATGCGCACGCTGATCTGGTACTGATCGTGCGGCTGGTTGCGGCTTTCCTCCACCTTGTTGCCGACCACGGCGCCGCCGACCGCGCCGGCCACGGTGGCGGCGGTGCGGCCGCTGCCCGAGCCGACCTGGTTGCCCAGCAGCGCGCCCACCAGGCCGCCGGTGACGGCGCCCGCGCCGCTGGTGCCGGCCTTGGTCTGCACCGGCTGGATCGATTCAATGGTGCCGTAGGAAGCGGTGTCGGTCGGGTTGACGTAGCTGCTTTGCTGCGGCGAGCTGGTGCTGGCGCAACCGCCCAGGACGGCGGTTCCCGCGATCAGCACGGCTGCTATGGTGGTCGAGTGTTTCATATTGTCCTCCCGAAAAAGTGTGATTCCAGAATAGACAGCGCACAGGCCGGGGTCTGTGCGCTTTCGCACCCAGCCCGGCGATGCGCGTCTGTGTACGTTAGCGTACAGAGGCGGGCGGGGAAGGAGCGTAAAACCTCTACATCGGTAGCGGGGACATCCAATTCCGCTGGCTGACAAACCACTGTTCAATACCCAAGGAGAATGCCATGAAAATCGCACATAAAATCGCTACTGCCCTGTTCACCGTTTCGCTGCTCGCCACTGCTGGCTGCGCATCGACCTCGACCAAAGAAGGCACGGGCGAGTATGTCGACGATTCCGTCATCACTACCAAAGTCAAGGCCGGCATCTTCAACGAGCCCAGCCTGAAGTCCACCGAAATCAATGTGGAAACCTTCAAGGGCACGGTGCAGCTGAGCGGCTTCGTGGCCCAGCCTGAGGATATCGCCAAGGCCGGCGAAGTGGCGCGCAGCATCAAGGGCGTGACCGCTGTGAAGAACGACATCCGCGTCAAGTAAGTCTTACCTGCCGGCGCGGCCAGCCCGGCGGGGCGCCGCGCCGGGAGTTCTTTGCGAGCCATCATGGACCAGCCGTCTGCCGAACTTCCCCACGTCAACGCAGTGGCCGCCGATGGCGATCCGCCCCGTATCCCCCTGCACGTCAACGCCCGCGGCCTCGCGCTGGGCGTGATCGCCACCGTGGCGTTTGTCTATGCGCTGCAATGGTCGCGCAATTTCCTGGTGCCCCTGTTGCTGGGCATACTGCTGACCTATATGCTCAGTCCCATCGTCTGCTGGCTGGAGCGCCTGCGCGTGCCGCGCGTGCTGGGCGCCACGCTGGTGACGGCCGCCATCCTGGGCGGCGCCTTTGTGGTGATCGACAAGGTGCAGGACGAGTTCCAGTCCATCGTCGACGAGCTGCCCACCGTCAGCCATAAACTGTCGCGCCTGCTGACCGACCGCATGCATGGCGGCCCCAGCACCTTGCAGCGCATCCAGGCCGTGGCCACCGAGCTGCAGCAGGCCACCGCCGGCGCCCAGGAGCGCCGCGCCGTGCGCAAGGCCGCGCCGTCGGCGGACAGCGGCAACCTGCCGGTGCTGGACTGGATCTGGGCCGGCTCGATGGGCGTGATGGGCTTCCTCAGCCAGGCCATCATGGTGATCTTCCTGGTGTTCTTCCTGCTGCTGTCGGGCGACACCTTCAAGCGCAAGCTGGTCAAGCTGACCGGGCCGTCGCTGAGCAAGAAGAAGATCACCGTCCACATCCTGGAGGACATCAATTCGTCGATCCAGAAATACATGCTGATGCTGCTTGTCACCAACGGCTTGCTGGCCTTGCTGATGTGGATAGCGCTGCGCTGGATCGGCCTGGAGAACGCCGGCGCCTGGGCCATCGTGGCCGGGCTGCTGCACCTGATGCCGTACTTCGGGCCGCTGCTGATCACGCTGGCCACCGGCGCGGTCGCCTTCCTGCAGTTTGAATCGCTGCAGATGAGCCTGCTGGTGATGGGCACCTCGCTGGCGATCGCGACCTTGGTTGGCACCGTGGTGGCGACCTGGATGACCGGCCGCTTCGCCCGCATGAACGCGGCGGCGGTGTTCGTCAGCCTGCTGTTCTGGGGCTGGTTGTGGGGCGTCTCCGGCCTGCTGCTGGGCGTGCCGCTGATCGTCATCGTCAAGGTGGTGGCCGAGCGCGTCGAAGGCATGGACGTGGTGGCGGAATTGCTGGGCGAGTAGGGCCGGGCAGGGCGGCGCGATCGGCCTTGTTTCTGCGCGCGGGTCGGCTAAGATAAGCAGTACAGACACTTTGAGGAGTTCGCCATGAATCCAGAGCATGACCGCCGCCAGCGGCCGGGGACCTCGGACACCGCGGGTTGGCACTCCCTGGAATTTATCGTGCGCCACGCGCTGGAAATGCAGCGCGACATCGGCACCGCCAGCGCGGTGGAGTTCCTGCAGACCATAGGCATCAGCCCGCAGGTGATCTCGCGCGTGCTGGCGCCCGATGCGCAGGTGCGCGAGGCCGACCAGCAGGCGCTGGCCGCGGCGGTGCCGGTGGCCGACCTGCCGGTGGCCACGCGGCGCGCCTATCTGCGGCGCACGCTGGTGTGAGCGTCGGGGGCTATGCGCAGGCTGCCCAGTTGCAGCGCGTACTGGCGCGCGAACTCGGCGCCGAGAAAGAAGATCTGCGCCGAGTAGTACACCCACAGCAGTAGCGCGATCACCGAGCCGGCCGCGCCGAAGCTGCTGGTGACGCCGCTGTTGCCGATATAAACGCCGATCAGATACTTCCCCAGCGTGAACAGCGCGGCCGTGCCCATCGCGCCTATCGTCACGTCGTGCCAGGACAGCCGTATGCGCGGCAGCAGCTTGAAGATCGCGCCGAACAAGGCGGCGATCACGACAAAGCCGATGAGGAAGTTGATGGCCGACAGCACCATGCCGGCGTCGCGCCAGTACGCGCCCCACAGGTTTTCCAGCAGCGTCAGCGCGGCGCTGACCACCAGCGACACCATCAGCAGGAAGGCCAGCACCAGGATCATGCCGAAGGACAGCAGGCGGGTGCGCACCACGTCCCAGACGGTGCCGTGGGTCAGCGGCGGGACTTGCCAGATATCGTCCAGGCTGGCCTTGAGCTCGGCGAACACGCTGGTCGCGCCGAACAGCAGCAGGGCGCCGGCCAGCAGGGTGGCGAGCCGGCCTTCCTCCTTGTTGCGGGCGCCGGCCAGCACCAGCTGCAGCGCCTGCGCGCCCTGGTCGCCGACCAGGGCGCGCAGCTCGCCGAACAGCTGGCCCCGGGCCGCTTGCGGGCCATAGAACCAGCCGGCGATGGCCAGCACCAGCACCAGGATCGGCGCCATCGAAAACAAGGTGTAGAACGCCAGCGCCGCGCCCTTGCTGCTGGCGCGGTGTTCAAACCATTCGGTCACGGTACATCGCAGCACCGACACTAGATTCCGCTTCATCAGAAAAAAGCCCCGCTACCGGAGCGGGGCTGAGCTGGCTTATTGCACGCGCCGTTCGACGGTGATCTGTTCGACTTCCACGCGGCGGTTGGGTTCCAGACACTTGATCAGGTCGGCGCGTTTCTTGTCGTGGCACTGCACGACAGGATTGGCTTTGCCCTTGCCCACGGTACTCAGGCGGCTGGCCGCGACCCCCTTGCCGACCAGGTAGTCCTTGACCGCGTTGGCGCGGCGCTCGGACAGCTTGAGGTTGTACTTGTCGCTGCCCAGGCGGTCGGTGTAGCCGGAGATGACCACGTTGTCGATGCTGGGGTTGGTGTTGAGCACGTTGGCGATGTCGTCCAGCTTGGGCTGGTCGGGGCCCAGCTTGGCGCTGTCGAAGCCGAATAGCTCGGTGGCCGACATCGTCACCTTCTCGAACCGCGCCGGTGGCGGCGGTGGCGGTGGCGCCGGCTGCGGTGGTGGTGGCGGAGGTTCGGCCACCACCGGTGGTGGCGGCGGCGCCGGCGGCGCGGCTTTTGGCGGCGCGTTGAAGGCGATGTTCAGGCCGATGGTTGCGTAGTAGTTATTGCTCTTGCTGTTGGGGAATTCGCTGCCGCGGATGAAACCGTGCACATCGCGCAGGTCGGCCTGGAAGGCGACCTGGTCGCTGATGTCGGCCTGGAAGCCCAGCCCGGCGCTCAGGTAGGGCGAGGTCTTGGTGCGCTCGCCGATGACGTTCAGGTTGGCCTTGTCGCGCTCGGCGCCGATGCCGACCAGCAGGAAGGGCCGGAAGCTTTTACGGGAGAACATATACAGGCCGTCCACGCCCAGCGTGTTCTGCTGGTAGCGCTGGCCGTTTTCGCGCGAGCGGGCATAGGTGCCGCCGAGCTGGATATCCCAGTCCGGATTGAGCGCCTTGCCGAACTTGAGGCCGGCGCCGTAGCCGCGCTTGTCCACGCCGAAGTCCGAATCGGGCTTCATGGCGTTCAGGCTGGGCTGGATATACCACGATGGATTGATGACCGCATCCTGAGCCAGGGCGGAAAACGACGCGCATAGCAGCGCGGCGGCGAGGGCGATTTTTTTGGTGTTGTTCACAGGTTTGCTCCCGATTATTGATTGGATGTGTTTCATTGCCAGCAATGTTGAGGCACCGCTGTTGGACCGAAGGTTAAGCAGTTTGGTGCAGCTCTTCCGTGCGCTAGCGTACCTAATTTTGTGCTGTATCAAATTCATCACAGTTCCGGAAACTTAGCGCGGCGCCGCGGGTCACACCTTAAGTGCCAAGGATGGTCGCTAATGTTCGTTGCCGCACAGACCAATGCGCTGCGAAAAGGCATTCTTGAGCCAGATGCAGAGACCGTAGCGAAAGCCCGCCGCCCGCCACGCTATCCGCTGCCACTAATCTCGGCAATTGTTATAAGGAGTGTTCCCATGCATGCAGTTAGACAACCTCAACATCTGGTCCAGAACGAGATGAAAGCCTCGCCGGAAATGCAAGCCACCACCGCCAAGCTGATGCTGGTGGAGCGTCCTGCCCCGGCCCCGCTGGACCGGAAGCCTGCGCTGTCGATGGCCTCTATCGAGCGCGTGCGCTCGACCTCGGCCACGCTGCGTCGCATCGAAAACATGCAAAAGCTGATCGGCGAATTGCAGCTGCATGAAATGCTGGCCGATGAAATCGCCTGGTTCCTGAAGTTTTCGCCGTCCGGCGCCCGCAAATACATCCGCGACCTGCGCGAAGCGGGCGTGATCGAACTGGCCCGCTATGTCGAAGGCACGGCCACCTACCTGGGCAAGGCGGTCTACCAGCTGACCCCCGACCCGGAACGCGTCAGCGCCTTCCTGGCCGCCATCGTCCAGCCCAAGCGCGAAGGCGCGCCGCCGCGCAAGGAACGTCCCGGCCTGCGCGAACAGGCGATGGCCGGCAACGGCCGCCATTTCCACATCCTGGCCGACGACACCCACTACGCGATCCGCGTCAACCGCGGTCCGGTGATGCGCGACCCGCTGGTGGCCGCGCTGTTCGGCTCGGCGCCGTCGATGCAGAAGGAAGAAGCCGTCTGATCGCCGATATGGCCGCGCCCCGCTGCGCACGCGTATGATGGAACAGCCGGGCATGCCCGGCTGTTTGCATATTGAAATGTCGACCAGGCCCCCCACCTAGCCTGGACTGGACATCAAACGGACGCGCGGCACATGGAAGCTTTGACCTGGATCGGCCTGACGGCGCTGCTGATAGCGCTGCCTTTTTACTACCCGCGCTGGCGACTGCGGCGGGTGCTGGCCCAGCCCCTGCCGGCCGAGGCGCTGGCCATCCTGCGGGACAACATCCCGGTCTACCGCCGCATGGCGCCCGACCTGCAGCAGCAGTTGCAGCGCATGGTGGTGCAGTTCCTGCACCAGAAAAAATTCATCGGCTGCGAAGGCCTGGAAGTGAGCGACGAGATGGCCGTCACCATCGCCGGCCAGGCCTGCCTGCTGCTGCTGAACCGCCCCAGCAAGGTCTATCCGGCGCTGCACACCATCCTGGTCTACCCGAGTGCCTTCGTGGCGCGGCGCGCCGAGGTCGGGCCGGGCGGGGTGGTCACGCCGGGCCACCACAGCATGCTGGGCGAGTCCTGGGACGACGGCCGCGTGATCCTGTCCTGGGATGACGTGCGGCGTGGTGCCGGCGACTGGACTGACGGCCACAACGTCGTGCTGCATGAATTCGCGCACCAGCTCGACAGCGAGTCGGGCCGCGCCAACGGCGCGCCCTATCTCGGCAATCCCGCCAGCTACCGCGAATGGTCGGAGGTGCTGGAGCGCGATTTCCACCACCTGCGGCACAGCGCCATGTACCGTCAGCACAGCGTGATGGACCACTACGGCGCCACCAATCCTGCCGAGTTCTTCGCCGTCGCCACCGAGACCTTCTTTGAAAAACCGTACCAGATGGCCGAGCACCACGCCGAGCTGTACGCCGAATTCCTCAAGTACTACCGGGTCGATCCTCGAGCATGGATGACGCCGCCGCCACCACCGGCCGAGCCCACCTACGACTGGTCGCCCGGCTGGTCGCATTGAACACCCACGATTTCCGAACTAGTGCATAATCGTTTCAGCCGCGCACGCTGATGCATGTCGTCCGCCTGCGCGATCTGCACAGGACAGACGCTGTCGCGAGGCTATTGATATGCAATTTGACGAATTCGACTTTCTTTCCTCGGATGCCGCCGGCGCGCCCGCCGCGGCAGCGCCCGCGCCCGAGGCGGCGTCACCGCTGGTGCGCCTGCAGTACCTGGTCGACAACACGCCGGCCATCATCTATTGCACCGTGCCCAGCGGCGACTTCAAGATGACCTTCGTCAGCAACAACGCCTTGAACGTGCTGGGCTACCGTCCCGAGCAGATGGTGGCCGACCCCAACTTCTGGTTCGACCACATCCATCCCGACGACGCCCCCAACATCTTCTCCAGCCTGGCGCTGGTGTTCAGCGAGGGCCAGCGCGCCTACGAATACCGCTTCCGCATCAGCGACGGCAGCTATCTGTGGATGCACGACACGCTGCGCCTGATCCGCGACGACAAGGGCGTGCCGCTGGAGGTGATCGGCTCGCTGACCGACATCACCGCGCGCAAGCGCATGGAGGAGGCGCTGCAGGCCAAGGGCCTCGAGCAGCAGGCGCTGATCGGCGAGCTGCGCAACGCCCACGAGCAGCTGCTGCAATCGGAAAAAATGGCCTCGATCGGCCAGCTGGCGGCCGGCATCGCGCACGAGATCAACAACCCGGTGGGCTTCGTCAACTCGAACATGGGCTCGCTGAAGAACTACGTCGGCACCCTGCTGGGCGTGATCGAGCGCTACGAGCAGGCCGCCGCGCCGCACCCGGCGCTGGCGGCGCAGCTGGCGGCGCTGCGCCAGCAGGCCGACCTGGAATTCCTCAAGGAGGACGTGACCGACCTGGTGCGCGAATCGATGGACGGCCTCAAGCGGGTCAAGGACATCGTCCAGGCGCTCAAGGATTTTTCCCACGTGGGCGAGACCGAGTGGCAGGTGGCCGACCTGCACCACGGCCTCGACAGCACGCTCAACATCGTCAGCAACGAGATCAAGTACAAGGCCCGGGTCGACAAGCAATACGGCACGCTGCCGCCGGTCACCTGCCTGGCCTCGCAGCTGAACCAGGTGTTCATGAATCTGCTGGTCAACGCCGCCCACGCGCTGCGCGAGCAGGGCGTGATCACGCTGCGCACCGGCGCCGCCGACGGCTGGGTGTGGATCGAGGTGGGCGACAACGGCTGCGGCATCGCGCCGGAAAACCTGAACCGCATCTTCGAGCCCTTCTTCACCACCAAGCCGGTCGGCAGCGGCACCGGACTGGGCCTGTCGCTGTCCTACGGCATCGTCAACCGCCACGGCGGCCGCATCGAGGTGGCCTCGGTGGTGGGCCAGGGCACGCGCTTCACGGTGCACCTGCCGGTGCAGCCCACCCAGGCCGCGACCAGCGGCTGACCACCGGGGGCTGAGCGCTACAGGATGACGGCGCCGTCGTCGTCGCGCTTGACGTCGAGCAGGCCGGGCTCCTCGGCCTCCAGCCGCCGCGCCTCCAGTTCCTGCGGCGTCAGTGGCGGCGGCGCCACCAGCGTGGCGCGCTCGGCCAGCGCCAGCCGCACGTTCTGCTCCAGCTCGGCCGCGTCCCAGGGCTTGCTCATGAAGCGGAACGCCTGCGCCTGGTTGATGGCGCTCAGCACGGTGGCGTACTCGGTCGAGGCGCTGAGCATGATGCGCATGGTGTTGGGCGCCACGTCCCGCAGCGCCTGCAGCAGCTCGCCGCCGGTCATCTGCGGCATGTTGTAGTCGCAGATGACCAGGTCGAAATCGCAGTAGCAGATGCGCTTGAGGGCGTCGTAGGGATCGAGGCAGGTCTCGATCTGCGGCGGGTCGGCGCGGAACATTTGCAGCAGGGCGCGCTGCAGGGCGTTGAGCACGTTGACCTCGTCGTCCACCAGCAGGATCTTGCTCATGCGTCCCCCTTGGGATTGCGCACCCAGATCGCCAGCCTGCTGCCGCTCTTGGTCTCGAAGTCCTGCACCTGCTGGATCATGCGGGCGTCCAGCACATGGTCGACCGACAGCAGCATCAGGCCGTCGCGGCTGATCAGGTCGCGCGCCAGCACCATGCCGGGCAGCAGCTCGCCGGACAGCACCTCGACCCCGGCGCCGGCGTCGGCGCCGCCGTCCATGATCTGGCGGAAGGCCGTCACCACGTTGGGATCGTAGCGCTTGCCGCTGGCGTCGAGGATCAGCGACTTGGCTTCCTCGGGCCGCAGGTGGCGCTGCACCATCGCCCCCTGCTGCAGATTGTAGTAGTCGGCCGCCAGCGCCAGGATGCGCGCGCCCAGCGGGATCGCCAGGCCGGCCTTGCCGTCGGGGAAGCCGTTGCCGTCGAAGCGTTCGAGCTGGCTGCGCAGGATGGTGGCGCTGCCGCGCAAGTCCTCCAGCGGCATCAGCAGCTCGGCGGCGCGCTGCGGGTGCTTGCGGAACAGGCCCAGTGATTCGCCGTGCAGCATGGTCAGCGGGGTTTGCAGCAGCTCGTCGGAAAAGCCGATCTTGCCGATGTCGTGCAGCAGCGCGGCGATGAAGATTTCCTGGGTCGCGCGCGGGTCCAGCTCCAGCCGCACCGCCAGCTGGCGCGCCAGCTCGGCCACCAGGCGCGCGTGGCCGGGCCGGTTGTGGGCGCGCAGCTCGATCATGCTGGAGAAGATCTTGATGGTGGTGACGAAGTTGGACTTGAGCTTGCTGTTGGCGGCGCTGGTGGCCTCGTGCTCGGCCTTCAGCTGCCGGGTGCGCTCCTCGACCTTGGCCTCCAGGCTCTGGTTGAGCGCCTTCAGTTCCTCGTTCTGGCGCAGCGTCAGCGCCTCCAGCCGCAGCTTGTCCTGCTCCAGCTGGCGCCGCTCCAGCGCGTGGCGCACCACCAGCAGCATGTCGCCGTCCTCCCACGGCTTGGTGATGTAGCGGTAGATCTCGCCGCAGTTGATGGCGTCCTGGATCGACTGGATGTCGGAATAGCCGGTCAGCAGCAGGCGCACGGTGTCGGGCCAGCGCGCCCGCACCTGGGCCAGGAACTGGGCGCCGTTCATTTCCGGCATGCGCATGTCGGAGATCACCAGGTCGACCTGTTCCTTCTCCAGCACCTCCAGGCCCAGCGCGCCGCTCTCGGCGATCAGCACGCGGTAGCCGGCCGGGCGGAACAGGCGCCGCAGCGAGGACAGGATGTTGGGCTCGTCGTCCACGCACAGCACGGTGGCGATGGTGGCCGGCGCGGCCGCGGCGGACAGCATGCTGCTCATGGCGGGGCCTCGCCCGGCGCCTCGGCCTGGTGGATCGGCAGCCGCACGCGGAAGCGGGTGCCTTTGCCGAGCTCGGTTTCGACGTCGATCCGGCCGCCGTGCTTCTGCACGATGCCGTAGGCCAGCGACAGCCCCAGCCCGGTGCCCTTGCCGACCGCCTTGGTGGTGAAGAAGGGGTCGAAGATGCGCGACAGCGTGTCCGGCGCGATGCCGCTGCCGTTGTCGGCGACGTCGATCCACACCTGGCCGTCGCCGTCGGTGCCGGTGCGCACGGTGATGCGGCCGCGCTGCTCGCCGATGGCGTGGGCGGCATTGACCACCAGGTTCATCACCACCTGGTTGATCTGCAGCGGCAGGCACTGGATGTCGGGGATGTCGCCGTATTCCTTGACCACGTCGGCCTTGTACTTGACCTCGTTGCCGACGATGTTGAGGGTGGAGTCGATGCCGCGGTGCAGGTTGGACCAGACCCAGTCCTGGTTGGCGTCGACCCGCGAGAAGTCCTTGAGGTCCTGGACGATGTGGCGCACCCGCACGATGCCTTCGCGCGACTCGGCCATCAGCGAGGGGATGTCCTCGCGCAGGAAGGCCAGGTCGATCTGCTCGCGCCGCGCGCGCAGCGCGGCCGCCGTGGCCGGGGCGCCGACGTCGGCCTCGGCCTGCTGGTAGGCGTCGAGCATCTCGAACAGCTGGTCCAGGTAGGTCTGCAGGGTGGTGAAGTTGGAGAAGATGTAGCCGATCGGGTTGTTGATCTCGTGCGCCACGCCGGCCGCCAGCTGGCCGATCGAGGCCAGCTTGTCGGCCTGCACCAGCTGCTGCTGGGCGCGCGACAGTTGGCTGTTGAGCTCGGTCAACTCCAGGTTGCTGCGGCGCAGCTCGGCCTCGGCCAGGTGGCGCTGGCGGATGTCCTCCTGCAGCTGCTCGTTCATGTCGGCCAGCTGGGCGGTGCGCTTCTCGACCACGTTTTCCAGGTTGTCGTAGGCGCGCCGCAGCGCGTTCTCGGCCACCCGCCGCTCGGTGACGTCGCGCAGCGTCTCGATGGCGCCGACGATGCGGCCCTGGTGGTCGCGCAGCGGCGCCGCCGTGAAGTGCAGCCAGTGGCCGCTGGCGCCGATGTTGGGGAAGAAGTCCTCGGCCTCGTAGGCGCCGGGGATCAGCGCCGAGCGCTGGAACTTGCCGGGGTAGTGCAGCTCCAGCAGATGGTCGTCGCCGGCCACGATCAGGTCGGCCAGCACCGGGCGCTGCTTGGGATAGAACGCCTGCCAGTGGTTGCTGGTGCCGACCATGGCCAGCTTGCTCCAGCCCAGCAGGTGTTCGCAGGCGCGGTTCCAGTGCGTGATCACGTGCCGGGTGTCGATGGCGAAGGTGGCCACCGGGTGGCCGTCGAAGAACTCGGACAGCGCGATCCCGGCGTGCGCCGCCAGGTCGGCCTCGGGCAGCGGCAGAGGGGCGCTGGCGCCCGGGGTGGAGGGGGCGGCGGCGTTCATGGCGTCAGCATCTGGCACATGGTTTCGAACAGCTGCTCGCTCTCGGCGAACACGCCGGCCCAGGCCGCCTCGCTCAGGCCCAGCGACCGCCAGGCCGTCAGCGACAGCGGCGGCACCTGGTCGTCCTCCTGGCCCGACAGGTCGAGCGCGTGGGCCAGGACGTTGGCCACGTAGATCACGGTCGACAGCGTGGCCGGGCCGGCCTCGGCGGCGCGGTGGTGGTCGGCCACGGCGGCCTGGATGGCGGCCGGGAACTTCCAGTGCTTGGCCAGCGCGCTGCCGACGCTGGCGTGGTCGATGCCGAACACCGCCATCTGGGCCGGCGCGGCCGGGCAGTCGTGCTCGCGGCGGTGGGCGCTCACGCGGCGGTACTCGGCGGGGAAGCGGGTGGCCAGCACCAGCGTGCCGAGGTCGTGCAGCAGGCCGGCGGTGAAGGCGGTGTCCGGGTTGACGCGCACGTGCGGCGCCAGCACGCGGGCGCACACGGCGCTGGCGATCGAGTGGCGCCAGAAGGCCGGGAAGTCGAACTCGCTGCCGGGCGCGGGCGCGAAGCTGGCGGTCACCGAGCAGGCCGTCACCAGCGTGCGGATGGCGTGGAAGCCCAGCACCGACACCGCCTGCTGGATGGTGGTGACCTTGGCCGGCATGCCGTAGAACGAGGAGTTGGCCAGGCGCAGCGTCTTGGCGGTGAGCGCCTGGTCGAGCGTGATCTTGGCGGCCAGCGCGTGGGTGTCGATGTCGTCCTGGTCCATGGTGGCCAGCAGTTCGCTGACCACCGCCGGCAGCGACGGCAGGTCGCGCACCGCCTTGATGATGTCGTCGGCGGTCATGCTGGCGGTCCTTCGCGGTAGGCGCGCAGCTGTTGCAGCAGCACAGCGCCGCCCTCGCTGCCGGCGCTGTGGCGGAACAGTCGGTCGAGCCGCTCCAGTTGCAGGGCGCGGGCGCGCGCCAGCGCGGCCGGGTCGGGCGCGTCGGCCTGGGACCAGACCACGCAGCGCTCGATGCCGCGCCGGCGCAGCGAGGCCAGCGTGGCGCTGGTCAGCGTGGCGTCCTGCGGCAGCAGCACGCCGCCGTGGTCATCCAGCAGGGGGGCGGCCAGGGTCATGCCTTCGACGGCTTGCTCCAGGCCGATTTCATTGGGGTGAGCGGTGACGGTCATCGTTCTGTCTCCATGAGGCTAAGGGTGATCAGGCTGCCGCGCGAGGCCGAGTGCTCGCCCATGGGGTAGCACATCACGGCGTAGCGCAGGCCGTCGATGTCGGCCAGGTGGCGGTGCGGCTGGCCGGCGTCGGTCTGGGGGGCGGCGCCGTCGGCCGGGAACAGTTCGGGCAGCACATGGCAGGCCTCGTTGCCGAGCAGCGCGCCGCTGTGGCGGAACAGGCCGGCGGCGGCGCCGTTGATGAAGGCGATCATGCCGGCGTCGTCCATGCCGATCACCGCCAGCGGCAGGTGCTGCAGCAGCTCGCGTGCGACGTTCAGGCTGATCTCGTCGCGGCTGATCTGGCGCTGCTTTTCCTGCAGCAGCTGTTCCATGCGGCGGTTGGCGGCCGCCAGCTCCTGGTTGGCGCTGCGCACCTCCAGGTGCAGGCGCTGGTTGTCGTCGGCGATTTCCTTGACCCGGAAGGCGTCGGCGATGTGGCCGCGCAGCTGTTCGTCCTCCCAGGGCTTGGTGAGGAATTTGTAGATCGCCCCCTCGTTGACGGCGTCGGTCACCGACTGCAGCTCGGTGTAACCGGAGAGCATGATGCGTATGGTGTCCGGCACCACGTCCCTGGCCTTGCGCAGGAAGTCCGCGCCCAGCATGCCGGGCATGCGCTGGTCGGAGACGATGACGTCGACCGGGTGCTCGGCCAGCACGGCCAGGCCCTGCGGGCCGTCGTTGGCGGTGTAGATCTGGTACTGGTCGCCGCGCAGCAGGCGCTTGAGCGCGGCCAGGATGTTGGGCTCGTCGTCCACCAGCAGCAGGCGGCGCGGCGGCCGGTGCATGCGCAGCAGGTGCTCGGGCAGCAGGCGGCCGCTGGCCAGCAGCTGGTGCAGCTCGGTCGAGGCCAGCGGCGGCGCGAAGAAATAGCCCTGGATCTGGTCGCACATATTGCGGCGCAGGAAGTCGCACTGGGCTTCCGTCTCCACGCCCTCGGCCACCACCTTCATGCCGAGGTTGTGGCCCATGGCGATGATGCTCTTGGCCATGGCGGCGTCGTGGCTGTCGGCCACCACGTTGCGGACGAAGTCGGCGTCGATCTTGATGGCGTCGAAGGGATAGCGCCGCAGGCTGCTGAGCGAGCCGTGGCCGGTGCCGAAGTCGTCCAGTGTCAGGTTCAGGCCGCGCGACTTGAAGCCGGCCAGCACGTCGTCGCAGGCGGCGCCGGCTTCGTTGAGCGCGGTCTCGGTGATCTCCAGCGTCAGCGCGGCGGGGGTGATGGCGTAGTCGTCCAGCATGGCGGCGACGGCGGCGCCGAAGCCGGGGTCGCGGAACTGGCTGGGCGCGACATTGATCGCCACCCGCAAGCCGTTCTGTCCGCCGCGGCGCCAGGCTTGCAGGTCGCCGCAGGCGCGCCGCAACACCCAGTGGCCGATGGCGGCCGTCATGCCGGCCGCCTCGGCCTGCGGCAGGAAGGCGTGGGCCGGCAGCAGGCCGCGTTCGGGATGCTGCCAGCGCACCAGCGCCTCCAGGCTGACCACGGCGCCGCTCTGCAAGTCCACCAGCGGCTGGTACAGCAGGCACAGCTGGTCCTGCGCCAGCGCCTGTTCCAGCGCGGTATGAAACGGCTGGTCCGCTGCGGCCGGCGCAGGTGGGGTATCGTGCGTGTTCGGGGCTGCATGCATGGGGCGTGCCTAGCTTGTTGATAGCCAATAGATATCGAAAACCCAAATCGATTATAAGGCCACGCCCGTTTTGTTGCGTGTCCGCTGGCAGCTTTTTTTGCCGCCCCGCGATTTGCATGGGGTTGTTGCTTATCGGAGACTATGCCTGCGCTGGCGGCAATTTTGGGTATGATGGTCGCTATACTAAAAAACCTGGCAGCCGCCGGACTAAGGCGTTGTGATAGGGGGATAGGGCAATGGCACACGCATGGGTAGTGCTCACTCGTCCGGACGGCCGCGATGTGGCGGCGCCGTCCGAAGCCCAGATGGCGGCGGTGCTGGCCGATGTCTACAGCGGCAAGGCCGCCAGTCCCGACGGCGGCCCCGGCAGCGCCGTGCTGCGCTTCGGCTATGACGACGGCTTGATGTATGAAGTCGAGGTGTCCACCGACGGCCGGGTCCGCTTTGCCGAATGGTCGGACCGCGATTGCGAAATCGCGCTGGCCGGCCCGCGCGTGATGACCGCGCTGGCGCAGGCCGACGCGCTGCAGCTGTGGCGCCTGCTGGCGCTGCGCCAGGTGGCCAAGCTGCGCAGCCAGCCGTGGCTGGAGGCCGGCTGAAGCGGGCGGCCGAACGCAGCGATTGAACCCGGCGATGGAACCCGGCGATTGAACTCAGCGGCGGCGCTGTTCCAGCCGCGTCTGGCAGGTGATGCACAGCCGCGCCTCGGGCCGCGCGTTCAGCCGCGAGTAGCCGATCAAGTCGCCGCAGTGCTCGCACAATCCATAGCTGTGGTCGTCGAACTTGGCCAGCGCCTGGCGCACGATGCGCAGCTGGCGCGCCGTGTGCTCGGCCGCCTCGAGCACCAGCGCGTTGAGGGTGCGCTGGCTGGCGTTGTCGGCCGGCGACGCCTCGGCCTCGTGCGGCGGCGGCGCGCGCACGTCGGCGCTGCGGTCCAGGTCGCCCGCCAGTTGGCTCAGCAGGTCGGCCCGCGCCCGTTCCAGCCGCGCCTGCAAGGCCGCCCATTGATTGTCATCGAGTCCGTTCATGCCGCGTGCTCCTTACGGCATTGGACCTGCGCGGCGCGATTTCGTTCGGCGCGGCGTCAGCCCGGCGCGGACAGGGCGGCCAGGTGGTGCCTGAGTTTTTCCAGCGGCGCGGCCAGGTGGTCCGGCTTGCCGGCGGCGACGGCCGCGCCCAGCGACAGCAGGTCGGCGCTCAGGTCGATCCAGTCCTTGATCCGGTCGATGCGGGCGATGGCGTCCTGGGCGCGGCGGCTCAGGTCCAGCAACTGCTGCTGGTCGCCGCCCAGGCCGGCGGCGGCCAGCCGGGCGCTGTCGAGGTAGAGGCTGTTGGCGCGCTGGCGCAGCTGCACTTCGGTTTCAAACAGCGCCTGCGCCGTGCCCTGCGCCATGGCGGGCGCGCTGCCGCTTGGCGTGCGCAGGGCGCGCATCAGCTGCGCGTGCAATGCGTCGGCGCTGGCGGACAGGCTGTCGGCCAGCGCTTCGATATCGTGCTGATCTGCCATGGCAGCTCCTTGCTGGGGTTATGGTTGCGGGATCTGGCTGAGCAGGGCGCGGTGGCTTTGCTCGATGGCGGCCAGGCTGTTTTGCGCCCGCGTGTTGCGCACGCCGACCAGGTGGTATTCGGTCTGCTTGTCGTGCTGCTGCGACCTGGCCAATGCCAGCAGCAGGCGGTCGCGGCGGGCGTCGAGGAAGGGGATCTCCGTCTCCAGCATGCCGAGCACGATGCGCTCCTCGTTGTCGCTGGTCTTGCCGTACAGGCGCAGCAGGGTGCGCATGGCGGCCAGCAGCTCCTGCATCGCCTGGTGGCCGTCGCGCATCAGTTCCTGCACCGCGTTCTCCTGCGCCGGCCGGGTGAGGGCGCGCGCGAGCAGCCGCGTCAGGCCGGCGTAGGCGTTGACGTGGCGCTCGTCGATGCCGTTGTCGGGCCAGGCGCGGATGCCGCCGCTCATCGACTTGATCTGGTCCTCGAGGTCGTACTGGTGGTCGCCGGCCAGCTGGCCCAGCGCCTGCATATACGCCTGCACGCCGGCCTGCAGCTTGACGAAGTCGTCGCAGGCGGCCTGGCGCTGGCTGTCGAGCTGGCGCTCGCGGGCGTCGGCGGCCGGGCTCAGGAAGGGTTGTTCGCGCTGGTAGGTGGAGCGGTAGCGCTCGGTCAATTCATGGTAGGCGCCCAGCTTGGGCGATTGCGCGGCGAAGGCGCGCACCTCCGCCATCCGGGGCGTGCTGCTGGCGCAGCCGCCCAGCAGGGCCAGCAATCCGAAGATCAGCAATACACGGGTGAGTTTCATCGCGGTGGCTCCCAAAGTGTCAAGACATTTTTGTCCCGGCTAAATACCGCCGTGTTGCGAATGCGCAGATCAGGCGGTCAGCGCCTGGCGCCAGCCCAGGCCGGCCATGGTGTCGCCGGCCGGCAGGTATTCGCAGCCCAGCCAGCCGTCGTAGCCGAGCGCGTCGATGTGGCGGAACAGGTGGCGGTAGTTGATCTCGCCGGTGCCCGGCTCGTGGCGGCCGGGGGTGTCGGCAATCTGCATGTGCTTGATCATCGGCAGGTGGGCGCGGATCGTGTTGCTCAGTTCGCCCTCCATGCGCTGCATGTGATAGATGTCGTATTGCAGGAACAGATTCGGGTTGCCGGCCTCGGCGATGATGTCCAGCGCCTGCCGGCTGTGGTTGAGGAAGTAGCCCGGCATGTCGTAGTGGTTGATCGGCTCGATCAGCAGCTCGATGCCGTGCGGCGCCAGCGTGGTGGCGGCGTGGCGCAGGTTGTCGACGTAGGTGGCGTGGGCGCGCTCCGGCGCCACGCCGGCCGGGAGCTTGCCGGCCATGCAGTGCAGCCGGGGCACGCCCAGCTCGGTCGCGTATTCCAGCGCGCTCTGCACGCCGGCGCGGAACTCGTCCTGGCGGCGCGGATCGCAGGCCATGCCGCGGTCGCCCGCGTTCCAGTCGCCGCAGGGCAGGTTGAACAGCACCAGTTGCAGCTGGTGGCGGCGCAGGCGCTCGGCCAGCTGTCCGGTCTCGTAGGCGTAGGGGAACAGGAATTCGACACCGTCGAAGCCGGCCTCGCGGGCCAGCGCGAAGCGTTCCAGGAAGGGCGCTTCGTTGAACAGCATGGACAGGTTGGCGGCGAACTTGGGCATCGATGGCTCCGGGCGGACTGTGGCGGAGCCGCTATCGTAACCGCAAATGCCGTTGGCACGGCGCGCCGTCACACCCCGCGCGGCGATCCGCCTGGGGTCGGACCCCGTACGGGGTCCGACCCCGCCTTGCCGGGGTGGTTCGGGGAACTGCTTATCGGCCGCGGCCGCCGGAGCGGTGCTGGGCCGCCGCGCGCGGGGCGCTGGTGCCGGTGCGTGGAGCGCCGCCGGCCGGCGCGCCGGGAGCGCGTGGCTTGCCGCCGCCGTTGCCGCCACCGCCGCCCGACTTGGCGCCGGCCGCGGCAGGCTTGCCGCGTCCGCCGCCGCCGTTACGGCCGCCACCGCCGTTGCGATGGCCGGGGCCGCCGCTACGCAGCTGCACCGGTTGCGGACGCGCGTTCAGGTCCGGCTCGAAGCCAGGGATCACTGCGCGCGGCAGGGTTTGCTTGATCAGCTTCTCGATATCCTTCAGCATGTCGTGCTCGTCCACGCAGACCAGCGACACCGCTTCGCCGGTGGCGCCGGCGCGGCCGGTACGGCCGATGCGGTGCACATAGTCTTCAGGAATGTTCGGCAGGTCGTAGTTGACCACGTGCGGCAGCTGGTCGATGTCGATGCCGCGCGCGGCGATGTCGGTGGCCACCAGCACTTGCAGCTTGTTGTCCTTGAACTCGGACAGCGCCTTGGTGCGCGCCGACTGGCTCTTGTTGCCGTGGATCGCCATGGCGCCGATGCCGTCGCCGCCCAGCTGTTCGACCAGCTTGTTGGCGCCGTGCTTGGTGCGGGTGAACACCAGCACCTGCGACCAGTTGTTGGCCTTGATCAGGTGCGACAACATCGGATGCTTCTTGTCGCGGTCGACCGGGTGGATCAGCTGGGCGATCACTTCCACCGCCGAATTGCGGCGCGCCACTTCGATCATGGCCGGCTTGTTCAGCAGGCCGTCGGCCAGCGCCTTGATCTCGTCCGAGAAGGTGGCCGAGAACAGCAGGTTCTGGCGCTTGGGCGGCAGCGCGGCCAGCACTTTCTTGATGTCGCGGATGAAGCCCATGTCCAGCATGCGGTCGGCTTCGTCGAGGATCAGGATTTCCACGTGCGACAGGTTGACGGTGCGCTGTTCCATGTGGTCCAGCAGGCGGCCCGGGGTGGCGACCAGGATGTCGACGCCGTGCTTGAGCTGCTTGATTTGCGGGTTGATGCCGACGCCGCCGAAGATCACGGTGGAGTTCAGCTTGGTGTACTTGCCGTAGATGCGCACGCTTTCCTCGACCTGGGCCGCCAGTTCGCGGGTCGGGGTCAGGATCAGCGCGCGGATCGGACGGGCTGCGGTGTTGCTGGCGAGCGCAGCGCCTTTGGCGTCGGTCGACAGGCGGTGCAGGATGGGCAGGGTGAAGCCGGCGGTCTTGCCGGTGCCGGTTTGTGCGCCTGCCAGCAGGTCGCCGCCATTCAGGACAGCTGGGATCGCCTGCTGCTGGATGGGAGTGGGCGCGGTGTAGCCGGCTTCGGTAACAGCGCGGACGATAGCGTCGGACAAACCGAGGGAAGAAAATGACATGATGACTTTTTGTTAAGATAGGCCTGTCGCATTTGAAGCGCCAGTCGCAGGCAATCAGAGTGGATGACACTGCGGCTAAAGGACTGGTCAGAGGTGCCGCAGTCCTGAGTATAACAGCTCAGGCCAACTCATGTTTCATTTAGGAAATGAAAAAGGCCCGCAAGGGCCTTTTTTTTGTAACAAACATTCTAATTTCAGGCTTTTGGCTGCTCGCCGAACTGCGTCAGCAGGCCGACCATCTGGCCGAAGATCTTCGGGCTGGCGGCGATGATGTCGCCCTTGTACAGGTAATCGGACTCGCCGTTGAACTCGCCGACGATGCCGCCCGATTCCGTCACCATCAGGGCGCCGGCGGCGATATCCCAAGGCTTGAGGCCTTTTTCATAGAAGCCGTCCAGGCGGCCGGCGGCCACGTAGGCCAGGTCCAGCGCGGCGCTGCCCGGGCGGCGCACGCCGTGGCAGCGTTCGGCCATGATGCCGTACATCTTCAGGTATTCGTCCAGCGCCTTGGCGTTGCCAGCCACGTAGCCGGTCGACAGCAGGGCGTTGGCGATGCGGTCCAGCTTGGTGACGCGGATGCGCTTGTCGTTCAGGTAGGCGCCGGCGCCCTTGGTGGCGGTGAACAGGTCGTTGCGCACCGGATCGTAGATCACGGCCTGGGTGATCACGCCGCGCTGCGACAGCGCGATCGAGATCGAGTACTGCGGGAAGCCGTGCATGAAGTTGGTGGTGCCATCGAGCGGGTCGATGATCCAGGTGAATTCAGTCTCGTCGTTGGCGTTCTTGGACGGGCCCGACTCTTCGCACAGGAAGGCGTGGTCGGGATAAGCTTTGGACAGCACCTCGATGATGGCCTGTTCGGCCGCCTGGTCGACGTCGGTGACGAAGTCCTTGTGGTTTTTCTCGGTGACGATGACGCGGTCGAGGTCGAACGACGCGCGGTTGATGACGGCGGCGGCGCGGCGGGCGGCTTTGATCGCCGTGTTGAGCATTGGGTGCATGTAAGCTTTTCCGTTAAAAGAACGCTAACGCCCACCGGGGGCCTCAGCCTGCCCGGCAGCACATTAGTGTACAAGAATGAATTAAAGAGCGGAGCGGCGCCGACTGTGTCGAAACCGCGCAATAGCGCTATTTTAAATGAAGCTGCCCCAAATCAACACGAATCTTTTCAAACAGCGGCGATTTATTCGCTTTTCAGCGGCTGAAATTGGCAAACGCCAGTGAAATGCCCAGTGCCATCAGGATGGAGCCGATGGATTTGTCGATCGCACCCTGAAGATGGACGATCCGCGAACGCAGCGCCTGCCGCGAAAAGAACAGGGCGACCAGGCCGAACCAGAAAAAGTGGGTGAACGACATGAACAGGCCGTAAGCAAACTGTGTCGACAGCGGCGTCGCCGGTTGCACCACTTGTGTGTACGTGCTGACAACGAACATGGTGGTCTTGGGATTCAGCGCGTTGGTCAGGAATCCGTTGCCGAGCATGCCGAGCGGGGAGGTGGCGCGCTCCCGGTGCAGGTCGATCGCCAGCTTCGATTTGTTCGCGAAGGTTTTCCAGCCGATCACGATCAAATACAGCGCGCCGGCGATTTTGATGGCGGTGAACAGCGCGGGGGAATGCGCGATGACCAGCGCGACGCCGAACATCGTATAGAACACATGGACCTGCACACCAAGCGCGACGCCCAGCGCGGCCAGCAGGCCGGCGTTGCGGCCATAGAGATAGCTGTTGCGCGTTACCATCGCGAAGTCCGGGCCGGGGCTGATGGTGGCGAGTATGGTGATCAAGGCGACGGCGATCAGTTCAGTCATGTTGTCAGTTCCAGTGTAGGGTTATCGGTGAAAAATCATCGACCGGCCGCAGCGGCAGGCGACAGGCTTGCGTGGCTTTTCGATTATTGATATATTCAAAGCGAGAAAAAAGCGATTTATACTTTCGATAACATGTGAGGAAAACTGACAGATCATGAGCAGACAGCCGCCGTTGAATTCCCTGCGTTTTTTCGAGGCCGCCGCCAGGCTCGGCAGTTTTGTGAAGGCCGGGGACGAGCTGCGGCTCACCCACGGGGCGGTCAGCCGGCAGATCCGTCTGCTGGAGCAATCGCTGGGCGTGGACTTGTTCGAGCGGCGCAACCGCGGCGTCTTTCTGACGCCGCAGGGCGAGCAATTGTCGGTCGCTGCGCAGTACGCTTTCGAGCATCTCAACGCGGCGCTGGAGTCCTTGCGCAAACCCGTGCACCACCTGCCCCTGGTGGTCTCCTGCGAACCGACCCTCTCGATGAAGTGGCTGATACCGAGGCTGGGCGATTTCTATCAGCGGCATCCCGACATACAGCTGCATATCTTCGCGTCCGGGGGACCGGTCGCTTTCCAGCGCGACGGCGTCGATGTGGCCTTGCGCAGAAACGACTTCAAGTGGGAGGCCAGCGTGCACGCGGAAAAGTTGTGCGACGAGTGGGTGGGCCCGGTCTGCGCGCCGGCGTTATTGAAGCGCAGGCAGCTGCATTTGCCGGCCCAAAGAATCCTGCATACGTCCTCGCGCAAGAACGCCTGGGCCAGCTGGCGCGCCGTCACCAAAACCACGGCCGCCCACACCGGCAGCCAGACCTACGAGCATTTCTATCTGACGCTGCAGGCGGCCGGCGCCGGACTCGGTGTCGCCATCGGCTCGGTCTTCATGGCGCAGGAGGAGATCGACAGCGGGCGCCTGGTCGCGCCGTTCGGCTTTGTGCGCGACGGCTCCGAATATTGCCTGCTATCGATGGTGCCGTTCGAGGCCGATCCGCGCCATTCGGCATTCCTGCGGTGGATACGCCAACAGATGCGGTTTGGCACGCCGGCGAGTTAGAACCCGGGCCTGCGGAGCATGTTGCGCGGACGCCGGTCCTGGCCGCAGCCGCTTGCGGTCCGAACCTGGCCCTGAGACAGCGAAAAAAAATCCCGCGCGAGGCGGGACCGGATGCCGTGCGAGGGTGGCGTTTACGCTTTTGCGGCGGCCTTGCGGCGCGCGATGAAGCCGACCAGGCCCAGGCCGGCAAGCAGCATGCCGTAGGTTTCTGGCTCGGGAACGGCGGTCACCGTCACCTTGAACGCCATTTCAGGCGTAAAACCGCGTCCGTCGAAGCTCATGCCGCTCGGATCATTCGAGTACCAGAACCGGCCACCGTCGACGATGCCGTCGGAATTCTGCGTATGGCCGCCCACATTGTAGGTGCCCGAACCATTCAAACCCACGGTGGTGGCGGCAAACCAGTAGGTCTTGCCGGCGACGAGCGTGGCGCTGCTGATGCTGCTGGTGACGTCGACGAAAGTCAGTCCATTGTAGGTCTGGCCTGGCAGAACAGCGGTGCTAGCGAGCACGGCACTGGCGTCCGGGCCAAGGCTGATATTGCCGCCGATTGAGCCAAATACTTTGAATTGCAGGTCGCTGGCACCACCGTTGAGCCACAGACCCAGTTCGGTGATGTTGCCGGTCACTGGTGCGACGAAGCTGTCCGCGTAGGTGTAGGTGCCGTGCGCCGAGATCGGGTACCAGTAATTGCCTAAGTCCGGGGTTTTGACAATGGTGTCGGCCATGGCGACCGAAGAGGCCCCCAATAAAATGGCGGCTGCCGCGAAAGTGCTGATCTTGGACATCATTTGATGCTTAATTGAACTCATTTTTTTATCCCCTAGTTAGAAGTATCACAAAGACAGAACTATCACGACGACCTGCGCATTGCACTGCCCATTGTCAAACAATACAAATTAAAAGGCAATAATTTTGTGTTTTTGAGTAGAATTTAATGAAATATAGTTTATTTTTGACATCACATTTCTTGAGGCAAGTTGGGCTGGTCGAGGACGGGGTAAAATTCGGCCTGCTGGGCAGGGGAGCTGTCACCTTGCTGCAATCCCGTTTTTATCGCTACGCCACAATACGCTATTCATGAATCTGCCAGAAACCCATACCAATCTTTTCACGCGACTGCGTTTTATCCTGGTCGAGACCAGCCGCGCGGGCAATATCGGCGCTGTGGCGCGCGCCATGAAAACCATGGGTTTCAGCGACCTGGTGCTGGTGACGC
Source organism: Duganella sp. Dugasp78 (assembly GCF_059491455.1). Taxonomy (NCBI): domain Bacteria; kingdom Pseudomonadati; phylum Pseudomonadota; class Betaproteobacteria; order Burkholderiales; family Oxalobacteraceae; genus Duganella; species Duganella sp. Dugasp78. The sequence goes on along the minus strand of NZ_CP168506.1, from coordinate 6,779,322 downwards.
CGCGCTTCGAGCACGCGTTGGACGATCCGGAGGCGGTGGCCTTCGCCAGCGGCGCCGGCGACATCCTGGCCGGCGCGCGGGTGGTCGACAGCATGGCCGAGGCGCTGGACGGCATCAATTTCGCCGCCGCCGTGTCGGCCCGGCTGCGCGAATATTCGCCGCCGGTGCTGGCCCCGCGCCAGCTGGCCGGGCAGCTGGCGGCCCAGCCGGAGCTGCGCGCCGCCCTCATCTTCGGCAACGAGCGCTTCGGCCTGCCGAACGGGATCGTCGAACAGTGCAATGTCCTGATCAATATTCCCGCCAACCCGGACTACTCCTCGCTGAACCTGTCGCAGGCGGCGCAGGTGCTGGCCTACGAATGCCGAATGGCGGTGCTGGACGGCGCGCCGGCGTCGATGAACACGCGCCAGCCCGGCGGCGACGCCAACGAGATCGGCTTCCAGGGCGAGGCCGCCAGCGCCGCGCAGATCGAAGGCATGTACCAGCACCTGGAGCAGTCGCTGGTGGAGATCGGCTTCCTCGACGCCGGCAATCCGCGCAAGCTGATGCCGCGCCTCAAGCGCATGTTCGCCCGCGCCCAGCTGGAGACCGAGGAAGTCAACATCCTGCGCGGCATCGCCCGCCACATGGTGGGCCAGCGCAAGGACTGAGACAAGATCCGCGCCCGAGCCTGGATCAAGGCGCGCCGACTAGACGCGGCGCTCTATTTTTTGCGAACAAGGTTCTCCGTCCGTTCACGTACACTAGCTGGATTAAAAAAACAGACGGACGGAGACATGACCACCCGCAGATCTTTCCTCAAGATCGGCGCGGCCGCTGCGATCACCCTCGCAGTCGGCGGCGCCGTCTATCGCCTGACGCATCCGCCGGCGCTGCCCCATCCCTTCGCGCTGGACGGCGACGCCAGGGCGGTGCTGGCCGCCATCGCGCCGGTGATGCTGGGCCCGGTGCTGCCGGCCGAAGCGGCCGCGCGCGCGGCGGCGCTGGACGGCGCCATGACACGCACCCTGGCCGCCATCCACGGCCTGCCGCTGGGCACGCAAAAAGAAGTGCAGGACCTGTTCGGCCTGCTGGCGCTGGCGCCCGCGCGGCGCTGGCTGGCCGGTGTGTCGGGCGGCTGGGAGCAGGCCGCGCCGCAGGAGGTCGCGGCGTTCCTGGAAGGCTGGCGCCATCATCGCCTCGACGCGCTGCAAACGGCCTACCTGGCCTTGCATGACCTGATCCTCGGCCCGTGGTATGCGGAGCCGTCCTCGTGGGCCGCGATCGGCTATCCCGGTCCGCTGAAGGAGCTGCAGAAATGACCAACACGAATATTCCGATCGCCGCCGCCAAGGGCCCGATACCCGACCCGATCCAGGCCGGCCTGGCCGCCGGCTGGCGTGTCACCGATTGCGCGCGGCTGGACGCCGACCTGACGCTGGAGGCCGACGTGGTCATCGTCGGCAGCGGTGCCGGCGGCGGCGTCAGCGCCGAGATCCTGGCGCTGTCCGGCCTGCGCGTGCTGATTGTCGAGGAGGGCGCGCTGCGCTCCTCGTCCGACTTCAACATGAAGGAGGCCGAGGCCTATCCGCAGCTGTACCAGGAATCGGCGGCGCGCAAGACGCGCGACAAGGGCATCAACATCCTGCAGGGGCGCACCGTCGGCGGCACCACCACCGTCAACTGGACCAGCAGCTTCCGCACGCCCGACATCACGCTGGCGTATTGGACTAAACAGTATGGTTTAAAGGACTACACGCCGGAGCAGCTGGCGCCGTGGTTCGGCATGATGGAGCAGCGCCTCAACATCAGCGACTGGCAGGCCGCGCCCAACGAGAACAACGACCTGCTGCGCCGCGGCGCGGCCAAGCTGGGCATCCCGACCGGGCTGATACGGCGCAACGTCAACGGTTGCTGGAACCTGGGCTACTGCGGCATGGGCTGCCCGACCAACGCCAAGCAGTCGATGCTGGTCACCACCATCCCGTCCGCGCTGGCGCGGGGCGCGACCCTGCTGACGCGCGCGCGCGCCGAGCGCTTTGTCATCCAGGGTGACAAGGTGGCGCAGCTGGACTGCGTGGCGCTGGACGCCGCCGGCCAGGTGCCGAGCGGGCGCCGCATCACGCTGCGCGCCCGGCACTACATCGTCGCCGGCGGCGCCATCAATTCGCCGGCGCTGCTGCTGCGCTCGGGCGCGCCCGATCCGCACGGCCTGCTGGGCAAGCGCACCTTCCTGCATCCGGTGGTGATCTCGGCCGGCACCTTCGAACAGCGCGTGGACGGCTACGCCGGCGCGCCGCAGACGGTGTACTCCGACCACTTCCTGCACACCGGCCCGATCGACGGCCCGATGGGCTACAAGCTGGAGGTGCCGCCGCTGCATCCGCTGCTGCTGGCCACCACCACCGCCGGCTTCGGCGCCCAGCACGCCGGCGACATGGCGCAGTTCCCGCACAAGCAGGCGATCCTGGCGCTGCTGCGCGACGGCTTCCACGCCGGCGCCCCCGGCGGCAGCGTGGCAGTGGACGGCCGCGGCGCGCCGGTGCTCGACTATCCGATCGGCGATTTCATCTGGGACGGCGCGCGCCGCGCCTTCCTGACGATGGCCGAGATCCAGTTCGCCGCCGGCGCCCGGGACGTGTCGCCGGTGCACGAGTCGGCGCCGCGCTACACCAGCTGGGCGCAGGCCAAGGCCGGCATCGCCGCGCTGCCGCTCAAGCTGCTGGCGACGCGGGTGGTGTCGGCCCACGTGATGGGCGGCTGCGCCATGTCGGACGATGAGCGCCAGGGCGTGTGCGGCGCCGACGGCCGCTATCATGGCCTGGCCAACCTGTCGGTGCACGACGGCTCGCTGTTCCCGACCTCGATCGGCGCCAATCCGCAGCTGTCGATCTACGGCATCACGGCGCGCCTGGCCAGCAAGCTGGCGCAGCAGCTGACCGGCAAGCCGGCGGCCCGGCCGCTCCGGACCTGACCTGAGGCGGCGCCGGGGTATGATGGCGGCATGATCAAACGCTGGATTATCCTGTTGCTGGCGGTGCAAGCGGGCGCCGCGCTGGCGCTGGCGGCCGGCCTGTACCGGCTGTGGCGGCCGGCCTGGCCCGCTCCGCTCCATCCAGCGCTGACGGCGCTGGCCTGCCTCGGCGTCGGCCTGGCGGCGGTGCTGCTGGTGCGGCTGGCGCTGTCGGTCAACAACTTCCTGCTCAGCTCGCGCGCCGGCAAGGGCGATCCCACGCCGGCCGCGCACGCGCTCAATCCGGCCAGCGCGGCCAGCCTGTTCCTGCACGAGTTCAGCGCCTCGATGCTGGCCTCGAGCTACTACATGCTGCGTCCGCTCGGCATGCGCTTGCAGCCGCAGGCGCGCGGCCTGCCGGTGCTGCTGATCCACGGCTACGCTTGCAACAGCGGCTACTGGCGGCCGCTTAGCGCGCGGCTGGCGCGGGCCGGCATCAGCCACTACGGCATCGACCTCGAGCCGCCGGGCGCCTCGATCGACGCCTACGCGCCGCAGGTGCAGGCCGCCATCGAGCGCCTGTGCGCGGCGACTGGCAGCAAGCAAGTCATCATCGTCGGCCACAGCATGGGCGGGCTGGTGGCGCGCGCCTGGCTGCGCCGCTATGGCGCGGCCGCCGTGGCGCGGGTGATCACGCTGGGCACGCCGCACCACGGCACGGCGCTGGCGCATTTCGGACCGGGCGGCAACGCCGTGCAAATGCGCTACCGCAGCGATTGGCTGGCAGCGCTGGCCGCCTCTGAGGCAAATTTGCAACGTAGTTTGTTCAGCTCGATTTATTCCGTGCATGACAACATCGTCGCCCCGCAGGAATCCGGCGCCTTGCCGGGCGCGCGCAACCTGGTTTTCGGGGCCGTGGGCCATGTGGCGCTGGGCCGGCATCCCGCCATCCTGCGCTGCGCCATGGATGAAATCGCCACCGCCGCCGAATTGTGATTTTGTGTGCATATTCGCGTTGCGCGTTACTGTATGTTTATCGATGTGTACCCATGAACAACAGGCGGCGCCATGGCAAGCGACTTCGGCACACTCATCCTGAACGAAACGCCGGACGCCGTCGTGCTGACCGCGCTGGACGGCGCCGTCGTCTGCTGGAGCAATGGCGCGCAGGCGATGTTCGGCTACAGCAGCAGCGAGGCGGTGGGCCGCAGCCTGGACGAGCTGATCGTGCCGGCCGGCCAGGACGGCAGCGAGCGCGCGGTGTTGCGTGAGACCTTGCAGCGCGGCGTCGCCAGTTACGAGTCGATGCGCCACGCCAAGGACGGCACGCTGGTCTACATCGACAGCTCGTCCAAGCTGGTGCGCGACAGCGACGGCCAGCCCGAATATATTTTGTGGAGTAAAAAAGACGTCACCGCGCTCAAGGTGCTGCGCGACGCCAAGCTGGTCCAGGCGCGCTTCGCCGGCCTGCTGGAGTCGCTGCCGGACGCCATCATCGTGGCCAACGCCGGCGGCCGCGTGGTGCTGGTCAACGCCCAGGCCGAGGCGCTGTTCGGCTACCCGCGCGGCGGCATGCGCGGCCTGGCGCTGGAGCAGCTGATGCCGTCGCGCTTCCGGCACGCGCACGTGGCGCACCGCAACGCCTACCATGAGCAGCCGGTGGTGCGGCCCATGGGCGGCGGCCGCGAGCTGTACGGCCTGCGCAGCGACGGCGCGGAGTTCCCGGTCGAGATCAGCCTGAGCCCGGTCGTCACCGAGGAGGGCACGCTGGTGATGAGCGCGATCCGCGACACCAGCGAACGCAAGCGGATCGAGCGCGCGCTGCAGGAAAAAAACGCCGAACTGGCGCGCGCCAACGCCGCCAAGGACCGCTTCCTGACCGGCATGTCGCATGAATTGCGCACGCCGTTGAACGCGATCATCGGTTTTACAGGTACTATGTTGATGAAGTTGCCTGGTCCAATTAATGATGATCAGGAAAAACAGTTGCAGACCGTGCAAAGCAGCGCGCGACATCTGCTATCCTTGATCAACGACTTGCTGGAACTGACCCAGATTGAAACCGGCAGCATGGCGCTCGACCTCAAGCCCACCCCCTGCCGCGCAGTGATCGACGAGATATTGTTGCTGTTTGAGCCACAGGCCCGGCATAAAGGGCTGGAGCTGAAATTGGTCAGCGCGCCGGACGACCTGACCGTGGTCGCCGACCGCCACGCGCTGCAACAGATACTGATGAATTTGCTCCACAATGCGATTAAGTTCACCGAGCGCGGCAGCGTGGTGGTGCGGCTGGGGCAGGGCACGGTCCATGGCCGCGCCCGTGCGACGATCAGCATCTGCGATACCGGCATCGGCATCGCGGAGAACGAGCGGGACGGTTTGTTCCAGGCCTTTTCCCAGCTCGATCCCAGCAAGATGCGGCAGCTGGAGGGCACGGGGCTGGGCCTGCACCTGAGCCAGCGCCTGGCGGCGCTGCTGCACGGCGAGATTGTGTTTGAAAGTGTATCCGGCGTCGGGAGCAGTTTCACCCTGGCGCTGCCGCTGGAACGATGACAAAGGGGAGTTCGACGTGTCGGCCCGTATCCTGATCATAGAAGACAATGCCACCAACATGGAGTTGATGGTGTACCTGTTGCGCGCCTTCGGCTACGAGCCCTTGTCGGCCAGCGATGGCGAGGCCGGCGTCGCCGCGGCGCGGCGGGAAGTGCCGGACCTGATCATCTGCGACATCCACCTGCCCAAGCTGGACGGCTACGGCGTGGTGGCCGCGCTCAAGGCCGATCCGGCGCTGCGCCACATCCCGATGCTGGCGGTGACGGCGCTGGCGATGGCCGGCGACCGCGAGAAACTGCTGGAGGCCGGCTTCGACGGCTACATCGGCAAGCCGGTCGAGCCGGACAGCTTCGTCAAGCAAATCGAGTCTTTCTTGACCGGGGCGGTGTCGACCCCGCTTAAAAACGACATCGCCACGATCCTGATCGTCGACGACCACGTGCTGAACCGCGAATTCCTGATGACCCTGCTGGGCTACGGCGGCCACCGGCTGCTGGAGGCGGCCAACGGCGCCGAGGGCCTGACCATGGTGCGCGCCGAAAAGCCCGACCTGGTGATCTCCGATATCCTGATGCCCAATATGGACGGCTACGAGTTCGTCACCCGCCTGCACAGCGACCCGCAGACGGCCGACGTGCCGGTGATCTTCTACACCGCCACCTACCGCGAGCGCGAGGCGATGGCGGTGGCGCAGTCCTGCGGCGTGCGCTGGGTGCTGCCCAAGCCGTCCGATCCCGAGGTGATCCTGCGCACCGTGCACGAGGCGCTGGGCCTGGCCGAGGTGAGCGAGGACGAGACGCTGCCCACGTTCGCGCCGGATCCGCCGCAGGAAGGGCGCTTCCACAACATCGACGACAAGGTGGCCGAATACCTGGGCGAGCTGGAGTCGAGCAGCCAGCTGCTGTCCAAGTTCGCCCACGAGACCGACGAGGCGGCGCCGGAAAACCTGACGCGCATGACGCAGCGGCTCACCAGTTCGCTCTCCAGCCTGCAGGCGGTGAGCCTGCGGCTGACCGCGCTGATCGAGCTGGGCATCGAGCTGGGCGCCGAGCGCGACCCCGGCGCGCTGGTGGAGATCGGCTGCCGGGTGGCGCAGAACATCTGCGTCTCCAAGTACGCCTGCATCGGCGTGCTGGAGCCGGGCGCGGCCGAGCTGGCCTACTTCGCCAGCTGCGGCGCCGGCGTGCCGGGCCGGCAGATCGCCCAGGCGCCGCGCGCCGGCGTGCTGCGCGGCCTGCTGGAGCAGCGCCAGGCCTGCCGCATCAACGACTTGAACGGCGACCCGACCGGCATCGGCCTGCCGGCCAGCCATCCGCCGGTGCACTCCTTCCTCGGCGTGCCGATCGCCTCGCGCGAGCGCATCCACGGCTGGCTGTACCTGGTCGACAAGCTGGGCGCCGACGGCTTCTCCGAGGTCGACGAGCGGGTCGCCGCCACGGTGGCCGCGCAGATCTCGGTGGCCTACGAAAACCTGCTGCTGTACGACGAGATCAAGCGCCACCACGCCCAGCTGACGCTGGACATGAACGCCCGCATCCGCCTTGATGAGGACCTGCGCCGCTTCCGGCTGGCGATGGACGCCACCGCCGACGCCATCTTCCTGGTCGACCGCGCCGGCATGTGCTTTGTCGACGTCAACGTCACCGCCTGCCGCATGCTGGGCTACGAGCGCGAGGACTTCCTCAAGGTCGGCCCCAACAAGTCCATCGAGGGCGGGTTGAACCGGCTGGAGGAGCTGTACGACAAGCTGCTGGCCGGCGACCAGAGCGGCGCCATGACCGAGCTGCTGCTGTACCGCAAGGACGGCTCGCCGCTGTCGGTGGAGGTGCAGCGGCGCACCCTGCGCTCCGGCCCCAGCTGGATCCTGGTGGCGGTGGCGCGCGACATCACCGAGCGCAAGGAAGCCGAGCAGCGCCTGCTCAAGCTGGCCCACTTCGACACCCTGACCGGCCTGCCCAACCGCAGCCAGTTCTACGACTCGCTGAGCCACTCGCTGCGCCAGGCCAGCGACCACAAGTGGTCGCTGGCGGTGCTGTTCCTCGACGTCGACCGCTTCAAGAACGTCAACGACACGCTGGGCCACACCATCGGCGACGAGCTGCTGCGGCAGTTCTCCAGCCGGCTGGTGGACTGCCTGCGGGTGCGCGACACCATCGGCCGCTTCGGCGGCGACGAATTCGCCGCCATCCTGATGCTGCCCGAGGGCGCGCAGAACGCCATCGCCGTGGTCGACAAGATCCGCGAGTCGATGCGCCGGCCGTTCGACCTCAAGGGCCACGAGGTGACGGTGACGGCCAGCATCGGCATCTCGGTCTATCCGGACGACGGCACCGATCCCGACACGCTGATCCAGTACGCCGACACCGCCATGTACCGCGCCAAGGAGGCCGGGCGCGACGCCTTCCGCTTCTTCACCTCGGAGATGAACGCGCAATCGCTGGCGCGGCTGGACCTGGAGAACGCGCTGCGGCGGGCCATTGACAACGAGGAGTTCGTGCTGCACTTCCAGCCCAAGGTGCACATCGGCACCGGCCGCATCAGCGGCGCCGAGGTGCTGATACGCTGGAAGCGGCCGGGCCATGGCATGGTGTCGCCGGCGCTGTTCATTCCCATCCTGGAGGAGACCGGGCTGATCGTCCGGGTCGGCACCTGGGTGCTGCACGAGGCGTGCCGCAAGATCGCGCTGTGGGGCAAGTCGGGCGCGGGCGCGGTGCATCTGTCGGTCAACGTCTCGGGCATCCAGTTCTTCGTCGGCGGGCTGGAGGAGGAGGTGCTCAAGGCGATCAAGGAGCACGACATCGCGCCGGAGCTGCTGGAGCTGGAGCTGACCGAAAGCTCGCTGATGTCCAACGCGGAAGAGACCATCACGGTGTTGCAGAACCTGAAGGCGCTGGGCATCCAGATCTCGATCGATGACTTCGGCACCGGCTATTCCTCGCTGGCCTACCTGAAGCGCTTCCCGATCGACAAGCTGAAGATCGACATCGCCTTCGTGCGCGAAGTGACCAGCAACCCGGACGACGCCGCCATCGTGCTGGCCATCATCAACATGGCGCACAGCATGAAGCTGGAAGTGATCGCCGAGGGCGTGGAGAAGGACGCCCAACTGGCCTACCTGCGCCGCCACGGCTGCGACGAGATGCAGGGTTATTACTTCAGCCGGCCGTTGCCGGAGGACGACTTCGAGCTGATGTTGCGCGAGGGCCGCTTCCTGCAGGCGCCGGCCGACGAAAGCGTGGTCGATCAGCAGACCCTGCTGATCGTCGACGACGACGCCTTCATGCTTGACGTGCTGACCGATTTCCTGTCGCAGGACGGCTACCGCATCCTGACCGCGCAGACCGCGGCCGAGGGCTTCGACATCCTGGCGCAGAACCGGGTGCAGGTGATCCTGTGCGACCAGTGCATGCCTTTGATGAGCGGCACCGAGTTCATGGAGCGGGTCAAGAACCTGGCGCCGGACACCTTCCGCATCATGCTGTCGGCCTATGCCGACCTGACGCCCATCATGGCCGCCATCAACCACGGCGCCATCGACCGCTTCTACACCAAGCCGTGGAAGGGCGCGGTGCTGCGCGAGAACATCCGCGAAGGCTTCCGCCTGCACGCGCAGGTGCATGGCGGCCACGCGCCCACGGCGGTGCCGGCGCGGCAGGTTGCCGAGGACGTCAAGGAGTGAGCCGGGAACAACGCGCAACGCAAGTGGCTGGTGGCGCCGCCCGAGCATTAGAAAACGTTCTCTAGTTTTGCCGACTACAATAAAATACCGGCAACGCAAACTCGGGACGTTCACATGGTAAAGAAGTTGAAGGGCAATGAAGACCAGCAAACCGCCGACGTGGTCCGCATGTCCTCGCAGGAGATCTGGCAGGCCGGCCTGAGCGCCTTCGCCAAGGCGCAGGAAGAGGAGGGCAAGTTCTTTTCCATGCAGCTGTTCGAGGAGCGCGTGCTGCGCGCGCTGAGCTCGATCGGCGTGCCGACCGCCGCCGAGGTCGCGGCGCTGAACCGGCGTATCGATGAACTGACCCTGCAGGTGGCCGCGCTGCGTGCGGCGGAAAAGCTGAAGAATAGCCGGCGTTAGGCCGGTTTGGCCGTATCTTGCGGCATCAGCCCGGCATGTGCGCGTAAAAGCACGCACGGATGTTTCTAAGATTGTCTCATCGGTGTTATGCTTGCAGGAGAATAAACAGAGGTCTCCTTGCTATGCTACAAAAAGCACCCCGCCGTACCCGCGAACGCATACTCGAACTATCGCTGCGCTTGTTTAACGAATTCGGCGAACCCAACATCACCACCACGGTGATCGCCGAGGAGATGAATATCTCGCCGGGGAATCTGTACTACCATTTTCGTAACAAGGACGACATCGTCAACTCGATCTTCGTACAGTTCGAGGCCGAGATCGAGCGCATCCTGACCGTGCCCAACGGCCGCCGCTCGAACATCGAGGACGTCTGGCTGTACCTGCACCTGATGTTCGAACTGATCTGGCGCTACCGCTTTTTCTACCGTGACCTCAACGACCTGCTGTCGCGCAACCGCAAGCTGGAGCTGCACTTCAAGCAGATCCTGGCGCACAAGATCAAGGTCGCCAAGCAGCTGTGCGAAGACCTGCGCAGCGAAAAATCGCTGGAAGCCTCCGACACCGCCATCGACGCCATGGCCACCAATATGGTGGTGGTGGCCACGTATTGGCTGTCCTACGAATACGTGCGCAATCCGCGCAAATACAGCGAGCAGCAATCGATGGCCGACGCCCTGGCGCGCGGCTGCTACCAGGTGCTGTCGCAGATCGGTCCGTACCTGCGCAACGAAACCAGTTTGCTGTTCCAGAAACTGTCCGAAGAATATCTGAAAAAGCTCAAGTAGGCTGACGGAGACTGCCATGGCGTGGAACCCCTTTCCCTACCCTGATCCCGCATACCAGTACACGCCGGCCAGCCTGGAAGCAGCCTGGCCGGTGCTGCATGGCGGTGACCAGGAGCCGTTCCCGGCCCATCCCCTGCTGGTGCAGGCCTGGATCGCCTTCCACGCCGGCGAGTTCGAGCGGGCCGCGCGGCTGGGCCTGGACGTGGGCGTGAACGGCTACTCGGTGGCGCACAAGGCCATCTGCATCTACGCGCATTACCTGGAGCGCAGCCCGCAGAAAAAGCTGGCCACCTTCGAGTGCGTGGCCGAGCGCTGCGAACGCCAGCAGCTGGAGCAACCCGGCAACCCGTCCGGCTACTACTGGCATGCGTACGCGCTGGGCCAGTATTCGCAAGGGATCTCGGTGGTCAAGGCGCTGGCGCAGGGACTGGGCGCCAAGGTGCGCAACAGCCTGGACACGGCGATCCGCCTGGCGCCGCAGCGCGCCGACGCGCACATCGCGCTGGGCGTCTACCACGCCGAGATCCTCGACAAGGTGGGCGCCATGATCGGCGGCCTGACCTATGGCGTGAAAAAGGACGAATGTTATAAACAGTTTCAGCTCGCATTGACGCTGACGCCGGAGTCGGCGATTGCCCGGGTCCGCTATGCGCGTGCGATGATGATGCTGGAAGGTAAACGGAAGCAGGCCGAAGCACAGAGCCTGTGTGAGCAAGCAGCCCGCTGCCCCGTCCACGATGCGATGGAGCGGCTCGACTTGGACGCGGCCAAACGAGAACTGGAAGAGGAAAAACAGTAGTGAAAGCTATTTGCGTGTATTGCGGCGCCAACGCCGGTGTCAATCCTGTGTATGCCGAAGCGGCCCGCGCCCTGGGCCGGGCCCTGGTGGCGAACAACCTGTCGCTGGTCTACGGCGGCGGCAATGTGGGCCTGATGGGCACCATCGCCGATGAAGTGCTGCGCATGGGCGGCGAGGTGACGGGCGTGATCCCGACCGCGCTGGTGGAGCGGGAAGTGGGTCACACCGGCCTGACGCGCCAGTTCATCGTCAAGGACATGCATGAGCGCAAGGCCATGATGGCCGAGCTGGCCGACGGCTTCATCGCCATGCCGGGCGGCATGGGCACGCTGGAGGAGCTGTTTGAAATGCTGACCTGGTCGCAGCTGGGCATCCATGCCAAGCCGGTCGGGCTGCTGAACGTCGATGGCTTCTATGACGGCTTGACCGGGTTCATCCAGCACGCCAGCGCGCAGGGCTTCATCCGTCCGCAGCATGCGGCCCTGATGATGTCCGCGCCGGAGCCCGAGGCCTTGCTGCAGCTGCTGAAGGCGTAAGCCCGCGCGGAAAGATAAATATTTTTCCGGGACCGATCCGTTTTGTCGCGGTTCGTCGTCTTACAGAGTACAGGCCCGATTGGCGGGCCTGCCCAAGCTGAGAGACGAACCATGACTACCTTGATGATCCCCCTGACCGTCGACCCCGCCAACCAGAGCCAGGTGTTGGACATGTTGCGGGACAATATACACACCGTGATCCGCACGCTGGACGGCTGGATTTCCACCGACCTGGTCGCGAGCGCGGATGGCGCGCGCATCGTCATCCATTCCCAATGGCGCGACCCGGCCGCGGTCGCGGCGATGCGGGCCGACCCGCGCATGGTGGCCTACTATCCAAAACTCGCTGCCTTTGCTACGATCGACGCGATCATGGGCGACGTCGTCCATGCGGCCAAGGCTTAGACAGGCGCACCAGCTATGGACGATGTAGTGCTTGAAAAACTGCTCGGCGAAATGCGGCCCAGGCTGCATCGCTATTGCGCCCGCATGAGCGGGTCGGTGATGGACGTCGAGGACATCGTCCAGGATGCGCTGGCGAAGGCCTTTGCTGCCCGGGCATCCTTCGGCGGGCTGGAAAATCCCCAGGCCTGGCTGTACCGGATCGCCCACAACGCCGCACTGGATTTCCTGCGGCACCGCGCGCGCATCCCGCCGATGGAGGATGAAGAGGAACTCGCCGCCTTGTCATCGCCCGAAGCGCCCGACCCGGAGATCGCCGCGAGCTGCCTGCGCAGCTTCATGCGGCTGCCGCCGTTGCAGCGCAGCGCGGAGATATTGAAGGACGTGCTGGGCCACACACTGGAGGAGGCTGCTGCCATCGCCGGCTCCAGCGAGCCTGCCGTCAAGTCGGCGCTGCAGCGCGGGCGCGAACGGCTGCGCGCCGTTGCCGGCGAGCCCGCCTTGCCCGGCATCGATGACGCCACCGGCGCGCGTCTGCTGGCCTACGTGGATGGTTTCAAGACCGGCGACTTCGACACGGTGCGCGCAATGCTGGCCGAAGATGTGCAGCTGGAGCTGGTGACCAAGCTGCGCCGCAGCGGCAAGCACGACGTCGGCGACTACTTTGGCGCCTATGCCGCGGCCGTGCGCTGGGTGTTTGCCGCGGCCCTAGTGGAGGGCCGCGCCGGGATGCTGGTGTTCGACCGCGAGGTGGCGCTCGATACGCCGGCTTATTTCGTGGCGCTGGAATTCGCGGGCGGCCAGGTCGCCGGCATCCGCGACTTCCTGTATGCGCGCTACGCGATGGACGGGCTGGAGATTACGCCGCTTGACTCCAGAGACGATTGCCCGACTGGTCCAGCTCGGTGAGATAGAGGCGCAGGTCGAATTCGTATTGGTGGTAATTCGGCTCCATGTACGTGCACAGCTTGTAGAAGGCCTTGTCGTGCTGCTTCTCCTTGATGTGGGCCAGCTCGTGGACCGCTATCATGCGCAGAAACTCAATCGGCACTTCCTTGAACAGCGTCGCCACGCGGATCTCGTGCTTGGCCTTGAGCTTGCCGCCCTGGACCCGCGAGATGGAGGTGTGCAAGCCCAGCGCGTGATTGATCACGTGGATCTTGCTGTCGTACTCGACCTTGTTGATCGGCTCGGCGTTGCGCAAATGCTCATTTTTCAAATCCTGCACATACTGGTACAGTGCCTTGTCGGTGCGCAGCTCGTGCGCCTTGCTGTAGCGCTTGAGCAGCACTTCGCCCAGACGGTTCTGGGCCAGTAGTTGCGACACTTGCTGCTGGGTTTGCTCGGAATAGGCGCTGAGGTACTTCAGGGAGGACATGGCGGGGCACGGCGGGAAAGAATCGAGGCGTGACTGTACCACACACACCCGGCGGACCTCCTCATTTGAAAGGGCTAGCTATGCAGGTAACACGTATCGTGACCAATATCGCCACGGTGGACATCGAGGCCGCCAAGGCGTTTTATTCCGGCGTGCTGGGTTTGGCGGTGGTCATGGACCACGGCTGGATCGTGACCCTGGCGGGCGACGGGCAGGCCGCGCCGCAGATCAGCTTTGCGTCCGAAGGCGGGTCGGGCACGCCGGTGCCCGACCTGTCGATCGAGGTGGACGACCTGGAAGAAGTCCACCGGCGCCTCGTCGCCGCGCGCCTTCCGCTCGAATATGGCCCCGTCAGCGAGCCGTGGGGCGTGCGGCGCCTGTTCGTGCGCGATCCGTTTGGACGCTTGCTGAACATCCTCTCGCATGACTAGCCCAGCTGTTCCTCGATGGAGCGGGTCTTCGCGGTAACCGTGGCGCCGGTGTGCAGCGTGGCTTGCTTCTCGATCAGCATGAGCAGGCATTCCTGTTCCGCCACCGGATTGTGGCGCACGCCTTTCGGCACCACGTAGGCCTGACCCTCGGACAGTTCGACCGCGCCGTCGTCCAGCTCGATGCGCAGACTGCCTTTGAGGATGAAGAACAGTTCGTCTTCGGCGTCGTGGCTGTGCCAGGCCAGCGAGCCCAGCACTTTGGCGACCTTGACGTAGCTGTCATCCAGTTCGGCGATCACGCGCGGCGACCAGTGTTCGGTCAGCGCGGCGGCGCTGGCGGCGGGGGATATTGCTGGTTTCATGGCGGCTCCTGTGGGACGGTGGAGTCGCCACTGTAGCGGCTTGGGCGTGGCCGGTCTTGAACGTTTGTGCGCCAGGGAAGGTCATGCGCGCCGGTTCAGCCGCAACCAGCGGCCCGGCGCAATGCCGTAGGCGGCGACGAAATGACGGGTCAGGTGGGGCTGGTCGGCAAAGCCGGCGTGGGCCGCGCAGTCGGCCAGCGGCAGGCCTTGCAGCATGAGCCGGCGCGCCAGTTCAAGCCGGCGCAAGGTCAGGTAGCGGTGCGGGCTGGTGCCGAAAAAACGCCGGAAGTCGCGCGACAGGCTCCAGCGGTCGCGGCCGCTGGCTTGCGCCAGCTGGTCCAGCGTCAGCGGCGAGAGCAGGGCGTCGTGGATGTGTTCGCGGGCGACTTGGGCGGCGCGGAAGTCGCCGCCCGGCAGGTCGGGCTGGCCGGCCAGCTGGCGCAGCGCGGTGGCGATGTCGACCAGCGCATCGTCGCGCTCCAGCGAGCCGGGCGCGGCGTCGAAATTGTCCAGCAACCCGCGCGCCGCCCTGACCAGCCGGCGGTCGCCGGACACGCCGCCGTCGATGAACGGCAGCGGCGCGCCGCCCAGCACTTGTTGCAGCAAGGCCGGCGCCAGGTAGGCGATGCGGTAGTGGAAACCGTCGTCGGTGCCGGCCTGGCCGTCGTGCACTTCGTCGGGATGCAGCACCAGCGCCTGCCCGGACAGGCTGTGGCGCATGGCCGAGCGGTAACGGAAAGATTGTACGCCCGCCATAGTCAGGCCGATGGCGTAGCTGTCATGCCGGTGCGCCCCGTATGCCGCCCCTTGAAAGTAGGCCTCGACCAGGTCGACACCCTCGGATTGGGGCCCGCGCCGCAACCAGTCCGTGCCGTGACGCGGCGAGCCGTCGTTGAAGTACCCCATGTCAATTCCTTCCAAAATCGATGGCCATAGACCGCATAGTCATTTCTGCATAGCGCAGTATGCCCCACATCGCTATATAATCGAGTTTATTACGGATTTGTTGCTTAAAGGGAAGATGATGCGGGCGTTGAAACTTGGGGTGGTGCTGATGCTGGCGGCGACGGCCGCGTCGGCGACGGAGATCACGGTATCGGCCGCGGCCAGCCTGACCAATGCGTTCAAGGAAATCGGCGCGGCCTACGAGAGGGAGCATGCGGGCGACAAGCTGTTGTTCAACTTTGCCGCCTCCGATCCGCTGGTGCAGCAGATCGCCAAGGGGGCGCCGGTCGACGTGTTCGCCTCGGCCGACCAGGACGCGATGGACAAGGCCGACGGCCTGAAGCTGCTGGCCGCCGGCAGCCGCAGGAACTTCGCCCGCAACAGCTTGGTGCTGGTCACGCCGCTGGCCGCCACCTTGCCGATCAAGGGCATCGCCGACCTGCGGCAGGCCGCCGTCACCCGCGTGACGATGGGCAATCCGGCCAGCGTGCCGGTGGGCCGCTACACCCGGCATGCGCTGGAGCAGGCCAGGCTGTGGACGGCCGTCGAACCCAAGGCCATCTTCGGCACCTCGGTGCGCCAGAGCCTGGACTATGTGGCGCGCGGCGAAGTCGATGCCGGCTTCGTCTACGCCACCGACGCCGCCGTGATGAAGGACAAGGTGAGGGTGATCGCCGCCGTGCCGACCGATACCCCGGTCAGCTACCCGATCGCGGTGATCGCCGCCGGCCCGCAAGCGGCCGCCGGCCGCCGCTTCGCCGATTACGTGTTGTCGTCCAGCGGCCAGGCGATCCTGGCCAAGTACGGCTTCGGCCGTCCGTAAGCGGTGGATACGCTGCTTGCCGAACCGGCGTGGATCGCGCTGCGGCTGTCGCTGAAGGTGGCGTGCTGGGCGACCTTGCTGGACCTGGTGCTGGGCGTGGCGCTGGGCTACCTGCTGGCGCGCAAGCGCTTTCCGGGGCGCGAGCTGCTGGACGCGTTGCTGACCTTGCCGATGGTGATGCCGCCCACCGTGCTCGGCTACTACCTGCTGGTGGTGATCGGCCGTCATGGCGTGATCGGCGCGTGGTTGCAGCAGGCCTTTGGCATCAACCTGATTTTCACCTGGCAGGCGGCGGTGATCGCGGCGGCCGTGGTGGCGTTTCCGCTGGTGCTCAAGGGCGCGCGCGCGGCGTTCGAGGCGGTCGACACGCAACTGGAGCAGGCCGCCAGGGTGCTGGGCATTGCGCCGTTCGGCGTGTTCCTGCGCGTGACGCTGCCGCTGGCCTGGCGCGGCGTGCTGGGCGGCACCTTGCTGGCGTTCGCGCGCTCGATGGGCGAGTTCGGCGCGACGCTGATGGTGGCCGGCAGCATTCCCGGCAAGACGCAGACGCTGTCGATCGCCGTGTACGAGGCCGTACAGGCCGGGCAGGACGACAGCGCCAACCTGCTGGTGATCATCACATCCGTGGTCTGCATCGTGGTGCTGGTCGCGGCCAACAAACTGACGCCTAACCGCAATCCACAGGCCTGAACATGCAAATCCATATCGACATCGTCAAGACCCTGCGCTCCGGCGCGCGCACCTTCGAACTGCGTGCAAGGCTGGCATCGGACAGCCGGCGCATCGTCATCCACGGTCCGTCGGGCGCGGGCAAGAGCTTGCTGCTGAGGGCGGTGGCCGGCCTGATGACGCCGGACAGCGGCCGCATCGACGTGGCCGGCCGCAGCCTGTTCGACAGCGGCAAGGGCATCGACCTGCCGCCGCAGCAGCGGCAACTGGCCTATCTGTTCCAGGACTACGCGCTGTTCCCGCACCTGAACGTGCGGCAAAACATCGCCTTCGGCTTGCAGCGCGGCTGGCGCAATCCGCTGGCGCACGCGGATGGCGAGGCGATCCGCCACTGGCTGCAGGCTTTCGAACTGGAGCATGTGGCGCAGCAGTTCCCGCATGAACTGTCCGGTGGCCAGCGGCAGCGGGTGGCGCTGGCGCGCGCGCTGGCGCCGGAGCCGGCGGCGCTGCTGCTGGACGAACCGTTCGCGGCGCTGGACCCCGGCCTGCGCGAACGCATGCGCGGCGAGCTGGACGCGCTGCAGCGCCGCCTCGACATTCCGATGATACTGATCACCCACGATGCCGAAGACGTGCGCGCTTTCGGCGAACATGTGCTGCGCATGGAGGATGGCAACGTGGCCGACGTCAGGGCCCTGGAGCAGGTGGCGCGCAATGAAGACTGAAGCACACGGCATGGCATTGCAGGGCAATGTATGGCTGACCGTCGGCGGCCAGAAGCTGGGCGGGCAGGACCGGATGGCGCTGCTGGCGGCCATCGCGGAGCACGGCTCGATCACGGCGGCGGCCAAGGCGGTCGGCATGAGCTACAAGGGTGCGTGGGACGCCATCGAGGCCATGAACAACCTGGCCGGCGAGCCGCTGCTGGAGCGCGCGGCGGGCGGCAAGGGCGGCGGCGGCACGCGGCTGACGGCGCGCGGCGCGCAGCTGGTGGAAAATTTCCGCAAGATCGACGAGGAGCACCGCAAGTTCGTCGCGCATCTGAGCAGCCAGTCGCACGCGCTGGCCGACGATTTTTTGCTGATACAAAGGATGAAGATGAAGACCAGCGCGCGCAACCAGTTCGGCGGCAGGGTGGTGGCGTTGAAACAGGGCGCCGTGAACGACGAGGTGACGCTGGAGATCGCCGGCGGCGAGCGTATCGTCGCCACCATCACGCGCGACAGCTGCGACAGCCTGGGCCTGGTCATCGGCGCCGAGGCGTTCGCGCTGGTCAAGGCCTCGTCGGTGATCGTGGTGACGGAAATGGGCGAGGCCCGGTTTTCCGCGCGCAACCGCTTGTCCGGCAAGGTCACGCGCGTGGTGGTGGGCGCCGTCAACACCGAGGTCAGCATCGAATTGCCGGGCGGCGCCGCGATTGCCGCCATCGTCACCCGCGACAGCGGCGAAACGCTGACGCTGCAGGCGGGCATGGACGCCACCGCCATTTTCAAGGCGTCCAGCGTCATCCTCGGCACGCCGGCCTGATCAGGTATCGAACTGGGCGAAGCGCGCCGGTGTGAAGCATGTCCACGCACAGCGAGGGCGCCAGATGGACCGTGTGGCCCCCCCGGCTTGAGCGTGTTGCCGTGCGCGATATTGGCCCGATTGCGATACTACTTGTCTGTCGCCAGTTAGTCAGGATGTGAATTTTCTGGCAATCTAGGACTTTAGTCTATAGCAAGGAATTAGCATGACTGCAATCGATACCGAAGAAGTTCTGGCGCTGTTGCGCGAGGCCGGCGCCGATCTGTGCGAGACCTTCTGGCGTGACGAACCCGTGTTGGAGGTGGACGAGATGATGGTGGCGCTGCGCCGCATCGACGGCGCCGCCAACGCGCGGCTGAAACGGGCGCTGGGGCGCTTGTATCCCGCCATCGGCTGGATGGAGGACGAGATGGGCGGCACCGAGGCGGAGGATGCGGAAACCGCCGCCCTGGCCGAGCGCGGCGAGTACTGGATCTGCGCCGCCATCGACGGCGCGGACCAGTTCCTGCGCGCGATGCCGAGCTGGGCCATGTCGCTGACGCTGATGCGCGAAGGCGTGCCGGTGTTCAGCGCCATCTTCGACGCCGTGCATGACGAGATGTTCCATGCGGCCTGGGGCGAGGGCGCCTTCCGCAATGGCGAGCGCCTCCGTGTCAACGGCGGCGCCAGCCACTACCAGGGCATCGTTGCCACCAGCCAGCCGCCGTTTGCCGGCCGCGACCGGCGCGCGGTGCGCCAGGCCGGCGCCGCCTTGCGCGCCATGCTGCCCGATGTGGCGGCGGTGCGCAACCTGGGCGCGACTTCGCTGCAACTGGCGTATGTGGCGTGCGGCCGCCTCGATGGATTCTGGCAATTCGGCGATGACGGTTTCCATTGCATCGGCGGTGCGCTGCTGGTGCGCGAGGCCGGCGGACACGCGACCCAGATCGATGGCAAGCCTTACGAGCTGGGTGCGTTCAGCCTGGCCGCGGCGGCGCCGGCCGCGCATGCCTGCATGCTGCTGCGGTTGCAGGAAGCGCTGGCGGCCTAGGCGGGTGCGTGTCCGCACCCGCCGGCCGCCGGTTGGTTTAGTTCAGTGGTTCAGCGCTCGGCGACCTTGCCGCCTTGCTGGCTGCCTCCCTTGGATGATTGTTCGGACCCGGCGCCACGCGTGCCGTTGGCGGCGTTTTTCTCGGCGTTGGCGCGGGCCGCGGACTGCCGGCTTTCCCCACCTTTGCGGCCGATTTGCGCCATGTGCTCGCGGTCGCGGCTGACCGCTTCGCCGCCTTTCTGGCCGGCCCGGCGCGCTTCTTCCGAATCGAATTCGTGGGCCGTGCCTTTTTGGTGAGCCGCTTGTCCGCCCTTGCTGGCAATGGCGCGTTGGGTTGCTTCGTCCATCGCCGCAAAGCCGCGCTTGGCCGTGCCTTTCGGCTTGCTTTGATCGTTACCTGAATTGCTGGCCATAAGACCTCCTCATGAGTGTTATGAAATTCCGTCAGGGTTCCCCGAGCAGCCAGCCCTGAAGCCGGCTGCTCTGCATGGTTAGAGATTTAACATTGACGAAAGTTCCACAAAGAAGGCGATTAATGGCGCAGTTCGCTGGCCATCTGGTATTTGGACATCTGTTCCGCGGCGCGCGCGGTCTGCTCCGAGGCCTGGTGCATGAATTCCTCGGCCACCTCGTTGGCCGCGCGGCGCACCGCCGGCATGTGGGTGGCGGCCGTTTGCGCCAGGCTGGAGTTGGCGCGGCTGAGGATCTCGACCAGGTGGTGCTGGTAGTTTTGCAGCGACGCCGCGCCCGGGGTCAGCTGCGCGCTGACGGCGGCGCCCAGTTGCGAGGCGTCCTTGCTGGCCATTACCCGTTGGGTGTTGCCGCCGATTTCGGCGATCAGGTCGCGGCCCAGCTGCATGTTCAGTTCGCTCAGGCTTTGCAGGGCCTCCAGCGTGCGCTGGGCCATGTCGGTGTACAGCGTGATCAGGACTTCGATGTGCGATTTGATCGCGGGGGAGATGGTTTGGGGGAACATGGTTCTTCCTCGTCGTGGACCTTCAATAAAAAACGCCGGGCTTGCGGCCCGGCGGTGTGTGCAGCCGAAGGATAGACGCGGCTTGTTCCGAAAAGTTCCCTGAATTTATTCGGTGGCCACTTGCAGCACCAGCTTGCCGAAGTTCTTTCCTTCGAACAGCATGTTGAGCGCCTGCGGGAACTGCTCCAGGCCTTGCACGATGTCTTCCTTGCTCTTGACCTTGCCTTCCTTCATCCACTTGCCCAACGCGGCGACGCCCAGGTGGTAGCGGTCGGCGTAGTCGAACACGACGATGCCTTCCATGCGCGCGCGGTTGACCAGCAGCGCCAGGTAGTTGGCCGGGCCCTTGACCGGCGTGGTGTTGTTGTACTGCGAGATGGCGCCGCAGATGACGATGCGCGCCTTCAGGTTGATGCGGGTGAGCACGGTGTCGAGGATCTCGCCGCCGACGTTGTCGAAGTAGACGTCGACGCCGTTCGGGCAGTGTTCCTTCAGGCCGTCCTTGACCGAGCCGCCCTTGTAGTCGATGCAGGCGTCGAAGCCCAGTTGCTTGACCACGAAGTCGCACTTGTCCTTGCCGCCGGCGATGCCGACCACGCGGCAGCCCAGCTGCCTGGCCACCTGGCCGACCGTCTGGCCCACCGCGCCGGCCGCGCCGGACACCACCACCGTCTCGCCGGCCTTGGGCTGGCCCGATTCGATCAGGCCGAAGTAGGCCGTCATGCCCGGCATGCCCAGCGTGTTGAGGTAGGTGGGCAGCGGCGCCAGCTTGGCGTCGACCTTGTGGAAGCCGTGGCGCTTGTCGCCGGCCGGGCCGACCCAGTAGCGCTGCACGCCGGTGCCGCCCTGCACATGATCGCCCACCGCGAAGTCCGGCGACTTCGACGCCACCACCACGCCCACGCCGCCGGCGCGCATCACCTCGCCGATGCCGACCGGCGCGATGTAGGATTTGCCTTCGTTCATCCAGCCGCGCATGGCCGGATCGAGCGACAGGTACAGCACTTTGACCACGATCTCGCCGTCGGCCGGTTCGCGCACCGGTTCGCTGACCTGCTGCCAGTCGCTGTCCTTGACCATGCCGACCGGACGGGCCGCCAGGCGGAATTGAAGATTGGTCTCGTTGATAGTCATTTTGTCTCCTCAGGTGTGGGGTGTGACGGACAATATATCTTAAATTGAACGATCGTGCTATTTTTACGGTCTGCGCCCAGCCGTGCGACAATACCGGCCTTGTTAGTCCTATAACGATGGTGGATATGAGCAATCCCGAATACATTTTGACACTCTCTTGCCTGGACCAGCGCGGTATCGTGCATCGCGTGTCGGGCTTCCTGGCCGATCACGGCTGCAACATCATCGACTCGGCCCAGTTCGGCGACAGCGAATCGAAGCTGTTCTTCATGCGCGTGCACTTCGCGCTGGAAGACCGCAACGTCAACGACGACCTGCTGCGCGCCGACTTCGGCCTGCTGGGCGCGGAGATGAAGCTGGACTGGGAACTGCGCGACGCCCACTACAAGCCGCGCGTGATGCTGATGGTGTCGAAGATCGGCCACTGCCTCAACGACCTGCTGTTCCGCTACAAGAGCGGTTTGCTGCCGGTGGAAATCCCGGCCATAGTGTCCAACCACATGGACTTCTACCAGCTGGCGGCCAGCTACAATATTCCGTTCCACCACCTGCCGCTGGCGGCCGGCGCGCCTACGGCGTCCAAGCTGGCGCAGGAAGCCAAGATCATCGAGCTGATGAACTCGCACAACATCGACCTGGTGGTGCTGGCGCGCTACATGCAGATCCTGTCGCCGGGGCTGTGCACGGCGCTAAAGGGCAAGGCGATCAATATTCACCATTCCTTCCTGCCGAGCTTCAAGGGCGCCAAGCCGTACGCGCAGGCGCACCACCGCGGCGTCAAGCTGATCGGCGCGACCGCGCACTTCGTCACCGGCGACCTGGACGAAGGTCCGATCATCGAGCAGGACGTCGAGCGTGTCGACCATTCGATGGACGCGGAGACGCTGTCCGCCATCGGCCGCGACGTCGAGTGCGTGGTGCTGGCGCGCGCCGTGAAGTGGTTTGTCGAACACCGCATTTTGCAGAACGGCGACAAGACTGTCGTCTTCAAATAATTAACCTGAGATTCACCGATGGCCCTCAAAGCAACAATTTACAAAGCCGACTTGCAGATCGCGGACATGGACCGCAACTTCTACGAGACCCAGTCGCTGACCTTGGCGCGTCACCCGTCCGAGACCGACGAGCGCATGATGGTGCGCCTGATCGCCTTCGCGATCCACGCCAACGAAGCGCTGACCTTCACCAAGGGCCTGTTCGACGTCGAGGAGCCGGACCTGTGGCAGAAGGACCTGACCGGCGCGATCCAGCTGTGGATCGAAGTGGGGCAGCCGGACGAGAAGGTGATCCTGAAGGCCAGCGGCCGCTCGGAGCACGTCTACGTCTACAGCTACGCCGCGACCAGCCACATCTGGTGGAAGGCGCTGGCCAACAAGGTCGAGCGCTGCAAGAACCTGACCGTGATCAACCTCGACGCCGACGCCACCGAGCAGCTGTCCAAGATGGCCCAGCGCAGCATGCAGCTGCAATGCACGATCCAGGACGGCCAGATCTGGCTGACCGACGGCACCACCACGGTTGAAGTCGGCCGCGAGACCTTCAAGGGCGAGCGTTGATATAAGGTTGTTATAATCCTTCGATGAAAAAAATCCTCTACGCATTGCTGCTGGCCGCGCCGCTGGCTTCGGCCCAGGTCGAAGTGCGCGACGCCTGGATACGCGCCACCGTGCCGGCGGCCAAGTCCACCGGTGTGTTCATGCAGCTCAAGTCGAAGCAGGGCGGGCAGCTGGTGGAAGTGCGCTCCAGCGTGGCGGGCGTGGCGGAAATCCATCATATGGAGATGGATGGCCAGATGATGAAGATGCACGCCGTGCCGTCGCTGGACTTGCCGGCCGGGCAGAGCGTCGACCTGGCCTCCGGCGGCTATCACGTGATGCTGATGGATTTGAAGCGGCAGTTGAAGGAAGGCGAGACCGTGCCGGTCACGCTGGTGATCCGCAAGAAGGGCAAGCAGACCGAGACCGTCGCCATCGATGTGACGGTCAAACCGCTGACGTACACACCACCGAAAGGGCAGTGATGAAAACGACTTCCACCATGCTGGCGCTGGCTTTCTCTGCCGCGATGCTGGCGCCCGCGGCGCAGGCGCACGTGACGCTGGAACAAGGCACCGGCCTGGCCGGCAGTTTCCAGAAGCTGACTTTCCGTGTCGGCCACGGCTGCGAGGGCGCCGCCACCACCGGCCTGGTCGTATCGCTGCCGGAGGGCGCTTCCAGCGCCAAGCCGATGCCCAAGGCCGGTTGGAAGATCAACGTCGGCACCAACGGCGGCGTGCAGGAAATCAGCTGGAAGGGCGGCCCGCTGCCGGACGCTTATTTCGACGAGTTCGTGGTGCAGGTCAAGCTGACCGGGCAGCCGGGCAAGCTGTACTTCCGCGTCGTGCAGCAGTGCGACAAGGTCAACGTGGCCTGGGACGAGATCCCCGGCGACAGCGCCGTCAAGCTGAAGGCGCCGGCACCGGTGCTGGAAGTGCTGCCGGCGCCGACCGGCACGGCGCAGCACCAGCATTGAGCGCTTTTACCCCGCACTGCCAAGCGGGGTCTGACCCCGTACGGGGTCAGACCCCTAAGTGGTGCAGCTGGCGTTGCGCTTAAGCTCGATGGGGTAAGTGCGGGCTACTTGCCGACCACCGCGCCGCCCTTCATCACCCACTGCACGCTTTCCAGCGTCTTCACATCCTTCAACGGCTCGCCGTCGACCGCGATCAGGTCGGCGAACTTGCCGGCCTCGATCGCGCCCACCTTATCGCTCCAGCCCAGCAACTCGCTGGCGTTGAGCGTGGCCGCGCGGATCGCCTGCAGCGGCGTCATGCCCAGCTTGACCAGCGTGCCGAACTCGCGCGCGTTCAGGCCGTGCGGATAAACGCCGGCGTCGGTGCCGAAGGCGACCGGCACGCCGGCCTTGATGGCGCGGGCGATGTTCATGCGCGCGGTCGGCAACACCACCTTGGCTTTTTCCAGCAGCGGCGCGGGCAGCTTGATCGCCTCGGCGTTCTCGATCAGCCAGTCGCCCAGGTACACGGTCGGCACCAGCCAGGTCTTGTGCTCCTTCATCAGCTTGATACCATCGTCGTCGATGTAGGAACCGTGCTCGATTGAATCGATGCCGGCCAGCACCGCCAGCTTGATGCCGTCGCCGCCGTGCGCGTGGGCGGCGGCCTTGCGGCCAAGACGGTGGGCGTCGCCGACGATGGCCTTCAGTTCCTCCAGCGTGTATTGCGAGGTGCGCGGGTCGTCGCCGAAGGACAGCACGCCGCCGGTGGCGCAGATCTTGATGACGTCGGCGCCGTACTTGATGTTGCGGCGCGTGACCTTGAGCGCCTCGTCGACGCCGTCGGCCACGCCGAGCGCGGTCTGCTTGTATTCGGGGGCGTGCATGGTGTCGTCGCAGTGGCCGCCGGTGATGCTCAGCGGTGGGCCGGAGGCGGCCATGCGCGGGCCGGGCACGTCGCCGTCGTTGATGGCGTCGCGCAGGCCGATGTCGGCATAGGCGTCGGCGCCGACGTCGCGCACCGTGGTGAAGCCGGCCTGCAGCGTCAGGCGGGCGTTCTTGGCGCCGGTCAGCGTCAGGCGCGGCACCGATTTGGCGATGATGGAATAGCCGGCGTCTTGCGGATCGCCGGTCAGGTGGGTGTGCATGTCGATCAGGCCGGGCAGCAGGGTCTTGTTGCCGAGGTCGATGACCCGGGCGCCGTCCGGCACCGCCAGCCTGCTGCCGACGGCGGTGATGCGTTCGCCGCTGACCAGCACCACGGCGTTGTCGACCAGCGTGCCGCTGCGCACGTCGAGCAGGTGGGCGGCCTTGATGGCGGTGACGGCGGGCGGGGCGGCCGAAGCGGCGGAGCAGGCCAACAGCAACAGCGGCAGCGCGAAGGCGCGGCGGACGGACATGGCGATAACGTTCAAGCGGATCTCCTTGTGGTGGGTGTCTTATTTGTCTTGTCTGCGCCGGATTGATGCGGGCCAAACCGCGCCCGCCTAGCGTACCCGCGTCTACAAGCGGGCGCTACAATTTTTTGGATGAACTCCCGTAGCGACATGTTGGTCTGACAGGTGGATTGATGGTTTTAGAGAGCTGCTTCGAGGAGGTAAGGACTATGCGGTTCGACAAACAATTTAAAACCGTGGAAGAACTCTGGGACTACGAAGAAAACGAGCGCATTAGGGAAAGCAGCGAAAAGATCGCCAAACAGTTTGGGCTCCAGGATAGGGAACAAAAGATACTGAGCGAGGCGCTGAGGAGTGCCCGGTACAGTGGAATGCATGATGCCTTGTACACTGGCCGGATGAAGGGATACTACGAAGGCTGCCTGGAGGGCCGGCAAGCGTTGGTAGAGGTGCTGTGCGGGCTACTTGAAAAATCCGGCGTAAATCCTTCCCGGGAAACCTATAAAATCATTGCCTTGGCCGAGCTGTCCGAATTGAGTGACTGGGTCCGGCAATTGATGGCTGGCGCCGAACCCAATGAGATATTTGACTGAGCTAAAATGAGCCGCTACTGCGGCGAACCACCCAGCCGCTTGATGGAGCCCGAACCCATCACGCTCTTGGTCAGCTGCGGATCGCCGTAGTAGGTGACGTCGCCGGAGCCGGCCACGCTCAGGTTCAGCGTTTGTTTGGCCCACACCGTCGCCTCGCCCGAGCCGCCGATGCTGACCGTGGCGTCGCGCGCCGCCAGCTGCCCGGCCTGCACCCGCCCCGAACCGCCGATCGACACCTGCAGGCGCTCGGTATTGCCGCTGGCCTTCAGGTTGCCGCTGCCGCCCAGCGCGATCGCCACCGACTCGCTCTCCAGGTTGTGCACATTGATCGAGCCGGAACCGCCGACGTCAAACGTCAGGCTCTGGCCGCGCAGCTTGTCGGCCTCGACCGAGCCCGAGCCGGCCACCGCGATCTTCTCGATCGAACGCGCCTGCACCACGATCTTCATCGTGTGCGATTCCAGGTTGACGTTCTTGCGCATGGTCCGGATGCGCAGGGTGCCGTTGTCGACCACGGTCTCGATCAGCGGCTGCAGGTTGTCGTCGGTCTCGACGCTGATGCCTTCGGTATTGCCGATGCGGATCTCGACGTCGCCGTTGAGGTTGGTCGCCAGCGAAGTGAAATGGCCGATCTCGCGATTCTGCTTGACGATCTTGCCGCTGCCCTGCACGCGCTCGCCATGGAACCAGCTGAGCGGACCGGCCACGGCCACGCCAACCGGCGCGGCGACGGCCAGCAGGCCGGCGGACAGGAACAGGATGCGCAGCGCGCTGCGGATGGATGGATGGGTCATGCTGATCTCCTCGTGATGGTGGATGCCGCTCTTGAGTGTGAATACTACGGACTGGAGGGCGCGCACGAAACCCGCCTGCGACAGAGTGCAGCGAGCGCGGCACAGAATGCAGCAGCCGGGGAGCAGGCCGCGTCCGGCGGCGGGTGGCGCGGCCGGCATGAGGTATCATTCGGGCTATCCCGCAACACCGCACGCTGCAGCGCAGCACACATTGGACTTACATGCTTATCATCACCATCAAACAGGGCAAGGAAAAGAGCCTGCTGGCCGGCGACCCCTGGATTTACGCCTCCGCGGTCGAAAAAGTCGACGGCAAGCCGCAGGAAAAGAACAAGCCCGGCGCCACCGCCACCGTGCAGACCTCGTCGCGCCAGTTCATCGGCCGCGCCGCCTACAACGCCAAGTCGCAGATCTGCGCCCGCATCTGGACCTACAAGGAAGACGAGCCGGTCGACCACGCGCTGATCAAGCGCCGCGTCAAGGCCGCCATCGCCAAGCGCGCCGCCAGCGTGCGCGCGGCTGGTCCCAACGACCTGGTGCCGGTGGTGCGCGGCGACGAGGACGGCCTGTCCGGCCTGCTGGTCGACAGCTGGGGCGGCGTCAAAGGCTACCTGATCTGCCAGTTCCAGTCGGCCGGCGTCGACGCCTGGAAGGTGGCCATCGTGCAAGCGCTGCTGGCGGAAACCGGTTGCCCGAACGTCTACGAACGCTGCGACGACCTGGTCCGCAAGGGCGAGGGCTTGCCGATCTTCTATCGCGCGCTGGCCGGCGAGGAACCGCCCGACCACGTGCTGGTCACCGAAGGCAAGCAACGCTACAGCATGGACCTGCGCACCGGCTTCAAATATCCGAAGGTCCGCAGCTGAAAAAATTTCGATGCTGCAATTTTTCTCTTATAATCTTCCGAGGCGCCATACCGACCCCACGGAGATCAGAGTAGAGATGGAAAATTACCAGTCGTCGCAAATTCGCACCCTGACGTATATCGAGAACGAAGACCACCCGGTCTTCGGCACGCTCGTCGAGCAGATCCTGCACCTGCTCAATTCCAAGCTGATCTTCAGCGACATCCTGATCCACCAGAACAGTCCGCTGTTGCTGCGCCAGCCGAAGGGGCTGGTGGCGGTGACCGATTCGCCGATCACGCGCGAGGAGCTGCAAGAGTTCTTCGAGGTGGTCGAGCCGAACTGGGCCGAGCGCATCCAGGACCGCGCCTTCGACCGCGCGGTGGACCTGCACACGGCGCGCATCCGCGCCAACTGCTTCAGCTTCCAGGGCAAGAAGCGGCTCGGCTGCGTGATCCGCCGCTTCCCCAAGGAGCCGATGGTGCTCAGCCAGCTGGGCCTGCGCCAGGCCGAGCAGAACTTCGCCAAGCTCACCAGCGGGCTGGTGCTGATCATCGGCGACACCTGCCAGGGCAAGTCGACCACCATTGCCGCCATGCTTGACGAGATCAACAAGCACCGCTCCGGCCACATCATCACGATTGAGGATCCGGTGGAGACGCTGATCCCGCAGCGCCAGTGCGTGATCACCCAGCGCGAGGTGGGCTTCGACGGCGACGTCGAGAGCTTCTACCTGGGCGCGCTGGACGCGCTGCGCGAGCGGCCGGACGTGATCGTCATCGGCGAGATCCGCGACGCCCAGACGGCGCAGGAAGCGCTGGCGCTGGCCGAATCCGGGCCGCTGGTGCTGGCCTCGCTGCACGCGCGTTCGACCGAGCTGGGCCTGCAGAAGATGGTGCGTCTGCTGGGCAACGCCGAGCCGCAGTCGCAGGCCCTGGCGCATGCGCTACGCGGCGTGCTGTGCCAGGCGCTGTTGCCGTCGGTGGACGGCGACCGCTACCACTTGGCCACCGAGTGCCTGACCTCGAATCCGGAGGTGGTCAACATGATTGCCAGCGGCCAGATATCGGCGCTGCGCAACTGGATGGAGACCAAGCCGGGCGAGGGCTGCCACACGATGAACGCCTCGCTGCGCGCGCTGCTGGCCGCGGGCAAGGTCAGCGTGGACGACGCCCGCAACGCCACCACCGACCGCATCGGCTTCGCCGAGCACAACTAACCCCACCGCCGGGGTCAAGTCTGACATTCGGACACGGCCCCGGCCGTAGCGCGCGCTACTGCAGCGCTCGTGTCCGAATGTCAGACTTGACCCTCGCTGCTAATCCAGTGGAATCGCGCGGTAGCGGTTGACGTCGTTGCCGTTGACCGGCGGGGCGTTGTTGCCCCACGCGCTGCGCAGGTAGGACACGACTTGCGCCACTTCGGTATCGTTCAACACATGACCGAATGGCGGCATGCCGTAGGGACGCGGATTGCCTTCCGTGCCGGGCGCGAAGCCGCCGTTGAGCACGATGCGGATCGGGTTGACCGCCTGCTCCATCGTCAGGGCGCGGTTGCCGGCCAGCGGCGGGTAGCCCGGCGCTAGTCCGGCGCCGCCAGCGCCGTGGCAATCGGCGCAGTGCTTGTCGTACAGCTTGGCGCCGGCCGATAGGTAGGCCGCCGCCTCGGCGCCTTTGTCGCGCTCGTACTCGGACTTCCGGTCGTCTCCCGGCAGGGCTTTCAAGTAGACCGCCATCGCGTTGATGTCGCCGTCGCTCAGGTATTGCAGGCTTTGCTGCACCACTTCCGCCATCGGCCCGAACACGGTCGCGCGCGGCGCCACGCCGGTCTTCAGCAATTGCGCGATGTGCGGCTGCATCCATTCCCCCAGGCCTGCCTCGGCGCCGGAATTGAGCGAGGGCGCGTACCAGCCCAGCACCGGGATCAGGCCGCCGGACAAGCCTTCGCCATCGCTGGCGCCCAGCGTGTTGCGCGCGCTGTGGCAGGCGCTGCAATGACCCAGGCCCTGCACCAGATAGGCGCCGCGATTCCAGTCCACCGATTGCTTGCTGTCGGCGCGGAACACGGCCGGCTTGAAGTACAGCGCGCGCCAGGCGGCCAGCATGAATTGCTGGTTGTACGGGAAGCGCAGCTGATGCGGCTGGTTGGCCTGCGCCACCGCCGGCACCGACTGCAGATAGGCGTACAGCGCGTCCGCGTCGTCGCGCGTGATGCGGGTGTAGTTGGTGTAGGGGAAGGCCGGGTACAGCAGGCGGCCATCCTTCGATTTGCCGTTGTGTAGCGCATGCCAGAAATCGTCCGCGCTCCAGGCGCCGATGCCGTTGGTCTTGTCGGATGTGATGTTGGGCGAGATGACGCTGCCGAACGGCGTTTGCAGCGCGCGTCCGCCGGCATATTGCGCGCCGCCGCGCGCGGTGTGGCAGGCCATGCAGTCGCCGGCCTTGGCCAGGTAGGCGCCGCGCGCGATCTTCTCCGCCGGCGCCAGCTGCGCGGTGGTGGTGGGCGCCGGTCCGGCGTCATCCGATCCGCCGAACAGCATGAACAGGATGCCGGCCACCAGCAGCGCGATAACGGTATAAATAATTTTCTTCATGGGCCGGTCCTCAAGGTGCTGGCACGCTGCCGCAGTTCAGCGGCAGGGGCATGGCGATGCTGTCGGCGGGCCGCGCGGCGGCGTCCGGCGTTTGCTTGCTGAGCCAGCCGGAGACGGCGGCGACGTCGGCCGCGGACAGCCGGTTGGCGATCTCCGCCATGCAGTCCGGCGCGGCGGCGCGGCGCACCTTGTTCTTCCAGGCGCCGAACTGGGCGTTGACGTAATCGCTGGGCAGGCCGATCAGGCCAGGGATCGCCGGCGCCACGCCGGTCAGCGCGCTGCCGTGGCAGGCCACGCAGGCCGGGATTTTTTTGGCCGGGTCGCCTTGCTGCACCAGCGCCTGGCCGCGTGCCAGGGCACTGCTGTCGGCGCTGGCGCCGCTGCCGGCCTGTGCCGGCGGGTAGGGCGGATGCTGCTGCGAGAAGTAGTCGGCGATTTCGCGCAGGTAGGCGTCCGGCAGGTGGTCGACCATATAGGTCATCATCGGATAGTGGCGCCGGCCTTCGCGGAAATTCACCAGCTGGTTGTACAGGTAGCCGGCCGGCTTGCCGGCGATGCGCGGGAAGAAGGCGTCGCTGCGTTCCTTGACGGCGTGGCAGGCGGTGCAGGCGGCTACGCGTTGTTCCAGCGTGTCGGGCAGGGTGGCAGGGGCGGCGGCCTGCGACGGCAGACTGCCGCCGGCGAAAGCCAGCGCGGCGCACGCGCGCACGACGTAAGAGGTAGACATGCCATTCCTTGAGGTCGTAACTGTCTGGCAAGGATACCAGATCCTCCGCCCCTATAGCGGCTTCGGCGGGCGGGGGAGTTTTACGGCTTTCAACGGCGGCAGCTTGTTGCCGGCGGCGATGTAGTGGCGGTAGACGCGCAAGGCCACCTGGGCGTCGTCGGCGGCGTACAGGATCTGCTTTTCGTTCAGGCGCGGCAGCGCCCAGTTGGTGGTGGAGATCTTCTTGGACTTCTGCAGCTTCTGGCCGAAGAACTTGGCGACGGCGGTCTTGGCGCCGAGGTCGTTGCGCTGTCCCGGCGTGCGCAGCGCCACCGACAGGTCGACCACGCCGGCCGCGCGAATCGCCAGCTTGGCGTGCAGGCGCTTGACGTCGTCGGACAGGCCGAAGCCCACCTTCAGCAGGGCCGGCGTTTCCAGCACCGCGCGCAGCACGTCGAGGAAGGCTGCGGAAGTGCTGCCGCCGATCTGGAACAGATAGGCCTGGTGATCGGTGGCGAACTGGATCAGGTGCGGACCGGTCGAGGTCTCGCCCTTGGTGAAGGTCGGCTTCGATTCGGTGTCGAAGCCGATGGCGTCGGCGGCCAGCAGGGCGTCGCGCGCGGCCACGGCTTGCTCGGCCGTGGTGACCAGCCGGACATCGGCGATGCGTATCCCCACGTAGGGCGGAAGCTCGTCGGCCTCCGCCGGCACCGCAAGCTGCTGGTTATCCAACTGAGCCAACTCAGCCCTTGCGCGAGAACTTCGCGGTCAGCTGGTTCAGCTTGTCGGCGCGCACGCGGGCCGCTTCTTCGGCCGCGGCCGCATCGCGTTCGGCCTTCTTGCGTTCGGCTTCTTTCTTGAAGCGTTCCTGCAGAACCTGGGTGGCGTGGGCGCGGTGGGTGTCGGTCACTTCGGCGCCGGGGGTGCCGTCCAGATCGTGACGCACCTTGGCTTTTTCCATGACCTTCAGGTAGCGCAGCGAGCCGGTATGGATGCCGAGCGCGGTACGCATGGTCTTGCGGTCCAGTTCAGGCATCACGGCGAGGATCTGCTTGTCGATACCGATCGACAAGGGCAGGAAATCGCGGAAGGCCGGGAATTGGGTTTGCAATTGTTTCAGCAAGCTGCGCGGGCTGAGGGCCGCAGGTGCCGCAACGGCGGCGGTGGCTGCGGGCTCGGATGCCGGCGCCTGAGGGGTGAGGCTAGTGTTCATCGACTTCATAGTTTAAGCAAGAGGCGTGAGCATATCATGGGCACTACGGGATTGCAGTGCCTTTTAGGCCATGATGTAAAAAAGACCACGCTGACATCATACGCCAGATGGACGCCAAAGGTGCGTCCGCACGCCAAAACATGTATAATGCGAGACGCACTTTTGCAGGACGGTGCGTTTCAGTTTGGTACAGGATGCGATTTGGACGGTCTGACACGGGTGCGTAGCCCTTGTTATATGGTTTTAAGATGTCGGATATGGGTACTATCAATTATCCTGATGTCGCGCGATACGGCATACTTTGCCCTCTCCCTATTCTTCACTGAAAAGAGAAACAAGCCCGTTGTTGGATGCGGGCTTTTTTTATTCCGCAGATAATCGTCAGCTAAATTACAACATTTCCATCGATGCGCACTGGTAACGGTCGGCGCTGGCTATGGCTTTTTGTATTTTCTGGCGAATACGCATTGAGAGATATTTAATGACAAAAACGCCGAAAACTTTAACGTTGTCCGTCAAGGCCGCCAAGACCACGCGCAGCAGCTCCGCGCCGCTGGTGGTGCCAAAGACGACTCTATCTTATGTGATCGATAATGCGCAAGAGGCAGCGAGCAAAGTAACGGTAGTCAAAAAGAAAACGCGCCTGAGCGCCGCGGCCGAAGCGGCCCAGGCGGAAGCGCAGGTGGCGGTGCAGCACGCCGACGCCTCCGACACGCCGGTCAAGACCGTCAAGGTGGCGCGCAAGAGCGCGGTGGCCCCGGCCGCCGACGCCGAAGCCGGTGCGCCGGCGGTGGTGGTGAAGGCCGCGCCGAAATCCAAACTGGTCAAGGCCGCCAAGGCCGAGCCTGCGCCGGTCGTCATCGTGACCGCCGGCCCGGCCGTCAGCCAGGTGACCGACGCCGCCACGCTGGCCTCGATCGACACCTCCGGCTATCTGCTGCCTAGCGTCAAGGTGCCGGGCCGCCGCGGCCGCAAGCCGTCCGAATTCACGCCGGAAAACGACGAAGTCGCGGCACTGAACGCGGTCGAGCGCGCCGAACTGAAGGCCGTGTCGAAAGCCCGCGAGCGCAAGGCCAAGGGCGGCGCCGCCGACATGCTGGGCGTCGATTCGAAGAGCACAGCTGAAGAGCTGGAACGCCGCCGCACCCAGATCAAGAACCTGATCAACATGGGCAAGGAGCGCGGCTTCCTGACCTACGCCGAGATCAACGACCAACTGCCGGAAAACATTGTCGACCCTGAAGCGATCGAAGGCATCATCGCCACCTTCAACGACATGGGCATCGCCATCTACGAGCGCGCGCCGGAAGCCGATTCGCTGCTGCTGACCGACAGCGTGGCCACCGTGACCTCCGACGACGAAGTGGAAGCGGCCGCCGCGACCGCGCTGTCGACGGTCGACTCCGACTTCGGCCGCACCACCGACCCGGTCCGCATGTACATGCGCGAGATGGGCGCCGTGGCGCTGCTGACGCGCGAAGGCGAGATCGAGATCGCCAAGCGTATCGAAGGCGGCCTGAAGGACATGATCCAGGCCATCTCGGCCTGCCCGACCACGATCGCCGAGATCGTCGCGCTGGCCAGGAAGATCGAGGCCGACGAGCTGAAGGTGGACGAAGTGGTGGACGGCTTCGTCGACCTGAACGAGGCCAACAACACGCCGGCCGTCGCGGCCGCGCCTGCGGTCGCCTCGGACGACGATGAAGAAGAGGAAGAGGAAGTCGAGGAAGAAGACGGCGACGCCAACGGCGGCGCGGCAGGCTTCTCGACCGAGCAGCTGGCGCAGCTGAAGAAAGCCGCGCTGGAAAAGTTCGACGTCATCTCGACCCAGTACGACAAGATGCGCAAGGCCAGCGGCGGCTACGGCTCCAAGGCTTACGTGTCGGCGCAGGAAGCGATCTCGTCCGAGCTGCTGGGCATCCGCTTCACCGCCAAGGTGGTCGAGAAGCTGTGCGACACGCTGCGCGGCCAGATGGAAGAAGTGCGCCACATCGAGCGCGCCGTGCTGGAGCTGTGCGTGAACAAATGCGGCATGCCGCGCGCCCACTTCATCAAGGTCTTCCCGGGCAATGAAACCGACCTGGACTGGGTTGACGGCGAAGTCGACAGCGCCTATCCGTACAGCGCCATCCTGGGCCGCAACGTGCCCGCGGTGAAAGAGCTGCAAAAGAAAATGATCGACCTGCAAGCCCGCGTGGCCTTGCCGCTGGCCGACCTGCGCAAGATTAACAAGCAGATGGCCGCCGGCGAAAAGCGCGCGCGCCAGGCCAAGCGTGAAATGACGGTCGCCAACTTGCGTTTGGTGATTTCGATCGCCAAGAAGTACATCAACCGCGGCCTGCAGTTCCTCGACCTTATCCAGGAAGGCAACATCGGCCTGCTGAAGGCGGTGGACAAGTTCGAATACCGTCGCGGCTACAAGTTCTCGACCTACGCGACCTGGTGGATTCGCCAGGCCATCACCCGTTCGATCGCCGACATGGCCCGCACCATCCGCGTGCCGGTGCACATGATCGAGACGATTAACAAGATGAACCGCATCTCGCGCCAGATCATGCAGGAAACCGGCAGCGAGCCGGACCTGGCGACCCTGGCGGTCAAGATGGAAATGCCGGAAAACAAGGTCCGCGAAATCATGAAGATCGCCAAAGAGCCGATCTCGATGGAAACGCCGATGGGCGAGGACGGCGATTCGCAGCTGGGCGACTTCATCGAAGACAACACCACGCTGGCGCCGCTGGACGCCGCGTTGCACGCCTCGATGCGCAACGTCATCAAGGAAGTGCTGGACTCGCTGACCCCGCGCGAAGCCAAGGTGCTGCGCATGCGCTACGGCGTGGAAATGTCGAACGACCACACGCTGGAAGAAGTGGGCAAGCAGTTCGACGTGACCCGCGAGCGTATCCGCCAGATCGAGGCGAAGGCCATGAGCAAGCTGCGCCAGCCGTCGCGCTCGGACAAGCTGAAGACTTTCCTGACGCAGAACTAAGCGTCGGCGACATAAAAAGAAGGGAGGCCGCGTGCCTCCCTTTTTCTTTTTGGCCGGATTGCAATACACTTGCGGCATCGAAAGACGAAAGAGACGGCATGATCAAATCAGTTTTTCTCAGTCTGGCCCTGGCCGGCGCACCGGTGTTGGCTGGTGCCGAGTCCGTTGATGTGGCGGCCGGCATCCAGCTGGCGCAGGTCGATTTCGATACCTATCACGCGCTGCTGCTTGAGCGCTGCAAGCTGCTGGCGCCGGAGGCGGCCGACACCCTGGCGGCCGCCATGGCGCAATGGAAGGCGCAGAACGCCGATGCGCTGGTGATCCTGCGCCAGCTGTACAAGGCGCAGCTGATCCAGCTGAGGCGCGCGCGGCAGCCCGATGCGACGGACGCCGACATGGACGCGCATGTCGCCGCGGTGCTGGGCATGTTTAACGCGAACTTGAAGGAAAGAGTGGCCGGCGTGCCTGCCGACGAGGCCAGAACGTCCTGCCAGGGCGAGTATGCCAACAACCTGCTGAACCGGCCCGCCATGGACTTCAATGTGTTGCTCAAGCGGATGACGCTGGGGCGTTGACGCTGTCAGCTTGCGTGCAGCCGCCTCAGTAAGATAGCTTCGGATACCAGTCCGTGCCCCGTCCGGCCGGCGTCAGGTCCAGGATATTCCACAGCGGCGTCGGGTCCGGGGCACCGCGCGGATCCTGGCCGGGATCTTCGGTGCCGCCCAGCTCACTTGCCCAGAAGTGGTGGACCTTGCCGTCGCGCTTGACCCAGACGTCCAGCGCCGGCCACTCGCTGCCATCCGGCGCCAGGCCGCGGTAGTCGCGCGGGAAATCGTCGCCCACGCACTGGTAGAAGGCCAGGTTGCGCCAGCCGCGCTCGCGCGCGAAGGCCAGCTGGCGCGACACCGGCGAACGGCCCAGCACCGCCAGCGTCACCCGCTGCGACAGGTCGCGCGACGGAATGTCGATGGCGCCGAGGAAGGCGGTGCACATCGGGCACGGCCGCTCGCGCTGCGGCCCGTACATCCAGAAGTAGGTGACCAGCGTGTCATGCGGACCGAACAGGTCGGCCAGCTTCACCGTCTTGGCGTTCTCGTCGAGGAAGCTGTAGTCGGGCGCCTCGCCGCCAGGCGGCAGGGCGCGACGCTGCGCGGCCACGCGTTCGATGTGCCGCCGTAGTTCTATCTCTTCCGCCAGCAAGGCCGTGCGCGCGGCACGGTAGCCGGCGCTGTCGTTCGGATAGGGCGTGCTTCTGGCAGCCAGTTCAGCTGCCGGCGTCAGCGTGGCCATGGCGACGCTTACTGCATGAACCAGCCGTGGCTGACCACCAGCGACTGCCCGGTCAGCGCGTTGGACGGGAAGCTGGCGAACAGCAGCGCCACCTCGGCCACGTCCTCGACGGTGGTGAACTTGCCGTCCACGGTGTCGGCCAGCATCACCTTCTTGATGACGTCTTCCTCCGAGATGCCCAGGGACTTGGCCTGCTCGGGAATCTGCTTGTCCACCAGCGGCGTGCGCACGAAGCCGGGGCAGATCACATTGGCGCGTACGCCATGCTCCGCGCCTTCCTTCGACACCGCCTTGGCCAGGCCGATCAGGCCGTGCTTGGCCGTCACGTAGGCCGACTTGAGCTTGGACGCTTCCTTCGAATGCACCGAGCCCATGTAGATCACGCTGCCGCTGCCGGCCTTGTACATATGCGGCAGGCAGGCCTTGGTGGTCAGGAAGGCGCCGTCCAGGTGGATGGCCAGCAGCTTCTTCCATTCCTCGTAGGGGAAGTCCTCGACCGGGTGGATGATCTGGATGCCGGCGTTGCTGACCAGTACGTCGATCTGGCCCCAGGCCTCGACCACGCTGGCGATGCCGGCGTTGACCTGGCCTTCGTCGACCACGTTCATGGCGATGGCCATGGCCTGGTGGCCGCTGGCCTTCATTTCATCGACGGTGGCTTGCGCCGCCTCCAGGTTCAGGTCGGCGATGACGATCTTGCCGCCCTCGCGCGCGTACACCAGGGCGATTTCCTTGCCGATGCCGCTGGCGGCGCCGGTGACGATACAGACTTTGTCTTTCAGCTTCATGCAATGTGCTCCTCGATGGTTGGTAATGCAAACGTGGTTGATTACAACAATCCTGCGCCGCGCCGTCTATGCGTTCGCGTACATAGTGGCCAAGTTTAAGGCCAGGCTGAGAAACGCGCCGCCCTGTTCCCGGTTGCCGTACTCCAGCACGGCGCCGATGCGCGCGGCCCGCTCGCGCATGCCGACCAGGCCCCAGTGGCCGCTGCGGCCGCCCTGCGCCAGCGTCTCGGGCGGGATGCCCTTGCCGTTGTCGCGCACCAGCAGCGTCAGCCGCCTGGCGCCGTACTCCAGCTCCACCACGATCTCGCTGGCCTGCGCGTGGCGGAAGGCGTTGCAGATGGCTTCGCGGCCGATGGAGAACACTTCGTCGGCCGCGATGGCGGGCAGGGCGTATGGTGCGCCTGTTTGCTCGAGCCGGAAACTGGCCGAAAGTCCAGTAGCCAGCCGCTGGCCGAAGCGCTCCAGCGATTGCCCCAGCGTCTCGTTCTCGCGCAGCGGCGAGCGCAGGCCGGAGACCTCGTCGCGGCCCTCGATCAGGGCCTGCTCGATGTAGCCGATGCCGCGCTCCATGGCGGCGCGCGCCGGCAGCGCGGGCGGCACCTGCTCCATCGCCAGCTGCATCATCAGGATGGTGCCCTGCGCCTCCTGCAGGAAGGTGTCGTGCAGCGCGCGGGCGATGCGCTCGCGCTCGCCCAGGCGTTCGACGTGGCGCGCCTCGAGCAGGCGCGCCATCTGCGCCAGCCGCCAGCGCCAGGCCAGCACCAGCGCCGCCGCCAGCGCCAGCACGCAGCCCAGTTTGAACCACAGGCTTTGCACCAGGGTCGGCGGGATTGATACCTGCAGCGTGGCGCCATCGGTGTTCCACACGCCGTCCTTGTTGGCGGCAATGACCTGGAAGCGGTACTGGCCCGGCTCCAGGTTGGTGTAGAACGCTTCGCGCCGGCCGCCGGCCTGCTGCCAGCCGCGGTCGACGCCGTCGAGCCGGTAGCGGAAGGCGATCCGCCCCGGCATCGACAGGCCGAGCGCGCTGAAGGTCAGGTGCAGATTGTTCGAGCCCTGCGGCAGCGTCAGCGGCGCGTCGGGCCGATAGGCCTTGCCGTCGCTTTCCACGGCGCGGATTTCCACCAGCGGCGGCGTGGCGTCGCGGCGGATCTGGCCGGGCGCGATCAGCATCACGCCGCTGTGGCTCGACAGCCAGAGCTTGCCGTCGCTGGCTTCCACCATCGACGGGAACGGCCCGGTCGGCTGGACCGCGCCGGTCAGGCCGTCGTCAATGCCCAGCAGCTCATAGTCGACCGCGGCGCCGTCGCGCAGGAAGCGCGCCAGCTGCGCGGCCGGGATGCGGAAGGCGCCGTCATGGCCGTGCAGCCACAGGTCGCCGCCGGCGCTTGCCACCAGGCCGCTGATGCCGCGCAGTTCGTGGCCGTCGGCCAGCCGCAGCGGCACGAAGCGGCCGCCGTCGTACAGCGCGGCGCCCAGTTCGCCCGCCACCCACAGCCGGCCGTCGCGCTCAGTCAGGCTCAGGACATTGCCGATGGCCAGGCCCTGCGCCGCGCCCAGCAGGATGGTCGTCGCGCCGTCGATGACGGCGATGCGGTTGCCCTGGTAGCCGATCCAGACCCGGCCGCGGCGGTCGGCCTGCATCGTCAGCACGCGCGCGGACGGCAGCCGGGGATCGTTGACGCGGCTCCAGCTGCCCTCGTGGTAGCGGTAGATGCCGAGGTTGAGGTAGTTGGCCCACCAGTCGCCGCCGCCGTCCTGGGCCAGGGCACGGATGGTCAGCGCGTCCTTCAGCGCCGCGGCCGGCGCGGCGATCATGCTGCCGCCGCCGGGGCCGGGCAGCCAGATGCCCTGGTTGGTGCCGAGCGCCGGACGGCCGTCGCCGGCGCTGGCGGACGACATGAAGGAGTGGGGCGCATGCTCGGCTTGCCGGCCGTCGGCATCCATCAGCCAGGAGTCGTTGCCGAAGCCGCTGACCCGCACCCTGCCATCGCGGTCGGCCCGCAGCGCCGGCGTGACGATCTCCAGGCTGGTGGGCAGGGGCACCACGCGGTTGCGGCGTAGCTGGTCCAGGCCGTTGACGGTGCCGAACCAGAGGTTGCCGTCGCGGTCCTCAAAAAAGGTTTGCGGGTTCATGCCGCTCAGGCCCTGCTCCAGCGTGATGCGCTGGCGCGGATCGGGAAACACGTCCGGCAGCATGCGCTCGATCCGGTTCTCGCTGAGCAGCCACATGGTGCCGGCGCGGTCGAACCACATGCCGCTGCCGGGCAGGTCGGGCCGGGGCGGCGGGCCGCCGTCCCGCGGCGGATTCTGCGACAGCTTGTAGTTGGCGTCGCTGGCGTCGGAGGCCCAGACGGTGCCGTCCGGCGCGGCCGCCAGCGACGCCAGCCGGACGTTGGCCGGGCTGGCGACGTGGTAGCGGGTCTCGCCCTGGCGGCGGTAGTAGATGGCGCGGTCGCTCGACACCCACTGTGTGCCGGCGCGGTCGAACAGCACTTGCCAGATCGACTTGGGACCGGGGTCGAAGCCGCTGTCGGCGCCGATCTGTTCCCAGCGTCCGCCGTGCAGCCAGGCCAGGCCGTTGGCGGTGGTGACCCACATGGTGCCGTCCGGCGCGCGGCCGAAGCTGTAGGTGGCGCCGGGCGGAAAGCCGTCGGCGGTGCCGTAGTGGCGCACCTGGCCATCCTTGAACACGCTGGCGCCGCCGAAGCGGTAGCCGACCCACAGGGCGCCGTCCGGCGCCGTGTACAGCGGCAGCACGATGGTCGACAGCAGCTGGTGGCCGCCGACCTGGTCGCGCCGTTCGAAGCTCAGGCCGTCAAAGCGGTACAAGCCGGTCGGCGTCGACAGCCACAGCCAGCCGTCGCGGGTTTGGGTGATGGCCTGGATTTGCGCGGGCGCGCCCTGGGCGGCGGTCCAGGCGTGGTGGGAGTAGTCGTTCAGCAGGCGCGCATGGTCGGCTGCTGCGGTCGGGGAGCACAGCGCCAGCAGCAGCGCGGCGGCCAGCAGCCACAGGCTGCGCAGGGTGACGGTCATGGGCGCAGCATAGCACACGGAAGGGACAAGCCGGGCATGCCTAGGGCGGCGAGGGCTGTCCCGGCAAGTTCATGCGCAGCACGGTGCCGGCGCCGGCCAGCTGGGTCAGCGCCAGTTCGCCGCCGAAGTCGGCCAGGCGGGTGCGAATGGCGCCCAGGTCGAGCATGTCGCGCGGCGTCTGTTGCTCGGGCAGGCCGTCGCCGCTGAGGATGATGGTCAGCCGCTCCGGCCGCAGGTCCAGCGTGGCCTGCACGGTGCGTGTGCCCTTCTGGCCGCACAGATAGCACAGCGCCGACAGCGTGACGCGGTAGATGGCGGTGAGCTGGCGCTGGTCCAACGTCGCGCTGTCTGCGATCAGCTCGAGCCGGCAGCGCAGGCCGTAGCGGCGTTCCAGCTGCTGCAGCTGCCATTCGATGGCGGCCGACAGGCCCAGCGCCAGCGTGCTGGGATGGAGTTCATTGATCAGCTCGCGCACGGCGAGCAGGCAGGCGTCCAGCGTGCCGAGCGCATGCGCGGCGCGCCGGTGCAGCAGCTGTTGCCGCTCCCGGGTGCGCTGGTGCAGGGTCGTCACGTCCAGCTTGAGCGCCAGCAGGTTTTGCGCCAGGTCGTCGTGGATGTCCTGGGCAATGCGGCGGCGCTCGCTTTCCTTGGCGGTGTGCTGGTGTTCGGACAGCGTGCGCAGCTCTTGCAGCGACGATTGCAGCAGGTATTCCGAGCGCTTGCGCTCGGTAATGTCGACGCACATGGCGATCATCAGCTTGGGCTGGCCGTGCTGGTCGTAGGTGGGATGCTTGTGGGTTTGCAGCCAGCGGTTCTCACCCAGGCCG
Organism: Duganella sp. Dugasp78; assembly: GCF_059491455.1. NCBI lineage: Bacteria > Pseudomonadati > Pseudomonadota > Betaproteobacteria > Burkholderiales > Oxalobacteraceae > Duganella > Duganella sp. Dugasp78. The sequence continues at coordinate 6,738,395 of NZ_CP168506.1, read as the reverse complement.
GCATGCCACAGCTGCTCTTCGTAGACGATGGTCTTGCCGGTGGAGAAGGCGGCGCGGTCGTGTTGCAGGTAATAGGCGTGTTGATCCGCCGGGAAAAAGGCGGCGCCGTCGGTGTCGCGCAGGTCGGCGAAGGCGACACCCCACAGAGCCTCGCAGGCGGGATTCATCAGCACGATGCGCGATTGCGCATCCTTGATGAACAGGGCCAGCGGCATGATGGCGATGATGTTGTGCAGCTCATCGTTCGTCGCGGACCTGCCGTCGTCGCCGGACTGGAACTGGGCGACCACGTTGTCGATGTGCAGCTGTCCTAGCGATTCGATAAAGCTTTTCATATTGACAGGCAAAATTAATTTATTTGTTATTCTAATGCCAAAATTTTCATTTTGCCTTATTTTTAATAAAATAAAAGAACTTCTGGTATCCCCTCCCGTAATGCCTACCTGGCCGTTGCCTCCAGCCTGGCCTCCAGCGCCTGCCGGTCGAACGCGGTGCCGGTGCGGCTACCGTCGCTGAAGTAGATGGTCGGCGTGCCGGCCACGTGCAGCTTCTTGCCCAGCGCGAGCACTTGTTCGTTGGGGGTGGGGCAGGCGGCCGGCGCGGCCGGCGCCGCCTTGGTGTTGACGATCCAGTCGTGCCATGCCTGCGCGCGGTTGGCGGCGCACCAGATGTCCTTGGACTTGACCGACGAGTCGTCCGACAGGATGTTCAGCAGGAAGGTGTAGATGGTGACGTTGTCTATCCCTTCCAGCGTCTGGTGCAGCTTGCGGCAGTAGGGGCAGTTCGGATCTTCGAACACCGCCATCACGCGCTTGCCGTTGCCCTTGACGGTCTTGATGGCGGTCTCCAGCGGCAGGTCGGAGAAACGGATCGCGGCCAGCTGGTCGGCCCGGGCCCGCGTCAGGTCCTGGTAGTTGTTGGCGGTGTCGACGACTTTGCCGACGAACAGATAGCGCGCGCTTTCATCGGTGTAGAAGATGTCGCCGTTGGTGCTGATTTCATACAGTCCGCCATACGGCGTCCTGGTCACCGAATCGACTTTGATGTTGACGCCCAGGCGGGGCGTGATCAGGGTTTTGATGCGGGCTTCCGCAGGTGTTTCGGCGTTGGCTGCGGGCAGCGTCAGAAGGCTGGCTGCCAGCAGCAGCGCGGTGGTTTGCTTCATGCGGATGTTCCTGTTGGGTGACGTTATTCGATGCCGCTGGCGCGCGCGCGGATGCGCTCGCGCTCGTTGGGGAAGAGCCGTGCCTGCAGTGCTTCCAGCTGGCGCCGGCGCGTGTCGCTGCCGGCTGCAGCGGTCAGCAGGCCGGCATCGGCGCGGTAGCGCAGATAGTGCGCGCGCCATGTGCGCTCCTCGCCGGCGGCGGCTTCATAGCTTTGCGTGGCGCGGGCCAGCAGTTCGCCGGTGTCGCTGTCGCGTGCCGCCGCCCACGTGGCGTCGTGCAGGCGGCGATCGCGCAGGGTATTGGAATCGGACTCGGCCTCGCTGCCGGCGGCGGCGTTGGCATCGGCGCTTGCGCGCGCGCGCAGCTCGCTCACCGCTTGCGCCAGCTCGGCGTCGTCGGCGCCAAACCAGCGAGCGGCGATGGCCGGCCCGAACGTGCTCTGGCGCAGGCGCGCGCGCTGCTGCTGCCACGTCGCCAGTTGTTCCACCTGCGGCGGCGTGGGGATGGCGCCGGCGGCCAGGGCGATGCGCTGGCTTGCCAGCAGCTCGTCATGCGCGCGCACGTAGGCGGCGTAGCGCGCGGCCAGCGCCTTGACCTGCTCGCCGGCAGTGCCGGTGACTTGCCGGTCCAGATGGGCGCGCAGTTGAGCGGCGCGCGCATTGAGGTCGGCGCCTTCGCCGCGCACCAGGAAGAATTCGAACAGCATGCGCAGCGGCGCATCCACCACCAGGTTGCCGGCGGCGTCGGTCGACAGCGAGGAGGGCGCGAGTTGATCGTCGAGCGACAGCTCGGCCGACTGGCGCAGGCCGTTGTCGAGCTTGCCGAGACCGAAGCTGTCGTGCCACGCCGGCGCGGCAGCTGGCGGCGCCGTCGCGGCCGGGGGCGGGGTGTCGCCGGCTGGCCAGCTCCACACCAGCGCCGCGCCGGTCAGGACGGCGGCGCCCAGCCAGTAGCGTTCGCGGTGCAGAAGTGTGGTCATGGCCGGCTTCAGTATTTTTTATTGATGGCCTGCGCAGCCGGCTCGGCGCCCGGCACCGCCTTGCTGGCGCCGTCCACGGTGGCTGCGTAACGGGTCAGCACCTTCCAGCCGCCGTCCACCTGTTTCCAGGTGTCGACCACAAACACCTGGCTGGGCAGCGCACTGTTTTTCGGCGCCGCGATCTTCCACATGAAGCTGACCAACGCCAGCTCGCCATATTCGTGCACCGCCATCTGTTCGATGCGCGACTCCAGCGCCGGCGCGGCAAACACCTGTTGCTGCCATTCGGCGCGCGCGGTGGGGCGGCCGGGAACGGCGGCGCTGCGCAGTTCGAATTCGTCCGCGACGATTTTTTTCAAGGCTTCGGCGTCGCGGTTGTGCACCGCGTCCAGCCAGTCGTTTTCCAAGGTGCTGAACAGCTGCACCGTGCGGGTGACGGTCGGCACCGTGCGCGGTGGCGCGGCGTGGGCCGCGGTCTGTGCCAGGGCCAGCAGCGCCAGCCCGATCAATGATTTTATTTGCATGCACGTTCCAGTGGGAGGGAAGCCGCCGCGATGCACCGCGGCGGCCGGATCAGTTCAGATCGATTGTACTAGCCTGCTCAGGGATAGTGCTGTGCGCACGCCTGGCTAGGCAGCAGCACCCAGTTCTGCTGGATCAGGTACTTCATGGTGCCGAAGGTCTGGTTGTACTTGGCGCCGTTCGAGGCGAGGGCGGTGGTGCCGAAGTTCCAGGCGCACTTGTCGCCGTTTTCCATGCCGCTTTGGGTCGAGTACCAGGCGTTGCCGTCCGGGTCGGTGACCGCTTCTTCCAGTTCATGCGAGAAGATGCTGGCCATGGCGTCCGCGCCCGGCGTGTTGTTCGGGCTCGGCGAGGTGGCGCCGCAGGCCGACGCGCACTGGGTTTCCGGATTGCCCACAAAGGCGTACTTGATGTTCTGGCCGTTGAAGTTGGTGTTGGTGTGCCAGCCGCAGTACTGGGTGCAGAAGCCCGAGGTGGCGGTGGTGTTCTTGTCGGTCATCACGAAGTAGACGGCGTTGGAGTCCAGCGGCAGCGCGCCGGAGCTGATGGCGCTGGTCACCACGGTCTGGATGTTGGCGTCGGTCAGCTTGCTGCCCAGCGTGCCGGAGTTGGTGGTGCTGCCGGCCAGGGTCACCTGGTTCACCACGTGGTTGTTGCTGGCGTTGTAGTAGGTGGTGTTGATGTTGAAGTAAGGCGAGCCGCCGATGTGCGAGGCGATATTGTTCAGCACATTCTGCGATGCGCTGTCCCAGGCCGAGCCGTACCAGATGTAGTAGACCTTGGTTGGCGCCACCATGACCGGGCCGCCCTGGTAGGTCAGGTTGGCGCTGCGTTGCGCTTTCAGCGTGGCGGCGCGTTCGGGATGGCTCATCGAATCCAGGTCGAGTTCGCCCCAGCCCTTGCCGGTCGGTTTGAACAGGGAGTCCTTGTCTTCTTTGATGGCGCCGGCGTGCGCGGCGGTTACACAGGCCAGGCAGGCTGCCAGCATGGTCAGTTTACGGCTGAATGTCATGTCGATTTCTCCAAAAGGTGCGTCATGTGGGTGTGCCATAGGTACGACTTGTTGTATGCGGCGCCACGCATGTCTGCAGCCAGGCGCGGCGCGCACGCTTCCAACGCATGCCATGCGGCATGCGTGAAATCTAAGCCCCGGCCAGTGCCGGGGAGATGAATTCGGGAGGTGTCGGGCTCTAGGGCAAGAGCGCTTGAGGTGACAGGGGAAGGCAGGACGGATGCAGCAGGCTACGGGTACTCGACTTCATGTGAACTCTCCGGGTCAGATTTTGCCGTTCCGCTCCGCGCGGCGCTTCTGGCGCCTGCGGGGATATTATTTATACTATTTTGATTCTTCGATCAGATGCGTTTAATTCTACTGAAATGTTCCGCTTGCTCGGGGATTTTTGTACGGTGTGTCTGAAAATCCATACACTTTTCTCCAAGGATCACAAATAATGCGGCGCTGAAAACCATCGCTATTTGGCAGGTTTGTGACGGGCGGTAGGCTTTTTTCCGTTTTTTAACAAAAGGCGCGCGGACCTGAAAAAAATAACGCCCCGGACCTTGCGGTGCGGGGCGTGGTGTGGGGCGCGACGGTTTAGCCGGTGTTGCGCAGGCCGGCGGCGACGCCGTTGATCGACAGGTGGATGCCGCGATGGACCCGCTCGTCGGCCTTGCCCGGTTCGCTCGACAGCGCGCGGTGGCGCTTGATCAGCTCCACTTGCAAGTGGTTCAGCGGATCGAGGTAGGCAAAGCGGTTCTGGATCGAACGCGCCAGCAGCGGGTTGCCGGCCAGCCGTTCGGTGGCGCCGGTGATGCTTTGCAGGATGGCCAGCGTGTTGGCATGCTCGTCGGTGATGCGCTTGAAGATGCGTCCGCGCAGTTCCTTGTCCTGCACCAGCTCGGCGTAGCGGGAAGCGATTGCCAGGTCGGTCTTGGCCAGCACCATGTCCATATTCGACAGCAGGGTGGCGAAGAACGGCCATTGCTGGAACATCGCCTGCAGCTGGGCCAGACGTTCGGCCGGCTTGCCGTCCGCGATCCAGGCGCCGATGGCGCTGCCGAAGCCGTACCAGCCCGGCAGCAGCAGGCGGCACTGGCCCCACGAGAAGCCCCATGGAATCGCCCGCAGGTCTTCGATGCGCTTGGTCGACTTGCGCGAGGCCGGGCGCGAACCGAGGTTCAGCTCGGCGATCTCGGCGATCGGCGTGGCGGCGAAGAAGTAGTCGGTGAAGCCCGGGGTTTCATAGACCAGGTTGCGGTAGGCCTTGTAGGCGCGGTCGGAGATCTCGGCCATTACGGCTTCGAACTGGCGCAGCTGGGTCAGGTGGGCGCCGTCGGCCGACTGCGGCATCAGGCTGGCCTCCAGCGTGGCGGCCACCAGCAGCTCCAGGTTGCGGCGGCCGATGTCCTTGTTGGAGAACTTGGAGGCGATGATCTCGCCCTGCTCGGTCAGGCGGATCTGGCCGTTGACGGTGCCGTGCGGCTGCGCCAGGATGGCCTCGTACGACGGACCGCCGCCGCGGCCTACCGTGCCGCCGCGGCCGTGGAACAGGCGCAGCTTGACGCCGGCCTTTTCAAACACGGTGACCAGGTGGGTCTCGGCCTTGTACAGCTCCCAGTTGGAGGTCAGGAAGCCGCCGTCCTTGTTGGAGTCCGAATAGCCCAGCATGACTTCCTGGATCTGGCCCTGCTTGGCGATCAGCGCCTTGACCAGCGGGATCGCCATCACCGCTTCCATGATGCCGGCCGCGCGTTGCAGGTCGGGGATGGTTTCGAACAGCGGGATCACCATCAGGTCCAGTTCCTGTTCTGCGATGCGCAGCAGGCCCATTTCCTTTTGCAGCAGCAGCACTTCCAGCAGGTCGGACACGGTCTCGGTGTGCGAGATGATGTAGTTGCGGATGGCGCGCGCGCCGTACAGCGCGCGGATCTGGCGCGCCGCGCGCAGCACGCCCAGCTCGGAGTCGGTCTCGGCGGAGTAGGCGATGTACGGCGAGTACAGCAGGCGAGGCTGCGACAGCTCGCTCAGCAGCAGCTGCACCTTGGCGTCCTCGTCCAGCGAGGCGTAGTCCGGCTGGCCGCCGGCCTTGGCGAACAGTTCGGCCAGCACGCGCTCGTGGATGTCCGACGATTGGCGCATGTCCAGCGAGGCCAGGTGGAAGCCGAAGATGTCGGCCGCACGCTTCAAGGTCGACAGGCGCGGCTGCACCAGCACGGCGCCGTGGTTGGCGTTGAGCGAGTCGACCAGCACCTGCAGGTCGGCCGAGAACTCGGCCGCCGTGGCGTACGGCTCGGCGTGGCCCACTTCCTTGCGCAGGATGTTGGTCGCGCCCAGCGCGCGGGCGGTGCTGGCCAGGCGGGCGTAGATGCCGATCAGGGCGCGGCGGTAGGGCTCGTCGGCGCGGTGGTCGGAGGTGTCGGGCGACTGGTCGGCCAGCGCCTGCAGTTGCGGGCTGCAGGCGATCATCAGCGTCGACACCGACAGTTCGGCGCCCAGCGTGTGGGCTTCCTCCAGGTAGAAGTCGAGGATGGTGGTGGCCTGGCGCGTCAGCGCGTGCTCCATGGTGCCGCCGTTGACGTTGGGGTTGCCGTCGCGGTCGCCGCCGATCCAGCTGCCCATCTGCACGTAGGGCGCGGTGATGGTTTTCGCTTCGCCATAGTGGGCGGCGATGTCGGACTCGATGTCGTCGTACAGGCCCGGCAGCTCGCGCAGGAAGGTGATGCGGTAGTAGGACAGGGCGTTTTCGATCTCGTCGGCCACGGTCAGCTTGGAATAGCGCAGCATGCGGGTCTGCCACAGCGTGGCGATGCGGGCGCGCAGCAGGTGCATATTGGCGGCGTGCTCCTTCGGCGTCAGCGGCAGGTCGCGCTCGGCCAGCAGGCGGGCGATGTCGTGTTCCGCATCAAGTATCGATTTGCGCTGCACTTCGGTCGGGTGGGCCGTCAGCACAGGGGCGATCAGCGCTTCCTGGAAGAAGGTGCTCACGGTTTCCTGGCCGACGCCGGCTTCCTTGAGCTTGCACAGGGCGAAGTTGACGCTGCCCTGCTGCGGCCTGGAGCCGGCCAGCAGGTGGGCGCGGCGGCGGCGGATGTGGTGCTGGTCTTCCGCGATATTGGCCAGGTGCGAGAAGTAGGAGAACGCCCGCACCACGGAAATGGTCTGCTCGCGCGTGAGGATCTTCAGCATGCCGTCCAGTTCCTTGGCGGCGCCGGCGTCGGCCTCGCGCCGGAAGCGCACGGCCGTCTGCCGGATGGTCTCGACCACGGCGTAGACTTCCTCGCCCTCCTGGTCGCGCAGCACGTCGCCCAGCAGGCGGCCTAGCAGGCGGATGTCTTCTTTAAGTGGCGCGTCTTTGTCTGCGCCAGGTTGTTCAGCCGTTTGATCGTTCGTTGCACTAGATTGGTTTGCCATGAGATAAGCCGCAAAGATGTGAAATGTCGGTGCAAAGGCTTGTGGCCCGGTTCTGCAAGAAGGTGAGCGTGATAAAATTTGTGATCTTAAACACGCGCGTGTGACTGGCCTGCGCCGGTTAGCGCCCGCTACAGCGAAAGAACTGGTTTTGAAAATATCGGAATTACTACAAAATCCTCCGTCCACCTTGGTGATCGCGTCGCGTGAAAGTCGGCTTGCCATGTGGCAGGCCGAGCATGTGCGGGCGCGTTTGGCATTATTATATCCTCAGTGCGATATTAAAATTGTAGGAATATCGACAAAAGGCGATCAAATTCTTGATCGCACCCTGTCCAAGGTGGGTGGCAAGGGCCTGTTTGTCAAGGAGCTTGAGGTCGCCATGGCCGAAGGCCGCGCCGACCTGGCCGTGCACTCGCTCAAGGACGTGCCGATGGAGTTGCCGGAAGGATTCGCCCTGGCCGCCGTGCTGGAGCGCGAAGACCCGCGCGACGCCTTCGTCTCCAACGATTACGCCTCGCTGGACGAGCTGCCGGCCGGCGCCGTGGTCGGCACCAGCAGCCTGCGCCGCCAGGCCCTGATCGCGGCGCGTTACCCGCAGCTGGTGATCAAGCCCTTGCGCGGCAACCTCGACACCCGCCTGGGCAAGCTCGACCGCGGCGACTACGCGGCCATCATCCTGGCCGCCGCCGGCCTCAAGCGCCTGGGCCTGCCGCAGCGCATCCGCGCGCTGCTGGACCCGGCGTCCAGCCTGCCGGCCGCCGGCCAGGGCGCGATGGCGATCGAGATTGCCGAGCGCGCCGATGGTGTCGACCTGATGGCGCTGCTGGCGCCGCTGAACCATGAGGCCACCGCCCAGGCCGTCACGGCCGAGCGCAAGGTGTCCAAGGTCTTCGGCGGCAGCTGCCAGGTGCCGCTGGCGGCCTTCGCCACGGTGGCCGATGGCCAGATGCACCTGCGCGCCATGGTGGCCACGCCGGACGGCGCCCGCATGGCCAGCGCCGAGGTGCGCGGCGCGGCCGCCGACCCGGAGGCGCTGGGCCAGCAGGTCGCCGACCTGCTGCGCGCGCAGGACGCGGTCGACATCCTGGCGTCCTGCCTGAGCGAAGCCGCGCAGGCCGAGGCCGACGCCCGCTCGGCCACGCTGGCCGACGGTGCGCCGTCCTCCGCGCCGTCCTCCGGCACCTGACCAGCGGATGACCGGCGCCGTCGTCATCACCCGTCCGCTGGCGCAAGCCCTGCCGTTGGCGGCCCGCGTTACCGCGCTGGGCCGTCAGGTGGAACTGTTGCCGCTGCTGGAAATCGAAGCCTTGCCCGATCCGGCCGCCTTGCTGGCCGCGCTGGCGCGGCTGTGCGCGCCGCAGCCGGGCTACAAGCTGGTGGCCTTCGTCTCGCCCAACGCCATCGACGCCGCCTTCGCCCATATTCAACACTGGCCGGCCGGCGTCCAGCTGGCGGTGCTGGGGGAGGGCAGCCGCGCCGCCCTGGCCGCGCACGGCGTGACGCCGGAGACGGTCGACATCGTCAGCCCGGCCGACAGCGCCCACAGCGATTCCGAACACCTGCTGCAAACGCTGGACCTGGCCGCGCTGCGCGGCCAGCCGGTGCTGATCGTGCGCGGCGAAAGCGGCCGCGAGCTGATGGCCGACGGCTTGCGCGCGGCCGGCGCCGTGGTCGACGTGGTGCCGGCCTACCGCCGCTCGGTGCCGCGCCTGACGCCGCAGCTGGCGGCCACCGTGCGCCGTTTGCTGGCGCAGCAAAACGACTGGATCATCACCAGCTCCGAAGCGCTGCGCGGCCTGTGCGCGCTGCTGGCGCAGCTGGACGCGGAACACCCTGATGCAACGCAGCAGAATGCTGTTGTGGCGATGCAACAGCAGCATTTGATCATTCCGCATGCCCGGATTGCCGAAACGGCAAACAATTTGGGCTTTTCCCGACTGACGCTCACAGGATCAGGCGACGAACGCCTGCTGGCCGCGTTACAATCACGCCTATGAACGATTTGCCTACCTTACCCGATCCTGTCGTCTCCGCCGGCGCCGCCGCCGAGACTCCGCCTGCGGCGCCGCCGCAGCCTGAACCGAGCCTGCTTGAAACCGTGCAACAGCCGCAGATGCTGCTGGTCGGCATCGTCGTGCTGGCCATTTTATTGGCCGGTCAAACCTGGTCGGCGCACAACCAGGTGCGCAACCTGCGCGAGGAAATGGCGCGCCGCCTGCAAAAGGGCGATGCCAGCAACGCCGAAACCGGCACCCTGGCGCGCGCCGTGCAGGAGACCAGCAAGGAGCTGCAAGGCAAGGTCGCGCTGTTGGAAAACAAGCAGCAGGAAGCGCAGAGCCAGCAACTGGCGCTGGAGCAGCTGTACCAGGACCTGTCCAAGAACCGCGACGAGTGGGCGCTGACCGAGATCGAACAAGTGCTGTCGACCGCCAGCCAGCAGCTGCAACTGGCCGGCAACGTGCCGGGCGCGCTGATCGCCCTGCAGAATGCCGACCGCAGCCTGTCGCGCTCGGACAAGCCGCAATTCATCACCATCCGCCGCGCCATCGCCAAGGACACGGAAAAGCTGAAAGCCCTGCCGAGCGTCGACTCGGTGGGCATGGCGCTGCGCCTGGACAACGTGATCGCGCAGGTCGACACGCTGCCGATGCTGGCGGACGAAACGCCGACGCTGCCGGCGCCGCCGGAAAAGAAGGCCAAGGCCAAGCCGGCCGTGGGCAAGGGCGGCAAGCCTGAGCCGGTCGAGCAGACCAGCCCGTGGCTGCAAACCGTGCAGGACGCCTGGAACGGCTGGAGCAGCGAGATGTGGACCGACGTGCGCCAGCTGATCCGCGTGCGCACCGTGACCACGCCGGACGCGCTGATGCTGTCGCCGACCCAGGCTTACTTCCTGCGCGAGAACCTCAAACTGCGCCTGCTGAACGCGCGCATGGCGCTGTTGTCGCGCAACGAGGCGGCCTTCCGCGCCGACCTGATCGCTGCGCAGGAAGCGCTGGTCAAGTATTTCGATGTCCGCGCCAAATCGACGCAGACCGTGCAGATGCTGCTGCGTCAGGTTCAAAGCAGCAATCTGGCGATTGAAATGCCGACCCTGTCGGACAGCCTGAACGCTGTGCGCAACTACAAAGCGAAGCCATAGTCATGCGTTTATTTCTCTGGATAGTCGCTTTGATGGCTGCGGCCATCGGCATCGCCGTGACGGCGCGTTTCAATCCGGGCAATGTGGTGCTGTTCTACCCGCCGCACCGGATCGACCTGTCGCTGAATTTCTTCGTGGTGCTGGAAGTGGCGCTGTTCGCCTTCCTGTATGTCGTGATCCGCGCCTTCCGCGCCACGGTCAAGATGCCGGGCAAGGTGGCGGCCTACCGCCAGCGCAAGCGCGAGCGTGACGGCAACAAGGGCCTGCGCGAAGCGCTGAAGGCCTTGTTTGAAGGCCGCTTCGGCCATGCAGAAAAGGCTGCGATGCGCGCCTCGGAACTGCCGGAAAACGCCGGCGTGGCCGCGCTGATCGGCGCCCGCGCCGCGCACCGCATGCGCCAGGGCGCGCGCCGCGACAACTGGCTGGCCAAGCTCAGCGACGACAACGCAATGAAGACCGCGCGCCTGATGACGATGACCGAACTGCTGGTCGACGACCATCAGCCGGAGCAGGCGCTGGCGGCGGTGCAGGAGCTCAACGCCAGCGGCACCCGCCACATCCACGCGCTGCAATGGTCGTTGAAGGCGCAGCAGCAGGCCAAGAACTGGCCGGAAGTGCTGCGCCTGGTGCGCTCGCTGGACAAGCACCGCGCGCTGCATCCGGCGCTGTCGTCGCGCCTGCGCGAGCTGGCCTATGACGACATGCTGTCCGACAGCAGCCACGATGCGGAATCGCTGCAACGGGTGTGGGCGACCGTGCCGGGCGCTGACCGCATCAAGCCTTACGTGGCCTGCCGCGCCGCCACCGCGCTCAACGCGCGCGGGCTGCACGACGAGGCGCGCCTGGTGGCGGAAGAATCGCTGGCCGCCGACTGGGACGACCGCGTGGTGCGGGCCTACCGCGAAGCGGCGGCGCCGGCCGGTTCGGCGGCCTTGCTGATGCAGATCGAGCACTGCGAAACCTGGATACACAGCCGTCCGACCGACGCCGAACTGGCGCTGACGCTGGGTTCGCTGTGCCTGAAGCAGAAATTGTGGGGCAAGGCGCAGCGCTACCTGGAGCAGGCCCTGTCCGACGCCGCCGACCCGCGCATGGTGCGCGAATCCCACCTGAAGCTGGCGCAGCTGCACGAAGCGCTGGCCCAGCCGGAAGAGGCGGCCAACCACTACCGCCAGTGCGCGCTGGCCACCATCTTGTAAAAAGAACCCGTCCTCGCGACGGGTTTTTTTACGGCGTGTAGAACCGTTTCAGCAGCGCGTTGACGGCGGCGGTCATGCCCAGCATCGCCGCCGCGTGCGTGCCGGACGCCGCCAGCAGCAGCGTCTGCGAGCCCGCCACGGCCACCTCGCGCACGGTGCCGTCGCTGCTGCACAGCGGCACCAGCATCGGCGCCAGCATCAGGCCGGCGCCGTGCACGGCAGCCATCAGGGCGGCCGAGGCGACGTGGCCGGCCGCGATGGGCGCCATGGCCCGTAGCGCCTGGTCATGCCGCCGCATGACAGCACGCGGCCGCAGCCGGCGCGGCCGCGTAACGGTCGTGATGGCGCACCCATGCCATCGAATAGGGCAGATCTTCCTCGTGGCGGCCCAGCGGGGTCAGGTCGAGGAAATTATAGGTGTGCATCATCACCTCCACGCCACGGCCGTAGGTCGAATAGCTGTGGTAGACCACGCCGTCGTCATCCTTGTAGAACACGCTCACGCCGGGCATGTCGGGGTTTTTTATGGGCTGGCGCTGGTAGTTGTAATTGACTTCGCCGCTGGCCAGCTCCTCGGGCCGGAAGCTGACGTGAAAGTCGTAGTTGAAATCGCCGTCCCCCGACGATACCCAGTTGAAGTGCCAGCCCATGCGATGGCGGAAGCGCTCGATGTCGCCCAGCGCCGCGCGCGAGATGGCGACGAACGTCACGTCGCGCTGCGTCAGGTGGGCGAGGGCGCCGTCGGTGTGGTCCGCCATGTAGGAACAGTGGGCGCATCCCTGTTCGGCGCCGGGCGTGAACATGAAGTGCTGCACCACCAGCTGGCGCCGGCCTTCGAACAGGTCGGCCAGCGTGCGCTTGCCCTGCGGCGTGTCGAACACATAGTTTTTTTCAACGCGCACCCAGGGCAGCGCCCGGCGTTCGCGGGCCACCTGGTCGTGCAGGTGCGTCAATTCCTTCTCGCGCGCCAGCAAGGTCTGGCGTCGTCGCAGCCATTCGGCCGGCGAGACGACGGAGTGGTGCAAGGTTTCGGTAGTGGTCATGGTTGCCTCCTGTAGAAGCGCCTCGGATCGGCGCTGCAGGACAACTGTATGCCGTTGGCGGCGCGGCAGGGAGTAACAAGATTGTCGTGAAACCATCGGGGCGAGGCGGTTTTGCAGTGCTGCGCCGCACAAGCGGGCTGTAGTTCGCTATAATTACGCGGTTAAACATTTGCCAGCACTTACGAGGAAACCCCCATGAGCTTGAATAAAGTATCTTCCGGCCGCGATCTGCCGAACGATTTCAACGTCATCATCGAAATCCCGATGAACGCCGATCCGATCAAGTATGAAGTCGACAAGGAATCGGGCGCGATCTTCGTCGATCGTTTCATGGGCACCGCCATGCACTACCCGTGCAACTACGGCTACGTGCCGAACACCCTGTCGGCCGACGGCGACCCGGTCGATGTGCTGGTGATCACCCCGTTCCCGCTGATCCCGGGCGTGGTGGTGCGCTGCCGTCCTGTCGGCGTGCTGAAGATGACCGACGAAGCCGGTGAAGACGCCAAAGTGCTGGCCGTGCCGGTCGACAAAGTACTGTCGATCTACAGCCACTGGCAGAAGCCGGAAGACCTGAACGAACTGCGCCTGCGCCAGATCCAGCACTTCTTCGAGCACTACAAGGACCTGGAAAAAGGCAAATGGGTCAAGATCGACGGCTGGTACGGTCCGGACGAAGCCAAGGCCGAGATCCTGAGCGGCGTCGCCGCCTACAAGAAGGAAAACGGCATCGCGTAATTCACGCTGCCCGTCAGAGAGCCCCGTGTGGCCGTGCGACGCTCAAGATCGTCGCGCGGCCACACGGGGTTTTTTTTATCCGCGCGGCGCGCCGCTGGCCGCTTCGGCCTCGCGCCGCAGGCGCGACATGTACTGCGGCGTGATGCCCAGGTAGGACGCGATCGCGCGCTGCGAGATGCGCGCCTCCAGCCCCGGATACTCTTCGCGGAACGCCGCCAGCCGCTCCTGGGCCGAGGTTTCGCCATTGGTGTAGGCGCGCTGCGCCAGCGTCTGCAGGCCGTGCATGGCGATATTCAGATGGTAATGCTGCATCACCTCGTGCTGCGCGCGCAGTTCGCAGGAATGCTTCCAGTCCAGCGTGAAGCCATGGATCGGCGTTTCCGCGATCAGGAACTGCACCGCCGGCTGGCTGGTTTCACCGCTGATCAGGTCGGTCAGCGTGGTGGCCGATTCGCCCTCGCGGTAGAAGCGCAAGGTCACCTCGATGCCGTCGCGGTTGAAGAAGCCGCTGCGCACCACGCCGCTGCTGATCCAGTGCACCTGCGTGGCCGGCACGCCGGCGCGCTGCAGGTATTCTCCTTTGCGGACGTGGAATGGCTTGGCGATGGCTGCCAATAATTCGGTGACATTGCTGTAGGATTCATCGCTGACGTCGATGCGTTTCATCGTGGCGGCCTTGAACCGCTCACGCTGTCTTATAAAATCTGCATTCATGCTTGGCTTGCCATGTTCCTGATAGTAGGTAACGCTACCATTTTACCTCGATTTCGCGGAACCCTTTGCCCACCACGCCGGTCTGACACCGGTGAGCGACCGTTTACGAGGGGAGGTGAGCATGGATGCGAGGCCGATGGTATTGCGCAGCTGGTGGATGCTGGCGCTGCGGGGCGTGCTGTTGCTGCTGTTTGGCGCGCTGGCGCTGGCGATGCCGGGGCCGACCGTGCTGAGCCTGGTGGCGATCTTCGCCGTCTACGCGCTGCTGGCCGGCGTGGTCTACCTGACCGGCACGGTGCGCAACCGGCGTCACGCCACCGGGTCGCATGCGTTCGACTGGTGGCTGTTGCTGGTGCTGGGGCTGGTGAGCGTCGCCGCCGGCGTGCTGGCCGTCATGCGGCCGCTGCTGGCGGCGCTGGTGCTGGTGATTGTCATCGGCGTCAATGCGATGATCAGCGGGGTGCTCGATGTCATCCTGGCGGTGCGCCTGCGCGGCCATCTGCGCGGCGGCGGCTGGCTGCTGCTGGCCGGCGGCCTGGTGTCGGTCATGTTCGGCACCGTGCTGGTGACCTTGCCGAACATGGGGGTGCTGGCGCTGGTCTGGCTGGTCGGCGCGTATGCCATCGTGGCGGGCGTGCTGTATCTGGTGCTCGCTTATCGCGCCTATGCACCTCTGCCCGCAAAGACGCCTCCGGATCTCCGTACCGAGCGGCGCGTGGCCGAGCGGCGCATGACGCCGGCAGGCCAGCACTGACGCGCGCCGTCAGCCGGCCTCGCGTCAGCCGGCCTTGAACGGCACGTGCTCGGCCAGCTCGTCGATGTAGTCGTTCATGGCGGCGGTTTCTTCGCGCAGGAAATCGGCGATGGCGCCGGCGAAGCGCGGATCGGCCACCCAGTGGGCGGACCAGGTCGGCGTCGGCACCAGCCCGCGCGACATCTTGTGCACGCCCTGGGCGCCGCCTTCGAAGCGGGCGATACCGTGGCGGATGCAGTAGTCGATCGACTGCACGTAGCAGGTCTCGAAGTGCAGGCCGGAGACGAATTCCAGCGTGCCCCAGTAACGGCCGTACATGATGCCGCCGCCCACCAGGTTCAGCGCGGCCGCCACCGGCGCGTCGCCGCGTTTGGCCAGCACCATCATCATGCTGTCCGGCGTCTCGCGCAGGATGCGTTCGAAGAAGGCCAGCGACAGGTACGGCTTGGAATAGTGCGCGTGGTAGGTCGACACGTAGCAGCTGTAGAAGAAGCCCAGCACCTCGGCGGTGATCTGCCCGCCGGCCAGGTGCTCGAAGTGGATGCCCGCGTCCAGCACGCGGCGCCGGTCCTGGCGGATCTTCTTGCGCTTGTCCATCTTCATGCTGGACAGGAAGGCCTCGAAGTCCGCATAGCCGGGATTATCCCAATGGAATTGCACGCCTTCGCGCAGCATGTAGCCGGCTTCGGCCAGCGCCTGCTTGTCTTGCCCGTCGGGGAACAGGACGTGCAGCGACGAGGTGCCCAGCTGGCGCGCCACCTGCAGGGCGGCGCGCGCCAGCAGCTGGCGGTCCTCCTGCGTGCGGGCCAGCAGGCGGCTGCCGGTCACCGGCGTGAACGGCACCGCCGATAGCAGCTTGGGGTAGTAATCGATGCCGTTGCGATGGAAGGCGTCGGCCCAGGCGTGGTCGAACACATATTCGCCCCGGCTGTGATCCTTCAGGTAGAGCGGCATGGCGCCGGCCAGCACGCCGTCGCGGTGCAGCACCAGGTAGCGCGGGCTCCAGCCGGTGTCGGGCGAGGCGCAGCCGGTCTCGTGCAGCGCGTGCAGGAAACTGTGGCTGAGCGTCGGATTGTCGCCGGCCAGCGCCTGCCATTGCGCCGGGTCCACGCCGTCCAGTGAGTCGATGAGGGTAAATACTGCTTCTGACACGCCTGCCTCCGGCCTTTGATGTTGGCGCAAGTCTAGCCTATCTGACGCCGGTCTGTTGGCTGCGGCACGGCTGTCCCCGTGCGATAATTCGATTTTGCATGTCCTTGTGCTCGAGAAAGACACCACATGACCTCGAATTTCCTGAACCTGTACACCCACGATTTCGCCCGCGTCGCCATCGCCGCGCCGGTGTGCCGCATCGCCGACCCCGCCTACAACGCCCTCCAGACCATCGCGTTGGCCGAACAGGCCGCCGCGCAAGGCGCGGCGCTGGTGGCGTTTCCTGAGCTGGGCCTGTCGGCCTACACCTGCGACGACCTGTTCCACCAGCGCGCCTTGCTGGACGGCTGCCTGGACGCGCTCGACAGCATCATCGTCGCCTCGCAGCAATGGAAGATGGCGCTGGTGGTTGGCGTGCCGCTGCGCGTCGAGCACCAGCTGTACAACTGCGCGGTGGTGATCGCCAACGGCCAGATCCAGGGCGTGGTGCCGAAGAGCTACCTGCCCAACTACGGCGAGTTCTACGACGTGCGCCAGTTCAGCAGCGGCGACTACGCGGTCGCCACCGAGATCGACCTGCTGGGCGAGCGCGTGCAGTTCGGCTCCGGCCTGCTGTTCGAGGTGGCCGACATGCCGCTGTTCAAATTCCACGTCGAGATCTGCGAAGACGTGTGGGTGCCGATTCCGCCGTCGTCGTTCGCCGCGCTGGCCGGCGCCACGGTGCTGGTCAACCTGTCGGCCTCGAACGCGCTGGTGGGCAAGGCCGGCTACCGCAACCAGCTGGTGTCGCAGCAATCGGCGCGCTGCATCTCGGCCTACCTGTACACCTCGGCAGGCACCGGCGAATCGACCACCGACCTGGCGTGGGACGGGCAGGGCGTGATCTGCGAGAACGGCGAAATGCTGGCCGAGTCCAAGCGCTTCTGCGACGAAGCCACGCTGACCTTTGCCGACATCGACCTCGAACGCCTGTCGCGCGAGCGCATGCGCATGAACACCTTCGCGCAATCGGTGCAGCGCCACGCGGCCGAAGTGAACAAGTTCCGTACCGTGTTCTTCGAACTGGAGATCGGCCGCGAGGAACCGCTGGCGCTCAAGCGCTGCATCGAGCGCTTCCCCTACGTGCCGTCCGACGCGCGCCGCCGCGACGAGCGCTGCAATGAGGTCTACAACATCCAGGTGCAGGCGCTGGCGCAGCGTCTCACCTCCAGCAACATCAAGAAGATCGTCATCGGCATCTCCGGCGGCCTCGACTCGACCCACGCGCTGTTGGTCTGCGCGCGCGTGATGGACAAGCTGAAACTACCGCGCACCAACATCCTGGCCTACACGATGCCCGGCTTCGCCACCAGCGAACGCACGCTGACGCAGGCGCATGCGCTGATGAAGCTGGTCGGCTGCTCGGCGCAGGAAATCGACATCCGCCCAAGCTGCATCCAGATGCTGAAGGACCTGAACCATCCGTATTCGGAAGGGCAGGCGCAGTACGACATCACGTTTGAAAACGTCCAGGCCGGCGAGCGCACCAACCACCTGTTCCGCCTGGCGAACCACCACAACGCCATCGTTTGCGGCACCGGCGACCTGAGCGAGCTGGCGCTGGGCTGGTGCACCTACGGCGTGGGCGACCATATGTCGCACTACAACGTCAACGCCAGCGTGCCGAAGACGCTGATCTCGCACCTGGTGCGCTGGGTCGCCGAGTCCGGCGTGATCGGCCGCAACGACGCCCAGGTGCTGCTCGACATCCTCGCCACCGAGATCAGCCCCGAGCTGGTGCCCGGCACGGCCGACGGCCAGCCCGAGCAGCGCACCGAAAGCACCATCGGCCCGTACGAGCTGCAGGACTTCAACCTGTACTACGTGCTGCGCTTCGGCTTCCGTCCGTCCAAGGTGGCCTTCCTGTCGCTGAGCGCGTGGCAGGACAAGGAAAAAGGCCGCTGGCCGGACGGCGACCACGTCACCCGCAACCAGTACGGCCTGGGCGCGATCAAGAAGAACCTGGGCATCTTCCTGGACCGCTTCTTCCGCACCAGCCAGTTCAAGCGCAGCTGCGTGCCGAACGCACCGAAAGTGGGCAGCGGCGGTTCGCTGTCGCCACGCGGCGACTGGCGCGCGCCGAGCGATGCGCAAAGCGTTGTATGGCTGGAAGAATTACGCTCCATTCCGGTGCAGGAAGCAGCGAATTGACAGGTATTCGCATACGTTGATGGACAGAGTGGGCGCGTCGATTACAATACAAAGAATCGCGCGCGGTTCGCCCGGCACCAGATTTTCGTTTGAAACAAAATAAGGAGAAGTCATGAAACAGATTACCGCTGTGATCAAGCCGTTCAAATTGGACGAGGTGCGTGAAGCACTGGCTGAGGTCAACGTCACCGGCCTGACGGTTACCGAAGTCAAAGGCTTCGGCCGCCAGAAGGGCCACACCGAACTGTATCGTGGCGCCGAGTACGTGGTCGACTTCCTGCCGAAAGTGAAAGTCGAAGTCGTGGTCGACGACGGCGTGGCCGAGCAGGTGGTGGACGCCATCATCAAGGCCGCCCGCACCGGCAAGATCGGCGACGGCAAGATCTTCGTGCAGAACGTCGAGCAGGTGATCCGCATCCGCACCGGCGAGACCGGCCCCGAAGCCGTCTAATCTCCTCCGCCGACTTGCCTTATTTCTGAATGGCGTAGGTGTAGAAGAAGTCGTCGTCGCGTTCCCAGCCTTCGCCTTCATACAGCGCCTGCGCCGTCGTGTTGGTGAGCGAGGTGGAAAGTCCGAGGCGGATGGCGCCCACCGCGCGCGCGAAATTGGCCGATGCCGACAGCAGCCCGGAGGCGACGCCCTTGCGCCGTCCGCCCTCGTTGACGAACAAGTCGTTCAAGACAAAAATCCGTCCGAGCGAAACGCTGGAAAAACTCGGATACAGCTGGGTGAAGCCGATCGGGTTGGCGCCGTCGTGGGCGATGAACAGCACCGATTCGCCATGCTCGAAACGGTCCAGAAGGAATTGTTTGGCCGCCGCCACGTCGCTCTCGCGGCCGTAGAACTGGCGGTAGCCGTCAAATAAAACGGACAGGGCTTCGATGTCGGCCAACACGGCCTGGCGGATGCTGATGGTGCTCATGCGTTTCTCTTTCGTGAAAAGTTAAAGTTGTTGAGGGCAGTGTGCCCGTTTATTTTGCTGCCGCATCCTTGACGCCCCGGAACCCGATGCCGCCGGAGCGGTCCTTCGACGGTGCCATGAGCAGGTATTTTCCGTGTTCGTTGAGCTTGTAGGCTTGCGGGAAATACCAGTACGAGTCTTGCGGCTGGTAGTAGCTGCCACCGCGCAGGATCGCCGCGCGGGTATGTTCGTCGGCGAACTCGTTAGTCCATTGCCAGACGTGGCCGATCATGTCTTCGACGCCGAAGGGACTGGCGCCTTGCGGGTGTTGCCCGACCGGCTCGGGCGCCGGCAGTTCGCGTCCCTTGGCGGGCGCGGGGACCATGGCGGCATCCCACGCGTTCCCCAGGGGTACAGGCGGCCGTCGCCGCCTTGCGCGGCATACTGCCATTCCCATTCATTCGGCAGGCGCTTGCCCGCCCAGCGCAGGTAGGCGCGCGCGTCCTCCAGCGACACCCAGGTCACCGGGCGGTTTTCGTCGCCGGCTTTCGGGCTGCCATCGACCCAGTGCTTCAGGAAGTTGTGCTCGTCCTTCGGGCGATACGCCGTGGCGCTGATGAAGGCCTTGAACTGGGCGTTGGTCACCGGGTGCTTGTCCATGTAGAACGGCTTGATCGCCAAGCTATGCACATGGCCCCGCCGCGCGCTGGACTCCCATGGATATTGCACGTCCAGCCCCGGTTTGTTTTCGCCTTCGATTTCTATGCCGTGAACCTGGAAGTCGAAAACCGTTCCCGGTATCCTGACCATGCCTACGGGCTGGCTGGTGGCGGGCGAGGTGGCTGCAACCGGTGTCATGGTCTGGGGCAGCGGCTTCCACTCGCTGGAGTACGACTGCAAGGGGCGGGCCGCCTGCCGCGCCAGCCGCTTCAGGGCGGCGTCCAGATTGGCGACGTTCGCGTCGCGATCGATGCGCAGCACGGCGCCGTAGCCGTGCGCCTCCATCGGCATGCTCAGCTCGGCATAGCCATCGCTGACCACCGGCTTGATCTCCTTGCCGTTCCACAGATCGAAGTAGCGCTGGCCGGGGTGGTGCTTTACGCGCATGATGCGCTCGTCCACGCTCCAGTCGGTGCGGTTGATGATGGTCCAGAGCGTGCTTCCCTCCAGCGGGAACTCGCTGGCGTAGACGCCGTAATGCAGCGTCGGCACATGCGGCACCCAGCCGGCGCTGACCAGGTGATCGGGGAAGGCGCGGTAGATGGTGGCGATGCGGCGCATCGCCTCGCCGTCGCGCGCGGTGAACTGGTTCCACCAGCCCCAGACGTTTTCCCAGCTTTCGATGCCAACGCCGTTGAAGAAGGCGTCCTGCAAAATATTGGTGCGGTCGGTGGCCCAGCGGTCGCACACGTGGACCATGTGGCGCGGCTCCATCCACTTCCATTTGCTGACCAGCGGCACCAGCGACGTCGGCCAATAGCCCCAGCTCTGCTGGTTGTAGGCCAGCATGCCGTCGTCCTTGAAGGCGAGCTCCGGCTCCAGCGCGAGCGGATGGCCGGTGGCGTCGGCGGCGGTGCGGTAGGCCAGCGGCAGGCCGTCCATGGTGTCGCCGTTGATGCCGTCCGCGCCGATCTCCGCCATCAGCGCCGCCGTGGCCTGGTGCATGGTCGTGCCGACGTCGCGCGAGCCGGTATCCCACGGCATGGTCGGGAAGAAGACCTTGACGCCGCGCGCGTGGAAATCCCGGATCAGCTGCCGCACGCCGGCGATGCCGCCGGGCAGGTCGCGCACCATGTCCCACTGGTTGCGGTTGTCGACGCCGATGTTGGGATAGACCGGCCACAGCAGCACACTGTCGATGCCGCCGTAGCGCCGCTCAAGGTCGTTCAGGTAGCGGTCGACGGTGTAGCGCCCGGCGGCCGGGTCGTACAGGTAGCGGTCCTCGACCATCGCCTGCGGCTGCACGAAATTGCGTTGGGTCCAGCGCAGCTCGGGGCGGCGGTATTGCGCATCGTCGTATTGGATCCCGGCCAGACGCCCGCTGCGCCAGCTGCGCATCGCGGCCAGCCATTCCGGGTGCTTGCCGTTGGGATCGCGCTTCCAATTGTTGAGGCGGGCAAGCCAGTCCACTTCGCCGAGGTCCTGCTGGTCGGGGCCCAGCAGCTGGCTGCCGCGCACCTCCACCGCGACCGCCGCCGCGGCTGCGTGCGCGACGATGGCGCCCGATAAAAAGGCCGCCAGCGCGGCTGGAATCATCTTCATCAATTCTTATGGTAGTGGAGGTGCAGCTCGAACTTCCAGGTGACCAGCCGCAGCAGGGTGATGCAGGCCGCGCTGGCCCACAGCGCGAAGTCGTCGGAGACGTCGGTGTATTGCAGGCCGATGTACATCCAGCAGCCGAAGAAGGCGCAGATGGCGTAGGGTTTGCCGTCGCGGAAAACCATCGGCACTTCGTTGCAGACGATGTCGCGCAGCACGCCGCCGAAGATGCCGGTGATCACGCCCATCATCGAGGCGATGAACAGCGGCATGTGCGCGGCCTGCGCCTGCGATACGCCGGCCACGGCAAACAGGCCGAGGCCGATGGCGTCGGCGATCACGATCAAACGTTCGGACAGGATCTGGCGCAGCGTGCGCATCAGCGGCGCGGCCACCAGCGCCAGGATGAAGATCAGGATCGCGTATTCCTGGTGCAGCACCCAGAACAGCGGCCGGCGGTCGAGCAGGATGTCGCGCAGCGTGCCGCCGCCGAACGCGGTGATGAAGGCCACCGTGAACACGCCCACCACGTCCATGCGCTTGCGCCGCGCCTCAACAAAGCCGGAAAACGCACCCACCAGAATCGCGACAACTTCGATGACTGTGATCAGGGAAACGTGCGGAACGGGGACGTGCTTCATGTAGGCTACGAACAAGGTTGCAATATTCGTAGGTTAACATGGCAGACAGACTACGTGTAACTTTTAACCCGCCACCATCAGAGGGGTCGGACCCCGTGCGGGGTCTGACCCCGGCGGTTTGCGCAGTGCGGGGTCAGCGCACCGGCCGCAGCGCGGCGCGCAGCAGCACGATCAGCGCGCCTTCGCCGCCTTCGGACGAGCGGGCCTGGCAGAAGGCCACCACTTCTTCCTTCTGCACCAGCCAGCTGTGCACCATGGACTTGAGCACCGGCTCCTGGCTGCGGGAGCCGAAGCCGCGGCCATGGATCACGCACACACAGCGGTGGTTGCGCATGGCCGACTTGCGCAGGAATTCGCCGATGGCGTCGCGCGCATCGTCGCGGCGCAGGCCGTGCAGGTCCAGCTCGTCCTGCACCGGCCAGTGGCCCTTGCGCATCTTTTTCACCACATCCGGGCCGACGCCGGGAGCGGCGTAGTTCAGCGCCGGATCCTCTTCCAGATAGTGATCGACCTCGAACAGGTCGGACAGCGACTCGCGCAGCACGGCCGCGTCGTCCTCGGCCTGGGTCAGCTTGCGCGCCGGCGCGGCGGCCACGGACGCCGTCTTCGGCATCTGCGGCACATAGCGGTCCGACACCGGCATGCGCTTGACGCCGCCCACGCTGGACTGGAAGATATTCGCTTCCGCTGCCTGCACCTTCTCGCGCTTGACGCGTTCCGCCTCGGCGGCGGCGCGCGTGTCGGCCTGCTCCTTGAGCTGCTTGGCCAGCGATTTCAGATCGGCGAAGTCTTTCAGTCCCACGGTATTACTCCTGGCCTTCGAGGTAGCGCTGGGCATCCAGCGCGGCCATGCAGCCGGTGCCGGCGCTGGTGATGGCCTGGCGGTAGATGTGGTCCTGCACGTCGCCGGCGGCGAACACGCCCGGCACGCTGGTGGCGGTGGCCATGCCTTCGGTGCCGGTCCGGGTCTTGATGTAACCGTTGTGCATTTCCAGCTGGCCTTCGAAGATGCCGGTGTTCGGCTTGTGGCCGATGGCGATGAACAGGCCGTGCACGGTGACGTCGGTGACGGCGCCGTTTTCAGTCGAGGCGATCTTGACGCCGGTAACGCCGCTGTCGTCGCCGACCACTTCCTGCAGCGTGTGGTTGTACTTGATGACGATCTTGCCCTCGGCGACCTTGGCGTTCAGGCGGTCGATCAGGATGGCTTCGGCGCGGAACTTGTCGCGGCGGTGGATCAGCGTGACCTTGGTGGCGATGTTGGACAGGTACAGCGCTTCCTCGACGGCGGTGTTGCCGCCGCCGACCACGGCCACTTCCTGGCCACGGTAGAAGAAGCCGTCGCAGGTGGCGCAGGCGGACACGCCCTTGCCCATGAAGGCCTGTTCCGACGGCAGGCCCAGGTACTGTGCCGAGGCGCCGGTCGAGATGATCAGCGTGTCGCAGGTGTACTCATGGCTGTCGCCGATCAGGCGGATCGGTTTCTCTTGCAGCTTGACGGTGTGGATATGGTCGAACACGATGTCGGTATTGAAACGTTCTGCGTGCTGCAGGAAGCGTTGCATCAGGTCCGGGCCTTGCACGCCCATCGGGTCCGCCGGCCAGTTTTCCACGTCGGTGGTGGTCATCAACTGGCCGCCTTGCTCGACGCCGGTGACCAGCATCGGCTTCAGATTGGCGCGGGCGGCGTAGATGGCGGCGCTGTAGCCGGCTGGGCCGGAGCCAAGAATCAGTACACGGGCGTGTTTAGGTGTGGTCATGGAAGGCTTCTTAATATGTTGGATTAATCCGAATTTGGGGGCAATTTTAGTGACGGCAAGGGCGGCGGCAGGGCTGCCGCTATTGCATTCACGTAGGCAATACAAGATTATAGTGCAAGCAGCCGATCAGGATGAATCGTCGGGCCGGTTGGGGCCCATATGCCTTAGAATAGCCATATCCGAATTTCCTGACCGATAAGATTGCAACACCTTTATACCTATGAGCAGTAAAAAAGTTCAGGAACGCATGCCAAAAGCCTCTTCTGCCGGATCTTCCGCCTATACCCGTACCCCGACCGAACGCCAGCCCCTGCCCAATCGGCTGGTGCGGCTGCTGTCCGAGGCGCGCTGGCTGGCGCTGGCCGTGCTTGGCCTGTATTTCGTGCTGATACTGGTCAGCTACGACAAGATGGACCCCGGCTGGTCCCACGGAACGCTGGTGCCCAAGGTGCACAACCTGGGCGGGCGCGCGGGCGCCTGGCTGTCCGATCTGCTGCTGTATATCTTCGGCTTCTCGGCCTGGTGGTGGGCGTTTTGCCTGCTGCGCATCGTCTGGCTGGGCTATCGCCGGCTGACGCAGAAATACGTGCTGTCCAGGGAGCCTGATCCGGAACACGCGCAGGAGCCGCTGATACGCGGCATAGGCTTCGTGCTGCTGTTCATCGGCAGCGTCGGGCTGGAATACCTGCGCATGTACACCCTGCATGTGCAGCTGCCGCGCGCGCCGGGCGGCGTGCTGGGCCAGTTGATCGGCCATTCGGCCCACGTGGCGTTCGGCTTCACCGGCGCGACCTTGCTGCTGTTGCTGCTGTTCGGCCTGGGGCTGAGCCTGTTCTTCCACGTCTCGTGGCTGACCCTGGCCGAGCGCATCGGCGGCGGCATCGAGACGGCCATCGACTGGTTCATCCAGCGCTACCAGTACCGTGAAGACCGCCGCCAGGGCGAGGTCGCGGCCGTCAAGCGCGAGGAGGTGGTGGTGATCGAGCGCGCCAAGCACGTGGAGAAGCATCCCGTGGCCGCGCCGCCGGTCAAGATCGAGCCGCAGGTGGTTGCCGTGGTCAAGTCCGAGCGCGTGGAGAAGGAACGCCAGGCCAATCTGTTCCAGGACCTGAGCGGCGACAGCGCATTGCCGGCCCTGTCCCTGCTGGACGAGGCGGCCGAGGTGCAGGAAACCGTGTCCATCGAAACGCTGGAATTCACCAGCCGCCTGATCGAGAAGAAGCTCTCCGACTTCGGCGTCGAAGCCAAGGTGGTGGCGGCCTATCCGGGCCCGGTGGTCACGCGCTACGAGATCGAGCCGGCCACCGGCGTCAAGGGCAGCCAGATCGTCGGCCTGGCGCGCGACTTGGCGCGTTCGCTGTCGCTGACCTCGATCCGCGTGGTCGAGACGATTCCGGGCAAGAACTACATGGCGCTGGAGCTGCCCAATCCCAAGCGCCAGATCGTGCGCCTGAGCGAGATCGTCGGTTCCAAGGTCTACAACGACAATCCGTCGCCGCTGACGGTCGCGCTGGGCAAGGACATCGCCGGCAAGGCCGTGGTGGCCGACCTGGCCAAGATGCCGCACTTGCTGGTGGCCGGTACCACCGGCTCGGGTAAATCGGTGGGCATCAACGCCACCATCCTGTCGCTGCTGTACAAGTCCGACCCGGCCGACGTGCGCATGATCCTGATCGATCCGAAGATGCTGGAGATGTCGGTGTACGAGGGCATACCGCACCTGCTGGCGCCGGTGGTGACCGATATGCGCCAGGCCGGTCATGCGCTGAACTGGGCGGTCAACGAAATGGAGCGCCGCTACAAGCTGATGTCCAAGCTGGGCGTGCGCAACCTGGCCGGCTACAATGCCAAGATCGCCGAGGCCAAGAAGAAGGAAGAACACATCCCGAATCCGTTCAGCCTGACGCCGGATTCGCCGGAGCCGCTGGAAAAACTGCCGACCATCGTCATCATCATTGACGAGCTGGCCGACCTGATGATGGTGGTCGGCAAAAAGGTCGAGGAGCTGATTGCCCGTATCGCGCAGAAGGCCCGCGCCGCCGGCCTGCACTTGATTTTGGCGACGCAGCGTCCATCTGTAGACGTGATCACCGGCCTGATCAAGGCCAACATCCCGACCCGTATCGCGTTCCAGGTCTCGTCGAAGATCGACTCGCGTACCATTCTGGACCAGATGGGCGCGGAAACCCTGCTCGGCATGGGCGACATGTTGTACATGCCGCCGGGCACGGGCCTGCCGGTGCGGGTGCACGGCGCATTTGTGTCGGATGACGAGGTGCACCGCGTGGTCAAGCACTTGAAGACCACCGGCGAGCCGAACTATATCGACGGCATCCTCGAAGGCGGCACGCTGGAGGGCGAGGGCGGCGGCGCGGGCGGCGAGGCGGGCGAGGCCGGCGGCGAGGCCGATCCGATGTACGACCAGGCGGTGCAGGTGGTGTTGAAGAACCGCCGCGCCTCGATCTCGCTGGTGCAGCGCCATCTGCGCATCGGCTACAACCGCGCGGCGCGCTTGCTGGAACAAATGGAAAATAGCGGCGTGGTCTCCGCCATGCAGTCGAACGGCAACCGCGACATTCTGGTGCCGGCTGCCAGTGCAGAATAAAACAGGATAAATCGTATGACTATTTTCACCACCACCTCGTCATTCCCGCGCACGCGGGAATCCATGCTGACTATGGATTCCCGCATGCGCGGGAATGACGTGCTCAAGTCCCTGGCCGTCGTGGCGTGCGGGTTGTTGTTGTCAGGCTTGGCCCAGGCCAGCGCGCTGGAGCAGTTCAAATCCTTCGTCGCCTCGACCAAGGCCGCCAAGGGCGAGTTCACCCAGAAGCAGGTAAAGAACACCAACGGCGAAGCGCCCAAGGTGTCGACGCCGGCCACCGGCACCTTTGTGTTCGCCCGTCCGGGCAAGTTCATCTGGACTTACGTCAAGCCCTACGAGCAGGTGCTGCAAGCCGATGGCGACCAGCTGTTCATCTTCGACAAGGACCTGAACCAGGTCACCGTGAAGAAGCTGGGCGATGCGCTGGGCTCGTCGCCGGCCGCGATCCTGTTCGGCAGCAACGACCTGGAAAAGAACTTCACGCTGTCGGAAGCCGGCGCCAGGGACGGCCTGGAATGGCTGAAGGCCGTGCCCAAGGCCAAGGACACCAGCTTCGAGCAGATCACCATCGGCCTGCGCAACGGCTTGCCGGAGGCGATGGAGCTGAAGGATTCGTTCGGCCAGACC
The DNA here is from genome assembly GCF_059491455.1 of Duganella sp. Dugasp78. NCBI lineage: Bacteria > Pseudomonadati > Pseudomonadota > Betaproteobacteria > Burkholderiales > Oxalobacteraceae > Duganella > Duganella sp. Dugasp78. Next base: position 6,711,594 of record NZ_CP168506.1, on the reverse strand, counting down.
TCGGTGCTGTCGTTCCGCAAGATTGAAAAAAATCCGGCGCTGACTGCGACGAGTTTTAAATTCGTCATGCCCAAGGGCGCCGACGTATTCAATAATAACTAAGCCCCTGCTGTCGCGGGCGCCAACGCCGCAGCTGCGACGCTGCGGCGTTTTTCCTTTCAGAGATCATGGCAGATTTATTTTCCACCGAACCGCGCCAGCCGCTGGCCGAAGCGCTGCGGCCCAAGACGCTGGACGACGTCATCGGCCAGCATCACCTGCTGGGGCCGGGCAGGCCGCTGCGCCTGGCGTTTGAATCGGGCCAGCCGCATTCGATGATACTGTGGGGCCCGCCGGGCGTGGGCAAGACCACGCTGGCGCGGCTGACCGCCAACGCCTACGAGTGCGAGTTCATCGCCCTGTCTGCCGTGTTCTCCGGCGTGAAGGATATCCGCGCCGCGATGGAGCAGGCCCAGCACAACCTGGACATGGGCAAGCACACCATCCTGTTTGTCGACGAGATCCACCGCTTTAACAAGTCGCAGCAGGACGCCTTGCTGCCGTACGCCGAATCCGGCCTGGTGACGCTGATCGGCGCGACCACCGAGAACCCTTCGTTCGAAGTCAACTCGGCACTGCTGTCGCGCTCGCAGGTCTATGTGCTGCACTCGTTCGACGAGGCCGAGCTGCGCCAGCTGGTGGACAAGGCCCGTACCAAGGTGCTCACGCACCTGGAGTTCGACGAGGCCGCCATTGACACGCTGATCGGCTACGCCGACGGCGACGGCCGCCGCCTGCTGAACCTGCTGGAGCAGACCAGCACGGCCGCCAACGCCGCCAAGACCAACAAGATCACGCCCGAGTTCATCCAGAACGCGCTGACCCTGAACGCGCGCCGCTTCGACAAGGGCGGCGACAATTTCTACGACCAGATCTCGGCCCTGCACAAATCCGTGCGCGGCTCGAATCCGGACGCCGCCCTGTACTGGCTGTGCCGCATGCTGGACGGCGGCGCCGACGCCAAGTACCTGTCGCGCCGCATCGTCCGCATGGCGTGGGAGGACATCGGCCTGGCCGACCCGCGCGCCATGCAGCTGGCCAACGACGCCGCCGCCACCTTCGAGCGGCTCGGTTCGCCGGAGGGCGAGCTGGCGCTGGGGCAGGCCGTGATCTACCTGGCCATCGCCGCCAAGAGCAACGCCGGCTACAACGCCTTCAACCAGGCGATGGCCTTCGTCAAGAAGGACAAGTCGCGCGAGGTGCCGGTCCACTTGCGCAACGCGCCGACCAAGCTGATGAAGGAACTGGGCTACGGCCATGAATACCGCTACGCCCACGACGAACCGCACGCCTACGCGGCCGGCGAAACCTATTTCCCCGACGACATGCGCGAGCCCGGCTGGTACCAGCCGGTTCCGCGCGGCCTGGAAAGCAAGATCGCCGACAAGATGGCCTTCCTGCGCAAGCTGGACGAGGACGCCGGCAAGAGCTGAGGCGCCGTGGCAATAATTGTTATTGACTAAACCAGCAAATTTCCCGTATCTTTCGCTTGTTTTCCATTTCCGGAGACCCTCATGGGTACTTGTTCGAGTGATAGTTGTAGCCAGACCAGCTCTGGCACCGCCTCGGCAAGATAACGCAGTTTCCCCTGCCGTCATCTTGCTCACCGCGGATGATGGCGTCTAACGCGGGCCCGGCCCGCGTCACACCCATCCAATGTTTGTTGCTGCGCCGCGCCCCCACCGGTTGCGCCGGCGTCGCCGCACCTTCGTTTTGCGCCCGCCGCCGGGCGATCTCTGTTGTTGGATGATTTATGTTGAATGCTTATCGTGCCTCCACCGCGCCCGCGCGCGCCTTCGCCGCCTCCTGGCTGAAAAAACTCGGCCCCGGCCTGATCACCGGCGCCGCCGACGATGACCCGAGCGGCATCGCCACCTATTCGCAGGCCGGCGCGCAGTTCGGCTTGCAGATGCTGTGGACCGTCCTGTTCACCTACCCGCTGATGGTCGGCATCCAGGTGGTGAGCGCGCAGATCGGCCGTGTCAGTGGCAAGGGCCTGGCCGGCAATATCCGCGAACATTTCCCGGCATGGCTGGTGCGCGTCATCGTCGCCTTGCTGCTGATCGCCAATACCGTCAACATCGCGGCCGACGTCTCGGCCATGGGCGAGGCGGTGACGCTGGTGGTCGGCGGTTCGTCGCGCTGGTACGCGGCGCTGTTCGGCCTGATCTCGCTGCTGTTGCAGGTGCTCATACCGTACCACCGTTATGTGCGTTTCCTGAAGTGGCTGACGCTGGCCTTGCTGGCGTATGTGGCCACGGTGTTCACCATCCACGTGCCGTGGTTGCAGGTGGCGGCGGCCACCACGATGCCGCGGCTGGAATGGTCGCCGGCCTACATCACCACCATGGTGGCGGTGTTCGGCACCACCATCAGTCCCTACCTGTTCTTCTGGCAGGCCTCGCAGGAAGTGGAGGAGTTGCAGGCCTGCCCGCAGTCGCAGGCGTTGCGCGAAGCGCCCCAGCAGGCGCGCGCCAATTTCCACCGCATCAAGGTCGACACCGTGATCGGCATGGGCTTCTCCAACCTGGTGGCGTTCTTCATCATGCTGACCACGGCGGTGACGCTGCACATGCACGGCGTCGCCGTGATCGACACCTCGGCGCAGGCCGCCGCCGCCTTGCGTCCGCTGGCCGGCGAGTTTGCGTTTGCCCTGTTCAGCGCCGGCATCATCGGCACCGGCATGCTGGCGGTGCCGGTGCTGGCCGGCTCCGCGGCGTACGCGGTGGCGGGCGCCCTCCAGTGGGAGAAGGGGCTGGAGAAAACCGCGTCGCAGGCCAAGGGCTTCTACGGCATCATCGCGGTCTCCACCATCGTCGGGATTTTGCTGGGCTTTACTTCCATCGATCCGATCAAGGCCTTGTACTGGAGCGCGGTGATCAACGGCGTGATCTCGGTGCCCATCATGGTGGTGATGATGCTGATGGCGGGACGCGCCGCCATCATGGGCCGCTTTGTGATCGGCCGCCGCCTGCGCATACTGGGCTGGAGCGCGACGGCGGCCATGACGCTGGCGGTGCTGGCCATGTTCTGGATGATGATGGCTTGATGGTGTTGTTATGTGGCAACTGAATCGGTGTGGTCCCCAACCGGCGTAATATACTGTTTATATCCTGACGGACCGGCATCGCAGGAGTTGTCATGCGGCCTCTATTTGGCTTCTTTCTCAGCTTTAAGTTCAAGATCACCTCACTCGTGATCGCGCTGGTGCTGTTCGCGGGCATCGGTGCGGGCGGCATTTCCCTGCTCATCGCGGAATCGGAAATGCGGCAGGTGATCGCGCGCCAGGAGCTGGCGCTGCTGACCAGCGCGTCCGCCCTGATCGACAGCGATCTGCAGGACAAGCGGCAGCTCCTGAGGCTGCTGGCCGAGCAGTTCCAGGCGCACGAGCTGACGCTGGACCAGGTGCAGCTGGAACTGGAAAGCCACGAATCCCTGCGCGACGCGTTTTTCAACGTCACCGCCTTCGACGCCACCGGCAAGCTGATCGCCAGCCTGCGCGACCGCAACGCCAAGCGCATCAGCATCGCCAACCGCCAGTACTTCCAGGAGACCTTGCGCCTGAGGGAGGGCGTGATTTCGGCGCCTTTCAAGAGCATGCTCTCGGGCCGGCCGGTGTTCGTGCTGACCCAGCCGCTGCGCGACGCCAAGGGCAAGATCGTCTGCGTGCTGCTGGGGGCGATCGATTTGCTGCGGCCGTCGTTCTCCGCGCAGATCGACTCGCTGCGCGCCAGCTCCGAGGGCTATCTGTTCATCGTCACCGACGACGGCGTGATGGTTCATCATCCGAATAAAAACCTGCTGCTCGAAAAGGGCGACGACGGCCCCGGCACCGTGCTGGAGGCGGCCCTGCAGGACGGCGAAGGCTGGCAGGACGGCGTCCTCGACGATGGCGTGCCGGTGCTGCTGGTGCATAAGCACCTGCGCGAAGTGGGGTGGACCATCGCCTTGTCGTATCCGGTGGAAAGCGCCTTCGCGCCCATGCGCAGCGTGCGGCTGCGGGCGTTTGTCGGGGCGGCGATCCTGACCGGGCTGGCCGGGCTGTTCGGCTGGGGGATCACCAAGAAGCTGTTGCAACCGCTGGGTCGGCTGCATCGGCACGTCGAGGACATCAGCGCCGGCAAGGCCGGTATCGCCGTGTTCGATGTGGACCGGGCCGACGAGTTCGGCCATCTCAGCCGGGCGTTCTATGCGCTGTCGCAGAGTCGCGAGCGGGCCGAGGTGGAGCTGCACCGCCTGGCCACCACGGATGTCCTGACCGGCATCGGCAACCGGCGCATGTTCGACGATTTCCTGCCCAAGGCGCTGGCGCGGGCGGCGCGCGCTGGCGCGCAGGTGGGGCTGGCCTTCCTCGATGTCGACCATTTCAAGCAGATCAACGACACCCTGGGCCACGCCGCCGGCGACCAGGTGCTGGTGGAGTTTGCCCGCCGCCTGGCCGCGGCGGTGCGCACCACGGACACGGTGGCCCGGCTGGCCGGCGACGAATTCGTGATCGTGTTCGAGCAGCTGGCCTCGAATACCGAAATCGACGTGCTGGGCCGAAAAATACTGGAGGCCATGCATGAGCCCTTCCTGTGCGGCGGGACGTCGCGCCAGGTCACGGCCAGCGTCGGCATTGCGGTCACCACCAGTCCGACCGTCACCGTCGACGAAGTCATGCGCGCGGCGGACCAGGCGCTGTATGGCGTCAAGGCCGCCGGCCGAAATGGTTTCGCGGTGAACCAGGTCGGGGCGGAGCGCGTCCTGCGGGCGCGGCAATTGCCCGGCCGATGATTTCGGCCGCGCCCAAATGTTGTAAGATGACGGATTGTGGACACGCGTAACGGGGAGTAGCATGCAGCAGGTGACCAAGGTCGACGGCATCGAAGTCTATATCGAAGGCGAGGGGACCGAGACCATCGTGATGATTCACGGCTGGCCGGATACCTACCGCGTGTGGGACGCCCAGGTTGAGGAACTCAAGCATCGTTACCGTTGCGTGCGCTTTACCTTGCCCGGCTTCGACATCAGCAAGCCGCGCCGCGCCTACTCGCTCGACGCCACCATCCGCCTGATTTCCTACATCGTCAACAGCGTGAACCAGAAACAGAAGGTGATCCTGATGCTGCACGACTGGGGCTGCGTATTCGGCTACGAGTACTACATGCGCAACAAGCAGGCGGTGTCGGCGATCATCGGCGTCGACATCGGCGACGCCCAGTCCAAGGCGGTGGAGCGGTCGCGCACCATGTCGCAGAAAATGATGGTCAAGGGCTACCAGAGCACGCTGGCGCTGGCCTGGGCGATCGGCGGGCCGATCGGCACCATGATGACGCGCTACATGGCGCGCGTGCTGCACGCGCCGTCGCCGCGGGAATACATCAGCGTCAAGATGAACTTCCCGTACTACATCCTGGCCGCCGGCGAGGCCGGCTCCTATCGCAACCTGGTGCCGTTCGTGCCGCAGGTGCCGCTGTTGTTCATCTACGGCACCCGCAAGCCCTTCATGTTCCATTCCGATGCGTGGGCCGACAAGCTGGAGGCCAGGGAAGGCTGCAAGGTGGTGGCCCTCAACACCGACCACTGGCCGATGCTGCGCCAGCCCGAGCGCTTCAATGAGGTCGTGCTGGGCTGGCTGGAAAAGCCGGCCGACAACGACGATGGCGCCGCCGAGCAGGACGCGGCGGCCTGATCCATCAGCGCAGCTTGATCGGCTTCACGTAGGGCGCGAACGGCGGCGCCGGCAGCTGGGCCGAGGCGTACGCCTGGCGGAAGCACTCGGCCTTGCTGTTTTCCACGTCGGTGGTGCTGCGCACGACCTTGCCGCTGGCGTCCAGCGTCAGCACGATCACCACCGGATACCTGGACTTGTTGTGGCAGTTGCCGCGCTCGTCCAGCTTGTTCGAGTTGTTGTAGTTGATCGACACTTCCTCATACTTGCTGGCCTTGTCGTTCGGGAACTGGGCGTTGAATTTGGCCATCTCGCCGGCGAAGGCCGGGTTGGCCGGCGGCGGTGCCTCGTCCTTGGGCGGGCCGCCCATGGTCGAGCAACCGGCCGCGATCGTCATGACGGCGCCGGCGGTGGCGATTTTCAGGAATGGACGGTTCAAAATTGTTCTCCTCGGTGTCAATACTGTTGACGCATCGTACATAGTCCGGGGATAGCGTGGCGCACGATTAGTTGCGTAGGAGAAATCCTACAACCCCCATTCATGCAGCGCGGAGGCGAATCTGGCCTGGAATGCGGCCCATCCGTGCGGCACTTCGGTCTCGGCCGGCAGCCGTACCCGCACCGCGCGCGGGCCGACCGCGTCGATCAGCGTCAGGCCGTCGTTCGGCACCTCGAAGGTCTGGCCCTGGCGCAGCATGAAGTCGGTATGCTCGCCGTAGGCGGTGATCCAGGCGGTGCCGGCCAGGCACTCGATGTGCCGGCCCGCCGCGCCGGCGATGCGCAAGGGATGGTTCTCCGACAGGCTGTATTCGGCTTGGCCCTGGGTCAGTGCGAGTAATTCCGGTTTCATGGCAGCTCCCGCTGTGGTGGTTCGAGCAGCCAGAATACGCAGCGGCGGCCGGCCATAACAGATGCAGCAAATCGAAATTGTGACCGTCACAATGGCGGATGCACTAAACTGTGATGGTCGAAATTTGCGCCCGCTGTACCTGTCGCCACAGGGCCGGGCGGGGGCACAATAAGCGGATGTCCAATCAACTCAACCTGTACGAGCACCTGGCCAACGAACTGGGCGGGCTGATCGCCAGCCGCGTGTTCGCGCCGGGCGACCGCTTGCCGTCGATCCGCCACCTGGCGCAGCAGAAGCGGCTGTCGATCAGCACGGTGATGCAGGCGCTGCGGCTGATGGAGGATCGCGGCCTGGTCGACGCCAAGCCGCAGGCGGGCTACTACGTGCGCCATCGGCCGCGCGTGATGGCGGTGATGGCCGGGGCCGAGCATTTGCAGGAGCCGGCCTATGTCGGCATCAACAACCTGCTGATGCGGGTGCTGAGGGCCAACGAGGACCCCGGCCTGGTGCAGATGGGCTCGGCGTGGCCGCTGCAGGAACTGCTGCCGATGAAGCGCATGCAGAAAACCGTGGCCGCCGTGGCGCGGCGCGATCCAGGCCTGCTGAGCACGGTCAGCTGCTACGACACCAACCATCCCGAGTTCATCCGGCAGATCGCCCGCCGCGCGCTGGACTGGGGCCATCTGGACCTGAGCGAAATCGTCGTCACCGGTTCCTGCACCGAGGCGCTCAGCCTGTGCCTGCGCGCGGTGGCCAAGGCCGGCGACACCATCGCGATCGAGTCGGCCACCTATTTCGTGCTGCTGCAGTTGATCGAGTCGCTGGGCATGAAGGCGCTGGAGATTCCGACCCATCCGAAGACCGGCCCGTCGATCGACGCGCTGGAGCTGGCGATGAACGCCGGCCTGGTGCAGGCGGTGCTGCTGATCCCGAACGCCAACAATCCGCTGGGCTGCATCATGCCGGAGGCGAACAAGCAGCGGCTGGCCGGGCTGCTGTCGCAGCACGATATTCCGCTGATCGAGGACGATGTCTACGGCGACCTGTGCTTCACGCCGGAGCGGCCGCGGCCGGTCAAGGCCTACGACACCGGCGGCCATGTGCTGCTGTGCTCGTCGTTTTCCAAGCCCATCAGCCCCGGTTCGCGGGTCGGCTATGTGGTGGCGGGGCGCTACGCGCAGGATATCGTGGTGCAGAAGATGATCTCCAGCGGCGCCACCAGCCACTTCTTCCAGGCCGTGCTGGCCGATTTCCTGACCGGCAGCGCCTATGAAAACCAGCTGCGCAAGATGCGGCGCGCGCTGTCGCAGCGCATCGCCCGCATGTCGGACGCGATATGCGAGGCTTTCCCGCAGCAGTGCACGGTGTCCGAACCGCAGGGCGGCTTCGTTGTGTGGGTCGGCCTGCCGGAGCAGGTCGACGCCCTGGCCCTGCACGGCGACGCCGTGGCGGCCGGCGTGGCCTCGATGCCGGGGCAGTTGTTCTCCGCCACGGGCAAGTTCCGCAACTATCTGCGCCTGAACTGCGGCAATCCGTGGGGGCCGCGCACCGAGGCCGCCATCGCCACGCTGGGCCAGCTGGTGCACCGCCATGCCGAGCAGCCGGGTGTGCTGCGCAGCGCCGCCTGAATCTTTCGTTTCCGACCCGTTTTTTGCAGTTCAGGCGCCGTTTCCGGCGCTTCGTCGCATCCCGATGGCGACGCGTAGGGCCTTTAGGTACAGTACAACCATACCAAGCAGCGTTACAAAGTAGCGCGAAACCAACCACCTGAAGGAGTACATCATGAACATCGCTAAAAACATGGAAATCATCTTCGTCGCCGCTACCGTACTGGCCGCCGCCACGAGCTTCGCCACCGCCGCCGACACCGTTGTCGCACCGGTCGCGCCAGCCGCCAAGGTCGCGTTCGCCAGCGCCAAGATGCAAGTCGTGACCGTGAGCGCCAAGCGCCTGACCGCCGCCGAAAAAGCTGCACTGTAATCACCGCAGCCGGCGGGCTGTTCAAAACTCGCAGGGAAGTGGCATCCTCTTGGTACAATTGACGTTTTCGATACAACGGCACTTGTTCCCATGATTGATATCCAACTTCTCCGTAAAGATATAGCCAACGTCGCCGCGCGCCTGGCGACCCGCAAGTTCCAGCTCGACGTGGACGGGTTCAACGCCCTCGAAGCCGAACGCAAAGCGATCCAGACGCGCACCGAAGAGCTGCAGGGCAAGCGCAACTCGCAGTCCAAGCTGATCGGCATGATGAAGGGCAAGGGCGAAGACACCACCGCCCTGATGGCGGAAGTGGCCGGCCTGGGCGACGAGCTCAAGGCCAACGAAACGGCGCTGTCGGCCGTGCAGGCCAAGCTGGGCGATTTCATGCAGGCGATCCCGAATCTGCCGCACGAATCGGTCCCGGTGGGCACGGATGAAAGCGGCAACGTGGAAGTGCGCAAGGTCGGCACCCCGCGCAGCTTCGAATTCGAGGTCAAGGATCACGTCGATGTCGGCTCCCCGCTGGGCCTGGATTTCGATGTGGCGACCAAGCTGACCGGCTCGCGCTTCTCGGTCATGAAAGGCGGCATCGCCCGTCTGCACCGCGCACTGGCGCAGTTCATGCTGAACACCCACACCGACGAGCACGGCTACACCGAGTGCTACACCCCCTACATGGTCAACGCCGACTCGCTGCGCGGCACCGGCCAGCTGCCGAAATTTGAAGCCGACCTGTTCTCGGTGAAAAAAGGCGGCGCGGAAGGCGAGGGCGAGAACTTCTACCTGATCCCGACCTCGGAAGTCACGCTGACCAACCTGGTGCGCGACGAGATCGTGGCGGCCGACACGCTGCCGCTGAAGATGACCGCGCACACCCCGTGCTTCCGCTCGGAAGCGGGCAGCTACGGCCGCGACACCCGCGGCATGATCCGCCAGCACCAGTTCGACAAGGTCGAGATGGTGCAGGTGGTGCATCCGGACACCTCGTACGCGGTGCTGGACGAAATGGTCGGCCATGCGGAAACCATCCTGCAGCGCCTGGGCCTGCCGTATCGCGTGATGTCGCTGTGCACCGGCGACATGGGCTTCGGCGCCACCAAGACCTACGACCTGGAAGTGTGGCTGCCGGCGCAGAACACCTACCGTGAAATCTCGTCGCTGTCGAACTGCGAAGCCTTCCAGGCGCGCCGCATGCAGGCGCGCTTCCGCAACGCCCAGGGCAAGCCGGAACTGCTGCACACGCTCAACGGATCGGGCCTGGCGGTGGGGCGCACCTTGGTCGCCGTGCTGGAAAACTACCAGCAGGCGGACGGCTCGGTGGAGATCCCGCCGGTGCTGCGTCCGTACATGGGTGGCTTAACTCACCTGAAGGCGTAAATACTCCTTCCCTTTTCCCAGCGGCCTGCTATAATCTTGCCTTCTCGCAGCAGCAGGTGGGAAAACGGAGAGGTGGCAGAGTGGTCGAATGTACTTGACTCGAAATCAAGCGATGGGGCGACCCATCCGTGGGTTCGAATCCCACCCTCTCCGCCACAAAACGCTGCTGCAGGAAAAATGTACCACCAGGAGAGGTGGCAGAGTGGTCGAATGTACTTGACTCGAAATCAAGCGTACGTTAAATCGTACCGTGGGTTCGAATCCCACCCTCTCCGCCATAATTAAACGAAAAAGCTCCCGCAAGGGAGCTTTTTTGTTTCTGCGGCGGAAAGGAGCGAGCGCAGTTCGCGCGTGGGATTCGAAGACTCGCGCGTACTAGCGCGAGGGCGGCCTGCGAAACGTAGGCGAATCCCACCCTCTCCGCCATAATTAAACGAAAAAGCTCCCGCAAGGGAGCTTTTTCGTTTCTGTAACGGGTTGGGATCGACCTCTCCAAGCTTCGCCTGTTATGATGCCGGAACCGTACCATCAAGAAGTGCGGCGACGAGACAGGCCCATACCCTATATATATGCAAGAGTTCTATAAGAAGACGCTGCTGGCGCTGATTTTCCTGCTGGTCGTGGATGCGCTGCTGGCGGTGTTTTTCGTCTATCAGGCCTTTCCGACACGCACGCTCTTGCCGAGGCATAAAGATGGCGCGCGCACGCGTTTCGGCACGTATTCCGATGTGTTTACGGGGGGCGCGTCGACGGTGCGCTTGCACGCTACCTCGCCCGACAGGCTGCGCTTCGACTTCACGCTCAAGGAGAGCGCCTATCCTTTTGTCGGCGCCGACCTGGTCCTCGATGACGACAAGGGGCGTCCGGTCCACGAGGATTGGTCGCGGTTCCGTACCATTACCTTCGTTGCCAAATGCGCGCCGGCCACTTCCCTGATGATGGAGATGTCCACCTTCGACGAAAAATTATCCAAGCCGGGCCTGTACGCGACCTACGTTCCGCCGAGGGCGTATTTTTCGTGCAGCGAACAGGGCATGCCGGTGACGCTCGACCTGGCCCGGCTAATGATTCCCGAATGGTGGTTCCCTACGAGGAAGCGGGACCTGGCGCTCCAGGAGTATAGGCTCGACAAGGTTGGGAAGATCATGTTCGGCACCAGCACGGTCACGCCGCGCAATGTGGATGCCTACGCTGAAATTAGCGAACTGACCTTGCATGGCCGCGATTACCGCTATCTGGCTGCGCTGGCGGTCATGGTCCTGGGGGGCTGGGTGGTATTTGGTGTCTGGTTTTTCCTGGCCTATTCCCGCGCGCTGCTGGCCAGCGTGGATTCAAAAATGAAAATAAATTTGCCCTTGGTGGCTTATCGCCAGTTAACCCTGGAACCGTATAAGGACAAGGAAAAGGCGTCGATCTTGCGGTATATCGCCAGCTCTTATACCGATCCCAAACTGGATCTGGAAACCGTGGTGGAGGGGACCGGGGCGAACCGCTATAAAATCAATGAAGTGCTGAAATCTGAACTTGGCATGACATTTACCGGTTACCTGAATAAACTGCGGCTGACCGAGGCATCCAGATTGCTGACTGAGAAAAGCAGCGCCGCCGTCTCGGAAATCGCGTATTTGGTTGGCTATTCAAATGTTCCTTATTTTAATAGGCTGTTCAAGGAAGAATTTGGCTGTGCGCCGAAGTCATTCCGGATGCTGGCCGCTCAGCGGCAGCCGGAGCAGCCCACCGACAGCACCACGTCAGAAACAGTCGCCTGACCCCCCCTTATCCCAATCATTCAGCCTGAGCCGGCTTGTTCCGGCCAGGCAACCTGATCCTGTTCTTCCCCTCGCCACCCGGCCTGAACACCCCGGCTGAGCCGCTGCCGGCCAGTGCTCGCGCCAGGCGCAGGCGCGCACCCGTCATCCTGGCCCTTGCCGGCGCCCATTGCTTCCGGCCCGCTCGCCCCGGCTCGCGCCAGCTGCCACGGCCGATTTGCACCATAGCTAACATTGTTTGCAATTTCTGCGCTGTGCAAGAAATTCGCTTAACGGCAATACCGTTACCCATGCTGGACGGCCTATGCTTCAGACGTGGGCAGGATTCCGCCACCACCCCGGTCGTAGATGGAACAGATTTATGCGCTGATATCCCCAGGCTGATTAAAGGCGCCGACGGTCCACTAATTACTGGCTAATAAATGTTCTTCATATATCAAAAACTTAAATCGATTAAATCGATTTAAAACTTGCGCGCCGCCGATGGTTGCGGCTTGCAAGTTGAAAAATAAAATAAATATAAAGGAGATGGTAATGCAGTTGAAGAAAATGATCGCCTGCTTGACCACAGGCTGGCTGATGTCGCTCGGCGCCACAGCTGAGAATTATCATTGGGATAATGTCGCGATGGGCGGCGGCGGCTTCGTCAGCGGCATCGTGACCAGCAAGAGCGAGCGCGGCGTGGTATTCGTACGCACCGACGTCGGCGGCGCCTACCGCTACGACGCCCAGAACGGCCGCTGGACCGCCCTCATGGATTGGGTTTCCGCCAACGATAGAGGCCTGATGGGGGTGGAGTCGCTGGCGATCGACCCGCGCAACGCGGCCAATGTGTACATGCTTGCCGGCACCAGCTACTTCAGCAACGGCAAGACCGTGATCCTGCGCTCGAGCGACTACGGCAAGCACTTCGAGACGACCGACGTGAGCGCCCAGTTCAAGGCCCATGGCAACGGCCTGGGCCGCTCGACCGGCGAGAAGCTGCAGGTCGATCCGGGCTCGGGTAATGTGCTGTACGTGGGGACGCGCCGCGACGGCCTGTTCAAGAGTGTCGATGCGGGCGCGACCTGGGGCCGGGTGAGCTCACTCAACGTGACCAGCACCCCCAACGACAACGGCATCAGCTTTGTGCTGCTCGATCCCACCAGCGTGAGCCAGGGTACGGCCAAGCGCATCTATGTCGGCGTGTCGCGCTACGGTTCGGTGGGGCCGAACCTGTATATGAGCAAGGACGGCGGCGCCACCTTCACCCCGGTCGCGGGCGCACCGGGCGGCCTGATGCCGCAGCGCGCCGCGATCACCTCCAAGGGCCGCCTGTACCTGACCTATGCCAATGGCGCCGGACCGCACGGAGGCGCCGACAGCGAGCCGATGAACACGGGGCAGATCTGGGAGTACAACACCATCGGCGGTGCTTGGACCAACATCACGCCGCCCAACTTCGCGCAGGGCGGCATGACATCTCCGTTCAGCGGCATCAGCGTCGACCCGGGCAATCCCAAGCATCTGGTGGCGTCGACCGTCAACACCTGGCAGTACCAGCAGCATCAGCCCGCCACTTGGGGCGACCGCGTCTTTACCTCGCTGGACGCCGGCCGCAGCTGGACCGACGTGTTCGGGGCCGGCATGACGGTGGACACGAACGGCATCGACTGGATCGGCAGCGAGGCGATCCACTGGTCCGGCTCGGTCGAGTTCGACCCCTTCGATCCGAAGAGCGTGTGGATGGTGTCGGGTAACGGCCTGTTCAAGACCAGCGACATCGACGCGCCCACCACCAGCTGGAAATTCGATGCGCACGGGATCGAGGAGGCCGTCCCGTTCACCGCCGAGAGCCTGCCCGACGGGTCGCTCGCGTCCGTGATCGGCGACTTCGACGGCTTCATCGCCGATCCGGCCCAGTACAGCCGGCGCCTGACGCCGTCGATGGGGACGAACACCGGCCTGGCCGTGGCCGCGCAGGCTCCCCAGGTGATGGCGCGGGTGGGCAACCAGCTCTATACCTCGGCCAACTCGGGCGCCAGCTGGACACGGGCGTCGTCCATGATGGCGGCCAAGGGCAGCTTGGCCCTGTCGGCCGACGGCTTCGTGCTGATGCACAGCCCGGAGAATTCGACCACCAGCTACCGTTCGACCGATTTTGGCACCAACTGGACGGCCGTGAGCGGCCTGGCCGTGAACAACGCGCGTCCGGTGGCCGATCCGGTCAACCCGGCCAAGTTCTACGTCTACGACCGCGACACCGGCAAACTGATGGTGAGCACCGACGGCGCCGTCTCGTTCAGCGCCAAAGCCCAACTGGGCAGCTTCGGCTCGGACTTCCTGCGCGCCACCCCCGGCATCGAGGGCGACCTGTGGGTATGCCTGAATGGTGGCGGCCTGAACCATTCGACCGATTCCGGCGCCACCTTCACCAAAGTAGCCGGCGTGAACAGTTGCGCCGCCTTAGGCCTGGGCAAGGCAGCGCCGGATGCCCTCTACCCGACGCTCTACATGTGGGGCGCGGTAGGCGTCGACCGCGGCCTGTTGCGTTCCACCGACAAGGGCGCGAGCTGGGTCCGCGTCAACGACGATGCGCACCAGTACGGCGGCGGCGACCGCATGGTGGTCGGCGACATGAACACCTACGGCACGGTCTACATGAGCACCAACGGCCGCGGCATCGCCTACGGCAAGATCGACCCGGACGGCGAGGTCCAGGCGGTGCCGCAGGTGCCGGCGGTGCCAGGGAAGGGCACGGCTGTGTGCACCTACGCCGTGACCGCCAAGTGGTGGGGCGGCGGCATCGCCGAGGTGAGCATCGCCAACCAGGGAAACGAGGTCATCAGCGGCTGGTCGGTGCACTGGACCTACGACGACAACTCGCAGGTGAATGGGATCTGGGGCGGGGTCGTGAGCGGCAGCACACCGACCTTCACGGTGACCGGCGGCGGCGACATCTATCCGGGCCAGACCTATAAGTTCGGCATGTCCATCGGTGGCCAGGCCGGTCCGGAACCAGTCTCGATACCGGTCGTGACCGGTGACGTGTGCAAATAACCCATCTTTATTGAGTATTGAGCAAACACATCATGAAAAAAACCTTGTTCGCATTGCTCGCCGGCGCCACCGTGCTGCTCGCTGGCGCCGCCCATGCCGGCGTGACCAATTTCGATGACCTGACCACCGGCGGCGACTTCAGCGGCCTGAACGATATCAACCCGTATGCGGGCCTGACCTGGAGCGCCGACTGGTATGTCGGCGACAACACCATCGGCGGCTATGCGAACGCGGCCCACTCCGGCCAGAACTTCGCCGTCAACGGCTTCGGTGACGATGCCGCCAGCGTCAGCAGCGCTACGGCGTTCCATTTTGCCGGCGCCTGGTTCGCCACGCCCCAGGGCGGCGCCGACCAGGCCAGCTGGATCAACATCAGCGCCTACGATGCCGCCCACCAGCTGATAGGCAGCACCGGCAACGTCGCCATCGGCGCCGCCTACGTCTGGGTGGGCGCCGGCTTCGACAAGGTGTCGTCCCTGAGCATCACGCGCGACAGCGGCTGGTATGTGATGGACGACTTCACCGCCGCCGCCGCGGTGCCCGAGCCCGGCACACCGCTGATGCTGGGGGCCGGCCTGCTGGCGCTGGCGGTGGCGCGGCGCAGAGCTTCGCGCTGAAGATCCCGTCAGTCCAGCCGCCACACATTTTTGCTCTCCTCGCTGCGTGCTTGCGCGGCGATTTTACGGGGCAGCTTTGGCTGCCCCTTTTTTTTGCGAGCGAAGCCAACGGCGGGCAAGTGTGCGGCTGTTATCGTTTTTTCGGAAATGTTCTCTAGGCATATAAGTAAAATGAAGACGACGAAAGTACACCGGATCGCGCTGTTATTCAACGCGAACAAGATATTCGATCACGAAGTCATCGCCGGCATTGCCGCATATGTTGGAAGTACGCGCGCGGCCTGGGATGTCTACCTGGAAGAAGATTTCCAGTTGCGCCTGTCAGGCATAGAGCACTGGCAGGGCGATGGCATTATCGCCAATTTTGACGATCCGGCCGTGGCGCAAGCGTTGTCGCGCTGTCGCGTACCGGTGGTGGCGGTGGGCGGTTCCTACGCCGACCCGGCCAGCTACCCGGCCGGGGTGCCGTATGTGGCGACCGACAATTTCAAGCTGGTCGAAATGGCACGCCAGCATCTGATTGATGTCGGCCTGCAGCGTTTCGCCATGTTCAGCGTTCCCGCCACCGGGGAAAACCGCTGGGCGCAGGAGCGCGAGCATGCCTTCCGCAGCCTGATGCAGGGCGACCAGCTGAAGGCGGAGATTTTCCGCGGCTGGGAAACCAACGCCCACTCGTGGGATGCGGCGGTCCAGGTCCAGATCGACTGGTTGCGCAGCTTGCCCAAGCCGGTCGGCGTCATCGCCGTCTCGGACGCGCGCGCGCGCCAGCTCTTGCAGGCCTGTATCCTCGCCGGCATCGAAGTGCCGGAACAGGTGGCGGTGATCGGCATCGACAACGACCCGCTGGTGCGCAGGCTCACCCGCATACCGCTCAGCTCCGTGATCCAGGGCACGCATGAGATGGGGCGCACGGCAGCCCAGCTGATGGAGCAGATGCTGCACGGCGTACGCCCGCCGCACACGCCGGCCGTGGTGCCGCCGGCCGGTGTCAGCGTCCACGCGTCCAGCCAGTATCAGCTGATCAAGCATCCCAACGTGATGCGGGCGCGCCATTTCATCCGCCAGTATGCCTGCCAGGGCATCAGGACCGAACAGGTGGCCCAATACGTGGGCGTATCGCGCTCTTCGCTCGACGCCGACTTTCGCCAGGAGCTGGGATGCAGCGTGCATGACGTGATCATGAGCTTCAAGCTCAATGCCGCCAAGGCCGGCCTGGAAAGCGGGGATTGCAGCATCGCCGACGTGGCGCTGGGCAGCGGCCTCACCTCCACCCAGTACATGCATCGGGTATTCAAGCGCGAACTTGGCTGCACACCGCGCGCCTACCGCGACCGCGTGCTCAACGAGCTTCGACAGGATTTGCCGGCTTAGCACCGGACGAGGTTGTACCTCAGGCCTGCGAGCGATATCCGGGCCGCCATGACATTTTGAATCAGGAGTTTTTTTTGAAGCTATCGTCCCCGTTGATTGCGGCCGTTGCAGTTTTCACGCTGTCTGGCATGACCGGCCCGGCGGCTGTCGCGGCGGCGCCCGGCGCGCTGGTGGTCACCTCGCCGGATGGCCGCTCGTCCATTACGATCGAACGCGATGCGAGCCGGTTCTCGGTGGCGCGCCGGGGCGAGAGCGTGATCGCCTCGTCGCCGCTGGGGCTCGATCTCGATGGCGTTCCGGCCTTCGGCCCGCTGGTGCTGGAGCGCCGTCAGGATACCAGGGTCGACCAGGTCGTTGCCCTGGTCGCCACCAAGGCCGACCGGGCGCGCGACCATTATCGCGGCGCCACGCTCACTTTTCGCGAGAGCGCGGCCGACGGACGCCGGCTGTCGATCGATGTGCGTGCTTATGACGACGGGGTGGCGTTCCGCTACCGCATCGACGGCGATGAGCCGTTGAGCTTGCGCGGCGAACGCACGGCGTTCACCCCGGCCGGCGACCCGGAATGCCTGGTCACGCCCGCGCAAGGCTCGCATGAGGAAGCGTTTGCGCGCATGAGGGTGTCGCAGCTGCCAGCCGACCGCGCTTACGATGTGCCGGTGGTCTGCAGCACGCCTTCCGGGCGCACCGCGTATGCCGTCACCCAGGCGCATCTCGCGGGCTATACCGGTGCCTCCCTGTGGCGCGAAGGCAGCGCCCTGCGGCTGCGCTTGTCGGCGGTGCCGAACCGGGCCGGGCCGGCGTTCGTGTCCAAGGCCGGGCTGACGACGGCCTGGCGCGTGGTCATGCTGGGCGAGCGCGCCGGCGACCTGATCGGCTCTGATCTGATCGGCAACCTGAATCCGGCGCCGCAGGGCGACTTCAGCTGGGTGCGGCCGGGCAAGGCTGCCTGGGACTGGTGGTCGGGCCCCTTGAAGGGCATGAAGCCCGGCATGGACAGCTATCGCCGCTTCATCGATTTCGCCGCCGCCGCCGGCTTGCCGTATTACCTGATCGACGCAGGCTGGGCCTCGGGCCCCGCCGAGTGCTGCGACGCGTTGCCGACGGTCGACATCACCCGTGCCGCCGACGGCATCGACATGCCGGCGCTGGTGCGCTACGCTGCCGGCAAGGGCGTGGGGCTGCTGCTGTGGGCGCACTGGGAGCACGTGGCGCCGCGCATGGACGAGGTGCTCGATACCTATGTGCGCTGGGGCATCAAGGGCGTCAAGGTCGATTTCATGAACCGCGACGACCAGGACGTGGTCGCGTTCTACCAGCGTGTCGCGGCCGCCACGGCGCAGCGCCATCTGCTGCTCGATCTGCACGGCGCCTATATTCCCGACGGGCTGCAGCGTACCTATCCGAATTTCATCACCCAGGAAGGCGTGCTGGGCGCGGAATGGAACAAGATGACCGACCGGGTCACGCCGCGGCACAACCTGACGCTGCCGTACACGCGCATGCTAGCCGGTCCGATGGACTACACGCCGGGCGGCTTTCGCAACGGCACGCCGGCCAGCTTCGAGGTGCGCGCGGAGATGCCGCTGACGCAAAGCACGCGCGGCCAGGCGCTGGCCATGTACGTGGTCTACGACAGCCCGCTGCAGATGGTGTCCGACCATCCCGACGCTTATCGCGACGCCGCCGGCTTCGATTTCATCAAGAGCGTGCCGACGGCCTGGGACCAGACCCGGTTCCTGTCCGGCCAGCCTGGCGTGGACATCGTGCTGGCGCGGCGCCAGGGAACAACCTGGTACGTCGGCGCCATGCAGGCCGAGGAAAACGGTGGCGCCGTCAAGCGCGTGCCGCTGCGCTTCCTGGGGCCGGGCAAGTACCGCGCGACCGTCTGGGAGGACGGCGCCACGCCGAACCAAGTGGTGCGCGTGGAGCGCGAGGTCGGTGCCGGCGATGTGCTGGAACTGCATCTGGCGTCCGCGGGCGGCGCGGCGGTGATCCTTGCACCCCTTACAAAATAGCCCATCGGCCCGGGACCTTGGGGCGGCAATGAAGGCGCCGCGAACGCGGAGTGGAGCGGGGCAGAGCCCCCTCCCTCCTTGTTATCGGCGCAGCCGGTGCCGGGCAATTGTAGTCAACATAAAAGAGAGGACTATCCCAATGAGGAGACATACCATGAGATTCCAGCTGACGGCAGTCGGACTGGCCTGTGCCACGTTGCTGGCCGGTTGCGGTGGCGGTGGCGGTGGCAGCGGCAGCGGCAGCGGCAGCGAGGGCGGGTTGATGCAGGCCATTTCCTTCCCGTTCCCGGGCGGCGCGACATTGACGCCTCCGCCCGAGGTCGCAACCGTTACGCTGGCAGCGACGGCCAGTTCCGGCGGACCGGTGACCTACGTGTCGAACACGCCGGCCGTGTGCAGCGTCAGCGGCGCCACGCTGTCGCTGCTGAAGGCGGGCGAGTGCTCGGTGAGCGCCAACCAGGCCGGCGGGAATGGCTTCGCCCCGGCCACGGAACGCCAACTGTTCGTCGTTCCCAAGACTGACCAGACGATTCTGGGCTTCCTCAACCCGGGAGGCGTGCCCGTTGGGACGTCGATGCAGGTGGCGGGAACTTCCAGCAAGAGCGCTGTGGCCGACCTTCCCGTCACCTTTGCCACCAGCACCCCCGCAGTGTGCTCGATGACCGGAACCACACTGCAGACGCTCGCCGATGGGCTGTGCATCGTGTCCGCCACCCAGGCCGGCAACGATTACTTCAATGCGGCTTCGGTGAGCAAGACCATTCCGGTCGGCACCGCGGAAGCACCCACGCTGACTTTCACCGGCGGCTACAAGGCAAACGATAACGGACGTACCGCGGAGAACGGCAAGATCGAATGGTACGCCTCCTCTCCCAACAAAACCGCTGCGGCCGCCGACGGCAGCACCTACACGTTCTCCATGGACAAACCGTCGAACGACTCTGATCCCGGCGGCTACTTCGGTCTCCGGTTGTACGCCGCCACCCTGGATGGTCTCGTCGCCGACGCCGACACGACTGCCGGTGTGCGGATCGATTCCCAGAAGGCCATCAAGTTCGATCTGATGATGAATCCGGAAATGATCACTGCGCAAAAGACCCAGCTCAGGGTCTGGCTCTACCTCGGCCACCACGTCAAGGACAATTGCAATGTGATTCTGGAGAAGTTCATGACCCCGGTGTTTGCGTCACCCGTACAGGGCCTGCAAGAGCAAAGCATCGATCTCAAGACGTTCACCGTGTCGGAGAGCTGTGGCCTGCCAGCGCTCGACGTCTGGAAGGAGCTGCAGGGCTATTCGATCGCCAAGCTCGAGTTCAATGTGCCTGATATCAACAATAAGGTGCTCACCGCCGGAACCCAGACCTACACCACCAGCATGACGATGGGAAAAATCACCTTCAAGTGACGGCGTACGAGGTAGGTAATTAGAACAACTACACGAATTCAAGAGGACAGAGACAATGAGAACAATAGTAAAAACGGCCAACCGGAACCCTTTGAGGATGACCGCCCTGGCATTCGCGGCAGCGCAGCTGGCGGCGCTGTACAGCGCCGGCGCGCAGGCGCAAACGGCGCCTGCGGCGCCGGCCGCCAAGGAAGGCGAGGTCGTCACCGTGGTCGTCAGCGGTCAGCGCGAGGCAATGAAGTCGGCTGCCAAGCTCAAGCAGAATGCCGAAGAGGTGATCGACGGCGTCGTCGCGGAAGAGGCCGGCAAGCTGCCCGACAAGTCGATCACCGAGGTGCTGCAGCGCGTTGTCGGCGTGACGATGGACCGCAACAAATCGCGCACCGACCCGGAGCACTTCTCGGTCGAGGGTTCCGGCATTTCGGTGCGCGGCCTGACCTGGGGTTCGTCGACCTTGAATGGCCGCGAATCGTTCTCGGCCGGCTGGCCGGGACGCGAATTGAGCTGGGGCGACATTCCGCCCGAGCTGATGTCCGCGGTGATCGTGCACAAGAATCCGCCGGCCGAACTGATCGAAGGCGGCGTCAGCGGTCAGGTCGACTTGCGTACCGCGCTGCCGTTCGACTACAAGGGCGATAAATTCACCGCCGCGACCAGCCTCAACTACAACGCGCTCGGTTCGAAATCCTCGCCCGCGCTCTCCGGCCTGGTGTCGAAACGCTGGGAAAACGACTTCGGCCAATGGGGCGCGCTGCTCGACCTGTCCGCCAACGAGAGCAATACCCACAACGACTCGCTCCAGGTGGACTCCTACTTCCCGCGCACCGACGTGGTCGCGGGACAAACCGTGTGGGTGCCGAAATCCGCATCGTGGCGCACCAACACCAGCAAGAACGACCGCGCCGGCATCTATGGCGCGCTGCAGTGGAAGAAGTCGGGCATGGAATCCTCGCTCACCTATTTCCACTCGGGCTACAAGGAGACCAGCGTCGAGAATGCCTCGTTCAGCGGGGTGGAAAACCCCTATATGTCCAAGCTCATCGACCCCGTGTTCGACGCCAACGGCATCCTGCAATCTGCCAAGTACACCTATCCGATCGGCGGCGCGGGCGCGAACCAGTTCGCGGCGGGCGGCCTGGGCTTCAATTCCAACCAGGCTTTTGCCGAGCGGAAGTCGCAGACCCGGGAGATCGCCTGGAATGCCAAGTGGACCATCAATGATCGCTGGTCGGTCCAGAACGACCTGCAATGGGTCCATGCAACGAACAGGTCGATGGGGGGCGGCATCGTCCTGGCCACCTTCGTGCCGAGCATGACTGTCGACCTGAGCAAAAATCCCGGGCAGATCACGTTTGACGACGCGGCGAGAAAATTCCTGGCCGATCCGGCCAATTACTACATTACAAACGTGCAGGCCAACAATGACAAGGCGAAAGCCGACCTGTACGCATGGAAGACCGATGTGCGCTTCAAGTTCGACCACCCGGTGCTGCGCGACCTGCGTTTCGGCGTGCGCCTGACCAAGCGCTCGTCCGACCACACCGAGGCCACCGGCGATACCTGGTACAGCAACGCCGAGCCATGGGCGGTCCTGCCAACGAGCACGCCGGGCCAGCTGCCCAGCCAAACTGATAAGGACAAGAGCTGGCAGCCGTACGCCAACTTCGGCTATTTGAGCGATCCGAAGTACGCGGCCCTGGTGCCGGTCACCGCCTTCAATTACACCAACTTCTTCAACGGCAAGGTCCCCATGCCGCCGACCCTGGTGCAGCCGACCATGGACGCGGTCAAGGACTATCCCGCGGCCTACCAGAAACTGGGGCTGATCCGCCAGTACTCCTGCGAGGACGCCAACGCGTATTGGCACCAGAACAACGACTGCTCGAACAAGGTGGACTGGAAGCCGTTCGTCTTCGACGGCAACCCGGCAAAAACCAGGCTGCAGTCGGAGAAGACCCAGGCCGCCTACATGATGACGCGTTTCGGGTTTGACGATCTGCGCTTCCCGGTCGAGGGGAGCGTCGGCGTGCGCGTGGTCCACACCAACACGACCGCCCATGGTTACACGGTGTTCAAGCCGACCTACAGCAGCACCACGCCGGCCTCGGTGCCGCGGTTTGGAACCATCGACCAGCCGATCGACTCGAACCACGACTATCTCGACGTGCTGCCGAGTGTTAACCTGAAGGCGGACTTGACCGACAAGCTGCAGGCGCGCCTCGCGTTCGCGAAGTCGATGTACCGGCCGAGCTTTGGCGACCTGGCCGAATACGTCGAGCTGGAGCAATCGCTCGGCTTCAACAGCCAAACCAAGAACTTGCAGAGCATCCTCTACAAGGGAACCAACAAGGGTAACGTCAAGCTGAACCCGACCAGGGCCAACAGCTTCGACGCGACGCTCGAGTGGTATCCGGGCAACGGTTCGTCGCTGACGGGCGCCTTCTTCTACAAGAAGGTGCACGACATCGTCCTGAACTCGGCCTACGTCGCTGAATACAACGACCTGGCCGGCAGCCCGCAGACCTTCCTGATCAGCGCGCCGACCAATGCAGCGGACGGCAAGGTGGCCGGGCTGGAGCTTGCCGGCCAGACCTACTTCAACAACGTGCCTGGGCTGGAGGGCAAGCTGCCGGAGTGGGCCAAGGGCTTCGGCATCTCTGCGAACTACACCTACATCAAGAGCAAGCAGACGCTGCACCATCCGTTCCCGCTGAAGTACTGCCCGGCCGCCGGCTCGTTCAATAACAGTTCCTTGAGCTTGTATGGCTGCGACACCGACGGCCTGCCGTTCACCGACATGCCCCTGCAGTATATGTCGCCCAACGCCTTTAACTTGATGTTCCTGTACGACCGGGGGCCGCTGTCGTCGCGCCTGGCCTACAGCTGGCGCAGTCGTTTCCTGCAGGGCGTGAACGTCAATGGCACCTCGGATCCCCTGGGCGGCGCCACCAGCGCCGATCCATCCCGGGCAACGGTGGTCGACGGCAAGACGGTCTATCCGACGGACGTGGCCTGGGGTCTGCCGACCTGGCAGGAAGCGACCGGACAGCTGGACTTCGGACTCGACTATCGATTCAGCGACCATGTGCAGGTCAGTTTCTCTGCAAGCAATCTGCTGGATGTCATCGTTAGGCAGACCCAGCAGCAGCATATCGGCGCCATGACCCGTGCCTGGTTCGAGCCTGGCCGCAGCTATCGCCTGTCGCTGCGCTACACGTACTAAAGGGCCCAGGCGGTCCCGCGTGCGGGACCGCCTGTCAAGGTACACCATCAGAAAGTGACACTTATGTCCGATACCGGAATCCGGAAAGTCGTCATCGTCGGCGGCGGCACCGCCGGCTGGATGACGGCGGCGCCGCTGGCGCTCAAGCTGGGCGGGCGCTGCGAGATCGTGCTGGTCGAGTCGCCCGAGATCGGCACCGTTGGCGTGGGCGAAGCGACGCTGCCGACCATCCGCTACTTCAATCACGCGCTGGGCCTGGACGAGGCCGATTTCGTCAGGAAGACCCAGGCGACGTTCAAGCTCGGCATCGAGTTCAAGGATTGGGGGCAGGTCGGCAACCGCTTCTTCCACGGTTTCGGCGACTTTGGCCCGCCGATCGACAATCGACCGGCTTATATGTACTGGCTGCGCCTGTCGCGCGCCTTCAAGGATATGCCGTCGTACGAGCAATGGTCGATGGCGACGGCGATGGCGCGCAACAACCGCTACGCGCCGCCGCACGACGAGCTGCCCTCGATCACCGACGCCTATAGCCACGCCTACCATTTCGACGCCGGCCTGTATGCCGCCTATTTGCGCGACGATGCCATGCGCCGCGGCGTGGGGCGGATCGAGGGCATGATAGACGGCGTCGAACAGCACCCCGAGACCGGCTTCATCACCGCCCTCAAGCTGCGCGACGGACGCCGCGTCGAAGGCGACCTGTTCGTCGATTGTTCCGGCTTTCGCGGCCTGTTGATCGAAGGCGTGTTCAAGGCCGGCTACGACGACTGGAGCGCCATGCTGCCGTGTAACAGCGCGCAGGCCATGCCAAGTGCCCGGGCCGGCCAGCTCATGCCCTACACGACATCGACCGCCCGTAGCGCCGGCTGGACCTGGCGCATTCCGCTGCAGCACCGCACTGGCAACGGCCATGTGTACTGCGACGCCTTCACCACCGACGAGGAGGCGGGCCGCGTGCTGCTGGACGGCCTGGACGGCGAAGCGCTGGACGCGCCGCGCCAGCTGCGCTTTACCACCGGCCGGCGCCGCAAGTCCTGGATCAAGAACTGCGTCGCCATCGGTCTGTCGGGCGGCTTTCTGGAGCCGCTCGAATCGACCAGCATCAACATCATCGAACTTGCGGTCGGCTGGCTGCTCCAATACTTTCCTGGTCGCGATTGCCGTCCCGAGCTGGCCGACGAGTTCAACCGCCTGATCGCGGAACGCTACGCGTTCGTGCGCGACTTCATCGTCTTGCACTACAAGGTCACCGACCGGACCGATTCGGCATTCTGGCGCTACTGCGCCAACATGCCGATTCCGGATTCGCTGCGGCACCAGATCGACATGTTCCGCGAAACCGGGCGCGTGGTCGTCTACGATCCGCAGGGCTTTGGCGCGGCGTCCCACGTCTCGCTGCTGATGGGACTGGGCGTGGTGCCCAAGCAGGACGACCCGCTGATCGACACCCTGCAGTTCGAGCAACTGCTGGCGCATTTCGCCAGCCGGCGCGAGATGATCGCGCAGACGGTCAAGGCGATGCCCGACCACGCCGACTACCTTTCCCGGTACTGCGGCCCGCCATGAACCTTCCGTTCAAACGCATCGTGGTGGCCGGCGGCGGCACGGCCGGATGGATGACGGCATTGTCGATCGACTTGCTGGTCAGACCTAACACTTCCGTCACACTTTCTTCAAAAAAATAGCGAGTTGTAGAAGTCATTACGCTCTGCTTTATCTGTAGCACGTGTTTCGGTCTATGCTCCGTTCCGCAAAAAAGTTTTGATACGCAAAAAAAGGAAGATATTAATGAGACTAAAAAAACGCAGTTTGGTGGTGGCTCTGTGGGCCGCCTTGGCGGTATGTGGCGTGAGCAATGCGATGGCCAACAGCACCACATTTAACTGGACTTCGAGCCCGCAGCTTATTGCGCCTCAACCAGACCCAACCCAGACAATTTACGGCGTGAAAGATCCTTCGATAGTTTACGCGAATGGAAAATATCATGTATTTATGACCACCGCCGGATCCGCTGGCTGGGGGCTTGGGTACGCCAGCTTTGACAAGTGGTCGAACGCGCCGGCCGCGAAAATAGTCCCGCTCGACAAGTCCCCCATGGGGCCAGGCTATCGCGCAGCGCCGCAAGTATTCTATTTCGCTCCGCAGAAAACCTGGTATCTCGTCTATCAAGGTGGCGATCCGCAGTATTCAACCTCGAAAGATATCGGCGATCCGATGTCCTGGAGCGCGCCCAAGCCGTTCTTTTCGGTCGTACCCGACATCGTCAAGGCTCCGCAAGGCACCGGCTGGCTGGATTTTTGGGTGATCTGCGACGATAAAAAATGTTATCTGTTTAATACCGACGACAATGGACGTTTGCTTCGCTCAGAAACCGAGTTAGGCCAGTTCCCGATGGGATTCCATAACACCGTCGCTGTCATCAACGAAAAAAAGGAAGACGTGTTCGAGGCGAGCAATACCTATAAGATTGCCAACACGAATACCTACATTACTCTGGTGGAGGCAATTTCGAACAAAGGACGTTACTTCCGGATTTGGAAGAGCAACGGCCTGGACGGAAAATGGGAGCCGTTCTCTTCCGCATCAATGAACGCTTTCGCGACGCGCGATAATGTTGAACAGATTTGGTCGGAAGGGATTTCCCACGGTGAGATGGTGCGGACTAACCCGGATCAAACGATGACTATCGATCCTTGCCGGCCGCTCGAATACCTCTTCCAGGGGAATGACCCTGCAGTGCGTACGGACGATTACATCAAAATTCCATACCGCCTGGGTGTTATCACTGCGAAGGGTGACAATCCGGTAAGCGCACTCTGCCGATCGAAGTAAAATAAAAGGGGCCTAATGGCTAATGCCGTTCAGTCAAGGGCTTTTCTTTAACGCCTTGGCGGCATATTTTCTGGGTCTGCCCTTGACGGCCCGGTCGGATTTACGACCGGGCCGTTCTTCATTGGGGAGGCTAACCAGCCTTTTCCGCAGAGTTCATCGACCTCCGGTACTATCGACCAGCAAGTACAAGCCCGACGTCGTCCCGTTCGCCGTAATCGTCACGGCAAGATGTTTTTGTCGGCGGCTTACGGTGCTGAAATCAGGAGCTTCCCCATCCAGGCCCGCTGGCTTGAGCACGCTTTGCGCCATGCCCACCGCCTGCAGCCCCCCAGTTGAACAGGCCCTGGATGGTCAAGCAGAATTGAATCGCCGCTTCGCTGTACTTCTGGCGGCGCCCACGCTTTCCACTTGCACTGCCGTGCCAGCACATGTCCTGGTCCAGCCAGATGAGCAGCGAGCCACGCGCCTTGAGCGCCGCGTTGCACTCCTTGCAGTTGGTCGTTCGATACTTTGGTTTGGCCCGTGCGTTCATCTTGTCAGTTTACCCGAACGTCATGTCAGGCGATGCTGGCGCGGATTTGTGCAACAAGGCCTATCTCGACCTTGTTGGCAAGCAACGCATGCACCAAGGCGCTGCAGACCGGACCGATGCGCTGTCTTGGTCGTGCTGGCTGGTAATTTCAAGAACCTGATCTACCTGGGCTTGATGGTCCGTGTCCCCGGGTGATGGCGCGCGGGCGGCTATCGGCCGCTTCGTCGGCAGCGCCTTGCCCGTTCGTGGTGTCGCCTGGCTGGCCGAGTGATCGTGCCATGTCTTCGAGCGCCACCCCTTTTGTTTCAGGAAAATATCTCATGACCACAAACAGCTGCGCGACCATTGCCAGGGCGAAAAAGATAAACGGCAATCCCTTCGAGTACGCCGCGAGCAGCGGAAACGCCGTGGCTATAATGGCGTCCATGAACCAGTGGGTGGAGGCGCCTAGGCTCTGCCCGCGGGCCCGTACTTCGGTTGGAAAAATTTCCGCGATGTAGACCCAGATGACCGCCCCCTGCGAGAAGGCGAAAGAGGCGATGAACAGGATCAGCATCCACAGCAAAAGCGCCTGATAGGTCCCGGTCAGCTGAATGAAGGCGGTACCGAACAGCGCGGCTATCATGCCCACCGACCCGATCAGCAATAGGGTCTTGCGCCCGACCCGGTCGATAATCGTCAAGGCCAACAGCGTAAACAGCAGATTGGTCGCGCCGATCGCTACCGACTGCAGATCGGCGGACACTTTCGCGAACCCGGCCGCGGCGAAGATGTCGTTGAGATAATACAGAATCGCATTAATGCCGGATAACTGGTTGAACGCGGCTAGCGTGAAGGCCAGCAGTATCGGCTTGCGATAGCGGCTCCACGACAGTCGCGCCGCCTTGCCGGCACCAGCCCCCTGCGCCTGGACGTAGCTGTTCAATTCCGCCGCGACATTGATGATCCCGACCTGGTTCAGCACCCGGATCGCCTCGTCCCGCCTGCCTTTGACGGCAAGCCAGCGCGGACTATTGGGGATCAGGAACAGCAGGCCAAACAGCAGCAGCGACGGCAGCGCCGCGACGCAGAATTTCCAGCGCCATTCCTCAGCCCCCAGACCCAGCAATCCGATCAGATAATTACTGAGATAGGCCACCAGGATACCCAGCACGATATTGAACTGGAAGGCGCCCACCATGGCGCCGCGCCACTTGGCCGGGGCGATCTCTGCCAGGTAGATCGGCGCCAGGACCGACGAGGCGCCAATCGCGATGCCGCCGATAATGCGCGACACGATCAGCAGCGTCAGATTGGGCGCAAAAAAGCAGCCGATCGCCGACACGATATACATGATGGCGATGACGCGCAAGCAGTTGCGGGCGCCGAAACGGTCACCCGGGGTACCGGCCAACAAGGCGCCGACCAGGGTGCCCCACAGTGCGCTGGAGACGGTCATGCCCAAGCCGCCGGGATCGAGCTGGAATGCGGCGGTCAGCCCTTGGGTCGTGCCCGCGATGACCGCGGTATCGAAGCCAAACAGCAAGCCGGCCAGTCCACCGACCAGCGTTCCCTTCAAGAGTGTCGAATTCATGCTAAAAATACCTTTTCTTGTAACGTGGTAGGGATGCCAGCCATGACGCCGGCGACTTCATATGGTGTGCGGTGCCCACCGCAGTCGGCCTGGCGCGCACGCGCGCCCGACCAGTGCTGCAATGGGGCTTATTTCACCGCGGGCCAGATCGATCCCAAGGCCCAGATGTGCAAGTCGTGCACCTGGGCTGGCGCGCCTTCGGCAAACAGCGCCAGCCCGTGAGCGGCAGGATCGGGGAATATCTGGCTGGTCAAGACGGTCTCGCCCTCGCCGGCAAACACCGTCACCGATGCGCTATCGACCAGGATGCGCAAACTGAGCTGTCCTTGGCGCAGCGATACCGGCGCAATCTGCCGACCGGCAAACTCGGGGTGGAAGGCATGTTCGCCGGCATGGCTGCGATCGAGGTACAGGAGCCCGAGCGCGCTGTCATAGCCGACTTCGGTGTGCCTGCCGTCGGCGCCGCCACGCAGACGCACGCCGGCGCGACCGGCCTTGCCGGGTTCGAGCCGCAATTCCAGTTCGATCGGCCCGGGCTTGTCGGCCAGTGCGATCGGTTGGACCCCGGCCGCCACGTCCAGTGTGGGCGCGCTGTAGAGCAAGTCCGAGCGCAGCCGCTTGAACTCGGCGATCGGTTGCTGGACCAGTCGCACGCGGCCATCGAGGGTGCGCAAGGACAGTTCGCGCGGCACCGATTGGGCGCTGCGCCAGGGCGCGGTCGGCACCTGTTGTGCGTACGTCCAATTGCTCATCCAGCCGGTCAGGTAACGGCGGCTGCCGGCGACGCCGTTCCAGCTCACCGCGGCATAAAAGTCGGCCCCATAGTCCAGCCATTGAACTTGATCGCCGGGCCGCGCCGTCGCCACCAGCGGTGAGCGCGCCGCGCCGGCATCGGGCACCGGCGTATCGGCCACAAAGCGGGTCCCGTCAAACGCGCCGATGAAGTACTGGGTGCCGGAGCCGCCTGCCGGGCCGCCGGGATTGAGGCTAATCACCAGCACCCATTTGCTGCGCGTGGCATCGCCGTCGACCGGCAGTTCGAACAGGTCGGGGCACTCCCACACGCCGCCGACCGCGTTGCCCGGGCCGAATTCGCTCATGTAGTCCCAGTGCAGCAAGTCTTTCGAGGAGTAGAGCAAGGCCTTGTGGTGGGTCGGCAAGGCTAGCACCATCACCCACTTGCGCTCCGGCGCGTACCAGAACACCTTGGGATCGCGGAAGTCGCGGAACTCGTCCCCATACGGGGCCGGCGGCAGCGCGATCACCGGATTGCCGGCGTACTGCACCCAGCTGCGGCCACGGTCCAGGCTGTAGGCGAGCGATTGCGCCTGCGTGCCCGCGCGCACCGACAGGCCGTTGGCCAGCGACAGCGCCTGGGGATAGACACCGGTGAACAGCGCGACCATGGCAGGGTGGCCGGGCCGGCCCAGGCCGCTCGTATTGGCCGCGTCGACCACCACGCTACCGGAGAAAAACATGTGCGTGAGCATACCCTTTTCATCCTTTTCAGCCAGCAGCGCCGGCGCCAGTTCGTCCCAGTGGACCAGGTCGGTACTGACCGCGTGCCCCCAGGACATGTCGCCCCAGGTGTTGCCATTCGGGTTGTATTGATAAAACAGGTGGTATTCGCCGTCGTGATACACCAGGCCGTTCGGATCGTTCATCCAGTTGTGCGCCGGCGAATACGACAACTGCGGGCGATATGCCTGGTGATAGGGCGCCGTTGGCGGCGTGGACCGGGTGGCGCATCCGGCGCTCAGTAGCGCGATGCCGATGGTCAGCAGTTGCATGGGCTTTCTTGTTTTCATCGATGAGTTCCTGGACAGGTTGTTCAATAACGTGGCGACGGTCGCTGTCGAGCCGGCCATTACAACGCTTGCTGCGGCGCCAGGCCGGTTGAGTGCCGACAGGTCGGCCTGGCCCAAGTCGTACGGCTGAACAGCGGCCGCGCCACACGTATCGCTTAGGCGGCATGGTTTTATCTAACGTTGTCATCCCTGGCAAATGACGCCAGGACGGTATGCCGGGGAAGCGGGATTGATCGCCCGTTTCGCCATGCGCGACATAGCTTTTGGTGAAGCGCCTGCAGTTTCGGCGGTACCGCGCACGGTGGGCACGGTTGTCTCCTTCGCACGATAATTGTCTATCGTTGTCATTTTGGTCCATGATATGCAAATACGCCTGAGAAGTCAATCGATGACGTTGTTGCCGCCGGCATGGGGCTGCCGGGGGAGATGGAAGGCGCGTAAAGGCAAGGTCAGGGCTATTGACTTTGATTATGGTGGCGCGTATACTC
The DNA here is from genome assembly GCF_059491455.1 of Duganella sp. Dugasp78. Classification (NCBI taxonomy): domain Bacteria; kingdom Pseudomonadati; phylum Pseudomonadota; class Betaproteobacteria; order Burkholderiales; family Oxalobacteraceae; genus Duganella; species Duganella sp. Dugasp78. The sequence continues at coordinate 6,681,014 of NZ_CP168506.1, read as the reverse complement.
GCCAAAAATGACAACGATAGACAGTTGTCGCCACAGAAAATATTGGGAGATCGCAGTGGCTACCATTCATGATGTTGCCGAGAAGGCCAATGTCTCGATCAAGACCGTATCCCGCGTGATGAATGGCGGGGCCGACGTGTCGGAAAAGACGCGGCTGCGGGTCGAGCGTGCCATGGCCATGCTCGACTTCGCGCCATCCGCGGCCGCCCGCTCCCTGCGCGGCATGCCCGCCGGGCTGGTGGCCGTGGTGGCCGACGAGATCACCACCACTCCCGATTCCTACGAGATCATCAAGGGCATCCAGAAGGTGTGCGACCAGCAGGGCAAGATCCTGCTGATCGGCGAGGCCGGCGGCCGGCCCGGGGCGATTCACAATCTGGTGGCCAGCTTCCGCGCGCACCGGGTGGAAGCCATCCTGTTCGCCACCCAGTCGCACCGCCAGACGATGCTGGAGGCGACGCTGGGCAGCACGCCGGTGGCGCTGGCCAACTGCTACGAACCCTATCCGCGCTATATGCAGATCGTTCCCGACGACGAGGAGGGCGGCTACGAAGCGGCCCGCATGCTGCTCGACGCGGGACATCGCGAGATCGCTTTCCTTCAGCTCGTTCCCGGTATGGTGGCGACAGGGCTGCGCCTGCGCGGATTCCAGCGGGCGCTACGCGAATACGGCGTGGTGGCCCATCCCGAGTGGCTGCTGCACGGCGCTGAACCGAGCCAGCATGATGAGTTCTCCCATCTGTCGGAAACGCTCGACCGGCTGTTCCAGGGCGAGCGCCAGCCGACCGGCATTCTGTGCGGTAACGACAAGATGGCCATGCGCGTAATCTTCCTGCTGCAGGGCCGCCAACTGCGCATACCGGAGCAGGTATCGGTGGTGGGGTTCGATGATTTTCGCTTGATCTCCGAGGCGCTGCATCCCGGACTGAGCACGGTCGCGCTGCCTTACCGCGAGATCGGCGAACTGGCCACCCGGCACGCGTTGGCGGGCGGTGTCGCCCAGGCGTTCAGCATCAAGGTGCCGTGCCTTCCCGTCCGGCGCGGCACGGTCGCAGCGCCCGCCACTGGCAGGGCGGTGACATGAGGGGCGCCTGCCTGGCCGCCTGCCTGCTGCTGCCGGCGCTGGCGGGCGCCGCCCCGACGGAAATCCGCGCCTGGCGGCACGATACGGGCGACGCCGAAATGGCCGCCAGCAAGGCCGCCGTGGCGCGCTTTAACGCGTCGCAGCGGCAATGGAAAGTGGTCATGGAGGCCATCCCGCAAGGTTCGTATGAGCAGGCTATCGGCGCCGCCTCGCTGGTCGAGGGTTTGCCCTGCGTACTGACGATGGATCAGCCGAGCGTGCCCAATTTTGCCTGGGCCGGCCATGTGCGTCCGCTCGATGGCCTGCTGCCGGAGGCCAGCATCAACGCGCTGCTGCCTGGCGGGCGGGGCACTTACCAGGGCCGGACCTACAGCGTCGGCCAATTCGACGTGGTGCTGGCGCTGTTTGCGCGGCGCTCGGCGCTGCTGGCGCTGCGCGCGCGCGCGGCCACCATGGAGCAGCCCTACAGCGCCGCAGAACTGCGCGACATCCTGCTCAAGGCCCGGCGTGAGGGCCGCTATCGCTATCCGTTGGACCTGAACAGCGGTTACAAGGCGGAGTGGCCCAGTTATGCGTTTTCGCCCTGGCTGCAGAGCGCCGGTGGCGACCTGATCGACCGGCGCGATTATCTGCGCGTGGACGGCGTGCTCAATGGTCCCGACGCGGTGCGCGCCGCGCGGTATTTTGGCCAGCTGTTCAGCGACCGCCTGGCGGAGCGCAATCCGGCCGACGACCAAGCGTTCATACAGGGCCGGGCGCTGTTCCATTACACCGGCTCGTGGGCCGCTGGCGCGTACCGCCAGCGCTTCGGCGACGATTTGCTGGCGATGCCGCCACCGGATTTCGGCCAGGGTCCGAAAGTCGGCGCCGGTTCCTGGCAATGGGGGATCAGCCGTTCCTGCCCGACGCCGCAAGGGGCTGCCGCCTTCCTGGCCTTTCTGGTCACGCCCGCCGAAATGGCCGCCGTATCCAACGCCACCGGGCTGGTGCCGATGAGCGAACAAAGCGCGGCGCTGAGTGACAACTACCGTCCCGGCGGTGCGTTGCGGTTTTTCTACGAATTCGCCCGGCGCTACGCCGTGGTGCGGCCTGCCACGCCGCTTTACCCGGCCATGTCGTCGGTGTTCGCGAAGGCGCTGAGCGATATCCGCAGCGGCAAGGATGCCGCCGAGGCGCTCGACGAGGCGGTCGAGGCAATCGAATACAACATCGCGCGCAACAAAGGCTACGGCTTGCAGGCGCCGCACACCGGAACCATGAAATGAAATCCGCTTCCTCCCTTGGCCAGGACAGCGCATGGTCGGCGGCCTTGTTTGTCGCCCCCGCCATGCTGCTGTTCCTGGTGTTTTTGCTGCTGCCGCTGATCGTCGCGGCGGGCGCAACCTTGAGCAATCACCGCCTGGTGTCGCCGCAGCCAACCGAGTTCGTCGGCCTCGATAATTTCCGCCGCCTGCTGTCGCTGCAAGTGGTCGTCGTCGAACCTGTCGCCGCCGACGGTGCGCCGCGCTACCCCGGCTGGCGCGCCGTGCGCGCCGCCCAGCCGCGCCTGGACGGCTATCGCGAAGCGTTCCGCCTGCAATTCGGCCGTACGCGCGTGGTGCTGGCGGCCACCGACCCGCTGTTCTACCGCTCGCTGGCGAACACCTTCCGGTTCGCGGCGATGGCGATGCCGCTGCAATGCGCCATGGCGCTCGGTCTGGCCCTACTGGTCAACCAAAAAGTGCGTGGACGCGGCTTTTTCCGCACCGTATATTTTTCGCCCGTCGTGACCTCGATGGTGATCGTCTCCATCGTCTGGTCCTTTCTGCTGAACACCGATCGAGGCATGATCAATGAGCTTCTGCGCGCCGTGACCGGCGACGGCAACGCCGGTCCCGACTGGCTGGGCGACCCGGCCTACGCGCTGCCCGCCATCGCCGTGATGTCGGCCTGGCAGGGCGCCGGCTTCCAGATGCTGATCATTCTGGCCGGCCTGCAGTCGATCAATCCCGAACTGTACGAGGCCGCGACGTTGATGGGCGCCAACGCCTGGCAGCGCTTTGTTTACGTCACGCTGCCGGGCTTGCGCAACACCTTGATTTTCGTGTTGCTGTCGACGACCATCATGGCCTTCGGCCTGTTCACTCAGGTCGACGTGATGACGGCCGGCGGCCCGCTGGACTCGACCAGCACCGTGATCTACCACGCGGTGCGCACCGGCTTCCGCGAGCAGGACGTCGGCTATGGTTCGACCGTGGCGCTGGTCTTCTTTGTGCTGGTACTGGCTGCCACATTGTTGCAGCGCAAGTGGTCGTCCCAAGAGGCGGCCGCATGAGGCCGCTGATCGCGCGCCGGCTGCGCGCGCTGGGCATGGGCATGGTGATGAGCGCCATCGGCCTGCTGTTCGCCTTGCCGCTGCTGTTCATGTTTGCTGCGTCGTTCAAGAGCGACACCGCGATCTTCAGGGACTTGAGTAGCTGGACCGCCTTGCTGCCCGCGCCGGACTGGTCGCTTGTCAACTATCGCGCCGTGTTCGAGAAAAGCGAGCTGCCCACCTTCATGCTCAACTCGACGGTCGTCGCCGCGCTGACGGTCGCCGGCGGCATTCTGGTCAACAGCATGCTGGCCTTCGCGCTGGCGCGGCTGCGCTGGAAAGGACGCCAGGCTGTGCTGACGCTGGTGCTGGCGATGCTGGTGGTGCCGTTCGAGGTGATCGCCATTCCCTTGCTGTCCGTGGTGGCGCGCCTGCCATGGCCGGGCTACGCGCATGGTGCGCTGCTGCTGCACCACGGCTGGTTCAACAGCCTGCAGGTGCAGATCGTGCCCTTCCTGGCCAACGCGTTCTGCGTCTTCCTGTTCTATCAGTTTTTCCGCGACATCCCCGCGGAGCTGGACGAGGCGGCCAAGATGGACGGCGCCGGTCCGTGGACCATCTACTGGCGCATCATCATGCCCAACAGCGGTCCCGTGATCGCCACCGCCGCCATCGTGCTGTTTCTCGGCGCCTGGAACCAGTACCTGTGGCCGTCGATGGTCATCCAGGGCGCCGCGCTGAGGCCGGTGCAGCCGGGCATACAGCAGTTCTTTGGCCGCACCAACTCCTGGGGACAGATCATGGCTTACGCCTCGATCATCACGCTGCCGGTGCTGGCCGTGTTCATGGCCTGCCAGCGTCGTTTCGTGGCGTCGGTGCTGGGCTCGGGCATCAAGGGTTAAACCATTTACCACCAGGAGCATAGACGATGGCATTAAAGTTGGACGACAAATATATCTGGGATTTCTGGCATTACGCCGAGCAAGGTGAGCAGCATCTGTTCTTCCTGCAGGCCGACAAGGCCATCGGCGATCCCAATCTGCGCCACTGGAATGTGTCGATCGGCCATGCCGTGTCCGGTGATCTGCGCGACTGGCGTTACGCCGGCACCGTATTCGGCCCGGCGGCGGAGCCGGCGTGGGACGATTTCACCACCTGGACCGGTTCGGTCATCCACGCCGAAGGCCGCTACCACCTGTTCTACACCGGCACCTGCCGTGCCGAGCAGGGCCTGCGCCAGCGCATCGGCCACGCCGTCTCCGCACATATCGGTGGCCCATGGCAGCGCGTCGGCAGCGGCCTGGCGCTGGATCTGGATACCCGCCACTACGAGGAGCACGACGCGGCCGATCCGCAATGGCACGACCGCGCACTGCGCGACCCGTATGTATTGGCCGAGAAGATCGACGGCATGTACCACATGTTCTTCACCGCGCGGCGGCCGGACGGCCCGGTCTATGGGCGCGGCGTGATCGGGCATGCGGTGTCGGCCGACCTGGTGCATTGGGAGGCGACCGCGCCCGTTTACCAGGGCGGACATTACGGCCAGCTCGAGGTGCCGCAGGTGTTCGAGCGCGACGGCCGCTGGTACTGCACCTTCTGCAACGTCCGTGAACACTGGATGCCGCATATGCGCGAACAGCAAACGGGCGGCGTATCCGGCACGCATTACCTGATGGCATCCGATCCGCTCGGGCCGTGGGCGCCGGCGCCGGGCTTCCTGGACGGCGACGCGCCATGCCGCCGCTACGCCGGCAAAATCCTGCCCGACCCGTTGACCGGGCAGGACAGCCTGATGGCGTTTGTCGACAATGCCGCCGACGGCCAGTTCGGCGGATTCATCTGTGATCCGATGCCGTTGCGGCGGACCGATGGCGAATACCGCGTCGCCGATTTTTTTGCCAAGAAATGACAACGTGAGACATTTTATTTTTTTCCTGCTTAGGGCGGCTCCGGCCGGGCATGGCGGCGTGCAGCGTGTCGCGGTGATCGGCGATCCGGAGGATCGCTTCCAGGCGCCGCAGGTAGGGCGGCCGGCCGTGACGCACTGACAATAACAGCGGAGACAACAATGGCAGAAATCATATTGCAAGGGGTGGCCAAGACCTACCCCGGCCGGCTGGCCCGGCAATTGCTGAATAACGTCAGCCTGGAGATCGGGGATGGCGAGTTCGTGGCGCTGGTCGGTCCTTCCGGTTGCGGAAAGTCCACCTTGCTGCGCATGATCGCCGGCCTGGAAGACGTCAGCGGCGGCGAGATCCGCATTGATGGCGTGCGCGTCAACGAGCTGGCGCCGGTCAAGCGCGGCCTGTCGATGGTATTTCAAAACTATGCGCTGTACGGCCACATGAGCGTGTTTGAAAACATCGCCTTCGGCTTGCGCCTGAACCGCACGCCGCGAGCGGAGCTCGATCGTCGGGTGCGCGATGCGGCCCAGCTGCTGCAGATCGACCATCTTCTGGAGCGCCGCCCGCCGCAACTCTCGGGCGGACAGCGCCAGCGGGTGGCGATCGGTCGCGCCATCGTGCGCGCGCCGCGCGCCTTCCTGTTCGACGAACCCTTGTCCAATCTGGACGCCGCGCTGCGCGCCGACATGCGCGTCGAGATCGCCCGGCTGCACCGGCGGCTGGGTGCCACCATGGTCTACGTCACCCACGATCAGGTCGAGGCGATGACGCTGGCTGACCGCATCGTGGTGCTGGGGCCGGACGGTGTCCAGCAGATCGGCGCGCCGATGCGCTTGTACGAGCGCCCGGCCAACCTGTTTGTGGCCGGCTTTATCGGCAGCCCGAAAATGAATCTGTTCGCGGCCCGGCACGACCAAGCGGACCGGGTGGCGGTGGGCGACGCCACGCTGCCCTGGCGCGCGGCCGACGGCGCGGCCGGCCACGGCGCCGTGACGGCCGGCGTGCGGTCTGAACACTTGCTGCTGGCGGCCGACGGTCCTTTGCGCGCGACATTGCAACTGGTCGAGCGCCTCGGCGCCGAATCGCTACTGCATCTGTCCGTGCCGGGACTGGCGCAAGCGCTGGTCGCCAGCGTCAAGGAGGAGCCGCCGCCGGAAGGCAGCGCCGTGCGGCTGGCCGTGCGGCCCGGCCGCCTGCATCTGTTCGACGCGGCCGGCACGCGTATCGCCGCCGCCGGCGAGCAGGAGGCGCGGCCATGATCGTCGTCTGTGGTGAAGCATTGGTCGACATGTTCGTCGATGCCGGCGAGCGCTTGACGGTGGCCGCGCATGCCGGCGGTTCGCCGTTCAACGTGGCGGTCGGGCTGGCGCGGCTCAGGCGGCGCAGCTGCTTCTTCGGCGGCCTGGCCGGCGACCCTTTCGGCCGCTATCAAATCGGCGAGGAGGAGTGCTGGCGCGCAGTGCCGGCGGCGCAAGAGCAGTGAGCGCTTGAATTAAATGAAGTTGCAACACCGTAGTACGTTTCGCCTGGTCTTTTTTTTGTCAATCGCAGCTATAAGAACTAATGGAGATGAACATGAAACAATCCGCATTCAATCGCGCCGCGCTGGGGCCGGTATCGGCCCTCTCGCTGGCGATCGCCGGCGCGCTGATGTCGCCGGCCTGGGCGCAGGACAATGCGGCCGCGGCCAAGGTCGCGGTCGATGACAAGACTTCCGACGCGCTCGGCATGGACCGCGTGGTGGTAACCGGCACCTCGCAAGCGGCGTCGAAAATGCGCAGTTCCCTGTCGGTCACCGACATCGGACAAGAACAGATCAAGGACTTCGGCGCCCGCTCCGAGTCGGAAGTGCTATTGCTGATTCCCGGCATTCAGACCGAGGCTGGCGTCGGTCCCGGCGGTAACGCGAACATTTCGGTCCGTGGTCTGCCGATTTCATCGGGCGGTTCCAAGTATGTGCAGCTGCAGGAAGACGGTCTGCCGACCGTGCAATTCGGTGACATGAACTTTGGCAACAACGATTACTGGATCCGCTTCGACAACAACGTCGACTCGATCCAGACGCTGCGCGGCGGTTCCTCGTCGGTGTTCGCCTCGCACGCTCCTGGCGCGGTCATCAATTACCTCAGCAAGACTGGCAAGGAAGACGGTGGCTCGATCGGCCTGTCGCACGGTATGAACTATGTCGAGACGCGCTTTGACGGCGACTTCGGCGCGCATCTGGCGCCAGACCTGTACTACCACATTGGCGGCTACTATCGCGAAGGCGAAGGCGCCCGTCACACCACCCCGAATGCGCTGCAGGGCTATCAGTTCAAGGGCAATATCACCAAAGAGTTTAACGGCGGCAAGGGCTATATCCGGCTCAACGTCAAGCTGCTCAACGAGCATGCACCAACCTCGCAGGGCTTCCTGAGTGCCAGACAGAACGGCAACAATATCGGCAGCTTCTCGCTGCCCCCTGGATTTGACGGCGCCCGCGATTCGCAGTACTCGATCTACAACAGCACGATGTCTGGCATCGATCCGCTGACCCACCAGCTATATACGTCCTCGCTCGTGGACGGCATCACGGTCAATTCCAAGTCGCTCGGCTTCGAATTCCATAACGTCCTGGAAAACGGCTTTACGGTTGACAACAAGTTCCGCGTATCGCAGAACGCGAATGCCTTCCAGGTACAATTCTGGAATCTGTCGACCCTGTCGAGCATGCTCAGCAATTTCGGCTCCGGCGCCACGTATGCCAAGTACTACAACGGACCGAACGTCGGCCAGGTCGTCACCGAGGCCAATCTGAAGGCCGGCCTGGTGTCGCAGAGCGCAGCGATCCACACCACCAGCTCCGACATGGGCAACCTGGTCAACGACCTGTCGCTGTCGAAACTGTTCAAAACGTCGTTCGGTTCGGTGGAGGTGCACACCGGCTTGTACCATTCGACGCAAAACGTGGTTCAGCGCTGGTCGATCAATGATCGCGTGACGGAAGCCGGCCAGAACGGCGCGGTGCTCGATGTCTACGACGCCGCCGGCATCGCCTTGACCACCGCCGGCCTGACTGGTTACAACAACGAGTGGGGCGGTTGCTGCGCGCGCGACGTCGACGCCAAGTTCACCACCAACGCGCCGTACCTCGGTTTGAACGCGTCGGTCGGCGATTTCGATCTGGACGCCGGACTCCGTCACGAGTCGTTCTCCGCCAACGGCAGCTACGTTGCCGGCACTGCGGGCGCCAAGGATGTCAATGGCGACGGCATCATCACCGGCGCCGAGAAGAACGTCTACCTGATCGATCCCAACGTGCCGCGCGGCCTGGTCGATTACACGATTCACTACAACAACTACTCGCTCGGTGTGAACTACCGCATCAATAAGGACTTGAGCATGTTCGTGCGTAACAGCAAGGGTTATCGCGCAATCGCCGATCGTTTCTTGTTCTCGTCGAACATCGACGCCGTAACCGGCAAGCTGACCGCCGGTGGCCAGTCTTCTGCGCTGGCGGCGGTCAAGCAGAGCGAACTGGGCATGAAGTACCGCGGCCGTGCCGACTGGGGTAATTACGGCCTCGCCGCGACCTTCTTCCACTCGACCACGAACGAGTTCGACTTTGACCAGGGGCGTCAGGACGATCCGGCCAAGCCGGGTTATCAGGGACCCAAGCTCAATGTCCTCGGCTACAAGGCGAGCGGCGTGGAACTGGAATCGGGCGGTTCGATCGGCAATCTGGCGCTGGTCGCCAACCTGGTGTACTCGGACGAGACGATGACGTCCAACCAGGGCGATCCTTCGCAGGTCGGCAAGACTTCGGGGGGCACGCCCAAAGTGCGTTACACCATTTCGCCGCGCTATCAGATGGGACCTGCGGTGGTCGGTATGACGGTGCGTGGCCAGAGCGAAGTGTTTGCTGACAACAACAACGTCGTGAAGATCAACGGCCACTACATCGTCAATGCGTTTCTCAACTACGACTTCGGCAACAACATCGTCGCCTCCCTGAATGCCAATAACCTGGCAAACAAGATCTACCCGACCAGCGGTGGCGGCTTCGTGAACGGTTCGACCACGGTGTTCGCCGGCGGCGGGGAAACTGGCCGCACCATCAGCGCATCGCTTCGCTACAACTTCTAATGGGTAAAGCGCCGGTTGAGCGCGGTATGACATTGCGCGCAACCGGCGTTGAAAAGGGACCTAACGCAAGCTTGATAGTCTAATTCTCAGTACCAGACAGAGGAAGCATCCATGCATACACAAGACCGCAGGCTGCGCCGCATCGTCATCGTCGGCGGCGGCTCTGCCGGCTGGATGGCCGCAGCCGCCCTTTCTGCCGCTGTGGGCAAGGGCTGCAGCATCACATTGGTTGAATCTGACGAGATCGGCACCGTCGGGGTAGGTGAAGCGACCATCCCGCCGATCAAAATATTCAACCAGATGGTGGGCATAGATGAAGTGCAATTCCTGAGGCGGACCCAGGGCACTTTCAAACTGGGCATCCAATTTCTCGACTGGGCGCAATCCGGTCAGCGCTATTTCCATCCCTTCGGCCCCCACGGCATCCAGTTCGACCTGGCGCCACTGCATCAGCATTGGTTACGCCAGCGCGGCCAGGCCGGCGCCTTGCCGCTGGATCAGTACTCGATGGCGTGGGCGGCCGCCAGCCGGGGCCGTTTTGACAAGCCGTCGCGCGACCCGCGTTCTCTGCAATCCTCGTTCGACTATGCTTATCATTTCGACGCCACGCTATACGCCCGCTTGCTTCGGGAAATATCGGAACAACGCGGCGTGATCCGCACCGAGGGCAAGATCAGCCACGCGGTGCTCCGCCCCGAGGATGGTTTCATCAGCACGGTCTGCCTGTCCGACGGACGCGAGATCGAAGGCGACCTGTTCATCGATTGTTCGGGCTTCCGCGGCCTGTTGATTGAAGAGACCTTGCACACCGGTTACGAGGACTGGAGCCAGTGGCTACCCTGCGACCGGGCCATGGCGGTGCCCAGCGCAGCCACTGCCGAACTGGAGCCATACACGCGCTCGACCGCGCGCAGCGCCGGCTGGCAATGGCGCATCCCGCTGCAACACCGCACCGGCAACGGCTACGTATACGGCAGCGCATTTCTCGGCGATGATCAAGCGGCCACCACCCTGCTCAGCAACCTGGACGGTAAGGCGCTGACCGAACCGCGCCCACTGCGCTTCACCACTGGACGCCGCAAGCAATGCTGGAACAAGAATGTGGTGGCCCTTGGCCTAGCGAGCGGTTTTATGGAACCACTGGAATCGACCAGCTTACATATGGTCCAGTCAGGTATATCCCGATTGCTTGCGTTGTTCCCGGACCGCGACTTCGATCCACTGGTGACAGAGGAATTCAACCGCATCGCGGCAAATGAATCGGAGCGCATACGCGATTTCCTGATCCTCCACTACAAGTTGACCTCGCGCGACGACTCGCCGCTGTGGCGCTATTGTGCCGCCATGCCGATACCGGACACGCTGCGCTACAAGATCGATCATTTTCGTCGCTATGGCCGCCTAATTTCGGATGGCCAGGAATTGTTCGGCAATGCCTCGTGGCTCGCGGTGCACATTGGCCAGCATAACCACCCGGAACGGCACGATCCACTGCTCGACCTCCGCGGCGCAGGCAGCGCCCACATGCTGGAGCGGCAACACCAGGCAATGGCGCGCGCAGCGCAGGCCATGCCCAGCCACGCCGCCTTCATTCGCCGCTATTGCGCCGTAGAAGACTAGAGTGATTGTCCGACCGCATCCGTTCCAGACCTTGGACAAACGGGTGCCAGCGGCCGCATCTACCTGCCCATGCTGGCTGGCCAGCGCTTCACCGTGATTGTGGCTGCGCCATCAATCAGAAGCTGGTGCGCACGCCGGGATAGCCGGTCAGCCGGTCTGTACAAAATAATTTCTAACTGCACGCATGCTGGCTTTCCAGGACTGTGCAAAATGAATTTTGTGGCGTGGAAATCAGCGTATTGCTGGCAGAGGCGCTGCGTTTGTAATGCAGCTTCCTGGTCTTTGGCGTGTCGTGATTCGAGATGATGACGGTCGCGCCCCGAGCCCGTGCCTCCCAAGCAAGTGCAACGCGGGCAACATGGTCAGCTGTTGAGAAGCGGCCGGAGGTATACCCTATAAAACAATTTTTTTCTCGTCACTGTCGGCATAAGGCGGATCGCAACAGAGCACGTCGCCAGCTGTTGCCTTCACGGGAGCGCGGCGATGTATCAGCTCCGCCTTGTACAAGCCAGCGACCCAGAGTTTCGGATGTACAGCCTATCTTGGCTGCGATGGACGTGATGGCCGCCCACTGCGACGCGTACTCGCTGCCGGCCTCTTGGACCATGCGCACGGCGCGTTCCATCACTTCGGGGGAATATCGGACTGATTTCTTGATGGCGGCTCCATTCTCTCAAATGTTGGAGCCTCCTTCAAACCCGGGGCGATTCAACCGCTTCTTCGATCCAATCGTAGGGTAGGTGTTGCCCTAGCCGCCGCCAATCGGGGGACTCTAAACCATCGGCGAGGAAATGACGGGCGTCGTCTGGCATCGCGCCGCAGGTTAGCAGCGTTTTGCAATGTTTATAACCACAAAATAAAAATGCCGCTCAGTCTTAACTGAACGGCATTAGCCTATTGGCCCCTCTATCATTTATCTTAGTATTTAATCCTGAACCAATCGAAATCTACATATCCGCCGGTATTTTTGGTCGCATAATTAAATAAGCCAAAACGGTAGCCCATAAAGTGTGGGATGGCGTAGCTCATTTTCAATTTGTTGCCAATAGGACTCCACGATTTCCCATCCAGGCTGTACGCGAAGGTGGCTTCGTCTTTTGTATCGGTAAAATCACAATCGATCTTCAAATAGACGTGGTTGCTTGTCAGAGGAACTTGCTGTACCTCTACAGGCTTATCTGAGCCGGCATTGACCATTACTATCCATTTTTTGCCGTTTTCGACCCTGACGCCAACCTGTCCGTAGTTTTTTTGAAAGGCGCTTAAGCCTGCGAAATCGCCTTCCTTCATTTTGGAAACGTCCAACAAAGTGGAGCCGGTGCTCGTCGGGCCAATGGTACGTTGCGTAAGTGTATTTCTGGCCTGTACAAACGAGGTGTCGAGCCTGGCTGTTTTAAGCCGGAGATATCCCTTTCTCTCCTGCACAGACCAAAGCTTGTTGTCCGGATTATGGTTCCATTGCCAAACCAATGGCAATGCTGCTTGCCCTTTCTCCCGATTGAATTCGTCAGAAGCAACCAAATTCGGAATCAAACCTGTGCTGGCTGGCAGGTCCAGCTTATCCGGAGCCTTCCCGTTTTCTCCCAATACAGGCCAACCGTCTTCCCACTTGACGGGCACCAGGTACGGAATCCGGCCGACAGAACCGAAGTCGCGGAACAGATAAGAGAACCAGCGTCCGTCGGGCGTGTCTATCAATCCGCCTTGAGCAATGCCTCTATCTTGCAGGGCAACTTTTCCTTCCCACGGACCGTTGATACTATCGGCCCGATGTATCACTACGGTCCGGCCCTTACCCTCTGGCGCGCAGATGTTAAATAAATAGTACTTGCCTTTTATTTTGAATAATTGGGATCCTTCAGCTACAAGGCCCATTTTTTCGCCCGCTGGCGCGTCGGCATTTTGGATAAGGACTTTCTCCGGAACGCCTTCTTTAACCCCTGTCAGGTCATCATTCAATTCGACAATCTTGAGCGTATGCGCGTTGTGAATCAAGTAGGTTTTGCCGTCATCGTCAAAAAACAGGGAAGAGTCATGATACGCAGGTTTGAAAGAAATTCTTTCCCAATTTCCTTTTTCTATATCCTTCGTTTTAAAAATATAGGTTTCGCCTGTGGTTTGCGAAAAAGTGCTGACGTAATACATGCCTTTGTGGAAGCGCAGGCTGCTGGCCCAAGTACCCTTGCCGTAGGTGTTTTTTCCATCGGCCAAATTCAACTCCGGCGTGTCGGCCAAAGTATCGTAGGCATAATTAATGATTTTCCAATTGATAAGATCGGTGGATTTCATGATGGGCAGACCGGGATTCATATGCATGGTCGTACTGCTCATATAATAATTTCCACCAACCCTGATCATGGCCATGTCAGGCACGTCAGCAAAAATGACGGGATTTTGAGCTTCTGCCAAAGCGGCGGCCGAACCGGGCAAGACCAGGCAGGCGAAAACGAGGTTGAGTATTTTTTTCAAGGGGATTCCTGGTCGAGCGATATCGCGGTTCTGCATTTTGCGCGTTCGTCGTGTGTGCCGCAATTTTCAAAATCACCAATGCGTGGAGTTATTTTTCCCTTGGCAGCTCAGCTGTCGTGCGACGCTGTCGTGCGACGTAGAGAAAATGGCAATGCTATGATCGCCGCATTGAATTAATGCGAGGCTATATGGGCGGGAAAGCGATCATCAGGCTGGGGGACAAGACGTCGCACCACGGCACCGTGCTGGAAGGCCATCAGGACGTGATCGTGATGGGCAAGCCGGTGGCCGGCGTCGGGCACAAGGTCAGCTGCCCCAAATGCCGTGGCACGCAGACCATCGTCGAAGGCGCGGTCACGCATACCATCATGGGCGTCAGCACCGCTGTCGAAGGGATGAAGACGTCCTGCGGCGCCGTCCTCATCGCCTCCCAGCAGACCGATACGATAGGCTAGGCGTCAGCGCAGCACTTCTTGTACTTCTTGCCGCTGCCGCAGGGGCAGGGATCGTTGCGGCCGACTTTCGGGCCTTTCGGCGGATGCCAGTAGGCGTTGATCTGGATGACCGACGACGTTACCGCGTCGGTCCAAGCGTCGCCCTCGCGCTGGAACGGCGCCAGCCATTCCGGATGGACCGCCTGCAGCGGCGTCCAGGCGGCCGCATCGACCTGCATGCCTGCCACGAATCCTTCGCACCATTGTTCCGGTCCCCAGTTGCCGCCGCATTCGTAGATGGGCTCGAAGCTGCCCGGGTCCTTGCTCATCCAGGTCCGCATGTAGTGGTAGTGGCGCAGCGCCAGCGGTTCGGCGGCAGGCGTCTTCAAGGCGGCAGGCAACCAGCTTTCCGGCGCCTGTGCGCTCGGGCCGATAACGACGGCGGTCAGGAAGCCCTCCAGCCAGGACACGTCCTGCATCGCGTCCAGCGCATCGTATTCGTCGTCGTTCAGTGGGGTGTGCTGCATGGTGTGGACCTCGTTGACTGTGTGAGCCGACATTCTACGCATCAATCATGTGGCCATGTTCGGGTCTTTACCAATATGATGCGTTCCAATAACTACATCCGAGGAGCAGATATGAAAGCCATAAAAATGCTGGCCGCGGCCAGTTTGCTGATGAGCGCCACGTGGGCGCACGCCGCAACCTCCGCCGCCGCGCCGGACGCCGCCCAGATCAAGGCCGCGCACGACCTGATGGCATCCATGCAGGCCGAGAAAATGCTGCGCACCACCGCCGGCATGAGCAAGTACCCCAGCCCGGCCCAGCGCGAGCAGGTGATGGCCAAGCTTGACAAGCTGCCCGCCGAAACCATCTACAGCCGCATGGCGCTGCCGGTGGCGCGCCTGCTCAGCACCGAGACGGCGGTCGAGATGACCCGCTACTACCAATCCAGCTACGGCCAGAAAGTGCTGACCCAGACCTACAACGGCCCTGCGGCCCTGTATGTCTCCGATCCGACACCGAGCGCCAAGGAAAAGGCCGAACTGAAGAAGCCGGCCTTCGTCAAAGCCAATCAGGAATTCAAGGCCGCCGAGCAGGCCATTCACCACGAAGCCTTCCTGTTGGTCGCCGAGATCAACAAGGGCAAGTAAGCTACTTGGCTTTCGGCGGCGCGGGCTTGGGCTTGGGCGTCTCGACGATCAGCACATGCTTGTCGACTGCGCCCGACTTCTCCTGCTTGACCACCTGCACCGCGACCGGGCGGTTGTCATGTACCGACCGTGGGCGTCTTGGAGCCAGCATGGTCTTCCCCTGAGTGATTGTTGTTGGAGTGGCAAATGGGTGCGCCCCCACTTTTTGCAAGTTGTCAGATAGTAAAAAGTATTGGATACTCCGACTTTCACTTTTGAAGGATGATTCGATGTTGAAGAAACTCGCTCTTGCCGTTGCCTTGTTGCCGATTGCCGCGCAGGCTTCCAACCTGCCGGATTATCCCTTCATCCACGTCGGCGGCGAAGGCTTCATGTCGGTCATGCCGGACATGGGCGAGATCGATTTCGACATCAGCGCCTTCGACGCCGACACCAACGCCGCCGTGGCCGTGGTGCAGGCGCGCGTGGCGGAAGTGCAGGCCTTGTTGGCCGGGCAGGGCGGCGATGCAGGCAAGGATGGCGGCACCGAAATCAACTTCCGCGACATGCGCAAGGAAATGCGCAAGTCCGCCAACCCCGATCCGAACGCGGCACCGGAATATGAAATCCGCAGCTCGGTGCACATCGTCGTGCGCAACCTGGGCACGTGGCGCGCCATCATGCAGGGTCTGCTGGGCAAACCGAATATCGACCACATGAGCACCAGCTTCGGCAAGAGCGACCGCCTCCAGACCGAGCAGGAGCTGACCGCCGTCGCGATCAAGGACGCGCAGCGCCGCGCCGAGGGCATGGCGGCCGGCTTCGGCAAGAAGGTGGGCGCCGTCACGGCCATCTCGTCCGGCCAGCTGCGCAACCTGACCAATGCCGTCGGCCTGCTGCCGGTGGACTTCTACAACAACAATCGCCGCGGCACCAATGCCTCGTCGGCGGAGAAAGACTTCCTGTCGATCCAGTCGCTGCAATGGACCCAGACCGTGGACGTGATCTTCCGCATCAAATGACAGCCTTCCTCAATCGCCTGCCGCGAGGCGTCGATAATGCCGCGTGCCGTGACTTCATCGAAAACGCCCCGTTGACCTCCTGGCTGCCGGCACTCGAGCATCTGCGACAGGAGTTGGGCTTGGCGGACGGCCCATGGCAGAAAATCCCGCAAGGATCCAATGCCTTGTTCGGACTGGGCGACGATGTGATCGTCAAGCTGGTGCCGCCCAACTGGCGCCGGCAGGGCGATAAGGAGGCGCTGGTTGCGCCGCTACTGGACGGCAAGCTGTCCTTGCAAACGCCTCGAATGATCGGCAGCGGGGAAATCGACGATTGGGTATTCGTGGTCTTGACCCGCCTGGACGGCGTTCTGCTGGCGGACCTGTGGCCGACGCTGGAGATCGAGCAGAAATGCGCGATCATGAAACAGACCGGCCAAGTCCTGCGCGAACTGCGCGCCGTGACCTTCGACGCGGATATCGCGATCAAGGTGGATTGGCCCTCGTACTTACGGGCTCTGGTGAACGGATGCATCGCGCGGCATCAGCGCCGGATGATGCCCAAGGGCTTGCTGGACCAGGTCCTGCCGTACCTCGCAGCGGCGAAGGACTTTGCGCCACCGGGGGCGCCGCGCTTCATTCACATGGACGTCCATCCATGGAACCTGATGGCGAAGCTGGAAGGTGGCCGCTGGAAGCTGAGCGGCCTGCTTGATTTCGGCGATGCGATAGTCGGCAACAGCGACCGCTTCGAGTTGTTGACGCCCATGATCTTCATGGCGCAAGGCAGCCCCGTGCTCCTCAAGGCCTTGCTTGCATCGTACGGTGGGGCAGGCGATATCGGTCCGTCCGCGCTGCAGCGCCAACTGACGGCGTGCATGCTGATCAGGCCGGATTCCGACGTCATGTTCTGCATGCAGCAAGTCCCGGCCAGCGGCCCGCGCGACAACTGGGACCAGATCGCCGCACAGATTTTCCCGTTAGCACCCCGGGGTCAAGTCTGACATTCGGACACGAGCTCCGCCGTAATGCTGCTTACGGCAGAGCTCGTGTCCGAATGTCAGACTTGACCCCGACGGTGAAGCGACGGCCAGCGTGCGATAGCGCACGCTGGCCTGCAATCGACCGCTTGTTTATCCGCCGCTTCCCCTAATCTGCCTCTTGAACAGCTTCTTTTCCACTTCTAGGAGGACAGTCCATGAACATCCGCGCCCACACCACGCCCGAACCCGATATGCCGCCGCCCCAGCCGGAAAAAGATCCGCCGCCCGACAATATGCCACTGCCCGACCAGGCGCCGATCGAAGAGCCCCAACCCAAGCAACCACCGATCAAAACCTGAGCATGTTATGCGGTGAGAAAGTGTGATGGTTGTTGCTCAATGGATACATATTTTAAACTTTGTGCTGACCGTCACATTAGGGTAATCAAAGTGTTTCTATAATTAAGTCATGTCATCGATTCACCTCTCACGGAGAGCATCATGGGCAATTCCTTACACAACAAAATCTACCTCGGCCGTCGTAGCGTCGCCTTTAGTGCGAAGCGTGTTCAAGCCTTGATTTGTGTAGCGGCATTTGCCACCATCGGCCTGATCTGGCTGGCGATACGAGCGTTTTGAACCGCACTTTATTCTCGTTTTGAAGCGGCCATGCCGCCTCCGATCGCGTATCGGAGGCGCCGTGGAGGCGCATAGC
Organism: Duganella sp. Dugasp78; assembly: GCF_059491455.1. Taxonomy (NCBI): domain Bacteria; kingdom Pseudomonadati; phylum Pseudomonadota; class Betaproteobacteria; order Burkholderiales; family Oxalobacteraceae; genus Duganella; species Duganella sp. Dugasp78. Next base: position 6,663,251 of record NZ_CP168506.1, on the reverse strand, counting down.
CTTGCCGTCGCTCCGCCGGGCGCGTACCATGAGGGCCGCAGCAGTCTCTTATGGATAAAATGGCAATGAAGAACGAGAAATTAACACAAGACGAATACAACGCGCTCGATGAAGTGAAGCGCGGCATCAAGGGCGAGCGTGTCAGCGCCTGCGTCGGACGCAATACCAAGCGCCTGGCCGGCATCAAGCTGTTCACCATCGCCAAGAACGGCCGCATTTCCCTCACCGACAAGGGCGAGGAAGTCTTGTTTCTGCGCCGTTGCGTGCTGGGCCTGCGCGCCATCGAGGCCGATCCGGCCAGCGCCATCGACGCCGACGTCGCCCAGTTCCTCGGCAAGAAGTCCCACATCGTGCCGCGCGCCGAAGGCGGCTACGATATCAGCGACAAGGGCCGGGAATCGCTGGCCGATATCGCCAGGCAGGGCTTGTAAGACAAAAACGCTCCCCGGGGCGTTTTTTTTGGTTTAATGTAGAGGTATTAAAACAAGAACAGAGCGCCCGCCGCCATGAGACTGTACACGTTGCAGAAATTCCGCAGGCTGTTCGGCGTGCTCGTCGCGGCGGTCGCCGCGGTGCTGCTGCTGGTGTCGCTGTTCGTCGCCCATGTGCTGCAGGTGAGCCAGGCGCGCTACTATGCCAACGCGGCCGAGACGGCCCACAACCTGGCCGTCTCGCTGGAAAATTTCCTGCACTCGCATATCGAAGAGGTCGACCTGGCGATGCGCCGCGCCGGCGTGGAGTTCCGCGCCATGCAGGCGACCGGCCACTTCGACCCTGAGCAGTTCAGCGCCTACCTGCGCACGCTGCGCGAACGCATCCCGAACGCGCAGGCGGTGCGCGGCTCGGACGCCGCCGGCCGCGTGATCTACGGCGAACAGGTCGATCCGGCCCATCCGCAGAACCTGTCCACGCGCGAATTCTTCCCGCGCGCCAAGGTCGAACACGAGTTGATCGTCGGCGTGCCGGTTAAATCACGCATCACCGGCGAATGGGTGCTGCCGCTGGTCTATCCGCTGGCCATGCCGGACGGCAGTTTCGGCGGCACCGCCTACGCGCTGATGAACAGCTCGCGGCTGACCGAACTGTTCTCGTCGCTGAACGTCGGCGCCAACGGCTCCATTGTGTTGCTGGACGACCGCCACCGCGTGCTGCACCGCCATCCGCTGGTCGACAACATGAAGATCGGCAGCACCATCCCGGTCTCGCCGCAAACCCAGGCCATCCTGGACGGCAAGCAAAAGGGCGACACCTACACCATTCTCAGCGAGCGCGACGAGCGCGAGCGCACGGTGAGCCTGGCGCGCGTCGGCAACTATCCTATCTATGTGGTGGTCGGGCTGGCCAGCGAGGATTTCCTGGCGCCGTGGCGCAAGGAGGTGCGCAACGCCGTGCTGTTCCTCGGCATGCTGGCGGCCATCGCGGCGGCCTTGCTGGCGGGCGTATGGTATTCGATGCGCAAGCAATACCAGGCGGTGCTGCAGCTGCTGGAGGCCGACCGCGCGCTGCAAGCGTCGATGGCCCGGCTGACGGCCTCGGAATCGCGCTGGCGTTCGCTGACCGAGGGACTGCCGCAAATGGTGTGGACCGTGACGCCGGCGCTGCGCCTGGACTTCATGAGCCACCATTGGGAGCGCTTCAGCGGCGTGCCGTCGGCGCGGATGGTCGAGGCGGGCGACTGGACGCCGGTGCTGCACCCCGACGACCGCCCGGCCTTGCAGGCCGAATGGCGGCGCGCCAGCGCAGCGGGCGACGCCTTCCGCTGCGATTGCCGGCTGCGCCGCGCCGACGGCGCCTGGCGCATCTTCGACAACCACGCGCTGCCGCAAAAGGATGGCGACGGCAAGGTGCTGGGCTGGGTGGGCAGCAGCACCGACCACACCGAGACGCGCGCCGCGCACGAGGCGCTGCTGCTGGCCAAGGAGGAGGCCATCAAGGCCGGCCGCGCCAAGTCCGAATTCGTCGCCAACATGAGCCATGAGATCCGTTCGCCGATGAACGCCGTGCTGGGCATGCTGCAATTGCTGCAGCAGACCGAGATGAACGAGCGCCAGCAGGATTACGCGGCCAAGGCCCATGCGGCCGCCAGCGCCCTGCTGGGCCTGCTCAACGACGTGCTGGATTTTTCCAAGGTGGAGGCCGGCAAGCTGGCGCTCGATCCGTACCCGTTCCGGTTCGACAAACTGTGGCGCGACCTGGCGGTGATCCTGTCGGCCAACGTCGGCAGCAAGAATATCGAAGTGCTGTTCCGCATCGATCCGCAGCTGCCGGCGCTGGTGGTGGGCGACGCCTTGCGCCTGCAGCAGATCCTGCTCAACCTGGCGGGCAACGCCATCAAATTCACCGAGCAGGGCGAGGTGGTGCTGTCGGCGCAATTGCTGGCGCGCAGCGCCACCACGCTGTCGGTCGCCTTCTCCATCCGCGACAGCGGCATCGGCATCTCGGCGGAGCAGCGCCTGCGCATCTTCGACGGCTTCTCGCAGGCCGAGGCCTCGACCGCGCGCCGTTTCGGCGGCACCGGCCTGGGCCTGGCGATCAGCCAGCGCCTGGTGCGCCTGATGGGTGGCGAGCTGAGCGTGAGCAGCGAACTGGGGCGGGGCAGCGTGTTTTCCTTCACCGTCGATTGCGGCGTGATGCCGGCGCCGGCCGAGGTGCCCGAGGCGCCGCCGGCGCCAGCGCAACCAGCGTTGCTGAAGGAGCTGAGCTGCCTGGTGGTGGACGACAATCCGGTGGCGCGCATGGTGCTCAGCGAGATGGCGGCGTCGTTCGGCTGGCAGGTCGATGTGGTCGGCGGCGGCCGCGAGGCGCTGGCCGCCGTGACGGGACGCATGGTGCAGCAGCGCGCCTACGACGTGGTGTTCATCGACTGGCGCATGCCGGCCTTCGACGGCTGGGAGACCAGTTGCGAGATCCGCAAGCTGGCGCCGCACGGCAAGCTGCCGCTGATCGTCATGGTGACCGCGCACGACCGCGAACTGCTGGCGCAGCGTCACATGGAAATGGAGCCGGTGCTGGACGGCTTCGTGGTCAAGCCGGTCACGGCGTCGATGCTGTTCGACGCGGTGGCCGATGCGCGCATGGAAAAGCGGGCGCCGCTGGCCGCCGTGGCGCTGCCGTCGCTGCGGCGGCTGGTCGGCTTGCGCTTGCTGCTGGTGGACGACAACCCGGCCAACCAGCAAGTGGCCAGCGAGCTGCTGGGCAACGATGGCGCGCAAGTCGAGGTGGCCAGTTCCGGCCAGATGGCGATCGCCGCCGTGTCGCGCCCCGGCCCGCTGCCGGACCTGATCCTGATGGACATCCAGATGCCGGAGATGGACGGCTACGAGGCGACGCTGGCGATCCAGCGCAGGCTGGGCGCACAGGCGCCGCCGATTGTCGCGATGACGGCCAACGCCATGCCGGCCGACCGCGTCGCCGCGCTGGACGCGGGCATGGTCGACCACATCGGCAAGCCCTTCGACCTGGCGCAGTTGATCGCGGTGATCCTGAGGCACGCGCGGCGCGGGGCGCTGGCGGTGGAGGGCGCAGGCATCGGCGATGCCGCCGGCGACACCGCCGGCACGGCGCCGCTGCCGGACGCCGGCATCAACAGCGCCGCCGCGTTGAAACGGCTGGGCGGGCTGTATTCGGTGTATCTGATGGCGCTGCGCAGTTTCGCCATGGAGGCGGGCAAGATGTCGGCCCAGCTGCAGGCCGCTTGCACGGAGAAGGATCTCCAGGCCGCGCTGCCCTTGCTGCACACGCTGAGAGGCCTGGCCGGCACGGTGGGCGCCGATCGCCTGATGGGCCTGGTGCACCTGGCCGAGCAGGCCCTGAAGGCGGACGCCAGCGCCGCCGCATGGGACCAGATGGCGCTGGTGATCGACACCATCCCCACCGTCGTGGGCGACGTCGAACAGCTGGTGCGCCAGCTGGACCCGACCGGCACGCCCGCTTGATTTTCTTAGTCGTTCCCGCGCAGGCGGGAACCCATACGCCGCGTCACATCACGCGAAGCATGGATTCCCGCCTGCGCGGGAATGACGGGTAGGCGCGGGAATGACGGGTCAGGGCTGGAAGCCGTCCGCGCTGATTTGCAGCTCGGTCACCGTGCCGTAGGTCTTGGCGATCTCGCGGATGGCGTCGGCTTTCCCCACCAGCACCGTTTGCAGATTCTTGCGCGGGAAGTGCTTGTCCACCAGCGCCTTGGCGCGTTCCGGCGTCAGGCTGTCGACATCCTTCATGAAGTTGTCGATCTGCTCGCGGCCCACCTTGTACGCGTACATATCGCCCAGCAATCCGGCCAGCTGCTCGCTGGTCTCGTAGCGCGGCGGGAACTGGCCCTTGACGTAGGCCTTGGCCGACTCCAGCGTGGCCTTGTCGATGCCCTTGTCCCACAGGCGCTGGTAGGTCTTGTGCGCCAACGCCAGCGCCGCCCCGGTCTTGGGCAGGGCGGTGAAGCTGGAGATGGCGAAGGTGCCGGTCTGCGACAGCGGAGCGAACTCGCTGCGGGCGCCGTAGGTCAGGCCGGAGTTGACGCGCAGCTCGTCGTTGAGCCACGAGGTGAAGCGGCCGCCGACGATGGTGTTGAGCACCTGCAGCGGCACGTAGTCCGGGTCGTTGCGGGCGATGCCGAGGCCGCCGATCAGGAAGGTGGTCTCGATCGCGTCCGGCTTGTTGACCAGCCACACGCGCGCCTGGTCGGCCTGAACCTTGCCGTTGTCCTGCTGCGGCAGCGCCGGCCCGCTGGCCTGCCACGCGCCGAACAGCGATTCGATCTGCTTGCGCATCTCGGCCGTCTGGAAGTCGCCGACCACGATGACGGCGGCGTTGTCCGGGCGGTAGTAGTGCTGGTAGTAGCCCCGCACGTCGCCCTGCTTGAGCGCGCTCACGCTGCTGACCGTGCCGCTGGCCGGAATCGCGTACGGCGCCTGGCCGAACAGCATGGCGCGGTAGTAGTTGCCCACCACGTTGCGCGGCGCTTCCTTGGCCTGCTTCAGGCCGTTGACCTTGCGGTCGCGCAGCTTGGCCAGCTCGGCTTCGTCGAAGCTCGGCTGCTGGATGATCTCGGCAAACAGCGGCAGCAGGGCGGCGCTGTCGGCGCGGGCGAAGTTGGCCTGCACGGTGCTGGCCTCGGTGCCGGCGCCGCCTGCCAGGCGGGCGCCGCGGAAGTCGAAGGCCTGGTCGATGGCGGTCTTGTTGTGGGCTGTGCTGCCCAACAGCAGGGCGTCGCCGGTCAGGTTGGACAGGCCGGGCTGCGTGGCGTCGTTGACGGCGCCGGCCTTGACCACGGCGCGCACCGAGATCAGCGGCACTTCGTGGCGCTCCATCAGGTACACGGTCAGGCCGTTGGGCAGGGTCACGGTGTCGAACGCCGGCAGGCGGAAATCAGCTGCGGCGGCGCCGGCCGTGGGCGCGGTGCCGATGGCGGCCAGCACGGCGGCGGCCATTACGGTTGCTTTGATGGTCATCGGATCAATCCTCCTTCGCAGCCAGCACGCCGACGGTGCGCTGCGATTTTTTCAGGTATTTGGCGGCGACCGCCTGGATATCGGCGGTCGTCAGTTTTTCGTAGGCGGCCGGGGCGTCGAACATTTTCTTGTAGTCGCCGAAGAACACCTCGTAGTTGCCCAGCTGCTGGGCCTTGCCGTTGATGGTCTCCTGTTCGCGGTACAGGTTCAGCAGCTTCTGGTTCTTGACCTTTTGCAGCTCGTCGGCCGTCACGCCGTTCCTGACCACGTTGTCGACCTCGGCCAGCAGGGCTTTCTCCAGCTGCGCCGGCTCGGTCCTGGCGGTGGCCACGGCCGACAGGTAGAGCAGGCCCGGATCGAAGCCGTCCATGCTGCTGGCGCTGACCTGGGTGGCCAGCTGCTGTTCGACCAGCGTCTTGTACAGGCGCGAGGTCTTGCCGTCGCCCAGTATGCTTTGCAGCACTTCCAGCGCGTAGTAGTCGGCGCTGTTGGCGGCCGGGACCTTGTAGGCCACCACCAAGTTGGCCGAGGTGGCCGATTCCTTGGCGACGAACACGCGCCGTTCGCCTTTCTGTTCAGGCTCCACGGTGCGCACGGCCGGCGGCAGCGCGCGCTTGGGGATGCCGCCGAAGTACTTGGTGGCGAGCTTCTTGACCTCGTCGGTCTTGACGTCGCCGACGATCACCGACACCGCGTTGTTGGGCGCGTAGTAGGTGGTGAAGTAGCGTTGCAGGTCGTCCTGGGTCCAGGCCTTGATGTCGGATTCGTGGCCGATCACCGGCCACGAATACGGATGGGCCTGGAAGGCGACGCCGTTGATCTCTTCGCGCAGCGCGCGGATGTTGGAGTTCTCCAGGCCGGTGCTGCGCTCGGACAGCACCACGCCGCGCTCGCTGGCCACCATTTTCGGGTCGATGGTCAGGTGGGCGATGCGGTCGCTCTCCAGCGTGAAGATGGTCTCCAGCGACGAGGCCGGGAACCAGTCCTGGTAGACGGTCAGGTCGTTGCTGGTGTAGGCGTTGTTGGAGCCGCCCCGGGCCTCCATGGTGCGGTCGAACATCTTCGGGCCGAAGTTTTTCGAACCGTTGAACATCATGTGCTCGAAGAAGTGCGACAGGCCGGTGATGCCGGGCGCCTCATTGCGCGAGCCGACCTTCCAGAACGTGTACATATTGGCGTTGGGGATGGTGTGCGATTCCAGCACGATGAACTTCATGCCGTTGGCCAGGGTGAAGGTGTGCACCTCGTCGGCCGTGACGGCCTGGGCGGTGGCGGCCGCGCCAAGCAGGATGCTGGCGGCCAGGACTTTCCATTTCATGAGTGCTCCTTGGGTCGTGAAGCGCAAAGCATACGATAAAGTTAGTGAACTGTAACGTTTAAATCGGTAGCGCCTGCCGCGCAGGCGACGCGCATGGCGGCGTTGCAAATGCTCGCGATAGCTAGCTATCGCTGCGCTTTGCGCCTTGCCCTGCGCGCCGCCCGCGCGTCCTTCGCTCCCAATTTAATCGTTACAGTCCACTAGTTGTTTTTGATAACTATTTGCGAATGACAAGCTTAGCGGATAGCATGGGGAAAACAACTAAGGAGTCTGCAATGCAAAAACCGATGAGCTGGACCGCCCATGAACTGAGCATGACCGTGCTGATGACCCCGGACATGGCCAATTTCTCCGGCAACGTCCACGGCGGCACCATCCTCAAGTACCTGGACAGCGTGGCCTACGCCTGCGCCAGCCGCTATTCGGGCAGCTATGTGGTGACGCTGTCGGTGGACCAGGTGATGTTCCTGCAGCCTATCCACGTGGGCGAGCTGGTGACCTTCCTGGCATCGATCAACTACACCGGCCGCACCTCGATGGAGGTGGGCATCCGCGTGGTGACGGAAAACATTCAACAGCGTCTGGTGCGGCACGCGAATAGCTGCTACTTTACGATGGTGGCGGTGGACGAAAGCCGCAAGCCGGTCGAGGTGCCGCCGCTGGCGCCGGAAACCGAAGAGCAGAAACAGCGCTGGGACCAGGCCCTGCTGCGCAAGCAGGCCCGCCAGATGGTGCATGGAGCGCGCAAGGCCTGAGGAGGCTGTATGGAAATGAAACGCATCAATGCCGGCAAGCTGCGCGCCATCGGGTACGATGCGCGCGACCGCATGCTGCGGGTGGAGTTCGACGACGGCAGCGCCATCGATTATTCGGGCGTGGGCAACGAGGTGTGGCGCAAGCTGTCGACATCGGGCGCCGCGTGGAGCTATTATCGCGATAATATCGAGGATGAATTCACCGGCCGGCGCGGCGTGGTGCGCAAGCCCACCAGCCGCGCCGAGCTGGAAGACCTGTTCAAGCCGCCCGGCGGCGACGCCACTTAACCTGATCCGTATTAATGCTCACTGAATTTATGCTCACCGAAAACGTCCTGGAAAGTCCCGCCGTATTGTCCGACCAGCTGGCCTACGTCGTCCGGACCTCGCCGGTGCATGGCCGGGGCGTGTTCGCCAGCCGCGACATCGCGGTCAGCGAATGCGTGATCGAATACACGGGGCGCGAGATCCCGTGGTCGGAGGCGCTGGAACGCGCGGCCGCGCAGGATATGCCGCACAACCACACCTTCTTCTTCAGCCTGGCCAACGGCAACGTGATTGACGGCGGCGACCAGGGCAACGAGGCGCGCTTCATCAACCACTCGTGCGAGCCCAACTGCCAGGCCATCGAGGACGAGGGCCGCATCTACATCTACGCGCTGCACGACATCAAGCGCGGCGAAGAGCTGAGCTATTCCTATCCGCTGATCTACGACGGCCGCCACACGCCGGCCATCAAGCGTTCCTTCGCCTGCCACTGCGGCGCGCCGGGCTGCACCGGCACCATGCTGGCCCCCAAGAAGCGGCGCCGCAAGCAGACCGCGCATGATTGATTACTGGAGCGTGGCCGGCCGGCTGGTGATTGCGCTGCTGTTCGGCTGCGTCATCGGCATCGAGCGCAACCTGCGCGGCAAGCCCACCGGCATGAAAACCATGGGGCTGGTGGCCCTGGGCGCGGCGCTGGTCACCACGGCCAGCATGGAATTCGCCTCGGTCTCCGGCGAATTCAGCCACGACGCGCTGAGCCGGACCATACAAGGCGTCATCACCGGCATCGGTTTCCTGGGCGCCGGCGTGATCGTATTCCACCACGAGACCTCCAAGATCAAGGGCCTGACCACCGCGGCGTCGATCTGGGTGACGGCGGGCATCGGCATCATCTGCGGCATGGGCGCCTGGCAGGTGGCCGGCATCGGCCTGGTGCTGGTGCTGCTGCTGTTTTTCCTGGGAAATCCGCTGGAGCGCATGCTGCACCGGCGCTGGCTGGGCATGAGCGAAAAGGAAAGGGCGGAAAGCGATCTGCACAACGAATAGGGGTGCGGCGTGCCGCTAGGTCGTCGCCGTTTGCAGCTGCTTGCCCGCGACCAGCAGCTGTTCGAAGGCCGCCACCGGCACCGGCTGGCTGAAGTAATAACCCTGGATCTCGTCGCAGCCGTTCAGCCTCAGGTAATCGAGCTGCGCCGCGCTCTCCACGCCCTCGGCGATCACGCGCAGCTTGAGGTTGTGGGCCAGCGCGATGATGGACACCACGATGGCCGCCTGGTCGTCGGCGCCGATGTCGCTGACGAAGGAGCGGTCGATCTTCAGCACGTCGATCGGGAATTTGCGCAGGTAGGACAGGCTTGAATAGCCGGTGCCGAAATCGTCGATCGACAAGGCCAGGCCCAGCGCCTTGAGCTTGTGCAGCAACTCCACCGCCAGCGCCACGTCGTGCATGAACAGGCCCTCGGTCAGCTCGATGTCCAGGCAGGACGGCGGCAGGCCGGTCTGCTCCAGCACCTGGGCGATCGAGGCCAGCAGGTTCGGCTCGCCGAACTGGCGCGGCGACAGGTTGACCGCGATCCGCAGTGGCCCATGGCCGGCGTCCTGCCAGGCCTTGGCCTGCGCGCAGGCGGTGGCCAGCACCCAGGCGCCGATCGGCACGATCAGGCCGGTCTCTTCGGCCAGGCCGATGAAGCGGTCGGGCGCCACCATGCCCAGCTCGGGATGCCGCCAGCGTATCAGCGCCTCCATGCCGACCACGCGGCCGCTGCGCAGGTCCACCTGCGGCTGGTAGTGCAGCACGAATTCGTCGCGCTCGAGCGCGCTGCGCAGCGCCGTCTCGATGCGCACCCGCTCCAGCGCCTCCTCGTTCATGGCCGGCTGGTAGAACTGCGTGTTGTTGCGGCCCAGCTTCTTGGCGCGGTACATGGCGATGTCCGCGTGCTCGATCAGGCGCTGCGCCGGCGTGCCGTCCGGGTCGTAGACCGCCACGCCGATCGAGCAGGTGACGAAGAACTCCTTGCCCTCCAGCAGCACCGGCTGCGCCACCGCCCGCATGATGCGCTGGGTGACGTCCAGCGACAGCGCCTCGTCCGGGTACTCGGTGAGGATGGCGACGAACTCGTCGCCGGACAGGCGCGCCACGGTGTCGCTTTCGCGCACGCTGTCCTGCAGGCGCTGGGCCACGGTCTTGAGCAGCAGGTCGCCGGCCTTGTGGCCCAGGCTGTCGTTGACGAACTTGAAGCGGTCCAGGTCGATCAGCATCACCCACAGCGGGATGCCGCTGCGGTTGGCGAAGGCGGCCGCCTGCGTCAGCCGGTCCTGCAGCAGCACGCGGTTGGGCAGGCCGGTCAGCACGTCGTGGTGGGCGATGTGGTGGATGCGCTGCTCGGAGAGCTTGCGCTCGGTGATGTCGGTGCCGGTGCCGCGATAGCCCTTGAACGCGCCGTCCTGGTCGAACAGCGGCTCGCCGCTGATGCTGAACCAGTGCTGCTGGCCGTCGGTGCCGGGCAGCGCGTAGTCGAAGTTGAGGAAGGGCTGGTGCGCCTCCAGCAGCGCGATATGGTCCTGCCCCCAGCGCGCCTGCAGCATTTCGGGATGGTGTTCCCAGCGCGTCTTGCCGATGAAGTCGTCGGGGTCCTGCTTGCCCTTGTCGAAGAAGCCGCCGGTGATGCTGGTGAAGCGGAATTGCTCGTCCTGCTCCCAGTACCAGTCGGACGACAGCGCCAGCAGGCGGCGGAAGCGCAGCTCGCTTTCCTGCAACGCCTGCTCGGTGCGCTTGCGGGCGGCGACGTCGTCGTTCAGGCGCTCGTTGCTCAGCTGCAGGGCGCGGGTGCGCTCGTCCACCAGCCGCTGCACCCGCACCGAGCGGCGCGCCAGCGAGTTGACGAAGGCCGTTGTCAGCAGCGAGAACAGCAGGCCGCCGGTCAGGGTCGACAGCGAACCGAGGTGGTTGGCCAGGAAGGGCGGGGAGCGCGGCGCCACCTGCACGTGCCAGGCCTTGCCGGCCGCGCTGAAGGTGCTGGTGTAGAGGTCGTGGTAATCGAACGCCAGCCAGCGCTGCAGGGGCTTGGCCGCCGCCGTCTGCCCGGCCGGCTGGCCCAGGCTGTAGATCAGGTTGTCCGGCCGGACGTCGTCGCCGACGTAGACCCGCACCACCAGCGAATTGTCGTCCAGCAGGTTGGCGGCATACAGGATCTTGTGGATCAGATCGGTGGAGCGGATGACGGCGCCGGTATTGCCTATCCACGCCGCGCGCCGTTGCGCCGCCGTGGCCGTTTGCGCGCCGGGGCGGTAGACCGGCATCAGCAGCACGAAGCCTTGCTGGTTGCCGCGCTCCTGCACCAGCCGCAGCAGCGGCGTGGCCATGACCGCGCCGGCCGCCACCGCCTGGTTGATGGTGTTGGACATCGGCCCCAGCGACATCACGTCCAGCCCGAACGCCGCCTCGTTGCCGGCCAGCGGCTCCAGGTAGTCGACGATCGCATGCTGCGGCCGCGGCGACAGCGGCAGGCGGCCGCCGTCGAACATCGCGTAGCCGGGATAGCGCTGCTGCAGCGCGGCGGCGTGGCGGCGCGCCTCGTCGTCGTCCAGCACGCGATGGTAGTTGAACGCCTGCACGAAGGGATAGCGCGCCAGCAGCGGCCGGGTGAAGTCGCCGAACTGCTCGCGGCTGACCGGCCCCACCGACTTGAACAAGTCGTTGAGGATGGTGACCAGTTCCAGCGTGTCGTCCAGGCCGCCGCGGATGGCGGCCGCCCGCGCTTGGGCGCGCTGCTGGAAACTGAGTTCCATCTTGCTGTATTCCAGCGCGCTGACCGCCACGAACAGCAGGCCGGTGACGGCCATCCCGGTGACCAGGGTCAGCGTCGCGGCCAGCGAGAACGGCGGTGACTTGACGAACGGCGGCATGCGGCGCTTTCTGTGGGGGACAGCCGGGCTGGCGGATGAAACTAGTTTGTCACAAGTCGTGCTTTTGTGACAGTAATTTGGGTTGCCCGGCCCATGGCGATTGTCTTATGCAAGCCACGCTCCGGCGCCCCAGCGCAGGCGCAGCACGATCCAGTGCGCCAGCAGGCGGTTGAACAGGGCGAAGCCGAGGCCGTGGCTGCGCGCCACCTTCTGCTGCATGGCCAGCGCCGGCGACGGCTGGCCGCCCTTGACCGCGAACAGGATGCGGTTGTTGCCGGCGATGCCGCGGAACCAGCAGATGCGGCCCTGGAAGGTCTCGCGCAGGCGCCGCAGCATGGGGCCGTACTGCGGATCGTAGCTGAAGATATTGGCCACCATCACGCCGCCGGGCCGCAGCGCGCGGCGGCAGTCGGCGTAGAAGGCGGCGCTGCCCAGCGCCGGCGGCAGGCCGTCGGCGTCGAAGCCGTCCACCAGCAGCACGTCGGCGGCGCCGTTCAGGCCGGCCATGTAGGCGGTGGCGTCGGCCTGGATGATGCGGAAGCGCGCGTTGTCGCGCGGGATGGCGAACTGGTCGCGCAGGGCGATCACGTCGGCGCGCAGCTCCAGCACGGTGATGCGGCTGTGCGGCAGGTAGCGGTAGCAGAACTTGGCCAGCGAACCGCCGCCCAGCCCGACCATGACGATGTGCTCCGGCTGAGGCTGGAACAGCACAAAGCACATCATCGCGCGCGCGTAGCTGAGCACGAGGTCGTCGGGCCGCGACAGGCGCATCTCGCTCTGGACCATACCGGGCTGGAATTCCAGCGAGCGCTTGTCGCCGCGCGTATGCACTTGCGGCGGGTGGGAGGGCGGGGGAACGGTCATATTGTGGATCTGCCAGGTCAATTTATAGTAGCATGCCGGCCAGTAAGCCACATTGCATTTACAGAAGCAACATTTGTAGGTACATTGGCGATAGCATAGGCCAGCCCGTCCGGCGGCCCCCTTGGAGACAGAGACGATGTTTTTAGACCACCCCACGCTTACCGCCACCAACAGCTTCACCGAGCCTGACCGCCTGGAGCGGCTGACCCGCGTCTATGGCTACGTGGTGGCGCTGGCCGACATGGCCGGCAAGCAGTCCTTTATCGAAAAAGTCAGCCAGATGCACGACCACAAGGGCACGCTGATCGTGTTCTGGCACGACGCCCCGACCGACGACGAAAAAGCCTATTTCGCCCAAGCCTGGGCCAGCAAGATGGGCGACGGCAGCACCAACGTCGAGCACGAGGTCTGACCCGCCCCAGGTCATGGATATAAAAACCCTGGTACTGGCGCTGGCGCTGGGCAATCTGAGCCTGTGCGCGGCGCTGTTCTTTTTTGAGCAGGAGCGGCGCCGCGACGGGCTGCCGGCGGCGGCCGCCACCTGGGGCATGGCCAAGCAGTGCCAGGCCGTGGCCTGGGGCCTGCTGTTCCTGCGCGGCACGCTGCCGGACTTCCTGACCATCCCGGTCGCCAACGCCCTGCTGTTCGCCGGCTACGCGCTGGACGCCTCGGCGCTGTGGGAGCAGGCCGGGCGCCGCGTCTGGCGGCGCTACCTGCTGCCGGCGCTGGGCGCGGCGATCGGCGTGTTCGCCGGCGCCTGGCTGCTGGAGCTGCCGGCCGCCACGCGCATCGCCGTCGCCTCGCTGATCGTCGGCTTCTTCTTCATTGCCGGCGCCGCCGCGCTGGGCCGGGGCTGGCGCGCCGGCACCCTGCTGCGGCGCTACCTGGTGCTGTCCTCGCTGCTGCTGGCGCTGGCCGTGATGGCGCGCGGCCTGCTGACGGCGCTGCTGCCGGGCGGCTGGGGCTGGGTCAGCCCGGCGCTGATCCAGGGCGTCGGCATCGCCGCGCTGTACCTGATGATGTTGTGTAACGCCTTCGGCTACCTGTTGCTGACCCGCGAGCAGCAACAAGGCGAGCTGGCGCGGCTGGAAGTGGTGGACGCCCTGACCGACGTGCCGAACCGGCGCGGCTTCTACCAGACGCTGACGCCGTGGATCGCGCTGGCGCGCCGGCCCGGCATGCCGACCGCGCTGATCATCCTCAACCTGGACCATTTCAAGCGCGTCAACGACAACTATGGCCACCCGGTGGGCGACCTGGTGCTCAAGGCCATGGTCGACGTCTGCAAAAAACAGCTGCGCGACAGCGACCTGATGGGCCGCCTGGGCGGCGCCGAATTCGCCATCCAGCTGCCGCGCACCTCGCTGGAGGACGCGCTGACGGTGGCCGAGCGCATCCGCAACGCCGTCGCGGCGCAGCCGGTGAAGGCGGAAAAAGCCGTCATCAACATGACCGCCAGCCTGGGCGTGACCACCATCCGCGCCGACGACACCACCGTCAGCCTGTTCAAGCGCGCCGACGAGGCGCTGCAAGTGGCCAAGCAGGCCGGCCGCAACCGCGTGGCCGAAGCGCAGGCCGGCGCCGGAGCGCTGGAAGCCTGAATTGCCACATCCCTGTCATCAGCCGGTAACAAACTGCGCTTATCGTGATTATAATCATGTAAATCGTTTAGTTTGATTCATCCGCGAGCCTTCGTTGCCGTTTGCCGAGAGAGGCTTTCAAATATGTACGCAGCAGTAGATCTGGGTTCCAACAGTTTTCGTCTCCACATCGGCAAGCATGACGGGGAGGCGATCCGCGTCCTGAAATCCGTGCGCGAGCCTATCCGCCTGGCCGCGGGGCTGGACGACAAGGGCAACCTGAGCGCCGCCGCCATGCAGGCCGCGCTGGCCTGCCTGAAGAACTTCCGCGCCGTGCTGGCAGCCTACAAGCTCGATAGCGTGCGGGTGGTGGCCACGTCGGCCATGCGGGTGGCGCGCAATTCCGCCGCCTTCCTGCCCGAAGCCGAACTGGCGATCGGCCACCCGATCGAGATCATCTCCGGCGAGGAGGAGGGGCGCCTGATCTACATGGGCGTGGCCAACGCGCTGGCGCTGCCGGGCGAACGGCGGCTGGTGATCGACATCGGCGGCGGCTCCACCGAGTTGATACTGGGGCGCGGCCAGGAGATCGAGCGGGTCGAATCGTTCAGCGTCGGCACGGTCAAGCAAAGCCTGTCGTTCTTCATCGGCGGCCGGGTTGACGGCCCCTCGTTCGAGGCGGCCATCCTGTCGGCGCGCAGCCATTTCGAGGACGCCGCGCCGCCTTATCATCCGCAGTACTGGAAGCAGTGCTACGGCTCCTCCGGCACCGCCCGCACCATCGCCGACATCATCGTCAAGAACGGCATCGGCCGCGAAGTCAATATCAACACGCTCGCCGCGCTCAAGCAGCGCTTCATCGAATTCGGCCACGTCAGCCGGATCGAGATGGCCGGCCTGCGCCCGGACCGCGCCGGCACCATCATCGGCGGCCTGGCGATCCTGATAGGACTGGTGCGCGAGCTCGATATCCCGGTGGTGCAGCCGATCGAGGCCGGCCTGCGCATGGGCGTGATGTGGGACCTGCACCTGCGTTCGACCAAGCGTGACCGCCGCGAACAGTCGGTGCAGGCCTGCCTGGTCAGGTTCCATTGCGACGAGCGGCGCGCCAACCGCGTGGCCGACGACGCGCTGGCGCTGTACATGCAGACCAAGCCGGCCGGCGACCAGTACACCCGCCACCTGTACTGGAGCGCGCTGCTGCACGAGATGGGCATGGTGGTGTCGCACACCGGCTACCACAAGCATGCCGCCTACATGATCGAGAACGCCGACCTGCCGGGCTTCACCGCGCGCGAGCAGAAGACCATGGGCCGTTTGATCGCCGCCCACAAGGGCAACCTGCGCAAGGTGGCCGAGGCGCTGGCGGAGCCGGACTTCGTCAAGGCGGTGGTGGCGCTGCGGCTGGCGGTGCTGTTCATGCACTCGCGCATGGATGTCGACTTCACGCTGATCAAGCTGCGCATGAAGAGCCGCATCGAGCTGGAAATCCGCCGCGAGTGGATAGGCGACCATCCCACCCTGTCCTACTGGCTCGAGAAGGAGCAGGAGCAGTGGGATGAAGTTGGAGTAGACTTCAGCATCCGCACCATCGGCTAATCGCAGGGGAGGTCCATGACGAACGACGGCATCTATCGCAGCTGCGCCGGCGCATTGCTTGCGCTGCCCCTGGCGCTGGCGCTGCTGTCGCTGGCATCGCCGGCCGGCGCGGCCGGCAAGAAGGAGGGCGTCGTCCTGTGCTTCGAGCAGCAGGACGTGCGGCCGTGGCGCACCGAGCAGGGTGGCGGCCTGAATTTCGCGCTGCTCAAGATGGTCGAGCAGCGGCTCGACATCCGCTTCGATTACCAGAGCATCCCATGGAAGCGCTGCCTGGCCGAGCTCAAAGCCAACGCCGTCGACGGCGCCTTCGCCGTCAGCTACAAGCCGGACCGGCGCGAGCTGGGCGAGTATCCGGGCGGCCAGCAGATCGACGCCAGCAAACGCATGCACATCGACAGCTACGTCGTGGTACGCAAAAAAGGCAGCAAGGTCGAATGGGATGGCAAGAGCTTCCGCAACCTGGACGGCGCCATCGGCTTCCAGCTGGGCTACTCGGTGGGCGACGTGCTGCGCGCGCAGAACGTCGAGGTGGACGAGGGCAGCCAGCGCGCCGACGAACTGGCGCGCAAGCTGATCGCCGGCCGCATCGCGGCGGCGGCGATCGGCGGCAGCGACGCCCACGGCTTGATGCACGGGCCGCTGGCACCGCAGCTGGAGGAACTGCCCATCCCCATCATCGAGAAGCCGTACTTCCTGATCCTCTCGCACGGCATGGTGGCGGCGCGGCCGCAGCTGGCGGAGCGCATCTGGCAAGCCATCGAGGAAGCCCGCAACAGCGCGGCCTACCACAAGCTGGAAGCGGCCGAAGGAGTGCGTCATTGATGCGCCGGCGCATGTGCTGGAGCCGGCGTTGAGCGGCGGCCTGCTGGCGCGCCTGCGCCGCGCCTGGCGCCGCAACATCCTGCTGCGGCTGGGCTTTGGCATCTTCGTGTCGGTGGCCGTGTCCACCGCCATCTACACCACGTATGTGATGCAGACGCTCAGGAGCGAGGCCGAACAAAACCTGCGTGAACGCGCCGAACGGCTGGCGGCGGTGCTGTCGCAGGCGCTGGCGCGGCCGCTGTTCGACATCAACAGTGCGGCCGTCTCCAGCGTGGTCGACGCCTCCGGCGCCACGCCGGAGGTGCTGGTGCTGCGGGTGCTGGCGCCCAACGGCGCGGAACTGGCCAGCTATGTCTCGCCGCTGCGCGAGCCGGTGGCGGCGATCAAGGTGCACCGCGACATCAGCTTTACCGACGTCCGCCGCAGCTATCCGGTCGGCTCCATCGACCTGGCTTTCTCGCGCCAGCAGATCGACCAGGACCTGCGGCGCCAGATCTACAACACGGTGGCCGCCAACCTGCTGCTGGCGCTGGGCATCGTGCTGTCGATCTTCGTGGTGGGACGGCGCGCGGCGCGGCCGTTCGCCGACATCCAGGGCGGCCTGGAAAAGCTGACGCGCGGCGAGACCGACATCAAACTCTCCGGCATCGGCCGCGAGGACCAGGTGGGACGCCTGTCCAGCGCCGTGCTGCGCTTCCGCGACACGCTGACCCGGCTGCGCGACGCCGAGCAGGAACTGCGCGAGTTGAACAACGACCTGGAACTGCGCATCGCCGCCCGCACCGCGGAGCTGACCAGCTCCATGCGGCAGCTGGGCGACAGCCAGGCCAAGCTGCAAACCATCCTCGACACCGCGCTCGACGCGGTGGTGCGCATGGACCTGGCCGGCCGCATCGTCGGCTGGAACGCGCAGGCCGAGCGCATCTTCGGCTGGAGCCGTGAAGAGGCGCTGGGCCTGGCGCTGGACCAGACCATCATCCCGGCGCGCTACCGCTACGACCACCGGCGCGGCATGCAGCGCTACATTGCCGGCGGCGGCAGCGCCCCCGTGCTCGACGCCCGCATCGAGGTGGCGGCGCTGCGCCGCAACGGCGAGGAGTTCCCGATCGAGCTGGCGATCACCCAGGTCAAGTCGGAAGGGCAGGACAGCTACGAGTTCTGCGCCTTCATCCGCGACATCAGCGACCGCCGCGAGCGCGAGCAAAAGCTGGTCAGCGCCAATGTGGCGGCGGAGGCGGCCAACATCGCCAAGTCGGAATTCCTGGCCAATATGAGCCACGAGATCCGCACCCCGATGAGCGCCGTGATCGGCATGGCCTACCTGGCGCTGCGCACCGAGTTGACGCCCAAGCAGCACGAATACATCAGCAAGATCCATCGCGCCGCCTTGTCGCTGCTGGGTATCATCAACGACATCCTGGATTTTTCGAAGATCGAGGCGGGGCGGCTGGAGGTGGAGGCGATTCCCTTCGTGCTGGAGGAGGTGCTGGACCACGTCTCCAGCGTGACCGCGCAGCGCGCCGCCGACAAGCACCTGCGCTACCTGGTGTCGACCGCGCCCGACGTGTCGCGCTTCCTGGTGGGCGATCCGCTGCGGCTGGGGCAGGTGCTGGTCAACCTGGCCAACAACGCGGTCAAGTTCACGGCCGAGGGCGAGCTGGAATTGCGCTGCGAAGTCGGTGGCGCCGAGGCCGTGGACGGCAAGGCCACGCTGCGCTTCTCGGTGCGCGACACCGGCATCGGCATGACGCAGCAGCAGAAGGCCAGGTTGTTCCATGCCTTCAGCCAGGCCAACGGCTCGACCACGCGGCACTACGGCGGCACCGGCCTGGGGCTGTCGATTTCGCAGCAGCTGGTGCGGCTGATGGGCGGGCGCATCGAAGTCGAGAGCGAGCCGGATCGCGGTTCGACCTTCCACTTCGACCTTCAGTTCACGCTGTCCGACGCGGCGGCGGTGGCGGTGCAGGCGGCGGTGCACCACGGGCCGGTGGGCGACCTGACGCTGCAGGCGTCGCCGCGCCGCGCGGCGCGCGTGCTGCTGGCCGAGGATAGCCCCGACAACCAGGATGTGACGGTGGAGCTGCTGGAGTTGCAGGGCATCGTGGTCGAGGTGGTGGGCAACGGCCGCGAGGCGCTGGACCGCCTGCAGGCCGCCGATCCCGGCACCTACGACCTGGTGCTGATGGACCTGGGCATGCCGGTGATGAACGGCCACGAGGCCACGCGCCTGCTGCGCCAGGACAGCCGCTTCAGCGAGCTGCCGGTGATCGCACTGACCTCGCACGCGCTGGCCGGCGTGGAGGCGCGCTGCATGGAGGAGGGGATGCAGGACTACATCACCAAGCCGGTCGATCCGCAGCGGCTGTTCAGCGTGTTGTCGCGCTGGCTGGGCGTGTCGATGAAGGCGATACCGCCGCTGCCGCCGCGCGCCGACGCCGGCCAGGTCGATCCGCAGCTGGCGCTGGCCGAACTGCGCGCGCTGCTGGCGGACTTCAGCGGCGACAGCGTGGACTATTTCGGCAGCGTGCAGGCAGCGCTGGCGGCGCTGCTGCCGCCGGTGACGATGAGCCGCCTGGCCGGCCATATGGCGCATTATGAATTCGAGGCCGCCGGAAAACTGCTGGCGGCGGTAGCTGGAGAACAGGAGGGACCATGAACGAGAAAACCAAGCGGCCGACCATATTGATCGTCGACGACACGCCGGACAATATCACGCTGCTGTCCAATCTGCTGAAGGACAAGTACAACACCAAGGTCGCCACCAGCGGCGCGACGGCGCTGCAAATTGTCGCGGCCTCGCCGGTGGACCTGATCCTGCTCGACATCATGATGCCGGAGATGGACGGCTTCGAGACGTGCCGCCGCCTCAAGGCCGATGCGCACAGCAGCGCCATTCCAGTGCTGTTCCTGACGGCGAAAAGCCAGTCCGAGGACGAGGCCATGGGGCTGAGCCTGGGCGCTGTGGATTTCTTGCGCAAGCCCGTCAATCCCGACATTTTATTTGCCCGCGTCGCCCTGCATTTGCGTTAGGACAAGCAAAAAATACGTAAATGATATATATTGTTTATATTGTTGATTAAAAAACGGAGTTGATATGAACAAACCTGTCAGTGGCGCGTTGAATGGAAAAGAACCTGCAACGCCGAAAAAGCCGGCCGTAAAGCCGGTTTCCAAGACGGCCGCCAAGCCGGTGGCCAAGGCCGCAGTCAAGCCTGCCGCGCCTAAAGCCGCCGCCAAGCCGGCCGCAGCGAAGGCCGCGCCGAAAGCCGCCGCCAAGCCAGCCGCCGCCAACGCCGCGCCTAAGGTAGCACCCAAGGCAGCACCCAAGGCCGCGGCCAAACCAGCCGCCAAAACAGCTCCCAAGGCCGCCGCCAAGCCCGCACCAAAAGCCGCCGCCAAGGCCGCCCCGAAGGCCGCAGCCGCCAAACCGGCCCCGGTGGACGCCACCAAGGACAAAACCCGCAAGGAAAAGCTGGTGCGCGACAGCTTCACCATGCCGGAACAGGAATATGCGGTGCTCGGCCAGGTCAAGAAAGCCTGCCTGAAGGCCGGCTTTGAAATCAAGAAAAGCGAATTGCTGCGCATCGGCGTGGCCCTGATCAGCCAGATCGATCTTGCTACGCTGCAAAATGTGTTGGCAGGCCTGCCGCAATTGAAGACCGGCCGTCCAAAGAAGGACTAAATAAAAAAACAACACTTCGGCCCATGTCACGGAACTGACACCACCTTGTCATTTTCCTGAAGTATTCGACCGTTACGCTTGCTTCGTCTCCCACAGAAAGGATGAAGCATGCAAACTTCGATCATACAAGCCGACGTCCGAGCAACGTCCGGTAAGCTCGTACTCAGTATGGCAAGCACACCGGAGGAGCTGCGCGAAGTACAGCGCCTGCGCTACAAGGTGTTCATCGAAACGATGGGATTGAGTTCGCTGGTCCGCGAGGATGGCCTGGACAGCGACGAATTCGACGAACACTGCGATCACCTGATCGTGCGTGATTCGAGCACGCTCAAGGTGGTGGGCACCTACCGCCTGCTGAGCGCGGCGCGCGCCCGCAAGCTGGGCCGCGTCTACTCCGAGGGCGAGTTCGACCTGGGCCGCCTGAACAACCTGCGCGGCCGCATGGTTGAAGCGGGGCGCGCCTGCATCCATCCCGACTACCGTGGCGGCAGCGTCATCATGTTGCTGTGGTCCGGCCTGGCCGAATACATGCGCCGCGAGAACTGCGACTACCTGGCCGGCTGCGCCAGCATCAGCCTGGCCGACGGCGGCCACAATGCGGTGGCCGTCTACCAGTCGCTGGCCGGCGCCCACCTGGCGCCGTCCGAATACCGCGTCACGCCGCACCTGCCGTTCCCGTTCTCGAAGCTGGAAGCCGCGCAGAAGCCGCAAGTGCCGCCGCTGCTGAAGGGCTATATGCGTTCGGGCGCCTGGATTTGCGGCGAACCGGCCTGGGATCCCGATTTCGAAAGCGCCGACCTGTTCCTGCTGCTGCCGCTGGCCAACCTGGACGGCCGCTACGCCCGCCACTACGGCGTGGCCGGCGAACCACTGGCTGCCTGAGCTCAGCCGGCCCCGTGTAGAATAAGCTGTTGAGCTTATTCTGCGGGGCGGTGATGAAGTTTGAGACAGGGACGGAACGAACTGGATTGCAGGAGCGGTCTGTGTTGCGCCGTCGCGGCACGGCGCAGCAGGACGCCAGCCGCACCACCGACCGCGTTGCCGAGGAAGCCCCGGTGGCGCTGGTCTTCAATGGCATTTCGCATGCCGTCATGATGGTCACGCCGCGCGAGCTGGAAGCGTTCGCGCTCGGTTTCGCGCTCACCGAAGGCCTGGTCGGCAAGGCCGCCGACGTATTCGACATCGAACTGCGCGAACATGCGCGCAGCTTCGAGGTCGCCCTCACCATCGCCCAGGAAGATTTCATGCAGCTCAAGCAGCAGCGCCGCTCGATGGCGGGCCGCAGCGGTTGCGGCGTGTGCGGCGTCGAGAGCCTGGAGCTGCTCGATCTGCAGCCGGCTCGCATCGACGCGGCGGCGCTGCACGACGCGCACACGCTGCCGCCGGCCATCGCCCGCGCGGCGGCGGAGCTGGGTGCGCACCAGGAGTTGATGCGCGCCACCGGCGGCGTGCACGCCGCTGCATGGTGCGCGGTGGACGGCGCCGTGCTGCGCGTGTGCGAGGACGTGGGCCGCCACAACGCGCTCGATAAACTGATCGGCCACCTGGCGCGCGACGGCGTCGACATGCGGCGCGGCTTCGTTTTCATGTCCAGCCGGGCCAGTTATGAACTGGTGCGCAAGGCGGCGCGCATGCACATCCCGATGCTGGCGACCATCTCCGCCCCCAGCACGCTGGCGATCGACGTCGCCATCGACGCGGGCGTCAAGCTGGTGAGTTTCTGCCGCCAGGACGGCTGCGTCGAATATACTTGACGTCGTTCCCGCGAAAGCGGGAATCCATGCTGAATTGGCTCAACATGGGTCCCCGCTTTCGCGGGGACGACGGCTATTCGGCCGACGACTGCTTGGCCGACAGGTGCAGCAGCACCGGGATCGATTTCGAGGTTGGCGTGCCGGCGCCGTCGGCGGTGCTGTGCAGCGGGACCAGGCCGTTCGTCTCCGGGAAGTAGGAGCCCAGGCAGCCGCGCGGGATGTCGTATTCCACCAGCAGGAAGCGCTCGGCGCGGCGCTCCACGCCGTCGTCCCACACGCTGACCAGGTCCACCCACTGGCCCTTGCGCATGCCCAGCAGCGCCAGGTCCTCGCGGTTGATGAACACCACGCGGCGCAGGCCGAATACGCCGCGATAGCGGTCATCCATGCCGTAGATGGTGGTGTTGTACTGGTCGTGCGAGCGCGCCGTCATCAGCGTCATCAAACGTTCGCCGTGCAGGGCGCGGGCGCGGTGGATGGGGGTGTCGGTGTCGACCGCGCGCGGCAGGAACTGCGCCTTGCCGCTGGCGGTGCGCCATTCGCGCTCGCGCGAGGCCACCTTCAGGTGGAAGCCGCCCGGCTTGGCCACGCGCGCATTGAAGTCGTGGAAATCGTCGAACACTTTTTCGATGGCGTCGCGGATGGCGGCGTAGTTGCTGCCGTAGGCCAGCCAGTCCACCTTGTCGCTGCCCAGCGTGGCGTGCGCCAGGCGGGCGGCGATCATGGTCTCGGACAGCAGGTTGCCGGACGCCGGCGTGTTCATGCCGTACGACAGGTGGACCATGCTCATCGAATCCTCCACCGTCACGCCCTGCGGCACGCCGGCCTGCAGGTCGATCTCGGTGCGGCCCAGCGTCGGCAGGATCAGCGCGTCCTTGCCGTGCACCAGATGGCTGCGATTGAGCTTGGTGGCCACGTGCACCGTCAGGTCGCAGGCGCGCAGCGCGTCGAAGGTCAGCGGCGTGTCCGGCGTGGCCATGGCGAAGTTGCCGCCCATGCCGAAGAAGACTTTCACCTTCCCGTCCAGCATGGCCTGGATGCTTGCCACCGTGTCGTAGCCGTGCGCGCGCGGCGGCTCGAACGCGAACACCTGCTGCATGCGGTCGAGGAAGGCCTTGGTGGGCTTCTCTTCGATGCCCATGGTGCGGTCGCCCTGCACGTTGGAGTGGCCGCGCACCGGGCACAGGCCGGCGCCGAGGCGGCCGATATTCCCGCGCATCATCATCAGGTTGGACAGCATCTGGATCGTCGCCACCGCGCCCTTGTGCTGGGTCAGGCCCATGCCCCAGGTGCAGATGACCCGCTCGCCCTTGATGTAGATGTCGGTCAGCTCGTCGATCTGCGCGCGCGGCACGCCGGACTCGGTCAGCAGCTGGTCCCAGTCCTGGGCGCGCAGGTCCTGCTCGAAGGCTTCGTAGCCGCTGGTGTGGGCGGCGATGAACTCGCGGTCCAGCAGGGAGGCGTGGCCGGCGGCCAGCGCGGCGTCGTCGCGTTCGACCAGGCGCTTGGCGACGGCCTTGATCAGCGCGAAGTCGCCGCTCAGTTTCGGCTGCACGAACATGCTGCTGATGCTGGTGCTGGAATTGGTCAGCATCTCCATCGCGTGCGAAGGGCTGGTGAAGCGTTCCAGGCCGCGCTCGCGCAGCGGATTGATCGAGACGATGGTGGCGCCGCGTTTTGCGCAGTCGCGCAACTCGCCCAGCATGCGCGGGTGGTTGGTGGCTGGGTTCTGGCCGAAGATCAGCAGTGTGTCGGCGTGCTCGAAGTCCTCCAGCGTCACCGTGCCCTTGCCGACGCCGACCGTGCCCGGCAGGCCGCGGCTGGTGGGCTCGTGACACATGTTCGAGCAGTCCGGGAAGTTGTTGGTGCCGTACATGCGCACGAACAGCTGGAACAGGAAGGCCGCCTCGTTGCCGGTGCGGCCGGAGACATAGAACGTGGCTTGGTTCGGGTCGGGCAGGGCCTTCAGGTGGCGGGCGATCAGCGCGAAGGCGTCGTCCCAGGCGATCGGCCGGTACTTGTCGCTGGCGCTGTCGTAGACCATCGGGTCGGTCAGGCGGCCGTGCTGTTCGAGCTGGTAGTCGGATTGCGTCAGCAGCTCGGCCACGGTGTGGGCGGCGAAGAAGTCCGGGCGCACGCGCTTGCTGGTGGCCTCGGCCGCCACCGCCTTGACGCCGTTTTCGCAGAACTCGAAGGTGGACGCGTGCTCGCGGTCCGGCCAGGCGCAGCCGGGGCAGTCGAAGCCGTCCGGCTGGTTTTGCTTGAGCAGTGTTTTGTAGTTGCCGCCGCTAACCTTTTCGCGCACCAGATTGATCGCCACCTGCTTCAATGCGCCCCAGCCTGCGGCTGCGTGTTGGTAGGGTTCGATGCGTCCTTCGGGTTTGGTCTTCTGCATGGCGTGGTTAAGTCGTTCTTGTTGAGCGGAGTATAGTGCAGAATGACGGTTTGAGCTTGAAGGGTGTGTCGCATGGATGAGGAAGTAATGGCCGCGCTGGTCGGCGTGCTGGAGGCGCTGTGGCGCATCAACGCGGAGCGGCCGGACAAACCGTGCACGCTGGCAAAACTGAGCAAGCAGTCGGAGCGCCCGATGTCGGTGCTGCGGCGCCAGCTGACCATGCTGGTCGATGCCGGCTGGGTCGCGCTGGAGCTGGAGGAGGGCGGCGTCGCCGGCACCGTGCTGCTGACCGCGAGCGGCCGCCAGCTGGGCCGGGAGTTGTTCGCCTGAGCGCACGACTTACTCCGTTGGCAGACTTGATTGTTATGACAGCCAGGTATTTTGTGATGGGAGGATGGACACCATGCCGGCGCAGCAGCGCACTGAAGGCCTGACCTGTTCGGAGGTTGCGGAAAATCTCAGCGCCAACGGCCCGAATGAGCTACCCGTTTCGCGCCCGCTCAGTACCTGGCGGTTGCTGCTGGACGTGGTTGCGGAGCCGATGTTCCTGCTGCTGGTGGCGTGCGGCGGTATCTACCTGGTCCTCGGCGATCGGAGCGAGGCCTTGATGCTGCTGGGTTTTGTGTGCATCGTCATCGCCATCACCTTTTTTCAGCAACGACGCACGGAGCGCTCGCTGAGCGCATTGCGCGACCTGTCCTGCCCCCGCGCGCTGGTGATACGCGATGGCAGGCAGGAGCGCGTCGCCGGACGTGAGCTGGTCGTCGGCGACCTGGTCCTGCTGGCCGAGGGCGATCGCGTCCCCGCCGATATCGACCTGTTCACCGCGTCCAATTTGACGGTGGACGAATCCATGCTCACGGGCGAGTCCGAGCCGGTGATCAAGCACGGCGCCGCCGGGGCCGGCGACGCACAGAAAAGCCGGGTCTACTCCGGGACGCTGATCACGCAAGGCACGGCGAGCGGCCTGGTGGTGGCCACCGGATCGCACAGCGCGCTGGGGCGTATAGGCGTATCGCTTGCCACCTTGGGGACGGAGCTCACGCCGATACAACTGGAAACGCGCAAGGTCGTCAAGGCCGTCGCCGCGGGCGGATTGTGCCTGGCCGCCGGCCTGGCGCTGGCCTACTGGTGGCTGCGCGGCGATGCGCTGCAGGGATTGCTGGCCGGCCTGACGCTGGCCATGGCCATCCTTCCCGAGGAATTGCCGGTCATCCTGACGCTGTTCCTCGGGCTGGGCGCATGGCGGCTGGGGCGCGAGCAAATCCTGGCGCGCAGCATCCCCGCCATCGAACTGCTGGGGGCGACGACGGTGCTCTGCGTCGACAAGACCGGCACGCTCACCGCCAACCGCATGCAGGTTGTCCAGCTGTGGTCCGAGCAGTGCGCTTACGACTGCCGCTCCGCCGGCGCCGTCCCGTTGCAGGAGGAGCTGCATGGCCTGCTGGAATACGCTGTGCTGGCGAGCCATCGGCGAGCGTTCGATCCGATGGAGTCGGCCATCGGCCAGACCGGCGCGCGCCTGCTGGCCAACACGGAGCATCTGCACTCCGACTGGACGCTGATCGACGACTATCCGCTGTCGCGCCAGATGCTGGCCATGTCACGGGTCTGGCAATCGCCGGACCGTTCGGAATATCTGATCGCGGCCAAGGGTGCGCCGGAAGCCGTCATCGATCTGTGCCACCTGGAGCCTGCGCGCGCCGCGGCCATCGCGGCGCAAGTCGCGGCGATGGCGGACAGCGGCCTGCGCGTGATCGGCGTCGCCAGCGCCACGTTCCCGGCGGCCAGCCTGCCGGACAACCAGCATGTGTTTGATTTTGTCTTCCTCGGACTGGTCGCGCTGCAGGACCCGGTGCGGCCGGAAGTGCCCCAGGCCGTGGCGCAATGCCACGCGGCCGGCATGCGGGTGGTGATGATTACCGGCGACCATCCGGCCACCGCATGGGCGATCGCGCGCCAGGCCGGCATCGCCACAGGCGCGCAGGGCGGCCTGCTGTCCGGCGCGGACCTGGCGGCGATGGACGACGCGGCGCTGCAGTTGCGGCTGAAGGATACCGATGTCTTTTGCCGCATCGCGCCGGAGCAGAAGCTGCGGCTGGTGCAGGCCTTCCGCCGCGGCGGCGAGATCGTTGCCATGACCGGCGACGGCGTGAACGACGCGCCGGCGCTGAAGGCCGCCAGCATCGGCGTGGCGATGGGCGCGCGCGGCACCGACGTCGCCCGCGAAGCGGCCGCGCTGGTGCTGCTCAGGGACGACTTTTCCTCGCTGCTGCTGGCGGTCCAGCACGGGCGCCGCCTGTTCGCCAACCTGCGCAAGGCGATCGTCTTCATCGTCGCCGTGCACGTGCCCATCGTTGGCCTGTCGATCCTGCCGGTGCTGTTGGGCTGGCCGATGCTGCTGATGCCAGTGCACATACTGTTTCTGCAAATGGTGATAGACCCGGCCTGCTCCATCGTGTTCGAGGCGGAAGCCATGGAGGCCGACGCCATGGTCAGCAAGCCGCGCCGGCCGGACATGCATTTGTTCGATCGCGAAATCCTGGTGCGCGGCCTGCTGCAGGGCGGCGGACTGCTGGCGATGCTGGTGGGGTTTTACCTGGCGGTCAGATGGTCGGGGCAGTCCGGCGATGTCGCGCGCACGACCACGTTTCTGACACTCGTCCTGTCCAACCTGGGCCTGATTTACACCAACCGCAGCTGGTCGCGGTTGTCCTGGCGGCGGGGCGGGGCGTCGAACCGTCCGTTTGCCTGGATCAGCCTGGCGGCCGTGCTGCTGTTGCTGTTGGTGCTATGGGTGGCAACCATCCGCAACCTGTTCGCCTTTTCACTGCCGGGCCTGAAGTTGCTGCTCGCATGCGGGGCAGTCGCCGCGCTGAGCATCGCCTGGTTCGAATTAATAAAGCGCCTGCCGGCGAGATGGAGCGATCCATCCGGGATAGCGGCAAATTGAGTAAGCAACCGAGGAAACGAAATGGAAAAGCAAATGAACTCAGCATTCTGGAAATATCAGCGTCCGGCGATCTGGCTGCATTGGATATCGGCGCTCTTGATCATCGGGCTGTTATGCCTGGGTTGGTACATGATGTCGATTGAGGACGAGCCTGGCGCGGGTTGGTATTTTGATCAGCACAAATCTTTCGGGCTGCTACTGTTCGCGCTCGTCCTGGTTCGCCTCGTCTGGCGTCTAACACACAAGCCCGAGGCATTGCCTGACAGCGTGCCGGTTTGGCAAAGGAAGCTGGCAAGCCTTACCCAGTGGCTGCTTTATGGCTGCATGGTGGGTATGCCCATCGTCGGCATGTTGGGCGCACTCCATACCAAACGGGGTGTGGCTTTATTCGGGATGAAACTCCCGTTCGGGATAGTTCCCAACCATGACGTTGCGGAGCAGTTTTTCGAGGTGCATTCAACATTGGCGGTCGTCCTGACGGCGCTGATCGTGCTCCACGCGCTCGCAGGCCTCAAGCATCTGCTGCTGGACAAGGACCGGGTCTTCCACCGGATCTGGTTCTGAAACGACGATAGAAAATCCGCTTGCAATCCTCCTGGAGGGCGATTACACTTCGATTGTACCGATCGGTACAAACAACATGAAAAGGTAATCAAATGACACGACCACCGCTCCCTCCCTTCACCCGCGAAACCGCGATCCAGAAAGTTCGCCTGGCCGAAGACGGCTGGAACACCCGCAACCCGGAAAAGGTCTCGCTGGCCTACACCGAGGACTGCCGCTGGCGCAACCGCGCCGAATTCGTCACTGGCCGCGCCGCCATCGTCGGCCTGCTGACACGCAAATGGACGCGCGAGCTGGAGTACCGGCTGATCAAGGAATTGTGGGCGTTCGAGGGCAACCGCATTGCGGTTCGCTTCGCCTACGAATACCATGACGACTCCGGCCAGTGGTATCGCGCCTACGGCAACGAGAACTGGGAATTCGCCGAGGACGGCTTGATGCGCCTGCGCCTGGCCAGCATCAACGAAGCGCCGATCGCGGCGGCCGACCGCAAGTTCCACTGGGACCTGAACGGCCCGCGTCCGGCCGACCACCCCGGGCTGAGCGAGTTCGGATTCTGAATGCGCGGTTTTTAAGAAGGCAGACATGGCAAGAACGATGGTTGAACGCGGCGACGTGATCCCGCTGCTGGCGGAAGTGTTTCGGACTTACGGTTTCGAAGGCGCGAGCCTGGCCCGGATTTCCGAAGGCACCAAGCTGGGCAAGGGCAGCATGTATAACTTTTTCCCCGGCGGTAAAGACGAGATGGCGGACGCCGTGCTGGCCGAGATCGACGGCTGGTTCCGCGACCAGGTGTTCCAGCCGCTGCGAACCGCCGACGACGCGGCGCAGGGGATAGAGCGGATGTTTGTCGCGGTCGGCCGCTACTTCGAGTCGGGCCGGAAGGTGTGCCTGGTGGGCGTGTTCGCGCTGGGCCATGAGCGCGACCGTTTCACCGTCAAGGTGCAGGGCTACTTTGCCGAGTGGATCGCCGCGCTGGCCGATGCGCTGGCGCGCGCCGGCCATGACGCCGGGACCGCGCTGGCGCTGGCCGAGGATGCGGTCGGCGCCATCCAGGGCGCGCTGGTGCTGGCGCGCGCCGCCGCCGAGCCGGAACTGTTCATGCGCACGCTGGAGCGCTTGCGGCAGCGCCTGGCCTGGCCAGCGCCATCGCGGTGAACTGTTTGGCAGCTGGCAGGTCAAACTTGTTTTGGCCGCGCCATCATGACCGAACCGCTGACATCAGATATCCTGCTCAGGCAGATTTACCGGAACGTTCGCGATTTCGCGATCTTCACTGTCGACAGGCGTGGCGTCGTCAACAGCTGGAATGTCGGCGCGGAGCTGATCTTCGGCTATACCGCCGCTGAAATCACTGGCAGCGGCATCGAGCGCATCTTCACCGAGGACGACAGGGCGCAAAACCAGCACCTGCAGGAGATGGAGTCCGCCGCAGCCTGCGGCCGCGCGGCCGACTATCGCTGGCATATGCGCAAGGATGGCTCGCTGTTCTGGGCCGACGGCGTGCTGACGCCCATCCCCGACGAGCAGGGCCAGTTGATCGGTTACCTGAAAATCCTGCGCGACATCACCGACCGCAAGCTGGCGCAGGATGAGATCAGCCGGCTCGCCTCGATCGACGTGCTGACGGGGCTGTCCAACCGCGCTTCCTTCGACGCGCACCGGGGGGAAATGGTGGCGCTGGCCGGCCGCACCGGCCAGTTGTTGCTGCTGCTGATGATAGATCTGGACCAGTTCAAGCAGGTCAACGATGTGCTGGGACATCACGCCGGCGACCTGCTGCTGCAGCAGACCGCCCTTCGCCTGCGTTCGGTCAGCCGGGAAAGCGATTTCATCGCGCGGCTGGGCGGCGACGAGTTCGGCCTGTTGCAGCTGCATCCGCCGACGCCGGCCGCCGGCGGCGTGCTGGCGGAAAAGCTGCTGTCCGAACTGGACCGGCCTTTCCTGATCGGCGAGCGCGAAGTGCGCATCAGTGCCAGCATCGGTATTGCCGTCTGTCCGAACGACGCTGCCGATCCGGACGAGCTGCTGAAAAGAGCCGACCTGGCGCTGTACCACGCAAAGAATTCCGGCCGCAACTGCTTCCATTACTACACGGCCGAGCTGGACGAAGTGGCGCACCGCAAAAATGCCGATCACAGCGAACTGCGCTCGCTGATGAAGGCCAAATCGTTCTGGCTGGCCTATCAGCCGATTATCGATAGCGCCAGCGGCCGCACCATCGCCATGGAGGCGCTGCTGCGCGTGCCCGGGCGGCTGGCGGCGCAGTCGGTCGACTACATCATCGAACTGGCGCAGGAAAGCGGGATGCTGCCCGATCTGGGCGCCTGGGTATTCAGCCAGGCCTGCAGGCAGTTGCGGCGCTGGCGGGAGGCCGGCCTGTCCGAGCTGCGCATCTGTGTCAATACCTGCGCCAAGGAACTGCTCGATCCGTCCTACCTGGAGCGGACCGAGCTGGCGCTGCGGGACAACCATCTGGAGGCCTGCGAGGTGGAAGTCGAGCTGACCGAGCGCGACGCGATCGAACTGGAACTCAACGGCAGCAACGTCATCAAGCGGCTGCGGCAGCGCGGCTTCCTGCTGTCGCTCGATGACTTCGGCACCGGCTATTCCTCGCTCAGCTACCTGCGCAAGCTGCCGGTGACGACCATCAAGCTGGATAAGAGCTTTCTGCACGGCGTGCCGGACAACGCCGACGCCAACGCGGTGGCCCGTACCGTGATCCAGCTGGCGCAGAACTTGCGCCTGGGCGTGATCGCCGAAGGTGTGGAAAGCCAGGATCAGGCGCACTTTCTGGAGGCGTTGGGATGCAGCGCGCTTCAGGGACATCTCTATTCCGCCGCGCTGCCGGCCGATCGCGCCACCTCGTGGTTGCGAACCCACGAGACCGCAGCCGCGCCGTCAGCGGCGCCGCATTTAGGCATTTAGACCAGGCCGATGTCACGTCCTTTGGTGCCGAAGATGTGCTCGACCTGTGCGGCATTGAGGCCGTACATGCGCGCGAACAGGCCGCCAAACATGGCGCGGTATTCGTTGAGCACCGGGTAGTCGCGGTTCTGGAACAGCGTGGCCTGCTCCAGCCTTACCTGCTCGCCGCGCACCTTGCCGCCCTGGACGCCGCCGCCAAGCACCCAGTAGACGGTGCCGTGTCCGTGGTCGGTGCCACGGTTGCCGTTCTCGCGGAAGGTGCGGCCGAATTCACTGACGACGATCACCACCGTGTCCTTCCAGTCCGGCCCCATCTCCTGCGCGAAGCCGGCCAGGCCGCGTCCCAGCTCGTCCAGCCGCCCGGCCAGGTAGCCGGTGGCGCCGCCCTGGCCGACGTGGGTGTCCCAGCCGCCGACGTCGACGAAGCCGATGTTGTACTTGTCCTTCATCAGCTTGGCGATGCGGCGCGCTTCCAGCTCGAAGCCCTTGGCCGTGATGGCGTTGCGGTTGGCCGCGTCCATTTCGCCGATCATTTCCTTCATCACGTCCTCGCGCACCGCGAAGCCGTCGCGCACTGGCTGCGACAACGGCGTGCCGTCGTACATGGCGGCGATCAGCTTGGCCTGGCGGGCGTCGACCGAGGGCTTGGCGATGGAACGCAGCGCCATGTTCGGCAGCTGCACGCCGCCCTGCATCACCAGTGGCAGCTGGTCGGTGAAGGAGATGGCGCTGGCACGATCTGCGGTCAGCGTCTGCGCCAGCCGGTTCAGGAAGCCGGAGCGGTAGTCGCGCGTGCGGTCCAGCGCTTGGCCGAGTTCGATGCTGTCCTGGGTTTCGAAGTGGCTGCGCGAGATGTCCTCGGTGCCGGCGAACGGCACGAACGCCGCCTGGCCGGCCGTGAACAGCGGGTAGATGCTGTCGCGCAGGGCGGGGTGCAGGCCCCAGTCGCTGTCGATCGGCAGCGCGGAATTGAGTTCCGCGCTCGGCTTGGGAATGGCGATGTTGGGGCGCACCTGGTAGTAGTACTGGCTGGAGACCGGCACCAGCAGGCTGGTGGCGTCATAGCCGCCGCGCATGAAGACGAACAGCAGCCGGGTCTTGCCGGCCGGGGCGGCCCACAGGTTGCCGGCCATCGCCGGCAGCGCCAGCGCGGACATGGACTTGAGCAGGGTACGGCGTTTCATGGCGCGGTTCCTTGGAAGTTGTTTAAAAATGCCGGCAGCTTCGTTGTGGCGCCTAGCCGTGCATTCGCACTGTCTTCGGCGCCACGCCTCGCTGCCGTCATTTTTAAACAACTTCTTAGCGGTGCATCAGTTCGGGTGACGACAGCAGGAACGCATTCCACTCCTGCGGCGAGGTGGCCTGGTCCAGCACCTGGCGGGTGGCGGAGGCGATGGTTTTTTGCAGCGACTGGTAGTACAGCGCGTTGGCCAGTTGCGGGAAGGCGGCGCGCTCCTGCGCCTGCGGGCCGTCGGTCTTGAACAGGCCCGCGCTGCCGGAGCCGATGGCCTTGGCGATCTCGAAGCGGGTGGTCATCTGGCCCGGACTGGCCCAGCCGGATTGCGTGAGCTGGTAGCCGTCCGGCGTCTGGCGGCCATACAGCGGTTCGGCCATGCGCGTGAGCCAGTACAGCATCGGTCCCGTGTTGAGGATCACCTTGTCGTCGTAGGCCAGGCGCACGGCGGACACCACGTAATGCGCCGGGTCCTTGAACTTGCGGCCCAGCGACTGCGCGAATTCGGCCGACGCGAACATGGTGCGCAGCACGGCGGCGATGTCGCCGTCGGTGGACAGGAAGGTGGCCGCCATGCGCTCCACCAGCGCCGGCGGCGCTTCGTCGGCGACGAAGTAGAGCGCCAGCTTGCGGCTGACGAAATGCGCGGTGGCCGGGTGGCGGCTCAGGCGGTCCAGCGCCTCGTCCACTTCGGCCAGGCCGCGTCCCTTGACGGTCTGGCCGAGGAGTTCCTTGTTGCCGTAGTCGTGGCGGTTCGGGTTGAATTCAAACAGCCCTTGCCGCACATACTGCGCTTGCAGATCCTTCTTCACGCCCGGCGTCGCCGTGCCCATGTTGACGCCGACGCCGGTCAGGATGCGCGCCAGTTCCTGCACGTCGCGCTGGGTGTAGCCGCCGTCCACGCCCAGCGTGTGCAGCTCCATCAGCTCGCGTGCGTAGTTTTCGTTGATATGGCCGGCCGCGTTCTGCTCGTTGTCCAGGTAGCGGATCATGGCCGGATGGCGCAGCGTGGCCGCCAGCAGGTCGCGGAACCTGCCCAGCGCGTGAGCGCGCACCGCCGTGTCCTCGTAGTCGCCGACCAGCACGCGCAGGTTGCTCTTGCCCTGGTGGACGTTGAAGTGGTTCATCCAGAACCACGTCATCTGCTCCTGCAACTGGTTGGGCGAGTACAGGTCGCGCAGCAGCGAGCGCGTGGCGGCCTCCCTGGCGATGCGGTTCAGCTCCTGCTGGTAGGCCTGCTGCGCGGCCTTCTTCTGGTCGTCGCCGGTGGTCTTGTCGGCGTCCCTGCGCTGCTGCTCCAGATCCTGGTTCAGCTGCACCAGCGGCTTTTGGGTGATCGTCATGGCGTCGATCTGCGCCTGCGCGGCGGCCGGCAGCCTTGCGGCGGCAGGGTGCAGCTGCTGCTCCAGCCAGGCGTCGTAGCCGAGTTTTTCAGCCTGCTGGTAGGTGCTCAGGTTGACGCCCCAGCTGACGCGATTCAGCGCGCCGCTAAGCTGCTCCGGCTTGACCGCGGACGGACTGGCACCGCCGTTGCCGGTTGCGGCGCAGCCGGCCAGCATCAGCAGCGCGCCGCATGCGGCCGGCGACAGGGGTAAATTCGGCAGGGTGCAAGCTCTCATAAGGTTTGAGCAAAAAAACGTTGTATTGTTTGAGCAAAAAAAACGTTGTATTAAATGACAAGCCCATCTAGCATGAATTTTTTACCAACATCAGACGAGTACCTATGAATCGATTTCAGTTGCTGGCGCTGCTAGCGCTGGCCTGTGGCGCCAGCTGCCAGGCAGCGGTCACGCTGGAAGTCACGACGTCCATGCACCACGAGCCGTTGAAGTCCGCGACCGACTCGCCGGCGGACAGCAAGTCCACACTCTACGTCACCTTGGCCGACGACTACATCGCGGCGAAGTCGGAGCACGCGTCGACGATATACGATTTCAAGAACCGGCGGCGCGTGGTACTGGACGAGGTCGGTAAAACCTACGTCGACTACTCGCTGTACGACACCGCCGGATTCCGGATCTTTGAAATGCACAACCGCGTCAGCATGAACGCCATGCTGGCCAAGCTCGATCCCCAGATGAAGCCCGCCCGGAAGGTGGACGTTGAACAGGAGCTGACGCTGGCCGAGGACAGCGCCACCGTTATCGACGTTTCCGCCAGCGGCGACGCATTGAAATTCTCCAGCGAGGGCAGCCCGCTCGCCACATGGAGCAAGCATGGCGCCAAAGCCGGCGCACGCGACGTGGCGCACTTCACGCAGCTGCTACGCTACACGCAGTCCATCCATCCGCAAGTGCTGGCCAGGCTGGCCGAAGGCGGCGTGATTCCCGACAGCCTGACCTTCACCGTCAACACTGCCTTCGCTGTCGTTACGGTCAATGTCGCCGTGGAGCAGGTGAAGAGCGCCACGCCGCCGGCCTATACGCTGCAAGGCTACAAGCGCCGCCAGGCCGCGCCCGCGCAAGGCGCGACCGAAGCGCTGATGGACCGCATGGCGGCGCTGTCGCCGCAACAGCTGGACGCCCTGCGCGCCGCGCATCCCTGCGACACCGAGGCTGCCTACCGCGAAGACCAGCTGCTCGACACGATGCTCGGCCGGGTCGAATGCACGCTGTCCACCGGCGCGGCCATGCTACCATTTACGCCGACGCAGCTGGAGCAGGTACGCGCCAGCGGCCCGGTCAGCCTGGCCTTCAGCGCCTTCCAGATCAGCAAACAGGAGGACTTTACGCCCGCCGTGACGACCCTGTCCGGATTGCGCAGCCAGGCGCCGCGCAAGGCCTATGTGCTGAAGCTCTTCGAAGCCAATAACCGCGCCAGGCTGAGGCAGTTCAAGGAATCGGAGCAGTTGTTCGCCGAGGTGCTGGAGGCCAATCCGGTGCTGGGCGGCGCCTGGAAGGACATGGGTGACCTGATGATCCTGCGCTTCGATATGCCCAGCGCGTGGCGTAGTTGGGACATCGGCCGCCGCATCGCGCCGACGCTGCCGAATTTTGCCTACGTCAACCAGCTGGAGGGCGAAATCGCCAAGCGCCACCCCGAGTATTTGGTATATTGACGCAAACAACAACCAGCCGAGCATCGTCATGCCCACCATCGATCCGCGCGTCGACGCCTACATCGCCAAGTCCGCCGAATTTGCGCAGCCCATCCTCAAACATCTGCGCGCCATCGTGCACGAGGCCTGCCCCGATGTCGAAGAGACGATGAAGTGGAGCTTCCCGCACTTTATGTACAAGGGCATGATGTGCGGGATGTCGGCCTTCAAGGCCCACTGCGCGCTGGGCTTCTGGAAGGGCGAGCTGCTGATGGCCGATGAGGCCAACCGCGAGGCGATGGGGCAGTTCGGCCGTATCGAAACGGTCAAGGACCTGCCGTCCAAGAAGGTCCTGACCGGCTACATCAAGAAGGCGATGAAGCTGAACGATGACGGCATCGCCGTGCCGGCCCGCGCCAAGCCCGCCGAACCGCGGCCGCTGGTCATCCCCGACGATTTCGCCGAGGCTTTGCGGTCGGTGCCGGCGGCGCAGCAGCACTTCGAAGCCTTCAGCCCAAGCAAGAAGCGCGATTACGCGGAATGGATCGCCGAGGCCAAGACCGAGGCCACCCGCACCCGCCGGCGCGAGCAGGCCGTCGAGTGGATCGCCGAGGGCAAGGCCCGCAACTGGAAGTACGAGAAGTGCTGAGCCGCTCTTCCTAGCGGGCCAGCAGCGCCGGCTTGCGTCCGGCGCGCGCCAGCACGGGGCGCGCCGCCGGCTCCGCATTGAGCTTGAATACCTGCACCGCCTCGGTCAAGTGTGCCGCCTGTTGTTGCAGGCTGCCGGCCGCCGCTGCCGCCTGTTCCACCAGCGCGGCGTTCTGCTGCGTGACCGCGTCCATCTGCGACACCGCCTGGTTGATCTGCTCCAGGCCCTGCGTCTGTTCGCGGCTGGCGGAGCTGATCTCGCCCATGATGTCGCTGACGCGCCGCACGCTGTCGACGATTTCCGTCATCGTGGTGCCGGCTTCGCCGACCAGGCGGTTGCCGATGGTGACCTGGCCTACCGAGTTGTCGATCAGGGTCTTGATCTCCTTGGCGGCGCTGGCCGAGCGCTGCGCCAGGTTGCGCACCTCGCTGGCCACCACCGCGAAGCCGCGTCCCTGTTCGCCGGCGCGCGCCGCTTCCACCGCCGCATTGAGCGCCAGGATGTTGGTCTGGAAGGCGATGCCGTCGATGACAGCGATGATGTCGACGATCTTGCGCGACGAGTCGTTGATCGAGTTCATGGTGTCGACCACCTGTGACACCACGTCGCCGCCCTTGGCCGCGACGCTGGTGGCGGTGGCCGCCAGCTGGTTGGCCTGGCGCGCGTTGTCGGCGTTGTGCTTGACGGTGGAGGTGAGCTCCTCCATCGAGCTGGCCGTCTCCTCGAGCGAGCTGGCTTGCTGCTCGGTGCGTGCTGACAGGTCCAGGTTGCCGGTGGCGATCTCGCCGCAGGCGGTGGCGATTTCGTCGGTGCTGTGCCGCACCTGGCCGACGATCTTCAGCAGGTTGTCGTTCATATTGCGCAGCGCGAGCATCAGCTGTCCGGTCTCGTCGGCCGATTCGACTTCGATCGACGACGTCAGGTCGCCCTTGGCCACCTGCTGCGCCACGTCCAGCGCGGTGCGCAGCGGACGGGAGATGACGCGCGCCACCCATATCGCCAGCACCAGGCCGCCGGCGACGGCGGCGGCCAGCAGGGCGATGGTCCACATGCGCGACGCGGCAAACACCTTGGCCGCGGTCTGCCCCGACTGGTCGGCGCCGTCCAGGTTGATCTTGACCAGTTGATCTATCTGATCAAGCACTTCGCCCAGCTGGCGGGCCGAATCGCCGGACAATACCGCCTTGGCATCCTCGGTCTTGTCCGGGCCTGCGGCCAGCAGGGACATGATTTTTTCGTGCGAGGCCAGGTACGCGGCCATCGTCTTGACCATCTCCGCGTGTATCCGCTTCTCTTCCGGCTCGGACACTTGCTCCGCGTAGACGGCGGCATCCTTGCCGAGCGCGGAGATGGCGGCCGCCATACGCGTGTTGATGTTGGTGCGCGCCGGTCCGTCGTTGTAGAGGAAGGACGACAGTTCCCAGCGGCGCACCAGCAGCAGGTCGGTCTTGACCGTCATGACCGTGCGCACGGCGGGCAGCCAGTTGGTGTACAGGTCCAGCGTGGAGCCGTTGATGGTGCCCATGTTGGCGATGGAGATGACGCCGTTGGCCAGCATCAGGGCCAGCACAACCATGAACGAGGCGACCAGTTTGGTGGCGATTTTCAGATCGTAGAACCATTTCATGATATTTCCTTTCGGGAATAATGTGACGACGCAAGAAACGGTACGGGAATAGGAATATGGAAATCAGTATAAGCCTGATTTTTGTCGCTCAGTATCAAATTGCATGGGTGTGGAAGGGGCGCTACAGGAGGGGTAATGCGGCGTTCAGCGGGGTTTGGGCTGTACGCAGTATGCATCAGAGGGCGCCGGATACCGCATGCCGGCGCCTGGCATGGCAAGATCAGCTGGGCTGCTCAATGCATAGACGCGGTCGACAGATCCTTCAATTCCCGTATGCTGATATCTGACTTCTCATGCATACGCAGCAAAATGGTAGCCCCGACGGCCAGTTTCCGGTGCCGGATCTTGCTGATGATGGGCGGCTGCACCTCTAAAACTCGGCAAAGTTCCGCGTCGTTTTTCAGGTTCATCTTTTCGATCAAAGTATCAAGAAGCTTGTTCGGAACGAAACTGGATGGTTCCAGTGCCCGAGCGCGATTCATGGCTTCGATCAGTTCCAGCTTTTTTTGCCGTACGTTCATGATTGCTCCTCCTTTGCTCAAAACGTGAAAAGAAATAACGTTTCCCGGCAAGGCTAGCGTCCACACTTTTTTGGTCTCAATATGGTACGCATCTCAACATTCTTGATAACCATGCAAGTTGGTTTCAATAATACTACGCGGAGAAAAGATTGGAAGGGTTTGATAAAAAAATTATCTTGTTTATTGCTTAAACGGGTTGACGATTGTTGTTTCTTGTATGCCTGTTTTTGAAAGTTGTAGGACTTTGTCTGTCATTTCGGCCGCCGCCTGCGAATGGGTGACCATGATCGCGCAGGCGCCGGTGGCTTTGATCTCGCGCCGCAACAGCGTCAGGATGCTGTGGGCGGTATCGGGATCGAGGTTGCCGGTCGGTTCGTCGGCCAGCACCAGCGCCGGACGGTGCACCAGCGCGCGGGCGATCGCCACCCGCTGCATTTCGCCGCCGGACAGTTGATGGGGGAAGTCGCCGCCGCGGCCGCCCAGGCCCACGGCCTCCAGCATTTCCGCCGCGCGTTCCGTCGGCAGGCCGTTCAGCAGCAGCGGCAGCGCGACGTTTTGCAGCAGCGTCAGGTGCGGCAGCACGTGGAAGGCCTGGAAGATGAAGCCCATGCGCGCGCGCCGCAGCCGGGTGGCGGCGTCGTCGTCCAGGCCGGACATGGCCACGCCGTCGACGAGGATGGGCGAGTCGCCCGGCATGGCGTCCGGGCTTGCATCCGGCGTATCGAGGCCGGCGATCAGGTTGAGCAGCGTCGATTTGCCGACGCCGGAATCGCCCATGATGGAGACGAATTCGCCGGCCTTGAAATTCCAGGACAGGTTGGACAGCACCGGACGGCCGCTGGCATAGGACTTGGACAGGTTGCGCAGTTCGAGCATGGCGTTCTTATCGGGGTTAGCGGGTGAGGGCGCGGCGCAGCGCGAAGCTGATGCCGTCGACCAGCGCGACCAGCAGCAGCATGGCGATGATGACGGTGGCGGCCTTCTGCATCTGGAACAGCGACAGGTGGTACTTGAGCATCTGCCCCAGGCCGCCGGCGCCGACCACGCCGAGGATGGCGGCGGCGCGGATGTTGTTCTCCCAGCGGTACAGCGTGTAGGACAGCATCTGCGGCAGCGTTTGCGGCAGCGTGGCGTAGAAGAAGGCCGCGCCGGCGGAGGCGCCGTTGGTGCGCAGGCTTTGCTCCGGCAGCGGCGCGGCGTTTTCCAGCGAGTCGGCGAACAGGCGACCGAGCACGCCGGCGGTGTGCGCGGCCAGCGCCAGCGTGCCGCCGAACGGCCCCAGGCCGCAGGCGATCAGCAGGATGGAAGCCCACACCAGTTCCGGGATCGAGCGCAGCACATTGAGCAGGCCGCGCATCAGCGCCCGCGCGGTGCGGCCGAAGCGGCCGGACGCCGACAGCGAGAACGCCAGGCCGGCCAGCACCGCCAGCAGCGTGCCGAGCGCGGACATGGCCATGGTTTCGACGGCGGCCCAGCCGGTCTTGATCAGGAAGGGCGCGGACAGGTCGGGCGGCGCGAAGCCGGCCAGCAGCTCCAGCGTGCTGTTGACCGCTTCCAGCGTGAAGAACTCGCGCCACTTCAGCGGCAGCGAGGCAAAGCTGGCGGCCACCAGCACCGCCACCAGCGCCAGCATGGCCAGCACGGTCCAGTCGCGGCGCGGCGGCTTGGGCATCATGGGATGGTTCATCCGAGGCGCCTCCGCAGGATCTTGGAGAACTGGTCGGCCAGCGCCACCAGCAGCACGAACACCAGCAGCATCGACGACACCTCGGCGCCGGCCAGCATCTTCATCGATTCGTCCATGCGCTGACCGAGGCCGCCGGCGCCGACAAAGCCCATCACCACCGAGCCGCGGATCGCGCACTCCCAGCGGTAGACGGTGTAGGACATCAGTTCCGACGCCGCCTCCGGCAGCGCGCCGTACAGCAGCGCGGCCAGCCGCCCGCTGCCGTTGGCCAGCAGCGTGTCGCTGGCGTGGGCGTCGGACGATTCGAGGATCTCGGCGTAGACCTTGCCCAGCATGCCGCAGTAGGTGAGGGCGATGGCCAGCACGCCGGCCGTCGGACCGAGGCCGATGATGCGCACGAACAGCAGCGCCCACACCAGCTCCGGCACGCTGCGCAGCAGCACCAGCGCCCAGCGCACCGACTGCCGCACGATGCGCGCCAGCGGCCGCATGCGGCCCGTGCCCAGGCGCGAGACCGACAGCTGCTCGCTGATGACCAGCGCGGCGGGAACGGCGCCCAGCAGGGCCAGTGCCAGGCCGGAGGTGGCGATGGCGATGGTCAGCCAGGTCTGCTCCAGCAGCATGGCGAGGAATTCGGCGCCGTGCGCCGGCACCAGGAAGTCGGCCAGGAAGCGGCCGGTGGAGGTGAGGCTCTGCCAGTCGAACAGTATCCACGGCTTGAACTCGGTGACCACCAGCGCCGGCCACAGGAGCAGCAGGCAGACAACGGTGGCGGCGACGCGGCCGCGCCAGACCGGATCGGGATGGGCGTTCAGCGTCGCCATTACAGACAGGCGCCGACGCCGAGTTTGACGGCCATGGCCTCGTCCAGCGGCCGGGGGCTGGCGGCGGGCTGCTCGCCCTGGTACAGCGCGGCGATCATGTCAGGCGTGACCTGCGCGCGCGGCAGGTCGAATTCGATGCGGCCGCCGCGCAGGCCGACGATGCGCGGGAAGTGGCTCAGCGCCAGGTCGACCTGGTGCAGGCTGCAAATCAGCGTGGCATTGCGCGCCCTGGCTTCATCGCGCAGCGTGGCCAGCGTCAGCTCGGACAGCACCGGATCGAGCGCGGACAGCGGCTCGTCCACCAGCAGCGCCTTGGCCGGCGACAGCAGCAGCCGCGCCAGGCCGCAGCGCTGGCGCTCGCCGCCGGACAGGCGGTCGACGCGCGCATACAGCTTGTCGCCCAGGTTGAAGCGCGACAGCGCCTGCCACGCCGCTTCCGGGTCGGCCGGCTTGACCAGCGACACCAGCGCGCGCCACAAGCTCCATTGCGGCAGGCGCGCGGCCAGCACCGCCGTCACCACGCGCTGGCGCGGCGGCAGCGGCGGCGTCTGCGGCGCCAGGAACAGCTGCGCGCGCAGGCTGTGGCGCTCGGCGTGGCCCAGCGCCCACGGATCGACGCCGAAGGCCTGGAAGCTGCCTTCAGCCGGCTGGTGGGCGCAGGCCAGCGTCGCCAGCAAGGTGGTCTTGCCGGCGCCGGAGGGGCCGAT
Source organism: Duganella sp. Dugasp78 (assembly GCF_059491455.1). Taxonomy (NCBI): domain Bacteria; kingdom Pseudomonadati; phylum Pseudomonadota; class Betaproteobacteria; order Burkholderiales; family Oxalobacteraceae; genus Duganella; species Duganella sp. Dugasp78. The sequence goes on along the minus strand of NZ_CP168506.1, from coordinate 6,622,131 downwards.
CAGGGCCAGTTGCTCGCCCTGTTGTATCGTCAGTGAGATCGCATGCAGTGCAGCCGCCCGCGATGCGCCGAGGTGGCGCACCGTCAGGTTCTGCAAGTGGTAAGTGGACATCGATTACTTCTTCAGCAGGCCCGCGTTTTGTGCAGCGGCTTCGATCGCGTTGTAGTTCTCGGGCTTGGTCAGGATGAACTTGGAGGCGCGCTGCAGGTCCAGGATGACCTTGTCCTGCGGGTTCTTCGGATCCAGCGCCAGGAAGGCGTCGGTCAGTTTTTTCTTCAGGTCGGCGTTCATGTCGGTGCGCACGCTCCAGTTGTAGTCGTAGTAGCCTGGCGTGGTGTAGAACACGCGGACCACGGCCGGATCGACCTTCTTCTCGGCCAGCAGTTTTTCCCAGACCGAGATGTTCAGCGCGCCGGCATCGACCTTGCCGCCCGCAACGGCGGCCACGGTGGCGTCATGCGCGCCGGAGAAGGCGATGCGTTTGAGGTCGGTGTCCGGGTTGATCTTGGCGGCCAGCAGGTAGGAGCGCGGCATCAGGTGGCCAGAGGTCGAGGACTCGGAACCGAAGCTCAGCGTGTGGCCCTTGAGGTCTTCCAGCTTGTTGATGTCCTTGTTGGTGGTGATGAAGACCGAACGGAATTTCTCGTCCTCGGCGCGCTGCACCAGCGGCGTGATCTGGTTCTTGCTGCGCTCCTTGGCTTGCAAGAAGGTGAAGCCGCCGAACCAGACCATGTCGACCTTTTTGTTGATCAGCGCTTCGACCGAAGCGGCGTAGTCGGTCACTGGCGTAAACTCGACCTTCATGCCGATTTTCTTTTCCAGGTATTCGCCCAGCGGCTTGAACTTGCGCTGCAATTCGGTCGGCGCTTCGTCGGGGATGGCGGACACGCGGAACACGTGGTCGGCCGACTGGGCCTGGGAGTGGGCGGCTGCCAGCATCAGGCCGGCGGCAAACAGGGATTTGATCGTGCGCATGGCGGAAAATGTCATAGTCGTATGCCTTTTTTATAAGATTAGTGCTTCTATTGCGACGAAAGTGAAGAGCCGCACAGTTTTGTGGGCCCGACGCTGCAAAATGGATATTCGGCTATCATAACAAAAATGTTATCCGCGAATGGGATGACCTCCTTTAAAGGCAAAGCAATATGCAGATGTCCCGCTCCTCGGCGATCCGTGTTGTTTCGACCGACGCAAGCAACACGACGACGCCGCAGCCGCAACGGGTGCACGGCAGTGCCGGGGTGGTCGCCGAGATTAGCGCCGGCCTGCTGGCCACCAAGGCGCATATCTCGCCCAAATACCTGTACGACGGCCTCGGTTCCAAGCTGTTCGAGGCCATCTGCGAGCTGCCCGAATACTATCCAACCCGCACCGAGGCCGGCATCTTCGCCGCGCATGGCGCGGACATGGCGCGTGCGATCGGCACCGGCGCCACGCTGATCGACCTGGGCGCCGGTAACTGCGCCAAGGCCGCCAGCCTGTTCCCGCTGCTGCAGCCGGCGCAGTATGTGCCGGTCGATATCTCGCGCGATTTCCTCACCGAGGCCGTCAACCGATTGCAGCAGCGCTTCCCCGATATCGAGATGACGGCGCTGGGGCTGGATTTTTCGCACGGCTTCGAACTGCCGGACAGCGTGCGGCAAAGCCGCCGGCTGTTCTTCTATCCGGGTTCGTCGATCGGTAACTTCTCGCCGGAGCAGGCGGTCGGCTTCCTGCGCGGCCTGCGCGCTAACGCCGGCGAGGACGGCGGCCTGCTGATCGGCGTGGACCTGATCAAGGACAGCGCCGTGCTGGATGCGGCCTACGACGATGCGCTGGGCGTCACGGCAGCCTTCAACCTGAACATGCTGCGCCATCTGAACCACCTGGCCGGCGCCGACTTCGATGTCGGCCAATGGCAGCACCGCGCCTTCTTCAACGAGGCCGGAAGCCGCATCGAAATGCACCTGGAAGCGCGCGCCGCCCTGACCGTGCGCTGGGCCGGCGGCGAACGCCATTTCGCGCGCGGCGAGCGACTCCACACCGAGGACAGCTACAAGTACACGCAGGAGTCCTTCGTCAACCTGCTGGAACGCGCCGGCTTTGCCACGGCCCAGGTATGGACAGATCCGTCGAACTGGTTCGCGGTCATCCACGCCAGGGTTGCCACTCTCTGAAAGCAGACCACGCCTATGGACATGCGCCCACCGCAGCAAGACCTCCACGCCCGCTATGACAAGGTGCGCCGCCGTTCGCTGGCGCTGGCCGAGCCGCTGACCGACGAGGACTGCGGCGCGCAGTCGATGCCGGACGCCAGTCCGATCAAATGGCATCTGGCGCATACCACCTGGTTCTTCGAGACCTTCATCCTTGAGCGCATGGAGCATGGGTTCGCGCCGTTCCATCCGGCGTTCCGGGTGCTGTTCAACTCCTACTACAACGGCATCGGCGAGAAGCATCCGCGCGCGCAGCGCGGCCTGCTGACGCGGCCGGCGATGGCACAGGTGCGCGCGTATCGGGCCGACGTCGACGCCCGTGTCGCCCGCCTGCTGGCCAGCGATCTGGATGCAGAACAGCGCGCGCAGCTGACCATGCTGGTCACGCTGGGACTGGAACACGAGCAGCAGCATCAGGAGCTGATGCTCACCGACGTCAAGCACCTGCTGGCGCAAAGCGTGCTGCTGCCGGAGTATATGGACGTGCCGCTGGCGAGGGCCAAGGCCGCGCCGGCGATGGCATGGCTGCCATTCGCGGGCGGCCTGACCGACATCGGCTATCACGGCAACGGCTTCTGCTTCGACAACGAACTGCCGCGCCACAAGCAGTACGTGGCGCCGTTCGAGCTGGCGTCGCGGCTGGTGACGAATGGCGAGTACCTTGAATTTATCGCCGCCGGCGGTTACTTCAATGCGGCGCTATGGCTGGCCGAGGGCTGGGACTGGGTGCGCAGCCAGAACCTGAATTGTCCGTTCTACTGGCAGCAGGACGAGCAGGGCCAGTGGCGCGAATTCACGCTGCATGGCGCGCAGGCGCTGGATCCAGCGCGGCCCGTGACCCACCTGTCGCTGTTCGAAGCGGACGCTTACGCCCATTGGGCCGGCGCCCGGCTGCCGACCGAGGCGGAATGGGAGTACGCCGCCGCGCAGGCGAAGGTGGAAACCGGCACGCTGCATCCGGCAGGCGCCACCGATGCCGAAGGCCTGCAGCAGATGTTCGGCCAGTGCTGGCAGTGGACCAGCAGCAGCTACGCGGCCTATCCCGGCTTCCAGTGCGCCGCCGGCGCGCTGGGCGAATACAACGGCAAGTTCATGCTGAACCAATACGTGCTGCGCGGCTCGTCTTGCGCCACGCCGGACGGCCACGCGCGCGCCAGCTACCGTAATTTCTTCCCTGCCGGCGCCCGCTGGCAGTTCACCGGCATCCGGCTGGCGCGCCTGGCGCCGTAAGCCTTACAGCGACCTTACAGCGCTTTCATGAAGGCCGCCAGGTCGGCCGCCTCCTGCGCGGTGAAGCCGATGTTAAAGCGCTTGTCGTAGAAGGTCACGATGTCTTCGATCGTGTGCACCGAACCGTTGTGGAAGTAGGGCGAGCGCGATTCGATGCCACGCAGGCTAGGCACTTTGACGCGGCCGATGTCCTTCCATTTACCCGTCAACATGGCCGCACCCGGATCGGTGGTGGCGACCGTCTCGCCGCTGACGTTGTTACGCAGCGTATAGAGCGGCATGTCCGCCGTGCGGCGTGCACCATCCGATACGCCCGTGTTGAACATGCGGACCACCGAGTGCGTGCCGGAGTTGGGCGTGTCGTGGCAGCTGGCGCAGGAGCCGCGCTGCAGGGGGCGACGCAGTTCGTCGTTGAAGCCGGCCACGCCGGTGATATTGAACGGCTTGTTGTTGAAGATTTGCTCGCCGCGCGCGATCGAGGCGCGCGCCAGGTTCTGCGGGCTTGGAGCGGCCGGCGGAGGCGGCGCCGGGCGGCCGGGTGCTGCTGGCGGTGGCGGCGCTGCCGGACGATCCAGGTTGCGCCATGCGCCGAAGATCGCCATCACGTTGCGGTTGAAGGGCGCGCCGGTCTGGTAGTCGCCGGATTCGAGATCGTTGATGCCGAAGTAGAAAGCGGTGGAGGCCAGCCGCGCCGGGCCGCCCAGCGCACCGGCGTCGGTCAGGCTGCCGGCGTCTTTGGAGTTGACCTGGGTGGTGAACAGCGTCTTCTCGAAATTGACGATGGTGCGCTGCTCGGCGGCGGTCAGGTCCTGCGCCGCCTCGGCGTGGCCGCGCACCGCGCTGTTGGCCTGGTGTTGCAGGCTGGCGTCGAGGGTGGCGAAGCACTGGGCTGGCCGCACGTCCTTCAGGCACAGGGTGGACGTTGGAACACTGGCGGTCTCGCGGCTGTCCCACATCACGCTGCTGTTGAATTTGAGATTGGTGGTGGGCAGCGGGCGACGGAACAGCGACAGTTCCTTGGCGCTGGCGTAGTTGTACGGGTCGTCGGTTTTGATCAGCGAGAATTCGGCGCCGGCCGGCATCGGCAGGCCGACGCGGATCAGGCCTTTGGTCAGCAGCATGCTGTAGGCGACGCGCTTCTGGTCCAGCGTGGCGGTGGCCGCCAGCGGCGAGACGGCGCCGTCCACCGGTCGGAATACGGGATCGGTGCCGCCGCTGTTGGCGAAGCGGGCGGCCAGCTTGTCCGGGCCTATGCTCCAGCCGTTGTCCGGCTGGTGGCAGGTGGCGCAGGAGCGGCCATTGCCGAACGGTTTGAAGAAGGGATTGGCGGTGTCCACCGCGCCCACGGTGCTGAAGGTGAGGGAGGTGCCTTCATCGTTCGGCACCGGCGCCAGCACGACAGGCGGAGGGGGCGCCGGCGCGGCTGCCGCCTGCACGGTGACCGCCGCCAGCGTGGTGGCGGCTGGTGCGCCGCCTTGCAGCACCCGCTGGGTGGCGCTGGTCGTGGTATCCGCCGTCGGATCGCTGCCGCCGCATGCGGCCAGCAGGGCGGCGGCGATCGCCGGTGTCAGGTAAAGCGCGCGTTGATACATGGTGTTCTCCGTCTGGTGTGATGACGGTGCGAGATTGACGAGCAATTGTGTAGCAAAAATGAAGGCCGGCGGCGATGTAGCGTTTTTGTCAGCCCCTCATAATTTCTCCACATTTGGCGGTTATGATGGAGGCATGAAGCCAAGGAGCCAGCCATGCGGTTGACCATCGCCCGCAAGATCGCGCTGGCGGTGACCGCTATCGTCATCCTGTGCGTGGGCACGATGGCGTGGGTGGCCAGCAGTAACCTCAAGCGCGGCTTCGTCGCTTATCTCAACGAGCTTCAGGTTCAGGATTTCGACCAGCTGCGCGAACTGCTGGAGGACCGCTATCGGACCGAGGGCAATTTCGAATGGCTGCGTGGCCAGCCGCGCGCGCTCGGCGATGTGCTGGCGCGGATGACGCCGCGCAGCCAGGTGTTCGAGCCGGATGGCGATGCCCACCGGCCGCGCCGCGAACGCCGCCCGCCGCCGCTGGACGAACGGCCGCCACCGCGAGGCTACGGGCCGCCGCCGGGCGAACCGCCGCAGCGCGAAGATATGCCACGTCGCGCAGGTCCGCCGCAGCGCGCAGGTCCGCCGCAGCGCGCGGAACCGCCGCCCGGCGAAGCGCCGCCGCGCCGCAACGATCCATTGGACTTTGCTTCGCGCATCTCGATCACCGACGCCGAGGGCCGCAGGTTGATCGGCCCTCCCGATCTGCCGCAGGGCGTGGAGCGCGCCATCAAGGTCAATGGCGTGGTGGTCGGCCACATGCGGCTGATGCCCTTGCGGCAGACCGGCGGCGAGGACTCCAGCGCCACCGTCTTCCTGCGCGAGCAGCTGCAATCTATCCTGCTGCTGTCCGTGGTGCTGATCGGCCTTGCGGTGCTGGCGGCGATCTGGCTTGCCCGCCATTTGCTGCGGCCGGTGGCCGCGCTGCGCGACGTCACGGCGCGGCTGGCGCTGGGCGAGTTGAGCGCCCGCGCGCCCTTGCTGTCGCGCGACGAGGTGGCGGAGCTGGCGCTGCACGTCAACGCCATGGCCGAGGCGCTGGAGGAGAGCGAACGCCAGCGCCGCAAGATGCTGGCCGATGTGTCGCACGAATTGCGCACGCCGCTGACGGTGATACGCGGCGAGATCGAGGCGCTGCTGGACGGCATCCGCAAGGCCGACGTCAACGCGCTGCAATCGCTGCATGCCGAGGTGCTGCGCCTGAATAAACTGGTCGATGATCTGCACCAGCTGACGATGGCCGATGCCGGCGACCTGCACTATCATTGGCATGAACTGCACCTCGGCGAGCTGCTGCGGTCCATGCTTGAGCGCTACCAGCCGCGCGCGCAGACCTGCGGATTGGACCTGAGCTGGAGCCTGCCGTCCGCGCCGGTGGTGCTGCAGGGCGATGCCGGCCGCCTGCAGCAGGTGGTCACCAACCTGCTGGAAAACAGCCTGCGCTACACCGACAGCGGCGGTCAGATCGTGGTTGCGCTGAACTGCGCAGGCGGGTTCGCCGAAATCGTGATCGAGGACAGCGCGCCCGGCGTGCCGTCCGCCGTCCTTGGCAGCATCTTCGAACGGCTGTACCGCGTGGATGGCGCCCGTACGCGTGAGCGCGGCGGCAGCGGACTGGGACTGGCAATCTGCAAAGCGCTGGTGGAAGCGCACGGCGGCAGCATAGCTGCCGCGCCATCGGTACTGGGAGGCGTCAAGATGCTGGTGCGCCTGCCGATGAAAACATAGGAAGCAATGACGTGTCCACTATCCTGATCGTTGAAGACGACGCCAAGATCGCCGCGCTGCTGGCGGATTATATGAACGCCGCCGGCTGGCAAACCCGGCTCGTGGCCGACGGCCGCAGCGCGGTCGACGCCATCCGCAACGGCGGCGTGGACCTGGTGCTGCTGGATCTGATGCTGCCGGAGCTGGATGGCATCGGCGTGTGTCGCGAGGTGCGTGCCTTCTCGCAGCTGCCCATCATCATGCTGACCGCGCGGGTGGACGAGATAGACCGCCTGCTGGGCCTCGACAGCGGTGCCGACGACTATGTCTGCAAGCCGTTCAGCCCGCGCGAGGTGGTGGCGCGCGTGCGCGTGCACCTGCGCCACAGCGGCGCGGCGACGCAGGCAACGCCGGCGGTCTCCGGCTCGCCGTTCCAGATCGACCGGGCCGGCATGCGCGTGCTGCACAAGGGCGCCGCGCTGGCGCTCACGCCGCTGGAGTTCCGCCTGCTGGCAGAGTTGATCGATAATCCAAGCCGGGTCTACACGCGCCAGCAACTGCTGGACTTTGCGCACCAGGACCAGCGCGACATCAGCGATCGCACCGTCGATTCGCACATCAAGAACATCCGCCGCAAGCTGCCGGACGCCGAATGCCTGCAATCGGTTTATGGCGTGGGATATCGCTTCGAGCTGCCGCTATAATTGGCGATTCATTTGCAGCCAGGGAGCGCCATGTTAATTCGCCGTTTGCTTTCGTCCGACGCTGCCGCGTTTCAGTCCCTGCGGCTGGCGGGCTTGCGCGCATCGCCATCCGCATTCGGTTCCAGCTACGAGGAGGAATGCGAAATGCCACTCTCCACGACGGAGGCGCGGCTGGCGGCGGATTCGGGTCGCATCGTGTTCGGCGCTTTCGATGGCGATCATCTGGTCGGCATCGTCGGCCTGGCGCGCGAGACGGCGCTCAAGGTTCGTCACAAGGCGTTTGTATATGCCATGTATGTGGCCGAAACGCACCGTGGCCGGGGCATAGGGCGGCGCTTGATGGAGCAGGTGATGGCATGCGCCGCCACCCTGGACGGCGTGCTGCGCATGACGATCTCGGTCACCGCCGGCAATGCGGAGGCAGTCGGCCTGTACGAATCGCTGGGCTTCGTCGAATTCGGCCGCGAGCCGGAATCGATGATCGTCGATGGCCGGTTTTACGATGAAATCATGATGTCGCGCGTGCTCGCCGTCAGGCCGCCAACCGGAACTGACTGACCACCTGATTCAGCTGCCCGGCCTGGTCCTGCATCGCCGCTGCGGCGGCTGCCGCCTGTTCGACCAGTGCCGCATTTTGCTGCGTCACGTGGTCCATCTGGCTGATGGCGATATTGATTTGTTCGATGCCGCCGGTCTGCTCACGGTTGGCCAGCGTGATTTCGGCGACGATGTCGGTCACCTTGCGTACGCTGTCCTGCACCTCGTTCATGGTGCTGCCGGCCAGGTCGACCAGGCGCGCGCCCACCGCCACCTTGTCCACCGAATCGTCGATCAAGGTCTTGATTTCCTTGGCCGCGCCGGCCGAGCGTTGCGCCAGATTGCGTACTTCCGACGCCACCACCGCAAAGCCCCGCCCTTGTTCGCCCGCCCGCGCCGCCTCCACCGCCGCGTTCAGCGCGAGGATGTTGGTCTGGAAGGCGATACCGTCGATGACGCCGATGATGTCGACGATCCTGCGCGACGAGTCGTTGATCGAGTTCATGGTGCCGACCACCTGCGCCACCACGTCGCCACCGCGCTGCGCCACCTGCGTCGCCGACTGCGCCAGCTCGTTGGCCTGTTGCGCGTTGGCGGCGTTCTGCTTGACGGTGCTGGTCAGTTCTTCCATCGAGGCGGCGGTTTCCTCCAGCGAGCTGGCTTGCTGCTCGGTGCGCGAGGACAGGTTCATATTCCCGCTGGCGATTTCCGCCGAAGCCGTGGTGATGGCGCCGGTGCCGCTGCGCACGCGGCCGACGATGCTGGCGAGGTTGTCGTTCATCTTGCCCAGTTCCCCCAGCAGCTGGCCCATTTCGTCGCGCCGCTCATTGCTGATGCGGCAGGTCAGGTCGCCGGAGGCCACGGCGCGCGCCATCTTCAGGGCGTGGCCGATCGGATCGGTGATCGAGCGTGTCACGCGCCAGGCGAAGGCCAGGCCAAGTGCCAGCGCCACCACGCCGAGCCATCCCATCATCTGGCTGGCCGTCGCGATATCGTGCCTGACCAGTTCACCGTTGGAGACGACGACGGATTTTTGCATGTCCGACAGCTGGCGTATGCTGGCCTGCAGCTTGGCCAGCTTGGGCAGCATGTCGGCGCGCAGCGCTGCTTGTGCTTCGTCCCGCTGGCCGCCGGCCAGCATCTTGCCGACCTGCGTGAACGAGGCCACGTAGGCTTTGCGCTGTTCGCGGAGGGTCTGCAGCAGGGCTTTGCCTTCGTCGGTGTAGACCAGGGAGTCGAGCGTTTCGAGCGAGGCGGTGATGATCTTTTTGTTGGCGTCGATCTCGCGGTAGATTTCCGCCGTTCGCGCCGGGTCGGTGGTGGTGAACAGCTCCAGCGTCAGCGCCGCGTTGGCGCGGGTGGTGCTGCCGATCGTGGCCGCCGCATCCGCCTTGACCCAGTCCTTGTCGATGATGACCGCATTGAGTTCGCTGATGCTGTTCAGCCTTTGCAGGCCGACGCCGATCAGCACCGCCATCAATACCAGCACCGCACCAAATGCGACCGCAAGCCGCATACCGATTTTCAGGTTCGAGATATTCATGCATGACTCCATGAGAACACCGGGCGAGGAGTCAGTATAGCGACAATGGTGCGACGCGGCGGAATTGCTAGCGGCGGCTGTTGCGCGGGATGGACGGCCAATATTATTGTGACACTGTTGCCTAAGGCCTCTGCATGCTGGGACGTCTGGCGGTACCCCAGATAGCGAAAGGGCGCCCTCGTGGGGCGCCCTTCAGAATCCGGCTCAGGCGATGGCCGGTGCTGGCTTTATGCGGTGGCGTCGGCGCCCGCTGGTGCTGCCGCGGCTTGCTGCTGCGAGAGCTGGCGGTTGACGGCGCTCAGCACCGCCTTGAACGAGGCCGTGACGATGTTGCTGTCGATGGCGGCGCCAAACAGCGTCGGACCGTTGGACAGGCGCAGTTCGACATAGCAGGCCGCCTTGGCGTTGGCGCCGGAGCCGATCGAATGCTCATGGTAGTCCATCAGTTTGATGTCCAGGCCAAGCGCGTTGACGAAGGCGTCGATAGGGCCGTTGCCGCCGCCTTGCAGCGCCAGTGGCGCCTTGCGGTGGGTGAGGGCGATGTCGATCTGCACCGGCTCGTCGCTGCTGGTGTCTTCCACCATCTTGTGCGCGTTGTAGGCATACGGCGAGTTCTGCTCGAAGTATTCCTTGTTGAAGATGTCGTAGATGCCTTCGGCGGTGATCTCCAGGCCGGTGGAATCGGCCACGGCCTGCACCGCGCGGCTGAACTCAATCTGCAGGCGGCGCGGCAGCACCAGGCCGTAGTCCTGCTCGAGCAAGTAAGCCATGCCGCCCTTGCCGGACTGGCTGTTGACGCGGATGACGGCGTCGTAGCTGCGGCCCAGGTCCTGCGGGTCGATCGGCAGGTAAGGGATCTCCCACAGCGTGCCTTCCTGCTGTTTGGCGAAGCCCTTCTTGATCGCGTCCTGGTGCGAGCCGGAGAAGGCGGTGAACACCAGGTCGCCCACGTATGGATGGCGCGGGTGAACCGGCAGCTGGTTGCACTCCTCGACGCACTTGCGCACTTCGTCGATGTCGGAGAAGTCCAGGCCCGGATGCACGCCTTGCGTGTACAGGTTCAAGGCCAGCGTGACCAGGTCGACGTTGCCGGTGCGTTCGCCGTTGCCGAACAGGCAGCCCTCGACGCGGTCGGCGCCGGCCATCACGGCCATCTCGGCGGAAGCGACGGCGGTGCCGCGGTCGTTGTGCGGGTGGACGCTGATGATCAGCGAATCGCGGCGCGCCAGCTTGCGCGACATCCATTCGATCTGGTCGGCGTAGACGTTGGGGGTGCTGCACTCCACCGTCGACGGCAGGTTGATGATCATCTTGTTGTTCGGAGTCGGTTCCCAGATCGCGGTGACGGCGTCGCAGATATGCTTGGAGAAATCGAGTTCGGTGGTGGAGAACGATTCAGGCGTGTACTCGAAGCCCCATTCGGTCTGCGGGTGCTGCTTGATCAATTCCTTCACCAGCTTGGTGCCGGTGGTGGCGATATTGGTGATCTCTTCGCGCGACATGCCGAACACCACTTTGCGGAACACCGGTGCCACCGAGTTATACAGGTGGACGATGGCGCGCTTGGCGCCGGCCGCCGATTCCACGGTGCGGCGGATCAGTTCATCGCGCGACTGGGTCAGCACGATGATGGTGACGTCGTCGGGAATGCGGTTTTCCTCGACCAGCTTGCGCACGAAGTCGAAGTCGGTCTGCGAGGCGGAAGGGAAGCCCACTTCGATTTCCTTGAGGCCGATCTTCACCAGCAGTTCGAAGAAGCGCAGTTTTTTCTCGGCGCTCATCGGTTCGATCAGGGCCTGGTTGCCGTCGCGCAGATCGGTGCTCATCCAGATCGGCGGTTTGGAGATGACGTTGTTCGGCCACTGGCGGTCGGACAATTGGACAGGTGGGAAGGCGCGGTACTTCGCTGCTGGGTTCTGCAACATCATGGGGTACTCCTGGGTCTCAAATGGGGAAATGCGGATGCCACGGTTCGACGAATCGGTCTGGCGCTCTGTTGTGGCGAAGGGCTGCCGCGCGGCCACGGGATACTAGGCTCGGCAACCGATCGGTAGTTTTAGCAGTAGCGACAAGGCTGGGAACATCGGTGCAAACTTTCCTGGGATTTGTAGACAGGTGCGGCTTGTGGCCGGCACGGGGTACAGCTGGAACGCGGATTAGGCGCGTGCTAGTAGGCGCGCTGCCAGCGATAGGGCGCTGGTAGGCGATAGCAGGAAAGCGGATAGGTGCAGATGCGAGGTCATGGCCTTTAATGTACGAGATCGACGGCGTCGCTGTCAAGGAAATTTGACCTTGTTACAATGATTGCGTGGGGTTGTGGTGTTTTTGTTATGATCTGCGCGGAGGGGGGCATGGAAAAACTTATCGAGGCGGTGATGCCGGTGCTGATGTCGCGCGACGTCGCCGCATCGCTGGCGTTCTATGAAAAGCTGGGGTTCGTCGAGGTGTTCCGGGACCAGGCGGACAGCCCAAGGTATGCAGCCGTGGCGCGCGACGGCGTGGAACTCCATCTTCAGTGGCAGGACCGGTCGCATTGGGATCATGTGCTCGACCGCCCGGTCTATCGCTTTTATGTGAGGGACGTGGACAGGGCGTATGCCGAATTCTCGCGCAGCGGCGCAATCCCGGCATCGGACTCCAGCCCCTGGTGGCAGCCGGGCGATACGCCATGGGGAACCAGGGAGTTCCATGTTCGTGACCTGGACGGCAACGGTCTTCAGTTCTATCGGGCAGTGTGACGAGCCGCGTTGAAACCGCAGCAGTTATACTATCGCCCTGTAAAAATTTAAGTTCGGGATATGTCGAGAGAGAAGAAGTCGGAGGAAGCGCCGCGCGTGCCGCGCCTGCCGCCAACCAGGCAGGAATCGGAGTCCGCCTGGACCGCGGACCCTGCGGTTCAAAAGCAGGCGCGCGAGCGCAGGGATGCGCAGGTTCGCGGCGTCACATCGATCCATGAAATGCGCGAGGCGATCAAGCGCGTCTCGCGCGGACTGCCGGCGATGTCCGAAGTGCCGCGCATGCGGACGCTCGATGCCTCAGCTTTCCGCGAGCGCGCTGCGGAAGGCTTGCCGTTCCTGATGACTGGCCTGGTCGACCGTTGGCCGCTGTCCGCGCTCACCCCGCAGACGCTGCGCGACCATTACAGCCACCTGCCGGTGCGTGCGCGTGTGGGCGACTATATCAACACGGCTTTCGCGCCCGACCGGGCGATGCGGGATATGTCGATGCTGGAGTACCTGGAGCTGGTGGCCGCCGGCACGCACGACTTGCCGCCGTATCTGGGCAATCTCGAACTGCGTGAGCTGAACCGGCTCTGTCACTGGCCCACGTACTTCGACAAAATGGGCCCGCCGCGCTTCTGGCTCGGCCCTGCTGGCACGGTGACGCCGCTGCACTGCGACTACGACGACAATATCTTCGCGCAGATCTGGGGCACCAAACGCATCTTCCTGGCGCCGCCGCATCACGACGAGTTCCTGTACCCGAACGAGGCGAATGCCATCCTGTTTGGATCGCCGTTCGATCCGGAAGCGCCGGATTTCGAGAAGTTCCCCCTTGCGCGCCAGGCCGCCACGGTCGAAGTCATCGTCAATCCGGGCGATATGCTGTACGTGCCGGCCGGCTGGTACCACCAGGTGCGCGCGCTGACGTTTTCGCTTTCCTCGAACCGCTGGTCGCGGTCCATGCCGTTTGCGTTGAAAGGCGATCCGTCCCTGCTTACTGTGGAAGCCTGATGCGCGCCTGTTCGACCATGTGATCGATAAAGCGGCCGACGCGCGGGCTTTGCAGTTCCCACGCGTGCCAATGCAGCTGGACGGTCGGCCGGTCCGCCGGCATCAGGTCGACCAGCGCGCCGTCCGCCAGCATATCTTCCCATTGCAGCTCGGGGCAGATGCCGTAGCCCAAGCCACCCTGTATGCAATCGAGCAGGCTTTGCACCGAAGGCACGGTCATCAACGGGAACTCGCCGGCGGCCACTGCGAACCTGCTGGCGAGGTAATTGGTGTGCAGTGTGTCGGAGCTGCCGAAGGTGATGGCCGGCGCCCGCAGCACGGCGTCGCGGCTCATCCCGTGCGGGAAGTAGCGCGCCGCGAAGGCCGGCGTGGCGATGCAGCGATAGCGCATCTCGCCCAGGCGCGTGCTGGTGCAGCCGCTGGCGGGATGTTCGACACTGGTTACGCAACCGAGTACGTCGCCGTTCTTCAACAAGCCCAGTGTGTGCGCCTCGTCGTCGACCTTCAGCTGCAGCAGCAGGCGTTCCGTTATCAGGACCTGCGTCACCGCCGGGATGAACCAGGTGTGGAGCGAGTCGTTGTTGATGGCGATCGGCAGTTCGACCAGCCGTTCGCGATCGTCGCCCTGCAAATCGTCCTGCAGTTCCTGTTCCAGCAGGGCGACCTGGCGCGCGTGGCGCAACAGGCGCATGCCGGTGCTGGTGGCGATCGCCGGCGAGCTGCGCACCACCAGCGTCTGGCCCATGCGCTCCTCCAGCTGGCGTATCCGTTGGGAGACCGCCGACGGCGTGATGAACAGCTTACCCGCAGCGCGTTCAAAGCTGCCCGTATCGATCACGGCGGTGAGGGCGGCGAACAGTTTGTAGTCCTGCATAAGAATTTCTTATCATTCCTGAAATTGATTAATTTTACTGCATACGCGCGGGCGGCTACAGTCTCTGTTTTTGAGGAGGCAATCGATGGCTGAAATGGCGATTACCCTGTTCCAGGGCCGCGTGGCGGATCACAACAACCTGGCGATACCGGGTGCGAAGTCGATCGCGCGCCTGCTGGCCGAACAACTGGGGCTTGGCATCACCGTGGTCGGCGCGCGTGCGCCGGCGCTCGGTGCGGCATGGCGGACGGAATTGAACGAGGCCATGCCTGGCCTGCACGCGTTGGCCGCGCAGTTGGTCGAGGTGTTCGCGTGCGGAGCGAGGCCTTTGAGTGCGACCAGCCGCTGCGCCGCCTCGCTGGCGACCTTGCCGGTGGTGGCGCGCTATCGCCCGGATGCCTGCGTGGTGTGGTTCGACGCGCATGCCGACCTGAATACGCCGTCCACCACGGGCAGCGGGTACCTGGGGGGCATGGCGCTCTCCGGGCCGGCGGGGTTGTGGGAATCCGGCTTGGGTGCGGGCCTGGCGCTGTCCAATGTCGTGCTGGTGGGCCAGCGCGACCTCGATCCGGCGGAGGTGACGTTGATCGCATCGGGCGCGGTGGTGCATGTGGCGCCGGGGCCGGAGCTGGCCGAGCGGCTGCGCGCGGCCGTCGGCGGGCGTGCCGTCTACATGCATCTCGATTGCGATGTGCTCGATCCCGGCATTGTGCCGACCGATTATGTGAGTGAAAACGGATTGTCGCTGGAGGACTTGCACGCCGCCTGCGCGGTGCTGGCGGAATCGGAGGTGATCGGCCTAGAGATCGCGGAGTTCCAGGATGCGTGGGAGGAGGGCGGCGAGCCGGTGTCCCCGGCCCACCTGATCGACGCCCTGTCGCCTGTAGTGGCGGCGCTGCGATAGGCGTTAAGGCTTGCCGGCTTTGCTGACGTAGCGTCGTTCGCCGGTGGCGGCGTCGTACAGGACTTCCATCGCCTCGCCGGACTCCGGGTCAATGAACTGTTCGCCGGTTGGTTGCCAGTTGCCGCCGGTGGCCGGCGGCGGTTGATAGCGCCAGCGCTCGAACAGCACCGCCACCGTGAGGATGCCGCCCCAGATCGCCGCCGGCATTGCCCCGGGATGGCCGGTCGCCAGGGCGATGGCGCCGCCTGCGCCAATCAGCAAGGCGATGGCGAGTACCGCGTTGCGCAACATGTCAGGCTTTCTCGACCACGACGACCGTGCCGTAGGCGACGATCTCGCTCATGGTCTGGCCGATTTCGGAAGAGTCGAAGCGCATCATGACGACGGCGTTGCCGCCCATCTGCTGCGCGTTCTTGATCATGCGGTCCAGCGCATGGCGGCGCGTCTCCTCCAGCAGCGCGGTATATTCCAGGATCTCGCCGCCGAAGATGGAGCGCAGGCCGGCCATCAGGTTGCCCGCCAAGCCGCGGCTGCGCACAACGACGCCGAACACCTGCCCCTTCACTTCCAGTACCCGATAACCTGTGACGTTTTCTGTAGTGGTGACCAGCATGATCTTCCTTCGGTGGTTGATGATGGATCTACTTTAGCGCAGATCGCGGCGGATGCCACGGCAATCGTCGACGGCTTTCACCGGAATGCTATTCAATTCAGCTCCAGGCTGCGGGACAGGTGGCCGAACACCGTCGAGACGCGCCGCAGATGGCGCGATTCGGCGTGGGTGAGCAGCCACAGCTCGGTTTGCGCTTCGTCCAGTGTGCTGCCCAGTTGGGCGAGGTCGCTGCGTTGTCGAGCCAGGAACAGCGGCAGTATGCCGACGCCCAGTCCCAGCGCCACCATCTCGGCCACGCTCAGGATGCTGTTGACGCGGAATTGCGGCGTCACCTTCGGATGATGTTTTTTGCGCCAGACGACCGATGGATGCTCGGGCAGCGCGTCGTCCGGCGCGATCCAAGGTGCCTTGGCGGCATTGGATTTCTTCCATTTCCCGCCGCGCGCGGCGAACAGCGCCACGCGGATCGGGCCGATGTGTTTTCCGACCAGGTGCGCCGGTGGCCGGTTGGTGGCGCGCACTGCGATGTCGGCCTCGTGGCGGCTCAGGTCCGCCAGTCTGTTGCCGGTGTCGAGCTCGTAGGACAGCAGCGGATGGCTGGCCTGCAGATCGCGCAGTGCCGGCGCGACCAGCGCGTGCAGTATCGTGTCGGTGCTGGTGATGCGTACCGTGCCCGCCACCTGGTCGGGGCTTTGAAGTGCCGCCGAACGCGCCGCGTCCAGTTGCGCTTCCACCAGTTCACCGTGCCGCGCCAGCGATTGCGCCAGTTCCGACGGCTGATATCCCAGGCGCGAACGCTCGAACAGGCGCGTGCCCAGGCCTTTCTCCATCCGCTGCACCGAACGGAACACGGTGGACGGATCGACCGCAAGCAGTTCGCCGGCATCCGCCAGCGTGCCGCCGCGTACCAGCGCGAGGATGATTTCCAGATCCTGCGAATTCAGTCTGTATTGCGGTTTTGCATAGCTCATCTGCGTGATCGCATATTTTCATTGCGGATTTGAAATCGTATATTAACCCCATCGACTTTCGGAGAGGAGTAAAAAATGGATACGGTCCTGGTCAGCCATCCCTTGTGCCCTTATGTGCAGAGGGCGGCGATAGTGCTGGCCGAGAAGGGCGTGCCGTACGAACGGCGCGACATCGACCTGGCGGCAAAGCCGGATTGGTTCCTGGCCGTTTCGCCGCTGGGGAAGACGCCGGTGCTGCTGACTGGCGGCGCGGCGTTGTTCGAATCGGCGGTGATCTGCGAGTATCTGGACGAGACGCATGCCCCGCGCCTGCATCCGTCGGACGCCTTGCTGCGCGCGCAGCAGCGTTCCTGGATGGAGTTCGGATCGGCGCTATTGAATCTGATCGGCGGATTTTATAACGCTGCCGACCAGCAGGCGCTGGCCGCCAAGGCCGCTGAGATCCATGCGCGCTTCGAGCAGGTGGAGGCCGCGCTGGGGGAAGGGCCTTACTTCATGGGCGGGCAATTCGGCATGGTCGACGCGGTCTTCGGTCCGGTGTTCCGCTATCTCGACGTGTTCGACACGATCGCGGATTTCGGCATGCTGGCCGGGCTGCCGCGCACTATCGCATGGCGCGCCGCGCTCGCCGAGCGGCCGTCTGTGCGGCAGGCCGTGTCGGCGGCTTATCCCGACCTGCTGCGCGCCTTCCTGAAGCGCGGCTCAGCGTTGTCGGCCCGGATGGTGGGGTGATCAGGCCAGAAGCGTCTCTACATCGTATGCGCCAGCACGAAGGAGAAGATATCGGCCGATAGCGCGTTGCCGGCTTTCCGGTTATTGCTGAAATGGCCGGCGTCGTAATCGACCCGCAGCAGCACCTGCTTGCCGCTGGCGCTGGCGGCCTGCAGCCGGGCGGCGAATTTACCCGGCAGCCAAGGCTCGACCCGCAAGTCGTTGGCGCCGGTGATGATCAGCGCCGCCGGATAGCGCACGCCGTCGCGCACCGCGTGGTAGGAGTCCATCGCCAGCAGGGCCTTGAACTCCTCCTCTTTTTTGATGGTACCGAATTCGGCGTCGTTGCCGGGGCCATTGCTGGTCAGTTCGAAGCGCACGGTGTTGAATACACCCACCTCGCCGATGACGGCGGAAAAAAGATCGGGCCGTTCCGTGATGGCGCGGCCAGCCACGATGCCGCCCGCCGACGTGCCCCACAAGGCGATGTGTCCCTTGCCGGTCCAGCCCAGCCGGGCCAGGTGTTCGGCGCTGTCGATGACGTCGCGCCACGAATTGGCCTTGGTCGATTTCATGCCAGCCCTCGCCCTGTTCACCGCCGCCGCGCACGTGCGCGTAGACCATGACGCCGCCGGCATCGAGGAAGGCCAGTGTGCGTGGCTGGTAGCCCGGATCCAATATCACACCATAGGCGCCGTAAGCGATCAGCAGCAGCGGATTGCGGCCGTTTAAACGCGTACCCTTGCGGTGCAGGATCTCCAGTGCGATGCTGGCGCCATCGCGCGCGGGCGCGTGTATCCGGGTGGTGACGAAGTCGCCGGTCTTGAACGAAGGCGGGCGCACAAAAGCCACCTGTCGCACCGCGAGCTGTTCGCCTTCGACGCGGAACGATTCCGCCGGCCAGGTCAGTTCGTCCATGTGGAACCATGCACCGTCCTCGTCGACGGCGGAGGCAATGCTCCAGACGGCGCCGGTGCGCGTCAGCCGCACGCGCTCGACGCGGTCCTGATAGTCGATGCGGCGCAAGCCTCCCACGCCTTCCGCGATGTCGTGCACGTAGACGCCATCGCGCGCGGCGGTGATGAAGTCGATGACCTGGTCAGATGCCGGCAGCACCACCTTGCCGCTATCGAAGTCGCCACTGCCGGCGTCGATTTTGACGACTTCGCCCTTGTCCTTGCGGCCGTGGGCCAGGATGTAGACGCTGTCGCCGCGCAGCACCGCGTGCTGCACGCCGGCCGCACGTCCGGCCAGTTTGCGCCACTGCGGGCGGCCGGCCAGCAGGTTCTCGGCGCGGGCGATGTAGAGCTGTGCGACGTCAAGGCCGTTCAGCAGATGGCGGCCCAGCACCCAGTCGCTGCCGGCCGCGCCGTCCACGTACGGGGCATCGTCTTCCATCGTTTCGAAGTCCGGGCCCTCGCCGGAACCGAACACTTTCAGGTCGCTGGCCGGATCGGTGCCCAGCCGGTGCAGCCAGCAGGCGCCGCCTACGCCGAAGTCCGGCGCGCCGGGGACAGCGTCTGCGCGTACGCGATAGGAGAAGAAGCCGGTGCCGTCGGCGGTCCAGCCGGCGCCGCGCGACATCACGTGCGTGATCGCTTCCGACCTGCCGCTGGCGACGTCGCAGATATACAGCGTGCTTTGCTCGGAACCGCCTTCCGAGACACCGTAGGCGACGTGGCTGCCGGTGGGCGATGGCATGTGCCAGTCCAGCGCGCGCGTGGGCGCGCCAGCCGCGGCGCCGGCGGAGGGATCGAGCAGCAGGCGGTTGGCGTCGTCCGGTGTGTCGCGCACGAACAGCTGCATGCTGTTGGCGCCCGCCGGCCGCATCAGCAGGAACAGTTTGCCGCCGGCCGGCGTGACCAGGGCCAGTTGGTCAAGGTCGCCGGTGTAGTGCTCGATCCTGCGGGCCATGGCGGTGCGCGGCGGCAGGCGGTCCAGCTGGCGCCGCGCATAGTCGCCCTGGGCCTTGAGCCAGGCGTTCCAGCGCTCGCTGCGCGGCCGGGCTTCCATCCAGCGGTAGGGATCGACGAGTTCCGTGCCGAAGTAGCTGTCGGTGACCGGCTCCACCGGCGCGACCGGCGGGCCGCCGGCCGGACGTTTTGCGGACGGCGCGATAGCCCAGACGGGGGCTGCGCAGGTGGCGAGAGAGACGGCAAGCCATTGACGGCGCGAGATGCGGTTGCTCATGCGGTGCTCCTGTGGACGGAGGGCGGGGAGCGCTATATTACCATTTTGATATGGGGCCGCCGTCCCGGCCCCGCAGTGTCAGGCGCCTACCGTCACGCGCGGCGCGCCTTCGGCCATGCGGCCAATGACGGCGGCTTCGCCGAAGCCTTCGCGGCGGAACAGGGCCAGCACCTCGTCGACGCTGGCGGCGTCGCACGACACCAGCAGGCCTCCCGAGGTTTGCGGATCGGTCAGCAGCATGTGCTGCGCCTGCGATACCGATGGCGACAGGTCGACATCCTTGCCGTAGGCATCCCAGTTGCGGCCCGAGGCGCCGGTGAAGTAGCCGTCGTGCGCCAGCTGCTCTACGCCGGGCAGCAGCGGGATCTTGGCCATTTCCAGATGGGCAGCCAGCTTGGCGCCGCGCGCCAGTTCCAGCAGGTGGCCCAGCAGGCCGAAGCCGGTGACGTCGGTCAGCGCGTGCACGCCGGCCATTTCCGACAGCGCCTTGCCAGGCTTATTGAGCTTGGTGGTGTTGGCGATCATGGCCTGGTAGCCGTCGGCGTCGAGCTTGTCCTTCTTCAGCGCGGCGGACAGCACACCCACGCCCAGCGGCTTGCCCAGCACCAGCACGTCGCCGGCTTTGGCGTCGGCGTTGCGTTTCACTTTGGATGGATGGATCAGGCCCAGTACCACCAGGCCGTAGATAGGTTCGACCGAGTCGATGGTGTGGCCGCCGGCGATGGGGATGCCGGCTTCGGCGCAAATCGATTCGCCGCCCTTGATGATCTGGCCGATGGTCTCCAGCGGCAGTTTGTTCACCGGCATGCCGACCAGTGCCAGCGCCATGATCGGCGTGCCGCCCATGGCGTAGACGTCGGAGATGGCGTTGGTGGCGGCGATGCGGCCGAAGTCGAAGGCGTCGTCGACGATGGGCATGAAGAAGTCGGTGGTGGCGATCAGCGCCTGCTCGTTATTGAGTTTGTAGACGGCGGCGTCGTCGGCGGTCTCGATGCCGACCATCAGCTCCTTCGGCACCGGGAAGCCGGACGAATTCTTCAGGATCTCGGACAGCACGCCCGGCGCGATCTTGCAGCCGCAGCCGCCGCCGTGGGAGAAGGAGGTCAGTTTGATAGCATCATTGTTCATTTTTCATTCCTTGTTTAGCTGTGTTTAGCCTTGTGCAGCAGATTATCCACCAACTCCAGCAAAGCTGCCTGCTCGGCCGCCGGTGCGAATAAAGGGCGCCGCGCGTCGCATTGGGTGCGCAGCAGCTTGTAGAAGTCCGGTTCGGCCAGCGCGCGGTCGATCAGCCGCGCCAGCGCGGCGGCGTCGCCGGCCGGGAAATAGCCGGCGTAGTCGTCGCCCAGCATGCCGCGGTTGCCGCTGATGTCGCTGGCCAGCACCGGCACCCCGCTGCAAACCGCTTCGATGATGACGTTGGCGCCGCCCTCCATGTGCGAGGTGATCGCCATCAGGTGGCTGCGCTTGAGGCGCTGCCGCGTGGCCGCGTGGGGCAGCGCGCCCAGCCAGCGGTAGCGCGGATGGGCGGCCGCCGTCGCCAGTGCCGCTTGTTCCAGCGCCGGTTCCAGCGCGCCGCCGACGTGGACCAGGCGCGCCTTGGGCGCAGTGACCAGCGCGGCGGCGCGCATGAAAGTCAGTGGATCTTTTTCGGCACGCAGGTGGCCGACCATGACGATGTCCAGATGACGTTTGTTCGCAGGCTCCGCAGACCGCAGCGTGGCCGCCGACTGGAAGATCACGCTGGCCTTGGCGCGCAGTGGCGCGGGCAGGGCGTCCATGCCGGCCGGCTGCAGCAGCACCAGCGCGCTGGCCTGGCGCAGCGCCTGCTGGGCGCTGGCGTCGGTCTGGATGTCGCGATACAGGTCGGTCCCCGTCAGCAGCAGGATGGACGGCTGCTGCGGGAAGGCGCGCGCGTAGGCGTCGAGCGACGGCGCGGAGCGGCGCGCATGCAGGGCGATCAGCAGGTCGGGCGCGGCGTGCTGGCCGGTGTCGGGCCACTGTTGCGAAATCGATACCCGATAGCGCGTGCGCAGAAAACGCGCCCAGCGGCTGGCGCTCTGCCAGTTGCCGTTGTTGGCGCGTGCGGAGGCGGGACTGACGATCCAGATGTGGGGTGCGCTCACTGGTGTTTTGGCTAAAATTCGTTACAATCGGCTCATGACTTCAAGCCCAACTTCGTTCAGGACCGCGACGCCGCAGCAGATGGCGCAGGCGCTGCGGCATGCGCGGGATTATACGCTGATGCTGTTCGACTGCTTTGCAGCGGCCGGCATGGACGCGCCGGCGCGGGTGCCGCAACTGCGCATCGTTAATCCGCCCTTGTGGGAGCTGGGCCATATCGCCTGGTTCGCCGAATGGTTCATCCTGCGCGAGGCCGCCTCCAGCCATCCGGCCGACGCCAACGGCAACTGCCTGCTGAGCAAAGGCGACGACTGGTTCGATTCGGCGATGGTGCCGCACCGCGCCCGCTGGACCCTGGACCTGCCCAGCACCGGCGCGCTGAAGACCTACTGCCACGAAGTGCTGGACCGCGTGCTCGACAAGCTGTCGCGCGAACCCAATGACGATGCGGCGCTGTATCCGTACCGCTTGGCATTGGCGCACGAGGACATGCACGGCGAAGCGTTGCTCTACACCTTGCAGACCCTGGGCCTGACGGCGCCGGAGCAGGCGGCGCATAACGGGCATCCGCTGTTTTCGCCGTCGGAAATCGGCTTCCCCGGCGGGACCATCCAGCTGGGCAGCGCCGAGGGCGCAGGCTTCGTGTTCGACAACGAGCGCCAGGCGCACAGCTTCCGCGTGGCGCCGTTCTCCATCGACAGCACGCTGGTGACCAACGCGCAGTATGCCGATTTCGTCGGCGACGGCGGCTACGACAACCGCCAGTTCTGGAGCAGCGCCGGCGCCGACTGGCTGATGCGTCAGGAGCGTTCGGCGCCGCGCTACTGGCAGCGCGACGGCGGCCAATGGCGCACTGTGCGTTTCGGCCAGCCATCGACCTTGGCGGGCGCCGAGCCGGTGCGCCACCTGAACCTGTATGAGGCGCAGGCTTACTGCGCCTGGGCGGGGCGCCGGCTGCCGACCGAAACGGAGTGGGAGTATGCCGCGCAGTCCGGCCATCCGGCGTTCCGCTGGGGCCAGCTGTGGGAGTGGACGGCGTCGCCGTTCGAGCCTTATCCCGGCTTCACGGCGGACCGCTACCGCGAATATTCGGAGCCGTGGTTCTCCACGCACCAGACCTTGCGCGGCGCGTCGTTCGCGACGCCGCAGCGTTTTGTCTCGGCCAGGTTCCGCAACTTCTTCCTGCCCGAACGCGACGACATCTTTGTCGGATTCCGCACCTGCGCCTGGCCCGGATAGTTCAACAATTAGAAGGCTTTTTTACGGGGGCTCTGCTATTCTTTTCTTTTCCCAGAAAAGAGCCCACCCCATGAAACTCAAGCATCTCCTGATCTCCGCCACTGTCCTGAGCACCCTGGGCGTGGCCGCGCCGTCGTTTGCCGACGGCGGCAAAGTGGTGGCGATCCGCGCAGGTAAGCTGGTCGATGTCGTCGCCGGCACGGTGCTCGAGGATCAGACCATCGTCATCACCGGCGAGCGCATTACCTCGGTGGGGCCGAGCGCCTCGGCCAAGGTGCCGGCCGGTGCGCAGCTGATTGACCTGTCGTCGCAGACCGTGCTGCCAGGCCTGATCGACATGCACACCCATTTGACTGGCGACCCTTACCTGGGCGGCTACAACGCGCTGGGCGTGTCCGACACCCGCGCGGCGCTGTACGGCGTGCGCGCCGCGCGCAAGACGCTGGAGGCGGGCTTCACCACCGTGCGCAACGTCGGCGCCGGCGGCTTTGGCGACGTGGCGCTGCGCGACGCCATCAACGACGGCGATTTTATCGGCCCGCGCATGCGCACCGCCGGTTACGCCATCGGCATCCAGGGCGGCCACTGTGACGAGAACCTGCTGCCTGCCGAGATGAAGTTCACCAGCCGCGGCGTGGCCGACGGCCCGTGGGAGGCGCGCGCCAAGGTGCGCGAGATGGCCAAGTACGGCGCCGACGTGATCAAGATCTGTGCGTCGGGCGGCGTGCTGTCCAAGGGCGACGAGCCGGGCGCGCAGCAGTACACGCTGGAAGAGATGCAGGCCATCGTCGGCGAGGCGCATAAGCTGGGCCGCAAGGTGGCCGCGCACGCGCACGGCACCAGCAGCATTCGCGATGCGATCCTGGCCGGCGTCGATTCGATCGAGCACGCAAGCCTGATCGATGACGAGGGCATCAAGCTGGCGCGCGAGAAGGGCACGTACCTGGTGATGGATATCTACAACGACGACTTCATCCTGCAGGAAGGCGAGAAGGCCGGCATGCTGCCGGAATCGATCGCCAAGGAGAAGGTGATCGGCCAGCTCCAGCGCGACAACTTCCGCAAGGCCTTCACCGGCGGCGCGAAGATGGCCTTCGGCACCGATGCCGGCGTTTATCCGCACGGCGACAACGCCAGGCAGTTCGCCTACATGATCAAGTACGGCATGACATCGATGCAGGCGATCCAGGCGGCCACCATTAACGCGGCCGACCTGCTGGGCTGGAAGGACCGCGTAGGCTCGCTCACGGCCGGCAAGTTCGCCGACATCATCGCCGTCAAAGGCGATCCGGCGGAAAACGCGACGGAACTGACCAAGGTGACCTTCGTGATGAAGGGCGGCGAAGTAATCCGCAAGTAAGTCGTTTCAAAAAGCGCGCAGCGTCGTTGTGGCGTCTAGCTGCGCATTTTGAAACAACTTACAAATAAAGGCCTGCCGGGTCATCCCGCTGGCTCGCGGGGCCATGCTGTTGTGGTGCGGATGGTATAGGGACGGGGTTGTTTTTCTATATACTTTTCGCTTTCAGACAGTGCACTGCGAGCCAGTATGCGTTTTCCAAATTTCCCCCGCCATCTGGCCTTGTTGGCGCTGGCCGCCGCGTTGACCGCCTGCGGTGGCGGCTCCGGTTCATCCAGCCCCACCACGGGCACCACCGCCGCCACCACCTTCATCGGCACCGCGCCCGACACCACCAGCGTCATTGACGTCGACACGACGCGGAGGGTGGTCATTTTGCCCGGCGGCGCAGCGTTGAAAGGTATGAGCGACGCGATAGTGATCGGCGACCATATCGTGGTGCGCTCTTTCTCCGACTCGACCGTCGTCGTCAACGGCAACCAGGTGCATCCGCGTACCCGATTGAGTGTGCTGGACAAGGATGGCGCGATGCTTTCCTCTACCGACTACGGCTTCACGCTGGCAGCTGGCTACACCGGCGAGTGGCAGATGCTGCCGTCGCCGGACGGCTTTGTGATGCTCCAGTCGGGGCCGGGCACCAAGCTGCTGCACTTTGACGCGCAGGCCAAGCAGATCGACGACACAATCGACCTGTATCCACCGGTTGCATCGACATCGACCACCGAGCTGGCCTCGGCGGAGAGCAGCGGTGTGGTGGATGGTAACGGCTTCTGGCTGGTCACCAGCTTTTCCCTGCTGCCGATCACCGACAAAACGCAGTACTTGCTCAAGCTTTGCAAGTTCGATTTCAACGGCCGGCAGTTGACGCCTCCGTTCGAGATATCGACATCGGCCCTGCATCCGCACGTGGCGGCGTCGGACGGCGCGGTGCTGTCCACCTGGCTGGAGAATGGCGGGGCCATGGTCGCCATATGGCCGAAAGGGCTGGGCGCCCCGGTCCTGCATTCGCTGGGCACCAGCGGCGCGCTGCCTTATCCGATTGCGCTGGACGACAGCGGCAAACTGGGCGTGCTCTGGAACGGCAAGGCCACGCTCTCCAGCCCCGGCGGCGTGATGGGCGTGGCGCTGGATAAATCCGGCGTGGCGGTGCTGCCGGCTGGCCGCACCGACCTGGGACAAGAGACCTTGTCCAGCCACTGGCTTGGCAGCGGCCGTTCGCCCGACCTGGATGCGCATCTCTACAAGGGCAGCCTGCTGCTGGCCGACGTGGTGGTCGGCTCTTATAAAGTCGGCGATCCGGTGGGCGATGTGTTGGTGCTGGCCGACTACGGTGTCGGCACGGCGGCGATGTCGGCGCAGAAGTCGACCTTCTCGCGTCTCAAACTCACCGGCCCTTACGCCGAGTTGGGTGGGACTGCGGTGATACGGCAAATGATATTTGCCGATCGTGCCTTGCTGTTGATCGGTGACGAGAACCACCTTCAGGCCCTGCGCATCACCCGCAGCTGAGCGGTTGGGGCGGAGGTTGGCGCGGTTTGTTGACACGGTTGACAAGCTATGCGATGCTCGAAGCATGATGCTGACTACTCGCCAATTCTCGAAACGCACGATTATTGCCGCCATTATTCCGATGGCGGGTTAGCTTTTTATTGTCGAAGAAGCCCGCCCCGGAGGCGGGTTCTCTTTTTGGAACGTCGCCTTTGGGGTTTTAAACCCAGGAGAGTTCCATGAAAACAGAAGCCCAAGTTCCCGCTGTCGCGACCCTGCATCTCGTATGCGGGAAAGTCGCGGCGGGAAAATCCACGTTGATGAGCGAGCTGGCGCAAGCCCCGAACACTGTGCTGATCAGCGAGGACAAGATGCTGGCGACCCTCTACCCCGGAGAAATCCAGTCGCTGGCCGACTACGTGCGCTGTACGACGAAATTGCGGAGCGCCCTGCAAGGCCTGATCAGGGAAGTGCTGGCCGCCGGGACGTCGGTGGTGCTGGACTTCCCTGCGAATACCATGTCGACGCGTAGCTGGATGAAGACGCTGTTCGCCGGCATCCCGGCCGCGCATTGCCTGCACTATCTCGACGTCAGCGACGAGGAGTGCAAGCGGCGGCTGAAGCGCCGAAATGAAGAAGGCCTTCACCAGTTCAGCACGAGCGAGGCCGAATTTGACTTGATCACGCAATTCTTCGTCCCGCCAGCGGACGAGGAGGGCTTTAACGTGAAAAAGACAAGTTCTTAGATCAGCGATTCAGCCAGGTCGCGCAGATCCTCGGCGTATTCCAGCTCGATCAGCTCCTTGCGGGCGACGCCGCTGCGCCAGGCCGCGGCGGCGATCTTCGGCGTGACGCCGATCAGCAGGCGCGGGTCCAGCAGGCCAGGCACCACATAGTCCTTGCCGAAACGGGCGTCGCTGCGCGCGATGTCGGCCAGCGCCACCACGCAGGCGCGCTTCATTTCCTGGTTGATGGTCGAGGCGCCGCAGTCCAGCGCCGCGCGGAACAGGTAAGGGAAGCACAGCGCGTTGTTGATCTGGTTCGGATAGTCCGAACGGCCGGTGGCGATGATGGCGTCCGGCGCCACTTCGCGCACCAGTTCCGGGCGCAGCTCAGGCTCGGGATTGGCCAGCGTGAAGACGATAGGGTGCGGCTTCATGCGCTGGATGTCCATCGGCGACAGCACGCCGGGGCCGGATACGCCGAGGAATACGTCGGCGCCGTCCATCACGTCGGACAGCTTGCTGGCGCTGGTGTCCTGCGCCCATGCGGCTTTTTCGCCGTCCAGCGCGCGCGCCGTGGTCAGCACGCCCTTGCTGTCGCAGACGTAGATGTTCTTGCGTTCCGCGCCCAGGTCCACCAGCAGTTCCAGGCAGGCGATGGCGGCGGCGCCGGCGCCGGAGCAGACGATCTTCACGGTGGCGATATCGCGGCCGGTCATCTCGATCGCGTTCAGCATGCCGGCGCCGACCACGATGGCGGTGCCGTGCTGGTCGTCATGGAACACCGGGATCGACAGGCGCTCGCGCAGCTTGCGCTCGATGTAGAAGCATTCCGGCGCCTTGATGTCTTCCAGGTTGATGCCGCCGAAGGTTGGGTGCAGCGCGGCGATGATGTCGACCAGCTTATCGGGATCGGTTTCGTCGATCTCGATGTCGAAGGCATCGATGCCGGCGAATTTTTTGAACAGTACCACTTTGCCTTCCATTACAGGCTTGCCGGCCAGCGCGCCGATGTTGCCGAGGCCGAGCACCGCCGTGCCGTTGGTGATCACGCCGACCAGGTTGCCCTTGGCCGTGTACTCGTAGGCCTTGGCCGGCTCGCGCTGGATTTCCACGCACGGCGCGGCCACGCCAGGCGAATACGCCAGCGCCAGGTCTTCCTGGGTGGCGACGCTCTTGGTCACTTCGATGGCGATCTTGCCGGCGCTGCCAGCGCGGTGGTAGGCCAGTGCTTTTTGTTCGATGGTGCTCATGGTGTCCTCGTTATTTTGTTTGGCTCTGAATGCGAAAAACGCCCGCACGGGCCGAAGCCGGTGCAGGCGCAAAACTGCTGGGGTTCAATACATCATGGATACAGGCCGCGTACTTCGCGGGCCTGCAGTACGCGGGTGCACGCCAGGATGAAGGTGGCGGTGCGCAGCGTGACTTTCTTATCCTGCGACACCGTCCACACGGCGTTGAAGGCGTCCTGCATGATGCGGGTCAGGCGGGCGTTGATCTCGTCCTCGCTCCAGAAGAAGCTGGAGAAGTCCTGTACCCATTCGAAGTACGACACGGTCACGCCGCCGGCGTTGGCCAGCACGTCCGGCACGATCAGCACGTCCTTGTCGGTCAGGATGTCGTCCGCTTCCGGGGTGGTCGGGCCGTTGGCGCCTTCCAGGATAATCTTGGTGCGGATCGTCGGCGCGTTGGCGGCGGTGATCTGCTGTTCCAGCGCGGCCGGAATCAGGATGTCCGATTCGATGCCCCAGAACGCGTCGCGGTCCAGGAAGGCTTCGGCGCCGGCGAAACCGGTGACGCTGCCGCATTCGGCGACGTGCTGGTGCAGACGTGCCACATCCAGGCCGCCCTGGTTGACGACGGTGCCGGTGTGATCCTGCACGGCGATGACTTTGGAGCCGGCCTGGGCGAACATGGTCGCTGCCACACCGCCGACGTTACCGAAACCCTGGATCGCCACACGAGCGCCTTCGATCGCCACGCCGCGCTTGGCGGCGGCTTCGCGGCCTACCACGAACACGCCGCGGCCGGTCGCTTCGCGGCGGCCCAGCGAGCCGCCCAGCGAGATTGGTTTGCCGGTGACGACGCCGGTCGACAGGTTACCTTCGATCATGGCGTAGGAGTCCATCATCCATGCCATCACCTGTTCGTTGGTGTTGACGTCCGGTGCCGGGATGTCCTTGTTTGGTCCGATGATCAGCGAGATTTCGCTGGTGTAGCGGCGGGTCAGGCGTTGCAGTTCGCCGCGGGACAGGGTCTTCGGATCGACACGGATGCCGCCCTTGGCGCCGCCGTATGGTACGTTCACTGCCGCGTTTTTCACGGTCATCCATGCCGACAGGGCCATCACTTCGGACAGGGTCACGTCCTGGTGGAAGCGCACGCCGCCTTTGCCCGGGCCGCGCGACATATTGTGCTGGACGCGGTAGCCTTCGTAGTGGGCGATGGAGCCGTCATCGCGCTCGATCGGCACGTCGACGGTCAGGATGCGCTTTGGACGCTTGAGGGTTTCGACCCAGCGCGACAGGTTGCCCAGGTGCGGCGTGACGCGGTCGATCTGCTGCAGATAGACACCCCAAGGGCCCAGGTCTTCTGGATTGAGGTAGGAAGGCAGTGCGTGTGCTTGTACAGTGGTCATGCTCAAGTCTCCGTTTGAATTCGTGGCTGAAGGCCGCTCGTGGCGTTCTTCAAGTGGAGCGAATCATAGGACGGGAGACTGAAAACGGGCCAATGCTGTATGCGCATTCGGCTATGCAAAAAATGCATAGTTATGCGCCGCCGTCGTTCCCGCGCAGGCGGGAATCCATGCTGAGTATGGATTCCCGCTTTCGCGGGAATGACGGGTTTCAGCGCTCGGAGACCGTGACGCGGCGTTTGCGGCCGCTGTCTTTTTGCTGCTGTTCGAGGAATTCCCACAGTCTTTCGACGATGGCCTTGCCGCGCCGTTGCGCCGACGGGCGCTCGCGGTACAGGCGGATTTCCATCTCGATTTCCCATTCCGAGGCACCGCCGTCGGCGCGTGCCAGCTGCTTTTGCTTGAGCTCCCGCGTGACCGCCGATTCGGGCAGGAAGGCCACGCCACGGCCTTCCAGCGCCATCATCTTCAGGCCTTCGGCCATGTCGGTTTCGTAGTGCGGGTCCAGGTGCAGCGGGGTCTTGGTGTCGGCCAGGATCAGCTCCACCATGCGGCCCAGGTAGGCGTTGTTGGTGTACGATAAAAACGGCAGCGGCTCCTTCTTGGTACCGGGTAGTTTGAATTCCGGCGCCTTGTTCTTATCGCAGCGGGCATAGGGACGCAGCGATTCGCGGCCCATCACCAGCATGTCGTAGCGGCCCGGATCGAGCTGCACCGGCTGGCGCGGATGGTGGTAGCACAGCAGCAGGTCGCAGCCGCCTTCGACCAGCTGCATCACCGCGTCGTGCACGTTGAGTGCCATCAGGCGGCTGCTGATCGGCGCGAAGTCCTGCTCCAATGCGGTCAGCCATTTCGGCACGAACGTCAGCGACAGCGTGTGCGGCACTGCGAGGTCGATGCTGGTCTGCGCGGCGGCGCGCTTGGAGCGCAGCATGTCGCGCGCGCCGTTGATCTGCGCCAGCATCTCCAAGGCCTGCTCGTAGAACACGATGCCGGCCGGCGTCAAACGCGTGGGATACGAGGTGCGGTCGATCAGGTCCGTGCCCAGCCAGTTTTCCAGCGACTGGATGCGGCGCGAGAAGGCGGGCTGCGTCACGTGCCGCAGCGCCGCCGAGCGGCTGAAATTATTGGTCTCGACCAGCGAGATGAAGTCTTCCAGCCATTTGGTTTCCATGCACGTTTCCTTTTACTGCGGTTGCGGGGTGTTCGAGCTGATGCCGCGGATCGGCGTGAACAGGAATGCCAGCGTCGCGAACACCACCAGTATGATGCCACCGCCGAAGAACAATTGCGACAGCGAGATCATCGTCAGCACCCAGCCGGTGACGGCGGCCGACAACGGCGCCAGTCCCATGAAGATGAACATGAAGATGCTCATGGCTCGGCCCATCATGTGCGGCGGCACGCGACGCTGGATCCAGGTGAAGACGTTGATCTGCATATAGCCGGACAAAAGGCCGAGCGTCAGCATCAGCGCGCACGCCTGCCACGGCGCTTGCACGGCGCCGAGCGGCATCACCAGGAAGCCGGCGATGGCGTCCGCCACCAGCAGCACGGTGCCGAAGCTGGCGAAGCGCAGGCGCGCGCCCAGCACCGCGGCGCCGGCCATCCCGAACAGCATGCCGGCACCGTTGGCGCCCATCAGGATGCCGAGGGCGGAGGCGCCTTGCAGCTTCTCGCTGGCCAGTACCGGAATCGCCACCTGCATCGAGCCGCCGATGAACAGCGATACCGTGCCCCAGTAGATGAAGCACAGGCGCAGCGGCACGTCGTTCCACACCATCATCAGGCCGGCGCCGACGGAGCGCAGCACCGATTGCGGCGCTTCCGTTTGCGCCGGCGCCTTCAGCGGACCGACCTTGGACAAGGTCCAGGCGGAGATCAGGAAGCTGAAGCAGTCGAAGCCGAACGCGAAGGCCAGGCCGCGCGCATCTGCCACCATGCCGCCGCTGCTACCGGAAACGGCCAGCAGGCCGGCCGCCATCAGTGGGCCGATCAGCATCGACAGCTGGCGCAATCCCATCAAGACGCCGTTGGCCGCCTGCAGATGCTCGGCGGCGATCGCCTGCGGCATGATCGAGGTGCCCGACGGGATGCCGAAGGCCTGCGCCAGTCCGATGCCCAGGGCCAGCACGTAGATGATCATCAGCGTCAGGTGCGCGTTCAGGTCGATGGTCAGCGACAGCGATGCGCTCAGGGCGAAGGTCAGCGTCGGCTGGTTGTGCAGCACCAGCAACGCCAGCAGGCCAAGCAGCACGGCATTGGCGTACTTGCTGAGCATGAGGACGCGCTTGGGCGAGTAGCGGTCCACCACGGCGCCGCCGATCAGGATGAAGACCGCGCGCGGAACGCTCATCAGCGCGATCACGAAGCCTAGCGCCAGCGTGTCGCCGGTGAGCTTGAGCACCAGCCAGGGCAGGGCGATCATGGTCAGCTGGTCGCCCAGCATGGAGATCACGCCGCCGCGCAGCAGCCATTTGAAGTTCGGGTCGCGCTTCAATGCCGCGCGTTGCAGTTTTTTTGGATCGTCCATGATGGTTTTCTGTCCCGGTCAGGAGTTGGTGGCGTTCATGCCGGCGATCAGGCCGAGCGCCGTGCTCAGTTCATCGAAGTGCGCGGTGGGACAGTTGCGCAGCAGTTCCTTGCTGATCTGCTCCGCCACCGTGACGGCGTTGTTCAGCAGCTCGCGGCCGGTGTCGGTGATGGCGGCGTAGGCCACGCGGGCGTCGCGCGGATCCTGCTGGCGTTCGACCAGGCCGATTTTTTCCAGCGGCAGCAGGGTGCGGGTGACGCCGGACGCGGTCAGGCCCTGGCGCTCGGCCAAGTCGACGCGGCGCAGGCGGCCGCCGGGGGCGCGGTTCAGGTAATGCAGCAGCATGAAGTCGCTGAAGCTGATGCCGTGGTAGCCGCCCAGCACCTGGTCGAGCCGGCGCACCAGCGTGGCCTGCGCGCGCGCCAGCCGCAGCGCGAATTCCAGGCTGGGGCTGATGGCGGCCGGGGTGTCGTCAATGATGTCGTTCATGGTGTACTCCGTTGTCAATTAATTCTTGATAAATACTTGATTGAGCAAGTATATAGCAATTGCTTGACTACGCAAGTAGTTTTTATTAATTATCTATGATATCGTTTTCAGATTCCAAAAATATTGCAGGAGACACAATGCACATGGGTACCACCGAAATATTCCTGATCGCGATGCTGATCATTTTCAGCGTGCCCTATCTGATCTGGAGATTTGGCAATACGGACTACTACGCGCCGCTGGTGGTGGTGCAGATCATCACCGGCATTTTGCTGGGGCCGGGCATCATGGGCCGCGCCTATCCGGAGTACTACAGTTTCGTCTTCAACCCGCAGGTGGTGCAGTCGCTGAACGGCATCGCCTGGTGGGCGGTGATGATCTTTGTGATGATCGCCGGCATCGAGCTGGACCTGAAGAAGGCCTGGGAACACCGCCGCGAAAGCACCATCACCGCCGGCCTGGCGCTGGGCACGCCGCTGGTGTTCGGCTGCGTCGCCGCGCTGGGGCTGGTCGGCTATGAAGGCTGGATGGGGCCGAAGGCGCACAGCTGGCAGTTCGTGCTGGGCGTTGGCATGGCGTGCGCCGTGACCGCGCTGCCCATCCTGATCCTGCTGATGGAAAAGCTGGAGGTGCTGCGCCAGCCCATCGGCCAGCGCATCCTGCGCTACGCCAGCCTGGACGATATCGCCATCTGGGGCGTGCTGGCGGTGATCCTGCTGGACTGGGACCGCGTCGGCCGCCAGCTGGGCTTCCTGGTGGTGTTTGCCGTGGCGACCAGGCTGTTCCGCATGATGATGGTGCGGCTGGAGGAGCGCGACCGCTGGTACATCTCCTTCATCTGGCTGGCGGTCTGCGCCTTCGCGGCCGACTGGGCCGGCCTGCATTACATGGTCGGCGCCTTCCTGGCCGGTGCGGTGATGGACGCGGACTGGTTCAACCAGGAGAAGATGGACTTCATGCGCGCCAACGTGCTGATGGCCATCATGCCGGTGTTCTTCCTCAGCACCGGCCTGCGCACCAACTGGGCGATGGGCGGTTCGGCCGTGTTCATCGTGGCGGCGGTGATGCTGTTCGCCTCGGTCAGCGGCAAGCTGGCCGGCGTCCACCTGGCTGGCAAGATCCTCAAGTGGGGGCCGGGCGAGGCGTCCATCATCGGCTGGCTGCTGCAGACCAAGGCGCTGATCATGATCATTTTTGTCAACATTTTGCTCGACAAGCAAATCATCACCAGCGAGACCTTCACCGCGCTGCTGCTGATGGCGATAGGCAGCACCATGCTGACGGTGCCGGTGGTGTACCCAAAATTGCAGCGGGTCGCGCAGCTGATCTTCAAAACCAGCTGATATAATTGCGGGATGAACGATACTACCCAACTCCCTCCATTGCCGGATCGTCTGTCGATCGATCCGCGCAGCCCGCACCACGTTGCCGCCGTGTTCGAACACGATGTGGGCATCCGTTTTAACGATAAAGAACGCCTGGACGTTGATGAGTACTGCATCAGCGAAGGCTGGATCAAGGTCCCGGCCGGCAAAAGCCTGGACCGCAAAGGCAACCCGATGCTGATCAAGCTGAAGGGCAAAGTCGAAGCGTTTTATCGTTAATTCAACCGCTGTAAAAAAACCACCCGCCTGAACGCGCTCAAGATCGCGTTCGGTGCGGGTGGTTTTTTTTCGTGGCTACGGTCAGAACTTGTAGTTGTACTCCGCCGTGAAGCGCACCTGCCGCTCAGGCGAACGGCCC
Source organism: Duganella sp. Dugasp78 (assembly GCF_059491455.1). NCBI lineage: Bacteria > Pseudomonadati > Pseudomonadota > Betaproteobacteria > Burkholderiales > Oxalobacteraceae > Duganella > Duganella sp. Dugasp78. The sequence goes on along the minus strand of NZ_CP168506.1, from coordinate 6,588,305 downwards.
AGCACCTGGTTGTAGTACGGACTGATCGTGTCCGCGCCCGAGTTGTAGACCGGCTGCGTGGCCAGGTCGGTCTGCTTGTTCAACAGGTTGAACACGTCGGCCTTCAGGGTCAGGCCCTTGAGCCAGCGCGGCATGTAGGTCGCATTCAACGCCAGCCGGACGTCGGTCGGCAGCGTGCCGACCGAACCGCGCGGCGTCAGCTTCTCGTCGCAATAGAAGGTCGCGGCGCCATACCAGCCTGCCGGGTTGTTGTTGACGTTGAGCGCCTTGGGCAGGTTGCCGATGCAGGACTTGGGCGCGCCGGTGGCGATGTTGAGGTTGGCGCCCACGCGCCATTCCGGCGTCAGGTCGTAGTAGCCATACGCCTTGAGCACATGCGTGTGGTTGTTGGGCAGCAGGCCATTCGCGCCGTCCATCAGTTCCGGATAATCGAAGGCGGTGGTGGCGGCGATGTCGGCCTGGCCGATGTCCGATGCCACCTGGCCTTCCATATTGCCCCGGCTGCGCGACCACGTGTAATTGAGCTTGCCGTACCAGCCGTTGCGCAGCGGGTGTTCGACGAAGAAGTCCAGCGCCGTGTAGATGCGTTCCACCTTGGGCAGGCCCATGTCCGCGGCCGTCAGCGGCACCGTCACCAGCTTGCCGTCGCCGCGCAGGTCCAGCTCCAGCGTGTTGCCGCGGCCTGGATTGACCAGCAGGCAGGGCATGGTGTATTTGCTGGCGTCGACGTTGTTGCGGCGCGCCCAGGCATCCACCGGACGCTGGTCGCACCAGTCTTCGATGGTGTTGCGCAGCGTGCGATAGGTGAACTTGGTCCCGGCGGTGTAGGCCGGCGTCAGCGCCGCCTCGAAGCCCAGCGCCAGTTCGTCCTGGTAGGTGGCGCCCAGGTTGCTGGCCGCCACCTGGTGCGGATCCTTGGCCTGGCCATACTCGTTACCGGCGGAGAAGGGCGGGCTGATCTCGGTCAGGCCGGTCGGCACGCCGGTCTTGGGATCGACGCCGGTGTAGGTGAAGTAGTGGTCGATGTGCACCGGGTTGCCCGCCAGGCGCAGCGCCACGCTGGTGGGGATCTGCAGGTGGTAGCGGCCGGCGTTGGCGAACAGCTTCATGCTGCTGTCGCCGTGCACGTCCCAGGCCGCGCCCAGGCGTGGCGCCAGCATGTGGCGCTGCTCGGCATATGGCACGCCGAAGCTGTTCTTGTTGGTGAACTGCTCGTTGCGCAGGCCCAGGTCCAGCAGCAGCGTGTCGGTGATCTGCCAGCGGTCCTGCAGGTACTGCGCGCTCTGGTCGGTCTTCGGCGCGGCCGAATCGCTCTGGTGGTATTCGTCCACGTAGTAGCCCTGCGTGCCGTAGCCGCCGCCGGATGCCGGCGAGCGTCCGCCCGGCACCGCCGCATTCGGATTGGACGAGCGCGAGTAGTACCAGGTACCGCCGCCCGCCAGCGAGGAGCCGTTGATGGAGGAGACGTTGTTGTGGTCGATGCCGGCGCGCAGCGCGTGGTCGCCCAGCTTGTACTCGACGTCCAGGCGCAGTGTCGATTGCTTGTCCTCCGCGTTCTCCACCTGCATGGTGCCGCCTATGGGCTGCGGGTTGGTGTAGCTCAGCCCCGGCACCTGCGCGCGCGCCGGTGCGCTGACCTGGAACACGCCCGGCACGTAGCCCTCGACGCTTTGCGGATAGGTCGATTTGAAGCGGCCAGCCAGCGCCGTCACGGTCAGGCGGTCGGTCAGGAAGCCGGTGTATTTCAGGATCGAGTCGTTGGTGATGGCGCCGTCGCCCGTCACGCCGTCGGCGCGCACGTTGTTGCGCTGTAGCGTGGCGTAGCTGAAGCCGTAGTTTTGCTGCGTCTTTTTGGTCTCGTCGTGGATCTGGGTGAATTCGAGGCGGTGGTCGTCGTTGATGTTGTAATCGAGCTTGACCAGGTAGCGTGGCGTGCGGCTTTCGCGCTCGGTCCAGCCGTTGGTCTTGTTGGTCGAATCTGAATCCTTGCTGATGTAGCCGGTGGTGAAGCGGTCCTGCTCCACGTTGGCGAACACGAACAGCTTGTCCTTGATCAGCGGGCCACCCACGTAGGCGCTGCCGAAGACGTCGTTGGCGGAGTTGGCGCCGCGGTAGGTCAGCAGCTTGCCGTCGGTGGCGGGATTGGCGCCGGTCTGCGGATAGTAGGTGTCCTCCGGCTTGGCGCGCAGCTTGTTGGGCGTGTACTGCAGCACCGCGCCGGCTTCCCAGCGGTTGGTGCCGCTCTTGGTGGTGATGTTGACCACGCCGCCGGTGGAGCGGCCGAATTCCGCGCTATAGCCGCCTTGCAGGATCTGCGCTTGCGCGATGGCGAAGAACGGCAGGGTGGTCGAGCCGATCTGCTTGTACACATTGGTGACCGGGAAGCCGTTGATGTAGTACGAGTTCTCCGTCACGCCGGCGCCGCCGAAGCTGTCGCCGCCGATGCGCGGATTGCCGCGCGAGGTGCCTGGCGCCAGCTGGATGATGCCCGACAGGCTTTGCGCCACCGGCAGCGCATCCAGTTCGCGGGCGGTGAACACGGCGCCGTTGTTGGTGTTGCTGACGTCGATGCTGCGGCGCCGGCTGGTGACGGTGACCGACTGTACGGCCTCGAACGAGGCTTCGACGCCTTGGCCGATCAAGGCTTCCACTTCCAGCGTGCGTTCGACTTCGCCGCCGCGCATCAGCATGACCTTGTAGGTGCCGGGCTGCATGGAGGTGGCCTGATAGCGTCCGCTGGCGTCGGGATGGACGGTGCGGCGCGCGCCGTTGGCGATATTCTCCAGCACGATGCTGGTGCCGTTGGCGTTGGCTACCTGCCCGTAGATGGAGCCGGTGGCGTTCGATTGCGCGTAGGCCGGTGCGAGCACGCCGCCTGACAAAAGCGCGCCGCCGAATGCCAGCGCGAGGGCGTGGGCGACAAGCGTCATCCGGGCGCGGTGAGTGGGGTTCTTCATGATGTCTCCTGGTTGTTTTTATGATGGCCGGCTGCCGCAGGCAGCCGACGGAGACATACTAGGCAAGGCGGGGATGGCAATCTAATGAATCTTTAGCGACTACCATTGCTGAAAACGATATACATTAATTGGGGAGCGTGACCTGCAATGGCGCCTTGCCGTCCCAGGCCTGATCCAGCACGGTCTTGCCGTTCAGGCGCACCAGCACGCGTTGCGCCGGCTGGCCAGGTCGAAGGCGTGTGGTGATCAGATCGAGCCCTGCGCCCTGGTCGCCCGCGCCGAATGCGCGTATGCGCCGCAAGGCCATGCGCGGCCAGCCCTTGGGCAGGCGCGGCGCGAAGCTGAAGCTGCGCAAGCCTGTGGCCTCGATACCGAACAGGCCTTCCGTCATCACCCGCGCATACAGGCCGCTTTCGGCCGACAGGTGGCGTTGCTGGCCTTCCGGCCAGGCCTCCACCGCGTACGGCACGTGTTCACCCAACAGGCGGCGGCCGGAGTAGTAGCGCAGGTAAGGCATGGTGCGTTCCAGTTCGCCCGCCTTCAGCAGGCCGCGCAGCGCATACAGCGTGGCGCGGTCCCAGAAGGTCTTGTCGCCGGCCTCGGTGAGCACGCCGTTTTCCGACCATAGCTGCGGCGACAGCAGCGCATCGATGGTGCCGCGCTGGCGTTCCGTGATGCCGAGCGCCAGCGGCAGCGCGATCCACGCGCGTAGCTTGTCGTTGCCGGCGTAGTAGCGGTAGGTGTCGAAGCCGCCCATGCTGGCGCCGAAGTAGCGTTCGATGGCGGCGCGCTGTTCCCGCGCCTCCTGCTGTAGCGCGGTGGCGCGCTGCTGGTCGCCCAGCGCTGCGTTCAGGCGTGCGGCGCCGGTCAGGCCGCCGTAGGCCAGCACGTTGGTCGACAGGTTGGCTTTGCCGGATGGGAAGCGGCCTTCCAGTTCATCGCTGTCGGAATGGACAATGCCTTCGGCGTCGCGCTGGCGGCGGGTGAATTCCAGGCACCAATCGATCAAGGGCAGCAGCTGGCGCGCGGTGCCCGCATCGCCCTGCGCCAGCGCGAACTGGCTGGCGCCGTAGGAGATCATGGCGCAGTCGCCACGGTCGCCGGCGCCGTTCCAGTAGCCGCGGCCCTCGGCGATGATGGAGGAGGGCAGCGGCTTGTATTCGGGATTCATGTAGCGCGCGAACAGGCCGAAGCTGATGATCGCGCTCTGCACGGCGGCGCGGTCGCCCAGGTAGGGGAAGAAGGGATTGACGTATTCCGCCTGGTCGTTGGCCCAGATGGCGGCGTAGTAGCGGGTGCCGCCCGGTCCGTGCAGCAGGCCGCCGCGCGTGGCAAACACGCTTTCGGCGGCGCGCACTTTGGAGAAGGCGAACATGGCGTCGAGCACGGGGTCCGGCGTTTCCAGCACAAGGTCACCGCGCCACTGCGCCACCTTGCGCGCCCGCGCCTGCAAGGCTTCGTCGCCGTCCACGTACACCATTTCGTTTTGCAGCCGGCCGCTGATGATTACGTCGACATGCACGCGCGCGCCCGGCGCCAGCGTGCCTTCGCGCGCGGCCGACTGCACGGCGATCACGTAGGCGCCGTGCGTGCCTTTGTCGGCGGGCGTGGTCTCGCTGTGGTCCAGCGCGGCGAAGCTGTAGCGCCGTGCTGCCTTGCCGTTGTTGACCAGCTCCAGCCGCTCCACCAGCGCCGGCTCGTCCGGCGACGGCGTCAGCGTGCGGATCAGCAGCAGGCCCGGCGCCAGCTGGGATTGGAGATCGAGGCGACCGTCGAAGCGCACTTGTTGCAGGCGCTCGGCGGTGGCGGGGGTGCCGTCGATCGTGATGGTGGGCGAGGCCTCGGGGCCGAACTTGCGTATCAGGCTGGCGTGGGTGTCGTCAGGGATGGTGCGCAGCATCGGCCACACCACGGTGCGCGACAACAGCAGCGTGCCGTCAGGCTGGCTGCCGTAGTCGATCACCGCCGATACCTGGCGGCCGCTCATCTCCAGCTGGTCGCGATGGGTGTCGGCGACTTGCCAGCGGATCGCGTTGCCGTCGATCTGCCAGCGCGGTGTGAAGGCCGGTGGCGCTGCTTGTGCAAGGCTGGCCGCCAGCAGCGCGGTGGCCAGGGCGCGTAATGTTATGTGCATGTCGTTCTCCTTATGGGAATTCCGAGATTTCGTCATTCCCGCGCAGGCGGGAATCCATAGATTTCGTCATTCCCGCGCAGGCGGGAATCCATAGGTCGCATAATTGGAGGCGGCGCATGGATTCCCGCTTTCGCGGGAATGACGGGGGCGAGGTGTGCTTATTGCGCAGTTTTGACGGGGCGGATGATGGCGGCCCAGCCGCCGCCTGGCGCCAGGCGCATGGTGAGGCGGCTGGTGCGGCTTACGCTGGCGCTGCCGGTCTGCACGTCGGTGGCGAAGATCGCCGCGTTCGGGCCATCCTCCATGCTGCTTATCTGGTAGCTGCCTTCGCCCAGGAAGGACAGGTCGAGCGCCAGTTCACGGCCGTCGGCGCCGGTCATGGCGCCCACGTACCAGGTGTCGCCGTGGCGGCGCGCCATCGCCACGTAGCGGCCCAATTCGGCGTGCAGCACGCGGCTCTCGTCCCATTCGACCGGCACCTGGCGGATGAAGTCCAGCGAGGACGGATTGGCGCGGTACTGAGACGGGCTGTCGGCCAGCATCTGCAAGGGGCTTTCATAGACCACGTACATCGCCAGCTGGTGCGCGCGCGTGCCTTGGCTCATGGGGCGGTCGAAGCTGGCCACGAAGTCCTTGCGGTGGGCGTTGCTCATGGCGCCGGGGGTGTAGTCCATCGGTCCGGCGAACATGCGGATGAAGGGGATGGTGACGTCGTGCTCTGGGGTTTGCTTGTCGGTCCACTTGTCGTTTTCCAGTCCCTTCACGCCTTCGAAGGTGAGCACGTTCGGCCAGGTGCGCTGCAGGCCGCTGGGCTTGAAGCTGCCGTGGAAGTCCACCAGCAGCTTGCGCGCCGCTGCCTCGCGCGCCACGCGCTCGTAGTAGTTGACCATCCACTGGTCGGCGCGCTGCATGAAGTCGACCTTGATGCCGGCCGCGCCCCAGCGCGCGAACTGGTCCAGCGCCGCCGTCATCTGGGTGTCCAGCGTTTTCCACGAGACCCACAGAATGATGCCGACGCCGCGCTCCTTCGCATGCGCCATCAGCGCCGGCATGTCGATCGCCGGCTTGACCGCCAGCAGGTCGCCCAGCTCATACCAGCCTTCGTCCATGATGATGTATTCGAGGCCGTTCTCCGCCGCGAAGTCGATGTAGTGGCGATAGGTGCGGGTGTCGATGCCAGACTTGAACGGCACGTTGTACAGGTGGTTGGCGTTGTACCAGTCCCACGCCACCTTGCCGGGCTTGATCCAGTCGGTCTGCTTCAACTCCTGGGCGTCGGCCAGCAGGTAGGGCATCTGGTTCAGCAGCAGGCCGCCGGCGTCGGCGGCGACGCCCAGGATGCGCCACGGGTAGGCGCGCGTGCCGGCGGTGCGCGCGATGTAGGGCGCTTCCTGCGTCACCGGCACGTTGCGGTCGTCGCGCGCGGTCTCGGCCAGCGCCACCTTCGGGAAGATGGCGCGCAGGCCGTCCGCCTCGCCGTGCAGGTACATGCCGGGATAGTCGCGCAGGCCGGATTCGGTCAGCACCAGGTGGGCGCCGCCGCTACGCACCAGCGCCGGCACGCCGATCAGTTTTCCGGCCGCCTCGCCGACGGCCAGCGGCTGGTAGTAGTGCTCATTATGCGACTGCATGGACTTCTCCTGCGGCCAGTACAGCGTGTCCTGCGGCCGCACATGGACGCCCGCCAGTTCGTCCTCCACCGTCACCTGGCCGGGTAGCTCGGTACGAAATCGGTAGGCGATGCCTTCGTCGTAGGCACGCACCTCCAGCGCGTAGCCACCGTCGAAGTCCAGCCGCAGGCCGTTGTAGTGGTCGCGCACGTGGCGCGACTTCTGCGCCACCACGGGCCGCACCGTGGTATCGATGCTGGTGCGCTGCTGCCCGGTCAGGCGCGGATGGTCGCCCAGGGTGCCGATGCCGCTCAGTTTAAGGCCGATGGTGGTGGGCAGCACCAGCTGGGTGTCGCGGTGGGTGACCGCCAGCGTGAGCTGCGCGCCGGTGTCGATGGTGACGCGCAGTTGGCGGTCTGGTGAGCTCAGCTCCAGCAGGTTGGTGGCCTGGCTGGCCAGCGGCGCGATCAGGAACAGCGCGCTCGCCAGGCGGCGCGCGAAGGATAGGTGTTTCAAGGCAGTCTCCACATAGGTATTTTTGGCATGCTAAGCGCGCGGGGCGATAGCAGTCCATTCACCTTTTATGCGCTTGCCATATCCAATACGGCAAGGCTGGTCGACGCCTGGCGTCGTATCGCCTGCAGCAGCAGCTCGGCGCCCGGCGACAGCAGGCGGTCGCGCCGGCGGATGATGCCGAAGGGGTCCATCTGGCACGCCAGTTCGATCGGCAGCACCGTCAGCAGGCCCAGTTCCTGGTAGCGCAGCGCGACGTCGGCCGACATCACGTTGAGCGCGTCGCTCATTTGCAGCATGCTGGTGATCAGCACGATTTCGCTGGTGTCGACCACGTCGCCCGGCGGTTCCAGGCCGGCGTTGTGGAATTGCTGGTCGAAGCGCTGGCGCAGGATGCTGCCGGGCGGCGGCATGATCCACGGCGCGCACGCCAGCTCGTGCAGCGTGAGCCGCGCGCGCGTGGCCAGCGGGTGGCCGGTGCGCGCCACCACCACCACCGGTTCGGCGGCCAGTTCCTCGTATTGCAGGTCGGCGCTGTCGGGCAGGCCGATCATGCGCGCCAGCAGGAAATCGAAGGTGCCGCGTTGCAGGCGATCGAGCAGCACCACGCTCGATTCGACTTGCACGCCGATGCGCAGCAGCGGCGCCATTTTCTTGACGCGCGTGATGGCGCAGGGCAGCAGCCGCATGGCCGGCGTCATGATGCTGCCGACGTCGACCTGGCCGGCCAGGCCGGAGCGCAGCGCGACGATGTCCTCGTGCGCGCGCGCCAGGCTGGTGAGCGCCATGCGCGCGTGGCGTATCATGCTCTCGCCGTAGATGGTGGGTTCCATGCCGCGCGGCAGGCGCTCGAACAGCGCGATGCCGAGCATGTCCTCCAGCTCCTTGAGCTGCTTGGAGGCGGCCGGCTGCGTCATGCACAGGACTTCGGCCGCGCGCATCAGCGTGCCTTCGTCGTCGAGCGCGATCAGCAAGAGCAGCTGGCGGGTTTTCAGGCGTGCGCGCAGGAACCAGTTTGGATTAGGTGCGTTCATGGCGTCTCCCTTGTCATTATGAAAAAATTATAAGGGGCGGAGCCATAGCCAACCAATGATGCAATCGAGGCGTTTGATATCTAAATCGGCATAATGCGAAACGGCCCGGTCGGGAATCCGACCGGGCCGTTTCGCATTGCCGCGGAGTGGCTTGTTTAATGCGCCGGCGGTTCGCCGCGTAATCTGTCCAGCATCTGCAAGGTCGCCGGCAGCAGGTTCATGATGCCGTGGTAGGCACAGTATTCACAAAATGCTTCCTCCGGACTCATGGCGGTGATGCTGGCGTCCGAGTGTCCGCGGCGGCGCAGTGCGCGTAAGCAGGCTGCGTCCATATTCCTTGCGTTCATGCGCTGATTCCCTTTCGAATGGTTCAAGGTTGGTTGGGGAGTGTGTCTCAGCGCAATTATATGCTCAAAATAATTCCATGTGGCAACTATGTTGAGATATTTTCAGTTTTGGGGCTATTTTGTCATGGCGGCTGCCTGCGGCATCGCGTTGGCCGCCGCATTGCGGTTCAGGCGCCACAGCAGCGTCAGGCCGACCAGCGAGGTGCCGACCACGACAAAGCCCACCACGTCGAAATGCTGCAGCTGGCCGGTCGCGCTCTGCGTAACGATGTGGCCGGCCAGCACCGACGCCACGCCGCCCGACAGCTGCTGGATCGAGGCGCTGATGGCGTTGAACGAGCCGCGCTGGGTCTGTGCCGGCACCATCGACATCATGGCCTGGAACGGAATCATGCGCGAGAAGATGCCGATGAACAGCACCGTGTTGACGACGATAAGCACCGGCAGCGAGGTCACGCCCAGGTGGGTGTAGATCAGCACCATGGTGATGGTCAGCGTGGTGCCGAACGTGAACACGCGGAACTTGCCGACCGCGTCGGCCAGCTTGCCGATCAGCGGGCCGATGAAGATGGTGCACAGGCCGGTGACCAGGTAGACCGTCGGCAGGTGGGCCAGGTCGATGCCGAGATTGTTGACCACATAGGCGCTGCTGAACGGCATCAGCATGAAGCCGCCGGTGGTCAGCAGCGCGGTGGTGGCGAAGGCCAGCAGGTAGCGCCGCTCGGTGACGGTGTGGAACAGGTGCATCCAGGCGCTGTGCTCCTGCGGCTTGCCGAGGTGGGCGTCGACCGGTTGCAGCTTCCACGCCACCAGCAGGCCGCCGGTCAGGCCGAAGGCCGCCATGGCGATAAAGGGGATGTGCCAGTTCCACTGGCTCGACAGGTAGATGCCGGCCGGGATGCCCAGCACCTGGCTGGCGGCGAACGCGGTCTGGATCAGGCCCATGACGCGGCCGCGCTGCTGCGGCTCGAACAGGTCGGTGGCGATGGCCAGCACGACGGAGCCGATCACGCCGCCGAACAGGCCGGTGACGATGCGCGCGGCCAGCAGCGATTCAAAGCTTTGCGCCATGCCGCACCACAGCGTGCCCAGGATGAAGCCGGTGTAGAAGAACAGCAGCAGCTTCTTGCGGTCGAAGCGGTCGGCAAAGCCGGCCGTGAGCAGGCCGGACGCGCCGGCGCTGAAGGCGTAGGCCGAGACGATCAGGCCGAACTGTTTGGGGCCGATGCTCAGGGCCGGCATGATGACGGCGCCGAGCGGCGACATCAGCATGAAATCGAGGATGACGGCGAATTGCAGGAAGGCCAGCATCGCCACCACGGTTTTCTGATAGCCGCTGAACGGCGTCGGTGTGGGTTTAGTCATGTATTTGTTCTTTGTTGGGGCGGCAATAGGCGCCGCGGTCTTTGTGGAATTGTGCGCGCTCTTCCGGCGTCATTGCCTGCCAGCGCTGCCAGCGTTCGCGGCCGTAATGGCCGCCGTGGCGTCCGCGGAAACCGCCGAACAGAATTCGACATAGTACCAGCAAGCCTAGCGCGCGCCAGTAGTCGATTTGCATGCTGCCGGCGAAAACGCCGGGCATGACGGCGTTCCATAACATCATCACGACCCAGGCCAGCGCGGCCACCCCCACGAGGATCAGTGGCAGGAACATCAGTTTCCTTTTCATTTCAGTTACTCCTTTCTTTCATTCATTGTCGTACAGGGTTTGCAGGCGCGTGCGCAGGTACAGGACCGCGTAGCGCTTGCGGGCCAACAGGGTGTTGATGGACAAGCCGCTTTGCGCGGCCATTTCTTTGAAGCTGGCGCCATCCAGCTCATGGGCGATGAAGACGTCGCGCTGGTTGGCCGGCAATTCTTCCAGCGCCGTCTGCAGTTCGGCCAGCAGCACGGAGCGCGCGTAGGCGTCCTCCGGGCTGCCGTCGGACGAGGGCAGCAGCAGGTCGAGGCGGCAATCCTCGCCGTCCTCGCCGGCCATGTCGTCGAGCCGCACTTCCTTCTTCTTGCGGAAGCGGTCGATGATGCGGTTGCGCGCCACCCGGAACAGCCAGGCGCTGACTTGCTCGATCGGCTCCGGCAGGCGGTAGGCCTGGACGAATTCGTGGAAGACATCCTGCAGGATGTCGTCCGCATCGGTGGGATCGCTGACGCGGCGCCGGATGAAATTCCCGAGACGCGACCGCTCCCGCAGTACGGTGGCAGCGATATCCTGTTCGGTGGTTGAATTCGGTGGTGTCATGGCTCTGTAGACGGCTCATGACTGAGCATATTGTGTCAAATTGGAACTTATTTTTGTGCGCGCACGTTCCAGCAGGCGGCCGTGAAGCGGACCTCGTCGCCATGCACATAGGGCTCGAAGCCCGCGCGCACGGCTTGCGCCACTTGCTGGCGGGTGTGGTCGTCCGCCGTTTGCAGCGCGCGGCCTACCGGGCCCAGCTGGGTCAGGTACTGGTATAGCTGTTTTTCGGGGAAGGCGCAAGCGATGTCCAGCGGCTCGATGCCGATGGCGCGCCAGCCGCCTTGTTCAAGGATGGCATGCAGGCGCTGCCGGTTGGCCAGGCCGAACTGACCGGGCTCGTCGGGACGGCGCGGCGGCAGGCCGGGCAGCAGGTGGGCCGCGCTGCGTTCGGCGGCGGTCATGAAGGGATTGTCTTCGGGGCTGCGCCAGACGATTGCATGCAGGCTCGCACCTTCGCGCGCCGCTTGCCGCAGGTTGCTGAACGCGGCCACGGGATCGTCGAAGAACATCAGGCCGAAGCGGGAGACGATGGCGTCGAAGGTGGCGGATTCGAAGACGTGCGTTTGCGCGTCGTCGAGGATGTAGCTGATGGTGGACTGTTGGCCTCTGGCTGCTGCGGCGGTCAGCATCGGCGCGGAGACGTCGATGCCGGTGCAGTGGCCGTCCGGGCCCAGCTGGCGGGCGATGGCATGGACCATGCTGCCGGTGCCGCAGCCGACGTCCAGTACCCGGCGGGCGTCGCTGGGGATGGCCTGCACGATCAAGTCCTCGATGGGCTGGTACATCCGGTCGAGCATGTCTTGCGCGGCGACCCAGGTGTTGCCGGCGGCGCCGTTCCATAGTGATGCGTCCATGATATGTCCTCTCGCTTGTGTTCAAAAAGTGAAGGTGCTACTGTGCCACTTCAAGTCAACTTGAGGTCAAGCGATGGCGAGTCTGGACATAGCCGAAGTGGCGCGGATATCGGGCATGCCCGCCTCCACGCTGCGATTTTACGAGGAAAAGGGCTTGATCTCGCCGATTGGCAGGCGTGGCTTGCGCCGGGTGTTCGACGCCGGCGTGGTCGAGCGGCTGGCGCTGATCGCGTTGGGCCGCGCGTCCGGCTTTACGCTCGACGAGATCGCGGGCATGTTCGGCGCCGACGGCGACCTGCGCATCGACCGCCACCTGCTGACGGCCAAGGCGGACGATCTGGACCGCACCATCAAGAAACTCACCACCATGCGCGACGGCCTGCGGCACGCGGCCGTGTGCAAGGCCGCCAGCCATATGGAATGCCCCACCTTCCGGCGGATCTTGCGGATTACGGCCAGGAAGTAGGCAGGCTTTTGCTATACTGATTTTGACTTCATACGTTGGAGCGGTCAGCTATGCCTACGATCAGCATCTTTTACGGCCTTGTGATCCAAATGTTTTTTTGTGATCACCTTCCGCCGCATTTCCACGTGAAGTATGGTGAATTCAAAGCCACTATCGATATTCGGAAGCAGGAGCTGATGGGTGGCCGATTGCCTCCCAGGGCGCTCGGTTTGGTGTTGGACTGGACCGATTTGCATCAAGATGAATTATTGGAAAATTGGCGTCTATGTGAAGCTATGCAGGCTCCTAATCCAATATCGCCATTGGAGTAACAAGTATGGATTGGGATGTCGTCGATTTGAAACTGCAGGATGAGCATACTTTCTGGGTGCGGTTTCAGGATGGAGTTGAGGGTGTCGTCGAATTTAAGCCGTCCGCTTTTCGAGGAGTCTTTGCCCATCTGCGTGACCATGCACTGTTCGGTCAAGTGACCGTAGTGGATGGTGTCGTTACTTGGCCAGGGGACCTTGACCTGGCGCCGGACGCTATGCACGACGAGATTCAGGGTAAGGGTTGCTGGATATTGTCCTGAGCTAAAGCGAGTTCAGGTGGTAGTGATCTTGCAGGTGAAATTTCAGGGGACTACTTCTGCTAATGTGGCAGTCGGCCGGCCCCGGAGTGTGGGCTAGTTGAGCGTAGCGAAGCATATCGAAGAATCGATTTGCATCCACTAGATTGACAGGCATGACTGTTTCCGTACTTTGTTGTGCAGCTTTGACCGCGCCTTTGCTGAAGCGCGATGTGGACACAAACACTCCACGCGTATAGCCCCCTAAAAACAAGGCTCCCAAGAATGCCCTGATTTGCTCGACTTCTACTGTATTTTTTTGCCTTTTGACCTGAATACCTACGCGGTTACCTGTAGCGTCTTCCAAGACAGCATCAATTCCTCCGTCGTTTGTGTATGCTGTTGCAACTACCTGACGGCCAAAATCACTGAAGACGCTTGCTACAGTTAATTCCAGCAATCTAGGGTGCATCGTAGTCCTTGCATCAAACTTCTGCCTCAGATACTGGCGCACTTCCCGAACTGGTGCAGCGATATCTGTGAGGTCCAAATCTTGTAGGGCGGACATTGATGCTAGGGTTACGACCCAATACTGCCATTGTTGGGCCGCTAACACCGCTCTGTCTTCTGCGATCCACCAACCACATTCGGGGCAGATGTGAAGGCAGATCTTTCGCTCGCAAATCTCGCCGCTGAGTTCCGTTTGCGGACTGCCTACAGGCGCTCCTAGAAATTCCGGGGCGTGAGTCATTAGACTGTGAGCCGATTCGAATTCTGAGAATGGGACATCCCATAAGTCAGGATCATAGTAGTCGTCTGTGCCGCTGCCACAGTAAGCGCATTTAACTTCATCCTCATCTTCGAGGTTCCACCTCCACCACGGCAATTCCAGGCGCATAGCTGAGGGAGAGATAATTGACTGGACATGTTGCCTGGCTGTTTTCATGGCTACGACCTAGTTGGAGCTCAAGGTATGAGTATTTTGGATCAAATTTTCCGGGTGCGTCGCGCCAATGCCGGATCAGCTGTCTGGTGAAGCGTTCGATACGCTTGACTATCAGCGAATAGGAAAGACTCAGGCGTCTTGTCTTGCTGCTTGGCCGGAATGGCATTCGTTGAAGAATATTGTTTTCGGTTTAGTCAATTCCATAATTGAGTGGCTGCATTTCTAAAGTCACAATGGGCAAAACGACTTTATAGACGAGACATGAAAACGACGCGCCGAAAATTTATGATTTCCGCAGGGCTGGCAACGGCCTTTCCTGGCTTGGCCCACGCCACCGTCAAAGCGATCTCCCGCGGCGACGCGGAAAGCCTGTCCTTATGGTACGAGAACGGTGCCGGTCCTTGGGTGGAGGCTCTTCCCGTGGGCAATGGCCGGCTCGGCGCCATGTGTTTCGGTCGCGTTGCGCAAGAGCGTATCCAGCTGAACGAGGACACCTTGTTCGCGGGCGGTCCGTATGAGCCCAACAATGCGGACGCGCTACGCGCTTTGCCGCAGGTGCGCGCGCTAATCGACCAAGGCAAGTACCGTGAGGCGCAAGAGCTGATTTCAGCGTCCATGATGGCGACTCCAAGCGTACAGATGCCTTACGGGGCCGCTGGCGATTTGTTCCTGGACTTCAAGGGCCTGTCGGGTGGCGAAGCATTTCGACGCTGGCTGGATCTCGACACCGCAATCTCCTCTGTACGTTTTGCGAATGGCGCGGTCCAATACAAGCGTGAAGTATTCGCCAGCGCTCCTGACCAGGTGATCGTCGTGCGGCTCACCGCCTCCGGCGGCTTGATGAACTTCGACCTCGGTTACCGGCATCCGATGGAAGCCAGTTATGGCGAGACGGATTACGCCGGCGTCAAGACGGCCGGCGCTGCCAGGCAGATCCCCTGGGATCACCGCGAATCGCTGCACAAGGACCGGCGTCCTTCCGATCTCCTGGTACGCAAGGATGGCCAGGACGCGCTGCTGATCGAAGGGCGGAATATCGGTTACGCGGGGATCGCGCCGGCCTTGCGCTATGCGGTTAGAGTGCGGGCTCTGGGCGACGGCACCATCAACGTCCGCGAAGATGGTATCGAAGTACGTGATGCGAAGGTGGTGACACTGGTGATCGCTGCCGCCACTAGTTACGTCAACTACGCGGATGTCAGCGGCGATCCGGTGCGGGCGGTGCGCCAGCAAACCGAGGCTGCCGCACGCCGCTCGTATGCCGATCTGCGCGCACGCCACCTGCACGAACACCAGGGACGTTTTCGTCGCCTGTCGCTAAGGTTGGGCTCTGGCACCGCCGATCCCCGCCCAACCAATGTGCGCGTCGCGCAGTCCGAGGCGCAACCGGATCCAGGGCTTGCCGCGCTTTACGTCCAGTACGGCCGCTACCTGCTGTTGTCGGCATCGAGGCCGGGAAGCCAGCCCGCGAACTTGCAGGGGATGTGGAACGAGGGCGTCAATCCCCCGTGGGGCAGTAAGTACACGATTAACATTAACACCGAGATGAACTACTGGCCGGCGCAATCGGCCAACCTGGCCGAATGCGTTGAACCTCTGCTTCGCATGGTCGAGGACCTGGCGGTCACCGGGGCGCTGACTGCCACCAAGGCTTATGGCGCGCGCGGCTGGATGGCTCACCACAATACCGACCTTTGGCGCGCCACTGCGCCGATTGATGGCGCCTTGTGGGGCATGTGGCCCTGCGGCGGTGCCTGGTTGTGCCAGACGCTATGGGATCATTACGAATACAATCCGGAGCCGGCTTACCTGCGGCGCATCTATCCGCTCTTGAAGGGCGCCTCGCTGTTCTTTGTCGACGCGATGGTGGAAGATCCGAAGGGCAGGGGACTGATTACCTCGCCGTCTATTTCGCCGGAAAATCAACATCATGCGGGCGTCGCCATTTGCGCTGGGCCCACCATGGACCGCCAGATTGTGCGCGATCTGTTCGGCTGGACGATCAAGGCGCATGCGCTGTTGAAGGAAAGCGATAGCGACTTCATATCCGAGCTGAATGCGAAGCGCCGCCGGCTGCCTGAAGACCGCGTTGGCGCGAAGGGCCAACTGCAGGAATGGCTGGACGACTGGGATGCCTCGGCGCCGGAACAACAGCACCGCCATGTCTCCCATTTGTATGGCGTCTACCCAAGCGAGCAGATCAACATACGCGACACCCCTGAACTGGTGGCGGCCGCCAAAGTCACGTTGAACACACGCGGCGACCGGTCCACCGGCTGGGCCACGGCGTGGCGGCTTGCGCTGTGGACCCGCATGGGCGAGGCCGAGCGTGCCTATACGATTTTGACGGGGCTGCTGGGGCCGGAGCGGACGTATCCCAATATGTTCGATGCGCATCCGCCCTTCCAAATCGACGGCAACTTTGGCGGCACCGCGGCGATCCTGGAAATGCTGGTGCAATCCTGGGGCGGAGAAGTTCGTTTGCTTCCCGCGCTGCCGCGGGCATGGCCGGAGGGTTTCCTGCATGGCGTGCGTGCGCGCGGCGGCCTGGAACTGGATCTGGACTGGGCCCAGGGTAAATTGCGCCAGCTGCAAGTGCGCGGCAAGCCTGGACAGGCGGTCACCTTGGTCTACGGGGATCGCAAGATCGCTATCGTGCTCAACGCCGAAGGGCGTCTGCGCATGACGTTCTGAAGTTCCAGCCGGCCCAAACGCAAAAAAGCCCCCAGCGGGGGCTTTTCAGTTCAGCGGACTAGCGATTAACGGTCGCCGTAGCTGCGGCGTGCGCCGTCGCTGCTGCGTGGGTTGCTGCCCTTGTAGCCGCCGCCGGTGCTGCCTTCCTTGCGCGGTGCGCCTGGCTTGCTGAACGTGCGCTGGCCCGATGGCTTGGCGCCGCCGCGGTTGTCGCCCGGCTTCCAGCCGCCTGGACGCGGCGACGAACGCGATGCCGACGCGGTCTTCTTCGGCTCGTAGCCTTCGATGACGTTGACCGGAATCAGCTGCTTGGTGAAGCGCTCGATACGCTTGACGTTCATGCCTTCGGCGTGGTTCACCAGCGAGATCGCCAGACCGTTGCGGCCGGCGCGGCCGGTACGGCCGATGCGGTGCACGTAGTCTTCAGGGAACTTCGGCAGGTCGTAGTTGAACACGTGGGTGATGGTCGGCACGTCGATGCCGCGGGCTGCGACGTCGGTGGCGATCAGGATCTTGACCTGGCCACGGCGCAGGCTGTCGAGCGTGCGGTTGCGGGCGCCCTGGTGCATGTCGCCATGCAGTGCGGCGGCCGAGAAGCCGGCGATGTTCAGGCGGTCGGCGATGGTGTCGGCGTCACGCTTGGTGGCGGTGAAGACCACGGCCTGGTCCAGCGAGTCGTCGCGCAGCAGGTGGTCCAGCAGGCGGTTCTTGTGCGACAGGTCGTCGACGAAGTGCACGCGCTGGGTGATGTTCTCGTGCTTGTTGGCGGCGCTGAGGATCTGGATGATCTGCGGATCCTTGGTGATGCGGCGCGCCATGTTGCCGACGACGCCGTCCAGCGTGGCCGAGAACAGCATGGTCTGGCGGGTCGACGGGGTGGCGTCGACGATCTTTTCGATGTCGTCGATGAAACCCATGTCCAGCATGCGGTCGGCTTCGTCCAGCACCAGGATTTCCAGCTGCGAGAAATCGATCTTGCCCGATTCCATGTGGTCGATCAGACGGCCCGGGGTTGCCACCAGAATCTCAGGATTCTTGGCCAGCAGTTGCATCTGTTTTGGGTAAGGCATACCGCCCAGGATCGACACGGCCTTGATGCGGCGCAGGTTGACGCTGTACTTGTCGGTATTGGTGGTCACTTGCAGGGCCAGTTCGCGGGTCGGGGTCAACACCAGCATCTTTGGCTGTGCAGCTTTGAAACGTGGGCGCTCGCCGCGGGCGCGGGCGGCTTGCATTTCTTGATTCGGAGTCTTGCCGGCGGCTGCCGGGTCGATCTCGGACAAACGGTGCAGCGACGGCAGCATGAACGCTGCAGTCTTGCCGGAACCGGTTTGCGAGGATACCAACAAGTCCTTGCCTGCGATCGCCGCAGGGATAGCCTGCTGCTGTACCGGGGTCGGCGCGGTGTAGCCGGCGTCGGTCAGGGCTTTGATGATGGACGTGTTGAGACCAAGTGCTTCAAATGTCATGCTGTTCTTTCGTAAAAAACCGGCGTTCATGCAAAAGCTGAACGCGAAATAGCTACGCCTACCAAAACGAAATGACTCAATCAAAATCGAAAGAAATTTCGGCACAAAAGCTTTGCGCCGGGACGGTGTCAGGTGCGACACCAAAGGCGGGAGGGCTTTATAAGCGACATCAGGGTGATGCGCTAAGGCTTGCGAAGCTGCTAGTAATACTTGGCTGATCAATCGGCGCTGCTTTTGTTGCAACGCGCTCACTGCAGCGCACAGGCGACACTATACAGCAGTTACGCTGGTCTGTATAGGTCAATCCCGGGCTATTGTGCAGTGCCGCAGTTATTTGTGTGCTAACTTTGTGTATTTGACTGGAGCGGACGATGCAAATTCGATGGGGTTGGATGGCGATCCTGTGCGCGGCGGCGCAGGCGGTGGCGGCGCCGGTGGAGGAATTGAAGCCCGCGCAGCTGGCGGCGTTTGTCGCCGGGCACGAATATGTGGTGGTGCAACTGACCTCGCCCGATACGGGCTGCGGCTACTGCATCGGCGCCGACAAGATCTTCGACCAGGCCGCTGCCGCGCCGCACCAGCCGGCGCTGGCGTTTGTGCGCGTGCAGTGGTCGCCGTGGCGCCAGATCCCCGACTTTGGCAAACTGATGCCGGTGTACGGCGTGCCGATGCAGTATGTGTTCAGGCAGGGCAGGCTGCTGGGCGATATCAGCGGCCGTCCCAGCGGCGCGCAAGCCTTTGTGGCCAAGGTCGACGCGGTGATCGCCAATCCGCCCGTGCCCCAATGAAAAAACGCCCTGCATGCAGGGCGTTTTGCTGGGGTGGGGCGGATGCGGATCAGGTGTAGTCTTCCGCGTTCAGGCCCATGACGTGCGAGAAGCCGCCGTCGACGTAGGTGATCTCGCCGGTGATGCCGGAGGCCAGGTCGGACAGCATGAAGGCGGCGGTGTTGCCCACTTCTTCAATGGTGACGTTGCGGCGCAGCGGCGCGTGCGACGAGGCAAAGCCCAGCAGCTTGCCGAAGTCCTTGATGCCGGACGCGGCCAAGGTCTTGATCGGGCCGGCCGAGATGCCGTTGGCGCGGATGCCCAGCTTGCCCAGGTTTTCCGCCAGGTAGCGTACCGACGCTTCCAGCGAGGCCTTGGCCAGGCCCATGGTGTTGTAGTAGGGGATGGCGCGCACCGCGCCCAGGTACGACAGGGTCAGCAGCGACGAGCCTTCCTTCAGCAGCGGCAGCGCGGCCTTGGCCATGG
The DNA here is from genome assembly GCF_059491455.1 of Duganella sp. Dugasp78. Taxonomy (NCBI): domain Bacteria; kingdom Pseudomonadati; phylum Pseudomonadota; class Betaproteobacteria; order Burkholderiales; family Oxalobacteraceae; genus Duganella; species Duganella sp. Dugasp78. The sequence continues at coordinate 6,569,242 of NZ_CP168506.1, read as the reverse complement.
CCGGGAAGCTGTAGGCCGAGATGTCGTGGGCGATGCGGAAGTTCTCGCGGGTCAGGCCGTCCAGGAACTCGCCGGCAATCGCTTCGCGCGGCGCGAAGCCGATCGCGTGCACCAGGCCGTCCAGCTGCGACCAGCTCTGGCCCAGGTCGGCGAACAGCGCGGCGATCTGCTCGTCGCTGCCGACGTCGCAGTCGTAGACCAGCTTGCTGTCGAATTCTGCGGCGAACTCGGTGATGCGGTCCTTGAAGCGTTCGCCGACGTAGGTGAACGCCAGTTCGGCACCTTCGCGATGGCAGGCCTTGGCGATACCGTAAGCGATGGAACGGTTCGACAGCAAACCAGTGATGAGGATTTTTTTGCCTTGCAAGAACGCCATAGTGACTCCGATTGCAACTGCGTGCCGTGGCTCGCCCTGGAGGGCTGGCTGGCGACGTCAGTGGGGTTGTTGTTTGTGTGAGGGGCGCGTTGCCGGCCGCTGCAAGACCAAGATTGTAGGGCGAGTGGGCCGCGACTGCAACCTTTGATCGCTGCCTCAGCCCCGGCGGCCTGCGCTCAAACCGGGGCCGGGCGGGCGTCAGTCGCGGTTTTTGCGGTGTTTGCCCTTGACGGCGTCGCGCGAGACGTGGGCCTTGACCAGCGCCACCGGGCTGGACCTGGAAGCCTTGCCGCCCCTGGCCAGTTTGTAGCCGGCCTTGCTGGTGGTGCGCTCGCGCTCGGCCTCGAAGGCGACGGTGGCGTTGCGCTCCACCTCAGGCGAAATGTCGACGCTGGCCGAGGTCGAGATCTTCGGCACCAGGATGGTGGAGCCGGCCTTCAGCAGCGTCTTCTGCGGGATGTTGTTGGCCTGGCGGATGACTTCCGGCGTGGTGTGGAAGCGCGAGGCCAGCGTGCTGATGCTTTCGCGCGCGGTGGTGATCTTGTGCGTGGTCCAGGTCGACAGCTCCTTGCCCCATTGCGCCAGGTTCAGGTGGAACTTGTCGGCGTTTTCCTTGGGCAGCAGGATCTTGGTCTGCTCGTCGCCGGTGATGACCGGGCGCTTGAACTGCGGGTTCAGCGCCTTGAACTCGTCGACCGACAGCTCGGCCAGGTGGGCGGCGATGGTCAGGTCGATGTCGCTGGTCTTGTCGACCGCGGTGAAGTAGGGCGTGTTGTCGATGGCCGGCAGGTTCAGGCCGTACTGGGCCGGATTGGCGATGATGTTCTTCACCGCCTGCAGCTTGGGCACGTAGTTGCGGGTCTCGGCCGGCATCAGCTCGGCCAGGCTTTCGAAGTCGGTCGGCTTGCCGGCGGCCTGGTTGCGCTTGATGGCCTTCTGCACCGAGCCTTCGCCCCAGTTGTAGGCGGCCAGCGCCAGTTGCCAGTCGCCGAACATGTCGTACAGGCGCTGCAGATAGCTCAGCGCGGCGTCGGTCGAGGCCAGGATGCCGCGCCGCTCGTCCTTGAAGGCGTCCTGCTTGAGGTTGAAGTCGCGGCCGGTGCCCGGCACGAACTGCCACATGCCGGCGGCGTTGGCGCTGGACAGGGCCTGCGGGTTGAACGCCGATTCGATGAAGGGCAGCAGCGCCAGCTCGGTCGGCATGCCGCGCTTTTCCAGCTCGGTGACGACGTGGAACAGGTAGCGCGAGGCGCGCGCCGTGGTGCGGCTGATGTAGTCGGGACGGGCGGCGTACCAGTTGACGTGCTTGGCCACCAGGTCGTTACTGATATCCGGAATGGCGTAGCCGCTGCGGATGCGGCCCCAGACGTCTTTTTCGCGGAAAGCATCGTCCTCGGCTGCCTTGGCCGGTTTGTTGACTTTCAGGGAGGAGACATCGAGGGCGGGAGATTTGGGCAGGGCGGACAGCGGCAGCGGTGCCGCCGGCGGCAGGCCCGGCGCTTCATCGTAGGCCTGGCTGATCGCCGGCGCCATCAGGGCCAGCAGGGTCGCCAAGGCGGCGGATTTAGAAATACGTGCTTGCATAGTTTTCCATTGTTGTCGACGAGTAACATCGAGCGGACCATGAATAAACGTGGAGTGTACGAAGGTCGGGGTAGCGAGTCAAGAAATATGTCAGGTCGATGACTAATTCTTTTGCGCAATAATTCTATGTAAATAAGGCGGAGATCGCTGCAAAATGGCTGAAGTATGAGTTCCCGCCAAGAATGCGTACAATTCTGCTTTTGAGCAGTCAACAAGGAATTGAACTATGAGTAAGCCCGCCATCGATCACGACGCCGTCATCGCCGAGACCGTCAACTGGGTGGACCAGGCCGTCATCGGCCTGAACCTGTGCCCGTTCGCCAAGGCCGTGCAGGTCAAGCAGCAGGTCCGCTACGTGGTCTGCGAGGCGACCACGCCGGAAGAGCTGCTGGAAAAGCTGATGGCGGAGCTGGAGTACCTGGCCGAGACCGATCCGGAAAAGGTCGACACGACGATGATCATCCATCCCAACGTGCTGGCCGATTTCGAGGACTACAACGAGTTCCTGGACGTGGCCGACGCCGCGCTGGAAGAGATGGACCTGGACGGCATCCTGCAGGTGGCCAGCTTCCATCCGGACTACCAGTTCGCCGACACCCACAAGAACGATATCGAGAACTACACCAACCGCTCGCCCTACCCGACGCTGCACCTGCTGCGCGAGGACAGCGTGGAGCGCGCGGTGGCGGCCTTCCCGGAAGCGGGCGAGATCTTCGAGAAGAACATCGAGACGCTGCGCGCCCTGGGCCACGACGGCTGGGATAAGCTGATGAAGGTGAAATGATGGCCAACCTGCCGCTCCGGCCGGACACGCCCTGCGTGGCGGTGTGCTCGACCACCTTCGACGAGATCTGCCGCGGCTGCGGCAGGTCGGTGGTCGAGGTGGCGCACTGGGTGTCGATGAGCGCCGAGCAGAAGGAACTGGTGTGGCAGCGCATCCTGGCGCAGGGTTATCCGCGCCGCAATACTTGAGCCGCCGCAAGGGTCGTCCCCGCGCAGGCGGGGATCCATGCTGAGTATGGATTCCCGCCTGCGCGGGAATGACGGCGATTGGATTCCCGCCTGCGCGGGAATGACGGCGATTGTTAATACGTGCCGATGAAGTTCTTCTTGCCGATGTCCAGGCCGTTGTGGCGCAGGATGTCGTAGGCCGTGGTGGCGTGGAAGAAGAAGTGCGGCAGCGCGTAGTGGAACAGATAGGTCTGGCCGGTGAAGTGCTTGGTCTTCTCGCCGCTGCCGGTGGTGATCTCGCGCGTCTCGCTGCCTTCGATGGCGCTGGCCGGCACGCTGTCGATGTAGGCCAGGGTCTTGGCGATGCGGGCCTTGAGCTCGGCGAAGCTGGTTTCGCTGTCCTCGTACGACGGCACGTCCAGGCCGCCCAGGCGGGCTGCGGCGCCTTTCGAGAAGTCGCAGGCGATCTGGATCTGGCGGGTGAACGGCAGCATGTCCGGGAACAGGCGGAACTGCAGCAGCGCGTTCGGCTCGATCTTTTTCTCGGCGGCGTGGGTCTCGGCCTTGTCGAGGATGACCAGCAGGCTGTTCAGGATTTGCTTGAACACGGGAATGGAGGCGGAATACATGGAGAAAGTGGTCATGGCAAGGTCCTCGGTTGAATTGAGTCGCGATGATAGCCTGCCTGTGGGTTTTTTGCTTGGCCCCTGACTTTTCGAGGCGTTTCCGTGCATAATTCCGGATAGTAAGCTTAAAGTTTGCGCGACTAACCAACTATAGACAGATGATGCAAACTTCTCACGACTACGTCCCGGTGCATGATTAGCGCCTTATACGAACGGATGCGTACCAGGCTCAGCGCCCTGTACGGCCTGTCGATCTATGGTGCGCTGTTGCTGGTGGTGTTCGGCGGCCTGGTGATCCCGGCGATCATCGGCAGCTATCTGCTGATCGGCGTGCACGAGCAGCAGTCGGCGCGCGTGGCGCTGAACGAATCGCTGCAGCGCAACGCCGACATCCTGGCGCTGGGCATGCAGGAATCGCTGTGGAATATGAACGCCGAGTCGGCCCGCTCGCTGGTCGAATCGGTGATGCGCGACCAGTCGGTGCTGCAGGTGGAGGTGGTCGGCCAGGCCGACACCCAGTTCATGAACGTGCATTCGTCGCGCCGCGCGGCCGGCAACGTGTTCCGCGCCGAGCGCGAGATCCTGGTGCGCGGCGAGCGCATCGGCCGCATCACGGTCGAGATGGACGATGCCCGCAGCCAGCAGGAGCTGCGCGAGAAGCAGGTTTCCTATGTGTTCGTGCTGGCCGGGCAGCTGATGGTGTCGCTGCTGCTGATCGTGCTGTTCCTCAATTCCCGCCTGATCAAGCCGCTGCGCAAGCTGATGCGCTTCTCCGACCGCCTGTCGCACGGCGATTTCGAAACCCGGCTGGACCTGGTCGGCAGCGACGAGCTGGGCCGCCTGGCCGGCCAGCTGGAGCAGATGCGGGTGGCGATCAAGCGCCTGTTCGAGGACATCGGCCAGCGCGAGGAGCGCTTCCGCACCATCGTCACGCAGGTGCCGGGCGCGGTGTTCCGCTTCCGCCCCGACGGCCCGATCGACTTCGTCTCCGACGCCATCGAGGAGATCTCCGGCTATTCGGCCGCGCAGTTCATGCGCAGCACCACCCACTCGTGGACCAACCTGATCGCGCCGGAAGACCGCAAGAAGCAGCGCCGCGCGGTGTCCGAGGCGATCCGCGGCGCCCAGCCCTACGAGGTCGAATACCGCATCCTGGACGCCTCCGGCACCGAGCGCTGGGTGGCCGAGAACGGCCAGCCGCAGCCGCACGACGGCGAGGGCAACGCGCCCTGGGTGGACGGCATCATCTCCGACATCAGCCAGCGCAAGCACAACGAGATGCGCATCGAGGGCCTGCTGGCCGAGCAGAGCGCCATCCTGGACAACGTGATGTTCGGCGTGATGTTCGTGCGTAACCGCCAGATCGTCTCGGTCAACCGCCGCTGCGAGGAGCTGTTCGGCTACGAGCCGGGCGCGATGACCGGCGCCTCGACCTCCATCGTCTTCCCCAACTCCTTCGATTTCGAGGCGGCCGGCGCGCGCCAGTATCCGTCGCTGTCGGAGGGCGACTACTTCAACGAGGAGCGCCACTACCGCCGCAAGGACGGCAGCCTGTTCTGGTGCATGGTCAGCGGCTACGCGCTGGACCACAAGCGCGCCAACGAGGGCAGCATCTGGGTGTATGCCGACATCACCGCGCGCAAGGAGGCCGAGGAGAAGCTGCGCCTGTCGGCCACCGTGATCGAGCACATCGCCGACGGCGTGGTGGTGCTGGACGCCCAGGGCACCATCGTCGCGGTCAATCCGGCCTTCACCCAGATCACCGGCTACACCGAGCAGGAGGCGCTGGGCCACGACCACACGCTGACGCGCTCCGGCCGCCACGACGCGGAATTCTACGCCGACATGTGGAAGGCGCAGGTGGAGAGCGGCTTCTGGCGCGGCGAGATCTGGAACCAGCGCAAGAACGGCGAGCTGTATCTGGAGTGGCTGACGGTGAGCGCGGTGCGCGACACGCGCGGCGAGACCACGCATTACGTCGGCGTGTTCAGCGACATCACCAAGGCCAAGGAATCGCAGGAAAAGCTGGACCACCTGGCGCACCATGACCCGCTGACCGCGCTGCCGAACCGCCTGCTGTTCCACGACCGCCTGCAGCACGCCCTGCAGCGCGCCACGCGCGACGGCGAGCAGCTGGCCTTGCTGTTCATCGACCTGGACCGCTTCAAGAACGTCAACGACACGCTGGGCCACCACATCGGCGACGAGCTGCTCAAGCAGGTCGCCAAGGCGCTGCAGGAGCGCCTGCGCGAGGGCGACACGCTGGCGCGCCTGGGCGGCGACGAGTTCATTGTGCTGCTGGAGGATATCGACAACCAGTTCGGCGCCAGCCAGGTGGCCGAGAAGCTGGTGCAGATGTTCGAGCAGCCGTTCATGGTGGCCGGCCACGAGCTGTTCGTCACCTGCAGCGTCGGCATCAGTGTGTTCCCGGAGGACGCGGTCGACCTGAATATGCTGATACGGAACGCCGACGTGGCGATGTACCAGGCCAAGGCGCGCGGCCGCAACGGCTACAGCTTCTACACGCCGTCGATGACCGGCGAGGGCGTCGAGCGGCTGCGGCTGGAGACCTTCCTGCGCCGCTCGATCGAGAAGGACGAGATCTTCCTCAACTACCAGCCGCAGGTGGAAATCGACACCGGCCGCCTGATCGGCGTGGAGGCGCTGGTGCGCTGGAACCATCCCGAGCTGGGCCTGATCCCGCCGATCCGCTTCATTCCGCTGGCCGAGGACACGGGCTTCATCAACCAGCTGGGCAAGTGGGTGCTGGAGGAGGCATGCCGCCAGATGATGCGCTGGCAGGCGGCCGGCCTGCAGGTGCCGAAGATGGCGGTCAACCTGTCGGCCAAGCAGTTCGAGCGCGGCAGCATCGTCAACATGGTGGCCGACATCCTGCACGAGACCGGGCTGGCGCCGGAGCGCCTGCAGCTGGAGGTGACGGAGTCGGTCATCATGAACACCGGCGACGCCATGGTCTTCATCAACGACCTGCACTCGATCGGTGTGGGCCTGGCGATCGACGATTTCGGCACCGGCTACTCGTCGCTGGCCTACCTGAAGCAGCTGCCGGTGCAGACGCTGAAGATCGACCGTTCCTTCATCAAGGACATCTCGACCGACGTCAACGACGAGGCCATCGCCATCGCCATCATCCAGCTGGGCAAGAGCATGAACCTGTCCGTGATCGCCGAGGGCGTGGAGACCGAGGAACAGGCGGCCTTCCTGCTGCGCCACGGTTGCGGCCTGGCGCAGGGCTACTTCTACAGCAAGCCAGTGGCAGCGCAGGACTTGCTGACACGCTGGCACCAACCATAAATCATAGATAAATCACGGGAGACCCCAGTGCAGCCATCGTTAAAAAGAACGCGCCGGCGCTTTATGTTCGGCGCCGTCGCCGCGGCCGGCGCGCTGGTGGTGGGCTGGGGCGCGATGCCGCCCAGGCAGCGCCTGCACGCCTCGCATCCGATGCTGCTGGGCGGCGCCTCGGTGGCGCTCAACGGCTGGGTCGCGGTGGCGCCCGACGGCACGGTGAGCGTGGCCATGGCGCGCAGCGAGATGGGACAGGGCGTGCATACCGCCCTGCCGATGCTGGTGGCGGAGGAGATGGACGTGCCGCTGTCGGCGGTGCGGCTGGTGCAGGCGCCGGCCGATAAAATCTACGGCAATATCGCCATGCTCAAGGACGGCCTGCCGTTTCACCCGGACGACAACGGCAACCTGAAGGCGGCGGTCAGCTGGACCGTCGGCAAGGTCGCGCGCGAGCTGGGGCTGGTCATCACCGGCGGCTCGTCCAGCGTGAAGGACGGGTGGCAGCCGATGCGCGAAGCCGGCGCCGCCGCGCGCGCCATGCTGGTGGCCGCCGCCGCCAGGCAGTGGAACGGGCGCGTGGAAGACTGCCGCACCGAAGACGGCTTCGTCATCCATGCCGACGGCCGGCGCCTGGCCTACGGCGCGCTGGCGGTGGCCGCCGCCACTGCGACGCCGGGCGAGATCCGCCTGAAGGCGCCCAAGGATTTCAAGCTGATCGGCCACGCGCAGCCGCGCCGCGACACGCCGTCCAAGGTGAACGGCACGGCGGTGTTCGGCCTCGACGTGCGGCCGGAGGGCATGGTGTATGCGGCGGTGCGCATGTCGCCGGTGATCGGCGGCACGGTCGCCAGCGTCAACGTGGCCGCGGTGCTGAAGATGCCGGGCGTGGTGGGGGCGGTCGATTTTTCCCGCGTGCTGCCGGCCAGGACCGGCGCCGGCAGCGGCGTGGCGGTGGTGGCCAAGACCTGGTGGCAGGCCAGGCAGGCCGCGCTGGCCTTGCCGGTGGAGTGGTCCACCGACGAGCGGGCCAGGATGTCGAGCGCCGCCATCTACGCGGAGTTCGGAGCGAAGCTCGACTCGGAATCGGGCCACGCCTACTTCAAGGCCGGCGACATGGACGCGGTGGAGGGCAAGGCCGCCGGCGTCGCCAGGACCGTGACGGCGGAATATCGCGCGCCCTATCTGGCGCATGCGGCGATGGAGCCGGTCAACTGCACTGCGCAGGTCAAGGACGGTTATGTCTACCTGTGGGCGCCGACGCAGTCGCCCGGCTTCGCGGTGGAGACGGCGGCCAGAGTGGCCGGCGTCCCGGCGGACAAGGTGGTGCTGGTCGTGACCCTGCTGGGCGGCGGCTTCGGGCGGCGGCTGGATGTGGACATGGTGGCGCAGGTGGTGGCCGTGGCCAGGGAGACCGGCGGCCTGCCGGTGCAGATGATCTGGTCGCGCGAGGACGACACCACGCACGACGTGTACCGCCCGGCGGCGCTGGCGCGCTTCAGCGCCAGCCTGGACGCGGCGGGCAATGTGCTGGGCTACGATAACAAGTCGGCCAGCGGGTCGGTGTCGCAGCAGTTCTTCAAGCGTAACCTGGGCTTGCCGGCCGCCGGGCCGGACAAGACCACGGCCGAAGGCGAGTTCGATATGCAGTACGAGTTCCCCAACCAGCGCATCCGCCATGTGATCGTCGACAGTCCGGTGCCGCTGGGGTTTTGGCGTTCGGTCGGGCATTCGCACAATGCCTTCTTCAAGGAGAGCTTCATCGACGAGCTGGCGCATGCGGCGGGCAAGGACGGCGTCGAGTTCCGGCGCGGCTTGCTGAAGCGGCATCCGCGCCATCTGGCGGTATTGGATGCGGCGGTGGCCAGGGCCGGTGTCGCGCCGGCCGGGCGCGCGCATGGCGTGGCGCTGCACCAGTCGTTCGGCACCATTGTCGCGCAGGTGGCCGAGGTGTCGGTCGAGGGCACGGAGATCCGCGTGCACCGGGTGGTGTGCGCGGTCGATTGCGGCATCGCCGTCAATCCCAACATCATCGCGCAGCAGGCCGAATCGGGCGTGGTGTTCGGGCTCTCGGCGGCCTTGTTCGGCGCGGTGACCATCAAGGACGGCAAGGTCGAGCAGACCAACTTCCACGACTATCCGGTGGTGCGCATGAACCAGGCGCCCGAGGTGGAGACCATCATCATGCCGAGCGCGGAGCATCCCGAAGGCATGGGCGAGCCGGCCACGCCGCCGATCGCGCCGGCGGTGGCCAACGCGGTGTTCAAGCTGACCGGCAAGCGCCTGCGCAGCCTGCCGCTGACGCTATAAGCCGTGGGGTCAGATACCGTCTTGAATGGCAAGCCCTTTCGATAAGTAATTAGGATCGAAAGGCTTGTCATTGCGTATCACCCCATAAATCAAGTGAGCCAGCTTGTGCATGACTGCCCCGATCACGGCTTTCTTTGCCATTCCGGTCGCGGCAAGCCGTTCGGCGAATTGCCGCAGGATGGGGTTATGTCGGCGCGCCACCAAGCTCGGCATGTACAGGGCAGCGCGCATTGAGGTGCTGCCGGTTCGACTGATCGTCGTTCGTCCCCTCAGCGAGCTTCCAGAGCTGCGTTGTTTGGGCGTTACCCCAAGAAAGGCAGCGAAGGTTTTCGCGCTGTCAAAGCGGCGAATATCCCCCAAATGCCCCAGTATTTTTGCCACGGTCGTCGTTCCGACGCCAGGTATGGTGGCGAGCAGATCGGCATCGTGCTTGAGGCCAGGATGGCGATCTATGTGATCGTCGATGTCGCCTTCGAGCTTCTCTATTTCTACGCTGAGCCAAGCGACATGCTGTCGCACATGCTGCGCGACGTCCTCCATCCCGCTGATGATCAATGCCTCCAACCGATTTTCTTCCTGCTGGCGAATGTCCTTCAAGGCTTGGACGCGCAGCGACCAAGCCCGCAACTGGCGCTGCTCCAGCGGCGGCGGACTCCAGGGCGCGGGCTTCATCGCGACGCAGTAGCGTGCAATCAGCCCGGCGTCGATCGTATCGTTCTTGTTGCGAATATTTTCGCTGTGGCCGAAGCCCTTGATGCAGACTGGATTGACCACGCTCACCACCAGCCCGGCCTGGTGGAGCGCCAATGCCAACGGCTCGGAATAGACCCCGGTCGCCTCCATGCAAGCATGCATTGCCGACAGGGGAACTTTGGATTTGGTGAGCCAGTCGACCATTGCCCGATGGCCTTCGGCGGAATTTTCCAGCACTTTGGTCTTGGTTTTTCCGTTGACCAGCAGTGCAATATCTAACTTCTTCTTGCTGACATCAATACCTACCGCTGCGCATATCGTATCCATTTTTGACCTTCCTCGTATGCGGGCTTACGCGCTGGCGCGATGGCCCCAGATACCGTTCGGACTTATCAAATGAAACAGGCAGAGGCACCTATCTGACCCACGTGCTCCACGGCACTAAGTCTGATCAGCGTCACTCCGCCTGGCCGCACCTACCTCCTTATTATCCGATGGAGATGCGGTATGCTCAATATACGAAGTCTGACATTCGGACACGGCCTCTGCCGTAGCAGCCGCTACGGCAGAGGCCGTGTCCGAATGTCAGACTTGACCCCACGGGTGTGGTAGGCTTGATTTACTTTTTTGAATCTGATTAATATGATTTTTCGCCAACTTTTTGATCCGACTTCCTCCACCTACACCTATCTCTTGGGCGATGGTGGCGAGGCGCTGCTGATCGATCCGGTCTACGAGCTGGTGCCGCGCGACATGGCCTTGCTGAAGGAACTGGGCCTGCGCCTGCTGACCACGCTGGACACGCATGTCCATGCCGACCACGTCACCGGCGCCTGGCGCTTGCACCAAAGCTGCGGTAGCCGCATCGCCTTGGCCGAGGCGGCGGGCGCGGCGCTGGCCGACCGTCCGTTGCGCCATGGCGATCGTATCGATTTCGGCAGCCGTTACCTGACCGTGCGGGCCACGCCCGGCCACACCAACGGCTGCCTGACCTTTGTGCTCGACGACGAGAGCATGGCCTTCACCGGCGACAGCCTGCTGATACGCGGCTGCGGCCGCACCGATTTCCAGCAGGGCAGTCCGCAGCAGCTGTTTGCCTCGGTGCGCGAGCAGATCCTGTCGCTGCCTGAAACTTGCCTGCTCTATCCGGGGCACGATTACCGCGGCATCACCGTGACCAGCGTGGCCGAGGAGCGCCGCTTCAATCCGCGCCTGGGCGGCGACGTGGACGAGGGCGACTTTGCCGGGCATATGAACAACCTGCACCTGCCGCATCCGAAGATGATCGCGGTGGCGGTGCCGGCCAATATGCGCTGCGGCCAGCCGGAGGGCGACGCGCCGCCGCCCGATATGCCGACGTGGGCGCCGTTGACGCTGCGCTTCAGCGGCGTGTGGGAGATCGAGCCGATGGCGCTGCTGGAACATGCGGCCGGGGTACAGATCGTCGACGTGCGCGAGGCGCCGGAATTCATCGACCAGCTGGGCCATCTGGAAGGGGCGCGGCTGGTGCCGCTGTCGCAGCTGATGGACCGCGTGGGCGAGCTGGATAAAAACCGGCCGGTGGTGGCGGTGTGCCGCTCGGGCGTGCGTTCGGCCCAGGCCAGCGTGCTGCTGGCCAAGGCCGGCTTCACGCAGGTTGCCAACCTGGCCGGCGGCATGCTGCGCTGGAAGTCCGAGGCGCTGCCGGTGGCTTCCGACAGCGTTTGATGCCGTATTTATGCCGTATTTTTTATTTTGGCGTGTGACATTTTGTGTAGATGCAGGCTTGGCTAAGCAGGTATAGTTTATTTTTTTATCATCTGCCGATGCCCATGACCAGCGTACGCCACCTTCCCGTGCTGATCTTTGCCTTGTGTTCGACGCTCGCCGTCGCCGCCGCGCCGGACGACGAACAGAATGCGGAGATGGCCAAGGGCCTGCATGGCAATTTGCTGCGCGCGTTCGCGCTGGACCGTGACTTGCAGCTCGATCCGGACCTGCGTGCGGCTGCCAGCGACATCAGCGCCGCTCACGTGGCGCGAATGGACCTGTTGTTTCCGGCCTGGCTGGCCGAGGAGCAGCAGTTGCAAACCAAGGCCAGGGCGGGCAAAAACCCGGTCCCCAGCGAGTTGTTCGTCGCTGTCTGGGCCCGCTTGCTGAACGAATTGGCCTTGTGGCAGATCGAGCCGGGCGACGCCGACTATGAGCGCGCAACGCTGGCGGCGCTGCAATCGTCGCCGCGCGTTTGCGATGTGGCCGGCGAAGGCCTGTTTAGCGATTTCGCCGCGCGCATCGCGCGCATCCAGGCCATGCCGGCGGCCCAGCGCACGGCGGCGCTGGCGACGGAGCGGCGCTTGCTGGGTCACTGGGGGCAGGTCCGGGCCGAGCTCGCGCCCTGGCCGGATCCCTTGCCGCAGGATGCCGCCGCGCAGTGGCGCAAGCGGACGCCATCGGCCGGCGAACGGCCGGCGCTGGCGTTGCCACCGGTGCTGGCGGGCGCCATTCTGGCCGATAAGAAAGGCTATGAGGAGCTGCATCCAAGCTTGAAATGCGCTTTGCAGCAATGGTGGTTGCAGGTGAGCTTGCGCCAGGGCGTGACGCCGGCCGCCGCGCTGAACGCCTTCCGCTACGGCACGCTGATCAATGCAGGCGACCGTCTTGCCGGCATCGGCGATAGTGCGCCGGCGGATGGCAAGCTGGCGGTTTCGGGCGTTCCCGCCTATCCGAGCGTCGCCACGCGGTTTCTCGTCACCGGCGCCACCACCTTGCGCGCGCGGCTGGATGCCGCCGGCAAGCCATTGCAGGCCAGTGTCGTCGGCCGCAAGATCGAAGTGCCCGGCATCCGTGGTACGCGTCCCCTGGCCTTTGAAAACGTCTTTGACGCGGTGGCCGTGAAGTATGCGCTCAATGGTTTTAGCTACCCGAGCCCGCCCGGCGTCGATCCGTTCATGTTCCAACTGGTGTGGAACTTGTCAGATGAAAAGGCCGCCAACAAGGCGGCAGGAGGTGGACAATGAGATCGCTGTCGAGATGCCTGCGCATCTTGCTGGTTTGGGCCACGGCTTGCGGCGGCGCCGTGCCAGCCCTGGCAACCAGCCCCGAGTCACCGATCACCACCGAGGCCACGCAAGCGTTCTGGTGGGGCGACTTCGCCGCGCTGGAGAAACAGAACACCTTGCTCCGGCAGCCGGGCCACATCGCCGCCGATGGATCTTCGGATGTCGAAATGTTCCGCTTCGGGCTGAGCCGCGTAATCGGCAACGACGTCGCCGACCGCGAGCCGTATCTGCGGGAGCTGGAGGCGTTGACCCTGCAATGGGCCGTCGAGCACCAGCAATCGGCATTGGCGCATGTGCTGTACGCGAACGTGCTGGTGTCCCACGCGTGGTCGTACCGCGGCAGCGGCTTCGCAAAAGACGTGCCGCCGGAGGCCAGGGAGGATTTCCAGGCGTATCTGAAGCGCGCTGCCGAGTACCTGGTGGCGCACGCCGACGTGGCCCTGACCGATAGTTATGCGCATGATACGTTGGTGCGTATCGGCATGGGTATGGGTTGGAGCGCGGCGCAGCAGCGCGCCATCGCCGAAGACGGCTTGAAGCGCAACCCCGAGGATGTCGCCCTGTACTTCACCGTGCTGGAAACCATGCTGCCGAAGTGGGGCGGCGATGCCAGCACGCTGGACCAGTACATCCGTCAGGTGACGGAAAAAACCAAGGCCATCTACGGCACCGGCATGTACGCGCGCCTGTATTCGTACGCGGGCGAGGAAGAGTATGGCCACGCCTTGTTCGAGGACAGCGGGGCGGACTGGCCGACCATGAAACGCAGCTATGACGACATGCAGGCGCGTTTTCCCGGCAGTCCAGGCCGCCGTAACCGCTATGCTTATATGGCCTGTCTGGCCAAGGACAAGGAGACCTTGCGCAGTCTGCTGGAGGAATTGGGGCCGAAGGTCGACGCGTCGAAGTGGGGACCCAATCCCCAGCGCAGCCTGGAAGGCTGCCAGCGTCTGGCGGCCAAGATTTAGTTCAGGCTTGCGCGTTGCGCATCAGCGTGCGCAGGTTGCAGTCGGCTTGCCATTGGCGGCGCTCTTCGCTGCTGACGGCCAGATCGGCCAGCTCGGCATCGCTTTGCGCGGACTGGGCCAGCACCAGGCGGTGCGCCAGGCCGGCGTCCGGCAGCATGGTGCCGAAGAAGGCCACCAGTTCGTGATGCTGGATCAGCAGCGTGGGGAAGTTTTCCACGTCGAGGTCGCCCACCACGTCGGCGTGGTCTTCGATGTCGATCCAGACGAAGAACTTGTCCGGGTGGCGCGCGGCCACTTCCTCGAACGTGGCGCGATAGGTGGCGCAGGTGCCGCACCAGGCGGCGCACAGGCAGGCCACGATCCAGCGGTCGCCGGCCAGGGCGGCGGCGATCTCTGTGCGATTCTCGGAATTCAGGGTGATGCTGTGCATGGTATTCGTCGACTAACGGCGGCCTCTGCGCCTAACGGGCGTATTCTACATCCCCGCGCGGGGTCGCGCCTGCCAGCCCGGCAGGTTAAAATACGGCATGCCTATTATTCTTGCCATTGAAACCTCCTCCGAACTGGCCTCCGTCGCGCTGCTGCGCGGCGAGAGCGTCATCAGCCGCGTGTCCTCGGGCGTGCGCACCCATTCGCAATCGGTGCTGCCGATGATACAGGAGCTGCTGGCCGAAGCCGCTATCGCCCTGAAAGACTGCGACGCCATCGCCTTCGGCTCCGGCCCCGGCTCGTTCACCGGCGTGCGCACCGCTTGCGGGATCGCGCAGGGCCTGGCCTTCGGCGGCGATCTGCCGGTGGTGCCGGTGGTGACGCTGGACGCGATGGCGCTGGCCTGCCATCAGCGGCACGGCGCCGGCGAGGTGCTGGCGGTGCTGGACGCGCGCATGGGCGAAGTATATTGGGCGCAGTACCAGTTCGCGGACGGTGCGGCGCCGCAGGCGGTGCTGCCGCCTGCGCTGTCGGCGCCCGGGGGCGTGCAACCGCAGGGCGCGCCTGTCGCTTGCGGCAACGGCTTGTCGGCCTATGCCGAGGCGTTTGCCGGCGGCGGCTATGCCGAGGTGATGCCGCACGCGGAGCAGGTCGCGCAACTGGCGGCGATCGCCTTCGCCGCCGGCGCGACCGTGACGGCGGCCGAGGCGCAGCCGCTGTATTTGCGTAACAAGATCGCCTACACCCAAGCCGAGCGGCGCGACATGGCGGCCGCCAAAGCCGCCGAAGGTGGCGCATGAAGCAGGCGTGGGATCTGGCGCGGCTGAACTATGAGCCGATGCAGGCAACCGATTTGCACGACGTGGTGGCGCTGGAGCAGAGCGTTTATCCGCATCCCTGGAGCATGGCCAATTTCGTCGATTCCCTGAACAGCAATTACGAGGCCTGGGTGTTGCGCGACCAGCAGGGCGAGTTGCTGGGATATTTCCTGGTGATGGCGATCGTCGACGAGGCGCATTTGCTGAACGTGGCGGTGTCGGCGGAGAAGCAGGGGCAGGGCCTGGGACGGTTCCTGCTGAACCAGGCCGTGGCCTGCGCGCGCGGGCTGGGCATGGAGTCGGTGCTGCTGGAAGTGCGGCCATCGAACACGCGGGCGCTGGAGATTTATGAGCGCTATGGATTCAAACATATCGGTCGGCGCAAGGGCTATTACCCGGCCGCCAATCAGCAACGCGAGGACGCAATCGTTATGCGGTTCAGCTTATGAGTCAGACGATAGCCCGCAGCACCCTGTTCCTCGATGAGATGGGCGTGGGCGTGCAGTGGAAATTGCGCAATCCGCCAGCCGGCGAAGCGGCGCTGATGCAGGATGACGCGGTCGAGGAGCCGGTGGCGATTGAAACGCCACCCGCACCCGTGGCTGCATTCGCCTCCGCGCCAGCACCAGCACCAGCGCCCGCAGTCGCGCAAGCACCCGTAGCCGTCCCTTCGCCGGCACCTGTGGTTGCGTCCGCGCCGGAAGAGCCGGTTGCAGAGCCGGCCGTCGCAGCCGCCGACGACTCCAACGCATGGTTCGATGAGGCGCCCGCGCCGGCACGCGCGGAGCCGGTCAGCGATGCGGCCATCGCCGCCATGGACTGGGCCGCGCTGAAGACCGCCGTCTCCACCTGCACCCGCTGCGCGCTGTGCGACACGCGCCGCAACGCGGTGAACGGCCGTGGCGCCGTCGATGCAAGCTGGATCGCCATCGCCGCCGCGCCATCGCGCCTGGACGAGAAGGAAAACCAGCCCATCGCCGGCGAGGCAGGCCAACTCCTGGACAATATGCTGAAAGCCATCGCCCTGAAACCGCAGACGGATGTCTACGTGACCAACCTGGTCAAATGCCGCCCGTCCGCGGCCGATGGCGCCGACCGCGCACCGACCGGCGAGGAGCTGCTGGCCTGCCGTCCCTTCCTGGAGCGCGAGCTGGCGCTGACCGGCGCGACGATGGCCATGACCTTCGGCCAGTACGCCGCCAAGGGCCTGATGATGGGCCCGGCCGCGCGCGGCCAGGTGATGCGCTACGGCGCCGCCCAGTTGCCGGTCGTGGCCACCTACCATCCGGACGACCTGCTGCGCCGGCCGGAAGACAAGTCCAAGGCCTGGGGCGACCTGTGTCTCGCCAAGGTCGCCCGTGACTAGCCTGCCGTCCGCCGCGCCGGCGAACCCGTCCCCGATCGACGGGACGCGCGCCGGAACCACGCCGGCGGACAGCTACCAAGCACGCTTCGAACAGCGTTGGGGGCACCTGACCCGCCCGCACGTGCGCGCGCTGGCCTGGCTGTTGGACGCGCCCGACCTGCTGGACCCGGCCTCGCCGCACTGGCATGGCCGCATCGCCACCCTCGGCGCCATGACGCCGGAAACCGCCGACTGGCTGGCCGCGCTGGAGCAGGATCCGATTCCCCTCGACGCCGCGCTGGGCACCCGCCACTACTCGCGCCTGGGCCTGTATGCGGAAAAGCTGATGGCCTTTTATTTCGCCGAGCACGGCAAGCTGGTCGCGCACGGCCTGCAGGTGCGCGCCAACCGCAACGACACCGTCGGCGAATTCGACTTCCTGCTGCGCGACGGCGACGACCTGGTCCACCTGGAATTCGCCACCAAGTTCTACCTGCTCGACGCCAGCGAGGCGGGCGCCGATTTCAACGGCCTGATCGGCCCCAACCTGGCCGACACGCTGGGCGCCAAGATGCGCAAGATCTTCGACAAGCAGCTATCGCTGGCCAGCCATCCGGCGGCGCAGCCCTTGCTGCCGCAGCCGGTGGCGCGCGCGCAGGCGCTGGTCAAGGGCTGGCTGTTCTATCCGGGCGGCGAGGGCGCGGCACCGATGCCGGGTATCTCTGAGCCACACTGCAACGGCTTCTGGATCACGCTGCAACAGGCCGCCGGGCTGCAGGGCGAGCGCTACGCCATCATGCCGCGCCTGCACTGGCTGGCGCCGCTGAAGACGCCGCTGGAGTCGACCGCGATGAGCAAGGAGGAACTGCTGGCCGCGCTGCACGAGCACATGGCGCAGGTGGCCGCGCCGGTGATGGTGGCGGTGCTGGAGCAGCAAGGGGAGTGGCTGGTGGAGCGGCGCCGCGGCTTCGTGGTGCCCGACGATTGGCGCGCGCAAGCCGCGCAGCGCCGCCAGGACGGGGCGCTGCCAGCCTAGCGGTCGGTCAGTGTTTCAGCTCGCCGATCAGCGCGACCGAATCGAACTCGCGCTGGTTGGCCGCATGCTTGCGCATGATGAAGTACATGGTGCCAGCCAGGAACAGGCCGAACAGCACGATGATGACGTCCAGGTTCAGGTGGCCGCGCAGCATCAGCGAGTACACCGCCAGCATGGTCAGGATCGAAAGGTTCTCGTTGAAGTTCTGCACCGCGATCGAATGGCCCGCGCTCATCAGCACGTGGCCGCGGTGTTGCAGCAGCGCGTTCATCGGCACCAGGAAGAAGCCGCCCAGCAGGCCGACCAGAATCAGCAGCGGATAGGCCAGCATCACCGATTTCACCATGATCATGCTCATGACGATGACGCCCATCGCGATCCCCATCGGGATCACGGTCAGCGATTTGCGCAGCGAGATGAAGCGCGCCGACAGCACCGCGCCCAGCGCCACGCCGATGGCGACCACGCCGACCAGGCTGGTCGATTGTTCATAGCTCAGCTTGAGCGTGCGGTTGGCCCACTCCAGCACGATGAATTGCAGCGTCTGCGCGGCGCCCCAGAACAGGGTGGTGACCGCCAGCGAGATCTGGCCCAGCTTGTCTTTCCACAGCAGGCCGTAGCAGTTGGCGAAGTCGGTGATCAGCTTGACTGGATTGCGCTCCTGGTGGCCGTAGACGCAGCCGGTGTCGGGAATGCGGGTGTTGAACAGCGCCGCCAGCATGTAGATGCCCACCACCACGCACAGCGCCGCCTGGGGCGGGGTGTTGATGCCGGTGTCGATCCAGGGGAAGTCAAAGCCCAGCAGGAAGGACGACACTTGGCCGCCGACCAGCTTGCCGCCCATGACGGTGCCGAAAATGATCGACATCACGGTCAGGCCCTCGACCCAGCCATTGGCGGCCACGAGTTTCTCTGCGGGAAGTAATTCGGTGAGGATGCCGTATTTGGCCGGCGAATATACCGCAGCGCCAAAGCCGACCAGCGCATAAGCCATCAAAGGATGGACATGGGCGAATATCAGCAGGCATCCAGCAACCTTGATCAGGTTGGAGATGAACATGACCTTGCCCTTGGGCATCGAATCGGCGAAGGCGCCGACAAATGCGGCCAACAGCACGTAAAAGAGCGTAAATGAGAGCTTCAGCAGTGGGGTGATCCACGCCGGGGACTTCATTGTTACCAGCAGGTCGATCGCAACAAAGAGCAGCGCATTATCCGCCAACGACGAAAAAAATTGCGCTGCCATAATGGTATAGAAACCACGATTCATTCTGGGGTGCCTGAAAACTTATCTGGCTTGCTTTATACCATGCTTTGATCGTATCCCCAAGAATTGAGCCGTGCAGTCAGGTCGCTACACGGTAAAATACGGCCTTCCCATATTCCGCTCAAATTGCTTATGCCTAGGCCTATCCTCGCAACCATCCACGTTGATTCCATGAAGCATAACCTGGCCCGCGCCCGGGCCAACGCGCCGGGCGCCAAGGCCTGGGGCGTGGTCAAGGCGAACGGCTATGGCCACGGACTGGAGCGGGCAATGCGCGGTTTCGCCGACGCCGACGGGCTGGCGCTGGTGGAGGTGGACTACGCCGTGCGCCTGCGCGAGCTGGGCTGGAAAAAGCCCATCCTGCTACTGGAAGGGTTCTTCGACCCGGCGGATCTGCACACCATGGCCGGCTACGGCTTGCAGGCCGCCGTGCATTGCGACGAGCAGCTGGCGTGGCTGGAGGCGGCCCAGGCGGCGCTGTCGGCGCGCGGCATCAAATTTGATCTGCATCTCAAAATGAACAGCGGCATGAACCGGCTCGGCTTCATGCCGGACGCCTACGCCGCCGCGCATGCGCGCCTGAGCGCGATCTCCTGCGTCGGCAGCATCACCATGATCACCCACTTCGCCAACGCCGACGACGCCGAGCATCCGCTGCTGCCGATCGCCGAGCAGGTGCGCCGCTTCGAGCTGGGCACGGCCGGGCTGGCGGGGGCGCGCAGCCTGTCGAATTCGGCAGGCGTGCTGATGCACCAGCAAACCCTGCGCAACGACTGGATACGTCCCGGCATCATGCTGTACGGCGGCACGCCGGGCGGCGCCACGGCGGAATCGTTCGGCCTGGAGCCGACCATGACCCTGGGCAGCGAGATCATCGGCGTGCAGAATATCGTGGCCGGCGACGTGGTCGGCTACGGCAGCCGCTTCCAGGCCGAGGGGCCGATGCGCATCGGCGTGGTGGCCTGCGGCTATGCGGACGGCTATCCGCGCAGCGCGCCGATGGGCACGCCGGTGCTGGTCGACGGCGTGCGCACCACGCTGGTGGGACGGGTGTCGATGGACATGCTGACCGTGGACCTGACGGCGCTGCCGTCGGCGCGGGTGGGCAGCAAGGTCACGCTGTGGGGACGCGGCATGCCGATCGACGACGTGGCGACGGCGGCCGGTACCATCGGCTACGAGCTGATGTGCGCGCTGGCGCAGCGCGTGCCGGTGGTGGAAGGCTGAGCGGATGGCCAAGGCGAAAACCAACTACACCTGTAGCGAATGCGGCGGCACGGCCACCAAGTGGACCGGCCAGTGCTCGTCCTGCCAGCAATGGAACACGATGGTGGAGACCGTCATCGAGGCGGGCGGCAACAACCGTTACTCGCAGCCGCAGCACCTGTCGCTGGCGCAGACCGCGCCGGTGCTGTCGCTGGCCGACATCGACGCCATCGACGTGCCGCGCTTCGGCACCGGCATCGAGGAGTTCGACCGTGTGCTGGGCGGCGGCCTGGTGGCCGGCGGCGTGGTGCTGATCGGCGGCGATCCGGGCATCGGCAAGTCGACCCTGCTGTTGCAGGCGCTGGCCAATGTGTCGCACCTGAAAAAAGTCCTGTACGTCAGCGGCGAGGAATCCGGCGCGCAGATCGCGCTGCGCGCCAAGCGCCTGAACATCGATGCCCGCGACCTGAAATTGCAGGCGGAGATACAGCTGGAGAAAATCCTCGGCACCCTGGCCGACCTGAAGCCGGAAGTGGCGGTGATCGATTCGATCCAGACCGTGTATTCGGACGCGCTCAGTTCGGCGCCGGGTTCGGTGGCGCAGGTGCGCGAGTGCGCGGCGCAGCTGACCCGCGTGGCCAAGCAGACCGGCATCACCATCATCCTGGTCGGCCACGTGACCAAGGAGGGCGCGCTGGCCGGGCCGCGCGTGCTGGAGCACATCGTCGACACGGTGCTGTATTTCGAGGGCGACAATCATTCCAGCTTCCGCCTGGTGCGGGCCATCAAGAACCGTTTCGGCGCGGTCAACGAGCTGGGCGTGTTCGCGATGACGGAGAAGGGTTTGAAGGGCGTGTCGAATCCGTCGGCGCTGTTCCTGTCCCAGCATGACAACCAGGTGCCGGGTTCCTGCGTGATGGTGACGCAGGAGGGCACGCGTCCCTTGCTGGTCGAAATCCAGGCGCTGGTCGACGCCAGCCACCTGCCTAACGCGCGCCGTTTGTCGGTGGGTTTGGAGCAGAATAGGCTGGCCATGCTGCTGGCTGTGCTGCACCGGCATGCCGGCATCGCGGCCTTCGACCAGGACGTGTTCATCAACGCGGTGGGCGGCGTGAAGATCACCGAACCGGCGGCCGACCTGGCGGTGCTGCTGGCGATTAATTCGTCGATGCGCAACAAGCCGCTGCCGCGCGGCTTCGTGGTGTTCGGCGAAGTCGGCCTGGCCGGCGAGATCCGGCCGGCGCCGCGCGGGCAGGAGCGTCTGCGCGAGGCGGCCAAGCTGGGCTTCTCGATGGCGATGATACCGACCGCCAATGCGCCCAAGCAGCCGATCGAGGGCATGACCATCATCGCGGTCGACCGCATCGACGATGCCTTCAATAAGCTGCGCGAAATCCAATAACGTTGTATTGTTACGTGTTGTAATCGTTAATACTGAATAATTGGTAAAGCATACGTACAAAGGATAGATAGTGTTAGTTGATCAGAGGTCAGTAGCGCGCAAGATCCTGCGCTCCAAGGTGGTGGCGGTGATGGATGGCATGCCGCCGCAGCCGGGACGCACGATCGATATCAGCGCCAACGGTTTGTCGATAACGTTCGAGCATAAATTGGCCGTGGGGCATATGGGGAATATCTCGTTCGAGCTGTTCCTCGATGGTAAGCCGCAGATCCTCACCTGCCGCTCCAAGGTGACTTATTGCATTTTCAGCGGCGATCATTTCAAGATCGGCTACCAGTTCCTCAACCTGGATGCCGCCCAAACCAGCGCCATCAACAAGTTCCTGCGCTAGGCCCGACATAGCGGGCCCTGGGCCGTATCGGGCGCCTGGCCTGTGCCTGTTCGAGCGCATGCGCCAGCCAGCCGACGCAGCGGCCCAGTGCAAACAGCATGAAGGGCGCGTCCTCCGGCAGGTCATGGGCGGCGGCCAGCAAGGTCAGCGCAAAATCAATGTTCGGCAATTCCCCCGCCTGCGCTTCGGCTGCGGCGGCGAGGTCTGTGTGCGGCTGCAATTCCGGCAATAACTTCATCAGGGCGCGGGCGCGCGGGTCGCCTTGCGCGTACAGCATGTGGCCGAAGCCGGGCAGCGGACGGCCGCCGGCGCGCCAGCTGGCCACGGCTGCAGAGGCGCCGTGCTGGCGGGCGGCGGCGATCAGTTGGGCGAATTCGGCCGGGGCGCCGCCGTGCAGCGGCCCGGTCAGCGTGGTGAAGCCGGCCAGCACGCCGGCCGCCAGCGAGGCGCCGGTCGAGATGGCGACGCGGGTGGCGAAGGTGGAGGCGTTCAGCTCGTGATCGGCCATCAGCACCAGCGCGCGGCGCAGCAGGTCTTCGGACGCGGGGCATTGCCACGCCAGCGCCAGGCGGCGGCTGATGGTGGCGGCCGGTTCGTCCGCCGGCGCGGGGCCGATCATCGCGCGGGCAAGCGTGGACAGGATGGTCGCGGCTTCCGCGCGCAGGTCGGCGGCGGGGCGGTCCATCGACGGCGCATCGCTGGCGCTGCGTAGCGCCAGGGCCAGCAGGCCCGCGCCCAGTGCGCCGGCAGGCGGCGCGCAGTCGAGCGGTGCTGGAGTGGGCGGCACGGCCGCTGCGGCGCGTACCTGGCCGGGTTCGGCCTCCCATAACAAATCGGCGACCTGTTCCAGCGTGGCGCTGTCGGACAGCGTGACGGCATCGCGGCCGCGATACAGCAGGCGGCCGTCGGCGGCAGTGGAAATGGCGGACGGCAGCACCGGATCGCCCCATTGCATGGCCTGCGCGGAGACCGTCTCGATCTTGCGGCGGCCGTTGCTGCGCCTGGCCATGCGCAGGATGTCGTCGCGGTGGTAGAGGCTGCGGCGCGGATCGGCCTCGTCCGATTTTGCGCGTATCTTGCCCCGGCTGACGTTGGCGTACAGCGTTTGCGGGCGGACATTCAATACCTTCAGCGCTTCTGCCGCTGTCATCCAGACCATCTCGGATTCCTATGTTGACACTTCAAGTCAAGATTGACGCCCCCGGTGGGCGATCCTAAGCTGGAACAGCATATCAATTCCTGGAGCTGCCATGTCTAAAATGTTGGAGGCTATTTCGTCCGCGCTGTGCTTGTCGGCGCGGGATTGCGTGAGCTTCACCGGCGAGGGTGAACTGCCTTCATGCTATGCGGTGACGGAGCTGGCGGCGGCGTCGGCGGGCGCGGCCGCGCTGGCGATGCGGCAACTGATCGCGGCACAGGGCGGAGCGGCGGCGCCGGTGACGGTCGATCGGCGGCTGGCGTCGTTGTGGTTCGGCTGGTCCCTGCGCCCGGTGGGCTGGGAGCCGCCGCCGCCGTGGGATCCGGTGGCCGGCGATTATCCGACGGCCGACGGCTGGATACGCCTGCACACCAACGCGCCGCACCATCGCGACGCGGCGCTGGCGGTGTTGAAGGCGCCGGCCGAACGCGAGGCGGTGGCGCGGGCGGTGGCTGGCTGGCGCGGCGCCGAGCTGGAGGCGGCGGTAGTGGCACAGGGCGGTTGCGCGGCGATGATGCGCTCCGGCGAAGCGTGGGCGGCGCATGAGCAGGGACGGGCGGTGGCTGCCGAACCGCTGGTCGCGTTCGCGGCGCAGGCCGGCAGTTTCAACGTGGGCTGGACGCCGACGCCGTCGCGGCCGCTGGCGGGCCTGAAGGTGCTCGATCTGACGCGGGTGCTGGCCGGGCCAGTGGCGACGCGCTTCCTGGCCGGCTATGGCGCGGACGTGCTGCGCATCGATCCGCCAGGCTGGAACGAGCCGGGCGTGATACCTGAGGTGAGCCTGGGCAAGCGCTGCGCGCGCCTGGATCTGCGCCTGGCGCCGGACCGGGCGATTTTCCAGCGCTTGCTGGCGCAGGCGGACGTGCTGGTGCATGGCTACCGGTCGGGGGCGCTGGAGGGGCTGGGATACGGCGAGCAGGAACGCCGGCGCTTGAATCCGGGGCTGGTCGATGTGGCGCTCGATGCGTATGGCTGGTCCGGACCGCTGAGCGGGCGGCGCGGCTTCGACAGCCTGGTGCAGATGAGCACAGGCATCGCTCATCGCGGCATGCAGTGGCGTGGGGCGAGCAAGCCGGTGCCGCTGCCGGTGCAGGCGCTGGACCACGCGACCGGCTATCTGGTCGCGGCAGCGGTGGTGCGCGGCCTGATAAACCGTCTTGCTGAAGGGAGTGCGACGCAGGCGCGTCTGTCGCTGGCGCGCACGGCCTTGTTGCTGACGCAGCTATCGCCGCGGGAGGCATCGAACGCGCAGCCGCTGGCGCCAGCCGGCGATGCGGACCTGGCGCCGGCGCTGGAGCAGACCGCGTGGGGGCCGGCGCGGCGCTACCTGCCGCCGGTGGCGATCGCCGGCGTACCGATGACCTGGGCGCGGCCCGCCAGCGAACTGGGCTCCTCACCGCCCAGCTGGTAAACACCGGGGGTCAAGTCTGACATTCGGACACGGGCTCAACCATAGCAAGGCTGCTATGGTTGAGCCCGTGTCCGAATGTCAGACTTGACCCCGGCGGTTGAGGTGGCGGGTAAAAGGCGGTCTGTTCCGCGCTTTGGATTTCGGTTGATGTTGCATACTATGTAACCAAATCAGGCGGAACGTATCATGGCGACCTCCAGCATCAATTCCAGCGGCACCACCGGCGGTTCGACGGTGTCGAACGATATCTACAACCGCGTCCAGCAAACGATGGCGTCGCAGAACAGCGCCGCGACCAAGCTGAATACGACGCTGAAGAACGACCAGGCCAAGCTGTCGGCACTGGGCCAGCTGCAAAGCGCGCTGGCGAGCTTCCAGTCGATCGCTGCCGGCCTGGCCGGCAGCGGCTTGAGCACCAGCGCCGCCACCTCGGTCAAGAATGTGCTGACCGCCGCTTCGACCGGCGCCGCCAAGGCCGGCACCTATGCCATCGACGTCAAGCAGCTGGCGCAGGGCCAGTTCCTTACCAGCGACGCCTTTGCGGCGCCGGACGCAAAGATCGGCTCGGGCGCCGCCACCACCGTCAAGATCGACTTCGGCACGGCCGGCGGCGGCCAGGGTTTTGCCCTCAACGGCAAGGCGGCCAGCAAGTCCGTCACCATCGACGGCAGCAATAACACGCTGGACGGCATCGCCGCCGCGTTCAAGGCGGCCGGCGTGGACGTGAAGGTGGTCAAGGGCGGCGACGGCAAGTTCTCGCTGGCGTTTGCCGGCCAGAGCGGCGCGGCCAACAGCATGCGCATCAGCGTCAGCGGCGATGCCGCGCTGAAAAGCCTGCTCGGCTACGATCCCGACGGCAGCCAGAAACTCAAGCAGACCAGCGCCGCCATGGACGCCATCCTGAGCGTCGACGGCAAGGATGTCACGAGCAGCAGCAACACGGTCGACAAGGCCATCGCCGGCGCCACGCTGACGCTGACCGGCGCCGGCAAGACCGATGTCGCCATCACCCAGGACGCCAGCCAGATCGGCGCCAACCTGAAATCCTTCGTCAGCGCCTACAATGACTTGAACAAGAAGCTGCAAGCGCTGCAAAAGGGCGACCTGAAGTCGGACACCGCGCTGGGGCAGGTGGTCAGCCAGCTGAACCTGCTGCTGAAGACGGGTGGCGGCAGCGTCCCGGTGTCGGCGCTGGGCGCGGCCGGCGTCAGCCAGGACAGCAGCGGCCAGCTGGTGGTCGACGACAAGAAGCTCAAGGCCGCGCTGGCCAGCGATACGGCCGGCGTCGGCAAGCTGTTCACCAACAACGGCAAGGGCATCGCCGACCTGCTGTCGGCCAAGGCCGCGGCGCTGAGCTCGGACGGCAGCGTGATCAGCAAGGAAACCGGCATGCTGGGCCGCGAGATCAGCAGCGTCAATGGCCGCCGCACCGTGCTGAGCAAGGCGCTGACGGCGCAGGCGACGGCGCTGGCGGCGCTCTACACGGCGCAGGCCCAGACCAGCGCCGGCAGCGCGGTCAACGGCGCGGCCGGCAAGGCCGGCACGTTGTTCGACATGCTGGGCTAGTTTTACCCCGCACGGCACGGCGGGGTCCGACCCCGCGGGGTCAGACCCCAGGCTTGCGGGTCATTTTTACACGAATTCCTTGCGTCGGAACTGGCTATGCCCGATCATCACGGCTTGTGATTGATTCCAAACGGAGGGGCTATGGCAGGGAAGTTCGTTGGTGCGGTGCTGGTGGCGGCTGGCTTGATGGCCGGCGCAGGACAGGTCGCGGCGCAGGCGCAGGAGGAGAAAGTCCTCAACATCTATAACTGGTCGGATTACATCGCCGACGATACCGTCAAAAACTTTGAAAAGGAAACCGGTATCAAGGTCCGCTATGACCTGTTCGATAACAACGAAATCCTCAATTCCAAACTGGCCGCCGGCAAGTCGGGCTACGATATCGTGGTGCCGACCGCGCAGTGGGCGCGCCTGCAGATTGACGGCAAGCTGCTGCGCAAGCTCGACAAGTCCAAGCTGAGCAACCTGAAAAACCTGGACCCGGCCATCCAGGCCAAGCTGGCCGGCATCGATCCGAACAACGAGTACCTGGTCGACTGGCTGTGGGGCTATACCACGGTGGGCATCAACGTCAACAAGGTCAAGGCCGCGCTGGGCGGCATGCCGATGCCGGACAATGCCTGGGACCTGATCTTCAATCCGAAATACGCGGCCAAGCTGAAGTCGTGCGGCGTGTCCTTCCTCGATTCGCCGTCCGAGGTGCTGCCGGCCGCGCTGCTGTACCTGGGCAAGCCGGCCTACTCGAAGAACGCCGCCGACTATGCCGAGGCCGGCAAGCTGCTGCAGTCGATACGTCCCTACGTGACGCTGTTCAGTTCGTCGGGCTATATCA
The DNA here is from genome assembly GCF_059491455.1 of Duganella sp. Dugasp78. Taxonomy (NCBI): domain Bacteria; kingdom Pseudomonadati; phylum Pseudomonadota; class Betaproteobacteria; order Burkholderiales; family Oxalobacteraceae; genus Duganella; species Duganella sp. Dugasp78. The sequence goes on along the minus strand of NZ_CP168506.1, from coordinate 6,542,489 downwards.
ACGACATGGCCAACGGCGCGGTGTGCGTGGCGCTAGGCTGGTCGGGCGACATCAACATCGCGCGCCAGCGCGCGATCGACGCCAAGAACGGCAATGTGATCGAGGTGCTGGTGCCGAAGACCTCGGCCGCGCTGGTGTTCGACACCATGGCCATCCCGGCCGACGCGCCGCATCCGAACAACGCCCACTTGTGGATCAACTACATCCTGCGGCCCGAGGTGCATGCCAGCCTGACCAACAAGGTGTTCTACGCCAATCCCAACCTGGCCAGCCTGAAGTTCGTGCGCAAGGATATCGCCAGCAACAAGACGGTGTTCCTGTCGGATGCCGACAAGCAGCGCATGGCCGCGCCGGAGGCGGTGCCGGCTGATATCCGCCGCAACATCACCCGCATCTACACCAAGTTCAAGACCGGCCTGTAAACGCGTCATTCCCGCGCAGGCGGGAATCCATAGTCAGCATGGATTCCCGCCTGCGCGGGAATGACTGTGGCTTCAATGAAGCCGATGCTATTCGTCGTGATAGCGGTCGATTAATTTATGTTTGCTGCCGCGCATTTCCTCGATGAGCTCATACACCACTAAGGCAATCATCCCGCCAAAGATACCCATCGTGAGCAAGGTGAACATGGTAACCCTCCCTCGTGTTGTTACGATTAAACTTTAGCAGATGGTTGCCGCTTTACAAGCTCAACGCGGATTTATTTCACCACCAGGTCGGCTGCCATGACCGCCTTCAGGTAGACGCTGATGGCGTTGCCGGGGTCGCGCTGGGAGAACCACCAGGCGCTGGCCTTGCGGATGTCCCATTCCAGATCGTCGCCCGTCAACAACAGCGAAGCCAGCTGGCCCAAGGTCGGCTGATGGCCGACCACCAGCACCGAATCCTTGTTGCCCGGCCAGTTGACGGCCTTGAGGATGTCGGACGCGTCAGCGCCCGGCGCGAGGTCGGTGTGGATTTTGAACTTGCGCCCCAGCGCCTCGGCCGTCTGCAGGGTGCGCACGGCGGGACTGCACAGGACGCGGCAGCTGTCCGGCAGTTGGGAATCGAGCCACTGGCCCATGCGCCGCGCCTGCTTCAGACCTTTCACGGTCAGCTCGCGCTCCAGATCGGACATGCCGGGTTGCGCGTCCTCGGCCTCGGCATGCCGCCACAATATGAGATCCATGTTTTTCTCCTGAACGACATGTGAAAAAAGATCCCGCTTCGCTTAGTCTCCCAGATGGGCGCCGGGCATGCCCAGCGTCTCCATCAGATGCTGCTGGGCGCTGTAGGGCAGCTGCTTGCCGCGCGCCTTGCGGCGCAGGTAGTGGCCGTCCGCCTCCAGCTCCCACGCGTTCATATTATCCTTTAAATAAGGATTCAGGCCTTCGTTCAGTACGCGCCGCTTGAGTGCCTTGTCGAGCACGGGGAAGGCCACCTCGATGCGGCGGAACAGGTTGCGGCTCATCCAGTCGGCGCTGGCCAGCATGACATCGTGCGCCAGGTCGTTGCGGAAGTAGTAGATGCGGCTGTGTTCGAGGAAGCGGCCGATGATGGAGCGCACCTTGATGTTTTCCGACAGGCCCGGCACGCCGGGCTTGAGCGTGCAGGCGCCGCGCACGATCAGGTCGATCTTGACGCCGTCCTTCGAGGCCGCGTACAGCGCGCGGATCACCGACTCGTCGACCAGCGCGTTGATCTTGACGATGATGCGTCCCGGCCGTCCGGCGCGCGCGATGCGCGCTTCGTTGCGGATGGCCTTGACGATCTCGTTGTGCAGCGCGAACGGCGCTAGCCACAGGTGCGTGAGCCGGTGCGGCTTGGTCAGGCTGGTCAGGTGGATGAACACTTCGTTGACTTCCTGGCTGATGCCCGGATGGCAGGTCAGCAGGCCGAAGTCGGTGTAGAACTTGGTGGTGGTCGGGTGGTAGTTGCCGGTGCCGAGGTGGGCGTAGAAGCGCAGCTTGTTGTCTTCGCGGCGTATCACCAGCGCCACCTTGGCGTGGGTCTTCAGGCCCACCACGCCATACACCACTTGGGCGCCGGCCTGTTCCAGCTTGTCGGCCCAGTTGATGTTGGCTTCCTCGTCGAAGCGCGCCTTGAGCTCGACGATCACGGTCACTTCCTTGCCCGAGCGCGCGGCCAGGATCAGCGACTCCATCAGGTCCGAGTTCATGCCGGTGCGGTAGATGGTCTGCTTGATCGCCACCACGGCCGGGTCGAGCGCGGCGCTGCGGATGAAGTCGATCACGGTCTGGAACGACTGGTAGGGATGGTGCAGCAGGATGTCGCCGTCGCGCAGGGCTGCGAAGATGTCCGGGCTGCCCGCCTTCTGCGCGATGCCGGGATAGAACGGCGGGAAGCTCAGCGCCGGGTTGTCGACGTGGTCCATGATCTCGGTCAGGCGCACCAGGTTGACCGGGCCGTTGACGGCGTACAGCCGGCTCTGGTGCAGGCCGAACTGGTCGAGCAGGAACTGCGACAGCTCGGGCGGGCAGTTCTTGGCCACCTCCAGCCGCACCGAGGTGCCGAACTGGCGGCCCTGCAGCTCGCCCTTGAGCGCCTGGCGCAGGTTCTTGACCTCGTCCTCGTCGACCCACAGGTCGGAGTCGCGGGTGACGCGGAACTGCGAATACGCGATCACCTCGCGGCCGGCAAACAGGTCGGAGATGTGGGCGTGGATGATGGACGAGAGCAGGCAGAACGACACGCCGCCGCTTTTCGACAGGTGGTCGGGCAGGCGGATCACGCGCGGCAGCACGCGCGGCGCCTTGACGATGGCGATCGCGGTGCCGCGGCCGAAGGCGTCCTTGCCGGACAGCGAGACGATGAAGTTGAGGCTCTTGTTGACCACCTGCGGGAAGGGGTGGGCCGGATCGAGGCCGATCGGCGTCAGCAGCGGGCGCACCTCGGTGTCGAAGTAGTCCTTGACCCAGGCGCGCTGCGCCTCGTTGCGCTCGTTGTGGCGCACCAGGTGCACGCCGTTGGCGGCCAGCTGGGGCAGCACTTCCTGGTTGAGGATTTCATACTGGTGGGTCACCAGCGCGTGGCATTCGGCGCTGATGCGCGACAGCGTGGCCACCAGCGCCGGATGGTTGGACAGCGAACCTTCGACGCTGCCGGCCGCCAGCAGGCTGGCCACGCGCACTTCGAAGAACTCGTCCAGGTTGCTGCTGGCGATGCACAGGTAGCGCAGCCGCTCCAGCAGGGGAATGCTTTTATCTTCGGCTTGCGCCAGCACGCGCCGGTTGAACATCAGTTGCGACAGCTCCCGGTCCAGAAACGCGGAGTTCTTGTTTACTTCAGCATGCAAGTCAGGCTTCATGTCTTTTTGTTCACTTTGCAGGTAGTCTCATTCTAGCCTGTATTGCGGCAGAATGATGCAACAGTGTAAATAAGAAATATGACAGGTCCATGACATCGCTTGTCATAAATGACGCGGACGGCGCGCCGATTATGACAACGCTGGCGTAGTATATGGCGGCACATGGCCTGTTTCCAGAGGAGGGAGGGCGCAAAAGCGGGGCGGGATAACTATTTTTGACATATTTCGGTCATGTCATAAAGCTGTCATATAGCCCCGGTAGACTGCGCAGCATCCTAACCTGTCATAAACCAAAGGACCTGTAATGCGACTCAAACAACTGATCTCTTCCCTGGTAGTGGGCGTGTCTGCTGTCATGGCGTTCTCCTCCGCCGCATCCGCCGCCGATATGACCGGCGCCGGCTCCTCGTTCATGTACCCGATCGCCGCCAAGTGGGCCGATATGTACAAGGGCGCCACGGGCAACGTGCTGAACTACCAATCGGTGGGCTCCGGCGCCGGCATCAAGCAGATCAAGGCCAAGACCGTGGACTTCGGCGCATCGGACAAGCCGCTGAGCGCCGCTGAACTGGACGCCGAAGGCCTGATGCAGTTCCCTGCCATCATGGGCGGCGTGGTCACCGTGGTCAACCTGGACGGCATCACCCCTGGCCAGATGAAGCTGACCGGCCCGCTGGTTGCCGACATCTACCTGGGCAAGATCACCAAGTGGAACGACGCCGCGATCGCCGCGCTGAACCCGGGCGTCAAGCTGCCTGCCGAAGAAATCACCGTGGTGCACCGCGCCGACGGTTCGGGCACGACCTTCCTGTTCACCGACTTCCTGTCGAAAACCAGCCCTGAATTCAAGACCAAGATCGGCGCCGACGCTGCCGTGAAGTGGGCTGTGGGCGTGGGCGGCAAGGGCAACGAAGGCGTGGCCGCCAACGTGCAGCGCATCAAGGGCGCGATCGGCTACGTCGAGTGGGCCTTCGCCAAGAAAAACAAGATGTCGCACACCCAGCTGAAAAACAAGGACGGCAACTTCCTGCAGCCTGACGACGAGTTCTTCAAGGCCGCCGCCGCCAACGCCGACTGGGCCAAGACCCCGGGCTTCGCCGTGGTGCTGACCGACCAGCCAGGCAAGAACGCATGGCCGATCACCGGCGCGACCTTCGTGCTGATGCACAAAGCCCAGGCTGACGCAGCCAAAGGCAAGGAAGTGGTCAAGTTCTTCGACTGGGCCTTCAAGAACGGCGCCGCCGCTGCGACCGATCTGGACTACGTGCCGATGCCACCGTCGGTCGTCAAGCTGATCCAGGACTCCTGGAAAGCCCACCTGAAGGATGCATCGGGCAAGGCCATCTACTAATCGGGATCGTCCCTTCGCTGCCGGCTGTTGGCGGCGAGGGGGTTAGCCTGCGCCGCCCGACCGGGCGCCGCAGGCTAGCTTACATCAACGAGACAACCATAATGAGCGCTGATATCACTTCCACGCCCCTGACCCCATCGGAGCCGCTTATGCAGGCCAGCACCGCCCAGGCGAGTGCAGCGGAGCACGCCGCGCTGCGTTCCCTGCAACGCACCATGCGCAACCAGCGCATCCAGGATTTCATCTTCCACAAGACCACCATGCTGTTCGCGCTGTCCGTGCTGGCGGTGCTGCTCGGTATCATCATCTCGCTGGTGGTGGGCGCCTGGCCGGCGTTCAAGGAGTTCGGCCCGGGCTTCATCACCACCGTCGAGTGGGACCCGGTCAATGAAAAATACGGCGCCGCGATCGCCATCGTCGGCACCCTGGCCACCTCCGGCATCGCGCTGCTGATCGCCTTCCCGGTCAGCTTCGGCATCGCCCTGTTCCTCACCGAGATCTGCCCGGCTGGCCTGCGCCGTCCGCTGGGCACGGCGGTCGAGCTGCTGGCCGGCGTGCCGTCCATCATCTACGGCATGTGGGGCCTGTTCGTGTTCGCGCCGCTGTTCGGCGACTACGTGCAGCCGCTGCTGAAAAACACCCTGGGCCACCTGCCCATCATCGGCCAGTTCTTCAGCGGCCCGACCATGGGCATCGGCATCCTGACCGCCGCGCTGATCCTGGCGGTGATGATCATCCCGTTCATCTCGTCGGTGATGCGCGACGTGTTCGAGATCGTGCCGGCCGTGCTGAAGGAATCGGCCTACGGCCTGGGCTGCACGCGCTGGGAAGTGGTGCGCAAGATCGTGCTGCCTTACACCAAGACCGGCGTGGTCGGCGGCGTCATGCTGGGCCTGGGCCGCGCGCTGGGCGAGACCATGGCCGTGACCTTCGTCATCGGCAACGCCAACAAGCTGTCGTGGTCGCTGTTCGCGGCCGGTAACTCGATCGCCTCGACCCTGGCCAATGAATTTGCCGAGGCCGACACGCCGCTGCACACCTCGTCGCTGTTCGCGCTGGCGCTGATCCTGTTCGTCATCACGTTTATTGTTCTGTCCTCCGCCAAGCTGATGTTGGCGAGCATGTCCCGCAAGGAAGGCATCAAATGAAGCAAGCTACCACTTCGTCGCCGGTCAACCCGGTCTACCGCAAGCGCCTGCTGGCGCACCGTGTCGGCATCGCCCTGTCCGTGCTGGCGATGTCGGTCGGCCTGCTGGTGCTGGCCTGGATCCTGATCACGCTGGCCGTCAAGGGCTTCGGCGCGCTCAACCTGCACCTGTTCACGCAGCCGACCCCGTCGCCCGGCAGCGAGGGCGGCGGCGTGGCCAACGCCATCGTCGGCAGCCTGATGATCGTCGGCCTGTCGACGCTGGTGAGCACGCCGATCGGCATCCTGGCCGGCATCTACCTGGCCGAGTACGGCGAGGAAAACAAGATCGCCAGCCTGACCCGCTTCGTCACCGACATCATGCTGTCGGCGCCGTCGATCGTGATCGGCATGTTCGTGTGGGCGCTGTACGTGGCCACCGTCAACCATTACTCGGGCTACGCCGGTTCGCTGGCGCTGGCGCTGATCGCGATTCCGGTGGTGGTGCGCACCACCGACAACATGCTGCGCCTGGTGCCCAACAGCCTGCTGGAAGCGGCCTTCGCGCTGGGCGCGCCGCGCTGGAAGGTGGCCATGCTGGTGCGCCTGCGCGCCGTCAAGGCCGGCGTGATCACCGGCGTGCTGCTGGCCGTGGCCCGCATCTCGGGCGAGACCGCGCCGCTGCTGTTCACCGCGCTCAACAACCAGTTCTTCAGCGCCGACATGAACCGGCCGATCGCCAACCTGCCGGTGGTGATCTACGGCTTCGCCATGAGCCCGTACGACAACTGGCGCGAGCTGGCCTGGGGCGGCGCGCTGCTGGTGACCTTCAGCGTGCTGGCGCTGAACATCATCTCTCGCACCTTGTTCAGCCAAAAAGTCCCGAATTAAACCTGCGAATCAAATCTGAAAAAAGCGATCAACAATGAATACGCAACTGAGCCAAGAGAATGTGGTGCCCATGAACGGCAAACGTAAAACCATCGAGATTTCGGGTCTGAATTTTTTCTACGGTAAAACCCAGAGCCTGACCAACGTCAACCTGGACATCCACGAGAAGCAGGTCACGGCCTTCATCGGCCCATCGGGTTGCGGCAAGTCGACCCTGCTGCGCACGCTCAACCGCATGTACGACCTGTACCCCGGCCAGCGCGCCGAGGGCTCGATCATGTACCGCGGCCGCAATATCCTGGAAGAGGGCCAGGACGTCAACATGCTGCGCGCCAAGGTAGGCATGGTGTTCCAGAAGCCGACGCCGTTCCCGATGTCGATCTACGACAACATCGCCTTCGGCGTGCGCCTGTATGAAGACCTGTCCAAGGGCGAGATGGACGAGCGCGTCGAATGGGCGCTGAAGAAGGCCGCGCTGTGGACCGAGGTCAAGGACAAGCTGGGCAAGTCGGGCCTGTCGCTGTCGGGCGGCCAGCAGCAGCGCCTGTGCATCGCGCGCGGCGTGGCGGTCAAGCCGGACGTGTTGCTGCTGGATGAGCCGACCTCGGCGCTGGACCCGATCTCGACCTCGAAGGTGGAAGAGCTGATCAGCGAACTGAAGCAGGACTACACCATCGCCATCGTCACCCACAACATGCAGCAGGCGGCGCGCTGCTCGGACTACACCGCCTATATGTACCTGGGCGAGCTGGTGGAGTTCGGCGAGACCGACCAGATCTTCATGAATCCGGCGCGCAAAGAGACGCAGGATTACATCACCGGCCGCTTCGGCTGATCGCACTTATAATAGCAAATCGACTACGGAGAGCAGCATGATCGGTGAACATTCATCCAAACAGTACGACAACGAACTGGAAGCCATACGCAGCAAGGTGCTGCTGATGGGCGGCATCGTCGAGACCCAATTCCTCGACGCCATGACCTGCTTCCGCATCGGCAATCCCGAGCGCGCCGACCGCGTGATGCGCGAGGACGACGCCGTCAACCAGCTGGAAGTGTCGCTGGACGACGCCTGCAGCCACCTGATCGTGCGCCGCCAGCCGGCCGCCAACGACCTGCGCACCATCATGGCGACCATCAAGGTGATCACCGACCTCGAGCGCATCGGCGACGAGGCCACCAAGATCGCCCGCACCGCCAAGGCGCTCCACGCGCGCGGCGCGGTGACCGTCAACCACTACGAGATGGTGCGCGGCATCGCCAACAACACCAGCGACATGCTGCACGATGCGCTGGACGCGTTCGCCCGCAACGACGGCAAGCAGGCCCTGCAGCTGATCGCCCAGGACGCCGTGATCGACCACGAGTTCCGCTCGATCATGCGCAACCTGATCACGTTCATGATGGAAGATCCGCGTACCATCTCGGCCGCGCTGGATACGCTGTGGGTGGCCAAGGCAATCGAGCGCATCGGCGACCACGCCAAGAACATCGCCGAATACGTCATCTACGTCGTCGAAGGCAAGGATATCCGCCACACCAAGACCGCACCGATACCGGACGACGTGCCCCTGCAAGCTGAGTAAATAAGAGAACATGGCATCCGATAAAACTACCGTACTGATCGTCGAAGACGAGCCTGCCATTGTCGAGCTGGTGACGTTCTCGCTGCGCGAGGCAGGCTGGAACTGCTGCGCCGTGCAAAGCTGTGCCGAGGCCTGGGACTTCATCCAGACCAAGACCCCGCAACTGATCCTGCTGGACTGGATGCTGCCCGACCAGACCGGCCTGCGCCTGCTGGCGCGCATCCGTTCCGACCGCCAGTTCAATGAAATCCCGGTCATCATGCTGACCGCCAAGAGCATGGAAGAGGACAAGCTGGCCGGCCTCAACAGCGGTGCCGACGACTACGTCACCAAGCCGTTCTCGCCGCGCGAGCTGCTGGCGCGCGCCAAGGCGCTGTTGCGCCGCAAGAGCCCGGAGCACGCGCAGGCCACCATGCGCGCGGCCAATGTGATGCTGGACCCGGTCAGCTGCACGGTGTCGATGGACGAGCAGAAGATCGACATCGGCCACGCCGAGTACAAGCTGCTCAAGTTCCTGCTGGCGCATCCGGAGCGTGTGTTCTCGCGCAGCCAGCTGCTCGACAAGGTGTGGGGCGACCACGTGGTGATCGAAGAGCGCACCGTCGACGTCCACGTGCTGCGCCTGCGCAAGGCCCTGAAAGAGGCCGAGCATCTGATCAAGACGGTGCGTAGCGTGGGCTACATGCTGTCGGAGAAATAATGAATCCTAAACTGGTGTTCTGGGTGCCGGCGGCACTGCGCACGGCCATCATCCTGGCGGGCTGCGCGACGCTGGGCTGGATGTTCGGCTGGATCAACGGCCTGGTGGTGGCGCTGGTCGCCATGATGGTGCTGGTGTTTGTGCAGCTGTCGTATCTGTACCAGCTGAGCAACTGGATGGACGATCCGCAAAGCGCCAAGCTGCCCGACGGCTGGGGCGCGTGGACCAACATCTTCTCGCGCCTGTACCGCATGCGGCGCGACGACGAGAAGAACCAGGCCGAGCTAACCGAATGGCTGGCGCGCTTCCGCCAGGCCATGCACCTGCTGCCGGACGGCGTGGTCATCATGGACGACGTGCTGTTCCTGGAGTGGTGCAATCCGGCCGCCGAGAAGCACCTGGGCCTGACGCATGAGCGCGACAAGGGCATGCGCGTGACCAACCTGGTGCGCAGCCCGGATTTCATGGACTACATCATCCTCGGCCGCTACGAGCAGCCGCTGACGATCAGCTTCCGGGAGCGCAAGCTGATCGTGCACATCATTCCGTTTGAAAACCGCCGGCAGATCCTGGTGACGCACGACGCCACTGAGAGCGAGCGCATCGAAGAGATGCGGCGCGACTTCATCGCCAACGCCTCGCACGAGCTGCGCACGCCGTTGACGGTGATCGTCGGCTTCCTGGAGATCGCCGCTTCCGAAGGGCTGGATGCGGCCACGCGCTCGGCGCACCTGAAGCTGATGACGGAGCAGGGCCACCGCATGCAGCACCTGATCGAGGACATGCTGACCTTGTCGCGGCTGGAGTCGGTGGACTATCCGATGCGGCCGGAGCAGGTCGACGTGGCCAAGCTGATGGAGCAGGTGCTGCGCGACGCGCGGGCGCTGTCGGCGGGCAAGCATGAGATCACGATGTCGGTCAACGGGCCGGACATCATGGGCAGCTACGAAGAGCTGCACAGCGCCTTCGGCAACCTGGCCTCGAACGCGGTGCGCTACACGCCGGCGGGCGGCAAGATCCATCTGGTGTGGAAGACCTACGAAGGCGGCGTCAAGTTCATGGTGGAAGACACCGGCATCGGCATCAGCCCGGAGCACATCTCGCGCCTGACCGAGCGCTTCTACCGGGTCGACAAGAGCCGTTCGCGCGAGACCCAGGGCACCGGGCTGGGCCTGGCGATCGTCAAGCACGTGCTGCTGCGCCATGGCGGCACGTTGCAGATCAAGTCGGAGGCGGGCAAGGGCAGTTCCTTCCTCGTCTGCCTGCCGAAGACGGCGGTGGTGCAGCGCCAGCCCGAGCTCTTGCTGTAGGCCGGGTGTGGCGCCTCAAATTACTGCTTGGTAAGTCATACGCTCCGGGGCGCCGCCGATCGCGGTTACAGTGGCCAGGTTAGTCCTCGATCGCAGCCGAACCGTTACGCATTTTTTCCCGCAGACCGTCGAGCATCTGCTGGAGCATTTCCGGCGCATGGCCCGTCCAGTCCTCGACCTTGCCGACGATTCTCAGGGGATGACGGGTGCGGTAGGATTGCGTCGGGTTGCCTGCGAAACGCTTGTTTGTGAGGTTGGGATCATCCTCGAAGGTGCCGGTCGGTTCGACGATATAGATGTAGCCACGGCCTTCCGCTCCGGCAAGCGAAGTGGACAACTCCGCGCCCCACACAGCCGGCTCCAGTAGTGCGCTGAAATACACGTTGTTCGAGATGCGTCCCGCCTCGAAATTGGAGGCGTGTCCCGGCACCAGCAGGTCGCCTGTCTCAAGAGCGTACCTGGTCCCGTGATAGAAGGGGCCTTGCACGTCGCGACAATTGTCATGAGTGACCGCCGTCCAATCTGGATTGCTCATGTGTACATCTCCTTAGCGGGCAATGAATGGATAGGTGAAGAAGATGAAATGCACGGCGTTGAGCGCGATGTGCATGAGGATGGGCGCTTCGATGCGCTGCGTCGTGTGGTAGGCGTAGGCATAGCCCAGGCCCGCGATGGTGGCGAGCGCGGCGTACAGCGGGCCGCCCGCCAGATGGGCGGCGCCGAACAGCAGGGCGGAGCAGATCAGCGCCACCCACGGGCCAAAACGGAGGCCGGACAGCGCCGACGCCAGCCGCGCTTGCAGGAAGCCGCGGAAGAAGGCTTCTTCGGCGACGACCGTGAAGAACAGGTTGACCGCCAGGAATTGCAGCGTGACCTCCGGCAGCTTGAACGCAGGGTGCACGAAGCCGAGGCCGACGGCAAAGGCCATCACCGCTGCCACGGTGACCAGCAGCACCGGCCAGGTCTTCTTCAGCACGCCGCTGAACTCGGCCAGCGAGGAAGTGCGCCGGCAGATAAAGGCCAGCAGTATCAGGCCGACCGCGCCCTTGTCGAAATTCGCATATTGGGTAAACGGGTTGGCGCCAGGCGAGAACACCGCGTCCGCGATCACCACGGGATTGCTGAACCCCGGCAGCTTGTGGATCGCCAGCGCAAACGCCAGCACCAGCGTGGCGACGCCAGACAATATCCGCAAATATTTTTTGGACGCCCCATCGGTCAGCCAGGCCGCTCCGCCGAACAAGGCCAGCGCGATGAAGGCCGGTGCATGCAGCACGCCCGCCAGCGCGCCGCACAGCAGCGCCACGGCAAACAAGGCTTGCCATGGCGCGACCGGAAATCGAGGAAAGGGTTTGAACCAGACCGCGCCCATGGAGAGGGCGAGCGCGATGAAAGTCAGCAGTGTGAGTGTCGGCATTATTGAAGGAAATGGAGAATTAAAATTCCTTCAATAATATCACTCCGCTAAGCGGCTTAGAACTTGTAGGCAACGCCCGTCATCAGCACCGGCGTGGTCTTGCGCTGGGTTAGCGGACTGTCGGCCGCATCGGTGGTCAGATGCGTTACGCCCAGCGCCGTATGCGCCGACCAGTTCTTGTCGATGACATGATTCCAGTTGACGCTGGCCGCGACGTTGGCAAAGCCGCCCTTGGCGGTAAAGGCCTTGTAGCCGGAGGTGGCGCTTTGCGCGGCGGTCACGCCGAAATAGGTTTGCATGTGCTTCTTGTCGTCATACTCGGTCGACACGCTCATGCCGACCTGGTCGCTGGCGGTGGTGTACAAGGGCATCGCCGCGCCCAGCGTGTAGGTGGCGCCGTGTTCGCGGCGTGCCAGGTTCTGCGTGGTGCTCAGGCTCACGCCGACGGTACCCAGTTGATAGCTCGCGCCCAGCACGGCCTGCGCCGCACCGTGGATCTCGTCCATGCCCTTGAGGGCGTCGGAGCCGTCGAAGTAACTGCGTTTGTGGTCGGCGCGCGCGCCGCCGTAGGTCAGGGCGGCGCTCAGGCCCACGCCGTTCACGCTGGTCTGGAAGCCGGCGCCGCGCATGGTGCTGATGAAGGCGCCGTTGTCGAAGGTGCGCTCAAGATAGGGCAGCGGCAGCACGCGGCTTTTCTTGCTGCCGGCGTATTCGGGTACGTAGGCCAGGCCGGCGCCGATGGTCAGGCTGTCGCCGGCGGCGGGCGCGGTTTTCGGGCCCTGCGACGATGGCAGTTCGAGGGCGTCGGCGTTGCTGTTGCCGCTGAAGGCGCAGAGGGAGGCGAGTACGAGAGGGACGATAAAGCGCATGGAGGATCCTGTGGTATGGTGGTTCGGTGGTCCGCCGGCGCTTGATTGGAGTGGGCCCGGCGTATGACGGAGCGCAGTGTCGCAACATTTCCCGTCCGCCGCTATCGGCTTGTCTGAAGTATCATTTGTCGATTTGATTGGTACCGCGTGGCGGTGCCCGACCTTCGGAGAGCCGACCATGTCCCTGACGTTGTACTACCACCCCCTGGCCTCGTTCTGCCATAAAGTGCTGATCGCGCTGTACGAGAACAACACGCCGTTCGACAAGCGCCTGATCAACCTGGGCGAGGAGGCCGACCGCGCCGAGCTGGGAGCGATCTGGCCCTTGTGTAAGTTCCCGGTGCTGCGCGACCACGAGCGTGGCCGCGAGGTGCCGGAGACCTCGGTCATCATCGAATACCTGGACCGCCATTTCCCCGGCCCGCAGGACCTGATCCCGGCCGACTGGGATGCGGCGCTCGACGTGCGCCTGTGGGATCGCTTCTTCGACAATTATGTGCAGGGGCCGGTGCAGACCATCGTCAGCGGCCACCTGAGCGGCATGCAGTGCGACCGGACCGCGGAGCGCACCAAGCTCAAGACGGCGTACAAGATGATAGAGAAGCGCATGGCCACGCGCAGCTGGATGTGCGGCGATGCGTTCAGCATGGCCGATTGCGCGGCGGCGCCCGCGTTGTTCTACGCCGCCACGCTGTTGCCGTTCCCCGAGGAGTACGCGCACCTCAACGACTACTTCGAACGGCTGGTCGGCCGGCCGTCCGTCAAGCAGGTGCTCGACGAGGCCAAGCCGTATTTCTCGATGTATCCCTTCGTTGACGATATTCCGGAACGCTTCCTGTAGCCGCGCCTAGTTCTGCTTGGCCTGTTCGTCGGCGCTCTGCATCGAGGCCGGCTGCGCCATCGAACCGTTCTGCGCCGCCACGCTGGCGAACTGGTGGGCCTGATCCATGATGGCCTTGCCGCTGGCCTTGCTCTGGCGCAGTTGCTGGTCGACCTGGGCGGCGGCCTTCTGCGTGACCGCCTCGGCCAGCTCGGTGGCGGTGCGCGCCGCCTGCGGCGCATGCTGCTGCACCAGCTGGTTGATGCGGACCTGATACTCGCTGGCCACCTGGGTCAGTTGCTCCTGCCACGCCTGCAACTGGTGCGCCGCGCGCTCGGTCGACGGCGGTGCGATCGCGGTGCGCTCGGACTGCGGGGTCAGCAGGGCGGCGCGCACGGCTTCAGTGGATTCCTGTAGCCAGTCGCGGCTGAATTGCAGGTTCACTTCCGACAGCTTGCGCACCGATTGCAGGGTGGCGAGGGTCAGGTCGCTGAAATAGTCGATGCGGGCGAGCGCGTGATTTTTTGCTGCTGGCGAAATGGTTTCCACAAACGAATTCATGTACTTCTCCTGGATGGTGTGGGGCCAAAGTGAGAGTGCTTGAACGGGCGCTCTGGCCGGACGCCTGTAGCACTTATCTTCGCAGGTCGGGGCGGTTTTTGCCACACCAGAGCTTGGCGGCATCATTCGTTTTGGCTGGTCAATAAATTATCCGCTTCGCCACGTCATTGTCCGTCTCGCCACATAGGAATGGACCGGCGGAGGACCGCTGCGCTAAGGTGACGTTGTCCCTATCACACATGAAAGCCAGTCCCATGAAAAGAAGAAGCTTGCTCAAGTCGGCAGCGGCCTTGTCGCTGATGTCGGTCACCTCGCTGGCCTCGCTGCCGGCATGGAGCGCCGCCGCGCCGCGTCGCCGCGTGCGCCCCGGCGATGCCGCCTGGCCATCGGCCTCCGCCTGGGCGCAGCTGCGGCAGCGGGTGGACGGCCACCTGCTCAAACTGGATGCGCCGTTCGCCGCCTGCGCCGGTGGTGTCGCCGCGCCGGCCTGCACCGCCGCGCTGGATCAGCTGAACAACACCTACGCCATCGGCGACCAGCCGGCGCTGACGCAGACCAGCGGCTGGCTGGATGCCTGGTCCTCGCAGCCGAGCGCTTATGCGGTGGCGGCGCGCGGCACGGCCGACGTGGTGGCGGCCATCAACTTCGCGCGCGAGCACAATCTGCGGCTGGTGGTCAAAGGCGGCGGCCACAGCTACCAGGGCACGTCCGACGCGCCCGATTCGCTGCTGGTCTGGACCCGCCAGATGAACGACGCCACGCTGCAGCCGGCGTTCGTCGCGCAGGGCTGCAGCGACGCGCCGCAGCCGGCTGTCACGCTGGGCGCGGGCGCGATGTGGATCGACGCCTACGACGCCGTCACCACGCGCGGCGGCCGCTACGTGCAGGGCGGCGGCTGCACCACGGTCGGCGTGGCCGGCTTGGTGCAGAGCGGCGGCTTCGGCAGCTTCTCCAAGAACTACGGCACCGCCGCCGCCGGCCTGCTGGAAGCCGAAGTGGTGACCGCCGACGGCCAGGTGCGCATCGCCAACGCCTGCACCAATCCCGAGTTGTTCTGGGCCTTGAAGGGCGGCGGTGGCGGCAGCGTCGGCGTGGTCACGCGGCTGACCCTGCGCACGCGCGAACTGCCGGAGACCTTCGGCGGGGTGATGTTCAACATCAAGGCAGCCTCCGACGATGCCTACCGCGCGTTGATCGCACAGGTGATGGCCTTCTACGCCAGCACGCTGTTCAACGCCAACTGGGGCGAGCAGATCGGCTTCAACACCAACAACACGGTGGACGTGTCGATGGTGTTCCAGGGCCTGAACCAGCAGCAGGCGGAGGCGGCGTGGGCGCCGTTCCTGGCCTGGCTGGGCGAGCGGCCCGAATACACGCTGGAGCAACCGTTCCGCGCGGTGGCGCTGCCGGCGCGGCAGTTCTGGAACGTGGCCTTCTTCAAAAAATACGCGCCGGGCTTCATGCTTGCGGACGAGCGTCCCGGCGCTCCGGCGCACCACGGCGTGTGGAAGGGCGACGCCGCCGACGCGGGCTGGTTCATCCACGGCTACCAGTCGGCCTGGCTGCCGGCCAAGCTGCTGGCGGCCGAACAGCAGGCGCAGTTGGCCGACGCGCTGTTCCGCAGCACGCGGCACTGGCGCGTGGGCCTGCACTTCAACAAGGGACTGGCCGGCGCCTCGGCCGCCGACCTGGCCGCGGCGCGCGACACGGCGATGAATCCCGACGTGCTGGGCGCGTTCGCGCTGGCCATCATCGCCGGCGGCGACGGCCCGCACTATCCCGGCATGCCGGGCGATGCGAAGGATGGCGCGCAGCGCGGCCGCGAACGGGCCGCCGCGATCGGCCGGGCGATGGGGGAGTTGCACAAGGCCGCGCCCAAGGCCGGCTCCTACGTGTCGGAGAGCGACTACTTCCTCAAGGACTGGCAGGCCGCGTTCTGGGGCGCCAACTACGCGCGGCTGGCGCGCGCCAAGCGCCAGTACGATCCGCACGGCCTGTTCTTCGTGCGCCACGGTGTCGGCAGCGAGGCGTGGAGCGACGACGGCTTTACGCGCAAGGGCTGATGCCGGCGCTGGTCGCGTACTTGTCAAAAAAGCACAGTTGCGTTACGCTGGCGCCAGTCCACTGACGAGGAGCATACATGGCATCGATCTTCTATCTGCACGGCGGCCCGGGCCTGAGCGTCGCCATCGAAAGCACGCGCTTCCCGCAGGCCAGCGATGTGGAGTGGTGGCAGCAGCCGCCTGCGGCGCCGTGCGCGCAGCGTCCCTACCTGGATCTGCTGGAGGCCACGCTGACGGGATTCCGCCGCAGCGCACAGGCGCACGGCGCGCCGCTGACCGTGATGGCCAGCTCCTTCGGCGCGCATCTGGCGACGCACGTCGCCAACCACGCGCCGGAGCAGGTGGCGCGCGTCGTGCTGCTGGCGCCGACCTACAATCCTGAACAGGCCGCGCTGCGATTGGCGCGGCACGCGCTGGCGCGCAATGCTAGCCACGCGGACGCACACAAGGTCGTCGCGGCGCTGGCCGCCTACGATGCGGCGCCGGGACGCGCGCGCTTCTGGGACGTGTTCGGCGTGCTGCAGTTGCTGCCGGATGTGCCGTCGCTGTATTTCGGCCCGAACGCCGGCGATGCGCCGCGCCATTTCCTCGACGTGCTGCAGCAGCCGGGTGCCTTCGACGGCCCGACTTCGGTCGCCGTGTCGGACGACTTTGCGGCCAGCTTCCAGCCGCCGGGGCGCAGCGCTTTCAATGGGCCGGTATCTGTGCTGTTCGGCCGCCACGATCCGATGATCGATGCGGAACAGGATGGCGCCATCTGGCGCGCCATCTTCCCGCAGGCCAGCGTGCGCATGGTCGACAGCGGTCACTTCCCGCTGCTCGAGACCTCGCTCGAAGCCTGCCTGGCTTAGCGCGTCATTCCCGCGCAGGCGGGAATCCATGCTGAGCATCTGACCACGCGGCCTATGGATTCCCGCCTGCGCGGGAATGACGGGACGGGTCAGCGCGAGAAGTAGGCGTCGATTTCTTCCAGCGTCTTGCCCTTGGTTTCGGGCAGCAGGAAGGCGGCGGTCAGGAAGTACAGCAGCGCACAGCCGGCGCCGTAGAAGAACAGCGTGGCGTAACCATACTGGCCTACGGTCGGCAGGAATACCGCCGCAATCACGGTGGACACGAACTGGTTGATCAGCAGCGCCACGCTCATGCCATTGGAGCGGATCCGGTTGGGCATCAGCTCCGACAGCGCCAGCCATACGCACACGCCGGGGCCGACCGCGAAGCTGGCGACGAACAGGCAGATCGCCAGCGCCACCTGCCAGCCGTGCGCGGAGGGCGGTACCGCCGACAGGTGCGCCTGCTCGATGCGCAGCGGCTCGCCGACAGCTTGCGCCGGATCGGCGAACGGATTCAGATGCAGGCGGCGGAAGAAGGCGCCGATCACGCTGTCCGGCTGCACCGTGTCTTCCCGCGTGACGCGCAGCAGCGGTAGCGCCGGATCGTCGCTGCGGCGGCTTTGCACATTGGTGAACGGGCCGTAGGAATAGGCGATCGACAGCTGCATCGCCGCGCCGTCCACCGGCCTGCCGCCCAGCGCCTGCAAGGTCGCCGGATCGAGGCGCAGTTCCAGGCTCCCGGCCTGGGCGCGCGTTTGCAGCATGGCGCTGATGTCGCTTTGTTCGCCCTCCACGCTGCGGAACAGCAGACCCGCTGTCAACAGCGCCAGCACGATGCCGCCGGTGCCCAGCATCATCAGGAACTTGCGGCCCTTGCGGTCCACCAGCGCCACCGCCACTACCGTCATCACGGCGTTGAGCACCTTGAGCGCGACGTCGGCCATGTTGGCGGTGGCGCCGGGCAGGCCGGCCTGATTGAGAATGGTGACCACGTAGGCCAGGATGGAATTGATGCCGGTTGCCTGCGTCAGCGCCAGCACCAGGCAGGCCAGCAGGAAGGGCAGCACGTAGCGGCGGCTCAGCAGGCGGTCGTTGGCGGCCGCGCCGCCGTGTGACGCGGCCGGCGACAGTGCCAGTTCGATGTCGCGCAGTTCCGCTTCCGCCTCGGCGGCGGGTCGCGTGCGCAGCAGCGCGGCACGCGCCTGCGCGATGCGGCCCTTGGCCGCCAGCCAGCGCGGCGATTCCGACAGCAGCAGGCCGCCCAGCGTGAACACCAGGCCCGGCGCCAGACACACCCAGAAGATGCTGCGCCACGCGTGGTCCTTGGCCGCAAACACGGCGTCGGCGCGCGCCGCCTCCGCCAGATGCTGTGCCGCTGCCATCGCGGTTTCCACGGTCTGCGCCTGGAACAATCCGATCAGCGCCGCCGCCACCAGGCCGATGGTCAGAAGCAGCTGGAACAGCGCCGCGCCGCGTCCGCGATGGCGCGCGTGCAGGCACTCTGCCAGGTACAGCGGCACCACCACGCCGATCAAGCCGCCGCTGATGCCTTGCAGCAGACGGCCCAGCATCAGCGGCAGGTAGCCGTCGGCGAGAGCGATCAGCGGTATGCTCACCGTGAACAGGGCGCCGGCCAGCACCATCGCCGCGCGCCGCCCGACCAGGTCGGCCAGCGCGCCGGCGAACAGCGACGACAGCACGGACCCCAGCAGCACCGCCGCGACGATAAAGCCCAGCTGCTGCGCGCTCAGCTTCCACGCCACCGACGCCGTCGATTCCAGATAGGGCAGGGCGCCGGCGATAATGCCGACGTCTATCCCGTACAGCAGCCCTCCCATACCGGCGATAAACAGCAGAAAGCCCATGGCGCGGGCGGGTGCGGTTGGCAGGGTGGCTTGCATCGAAACTCCGGCTAGTGGGAAGAAAGATCGATGGCTTCGCCTTCAACGAAGACGGCCACCGGCTGCAGATCAGCATTCAGGACCACCATGTCGGCCCAGGCGCCGGGCGCCAGGCGCCCGCGTTCGGTCTCGCCCAGATAGTCGGCGGGGTAGAGCGACAGGCGGTTGGAGGCGTCGGCCAGGTCCAGGCCCAGGCCGACGAAATTGCGCAGCGCCTGGTCCATCGTCAGCACCGATCCGGCCAGCGAGCCGCTGGCCAGCCGCACGCAGCCCAGGCACTTGTAAACGCGCTGGCTGCCCAGCCCATACTCGCCGTCCGGCATGCCGGTGGCCGAGGTGGCGTCGGTCACGCCGTACAGGCGCGGGATGGCGCGCAGCGCGGCGCGGATCGCGCCTTCATGCACGTGCTGCAGGTCGGGGATGATCTCGGCGTATTCGGCGTGCGCCAGCGCGGCGCCAGCGATGCCTGGTTGGCGGTGGTTGAGCGCCGTCATGCCGTTGAACAGATGGGTGAATCCGGCCGCGCCGGCGTTGAGCGCGGCCACGCCGTCCTCGTAGCTGCCGTTGCTGTGGCCCAGCTGCACGCGGATGCCCATCTGCTTGAGCATCGGGATCAGCGCCAGGTGGCCATCCACTTCGGTGGCGATGGTCAGCACGCGGATCGGCGCCAGCTCATGATAGCTGCGCATCAGCTCCAGGCTGGCCACCGCCACCGAGTCGGCCGGCTGCGCGCCGAGGCGGTGGATGCTCAGGAACGGCCCTTCCAGGTGCACGCCCAGCATGCGCGCCGCGCCGGCAGGGCGTTCGGCGATCACGCCGGCCAGGCCCTTGAGCGCGCGGCGGATCGAATTGTCGGTGGCCGTCATGGTGGTGCCCAGCATCGCCGTGGTGCCATGGCGCGCGTGGCTGCGCGCCACGCTGGCGCCGGCATCGCCGCCCTGCATGATGTCGACGCCGGCGGCGCCGTGCACGTGCAGGTCGATGAAGCCGGGCAGGATGGTCAGGCCGCTGTCGGCTTGCGCGTCGGCCTGGATCGATTGAATGCGCCGGGTTTGTTCACTGAAGGCGATGCTGCCCGTGATCCAGCCTTGTGGAGTGAGGATTCTGCCGCTTAACACTGTTATTCCGCTATCAGGAGTTCGATGCCGGCGTCCAGCAGGCCATCGCGGTATTCCGCGCTGATGCTGGCGTCGGTAATGACGGTATGGACGCGGTCCAGCTGCACGATGCGGTGCAGGCTGACGCGCCCGAATTTGGAGGCGTCGGCGAGGACGATGATCTTCTTGGCCCGCTCCACCATCTTGTGGTTCAGGCTTGCTTCCGCCTCGTGGTGGGTGGTGACGCCGAATTGCAGGTCGAAGCCGTCGACGCCGAGGAACAGCTTGTCGAAGCTGTAGGCCTGCAGGCAGGCCTCGGCCTGCGTGCCCTGGATCGACAGCGACTGCTTGCGCAGCAGGCCGCCCGTCAGGATCAGGTCGACGCCGGGGGCGTCGGCCAGTTCCCAGGCGATGTTCAGGCCATTGGTCATCACCGTCACGTCCTGCGCCGTGCGCAGGTGGCGCGCCAGCGAGATGGTGGTGGTGCCCGAATCGATGATGATGTTATCGCCCGGCTGCACCATGCGCGCGGCCCAGGCGCCGATGCGCTCCTTCTGCTCGTGGTTCAGCGCGTCCTTCTGCGGTATGGTCTGCTCGGGCGGCGGCGTGCGGGTCAGCGTGGCGCCGCCGTGGCTGCGCGTGGCCAGGCCTTGCGATTCCAGCGCACTGAGGTCGCTGCGGATGGTGACGGCGGAGACGCCCAGCTGGTCCACCAGCTTGGTCACCTGCACCGAGCCGTGTTGGGTAAGCGCCTGCAAAATGGCGGCGCGGCGTTGACTGGTATGTCGCATTGTTCTGCTGTCAGATATTCAAAGATGTCGAGCTTAACAGATCGCGGCCGCTGTGCCAGCGGGCGCGGTCGCATTCAGCGTCGTATTTGCCGTCCCGTTGCGGTTGCAGGCGCGCGCATACTGCGCCAGCACGCGGCCGATTTTATGCTCCAGCAGCGCGTCGGCCCTGGTGGTCAGCTGGCCTTGCAGCACTTCCAGATACTGCTCCGGCAGGTGTTGGCTCAGCAGCGACAACGGGATCGCCAGCGCGTCGAGGTTGGCGCACAGTTTGTCGACGGCGGCCACGATCGCCGGCTCGCCCCAGTAGTAGCGGCAACGGTCGCTCAGGCCATAGCGGCGCAGCAGGCGCTGTTCGGCGCTGCTGCCGGGGTAGTGCCTGGCCCAGTGCTTGGGCTGCGCCAGCATGGTTTCGTCCAGCACCTGCATCAGGCGCGAGGCGCGGCCGGGCGCCACCAGTTCCTCCTCGATGCGGCACAGCGCCTGCAGGGCCTCGCGCAACGCGAAGGTGGCGGCCGGGCCGACCTTGAGGATGGCGAAGTGGTCGCGCACCATGTCATGCAGCGCCGATTCGCGCTGGTAGTCGGTGGAGTGGGCTTCGAACACCAGGCCGGGCTGGCCGGCGACGAAGGCCGACAACGCGGTCGCCTGGGCGGCGTCGTAGTGCCGGATCTGGCTGTGGTCGAAGTCCACGCCCGGCTGCACCACCATCGCGATCACGCGACGCCAGGCGTCGTGCAGCTCCATCGCGAAGAAGGCCAGGCGGTGCACGTCCAGCGTGCGCGCGGCGGCCTTGGGCGAGGTGACGGCGCCGGCCTGCGCCAGGCTGGCCTCACCGCCGGGGATCGGGACTTCGGTGCCGATCACGTAGACCGGCGGCGGCAGGCCGGCCTGCCCGGCGGCCTTCTCCGCGACCGCGCACAGCCGCGCCGAGCGGGCGGCGATGGTTTCGTCGCTCAGCAGCTGCGGATCGTCGGCGCAGCGCATGCTGCAATCGAGGTGGATCTTGTGGAAGCCGGCGGCGGCGTAGGCGGCGATCAGCGTCTCCGCATGCTGCATGGCGGTGGCCGCGTCCAGGTGCTGCCAGGCGTTGGGGCCGAGGTGGTCACCGCCCAGCACCAGGCGCTCCAGCGGGAAGCCCTGGCCGCGCGCCAGCGTATGCACGTAGTCGCGGAAGGCCGATGGCGTCATGCCGGTGTAGCCGCCGAACTGGTCGACCTGGTTCGAGGTCGCCTCCACCAGCAGCATGGTGTCGTAGCCGGCCGCCACGCGCATCGCCGCGCGCAGCACGCTAGGATGGCTGCAGCACACGCTGTACAAGCCGACAGCTTCGCCACGGCGGTGAGCAGCGACGATCTGCTGGACGGGGGACAGGGATTCGGTAGTTTTCATGGGCGTTGGCTTAGTGGTCGGCGAGTTGCTGGCGGGCGAGCAGGGCGGCGCCGCGCGCGCCGCCGGCGTCGCCGAACTTCGGCGGCAGGATGGGCGGCACGCGCACGCCGGGGAACAGGTGGCGGCGTATCGCGGCCGGCAGCAGGTCGTACAGGTGCGCCAGTTGCGACAGGCCGCCGCCCAGCACGATGACGTGCGGGTCCAGCGTCAGCACCAGCGTGGCCAGCGCGTGGCCCAGCAGGTCGGCATGCAGCGCCATGGTCCGGCCGGCGAGGGCCGAACCGGCGCGCGCCTGCGCGACGATGGCCAGCGGTGTTTCGTCGGCGCCGCCGAGGTGCTGGTGCAGCTGGCTCATGCCGGGACCGGAGACATAGCGTTCCAGGCAGCCGCGCCGGCCGCAGGCGCAGTCGAGGATCGGTAGTGCGGCAGGGGCCAGCGGCGATGCCAGTTGTGCGGCCGGCAGCGGCCAGTGGCCCCACTCGCCGGCCACGCCGTTGGCGCCGCGCAGCAGGCGGCCGTCGACGCAATAGCCGCCGCCGGCGCCGGTGCCGATGATGGCGCCGAACATGGTCGGCTTGCCGGCCGCCGCGCCGCCTTGCGCTTCCGACAGCGCGAAGCACTGGCAGTCGTTGCCGACCGCGATAGGGCGCTGCAGCGCATCCTTGAGCGCATCGGCCACGGCGCGGCCGTTCAGCGCCGGCACGTTGGAGCTGAGCTGCCGCCCGGTGGCGCTGTCGATCACGCCGGGCAGGCCGATGCCGACCGGCGCCCGCAGGCCCAGCATCTTGTCGGCGCGGCCCACCAGGCCCTGGATCGCCAGCAGGAACTCGGCGAAATCGGTGCCCGGCGTGGCGATGCGCTCGCGGTGAACTTCCCGCAGTTCATGGCCTTCTTCGGCATACGCCACCAGCTCGATCTTGGTGCCGCCGATATCGATGCCGTGATAGCCGCGTGGTTCAGAATTCGTCATGGCGGTAGATGGTGACGCCCTGCACGACACGGTTGACGGTGCCGCCGGCGAAAGGATTATCGGGACGCAGCTGCAGCAGCGCCGACTGGTGCAGCGCGTACTGCTGCGCCATCAGCAACCACAATGGGGCCAGCCAGGCGTCTGGCCATGCCGGCGCATCGATGCCGATGTCGGCGTCGGCGCCGGCGCCCACGGTCAGGCAGCGGCCCGCGACCTGGTCGCGCTGAAGTTCCAGCAGCAGATCATGTTCATAGCGGCGCGATAGCGGATCGGAACTGCGGAACAGCACCACCAGCGTCTCGTGGTTCAATGCGGCCTTGGGGCCGTGGCGGAAACCGAGCGCGCTGTTGGCCATCGCCAGCACGCTGCCGGCGGTCAGTTCGAGGATCTTCAACGCCGCTTCCTTGGCCAGCGCTTCCAGCGGACCGCTGCCCAGGTAGACCACGCGCGAGACGCGCTGCACGGCCAGTTCCGCCACCGGTGCCGACCACGCGGCCAGCGCCTGCTCGCCCAGTTGCGCCAGCGTGTCCAGACGCTCTGGCTGGAAGTCGGGATCGAGCGCGCACAACGCGGCCAGCAGCATGCAGGTGAAGCTGCTGGTCATGGCGAAGCCGCGATCGCAGCTGGCGGCCGGCATCATCAGGTTGAGGGTTTGCTCGTCGCCGGCGCCTTGCAGGGCCAGCGCGCCGTTGGCGTTGCAGGTGATGTTGAGGAAGCGCGCGGTCGGCACCATGTCGCGCACCAGCTGCACCGCAGCCGTGCTTTCCGGGCTGTTGCCGCTGCGGGCGAAGGACACCACCAGCGTTGGCGCCGTGCGTTCCAGGTAGAGCGCGGGGTGGGTCAGCAGGCTGGTGGTCGACAGCGCGCGCACCTGGCACGGCCAGGCGGCGTTGATTTCGTCGGCGATGATTTCGCCGACATAGGCCGAGCTGCCGGCGCCGGTCAGGATCACGCGCTGCTGCGGATTGCTCAGGGTGTCGCCCAGGAAGGCGGCGATCCGGCTTTTTTGTGCGCCGAGATCCGCCGCCAGTTCGCGCCAGAGGGCGGGCTGATGGACGATTTCTTCGGCGGTATCGAGGCCGCCGATATCGCGCCAGGCTTGGGGAACACGCTGGAGTAGGTTGGTCATCGAAAGAATTAGTCTGGTTAAGTCAGGCAAAGAATAGGGTTTTATTTTCGAAATGTCAAATTCGAAAGTAAAAAGAAAGTTATGTTCGCTGTTGATTTGCGGGTGATGTACCACTTTCGCCACGAAAACGAAAGTGTGTTATTCAATCAACTATCAATACGAAAGATTTGGCGCATTCTTTTTAAATATTCCCTTTCTTTTTGTTGACCGGGCTTATTTTTATTCCTAGAGTAATTGCATCGCAACGCTTTTCTTTCGAAATAAGCACACTATGAAACAGATTTCAGCCATTGCCGTCTTGCTCGCCAGCGCTCCGTTACTGGCCGCGCCGATCGGCAATTTACGCACCGTCACCGCTGGCGCCGGCCAGCAGTGGGATCTGGTCACGGACACCGGCGCCCATATACAGGTTAGCCTGCCGCGCGCAGATGTGCTGCATATTTGGGCAGGCTCCAAATCCGGCCTGACCGGCGCCGGCGACAAGGCCGCGCCCATCGTGGTCGCCACGCCGGCCGCCACGGTGGAGCACAGCGTCAGCGAACAGGCCGACCATATCCTGATCCGCACGCCGGCCCTGAGCCTGCGCATCGACCGCAAGCCGCTGCGTTTCAGCCTGTTCCGCGCCGGCGACGCGCAGCCGCTGTGGCGCGAGATCCAGCCGCTGGAACTGGGCGACAAGCAAAGCGTGCAGACGCTGTCGAGCGACAAGGCCGAGCGTTTCTTCGGCGGCGGCCAGCAGAACGGCCGCTATGAATTCAAGGGCAAGCAGCTGCAAGTGTCGTACTCCGGCGGCTGGGAGGAGGGCGACCGTCCGAGTCCCGCGCCGTTTTTGATGAGCTCACGCGGCTGGGGCGTGCTGCGCAACACCTGGTCCGACGGCAGCTACGACCTGCGCCAGAACGACCAGATCTCGCTGGAGCACAACGAAGCGCGCTTCGACGCCTACTACTTCGTCGGCAAGGACCTGCGCGATGTGCTGGCCCGCTACACCGAATGGACCGGCCGCGCGCGCATGCTGCCGCGCTGGGCGCTGGAATACGGCGACGCCGATTGCTACAACGACGGCGACAACGTCAAGAAGCCGGGCACCGTGCCCAAAGGCTGGACCGACGGCCCGACCGGCAAGACGCCGGACGTAATCGAGACCGTGGCGCGCCAGTACCGCGAACACGACATGCCGGGCGGCTGGATACTGCCGAACGACGGTTACGGCTGCGGCTATTCGGCGCTGCCGGAGACGGTGCAGGGCTTGGCCAAGTACGGCTTCCGCACCGGCCTGTGGACCGAGAACGGCGTCGAGAAAATGGCATGGGAAGTCGGCACCGCCGGCACCCGCGTGCAGAAGCTGGACGTGGCGTGGACCGGCAAGGGTTATCAGTTCTCGCTCGACGCCAATAAGGCGGCCTACGATGGCATCCTGAATAACTCCGATGGACGTCCGTTCATCTGGACCGTGATGGGCTGGGCCGGCACCCAGCGCTACGCCGTCACCTGGACCGGCGACCAGAGCGCCAGCTGGGACTACATCCGCTGGCACGTGCCGACGCTGATCGGTTCCGGCCTGTCCGGCCAGGCCTACGCCACCGGCGACGTCGATGCGATCTTCGGCGGCAGCCCGGAGACCTACACGCGCGACCTGCAGTGGAAGAGTTTTACGCCGGTGCTGATGGGGATGTCCGGCTGGGCGGCGGCGGAGCGCAAGCATCCGTGGTGGTTCGCCGAACCGTACGTCAGCATCAACCGCCGCTACCTGAAGCTGAAGATGCGCCTGACGCCTTATATGTACACGCTGATGCGCGAGGCGGAGCAGAGCGGCGCGCCGCTGGTGCGCGGCCTGATGTGGGATAACCCGGACGATCCGGCGGCCTACACCGAAGCCTATAAATACCAGTACCTGCTGGGCCGCGACCTGCTGGTGGCGCCGGTGTACCGCAGCCAGGCCGTCAGCCAGGGCTGGCGCCGCGCCATCCACCTGCCGCAGGGCCAGTGGTTCGATTATTGGGACGGCCGCCAGGCCACGGCCGGCAAGGGCGGGCGCGATATCGACCTCGCCGTCACGCTGGACAAGCTGCCGGTGTTCGTCCGCGCCGGCACCATCCTGCCGATGTACCCGGAGATGCTGTACGACGGCGAGAAGCCGAAGGACGTGCTGACGCTGGACCTATATCCGCAAGGCGCTTCCGAATTCACGCTGTACGAGGATGACGGCAACACCCGCAAGTATCAGGACGGCGCCTTCAGCCAGCAGGTGATACGCATGAACGCCGCTAGCGATGGCGTCAAGGTCGACGTGGAGCCGGTGGTGGGCAGCTATGCCGGCCAGCCTGCGCGCCGTGCCTACGCCTTGCGCATGCTGACCCGCCAGCGCCCGGCCGCAGTGAGCACCGGCAGCGCGGTCCTGCTGCCACTGGCCGACCGCGCCGCCTTCGATGCCGCCGCCGAAGGCTGGTACTTCGACGCCGCCGACCGACTGGGCACGCTGCACGTCAAGGCTGCCAGCCAGGACATCCGACAGCCGTTGCGCTTCACCGTGCAGACCGGCGCCGCGCCAACGGTGGCAGACGACGCCTTCCCGTCCGCGCCGGTGCTGGGCCGCGCCATCCCCGCCGACGGCATGATGGTGATGAACCGTCCGTCCGAGGAAACTGGCTATCCGCTGGAAAACGCCTTCGACAACAACCCGGCCACCTGGTTCCGCACCACGCGCAGCCCGGCGGTGCAGGGCGGTCCGCATGAATGGGTGATCGGCTTCACCGAGCGCCGCCTGATCGACGGCATCGAACTGGCGCCGCGCAACGACCAGCACTGGCAGCACGGCCAGATCCGCGACTACGAGATCTACATGGGCGACAACAACGGCGACTGGGGCCAGCCGATCAAGCGCGGCCAGTTGAAACTCCAGAAGGAGGCGCAAACGATCAGCTTCCCGCCGGCCGCCGGCCGCCTGCTGCGCTTCCGCGTGCTGAGCACGCAGAACCCGGAAGGCGATGGCGCATCCGCCACCGATCCGATGGTCACCGCCGTCGGCACGCCGCCAGCGCGCGCCTTCAACGCCGCTGTGCCGAGCGAGGTGCAGCCGATCACGCTGTCCGAATTCCACGTGATGGCCTACCAGCCGAAGGAAGGCCCGGAAGTACAGCAGTTCCTGTCCGACCTGGCCTTGCCGAAGGGCGTCAGCCGCGACAAACCCGCGCACGGAAGCGAGATGCGCATGAACGGCCTGTGGTTCCGCAAGGGCCTGGGCGTGGGCGCCACCAGCCGCATCGACCTGCAACTGGCCGGTAACTGGAACCTGCTGCGCGCCGACCTGGGTGTGGACGACAGCTGCCGCAGCGCGGGCGGCATGCAGTTCCAGGTCTGGAGCGGCGAGCGAATGCTGTACGACAGTGGATTGATCGCGGCGCCTGCCGTCGTCAAGCCGGAAATCGACGTGCGCGGACTGAGTCAACTCAGCCTGCGCACCCTGGGCGCGCGTGGCAGCAAGCCGGCCCAGGTCTGCGGTAACTGGGCCAATGCGGTCCTGATAGGCACAGAGGGCAGCACCGTCCGGCCGCGCTGACCTTACCCCGTCTTTACAAGAAAGAACCCCTCTGCGGACCGGGGAGGGGCTGTTGCAGCCTCAATAAACCACTAATAACAGGGAGATAGCGATGCAGATGAAAAAACTGGTGGCCGCGATGGTAGCGGTGGGACTGGCCTCGACGGCGCACGCCGCCGACGCGCTGGACGAACAAGCGCAGAAGAGCGCCAAGGACGACAAGATCGAGCGGGTCGAAATCACCGGCTCCAGCCTGAAGCGTATCAACGCTGAAACGGCGTCGCCGGTGCAGGTGATCGACGCCAAGCAGATCGAGAACATGGGCGCCCGCACGCTGCTGCAAGTGCTGGACAACCTGCCGGCTGCGCGTCCGGGGCAGCAGGACTTCCGTTCGATGTTCACCGGTTCCGACGGCGCCTCGCAGGCCAACCTGCGCGGCCTGGGCGCGCAGGGCACGCTGGTGCTGCTGAACGGCCGCCGCCTGTCGTTCTACGGCGCGCCGGCCGGCTTCCAGACCATGTTCGTCAACATCGACGCGATTCCTGCTGCCGCTATCGAGCGTATGGAAGTGTTGACCGACGGCGCATCGGCCGTCTACGGTTCGGATGCGGTGGCCGGCGTGATCAACGTCATCACCAAGAAGAACTACCAGGGCCTGGAAGTCCGCGCCACCAATGACTCCACGCCGAGTGTCAAATCCTACGGTGAGCGCCAGGCCAATGTGCTGTACGGCCTGGGCGACTTGAACACTGACGGCTACAACGTCTATGGCGCCATCAACGTCTACCAGCGCGACCGCATCTCGCTGGAGGACACTTATCTGAAGCGCCCCGACTACTTCTACGTCAACAACCCAACCTTTGTCTCAGGCATGCGCATTGGCGTCGGCAGCGAGCCTGGCGTGATGAACCCCGGCACGCTCTTCGTGTTCGACAAGGCCAAGAACAACGCGCGCACCCAGCGCGCCGTCAGCGGCTGCACCACCTCCATCACCGAGGCCGCCGGCAGCCGCTGCGTGTGGAACACGCTGCCGTACCAGCTGGACACCGGCCCCAGCTCCGACCGCGCCACCGGCTTCCTCAGCGGGCGCCTGAAGATCAACGAGAACCTGGAAGGCTTCGCCGAAGCGACCTACACCCACATCAAGATGCGCGGCGAGAACGGCCCGCGCAGCTTCAACAGCGGCAGCACCAGCAATTGGTTCGCCCGCAATACCGGCACCACGCTCAATACCTTCATCACGCCTTATCTGGGGCCGAACAACGTTTACCTGAAAGGCAAGCTGGATGCCGACATGGCGGCCAAGATGGGCGGCGCGGCGGGGCTGAACTACCTCATGCTCGACGCGCCGGGCCACTTCGGCCAGACCAACGAGGATGACAATTACCGCGCGGTGGCCGGCCTGCGTGGCAGCATCGGCGGCGGCTGGGATTTCGAGACGGCGCTCAGCGTGGCCGGTAGCCACTCGACGCTGTTCCAGACCGTTAACATCAACACACAGGGCTTTGCCAAGGCCTTCGGTCCATTCACCACCGACGCGGTGACAGGCCGCACCTACATCGCCGACAATCCGGCCTACAAGTTCGGTGAGATCAGCGACGCCAACGCCGCATTGCTGCGCGCCGCTTATCCAACCTTCGACATCCAGTCCTGGACCAAGCTGATTACGTGGGACGGCAAGATCGAAGGCACCATCGCCAAGATCGGCGAGCGCGAAGTGCGCGCCGCTTTCGGCGCCAACCTGATGCGCGAGAGCTTCTATACGCCGGGGAACCAGGATGCGGCTAACGGCTACATCACGCAGCAGGGCGGTTCCTGGTTCGACGGCCAGCGCAATATCGCCGCGCTGTTCGGCGAAGTGGTGGTGCCCGTCACCGACAAGCTGGAAGTGAATGCCGCCGCGCGCCTGGACAAATACCCGAACTTCGCCGCCAACCTGGCGCCCAAGATCGGCGTGCTGTGGCGCGCGCGTCCTGAGGTGATGGTGCGCGGCACCTACTCCGAAGGCTTCCGCGCGCCCAACCTGGCCGAATCGGGCAGCGGCGGCGTGTTCGCGCAGGTGGGCGGCATCCGCGACACCGTGCGCTGCGACGAAACCAATGCGATCGCCAAGGTGCTGATGAAGTCCGTCTCGCCGACCGAGGCGGAACTGGGCAAGAACCTGCTCAACTCGAACTGCTCGACCACGGTCGGCGGCCTGACGCCGCCCAATCCGTCGCTGCGTCCGGAGAAGGCCAAGATCTCGACGGCTGGCCTGGTGCTGCAACCGGTCAAGGATCTGAGCATCTCGGTGGACTACTGGTTCGTCTATCGCCGCAACGAGATCGTGCGCCAGGACTTCAATGAGCTGTTCACGCAGCTCGTGGACAAATACGGCCCGACGCTGGCCGGTACCAGCGCCGCCATCCGTAATCCGATCACCGACGCGGACCGTGGCAACATGGCGGCCGTCGCCGCCATGTGCAACAACCCGGCCAACGCGGCGGCTTGCTCCGGTGGTGTGCCGAAGTACTCGGTGGGTAATCTGGGCGGCTTGATCAACTCCTACTCCAACCGTGGTCGCACGCTGATCGACGGCGTCGATATCGATGCCCGCACGCGCTTCTCGCTGGGCGAGTACGGCAAGTTGAACACCGGCGTGTCGGCGACCATTCGCCGCCGCGAGACCTACAACTCGGAAGACGGCACCGGCTTCTCGGGCAACTACGTCGGCTTCTACGATTCGCCGCGTGTGCGCGCCACGTTCAACGCCGACTGGGCATATCAGAAGTTCGTCACCAGCCTGTTCGTCAACTACACCGGCAAGACCAAGTGGGCCTACGGTCCGTGGGACACCGACAACACGCCGGAAAACTGCACGGCCGCCTCGGTTGCCATGCCCGCCAACCTGTGCGGCGGCGCGCCGTCGTACTACACGGTCAACCTGGGCCTGAACTGGAAGCCGATGAAGAACCTGGAGCTGGGCCTGAACATCAAGAACCTGCTGAACAAGCAGCCCACCTACGATCCGAACGGCTGGGAAGGTTATAACCACAGCCAGAACCTGTTCGGCCGCATGTACTCGTTCTCGGCCAGCTACAAGTTCTTCTGACCCGTGCTGAGGAGAGCATCATGAAACAACGACCATTGAACCAAAGACGATTGTTCCTGTATTCCGCAGCGTTGATGTTGAGCGCCTGCGGCGGCGAAAGCACCGGCGGCCAGGCGGAAAAAACGGCAGCGCAGGTGACCATGGGCGGGCAGCAGGCCAGTGTGGCCGCCGCCAGCTCGAAGGCAGTGGCGCTGGCTGGCAATGCCTTCATCACCAGCGCTCCGGCTGGCGCGGCGGAGGAAATCAACAGTAATGGCCTGGCCAACTGGAGCAACCCTGCCACCGTCACCAGCGCCTATTTCCGCATGGCGTCCGCAGGTACGGTCACGCTGGGCCTGGACGCCCGGCTGGCCGGCAGCAACAACAGCACGATACGCGTCACCGTCAACGGCACGCCGTTCCTGGTCAAGTTGTCCGTCAACGGCAGCCGGACCTACAAGGTCGGCACCGTCAACATTGCCGCGCCGGGCTACGTCAAGGTCGACCTGCAGGGCGTCAGCAAGGACGGCGGCTACTTTGGCGACGTCTCCGCGCTGCGCGTGACCACCAGCGCCGCCATCAACTACGCCGACGACCCGACCAACTATTACTGGTCGCGGCGCGGACCGTCGGTCCACATGGGCTACACCACACCGGCGAACACCGAATACTTCTACAACGAGGTGACGGTGCCGGCGGGGCAGGACCCGGAGGGCTCCTACTACATGGCCAACGGCTTCGGCCAGGGCTACTTCGGTATCCAGGTGAAGTCGCCGGGCGAACGCTGGGTGCTGTTCTCGGTGTGGGATGCGGACGGCGGCGGCAAGACCACGCTGGTTAAAAAGGGCGCGGGCGTGGTGGACAACAGCTTCGGCGGCGAAGGCACCGGCGGCCAGTCCTACCTGAGCTACAACTGGATCAGCGGGAACACCTACCGCTTCATCACCCGCGCGCGGCCGGACGGCGCCGGTGCCACCGACTACTCGGCGTGGTTCTACGCGCCGGAGCTGGGCGTGTGGCGCTTTATCGCTACCTGGAAGCGTCCTGCCACCACCACGTATCTGACGGGAGCCTATTCCTTCCTGGAGAATTTCATCGATACCAAGGGCTATACTGGCCGGCGTGTATCGTTCGGCAACCAGTGGGCCCGCAACGTGTCGGGCGCGTGGTCCGAGGTGACGAAGGCGCGCTTCACCGGCGACGCCACCGTGACCAACGTCCAGCGCATGGATTACGCCGGAGGCCTGGATAATGGCCAGTTCTATCTGCGGAACGGCGGCTTCTTCGCCGCTTATGTTCCCGTGAACCAGAACTTCATCCGTCCCGCCACCGGCCAGCAACCGGCCGTGGATGTGAACACGCTGCCGCAGCAATAAAATTAAAGGAGCACCATGAATTCAGCTTTTAATCGACGAGACTTCCTGACCGCCGGCGCGGCCCTGGCGGGCAGCCTGATGATGCCGACGGCCTTTGGCGCCACGCGCGAGCGGGTGCGGATCGGCATGATCGGCACCGGCATGCGCGGCCAGGTGCTGTTGCAGGAGCTGCTGCGCCGCGATGACGTCGAAGTCGTCGCGCTGTGCGACATCGAACCGATCATGCTGGGCCGCGCGCTCCAGCAGGTCGAGAAATCGGGCAAGGCCAAGCCGAAGACCTTCGGCGAGGACCGCGATCCGCAGGCCTACAAGCGCATGCTGGACGCCGGCGCGCTGGATGGCGTGATCATCGCCACGCCATGGGAATGGCATGCGCCGATGGCCATCGCCGCGATGCAGGCCAAGGTGCCTGTGGGCTGCGAGGTGGTGGCCGGCATCACGCTGCAGGACCACTGGGATGTGCTGAACACGCAGCTCAAGACCAACACGCCGTATATGCTGCTGGAGAACGTCTGCTTCCGCCGCGATGTGATGGCGGTGCTGCAGATGGTGCGTTCCGGCTTGTTCGGTGAGCTGATGCATCTGCAGGGCGGCTACCAGCACGACCTGCGCGCGGTGAAGTTCAACAGCGGCGATCCGGTCAAGCCGTATGGCGGCGGCGTGGAGTTCGGCGCCAAGGGCTGGTCTGAAGCCAAGTGGCGCACCGAGCATTCGGTGCAGCGCAACGGCGAGCTGTATCCGAGCCATGGCATTGGTCCCTGCGCGATGTACACCAACATCAACCGCGGCAACCGCTTCACGCGCATCAACAGCTTCGCTACCAAGGCGCGCGGCCTGCATGACTACATCGTCAAGCAGCCGGGCGGCGCCAACAGTCCGAGCGCGAAGACGCAGTTCAAGCTGGGCGACGTGGTCACCACCACGCTGTCGTGCGAGAACGGCGAGACCATCCTGCTGCAACACGATACCTCGCTGCCGCGCCCTTATTCATTGGGCTTCCGCGTGCAGGGCACCGATGGCTTGTGGATGGACGTGAACAATTCCATCCATATCGAAGGCAAGAGCAAGCCGCACCAGTGGGAGGACTTCCAGTCGTACCAGGATAAATACGACCATCCGCTTTGGCGCAAGCATGCCAAGGATGCGGAGGGCGCCGGTCATGGCGGCATGGACTTCTTCGTGATCCAGTCCTTCATCGAGGCGCTGAAGGCGAGGGCGCCGATGCCGATCGATATCTACGACGCGGTGACGTGGAGCGCCATCTCGCCGCTGTCGGAGCAGTCGATCGCGCAGAACTTCCAGACGCTGGACTTCCCGGACTTTACGGCCGGGCAGTGGAAGACCCGGAAGCCGATCTTCGCGCTGTAAGGTAGGTTACAATCTGCTGCGTCCAAACCCAGCACCAGCAGATTGAACCCCTACATGCCATCACGCCGTCTTTCCCTTGTCGCTTTAGCTATCTTTGCCGCAGCCGCCGTTGTGGGCTGCAAGTCCAATCCGGTGATTGAAACACCGACGGCGCCACCGCTGGCGGTGCCGGAACCTCTGCCTCCCAAGAAGATCAAGATCGGCCTGGCGCTGGGCGGCGGCGCGGCGCGCGGCTTCGCGCACATCGGCGTGATCAAGGCGCTGGAGGCGCAGGGCATTTATGCAGACATCGTGGTCGGCACCAGTGCCGGTTCGGTGGTCGGCGCGCTGTACGCGGCAGGTAACACCGGCTTCCAGTTGCAGAAGGTGGCGATGGACATGGACGAAGCGGCCATCTCCGACTGGGCCGTGCCGTTGTTCGGCAAAAGCTCCGGCGTGCTGAAAGGCGAGGCGCTGCAATCCTACGTCAACAAGGCGGTCAACAACCAGCCGATCGAGAAGTTGAAGATACCGTTCGGCGCCGTGGCGTCGGATTTGAAGACAGGCCAGCCTATCCTGTTCCAGCGCGGGAACACGGGCATGGCGGTGCGGGCGTCGTCGTCGGTGCCAGGCGTGTTCCAGCCGGTGGTGATCAACGGTCGCTCGTATGTGGACGGCGGCCTGGTGGCGCCGGTGCCGGTGCGCTTTGCGCGCGACATGGGCGCGGACTTCGTCATCGCCGTGAACATCTCGACCCAGGCCGACGTGCAGGCCACCGTCAGTTCGCTGGACGTGATCATGCAGACCTTCAGCATCATGGGCCAGCGCATCAACCAGTACGAATTGAAGGATGCGGATGTGGTGATCGCGCCTAGCCTGGGCAAGATGGCGGGTAACGATTTCGCCGGTCGCAACCAGGCGATCCTGGCCGGCGAACAGGCCGCCGCGCAGGTGATGGCGCAGCTCAAGCAGAAACTGGAAGCCAAGCGCAGACCATAGCAGTACAATATCCGGTCCAATAATAAGGAATAGCACATGCAAACCAAACCATACCTGTCGCTCGCCGACATCAAGAAGATCGCTGCCGGCGCCGAAGCCGAGGCGGTCGCCAACAACTGGCCGGTCGTGATCGCCATCGTCGACGACGGCGGCCATCTGCTGTGGCTGCAGCGCCAGGACGGCGCCGCGCCGCTGTCGTCGCACATCGCCCCGGCCAAGGCGCGCGTATCGGCGCTGGGCCGCCGCGAATCGAAGATCTACGAAGACATGATCAACAACGGCCGCACCGCCTTCCTGAGCGCCCCGGCGCCGATGGCCGACGGTCTGCTGGAAGGTGGCGTGCCCATCATCGTTGACGGCCACGTCATCGGCGCCGTCGGCGTCTCGGGCGTCAAGTCGGCCGAGGATGTACAGGTTGCCAAGGCCGGCATCGCCGCGCTGAGCTAAGCAACTCCGTCGCACAAGAATGCCGCCTGGCTCAAAACCAGGCGGCATTTTCTATTGGAGAATCGACGCAGCATGCAAACGGCATGTCTATAATGTGATATCGCCAGCGATATCGCTGCGATGCCATTAAATCGTTGTTGATAGAAGTGCAAGTATGGGAGGATTACTTGCAAGGGGGCGATGATGGACATCAGTGATGAGGAAATTCTGGCAATTCTGGCTCGGCCCTACGTTCGTTGTTTGCTTCCCGATCCAGACGGCGGTTATACGGTGACGGTGCACGAATTTCCTGGCTGCGTCGCGGAAGGGGATACAGCGGAAGAGGCGCTGCGCAATTTTGACTCCGCTGCGGCATCGTGGATCGCCGCAGCCGGCGAAAGCGGTTATCCGATCATCGAACCGATCGAACCGCCTTTCTATAATGGGCGGATAGCGTTGCGTATTCCGGGCGGGTTGCATCACGATATTGCGCATTTGGCACAACTCGATGGATGCAGCATCAATCAACTTCTTAGTGTGGCGATCTCGGAATACGTCGGGCGCAGGCATGGAACTCCCTTTGCTCCACCACTAAAGAAAAAGGAACCAAGCGCCATGCCGCGTGTGGACATTGACGTTGCTACCAAATGAAATTGGACTGCATTTTTGCGGGTATTTTGCCGGCGGTCCATTGCCAAGCAGGGGAGATTTGGTTATAATTCAAAGGTTTAGCCAATCTCACCTCTACCGTAGCGACTACCACTCACTCCATCATCAATTGACCTTCCACCCTGGCCTGCGACGGCGGGGGACACACGACGGTCGTCTGACGTGGCGCAGCTACGGTAACTTTATCAGGAGTTGCCCTTGCCGCCATTTTTTTCTGGCCCTGCCGTTCCAGCCATACTGGCCCTCGCTGACGGAACTATTTTCAAAGGTTTTTCGATCGGCGCAGCCGGTCATACAACCGGCGAGGTAGTCTTTAATACGTCCATGACCGGCTATCAGGAAATCCTGACCGATCCTTCCTACAGCCGCCAGATCGTCACCCTGACGTATCCGCATATCGGCAATACCGGTATCAATCCGGAAGACGTCGAATCCACCAAAGTCCATACGGCCGGTTTAATCATCCGTGACCTGCCGCTGATGGCGTCGAATTTCCGCTCCACCCAGTCGCTGTCCGATTACCTGAAGGCCGAGAACATCGTCGGCATCGCCGGTATCGACACCCGCAAGCTGACCCGCATCCTGCGCGAGAAGGGCGCTCAATCCGGCGCCATCCTGGTCGGCACCCAAGGCAACGAGCCTTCGGCGGCGCAAGCGCTGGACCTGGCCCGCTCCTTCCCCGGCATCACCGGCATGGACCTGGCCAAGGTAGTCACCGTCAAGGCGGCCTATGACTTCACCGAAACCGAGTGGACGCTCGGCGAAGGCTACGGCAAACTGACGGACCCTAAGTTCCACGTGGTCGCCTACGACTTCGGCGTCAAGCGCAACATCCTGCGCATGCTGACCGCGCGCGGCTGCAAGGTCACCGTGGTGCCGGCGCAGACCAGCGCCGCCGACGTGCTGGCGCTGAACCCGGACGGCGTGTTCCTGTCGAACGGTCCAGGCGATCCTGAGCCATGCGACTACGCGATCGCCGCCGCCAAGGTCTTCATGGCCAGGAAGCTGCCGCTGTTCGGCATTTGCCTCGGCCACCAGATCATGGGCCTGGCATCGGGCGCGAAAACCCTGAAGATGAAATTCGGCCACCACGGCGCCAACCACCCGGTGCAGGACCTGGACAGCAAACAAGTGCTGATCACGTCGCAGAACCACGGCTTCGCAGTGGACCCGGACACCTTGCCGGCCAACTGCCGCGTAACCCACAAATCGCTGTTCGACGGTTCGCTGCAGGGCTTCGCCCGCACCGACACGCCGGCCTTCTGCTTCCAGGGCCACCCTGAAGCATCGCCCGGCCCGACTGACGTCGCTTACCTGTTTGACCGCTTCATCGGCATGATGGAAGCAACGGAGAAAAAATAAGATGCCTAAACGTACAGACATTAAAAGTATTCTGATTATTGGCGCTGGCCCGATCATCATCGGCCAGGCTTGCGAGTTCGATTATTCCGGCGCACAGGCCTGCAAGGCCCTGCGCGAAGAAGGCTACAAAGTCATCCTGGTCAACAGCAACCCAGCGACCATCATGACCGACCCGGAAATGGCCGACGTCACCTACATCGAGCCGATCACCTGGCAAGTCGTGGAGCGCATCATCGCCAAGGAGAAGCCGGACGCGATCCTGCCGACCATGGGCGGCCAGACCGCGCTGAACTGCGCGCTGGACCTGCATCGCCACGGTGTCCTCGACAAGTACAAGGTCGAGCTGATCGGCGCCACGCCGGAAGCCATCGACAAGGCCGAGGACCGCTCCAAGTTCAAGGACGCGATGACCAAGATCGGCCTGGGTTCGGCCAAGTCGGGCGTCTCGCACACCATGGAAGAATCGTGGGCCGTGCAGCGCACGCTGGGCTTCCCGGTCATCATCCGTCCGTCGTTCACGATGGGCGGCACCGGCGGCGGCATCGCCTACAACGAAGAAGAATTCGAGACCATCTGCAAGCGCGGCCTGGAAGCTTCGCCGACCTCCGAACTGCTGATCGAAGAATCGCTGATCGGCTGGAAAGAGTACGAGATGGAAGTGGTGCGCGACAAGGCGGACAACTGCATCATCATCTGCTCGATCGAAAACCTGGACCCGATGGGCGTGCACACCGGCGACTCGATCACCGTGGCGCCAGCGCAGACGCTGACCGACAAGGAATACCAGATCATGCGTAACGCCTCGCTGGCGGTGCTGCGTGAGATCGGCGTCGACACCGGCGGCTCCAACGTGCAGTTCTCGATCAACCCGGCCGACGGCCGCATGATCGTCATCGAAATGAATCCGCGCGTATCGCGTTCGTCGGCACTGGCGTCGAAGGCCACCGGCTTCCCGATCGCCAAGGTGGCGGCCAAGCTGGCCGTTGGCTTTACGCTGGACGAGCTGCGCAACGAGATCACCGGCGGCGCGACCCCGGCCTCGTTCGAACCGTCGATCGACTACGTCGTCACCAAGATCCCACGCTTCACGTTCGAGAAGTTCCCGACCGCCGACCACCACCTGACCACGCAAATGAAATCGGTCGGCGAAGTGATGGCGATCGGCCGCACCTTCCAGGAATCGTTCCAGAAAGCGCTGCGCGGCCTGGAAGTGGGCGTCGACGGCTTGAACGAAAAGACCAAGGACCGCGAGAAGATCGAAGAGGAACTGGGCGAGCCAGGTCCTGAGCGTATCTGGTACGTGGGCGACGCGTTCGCGCAAGGCTTCACGCTGGAAGAAGTGCACCAGCTGACCAAGATCGACCCATGGTTCCTGATCCAGATTAAAGAGATCGTGGACCTGGAACTGTGGATGGACACGCAGAAGCTGGAGCAGATCGACAAGCCTACGCTGTACAAGCTGAAGCAAAAAGGCTTCTCGGATCGCCGCCTGGCCTTCCTGCTGCAGACCGATGCCAAGACCGTGCGCGCCAAGCGCCATGAGCTGAACATCCGTCCGGTGTACAAGCGCGTCGACACCTGCGCCGCGGAGTTCTCGACCAACACCGCCTACATGTACTCGACCTACGATGAAGAGTGCGAATCGGCTCCGACCGACAAGAAGAAGATCATGGTGCTGGGCGGTGGTCCTAACCGTATCGGCCAGGGTATCGAATTCGACTACTGCTGCGTGCACGCGGCGCTGGCGATGCGCGACGACGGCTACGAGACCATCATGGTCAACTGCAATCCGGAGACCGTGTCGACCGACTACGATACCTCGGATCGCCTGTACTTCGAATCGCTGACGCTGGAAGACGTGCTGGAAATCGTCGACCTGGAAAAACCGGTCGGCGTGATCGTCCAATACGGCGGCCAGACTCCTTTGAAACTGGCGCTGGACCTGGAAGCGAACGGCGTGCCCATCGTCGGCACCTCGCCGGACATGATCGACGCCGCCGAAGACCGCGAGCGTTTCCAGCAGATGCTGCACACGCTGGGCCTGCGCCAGCCGCCTAACCGCACCGCGCGCACCGAAGCCGACGCCCTGGCGCTGGCGCAGGAAATCGGCTACCCGCTGGTGGTCCGTCCTTCCTACGTGCTGGGCGGCCGCGCGATGGAAATCGTCCACGAGCAGCGCGACCTGGAGCGCTACATGCGCGAAGCGGTCAAGGTATCGCACGATTCGCCGGTGCTGCTGGACCGCTTCCTGAACGACGCCATCGAGTGCGACGTCGATTGCATCTCCGACGGCGAAACCACCTTCATCGGCGGCGTGATGGAACACATCGAACAAGCCGGCGTGCACTCGGGCGACTCGGCCTGCTCGCTGCCGCCTTACTCGCTGGCGCAGGACACCATCGATGAACTGAAGCGTCAGACCTCGCTGATGGCCAAGGGCCTGAACGTGGTCGGTCTGATGAACGTGCAGTTCGCGATCCAGAAGCAGGAACGCGACGGCGAATTGCGCGACGTGGTCTACGTGCTGGAAGTGAACCCGCGCGCATCGCGCACCGTGCCGTTCGTGTCCAAGGCCACCGGCCTGCAGCTGGCCAAGATCGCCGCGCGCTGCATGGTCGGCCAGACCCTGGCGCAGCAGGGCATCACCAAGGAAGTCGTGCCGCCTTACTTCAGCGTCAAGGAGGCCGTGTTCCCGTTCGTGAAATTCCCGGGCGTCGACACCATCCTCGGACCTGAGATGAAATCGACCGGTGAAGTCATGGGCGTCGGCAAGACCTTCGGCGAAGCCTTCGTCAAGTCGCAGATGGGCGCGGGCATCAAGCTGCCGAAGTCGGGCAAGGTGTTCCTGTCGGTGAAATCGTCGGACAAGCCGCGCGCCGTGAAAGTGGCGCGTGACCTGGTGGACATCGGCTTCACGCTGGTGGCGACCAAAGGCACCGCTGCCGTCATCGCGGCGGCCGGCATTCCGGTCACGCCGGTGAACAAGGTGGTCGAGGGCCGTCCGCACGTGGTCGACATGATCAAGAACCACGAGATCGTCCTGGTGATCAACACGGTGGAAGAGAAGCGCAGCGCCATCACCGACTCGCGTGCGATCCGCACCTCGTCGCTGGCCTCGCGCGTGACCACCTATACCACCATCGCCGGCGCGGAAGCGGCGGTCGAAGGCATCCGTCATTTGGACGAGTTGCAAGTGTACGATTTACAAGGGCTGCATAAAACCTTACACTAAGGTTCTTTCGTCGCCCCGGTGACGAAAAACAGTACCTTTTAACCACAGAGCTCGCGCTGCAGGTTGGCGTGGCCTCTGTGGTTTTCCATTGTAACAACAGAGTAAATATAAACATGACTTCAGTTCCACTTACCAAGTTCGGCGCAGAGCTCCTGAAAGAAGAGTTGCACCAGTTGAAGACCAAAGAACGCCGTATCGTGATCGACGCGATTGCTGAAGCGCGTTCGCATGGTGACCTGTCGGAAAACGCCGAGTACGATGCCGCCAAGGAGCGCCAGGCGTTCGTCGAAGGCCGCATCGCGGAACTGGAAGGTAAGCTGAGCGCAGCACAGATCATCGACCCGACCACGCTGGACGCCGATGGCCGCGTGGTGTTCGCCTCGACCGTGGACCTGGAAGACCTGGATTCGGGCGCGAAAGTGACCTACCAGATCGTCGGCCTGGACGAAGCGGACCTGAAACTGAGCAAGGTGTCGGTGACCTCGCCGATCGCCCGCGCGCTGATCGGCAAGTCGGCCGGCGACGTGGTGGAAGTGCAGGCGCCGTCCGGCCCGCGCGAATACGAAATCCTGGAAGTGCGTTACATCTGATGCTGCTCGCGCGTACACGTTTGCTGGTCGCAACGCTGTGGGCGGGCAGTTTGTGGGCGGTCGGCTATCTGGCCGCGCCGACGCTGTTCGCCACGCTGAGCGACCGCGTGCTGGCCGGCACCATCGCCGCCAGCCTGTTCAAGAACCAGGCCTGGCTGTCGATCGCCTGTGCGCTGGTGATGCTGGTGCTGTTGTGGGTCAGCAAGGGCGCGGAGACGGGCGGGATCTTCGCCGGTTCGGCAGCCAACTCGGCCGCCAAGACGCGCCGCGTGCTGTTGTTCATTGTTTCGACGATGCTGGCCTG
Organism: Duganella sp. Dugasp78; assembly: GCF_059491455.1. NCBI lineage: Bacteria > Pseudomonadati > Pseudomonadota > Betaproteobacteria > Burkholderiales > Oxalobacteraceae > Duganella > Duganella sp. Dugasp78. The sequence continues at coordinate 6,501,465 of NZ_CP168506.1, read as the reverse complement.
CACGCTGGTGTCGCACTTCGGCCTGCAACCGATGATGGCCGCCTTGCGTGCCGCGGCGGGGCCGGGCGGGGTGATGGATGGTGCCGCTCAGAATGAGTTCGGCGTATTGCACGGTATTTCCAGCAGCATCTACCTGGTGCAGAGCTTGCTGGCCGCGTGGCTGGTGGTCAAACAGTAACCCTAAGACAAAAGGGTCGGACCCCGTACGGGGTCCGACCCTGATCATTGGTGTGCGGGGTACAACGGTGCCGCCAGGACCGTTATTTCGAGCCCAGCGCGCTCTTCTTGGTCGACTTCTGCAGTGGCTTGGCGCGTTTGATATTGCCGCCTTGCGTCACGCGTTCATTCCCCTTGAGCAGTACCTTGGTCACCGACGGACGCTTGGTGCCGCTTGGGCTAGGCTTGACGATGGTGACTTCGCGCAGGCCCTTGCCGGAGGTCGAACGGGCTTTTTCCGTTTCCACCTTCGGACGGTACAGCACCAGCAGCTTGCCGATGTGTTGCACCGGCGCAGCATCGAGCTGTTCGCAGATGGTGTCGTACATGGCGGCGCGGGCTTCGCGGTCGTCGCCGAACACGCGGACCTTGATTAGGCCGTGGGAGTCCAGGCCCAGCGCAATTTCCTTGAGGACGTTGGCTGTCAGGCCAGCCTCGCCGATCATGACGATAGGCTTGAGGCCATGCGCTTCGGCGCGCAGAGCGCTGCGCTCAACAGGTGTAAGTTTTTGCATAATATATTTTTAGTGGTTCCCTTAAAGGCAGTATTCTACGCGAATGAAGAAGAAGAAATTAAACAAAAACTGGTTGCACGACCATATTAACGACCCTTACGTGAAATTGGCGCAGAAAGAGGGCTACCGCGCCCGCGCCGCTTTCAAGCTCAAGGAGATCGACGAGGACGAGCACCTGATCAAGCCCGGCCAGGTCATCGTCGACCTCGGCTGCACGCCCGGCAGCTGGGGGCAATACGCGCGCCGCAAGCTGGCCGGCAAGGAGGGCGGGGGCATCAACGGCACGTTGATCGGCCTCGACCTGCTGCCGATGGAGCCCATCGCCGACTTCCACTTCATCCAGGGCGATTTCCGCGAGCCCGACGTGCTGCAGATGCTGGAAGATCATGTTAAAGGTCAAAAAGTTGATTTGGTGTTATCGGACATGGCGCCGAATCTGTCGGGTATTCCCGATTCGGACGCCGCGCGCATGGAGCATCTGATCGATTTGGCAATTGAATTCTCGCAGGCGCACTTGAAACCCACCGGCTCGCTGCTGGTGAAATGTTTTAAGGACATGGGTTTTAACGATATCGTGCTTAAATTCCGCCGCGAATTCAAAACCGTGATCCAGAAAAAGCCGAAAGCCAGCCGCGACAAGTCTTCCGAGATTTTCCTGCTGGGACGCGGCCTGAAAAACCCGACCGATGGCATGCTGTCGGCCCAGCCGCTGGAAAATGACGATTTCCCCCTCGGACGCCCTTGATATTTGGCCCTTGGGCCGCACATCGACACAGTGTGAATCAGTTTTGACTTGATCGCACCGGTATTTTGGTCAAATAATGTGCTTTACGGCTGGAATTTTGGCCGCACGCGCAGGCGGGCTTCTGGCACCGCCTGCTTATTGCGAGTAAAATCGGGTTTCTAGCTATCGGTTAAAAGATGCGTCCAGCATCCAAGGAGTTTTCGTGAATAACATGTTTTCCAAATCAGCCATCTGGGTAGTCGTGGTACTGCTGCTGCTGATGCTGTACAAGCAGTTTGACAGCCACGGCGTGACCGCTGGCGCCAAGCCCATCGCTTATTCCGATTTGCTGGATGAGGTCAAGGCCAAGCGTATCAAGGATGTGGTGATCGAAGGCGTCAACATCACGGCCACCCGTAGCGACGACACCAAGGTGCGCGCCACCGCCACCGGCCTTGACCGTGGCCTGGTCGGCGACCTGCGCGACAACGGCGTGCACTTCGACGTGCGCCCGCCTGAGGAACAGTCGTTCCTGCAACAAATCTTCGTTTCCTGGTTCCCGATGCTGTTGCTGATCGGCGTGTGGATTTTCTTCATGCGTCAGATGCAGGGCGGCGGCAAGGGCGGGGCGTTCTCCTTCGGCAAGTCCAAGGCGCGCATGATGGACGAAACCAATAACACCGTCACCTTCGCCGACGTCGCCGGTTGCGACGAAGCGAAGGAGGAAGTCAACGAGATCGTCGACTTCCTCAAGGACCCAAGCAAATTCCAGAAACTGGGCGGCCGCATTCCACGCGGCGTGCTGATGGTCGGTCCGCCGGGCACGGGTAAAACCCTGCTGGCGCGCGCCATTGCCGGCGAAGCCAAGGTGCCGTTCTTCTCGATCTCCGGTTCGGACTTCGTTGAAATGTTCGTCGGCGTGGGCGCGTCCCGCGTGCGCGACATGTTCGAGAACGCCAAGAAGCATTCGCCTTGCATCATCTTCATCGACGAGATCGACGCGGTCGGCCGTCATCGTGGCGCCGGCATGGGCGGCGGTAACGACGAGCGCGAACAGACGCTGAACCAGCTGCTGGTGGAAATGGACGGCTTCGAAGCATCGTCCGGCGTGATCGTGGTGGCTGCCACCAACCGCGCCGACGTGCTGGACAAAGCGCTGCTGCGTCCGGGCCGTTTCGACCGCCAGGTCTCGGTCGGCCTGCCGGACATCCGCGGCCGCGAGCAGATCCTGAATGTACACATGCGCAAAGTGCCTATCGGCACCGACGTCAAGGCCGACATCCTGGCTCGCGGCACGCCTGGCTTCTCGGGCGCCGACCTGGCCAACCTGGTCAACGAGGCCGCGCTGTTTGCCGCACGCCGCAGCAAGCGTCTGGTCGACATGATCGATTTCGAGGATGCCAAGGACAAGATCTTCATGGGTCCCGAGCGCAAGTCGATGATCATCCGCGAGGAAGAGCGTCGCAACACCGCGTATCACGAGTCTGGCCACGCCGTGGTCGCCAAACTGTTGCCGAAGGCCGATCCGGTCCACAAAGTAACCATCATGCCGCGCGGCTGGGCACTGGGCCTGACCTGGCAGCTGCCAGAGCACGATAATATTTCGGGCTACAAGGACAAGATGCTGGAAGAGATTTCCATCCTGTTCGGCGGCCGCATCGCTGAAGAGATCTTTGTCGGCCAGATGTCGACCGGCGCCTCGAACGACTTCTCGCGCGCCACCAAGCTGGCCCGCTCGATGGTGACCCGCTTCGGCATGTCCGACAGCATGGGCGTGATGGTCTACGAGGACAGCCAGAACGACGGCTTCTTCGGCGGCGCGTCGAAGACGATTTCCGAGGCGACCCAGCAAATGGTCGACGCCGAGATCCGCAGCATCCTCGATACGCAATACAAGCTGGCGCGGACGCTGCTGGAAGAGAACCGCGACAAGGTCGAAGTGATGACCAAGGCGCTGCTGGAATGGGAAACCATTGATGCCGACCAGATCAACGACATCATGTCCGGCCTGGAGCCGCGCGCGCCGAAAGCCGGCGTCACCATCCGCAAGCATCCGCCCAGCGACGGTGGCTCGGGTGTGTCGCCCAGCGTGACGGCACCAGCCTGATACGTGGCTGAACGCTAAGATAGAGGGGTGGGGAGCGATCCTCGCCCTTTTTTTATTTTTCTTCCGGTTTTACATGCGATCTACTTTACAGTTTGGCCGTTTCAACTATCCGTGGCGTGGCGAGCGCGTCCGCGCCCGCGTGATGGGCATCCTCAACGTCACCCCCGATTCGTTTTCCGACGGCGGCCAGCACCAGTCGCTGGAGTTCGCCATCTCGCATGCCGAGCAGATGATACTGGATGGCGTCGACATCATCGACGTCGGCGGCGAATCCAGCCGCCCCGGCGCGCCGCCGCTGCCGCTGGAGCAGGAGCTGCAGCGCGTGATGCCGGTGCTGTACGCGCTGCGCGACATCGGCCCGGCCATCTCGGTCGACACTTATAAGCCGCAGGTGATGCGCGAAGCTATCATCGCCGGCGTCGACATGATCAACGACATCAACGGCTTCCGTGCGCCCGGCGCCATCGATGCGGTGAGCGACAGCGACTGCGGCTTGTGTATCATGCACATGCAAAGCGATCCCCGGCATATGCAGCTGGCGCCCAGCTATACCGACGTGGTGGCCGAAGTCATCGGCTTCCTGCGCGAGCGCATCGAAGCGCTGACAGCTGCCGGCATTGATCCGCGTCGAATCTGCATCGATCCAGGTTTTGGATTTGGCAAAACTGTGGAGCATAATTACGCCTTGTTGAAAGCCACCGGGCAGCTGATTGCCGAACTGGACGTGCCGCTGCTGGCCGGCCTGTCGCGCAAATCGATGGTGGGCGCGGTGACCGGCAAGCCGGTCGAGCAACGCATGGCCGGCAGCGTCGGCGGCGCGCTGGCGGCGGTGGCGCAGGGCGCGCTGATCGTGCGCGTGCACGACGTGGCGGAAACGGTGGATGCGCTAAAAGTATGGCAGGCAGGAACTAACCTACAATGATAAGAGAACACACAATGTCACGTAAATATTTTGGAACCGACGGCATCCGCGGCCTGGTGGGTGTATCGCCGATTACGCCGGACTTCGTCATGCGGCTCGGTTACGCGGCCGGCAAGGTGCTGGTGCGCGCCCGCAGCGGCGCAGTGCGCCCGACCGTCCTGATCGGCAAGGACACCCGCATTTCCGGTTACATGCTGGAAGCGGCGCTGGAGGCCGGCTTCTCGGCCGCCGGCGTGGACGTCATGCTGGCCGGCCCGATGCCGACCCCGGCCATCGCTTACCTGACGCGCGCGCTGCGACTGTCGGCCGGCGTGGTGATTTCGGCTTCGCACAACCCGTTCCAGGACAACGGCATCAAATTCTTCTCCCACCAGGGCACCAAGCTGCCGGACTCGGTCGAGCTGGAGATTGAGGCCGCGCTGGACGTGCCGATGGACTGCGTGCCGTCGGAAAAACTGGGCCGCGCCAAGCGCCTGGACGACGCCCACGGCCGCTACATCGAATTCTGCAAGAGCACCTTCCCGAACGAGCTGGACCTGCGCGGCCTGAAGCTGGTGGTCGATTGCGCCCATGGCGCCGCCTACAACATCGCGCCGCACGTGTTCCACGAGCTGGGCGCCGAAGTGATTGCCATCGGCAACAAGCCGGATGGCTTCAACATCAATCTGGGCCACGGCGCCACGGCGCCGGATGCCATGGCCGCCGCCGTGCGCGCCCACGGTGCGGACCTCGGCATCGCGCTGGACGGCGACGCCGACCGCCTGATCATGTGCGACGCCAACGGCCGCCTGTACAACGGCGACGAGCTGCTGTACCTGATGGTCATGGATCGCCTGGCAACCGGCCCGGTGGCGGGCGCGGTCGGCACGCTGATGACCAATATGGCGGTCGAAGTGGCGCTGAAGGAGAAGGGCATCGGCTTTGCGCGCGCCAAGGTCGGCGACCGCTACGTGCTGGAAGTGATGAAGGACAAGGGCTGGTTGCTGGGCGGCGAGGGCTCCGGCCACCTGCTGTGCCTGGACAAGCACACCACCGGCGACGGCATCATCTCGGCGCTGCAAGTGTTGTCGGCGTTGAAACGGGCCGGCAAATCGCTGGAGCAGTGCGCCGGCGAGCTGGTGATCTTCCCGCAGGCGCTGGTCAACGTGCGCGTCTCGCCAGGCTTCGACTGGACCAAGAACGCGGCCATGGTCGCGGAAAAGGAGTTGGTCGAGCGCGAACTGGGCGACAGCGGCCGTGTGCTGATCCGCGCATCGGGCACGGAACCTTTGATACGCGTGATGGTCGAAGCACGTAACGCCGCCGATGCGCAGTCGATGGCCCGCCGTATCGCGGACAAGGTAGAAACCCAGCTGGCTGCGTAAAATTTCAGCAGTGTAATAATTTATTGGCCTTTCATTGACGTAGCGGGAGCCAAGCGTTAGAATACTGTCTTCGGAGTGTGGCGCAGCCCGGTAGCGCACCTGGTTTGGGACCAGGGGGTCCAAGGTTCGAATCCTTGTACTCCGACCAAGAACTTTTAAAACGGGTTGTCGAAAGACAGCCCGTTTTTCATTTCCGCAGCATATTCTTGCCGCGAACATATCTGCCCATAGCTCAGTTGGATAGAGCATCAGCCTTCTAAGCTGAGGGTCGCAGGTTCGATTCCTGCTGGGCAGGCCAAATTCTTATTCATAATAGTATGACATCCGGCACACCCCCGAATAATGCAACTACCGAAGAAACCTGTTCATGGCTATGTGAGCAGACTGGCACGCCGTGGAATCTGGCGCGTTTGCTGGAAACGGGTTTAACTCCTTATGTATGGCTGGACTATACGGAAGAATATGCCGGACTATTCGCCGAGGGGATTACCCGATATCCGGCGCCGATATTCTTTATCGAAGATACCCAGCGGTTGATCGCCGGCAGCGGCGATGTATTAATTCGCATGACACGGGATTCGGACCGGATTTCTTTCAAGCTCAAACCTCCAGGCATCACCATGCCATTGGATGCGCTGCGTTTCTTTCAAAGGGATATCGCCGAATTATTGGACAATATATTGAATCCGAAAGAAGAAGTCGTTGCTCCGCCGCCGAAGGAGATTCTGAAAGGAATCACGAAGGAAGAGGTGCTTCGTATCTTTGGCGGCATGGCCAAGCTGGATCTTGAGAAAGCCCTGGCCGGTGGCATAGGTATATTCGGCGATGACGGCGCCAGGGTGAGGAAAAACTCCCGCGCCGGCAAAAATACCCATTTGTGGAATCCGGTCACGTTGGCGCTGGGATTGAATGATGTGTATCGCGTGCCGATGTCGCATCTGAAGAAGGCGTTTGCCACCCAGCCGGATCTGCGTCCGTGGAAAGCCGCATGGCTGGAGTCGCTTGCCTTGTTGGGAGAGTAGAATTGTGCCAATTATTAGCTTGTTCACGCCGCTTTCTGGCGTGTAGCCCTGGGAGATCCGAATGGTAATCGATAGTCTGCACTTCACGCCCTAGTCCGCGTTGCTGGGCGGAGCGCTGATTGGCGCGGCGGCAGCGCTGCTGATTTTGTTGAATGGCCGCATCGCCGGCATTAGCGGAATTATTGGCGGCCTGCTACACCCGTGCCGGCCGACATTCTGTGGCGTATTACGTTCGTCGCCGGCCTGATATAGGCGCCTCTGGTTTATGGCGTGTTTTACGCCTGGCCGCATGTGCAGATCGATGCAGATTATGGCGTATTAATCGTCGCGGGCTTGCTGGTGGGCGTGGGAACAACGCGCTACGGATCCAGTTGCACCAGCGGACATGGCGTATGTGGAATATCCCGGCTTTCTCCCCGCTCCATCGCTGATATTTGTTATGTGCGGCGCTATAGTCGTGGGCTTCCTTGCTTTTTCTTATATCGGTCGCCGCAAGACTACATTGCTAGGGGCTGAAATTAAACTGCCGGCCGCGACTAAAATCGACCGTCGCCTGGTATTTGGTTCGATATTATTCGGCGCCGACTGGGGAGTTGCGGGATTTTGTCCCGGGCCGGCATTGGTCGGGCTGGGTATGGGCTTGCCGAAGGCGATTATATTCGTTCTGGCAATACTGGCCGGGATGGGGATATTTGAATTGCTCGAACGCCGGCGCGGTGGATAACTGGACGCTGCGACTATTTTGCGCAGCGCCATTTTCTCTATCTGAAACAATTACTTAGCCGATGGCTGCCTGGCTTGTTAACAAGCTTATCCACAGAATTTGTTAACAACCGGCAGCCATTCCCGCCTTACTTGCCTAATACCTGCACTTCCACGCCGGAATACATGGCCGGCGCGTGGTACACGCGTTGCGTTGCCTTCTGGAAGTCCTCTGGCTTGGCTTTTGGAATATCCACAAACGTCTGCGGATTCAAGTCCACCAGCGGGAACCACGAGCTCTGGATCTGCACCATGATGCGGTGGCCGCGCCGGAACGTGTGGTTGACGTCGCTCATGGCGTAATTGACCGCCTCCACCTTGCCAGGCGTGAACGGCTCTGGCTTCTCGAAGCTGTTGCGGAACTTGCCGCGCAGCGGATCGCCGCGTACCAGTTGCTGGTAACCAGCCATCGCCAGGCTTGGTTTCGGCACGTCCGGGCCGTGTTCCTCGTCCTCGCCCGCGCCAGGATAAGCAGACGGATAGACGTCAATCAGCTTGACCACCCAGTCGGCATCGGTGCCGGTGGTGGAAACGAACAGCCTGGGTTTGACCGGCCCGGCCAGGGTGACGTCTTCTTCCAGCGCCTCGCTGCGGTAGGTCAACACGTCCGGCCGCGACGAGGCGAAGCGCTGGTCGCCGACCATGTATTCCTTGGGGGCGCCCAGCGCCGGATAAGCCGTGAACGGCACCGGCTTGCGTGGATCGGCCACATATTCGTCGTAGGCCTCGCCGGCGGCCGGCTGTTTCCAGCTCAGCGTGCCGTTCGGGCCCAGGAACAGGGTGCGCGGCTGGGCTTGCTTGGGCGGCCAGGCTGCATAGTTGCGCCACACATTGCTGCCGGTCTCGAACGCATACACTTCCGACACATTCTTGTTCGCCACGCCTTTCAGGTGCTGCTCGAAGAAGGGATAGAGGATGTTGCTGCGAAACTGTTCGCCGGTCTTGGCATCGAATTTGACGTAGCCCAGGCTCTTGCCGTCGGAACGGCCCCAGGCGCCGTGCGACCATGGACCCATCACCAGGCCGCTGTAGATGCCGGGATTGTTGTGCTTGATGCTGCTGTAGGTGGTCAGCGGGCCCTGCAGGTCTTCGGCATCGTACCAGCCGCCCACGGTCAGCACGGCGGCCTTGATGTTCTTCAGGTGCGGCGCGATGTTGCGGATTTTCCAGAACTCGTCGTAGGTCGAGTGTTCGATGGTCGGCAGCAGCAGGGCGCGTTGTTTCGGCGTCAGGGTGCCGGTGATGCTGGACAGCGTCAGGTGCGACAGGAAGAACTCGTAGCCGTCGGCGCTGCCGTAGTCGAAATGGTCCTAGGTTTTTGGCAGCGGGGTCGGGTTTTCCGCCTCCACAAAGGCCGAGTAGAAATCGAAATTGGCCGCCAGCATGAAGGCGCCGCCATGATAGGAATCGTCGTTCATGAATAGGTCGGTCACCGGCGCTTGCGGCGACGCCGCCTTGATCGCCGGGTGCGAATCGATGATGCTGGCCGAGGTGTAGAAGCCAGGGTAGGAGGTGCCCAGGATGCCGACCTTGCCATTGTTGTTGGCGACGTTCTTCAGCAGCCACTCGACAGTGTCATGCATGTCTTCGCTCTCGTTGCCCTGGCCTTTGGCGCGCGTGGGATTGACGTGCGGCGTCATTTCGACCCACTTGCCCTCGGACATGTAGCGGCCGCGCACGTCCTGCTTGACGAAGATGTAGCCGCTGTCCTCGAAGTCCTGCGAGGGGCCGATGTGTTCAGGGTAGAAATCCACGCCGTAGTGCAGTTCGCCGCCCGACTGCACGCCGGCGCTGTACGGCGTGCGCTGGACCAGGAAGGGGTAGCTCTTGCCGGCGTCCTTGGGCACGTAGACGGCGGTGAACAGGCGCACGCCGTCGCGCATCGGGATGCGGAATTCGTACTTGGTGTAATGTTCGCGCAGGCTGTATTTCGGCGCGGCGCCGGCATCGGCGGCGCCGGCGTGGCAGGAAAGGCCGCCCAGTATCAGGGCGAGGGCAAGGGCAGTAAGACGTGGTTTCATGAATTCCTTGTTAATGAGAAGTCAAACCCGCCCAGTGTAATACCAGTGGATAACTTTTACTGCGACAATTTTACGCAGCGATATTTTTCCCTTTCTAAACAAACACTTGGCTGTCGCGCTTGACTCTTGTTAACAGCCTTATCCACAGAATTTGTTAACAACCCGACGTTCAACGAGACGCGGTGCGCCGCCCGCAAGGCTTACAATGCGCGTTATGAAGACGCTGCGCACATTGCTGCTGGGACCGGCGCTGTGGCTGTTGTTAGCCGCAGACCCGCAGGCGGCGCCCTCGAAGCAGGCTCATGCGGAAAAGCAAAAGGTGGGGAAAGTCTCGCCATCCGGCCATCACCTCGACCGTTCCGGCAAAACCCGCAAAGGCAAGGCCTCCTACTATGGCCGCCGTTTCCGTGGCAAGAAAATGGCAAATGGGGAGCCCATGAAGCCCGACAGCAATGCCGCCGCCAGCAAGACGTTGCCGGTGGGTACGGTCGCCAAAGTCACCAATCTGGAAAATAACAAGAGCGATGTGGTCGTGGTCAAGGACCGCGGTCCGTATGTGGACGGCCGCATCATCGACGTCACGCCCAAGACCGCTGACAAGCTGGACATGAAGGAAAACGGTGTCGCCCCGGTGGCCGTCACGCCGCTCAAGCTACCGCCCAAGACCGAGGCCGCATCGGCACCGCCGGACAAGTCGCACTAGCCCGGCGCGACGGCGTTATCGTGCCAGGAGCATCTTCGGCAGCAGCGGATTGACGTCTTTTTTCAGCAACATCGGTAGATAGGGATCGGTGTGAAAGGACAAGGACTCGTAGAATTTTTCGGTGCCGTTGGCTGCCTGCAGCACCAGGCGGCGGATGCCGAAGTTGTTGCAATATTGTTCGATGCGCTGCATGAACCAGCGGCCCACGCCCTGCGACCGGTATTTGCTGCGGACGATGACCTCGCTGACGGCGCAGAACTCAGGCGGGGCCAGCTCCAGCCGCGCGATGGCGATTTGCTTGCCGTTTGTTTCCACGCTGACCCACACAACCTTGCCGCGCGGGTCGTGCGGCAATTCGGGTTGCGAGGGCCAGTTGGCGTCCTGGCGGTAGGCGTGCAGCACTTTGGCAGGGATCGCTGACTTGAGCGGGACGAATTGTAATTCCAGGCGCATAGGTGGATCAGTCTAAGGGTATCCCTTATCCTGAGGCGCGCACGATTGGAATGCAAGCAATAATTTGTATAAATTGTTGCGTCAGTCAGGGCGGAAGCGATCGAGCATGGCCTGGATTTCTCCGCGTCGTTTCAGCGCCTGGATCGCCTTGTCCAGCGCCGGCAAGCTCAGCTTGCCCCGTTGTGGCAGCGCGCAGTAAGTGTCGAAGGCGGACACTTTGAACGCCACCGGATTCAGCAAGGCTCTTTCCGGGTGCACCTTGCGCTGATAATCGAAATACAAGGAATTGGTCAGCATGTAGGTAAAGCGCTTGCGCAACAGCTTGGACAGGTTGTGGTCGTCGCTGGCGGTGTCGTCGCGGATGAATTCCCCGCCCAGCGGCTGTTCCAGGGGGGCGTAGCGGTAGCCGAGGATGGTGCCGATGCGCTGCCGGCGCAACTCGCCCACGCGGCGCACGGCCGCGGTATCGATGCGGGTGGCGATGATCTCGTTGTTGGTGAAGATGGCCTCCGACCACAGCCAGTCTTTGCCGTCCAGCCATTCCGGCCGCAGGTCGCACAGGATGTCGGCCTGTCCGCCGGCCAGCGGCACCTCCACGCGCTTGCGCGGCACGCTCAGGTAGCGCGGCGTCAGGCGCAACTCGCGCGCCAGCGCATCGCCGAAGTCCTTGAGCAGGCCGCCCACCAGGACGCCGTCGCGGAAGTCCGTCATTGGCATCGCGCTGCCGGTGGAGACGACATAGACCAGCTCGTCGGCGCTGACCGGCGCCGCCGTCAGCAAGCCGATGAAAAATATCGTGGGCAACCTCATTTAGCTATCATACCTGTAGTCGGGCCGGGGGCTTGTGCGAAAATGCCCAACCGGCGCGGCAGCGTCATCTGGAGCCACCATGGAAGACCGTTACTTCTATCAACCCGCGCTGGGCCATGGCCTGCCGCACGATCCCTTCAACGCCATCGTTGGGCCGCGCCCGATTGGCTGGATCTCTTCGCGCGGCGCGGACGGCGCCCTGAACCTGGCGCCTTACAGTTTCTTCAACGCGTTCAACTATACGCCGCCGCTGATCGGTTTTTCCAGCCAAGGCCGCAAGGATACGCTGCGCAATATCGAGCAGACCGGCGAATTCGTATGGAACCTGGCCACGCGGCCCCTGGCCGAGGCGATGAACGCCAGCTGCGCGCCGGCGCCGCCGGAAGTGGACGAGTTCGTGCTGGCCGGCCTGACGCCGGCGCCGTCGACCATCGTTGCGGTGCCGCGCGTGGCGGAGAGCCCGGTGGCCTTCGAGTGCAAATGCACTCAGATCATCCGCCTGCAAGACGCGTCCGGCGCGCCGACCGACGGCTGGCTGATCATGGGGGAGGTGGTGGGCGTGCACATCGCGCAGCGCTTGCTGCGCGATGGCGTGTACGACACGGCGGGCTCGCAGACCATCTTGCGTGGCGGCGGCCCGGCCGATTATTTCGAGATCAACCGGGACAGCCTGTTCCACATGCGGCGGCCAGGCTATCCCAAGTCCGGTCAGTAGGTGTAGAACATGCGCTGGATTTCCTTGCTGTCGCTGGTCTTGGTCAGTGCCAGCATCAGCAGGATGCGCGCCTTTTGCGCATTCAGCGTATCGGCCACCACGAAGTCCAGCTCGTCGTCGTTGGCTTCGCCGTTGCGGGCCACGATGCCCTGGCCGACGCGCGCCGCACGCACGATCAGCACGCCTTGCTTGCGGGCCGCGGTCAGCGAAGGCACGACCTTGCTTGCCAGGCTGCCGTCGCCGACGCCGGCGTGGATGATGCCCTTGGCGCCAGCGGCCACCAGCGCGTTCAGCGCCACCGGACTGACGTTGGCGTAACCGTAGACGATGTCGACCTGCGGCAGCGCATCGAGCTTGCTGATGTCAAACTCGGTGTCGACCGTGTGCTTGCGGGTCGACGCGTGGTAGAAGTAAGGCTTGTTGCCCTGGATGTAGCCCAGCATGCCCAGTTCCGGCGTCTTGAAGCTGTCCGGGGTCGAGGTGTTGGTCTTGGTGACGTCGCGGGCGCCATGGATCTGGTCGTTCATCGCGACCAGCACGCCCTTGCCGACGGCTTCCTGGCTGGCGGCCAGCAGCACGGCGTTGTACAGGTTGATCGGGCCGTCGGCCGACAGCGCGGTGCCCGGACGCATGGCGCCGACCAGCACCACCGGCTTCTTGCTCTTGACCACCAGGTCCAGGAAGTAGGCGGTTTCTTCCAGCGTGTCGGTGCCGTGGGTGATGACGATGCCATCGACGTCAGGCTGGGCCAGCAGCGTGTTGACGCGCTTGGCCAGGGTCAGCCAATGCTCGTTGCTCATGTTTTCGCTGGCGATCTGGAACACCTGCTCACCCTTGACCTGGGCCACCTTGGCCAGTTCCGGCACAGCCTGGATCAGACGCTCGACGCCTACCGTGGCGGCGGTGTAGCCGACCGTGGTGGTGCTGGTGGCGCCGCTGCCTGCGATGGTGCCGCCGGTGGCCAGGATGGTCACATGGGCCAGCGGGGCGGCGGCTTTTTCCGCAGCCCCGGCATAGGCACTAAGTAACATTGCACAGGCAAACATGGCCTTGAGGAACCGTGCGGGCATTGGATGGGTCATGCGATCTCCTGAGCTGGCTATAAAGCTTGAGATGGTAACAAATCGCCGGGCTGTCAACAATGCGTACCGTTGCCGCGTTAGGGGTGGTGTGAGATGATGCTGAGATAGATAATTGCTGTAAGAAAATTAAAAAAGAGAAAATATTATGATTTATGCTAACACCACGCGCGGGGTCGCGGTGCTGGCGCTGATGGCCGTGTTGGCCGCCTGCGGCAAGAGCGCGGCGGAAAAGCGGCAAGAAGAAGCCGCGACGCTGACCAGTTTGGGCGAGAAATATGTGAAGGAAAAGGTGCGCGAACCGTCGTCGGCGATGTTCCGCAACCAAGTCGTAGGCAAGGGCGGCGCCACCTGCGGCGAGTTCAACGCCAAGGATGCCTTCGGCGCCTACATCGGCTATCAGCGCTACATCTCGGTGGCGCGCGACCTGACCTTGCTGGCGCAGGACGTGTCGCCGTCCGAGTTCGAGCAAAACTGGAACCAGTTGTGCCGATAGCCCCCGGCCTGCCGTGCTCGGCGATTAGCGCTATCATGGGCGGATCTGACCGAGGACACGCATGGGCATCGAACCAACAAACGCAAAAAACACGGCAGGCGTCGGTGAGTTTCCGATCGCCGCATCCACCGACATTGCCAACCGCCTGCACCAGATCCTGCCGACGCTGAGCGCGGCGGAATTTGAGCTGCTCAGCCGCTACGGCGAGCGGCAACACTTCAAGGCCGGCGACATCCTGTTCAAGCAGGGCGACCGCCACATTTCGATGTACGTCATCATCACCGGCGCGCTGGAGATCGAGCGCGCCTCGGCGCTCGGCAAGGTCGTCCTCAGCACCCATGGTCCCGGCATGTTCACCGGCGAGATGGGCACGCTGGCCGGCCGCGCGGCCCTCGCCCGCGGCCGCGCCACCGTCGACAGCGAGATGATCGTCATCAGCGAGGAATCCCTGCGCACGCTGGTGATCTCCGAGGCGGCGCTGAGCGAGACCATCATGCGCGCCTACATCCTGCGGCGGGTGGCCTATATGCAGGACCAGACCGGCGGCGTGGTGGTGTTCGGCGCCCGCCATTCGCAGGCGACGCTGATCCTGCGCCACTTCCTGACCCGTAACGGCCAGCCCACCGCCTACTTCGACACCGAACTGCACGCCGAGACGGCGGCGATGATGGAGCGCTTCGGCGTCACCGAAACCGACATCCCGGTCGTCGTCACGCCGGCCGGCCAGGTGCTGCGCCAGCCGACCCTGCGCCAGGTGGCCGACGGCATCGGCCTCAGTCCCGACAATATCGACGGCCGCACCTTCGACCTGGTGGTGGTCGGCGCCGGCCCGGCCGGACTGGCGGCGGCCGTGTACGCGGCCTCGGAAGGCCTGAGCGTGGCGGTGCTCGACTCCAAGGCGCCCGGCGGCCAGGCCGGTTCCAGCTCCAAGATCGAAAACTATTTCGGCTTCCCGACCGGCGTCTCCGGCCAGGCGCTGGCGGGACGCGGGCTGTCGCAGGCGCGCAAGTTCGGCGCCGAGGTGGCGGTGCCGGTGCGCGTCACCTCGGTCGATTGCGAAGGCCAGGATTTCGAGATCGCCATCGACAGCGGCGAGCGGCTGCGCGCGCGTTCCATCGTGGTCGCCACCGGCGCCCGCTACCGCAAGCCGGACTTGCCGGGACTGGAGCGCTATGAGGGCCGGGGCGTCTACTACAGCGCCTCGTTCATGGAAGCGACGTTCTGCGCAAACGAGGAAGTGGTGATCGTCGGCGGCGGCAACTCGGCCGGCCAGGCGGCGGTGTTCCTGGCCGCGCACGCGAAGCACGTGCACATCGTGGTGCGCGCCGACGGCCTGGCGGCCAGCATGTCGCGCTACCTGATCCAGCGCATCGAGGCCGCGCCCAACATCACGCTGCACACCCGCAAGCAGATCGTCGAACTGAAAGGCGAGGACAAGCTGGAACACATCTGCTGGCAAACGGCGGGCGGCGAGGTGAAGACCGCGCCGGCGCGCCATCTGTTCCTGTTCCTCGGCGCCGAGCCGAACACCGCCTGGCTGGGCGATTGCGTGGCGCTGGACGATAAGAATTTCGTGCTGACCGGCCCGCAGGTGCCGGCGGCGGAGTGGTCGCTGGAGCGCGGTCCGCACTTCTTGGAGACCAGCCGGCCGCGCATCTTCGCCGTTGGCGATGTGCGCAGCGGCTCGGTCAAGCGGGTGGCGGCGGCGGTGGGCGAAGGCTCGGCGGCGGTGCAATCGCTGCACCAGGTGCTGGCCTCCGACTGATCACACGCTGCGCAGCGGCTTGCTGTGGCGCGTGGCGCGGCGGATCGCCGGGTGCTTGCCCGGCGCATGCGCCAGCGCCTCTTGCGCGCGGTCGTAACCATACTGCCACTGGTCGTTCATGTGCTGGACGAAGGTGTCGTAGGTCGGCGGCATCGCCAGCTCGATGCGGTTGCGGCGCCAGTCCAGCTTTTGCTGTAGCTGCTGCTTGGCCAGCACCACCGACACATCCGAGGAATCGATGCGCAGGTCGGCCAGGTGGGTGTTGGCGTAGCGCAGGCGCGCATTGCCGTCGATGCCCAGCACCGAGCGCCAGGCGGGAATCGCAAACACCTGGTCGAACGCTTCCTTGAACTCCATGATGACTTCCGCGCCCAGCCGGCGCGCGATCTCCACCGGGAACAGGTCCAGCACGCCGCCGATGTATTCCTGGCCGCGATACTGCTGGCAGCGGAAGTAGATCATGTCGGCGATGGAGATGCGGGCGGCGTCGGTCAGCGGCACGCTGCCGTCGACCAGCAGTTCGTGCGCGACCGCGTGCTGGCCCCAGCGCGCGTCGCTCAGCGGCGACTGCATATTCTGCAGCAGCGCCGCGGCGTGTTCGCCGCAGAACACCGTCTGCGCAAACAGCTTGCGTCCCGCGCGCGGCTGGCCTACCGCCGATTCGTCGAACAGCAGCTTGCCGCCGATGATGGCCACGTCCACGTCGGGTGTGCCGGTGGCGGGCGGGAAGGGCAGCTGCGGCGGAATCTCGAACAGGTAGTCGCTGAACAGGTCGGGGATCAGCGGCGCCCTGGCGGTGGACAGCTTGCGTTTGGCGGCGCGCATCAAGCTGCCCATCAGGTCTGCGCGCTGGGTGGATTTCAGGCTGCACCAGAACTGGTACATCTCCGGCGACGACAGCCAGGCGCGTTGCGCGTCCGGGTCGGGCAGGTTGTGGATGATGGCGGCGGCGATCGCACCGCCGCAGCTGGCCAGCAGCATATCGGGAGCGCGCCCCGCCTGCCGCAGCGCGGCGTACATGCCGATGTATATGCCGAAACGGAAACCGCCCCCGCCCAGCACCATGCAGCGTTTATACGGTTTATACGATTGTTGCCAAGGTTGAATTTGTGCTTGCGTCATAAACCGAACCATACCACAGCAGGCTTCGCGGCTATGGAAATTGATATAGACCATATCGTGCGTGAACGCCGGTTGACGGTAGTGCACGACAGGTGAAGAATTGACGCATGGATGATCAACTCACCAAGATAGAGAAAGCTGTGCAGGCCTTATTGGCCAGCAATGAGGCGATGCGCGTTGACATCGCGACATTGCAGGTTCAGGTGGCCTTCATTGTTGAACACTATGCAACGAAGGCGGATCTTGAAATGGTCAAGGCACAAATTGAAACCGTCAGGACTTCGGTTTCCGATTCAAAAGTGGAATTCTATAAAGCCATGCAGGCGCAGACCTGGAAACTGATTTCCTGGATGACCGTGGTCTGCTCCGCCCTGACAGCCGCGGTCTATTTCATTGCGCGTAACGTACGGTAGTTGATCGGCGCCGCAGCGCGGCGTTGTGAGTGTTCGTTCAAAGTTGATGTTCCAGCAGGATGCGCAGCGTGGCGCTGGTCGGCGTTTGCGAGATGCGGTAGCGGCGGCCGTCTTCATTGACGTATTCGTGCGATTCGCTGGACTGCTGGCGTAGCAGGTTGCTGGCCGAGATGCGCAACTGCATCTTCGCATCCATCTTCCATTGCGCGTACAGGTCCAGTTCGCGTTTCGGGCTGGTGTTCATTTGCACCAGCGCCGATTGTCGCACCGGGCCGCCGGCCTGGTAGTTCAGGTTCCCACCGAACGTCCATGCCGCGCCGGGCAGGCGATAGTCGCCGCCCAGGTTGGCCGTGAGCGGCACCTGGTTTTCCAGGCGGTTGTCCGGCCCCGGCACGCTGTCCACCCGCGACCAGTTGCGCGCGAGGTTGGCGCGCAAGTCCAGCTGGGGCGACAGCGGCAGCTTCGCTTCCAATTCGATCCCGCGCACGCTGGCGTTACCGCTGTTGAAGGGCGCCTCAACCCACTCGCCGTCCTGCTGGAACAAACGGGTCAAGGTCACATCGCGGATGCGCCGCACATAGGTGCTGGCGCTGAGCAGGGCGCCAGCGCCGAGATAGTGCTCGTAGGCCGCGTCCATGCCCCAGGCCAGCTCCGGCCGCAGATCGGGATTGCCCTGTTCGTCGGGATTGGTCTGGTTATTGTTGTTGTCGTTGGTGTAGCGGCGCGGCACCAGCTGCGCCAGGGACGGCGCCTTGTACGTACGGCTGATCGCGAGCCGCAGCACATCCTTGTTCGGCAGCTGATAGCGCGATTGCAGCGAAGGGCTCCACACCTGCGAGCGCAAGTCCAGCGCATCGGGCGCGTTGGCGGCTTCGGCGCGGCTGGAGGTGGACAGGCTCTCATGGCGCAGGCCCAGGTACAGCGAATATCGCTCGGTGACCTGCCATTCGTCCTGCGCGAACAAGGCCAGGCGATTGACGTTGGCGCGGTAGTCGGCGTTGTTGCTGCCGGTGAGCGCGCCGCTGGCGTCGAACAGGGTTTCGCTGCGGTCCTCGTTGCGCACGGCGTGGCTGGCGTCCCAACCCAGCGCGATCGCGTGGCGCTCGCCGACCGGGTGGCGATAGGTGCCGCTGACCGTCACGCTGGTCTCCGACGGTCCGGAATCGACGTGGTGGCGGCCGGCGGGCTTGCCGTCGGCATCCATGCCGTTGAAGTCGAAGGCGCCGTTGCGGCGGTTGTCGTTCAGGCCTAGTTTGGTTTCCAGCTTGGCGCCGCTTTCCATGAGATGCGTCCAATTCAGGTCGCTGCGCAGCATGCTGAAGTTGGCCGCGAAATGGTTCAGGCTGCGTGGATACTGGCTGTGCGGGCCCAGCACCGCGGTCTCGTCCTCGCTGTGCACCTTGTCGACGCGCCGCAGATTGGCGAAGCCCAGCCAGGTCAGCGTATCGCCGCCGGCGAAGCTCCAGTTCAGGCGCGGCGTGACGGTGAGGGCGTCGTTGCGGCCGGATTCCGCCTTCGCCGTGCGGCGCTGCTCGATGATGGCACCGTTCGCATTGCTGTTTTCTTCCAGGTCGGCGAACGTCGCCGCGCTGCGATTCCGCGTCAGCGTCGCGGCCAGGCTGTAGGAATAGCCAGCGTCCTGGTCCGACAGCGTGGCCGACAGCGCCGGCGTGTCGACGCCGTCGTGGTGCGCCAGGCTGGCGCTCACCGTGCGCTGGCCGCGTCGGACGGCCTTCTTGAGGATGATGTTGATCGCGCCGGCGACGGCCTGGTTACTGAATTCCGCCGTGGCGCTGCGCATGATCTCGATCCGCTCGATCATCTCGGGCTCCACCGAATCGAGCGAAAAGCCCGCCGCCACAGGCTCGCCGTTCAGCATGATCTGCGTGTAGCCGTTGCCCAGGCCACGCATGCTGATCGCGCCGCCGCGCCCCGGCACGCCGGTGATGCTGATGCCGGGCAGGCGTTTGAGCACGTCGGCCAGCGTCTGGTCGCCCTGGCGCATGATGTCCTCGTGGTTGACGACGATGCTGGTGGTGGTCTCGCGCTGGCGTTGGTCGGCGCGCTGGCTGCTGACCTTCACTTGCGGCGGCTCGCTGTCGGTGGCATGTGCGCTGGCGGCGACCAGCAGCAGGCTGCCGGCGATATGATGTAGCTGCATATTCTTCCTTGTTTTCAAAAACGCGGGCGACACTCCCCCTTGCCGCAGCATGGAGGCTGCGGCTTGGAGGGCATCGGTGGCGTGGGCTAGTAGCCTTGCTGCTGTTGGCGCACGCGCAGGGCGCGCTTGGTGGTGTAGGCGTCCAGGTTGGCCAGTCTGGTGGCCGGGTTGATGACGTTTTCGCCTTGCCGGACTTCGAAGTGCAGGTGCGGACCGGTGGCGAAACCGGTTTCGCCGACGGTGCCGATCTGCTGCCCGGCCTGGACGGTGGCGCCGGCGGTGACGTCGATGCTGGTCAGGTGTGCGTACAGGGTGCGCTGCGCGCCGTGCTGCAGGATCACCGTCTTGCCGTAGCGGCTGGTGTTCTCGGTCAGCTCACCGGCGCTGACGACCACGCCGCCCGCCACCGCATGTACAGGCGTGCCGCTCGGCGCGGCGATGTCGATGCCTTTGTGTGGAGTCGCCATCACGGCGCGCCGCACGCCGAACAGGCCGGTGACGCGCATCTTGTCGAGCGGGTAGCGCCAGTTTGCGTCGGCGGCCTGCGCTTCAGGCGTGGCCTCAAGGGCCGGTGCCGGTATTGGCACAGCGTATGGCTGCTGGCCGGTGCTGAACGCCAGCGCCGGTTGCAGCAAGGCGCCGCCGGCTAGCACGGCGGCCATCAGCGCGGCGACGCTCCAGGCGACCGCGCTGCTGAGCACCGGCAGCGCCGCCTGCTGCATCTGGCGGATGCGCGCGCTGGCGGTGGCACCGTCGATGCCGCCGAAGGCCACGCCGCCGGTCGGCATCGCGGCTGTCTGGGCTTTCCATTGAAGCAGCAGGGCGGCGGCGTATTGCTTGCGCTGGGCTTGCGGGCGGCCAGCCAGTACACGCTGGTCGCAGATCAGCTCCAGCGCCCATTCCAGTTTCGCGTTCATCCAGCGCAGCGCCGGATTGAACCAGAACACCGTCTGCAGCAAGGCCGCCACGCCCAGGCACAGCGGATCGCGTGCCCGCCAGTGCTGCAGTTCGTGGGCGATGATCATGTGCTGCTGTTCGGTGCTGAAGCCGCGCAGGTGGCGCGGCAGCAGCAGCATCGGGCGCCGCACGCCGACCAGCATCGGCGAAATGGCGGCGTCGGTTTCCATCACGGCCAGGCGATGACGGGCGATGTCCGCCAATTGGGCGCGGTCGAAGGCGCCGTGCGCCAGCAGATCCTGTGGCGACAGGCGCTGCGAGGCGGCCAGCAAGCCGCGCCAGACGCGCCGCGCGCGCAGCCAGCGCGCCAGCATCCACGCCAGGCCGGCGGCGTACACCAGCGCCCACAGCGCGGGCAGCAGCAGGGTGAGGGAGGGCGGATCGATGTCGCCGGCGGCGGCGTCCGGCGCCACCGCTGCGGCGGCGGTGCTGCCTGGCAGGCTGACGGCCCGCAGGGTCGACGATTCGGCCGCGCTCAGCGTCATCGTCGGCGCCAGGTTGTTGTGCGCGCTGTGCGGCAGCAGTGCCAGCAGCGCGGCGCCGACTGTCACGGCTTGCGCCGCCAGCCATACCGCACGCCGCGGCAATAGCGCCGGCCAGTAGCGCAGCGCCGCCGATAGCAGTGCCCACACCAGCGCACCGGCCAGCACGCAACCCACGCTGGCCAGCATCCATTTGAACAGCATCACATAGGCCAGCATCATGGCTTGTTTGCCTCGTCGGATGGCCAGTCCTGCAGCATCTGCTCCAGCTGCGCCAGTTCATCCCGGTCGACCAGTTTGCTGCCGGTGAACATGGTGACGGGCAGCGGCGCCGCCATCTCCATCACACGGGTGCCGAAATCGTGGGCGAAGGCCGCCAGCGTGCCGACCTTTTCCAAGCGCGCGCTGTAGACGTTGACGCCGTGCGCCGTGTGCTGGGCCAGCATCTGCTTGTCGAGCATGCGGTCCAGCGTCTTGCGGGTGGACGAGAACGACCAGCCCAGTTCTTCGGCGACGGCGTCATGCAGCTCGCGCGCGCTCAGCGGCTGCTGTTTCCATAGTGCTTTTAACAACGTCAGCTCGCTGACGGACGGAATGGGAGTGGGTGTGGACATGGTCAGGCCTCTCTGCGACAGTTGGGACGATTATGCGACACATGTCGCATGCCAGTCAATCTGTTATCAATCTGTTGTCAAAAAATTTGTAACATTGCTTTATATTAATTCTCTATATGTTATGATTAAGTTTTTGCTAATTGCCAATTGTGTACGGTCGTGCCGGACGGGCCGCAAAGTGGCGTGGCGTGGGGCTGCGCTTGAAACCAGCAACACCGTTATGAAATGCGCTATACAATGCCCGAGGCCGCAGCCTTCCGCCGCTGCCTCACTGTATTGGAAACACATATGTATTACGGAGAGCGCTTCAACAGCATCACTCACACCGTGGGCGCCGCGCTCGCGGCAATCGGCGGCACCTTGCTGATTGTGCTGGCCGCGCGCACCGGCGACGCCTGGAAAGTGGTCAGCTTCAGCATCTATGCCGCCACGCTGCTGGGCTTATACCTGACGTCGACGCTGTACCACAGCCTGCGCGGCCGCGCCAAGGACGTGCTGCGGCAGATGGACTACTGCGCCATCTACCTGCTGATCGCCGGCAGCTACACGCCGTTCACACTGGTCAGCCTGCGCGGACCGTGGGGCTGGTCGCTATTCGGCGTGGTCTGGGGCCTGGCGGTGATCGGCATTTTGCAGGAGATCTGGTTTGCCAAGGGCGCGCGCGTCCTGTCGCTGCTCATTTACGTGGCGATGGGATGGGTGGGCGTGATCGGCGCCAGCCCGCTGATCGACGCGCTGGGTTGGCGCGGGTTCGGCTGGCTGGCGGCCGGTGGCCTGGTGTACACGGTGGGCATCGCCTTCTTTGTCACCGACCACAAATGGCGCTACGGCCACGGCGTCTGGCACTTGTTTGTGCTGGGTGGCAGCGCCTGCCATTTCGGCGCGGTCTTGCTGTATGTAGCGTGAAGCACCTGTACAACTGTTGGATTTCGAGAGTAGAGCACCAGTGGATATTAATTCCGACGACCTGAAGACCTTTATCACCGTGATCGACAGCGGCACCCTCAGTGCCGCCTCGGTCCACCTTGGCCAGACCACGTCCGGCGTCAGCCGCGCGCTGTCGCGGCTGGAGGACAAGCTGGCGACGTCGCTGCTGACGCGCACCACGCGCCGCATGGAACTGACCGAAGAGGGACAGCTGTTCCTCGAACGCGCGCGCGCCATCCTAGGCGCCATGGAGGAGGCCGAGGAAACCATCCGCATCCGCCGCCAGAAGCCGGCCGGCCGCCTGTGCGTGGACGCCGCATCGCCCTTCATGCTGCATTGCGTGGTGCCGCACATGGCCGAGTTCCGCGCGCTGTATCCGGAGATCAGGCTGGAGTTGAGCAGCAACGACCAGATCACCGACTTGATCGAGCACCGCACCGATATCGCCATCCGCATCGGCACGCTGACCGATTCGACACTGCATGCGCGCGCGCTCACTTCGAGCCCGCTGCACGTGCTGGCCAGCCCGGACTACCTGCTCCGCCACGGCACGCCGGAAACGCCGCAGGACCTGGCGCGCCATTCGCTGATTGGCTTCGCCCAGTACGAGCAGGGCAACCACTGGCCGCTGCGCCACGCGGGCGGCAACAGCCTGCCGATCACGCCGTCGATCTCCGCCTCCAGCGGCGAGACGCTGCGCCAGCTGGCGCTGACCGGCCAGGGCGTAGTCTGCCTGGCGGACTTCATGACGCGTGCGGACATCGCAGCGGGCCGCCTGGTGCCCATTCTTGAAGACGCCAACACCGGCTACTGCCAGCAGATCCACGCGGTCTACTACCGCAACACGCAGCTGGCCCAGCGCATCAGCTGCTTCCTGGAGTTCCTGCAGCAGAAGCTCTGAGCATCGAGTGTGCGGCGCCGTACAGATACCCCTCCGGTGCGGCGCTACACTGGCCTTGCGTGCTTGGGATAACCAGCAGCAGGTGAGCCGGTAGCCTCAAGTATCGGCACCAACAGGACATTGCCGCCGGGAGGCCATCATGTCGCAGACTACTCATCCATCGAAGTTCCTGGTGCGCGCCTACCTGGAGCGCCGCTCGCATGAAGTCAAGCCGCCGCCCACGCCGGAAGAGATCCGGCGCCAGCTGGGCTGGGGCTTGCAGATGTTTGAATCCAAGGTCGGCAACGGCCGCTCCTGACGTATTTTCGCCGTTCACCGTCCCTTTTCCGCCATTCGCCGAATAGCCGTTTCCCCGCCAGCCGTTCCCCGGTATTGTTACACCCATACCGACTTAGGGGACTGACATGAGTATCTACACCGCCTACCGCTGGCGCCAGCAAATCGTCTGGGGCACCGGCTTGATCATCGCCGGCTGCGTGCTGCTGCTGGACCGCGCGGGCATCATCGACTTCGATTTCGACCCGATGAACTTCTGGCGCTGGTGGCCCTGGCTGCTGGTCATCTCCGGCCTCACCAAGATCATCCCGCCGACCACGCCGCGCTACTTGCTCAGCGGCCTGTGGGAGATCTTCTTCGCCGGCTGGTGGTACGTATCGTTCAACCACATCTGGGGCTGGGGCTTCGGCGAAACCTGGCCGGCGCTGGTGGTGGCCTGCGGCATCGGCATGCTGCTGCGGCCTTTGCTGGACAATATCTTCGCCGCGACCAGGGAGCCGAAATGAGAGACAGATCGAGAGACAAGCGTCAACGGAATCCGGCCTCGCAGATGGCGGTCGGCCTGTTCGTCGTGGCGGTCGGCATGATCTTCCTGCTCGATAACCTCGGATGGCTGGACCTGGATTTCACACTGCATCTGTGGCCAAGCGCGCTGATCTTCTTCGGCATCCTGAAGGTGGTGCAAACCCGCTCGCCATCCGGCGCCATCGTCGGCGGCGCGCTGATACTGGTCGGCAGCATGATGCTGCTGAAGGAGACCGGCCTCATTTCCATCAGCTGGCCCTCGCTGTGGCCTTTGCTGCTGATCGCGGCCGGCCTGTCGGTGGTGTTCCGTTCGCCGTCCCGCCGCTGGCTGTTCGAGCAGCGTGGCGACATGCTGGACACGACCAGCGACGACGCCGTCATCAACATCACGGCGGTCATGGGCGGCTTCAAGCGCCGCATCACGTCGCCGGACTTCCGCGGCGGCGAGATCACCACGGTGATGGGCGGCTGCGACCTGGACCTAAGACTAAGCTCGATCAACGGCGAGGCCGTGCTGAATGTGTTCTCGATGTTCGGCGGGATCACCATCAAGGTGCCGATCGACTGGACCGTGGTCCTGCAAGGTACGCCCATCATGGGCGGCTTCGAGGAGAAGACCGTGCCTCCCGCCGTGCCGGGCAAGCGCCTGATCGTGCGCGGCTACGCCATCATGGGCGGCCTGGAAGTGCGTAACTAGGCATGCAGGAGATTTCCTCCAGCCGGCGCGGCATCACCATCTACCTGCTGGTGTGGCTGTTCCTGGGGATCGCGCTGGGCGGCGTGGTGGTGCTGGCGAACGACGCGCCGGTCGCCAACGCCATGATGTTCGCGATTCCGCTGAACCTGTTGTACGCGTTCGCGGCCGGCTATTCGTCCTACTACCTGTGCCGCGCCTATCCGCTGGGCGGCAGCCGGCCCGCCGCCACCGCGCTGGTGCTGACGGCGGCGGCGGTGGTGTCGGGCTTCCTGTGGCTGGCGGTGGGGCGCGCCTGGAACGGCGCCTGCCTGTCGCTGGATGTCTCGTGGGCCGGCATCGCCTTCAGCCCGCAGCTGTCGGCGCTGATCGTCGGCCTGGGCATCCTGCTGTACGGCTTCGCGGCGGCGGTGCATTACCTGGTGATCGAATTCGTGCGCGCCAAGAGTGCCGAGCAGCGCGAACTGGAATCGCTGCTGATGGCGCAGGAGGCCGAGCTGCGCATGCTGCGCACGCAGATCGATCCGCACTTCCTGTTCAACAGCCTCAATTCGATCAGCGCGCTGACGTCGCAGGACCCGAAGGCGGCGCGCCGCATGACGCTGGAACTGGCCAGCTTCTTCCGCCAGAGCCTGGGCATGGAGGCGCACAAAAAAGTCACCCTGGGCGAGGAGATGCGGCTGATACGCCACTTCCTGGCGATCGAGCAGGTGCGCTTCGGCGCCCGCCTGCTGGTGGACGAGCAGGTCGGCGACGACGCCGCCGCCTGCCTGGTGCCGCCGATGATCATCCAGCCGCTGGTGGAGAACGCCGTCAAGCACGGCATCTGCAATATGCCGGAGGGCGGCACGATACGGGTGGCGGCGCGGCGCGCCGGCTCGATGCTGCATATCCGCGTGGAGAATCCGGTCGACGCCGACATGGCCTCGGTGCGCAGCGAAGGCCACGGCATCGGCTTGACCAATGTGCGCCAGCGCCTGGCCGGCGCCTACAAACACGAAGCCAGCATCCACTGGGGACGTAACGAAAACAGCTTTGGCGTGGACATCGCAATGCCCGCGCAAACAGGCGAAGAGGGAGAATAGAGCATGCGTGTGATTATCGTCGACGACGAGATGCTGGCGCGCGGCGTGGTGCGCGAGTACCTGGCCGAGCACCCGGACGTGGCGGTGGTGGCCGAATGCGCCAACGGCTTCGAGGCGGTCAAGGCGATCACCGAGCTGGCGCCGGACCTGGTGTTCCTGGACATCCAGATGCCCAAGCTGGACGGCTTCGAGGTGGCCGAGCTGGCGGGCGCGAAAACGCGCTACATCTTCGCCACCGCCTTCGACCAGTATGCGATCAAGGCCTTCGAGTTCCATGCGCTCGACTACCTGCTCAAGCCTTTCAGCCAGCAGCGCTTCGACCAGGCGCTGGCGCATGCGCGCGCCAATCTGGGCAAGCCGGAGGGGGACGCCGCGCTGGCGAGCATGGTGCGCGAGGCAGCAGGCCGCAACAAGCCGCTGAGCCGCGTGCTGATACGCGACGGCGCCAGGGTTCACGTCATCAACTGCGACAAGATCGACGTCATCGAGGCGCAGGACGACTACGTGCAGATACGCTCGGAAGGCAAGTCCTACCTGAAGAACCAGCGCATGACGGAGCTGGAAGAGCAGCTGGACGCGCAGCAGTTCCTGCGCATCCACCGTTCATGGATCGTCAACATCGCTTGCGTCGAGCGCATCGAGCAGGCCACCAAAGACAGTTATGTCGCCATCCTCAAGGACGGCAGCAGGGTGCCGGTCAGCCGCAGCGGCTACCAGAAGATACGCGCGGTCATTCAGTAGTCGCCAGCCGTTCCGGCAGCGGGTCCGAATCGCGGCGTTTGCGGGCGCTGGAGAGCACCCGCAATATGGTGGCGTCGGGCACTTCCAGCGCAGTGAGATAAGCCCAGGCGTAGGCCGCGCCCCTGGTGGCGTCGATGACGACGGCCTGTTGTATGGCCCTCGACAGGCGCATGTTTTCCCGTGGTCTCATGTCGGCATTCCTGAAACTGAAGGCCCACGGAGTCGGAGTGAGCGGGAGACTGCAGCAAGCGGGCGCGAGGGTGGGGCGCAGTGCGGCGTTCAATGCAATATAACAGACATGCAAGTCACCGTTGATTGCATATTGCTATCATCGTGACGCCGGCGATTCGCCGTGCCCGGCCCGCTGGCCGGCGTCCGCGACGTCGATGCGCCACCACGCCGGCATCAGTTGCTGTATTTCGGGACGGCCGAAGCGGTCGTCGATCAGGTAGACGGTGCCGCGGTCCGATTGCGTGCGGATCACGCGGCCGGCCGCCTGCACCACCTTCTGCATGCCGGGGAAGGTGTAGGTGTAGTCGTAGCCGGCGCCGAAGATGGCGTCCATGCGCTGGCGGATCTGCTCGTTGACCGGGTTGATCTGCGGCAGGCCCAGCGTGGCGACAAAGGCGCCGATCAGGCGTGCACCGGGCAAGTCGACGCCCTCGCCGAAGGAGCCGCCCAGCACCGCGAAGCCGATGCCCTCGCTGTCGAGCGTGTAGCGGGCCAGGAACTGCGCCCGTTCCGCCTCGTCCATGCGGCGCGACTGGCGCCACACCGGCACCTCGGGGTAGCGCTCGGCGAACAGGTTGGCGGCCTTGTCCATGTAGTCGAAGCTGCTGAAGAAGGCCAGGTAGTTGCCGGGCTGGCGGCGGTACTGCTCGCCCATCAGCTCGGCGATCGGGCGCAGCGATTGCTGGCGGTGCTGGTAGCGCGTGGAGATGTGCGCGGCCACCTGCACCGACAGCTGCTCGGCCACGAACGGCGATTCCACGTCGACCCAGGCGGTGGTCTCCGGCATGCCCAGCATGTCGCCGAAGTAGTTCCACGGACTGAGTGTGGCCGAGAACAGCGCCGTGGTGTGGGTGCTGTCGAAGCGCGGCTTGAGGAACGGCGCCGGCACGATGTTGCGCAGGCAGAGCACGGAGTTGGAATGGCTGGCGCGCGCGCCCTCGGATTTTTCGATATCGAACAGCGCATGGTCGCCGAAGCTCTCGGCCAGCCGCGTGAACAGCAGCGCGTTGAAGTAGAAGGCCTGCAGATCAGCGTCGACATACGAAGGATGATCGGCCATGTAGTCGGCGATGGCGGTGGCCGCCGTTTGCAGCGCGCCCATGAATTTTTCCGGCAGCGCGGCGTAGGACTGGTACTCGGCGGGCTGGTCTTTTTCCAGCTGGTTCCACTGGCGGTGCACGCGGTCCAGCGGCTTCTTCAGTTCCTCGGGAACCAGCTTGCGCAGCAGGCGCAGCGCGGCGTGTTCCATGTCGGCCGAATACATCTTGCGCGCGCGCGAGACCATGTTGTGCGCCTCGTCCACCAGCACGTTGACCTTCCAGTCGTTCAGCAGCGTCAGGCTGTGCAGCATGGCGCTGAGGTCGAAGTAGTAGTTGTAGTCGCCGATGACGATGTCGCACCAGCGCGCCATCTCGCTGCTCAGGTAGTAGGGGCAGACGTCGTGCGCCAGCGCGACCGCGCGCAGCGTGTCGCGGTCCAGCGCGAGCAGGGTGGGGGCGGCGGCGCCGTCGTCGGGCTCAGGCGGCAGCATGATGTCCAGCGCGGCCTGGCGCGCGGCCGGCAGGCGGTCGTAGAAACCCTTGGCCAGCGGGCAGGAGTCGCCGTGGCAGGCCTTGTCCGGGTTGACGCAGGCGGTGGCCTTGGATGCCATCTCCAGCGTGCGCAAGGGCAGCAGCGGCGCGCCGGTGCGGATCACGTCCACCGCGTCCAGCGCCATCTGCCGGCCCGAGGTTTTCGCGGCCAGGAAGAACAGCTTGTCGACGCCGTGCTCGGCGCTGGCCTTGAGCATGGGGAACAGGCTGCCGACGGTCTTGCCGATGCCGGTCGGCGCCTGCGCCAGCAGGCACACGCCGCGCTTGCTGGCCTTGTACATCGCCTCGGCCAGCTGGCGCTGGCCGGGGCGGAAGTCCGCATGCGGAAAGCGCATCGCCTTGAGCTGGGCGTCGCGTTCGGTGCGGTGCGCCATTTCCTGCTGCGCCCATTGCAGGAACAGCGTGCATTGCTGCTCGAAGTAGGCTTGCAGGCCGGCCGCCGTGTGCTCTTCCTGCAGCACGGTTTCCTTCTGGCTGCCGATGTCGAAGTAGACCAGTGCCAGCTTGATCTTGTCCAGTTTCTGGTCGACGCACAGCAGGTGGCCGTAGATCCTGACCTGCGCCCAGTGCAGCTGGCGCTGGTTGTCCGGCATCTTCTTCAGGTCGCCGCGATAGGTCTTGATTTCCTCCAGGCGTTGGGCGCGGCTGTCGTAGCCATCGGCACGGCCGCGCACGTGCAGCGGGCCGAAATCCCCGCACAGCGCCACCTCGGTCTGGTAATCGTCGCCGCGCCGTGCCGTCACGACGGCGTGGCCGGCGATGCCTTCCTGCGCCGTGGGCGAGGGCGTGAAGCGCAGGTCGAGGTCGCCGGTCTTGGCGGTGAACTCGCACAGCGCGCGCACGGCGATGGTGTAGCGTGGCGCGCTCATGCCGCCCATTGCAGGTAGCAGACCGAGATCGGCATATCGTGCGTGGCGCAGTAATCGATCCAGCGCAGCTGGTTGTCCTGCAGGCGGTCGCCGGGGCCTTTTACTTCGATCATGTTGTAGCGGCGCTCGGCCGGCCAGAACTGGATCAGGTCGGGGAAGCCGCTGCGGTTGGCCTTGATGTCGGCCAGGATGCGCTCGAAGGCGCGCTTCAGGTGCAGCGCCGGGATGCAGTCCAGCGCCAGGTCGAGCAGCGCCGGGTCCAGCGCCTCCCAGTACACAAAGGGCGACTGGATGCCGGCCTTGGCGGCGAAGTTGGCGCGTATCGTGGCGCGGTATTGGTCGCCGTCCAGCTGCGCCAGCGCGGCGCCGAACTGCTGCGCGCGGCGGCGCTGGAAATCGGCGCTGTGCAGGTCGGCTGGGCCGCGATGGTAGGGGTGGAAGAAGGCGCCCGGAATCGGGCTGAACACGGCGTCCCAGCACAGCAGGCCGAACAGCGAATTGATCAGCGCGTTCTCGACGTAGTAGACCGGCGCTTCGTCGCGCGTCAGGTGGTCGCGCACGACGAACTCGACGTGGTTGGCTTCCTGCGGCGGCGGCAGGCTGAGGTCGATGCGCAGCGCCTGTGCGGGCGCGAGCGGCGCCGGCTTGGCGTGGCCCAGCTTGCGCGCCAGGCGCGGCTGCATGCGCAGCAGCTGCTGGCGTTCGGCCTCGCTCTCGGGCGCCTGCAGCGCGGCTTGCAGCAGCTCGAAGGCGGCGCGCGGCTGCTCGTTCTTTTCCAGCACGCGCACGGCGCGCGCGCGGGCGCCGGGGTAGTTGCAGCCGATGTACAGCGCGTGCGCGGCCGGCCAGTCGCCCAGCTTTTCGAGGTGCTGGCCGATCTGGAAGGTCAGCTTGTCGCGGCGGCTGCGCAGCCATTCGTTATCGGCCGGGCAGGGCGGCAGGTCGCGGATCACGTCGGCCGGCGCCTCGCCGTCGACAAAGCGCTCGTGGCAGCGGTGCAGCGCCAGGAAGTCGTCGATGTCGCGGCGGCTGCGGAAGCCACGCGCGGCCGGCGAGAAGTCCACCTTTTCGTATTGGTAGATGCCGAGGTCGGACAGCACGAATTCGGTCCAGTCCTGGTGGTAGTTGCCGAAGAAGATGAGGCGCAGACGGTCGCACAGTTCCTGCGTCAGGTTGCGGTAGCAGTGGTCGCCGGAGTCCTGGTGCCAGTTGGAGTAGCGGTGCTCGCCTTCGTACTGCGCGCGCAATGCCTCCAGCTGCTCGGCCTTGCGCAGCTGGCGCAGGTGCGGCGCCAGCTGGAAGATCTGGCCGATCTCGGGTTTTTGCAGCAGCTCGAACAGCTGGTCCAGGTCCAGCGCGGGGTCTTCCTCGATCAGGCCCAGCGCGGCCAGCGGACGGGCGGCCTCATGCGTGCTGCCGATCTCCGCATACGCCAGTTTGCTGGCGCGGAACACCGTCCCCTTGCGCATCACCATGCGCACGAACAGCGCGCGCGAGGCTTGCGGCAAGGCGGGGAAGGCGGCCAGGAAGCTGCGTTCCTCGGCGGTCAGCAAGTCGTCGTAGCGGTCGCCTATCCACGTCAGCACCTGATGGAAGTTATCCAGGTAGTAAAAGGGATTTTCTAGAACTTTAATCATTGCCGGAATAAGCTGCCGCGATAACTGTGTTTATGTACAGTGTATCGTATTTGGCAGCGCGCGCCCAGCAAAATAAAAAGCCAGGCGCGCGGTGATGCCGTTCAGTTAAGCTTAAATCGCCCGCTGTCATTCCCGCGAAAGCGGGAATCCATACGTCGCCTGCGAGACAAGCTCCGCATGGGTTCCCGCTTTCGCGGGAACGACCACCCTTGACTGAACGGCATGAAGGCGCGCGGGCCTGGCTGGTGCGGAGTGGGGAAGCGGCTATTTCTTCGCGGCCTTGGCCGGTTTGACGGTGTTTTGCTCGACCAGGGCGCTGGCCTTGGCGATCTGCGTTTCCACCGCTTCGACCGCCTGCTTGGTGGCCTTGGTCACCTGCTCGTAGCCGCTGAAGGCGTTGTCGATCGCGGTCTTGACGATCTGCACCGCGTTCTCCGAGCCGGGACGCACGTTCTTGGTGACGTCGTAGATCAGCGCGCTGAGCGTGCTCTTGGCTTCGGTCATGTGGGCATCGGCGGCGCGGGTGAATTCTTCGCGGATCTCGGCGATGATGCTGCCCAGCTGCTGGTTGTAGGCGGCGGCGCCGGCCACGCCCGGTTGCATCTTGGCGGCGGCCAGCGACATGGCGGCCTTGGGATCGGTGCTCTGGCTGAGTTCCTTGCCGGTGGCGAGGCCGTCTTCCAGCTGGGTTTTGGCGGTGGCCATGTTCAGGGCGACGACTTGTTCGACGCCTTGCACGGCTTTGCTGGTCAGGCTATTGAAGGTTTCGAGCTGAAATTCAAACAGTGCTTTGGTGGCGTTGGCAAATTGTTCGGGATTTGTAAACATACAGTCTCCTCAAGATGATGAAATGTAGCCAGTAATGCCCCGGGGTTCCCCCTGTTATTGCGACCCCATTATTTAGCAAGAACCAACTTTTCGCAACGGCTATCTTTATAGGGGCCGGAGTCCTTTTCCCAGCCCGGCCCCAGCGGCGTCTGCGAGCAGCTGAGGTAGTTGTCGATCTTGCTGCGCCACTTGTACCACGGCGCCGGTCCGGCGTTGAGGCTGGTGCAGCACAAGCCCAGCATGGCGGCGGCCAGCGCGTATCGTTTGATGTAGGTCATGTTTTATACCAGTTGTCGGGAACAGACGCGGTTGCGTCCGCTGTTTTTGGCAGCGTACAGCAATTCGTCGGCGGCGGCGATCATGTTGAGGTGGGCGTCGTGCGTGGAGGTGGCGAAGTCGATGCTGGCCACGCCGAAGCTGGCGGTGATGTGGATCTGCTGGTCCTGGTAGGCGACCGGCGTGTCGGCCAGCGCGTGGCGCAGGCGCTCGGCCAGCAGCTCGCCGCCGGCCAGGTCGGTCTCCGGCAGGATCAGCAGGAATTCCTCGCCGCCGTAGCGCACCACGCTGTCGACGCTGTCGCGCGTCATCGCCTGCAGCAGGGCGCCGAAGCGTTGCAGCACGGCGTCGCCGCCGTTGTGGCCGTAGGTGTCGTTGACCACCTTGAAGTGGTCCAGGTCGCTCATGATGACCGTCAGGCTCAGCCGGTAGCGCTGGGCCCGCGAGATTTCCGTCTCCAGCAGCTGTTCGTGCAGGTGGCGCCGGTTGTAGCAGCCGGTCAGCGGATCGCGCACCGACAGGTTTTTCAGCACCGTCTGCGCGTTGTATTCGTCGCGCAGCAGCAGCTGGTAGCGGCGTGCGGCCACGTAGCCGAACACATTGGTGAGCGTCAGCAAGGCGGCCATCGTGGCCAGCTCGACCCGGCGCAAATCGCCCAGCTGCTGGGCCAGCACGATGAAGCCCAGCGTGGCCGGCGCCGTGATCGCGGCCGCGTACAGCAGGCGGTTTGGAATGTAGATGTAGATCACAATGACGATGATGGACATCGAGATCGCGTGCAGCGAAAACTCGCCCGGCCGCAGCGCGGCGATCAGCAGGAATCCGGCCGCGCCCGCCGTTTCGACCACGCTGGCCACGGCGCGCGTGACGGGGATGGAAGCGGGCTGGCGCCGCAGCAGCACCAGGCTGGCCAGCGCGGTGGCTGCCACCAGCAGGCGCGCGCAGGCCAGCACCGCCGTGCGCGGGCTGTAGCCCAGCCAGACGACGTCGGTGACCGTAAAGCACAGGTAGAACAGCGAGCAGAACACAAAGGTCACGCGCAGCTGCGCCTGCGTCATGGCCAGGTGATGGCGCAGGAACGCCCGTTCGGCCGCGGCGTCGCTGAATTCGCAACGCAGGGTCGCCATTTCCATCTTCGCAGGCTGGGCAGGACGGTGGGGCACGGGACTGGATTCTCCACTAGGCGCCGGCTATTTGCCGGTCTGATGCAAGCTATTATACGGCTGCAATAATTGCGCGAAGGAAAATTGTTGAGTCCGGCTCAACGCGGGGCCACCCGCGGCAGGCGCATGGTGAAGGTGGTGCCGGCGCCAGGCTGGCTGTCGACGTCGATGCGCCCGCCCAGCACGCCGGTGACGATGTTGTGCGTAATGTACAGCCCCAGGCCGGAGCCGCCGGCGCCGAGCCGGGTGGTGAAGAAGGGATCGTAGATGCGCGGCAGATTGGCGCTCGGGATGCCCTCGCCGTCGTCGGCGACTGAAATGGCGATCTCACCGTTGTCGGCCTGGTAAGCCTGGATCGTGATGGTGCCCTGCGTGCGGCCGTTGAAGGCGTGTGTGACGCAGTTGTCGATCAGGTTTTCCAGCGCCTGGGCCAGCGGGCCGGCGTAGCTGTCGAGCTCCAGCCAGTGTTCGATGTGTTCGACCAGCGTCAGGTCGCGCTGGTGGAGCGCGGGCTGGGTCGACTGCAGCAGCTGCGCCACCAGGTCGCCCAGCACGAAGCGGCTGCGCTGCGAGCTGGCGCTGTCGACCGCGATGCTGCGGAAGCTGGACACCAGCGCGGCGGCGCGGTTCAGGTTGCGCAGCACCACGGCATCGGCATCGGCCGCCTGCTGCAGATAGTTGACCAGCACCGAGCGCCGCAGCCCGCTCTCCAGGTTGTGCTGGAGCTCGGCCGTGCGCTCGCTCATGCTGCCGGCCATGGTCAGGCAGTTGCTGATCGGCGTGTTCAGCTCGTGGGCCACGCCCGCCACCAGCGCGCCCAGCGCCGCCAGCTTGTCGCGCCGCACCAGCTCCTCCTGCGTCAGGCTGAGGTTGTTCAGCGCGGTGGTCAGTTCCTCGTTGACGTGCTCGGCTTCCTCCTTGGCGCGCAGCAGCTCGGCGGTGCGGGCCTGCACCAGCTCCTCCAGGTGTTCGCGGTGGCGCAGCAGTTCGGCCTCGCGCCGGGTGCTGGCGATGGCGATGCCGGCCAGGTGGCTGGCGGCCTTGATCAGCTGGCGGTCGTCCTCGGTCGGGCTGCGCGGCTCGCGGTAGTACATGGCAAAGCTGCCCAGCACCGTGCCGGGGTCGAGCAGGATGGGCATGGCCCAGCAGGCGCGCAGGCCGTAGTGCACGGCGAGCTCCTTGTACGGCGCCCACAGCGGATCGTTGAAGGTGTCGCTGACCACCACGGTTTGCTTGCGGTGGACGGCGGTGCCGCAGGAGCCCGCCACCGGGCCGGCAGCCAGGCCCTGGATGGCGGCCAGGTAGTCGGCCGGCATGCTGGGGCCGGCGGCGGTCTGCAGCGTGACGCCGTCCGGCGCCAGCAGCATCACCGTGCACAGCACCGGCGGCGCCTGCGATTCGATCAGCAAGGTCAGGCGTTCCAGCGTGTCGGCCAGCGGCGCGCCGCGCGCGATCATTTCCAGCACCTGGTTCTTGCCGTCGCGTAGTTGCTCGGCCAGCTTGCGGCTGCTGATGTCGACGATGCGCACGTGCATCAGGCGGTGTTCGGGCGTGTTCAGCGGCACCATGCGCAGCTCGCAGGCGACCTGGCGGCCGGAGCTGTGCAGCACCGTCAGCTCGAACACCTGCACGCCGCCCGCCATCACCCGGTCGACATAGCCGGCGAAGGCCTCGGCCGAGCTGCGGCCGTCCGGCTGAAGCGGCGGGCACAGCGAGGGCAGGGTGGTCTGCAGCAGTTCGGTCTCGGTGGTGCCGAACAGGATGCGGGTCTGGCGGTTGACGTCCAGGATGCGGTTGCTGCCGCGCTGCAGCAGCAGGATGGCGTCCGGCGAGCCGGACAGCATGGTGTGGTAATTGACCTCCAGCGTTGCCATGGTCGGCATGCCGGCCGCCGGCGGCGCCGGCGCGATCGCCTTCAGCTCCAGCAGCACGCGCTCGGCGATGTCCTCGGTGGGCAGCGACAGCGGCAGGTAGGTGCTGACGCCGGCTTCGCGGGCCCGTTCGCGTTCGTCGGGACTGGGGCTGCCGGACAGCAGGAACACCGGCAGCGTTCCGCCGCAGGCGGCGCGCATGCGCAGGCACAGCTCGAGCCGCGCGCTGCCGGCCAGCGCCACGTCGAGCAAGGCCAGTGCGACGTGGCCGCCGGCGGCCAGCGCCAGCGCTTCGTCGCCGCGCCGGACCAGCTCGACCTCCAGCCCGTGGCGGGCCAGCATGATCCTGAGCGTGGCGAGGTCGTAGTTCGTGTTGGTGGCGATCAACACGATATTGGGCTGCTTGGGGAGTTGTGCCGGCTGCATCATGGGTGAGGGTATCCGCTCCGCAGTTCGTGATTGCAGCCAGTGTCACAGGATGGGCGGGCCGGGTCAAGCCTTTCTGCTGGCTTAGGCCGCTGCCAGCGCGGCCTCATCCTGGGCCTGCCGGATCAGCGGGAAATTGTCTTCGATCCAGTCGACCAGCACTTCCAGCCGCTCGGCGGCCTGGCGCCCCAGCGGCGTCAGGCTGTATTCCACGTGCGGCGGCACCACCTGATGCGCCACCCGCAGCACCAGGCCGTCGGTGGCCAGCGCGTCCAGCGTCTGCGCCAGCATCTTCTCGCTGACGCCGCCGATCTCCCGGCGCAGCTGGCTGAAGCGGTGGGTGCCGTCCAGCAGCACCACCAGCACCAGCACGCCCCAGCGGCTGGTGATATGGCCCAGCACCGCGCGCGACGGGCATTCCGCCGCCAGCACCTGGGCACGCGGGTCGCCCGGCTTGCCGGCCAGTGCCTTGCGCAGGGAACGGCTGGATTTGCTTGGCTTCATATCGGTCTTCCTCGGCTCATGGGTACTTACCAAATTGTACGTACTTACAAATAGTAAGTATAGACCCTATTATAGCCTCAACCGCGCGGAAACCTCCCCGCGGCAGCCTACTCAAAGGAAGACCATATGATTATCGTTACTGGCGCAAGCGGCCAACTGGGCCGCCTGGTGATCGCCCGCCTGCTGAAAACCGTTCCTGCCGCGCAGATCGTCGCCGCCGTGCGCGATGTCGGCAAGGCCGCCGACCTGGCCGCGCAAGGCGTGCAGGTGCGGCGCGCCGACTACAACGATCCAGCCACGCTGGACGCCGCCTTCCTGGGCGCGAGCAAGGTGCTGCTGATTTCTTCGAGCGAACTGGGGCAGCGAGGCCCGCAGCACCGCAACGTCATCGACGCCGCCGTGCGCGCCGGGGCTGGCCTGCTGGCCTACACCAGCGTGCTGCATGCGGACACGTCGCCGCTGGCGCTGGCGGCCGAGCATCGCGACACCGAGGCGGCGGTGCGCGCCTCCGGCTTGCCGTACACCCTGCTGCGCA
Source organism: Duganella sp. Dugasp78 (assembly GCF_059491455.1). Classification (NCBI taxonomy): domain Bacteria; kingdom Pseudomonadati; phylum Pseudomonadota; class Betaproteobacteria; order Burkholderiales; family Oxalobacteraceae; genus Duganella; species Duganella sp. Dugasp78. The sequence goes on along the minus strand of NZ_CP168506.1, from coordinate 6,464,961 downwards.
ACGGCTGGTACGTGGAAAACTACACGGGCGGCCTGGGCGCGGCGCTGGCGCATGGCGCGCTGGCCGGTGGCGCCGGGGAAGGGCGGATCGCGGCGGCGGCCCGCGCCGATTTTGCGGACGCGGCCGCCGCCGTGCTGACCAGCACGCAGCCGGTCGAGCCAGTGTATGAGCTGGCGGGGGATCACGGCTTCACGCTGGGCGAGCTGGCGGCGGAGCTGTCGCGCCAGTCGGGCAAGCACATCCCTTTCCACAACCTGCCGCAGCAGGACTATCGCGAGATGCTGGTGAGTGTGGGCCTGCCGGCGCCGCTGGCCGAGCTGATCGCCGATTCGGACGCGCAGGCCGCCAAGGGCGCGCTGGACGATCGCAGCGGCACGCTGGGCCGGCTGATCGGCCGGCCGACCATCACGCTGGCGGAGGCCGTCAAAGCGGCGCTGTAATGAAAAAAGCCCCCATCTGCTTTTCAGCTCGATGAAGGCTTTTTTGCGGAATTTTTGGTGCCCACGGAGGGACTCGAACCCCCACACCTTGCGGCACATGGACCTGAACCATGCGCGTCTACCAATTCCGCCACGTGGGCACTGTTACTGCTCTCTGCTGCGTGTTCTGCAACAGAGGCCCGAATCTTAAAGGAGGGCTGCCACCTCGTCAATAGCGTTTTGGTGCTTTTATGAAATAATTTCCCGCGAGGGGCAATGAAAAAAGCCTCCATCGGCTTTTCAGCTCGATGGAGGCTTCTTGCGGAATTTTGTGGTGCCCACGGAGGGACTCGAACCCCCACACCTTGCGGCACATGGACCTGAACCATGCGCGTCTACCAATTCCGCCACGTGGGCACTGTTACTGCTCTCTGCCGCGTATTCTGCAACAGAGGCAGCATCATGCCGCATGGCGGCGCCGGCGTCAAGTGCGCATCGTGAATGAAAAAAGCCTCCATCTGCTTTTCAGCTCGATGGAGGCTTTTTGCGGAATTCTGTGGTGCCCACGGAGGGACTCGAACCCCCACACCTTGCGGCACATGGACCTGAACCATGCGCGTCTACCAATTCCGCCACGTGGGCACTGTTACTACGTTGCTGCTCTCTGCCGCGTATGCTGCAACAGAGGCCAGAATCATAGGGGAGCGGCGCGCCGCCGTCAAGAGCGGAATGCTGATTTTTCATAAAGATTGCACAGGGCGACAGGTCTGATTTGCTGCTTGCTTGTTAGCTCACACTTTCGTAAGCTCCTGAATGCTGGCCCCGACATCAGAGGCAAAGGAGGTAGGGATGGATACGATGAGCAGCTGGTTTGGCAGCCAGGGCTTCATGCCGCACGGTCACTGTTTTCTCTGGACGCCCTCGATCCTGTGGCTCGGTGTGATCTCCGACGCGCTGATCGCCCTGGCCTACCTGACCATCCCCATCACGCTGCTGTACTTTATCCGCAAGCGCCGCGACCTGCCGTTCGACTGGATGTTCATCGCCTTCGGCGTTTTCATCCTGGCCTGCGGCAGCACCCACGTGGCCGACATCTGGGTGATCTGGCATCCGGACTACTGGCTGGCGGTGATCCTCAAGGCGATCACCGCCGCCGCCTCGGTGGTGACGGCCGTCGTGCTGGTGCGGCTGGTGCCGGTGGCGTTGCGCATCCCGAGTCCGGCGCAGCTGGAGGCGGTCAACGCCGAGCTCCAGCAAGCCAATGCCGAACTGCGCATCGCCATGGAGCGCGCCGAAGTGGCCAACCGCGCCAAGAGCGCCTTCCTGGCGGCGATGAGCCACGAGTTGCGCACGCCGCTCAACGCCATCCTCGGCTACACCCAGATCCTCAAGCGCGACAAGGGCTTGACGCCGACGCAGAAGACCGGCGTCGGCACCATCCAGCAAGGCGGCCAGCACTTGCTGGCGCTGATTAACGACCTGCTCGACCTGTCGCGGGTGGAGGCGGGCAAGATGGAGTTCCATCCCAAGCCGGTGGCGCTGGCCGATCTGTTGTCGATGGTGGCCGACATCGTGCGCGTGCGCGCAGAACAAAAGCAGCTGCACTTCGAACTGGAGCTGGCGGCAGGCCTGCCGGAGGCGGTCAGCGTCGATGAAACCCGCCTGCGCCAGGTGCTGTTGAATTTGCTGGGCAACGCCGTCAAGTTCACTGACCGCGGCACGGTGCGCCTGCGGGTGCTGCAGCTGCCTGCCAGGCCGGGCGCCGCAGCCGACGCCGCCGCGCTGCGCTTCGAGGTGCACGACGACGGCATCGGCATCGCGCCCGACCATATCGACGCCATCTTCCGTCCGTTCGAGCAGGTGGGCGATGCGTCGCGCCGCGCCGGCGGCACCGGCCTGGGCCTGGCGATCAGCGGCCAGCTGGTGCGCCTGATGGGCGGCGAGCTGAAAGTGGAAAGCAGGCTGGGGGCGGGCAGCCGTTTCTGGTTCGATGTGACGATGCCGGTGGTGGCGGCGCCGGCCGCCGTCGGCAGTGAAGGCCACAACGCCACCGGCTACCTTGGGCCGCGCAAGACCATCCTGGTGGTGGACGACGTCGCCACCAACCGCGCCTTGCTGCGCGATTTGCTGGGTGCGCTGGACTTTCGCATGCTGGAGGCCGAAAACGGCGCCGAGGGCTTGCGCCAGGCGCAGTCCGGCGCGCCGGACCTGGTGCTGCTGGACATGGTGATGCCGAACATGGATGGCATCGAAACCACGCGCCGCCTACGTGCCGACCCGCGCACCAGCAGCATGCCGGTCCTGATGATTTCCGCCAGCTCGACCCGGGAAGAGGAGGAGCGCTCGCTGCAGGTGGGTGCCAATGCCTTCCTCAGCAAGCCGGTCGACGAGCTGGAACTGCTGCGCGAGATCGGCGCGCACCTCAAGCTGGAGTGGAGCACGGCGCCGGAGTGAGCCGGCCAATGAAAAAAGCCCCCATCTGCTTTTCAGCTCGATGGAGGCTTTTTTGCGGAATTTTGTGGTGCCCACGGAGGGACTCGAACCCCCACACCTTGCGGCACATGGACCTGAACCATGCGCGTCTACCAATTCCGCCACGTGGGCACTGATGCTTCTCAACAACTCTGCTATGATGACGGGGAGAGTTTCGCGCCAGATGAGCTTTCGCTCCTTACTGCACATCAACCCTGTCTAGCAATTCCCGCTTTGCCGCTGTTTTTCAACATTGTCGCTGCGAGAGACCAAGATTATAGAGGAATTTTGCGGGATGTCAAACGCCTCCACATAAAAAATTCGTTGGAATTCGCAAAAACGGCCGTAAATTAGTCAATCAGGGCGTTTCCAAGTACACTACGCCTGTCGTCGTGTCATATATATGCACCTGACGATTTTGCCAGGCCGGATTTCCTCTGAACACTGTCAATAATAACTACAGAAATACTTTTGAACCAATCTACCCATACCATTCCCAGCCGGGAGGAAATTCTCGGCATCTTCCGCAGCGCCAAGGCGCCGCTCGATCTGCGCGCACTGTCGAAGTCGCTGAAGGTCGCGACCGAGGCCCAGGCCGTGTTGTCGCGCCGCCTGAACGCCATGCAGCGCGACGGCCAGATCGTCTCCGATGACACCGGCCACTTCTCGCTGGCCACCGAAACCGGCTTCATCGCCGGCCGCGTCGCCAGCCACAAGGACGGCTTCGGTTTCGTGATCCCGGACGAGCCGGGCGAGGACCTGTTCCTGCCTGAAAAAGAAATGCAGAAAGTGCTGCATGGCGACCGCGTGCTGGCCAAGGTCGTCGGCGTCGATCGCCGCGGCCGCCCGGAAGGCACCATCGTCGAGGTGGTCACCCGCGCCAACACCCACATCATCGGCCGCCTGCTGAACGAGAACGGCGCCTGGGTCGTCGCGCCGGAAGACCAGCGCATCGCCCAGGACATCCTGGTCGAAGGCTCGATCGGCAAGGCCAAGGCCGGCCAGATCGTCAGCGTCGAGCTGACCGAACAGCCGATGCGCTTCAAGCAGCCGGTCGGCAAGATCGTTGAAGTGCTGGGCTCGCTGGACGATCCCGGCATGGAAATCGAAATCGCCGTGCGCAAGTTCGGCGTGCCGCATGTGTTCTCGGACGCCGCGCTCAAGCAGGCCAACAAGCTGCCGGACCAGGTGCGCGACGCCGACCTGGCCGACCGCGTCGACCTGCGCGACATCCCGATGGTCACCATCGACGGCGAGGACGCGCGCGACTTCGACGATGCGGTCTACTGCGAGCCGGTCAAGATCGGCCGCGCCAACGCCTACCGCCTGATCGTCGCGATTGCCGACGTCAGCCACTACGTCAAGCCGAACGACGCGCTCGACGCCGACGCGCTCGAGCGCAGCACCTCGGTCTACTTCCCGCGCCGCGTGATTCCGATGCTGCCGGAGAAGCTGTCCAACGGCCTGTGCTCGCTGAACCCGGCGGTCGACCGTTTGACGCTGGTGTGCGACGCCGTCGTCACCGCCAAGGGCGAGATCAAGGCCTACCAGTTCTATCCGGCCGTGATCCACTCGGCCGCGCGCCTGACCTACACCGAAGTGGCCGACATCCTCGGCAACACCAAGGGCCCCGAGGCGGCGCGCCGTCCGGGCATCGTGCCGCACCTGCTGAACCTGTACGAGGTGTACCACGCGCTGCTGAAGGCGCGCACCGAGCGCGGCGCGATCGACTTCGAGACCACCGAGACCTACATCGTCTGCAACCCGTCCGGCAAGATCGAGAAGATCATCCCGCGCACCCGCAACGACGCCCACAAGCTGATCGAAGAATGCATGTTGACCGCCAACGTTTGCGCGGCCGACCTGCTGATCCGCCACAAGCATCCCGGCACCTACCGCATCCACGCCAGCCCGACCGCTGAAAAGCTCAAGCAGGTGCGCACCTTCCTCAAGCAGGTCGGCCTGAGCCTGAACGGCGGCGACAAGCCGACCGCCGGCGACTACGCCACGCTGATGAAGCAGGTCAAGGAGCGTCCGGACGCATCGCTGCTGCAGACCATGCTGCTGCGCTCGATGCAGCAGGCGGTCTACTCGCCGGACAACATCGGCCACTTCGGCCTGGCGTATGAGGCCTATGCCCACTTCACCAGCCCGATCCGCCGCTATCCGGACTTGCTGACGCACCGCGCCATCAAGGCCATCCTGCTGGGTAAGAAGTACGAGCCGAAAGTGGCCAGCACCAGCGTGCTGAACACCAACGTCTCGAACGCCACCCGCAAGCAGCAGGCCAAGGACAAGGCCGAGGGCAAGGAAAAGAAAACCGTCGACCTGACCGTGTGGGACGCGCTGGGCGTGCACTGCTCGGCCAACGAACGCCGCGCCGACGAAGCGTCGCGCGATGTCGAAGCCTGGCTCAAGTGCTACTTCATGCAGGACAAGCTGGGCGAGGAATTCACCGGCATCATCACCGGCGTGACCACCTTCGGCATCTTCGTGCAGCTGGACCAGCTGTTCGTGGAAGGCCTGGTGCACATCACCGACCTCGGCGCCGACTACTTCCAGTACGACGACGCCCGCCACGAACTGCGCGGCGAACGCACCGGCAAGACCTTCCAGCTGACCGACCGCGTCAGCGTGCAGGTGGTGCGCGTGGACCTGGAAGCGCGCAAGATCGACCTGCGCCTGGCCGGGGCCGATGCGCCGCCGCCGCGCGCCGACAAGTCCGATGCGCAATCGAAGGACCGCAAGACCAACATCAAGCCGGGCCCGGCCGTGCCGAAGGCGCAGCCGATCAAGGCAGTCGCAAAAGGTCAGTCCGACAGGACTGGCGCCGGCAAGCCTGCCGCAGCCAAGCCGGCCGCGGCGAAACCTGCCGCCAAGGCGCGCGGCGGCCGCAAGACTAATGCCGGGGCGGCTGCCCCGGTAGCACCCCGAGCAGCGAAGACTGTCTCAAAAAGTAAAAAGAAGCGATAAATGAGTAAGAATAAAATGATTTTTGGTTTCCACGCCGTGACCTCGCGTTTGCGTCATGAGGCCTCGTCCGTGGAAGAGATTTTTGTCGACATCGGCCGCGACGACCGCCGCATGAAGGACCTGATCGCCAACGCCAAGGCGGCCGGCGTGCGCGTGATGCCGGTTGATTCGGCACGTCTGGACAAGATCGTCGGCACCCGCCGTCACCAGGGCGTGATCGCGTTTGCCTCGCAGCTGGCGCTGGCGCGCAACCTGGACGAACTGCTGGACGCCATCGAAGGCCCGCCGCTGCTGCTGGTCCTGGACGGCATCACCGATCCGCACAACCTGGGCGCCTGCCTGCGCGTGGCCGACGGCGTCGGCGCCCACGCGGTGATCGTGCCGAAGGACCGCGCCGTGGGCCTGAACGCCACCGCCGCCAAGGTCGCCAGCGGCGCGGCCGAGACCGTGCCTTACATCACCGTCACCAATCTGGCGCGCACCTTGCGCGACCTGAAGGACCGCGATATCTGGCTGATCGGCACTTCCGACGATGGCGAAAAAGGCTTGTACGAAGCCGACTTCACCGGCCCGACCGCGCTGGTCATGGGTTCGGAAGGCGAGGGCATGCGCCGCCTGACGCGCGAGACCTGCGACATGCTGGTCAGCATTCCAATGTTCGGTTCGGTTGAGAGCCTGAACGTCTCCGTCGCATCCGGTGTCTGTCTGTACGAGGCACGCCGCCAGCGTATCGCCAAGGAAGGCTGAGAAGCCTTCCGGCTGACCCCGGGGCGTTCCTCCGTGAGGGTCAGACCCCGTACGGGGTCTGACCCTGCCTTACCGGGGTTGAGGCCCGAGCCTCCCCCAGCAATCCCCCACCGAATACGCTACCATGAGCGTTTCCGTTGCACTCCTGACCATCCATGTTCCATCACCTGCGCCAAGACATTAACAGCATCATCGAACGCGATCCCGCGGCCCGCAACGCCTGGGAGGTACTGACCTGCTACCCAGGCCTGCAAGCCATCGTCATGCACCGCTGGGCGCACTGGTGCTGGTCGCACAGGATGAAATGGTTGGGCCGCTTCATTTCCTACCTGGCCCGCATCGTCACCGGCATCGAGATCCATCCGGGCGCCACCATCGGCCGCCGCGTCTTCATCGACCACGGCTTCGGCGTGGTGATCGGCGAGACCGCCGAAGTGGGCGACGACTGCACCATCTACCAGGGCGTGACCCTGGGCGGCACCTCGCTGCACACCGGCACCAAGCGCCATCCGACCCTGGCGCGCGGCGTCATCGTCGGCGCGGGCGCCAAGGTGCTGGGTGGCTTCACGGTGGGCGAGTATGCCAAGGTCGGCTCCAACGCGGTGCTGCTCAAGCCGGTGCCGCCGGGCGCCACGGCGGTCGGCAATCCGGCGCACATCGTGCAGAAGGAAGCGGCCTCGGCAACCAGCGCCACCGCCAACCTGTTCAGCGCCTACGGCGTCACGCCGAACGGCGACGATCCCTTGTCGAAGGCCCTGCACGGCCTGATCAACCACGCCGTGAAACAGGAAGAGCAGATCGAGCGCATCCTCGCCACCATGAAAGCGGCGGGCTTGCACTGTCAGGGCGTACCCGAATGTGATAAATTGAATTCAGACCAACTCAACAAGCTCGTCGAATAAGGAAGCTGCTTATGGAATCGTCGCCCGATGGCGTTGAAGTGCTGGACCCGTTTGAAATCCGCGTGCTGGCCGTGCTGGCCGAGAAGGAGGCGCTGACGCCGGATAACTACCCGATGTCGCTGAACGCGCTGGTCAACGGCTGCAACCAGCTGTCGAGCCGCGATCCGGTGATGTCGCTGTCGGAAGAGACGGTGGCCGAGGTGCTGCAACGGCTGATGCAGCGCAAGTACGTCAACGGCATCACGCAGGCGGGCGCGCGCGTGACCAAGTACGAGCACCGCATGCGCATCAAGTGGTCGCTGGAGCAGGACAAGCTGGCCGTGCTGAGCATCCTGATGCTGCGCGGCTTGCAGACCGCCGGCGAAATCCGCACCCGCACCGGCCGCCTGCATGACTTCAAGTCGGTGGGCGATGTCGAGCAGGCGCTGCAATTCCTGATCGACAAATATCCGCCGCTGGTATCGAAGCTGGCGCTGGCGCCCGGCACCAAGGAGCCGCGCTACGGCCAGCTGCTCGGTGGCGAGGACGCGCTGGCGCGGGAAGAAACCGCCGCCAGCATGGGCGGCTCGGTCAGCGTGGCAGGGCAGGGCGGCCGCGTCGCCGCGCTGGAGCAGGAAGTCCAGCAACTGCGCCGGCAAGTCGAAGACCTGACCGCGCAGTTCGCTGAATTCCGCCAGCAGTTCGAATAATAGGGCGGGGGTCAAGTCTGACATTCGGACACGGCCTCTGCTGTAGCACCCGCTACAGCAGAGGCCGTGTCCGAATGTCAGACTTGACCCCCGTGTTGAATGTCAGACTTGACCCCCGTGTTTATTCGAAAGTGAACTCGATCAGGGCATCGTTCGAGTAGGTCTTGTCGTTCAGCGGCACCGAGTACATTTTTCCATCCTCGTCGACCTTGAGCTCCAGCCTGCGCGCGCCGTCCACCAGCGTGGCGCTGGCGATTGCGCGGTCGCTGCGCACGCTCATATTGAAGTCCTTGAACGAGCACCAGTCCGTGGTCAGCGTCAGGGTGTTGATGGTCGCGCGGAACAGGAAGGGGATGTAGTTCTTGGCGATCGCGATCAGCACCCGGCACTCCAGCCGGATGTCGCCCAGGCGCCGCATGTCCGCCGGCACGCCGGCGCTGCGCACCTCCGGCATCCAGCCGTAGTAGCTTTTCTTCTGGTTCAGCACGACGTCGGCGTTGTCGCGCTCCGCCTGCCGGCTGCGCGGCAGCGTGAAGCTGTGGTCCGCCGCCAGCGGCACCGGGATGTCGGTCTCGTTGCCGGACAGGCGCACCACCAGGCTGTCGATGGCGCCTGCCGGCGTCTTCTTTTTGGCTTGCATGCGGAAGCGCAGCTCCTGCGCTTCCGGCGCCAGCGCGTGCTGGTCGTCAAAGGCGTCCATGCCGGACAGCATGTAGCGGTAAGGCTGCATTTCCGGGCTGCGGGTGCCGTTGATGACGACCATCTGCTCCGAGCCGGCTTCCGTTTCGGCTGCCGTGGCCGGCAGCGCCGCCACGGCCGCCGCCAGCAGCGCGGCGGTCATGAAGTGTTTGCCCGCCATACTCAACCTTCCTCGCGGCGGCGGCGCATCCAGACGGCGGCGGCGAGCATCGCCACGCCGGCTGCGACGCCTATCCACACGCTTACGCCGCCCAGCGTGTTCCACGAGGCGCTGAAGATGGCATCCGGCACCGCCAGCTTGTTCGCTTCATGGTGCAGCCCGACGTTGTCGGCGTCGAAGATGATCCACGAACCGGGAATCACGCCCAGCAGGATGCGGTCGACGACGCGGGTGACAAACCAGCCGGCGTTGAAGCCGAAGTGCAGCATCTTTTCGGTCCACAGCAGCAGCAGCGACGTCACCAGCGGCGTGCCCACGGCCCACAGGAACACCTTGGAGCGCGCCATGCTCGACACCATCAGCAGCCAGCCCACGGTCGGCAGCGCCCACAGGATGTAGACCGGCAGCAGTCCCACCAGGCGCAGCGGCGTCAGGTAGAAGTCCGGGGTCGTCAGCAGCGCGCCGAACAGGTTGGTGCCGTGTGCCAGCATGGCGATGCAGCCCGCCAGCAGGATCAGCAGCGACAGCACGATGCCGATCCCCATCGTGATCAGCGGCGCCACCACCAGGGCCAGCGCGGCCTTGGACAGCACGGTGCTGAAGTCCGACACCGGCAGCGATTTCCAGAACAGGATGCTGCGGTCGCGGCGCTCGTCGTTCAGCGCGCCCAGGCAGTAGAAGAACACCAGCAGGCCCAGCATCATCATGACCGGCAGCGCCGACAATATGTAAGCCTGCGACGCCGTGGTGACGATGCGCGCGCGCGCCGCACCTTCGATGGTGACGGTGTTGATCGACACCGCCTCGCCATCGTTGGTGAAGCTGGCGTTGTGTCCCAGGAAGATGCCGGTCAGCGCCAATGCCGCGACCAGCCCGGCGATGACGAGCGGGGTCCAGAACAGCATGCCCTTGTGCTCCCACAGCTCGCGCCTGATCAGCCATTTCATCGTTTTCATGCGTAGGTTCCTTTCATCGACGCGACAAACAGGTCGGCCACGCTGGGCGTGCGCAATTCCCCGAAGGTCGACAGTTGCGGCCGCGGCACGCCATCGAACAGCATGATGGGCTTGCCGAACACGGTGCGCTGGCTCATCGGCTGCAGCGCGTTGGCGGCCGCCACGAACTGCGGCTCGACCATCACTTCGGTGAAGCGCTCGCCCACCTCGTCCATCGACGCCGCCAGCGAGATCTGGCCGTCCTGGATGAACATCAGGTCGGTCAGGATGTGCTCGACCTCCTCGATCTGGTGGGTGGTGATCAGGATGGTCTTGTTCTCGTCGAAGTAGTCTTCCAGCAGGTTCTGGTAGAACTGCTTGCGGTACAGGATATCCAGGCCCAGGGTCGGTTCGTCGAGCACCAGCAGCTTGGCGTCGATCGCCATCACCAGCGCCAGGTGCAGCTGCACCACCATGCCCTTGGACATGGCCTTGACCTTCATGTCCGGACTGAGCTTGGTGTTGGCCAGGTATTTCTCCGCCTTGCTGCGGTTGAAGCGCGGATGCACGCCTTCCACAAAGGCGATCGCGTCCTTGACCTTCAGCCACTTCGGCAGGATGGCAACGTCGGCGATGAAGCAGACGTCGTTCATCAGCGCCTCGCGCTGGCTGCGCGGATCCATGCCCAGCACCGACAGCTCGCCTTCGAACTGGGTCAGGCCCAGGATGGCTTTGAGGGTGGTGGTCTTGCCGGAACCGTTGGGGCCGATCAGGCCGACAATGCGGCCTGCCTCGACCGTGAAGCTGGCGCCGTTCAGCGCGGCTTGTTTGCCGTATTTCTTGCTGAGCTGGCTCGCCGTGATGATGGCGCTCATGACGCACCTCCGGGGGCGGCGGGCTTGAGCAGGGTATCCAGTTCCAGCCCGAGGCGGCGGATGCGTTCGAGCATCAGCGGCCATTCTTCGCGCAGGAAGCGCTCGCGTTCAGTGGCCAGCAGTTTGTCGCGGGCGCCGTCAGTAACGTACATACCTAGTCCCCTTCTTTTTTCTACGAGCGTTTCGTCCACCAGTTCCTGGTAGGCGCGAGATACGGTGATCGGATTGAGTTGATAGTCGGCGGCCACCTGCCTGACCGAGGGCAGGGCGTCGCCGGGCTTGAGCAGGCCGTCGAGCATCATGCCGATGACCTTCTCCTTGAGCTGCCGATAAATCGGCGCATTGTCATTCCAGCCTATCGTGGACATACATGTGGTCCCCTTGATGTGTGTTAATGGATTGGTGTTGTAGTTAACTATAACACTAGAATTTGAAAAAGCAAGCCCTTCACGGTTTATATTGTTTTTTTCATCAGCGCCAGGGCGTTGGGCAGGGCGGCGCCGCTGGCGGTGTTGTCGAAGATGACCCAGCCGTCCCTGCCGGCCAGATAGGCGGCCACGCTGTCCAGGTACTGGTCCGTGTACGACGAGTAGTACATGCGCGGGCTGCCGTGCAGCCGGGCGTAGACGGTGTCGTTGGTCGGCACGTGGGGGCCGGGCTGGCCGGCGGGCGGATCGGCGATCACCCTGGCGACGCGGTGGGCGCGCAGCAGCTCGGTGGCGGCGCCGGCGAACCAGCTGGGGTGGCGGGCTTCGCAGGCGATGGTGCAGGGGAAGTGGGCGGCGAGGCGCTCGAACAGCGCGCCAGCCAGCGCCGCATCCAGCGCCAGGCTGGGCGGCAGTTGCACCAGCACGCAGCCCAGCCTGGCGCCGAGGGCGCCGGCCTCGCCCGCAAAGCGCGCCAGCAGCTCGTTGATGTCCTTGAGCCGGTGGTCGTGGGTGATGCTGCGCGGTAGCTTGACCGAGAAGCGGAAATCGTCCGGCACGTCGGCGGCCCAGCGCGCATAGGTGGAGGCCTGGTGCGGCCGGTAGAACGAGGAGTTGATCTCCACCGCGTTCATGACCCTGGCGTAGCGCTGCAGGTGGCTGCCTTCCGAGGCGAACTGCGGCGCCGACGCACGGTCGATACTCCAGCTTGCGCAGCCAATTCGCGTGTGGGTCATAATGTGGGCGATCCGTTAATTCAGAAAGACGACATGATTCATCTTAAACGTTACCTCCGAATCGCCGCGCCGCTTATGCTGGTGGGCGCGCTGGCCGCCTGCTCGTCGCTGATCGGCCCGCGCCAGGTGGAGCTGCCGCAGGCGCGCATGCAGCAGAACCTGGACCGCAAGTTCCCCGTGCGCCACCGCGTGCTGGGCGTGTTTGAAGTGGAGTTGAGCCATCCGCAGCTGGACATCCTGGCCGAGAACGACCGCGTGGCGCTGACCCTGGACGTGAACGTGTCGCCGCTGCTGGCGCGGCAGTCGTGGCATGGCAGCATGGCCTTGTCGGGCCGGCTGAAGGTGGACAATGTGCGCAACACCATCTACATCAGCGATGCGCATATGGACCGCTTCGTGGTCGACGGCATGGACGAGGGCAAGCAGAACCAGATCGCCAGCGTGGTCAACCTGCTGGGCGAGGGCGCGCTCAAGGATGTGCCGGTGCACACCTTCCGCCCGGAAGACCTGCGCTACGCCGGCGTGCAGTTCGTGCTGACCGGGATCAGCACCAGGCCGGGCGCGCTGGTCGCCAACCTGCAACCGGCGCAATAAGGCTTACACAAACCCCAGGTTGCGCGCGCTGGCGTTGTAGTTGGCCAGGTTGGGCAGCATGGCCAGCAGGTCGGTGTTCGACACGCCCAGCCAGCTGCCCAGCGTGGCCGCGTATTGTTCGATCGAGGTGGTCGGCAGCAGCCGGCCCTGGCCGACATCGTCCGGGCCGCCGCTGGCCACCACCGGCGCCGTGCCGTAGTAGCGGCCGCCCTTGACGGCGCCACCCAGCATGAAGTGCATGCTGCCCCAGCCGTGATCCGAGCCGTCGTTGTTGCCGCTCAGCGTGCGGCCGAAGTCGGACGCGGTGAAGGCCGTCACCTGGTTGGCCACGCCCAGCTCCACCGTGCTCTGGTAGAAGGCCGCCATCGCGTCGGCCACGCTCTTGAGCAGGCCCGGATGCACTTTGACCAGGCCGTCGTGCGTATCGAAACCACCCATCGACACAAAGAACACCTGCCGCTTGGCGCCCAATGCCGCGGCGCTGGAGATCATGCGCGCCACCATCTTCAGCTGATCGCCCAGGTTGTTATTGGCGGGGAAGGCGGTGTTGATGGCCGGCGCGCCCGCCAGCGCAGCGGTCAGCACGTCGTTGGCGGAGATGGCGCGCTGGGTCACGCTCGCATAGTCGGACTGCATCGCGTGCGCGTGCGGCTGCGTGATCAGCGTGCGCAGCGCGCTGCTGCAACTGGCCGAGCCGAACATCGGGCTCTGCAAGGCGCTGAACGGTACCGAACCCTTGGTCGACACCTGGTACTGCACCGCCTCTTTCCCCGACAGGAACACCGCGTTGCCGGAGACGTTGACGCAGGTGAAGGTGGCGTTGCCGTTGCCCGCTTCGAACAGGTCGCCCAGCCGGCCGCCCCAGCCCGACGTGGCGCCCTCCGGCATCGACGACTGCCACTCGGATTGCTGGTCGTTGTGCGAGAACAGCTTGGACGGCAGCGGCACCGACTTGGCCAGGTACTGCTGCTTGCTGGTTGGATGCACCAGCGTGCCGACGTTGAGCAGCACGCCCATCTTGCCGGCGTTGAAGATCGGCAGCAGCGGCGCCAGTTCCGGCGCCAGCGCGTACTGGTGGGCGACGCCGTTGACGTCGACCGGCGGCGCTCCGGTGTTGAGCACGGTGCCGGTCAGCGCGCTGTGCTGGTAGGCCAGCGTGGAGCGCAGCGCGTAGTAGGCGTTGTAGCTGGCGGCGTCGTACGGCACCAGGGTGTTGGCGTAGTCGTTGCCGCCGTACAGGAACACGCAGACGATGGCCTTGTAGTCGCTGGCGTTGGCGGCCGAGGTCTCGGCCATCGCCGCCAGGTTGACGGCCAGCGGCGCGGCCACGCCGCTCATGGCCAGCATCGAGGCGCGCTGCAGGAAGGCGCGGCGGGAAGAGTTGGTGGTCATGGCGGCTCCCTAGAGTTGGACGAGGTATTCGGGCGCGGCCATGACCAGGGTCAGCGCGGCGTAGATGCGGTTGTGCAGCGCGGCGTCGGTCCTGGCGGGCATGGTGTCGATGGCGCCGCGTATCAGGCCGACGCTGGCGCTGCTCAGCTGGCCGGCCGCCAGCACCAGGTTGATTTCGTCGACCAGCTGCTGGCCGTTGGCCGCCAGCGGCAGCAGGGCGCTGTAGTCCGGCAGCACGTCGCCGACGCCCTTGCTGACCGCGTGCTGAATGTAGTTGACGTAGCCGACCACCGAGGTTTCATTGGTCAGCTGGAATTCCGGCGCCACCAGTCCGGCCCTGGACACCGCGCTGTTGGGCGGCACGTAGCCGGGCCGGTAGAAGTTGAACACCGACGGCGAGCGCAGCGGACTCTGGCCCAGCAGGCTGGAGGCATCGCTGGTGTTGCCGATGGCCCAGGCGTCCGAGGCGGAGGCGGCGTTGTAGGCGCGCGCCCAGCCGATGAAGCGCAGCATCGGTTCGCGCAGCTTGCCGGCGTTGGGGCCGGCCTGCGTGTCGTAGCGCGCCTCGGGATCGAGCAGCAGCGCCTTGACCACCGCCGCCAGGTTGCCCTTGACGCCGTGGCTGTCGCTGTTGAACACGGCGGCCACGCGCGCCACATAGGCCGGCGACGGGTTGCTGGTCACCAGCTTCTGGATCAGCTGGCGGCTGATGAAGGGCGCCACATTGGGATGGGCGTAGATGATGTCCAGCGCCGCCTTCAGCGCGTCGGCGCCGGACAGGCCGGCCGGCACCGTGCTGCCGAGGAAGGTGGAGGCGCCGGTTTCGTGCCGCTTGGCCACCTGCGTCATCGGCCGCCGCAGGAAGTCCGGTACGGCGTTGGTCTGGCCGGCCATGTCGAAGTCCCAGCCGGTGAACACGCGGGCCAGGCCGGTGATGTCGCTCAGGCCATAGGTTTCCCTGGGCACGCCATTGCTCAGCTTGGGCGTGCCGTCCAGGTTCAGCTGCACCAGGCCGATGCTGAACAGCTGCATCAGCTCGCGCGCATAATTTTCGTCGGGCAGGGCGCCGGTGGTGGGGTTTTGCTTGACGTTGCCGCGGAAGGTCAGGTACTGGCCCATGGCCGCGCTGGTCGAGATGGCGCCCAGCAGCGCACGGTAGTTGCCGAATGCGTAGTCTTCCAGCAGGTCCAGGTAGGCCGCCGCCGAGAAGGAACGCCAGCCGGCGCCGACCAGGCCGTCGATCGCCACCACGCAGATTTCCGACAGGGCCAGCGTGACGCGCTGGCGCAGCGTGTCCGGCGCCGCGATCAGCTTGCGCCAGGCGCAGGCGTCGAAGCCGTTTTCCGAATTGCGGTTGGCGATATCGTTGTAGCCCTTGGCCATCAGCCAGTCCCAGCGGGTGCCGGAGCGCGGCGCGGCCAGTTGGCCATCGATCCAGCCGGCGTAGCCCAGCGTCTGCACCCTGGCGATCTCGGCGCGGTTGGCTCCCATCGAGGCTTGCGCCAGGAAGCGGGCGGCGGCGGCCGCGGTCGGTGTCGGGATCATGACTGCATACTCCTGCAGAAAAAAAGGGGAGGGCTCAGACATTGCTGTGTAGTAATTTATGCCGAGTCCGCTTACCTCGCCACCGATTATTTGTAACGAAGCATTGCGGCGCAACGCTTCCACGGTGGAAACCATGCGCTTTGCGCCGCGCGTCCGCATTTCGCGCCGTTTTGCCGCATTTCGTCGCATCGCGCTCCGCGCTGCCGCCGCGAACGGCATAGTGGCGTCACCTTAACCAGCCATGCGGAGCAGATCATGATTCAGCAAATTGTCAGCCACACTTCTACTTATGTTTGGGCCTTGCTGGCCTTCCTGGTGTATCGCGGCGTGCTGGCCAGCCGCGACCGCGAGATCGCCTTCCGCAATCTGTTCATCATTCCAGCGGTGATGTTGTGGCTGTCGCTGTCGAGCCTCAACCAGCATGGTGCGCTGGGCGGCGGCGTCTGGGGCGTCTGGGCCCTGGGCGCGGTGGCCGGCGCAGCGCTTACGTGGAAACTCGGCAGCGGCATCGTCATCGGGATCAACCGCGCCGCCGGCACCGTGCAACAGCGCGGCAGCTGGGCGCCGTTGATGCTGATGGTCGCCATCTTCGTCACCAAGTACGTGGTGGCGGTGTTGACCGCCATGCATCCCGAGCTGCAGCAGAACCTGGCGTTTGCCGCCACCTTCACCGCGCTGTTCGGCCTGTTCAACGGCGTGTTCATCGGCCGCCTGGCACGCTATGTGGCCGCCTGGCTGGGGCAGCCGGCAGCCAGTGTTGCTTAATTAATTAGCAAGTTTCCTTGTGGTGCGGGGCAAGAGCTTCTACAATTCGCGACATTGATGAAATGTGGGAGCTGGCCTTTATGACGATATTTGGAATTGGACTGCATGTGCTGGTGGCGCTTTTCTTCGCCATCCACGTGATCCGCAGCGGGCAGCAGATGTATTGGCTGATGATCCTGTTCATGTTTCCCGGACTGGGCAGCATCGTTTACTTCATCGCGATCTATCTGCCGGACTCAAAACTCAACCACGGCGCCCGCAAGGTGGTGACGGCGGCGGCCCGCTCGCTCGATCCGGGCCGCGAACTGCGCGAGGCGCGCGACGCCTACGCCTACACGCCCACCGCGCAGAACCAGATGCGCCTGGCCGTCGCCCAGCTGGAAGCGGGCAACGCCGACGAGGCGGCCGCCACCTACGAGGCCTGCCTGCAAGGACCATTCTCCGGCGACCTGGAAATCCGCTACGGCGCCGCGCGCGCCACGCTGGCCTGCGGCCGCGCCGCCGCCGCGGTGACGCATCTGCAAACCATCCGCGCCGCCGACGCCAATTTCCGCGGCGAGCAAGTATCGCTGCTGCTGGCCCGCTCGCTGGCCGCGGCCGGCCGCCAGGACGAGGCGAGGGCGGAGTTCGAGTTTGCGCTGGGACGCTACAACAGCTTCGCCGTGCAGGCCGAGTTCGCGATCTGGGCGGCCGGCGCCGGCGACACGGCGCGCGCCAGCCAGTTGCACGCCGAACTGCAACGCACGATGGAGCGCTGGACCCGCCACACGCGCGATATGAACCAGGAATTGATACGCCGCCTGAACGCGGCAATGGGCGCTGTCAGGCGCTGATTAGTTCTGCTTGGCGCTGTGGCCGGCGTTGTAGGCGCCGCCGGTCGCCGCGATGGCCTGGTTGAGCTTGGCCATGGTCTCGGGCGCCACGTCCTTGCTGCAAGCGATGTGGCGCTTCATCCCCGGCGGCATGTCGGCAAAGTCGTACTGCACGGTCGACTGCAACAGCTTTTCCTTCGGGCGGAAATAGTTCAAGTCTTCGCGGTCGACAAACATGAACGAGGCGCGCCCCACCGACAGCATGCGCATCATCAGCGTGGTTTCCACCGTGCGGCTCATGACGTGGACTTTGCCGTTCTTGATCATCTGGTCCAGCACCGGCCCGTAGGACACGCCTTCGACCACGCCCAGCGTCAGGCTGGTGTCGTCCAGCAGTGAGCTCAGCGTCGGATGCGCCGTGACCCGCTGCACGGCATCCTGCGCAATCAGCACGGTGTGCGGCAGGTCTTCGTGGATGGGGGCGGTGAACTGCGCCACCGCCTCACGTTCCGGCAGCCGGTACCAGCTGATCGAGCAGTAATTGGTGGCGCCGTGCGTGAGGTTGGCCCAGATCCGTTTCTGCGGTTCGTTGACGAACTGCGCAGGGACGCCGGCCAGAGTGAAAATAGCCTTTGCGCGCTCCAGCAGAAAACCCTTGGCCTTGCCCTGTTCAACGTAGTGGTAGGGCGGCTTGTCGCGCCAGGCCACGGTCAGCGTCGGCGGCGCGCACCAGCCACTGCTGCTCAACATCGCTGTGCTGGCAACAAGAGCGCTGCGGAAAAAACAGGTGCGTATCGTCATGCGCCGATTATAGGGCCATCCGCTGCGCCGCAGCTAGAACTGTGGGAGAATCTTGTTCGTTTATTAAAGAGGAGACCCATGAACGCCTTGTTGCCCGCATTCGTCGCCGCCAGCGATGTCGTCGATTTTCACCATCCCGAAGTGGAGGCCCTGGCCCGCTCGCTGCAGGCCGGCACGCCGCGCGCGACGGCGCAGCGCTGCTTCGACTGGGTGCGCGACCAGATCGAGCACAGCATCGATTACCAGCGCGACGAGGTGAGCTGCAACGCCTCCGAGGCGCTGGCGCTGGGCACCGGCCTGTGCACCGCCAAGAGCCACCTGCTGGTGGCGCTGCTGCGTGCCAATGGCATCCCGTCCGGCTTCTGCTACCAGCGCCTGACCTTGCGCGACGCCGGCTCGCCGTTCTGCACGCACGGCCTGGTGGCGGTGTGGCTGGAAGAGGGCGGCTGGTATCGCTGCGATGCGCGCGGCAACAAGCCCACGGTGCAGTGCGAATTCACGCCGGGCGCGGAGAACCTGGCCTTTCCGGTGGTGTCGCCGGGCGAGCAGCTGTATCCGCAAGTGTGGGCGCAGCCATGGCCGGAGCTGGTGCGGCGCATGCGCGAGCTGCCGTCGATCTCGGCTTATTGCGTGACGCCGATCGACGCCGCGCCGCCGGTGGATGGGGTGGCGATTACGCTGGAATGACGGCGCCGTCCTGCGCGTGGCGGGTGATGGCGCCGTGGCTGTCGATGGCGATCCAGCCGCCGCGCGGTGGCTGGGCGTCCGGCTCCCAGTCCGGCAGCACGTAGCGGCGCTTGCCGTCCACCATGTGCAGGGCGGGGCGGTGGGTGTGGCCGTGGATCATGACGTCGGCGCCGGTGGCGGCAAACACGTCGCGGATCGCCTGCGGCGTCACGTCCATGATCTCGTAGGATTTGCTGCCCTGGTCTTTGCGGCTGTTCTCGCGCATGCCGGCGATGATGGCCTTGCGCTGCGCCAGCGGCATCGCCACGAACTGCTGCTGCCACGCGGGCTGCCGCACCATGGCGCGGAACTCCATGTACTTGACGTCCTCGGTGCACTGGGCGTCGCCGTGCAGCACCACCAGGCGTTGGCCGGCGATCTCGGTCACGTAGGTTTCCGGCAGCAGGGTCAGGCCCGCCGCGGCGGCGAACTGGGCGCCGACCAGGAAATCGCGGTTGCCGGCGATCCAGTGGACGGCCACGCCCGCATCGCTCACGCTGCGCAGCGCGGCAATGATGTCTTGGTGATAGGGATCGCTGATGTCGTCGTCGCCGGCCCAGTATTCAAACAGGTCGCCAAGCAGGTACAACTGTTGCGCGCGCCGCGCATGCCGCTCCAGGAAGTCGAAAAACGCTACGCTGGTGGCGGGATGCGCGGGCTGCAAATGCAGATCGGAGATGAACAGCGCGCAGACCTGGTCCGCGCGCATGTTGGTGTCGCTCATCGGCTAGGCTGATTAAGCGGCCAGTTCGATCTTCTCGATGATGACGTCTTCCGCCGGCACGTCGGCGAACATGCCGCTGCGGGTGGTCTTGACCTTCTTGATGGCGTCGACCACTTCGGTGCCTTCGATGACTTTACCGAACACGGCGTAGCCCCAGCCGTCCTGGCCTGGGTAGTCCAGGAAGGAGTTGTTCTTGACGTTGATGAAGAACTGGGCCGATGCCGAGTGCGGCGCCGAGGTGCGGGCCATGGCCAGGGTGTAGGTGTCGTTCTTGAGGCCGTTCTTGGCTTCGTTTTCGACGGTCTCGTCGGCTGGCTTCTGCTTCATGCCCGGCTCGAAACCGCCGCCCTGGATCATGAAACCGTCGATCACGCGGTGGAAGATGGTGTTGGCGTAGTGGCCGGCTTCCATGTACTTCAGGAAGTTGGCTACCGATTTAGGCGCTTTCTCGTCGTTCAGTTCGACGGTCATGTTGCCCTTGTTGGTGGTGATGATTACGTTGGTCATGTTGTTATCCTGATGAGTTAAAAGATACGGCAGGCCGCTATTTTACAGTTTTGGCTGGATCGGGGTCTTCAAAATCGTCGCCGACTTGATCACGACCGGAATCACGGGGATGTTCTGGAAGCTGCCCTTGTCGTCCACCAGCACGCCCTTGATCTTGTCGACCACTTCCTGGCCCTTGATGACTTTGCCAAACACGGTGTAGCCGAAGCCGTCGCGGCCGGGGTAGTTCAGGGCCTCGTTATCGGCCACGTTGATGAAGAACTGCGACGTGGCCGAGTTCGGATCGCCGGTGCGGGCCATGGCCAGCGTGTAGGTGTTGTTGGTCAGGCCGTTCTGCGATTCGATCGGCACCGGCGCGTTGGTTTTCTTTTGCTTGAGCTTTTCGTCGAAGCCGCCGCCCTGGATCATGAAGCCGTCGATCACGCGGTGGAAGATGGTGCCCTTGTAGAAGCCGGCCTTCACATAGGCCAGGAAATTGTCGACCGATTTAGGCGCCTTCTCGTGGTTCAGTTCGACCACGATGTCGCCCATCGAGGTCTTGATTTCAACTTGCGGCGTGGCAGTGTTGGCGGCCCTGGCGGCCGGGGCGGCTGCCAGGGCCGCGCCGGAGAGGGCGACGCCGGCAAACATGGTCATCAGTTTGGCGAACAGCGATGGCTGAGTTTGGTGCATTGTTACTTCCTCGTGGTGGGTTTATCCGTGTTGAACAGTCCGACTTGCCAAAAATCCTCAGTCAGATTGGGTCTATGCTGTTTTTATCAATGCTATACTTGTTCATTCTACCCCTTAGAAGGTGGAAAGAATAATCGAGTAATAACTACCGAGTGTCAGCCGGTCCCCAACGATGCGATGAACTCCAGGTGCGCGCCTACCGCGCCGCGCCCGGTTCCCGTATTGCCCGGGACTGCGGCACGCGCTCAAGAACAAGCACAGAATACGCAAGAGCCCGATGAGCAATTTAAAGATTTACAACACGCTGGCGCGTGACAAGCAGACATTCATCCCCATCGAGGCAGGCAAAGTCCGCATGTACGTCTGCGGCATGACCATCTACGACTACTGCCACATCGGCCACGCCCGCATGATGATGGCGTTCGACGTCATGTACCGCTGGCTGATGGCCTCCGGCTACGAGGTCACCTATGCCCGCAACATCACGGACATCGACGACAAGATCATCAAGCGCGCGGTCGAGAACGGCGAGACGATCTCGCAGCTGACCACCCGCTTCACCCGCTACATGGACGAGGACACCGGCGCGCTGGGCATCCTGCCGGCCACGCTGGTGCCGCGCGCCACCGAATACGTGCCGCAGATGCTGGCGCTGATCGAGACGCTGGAATCGAAGGAGCTGGCGTACCAGGGCGAGGATGGCGACGTCAACTACGCGGTGCGCAACTTCCCCAACTACGGCAAGCTGTCCGGCAAGTCGCTGGACGACCTGCGCGCCGGCGAGCGCGTCGACGTCAACACCGGCAAGCGCGATCCGTTGGACTTCGTGCTGTGGAAGGCGTCCAAGGAGTCCGAGCCGGACGAGGTCAAGTGGGATTCCAAGTGGGGCAAGGGCCGTCCGGGCTGGCACATCGAGTGCTCCGCGATGTGCTCGGCGCTGCTGGGCGAACACTTCGACATCCACGGCGGCGGCGCCGACCTGCAGTTCCCGCACCACGAGAACGAGATCGCGCAGTCGGAAGGCGCGTTCGGCCACACCATGGTCAACTACTGGGTGCACAACGGCTTCGTGCGCGTGGATAACGAGAAGATGTCCAAATCGCTGGGCAACTTCTTCACCATCCGCGACGTGCTGAAGAAGTACGACGCCGAGGTGGTGCGCTTCTTCATCCTGCGCGCCCACTACCGCAGCCCGCTGAACTACTCGGACGTGCACCTGGACGACGCCCGCGTCGCGCTGACCCGCCTGTACACCGCGCTGGACGGCGTGGAGGGCGACGGCGCCGCGCTGGACTGGAGCGAGCCGCACGCGCTGCGCTTCGCCGAGGCGATGGACGACGACTTCAACACGCCGGTCGCGCTGGCCGTGCTGTTCGACCTGGTGAGCGAGCTGAACAAGTCGAAATCGCCCGCCGTGGCGCGTCAGCTCAAGGCACTGGCCGGCGTCATCGGCCTGCTGGGCCGCACGCCGCAGCAATTCCGCCAGGCCTCGGTCGGTGAGGCCGACGCGTCGGGCGACGGCGCGATCGCCGAGCAGATCGCCAAACGCATCGAAGCCAAGAAGGCGCGCAACTTCGCCGAATCGGACAAGATCCGCGCCGACCTGCTGGCGGCCGGCGTCATCCTCGAAGACAAGCCTGACGGCACGACCAACTGGCGCCGCGCATAATGGTCACCGCCAAGGATAACGAGGGCGCAGACGGCCCGGTATCGGCCGTGCCGCCGTACTGGGAAGAGGCCAAGATCGAGCTCATGAAGCGGGACCGCATCATGAAAAAGCTGATCCCGCAATTTGGCGACCTGCACTTGGTCGGCCACGACGACCCGTTTACCACCTTGGCGCGTTCCATCGTCGGCCAGCAAGTGACCACCAAGGCGGCCGACACCGCCTGGAAGAAGCTGCTGCTGGTCAGCCCGAAGTGCACGCCGGCGCAGATCATCAAGGCCGGCGCCGAGCAATTGGCGGGCTGCGGCCTGTCCAAGCGCAAGACCGAATACATCCTCGACCTGGCCGACCACTTCAAGAACAAGCGCGTCCACACCAGCCAGTGGGACCAGATGGATGATGAAGCCGTCATCGCCGAGCTGGTGCAGATCCGCGGCATCGGCCGCTGGACAGCCGAGATGTTTTTGATATTTAATCTGCTTCGACCGAATGTTTTGCCGCTCGATGACCCCGGTTTGATCCAGGGCATCAGCCAGAACTATTTTTCCGGCGAACCTGTGTCCCGCAGCGATGCACGCGAGGTTTCGGCCAACTGGGAGCCGTGGCGCACGGTGGCGACCTGGTACTTATGGCGTAGCCTGGACCCGGTTGCTGTAGAATAGATGCTCTAATCGCTGTGCGAGGCGTTTTTGTGCCCGCACGGCTGAGAATAATCACGGAGGTACAATGACCAAAACGACTTTCCTCAACTTTGAGCAACCGATCGCCGAACTCGATGGCAAAATCGAAGAGCTGCGTTTCGTGCAGGACGATTCGGCTGTCGACATCTCTGAGGAGATCGACCGTCTGGCCAAAAAGAGCCAGCAACTGACCAAAGACATCTACGCCAAGCTGACTCCTTGGCAGGTTGCGCAGATCGCGCGCCACCCGCAGCGTCCATACACGATGGACTATGTGAACGAAATCTTCACCGACTTCCACGAACTGCACGGCGACCGCAGCTACGCGGACGACCTGTCCGTGGTGGGCGGCCTGGCGCGCTTCAACGGCCAGGCTTGCATGGTCATTGGCCACCAAAAGGGCCGCGACACCAAGGAACGCGCGATGCGCAACTTCGGCATGCCGAAGCCGGAAGGCTATCGCAAGGCCATGCGCCTGATGAAGCTGGCTGAGAAGTTCGGCATTCCTATCTTCACCTTCGTCGACACGCCGGGCGCGTTCCCGGGCATCGACGCGGAAGAGCGCGGCCAGTCGGAAGCGATCGGCCACAACCTGTACGTGATGGCGGAACTGAAAGTGCCGCTGATCGCCACCATCATCGGCGAAGGCGGCTCCGGCGGCGCGCTGGCGATCGCCGTGGGCGACGCGGTGCTGATGCTGCAATACGCGACCTACTCGGTGATCTCGCCGGAAGGCTGTGCCTCGATTTTGTGGAAGACATCCGAGCGCGCCGCCGACGCGGCCGAAGCGCTGGGCCTGACCGCGCACCGTTTGAAGGCGATGGGCCTGATCGACAAGATCGTGACCGAGCCGCTGGGCGGCGCGCATCGCGATCCGAAGCAGATGGCCACGCTGCTCAAGCGCGCGCTGGCCGATTCGCTGCGTCAGTTCCACGGCATGAAGACCAAGGACCTGCTGGAAGCCCGTCACGAAAAGCTGATGAGCTACGGTAAGTTCAAGGAAACCACGCCGCAGGAATAAGATACTCGGCATGGATTCCCGCTTTCGCGGGAATGACGCGCTACCGTCATTCCCGCGAAAGCGGGAATCCATACACAACAACCGGGGGCACGCGCACGCGCTGCCCCCGGTTCGCATTTGGAGTCCACATTGAAGAAGCAACAGATCCCGACCCTGTCCTCAACCTTCGAACAGGCCGTCACGGCGGCGCTGGCGCAGCAGCAGGCGAATGAAGCGGTGCGTCCGCGCATGGCCGTGGCCCTCAGCGGCGGCCTCGACTCGTCGGCGCTGCTCCACCTGGCCCATGCCTACGCGCAGGCGCACGGCGTGGCCCTGTACGCCTTCCACGTCCACCACGGCCTCAGCGCCAACGCCGACGCCTGGCTGTCGCACTGCGAACAAGCCTGCTCCGCGCTGGGCGTCACCTTCGAAGCGCGTCGCGTGCAACTGGCGAACCAGCAGAAGAGCGGCACCGAAGCGGCCGCCCGCAAGGTGCGCTACGCCGCGCTGGGCGCGCTGTGCGCCGCGCACGAGGTCAAGCTGCTGCTGACCGCGCACCATCTGGACGACCAGGCCGAGACCGTGTTGCTGCAGCTGCTGCGCGGCTCCGGCCCGGCCGGCCTGTCCGGCATGGACGCCGCCAACGCCGCGCCCGAGTTGCTGGCCAATCCCGACCTGGTGATGGCGCGTCCGCTGCTGCCGGCCTCGCGCAAGCAACTGGCCGCGTATGTGGCCGAACATGGCATCGCCTACATCAACGACGAATCCAACGACGACCCGCGCTTCGCCCGCAACGCGCTGCGCCACCAGGTGATGCCGGCGCTGGCCGAGGCCTTCCCGGGCTTCCAGGAACGCTTTGCGCGCAGCGCCCAGCACGCGCAGTCGGCCCAGCGCCTGCTGACCGAGCTGGCCGAGCAGGACCTGGCCTTGTGCCTGGTCGACGATTGCATCGACATCGCCAAGCTGCGTCTGCTGAGCCTGGACCGCAGCTACAACCTGCTGCGCCACTGGTTCGCCACGCGCCAGCTGCGCATGCCGAGCGCGGCCTGGTTGTCCGAAATGCTGGCCCAGCTGTTGGAAGCGCGCGACGGCGCCCAACCGCTGGTAACGCACCCCGATTGCCACGTCAGGCGTCATCGCGACCGCCTGCATATCACGCCCAAGCTGGAAGACCTGGAAGGCACGCGCGAAGACGAGTTCGACAAAACGCCGGGCACCTCGTTCACCTGGAACGGCGAAACTGAAATGGTCTTCCCGGCCTACGGTGGCGTGCTGCATTTCGAGCCGGCCGGCGAGGGCGAAGGCGGGCTGGACGCCGACTGGCTGCGCGGCCAGCCCCTGCTGATCGAATTCCGCAAGGGCGGCGAGCGCCTCAAGCCGGCCCACAACCGCCCGACGCGCGGACTCAAGTATCATTACCAGGCGCTCAACATCCCGGCCTGGGAGCGCTCGCGCCTGCCCGTAGTCAGCACCGGTCGGCAGGTGTTGTTCGCGGCCGGAGTTGGCATGGATTGCAACAATCTGGTGGGTGAGGGGCTTTCACGCTGGCGTCTGCGTTGGCAGGCTGTATAGACAATAGCCCTTATTTACCGAATTTTGTATGTAGATATGTCTATTCGGTATGACTTTATGAGTTTTTTGACTTGTTATTTTGCAGTGCGACATGTAGAGTTAAGGGTTCCATTTACCTTTATTTGAGCGGAAAACTCTCTGTTATGGCTTTAATCGTGCACAAATATGGCGGTACGTCGATGGGTTCGACGGACCGTATCAAGAACGTGGCGCAGCGTGTCGCCAAGTGGCATGACGCCGGGCACCGCATCGTCGTCGTCCCATCGGCCATGTCCGGCGAGACCAATCGCCTGATCGCCCTGGCCAAGGAAATCCAGGCCCAGCCCGACCCGCGCGAACTGGACATGATCGCCTCCACCGGCGAGCAGGTCTCGGTGGGTCTGCTGTCGATGGCGCTGCTGGCGATCGGCAAGAAAGCCGTATCCTACGCCGGCTGGCAAGTCGCGATTAAAACCGATTCCGCTTTCACCAAGGCCCGCATCCAGTCGATCGACAACGAGAAAGTGAACCGCGACCTCGACGACGGCAAGATCGTCATCATCACCGGCTTCCAGGGCGTGGACGAGGGCGGCAACATCTCGACGCTGGGCCGCGGCGGTTCGGACACTTCCGCCGTGGCGATCGCCGCCGCGATGAAGGCTGACGAATGCCTGATCTTCACCGACGTAGATGGCGTGTACACGACCGACCCACGCGTGGTGTCGGAAGCGCGCCGCCTCAAGGCGATCACGTTTGAAGAAATGCTGGAGCTGGCATCGCTGGGCTCGAAAGTGCTGCAAACCCGCTCGGTGGAATTCGCCGGCAACTATCGCGTGCCGACCCGCGTTCTGTCGTCGCTGACCGACCCGATGCTGGACCTGGAAGTAGAAGCCAACTCGGGCACCCTGATTTCGTTTGAGGAAGATACACACATGGAACAAGCAGTCATCTCCGGTATCGCGTTTAACCGCGATGAGGCCAAAATCACCGTGCTGGGCGTGCCCGACCGTCCAGGCGTGGCGTACCACATCCTGGGGCCGGTGGCCGATGCCAACATCGAAGTCGACATGATCATCCAGAACCAGTCGGTCGACGGCAAGACGGACTTCACCTTCACCGTCTCGCGCAACGACTACCAGCGCGCCATCGACGTGCTCAACAGCACCAAGGCGGAACTGGGCGCGGCCAGCATCACCGGCGACGCCAAGGTCTCGAAGATCTCGGTGGTGGGCGTGGGCATGCGCTCGCACGTGGGCGTGGCCTCGCAGATGTTCCGCACCTTGTCGGAAGAGGGCATCAACATTATGATGATCTCGACGTCCGAGATCAAAATCTCGGTGCTGATCGACGAAAAATATATGGAACTGGCCGTCCGCGCGCTGCACAAAGCGTTCGAATTGGAAAAGGCATAATTTTTTCAAAAAAATCGTCAGGTAGCCTTGACCAATCTGGTCTCGCTCTATACTATGACGGTCGTCTGCTCTAGCGCAGTTTGGTAGAAAAGACATAGTTGAGCAATCGACTAGGAGACGTGGCCGAGTGGCCGAAGGCACATCCCTGCTAAGGATGCATACGGCTTATACCTGTATCGTGGGTTCGAATCCCACCGTCTCCGCCAGAACAACGAAAAAAGCCTCCCCTGCGGGAGGCTTTTTTCGTTGTTCCGGACGGAACGGTGGGATTCGAAGGATTTGCGCGTGCCGCGCAAATCCCCTCCGAATCGCCCAACTGCTGGCGCAACGCGCCAGCGCCGCGCGCCTTGGGCGCGCGACGTATGCATCATCTAAAAAAGATCCCAGCCCAAACGTCTGCTCACCGCCGGTAGAGAAGAGAAAAAACGGCATAAATCGTTTATAAAAATAGCGTTCATGTCCAGGTCGATGGATACAGGCAAGCCCATCAGCGCGTGGATGTGTTCGTTTGCTGGCAGGATTGACCCTCTCAGTTTGACCCTCTCGCCATACCCTCGCGAACGCCGCCACCCGGTCGTAAGACCCCTCGAATCCGAATTCCTTCTTTCAGGTCGCTGGCACTGAGTTAAGCTGCTATGATGTTACGAGCACCAGACAAGCGGTGCCGCCCAGAGACAGCCTAATCACCAGCAGCGACATGCAAGAATTCTATAAGAAGGCGCTCATCGCGCTAATTCTACTTGTGATCACAAACGCCTTATTGGCGTGTTTGTTCGTCTATCAGAGCTTTCTGACTTTGTCCTTGCTGGAGCCGTATCCAAATGGCGACCACTGGCGCTACGCCGGCAGTACGGATGCGGCCATCGGCGGCGCGTCTAGCATCCGTCTCGATAAAGTTAGCGATCAACGGCTCGCCTATTCCTTCAGCTTGAACGGCACCATGCAGTACCCCTACGTCACTGCGGAGCTGCGGCGCTATGACCGGAAAGAAAATCTGGTCCAGATCGATTTATCGAAGTACAGCACCATTTCCTTTGTTGCCAAATGTGCGCCTGCCAACACCTTGATGTTTGGGCTTAATACCTTTGACGACAAAATTTCCCGACTGGGCGATTTCCTGACGTATCCATCGCCCCAGACTTATTTTTTCTGCAACGAAAAAGGTAAGCCGGTGTCCCTGGATTTGACCCGGTTGACCATTCCGGACTGGTGGTTCGGCTTGAACAATTCCAATTTGGCGCATCACGAATATAACCTCGCGAAAGTGGGGAAAATCGCGTTCGGAATCACGGTCCACAGCCCGCATGATGTCGAGGCCCGCGTGGAAATCAGCGAAGTCACGCTGCACGGCCGTGATTATCGGTATGTCGGTGCGCTGGCCGTGATCGTTTTGGCAAACTTGAGCGTATTTGGACTTTGGTTTTTCCGCGCACATTCCCGCGCCTTGATGGCGAGCGTCGATTCCAATCTGACGAAAGACCTGACCCTGGTCGCTTACCGGCAATTAACGCTGGAGCCTTGTAAAGACAAGGAAAAGGGATTGATCCTGCGGTATATCTCGACCAATTACATGAATGCCGACCTGGACTTGCCCGGCATTGTGGCCGCGACTGGCACGAATCGCAACAAGGTCAACGAGGTGCTGAAGACAGAACTCGGCATGACGTTCGTCACCTACCTGAATAAATTGCGGCTGACCGAAGCGGCCCGCTTGCTGGCCAAGGAGAACGGCGCGGCCGTGGCGGAGATCGCCTACACCGTTGGCTATGCGAATGTGCCATATTTCAACAAGCTGTTCAAGGAACAATACGGCTGCACGCCGAAAGCATTCCGCGCACTCTCCGCCCGGCAGCACGAGGCTTCCGTGACTTCCTCCCCTGAGGGAAGTCCTCCCTCCGACGATCTTGCAGCCTAGCTCCGCTTAAAGGCTCCTCGGACGCCCCCCCCCATTTTTGCTGCTTGAGCTGGCGTTCAAAAACTAGTGTAAATCCCCAGAAAATTGTCGTTCTAGACACCTAATCGCTCCTTTGAAGCTGTTTAGAACGCCAGCCCGCCTTCTTTCAAAAATACCAAACGCTTCAGGTTGTAGCTCGCCGCCTTCAGATGCAAGGCGAAGGTGACGCGGACCATGCCCATGCGGCGCACCAGTTTGCCGCCCATCTGCGCGCGCTTATGTCGCTTCCAGCCCCTCGACGATTCCCCAGCCTTGTCTCTGACTGACGCGCCGCACCACCCTTTCTATCATTTTTGGCAGAACTACTTGCATTTTTTTGAGTTTTATAGCGGTTAGAAGTAGTCGTTTCATTGTCGATAGTGTCGCGCTAGCCGCCCCCCTATGCTCGGGTTGTGGGTCGGCTTCCGCTGCCGATCCTCCAGGCCGCCGTGCGAGGCCGGGCTCGTTCGGCAGGCGCCGCCGAGTACGAAAGACTGAAAAAGTCTTTTATATATGAGCGCCAGCCTATTGCTCCGATTGGATAGGGGCAGCGCCGATTGCCTGCAAGCGGAATGTTTTTATTATAAAAATACAGGATAGAGAGAGACGATTATGCCCTTCAGTTTTTTATATGCGCAGCTATGCCTGTTTTCACTTTTCCGGAAATGCTTTCAAAGCATTCAAGTCAAATGAAAACGCCGAAACTACACCGGATCGCCTTGTTATTCAACGCGAACAACATATTCGATCACGAAGTCATTGCCGGCATCGCCGCCTATCTGGGAAGAACGCGCGCGGACTTGGATTTATTCCTGGAAGAAGATTACCGACTGCGCCTGTCAGGCATCGAGCACTGGCAAGGCGATGGCATCATTGCCAACTTTGACGATCCAGCCGTGGCAGAAGCTTTGTCGCGCTGCAGCGTACCGGTGGTGGCGGTCGGCGGTTCCTATGCCGACGAGGCCCAATATCCGGTCGGCGTGCCCTACGTGGCGACCGACAATGCCAAGCTGATTGAAGTGGCACGCCAGCACCTGATCGATGTCGGCCTGCAGCGTTTCGCCCTGTTCAGCGTTCCCGCTACCGGGGAAAACCGCTGGGCGCAGGAACGCGAAAACGCCTTCCGCCGCTTGGAGCAGGGCGACTTGCTGGAGCCGGAGATCTTCCGTGGCTGGGAAACCAGCGCCCATTCGTGGGGCGAGGCGGTCCAGCGACAGATCGACTGGTTGCGCAACTTGCCCAAACCGGTCGGGATCATCGCCGTGACCGATGCGCGCGCGCGCCAGCTACTGCAGGCCTGTATCCTCGCCGGCATCGAAGTGCCGGAAAAGGTGGCGATCATCGGTATCGACAACGACCCGCTGGTACGCAGGCTTTCCCGGATACCGCTTAGTACCGTAATCCAGGGCGCGCAGGAGATGGGGCGCACCGCCGCCCATCTGCTCACGCAGATGCTGCACGGGGTGCGTCTGCCGAACGAGCGGATCATGGTGCCGCCGGCCGGCATCAACGTATTCGCGTCCACCCAGTACCAGTGCATCAAGCATCCGATCGTGATGCGGGCGCGCCACTTTATCCGCCAGTATGCCTGCCGCGGTATCAAAACCGAGCAGGTGGCCGACTATGTGGGTGTGTCGCGATCGTCGCTCGAATCCCATTTCCGCGATGAGCTCGGTTGCAGCGTGCACGACGTGATCATGAGCGTCAAGCTCGATGCGGCCAAGGCCGGCCTGAAAAGCGGGGCCTGCAGCATCGAGGACGTGGCGTTGGACAGTGGCTTTACATCGATCCACTACTTGCATCGGGTGTTCAAGCGCGAACTTGGCTGCACGCCGCGCGCCTACCGCGACCGCGTGCTGGGCGAGAGTGTACAGATGGCCGGGGTATAGCCAGCCAGTTCCCCATGCCTCCTGCTGTGAAGGCTGGGCCGGAGGGTGGGGTATTCGAATGTTGGATTTGTCCAAATCACCAAACGGAATGGAATTTCCTCCAATCAACGATGGGATGCTTAAAAGGTGCAATACGACTGGTAAGATTTAATCCAATGTCAACCCGCAAAGCATCCGCGTGGTGTACGCACTGACTGTCGTGCCATTTGAATGTGGCGTGGCGCTAACTCCTTGCCACCAAGGCATGGCGCGCCGTTTGATTTTACCAATATATGAAGAGTCAACCCGATAGCCGTGTGATAAATATTGTTCTCAATATATTTAAAACAAATACGTATTGAGTGATTTGAGTAGTGCCGGCAGCCGGTGGTGGCTGCTTGTGAGTTGGAAAATAAAACCAAAGGAGACGGTAATGCAATTGAAGAAAATGGTGGCCTGCTTGACGACGGGCTTGGTGGTGTCGTTTGGCGCCACGGCTGAGAATTATCACTGGGATAACGTTGCCATGGGCGCCGGCGGCTACGTCAGCGGCATCGTGACCAGCAAGACCGAGCGCGGCGTGGTGTTCGCGCGCACCGACGTCGGCGGCGCTTACCGCTGGGATAGTCATAACGAACGCTGGATCCCGCTGATGGACTGGCTCGGTGAAGGCTCCACCGGCCTGATGGGCGTGGAATCGCTGGCCATCGATCCGAGAAACTCGGCCAACGTCTACATGCTGGCCGGCACCGAGTACTTCAACAACGGCAAGACCGCCATCCTGCGCTCGACCGACTACGGCCAGCATTTCGACGTGATCGACGTGACCGCCCAGTTCAAGGCGCACGGCAACGGCATGGGCCGCGGGAATGGCGAAAAGCTGCAGGTCGATCCAGGTTCGAGCAATGTGCTGTTCGTAGGAACCCGCCACAACGGCCTGTTCAAGAGCGTCGATGCCGGCACCACCTGGAGTCGTGTCGATGGCCTGAATGTGACCGAGACGCCCAACGGCAACGGCATCAGCTTCGTATTGCTCGATCCGACCAGCGTGAGCCAGGGCGTGGCCAAGCGCATCTATGTCGGCGTGTCGCGCTACGGCTCGGTGGGACCGAGCCTGTATTTCAGCAAGGACGGCGGCGTCACCTTCGCCCCGGTCGCGGGCGCACCGGCCAACCTGATGCCGCAGCGCGCGGCGATCACCAACAAGGGACGCCTGTACCTGACCTACGCCAACGGCGCCGGACCGCACCCGCAGTCCGATAGCGAGCCGATGAACACCGGCGCGATCTGGGAATACAACACCATTGGCGGCGCCTGGACCAATGTCACACCGGCCAACCGGACTCACGCCTTCGGCGGCATCAGCGTCGACCCGGCCAATCCCAAACACCTGGTGGCGTCGTCCTCCAACACCTATTGGACCCAGCGGATGCTGCCAACCGGGAATACCTACGGCGAGCGCTTCTACACCTCGCAAGATGCCGGCCGCAGCTGGATCGACTTGGTGGAGCGCGCCGGCACCAACCTGACGATCGACCCGAACGGCGCCGACTGGGTCAAGCCCGTGGCGATCAACTGGGCCGGCTCGATCGAGTTCGATCCCTTCGATACCAAGACCGTGTGGATGGGATGGGGCGGCGGCGTCTTCAAGACGAGCGACATCGACGCGACCACGACCACCTGGCAGTTAGAGCCGCGCGGGATGGAAGAGGTCGCCGTGTTTGTCGCCCAACCCCTGCAGAACGGCGCGCTGGTGTCGGCCATCGGCGACGGCGACGGCTTCATCAACGCGGTGCCGGACCAGTACGGCGTGGTAAACACCCCGAGGATGGGCAACAACACCGGCCTGGCGGTTGCCGCGCAGGCCGAGCATGTGATGGCGCGGGTGGGCCCTGCCATCTACACCTCGACCGACACGGGGACCAGCTGGACGAAGGCGTCGTCCATGAATGGTTCGCAAGGCAACCTGGCGCTGTCGGCTGACGGCTTCGTGCTGCTGCACAGCCCGCAAAATTCGACCACCACTTACCGCTCGACCGACTTCGGCACCAGCTGGACGCCCGTTACCGGCCTGGCCGTGAACAATGCGCGTCCGGTGGCCGACCCGGTCAACCCGAACAAGTTCTATGTGTACGACCGCGACAACGGCAAGCTGATGCTGAGCACCGACGGCGGCATCTCGTTCAGCCTCAAGGCCCAGCTCGCCGGCGGCGGCTCGCCCCTCCTGCGCGCCACGCCTGGGCGCGAGGGCGACCTGTGGGCCTGCCTGAGCTCGAACGGCCTGAGCCATTCGACCGATTCGGGCGCGACTTTCACCCGTGTGGCCACCATCGCTTCCTGCGCATCCGTGGGCCTGGGCAAGGAAGCGCCGTCCGCTGCTTATCCGACCCTATACGTGTACGGCGCGGTGGGCGCCGCGCGCGGCTTGATGCGCTCGACCGACATGGGCGCGAGCTGGGTTCGCGTCAACGACGATGCCCACCAGTATGGCACGCAGGGCGGGTGGGTGACGGGCGACATGAGCACCTACGGCCGGGTCTACATGGACACCAACGGCCGCGGCGCCGCCTACGGCCAGATCGACCCGGCCGGTGAGGTCCAGGTGGTGCCGCAAGTGTACGTGCCGCCGCCGGCGCCGGCTATCTGCGAGTACACCGTGACCGGCACGTGGTGGGGCGGCGGCTTTGCCGTTGTTAAAGTCACCAACACGAGCGCGACCACCATCAACGGCTGGACGGTGCACTGGACCTACGCCGACGACACGAAGCCGTCATCGACGGTCTACAACGGGGTCGTGACCGGCACCTCGCCGAACTACACGGGGAGCGACGGCGGCTGGAACGCCAATATCGGCCCTGGGCAAACCGCTTCGCTCGGCTTCGGCTTCAGCCAGTCGACGCAAAATCCATTGGCGCCACCGGCCGTCACTGGCGCTATCTGCAAGTAAGCACACTCTTAATTCATCAGGAATTATCATGAAAAAAATTCTTACCTTCATCGCCAGCCTGGTGCTGGCGGGCGCGGTCCATGCTGCTCCGATCGGTTTCGAAAACGTGGTCACCGGCGGCGACTTCACCAGCCTGAGCGACCTCAACCCCTACGCCGGCCTGAACTGGAGCTCGGATTGGTACGCTGGCGACAACAGCATCGGCGGCTTCGCCAACGCTGCCCATTCCGGCAACAATTTCGCCGTCAATGGCTTCGGCAGCGATGCCATGAGCGTGAGCAGCGCGACCGGCTTCAACTTCGCCGGCGCTTGGTTCGCCACGCCGGCTGGCGGCAGCGACAAGGCCGGCTGGATCAACATCAGCGCCTACGACGCCGCCAACCAGCTCATCGGCACCACCGGCAACGTCGCCCTCGGCGACAGCTACCGGTGGGTGGGTGCAGCCTTCAGCAACGTGTCGTCCCTGAGCATCACGCACGACAGCGGCTGGTACGTGATGGACGACTTCACCACCACCGCGGCCGCCGCGGTGCCCGAACCCAGCACCCCGCTGATGCTGGGGATCGGCCTGCTGGCGCTGGTGGCGTGGCGGCGCAGGTCGGCGCGCTGAAGATCGCGGCCATCCTGGCCTTTCCATATTTTTGCTCTCCGTCACTGTGTACTGGCGCAGTGATTTTCAGGGGGCAGCTTTGGCTGCCTCTTTTTTTCAAGACCTCCAGCATGGGTGCGTTCGCGCGGGTGCCAGCATGCGCGAAGGTCTTGCGCCCCAAGGCCGGTCTGGAACGCGAGGATTGCAGCATCGAGGACGTGGCGCGCTGCCTTCCCGCGCAGCGCGGGTGTTTCCAATCCTGGCGCGCTGTTTGTCATGCGTTTTTGTAAGCGATTCCATAACAATAATGAGGCGATGCCGGTCCATCCATCCTTGACCAGGACCATCGTTCATGCCGCGCACGCGGAGCGGGACAGTGACCAATCTTTTCCTTGTCATCGGCGTCGCCGGTGTCGAGCATTTTTAGCAAACACAATAGAGAGGAACATTCCAATGAGGAGACATACCATGAGATTCCAGCTTACGGCCATCGGCCTTGCCTGCGCCACGCTGCTGGCCGCCTGCGGCGGCGGTGGCAGTTCGGCGGGCACCAAAACCCAGTCAATCACTTTCGCTTTTCCGGCGGAGTCCTATCTGTTGACGCCGCCCAAAGCGCTGGTGGCGACCGCATCGTCCGGGCTGCCCGTCACGTTCACGTCGAACACGCCAAGCATCTGCACCATCGATGGCGACAAGCTGGTGCCGGTCAAGGCGGGCGAATGCTCGGTCACGGCCAACCAGGCCGGCGACAGCACCTACATGGCGAACTCGCAGCAGCAGTTGTTCGTCGTGCTCAAGCATAAGCAGTTTGTCGACTTCCCCTCGCCCGGTTTCCAATCGATCACCCAGACCCCGCCTCCGCTTGCCGCGACGTCCGAGACGGGCGGGCCGGTGACCTTCAGCTCGACCACGCCGGCCGTCTGCACCGTCAGCGGCACCACGCTCACCCTGGTCTCCAAGGGCAACTGCTCGATCACCGCCACGCAGGCGGGCAACGACACCTACGACGTGGGGACTTCGAAGGTCACCTTCGTCGTGGGCGACGACAAACCGGCGGTGCTCACCTACATTACCGGCATCAAAGCGGTCAACAAGACCATCGAAGGCGGTGATATCCAGACCTGGTCCGGCGGTAGCTTTGACGGCTATGGTTGCCGTGACACGAACTGGTGCAGTGCGTCGTTCAATGCGGTGGACAGCAGCCTCACCTATAAGTACGTGATCCAGACCAACGACCCCAAGTTCCCGACCAACGGCGCCGGTGCCGGCGGCTACATGGGCTTCGACCTGTGGTCCAACATTGCCGTCAACAATGCTGGCGACACCACCGAGGGCCTGCGCTTGTCCAATCAGACCACGATGAAGATCACGATAGGCCAGAACGCCGAGTGGGTCGCGACCAAAGATAATTGGGTGGCTGTGAACCTCAGGCTGGGCCACCGGAACGGCGACTGCAACGTCGCCGTGATCGCGTGGATCCAGCCCTTTAGCGGCGCGCTCACCACGCAAGAAATTCCGCTGACCGAATTCAGGGCCTTCGACAGGACTTGCGGCTTGCCCTTGAAGAACGAGGATGCGGCCAAGGAGCTTGCCAAGTATCCGGTCGTGGAAGTCTATCTGTGGTCGAACCACCTGAACACGACGGTGGCGGGCCCTGCGCCAACCACTCCGGGCTATCCGACCGCGATCACCGTCAGCGGCCCGATCACGTTCCAGTAAGCCGGGGCGCCGGGAAGCGTCCGCGTTTCCCGGCTCCGCCGGGCCAGATATTATTCCCACGCCGCAGCAGCGCGCGGCTGGGCATTCGAGATTCATTCTAGAAAAGAGACAATGAAATGAAGAGACAATTGAAAAGGACCACGCTGTCCATCGCCGTAGCACAGGCCGCGCTCATTTGCGGCGGCGCCACGTTCGCGCAGGCCGGCTGGGCGCAGGACAAGGCCCCGGGCGCCGACAAGGAAGTGACCACCATCGTCGTGAGCGGCCAGCGCGCGGCGCTGCAGTCGGCCGCCCAGCTCAAGCAGAACGCGGAAGAGATCGTCGACGGCGTCGTCGCCGAGGAGGCCGGCAAGCTGCCGGACAAGTCGATCACCGAGGTGCTGCAGCGCGTGGTCGGCGTGACCATGGACCGCAACGCCAACCGCGACGACCCGGAGCACTTCTCGGTCGAAGGTTCGGGCATCTCGGTGCGCGGCCTGACCTGGGGTTCGTCCACGCTCAACGGCCGTGAGTCGTTCTCGTCCGGCTGGCCGGGACGCGAGCTGAGCTGGGGTGACGTGCCGCCTGAGCTGATGTCGGCCGTGCTCGTGCACAAGAACCCGCCGGCCGAACTGGTCGAAGGCGGAGTCAGCGGCCAGGTCGACCTGCGCACCGCGCTGCCGTTCGACTACAAGGGCAACAAGTTCATGGTCTCGACCAGCGCCAATTACAACGAGATGGGCAAGAAAACCTCGCCGGCCGCGTCCACGCTGATCTCGAGACGCTGGGAAAATGACTTCGGCCAATGGGGCGTGCTGCTGGACCTGTCGGGCAACCGGAACAACGAGCACAACGACTCGATCCAGGTGGATCCTTACTACCCGCGCACCGACATCGCCGGCCATCAAGGCCAGACCGTCTGGGTGCCCAAGTCGGCATCCTATCGCACCAACACCTCCCAGAGCGACCGCGTCGGCGAGTATGCCGCGCTGCAGTGGAAGAAGAACGGCGTGGAGTCCTCGCTCACCGTGTTCAACTCGGTCCACAAGACCCTCACCGAGGAGCACGCCCTCTACACTCAGGTGGAGAACCCCTACAAGTCGAAGCTGAACGACGCCGTGTTCGACGCCAACGGCGTGCTGCAGTCGGCCAGGTACACTTATCCGGGGGGCCGGGGGTCGAACAATTTCGTCAACGGCGGCCTGTTTTTCGCTTCGAACGCCGTAGAGGCCCACAACGAATCGAAAACCCGCGAAATCGCCTGGAACGTCAAGTGGAACGTCAACCAGCGCCTGTCGATCCAGAACGACGTGCAGTGGGTGCACTCCACCGGCGACAGAGTCAGCCGCAACATCACGCTGCAGACCTACGTGCCGAGCATGAACCTCAGCGTGAACGGCGGGCCGGCCAACATCACCTTCGACGACGCGGCGACGAAGTTCCTGGCCGATCGGAACAATTACTTCGCGGCCTCGTTTGGGCCGCAAGGGGGCAAGGATGACGGTGATCTGTACGCCTGGAAGGTCGACGCGCGCTACAAGTTCGACCATCCGGTGTTCCGCGACCTGCGTTTCGGCGTGCGCCTGACCGATCGCAAGGCCCGCCACTTCAAGAGCGCCGGTTCTGAATGGTACAACACGAGCGAGGAATGGTCGGTCGCCACGACCAAAACGCCGGGCACCCTGCCCAACGTGGCCGACGCCCAAGGCTGGATGCCGCGCGCCAGTTTCGGCTACTTTAGCGATCCGCGCTACGGGGACCTGGTCCCGACCACGCTGTTCCAATACAAGAACTTCTTCAACGGCAAGGTCCCGGCGCCGGCGCCGCTGGTGGAGCCGTCCATGGCTGCGGTGAGGGGCTATCCTGATTCCTACTCTGTGGCGCAGAAGATCTGGGTGATGGAGTGCCAGGACGGCGCCAAGCAATTCGGCTACACGAAAGACTGTGCGCCGCAGGGCGACAAGATTTGGACGCCGAGCGTCTACGACGGCGACCCGAGCAAGACCTTCAGCAACTCGGAGAAGACCCATGCGGCCTATATGTCGACCCGCTTCGGCTGGGACGATCTGCGCTTCCCGGTCGAGGGTAACGCCGGCGTGCGCGTGGTGCACACTGCGGGGGTGGCGCATGGCTACACCGTGTTCAAGCCGCAATACGACAGCATCTCGCCGCCCGCACTTCCGAGGTTCGGCCCCATCAACGCGCCAGTCGAAGGCGAGAACAGCTACATCGACGTGCTGCCGAGTCTGAACCTGAAGGCGGACCTGTCGAGCACGCTGCAGGCGCGCTTTGCCTACGCCAGGGCGATGCACCGGCCCGACTTTAGTGACCTGGGCACGTACATCGAGATCTCTCAGCAATACGTGGGGGAGAGTACTGGCAGGCCGGCGACCGTCAACTATCAGGGCTCCAACAAAGGCAACATCAAGCTCAAGCCGACCCGCGCCGACAGCTATGACGTGACGCTCGAGTGGTATCCTGGCAGCGGCAGCTCGCTGACGGCTGCCGTGTTCCACAAGGATGTGAAAGACATCATCTTGAATTCGGCCATCGCCGCCGACTACCCCACCCTGGCCGGCAACATGCAAAGCTTCTTGATCACGCAGAAGGACAACGTGGCGGACGGCTCGGTGACCGGCCTGGAATTGGCGGGGCAGACCTACTTCAACAACGTGCCCGGTTTGAAGGACTGGTTGCCGCAGTGGGCCAAGGGCTTCGGCGTCTCGGCCAACTACACCTACATCAAGAGCAAGCAGGCGCTGCATCATCCGTTCGACCAGAAGTACTGCCCGGCGGCCGGCACGTTCAACAACGCCAACCTGAACCTGTACGGCTGCGACAGCAACGGTATGCCGTTCACCGAGCTGCCGCTGCAGTACCTGTCGAGAAACGCCTACAACGTGCAATTCATGTACGACCAGGGGCCGTTGTCGGCGCGGCTGGCCTACAGCTGGCGCAGCCGCTTCCTGCAGGGCGTGAACGTGGGCGGTACCATGGGCAATGACGGCACCAGCGCCGATCCGGCGCGCGCCGGCGCGCAGGACGTGGCCTTCGGTCTGCCGACCTGGCAGGAAGCAATGGGGACGCTGGACTTCGGCACGGACTACCGCTTCAACGACCATCTGTCGGGCAGCTTCTCGGTGAGCAACCTGACCGACGTCACGGTTCGTCAGACCCAGCAGCAGGGGATCGGCAACATGGGCCGCGCCTGGTTCTCGTACGGCCGCGGCTACCGCGTCTCGCTGCGCTACCAGTTCTAAGGAGGGGCGGGGCGGCCCAGTGAACGGGCCGCCTCCGATGTTCGGACCACCTCGATATCCGGGGTGGTCCGTGTTGGTGCAAGCGTAGTGCAACGATTAAAGACAAAACGGGGGGCGGCCAAAACGCGACACGCGGCCGGCCTCTGTGAGTCCACTCAGTGAACCCCGAATGATTTTTTCCCGAATTTTATCCTCGTTATCGGTCGCTGTTGCGGCTGTTCTGGTGCCGGCGGCCGCGGCCTGGCATCGACCAAGTCCTTGCCGGCGATGGCAAGGCACACCATCAGAAAGTGACAACCATGTCCGATAATCAAATCCGGAAAGTCGTCATTGTCGGCGGCGGCACCGCCGGCTGGATGACGGCCGCGCCGCTGGCGCTCAAGCTGGGCGGGCGCAGCGAGATCGTGCTGGTCGAGTCGGCCGAGATCGGCACCGTCGGCGTGGGCGAAGCGACGCTGCCGACCATCCGCTACTTCAATCACGCCCTGGGCATCGATGATGCCGATTTCGTCAGGAAGACGCAGGCGACGTTCAAGCTCGGTATCGAGTTCAAGGATTGGGGGCATGCCGGCAACCGCTTCTTCCACGGTTTCGGCGATTTTGGCCCCCCGATCGAGCATCGTCCGGCCTATATGTACTGGCTGCGCCTGTCGCGCAGCTTCAAGGATATGCCGTCGTACGAGCAATGGTCGATGGCGTCGGCGATGGCGCGCAACAATCGCTTT
This sequence comes from Duganella sp. Dugasp78, assembly GCF_059491455.1. Lineage (NCBI taxonomy): Bacteria > Pseudomonadati > Pseudomonadota > Betaproteobacteria > Burkholderiales > Oxalobacteraceae > Duganella > Duganella sp. Dugasp78. Next base: position 6,425,061 of record NZ_CP168506.1, on the reverse strand, counting down.
GCGCCGCCGCACGAGGAGATGCCCTCCATTACCGACGCCTATTCCTACGCCTACCACTTCGACGCAGGTCTGTATGCCGCCTATTTGCGCGACTACGCCATGGCCCGCGGCGTCAAGCGGATCGAAGGCATGATAGACGGCGTCGAACAGCATCCTGAAACCGGCTTCATCACCGCCCTCAAGCTGCGCGACGGGCGGCGCGTGGAAGGCGATCTGTTCGTCGATTGTTCCGGCTTTCGCGGCCTGTTGATCGAAGGCGTGTTCAAGGCCGGCTATGACGACTGGAGCGACATGCTGCCTTGCAACAGTGCGCAGGCCGTTCCATGCGCCAAGGCCGAGCAGCTCACGCCCTACACGATATCGACCGCCAAGAGCGCCGGCTGGACCTGGCGCATCCCACTGCAGCACCGCACCGGCAACGGCCATGTGTACTGCAACGCCTTTACCACCGACGAGGAAGCGGGACGCGTGCTGCTCGAAGGCCTGGACGGCGAAGCGCAGGACGCGCCGCGCCAGCTGCGCTTTACCACCGGGCGGCGCCGCAAGAGCTGGATCAAGAACTGCGTCGCCATCGGTCTGTCCAGCGGCTTTCTCGAGCCGCTCGAATCGACCAGCATCAACATCATCGAACTCGCGGTCGGCTGGTTGGTCGAGTATTTTCCGAATCGCGATTGCCGTCCCGAACTGGCCGACCAGTACAACCGCCTGATCGCGGAACGCTACCAGTTCGTGCGCGACTTCATCGTCTTGCACTACAAGGTCACCCAACGGTCCGATTCGGAATTCTGGCGCTATACCGCCAACATGGCCATTCCCGACACCCTCAAGCACCAGATCGAGCTGTTCCGCGAAACGGGGCACGTGGCCATCTACGATACGCAGGGGTTTTCCGCGTCCTCGTATTTCTCGATCCTGATGGGGCTGGGCGTGGTGCCCAAGGCGGACGATCCTCTGATCGACGCCATGCAGTTCGACCAATTGCTGGGGCATTTCGCCAGCCGGCGCGAGATCATCAACCAGACGGTCGCGGCGATGCCCGAGCACGCGCTCTACATTTCCCGGCACTGCAGGGCGCCATGAAGCTTCCATTCAAACGCATCGTGGTGGTCGGCGGCGGCGCGGCCGGCTGGATGACGGCCGCCGCGATGGCCACCGCGCTCAAAGGCGGCACCACCATCGAGCTGGTCGAGTCGGAGGAGATCGGCATAGTCGGGGTGGGGGAGGCGACCTTTCCTTCGATCCGCAACTTCCACCGCCTGCTCGGCATCGACGAGGCCGAGTTCCTGCGCGCCACCAACGGCAGCTACAAGCTGGGCATCGAATTTCGCGATTGGCGCGCGCGCGGCGAAAACTATTTCCATACCTTCGGCGATTTCGGCGAACTGAACGGGCCAAATTCGGTGTGGGCCCAGTATCGCCGGCTGGACGACGCCCGCCTCGGCGCGCTGGGCGAGCAATGCCTGTCTTCCGTGATGGCCAGCCAGGGCCGCTTCGCGCTGCAGGGAGAAGCGGACCGCTACAATTACGCCTACCACTTCGACGCCGCGCTGTACGCCGCCTTCCTGCGCAAGCTGGCCGAGCAGCGCGGCGTGCGCCGCACCGAGGGGCGCATCGTCAACGTGGCGCGGCGCGCCGACGGCGGCGTCGAGTGGCTCACGCTGGAAGATGGGCGCGTGGTGGCCGGCGACCTGTATATCGATTGCTCCGGCTTCGCCTCGCTGCTGCTGGGGCGCGCGCTGGGCGAGCCGTTTGTCGACTTCAGCCACTGGCTGCCGGTGGACCGGGCCTGGGCCTGTCCGACCGAGCGGATCGGCGACGAACTGACGCCCTACACGCGCGCCACCGCGCTGGAGGCGGGCTGGGCGTGGCGGATTCCGCTGCAAAACCGCACCGGCAACGGCCACGTGTTCGCCAGCCGCTACATCGACGAGGACAGCGCGCGCGCGCAATTGCTGCAGCAGCTAGATAGCCCGGCGCTGGCCGAGCCGCGCTTGCTGCGCTTCCAGACCGGCCATCGCGCGCGCGCCTGGGTGCACAACGTGGTCGCCGTGGGTCTGGCGGGGGGCTTCCTGGAGCCGCTCGAGTCGACCAGCATCTTTCTGGTCCAGCGCGGCTTGGGCAAGCTGATCGATTTGCTGCTGTCGGGCGCGCCGCTCAGCGAGCCGGTGCTGGCCGACTATAACAGCGTGAACGCGCGCCAGTTCGCGCGCGTGCGCGATTTTCTCATCCTGCACTACTGCCTGAGCGCGCGCCGCGACAGCGCGCTATGGCGCGCCATGACCACCATGGAGCTGCCCGAGACCCTGGCCTTCAAGATCCACGCCTGGCGTCAGGCGGGCGCGTTGCACCAGTACGACCTGGAGGGCTTCGACGCGACCAGCTGGCTGGCGATCCATGCCGGCATGGGGCACTGGCCCGAGCACGCCGATCCCACGCTGGGCGACATGCCGCGCGCCGAGGCGCTGGAGGGGCTGCGATGGCGCCGCGAACGCATCATCGAAGCCGTGGCGGCCATGCCCACGCATGACGCTTACCTGCGCGGCATGCTGGGCCGCTGAGTTCCCTGCTGGACGACACACACACAAACACAGGAGTGATTTTGAAACGACGACAATTATTGAAGCATCTGGGCGGGGCCATTCCCGCCTTCGCCCTGTCGCCTTATGCGCGCGCCGCCGACGCGCTGACGCAATCCGGCACCCGGACGATCGCGGCCGGCCCGTTCGCGCCGACCTGGGATTCGCTGTCGACCTACCAGACGCCGGACTGGTTCCGCAACGCCAAGTTCGGCATCTGGGCGCACTGGGGGCCGCAGTGCGAAGCGGAGCACGGCGACTGGTATGCGCGCGGTTTGTACGAGGAGGGCAGCGATCACTATCGCTACCATGTGGCGAAGTACGGCCACCCGTCCAAGGTCGGCTTCAAGGATGTGATCCACCAGTGGAAGGCGGAGCGCTGGGATCCGGACGCCCTGCTGGCCTTGTACAAGAAAGCCGGGGCGAAGTACTTCATGGCGCTGGCCAACCACCATGACAATCTCGACCTGTACGACAGCCGCTACCAGCCGGAGTGGAATTCCACCAAGGTCGGTCCGGGGAAGGACTTGATCGGCGGCTGGCGCCGCGCGGCGCGCGCCAACGGCATGCGCTTCGGCGTGAGCGTGCACGCGGCGCACGCCTGGACCTGGTACGAGACGGCGCAGGGCGCCGACAAGAAGGGCCCCTATGCCGGCATTCCCTACGACGGCAATCTGACCCGGGCCGATGGCAAGGGCACCTGGTGGGAAGGAATGGATCCGAAGGCGCTGTACGCGCAAAACCATCCGCTGAGCAAGAACGGCGGCAATGGCGGCGTGTGGAGCGAGCAGTGGCACTGGGGCGGCGGCGCGGCCATTCCGGACAAGGCCTACTGCGACAAGTTCTTCAACCGCACGCGCGACCTGATCGACAACTACGACCCGGACATGGTGTATTTCGACGATACCGTGCTGCCCCTTTGGCCGTTCAGCGACGTCGGCCTGCGCCTGACCGCGCACATGTACAATCGCAGCATCGCCAGCAAAGGCAGGAACGAGGCCGTGGTCAACGGCAAGATCCTCAATGAACAGCAGCGCCGCAGCATGGTGTGGGACATCGAGCGCGGCCAGAGCCACCGGATCGAGCCCTTGCCATGGCAGACCTGCACCTGCATCGGCAACTGGCACTACGATCGCTCGCTGTACGAGCGCAAGAGCTACAAGAGCGCACAGACGGTGGTGCATACGCTGATCGACGTGGTCAGCAAGAACGGCAACCTGCTGCTGAGCGTGCCGGTGCGCGGCAACGGCAGCATCGACGAGCAGGAGCGCGCCATCGTCGAGGAAATCGGGCGCTGGATGGCGGTCAACGGCGAGGCCATCTATGACACCCGGCCCTGGGCCGTGTACGGGGAAGGGCCGGTGGCGCTGGAGGGGGCCACGCCGATGTCGGGCGCTGGTTTCAACGAGGGCAAGGGCAAGGCGTTCTCGGCGGCCGATGTGCGCTTCACCGCCAAGGGCAAGACCGTGTTCGCCTTCGTCATGGGCTGGCCGGCATCGGGCACGGTGTCGATCGCGGCCATGGGCAGCGCCGGTGCGCACCTGCCGGGCCCCATCCGGCGGGTCGAGCTGCTCGGTGCCAAGCGTGCGCTGGCGTTCGAACAAACCGCACAGGGCTTGCAGGTCACACTGCCGGCCGATATGCCCGCTCTGGCTTACGCCAATGTCTTGAAAATTTCTTAAGAAGAAAGATTTGAACGTGGCATTTGAACTTGCCGCCCATCCCACCGTCCTGACGGTGCAGATGGGCCGTTACTAGAAGTCTGTACCCCTATGAATAATTATCTGTGCGATCCCATGGCATTGAAGAAATTTACCTCGCTACCGACACGCCGACATTTCCTGGCACGGGCCGTTGCGCTCGCTGCCGCGCTGCCGGTGTGCGCGCTGGCGGCGCCGCCCATACCAACCAGCTCGCTGTTCGATGTCAAGCGCTTCGGCGCCAAGGGCGACGGCCGCACGCTCGACTCGCCGGCGGTCAATGCTGCCATTGCTGCCGCGGCGGCCGCGGGCGGGGGCACCGTGTATTTTCCGCCGGGGCGCTACCTGTCGGCATCGATCAGGCTCAAGAGCAACATCACGCTCTACCTGGAAGCGGGCGCGGTGATCGAAGCGGTTGACGCGAGCGTGGCGCGCTACGACCTGCCCGAGCCGAACGAGGCCGGCGGCAACTATCAGGACTACGGCCACAGCCACTGGCAAAACAGCCTGATCTGGGGTATCGGTCTGGACCACGTGGCCATCGTGGGCGGCGGCTTAATCCATGGCAAAGGCTTGAATAGCGGCCACGACAAGTACACCGGCAACTACACGGACAAGCCGGATCAGCCCGGCGAAGGCGACAAGGCGATCGCGCTGCGCGAGTGCCGCAACGTGACCTTGCGCGATTTTTCGATCTTGCATGGCGGCCATTTCGGCATACTGGCGACCGGCTGCTCCAATATGCTGATCGACCACTTGACCATCGACACCAACCGCGACGGCATGGATATTGACGCGTGCAGCAATGTGCGCGTCACCAATTGCAGCCTGAATACGCCGTGGGACGATGCGATTTGCCTCAAGGCCAGCTACGGCCTGGGCCGCATCCAGCACTGCGAAAACGTCACCATCTCCGATTGCATGGTATCGGGAAATTTCGACGAGGGCAGCCTGCTGGATGGCACGTTCAAGCGCAGTGCGCCGGATTACCGCTCGGGGCTATACGGCCGCATCAAGCTGGGCACCGAATCGAATGGCGACTTCAAGAACATCACCATCACGAACTGCATTTTCGACACATGCCGCGGCCTGGCGATCGAGAGCGTGGACGGTTCGCACATCGAGGACGTGACGATTTCCAACATCACCATGCGCAATGTGGTGAACGATCCGATCTTCATCCGCCTGGGCGCGCGCCTGCGCGGACCGAATAAGCCGCCGGTGGGCACCATCAAGCGCATCAATATCAGCAATATTGTCGTCTCCGGTGCGTACCGCAATCACGCCAGCACCATCGCCGGGCTGCCGGGGCATCCGATCGAGGATATTCGCATCAGCAATGTGCAGATAGAAACGCAGGGCGGCGGGGATGCGGCCTGGAGCGCGCTGGTGCTGCCCGAACTTCCCGATGGGTATCCGGAGCCAGGCATGTTCGGCAAGGCGCCGGCGTATGCGTTTTACCTGCGTCACGTGAAGGCCATCGAGGTTCATCACGTCAAGGTCGGCTACGTCCAGCCCGAGGGGCGAACCGCGGTCGTGCTGGACGATGTCAGCGATGCCAGCTTCCATGCCGTCAATCTGCAGCGCGGGCAGGGCGGGGCGGCGCTGTTCGCGCTGCGCGGGGTCAGCCAGTTCTCCACCAAGGATGTGCGCGGCATGCCGGACCGCGAGGTCACGGGGCGTGTGGATGCGCTGACATTGTAGACACGGTGGACGACAGAGGGACTCGCGGCCGGCCAGCGCTGGTTGCCGCTGGCCGGCGCATCGAGGCACCGACCGTTTAAAGATAAAAATCCACTTTCTGGAATGACCCATGAATCAACGCAGAAATCTCCTCACCCGTCTGGCCGCCTCGATCCCAGCCCTGGCCATGTTCCCCTATGGCATCGCCGCCGAGAAAAACAGTATCCGGGATCCCGGCAGAGCGGGCAGTCCGAACGCGGTAAATGGATGGAAAAATACGGGGTCAGGAATCGAATGCACGCTTGAAAAAACGCTGTTGCGCATCGACTTCGTGACAGACCAGATCGTGCGCGTGACGGCCACCCGCAATCCCGGCTGGTCAAAGGGCGCCAGCCTGATGCGTGTCGACATCGCCGCCAAACCGGGCCCGATCAAGACGCACCATGCCGCCAGCACGCTCACCCTGCAATCGGCCCGCATGTCGGTCAAGCTCGATCAGGTCACCGGTTCCATTTCTTTCTGGGGGCCGAATGGCGCGCTGCTGCTGGAAGAGTCCAACACAAGCCCGCGGGCGTTCGAACCTGTGGAGGTCATCAAGTCCGTGCCAGATCCCGCCACGGTCAAGACCGTCAAAACAGTCGATGGCGAGCGCCAACTGGTTGGCGCCTATGTGCATAAGAAGGACCGCGATGCCTGGAAGGCGACCGCGCGTTTCAGATTCGGCGACCAGGAAGCGCTCTACGGGCTGGGTTTCGATGAAACCGGCGACCTGAACCTGCGCGGCAAGAGCAAGCGCCTGTACCAGCACAATTTGCGTGTCGTCGTCCCATTCCTCGTTTCCACCCGGGGCTACGGCCTGCTGTTCGATACCTACAGCCTGCTCACCTTCAGCGACGGCAAGGATGGTGCATCGGTGAGCAGCGACGTCGTCGACGAGCTGGATTACTACTTCGTACTTGGCGGCTCCATGGACGGCGCGATCGCAGGCTACCGTCAGCTGACGGGCGGCGCCACCATGCTGCCCAAATGGGCCTTCGGCTACATTCAATCGAAGGAGCGCTATGTAACGCAGCAGGAATTGATCGATACGGCGAAGCAGTTCCGCGACCGGAAGATCCCGATGGACGTCATGGTCCAGGACTGGAACTACTGGGCCGATGGCCGCTGGGGCAGCTTTGTGCCGGATGCGGCGCGCTATCCGGATATCGGGGCGATGACAAAGGCCGTCCATGACATGCATGCGAAAGTGATGATCTCGATCTGGCCGAATCCGAGTCCGCTCGATCCGCCCGGCCGGGCCTTGAAGGACCAGGGGTACACCCTGGCGGGCACCGAATACGTCGATTTCTTTCAGCGCAAGGCAGGCGATCTGTATTTCGACAATGTCTGGCAGTACCTGGGTCGCCACGGCATCGATGCATGGTGGTGCGATTCGACCGAGCCGGCCATCGCCGACTGGGGAGGCGCCAAGCGCGCCCAGGATGCCGATGACGTGAATATCCGCGTCCTGGCCGATACCGTCGGCGCGCAGTTCATGAATGCCTACGCACTGGCCGATTCGCAAAGTCTTTATCGCAACTGGCGCAAGACCGTGCCGAACAAGCGGCTGGTCAACCTGACGCGATCAGGGTATGCGGGAAGCCAGGCGGTCGGTGCCGTGGTGTGGACCGGCGATATTTCGGCGAAGTGGCCGGTACTCGTGCAGCAAATGGCCGCGCTTCAGAGTGGCAGCGCGTCGGGCACCCCCTATGTCACCGTCGACATAGGCGGATTTTTTGTCAAGCGCAAGGAGCAATGGTTCTGGGATGGCGACTATGCCGGCGGCGTGGACGACCTGGGCTACCGCGAGCTGTACACGCGCTGGCTGCAACTGGGGGTGTTTCTTCCCATGTTCCGCAGCCACGGGACCGACACCCCGCGCGAGCCCTGGCATTTCGGTGAGCCGGGCACGCCGTTTTACGATGCCATCCTGCAGTCTATTGAGCTGCGATACCGGCTCCTGCCACATATTTATTCGCTGGCCGGACTGGTGCATCTGCATGGCGCATCCTTCATCCGCCCGGTGGCCTTCGCCTTCCCGGACGATCCGCGCACCCACGACCTGAAGTCGCAAATGCTGTTCGGAGAGGGCATGATGGTCAGCCCCGTGCTCGAGCCGATGTACTACGGCGTGCAGTCGGCGCCGCTGGCAGGGAAGGACAAAACGCGCGAGGTCTATCTGCCGAAGGGGACATGGATCGACTTCTGGACAGGGCGCCGGCTTGCGGGGGGCAGGACCGTTATGGTGGACGCACCGATCGGGCGCATGCCGCTTCATGTTCGCGCCGGCAGCGTGATCCCCATGGGACCGGTGATGCAGTTTTCATCGGAAGACATGGACCCGGTGATCGAGCTGCGGGTCTATCCCGGTGCGGACGGCGAGTACACCTACTACGAAGATGCCGGTGACGGCTGGGGGTATGAGCGTGGCGAGTATGCGCTCACGCGCATGCGCTGGGATGACGCGGCGCGCAAGCTGACGATTTTCCGGCGCCAGGGCCGTTATCCGGGAATGAAGGAAACGCGCCGGTTCAAGGTCGTTGTCGTCGGCCGCGCGGATGGCCGCGGTGCGGAACCGGCAGGCGGGGCGGCGAAGATGGTCAGTTACGATGGCCGGACGGTCGTCCTCGATGCCTTGTGTGCGCCTTGCTCGTATTGAATATGTGCAGCACAAGGCGCGAACCGCCGCCAGCGGTCTGAACGTGATTTTGAAGTGACGATACACACAGGAGTGATTTTGAAACGACGGCAATTACTGAAGCATTTGGGCGCGGCGATTCCAGCGGCCGCCCTGTCGCCTTATGCGCGCGCCGCCGAAGCGCTGACGCAAACGGGCACGGGAACGATCGCGACCGGCCCGTTCGCGCCGACCTGGGATTCGTTGTCGACCTACCAGACGCCCGACTGGTTCCGCAACGCCAAGTTCGGTATCTGGGCCCACTGGGGCCCGCAGTGCGAAGCGGAACACGGCGACTGGTATGCGCGCGGCATGTACGAAGAAGGCAGCGATCACTACCGCTATCATGTGGCGAAGTACGGCCACCCATCCAAGTTCGGCTTCAAGGATGTGATCAAGCAATGGAAGGCGGATCGCTGGGATCCGGACGAATTGCTGGCCCTGTACAAGAAGGCCGGGGCCAAGTACTTCATGGCGCTGGCCAACCATCATGATAACCTCGACCTGTACAACAGCCGCTACCAGCCGGAGTGGAATTCCACCAAGGTCGGTCCGGGCAAGGACTTGATCGGCGGCTGGAGCCGGGCTGCGCGCGCCAACGGCATGCGTTTCGGCGTGAGCGTGCATGCGGCGCGTACCTGGACCTGGTTCGAGGATGCACAGGGCGCCGACAAGAGCGGTCCCTACGCCGGCGTCGCCTATGATGGCAAGTTGACCCGCGCCGACGGCAAAGGCACGTGGTGGGAAGGTATGGATCCGCAGGCGCTGTACGCGCAAAACCATGCTCGGGGCGTCGCCATTCCGGACCAGGCCTACTGCAATAAATTCTTCAACCGTACGCGCGACCTGATCGACAACTATGATCCGGACATGGTGTATTTCGACGATGCCGTGCTGCCCTTGTTCCCGTTTAGCGACGCCGGCTTGCGCCTGACGGCACACATGTATAACCGCAGCATCGCCAGGAAGGGCAGGAACGAGGCCGTGGTCAACGGCAAAATCCTCAATGAACAACAGCGCCACAGCATGGTGTGGGACATCGAGCGCGGCCGGAGCCACCAGATCGAGCCGCTGCCATGGCAGACCTGCACCTGCATCGGCAGCTGGCACTACGACCGGCCGCTGTACCAGCGCAGGGGCTACAAGAGCGCGCAGGCGGTGGTGCATACGCTGATCGACGTGGTCAGCAAGAACGGCAACCTGCTGCTGAGCGTGCCGGTGCGCGGCAATGGCACCATTGATGAGCAGGAGCGTGCCATCGTCGAGGAAATCGGGCGCTGGATGGCGGTCAACGGTGAAGCCATCTACGACACCCGCCCCTGGGCCGTGTACGGAGAAGGGCCGGTGGCGCTGGATGCTGCCACGCCGAAGACGGGCGCAAGCTTCACCGAAGACAAGGGCAGGTCGTTCTCCGCGGCCGATGTGCGCTTCACCGCCAAGGGCAAGACCGTGTTCGCCTTCGTCATGGGCTGGCCGGCATCGGGCACGGTGTCGATCGCGGCCATGGGCAGCGCCAGTGCCCACCTGGCCGGACGCATCCAGCGGGTCGAGCTGCTCGGTGTCAAGCGTGCGCTGGCGTTCGAACAAACCGCACACGGCTTGCAGGTCACGCTGCCGGCCGACATCCCCGCTCTGGCTTACGCCAGCGCCTTAAAAATTTCTTGAGGAGAATGGCATGAACACCGCAGCCTTCGTGCTTGCCGCATTGCTGGCAACCCCGGTGCTGGCGCAGCCGGCGCCGCCGGCATTTGCCGGCATCTTCGCCGACCATGCCGTGCTGCAGCGCGGCGAAGCTTTGACCGTGTGGGGCACGGCGGCCCCCGGACTCGGCGTGACGGTGCGCCTTGGCGGCAACACCGCCGAGGCCAAGGCCGACGCACAGGGCCGCTGGCGGGCGAGCATGCCGGCGATGGCGGCCGGTGGACCCTACACGCTGTCGGTCAGCGGCGCCGGCGCTGCCACGACGCTCAAGGACATCATGGTCGGCGACGTCTATCTGTGCGGCGGCCAGTCGAACATGGAGTTTCCGTTGCGCCTGTCGACGGGCGCGTGGCCGGCTTTTCCCGCCAATCCGGACATGCGTTTCGTCAATATTGAACGCATCAGCGAACTTGCCGTCCAGCAGGACTTGAAGCGGCCCGCGGCATGGAACGTGGTCACGCCCAAGGCCGTCGGCGAAGCCCCTGCGGCGTGCTACTACATGGCGCGCGCACTGCAGCAGCAGCAGAAAGTGCCGGTCGGCTTCATCGGGTCGGACTGGGGTGGTACCACGATCCAGGGCTGGATCGGCGCGCAATCGCTGAAAACTCTGCCGGCCTACGCAGAGCGGGTCGAGGCGCTGGCGCTGATGGCGTCGGATCCCACCAGGGGCATGGCCAACGAAGCGGGCCGCCACGAGCAATGGTGGGACGCGCATGACCCGCAGGCCAAGGCGCAGCGCGCCTGGAGCTCGCCGGGCTTCGACGACGCCGCGTGGCCGAGTCTGGCGCCGAAGGGATCGTGGAAGGATGCCGGCGTCGCCGCCTTGGCGGACTTCGACGGCGCCGCCTGGTTCCGCACCAGCGTGACGCTGAGCGAGGCGCAGGCGCGCGCGGCCAACGTCCTCCAGCTCGGTCCCATCGACACCTACGACAGCACCTGGGTCAACGGCGTGCGCGTGGGCGGCGGGACCATTGCGTGGATGGGGCGCGACTATCCCGTGCCCGCCGGCGTGTTCAAGCCGGGCCGCAACGTGATCGCCGTCCATGTTCTTGGGGGGGGCGGGCTGACCGGGTTGCCGGAACAGCGCGGCGTCAAGACCAGCGACGGGCAGTTCATTGCCCTGTCCGCGCCGTGGAAATACCAGCTGGGCATGCGCGCGAAGGGCTTGGCTATCCCGGCCGCGCCGTGGCAAGTGCCGGTCAGCCTGTCGACGCTCCACAACGCGATGATCGCGCCGCTGGCCGGCTACAAATTCAAACTGGCGGCCTGGTACCAGGGCGAGGCCAACACCGACGCCGCAAGTGAATACGAGACCTTGCTGCCGCTGCTGATCGCCGACTGGCGCAAGACTCTCGGCCAGCCGGAATTGCCCTTCCTCGTCGTCCAGTTGTCCTCGTTCGGTGCGGTCGCGACCAAGCCCGGGCCATCGAACTGGGCGCAGTTGCGCGAAGCCCAGGCCAAGACGGTGCGCAGCGATCCGCATGCCGCGCTGATCGTGACGATCGACGTGGGCGACCGCAGCGACATTCATCCCGCGCAGAAAGCCGTGGTCGGCGCACGCCTGGCCCGCGCGGCGCGCGCGCAGGCCTACGGCGAAGCGATCGCGCCGGGGGGGCCGGAAGCGACTGGCGTGGCGCGGGCAGGGGACGACCTGGTGGTCACATTCAAAAACACCGGCGGGGGCTTGCGCACCTACAGCGCCGGCCATGCGATCGGTTTCGAAGCCTGTGCCGGCGCGGCTTGCCGGTATGTGCTGGCGGTGGCACAAGGCGACACGGTGACGCTGAAAGGGGCCAACCTGCCAGGCACGACGCGGGTCCGCTACGCCTGGGCCGATGCGCCCTATGTGAATCTGTACAGCGCTGAGGACTTGCCTGCTGCGCCGTTCGAGATCGAACTGTAAGCAGGCAAGCACAGCCACCCTGAATGGTCTGGCCACCGATGCCACCTCGAAGGAATGGGTGGCGAGCTGGCGCGATCCGGCCGGGGCTGTGCTGCACGCCCTGCATGGCAGCCGTTGGGGTGGTGTCCACGTCCCCGTTCTCGGAAAAAATCCCGATGGCAGCCTTCGGTTTGGCGCCCAGACCGGCAACAACGGCATCGCGCCGCCCAAGTGATGGGTGGCGCGCCATTCAACGTAGCCCGCAACCTGGCCGCGTTCGGCGAGGCCATGCTGATGATCACGCGCCTCGGCGACGACAAGAACGGCGCGCTGCTGCGTGGCGAATTCGACCGCTTCGGCATGAGCAAAGCCGGGCTGCAGATCGATCCGCAGGAAGCCACTGGCCGTGTCGTGGTCGAGCGCAACGACGGCGGCCACCGCTTCATCATCCTGCCTGACCAGGCCTATGATTATATCGACGCCAATCCTGCCCTGGCCGCGCTGCGGGAATCGCCTCCGGCCACGACCTGAATGTGCGCGACGGCCAGCTCACCGAGCGCGTGGCCCACGAGTCGCTGCACCTGGCCGATATCGTCAAGGTCAACGAAGACGAACCGAAGGACCTGTTCAGCTGGTATACCCACACCAAGCCCGGCAGCAGGTGGCTGGACTGCGGCGAGATGAAGGATGCCTGCTTCAACCTGATGCACATCTTCTCGCTGCAAGGCCTGATCGTCACGCTGGGTGAGCGCGGCGCATTGCACTTTGGCGCCGACGGCACGGTCACCGCCAATCACGAATGCCACGCGCCGGTCCGCATCGTCGATACCGTAGGCGCTGGCGATGCTTTCTCCGCCGTGTTCCTGCATGGCCAGGCGCAGGGCTGGCCGCTGCCGTTGACACTGGCCCGCGCCAATGCCTTCGCCGGTGCGATCTGCGGCATCTCCGGCGCGGTGCCGGCCGATACCGCCTTCTATCAACCTTGGATCGCAAGCTGGCAAGCCGGCCGCGTGCTGCCTTGAGAACGGAGCGCGCCATGTCTCCCTCGCCCGCAACATCGCTTGCCCGTGAAACCGTGCGGCCGGTCAAGCCGCACCTGTCGTTCTGGCAGATCGTCAATATGAATATCGGCTTCTTCGGCATCCAGTTCAGTTTCGGTCTGCAGCAGAGCAGTATGAGCCCGATCTACAAATACCTGGGCGCCGACGAAGCCAGCTTGCCCTACCTGTGGCTGGCGGGACCGATGACCGGCCTGCTGGTGCAGCCGCTGATCGGCGCCATGAGCGACCGTACCGTCACGCGCTGGGGCCGGCGCACGCCGTATTTCCTGGTCGGCGCCATCCTGTGCAGCCTTGGCCTGCTGGCGATGCCGTTCAGTCCCACGCTATGGATGGCGGCCAGTTTGCTGTGGATACTGGACGCGGCCAACAACGTCACCATGGAACCCTACCGCGCCTTCGTCAGCGACAAGCTGGCACCGCGCCAGCACTCGCTTGGCTTCCTGACGCAGAGCGCCTTCACCGGCTTGGGGCAAACGTTGGCCTACCTGACACGTCGCTGCTGATGTGGGACGGCATGAACAAGGATGCCGTCAACGGCAGCCATATTCCGCACATCGTCATCGTGGCGTTCCTGATCGGTGCCGTGTTCTCGATCGCCTCGGTGCTGTGGAGCCTGAAGACCACGCCGGAACATCCGCTCACCGATGAGGAGCTGGCCGAGATCCGCGCGCGGCCGGCAGGCTTGCGCCACACGCTGGGCGATATTGTGCTCGCAGTGCGCGAGATGCCGCCCACCATGAAGCAGTTGGCGCTGGTCAAGCTGTTCCAGTGGTATGCGATGTTCTGTTATTGGCAGTACATCATGCTGTCGCTGTCAACCACCCTCTATGGCACCACCGACCCTGCCTCGCAAGGCTTCCGCGATGCCGGACTGCTGACCGGGCAGGTGGGCGCCTTCTACAACGGCGTGGCCTTTGTCGGCGCGCTAGCGTTGTTGCCGTTCACGCGGCGCTATGGTCCCAAGGTCACCCACAGCGCCTGCCTGACACTGGCCGGCATCGGCATGCTATGCATCCCATTGATCCATACGCCGCTGCTGCTGTTGCAGCCAATGGTGGGCATAGGCCTGGCGTGGGCCAGCATCATGGGCAATCCCTATGTGATGCTGGCGGGTTGTGTCCCGCCCGAGCGCACCGGCGTCTACATGGGGATCTTCAACATGTTCATCGTGATTCCGATGATCATTCAGATTTTTACGTTGCCCTTGTACTACCGCTGTTGGCTGGCCGGGAATCCGGAAAACGTAATCAGGCTCGCCGGTGGCCTGATGATCTGCGCCGCGTTCGCGGTACTCACGGTTCGGCTTAAGGCGCCTCGAGCGTCTGCTCAGCGACCTTACAACAAGGAGTAATTGTGGGAAATTTCTCTTCGCCCTACTAGGCGGCACCCGGTCAGGCTCGGCAGCATGAGCGTTAGCTTCGACTACTACACGGTAAGCGACCAGCCGTCCCACCTGTGATTTCATCTTAAGCACATGGATACTCCGAGTTTTCTACCGGAGATCGGAATGACGGAGAAAGACAAGGAAGCCTTGTGGGCGGAGCGCATAGCGATGTGGAAGGCCAGCGGCCAATCGATGCGTGGCTTCGCGCTGCATCAGGGTTGGCCGCCGCGCCAGATCGCATATTGGAAGAAGCGCTTGCTGGGTATGCCGGAGAAGACGCCGACTTTAATTCCGGTAATGGTCAAGCCAGTTCAGGCGCATGGGACGATCAAGCTTACGGCACGAGACTGGTCGCTCGAATTACCCGCAGCAATACCACCGAGCTGGCTGGCCGAGCTCCTGCGCAGCCTGTGACGGAGCTGCGGGCAGATGCGGTCTGGCTGGCCACCATGCCGGTCGATATTCGCGCCGGCATCGACCGTCTGTCGTTGCATGTGCAGCAGGCGCTGGGCAAAGCCCCCTGCGATGGCACGGCCTACGTGTTCAGCAACCGTCGCCACACGCGCTTGAAAGTAGTTTGCTGGGACGGCAACGGTGTGTGGATGTGCGTGCGGCGCCTGCACCGGGGGAGTTCGTGTGGCCGTAACCGGGCGAAACCAGCTGGCAATTGAGCGCCGAGCAATGGCAATGGCTGGTTGCGGGTGTGGACTGGCAACGACTGTCGGCACCGCCACCGGCGGCATGGCAGTTGTAAGCCGGCTCTGTTAACCAAGGAGCCGATTGGCAAAGCTCGGTTCAAAGCCGTTCAAGTCGATATCCCATGCTCTCAATGCTGAGGCCGCGAATGAGCCCCTTACCAACAGACAGTCGCAAAAACAACAAGTGTTAAAAAATATGGGGATTGCTAGCGAAATATTTTGATAGAAATTATAATGATAAGTTGTTAATTTAACTTTCAAAATAGTATTAAAGCTAAGGGCTTCCCATGAAAAAAGCAATCGTCGTCACTCTTGTTTCGTTGGTGGGGAGCTTCAGTGCCGCCGCCGCGCCTGTCCTTTCCGGTTTCAACAGCTCGACGTTGGCGCACTGTGACGATTGTTCAAGCACGGCTCAAGACCTCGGATTCAGCATTGATTTCAATGGCCAGAGCTTTTCGTCGGTATACGTCAATAACAACGGCAACGTCACTTTTGGCGCGGCAAACGCGGGGTATGCTCCGACCTCCATGTTGCAGCATGTCGGAGCGCCGATCATCGCTCCTCTGTTTGCTGACGTCGATACAAGCCGCACCGTACAGATACGGTCAAACTACGTTTACACAAAGTATCAGGGTAATGTCACCTATGGGCAGGGTCTTTACACCGGCGCATCTGGCTTGCTGGGCGTACCAGCCTACACGAATGCCCATGCATTTGGCGTAACTTGGAGTAACGTTAGCCCCTATGGATATTATGATAACTATAGTAACTATGTTGGAGACGGCCCAAGTGAGCTCGACACTTTCCAGCTGTTGCTCATCAAAAACAACTCGGTGCCGGGCGCCTTTGAGATCATGTTTAACGAACAGTCTATCCAGTGGGTCACCGGGGCAGCCTCGGCGATACCGGGCTCGGTTGGCTTCTCCGACGGAACGGGCAGCAAGGGCCTGCATTACGATGCGCCGGGTAGCGGAACACTGGGCTTGCTTAATGGCAATGCCTACGCGCTCAATATGATGAGTCTTACGATACCATCCGTCCCTGGAAGAGAGGCGTTCCTGGTGGCGACCGGACAACCCGCCCCCTCTCCAGTTCCAGAACCGGGGGAGCTCGGAATGTTGTCACTCGGGGCGCTGGCATTGGTGCTCAGCGGCCGTCTCGGTGGGAAAAAGAACCCATAATTCGTCAGACCCGGTGCCTGTCATGGCCGCGCTATATCCAGTGGGATAGGGCACTTCCGGTTGCGAAATCTGTCGAGTCGCTCGCCTAACTCCGGCAGCAATATCAGCTCTGCGGCCTGTAGGTTGTCCGCAAGTTGCTTTTCGGAATTGGCGCCGACGATGACGGTGGCGACTTCTGCGCGTCCGAGCAGCTAAGCCAGCGCGACTTGGGCAGTCGTCGTATTGAGCGCCAGTTCTGTCGCATTGATCAACCAAGAACGAGTTTTCGCTGGTACGCTGCTCCCCCAGGCTACGCGGGACGGACCTGTCGCACCAGCGTAAAATTGCTCGGCAAACGACATGTCGGCGGCACCATCGGACGCGAACTGACCTTTCCGTGTTGATTTGCATCCAGAGCTGATAATCATCTAGCCATCCTCCCTGCTGTCAAACAGCGTCACTAATTTTCCAGTCATCAGCACGAGAATTTTCCAGTGAGAATGGCAGGAAGCCTTGCTGTCACTGGATCAGAAAATGTTTCCAGTGCGCTGAATTTTCACTTAACTGGAAAATTCACCACGCTGTTTTACAGCGATATGGGTCAGCACGTAGCGTAGCCAAGCTTCGGGGGCGACACCATTAAGCTTTGCCGTTCCGATCAGCCCATACATGGCGGCAGCGCGTTCGCCGCCACTGTCGGCCCCTGCAAACAGGAAGTCGCGACGACCCAGGGCCACGCGTCGCAAAGCCCGCTCGGCGGCGGAGTTGTCGATCTCGATGCGGCCATCGTCGCAGTAGCGCGTCAGCGCTGGCCAAAGCTTGAGCGAGTAAAGGATGGCCGCCGCCGTATTGGATTTGCGCGACAGCGTGGCGAGCATGGTGTGCGGCCAGCGTTCGAAGTCGTCGAGCAGTAGTCTGGCACGCTGCTGACGAGCGGTGCACCGCTCATCAGGCGGTTTGCCTCGTATGCCTTCCTCAATCGCATACAGTTCGCCGATGCGGCGCAGCGCCTCGGTGGTTAACGCCGATGGACGCGTTGCGTGCAAGTCGTAGAACGTACGGTGGGCATGCGCCTTATGTTGAGCTCAACATAAGGCGCACGTGCGCCGCAAGTTCTTCGAACTGCATGCCGCCAACGGCAGCCCGATCGCCGCCGAAGCGCTGCGGCGCATCGCGGCACTCTATGCGGTCGAACAGCAGGCTGCCAACCTGGCGCCAGCAGATCGTCTGCAACTGCGGCAGCAACACGCCAAGCCGGCGCTGGCCGAGCTACACGCCCGGCTGCTGGCGGCACAACGTACCGTGGCCACCGGCAGCGGTACCGGCAGGGCCGTCGAACATGCGCTCAAGCGCTGGCCGGCATTGGTGCGCTATGCCGACTCCGGTACGCTGCCAATCGACAACAACGCGGTCGAGAACGCGATACGCCCCATCGCCATCGGCAAAAAGAACTGGCTCTTGGCGGGCTCCGCACGCGCTGGCCGCCGCGCTGCAGCGATCCAAACCTTGCTGAGCACCGCCAAGCTCAATGGACTCGATCCACTGCATTGGCTGGCCAGTGTATTGGAACGTCTCCCGACGTGTCCCAACAGCCAGATTGATTCCTTGCTGCCGTTCCCAAACTCTACGCAGTCCTAAGACCTCCGCATAGGTGGTGCCGCTGAACGCTTACACTACACGGACGCGAGCGCGCTGTCGGTCGATGGCAAACCGGCCGGCGTGCTGCGGGACTGGGGCACTTGGGATACGAGGTTGAACGGTATCAGCGAACTGCGTCTGGGCTCTGGCGCTTTCAACGAACTCGACAACATCAATGTGGCAAGCGCAAGCGCCGTTCCCGAGCCAGGCTCGCTGGCGCTGCTGTTGAGCGGCTTGTCCGTCGTCGTGGCGGCGCGTCGTCGCCGTCGGTAACCTGGCGCGGGCGCGATTTCGACCGACCGGCCAAGGCGGGGAGGGCTGCGACCGCAGCGCTTCCCCGCGCTGTGGTGGACGGCGGCGGCTGGCCGTCTTCGACATGGGGCTTGAGCAGCGCGCGCAGGCCGGCCTGGCGGCCGTCCTGCGTTTCTATGCGGGTGTCCGTCGCGTACTGGCGCCTAAGAGCAAAAGCCCCCCGGTGGCCTACGTCTCCAAGCCGACTCGCCAGTGTGAGCGCTTAGTGCGGAAAGTATGCTGCTTACGGTATTCGCCGGGACTCAAGCCCATGGCACGTCGGAACAGCTTACCGAAGGTGCTGGCGTTGGCGTAGCCGCAGACTTGGGCGATGGTTTGCATGCTGTCAATGCTGATCTCTAGCATGATCCTGGCGCGCTGCATGCGCAGATCTTGCAGATAGTTGAGCGGGGTCACGCCCAGCACGATTTTGAAATGACGCAGCAAAGTGCGTTCACTGGACGCGGCCACTGCTGCCAGCGCCTTCAAATCGTAAGGTTGTCCGACATTCATCTCCAGCCAAAGCTTGGCGCGGTACACCGGGCTGTCCGCCGTCAGTGGCTGCCAATTCTTCGCCATTTGCACATTGCCCACCTGTTGACGCTCCGTTTGCACCTGCATGATGCGTGCGCAGCTGTCCGCCACTTCTGCATCGTATAGATGGCGTAGTACGGTGATCATGAGTTCAGTTTGTTCGGTCGGGGCGACGCAGGTAAACAGCCGCCCGTTCACGCTAACGGAGTCGGTGCCTGAGAAGTCGCACTCCGGTACCGTGCGGACGAAAGTGGGTTTGAAGGCCCAGTGCGCATCCAGCCGGGCTCCGCGCAGCAAGCCGGTTTCGGACGCAAAGATCAGCCCCGTGCAACACGCCGCTACCGCACCACCCTGTTCCACATGGGTGCTAATCCGCCCCAGCACATCGGGATAGCGCCGTGCCAGCAGGGGGAGTTCCGGCGCATTGGTCGCGTACACCGCAGGCACAACCAACACGGTGCGTGGTGGTGTGGGTTCCTCCGTCGGGGACGTGGAACACATGCTGGCCATGGCGCCCTCGGTAAATATAGGCGGGCTTCCTTCCGGTACCAGCATCGACCATGACAGGGATGGGACCGTGTGGCGATTTCGCAACTTCATAACCATATTGGCCAGTTGTAGCACGTCGATCGCGCTGAGCACTGTTCCCAGCATTGCCTCGGGCAGGCACAGCACTTGGACATGCAGGGCGGGAATGGCTGTGGCGGGATTGGTCATCATCATGGCGGGATCGGTCCTATCTTAAGAGAAGGGCTAATCCTAGAATGGGTTTCAGCCAGCAATCGCCGGCACGTCTGCGACACATTAACGGGAGAGAAGAATGAGAATGAATCAACAACGGCTGCCTTTGCGCTTGAGTGCCAGTGCCGTCAATCTGGCGCTGGCCAGCATGGCCAGCATTGCCACCACTGCGAGCTACGCGCAGGACAGCCAGGTCGTCGTCGTGACGGCCCAAAGTCGCAGCCAGCAAATCCAGAACGTACCGATTGCCGTACAGACGATGTCGGGCGCCGCCTTGAAGGACGTGGGCATCACTAACCTGGGCGAGGTCGCCGCCTTCGTGCCAGGCTTGGCGATCGATGTCAAGCAGCCGACCCGCCCCGCGATCTACCTGCGTGGCGTGGGCACCGAGGATTTTGGTATCGGCACCGATTCGCCGGTTGGCATCTACACCGACGGCGTCTACACTGGCAAGACCGGTGGCTCGATGCTGAGCTTTAACGACGTCAAGCGCATCGAAGTGCTGAAGGGCCCGCAAGGCACGCTGTTCGGCCGCAACGCGGCAGCTGGTGCTATTTCCATCGTCACCAACGATCCCAACCAGAACGTGGAGGCCAGCGGGCTGGTGCGCGTCGGCAATATCGGCACCAGGCACGTGGAAGCGCTGTACAACACGCCGCTCAGCGACAGCATGGCACTGCGCATTTCCGCCGTCAGCCAGCAAGACAACGGCTGGGCCCACAACACTTATGACAGCACCCGTCTGGGCGACGACGGCGACCGAGGTCTGCGCGCCGCACTGCGCTGGCAGGGCGACACCACTACCGCCACCGTCAGTTGGGAGCACGAGGTCATGCGTCAGGCGGCGCCACCAGTGTTCTCTGTTACCGGCGGCAAGATCAATTTCGGTTCGCCCTCCACTTGGACCGATCCGCTCAAGCAGCCACTGAGCAACGACGCTGCGCCAGATGTGCAGTCGCGCACTTTCGACGGCGTCACCTTTCGGGTGGAGCATCCGCTGTCCTTCGCCACCCTGAGCAGTACCACCGCCTACCGCCACTTCAACGCGCGGAACTGGCAGGACAGCGACGGCTCCTCCAATCCCGCCGCCTACATGGTAACCGACAACGTCGAATCGAACGCCACTTGGCAGCAAGAGTTCAAGCTCAGTGGCCAGACTGGCGCGCTGGACTGGGTGACTGGCGTTAGCGCCTTCCGCGAACGCGCCACCGAATCGGAAAACGTGAATGTCACCACCACGTCGCTCGACACCATCATCAAGGCCGCAGCCGGCATCGCGCCGTACGCCACGCTGACGGCGCTGGCGCAGGGTGTGGGCAAAGCCACCGGCAGCGGCGCGCTGCAAGGCGTTAGCCTGATGGGCCAGCCCTGGACCGAGGGCGTGATCGATCGCGCCGACAACCGCGCCTACGCTATCTACGGCGACGTGATCTGGCATGCCAGCAGCGATACCAACCTGACGCTCGGGGGGCGCTATACCCATGACCAGAAGTCCTTCAGCTGGTACAACCCGGCACGCACGGCCAGCGCGCTGGATGCGCAACTGGCTGCGCTCCGACAGCTCAACTTCTTCAACACCCTGGTGGCGCTGAAGCAGCTGAGCGCCCAGCAGGCTGCTCTGCTGCAAGGCGTGACGGCGAATAACATCCAATTCAATAACCAGGCCTCGGCCACCGCGCCATTCGCCTCGTCGCGCAGCTGGAACAACTTCAGCCCGCGTGTTGTGCTGGACTGGCATCTGAATCCAGACACCATGGTGTTCGCTTCCTGGAGCAAGGGCTACCAGGCCGGCGGATTCGACGCGGTAGGCGTGAACGGCCATTATGACCAAGAACTGGTGACCAACATCGAGCTCGGGATCAAGGGCCAGCTGCGCGCGCTGGGCTTGTCCTTCGGTGCGTCGCTGTTCCAGTACAAGTACACCAATCTGCAAAGCCTGACGCTGGTTCCAGCCAGCACTAATACCGGCCTCCCCAGCTATCAAGTAGTCAACAGCGACCAGAAAGCCACCGGCATCGACCTGGAGGCGCAATGGAAGCTGAACCGTACGTGGCGTTTGACCGGTTCCCTGGAGTATTTGGACCAGACCTATGATCACTATCTGGCGCCGAGCGGCGTGACGCTGGACGGCCAGTCCGCCGGTGCGCCGTTCCTGAGTGCTTCGGCCGGGGTAGCGGCCAAGTGGGCGGTCCTGAGCGGCAAGGGTGATTTCAACCTGATGTACGGCTACACGGGAGAGAAGCGCTGCAATGACGACACCCGCAGACAAGGTATCTGTCTGCGCACCAACGACGTCGGCGCAGGCGCCGCGCGCGAGCGGGTCGATGCGCGCCTGGGCTGGACTGCACCGTCCGGTCATTGGGGCGTGGGGCTGGTGGTGAACAACCTGACCAACAAGCAATACGTTTCCATCAGCACGCTGGGTTCTGCGGTAGGTTCGCCGTATGCCTATGTTAACAAGCCGCGCGTGATTGCACTGGAACTGCATGGCGATCTGCAATGAGGACGGGAGCGCAGCCGGCAGTGATGCCGCGGAATATATTGCGCCTGTCCTCATAGTGCTCTGATCAAGGCCGCTGCGGCTATCCCCGCCGAGATAGCACGCAGTGGCATGAAGGACTGGCTCCGCTCGTAGAAAGGGCCGAATGGCATGACAGGAATGCCGCCCCGGCGCGCGGCGCGCGTTACGCCAGCCATTACGAAAATCACGATGAGGAGCCTTTGCCATTGATGTCAATATTCATGCTCTTCCTTCGCCAGACAGCGCCAAATACAGGCCTGGCCAACTGCCTGTTACCTGGGTTAGAGCATGATCCCATAGCGCGTGGCACGGGGCAAGTCGAAATAGGGAGTAGTTGCCTGAAGCCGGTCCAGACTTCAGCAAGCTCCAGTGATAGCGGAATGTTTTTTTATATGATGAAGGACAGGAAATTCACGAGCAGCCCATATAGATTGATGCCGAGCGCCAGATGCCAAGCGGTAATCGATTGATGCGACAAAGCGATACGGCGGCGTTGGCGCAAGTGCTTGAGCACGCCGCCGTATCCCAGGACGACCAGCGCGAGCGCCATCAGGCATCGGTAGGCCCAGAGCGGGCCATAGATGCCCGGTAGCAGTGCCAAGGCATAGGCCGCCATGACGCCCATCCCCATAGCGGGAGGGGTTGACGTCAATGCGTTTTGGCCGCGAACGGTACGCCCAAAGCTGTGCGCGTTGTAAGCGAATCCGCATAGCGCATACAGTGCTTGGAAGGGCAGTACTGGGGAGAAGGACATGTCGGTCAAC
This sequence comes from Duganella sp. Dugasp78, assembly GCF_059491455.1. Lineage (NCBI taxonomy): Bacteria > Pseudomonadati > Pseudomonadota > Betaproteobacteria > Burkholderiales > Oxalobacteraceae > Duganella > Duganella sp. Dugasp78. The sequence goes on along the minus strand of NZ_CP168506.1, from coordinate 6,402,011 downwards.
AAAAAGTGGTGTTGGAACCTGAGATTGAATTGCAGGCTCAGGTGGTCAGCCGGGATCTTATCCCGGCGCGCCTGACGCATGCTCGTTGTGTTGCAATTCCGTGAACTGGCGGATCGCTATCGCGATCCAGGCTTCCAGCAGGTGCTCATTCAGCGCGTTGTCCTGGTTGAAGCTGGCATGGACGGCCATGCCTCGCAGCATGCACAGATTGAGTTGCAAAAACAGCGTCGTGCGTTCCGCGTCGAGTTTTTCGCCCACGGTCTTGCGGAACACGGCGTCGCGCACCGCGGTCCAGTCGGCCAGTTCGGTTTGCAACGCCGCGCGCAGGGCCGGATCGCCACGCGCGGCCAGCATCAATTCAAGCACGGCGATATAGCGGGGTTGGCCGAACACAGCCCGCCACAAATGGCGGATGCACGTTTCCAGCCCTGACGACGCCGACAATACTTGCAGCAAGGCTTGCAATTCACTGCTCCACGCCCTCAGAAGCTGCTGCATCGCCCCGACCAATAGATCGTTCTTGGTCGGAAAGTGATGTGTTTGCGCTCCCCGAGACACTTGTGCGCGTGCTGCAATCAGTTGAGTCGAAATTCGCTCATATCCCACTTCGCACAGCAGGTCCAGGGTCGCCTCATTCAGACGCCGGCGTGTTTCGTTGCTACGCTCGGCTTGGCTGCGGCGACCGGCTGGCTGGCTCATCGGGTTTTCCATCTTTATTCTCTTCGTTGGTAAGAAACACATATTGTGCCCCATTAGCATGATTTCATGCACCTCTCAGTCGTATCCACCAAATTGTCCACCCCGTATTTTGTTCTCGCCTCCTATTTAAAAAACAGATTAGACTGTTTGTTATAAGTCGTCAAGTAATTTCCCGAAATCACTATGACTTCAATCTAAAGGCTGGTTATGAAAACATTTTTCAAGCGCGACGTAGACACCGTGGAGAGGAAACGATGACACAAACGAAGCTTGCAATGCGTGCCTTGGCGCACAACAATGCAACCAGTCGTTGCGGGCATAAATCGCTGATGGCGCTGGCAGTGCTCAGCGCGATCGCCTCGACCGCGAATGCGCAGGACAACCTGCCGATCACCATCAGCGGCTTTGGGACGGGAGCGCTGACCAAGACCAATACCGACCAGGCGGAGTTCGCCCGCCTCAGTCAGGCCGCAGGCGCCCGCACGGATTTCCGCACCGGCGTGGACTCCGACTTCGGCGTGCAGGCCACGGCCAAGTACGCGACAGTTTGTCCTTTACGGCGCAAGGACTGGTACTTAAACACGGAGAGCACGACTATTTCGGACGTGCGCAACGTCGGCTACGCCAACACCATGCTGCGGCACCGGCGCCGATCGTGACAAAGGCATCGTGCACGGGATCGAAGCGTTCCAGCCCGCCGCCGTTGGTACCGACCCACAGACGTCCCTCGCGGTCTACGTGTAGGGAAATGATGAACTGTCGAGTAGGGAACCCGGCATGCTGGCGTTGCCGATATAGCGGCGCATGCGCAGGCCGTCCCAGCGTGCCAATCCGTTTTGACTGCCCATCCAGATAAATCTGGTACGGTCTTGCGCAAAGACGGTGCCAAAGCTAAAGGAGGTTTCGGTCTGGTGGCGGAATGCGGTGTGGGCCATGCCGGCCCAAGGTTGCGCTGCGCCCGCCGCCCGGCTTGCCGGAGCGTACAGCGCTAGCGCCGCCAGCATGATACTGACCAGCGTGATGCCGGCATAGCGAAAGAGCATAACCATCATAAATGGTTGTTTCCGATTGGGATTTTCACCATGCCGTGATTGTGCTGGTTCTCGGATGATCCCGCACCTCAGAGCTTTTATAACACCTAGCCGCCCAGCGTCATCAGGCTGGCATTTCCGCCAGCAGCAGTAGTATTCACGCATAGCGCGCGCTCTACGACCAGTCGCCACAATGGGATTTCCCCATTCTCGGTGGTATCAATCACTGAAACCAGGGCTCCTCCGCGTGCCGCCAGCTGTTCGCGGATGCCGGAGCCAAGCATGGAGTCTACCAACACGATTTGCACATGCTCCTTAAGGTCGGCGACATTCCCCACAAACTGGATGCGGTTTTGCAAGGACAATCGCAAGTCAGCTGGCAGCAGGGTCTCACCATGCACCACCACAGCCGAATTGCCGGTCGCAAAGACGGCTGCCAGCTGCTGCACGAGTACCTTGCGATTGGCAGCCAGGCAGGCAACTGAGCCGCGTGGCGAATAGGACAGTGTATTGACCTCTCCAGTTGGCCCCGGCAGATCAATCACTGTACCGGCTGGGGTCGTGCGCGCATACCGCACGATCTGCGCTAACAGTAGATGCTGACCCTGTACTTTCGCCCACCCGGCCAGTGTTTGAGCCGCCGGAAAAACTTGGTGGTTGTGAAGTTCGTCCGACACCACGCCCTTCTGCAGGCGCTTCAGGTACAGAGGACCGCCGGCTTTCGGGCCGGTGCCCGATTTGCCTTCGCCGCCGAACGGCTGCACGCCGACGACGGCGCCGACGATATTACGGTTCACATAGATGTTGCCGACGTGAGCACGAGAGGCGATGAAATCGATGGTTTCATCAATGCGCGAATGGATACCGAGGGTCAGACCGTAACCGCTGGTATTGATTTGTTCAATCACTGTCGGCAGCTCGGAACGCTTGTAGCGAATGATGTGCAGGACTGGGCCGAAAACTTCGTTGGTGAGCTCATCCAGCGAACCGATCTCCAGCACGGTCGGCGGCACGAATGTACCCTGATCCCCGCCAGGAGCCGTCAGTGAAAAGGTTGCCTTCGCGCATTCCTGCATGTTCTTGATATGCTTAAGCAATTTCTGCTGGGCTTCGGTATCGATGACTGGACCGATATCGGTCACCAGACGGTCTGGCGAACCCAGCTTCAGCTCCTGCATCGCACCCAGCAGCATCTTGATCGTCTTGTCGGCAATTTCTTCCTGCAGGAACAGCACGCGCAACGCAGAGCAACGCTGACCGGCGGAGTCGAAAGCGGAAGAAATTGCGTCTATAACTACCTGCTCCGGCAGCGAGGACGAATCGACGATCATGGTGTTTTGGCCACCGGTTTCGGCGATCAGCGGAATGTCCGTATTTTCTGCCGTGATACGCTTGGCCAAAGTACGGTTGATCAGTTGGGCGACTTCCGTCGAGCCAGTGAAGATCACGCCCTTCACGCGGCTATCTTGGCACAGACGAGCCCCGATGACTTCCCCCCGGCCCGGCAGAAATTGCAGCGCAGCGCGTGGAATACCTGCTTCATGCAACAACTGCACAGCGCGGTGGGCGATCAGAGGAGTTTGCTCGGCGGGTTTGGCCACCACTACATTGCCAGCCGCGAGCGCAGCGGCAACCTGACCGGTGAAGATCGCCAAGGGGAAGTTCCACGGACTGATGCAAGTTACCGGACCAAGAGCCTGGCTGGTGGCCGAGCCACGGATCTGGGCGCCATAGTAGCGCAGGAAGTCCACCGCTTCGCGCACTTCGGCGACCGCGTTCGGCAGCGACTTGCCCGACTCGCGGATCGCCAGCGCCATGAGTTCCAGCATATGCGCTTCGAACAGGTCGGCAGCACGGCTCAGCGCAGCGGCTCGTTCACATGGTTCGGTGAGTTGCCATGTGTGCGCGAATTGACTGGCACAGGTCAGCGCGGCATCGACGTCAACGACATTCGCTTCGATGACATGGCCCACCACGTCATCCTTGCGGGCGGGATTCACCACCGCCAGCGCAGCGAGGCCTGCGCTGGCGTCAACGGCGAGCAACGCACCAGCCGTCCAACTGCGTGGCTTCGCCAGCGAAGCGGCAACTTCGCGCAGCACGTCTTCGTTCGATAGATCCAGGCCTCGCGAATTCTTTCGCTTGTCGCCAAACATTTCCAGCGGCAGCTTGATCGCCGGGTGCGGCCTGCCGTGCAGCTCGCGCGCCAAGGTCAACGGATTCTGGACCAGCGCATCGACTGGAATGCGCTCGTCGACGATCTGATTGACGAAGGACGAGTTGGCGCCGTTTTCCAGCAGGCGGCGTACCAGGTATGCCAGCAGGGTTTCGTGCGAGCCGACCGGCGCGTAGATCCGGCAAGCCTTACCTAGCTTGTCAGCCCCCACCACCTGGTCGTACATGGTTTCACCCATGCCGTGCAGGCACTGGAATTCGTAATCGGTGACGCCGTCGTGCTTGGCCCAGGTGTAGATCGTGGATAGCGTTTGCGCGTTGTGTGTTGCGAACTGCGGATAAATCAGATCCGTCGCAGCGAGCAGGCGCTGGGCGCAGACGAGATAAGAAACGTCGGTGTAGACCTTGCGGGTATACACCGGGAAGCCCGGCATACCATCCACCTGGGCCCGTTTGATTTCGGCATCCCAATAAGCGCCTTTCACCAGCCGCACCATGAACTTGCGGCCGCTGCGTCTAGCCAGGTCGACCAGGTAGTCAATCACAAACGGGCAGCGTTTTTGATAAGCCTGCACCACAAAGCCGATGCCGTCGAAGCCAGCCAGCGACGGATCAAATGCCAACGCCTCCATCAGGTCCAGCGACAATTCCAAGCGGTCAGCCTCCTCGGCGTCGATGTTCAGACCGATGTTGTATGTCTTAGCCAGACTAATCAGTGCGGTCAGGCGCGGCAGCAGTTCTTCCATCACGCGGCTGCGCTGGGCGCGGCTGTAGCGCGGGTGCAGCGCCGACAGTTTGACCGAAATGCCGGGGCCGTTCTTAATGCCGCGGCCGTTCGAAGCCTTGCCGATCGCGTGAATCGCGGTTTCGTAGGACGCTTAGTACTTCTTGGCGTCGGCCTCGGTCAGCGCCGCTTCGCCCAGCATGTCGTAGGAGTAACGATAGCCGCGCGCCTCGTTGGCTTGGCCGTTCTTGATGGCCTCATCGATGCTCTGGCCGGTGACGAACTGGTTGCCCAACATACGCATCGCCAGATCCACGCCTTTGCGGATCAGCGGCTCGCCACCCTTGGAAATAAGCTTGGTCAGCGCCGAGCCCAGGCCGGTTTCGCTGCTTGGGCAGACCAGCTTGCCGGTGATTAGCAAGCCCCAAGTGGCCGCGTTGACGAACAGCGAAGGCGATTCGCCCAGGTGCTTGCGCCAATCACCCTTGCTGATTTTGTCGGCGATCAGGCGGTTGGCGGTGGCGCTGTCGGGAATGCGCAGCAGCGCTTCGGCCAGGCACATCAGCGCCACGCCTTCTTCCGTCGACAGAGCGAACTGCTGCATCAGGGCGTCCACGCCGGACGAACGGGTGCGTTTCCCGCGCACAGTAGTCACCAGGTGCGTGGCCAGGACGCGGGCCTTCAGTTGGGCTTCCAGTTCACCATTTCGAGTGTGCGATAGCAGCCATTGGACAGCGGATTGTTCATCCTTGCGATACGCGGCCGTGATTGCCGAGCGCAACTGGCTGGGATCGCGCAGGACTTCTGCCTGCAGGGCGGCGAAGGGAAGGTCGTTGGGGTGCATCAGGAGAGGGCCATCGGCAATTTTCATACGTATCTTTCACAAGAATCTGGTTGTACCGCTTTATTGTTTTTCGCTGTTTCTGCCCAATCCCAGGCTTCGCCGCACCAGCCAGCCCATTGAGCGCGCAGACAGAGAGGTGCGCGTGCGGATCAAATCTGGCAGCGCGTTTGACACGCGGGTTAACCGGCGATACCCGTTCTCGGTCACCAGCACGGTGTCGGAGTGACGGAAACCGCCGACACCAGGAAAGTAGAGGCCCGGTTCGATAGAGATGAGCATGTTCTTGACCAGCACATGGGTGCTGCCTGCGGCAATCCAGGGCGCTTCGTGATTGCCCAGGCCGAAGCCATGGCCGCAACGGTGCAGACGGGTGTGGTAATTGCCATAGCCGGCTTGCGCCAGGAAACTACTGACCGCCTCGTCGATTTCGGCGCAGTGCATTCCTGGCCGGACCATCGAAAAAGCGAGCCTGCGCGCTTCTTCCATCAGCCGGAACAACTCACGCTCCTGGGCCGAGGGTGGCACTGTGAAGAAGGTGCGCTCGCTCTCCGCCGCATAGCCGTTGACGCGGGTCAGCACCATCGCCACATGCGGGCCTCGTTCCAGCTGCATGCCTATCGGTGGGATAGAGTGCGGTTCGGCACTGACAGGGGCGGGCCAAGCGGCACCGATCACCTTGGTGGCCAAGGCATCCCAGTCCGGCGTTTCCCTGACGATTTTGCGCAGCAACTGCTGGCTTGCAGCATAGGTTTCCGCCACAGTCACCCCGCGGTAAGCGCTGTTCAGGATGCGCTCCACGCCCCAGTCCGCATAGGCCGCAGCCCGCTCGACCTGCCCGACTTCCCAATCCGATTTCACCATCCGCAGCTCACCCACCAGATCGAGCGCCTGGCCGCCGGCCGCTATCAGCAAGGCCGCCATCGATTGCGGCGCACTGTCTTCAAAGGCAAAGTTGGGAGCCAACATTTCGCAACCAAACAAACCGTCCTGCCAACCGGCTCCCACCGGAGCGGGATACTCTTGGTAGGTGCGGGCATTCTCCGGGGCGATGCCCCAGCATTTTTTCAAGTGTTCGAGTTCCAGCATCGGCACCAGCAATTGGCGCCCTCTGGCCTCGCCGTCGGCACCGATCAGCAGAAAAAATGGCCGTTCCAGCGCTTCGAACGAGGCGCCGGTCAGGTAATAGATGCTGTCTGTCTGGGTGACGAGGTATTGGTCTATGCCCAGTTCGCGCAAGCGGTCAACCAGCAACGCATGGCGTCGGCTGAATTCCTGATTAAGTTCGGAACTAAAAATTTTCTTCATAACTAGTCTTTCAATTGAAGTAAGGGCGTCTTCAGGAAATTTCTTAACTGTAATTTACAAACAGTCTAATCTGTTTTTAAAGTGAAAGCGAGAAAAAAATGTGTGAGGGGGCAATTTGGAGGGGGACGCCTAATAGGCGCAGGAAGTCAACCGGGTGGGGCGCGATATGCGCCTCCTATCAATGACGAGATTAGAGATGAAAAAGGCCGGTGGTCCGTCACACTGTTCAAAAGCCTGCACCGTTTGGTGCCGCGCTGTTTTGAGTGGAGATCAGCAAATGAATACATTAAGCAAGGCGCGCGTGGACTATGCCGTGCCAACGCCGCTGGTCGTGGCGCATGGCACAGCCACGATCCTGATCGTCGACGACTGTCCTGCCAATCTGCGCGGCACGGTTGACACTCTGCGGGACTTTCAGCGTCAGACGCTGCAGTAAGTGCAGGGCAGCGTGCGCAGCGAGGTCGAGTCGCCCAGCACCATTCAACGACAGCTACCGATTGTTACAGGACGAACTGGCGCAACGGGGGGCGGTCCCATGATCGAGGATGAAATCGCCTTCGACCTGCATCAGGGCTGGCCTGCCATGGTGCGCTCGCGCGTGCTGAACCGGGGCAGCCGTCGCATGGTGAGCATTGCGCGCGGCATCACTCGCTTACGGGCTTACCAGGTCCAACTGACATTTCATGCCAACCACGACGCGCTGACCGGCCTGCCGAACAGGCTTCATTTTCGCAGCCACCTGGCCCGGGCAATCGCTCGGGCCGAACGCGCGGGCGGCAGCGTCGGCTTGCTGATGCTGGATCTGGACAATTTTCGTGATATCAACGAGACCCTGGGCCACTGGCGCTATTCCACGTCGAGACCATACTTCTTGGCGATGTGCGCCAACTCGCCAGATTTACGCAGTTGCTGTAGTTCACTGTTGAAATCGGCTACGACAGCGGGCTCCAGTCTTTTTGAAAAGCCGATACGGAACACCTGCTTTTCGGCGATCAACACCGGAACGGTCGGGATGTCCAGCGCCGCCGCGACAGACGCCAGCATGATCTCGGTGCCGAAGATGACGCCCTTCTCGCCATAGCGTCCGGCACGCAGCTTTTGTACGGAGGTGACAATATCGGTTTCGGCGATCACCCTGATCTTGGGTATCCGGCTGGCCTTGTCTTGCAGCATGCGCAGCGTCGTTGAGCCACGCACCGCCGCCACGGTGTAGCCCTCCAGATCGCTTTCGTTGCGCACTGGACTGGCCCCGGGATTACCGACGAACGCCACCCTGGCCACTACGATGGAGGCGCTAAACGTCAGGAATGACGAGCGCTCGTCGTTGTATAGCAGGCCGAGCACGGCGTCGACGCGGCCCGTCCGGCTTTCCGTCAACGCCCTAAGCAGGGGCACGCTGTTGAACGAACAGCGATGTCCAAGCCGCACGCAGATGGTACGAGTAATCTCAACCATTGCTCCGTCATAAGATCCCGCCACCGTTGAATTGAACGGTGGAGACTCCTGTCCCACAAATTTCAAGTCCCTGGCCTCAGAATCGAGACACAAAACTGATATTGTAAAGATAATTATTCTCAGCACTGCGCGCCTCCGCTGACGATCAGTATAGTCGATGCACTGGCACCATTAGACGCCTTTGCCGTTCTTGAATTGTATTCCTCGCCTGATTGATGCAAACTGCCTTTATGGCACCAGGACCGGGCGTCGGATTTTTCAATTAATGGAGAAGAAAATGAAGAAATTTGTGCAATTGATCGTGTTCGTTATGGGTTTCGGAATGGTGCAACTTGCATTCTCTGCCAATGAACACGGCACTCCGGAGGAAGCTCAGTCCTTGGTCAAGACATTCATTAGCTTTATGAAAGAGCACGGCAAGGAGCAAGCCTTGGCTGAAGTGAATACCCGAAAGGGGCGGTTCGTCGATCGGGATTTGTACATTACGGTATTCGACATGACAGGGAAAAACCTCGCGCATGGTGCAAATCCCAAACTTGTTGGCAAATCGCTGGCGGAATTAAGGGATGTGAACGGCAAATTCTACATGCGCGAACGCCTTGATCTGCTGAAGACGAAAGACAGCGGCTGGAGTAACTATACCTGGCCCAATCCCGTTACGAAGGCGTTAGAAGAGAAAACAACGTACTTTGAAAAATACGAGGATGTTTTTGTAAATTGCGGCGCTTACAAGAGATAGCCTGCTCAATTCGCGGCAGGTTTTCCTAACGAATCTCAATTTGGTAGCGGAAGCCTTCCGCAGGTCCGCGCGAGCGGCGCCATTCCAGCGGGCGTCGGTCGTAGCCGAGCGCCAGCCGCTCGATCACCACCACCGGTTTCCCGGGTTGGATGCCCATCAGCTCGGCATCGTGGTTGCCAGCCGAATCTACCGTCAAGGTCTCTTCGGCCGACGCAATCACTTTACCGCACAGCGTTTCGTAAAGCGGGTACAGCAAATCCGGAAAATCGGCCGGCGCGATCTTCATCAGCGCCGCAAACTCTATCTGCGGTAGCCAGATTTCCTCCAGCAGCACCGGCTTGTCATCAACCAGGCGCAAGCGGTCGAGGCGGATGGCTTGTGCTTTTTTTTGCAGGTCCAGCGCTGCGGCCACGGCAGCCGGCGGCGCTGTCAGGGTGCGTTTCAGGATGCGGCTGCGCGGTACTTGGTGCTGCTCGCCGCGCATCTGATGGCGGAAGAAACGGAATAGCGAGGCGTCGAAACTAGGGCGGCGGATAAAGGTGCCGCGGCCTTGGCTGCGTTCCAGCATGCCGTCAGCCACCAGCGTGTCGATCGCCTTGCGCAAGGTGCCGATGGCCACGCCGTAGTGCTTGGTCAACTCGATTTCCGTGGGGATCGCCACGCTGGTCGGCCACTCGCCGCTGGAGATCCTGGCTAGCATGTCGTCGTGCACGCGCTGATACAGCGGCAGACGGTCATCGGCGGCGAGGAGGGTCGATTTTTTCATTGATGTATAGGACTATAGAACTGGATGTGTAGCACTTTAGCCGGATATCGTGCGCCAGTCCATTGGTGCTGGTTGACATCGTCCGACATGCGGACTACTATTCATACAAACATATATATGTTTATATGAATAGAACCGAGGAGATGGCAATGTTTAACTGGTATCGGCAAGTGTCGGCGCAGGAGCGCAAGACGTTTTGGGCTTGTTTCAGCGGCTGGGGACTGGATGCGCTGGATGTGCAGATGTTCACCCTGGCTATCCCGGCGCTGATCGCCGCGTTCAGCCTCGACAAGACGCAGGCGGGCATGATCAGCGGCGCCACGCTGGTCGCCTCGGCGCTGGGCGGCTGGATCACCGGGGCCATTTCGGACCGTCTCGGCCGGGTACGTACCCTGCAACTGACCATCCTGTGGTTCTCGGTCTTCACCTTCCTGTGCTCCTTTGCCCAGACCTTCCCGCAACTGATCGTGCTGAAGGCGCTGCAGGGCTTCGGCTTCGGCGGAGAGTGGGCGGCCGGTGCGGTACTGATGGCGGAAACGGTGCGTAGCGAGCATCGCGGCAAGGCCATGGGTACGGTGCAAAGCGCGTGGGCGGTGGGTTGGGGAGCGGCGGTGATCCTCTACACCGTGCTGTTCTCCTGGCTGACGCCGGATATGGCATGGCGTGTGATGTTCATGCTCGGCCTGCTGCCTGCGCTGTTGGTGGTGTATGTGCGCCGCTCGATCAAGGAGCCGGCCAAGGCCTTGGCGGCGGTGGCGCCGGTAGCGGACAAGGTGCCCCTGATCGGTATTTTCTCGCCTAAACTGTTGAAGATCACGGTGATCGGCAGCCTGCTCGGCATGGGCGCGCACGGCGGCTACTACGCGCTGATGACCTGGCTACCAACTTATCTGAAGACCGAACGCCATCTGTCGGTGCTTGGTACCGGGGGCTACCTGGCAGTGATCATCGTTGCGTTCTGGATGGGCTGCATCGCCAGCGCGCAACTGCTGGACCGCATCGGACGGCGCCGCAATGTCGCGCTGTTCGCGGTCTGCTCCACCATCACCGTGTTGATCTACCTGCTGGTCCCGCTCGGCAATATGGCGATGCTGTTCCTTGGCTTCCCGCTGGGCTTCTTCGCGGCCGGTATCCCGGCCAGTCTGGGCGCGTTGTTCAACGAACTGTACCCGGCACCGATACGCGGCGCCGGCGTCGGCTTCTGCTATAACTTCGGTCGCATTGCCTCGGCTGGTTTTCCGGTGCTGGTTGGCTATATGAGCAAGTCCATGCCGCTGGGGGCGGCGATCGGCATCGACGCCGCCATCGCCTACGGCGTGGTGGTGCTGACTGTGCTGATGCTACCCGAGACCATGGGCAAGCAGATGGATGGGGAGGCGAGCAAGCCGTCCGCCCGCGCAACGAAGGCTGGGGTGGCGCCGTGATAACGCGCCGCGATTTCAACGTGAGCTTGATGAGCCTCTCTGCTGGGATGGCGCTTGCATCGCTGTCCGGATGCGCTACTACCCCAAGAACACAAAGATCCGACTCCATGATTGCTATTGATTGCCACGCCCATGTATTCCTGCACAGCTTACCGATGCCGGATCCGCGCCGCGCTCCTGCCGGCTACGACGCCACACCGGAAGTCTATCTGCGCACCTTGGATGCCAATCAGATGACCCACGGGGTACTGGTGCAGCCCAGCTTTTTGGGGCTGGACAACAGCTACATGCTGGACGTGTTGCGGGCCCATCCGGCCCGGCTTCGCGGCATCGCCGTGGTGGCGCCAGGCGTAACGGCGCGGCAGCTGGATGAAATGCAGCAGGCGGGGGTGGTTGGCATCCGGCTGAACCTGATCGGCCTGCCCACGCCGGACTTTGACAGCCCCGGCTGGCGCGCGCTGCTGGAGCAGATACGCCAGCGCGATTGGCAGGTCGAGGTGCACCAGGTGGCGGCGGGTTTGAGGTCGGTGCTGGAACCGCTGCTGGCGGCCGGTGTCAATGTGGTGGTTGATCACTTCGGTCGTCCCGACGCGACACTGGGCGTGGATGATCCGGGCTTTCATTACCTGCTTTCGCTGGGGGCGTCGCGCCAGGTGTGGGTCAAGCTTTCAGCTGCCTATCGTAACGGCCCGGCCGGCCGCGGCGAGGCGACCGCGCTAGCCGCGATGCCTCTGTTGCAGCGGCATTTCGGCGTTGAGCGCTTGCTGTGGGGAAGCGACTGGCCACATACCTTGTTTGAAAGCACGGTGCGGTACGGGGCACAAAGGCGGCAACTGGAACAATTGCTACCGTTAAAGAGCGAGCGCAGCGTGGTACTGCACGATACGCCAGCAAAGCTATTCCATTTCACCGACATATAAGCGATGCGGAGCATCAGAAAAGAGAAGCATCTGATGACAGCACGGCCATCGCATAATCCGGCGACAGTGGCGCGCCCACAGGAATGCCAGGACAGGCTGGAGCGACTGGGGCGCGGATTTTTTCAATTCAACTTGTCTGGTGCACGCGCTGTTGCAGCGCCTCGCCGATCATGACCAGCACCGGCCCGTGCGCCACCTCCAGCCCGTCGGCCAGGTCCGACAGCGTCAGGCGCAGAATACGTTGGTCGGCCCGGCTACAATTTTCCACCACCACCACCGGCAGATCCAGCCGGCGGCCCTCGGCCAGCAGGCGGGTGGCGGTGGCGATGGCTTCGCGGCCGCCCATGTATTGCACCAACGTGTCGGTTGCCGGCAGTGCCGGGTGCGCCGGTTCGTCGGGCGCGGTGCTGGAGGTGAAGAAGGCTACGCTGCGGGCCACGCCGCGCCGTGTCAGCGGCTGCTTGGTGGTTGCGGCCGCGGCCAGCGCGGTGGTGACACCCGGCACGACCTCGACGTCGATGCCCTCGGCTTCCAGCGCGCGCAACTCCTCGTCGGCGCGGCCGAACAGCATCGGGTCGCCGCCCTTGAGCCGCACCACCGTCCGGTGGCGCTGGGCCGATTCAACCAACTGCTGGTTGATCAGCTCCTGCGCGGTTGAGCGCTGGCCGGAGCGCTTGCCGACGGAGATCAGCTGCGCCTGCGGGCACAGGGCCAGCATCTCCGGCGTGACCAGCGCGTCGTACAGCACCACGTCGGCCTGCGCCAGCAGGCGGGCGCCGCGCACCGTAATCAGGTCGGCCGCGCCCGGCCCCGCTCCGATCAAATAAACTTTTCCCAGCACTGTCATGGCATTTCCTTGAAGAGGTTCCAGCGCGCATGATACCGGCTGCCGCACGATTTGGGTTTTGCTTGGTATGTTTGGCATGTTGATGTAATATGCAACATTGGGTGCGCCAAACCCCCTGCGGGAATGGCGTTAAACGGGAAGCCGGTGAAATTCCGGCGCAGCCCCCGCTGCTGTAAGCCAGACGACTCCGTCATCACGTCACTGCCGTAACACGCGGGAAGACACGGAGAAGGATGAAGGCGAGCCAGAATACCGGCCCAAAAAATCCAGCACCATTCTCCGGGGTAAAGGGAAGCCGCTGTCGACCGGCTTTCCGTCCGCGCTCCTGTCGACCGTCCTCTCTCGCTTCTGTCTGGTGTCCATATAGACCATTCGACGGGAGATCTCGAATGCACATCATGGAAGGCTTTTTGCCGCCGGCGCACGCGCTTGGCTGGGCAGCCGTTTCCTTACCTTTTCTGGCCTGGGGCTTGCGCTCCGTCGGCCGCGACCTGCAGGCACATCCCGAGCGGCGCATGCTGCTGGGCGTGGCCGCCGCGTTCGCGTTCCTGCTGTCGGCGCTCAAGCTGCCGTCGGTGACGGGCAGTTGTTCGCACCCCACCGGCGTCGGGCTGGGCGCCGCGCTGTTCGGCCCGGCCGCGATGGTGCCGGTGGGTTTTGTCGTGCTCTTGTTCCAGGCGCTGCTGATGGCGCATGGCGGCTTGACCACGCTGGGCGCGAACGTGTTCTCGATGGCGATCGTCGGGCCGTTCGTCTCCTATGGCGTGCTGCGCGCCGTGGCCGCGCTGGGCCTGTCGCGCTCCGTGGCGGTGTTCCTGGCCGCCAGCCTCGGCGACCTGGCGACCTATATGACCACCTCGGCGCAACTGGCGCTGGCGTTTCCTGCAGCCGCAGGCGGCTTTGGCGTGTCGTTCTTCAAGTTCGCCGGCATCTTCGCGCTGACGCAGGTGCCGATCGCCATCAGCGAAGGTTTGCTGACGGTGCTGGTGGTGAACGCCATGGTGCGCTTCAACGCCCACGAGCTGCGTGCGCTGCCGGTGATGCGCCTGGGCGCTCGGAAGGAGGGCGCATGAGGGCCCGTACCTGCTTGCTATGGCTGGCCATTGTTTTGCTGACGGTGCTGCCGCTGTGGCTGGCGAGCGCGCCGCCGGCGGCGCCCGGCGCCGACGCGCCCGCGCTCTTTGCCGGCGCCGACGACCGTGCACAGCGGGCCATCGGCGACATCGCGCCCGGCTATCAGCCGTGGTTCGCGCCGGTCTTCGCGCCGGCCAGCCCGGAGATCGCCTCGCTGCTGTTCGCGCTGCAGGCGGCTATCGGTGCCGGCGTGATCGGCTTCTGGCTCGGCCTGTCCGTTTCCCGCGAACGCGCGCGCCGGCAGGCTGCGGCCGTGCCGTCCCGGGATCATCGTGCTGATTGAATCGTCCGCGTATGCGAGCCGCTGGCGCGATGTGGCGCCGTCGGCCAAGGCCTTGTTTGCGCTGGCCGGCATCGTCGCGGCCTGGCTCGCGCGCGGTCCCGCCGCGCTGGGCGTACTGGCGGCGTTGCCGATGCTGGCCGCGCTGCTCGGTGCGCGCGTGAACCCGCGCGCCTACCTGCAAGTTGCGCTGCCGCCGCTCGGCTTCCTGCTGCTCTCCTGCCTGACCATGCTCGTCGGCCCAGACGCTCGTGGCGACTGGGGCTACACCAGCGCCATGCTGCCCACGGTCGAACATACGGCGCTGCGCTCGCTCGCCATGCTGGCCGCGCTGCTGGGCCTCGTGCTGACCACGCCGCTGCCGGACCTGCTCCACCTGTTGCGGCGCCTGCGCACGCCCGAATTGCTGCTCGACCTGATGGTGCTGTGCTACCGCATGCTGTTCGTCATGCGCCAGGCATGGGACGAAAGCATCACCGCGCAGAGCGCGCGCCTCGGCTATCGCAACTGGCGCCAGGCATGGCGTTCCACCGGCCTGCTGGCGGGGCAGATGGCGGTGCAGGTGTGGCAGCGCGCCGCCGCCCTGCAAATGGCCGCCGCCGCACGTGGATACCAGGGCACGCTGCGCTTCCTGCCGACCGCCTATCCGCTGGCCCGGCGTCAGCAGGCGTGGGCCGCGCTGGCCGGCATGCTGATGCTGGCGATCGCCGTGGGGGATCAGCTGTGAACGCGCCGGTGAGCACGTCGCAACTGGAACTGCTGGCCGTCGACCACGTCTACCCGGACGGCAGCACCGGCCTGCGCGACTGCACGCTGGCGCTGCAGCGCGGCCGCCGTTACGCCCTGCTGGGTGCCAACGGCGCCGGCAAAACCACCGTGCTGCTGCACCTGAACGGCCTGCTGCGCCCGACCGCCGGCACGCTGCGCGTCGACGGCCAGCCCTTCGACTACAGCCGCCGCGGAATGACCGCGCTGCGCAGCCGCGTAGGCCTGGTGTTCCAGAACCCGGACCGTCAGCTGTTCTCCGCGCTGGTCGAGGAAGACGTCTCCTTCGGCCCCTTGAACCTTGGCCTGCAGCCGGACGAAGTGCGCGTGCGCGTGGCTGCGGCGCTGGACGCCGTCGGCCTGCGCGGTCATGCGCGCCGCGCCGTGCACCAACTGAGCTTCGGCCAGAAAAAGCGCGTCTGCATCGCCGGCGTGCTGGCGATGGAGCCGGAGGTGCTGCTGCTGGACGAACCCATGGCCGGTCTCGACGCCCCCATGCAAACCGAATTGACAGCACTGCTGGACCGCCTCGCGACGCACGGCGTGACGGTGCTGCTGTCGACCCACGATATCGACTTCGCGCTGGGCTGGGCCGACGACATCCACGTGATGGCGGCCGGCCGCTGCATCGCCTCCGGCCCCGCGCAGCAACTGGCGGCGCGGACCGACATGCTGCACGCCGCCGGCCAGCGTCCGCCGGCCGCGCTGGCGCTGCACGCGGAACTGGTCGCCCTCGGCGTGCTGCCGGAAGGCCCGGCGCCACGCAGCGTCGACACGCTGCTGGAGGCGCTGCGCGCACTTAAACAATCAGGAGTAAGTACTGCATGACCAACTTCGGAAAAATATGGTTTGTCGGCGCCGGCCCCGGCGACCCGGAGCTCATCACCGTCAAAGGCCAGAAACTGCTGTCGCAAGCGGGCGCGGTGCTGTTCGCCGGCTCGCTGGTCGACCGCGCCGTGACGCTGTACGCGCCGCCCGGCTGCGCCATTCGCGACTCCAAGGACATGACGCTGGAAGAGATGACCGCATGGCTGATCGACCAGGCGCGCAGCCACGCCACGGTGGTGCGCCTGCAGACCGGCGATCCCGCCCTGTATGGCGCGCTGATCGAGCTGGCGCGCCCG
The DNA here is from genome assembly GCF_059491455.1 of Duganella sp. Dugasp78. Lineage (NCBI taxonomy): Bacteria > Pseudomonadati > Pseudomonadota > Betaproteobacteria > Burkholderiales > Oxalobacteraceae > Duganella > Duganella sp. Dugasp78. The sequence goes on along the minus strand of NZ_CP168506.1, from coordinate 6,385,779 downwards.
TTGAGCGATGCCGGCATCGAATGGTCGGTGGTGCCGGGCGTCTCGTCCGCCATGGCCTCGATGGCGGCGGCCGGCGAATCCATGACGCTGCCGGAGGTGACGCAAACCGTGATCCTCACGCGCGTCGAGGGCCGCACGCCGATGCCCGACGGCGAAGACCTCGCCAGCCTGGCTGCGCACCGCAGCACGATCTGCATCTTCCTGTCGATCACCCTGATGCACAAGGTGGAGACCGCACTGCGCGCCGCCGGCTGGGCCGAGGACGCGCCGATGCTGGTGGTGCACAAGGCCAGTTGGCCGGGCGAACAGAAAATTGTGCGCGGCACGCTGGCCGACATCAAGCAGCGCTGCCGGGAGGCCGGTATCGCAAGCCAGGCGATGATCGTCGCCAGCCCCACATTGGGCGCGCTGCACTGGGAAACCCTGGCGCGCTCCAAATTGTATGACCCAACCTTCACCCATCGTTTCAGAAAGGCGAGCGCATGAACCCAGTACCCCACGAGACGATCCTGATTGTCGGCCATGGTTCCCGCGAGGACTCCGGCAACCAGGAGATACGCGAATTCACGGAGCAATGGCGCGCGCGCCGTCCGGGCTGGCGCATCGAGTTGTGCTTCATCGAATTTGCGCCGCCCGAAATGAACGCAGCCTTGCTGGGCGTCGCGCGCAGCTCGCGCCGCGTGCTGGTGGTGCCGCTGATCCTGAACGCGGCCGGCCACGTCAAGATGGAGATTCCGGAAGCGATCGAGCAGGTGCGCGCGGCCTGTCCGCAGACCGAGATCGTGCTGGCGCCGCACTTGACCGCTTGCGACCCTGTCCTGGCGATCCTGAAGCGCCGCCTGCGCAAGGGCATGAACGCGCTGGACATGCCCGATCCAACCACCACCGGCGTGGTGGTGCTGGGGCGCGGTTCGTCCGATCGCGGCGCCAACGGCGAAATGGCCAAGATGGCGCGCTGGCTGCTGGAGGAGGGCGACCACGAACTGGTCGACCTGGCGTTCACCGGCATCACCTGGCCGCGCCTTGAGAAGGTGGTGCAGCGCCAGGTTATGCTGGGCATGCGTCAGGTCGTGGTGCTGCCGTACTACCTGTACACCGGCACGCTGATGCAGCGCATACACCGTCAGGTGGAGCACCTGCGCGGCCAGTATCCGCAGGTGCGTTTTGTCTGCGGCGAGCATTTCGGCTTTGAGACGGAAATCTTCGAGCTGATGGACCAGCGCGTGGAAGACCTGCGCGCCGGCGTGCCCGATAGCCGCCTGCCTTGCGATGGCTGCAGCTATCGCGAGATCGCGCACGACCTGGGCCACGGCCATACGCACGCGCACACCCACCCGCACGAACACGAACATGTCCACCATGAGGTCCAGCCGGCATGAGCACCGTGAACACCGTTACCGAACAGTTGACGCGTGCCGGCCAGGTCATTGAGCACGACAGCTTCGCCATCATCGACGCCGAAGTCGGCGCGCACGCCTACACCCAGGCCCAATGGCCCATCGTACGCCGCATGATCCACGCCAACGCCGACTTCGACTTCAATGGCCAGACCGACTTCCACGTGGACGCCGTGGAAGCAGGCGTCGCCGCCATGCTGGCCAGCGGCACGCCGGTGGTGGCGGATGTCGAGATGATCTGCTCCGGCCTGTCGCAACCGCGCCTGCGCCACTTCGGCATGAAGACCCACCAGTTCATCAGCGACGCCGACGTCATTGAAACGGCCAAGACCGAAGACACCACGCGCGCCGTGCAGGCGATGCGCAAGGCGCACCGCCTAGGCTTGCTGAATCGGGCCATCGTCGGTATCGGCAACGCACCCACCGCCTTGATCGAACTAGTACGCCTGATCCGAGAGGAGGGCGCACGTCCCGCATTGGTGGTCGGCATGCCGGTTGGTTTCGTCTCCGCCGCCGAGTCCAAGGACTTGATGGCAGGGCTGGACGAAGTGCCGTGGATCGTCATCCGCGGCCGCAAAGGCGGTTCGACGCTGGTGGTGGCGGCGCTGCATGCGCTGCTGTCGCTGGCGGAAGCGCGTCAAAAGGTCCAGGCATGAAGGAAAAAGCGGCTGCCGAACGCGGCACCCGTACCGGCTTCACCACCGGCGCCTGTGCCGCCGCCGCCGCCCGCGCGGCGGTGCTGGGCCTGGCCCACGGCCGGGTGCCGGAGGAAATCGAAAGCCTGCTGCCCAACGGCAGCCGGGTGCGTTTCGCTATTCACGACGGCCGCTGCGAAGCGGACCGCGCGCACGCCATGGTCATCAAGTTCGCCGGCGACGACCCTGACTGCACCGACGGCGCCCACATGACGGTCGACCTGCGCCGGCTGCGCGGCCAGGCGGGTGTCGTCGCCTACGTGGCGGGCGACGGCGTCGGCACGGTGACCATGAAAGGCCTGGGCCTGGAGGTGGGCGGGCCGGCCATCAACCCGGTACCGCGCCGTAACATCGCCGATAACCTGCGCGAGGCCGCGCCTGCGCTGCTGGCCGAAGACGGCATCGAAGTGACCATCAGCGTGCCGGACGGCCAGGTGATGGCGAAGAAGACCACCAACGCCCGCCTTGGTGTCCTGGGCGGCATCAGCATTCTAGGCACGACCGGCATCGTCAAGCCGTATTCGACGGCCGCCTGGCGAGCCAGCGTGGTGCAGGGCGTGCAGGTGGCTGCCACCGCCGGCTACGACATGGTCGCGCTGACCACCGGCGGCCGCAGCGAAACCTTCGCGATGACCACGCTGCGCGCCGAGCGCGCCGAGCTGCCGTCCGCCTGCTTCGTGCAGATGGGCGACTTCTTGCGCTACGCCCTCGACGAGGTGGTGGCACAAGGTATCGGCCTGGTGGTGCTGGCGCTGATGGTCGGCAAGCTGACCAAGATCGCGCAGGGCGAGACCATCACCCACGCCAATCGCAGCGAAGTCGATACCGACCTGGTGGCCGACATCGCCCGCCGCATCGGCGCCACGCCGGAGGACTGCGCCGCCATGGCGGCCGCCGAAACCGCGCGCTTCGGCGCCGAGCTGATGGTCGAACGCGGCCTCGGTGACGCCTTCCATACCGCGCTGGCGCAAGCCGCCATCGATACCCTCACCGCGCCCGATCGTTACGGCCGCGCCTTCCAGCTGCGCGTGCTGGTGTGCGACTTCAGCGGCGTACAAGTGGCCGACGTCTGGTCGGCCCCGGCCGAACGCCACGAACGTCCGGCCAGCGCCGGCCGCACCGGCATCGACCATTTACCGGAATCCTGACTATGCAAATACAAGACCCCAACCGCTGCCGTGTGATCGGTGTGCTCGACGACGGCGTCGCCGGCTTGAGCCAGACCGCGCTGGCCTTGCTGCGCAGCGCCGACGTGATTATCGGCGGCACGCGCACGCTGGCCTTGCTGGCGGCCGAGTTCAAGCCCCGCGCCGTGCGCCACGACCTCACCGGCAAACTGAAGGAAGTGCCGGAATGGGTGCGCGCCGCGCGCGCCGACCACCTGGCCTGCGTAGTGCTGGCAACCGGCGACCCGCTGTGCCACGGTATTGCGCCTTACCTGGCGCAGCATCTGTGCGTGGAAGCGCTGGAAATCCTGCCTAACCTGTCGACGCTGCAACTGGCTTGTGCACGCATCGGCCTGGCGTGGCAGGACGCCCGCATCGTCTCCGTGCACGCCAGGGACGCCGGCGAATGGCAGCGCGGCAGTGTGCCCGGCCATGGCCTGTATGCGCTGGCGCAGGCCGTGCGGCAGCATGCGCGTCTGCTGGTGCTCACCAGCCCTGACAATAGCCCCGACCGCATCGCCCGCCTGCTGCTGGCCGAGGGGCTGGGCGAGGATTTCCTGATGGCGGTGGCGGAAAACCTGTTGCAACCGGAAGAACGTGTGGTGGCGGAACTGACGCCGCAGCAGGCGGCCGGGATGCGTTTCGCCGCGCTCAACGTGGTGCTGCTGTGGCGCGTGACGCCGGCCGCGCGGCCGGTGCGCTTTGGCCTGGCCGATGCGCAGTTCGTGCAGCGGCAGCCGGAGAAAGGCTTGATCACCAAGCAGGAAGTGCGCGCGGTCAGCCTGGCGCGCCTGCAGCTGCGGGCCGACAGCGTAGTGTGGGACATCGGCGCCGGTTCCGGTTCGGTGGGCCTGGAGGCGGCGCGGCTTTGCCCGCAAGGCCACGTGTATGCGACTGAAAAAAACGAGGCGGATTTCGCCATCGCCGGCCAGAACCACGCCAGCTTCGGCGTCAGCAACTACAGCCTGTACCTCGGCAAGGCGCCGGAGGGACTCGACGCCTGGCCGGACCCGGACGCGGTCTTCATCGGCGGTTCCGGCGGCGAGCTGGCGGCGCTGATCGGCGGCGTGATGTCGCGCCTGCGCGCCGGCGGCGTGCTGGTGATGAACTTCGTCACGCTGGAAAACCTGGCCACCGCCACTGCCACGCTGCAGGCGCTGGAAGGCGTCGACTGGGATGTGCTGCAACTGCAGGCCGCGCGCAGCAAACCTATCCTGCACATGCACCGCATGGCGGCGGAAAACCCGGTGTGGATAGTCTGCGCGCGCCGTGCCGATGCGCCCAACAGGGAGGCCGGCGATGAGTGAGTCGATCCAGCCAGGCACCCTGTGGGGAATCTCGCTCGGCCCCGGCGATCCCGGCCTGATCACGCGCGCCGCGTGGGAAGCGCTGCAGCGCCGCGATACGATCTGGGTCTACCCGGCGCGCAGCGGCAAGACGCCCAGCTACGCGTTCGACATCGTGCAGCGCGCCGGCGCGACGCCGCCCGCGCAGCATACGCAGCTGCTGTTCCCGATGACGCACGACGGCGAAAAACTCGGCCGCGCGTGGCTCAAGGCCGCCGACACCGTGCTGCCATGGCTGCGCGCCGGCCGCGACGTGCTGTTCCTGGTCGAAGGCGACGCCAGCACCTACGCCACCTTCGGCCACCTGGCCCGCACGGTGAACGCGCTGGACGCCGGCGTGCCGGTGCGGATCGTCGCCGGGGTCAACGCCTTCACCGCCGCTTGCGCGCAGGTGCCGGTGCCGTTCGCCGAGCAGGACGACACGGTCGCCATCGTGCCCGCCGCCTACGGCGTCAGCGCGGTCGAGCGCCTGCTGCCGGACTTCGACACGCTGGTGCTGATGAAGGTGAAGCCTTTGATGGATGAGTTGATCGACTGGCTCGAACGGCGCGAGCTGCTGGCAGGCGCGCACTTCATCGAGCGCGTCGGCGCACCCGACGAGCGCCGCTTCAGCGGCCACGACATCCTCGCCCTGCGCGGCACAAAGGTCAGCTACCTGTCGCTGCTGATCGTCAAACACGCGCACCGCATCCGCGGTGAACGCATCAAGGGCTGCTTGAAGAAGGACAGCCCTCAACCCTTGTCCCTGGAGACCCTATGAGCAGCGCACCTGTCACCACCGAAGCACCACGCGTATGCCTGGTGGCCATCACCAAGCACGGCGCCGCGCAGGCCGCACGCCTGGCCGCCGATCTGCCGGAAGCCGCCATCTGCACCTCGGCCAAATTCGCCGCCGCGTTTGCCGGCGTGGACAACACCGTGCGCGCCTACGACGGCGCCCTGCGCGACGAGATCGGCCCGCTGTTCGCCGGCTACGATCAGATTATCTTCTTCGTTTCGCTGGGCGCCGTGGTGCGCCTGATCGCGCCCCACCTGCGCAGCAAGGACGAGGACCCTGGCATCATCGTCGTCGACGACGCCGGCCAGTATGTGATTCCGGTGCTGTCGGGCCACGTCGGCGGCGCCAACGAATGGAGCGAGCGCGTGGCCGACCTGCTGGGCGCGGCGCCCGTGCTGACCACCGCGTCCGACGTCGGCCGCACGATACCGGTCGATATCCTGGGCCGCCACCTGGGCTGGAAGGTCGAGGCGCCCAAGATCAACGTCACGCGCGTTTCCGCCCATGTGGTCAACGGCGAAGCGATCGCCTTCGTGCAGGAAGCGGGCAGCCCGGATTGGTGGACCCGTCCCACGCCGGTTCCGGACAACATCCACCGCTTTGCGCGCTTCGACGATGTGCCGCTGGAGCGTTACGCGGCGCTGCTGTGGGTCACGCACGCCGACGTTCCGGCCGAGCGCTGGGAGGCGCTGACCGAGCGCCTGGTGGTCTATCGTCCGCCGCTTGAAAGTGCGGCATGACGCAGTTCACCGTCGGCCTGGGCTGCGACCGCGGCGTGCTGCTGGAAACCATGCGCGAGGCGATGCAGGCGGCGCTGTCGGCTGCAGGCGCGCATGCCGGGCAGGTCGTGGCGGCCGCCAGCATCAGCTTGAAGAAGGACGAGACTGCGCTGCTGGCACTGGCTGCGGAAAACGGCTGGCCGCTGCATTTCTACGAAGCGCAGGAGCTGGCCGCCGTCGAGGTGCCGCACCCGTCCGAAACCGTGCGCCGCTACACCGGCACGCCGTCGGTGAGCGAGGCGGCGGCGCTGCTGGCTGCGGGACCGAATACGCCGATGACCGCGCTGGTCATCGAAAAACATAAACTCAGGGGCGCGGATGGCCGCAATGCCACCGTCTCCATCGCAAGGAAACAACCATGAACGAAGCATACGTCCCGACCGCCGGCAAGATCATGCTGGTGGGCATAGGCCCCGGCAGTGTCGACCACATGACCAAGCGCGCGCGCGACGCCATCGCCGAAGCCGACGTGGTGATCGGCTACGTCACCTACATCAAGCTGGTGGCGGATCTTATCGAAGGCAAGGAAATCATCCGCAAGTCCATGACCGAGGAGTTGGACCGCGCCGTCAGCGCACTGGAGGCGGCGCGCGCGGGCAAGAAGGTGGCGTTGATTTCGTCCGGCGATGCGGGCGTGTACGGCATGGCCGGGCCGACGTTCGAGGTGCTGTTCCAGTCCGGCTGGACGCCGGACGATGCGGTGCAGGTCGAGATCATCCCCGGCGCCTCGGCGCTGAACAGCTGCGCGGCGCTGGTCGGCGCGCCGCTGACGCACGACTTCTGCGCGATTTCGCTGTCGGACCTGCTGACGCCGTGGCCGACCATCGCCCGCCGCCTGGACGCGGTGGCCAGCGCCGATTTCGTCGTCGCGCTGTACAACCCGAAGAGCGGCCGCCGCACGCGCCAGATCCTGGAGGCGCAGCGCCTGTTTCTGCGCCACCGCCGTGCGGATACGCCGGTGGCCATCGTCAAGAGCGGGTATCGCCGCCGCCAGAACATCGTCTTCACCACGCTGGACTCGATGGCGGACGCGGACATCGGCATGCTCAGCACCGTCCTGATCGGCAACAGCAACACCTTCGTGCGGCATGGCCTGATGGTCACGCCGCGCGGCTATGCCAACAAGTACGACATGGAGGAGGGAGGCGCCACGCGCGAGGGCGAGCGCGCGGGCCGTTCGCTGTCCACAGGCCTGCTGGGCTGGCTGGAAACGCTGCATGCCGAGCACGCGGCCGGCGACAGCATCGCCACGCTGGCGGCGCGCCATCGCCTGCCGGCCGACTACATCCGCGATACCTTGAACGAGCCGGTAGAGGCTGAAGCGGTCACTGGCGAGGAGAGCGAAGCATGAGTGAAGCCGTCGTCAAGCCGAAGATCGGCCATTACCATCGTCATCTGCTGATCTGCACCGGCCCGCGTTGCAGCGGAGACGGCGTATCGCAGTCGCTGTTCGACAGCCTGGGCGCCAAGTTCAAGGCTGCGGGGCTGGACGCCGGCGAGTTGCGCGTCAAGCGTAGCAGGGTGGGGTGTTTTGCCGCCTGCAAGGGCGGCCCCATCGTCTGCGTGCAGCCTGACGGCACCTGGTACTACAACGTCACGCCCGAGAACATGGACCGCATCATCGATGACCACTTGTGCAACGGAAGACGGGTCGAGGAGCTGGTGTTCCACCAGGCCGCCCCGCCAGGCTTGGCGGGGTCGTCCGGAGCGCAGGAAAATCAGAATCGATGACGGATGCCGATATCGGTGCCAGTGTTACCGGTCCCCGCATCCGTGCCATTGCCCACCGTATAGCTGGCGCCGTTGCGGTTGTTGATATGGCCGTAGCTCAGATAAAGGTCGGTCCGCTTGGATAAGCTGTACAGATAAGCTGCAGCCCACTGATGCGCGTCCTTGTTGGCGGCAGTTTGATCATTGTGACGGATGTACGAAGCAAGCACGGTGTGCACGCCGCTGGACCAGGTGCCGCCCAGCACATCGTCCTTGCCGCGGGCGCCGGCCAGGCCGTGGGTGATGCCGTGCGCGTAGTCCACACTGAATGCGCCGACCTTGTACTTCACCACGGCCAGGCTGTAGCGCGAGGCGTCGCTGGCGTCGGCGTTTTCCTTGATGTGGTTGGTCAGCGTCACGTTGAGCGGGCCGTCCACGTAGCTGAGCGCCGCGCCCAGGGTGCGGTTCTTGCTGCTGTCGCCGGCGGTTTCGCCCGCGCCGTAAGCCAGGTCGGCGGCAAAGCCCATGTAGCGCGGCGTCTTGTATTCCACCATATTGTCGACCCGCGTGTTGCCCGGAATGATGTTGGTGACGTTGCCGGCCAAGCCGATTTCAAACGGGTCCACGACATCGCGCAACGTGGTGTACAGCGGCGAATACTGGCGCCCCAGCGAAATGGCGCCGTATTTGGTGGACAAGCCGACGAAGGCCTGGCGGCCGAACAGCAGCCCGCCCTGGCCGGCGCTGCCGGTATCGATGTTGTAGCCATTTTCCAGCTGGAAGAATGCGCTGACGTCGCCGCCGAGATTTTCCGTGCCCTTGAAGCCCAGGCGGGAGCCGGAGCCCACGCCGCTGCTCACGCGGCTGACGCTGCCGGCGGCGCCGCCGGTTTCGCGTACCAGGCCGGCGTCGGCGATACCGTAGATGGTGACATTGGACTGCGCCGACGCGATGCCGCAAAGGGATGCGATGAGCGCGAGGCAGGTGGCTTGTGATTTCATGTGTTCTCCCAGTTTTGAAACGTTGTTATAAAAAGATGAGAAAGGACGGATGACAGGCGTGCGCGTCCCCCTGCGCCCGCCAGGGCGCCTGTCCGTCAAGACAATCGGGTAGGGCGGCTTAGCGCGCCGTCGCTGCGGCCAACGGCGACAGCCGGGGGCTGGTCAACTGGGCGGGCTGCAAGAGTTGAATCAGCTCGGATTCGGTCAACAGGCCTTGTTCGACGACCAGTTCCGCCACGCCACGGCCGCTGCTGAGCGCAAGTTGAGCGATACGCGTGGCGGCTTCGTAGCCGATGTAGGGATTCAATGCGGTCACCAGGCCGATGGATCTTTCCACGCTCGCCTGCAGGGCGGAGCGATTGGCGGTGATGCCATTGATGCAGCGCGTCGCCAGCAGGGTGCATCCCGCCGTGAGGTGGCTGATACTCTTGAACAGGCTGTAGCCGATGATGGGTTCGAAAGCGTTCAACTGCAGCTGGCCGGCCTCGGCGGCGAAGCTGACCGTAACGTCGTTGCCCAGCACTTCAAAGGCGATCTGATTGACCACCTCGGGAATCACGGGATTGACTTTTCCGGGCATGATGCTGGAGCCGGCCTGCATGGCCGGCAGGTTGATCTCGCCGAAGCCGGAGCGCGGTCCGCTCGACAGCAGGCGCAGATCGTTGCAGATCTTCGACAGCTTCAGTGCCACCCGCTTCAGTACGCCGGACAGCTGGACGAAGGCGCCCACGTCCTGGGTCGCCTCGATCAGGTCTATCGAGGTCGACAGCGGTGCGCCGCTGACCTGGCGCAGCGCCGCGCACACCAGCCTGGCGTAATCGGGATGGGCATTGATGCCGGTGCCGATGGCCGTGGCGCCCAGGTTGATCTCGCACATCAGCATCGCGGCCTCGCACAGGCGTTCCTGGTCTTCGGACAGCATCACGGCATAGGTGGCAAACTCCTGGCCCAGGGTCATGGGTACCGCGTCCTGCAGCTGGGTGCGTCCCATCTTGATGACATCCGCGAACTCAATGGATTTGGCGCGGCACGCCAGTTTCAGCACTTCCATCGCCGCGATCAAATCATCCATCGCGCGATAGGTCGCCAGTCGCAGCGCGGTGGGGTAGACGTCATTGGTGCTCTGGCTCAGATTCACATGCTCGTTGGGATGGAGCACATCATAGGCCCCGCGCGGCTGCTGCAGTAGATCCAGTGCCAGGTTGGCGATCACCTCGTTGGCGTTCATGTTGGTGGAGGTGCCGGCGCCGCCCTGGATCATGTCGACCACGAAGTGCTGATGAAACTGGCCGTCGATGATTTGCCGGCAAGCGGCGACAATGGCGTCGAGATGCACGTCGCTCAACATCCCGAGCTTGTGGTTGGTCAGGGCCGCCGCCTGTTTGACCGTCGCCAGCGCGACGATCAGGCCTGGCCATTGCGAAATGGGCGTGCCGGAAATCGGGAAGTTTTCCAGCGCGCGCAATGTGTGGATGCCGTAATACGCATCTTCGGGCACGGCGCGTTCGCCAAGCAGGTCGTGTTCTATTCGTGTTGCCGTTGCCGTGGTCATGCTGTCTCTCCTTGCTTGAATTGGACTTCGCCGATGCCGCGTTGAGGTGCGGCTGATGGAAGTAATTCTAGAGACGCGATGCCTGGTATTTATGCTGATTCGGCATACATTCATTCCATACGGGAATGCAAGCCTTGCTGGCGCAAGCGCGCCGCTTCAGGATTGCTTCAGCGTCTCCCACAGGCGCTGCAAGGCCGGCTTGCGGTTGTCCAGCGCGCGGAACAGGCGGATCTCCATGGTCATATTCCACTGCTCGCCGCCGGCGGCCACCAGTTTGCCTTCGTTGAGTTCGCGCTTGATGCAGCTCTCGGGCAGCCAGGCCAGCCCGAGGCCGGACAAGGCCATCGTCTTCAGCAACTCCGCCAGGTCGGATTCGTAGGTATTGCTCAGGAAGCAGGGCTGATCCACGCGCGCGGCGATGCGCTCGACCACCCGCGCGAAGAAGGAGCCGGCGGTGTACGCCAGGTGCGAGGTCGGCGCCAGGCGGTTGCCGGGCAGGGGGAAGGCCGCGAAGCCGCTGCGCTTGGGGATGGAGACCGGCATCACGATCTCGCTGCCGAGATTGACGAATTCGAAGCGCGCGGGATCCAGTTCGATGGGCAGGTCGGAGTGGTAGTAGCACAACAGCAGATCGCAATTGCCTTCCACCAGCGACAGCACCGAATCGTGCACGTTGGCCGGCAGGACGCGCGTGCGCAATTGGCCTTGCCGCGCTTCGATGGCGCCCAGCCAATTGGGGAGGAAGTTCAGCGACAGCGTGTGGCCGGCCGAGATGCTGAGCATGTTCTCGTCCTTGCCTTCGATGCGCAACAGCGAGCGCGCGTCGTTCAGCAGGCGCATGGCGTCCGTGGCGGAGCTGCTGAAAAGCTTGCCGGCGGGCGTCAGGATCAGCGGGTAGGTGCTGCGATCGACCAGATCGGCGCCGACCCAGGCTTCCAGCGCACGGATACGGCGGCTGAGCGCGGACTGCGTCACATTGCGCTCCTGCGCCGAGCGCGAGAAGTTGCGCGTCTGAGCCAGACTCAGAAAATCTTCCAGCCATTTGATATCCATAGGTTCCAAAATCCGTGTGGGTTGAAGAGCTTAGCCGTCGCCGGATATTTTGCTATGCTTGTGTCGCATGAGGTCAGGTCTAAATTGCATAACCTGGTGGTCGGACTCGGATATTGTATGGAATGTCTCCCGGATACCACAAAGCTTATGTCTCATACATCTAAATTTCCCACCGCCGCCGATTCCGCGAAAACCTGCATCGGCATCATAGGCGGTCTCGGCGCGTTGGCGGGCGCAGACGTGCACGGCAAAATGTTGCGCAGTATCGCGGCAGGAGACCATGCCGACGACTATGCCGTTTTGTATGAGCAGCACCCGTTCCAGGGCGGGGACCGGCTGGAAGGCGGAACGCCTGAACTGGCCGGCCGCAAGCTCTACATCTACGACATGCTGCAGCACTATGAACAGGCGGGCGCGCACTGTGCGATGCTGCCTTGTTTTATCAGCCATACTTTCCTGCATCAATTACGCAATGAGCTGCGCCTGCCGATCATCAGTCTGATGGATGCCCTGTTGGCGGCGCTCCGGCAAAACAGCCCCCACGCGCGCACTGTGGGGGTGCTGACCTCCGACTATGTGCTTGGCCAGCGGTTGTTCGAACGGCATCTGGAACCGGCGGGCTATCGTGTGCTCTATCCGGCGCCGCGGATACAGCGGGATTGCGTGATGGAGGCGGTGTACGGTCCCGGCGGGCTCAAAGCCCATGACCGCTCTCCGGCGGCGGTGGCGTTGCTGCTGGAGGCGTGCCATGACCTGATGGCGCAAGGCGCGGATCTGATCGTGCCGGGCACGACGGAAATCGCCATGATATCGAGCCTGCTCAACGTGGCCGGCATACCGGCGATGGACAGCAACCAGGCCTATGTCGACCACGCGCTCACGATCCGCGAGCAGATGCCGCCTCAGTCTTTCAAGATCGGCATCATCGGCGGCGTTGGTCCGGCCGCGACGGTTGATTTCATGGACAAGATCATCGTGAACACGCACGCCGGCCGCGATCAGGAGCACGTCAAACTAATCGTCGAGCATAACCCGCAGATCCCCGACCGCACCGCCAACCTGATCGGCGACGGCGAGGATCCGACGCTGGCCATCTATGCCGCCTGCAAGCGCCTGGAAGCCAATCATGCCGACCTGATCGCGATTCCCTGCAATACCGCCCACGCTTACCTGCAACGCATCAGCGGGCAGGTCGCCGTACCGATCATCAATATGCTGCACGAGACGGTGAGCCACATCGAACGGCATCACGCTGGCCATCGGCGCGTGGGCTTGCTGGCGACCAGCGGCACCATACAGAGCCGTGTCTATCATGACGCGGCGGCGGGCGCGCCGTTTGAGTTGCTGGTCCCGGACCAGGCCCACCAGGAATTGGTGATGCGCGCCATCTACGGCGAGCGGGGGATCAAGGCAGGCTATCTGGAGGGGGAGTGCAGGGACGATCTGATGCTGGCGCTGAGCCATCTGGTGCAAGCCGGCGCCAGCGTGGTGATACTGGGCTGCACCGAATTGCCATTGCTGTTGCGTGAAGACGCGGCGTTTCCGCTTGGTGAACTCAGTATCGTGCTGCTTGATCCCACCGCGATCCTGGCGCGCCGCTGCGTTGAACTGGCGCGAGGCGGTGCGCCAGCGTAAACGGGAAAACGGGCGGCCGCCGTTGCCGGCATGGCCGCCCGTTCGATTTATTTAATTAGCTTGGTTGTTCGGGTTTTTCAACAATTTCTTCAGCGCGTCGCTCATCGGGAACTGCAACGACGGCGTGATAAACCATTTGGCATATATCTTGTTGAACTCACCGCTAGCCACCAGCGCCGACAGCGTTCGATTGGCGATGGCGTGCAACTGAACATCCTGTTTTCTCATCATGATCCCCAGCGCATCGATCGAGATGGGTTCGCCAACCACCGCATAGTCCTTGGGATGAGTGGAGTGCGCGATATACTGCGCGAACTGGATATCGTCGCTGACAAACGCGTCGACCTTGCCGCTGTCGAGCGCCTGGAAACCGTCGGTGAAGTCCTTCACCCGCACGTAGTGGATGTTCAATCCCTGTTCCATATCGATTTTGCTCAGCAGCGGTGCCACGCTGGCGCCCTGTGCAATGGCGACGCGCTGTCCTTTCAACCCGGCCACGCTTTTGATGGTGCTGGAGGCATGCGTCAAAATCCGGCTCGATGTCACGAATGTCGTATTCGCGAAGGTGACCTGTTCCGCGCGCTCGCGGGTGTTGGTGGTTGAGCCGCATTCCAGATCGATCTCGCCATCCAGCAGTTTCTGGATGCGGTCGCTCGACTTGACCTCCACGTACGTTACCTTGAGGCTCTTCCCCAATTCCTTGCCGATGTTGTCGATGATGTGCGCGCACAGATCGAGTGTGTAACCGGTGGGGGCCGCGCTGCCGCTACGCATGGAAAACGGCACCGACACCGGGCGGTAGCCGACGGCGATGGTGCCGCTGGCCGCGATTTTTTGCAGCGTGCCTGCCGGGGTTTCCGCCTGGCAGAGCGTGGACATGCCGATGCAGAGCAGGGCGCCGATTGTGATTTTTGAAAAGCGGGACATAGATAACTCCATCAAAGTTAAAAGCCACCGGCTTGCCCGGTGGCTCAGTGTACATAGCTTGCTCAGGGGGCGGTGGCGATCACCGGGCGGTTTGCGGCATGGGCAACTGGACTGGACTCCCATTTGGACACGACTGCGGTGGCGATACCGTTGCCCAGTACATTGGTTGCGGTGCGCGCCATGTCGAAGATCTGGTCGATGCCCATGATGAGCAGGAGGCCGGCTTCCGGCAGCCCGAACATGGGCAGCACGGCCGCGACCACCACCAGCGAACCGCGCGGTACGCCCGCCATGCCTTTGCTACTCACCATCAAGACCAGAAGCATGGTCAGCTGCTGGGTGAGCGACATGTCGATGTTGTAGGCCTGGGCGATGAAGAGCGCGGCGAAGGCTTGGTACATCATGGAGCCGTCCAGGTTGAACGAGTAACCGAGAGGCAGCACGAAGCCGGTGATCTTGTTATCCAGGCCGAATTTCTCCAGCTGTTCCAGCAGTTTAGGATAAGCGGATTCGCTGCTGGCCGTCGAGAAGCCCAGCATGATGGGCTCGCGCAGCATGGTCAGCAGCTTAAAGACCCGCGGCCCGATGAAGGCGAAGCCGGCGCCGATCAGCACCGCCCACAGCACCGTCAGGGCCAGGAAGAAGCTGCCCAACAGCTTGCCGTAGGTGGCAATCGCGCCGAAGCCCTGGACGGTGATCGCCGCCGCCATGGCGGCAAACACGCCGAGCGGGGCGAAGCGCATCACGTAGCCGGTGAGGCGCAACATGACGCCCGAGACCTCGTCTGCGAATTTGACCACGGTGACCGCTTCCCCCGGCCGCGCGGATGCCACGGCGCAGCCAAAGAAGATGGAGAACACCAGGATCTGCAGGATTTCGTTATTCGCCATCGCTTCGAAGAAGCTCTTCGGAACGAGATGGGTCACGAAGTCCTTGAGGTTGAGGCTCGCGGTGCTCAGCTTGGTCGCTGCGCCCAGTTCGGGCAAAGGCAGACCCAGCGCCTGACCGGGATGCAGCAGATTGGAAAACAATAAACCCAGCGACAGTGAAATCAGCGAGGCCAGCACGAACCAGGTGAAGGCCTTGATGCCGATACGACCCAGGGCCTTGCCATCGCTCATGCTGGCGATGCCGCTGACGAGGGTGGCGAAGACCAGCGGAGCGATGATCATTTTGATCAGTCGCAGGAACAGGTCGGTGATCAGGCTGAAATACCCGGCGATATCCTTGGCGGCGGCAGCCGTGGCGGCCTGGCTGTGACAGACGGCCCCCACCGCTATCCCCAGGATCATCGCGATCATAATCCATGTAGTTAATTTAACGCTTCTCATGCTAGTCCCGCTCCCGATGTAAGAACTGTATTGATCTGTATTTTTAAGTGGCTCCTGCGGGCCGGCCGGTGGAGTATTTCCACGGGAAAACCTTGAGAGACGCACCTAGTGTAGGATCGCGGGACGGCCGATTTATGCTACTTCGGCATAAAACTATTCCGAAATGGAAAATTGGAAAACATGAGTCAGTTGCGTTTTGATTTAAGTGATTTGCGGGCGATGGTGGCGGTGGTGGAGCAGGGTGGCTTTCGCGCCGCCGCGACGGCCTTGCACCTGTCGCAGCCGGCGCTGTCGCGCCGCATCGCCAAGCTGGAAGAGGCGTTGAACGTCAAGCTGTTCGAGCGCAGCACCCGGCGCGTGTCGCTGACCTTGATGGGCCGCGAGTTCTTCGTGCGGGCGCTGGAGATCCTTGACGGCGTCGAACGTTCGCTGCACCAGATCAGCGACTTGTCCCGCACTTACTCAGGCCAGGTGACTGTCGCCTGTGTGCCGTCGGTGGCGCATCATTTCCTGCCGCCCATCCTGCAGCGCTTCCATGCCGCGCTGCCGGGCGTGCGCGTGCGCGTGGCCGACGAGGGCGCGCACGAGGTGTTGAACATCGTCGCCCGCGGCGAGGCCGATTTTGGCGTCAACTTTCTTGGCGCGGGCGAACCGGGCATCGGCTTCGAACCCATTCTCAAGGAACGTTTCGTCCTGGCTTGCCTGCCCGACCATCCGCTGGCGCGGCACAGCTCGGTCAGCTGGGACGATATCGGCAAATATCCGTACATGACCGTGGCCAAGTCCAGCGGCAACCGCCTGCTGCTGGACCAAGCCATGGCGCCGGCCGAGCAACGGCCGGCCTCGTTTATCGAGGTCCGCCACGTGTCGACCTTGCTGGAGCTGGTGCGCGCGGGACTGGGGGCTGCCGTGGTGCCCCAGCTGTCCATGCCGGGCGGCGCCACCGGCGCCATGCTGCGCGCCGTGCCCCTGACCGCGCCGGGCATCGAACGCACGCTGGGCATTATCCGCCGTTCCGGCCGGGTGTTCGCGCCGGCGGCCCAGCATTTGTATGAGGAACTGAAGGCGGCGCTGATCGCCTGATTGATGCCCGGTGGGTATCAATACGAAGAAAGTATGCATTTTACTTTCGTAATGAAGCTCCTGATAATGACCAGACAAAAATCTGATCATAAAACAGGAGATTCTCATGCTGACATCTATTGCACGCGCAGCCAAGCTGGCCGTTGTGCTGGCGTTCGCCATTCCGGCAGCCTCCGCCGAACAACTGGACGTCATGAATTCCGGCGGCTATACGGCGGCCTATCTTGCGCTCAAGCCGCGCTACGAGGCGGCCAGCGGCGACACGCTGGTCACCGCCTGGGGCCCGTCGATGGGCAAGTCGCCGGAGGCGATTCCCAACCGCCTGGCGCGCGGCGAGCCGGCCGATGTCGTCATCATGGTGGGCTACGCGCTTGACCAGCTGATCGCGCAGGGCAAGGTCGATCCGGCCAGCCGCACCGAGCTGGCCGACTCCCGCATCGGCATGGTGGTGCGCGCCGGCCACGCGCTGCCTGACATCTCGACTGTCGAGGCGTTCAAGGCGGCCTTGCTCGGGGCCGATTCGATCGCCTATTCCGACAGCGCCAGCGGAGTCTACATCGAGCGCGAGCTGCTGAAAAAACTCGACATCGAAGCGGCCGTCAAACCCAAGGCCCATATGGTGCAGAAGACTCCGGTCGCCATGCAGGTGGCGGAGGGCAAGTATGAGCTGGGCTTCCAGCAGGTCAGCGAGATCCTGCCGGTGCGCGGCGTCACCTTTGTCGCCCGCATCCCGGAGGCGGTGCAGAGCGTGACCCGTTTCGCCGCCGGCATCCCGGTGCAGGCGCGCCATCCCGAGGCCGCCCGCAAGCTGCTGCGCTTCCTGGCCGCGCCGGAGGCACGCGAGGCAGTGGTCGCCAGCGGCCTCGATCCTTTGCCGGGTAACTGAGCCTTCTCCAAGTTTTTTTCCCACCTGATGCCGCCGACGCGCGGCAAGCGAGATCACAATGACTGCCACTTCAACCAAGACGCAATCGCGCGTCGGCATGGTGCTGCGCGTTACCAGCGGCAATTTCATGGAAATGTTCGATTTTTTCCTGTTCGGGTTTTACGCGACGGCCATCGCCAAGGCGTTTTTCCCGTCCGATAACGAGGTCGCGTCGCTGATGATGACGCTGATGACCTTTGGCGCCGGCTTCCTGATGCGGCCGCTGGGCGCGATCATACTGGGTGCTTATGTCGACCGGGCCGGACGCCGCCAGGGCTTGATCGTCACGCTGGGCCTGATGGCGCTGGGAACGGTGCTGATCGCCTGCGTGCCCGGCTACGCCACCATCGGCGCGCTGGCGCCGGCGCTGGTGCTGATCGGCCGCTTGCTGCAGGGCTTTTCCGCCGGCGCCGAGCTCGGTGGCGTCTCGGTGTATCTCGCGGAGATGGCCACGCCGGGCCGCAAGGGCTTCTACGTCAGCTGGCAGTCGGCCAGCCAGCAGGTCGCGATCATCACCGCTGCCGCGCTGGGCTACGGCCTGAACCTGTGCTTCACCCCGGCGCAGATGGGGGCATGGGGCTGGCGCATTCCCTTCTTCATCGGCTGCCTGATCGTGCCGGTGCTGTTCGCGATCCGTCGTTCGCTGCAGGAGACCGAGGAGTTCCAGCGCCGCACCCATCGCCCGACCCTGCGCGCCATCCTGCGTTCGATGCTGGATAACTGGGGGCTGGTGCTGTCCGGCATGATGCTGGTGGCGCTGACCACGGTATCGTTCTATCTCATCACCATCTATACGCCGACCTTCGGCAAGACCGTGCTCAAGCTCAGCACCGGCGACAGCCTGATCGTGACGCTGTGCGTGGGCCTGTCCAACTTCATCTGGCTGCCGCTGATGGGCTCCTTGTCCGACCGGGTTGGCCGTCGCCCCCTGTTGCTGGTCTTTGCCTTGCTGACCGTCCTCACCGCCTATCCGGCCATGTGCTGGCTGGTGGCCGATCCGAGTTTTGGCCGGATGCTGGCGGTGGAGTTGTGGTTGTCCTTCCTGTACGCAAGCTACAACGGCGCGATGGTGGTGGCGCTGACCGAAGTGATGCCGGTGGAAGTGCGTACCGCGGGCTTTTCCCTGGCCTACAGCCTGGCCACGGCGCTGTTCGGCGGCTTCACCCCGGCCATCGCCACCGCGCTGATCGAGGCCAGCGGCGACAAGGGCGCGCCCGGGCTGTGGATGACGGCAGCGGCAGTGTGCAGCCTGGTCGCCACCTGGATGTTGTACCGCCGCAGCGATATGCGGCAGGCCGGCCGCAAGCCCATTGCGGTGTCCCCAATCAGATGAGAGAACAACACATGAAAAAATCATTAAAAATGCTGCTACTGCCTGCTGCGCTGTGGGCTGCAGGCGCGGCCGCACAGAGCAATGTGGCCGTGTACGGCATCGTCGATGTCGGCCTGGTACGCGAGAGCGGTACGCCGACCGGCAAGGTGACGAACTTGAATAGCGGGCTGGCCTCCGGCTCGCGCCTGGGCTTCAAGGGTATGGAGGATCTGGGCGGCGGCCTGAAGGCCAATTTCGTGCTGGAGAATGGTTTCAACGCCGACACCGGCATCGCCGGCCAAGGGGGGCTGCTGTTTGGACGCCAGGCCTTTGTCGGCCTGAGCGGCCAGTTCGGCGCTGTCACGCTGGGCCGGCAGTATTCGCCGTATTACAAGGCGCTGCGCGATGTCGGCGATCCTTTTGGCGCGGTCAGCCTGGCCGGGCGTGCCGGCAACCTGATGGCCACCAACACCCGCACCGACAATATGGTCGAGGTGATCACGCCGGAGATGGCCGGTTTCAGCGCGGACCTGGCCTATGGCGCAGGCGAGACCGGCGGCGACAACGCACGCAACCGTATGCTGGGCGGCGCGCTGGCCTATGCCGGCGGCCCGCTCAAGGCGCAACTGGCTTTTCACCAGATTAATAACGCCGTGGCCACCGACCATGTCAACAACACCATCCTGGTGGCCAGCTACGACTTCGGTGCGCTGATGGTGCATGCGGCGGGCGCTGTCAACCGCGGTCCCGGGCTGGAGGACAGCCGTGATTTCACCGCCGGCGTCACCGTGCCTTTCGGCGTCAA
This sequence comes from Duganella sp. Dugasp78, assembly GCF_059491455.1. Lineage (NCBI taxonomy): Bacteria > Pseudomonadati > Pseudomonadota > Betaproteobacteria > Burkholderiales > Oxalobacteraceae > Duganella > Duganella sp. Dugasp78. The sequence continues at coordinate 6,366,284 of NZ_CP168506.1, read as the reverse complement.
CAAGGTGCTGTTCTCCGCGGTCCATCACGACGACCGCACCAAGGTCAACAAGGATGCGCAGCAATGGGGTATCGCCTACCTGCGGGCGCTGTCCAAGCGCACCGACCTGTACGCATCGTACGCGACCATCGACAATCGCAACGGCGCCGTCTTCAAGGTCGGCAACGCCACCGACAAGGGGACCGGCTCCAAGGCGCTCGACCTGGGTCTGCGCCACACGTTCTAATCGTTGGATTGCTTCGATGACTTTGCCACGAGGGTGACGTGACACGCGCGGGCGAGCAGGGGCGCGGCGGCGGCCAAGGAAATCGAGGCCTTGACATCGCCTGCCTTGCCGACTCCGCGCTGCATTCATCACAATCAGTACCTCTTCTGACATTTTAGCGTTCATTTAAACGCTAAAAATAGATTATACTAAAACTCTAAATGAGGCCGAAAGCGCCGAAATACAGGAGTGGCGGTATGAAAAAGTCAAAAAGCGAAACGATAGCCACGCGCAAGCGCATCGTGTCGGCCGCGACCAGGATGTTTTTGGAGCGCGGGCTGGCCGAGACCGGCATCGCCAGCATCATGGCCGCAGCCGGCCTGACACAGGGCGGCTTCTACCGCCACTTCCGCTCCAAGGAACACTTGATCGTCGAGGCCAGCATCGCTGCCCACGACAGGCTGCGCGGCGTTTTCAGCGAGGCGATCCGCGGTAAACCGCCGGCGGAAGGGCTCGACATCGCCGTGGATTTGTACCTTTCCCAGTCGGAGCAGCAGGGCTGCGAGGGCTTGTGCCCGCTGCCCAACCTGGGAAGCGAACTATGCCGTTCGGACCAGCAGGTCAGGGACGCCGCGATGGCCGGCTATCAGCGGCTGGTGCAGTTCTTTGCCTGGCTCGCCGATCAGGCGGGCTACACCGAACCGGCCCGGCTGGCCGACGCCATCGTCGCCACCATGGTCGGCGCGGTGTTGCTGGCGAGGCTGGCAGCCGGCCCGGCGCCGGCCGCCAACGTCCTGCGCAATGCCCGGCAGACGATCCGGCTGATGCTGCCGGCGTCCGGCGCGGACGGCAATTCAAAAATGGCTTGAGTTTTATAGATTATGTGTGTAATCTATTTTTAGCGTTTGTTAGAACTCTAAATTACGAGGGCCTTATGAAAACGATATTCCCCACATTCCCCCGGCGCACAGCCGTCGCCTCCACACTAATGCTCGGCCTGGCCGCGTGCAGTCAACCGGCGCCACCGCAGGACACTGTGGCCAGGGTCGCCTGGTTCACCGCCCAGCCGGCCACATCCGGCGTGGCCAGTTTCACCGGCGTCGTGCACGCACGGACCGAAAGCAACCTGGGTTTCCGGGTGGCCGGCAAAATCGTCGAGCGCCTGGTGGACCCGGGCCAGACGGTCCATAAGGGCCAGCCCCTGATGCGTATCGACGCGGTCGATTACGATCTGGCGCTGGCCGCCGCGCGCTCGGCGGTCGACGCCGCGCAGGCGCGCCAGGTGCAGGCGGTGGCGGAGGAGGCGCGTCTGCGCAATCTGCTGGCCCACGGCGCGACCTCGGCCCAGGCCTACGAACAGGCCAAGGCCGCCGCCGACGCCGCCATCGCCCAGACTCGCGCCGAGACCGCCAGGGCGCGCGAAACCGAGCACCAGCGCGATTACGCCGTGTTGCTGGCCGACATGGATGGCGTCGTGCTGGACGTGCCGGCCGATGTCGGGCAAGTGGTATCGGCCGGCCAGAGCGTCGTCAAGCTGGCGCGCCAGGGAGCGCGCGAGGCGCAGGTCTTCCTGCCCGAGCAGGAGCTGGCGCTGGCCAGGCGTCCGGCCAGCGCCTCGCTTTACAGCGAGCCGGGCAGCGCCGCCCCTGCCACCTTGCGCGAGCTGGCCGCCGTCGCCGATCCGCAGACCCGCACCTACCTGGCGCGCTACACCTTGGGCGGCGACGCCGGCCAGGCGCCGCTGGGCGCCACGGTGACGATCCGCATTGCCACTGCGTCCCCGGCCGGAATCAGCGTGCCGGTCAGCGCCCTGACCGACCAGGGCCAGGGCCCCGCCGTCTGGGTGATCGACAACAAGACCTCCACCGTCAGCCTGCGTCCGGTCACGGTGGCGCAACTGGGCGAAGAGCAGGCCCGCCTGTCGCAGGGCCTGGCCGCCGGCGAACGGGCCGTGGCTGTCGGCGGCCATCTGCTGAAGGCCGGCCAGAAGGTCCGCCTGCTGGCTGAGACCAGGACCGGGAGCGGATCATGAGCGGCTTCAACCTGTCCGCCTTCGGCGTGCGCGAACGCGCCATCACCCTGTTCCTGATCATCGCCATCAGCGCAGCCGGCCTGTTCGCCTTCTTCCGGCTCGGGTGGGCGGAAGATCCCAGCTTCGTGGTCAAGGTCCTGACCGTGGCCGTCAGCTGGCCGGGCGCGACCGCCAACGAAATGCAGGAACAGGTCGCCGACCGTCTGGAAAAACGACTGCAGGAACTGGAAGCCTACGACCGCGTGGAGACCAGCGCGCGGCCGGGCCTGGTGACCATGAAGGTCTACCTGAAGGACGACACCTCGGCCAAAACGGTGGAAGAGCAGTTCTACCAGGTGCGCAAAAAGCTGGGCGATGAAGCGATCAATCTGCCGCGCGGCGTCATCGGCCCCTTCGTCAACGACGAATTCTCGGACGTTTATTTTTCGCTGTTCTCCTTGAGCGGCAAGAAGCTGCCGCACCGCCAGCTGGTGCTGAAGGCGGAAGAGGTCCGCCAGCGCCTGCTGCATGTGCCGGGTGTGCAAAAGGTGAATATCCTCGGCGAGCAGCAGCAGCGGATCTTCGTCGAGATCTCGCATGAACGCCTGGCCACGCTGGGCATCAAGGCGCAGGCGGTGATCGATGCGCTGGGCCGGCAGAACACCGTTACCTCGGCCGGCTTTGTCGAGACGCGCGGGCCGCGCGTGCAGCTGCGCCTGGACGGCGCCATCGACAGCGTGGACAGCGTCAAAGCCATCCCCATTGTCGACGCCGGCCGCACGCTCAAGCTGGGCGACATCGCCGACGTGCGGCGTGGTTACGAAGACCCGGCCAGCTTCGCCATCCGTACCCAGGGCGAGGCATCGCTGGTGCTGGGCGTGGTGATGAAGCGCGGCTACAACGGCCTGCAGCTGGGCCACGACCTTGGCACCGCACAGCAGACGCTGCGCGGCGAACTGCCGACCGGCATCGAGCTGGACCAGATCTCCGACCAGTCGCTCGCCATCAAGGCCGCCGTCAACGAGTTCATGATCAAGTTCGTGGTGGCGCTGGCGGTGGTGATCGTGGTCAGCCTGGTCACGCTGGGCTGGCGCGTCGGCATGGTGGTGGCCGCGGCCGTGCCGCTGACGCTGGCCGCGGTGTTCGTCATCATGCTGGTGACCGGACGCGTGTTCGACCGCATCACGCTCGGCGCGCTGATCCTGTCGCTGGGCCTGCTGGTGGACGACGCCATCATCGCCATCGAAATGATGGTGGTGAAGATGGAGGAGGGCATGAGCCGCATCGCCGCTGCCACCCATGCGTGGACCGCGACGGCGGCGCCCATGTTGTCGGGCACGCTGTTGACCATCATCGGCTTCCTGCCGGTGGGCTTCGCCCGCTCCACCGCTGGCGAGTATGCCGGCAATATCTTCTGGGTGGTGGCCTTCGCGCTGATCACCTCGTGGGTGGTGGCGGTGCTGTTCATTCCCTATATGGGCGTCAAGATGCTGCCGGATATTCCGGTCAAGGCCGGCGGCCACGACGCCATCTACAACACGCCGAACTACAAGCGCCTGCGCCAGCTGGTGCGCTGGTGCGTGGACCACAAATGGCTGACCGCGGCGGTCACCGTGGCCATGTTCGTGCTGGCGGGCGTGGGCATGGGCGCTGTGCAGAAGCAGTTCTTCCCCAATTCCGAACGTCCCGAGCTCACACTGGAAGTGAACCTGCCGCCGGGCAGCGCGTTTGCCGCCACCGACGCTGCCGTGCGCCAGATCGAGGAGGCGCTGCGCAAGGAGCTGGAAGCGAAGCTGGTGTCGAGTTATGTCGGCCAGGGCACGCCGCGCTTCTTCCTGTCGGTCAATCCCGAGTTGCCCAACCCGGCCTTTGCGCAGCTGATCGTGCTTACCGCCGGCCCGCATGAGCGCGACATCCTGAAGCAGAAAATCCGCACCATGATCGCCGAGGGCCGCTTCCCGCAGGCGCGCGTGCGCGTCAGCCAGTTCCTGTTCGGGCCGCCGGTGCCGTATCCGGTGCTGTTCCGCGTGGCTGGTCCCGACCTGGACCGCGTGCGCGAGCTGGCCGGGCAGGTGCGCGCCGTCATGGCGCAGAACCCCGACATGCGCGACGTCCACCTCGACTGGGGCAACCGCACGCCATCGCTGCATCTGGCGCTGGACCAGGAGCGGCTGCGCCAGGTCGGGCTGTCGCCGCGCGACGCGGCCAACCAGTTGCAGGCGCTGTTGAACGGCATCCCCGCGACCCAGGTGCGCGAAGGCGTGCGCACCGTGGACGTGCTGATCCGCAGTCCGCACGCCGAGCGCAGCAACCTGGCCGATATCCGCAACCTGACGCTGACCAACGACAGCGGCGCCAGCGTGCCGCTGTCGCAGGTGGCGCGGCTGGAGACGCGGATGGAAGACTCTGTGCTCAAGCGCTATGACCGCGAAAGCTATATTGCCGTGCAGGGCGACATCCGCGACGGCACCCAGCCGCCGGACGTGACCAAGGCCATCCTGCCCAAGCTGGAGCAGATCAAGGCCGGCCTGCCGCCCGGCTACCACATCGACACCGGCGGCGCGGTGGAGGAGAGCGCCAAGGCCGACATGGCGCTGGCCAAGCTGTTCCCGCTGATGATCATCCTGATGCTGGCGGTGATCATGGTGCAGGTGCGTTCGTTCGCCACCATGTGGATGGTGTTCGCCACCGCGCCGCTGGGCCTGGTGGGCGCGGTGCCGACGCTGCTGGTATTCCATCAGCCGTTCGGCTTCAACGCCATCCTCGGCCTGATCGGCCTGGCGGGCATCCTGATGCGCAACACGCTGATCCTGGTGGACCAGATCCAGCACGACCTGGCCGCCGGACTGACGCCGTACCAGGCAGTGATCGAATCGACGGTACGCCGCGCGCGGCCGGTGATCCTGACTGCGGCGGCGGCCATGCTGGCCTTTATCCCGCTGACCCATTCCAGCTTCTGGGGGCCGCTGGCGTATGTGCTGATCGGCGGCGTCGGTGTCGGCACGGTGCTGACCCTGCTGTTCCTGCCTGCGCTGTATTCGCTGTGGTTCAAAGTCAGCAAGCATTCCGCGCCGGCGGTTGAAGTGATCGATATGGAATCCAAGGAGGCAGCATGAGTATCGTCGTCAAACATTTAGGGGGCGCGTCGGTCCTGCTGGCCGCGCTGCTGGCGGGCTGCTCGCTGGCGCCGACCTACGAACGTCCGGCGCTGCCGGTGGCCGGTGAGTGGCCGGCCGCAGTCGCGCCGCAACACGCGGACGATGGCCCATCGGCACGCAGCGTGCCGTGGCAGTCGTTCTTCAAGGACGAGCAATTGAAGCAGTTGATCGGCATGGCGCTGGAGCATAACCGCGACCTGCGCGTGGCGACCCTGAATATCGAGCGCGCCCGCGCCCTGTATCAGGTGCAATCGGCCGACCGGCTGCCCGGCGTGAACGCCGGCCTGAGCGGCGCGCGGCAGCGGGTGCCCGACCTGGTCGCGCCCGGCGGCCGTGGCGGGCTGTTCACCAGCTACACGGCGGGCCTGGGCGTCACGGCCTTCGAGCTGGACTTGTTCGGCCGGGTCCGCAATCTGTCGGGTGCGGCGCTGGAGCGGTTTGCCGCGACCGGGGAAGGACAGCGCGCCGCGCAGATCAGCCTGGTGGCGCAGGTGGCCTTCAGCTACGAGGCGGTGTTGGCCGACGAACAGCTGCTGGCGCTGGCCCGCCAGACGCTGGACAGCCGCAGCGCCTCCCACCAGCGCCAGACGCTGCTGCGCGCCTCGGGCGCCAATTCGGATTACGACCTGCGGCAATCGGAGTCGCTGCTGGAGGCCGCCAAGATCGCGGTGCTGCAGGCGCAGCGCCAGCGCGTGCTGGACGAGAACGCGCTGGTGGTGCTGATCGGCCAGCCCTTACCGGCAGCGCTGCTGCCCGGTCCCGGCAAGCGTTGGGACGGCGAGGCGATCGCGGCCTTGCCGGCCGGCCTGCCGTCGGACCTGCTGACCGCGCGGCCCGACATCCGCCAGCAGGAATCGCTGCTGCGCGCCGCCAACGCCAACATCGGCGTGGCGCGGGCGGCGTTCTTCCCGCGCATCAGCCTGACCGGCGCGTTCGGTTCATCGAGCGATGAGCTGAGTGGCCTGTTCGATTCCGGCAGCCGCGCCTGGAGCTTCCTGCCACAGGTTTCGCTGCCGATCTTCGACGGCGGCCGCAACCGCGCCAATCTCGGCGTGGCCGTGGCGGAGCGCGATATCGCGGTGGTGCAGTACGAAAAAACCGTGCAGGTGGCGTTCCGCGAGGTGGCGGACGCGCTGGCCGGCCATGCGACGCTGGGCGAGGAGCTGCAAGCGGTCAGGGCGCAGGAGCAAGCCGAGCAGGCGCGGCACGACCTGGCCAAGCTGCGCTATGACAGCGGCGAGGCGAGCTATCTCGAGTATCTCGACGCCCAGCGCGCCTTGTTTGCGGCCCAGCAGCAGGCCATCCGGACCGGCCTGGCCGAACTGCAGAACCGTATTGCCTTGTACAAATCGCTGGGCGGCGGCTGGAGCGCGCCGCAAGGTTAGCGCTTGCGGGCGGGGCTGCCGTCAGGCTTCGGCGGTGGCCTTGCCGTTCGGCTCCAGCCCGGAGCTGGTGGCGGCGTTTTGCAGGATCAGGTTTACCGTTTGTTGGGCGTTTTGCAGGATGGAGGCGGCGAGGGCGGGATCGGTGACCACACGCGACACCGACACGGCGCCGATCAGCACGGAGACGATGGACTCGGCCACCCCAAGGTAGTCGCTGTAGTCGAGGCGCATCAAATACGAGGCGAGCAGTTTGACAAACCGGGCATAGCCGTCGGTGACGACGTCCTTGATTTGCTGGTCCGCGTCCCGGAGTTCGCTGGCCAGGTTCGCCATCGGGCAAAGATTGCCGGCCGAGGTGTCCTGGTGCTGGTTGAGGTAGTACTGCACGATCAGGTCGACGGCTGCGCGCGGCGGCATGCCCGCCGTGGCCGCATCGAACATGGCGCGGATCTGCTCGAAGGCGGCAGCGCTGGCCGCCGCCACCAGGTGCTCCTTCGACTGGAAATGGCGGTAAAAGCCGCCCTGGGTGAGCCCGGATGCAAGCATGACATCGGCAATCGCTGTCGCGGAAATGCCATTCCTTAAAAACAAGCCGGAAGCGGTCGACAGGATACGTTTCCGCGTCTCCGCCACCTCCGCATTCGATTTGCGCATGCCAGCCCCCGCAACTGATGATGGATGTATAGAGTGTTATTGTACTCTAAAATTCCGCCGGGGCTGCGGGCTGCCTTTCCAATCTGTAATGAAGTGATCACCCTACCGCAAGCTGCGGCTGGATAAAATTCGTTATCCACCTCCCGCCTTGGCGATCATACCAACCTGATCGCCCGCACGATGCATCCCCTGGCGAAAAAACCTGCATGTCGACGGTATCGCGACGCGGTAGCTACTGGAATTCCGGTGCCAAACGAGGGTATGATGGACCCATTTTTTGACGTTCGCGGCGACAGCTCTCGGCGGCCGTTTCACAGTCAATAATAATAAGAATTTATTGAACAGGGTAGTATGAAAACTATTGAATTGGCAGGCGGTCCGCATGCCGTGCTGGCATTGCACGGCCTGCTGGGCAACCCGCTGGAAATGCAGTATGTGGGCAAGCGCCTGCAACGTGCAGGCTACACTGTAGTCATTCCGCTAATACCGGGCTACGGCTATTCGTCCGGCCAAGCCGACTCCTACCGCACCACGCGCAGCGAGCGCTGGTTCGAGGAAGTGTCGCGCCTGTTCGACCAGCTCAAGCAAACCCACGCCAGCGTCTCGGTGGTGGGCCTGTGCATCGGCGCGGTGCTGGCCTTGCGCCTGGCGATCGAGCGCGGCGACCAGATCGCCTCCCTGGGCCTGCTGGCCACTACTCTGTCGTACGACGGCTGGAGCATCCCGAAATACCGTTTCCTGTTGCCGCTGGCGTACTACACGCCGGCGCGCCATTGGTACTCCTACCAGGAACGTTATCCTTTTGGCCTGAAAAATGAAAACCTGCGCCGCTGGATCGCGCGCGAAATGAAGGTCAGCGATTCGTCGGCGGCGGGCGCGTCGCGCCTGTCGGCCGAGGGCATCTTCCAGGCGCACCGCCTCATCAAGCAGGTGCGCAGCCAGCTGTCCAAGGTGGTCGCGCCGGCGCTGATCATCCACGCCGAGGAAGACGACGTCGCCAGCACCAAGAGCGCCGACCTGGTCGAGCGCAGCATCAGTTCGCCGAGCCGCCGCAAGATCATCTTGCACGACAGCTACCACATCATCACCCTCGACAATGAGAAAGAACTCGTTGCCGACGAAACGATCGCGTTTTTCAACCAGCACCTGCCGTCCGAGGACGCCCTGCTGAACCGCGCTTAATACATACCATACCGAGACTATTTTTATGAATTCCTTTCCAACCGTCGCCAAACTGCTGGCCAAGAGCCTTGATGTAGCCGAAGACACCATCCAGCCGCAAACCGAACTCGAGGCGCTGGGCGCCGATTCGCTGACCGTGATTGAACTGATTTTTGACCTGGAAGAGGAGTTCGGCATCGAGGTGGGCGATGAGCGTCCGAAGCTGGTCGTGGTGCAGGACATCGCCGACCAGATCGATACCTACCTGGCCGGCAAGGCCGCCAACGCATGACCGCGCAGCGCGTAGTGATCACCGGCCTGGGGGCGATCTCGTCCCTGGGCGTCGGCGCCGACCATAATTTCGAGCAAGCCCTGGCCGGCCACAGCGGCATCGGCGTGCTGCAGCTGGGTGGAGAACGCCAGCGGCCGGGCACGCCCGCCGCGCAGATCCGCGGCCCCTTGCCCGAGCTGGTCAAGACTTCGGAATTGCCGGTCTTCGATCGCTTCGCGCTATTGGGCTGGGCCGCCGCCAGCGAGGCGCTGGCCCAGTCGGGCCTGGATGCCACCGTCGCGCCTGACCGCAGCGGCGTGTTCTGGGGCAGCGGCATGGGCGGTGCGCTCACCGTTGAGTCCGGCTATGTCGATCTGTTCGTCGACGGCAAGACCCGCGTGCGGCCGATGTCGGTGGTGGCCGGCATGACCAACGCGGCGGCCGCGCAGATTGCGTTGCGCTGCGGCTTCAAGGGCAGCGTCAACAACTACAGCAGCGCCTGCGTATCGTCGGCGCAGGCCATCGGCGAGGCTTACCGCCACATCCGCCACGGCTACGCCGACCGCGTGCTGGCCGGCGGCTCCGAAGCCTTGCTGAGCTACGGCGTGGTCAGCGCCTGGGACGCGCTGCGCGTGCTGGCGCCGCTCGATGCCGAACACCCTGAACGTTCGTGCCGGCCGTTCTCGGCCGGGCGCGGCGGCCTGGTGCTGGGTGAGGCGGGCGCGGCCGTCATGCTGGAATCGCTGGCGTCGGCGCAGGCGCGCGGCGCCACCATCCTGGCCGAGCTGGTCGCCTACGGCACCAGCAACGACGCCACCCACATCACCAAGCCCGACGCCGACGGCCAGGAACGGGCCATGCGGCAGGCGCTGGAGCAGTCCGGCTTGCCGCCGTCGGCGATCGGCTACATCAACGCCCACGGGGCCGGCACGCCGGCCGGCGACGTCGCCGAGGCCACCTCGATCAAGCAAGCCTTCGGTCCGGCGGCGCGCGGGCTGCTGGTCAGCTCCACCAAGTCCATGCACGGCCACACGCTGGGCGCGGCCGGCGCGCTGGAATTCGTGCTGACCACGCATGCCCTGCGCCACGGCGCGGTGCCACCGACCGCCTTCCTCGACCGTCCCGATCCCGAGTGCGATCTGGACTTCGTGCCGCGCGAATGCCGGCGCGGGCTGACGCTGCAGGCGGCGATGTCGAATTCGTTCGCCTTCGGCGGCAGCAATGTCGCGCTGATCGTCTGCACGTTCCGATGAGCGCTGCTGGCTGGCGGTGGGCCTTGCTGGCGCTGCTGTGCACCGGTGGAGCACAGGCGCAGCAGGTGCAGCAGGCTGAGACGCGCCTGGTGGGCGATATCGGCGTGGGCGTCAGCGTGGCGCCGGTCGCGGTGCCGGCGCAGTCGCGCAGCGGCAGCGCCGTCCCATACGCCAACTTCGACTACGGCCCGGCGTTTGCGCGCATCGATACCTTCGGCGTCAAGCTGGCGCCGGTAGACTACGGCAGCGTGGAACTGCTGACGCGCGTGCTGGAAGACGGCTACCGCGGCAGCGCGCCGCCGCAAACCCAGCAGCGCTCGTCGATACCGCTGGGCCTGGGCACCTTGCAGGTGACGCCGGCCGGTGCCTTCATGGCCAATCTGTATCGCGACCTCGGCAAATCGCACGGCGCCATGCTGGACCTGATGTACGCGGCGGAAATCGACCAGGGCCGCTTCGCCTTCTATCCGCAGGCCGGCGTCGAGTACCGCTCGGCCAGCTACGTCCGCTATTACGACGGCGTCGCGCGCTCGGCCAGCAATCCATTTGCCGGCCTGCTGGTGGAAGCGCAGCTGAGCGGACACTGGTACTTGGTCGTCAACTTGCGCCGCACCTGGCTGGACGACGCCATCCGCAGCAATCCCGCAGTGCACCGCCGCTCGCTCGATTCCGGGCTGGCGGCGATCAGCTACCGTTTCGACTGAGCTGGCCGCAACGTCAGGCGCCCGAAGTCGGGTGCCTGGTCCGCGATCACGTAAAATAGCGGCCCCTACACACTTGCAGCGCCGTTCCACCATGATTGCCACCGATATCGCCGCCGACTTCCGCCGGGACCTGGTCCGCTGGCGCCAGCTCGTCACGCCCGCATGGCTGGCGGCGCTGACGGCCGGCATCCCGGTGGAAGCGGCGCCATCGGCCGGCTGGCGCCTGTTCGAGGTCGGCTGCGGGGGCGCCGTGCTGTTCGAGCAGGCCCATATTCCGGGCGCCGCCTACCTCGACACCTGCGACATCGAGCAGCAACCCTTGTGGAACAAGGTCTCCGACCAGGCCCTGCTGGCGCTGCTGCTGGCGCGCGGCGTGCGCCACGACACCACCGTCATCCTCTACGGACGCAACAACCTGGCCGCCGCGCGGTTGGCGCATCTGCTGTTGTACGCCGGCGTGGCCGACGTGCGCCTGCTCGACGGCGGCTACGCGCGCTGGCTGGCCGGCGGCCACCCCTGCGCGCACGGGCCGGCGGCGGCCAGCGTGGCGGCGGCCGGGTTCGGCATCGCCTTCCCGGCCCGTCCCGAGTACCTGGCCAGCACCGCCCAGGTGAAGGCGCTGCTGGCGCGCGGCGACGGCGTGCTGGCCAGCATCCGCACCAGGGCCGAATTCATGGGCCGGGTCTCCGGCTACAGCTACATCGCCGCCGGCGACATCCCCGGCGCGCGCTGGGGCAGGGCGGGCGAGGACGGCGACGTCAACAGCATGAGCGCCTACCACCGCGCCGACGGCAGCATGAAGCCGGCGGCGGACATCGTCGCGCCGTGGGCCGCGCACGGCATCGAGCACGGCACTCCCGTCACCTTCTACTGCGGCACCGGCTGGCGCGCCTCGATGGCGTTTTTCTATGCCTGGCTGATGGGCTGGCCCGACATCAGCGTCTACGACGGCGGCTGGTTCGAGTGGAGCCAGACCCCGCCGGCCGGCTGAGGCGCGTCCAACTTTTCATACAGGACCCTCTCCAGGCGTTTGGATTTCGGGGTGTCTGCCGCGGCCCGTCAAATGTTTCCATAATGAATTATATTTAGAATCAAGGACTTGCTTCCGAATTTTTGTCTGTCAAAGGCTGGCACAACCATTGCTAACTAGCATAGACCCGCCGGCGCACGCCGAGCGGTGACGACAACAAAAAACTGGAGAAGCCAAGTGAAAAAGAAACGCCCATTAACGCTCTACATCCTGATCGCCATGGTACTCGGCATCGGTGTCGGCTACGCCTGCCATGACACCTTCCCCGACAAGGCGCTCAGCGCCAGTATTGCCAGCAATATCTCGATCGCCACCGACGTCTTCCTTCGTCTGATCAAGATGATCATTTCGCTGCTGGTGTTCTCCACGCTGGCGGTCGGCATTGCCCACATGGGCGACGGCAAGGCCGCCGGCCGGGTCGGCATCAAGGCCATGGGCTGGTTCGTGATCGCTTCGCTGGTGTCGCTGACGCTGGGCATGCTGCTGTCGAACTTCCTGCAGCTGGGCACGCACCTGGGCCTGCCGCTGCCGGCGATCGACGCCGCCACCGGCCTGAAAACCTCGGCCTTCACGCTCAAGGACTTCGTCAGCCACATGGTACCGAAGTCGCCGATCGAGGCGATGGCCAATAACGAGATCCTGCAAGTGCTGGTGTTCTCGATCTTCTTCGGCAGCGCGCTGAGCGCGATGGGCGAAGCGGGTGCCAAGCTGACCGCCGTGATCGACCAGCTGGCCCAGGTGATGTTGCGCATCACCGGCGCCATCATGAACCTGGCCCCGCTGGCCGTGTTCGCCGCGATGGCTTCGGTCATCACCACCAACGGCCTGGGCATCCTGGCCACCTTCGCCAAGTTCATGGGCGGCTTCTACCTGGGCCTGGTGTGCCTGTGGGCGCTGCTGGTCCTGGGTGGCTTCCTGTTCATCGGCAAGCGCGTGTTCCGCCTGATGGCCCTGATCCGCGAGCCTTTCCTGCTGGCGTTCTCGACCGCGAGCTCGGAAGCGGCCTATCCGAAACTGCTGGTCGCGCTGGACCAGTTCGGCGTGCAACGCAAGATCTCCAGCTTTGTGCTGCCGATGGGCTACTCCTTCAACCTGGACGGCTCGATGATGTACTGCACCTTCGCCGTGCTGTTCATCACCCAGGCCTACGGCATCGATCTGTCGCTGGGCACCCAGATCACCATGCTGCTGTTACTGATGGTGACTTCCAAGGGTATCGCCGGCGTGCCGCGCGCCTCGCTGGTGGTGATCGCCGCCACGCTGAATCAATTCCATATCCCCGAAGCCGGCCTGCTGCTGTTGATGGGCATCGACCAGTTCCTGGACATGGGCCGCTCCGCCACCAACGCGGTCGGCAACGCTGTCGCGACCGCCGTGGTCGCCAAGTGGGAAGGCGCTTTGGAAGAAGAAGTGGAACAACCTGTCGTCGCCACGATGCGCGCGGCTTGAAAAATAACTAGAGGAGATTGAAAGATGCAAAAGTATGTGATGAGCGCTCTGGCGCTGGGGCTGGTATCGGCTGTAGCACAAGCCCAAACGAGCGTGACCGTGTACGGCATCGCCGACGCCGGCCTGGTGCTGGAACGCGGCGGCCCGGCCGGTAACACGCAGAACGTCAGCAGTGGCGTGGGCTCCGGCTCGCGCCTCGGCTTCAAGGGCAAGGAAGACCTGGGCGGCGGCATGAGCGCGGGCTTCCTGCTGGAAAACGGCTACACGATAGACACCGGCGCCGCCGGGCAGGGCGGCCTGCTGTTCGGCCGCCAGGCCTATGTGAGCCTGTCCGGCTCGGCGGGCTCCATCAGCGCCGGCCGCCAGTACATGCCGTACTTCAAGGCCCTGCGCGACGTCGCCGACCCGTTCGGCACCGGCTTCGCCGGCAATGTGCAGAACGTTTTCTTCCCGAGCACGCGGGTCGACAACTCGGTCGAGTACATGACGAAGAAGTACAGCGGCTTCTCGGCGGACCTGCTGTACGGCTTCGGCGAAACGCCGGGCGACACCGCCAAGAACCGCACCATCAGCGGCGCCGTCAGCTACGACAACGGTCCGCTGAGCGTGGTGCTGACCCACCACCAGCGCGACAACGCCCTGGCCACCGCCCACACCCGCTACACCATGCTGGCCGGCCGCTATCGCTACAACGACGTCACCGGCCACTGGGCCTATTCGCGCAACAAGGACCTGCTGGGCATCGGCAGCCGCGACGCGATGCTGGGCCTGACCGTGTCGGTGGGCGCGGACAAGCTGCTGGTCTCCTACATCGACCATCGCGACGACAGCGCCGTGCACCAGCGCGCGCGCCAGGCGGCGATCGGCTATCTGCATCCACTGTCGGTGCGCACCGACCTGTACACTGCGTATGGCCACATCATCAACCGCAACGGCGCCAATTTCCATGTCGGCACGGCGACCGACAGTGGTACCGGTACAACCGGATTCAACCTCGGCGTGCGCCATGTGTTTTAATGTGAGCCGATGAAACCACAATAACACCAGGGGAGTTTATGGCAGCAGCACAGCAGACCGACTTGCCGTCTCGGCCGGGCCGCCGGCTGCTGCGCCGGGTCGTGCCGTGGCTGCTGCTGCTGGTGTGCTGCCTGGTGGTGGCGGTGCTGGCCTGGCGCTGGACCGAAAGCGCCGCCATCGAAAAGCTGCGCCTGGCCGGGGCGCAGCGGCTCGACAGCTACGCCGTCAGCCTGGAGAATCTGCTATCCAAATATGACTTCCTGCCCGGTACGCTGGAATTGAACAAGGACGTCATCGACCTGCTGCAACGGCCGAACGATGAAGCCCTGCGCACCGAGGTCAACACCTACCTGGAACAGGTCAACCGCCTGTCCCGCTCCACCACCATCTACATCGTCAACCTGCAAGGCCTGACCCAGGCCTCCAGCAACTGGCGCCAGCCGGACAGCTTCGTCGGCGACAACGTCGCCTTCCGCCCCTATGTGCGCGATGCGCTGCGGCGCACGCCGGGCGGCTTCTACGGCGTCGGCACCACGCGCGGCGAGCCGGGCTACTTTTTCGCGCATGGCATTTATCACAACGGCCGCATGCTGGGCGTGGCCACCGTCAAGGTCAACATCGAGACGCTCGAGAGCGGCTGGGTGCAGGGCGCCGACAAGGTGATGCTGACCGACGCCCACGGGGTTGTCTTCCTGAGCTCGGTGCAGGACTGGAAGTACCGCACGCTGGCGCCGCTGTCGGCGGAGGTGCTGCAGGAGCTGAACGCGTCGCGCCAGTATTTCTCGCACGCCTTGCTGCCGCTGGGGATGCGCGAATTGAGCAAGCTCGACAACGGCGCCAGCATCGTCGCCACGCCGGCGCCGGCCGCCCATGCGCGCATGCTGAGCCAGACCCGCTCGCTGGCGCCGCGCAAGTGGCAGTTCGTCTACCTGTCGGACCTGGCGCCGGCCCAGATCAGCGCCCGCAACGCCTTCATCTTCACCTGGCTGTCGGAGGCGCTGCTGGTGATGCTGGTGCTGTACGCGCGCCAGCGCCGCCGGCTGGGACGCCAACGCCAGCGCGCGCGGCTGGACCTGCAGCGCGCCTACGACCATCTGGAAACCATGGTGGCCGAGCGCACCGCCAGCCTGCAGCAGATGACCCACAACCTGAGCGAGGAAAACGTCGTGCGCCGCCAGGCCGAGCAGAAGCTGCGGCAGGCGCAGAGCGAGCTGGTCCAGGCGGGCAAGATGGCGGTGCTGGGCCAGATGTCGGCCGGCATCACGCATGAGCTGAACCAGCCGCTGACGGCGCTGCGCACCATGTCCGACAACGCCCGCGTGCTGATCGAGCGCGGCCGCCTGGACGAGGCCAAGGACAACCTGAGCACCATCTCGCAACTGGTCGGCCGCATGGGCGCGCTGACCGGCCAGCTGCGCCAGTTCGCCCGCAAGGCCGACGCCAGCCTCAAGCCGGTGCCGGTGGGGGCCGCCATCACGGCCGCGCTGTTTCTGGTCGAGCGGCGGGTGGAGCAGGAGCGGGTCAACTTCCGCATGTCGATGCAGAGCCCGGAAGTGCACGCGCTGTGCGACAGCAACCGGCTGGAGCAGGTGCTGGTCAACCTGTTCACCAACGCGCTCGACGCCATGGCCGACAGCGAAACGCGCCAGCTGACCGTCAGCGTGTCACGCAGTTTTGAGAAGGCGCTGATCGCCGTCTCCGATACCGGACCGGGCATCCCGGATGCGATCCGCCGTCATTTATTCGAACCATTTTTCACAACAAAGCCGCAAGGGAAGGGCCTCGGCCTGGGCCTGGCGATATCCGAGCAGATCATTCGCGAATTTGGCGGCCAGCTGCTGGCCGAAACCACGACCGCGGGCGGCGCCCGGTTTATCATCGAGTTGCCCATTGCGGAGCAGGAGACAGCATGAAAGTATTACTGATCGAAGACGACCCGACCGTGCGCGCAGGCAGCGCGCAGGCGCTGGACCTGGCGGGCATCGAGGTGCAAGCCTTCCACACCGCCGAGCAGGCGCTGCCGCTGATCACGCCGGGCTTTGACGGCGTGGTGGTGAGCGACGTGCGCCTGCCCGGCATGAGCGGGCTGGAATTCATGGCCGCAGTCAAAGCCATCGACGCGCAACTGCCGGTGGTGCTGGTGACGGGCCACGGCGATATCACGATGGCCGTCGGCGCCATGCGCGACGGCGCCTATGATTTCATCGCCAAGCCGTACTCGTCGGAGCAGCTGACCGACGTGGTGCAGCGCGCGATGGAGACGCGCCGGCTGGTGCTGGAAGTGGCCGCGCTGCGTCACCGCATCGCACACGGCGAGGGCATCGAAGCGACGCTGCTGGGCGATTCGGCCGCGATCCGCGACCTGCGCCGCCTGATCCTGGACCTGGCCGACGAACCGGCCGACGTGCTGATCTACGGCGAAACTGGCACCGGCAAGGAAATGGTGGCGCGCTGCCTGCACCAGTTCAGCCGCCGCCGCCAGCACAATTTCGTCGCGCTCAATTGCGGCGCGATTCCGGAGACCATTTTCGAGAGCGAAGTGTTCGGCCATGAATCGGGCGCCTTCACCGGCGCCGCCAAGCGCCAGGTCGGCAAGATCGAGCACGCGGACGGCGGCTCGCTGTTCCTCGACGAGATCGAGAGCCTGCCGATGGCGCTGCAGGTGAAGATGCTGCGCGTGCTGCAGGAGCGCTATGTGGAGCGGCTGGGCTCCAACAGCCCGGTGCCGGTGGACGTGCGCGTGATCGCGGCGGCCAAGGTCGACCTGAAGGAATGGTCGGACCAGCAGAAGTTCCGCAGCGACTTGTACTACCGCCTGAACCTGATCGTGCTGAACCTGCCGCCGCTGCGCGAGCGGCGCGAGGACATCCCGCTGCTGTTCGAGCACTTCCTGCTGGGCGCCGCCGCGCGCTACAAGCGCAGCGCGCCGCCGGTGCCGGGACCGTTGATGCAATCGCTGATGGCGCATGACTGGCCGGGCAATGTGCGCGAGCTGCGCAACATCGCCGAGCGTTTCGTGCTGGGATTGTCGAGCGGTGCCGACGGCCTGCTGTCGGCGCGCAGCATGGCGCCGCTGCCGCTGGCCGAACAGGTGGGCTGCTTCGAGCGCGCCGTCATCGAACAGGAGTTGCGCAGGGCTAGCGGCAGCGTCACCGAAGTGAGCACGGCGCTGGGCGTGCCCAAGCAAACGCTGTATTACAAAATGCAGAAGTACGCGCTGACGCCGGACGACTACAAATAGGCCGGGCAATACTGCTATGCTGACCGCTTCGGCCCAGTTCGGCAAAAAGGGGATGCGGTGTCAGGAAAATCGCTCGCGGCCCAGGCATTCGGCGTTGCCTGGAAAACTGCTCTGGGATACGCGAGCACGGTTGCTGTCGCGTATTTGCTTACCGTCTGGACCTCCAAAATGCTGGGTTGCCAGGTCGATGAAGGTTCCGTGCATGATTGCATGGTACTGGGCGTCAATATTGGCGGGCTGTTATTTGCGGGCGGCATGTACCTCGTACTGATGGCTTTCGCCGCTCCCTTAGTTCTGATTGCTGTCTGCGCAGCGCTTTCAATCGCCATTGGCGCCTGGCTGTCCGATTTTTTTGGATCCTGAGTCTACTTAGCGCTACAAAGGCGGAACGTCGACTTTTCACGTGACCTTATTGACACGTGACTATTTAGTCACTTAATATGATCGCCATGGATGCGATCTTTAAAGCCTTAAGTGATGAAACCCGCCGTCAACTGCTGGACATGCTGCGCCGTCGCGACGGGCAGACGCTGACCGAGCTTGAAAGCGCCCTGGGCATGACGCGCTTTGGCGTCATGAAGCACTTGAAGGTGCTGGAGGCCGCATCCCTGGTGGTGACGCACCGGTCTGGCCGGTTCAAATACCACTACCTCAACGCCGCTCCGTTGCAGTCGCTGGTCGACCGCTGGATCGAACCGCTTACACGCCAACCGCTGACCCGGGCCATCCTTGACCTGAAGGTCGAACTGGAAAGGACATCATCCATGGATACCGTTAAACCAGATTTCATCCTTGAGACCTTCATCCGCACCACGCCCGAGAAGCTGTGGGAAGCCCTGACCAGCGCGGAACTATCGAAGCGCTACAACCTGCGCGGCACCGAAATCCACGGCCAGTTCGAAACCGGCGGCAAGTACGAACATCGCACCGCCGAGGGCAGGGTGATGGTGTCGGGCGACATCCTGTTCGCCGAGCGCGGCAAGCGACTGGAAATGACCTTTATTCCCAGCTGGATCCCGTCCGACATCAAGCCCTCGCGCATCGTGTATGAAATCAAGCCAGGTGGCGAGACCACCAAGCTGACCATCCTGCACTACGACCTGCCCGAAGGACACGAGGGCTTGAAGGAAGCATGGGCGCAGATCGCCTCCAGCCTCAAGTCCCTGCTTGAAACCGGAAACGGCCTGGACTTTGCTTCGACCTAGGAGAGGATAATGCCGACGCCAACCAAGCAGGAATTGGTCGTATCGTGCGCATGCGGAAGCGTTGCGTTGAAAGTGCGCGGGGCGCCTGTCACCAGCGTCATCTGCTACTGCGCCGACTGCCAGCGGGGATCGCATGACCTTGCCTGCTTGCCCAACGCGCCTGCCATACAAGACCCCGATGGCGGGACCGCATACGTGGTCTATCGCAAGGATCGCGCGACGCCGGTGAAGGGAGCGTCGCTGCTGAAAAGTTACAAGCTCGACGCGGCGTCGGCGACCAATCGCATGGTTGCGACGTGCTGCAACTCGGCCATGCTGATGAGCTTTGACGACAGCCGGCACTGGGTATCGATGTACCGCGCGCGTTTTCCAGATGACGCGATGCCGGTGCAGATGCGCATTTGCACTAAATCCAGAACGGCGAAGGGGCCGCTGCCGGCTGACGTGCCAAGTTTCGCGTCGTATCCGCTCCGGTTCATCGCGAAGTTGATTGCTGCCAGGATTGCGATGGTTTTCCATACCTGAATATCGCGATGACCGGGCGCACCGGTGATAATTCGTGCATTTTGCACGTTAGTAGGATGCTATCCTGTGCCGTTAAAGTCGCGTGTCCGACGCGTCTGCTGGGTTAAAGGAAAAGAGATGCGCTCCATCTGGTTATGCTTGCTATTGTCGAGCAGTTTGATGCCCCTGACAGTCCATGCGGCTGACGTTCTGCCAACTCATATAATTGGCACGTGGGGTACGGGATCGTCGCTGTACGATGGTACGGATAAACAAAGTGAAATTTATCTAGTTGCCGACGGATTTGGAGTGGCCGCCGGCTCAACAGAGCCTGCCCGTCGTGCGGATGGCGTAGACGACGGTAAGCCAGGTCCGCGCGCCATCATTGGTTTTCCAATACAGGCGACCTTGGACGGCGATAATTTGTTGGTTCGCCCGATAGTGCCGAAGGAACAGCAAAAATTCAAAAACGTTGATGTGACTATTGCCTGTCATTATGAGCCGGTAGGGCAGAAATTAGCTTGCACTGGCCCCGATGGCGTTCCGATGACGATGACACGACGTAGCGCATCCGTCGCGGATGAAATTGCGCGAACGATTGACCAGGTTCGGGCGACGATTCAGTAGTCCGCTCATCCCTATTGATCCACCTTTCAGGAAGGAGACGCCATGAACAAACAAGTTATCTTCAACTTGCCGGTGAAGGACCTGGACAAATCCAAGGCCTTTTTTTCCGCGCTCGGCTTCAGCTTCAATGCGCAGTTTAGCAATGAGAATTCGGCTTTTATGACCATCGTGGACGACTGCATATACGCGATGCTGATGACTGAAACCTTCTTCAAGTCCTTTATCAACAAATCCGTCGTTCGGGCGACGGAAGCTAATGAGGTCATCATCTGCCTGAGCTGCGAGAGTCGAGAAGAAGTGGACGCTCTGATTGCGAAGGCCGCTGCCGCGGGGGCGCGCATTCCCCATCCCCCCGAGGATCATGGCTTCATGTACGACCAGGGTTTCGAGGACATTGACGGCCACCTGTGGAACCTGGTCTGGACGGCACCTGAGACCTGATGGGTTTAGAGCAACCGTTCCCTGAGGCAGCACACGAGCACCAAAACACTTAAATTTTCTGGGGTAACCATTGTGAGTGGAGTATTTGTCTTGAAGATTTCCGATAACGCCCACGTGTGTTTGAATGACGTGAAGCTGAGTTCGACGACTGAGGTTGCTGAAGCTCTTGAAAAAATCCAAGCCGGCAATCCGGATGCGATCGTTTCAATCGAGGCAGACACATCCTCATATTACGAGGCTATCGGTAAGGCCATTTATGGAAGCCACCGCGCCGGTTTTTCGGGCGAACGATTGCGCATTCTTGTCGAAGGCAAGCTCCTGGAAGACTGACTTCAAGAAGCGATGCACACAAGCGGCTCCTATCGGCGGCCGCAAGCAGCCGTTTAAGATCAAAAAACTAAAATGAAAAACATTCAAATTTTTGATGGTGCCGACAATGCGGTCTATGACATCTTCGCTGCGACCGATGACGAGTTCGTTCTCATCTTCTCTTCAGGAACGGATGTGGCATTTATAGATGAAGTGTACAAGCAACAGTCTGCCGAGGTTTTGGATGCTGCTTTCAAGGCCATATGGCAACGTCGAGTACCCAAGAGCCAAGCGGAGGGCATTCACGGAATTCTCTTTTACGAGAGCGAACACAAAAAGGTCTATTATCCTACCCGTCGCGACGAAGAAGCCATCAATCCTGATGGCTCCAGGTTGCGATGAGACGAAACTCAATCAATGGCATAAACCGGCAACAGGCAGATGTTAAGCACGCCCGTTTGTCGGTGGTGGCGCAAATCTACTCTTAACTTGCACAGAGGTTACCTTGATTTGTTCAAAATGCGGTGTAGAGCATTCTTTGGAAGAAATGGAACTCACTTTTCGTCGACCTGACGATGTTGTAAAGCTATCTGAGGACGACCGGACTCGTTTGGTTAAAGAGAATAATGATTTGTGCGTTATCGAAGGAAAGCGATTTTTCATCCGAGCGCTTCTACCTTTGCCGGTGAAGTCAATCCAGCATTCATACTGTATTGGCCTGTGGGTTGAGGTATCTCAGACTGCCTTTGAGCGTATCTACGACTTGTGGGACTCGGAATCGCAAATTCATGAACCTTCATTCGCAGCAAAAATTGCAAATAAAATTCCAACTACTGATGGCTCATTAGGCTTGGACGGGGAACTCCGTTTGACAGGGCCAACTACCAGACCAGAATTTTTCCTTCAAGTTTGCCCTCACCAACTCTACATCGAGCAAGCCGAGGGAATAGATGCGCATCGAGCCTCCGAGTATTCGGCGCTATTTGCGTAATGGATAGTCTTTAAACGCCAATAGCCGTGATTGCCGCAGCCCATTTTTTCTGTTTATTTGCCCGCGCTAATTTACAGCCTAATGTCGATTACGGCTGTGGCCACGCAGCGCACCTATGGTAATTTGCTTAGTATGGCTTAGGGCCTGACTGCATCTATTCGGGGGGGGGACACGTTGTGAAACTACTCTTTCTGGGCATTTTGATATTTTCTACAGCGGCTATTTCTGCCGAAAACGTGAGGGACCCGTTGAGCGACGCCGTCCCATCCGAAGTTCAGTTGAAGGCTGTACAGGGGCATGTCGATCCATCAATAAGCAAAGCAGTCGCCGAAACGTTAAAAAACGAAGCACCGCCGCCGTATTATCAAAGCGCCATAGCGTTCAGCTCAGCCAATACGAGTATTATGACCGCTGCTTTTATTGAAGCGAAGGTGCCGGATTGTCTCCACTCAGATGGACTAAAGCGCCAGCCTACATTTCTTTTCACAGGATATCTAGCGTTGCCTTTCATCGCTGTCGCCAAAGTACGAGGAAAGTGTATCTGATATTTTTGCGGCAATCGGCCAAGAGTTAACGTCTCTATTAATGACCTGATTTTTTTCACCTGCCTCGCGGCACGGCTGATCGTTCACGTTAGGGCCCTAGTATGTCTAATGAAATCAGGATCGCGCTTTTTGGGGGCCTGGTTTGGTTTGTGCTTAAGGTCCTTCAAAGAAACCCAAGCTCGCTTGCCGCAAAAATCGCGTTTTCTTGGTATGGCCCGTTACCCGTTGTTGGCGAAAAACGAAGTGCATTCTATTTTCGACAAACCAGGTATGCTTTAGGATGGCTTGTCGAGCTGCTCTTTGTGAGTGCGATTCTTTGCTTGGCAGTGCGGTTTATACCGGCGATCAAATCTGCGGAAACATTTTTGATCTTTTGCATGTTCGCTTTGAGTATAGGCGTTGGTATGTCGATTCTCGGTGCGCTGCTTGCTTCTCTGGTTTCTGCCAAGGCTAGGTTTATCGGGCCAGATCCGGAATTTGTCTTGGTTGAGGAAGATGCTGAAAGTGGGGAGCGGGAAGATGACCTTGCCTAGCAATGTTCCGACCTGGTCAATGCATGGCTGCTCGCTGCGTTTACACGAGCGTCGGCGTCAGTTTGAGGATATTCGCCTTGAAAAATAAATATAGAGTTATGCTTCACGGTAATAATCTCTGGATGGCCATGGATGGGAAGAAGTGCGGAGGCTTTTATGCAACGAGATATGTTCGAGCATATGACGAAAAGGAAGCCATCGAGATTGCCATAGACATGGTCTCGAACGAGTTGTATTCGAGCGGACATGTTTTAAATGAGCCCGGGGACCCTATGAATGTCATGGCGGAAGAGGTTGTTCAGATTTTGATTATTGCGAGGAAATCCAATCTTGGAAAGGGTTTTACGTTTTACGGAAATGACGATGGCACGTAGTTTTGGCGGCGACATTTGCCGCTTCGCCGCCGCATCCCAAAACCGAAGCCTCAATCCCGTTCCGGCACCGGCACGTTAAAGCCGTTCAGCGTGACCGACACCAGCGCATACAGGCCGACCAGATAGATCAGCTCATTCGCACCATGCTGGCCGAAGGTGCTGACCGCCAGCCGGTACAAGGGCTCCGGCAGCGTGCCGCCGCGGCTCAGCGCGTAGGCCATGTCGTAGGCCACGCTTTCTTCCTTGCTCAGATCCACCGGCTTGACGTCCGCCACCAGCGTGGACAGGCGTTCGGCCGACATGCCTTCGCGCTCGGCGACGGCAATGTGGGCGTAGATTTCATAAGCCGCGTTGTAGCTGGCGCCGACGGTAAGGATGGCGATCTGCCGCGCGTTGTCGGGCAGCGTGGCGTTGGCGGTCATCGCCAGCGTCAGATCCCAGATCGCCTTGCCGATGCCCGGCTCGTGCAGCCACGGGTTCCACGGCCCCATCAGGGCGCCGTCTTCGCGTACGGAGATGAAGTCATTGAAGTTGCTGGAGATGCCCTTGCGCATATTGTCGTACAGGGCTTTTTGTTCGGGAGTCAGGTCTTGCGGGGCAATCAGAGGCAGGCGCATGGCGGTTCCTTCGGTAAGTTGGATGGTCATCCCGCAGCCTACGCAGGAACCGCCGCGCACTCTGTACGGCACCGCACCCTGATTACCCGTCGCAGCGCACCACCTGCCGCGTCATGGCTCACCTGACTTCTGCTGAATTCCCTTGTCCAGCCGGCGCATGATGTCGTCACTGACGTCCTTGCTGCACATGATGTGGCGCTGCTCGCCGGTTGGCACATCCAGCAAGCGTAGGACGCGCAAGCCCTTGTCGCGCAGCTCGGCAAGCTGAAGCAGATAATCGGCTTCTTCCGAGGCCAGGAACATCAGGTCCGCCCGGTGCGCGCCGATCATCGCCACCATAGTCACGCTCTCGGCGGTGGTGGCGATCCGGGTCGCCAGCGCCTTGGCCAGCGATTCGTCGACGTAGGCGCCATAGGAGTACTTCTGTTTCACCAGCACCATCAAGCCCCGCATGGCGACGAGTTGTCGCAGCGTTGCCGCGCCGTGCAAGGCAAAGTCGTCGCGCACGATCGCCACCAACGGCAGGTCGCGGTAGATCGGCAGCGAGAACTTGGCGTAACGCTCGCGCTCCGCGTTCCTGAACCAGCCGACCGCGCAGCGCTGACCGCCTTCCTGAAGCAGTGCCAGCTGACGGTTGCTGGGCGCTCGCATCCAGCGCGCCGGAATCCCGGCGTCGGCAAACGCCGCCGCCGCCGGGTCCGCCGTCAAGCCGTGCACGCCGCCATCCGGCGTGCTCATCAGGTACGGCGGGCGTTCGTTGTAGTAGAGGACCACAGGTTCCTGCGCCCGGGACGACGGCAACAACAGCAGCCACAAGCACAGGATGCGGAACATGGCACCTCTATTTCTTACTCTTCTTCGCGCCGATCGCCTTGTTCAGCTTGCCGATGATTTCATCGGAAACGTCCTTGCTGCACATGATATAGCGGTCGTCGCCTGCGGGCACGTCGGGCATCTTGATTTGCTTGAAGTTGCCGGCGCCGATGCCGGACTGCTCCACGAGATAGCTGGCTTCCTCTTCAGACGCAAACATGAAGTCGACCGAATTGGCGTTGACCAGTTGCAGCATCTGGGTCGACGTGCCATTCGACTTGGTCTGCGCGGCCTTCACCTTGTCCAGCGCGGCATCGATGTACGGGCCGTACGAAAAATTCTCCTTGATCAGTATGCGCACGCCTTTGGTCGCCAGGATATCGCCGAGCTTGGCGTGCTCGGCAGGGGCGAACTTGGGATTGGCGATGATCACCGTCGGCTTGTCGCGATAAATCGGTTTGGTGAATTTGGCGAATTGCTCGCGCTCGGCCGTCTTGTACCAGCCGATCGCGCAGTTGGGGCCGCCTTCCTTGATCACCACCAGTTGCCGGTTGGGCGGAACCTTGCTCCATGCGATATCGATGCCGGCGGCGTGGAACGCTTCGGCCGCAGGCGTGCCGGTCAGGCCGCTCGCCGAGCCGTCGGCGCCGGCCACCAGGTAGGGCGGGCGCTCGTTGAAACTCAGGGTGATCTTGTCGTCGGCCATGGCAAGCGCCGGCGCCAGCATGGACAGGCAGGCCAACAGGCGGCTGAAAGTATGGTGTTTCATGATGGTGTCCGATCAGAATTTATGGAAGATGCCAACGCCGTAGAAATTGACCGACGTCGCGCTGGCGCGGCGCGAGGCATCCGCGTAAAGGTAGGTGCGGGTCGACAGATTGTATTCATAGCCGACGCTGGTTTGCTTGGTCTTGGCGACGCCGTCGGGGGACTTCTGTCCATAGCCCGCGAGGATCGTGCCCACCCCGACATTCCAGTTCAGGCCGGTCACCCATGCCTTGGTGTTGGCGTTGCTTGCCATGGTATGGCTTTGATCCTGCTTCTGGTACGACGCGACCAGCTTGACGTCGGGAAGGGGCTTGACCGAGCCGGCGACCGACCACAAGGTGGTCTCGGCCGCGTTGCGCTCGTATGCCAGCATGCCGCCGAACACGCCGCCAGTGTACGTGCCAGACACGGAATAGGGATTCGATTCGAGCATCGTGTTGGCCGGATACTGTGGGTTCGCCAAGTTGCCGCGGCCGATGATGGCCGGATTGCCGTTGGCTTCCTTGGTCGCGACCGTCACGTTGAGCTGGAAACCGCCTTTCTCTGGCGAGTTGTAGAACAGCGCGTTCGACCACCGGTTGGCCGACGAGCCGGCCGGATCGAGCGGCTGGCTGTTGTAGCCGGCCACCGTCAGATCGGTCTGGAAGCCTGCAGTGCTGGGCACCCCACGCCATGGCTCGAACGCGCTGGACGAGTCCTGCAACGCGGTCAAGCCGCGGCCGATGCGCACGGTGCCGAAGTCGCCCTGCAAACCAACCCGGCTCTGGCCCTGGAACAGCGGCCGCGTTTGTCCCTCGATCGTGCCGATGTCCGGGTCGTAGCGTATCTCAAGCTGGAACAATGCCTTGAGGTCGCCGCCGAGATCTTCGACGCCCTTGAAGCCAAGCCGATTATTGTCGCGTCGGCCAACGGCGAGCGTCGTGTTGCTGCGCTTGCTGACGCCGACGTCAATGTTGCCGTAGACGGTGACGGAGGACTGCGCGGCGGCGTAGCCAGCGCTGAAGGCCATGAGAGAGAAACATGCTGCGGATGCGGTCGCTTTGTTCATTCGTATCTCACCTGTGTGTGATGGTTGCGAAAGGGCGTCTCTTCCTGCGTCGTTGCCGACATGAAAGTAGGCCCAGCATAAAACGGCGGTAGTGGTTTTTGGGGAAATTTCGTTCCACTAAGCATTAGTTTCCGAAAATAATGTGTCTTTTGTGTTGCCGAAGACACAAATTGGGGTGGGAATGTATCAATTCGCAACGAGGTGTCGGATGCGCGGGTGCTGATGGACACCGCTTACTGCGAGATCCAGACGAAGGCGCAAGCCGCGCTGGCCAGCGCCGTCACCGCGCAGGCCAGCGCGGCAATGTGGAAGGATGCCAGCAGCGCGGCGCCGTGCGAACCGAGCACGATGCCCAGCAGGGCGGTGGCGAACAAGCCGCCCGCGCGCGCCACCGCGCTGTTGAAGCCGGAGGCGACGCCGCTGTGGCCCGCGTCCACCGACGACAGCACGGCGGTGGTCAGCGGCGCCACCGCGATCGCCATGCCGATGGCGATGACCAGCATCGCCGGCAGCGTGGTGGTCCAGTAGCTGCCGCCGCCGATGCGCATGGACAGCAGAAAACCACCAGCGACAACGATGGGCCCAATCGTCAACGGCAGCCGCGCGCCGATCTTGCCGGCGACGCGGCCCATCGTCGACGACGCCAATGCGATCACCACCGGCAGCGGCAGCAGCGCCGCGCCGGCCATGCTGGCGGAGTAGTGGTCGAATTCGATCAGCACAAACGGCACCAGCAACAGCAGGGCTCCCAGCGCGCCATACAGCAGGAAGGTCATCAGATTGAGGCCGCTGAAACTGTGGGAGGCGAACAGCGACAGCGGCAGCATCGCATGATCGCCGGCGCGCTGCTCTACCGGCAGGAACACGACCAAGGCCAGCACGCCGCCGGCGATGGCAAGCCACGGCAGCCAGCCCACGCCTGCGGCGCTGGAGGCCACCGTCAAGCCCCACGTCAAGCCGGCGAGTCCCAGGCTGGCCAGCGCGGCGCCGGGCAGGTCCAGCGTCACCGGCGCCTTGCCGTTTTCGTCGCGCAGGTAGCGCAGGCCGAGGTACAACGCGGCCGCGGCCAACGGCAGATTGATGAAGAAGATGGCGCGCCAGCCGACGATGTCGATCAGCCATCCGCCCAGCAGCGGACCAAGCGCGCCGGCTGCCGCCCCCACCGCCGCCCAGATGCCGATCGCCCGTCCGCGCGCCTCGCCCTCGAAGTGGGTGCCGAGGATGGCGAGGCTGTTGGGCATCAGCAGCGCCGCGCCCATGCCCTGCAGGATGCGTCCGGCCACCAGCAGCGGCAGCGACGGCGCGAAGGCGCACAGCAGCGATGCCAGCGCGAACACGGCCACGCCGATCAGTAGCAGCAGGCGCTTGCCGAAACGGTCGCCGGCCGCGCCGCCCAACAGCAGCAGGGCGCTGAGCGGCAGCAGGTAGCCGTTGACGATCCACGATAGCCCGGCGCCGTCCGTACCCAGGCTGCGGCCGATCGCGGGCAGGCCGACGTTGACCACCGAACCGTCAATGAAGGCCAGGCTGGATGCAAGGATGGTGGTGGCCAGCACCATGCGCGGATGGTCGATAGTCCGCGTTTGCGGACAGGGTGGCGCCGCCAATGCGATAGCTTTGTCGCAGCCTGTTTGCGCGCTGGTGTTCACGTGTGCACCAGTGCGCCGTGCAGCGCGTCGCGTTCTTCGGCGGAGGGTTGGTACAGGTAGTTGAATTTTCCGGACACCATGGTCGCCACCGGCAGGCCGTCGCGGAACAGCACGCGGTTACCGGCTAGCGCGGGGACCTTGTCGCCGGGCAGCAGCGTGCCGCACAGGTTGAGCGGGTCGATGCCGGAGACGCATACCAGGCTGCCGTCGTGCTTGCGGCGGCGTACGTCGCGCAGCAGCGGAATGGCTTCGGGCAGCGCGAACTGCTCGCCCGACAAGCCGGCGACGAAGCGGCCGCCGCGTATCTCGCCGCGCGCTTCGAGGCGGTGGTAGACCGGTAGCAGCTCGCGCCATGACGGCATCCACGCAGCCTCGCGCTCCAGCAGACGCCAGAACATCACGCCGTAGCGGCGCAGCAGCGTCATGGCGATGTGCTCCAGCGTTTCGGGATCGGTGCGTGGTTTGCGGGCCGGCGGTGCGACGCGGGTGTTGACGTTTTTGTTGTCGGCGGGCGAGGGCGCGTCCGACGCGGCGTGGTCGCTGCCGGTGATTCCTTCGTTGGCGGCGGCGATTTCGCTGATCCGCTCGCGGATCGTCACGCCATCGCCGCGCCGCACCAGAGCCCAGCGTCCGGCTTCCTCCATGGACGGCGCAGCGCCTGCGCCACGGTGGCGGCGCTTGTCGGTGCTGGCGCGCTTGTTCGCGGGCAGCAGCATGGCGCGCAACCCGGCGAAGCTGTCGGCGTTGACCAGCCCTGTCGCCACCAGTTCGCCCAGCGTGTTTTCCAGCTCCACCGGCAGCAGGCGCGCGTCCTGCACAAGCTCGTCGAAGAACATGGCGCCGTCGCGGCGCAGCGCGGCCAGTACGCGCGCCGCGCGTGGCGATATTTCGATCTCGGTGGCGACCGCCGGCAACGCGTGCCACAACGCCAGCTGACGGCGCGGCAGCAGCACCAGCGGCGTATTGCGCACCGGCCCTCCGGCGGCGCTTGACGGCGCGCCGATGCGTGTCCAAACCAGTTTGCCGCTGCGGCACAGGTCATCGAGCCAGGACTTCGCGTAGTCCTGCATGCGCAGCGAGAGCAGATCGCTTTCCCAAGCGCCGGCGCCGGCTTCGTAGCCTTCCAGCTGGGCCAGCAGCAGCGGCAGCGATTCCTCGCCTTGCAGCTGGGCGTCCGGCGACAGGTGCTGCCAGTCGAACAGGAAGCGCATGAAATCCTGGCGCTCCACCGGTTCGATCTCGCGCCGCAGGCTCTTGATGGTGTAGCGGTGGATGCGCGCCAACAGATGGCGTTCGCACCATTCTTCCGTTTTGGCGCCGGGCGAGAAGCGGCCGCGCATCACATAGCCTTCGCTTTCCAGTTGCGTGAGGGCGATGGTGGCGGTGCTGGCCGTCAGGCCCAGTGCGCCAGCGATGGCGGCCACCGGCTGCGGACCGAAGCCGCTCAGGCGCGCGCGCAGGATTTCTACCAGTGCGGTGTCGGCGGTCCATCCGTTGTCGTTGTCGTTATCGGCATGGGCGGGCGGCGCGGCCAACGGTGGCGCGGACTGGGCTTGCAGATAGGCGGCCTGCACGCAGGCCAGACGTTCCAGTGGCACCCAGAAGTCGATGCCGCCTTGCGCTGCCGCTGCGTCGCCCCGCATGCGCGTTGCGCGTCCGCCAGCGGCCAGCGCATCCAGCCAGCCGGACCAGCCTTCGTTGGACGACGCCTCCGCCTGCGTGATGCAGGCCAGCGACATCAATGCCTCATGCATCTCGTCGGCATTGCGCACGCTCGGCCAGGCTTCCTCCGCCACGCTGGCGATGGCGCCGGCGTCGAGCGCGCCCAGGTCGTCGGTGGATGCGGGATCGGTCCAGCGCCGGTTGATGACGGCCTGCGTGCGGCGCTCCTCCAGCGGCGCGTCGTCGAGGAAGGTGTAGGGGCGGGCGTTGAGGATCTCCATCGCCAGCGGCGACGGCGCCGGCAGGTCGCGCGCGATCAGCGTCACTTCGCCCGCTTCCATGCGGCGCAACAGGGCCAGCCAGCCCTCGCTGTCCATGGCTTCGTGCAGGCAGTCGTCCAGCGTCTGGTCGACCAGTGGATGGCTGGGCAGTTCGCGTTCGCCGACGATATTCTCAAGGCAGGCCGCCTGGTCGGGAAAGACGGAGGCCAGCAGGTCGTCGCTCTTCATGCGCTGCAGTTGCGGCGCGACTTTGCGGCCGCCGGCATAGCGCGGCAGGGCCAGCGCGGTGGTGGCGTTCCAGCGCCACCGGACATTGAACAGCGGAGCATCAAGCAGCGCCTGGATCAGTATGTGCTCGGCGGTGGCAGAGCGCAGGTAGCGCCACACTTCGTCCAGCGGGAAGCTGTGCGCAGTCGACAACGACAGTACGATGGCATCCTCGCTGGCGGCGGCCTGCAATTCGAAGTTGAAGCTGCGGCAGAAGCGCTTGCGCAGCGCGAGCCCCCAGGCGCGGTTGATGCGGCTGCCGTAGGGCGAGTGCAGCACCAGCTGCATGCCGCCGGATTCGTCGAAGAAGCGCTCCATCACCAGCGTGTCGCGGGTGGGCAGGGCGCCCAGCGCTGCGCGTGAACGGGCCAGGTATTCGACGATCTGGCGCGCGGCTTCGTCGGCCAGGCCGAGATGCTCGAACAGCCAGTCAACGGCGCGTTCGATGGCCGCCTCGCCGTCAGGGGTCGCCGCCAGTTGGTGCTCGATCTCACCGCGCAGGCGCGCCACACCCATCGACAGCTCGTCGCTGCGGCCCGGCGCCTCGCCCAGCCAGAACGGAATGTTGGGCGCCGCGCCGTGCGCATCCTCCACGCGCACCTTGCCAGCTTCGACGCGCTGGATGCGGTACGAGGTGTTCCCAAGCTGGAAAACGTCGCCGGCCAGGCTCTCGACGGCGAAGTCCTCGTGCACCGTGCCGACCATCTGGCCCTGCGGTTCCAGCACCACCGTGTAGTCGGCATTGTCCGGTATGGTGCCGCCGGAGGTGACGGCGGTGAGCTTGCCGCCGCGCCGGCCGCGCAGAGCCCCGGCTACCGTGTCGCGATGCAGGTAGGCGCCGCGCACGCCGTTGCGGCCTGTGTAACCCTCGGCCAGCATGCGGATCACGGCATCGTAGCTGGCGCGCTCCAGCTGCGCGTACGGCGAGGCGCGACGCACCATGTCGAACAGTTCGTCCTCGCGCCATTCGCGGCAGGCCACTTCGGCGACGATCTGCTGCGCCAGCACGTCCAGCGGCGCGCTGGGAATGTGCAGCAGGTCCAGCTCATCCCGGCGCACGCAGTCCAGCAGCGCGGTGCACTCGATCAGGTCGTCGCGCGAGGTGGGGAACAGGCGACCCTTGGGCAGGCCGCCCACCTGGTGGCCGGAGCGGCCCACGCGCTGCAGCAGCGAGGCGATATTCCTCGGTGAGCCGATCTGACACACCAGATCGACGTCGCCGATGTCGATGCCCAGCTCCAGCGAGGCGGTGGCGATCAGCACGCGCAGCTCGCCGCGCTTGAGGCGCTGTTCGGCGTCGAGCCGGTATTCTTTGGCCAGGCTGCCGTGGTGCGCCGCCACCAGTTCAGCGCCGAGCCGCTCGCCCAGGTGACGCGCCATGCGCTCGGCCATGCGCCGCGTGTTGACGAATACCAGCGTGGTCTTGTGCAGCACCGACAGTTCTGCCAGTCGATCGTAGACGCGCTCCCACACCTCGTTGGCCATGACCGCCTCCAGCGGCACCGGCGGCAGCTCCAGGCCCAGGTCGCGCGCCCGCACGTGGCCGACATCGACCACCGCGCAATCGCCGCCGGCGCCGACCAGGAACTGCGCCACCAGCGACAGCGGCTTCTGCGTGGCCGACAAGCCTACCCGCACGGGCGGCCGCGCACACAAGGCGTCGAGCCGCTCCAGGCTCAGGGCCAGATGGCTGCCACGCTTGCTGCCGGCCACCGCGTGGATCTCGTCGACGATCACCGTGCGCACGGTCGAGAGCATGGCGCGGCCGCTGTCGGAACCCAGCAGCACGTACAGCGACTCTGGCGTCGACACCAGGATGTGTGGCGCACGGCGGCGCATGGCGTTGCGTTCGGCCTGGGTGGTGTCGCCGGTGCGCACGGCGCTGCGGATGCCGTGGTCGGCCAGCCCCATCGCGGCCAGTTCGCGGCTGATACCTTCCAGCGGCGCCAGCAAATTGAGGCGGATATCGTTGGACAGCGCCTTCAGCGGCGACACATACAGTACCCGCAATTCGTCGGGCAGTGGCGCGCCGGCGCTTTCGGCCACCAGCGCGTCGATGGCGGCCAGGAAGGCGGTCAGCGTCTTGCCGGACCCGGTAGGCGCGGCGATCAGCGTCGGCCGCCCGCCCTGGATCAGCGGCCAGGCGCGCCGCTGAGCCTCTGTTGCCGCCGGGAAGGCCGAGCGAAACCATGCCGCCACAGCGGGGTGGAAGTCTTGCCACAGGTCGGCGGCGGTGGGCGGTTTGCGCATCCCCGTATAGTTGGGGATGTCTCGTTGGATGTCAATTGGCTGCGATGAAACCGCCCACTCAAGCCTTAAACTTCAGCGACCTGCACCACCACCTTGCCGCGTGCCGTGCCTTCGGTCAGCGCCACGTGGGCGGCGGTGACGCTGGCTGCATCCAGCGTGTAGACGCCTGCATCCAGCGCCACTTTCAATTTGCCGGCGGCGGCCAACGCGCTGGCTTCCTTCATGATCGCGCCGTGATGCGCGCGGCCTTTGCCGGACAATAGCGGCAGCAGCGTGAAGACGCCGGAATACGTCGCGGCGCGGAACGACAGCGGCGCCAGCGCATGCGTACCCCAGCCCAGGCAGCTCACCACATGGCCGCCGTACTGGCGCGCTGCGCGGAACGAGGCGTCCAGCGTGGCGCCGCCTACCGTGTCGTAGACCACGTCGTAACCTTCGCCGTCGGTGTACTGCTGAACGTATTGCTCGACGCTGGTGCTCTGGTAGTCGATGAAGGTCGCGCCCATTTTTTCGATGGCCTCGCGTTGGCCGGCGCTGCCGGTGGCGTAGACCTGCGCGCCGCGCGCCTTCGCCAGCTGTACCGCCATGTGGCCAACGCCGCCGGCGCCGCCGTGCACCAGCACTTTCATTCCGGGTGCGACGCGTGCGCGGTCAACCAGGCCTTCCCATGCCGTGATGAAGATCAGCGGCAGGGCGGCCGCCTCGCGCATCGTCAGCTGCGACGGCATGTGCGCCAGCAGTTGGGCGTCCACCGCGGCGTACTGCGCCAGCGAGCCTTGCACGCCGCCTATGCCGCCCGTCATGCCGAAGACGCGGTCGCCGACGGCAAATCCCTGCACGCCGTCGCCGACGCTGTCGACGATGCCTGCGATGTCGATGCCCAGCACTGCGGGCAACTGGACTTGGGCGTGGTCGGCCTTGCCGGCGGCGATCTTGGTGTCGAGCGGATTGACGCCGCTGGCGATCACGCGCACCAGCACCTGGCCGGCGCTGGCGACCGGCCGGGCGATGCGCTGGTCCGACAGGGGAGTATCAAAGGCGTTCAGTACGACGGCTTGCATGGTGTTCATGGCGCGGCTCCTTGGTGATTGGTTGATGGAGCTATTCTGCGACCTGGCGGTGGCGGGAAAAAGTGGGCAGCGCCGCATTCAGTATCCCGGAATCGTGGATAATCAGCCCAGAACAAGGAGAAAACGTGGACCGTCTGGATGCCCTCAAGGTTTTTTGCGCCGTCGTCGATGCCGGAGGCTTCAGCCGTGCGGCTTCCAATCTGGGGATCTCGACATCGTCGGTGACCCACCAGATCGGTGTGCTGGAAACGCACTTCGGCGTCAAGCTGTTGAACCGCACCACGCGCAGCATGTCGTTGACCGATGAGGGCCGGCGCTGCGTCGAGCAGGCGCGCCGTCTGCTGGACGAAATGGAGGAGCTGGAAGGCAGCATGAACGACGCCCACCAGGCGCCACGCGGCACCCTGCGGGTCGACATGCCGGGCATCCTGGCGCGCCAGTTCGTGGCGCCGGCGCTGCCGCGCTTCCTGGCCGCGTATCCCGAGCTCAGTGTGCGCCTGACTGCCAGCGACCGGCTGATCGATATGGTGGACGAGGGCGTGGACGTGATGCTGCGCATCGGCGAGCTGCCCGATTCCGGCCTGGTGGCGCGTAGCGTTTTCAAGAATCGCTATATCTGCTGCGCCTCGCCGGAGTTCATCGAGCGCCACGGCCGGCCGCAGCATCCCGATGACCTGAACGATTTCCCCTGCCTGAACTTCGTCTATCCCAAGGCTCGCCAACTGCGGCCGTGGACCTTCCAGCAGGACGGCCAGCCCTTCACCGCTACCCCGCGCGGCGCGGTGGCGATGGACCACGTGGAATCGCTGATCGAGACGGCGGTGCGCGGGGCAGGCGTGGTGCAGCACCTGTCGGTGTCGCTGATCGAGCCGCTGCGCAGCGGAGCGCTGGTACCGCTGCTGGAAGAATGGCAGGCGCCAGGGCCGGACGTATCGGTGCTGTATCCGCAGCGGCAGCAGCGCGCCGCCCGGGTCAAGGTGTTCGTCGACTTTGTCGATGCCGTGTTCAAGGACGCCGAAGGGGTGTGATCACATCCGCAAGCTGAGCAACGAGACAATATATTCGCTGCTTAAATAGCATCTCTATTAGCATTTGTTTATTCAAATACGTGGTTTTTCGATAGATTTTTTGGTGTTGTGCTCTAATCCATCGACAGTTGCCGTACGGCAGTATAAAGTACCTACATCCCCACCTTGTTGAGCACGACCGCCCGCGCTTGCGGACGGCGCCCGCGTCTTTTCGCGTCCTGAACACGGTGCACTTGGCAGAACACACTGCATGTAACGTTAGACAGGACAGGAACCACGAATGACCGTTGATTTTTCACCGCTGCGCGCCACCAGGGCCTCGCTGGTTTTCACCTTGACGCTGCTGTCCTGCGCCATGGCGCAGGCCGACGACAGCGCCGGCGCGCCACGCTGGACCTTCGGCGGCTACGGCACGCTGGGTCTTGTGCACAGCAATGACAGCCAGTCCGACTTCACCGGCAACGTCCTCAATCCAGGCAACGCCGGCGCCAGCCACGAATGGAGCGCCACGGTGGATAGCCGCGTGGGCATGCAACTGGGCCTGAACCTGGACAGCCACTGGTCGGCGGTACTGCAGGTGCTGTCCGAGCGTACGCTGCAAAACGGTTATGCGCCGATGGTCGAATGGGCCAACATCAAGTACCAGGCCACGCCGGACCTGAGCCTGCGCGTGGGGCGTATCGCGCTGCCGCTGTTCCTGGCCGGCGACTACCGCAAGGCCGGTTATGCCTTGCCGTGGGTGCGGCCGCCGGTCGAGGTGTACGGCGCCATCCCGATCAGCAATAGCGACGGTATCGACGCCAGCTACCGCTGGAGCGCGGCCGGCACCAACAATGTCACCCAGGTTTTCTTCGGCCATAACGACATCCGCGTCGCGCCCCAGGCGCACGCCGTGGCGCGCGCGCTGACCGGCCTGTCCAACACCACCACCAGCGGCGCGCTGACCGTGCGCGCCAGTGCGATGAGCGCCGAGCTGTCGCTCAACCTGGCGGGCGATCTGTTCGCCGGCATGAACCAGTTCGGACCGCAGGGCGCGGCGCTGACGGCACGCTACGATGTCGACGCCAAGCGCGCCGACGTCGTCTCGCTGGGCGCCAGCTACGACCCCGGCGTCTGGTTCCTGATGGGCGAAGTAGGGCGCATGAATGCCCGCTCCTACCTGGGCGACAAGACCGTCGCCTACATCAGCGGTGGCTATCGTTTCGGCGACCTGACGCCGTACCTCGGCTACGCCGTGTCGCGCGCCAATATGCCGACCCGTAGCGCGGGGCTGGACCTGCGTGGCATGCCGCCACCGCTGGCCGGCGCCGGCGCCCAGCTGAACGCCGGCTTGAACCAGCTGCTGGACGCCATTCCGCAGCAGCGCAGCATCACCGTCGGCATGCGCTGGGACCTGCGCGCCAACTACGCGCTCAAGCTGCAGTACGACCGCCTCACGCCGCGGCAAGGTTCGAACGGCACCTTCATCAACGTGCAGCCGGGCTTCCAGTCCGGCCATCCGATCAGCGTGATGAGCGCGTCGGTCGACTTTGTGTTCTGAAGGGGATGACATGTCTATCCTCCGCCTGATCTCCCTGTTGCTGCTGGTGCTGGCGTGCACCGGCGCCGGCGCGGCCGAACTGGTCGTCATCGTCTCGGCCCGCAATCCCTTATCGGTACTGCGCCCCGACCAGGTGGCCGACATCTTCCTGGCGCAGACCGGCCGCTTCCCCGGCGGCGAGGAAGCGATGGCGCTGGACCTGCCGGTCGGCAGCCCGCTGCGCGATGAGTTCTACAACAAGGTGGCGGCCAAGTCGCCGGCGCTGATGAAGGCTTACTGGACCAAGATGGTGTTCACCGGCCGCGGCCAGCCGCCGCGTGAGCTGGACAACAGCATCGCCGTGCGCAAGATGGTGGCTGAGAATCCGTCGATGATCGGCTATATCGACCGCGCCGCGCTGGATTCCAGCGTCAAGGCCGTGCTGGTGACGCGATGACGATGCGCGCCCGCAAAGAGACCCTGCGTAACCGCTGGCTGCGGCGCGGACTGGACACGCATGTCTCGCTGCCCTTGTTTGCCTTGCTGCTGCTGGTGGCGATCTGGGTGGTGACCTTCCACGAGATCGACGCCGAGCAAGCGCACGCGCGCGAAGCCGCCACCGATTCGCTGCGCGAGTTGATGGGCACTTACGA
The DNA here is from genome assembly GCF_059491455.1 of Duganella sp. Dugasp78. Taxonomy (NCBI): domain Bacteria; kingdom Pseudomonadati; phylum Pseudomonadota; class Betaproteobacteria; order Burkholderiales; family Oxalobacteraceae; genus Duganella; species Duganella sp. Dugasp78. The sequence continues at coordinate 6,329,591 of NZ_CP168506.1, read as the reverse complement.
GGCGCAGGTGGCGCGCAGCCTGGACGGCATAGACCAGACGCTGCGCGTGCTCAAGTACGCGGTCGAACGCAAGGGCGCGCTGGGCGCGCTGCCGGAGCTGGGCCGTGAAGGCTTGCTGCCGCCGGGCGTTGTGTTCGTGGTCAGCATCGTCGACCGCAACGGCCTCACCGTCGCCAGCAATCCCAAGGCGCTGCCGATTTCGGTGGCCGATCAAAACTACTTCAAGTTCCACCAGGAGCGCGACAGCGGCGTCACCTTCGTCAGCCAGGCCACGCGCGACGCCGCCAACACCGAATGGCATTTGCACTTCACGCGACGGCTGGACGACGAAGCGGGCAATTTCGCCGGCATCGTCATCGTCGAAACCGATCCCGCCTACTTCACCAGCAGCTATGAGCGCAGCCGCCTCGGCGAACACGGCATGCTGGGGCTGGTGGGCAGCGACGGCGTGGTGCGCTCGCTGCGCATCGGCGACAAACTGTCCTTCGGCCAGCACATGGAGGTGGTGACGGAGCAGATCAGCGCCATCGACGGCGTGCGCCGCTACAGCGGCATGCGCGAGCTGCATGGCGTCGCGCTGAACGTGGTGGTCGGCCTGGCGGAGCGGGAGCAGATGGCCGGCTTCGAACGTCAGCGCCGCGAGAAAACCTGGGAGGCTTCGGTCGCCAGCGCGGTGCTGGTGCTCAGCACCGCCTTGCTGTGGCTATGGTCCTGGCAGGGCGCGCGCAACCGCGCCCGCATGCGGCGCGCGCAGGAGACCTATGCGGCGGCGTCCGCGGCCAGCCTGGACGCCTTCTTCGTCCTGCGCGAAGTACGCAACATCGGCGGCGAGATCATCGACTTCGTGTTCGTCGACGCCAACTCGCGGGCGGAGAAAATGACGGGCTACAGCAAGGAGCGGCTGCGCCTGATGACTTTGTGCGGCCTGATGCCGCAGGCGCGCGACAACGGCATGTTCGAGCACCTGGTGCACGTGACGCGGGTAGGTGGCGTGCATGAACAGGAATGGGAAAGCAATATCCCGGAACTGCGAGCGCGCTGGCTGCACCAGCAGGTGGTGCCGGTGGAGGGCGGGCTGGTGGCCATTGTGCGCGACATCAGCGAACGCAAACTGGCCGAGGAGCGCATGCTGCACCTGGCACACCACGATGCGCTGACCGGGCTGCCCAACCGCAGCCTGATCGCCGACCGGCTCGACATGACCATCGCCCAGGCCAGCCGCAGCGGCGGCTCGGTGCTGGTGGCCTTCATCGATCTTGATGGCTTCAAGCTGGTCAACGACGGCCTGGGACACAACGCCGGCGACGAGCTGCTGAAAGTGGTGGCCGCGCGCATGGGCGCCTGCCTGCGCGCCGGCGACACCGTGGGCCGTTTCGGCGGCGATGAATTCGTGCTGGTGCTGAACGAGCCGCGCCACAGCGAGCTCGCCGCGCCGGTGCTGGAGCGGGTGCGCGAGGCGGTGCTCAAGTCGATCACGCTGAACGGGCAGGAAGTGCAGGTCAGCTGCAGCATCGGCGTGGCGGTCTATCCCAACGACGGCGACGACGCCGAAACGCTGCTGATGCACGCCGACGCCGCCATGTACCGCGCCAAGGACCTGGGCAAGAACAACTGCCAGTTCTACACCCGCGAAATGAACGCCTGCATCGAAGAGAAGCTGGTGCTGCTGGAAGGCTTGCGCGGCGCGCTGGACGAAGGCCAGTTCCGCCTGGAGTACCAGCCCAAGGTCGACCTGCATACGGGCCGCATTTTCGGCGTGGAGGCGCTGGTGCGCTGGGAGCATCCGCATCACGGCCGCATCGGGCCGGACCGCTTCATCCCGCTGGCCGAGGAAAGCGGGATGATCATCGCACTGGGCGAGTGGGTGTTGCAGACCGCCTGCCGCCAGAACCGCGCCTGGCAGGACGCCGGCCTGCCGCCGCTGCGGGTTTCCGTCAACGTCTCGCCGCGCCAGTTCGAAGAGCAGGGGCTGGTGCAGCGCGTGGCGCTGGCGTTGGCCGACAGCGGCCTGGCGGCCGAATGGCTGGAGCTGGAAGTGACCGAAGGCGTCATCATGCGCGACCTGCAGCAGGCCGTGGACAAGATGGCGGAAGTGCGGGCGATGGGCGTGTCGCTGGCGATCGACGATTTCGGCACCGGCTATTCCAGCCTGTCGGCGCTGAAGTCGTTCCCGATCAGCACTCTGAAAATCGACAAATCGTTTGTGCGCGACCTGGGCGTGAGCGAGGGCGATGAGGCCATCGCCAGCTCCATCATCGACTTGGCGCACCGTCTGCGCCTGCGCGTGATCGCCGAGGGCGTGGAGACCGAGCAGCAGCAAGCCTTCCTGCGCCGGAACGGCTGCGACGAGATGCAGGGCTATCTGTTCAGCCGTCCGCTGCCGCCGGAGCAGCTGCGGCAATTGCTGCAGGATCAGGCGCCGGCGCGCCTCATGGCCGCGCTGCTGGAACCTACAGTGGCTTGATCACATAGACGCAGCGGCGCGCCCCGTTGAGCATGTGCTCGACGCGGCCCACCGAACATTCGGGGCCAAGCACGCGCTGGAACACGTCCAGCTCCGAGCGGCAGAACTTCTGGCATTGGCGGGCGGCGGCGCAGATCGGACAGTGGTTCTCGATCAGCAGCATGCTGCCGTCGTCGCGGGTTTCGATTTCGGCCATATAGCCTTCGGTGCTGCGCGCCTGGACCAGCGCTTGCACCCGCTGCGGCAGTGTGCCGGATGCTTGCAGGTGCTGGCGGTATTGCTGCTCGCTGGCCGCTTCGCGTGCGCCGATCAATTTATCGAGACCGGCTTCGCCGAACAGGCCGCGCACCTGGTCGATCAGCTGCAGCGTCAGGTCGGCGTGGCGGTCGGGGAAGCGCGCGTGGCCGGCCTCGGTCAGCAGCCAGCGGCGCGACGGGCGGCCTGGCTTGTCGGCCACTTCCTCGTACGTCACCATGCCTTTTTCCTGCCACGATTCGAGCTGCTTGCGCGCGCCCATCGAGGTCAGGTTGAGCAGGCCTGCCAGCTGCTGCGCGGTTTGCGGGCCGCGCGTCTTGAGCAGGAACAGCGTGTGTTCGGCGGTGTTCATTGCAGCGCCCCTTCGAGCTTGTCGCGGTCACTGCGGGCCATGCTGGCGTGCCAGGTCTGCATGCGCCAGGCCGACCACGCCGTCAGCGCCGCGCCCAGCGCCAGGATCAAACGCGTGTCGATCAGGGTCAGGACCGCGCCGATCAAGGCCATGATGATATTGGCCAGGCAGAAGGTGGTGGAGATCAGGCCCATGACGGCGCCTTGTCCGTGCGCGCCGAAGCGCTCGGCGCACCAGTTGGGAACGATGGCGTTGTAGATCGAATGCGGTATGCCGTACAGGATGATGGCGGCGATGCCGATCCACGCGTTGCTGGCCGCGAGCAGCGCGATCAGCGAGGCGGTGATCAATGCGAAGCGGCGCGCCCGCAGCAGCGGCTCTCCTTTGAAGGGACGGCCGGCGAACATGGTGGTGGTGGTCATCACTGCGCACATGGCGGCGGTGGTCCAGGCTATGCCGCGCGCGCCGTAGCCTGGTACTTCGACCAGCCACAGTGGATAGAATTCGTAGAACGCTGTTACGCCACAGGTGTAGGCCAGCGTGACGATGAACAGGTTGCGCAAATCCGGCTCGCGCAGCAGGTTGAGCGAATGGCGGTCGCGCGCCACTTGCCACCACGAGGTGGTCGCCAGCGAGGGCGCCTCGTTCGGCAGTACCGCGGCCACCAGCAGCGCCACCAGCAGCAGCGCCGCCATCGCGATCCAGAACGGCACCGTGAGGCCCCACGCCAGCGTGACGCCGGCCACCAGCGGACCGGCCAGCCAGCCCATGTAGAAGGCGCCGTTCAGCCACGACAGCGCTTTGCGGCGCAGGTCGCCGTCCAGGCGGTCGGCCAGCATGGCGCGCGCGACCGAGCCGTTACCTTCCAGCAGACCAGTGACGAAGCGGGCGACGATGAACAGCGGGTAGGATTCCAGCAGCAGCGCACAGGCGGTGGCTGCGTGGCCGATTGCGGCGCCGACGGCGGTGATCAGCAGTACCGGGCGGCGGCCGTAGCGGTCGGACATGGGGCCGAGCAGCGCGGAGCCGATCAGCAGCCCCAGTGGATTGATGGTGAGCGCGAGACCGAACAGCAGCTTGGGCGGCAGGCCGAGGAACTGGTTCAGGCCGTTGCTGACGCCGGCGGCGAACAGCGGCGGCAGGATGGGATAGGGCAGCGATGCGCCTATCGTCGAGAGCAGGGCCAGCAGGCAGGCGGCGCCTATCAGCAGGGGTGTTTTCATGGTCGGCGATCAAAGTAGCGAGTATCGATACTGTAAGCGGACGCCACTAATAAGTAAACAAAAATGTTTATAAACTCAGTGGTGCAGCACTAGCGGCAGGCTGGGACGGCAATCGTGGGTCTGGTCTTGCGCGCCGTGGTCGAAGCGGATGAACAGGTGGTCGATCTGCATGGCGGCTATTGCTGCTGTTCGACCACGGTGCGGATCTTGACGGCCTTCTCGAAGTGATCGAGTTTGTGCTTGCGTATCCACCATTCGGCCGCTTCCATCAGCAGCTCCGGGTCGTCGTTCTTGTTGGCGAAGAAGGCGTAGAAGGACAGTCCCACCGTCTCACCCTTTTGCGCGATCTTGTCGTTACAGACGCGGATGATTTTTTCTCTCAGTTGAATGCGCACGTTATCGGTTTTTCGGCTTGCAAGAACCTTAACTATACATCGTTGCGCTATGATGCGACATCACTCATACACAGAATCACGATGAAGAATTGGTTTGCCAGCCAGCGCGGCGCGTACTTTTTTCTGCTGCTCGGCATCGGCTTGATGCTGCTGTTCGTCGCGTTGGAGCGCCACTTCCCCGACGCCGGTCAACTGGAGACGGCCAGCGGCCGCGTGGCCTGGTCGCAGGCAGCGCAGGGCGGCCTGTATTTCACGCTGGACGGTGAGTCGCGCCAGTTCGTGTTGTTCGTTAAGGGAGACTCGGACCAGCGCCTGCGCGCGGCGATTCACGATGCCGAGGCTTATCCGATCAAGGTGCGTTACCATCCGGAGCAGGTTAGTAGTCCGAGTTTTTTGCCGGGGCGGTTCTATGCGGTCTACGGCGTCACGGTCGGAGGCAAGGAGGTCTCCAGCCTGGACACGGTGCGGAGCAGCTACCGCCGCGACAACCTGATCGCGCTGGCGATGGGCGTGCTGTTCGCGGCCTACGGCGGGACGCGCGCCTGGCGCTTCAGGAATGCGGTGCCAGACGCGCCAGCAGTTCGACATCGCCGGCCACGATAAAGGCCAGGTTGGTTGTGATATGTTCGACCGGCCAGTCCCACCACGCGATCGCCTGCAAGCGCGCCGCCACGTCGGGCGCAAAGCGCTCCTTTATCTGCCTGGCCGGATTGCCGCCGACGACAGTGTATGGCGCGACGTCGGCCGTCACCACCGAGCGCGATGAGATGATGGCGCCGTCGCCGATGGTCACGCCGGGCATGATCAGCACGTCGTAGCCTATCCACACATCGTTGCCGATCACCGTGTCGCCCTTGTACGGCAGTTCGCCTGGCGCCGGCATGACTTGCTCCCAGCCGTTGCCGAAGATCTGGAACGGGTAGGTCGAGATGCCGGACAGCTTGTGATTGGCGCCGTTCATGATGAACTTGACGCCACGCGCCAGCGCGCAGAATTTGCCGATCACTAGCTTGTCGCCGATGAAGGGGAAGTGATACAGCACGTTGCGTTCGAAGTTTTCCGAGTCGTCAGGGTCATCGTAGTAGGTGTAGTCGCCGATGACGATGTTGGGATTGTTGACCGTGTTCTTGATGTAGCAGACTTGCGGGAAGCCAGCCATTGGATGTGGGTTATCGGGGGATGGTCCGTTCATTCACTCTCCTTATGTGTGCTAGCTCCGACTTGGATTCATACGACGCGTCGGCTGGTAGGCTGCTTCCGCCCCATCTCGGACCTTGAGAAGCGCTGACAAATTCAGGGCCAATTTGGAAATTGGAACTGTTGCCTAAATCCTGCTACAGGCTCCGCTAACACCATTCAGCAAGCGCGGATATCCTCATAAAGCTCAGGTTCATTCAGGCTATTTCTTAAAAGTGAATGCGTGACTTTTCTCAAAAATTCATTCGCATGACTTGAGTTGCGCAAGATCGTAAACTCGCCCTCAAAGGTCAGAATGGAACCGTGCGCGACGGCGCTACGATAACCATATAGCTTATCCCAAACCTTCTTCGGAGACGTATTTCCGAAATAAGCATCATACGGGATTGGTTGATCAAACGTGCGGGACAGTAGTGCAACTTTAGTTGTAATTTGATGATTAATGGAGTCGCCCTTGTCAATCGGCTTGTGAGTTATAAGTGATTCGATAATCGCGAAGAGTCCCAGAACTTCAAACAAGGTTTCAGAGGATTGAGCATTGAGCAACCACAATCTTTGCAGGGCGTGTTCTATTACTGAGTGAGTTCCTGGTCGTCTATCGGGCCCAAGGAGGTTAGCAATCGCAGCGTACACCTTGGTCACTTGCAACAACGATTCAGGAGTCAGTACAACACCTTTTTCTATCCCTGCGGAAGAGTGCATCATGTTTAGAAGCTGATCATGCCATCCTGCTCCCCCATAGCTATCAATATGAAGCCCTTGATTGTTGAACGGAGTGTCACATAGTTCCGAGGCATAGCCAATCCAATGGCTCGTAGAGCCGGCTGAGGGAGTGCGAATTACATAGTAGCGCCAATCTTTGGCGTCCAATTGAGTCCAATGCCAGCTCGATTGATTTTCATTTGAAACTACAGTTACTTTATCGTATTCGTATTGCAAGTACGGAGTTTCAAACTGGCTGCTAGGGCGCCGACTACTCAGCAACGCCTTTAGCGCGTCTCGTTCTTCGTTAGTGGCGCGATCAATAACACAGTTCGGAGCCACCGTAAAGGGAAAAACTCCGTCATCAACTTGAACGCGCCCCAAAATCAACGATACTCGACGGGAGTTCAGGAATCTAACTTCAAAACTACCATTCTCTGGATTGGATGCAGATGAAGACGTCGTCATAATATTGGAACTGCTATTGTCATTTCTAAATATTCGCAAAAAATGTCAGCTTCCGTTTGCTGACTTCTTAGCCCAAAAAACGAGCAATTCCCTTAGTAGCGAGCGCAATGAAAGGAACGATAATTTCATAAATTTCGAGGTCCGCTTCTGGCCGATAGCGAACGAGGTTAAAGCAGCGCTCAGCTAAAAACGCCAACCACGTTATAGACAAACCCGCCGAACATCAGAGCCATCGACAACCACATTGCTGGCAGCAGGCGAGGAGGAAACAACTTGGCGTAGGCATTGCGCTCCGCGCTGTCGTCGAGACGGACCGGCATACGCGCAACGCGGAAGAAGTCGCCGTAGGGGACGAGGGCCCAGATGCAGCAATATAGGCCTAGGCCAGCGCCCATCAGGGCGTGGCCCAGCTGGCCGCTCGGAACCAAAAATACGGCATTGGCGACCAGTGCGATACCGACAATGGAAGCGGCTACGGAAACAAGGGGCGCACGGTTCGGTTGAAATCGCATCATCTTTACTTTCAATGGTTCTACGAGCAGAGCCACATGATAGCGCCGCGAACAAAGAAAACATACTCTTCAATTCTCACACGTCACCGTTCAATTTTCAGCGTTCAAAGACGATGTGGACGTATATGCATGCGATTGTAGGTCAGCTCTTGGCCGAATCCGGCCGGCTGTGATCAGGATAGCATCTTGCTCATGCGAAAGGTTCACGCTTTGTCACCTTGACTGAAGTCTCTCCGTTGCGGACGGTCACTTTTCTGCAGGAGAGAGCCGATCGGCATGCACCCATCCTTTAGCCTGCTTAGCGGTCTTTGGATTTGTGTACGTCACGTATGCAAAGTCTTCAAATCTCAGTGACGACATGAGCCTGTCTCCCGAAAGAACGAACACACCATTCTTTGCACAGGTGTCGCTGGGCGCCGAATAGAACTGCAATCTCCCCGCGCCGCCGACCTGCTTTTCCATATTGGAATTGACTTTTTTGGCAACGGTCGTCGCTGAAAAGTCCAGTGAGCGACAACTATCGGTAGATTCGAAAATCTTACTAATCGCTCCGCCCCGCCAAAGGAAACTCACCATTTCAACAGGATTGCCGTCAATGGCCCGTTTAAGATGCACTACTGGATCAGCCGCAAGGAAGCCCGCGCCGCCAAGCTCAAAACATTCCCCAAATTCTTGGGAAACCTTGGCGGCTCCACTCGATGAAAGCTCTACTATTTGAAAGAAGCCACGGCAGTTGAGACCGCCTTGTGAAAAGTTCACGATGACGTATTCGTTGCCGGTATCTGAAGTTATGCGGGACAGACTAGCTCCGTCTGCCTCAGTCGTCAGTATGACTTTGTCTCGATAGCGAATGGAGACTTTCTCTGGGCCGTTAATGGCGCTGATTTTTCCGAATCTTGTTTCAAGATGTTGAAAATCAGTTGCTAATGCAGCACTGCTCAAAGCTGCCAAGAATAATAGCCCCGAAGCGATTTTTCTAACTATGTATTTAACCACGAGCTTACGCACTCCGGCCTGCACGCCGACTCAAGTCGACACCGAGTGCAGCTTTGCGAAGGCGGCGATTGCGCAGCACGTAACGCACCGACGCGGATGTGTCGTACATGAGCTGGTAATGGTAATAGTTAATATGCTCAAGCACGGCGAACAGGAAAATTCCGAGGGGCCATGCCAATCGCGTGCTCCACCCGGCGCCCGCTATCTGGACAGCGAATCCGAGCGCCATGCCGCCGAGCAGCACAAGATTGGATGCCTTGAACGCGTTGAACAGCCGGTCAAAGTAGCCCGGCAATGGGGCCGACGCTGACAAGGCGCTGTGCTTCAGTTGCCAATACAGGGCACCCTGCACCAGCAGATAACTGACCGTGAACAGCGCCGACAGTCCAAGCGGCCAATGCACATCCATTGCGGACTTGCGCCAATCCAGGATAAAAGTAATCGGCAGCACGACGGCAGCCAGGGCTTCCATTCCGCGCAGGTAGTTGAAGCGATTGCTGAGTTTATGCATGGTCTCCGCTCACGACACCTCGCGCTGGCGGCGGAAGGCCAGCCAGCCGGCGATCACGGTGAAGCTGGCGACGATCGCCACCACCAGCCAGAAACCTTCCGGGTCCTGCGCCAGCGGGATGCCGCCGACGTTCATGCCCAGCAGGCCGGCGATGATGTTGATCGGCAGGGCCAGCACCGTGACGATGGTCAGCACGAACAGGCTGTGGTTATTGCCTTCGTTGACCAGCGCCGCGATCTCTTCCTGTATCAGCTTGATGCGCTCCTGCAGCGAGGCCATGTCGGCCAGCACCATCGAGAACTCCTCGGTCGACTGCCGCAGCTCCTGCGCGTCCAGTTCGGCCACCCAGGCCGGTGGCCGTTGCAGCAATCGGAACAGCGCCGCAGGTTCCGGCGCCAGCAGCCGTTGCAGGCGGACCAGCACGCGCCGCAGCGCGCCCAGGCTGGCGCGCTTGGTCTTCAGTTTGCCGGCCAGCAGATTGTCCTCGATCTCGTCGACGGTGCTGATGGCGTTGCGGACGATCTTGATGAGCGCGTCGGCCTGGTCGCGCAGCAGGTGGATCAGCAGTTCCACCGACGAGCGTATCGGCTCGCCGTTACGCACCGCGTTGCGCAGGCCGTCGACCGCCTTCAGCGGCTTGCGCCGCGCGCTGATGACGATCTGCCGGTCGACGCTCAGCCACAACGTGGAGATGTCGGACGGCTCGAACGAAAAATCGTGCAGCACGTCGTTGACCACGGCGATCAGCGTGTTGTCGGCCATTTCGATGCGGGTCGAGCGCGGGCCTTCGTGCAGACTCTCATAGAATTCCTCCGGCAGCGCGGTGTGCTCGTGCAGCCATTTCTCGCTGGCGGTGTTGGCGAGGTTGTAGTGCAGCCAGATGAATTCCTGCGGATGCTGCTCGCGCACGGCCAGCCACTGGCAGGCGGCGTCGGCGTCCAGCGGCAGGCCCTTGCTGTCGGGCGCGCGGCCGAACAGGTAGCCGCAAACCAGACCCGATGAGTCGGAACCGTAGGACAGTGGCGCATTCTGCATTCAATTCTCCGTGATGGTCGCGGGCATCAGAATAGCAAATTACGTTAAGATGGGGTGATATATCCTCGGCCGGAGAAAGCATGCAACTACCGGATCTGCCGCCGCGCCTGCGGCGCTTTGTCGATGGCATGGACCTGCTGCTGGCGCGCGGTCCGGCCGAAGCCGACATCGTGGCGCAGGGCGGGGCGCTGCTGCGCGCCTTGCTGGCGCACGACGACTGGCTGGCCGATGCGCTGGCGCAGCCGCATCCGCAGTTCTACCGGCAGTACCTGCTATATCTCGATCCCGCGTTGCGCTATTCGGTCGCCAGCTTTGTGTGGGGACCGGGCCAGCGCACGCCGCTGCACGATCACACGGTGTGGGGCCTGGCCGGTATCCTGCGCGGCGCGGAGGTGGCGCAGGCCTGGCGCTACGACGAGGGCGGGGCACTGGTGTTGGACGGCGCGCCCTTACTGTTGCGGGCGGGAGAGGTGAACGCGGTGTCGCCCACCCTGGGCGACATCCATGAAGTGCGCAACGCTTATGATGACCGGGTGTCGGTCGGCGTGCATGTGTATGGCGCGGATATCGGCGCCGTCGACCGCTATGTGTATGCGCCCGACGGCAGCCGCAAGCCGTTCCGTTCCGGTTATGCCAATCGCTGAGTTGAAGTCGGGTTGAACTTCAGACCAGCAGCGCGGCGTTCATCTCGATGGCGTCGATCCTGGCTTCGGCCAGCATGGCTTCCAGCTTCTGCTCGTCGATGAACAGGTCGATGGCCGAGTCGGAGTGCGGCGGCAGGTCGCGCTGCGCTTCCTGCAGCGGCGATTTCACCGGCGTCAGGTGATTGGCCAGCAGCAGCGTGTCGAGCAGGGTGTCCGGCGGGATCGACATGAAGCTGTCGCGCAGGCCTTCGATGGCTTCGGCCACCGGCTCCGGGATGCACAGCTTGCGCATCACTTCGCGGGTGATGATCTCCTCGCTGGCCGAGTGCCAGTTTTCAGGATCCTCTTCCAGCAGGCCGGGGAATTCGTCGGCGCGCGACAGCAGGTAGAAGCCGCCTACCTCATGCACGATGGCGGCGAACAGCGCGGTGTCCGGATTCACGCCGGTGACCTGGCGCGCGATGATGCGCGACAGCGCCGCCACGGCGATGGTGTGGTCCCACAGCTTTTCCGCCTTGTAGCGCAGGTCGGGGTCGGCGATCTTGGCGCCGAACTGGCGCACCACCATGGCGGCGGCCAGCGCGAACAGGTTCTGGTAACCGATGCGCATGATGGCGCCGCGCACGTTGGTGATCATTGGCGCGCCGGAGCGGTTGAACATCGCCGAGTTGGCGATGGCAACGGTGCGTGCGGCCAGGATGGGTTCCGCGAGCACCAGGCTGATGGCCTTGTCGACCGGGCATTCCGGATCGTCGAGTGCGAGTTGAACGCGGAGTGCCGCATTGACACTGGTCGGGAAAACCAGTTCACCGCGGATGGCCAGCGCCGCGATATGGCCGAATGCTTCGAGTTTATTCATGATCAAAATTATACGCATGCGCGGCCCCAATCTCAACGCCATCTTGGATTGCAGGCGCAGGGAGGAGGCGACAATGCCACAGTATCAGGGATTCGGCGGGGCGCGGAACGCAGCAGGGAGGCGCGCGCGGCGCCTTCACGGGCGCCGCGCGCGGGGAAAAGCGGGGTGCGTCAGGCGTTGGCGAACTGCGGACGGCGCGTGGCGCTGTCGCGCTGGTAGCGGCTGACCGAGAGGTCGTCCGCCAGGATGGCGGGGCGGCGCGCCGAAATCAGGTCGGACAGCAGCTGGGCCGAGCCGCAGGACATGGTCCAGCCCAGCGTGCCGTGGCCGGTGTTGATGAACAGGTTGCGCAGGCCGGTGCGGCCGACCACCGGGGTGCCGTCCGGCGTCATCGGACGCAGGCCGGTCCAGAAGCTGGCGGCGGCGGTGTCGCCGGCGCCGGGGAACAGGTCGTTGACCACCATTTCCAGCGTCTCGCGGCGGCGGGGGTTCAGGTTCAGGTTGAAGCCGGCGATCTCGGCCATGCCGCCGACGCGGATGCGGTCGTCGAAGCGGGTCACGGCGATCTTGTAGGTCTCGTCCAGAATGGTGGAGACCGGCGCGGCGCCGGCGTTCACGATCGGCACGGTGATCGAGTAGCCCTTCAGCGGGTAGACCGGAATCTTGACCAGGTCCTTCAGCAGCGTGGTCGAGTAGGCGCCCAGCGCGACCACGTAGGAGTCGGCCGTCACCAGCTCGGCGCCGCACTGCACGCCGGCGATGGCGTCGGACCGCGCGTCTGTGACCAAGCCGGTGATGTCGACGCCGTAGCGGAACTTGACGCCCAGCTGCTCGGCCATCGCGGTCAGGCGGGTGGTGAACAGCTGGCAGTCACCGGTTTCATCGTTGGGCAGGCGCAGGCCGCCGACCAGCTTGTTCTGGTCCAGGCCGGGTTCGGCGGCGACCAGTTGTTCGCGGTTCAGCAGCTCGTAGGGCACGCCGGTTTCCTGCAGCACCTGGATGTCCTTGGCGGCGTCGTCCAGTTGTTTCTGGGTGCGGAACAGCTGGGTGGTGCCTTGCTGGCGACCTTCGTATGCGATTCCGGTGGCGGCGCGCAGGGCCTTGAAGCAGTCGCGGCTGTATTCAGCCAGGCGCACCATGCGTTCCTTGTTGACGGCGTAGCGTTCGGTATTGCAGTTCTGCAGCATCTGCCACATCCATTGCAGCTGGAACAGCGTGCCGTCCGGCGTGATCGACAGCGGAGCGTGGCGTTGCAGCATCCATTTCATGGCTTTGAGCGGGATGCCGGGCGCGGCCCAGGGGGAGGCGTAGCCGGGGGAGATCTGGCCGGCGTTGGCGAAGCTGGTTTCCAGCGCGGGGCCGGGTTGACGGTCGAGCACGGTCACATCGTGGCCGGCCTGCGCCAGATAGTAGGCGCTGGTGACGCCGATAACACCGCTACCCAAGATCACTACGCGCATACAGTCTCCCGATTATTTAGCCATACCAGATATTCCGCTATGGTATGCTTGTATCACTAGTATTTGTTACTGTATAACTTGATATATTCAGTGGATTTTCATGCGAATTCAAAAAGAATCGGTCCGCAGCCTGGACAAACTGGACAGAAAGATATTGCGCATCCTGCAGGAGGATGGGCGCATCTCGATGAAGGACTTGAGCGAGCAGGTGGGCTTGTCGATCACGCCGGCCATCGAGCGGGTCAAGCGCATGGAGCGGGACGGGGTGATCACCGGCTACCACGCGCGCATCGATCCGCCAGCGCTGGGGGCGAAGTTGCTGGTGTTCGTGGAGATCACGCTGAACCAGAAGTCGGGGCCGGTGTTCGAGCAGTTCCGGCGCGAGGTGCTGCGGATTCCCGAGGTGCAGGAGTGCCATCTGGTGTCGGGCGATTTCGATTACCTGATCAAGGCGCGCATTCATGAAATGGCCGAGTACCGCAAGCTGCTGGGCGATATGCTGCTCAGCCTGCCGGGCGCGGCGCAGTCGAAAAGTTATGTCGTGATGGAGGAGATCAAGGAAACGTTGATCCTGTCGACCGAGGTGGTGCAGGCTTGACTACTTCCGCTTCTAGCCGTTCGCCTGCTCACGCAGCGATCGAGCCGCTTCAGTTAGAATGCAATAACAGCATTATTTACGAAGCGGAGCAGGTGTGAACAATCAGCACGGTACTCCAGGCGATACCCATGTGGTCAACGTGCGCTCGCTGGACGAGCACATGTCCAGCGACCAGAGTTTCAGCTCTGCCTATGCGCGCGCGGTGGGCGCCATCGCTGGCAACGAGGGCAGCCTGACGCTGGCCCAGTTCGCCGCCGTCACCGACATCGCCGGCGACGGCAAATCCTCCGCCGTCTTCACCGCGCTGGTGTTGAACGCCATCGAATCGGGCGTCGACGTCGACTGGGCATTCAACGCCCTGAGCCGCAGCAGCGCCGGCATCGACCAGGCCGCGCGTGAAAACGCACTCGGCATGACCATCCCGCTTCTGGCCCTGCATGGTTCCGATGCCCGTGGGCTGGCGCAACGGCTGGCCAAGGCCTTGTCGGCCCGGCTGTCGCCCGAAGACCTGAACCGCCTGCCGCAGGCCGAGGAACGCGGCATCCTCGCCAGCCTGGGCGAGCAGGCGCGCCGGCTGGTGCGCGGCCGTTCGCTGGCCGATGCCGTGGCCGATTTCGGCCGTCATGCGGGGCAGCCGGTGCTGGTCGAACACGCGCGCAATTTCCAGTCCGGCGACATCGATCATGGCCAGTTGCGGGAGCTGGTGGGCAGCACCACCGCCGCCATCGCGCAGGATATCAGCGCCTATCTGGAGCAGGCGCGCATGCTGTCGGTGGGCGAGGCCATGGCCGCCACCCTGGCCAGCGCCGCCAACGATCTGAAAAACCAGGTGCTGCAGCGCCTGACATTGGTGGACCAGCGCATCGCCTACGAACGCCGCCTGCTGCTGGAGGAAATCGACGACGCCGTGCACGATGCCGGCAATGCCATCGAACTGGCGATCACCGATCGCCTCAACACCGACCAGTGGAAGGATGAGGATGTGTGGGCCAGCATGGGACGCCAGCAGTTCGGCCAGGAGATGGAGCGGCGGCTGGACCGCATCGTGCGGCGCAAGGAGCAGTCGCTGCATCTGTTGCAGGAGGACTTGCGGCTGTTCCAGCAGGCGATGCGCTTGAATCAGTCGTCGGTGTTCCAGCGTCAGCACCATTCGACGCTGGCCAAGCTGATGCCGCGCCTGAGGATAGGCACGCGCATCGTCAACAGCGTCGATACGGCGGCCAATGTCACCTTGATGAGCGGGGCGGTGGTGGCGGCCGGCACTGGCACGGCGGCTTATCTGATCGGCGCGGCGGTGGTGCTGCCGGTGGTGGCGCCGGTGGCGCCGTTTGTCGGCGGCGCGGTGCTGTTGGCGGGCGCGTTCAAATGGTTTACGGATGGCGGCAAGCGTAAGCGCACCGAGATCCGCGATAAGCGCGCCGCCTTCGAAGCTGAGCTGCGCAAGCAGTTGCAAGCGGCGGAGCTGAGTTTCAATGCGCAGCTGGATCTGGTGGCCCAGGGCTTCCATGACTCCGCGCTGCAACTGCTGACGCCTTTGCTGCTGGAAGCCGAAGCGGCGGGCCGCGTGCCCGGCATGCGCCAGCGCATCGCCGATCGCGTGATCACCCAGGCGCAGGCGGCGATCCGCCAGCTCGACGCCGAGCTGCGCAAATAACGTCATTCCCGCGCAGGCGGGAATCCATACTGAGCCTGGTGCGGCAGCGTTCTATGGATTCCCGCCTGCGCGGGAATGACTGCGGTGGGGTTAGAGGTTGCGGGCGATGATGGCGTCGGCGGCGGTGGCGGCTTGTTGCAGCGGCTGCGTCAGCGCCTGCGTGCTGTAGACCGGCGCCTGCGGCATCGCCGCACCCAGCATCGGGCCGTCGGTCTTGCTGATGTCCACCGTCACCGTGGTCGACAGGCCGATGCGCAGCGGATGCTCGGCCAGCTCCTTGGGATCGAGCGCGATGCGCACCGGCAGGCGCTGCACCACCTTGATCCAGTTGCCGCTGGCGTTCTGCGCCGGCAGCAGCGAGAACGCGCTGCCCGTGCCGGCCGACAGTCCCACCACCTTGCCGTGGAATTCCACTTTGCTGCCATACATATCGGCCTCGATCTTTGCGCCCTGGCCGACGCGGATGTCGCGCAGCTCCGATTCCTTGAAGTTGGCGTCCACCCACAGCTGGTCCAGCGGCACGATGGCCATCAGCGAGGTGCCCGGCGTGGCGCGCGCGCCGATCTGCACGCTGCGCTTGGCCACATAGCCTGACACCGGCGCGACGATGGTGTTGCGGCGCGCCGCCAGCCACGCCTGCACGTAGTCCGCCTTGGCCGCCTGCACCGCCGGATGCTGGGCCGCCGGCACGCCCGCCACGCCGGCCTGCGCGGCCTCGGCCTGCTTGAGCGCCACCGCGATCGCGGCGCGCGCGTTGTCCACGGCCTGGCGCGCGTGGTCGACTTCCTCGCCCGATACGGTGTGGTCGGCCGCCAGCGGCTTGCGGCGCGCCAGGTCGTCTTCTGCGGTTTTCAATTGCAGCTTGCGCAGTGCGACGGTGGCCTGGTACTGCGCGACGTCGGCGTAGCGCTGGCGTTGCTGGCGGACCGCCGTGCCGAGGCGGGCCTCGGCCTGGCTCAGCGCGATGTCGGCATCGGCCGGATCGAGCTTGATCAGCGTGGCGCCGGCTTGCACCATCTGCGTTTCGTCGGCGCGGATTTCGGTGACGTTGCCGGTCACCTGCGACGACAGGTTGACCAGGTTGCCGCCGACGTAGGCGTTGTCGGTCCGCTGCTCCTTCGACAGCACGGCCTTGTAGTAGACCGCGTAGGCCGCGCCGGCGGCGAGGAACAGCAGCGTGATCGCGGCCAGCACGGTCTTGCGCTTGCTGTCGTTGGGTTTGGTGATGTCAGTGCTCATGATGGATTCCCGTTTTTATTTGGAGGCGGTGGCGGTGGGCGCTTCTTCGCGGTAGCCGCCGCCCAGCGCGTTCGTCAAGGCCACTTCGGCCAGCAGCTGCACTTGCTGCAGATAGAGGTCGGCATCCTGCTGCTTGAGCAGCGCCAGTTGCGCGGACAGCACGCTGGCGCGGCCGGCGAGGCCGCGATCGAGCCGTGCCTGCGCCGACGCCATCTGCGCGCGCGCCGCGCTGGTGGCCGCCGCCTGCTGCACGATCTGCTGTTCGATGCCTTGCAATTGCACGCCGTCCTGCGCCACATCGCGCACGGCGTCGACCACCGCCTGGTTGTACTCGGCGATGCGTTCGTTGCGGCCGGTGCGGGCGCTGTCGAGCTGCGCGTCGAGGCGGCGGCTGTCGAACAGCGGCAGCGTCAGCGTTGGCCCGATGTAGAGCGTGCGGCTGGCCGCTTGCAGCAGGTTCTCCAGCCTGACCGTGTCCAGGCCGATGGAGCCGGTCAGGTTCACGTCCGGATAGAACGCCGCCTTGGCCGCGTCGATCTTGCTGAGCGAGGCTTCCAGCTTCCAGCGCGCGGCCTGCAGATCCGGGCGGCGCGCCAGCAGGTCCATGCCGAGGCGGGCGGGCAGGGCGTGTGCAGCGTTGCCCAGTGGTTGCGGCTTGAGGTCGGCCAGCGCGCTGCTGTCGGCGCCGATCAGGGCGCGCAGGGCTTCGCGTTCGCGGCCGATGTCGGCCTTGAGCTGCGCCTGCTGCTTGCGGATCAGGCTCAGTTCCGATTCGGCGGCGCGCTGCTCGTCGCTGGTGGCCAGGCCGCCGGCGATGCGTTTGGCCTTGTCCTGCACCAGCGCCGTCTGGGTGGCCGCCAGCTGTTCAGTGTTGGCCAGGCGTGCCCACGCGCCTTGCAGGCGGAAGTAGCTTTGTGCGATGGACGATGCCAGCGCGCGCTCCGCTTCGGCGTATTCGGCGCGGCCGGCGTTCAATTCGCCGACGGCGGCGGCGACCTGCGCGCGGTTCCTGCCCCACCAGTCGAAGTTGTAGCGGGCGTCCAGGCGCAAGGTCTCGGCCGTGAACCATGCGCCGCCTATCGGCGCCGGGAACAGGCCGGTGCCGGAGTAGCGTTGGCGGTTGGCGCCGGCGTAGCCATTGACGTCCAGCCCCAGGTCGGCGGCGGTGCGCGACAGCGCCGAGCGCGCGCTGCCGATCTGCGCGGCAGCCACTTCCAGCGACGGGCCGGCGGCCAGCGCCTGCTGGATCAGCGCGTTCAGTTGCTCGTCATGGTAGGCGGTCCACCACTGCGCGCCGGGCCAGCCTTCCTTGGACAGCTTGATGTCGGACGACAGTTCGGCGCTGGCGATGTCGCGCCTGGCCAGCGGGTGCTGGTCCGGTGTGATGTGGGCGCAGCCGGCCAGCGCCAGGGCGGCAGCCAGCAGCAAGGCGGTTTTTTTCACTTGAGGCTCCAATCGTTTCATCATCACTCCATCGCCGCGTGGTCGACGGCCGGCGCGGCCTGTTTGGCGGGCGGGCGTATCAACAGCAGCAGCGGTATCACGCACAGCGTCAAAATCATCATCAGCCAGAAGTCGTCCACGTACGAGATCATCGAGGCTTGGCGGGTGATCTCGCCATTCAGGGCGGCCGCCGCTTCCGGCGTGGCCAGGTTGTCCAGCAGCGATGGATTGACGGTGGTGATCTTCTCCGTCAGCGTGGCGTGCATGGCCTGCGTGTTCCGCACCAGCAGCGTCTGCACCATGGCGATGCCGATCGAGCTGCCGATATTGCGTATCAGGCTGTAGATGGCCGTGCCTTCGGCCCGCATCTCCGGCGACAGCGTGGCGAAGGTGGCGGCGCTCAGCGGCACGAACACCAGCCCCAGGCCCAGGCCCTGGATGACGCCCGGCCAGACGATATCGCTGCGCGACAGCACCAGCGTGTAGCGCGTCATCTGCCACAGCGAGAAGGCGGTGATGGCGAAGCCCACGCCCAGCAGCAGGCGCAGGTCGAACTTGCCCACCAGCCGGCCCACCACCATCATCGCGATCATGGTGCCGATGCCGCTGGGCGCCGTCACCAGGCCGGCGACGGCGGCCGGGTAGCCCATCAGGCTTTGCAGCATCGACGGCGTCAGCGCGCGCGTGGCGAATAGCACCAGGCCGACGATGAAGATGAACAGCAGACCGCTGACGTAGTTGGCGTTCTTCAGCAGCCGGTAGTCGAAGAACGATTTGCCGGCCGGCCGCAGCGCGGTGTGCGCCGCGAAATAAGCGAAGCTCAACGCCAGCACGATCGCTTCCACCCACGTCTCCCGGGCGGCGAACCAGTCGTTCTGTTCACCGCGGTCGAGCAGCATTTGCAGCGCGCCGATCGACAGGCTGAGGGTGGCGAAGCCGAAGGCGTCGAACGTCATCTTGCGCGCGCCCGGGACCGGACGGATGTAGCGCCAGATGCCGTAGAACGCCAGCGCGCCCACCGGCACGTTGATGAAGAATACCCAGCGCCAGTTGTAGCTGTCGGTGAGCCAGCCGCCCAGCGTGGGGCCGAGGATGGGGCCGATCATCACGCCCATGCCCCACACGGCCATGGCCGAGCCATGCTTTTCGCGCGGATTGATGTCGAGCAGGGTGGCTTGCGACAGCGGCACCAGCGCCGCGCCGAACACGCCCTGCAGCAGGCGCGCGGCGACGATCTCCGCCAGCGAGCCCGATAGCCCGCACAGCACCGAGGCCGCCGTGAAGCCGGCCACCGCGGTGAGGAAGATGTTCTTCTGGCCGTAGCGGTCGCACAGCCAGCCGGTCAGCGGCGTGGCGATGGCGGCGGCCACGATGAAGGAGGTCAGCACCCAGGTGATCTGGTCCTGCGAGGCCGACAGGCTGCCCTGCATGTGCGGCAGCGCGACGTTGGCGATGGTGCCGTCGAGCGCCTGGATGATGGTCGCCAGCATGATCGACAGGGTGATCATGGGGCGGTTGATATCGGCTCCGGCCGGGCTCATAGGCGCGTTTCGAGATCGGTCAGCATCGTCTCCAGGAATTCGGTGACGATGCGCAGCAGCGCCGGATCGGTGCCGCCCAGCAGTTCCAGCCGCACGGCCGAGGCTTCGGTCCAGACGGTCTGGTAGATCGCCTTGCCTTGCTCGGTCAGGCTGACCAGCTTGACGCGGCGGTCGGTCTCGGACGGCGTGCGCAGCATGTAGCCGGCTTTGACCAGGCGGTCGATGGTGGCGACCATGGTCGGGTCTTCGACGCCGACGCGCGCTGCCAGCCGGGTCTGCGATGGCGGTTCGCTTTCCTTGGCGGTGTAGGCGATCGCCATCCAGCTGGCCTGGCTGATGCCCAGGTGTTTGAGGCGGCGGTCGATGGCCAGACGCCAGGCGCGGGCGGTGCCGTGCAGCGCGGCGGAGAAACGCTCTTCGATAGAAGACATACCATTTACCTGCTAATAGTTAGGACTCGAACGATTATTCTAGCATGGGTGTTTTCTCTTCGGCAAGCTACGTGCTACGCTGGTGGTATCGCTTATCAAGGAAACGCTATGAAAACTCCGCTTGCCGCCGCGCTCTGCCTGTTGCCGCTGTTTTGCCTGGCCGATGATGGCCCGCCGATCACGCCTTACCGCCCCTCCGTTTCCAGTCCGGCGCAGTTGCCGGCGGCCGGTCAGCTGGAGCTGGAACTGGGCGGTTTGAGCAGCAAATCCGACGACGGCCGCCGCAACAGCCTGCCGTACGCGCTCAAGCTGGGCTTTAACGAGCAGTGGGGTGTGGTGCTGGTCGGCGAAGGCTTGGTGTCGACGCCGGACGGTGACGGCGGCCGCGCACGCGGCATCGGCGACACGCAGTTCGTGCTGAAGCGCGCCTTCGTGCTGAGCGAGGCCAGCGCGCTGGGCCTGGAGCTGGGCGCCAAGGCGCCCACCGCCAAGGACAGCATCGGCAGCGGCCGCGCCGACTACAGCCTGAACGGCATCTACAGCCAGGACATGGGCAGCGTCCACATGGACGCCAACCTCAACGCCACCCGCCTGGGCGCCTATGACGCCGGCACCGGCCGGGTGCAGACCGGCTTGTCGGCCTCGTTCTCGACCCCGATCAACGAGCGCTGGGGCGCCACCGGCGAATGGTCCGGCACCCGCCGCAGCGGCGCGGCCAGCACCGCGCAGGTGCTGGTGGCGTTCAGCTACAGCCCCAGCAAGCGGTTGACCATGGACTTCGGCGCGGCCCACGGCCTGAACCGTGCCTCGCCGGATTGGGCTTTCTTCAGCGGCGTGGTGTTGCCGCTGGCGCAACTTTGGTGAGCCATTATGGCCTTTTGTGTACGCTAGCGTACGGATAGTCAGGCATGGCTCTGTTATTATTTCAATTGAGCAAGTTCGCTCAGCCACGATTACAAGAAAAGAAGGCCATCATGAAAGCCAAGATCCTTGCCGCCAGCCTGTTGGCGGTGTCCTCCGCAGCCTTCGCCAGCGATGTCGGCGTATCCATCAACATCGGCCAGCCGGGCTTTTACGGCCGCATCGATATCGGCGATTTCCCGCAGCCGCAGGTGATCTACCGCGAGCCGGTGATCGTCCAGCGTCCGGTGCGCTACGTCGAGACCGCGCCGATCTACCTGCGTGTGCCGCCGGGCCACGCCAAGCACTGGGACAAGCATTGCGCCGAGTATCGCGCCTGCGGCCAGCGCGTGTATTTTGTCGATGATGGCTGGTACCAGAACCAGTACGCGCCGCGCTATCGCGAGCGTCATGGCGAAGGCCGCCGCGACGACCGTGACGATCGCCGCGATGACCGCCGCGATGACCGTCGCGACGACGACCACGACCACGGTCGGGGCCATGGCAACGGTCACGGCAACGGCCACGGCAAGGACTAATCACGCGGCGCAGGCCGCCGCCCACAGGAGTCAGGTTTGCACAGCAAAATCGTGATTGTAGGCGGCGGGGCAGGCGGGCTGGAGCTCGCCTGCAAACTTGGCCGCAAGCTGGGGCCGCAGGCCGTCGCACTGGTCGACAGCCGGCAGTTCCACATCTGGAAGCCGTCGCTGCACGAAGTGGCGGCCGGCACGCTGGACGTGCATCAGGAAGGCCTGTCCTACCAGATGCTGGCGCATGACAACGGCTTCACCTTCGTGTACGGGCCGATGCAGGCGCTGGCCGCAGCAGATCATCAGCTGACGGTCGGCCCCATCTACAGCAACGACAACGGCCAGCGCGAACAGCTGCTGCCGGAGCGCCGCGTCGGCTACGACGCGCTGGTGCTGGCGGTCGGCAGCGTCTCCAATTATTTCGGCGTGCCCGGCGCGGCCGAGCACACCATCTCCCTGAATGCCACCGAAGACGCCGAGCGCTTCCGCCTGACGCTGCTCAAGCTGCTGACCCAGGCCGGGCGGCGGAAAAGCACGCATCCCGAGGCCGGCGTCGACATCGTCATCATCGGCGGCGGCGCCACCGGCGTCGAGCTGGCGGCCGAGCTGCGCGAGGCCAGCGGTGTCTACACGGTGTACGATTTTCCTCAACTGCGCGCCGAGCGCGACGTGCGCATCACGCTGCTGGAAGGCGCGCCGCGCATCCTGGCGCCGCTGCCGGACAAGGTGGCCTCGGCCGCGCTGACGCTGTTGCACGAGCGCGCCGTGACCGTGGTGACCGGCACGCGCGTAACCGCCATTGCCGCCGACGCGGTGACGGCCGGTGACACCGTCTACCCGGCGCAGCTGGTGGTGTGGGCGGCCGGCATCAAGGCGCCGGAATGGCTGACGCAGCTGGGCCTGCCGACCGTGAAGTCGGGCCAGCTCGACGTTGACGATCATCTGCAGGTGCGCGGCCATCCCGGCATCTACGCGCTGGGCGATTGCGCCGCCTGCAACGGGCCGGACGGCAAGCTGGTGCCGCCGCGCGCGCAGGCCGCCCATCAGCAAGCCAGCTATCTGGCGGACACCTTCATGCGCCTGCACCAGGGCAAGCCGGCGCCGGCGCGGCCGTACGTCTACCGCGACTATGGTTCGCTGGTGTCGTTCGGCCAGACCACGACGGTGGGCAGCCTGATGGGATCGCTCAAGGGATTGAGCTGGTTTGTCGACGGCCTGGTGGCGCGGCTGATGTATGTCAGCCTGCACCTGATGCATCACCGTGCCGTGCTCGGCACGGTGCGCACCGCCTTGCTGGCGCTGGCGCGCTTCCTGATCAAGCGAAGCACGCCACTGGTCAAGCTGCACTAGCCCGGCTTGTTACGGCTTGGCGGCGAACAATCCCAATTCGGCGAGATCCGTAAAGGTGGTGTCGCCGTTATTGGCCGTGATGTTGAGCCGGTAGTAGCGATAGGCGGCCGGACTCGCGATCGTGTAGTCCTTCAGCTGGTTGCGGCCGCTGAAGGCCTGACCGCTTTGCGTGTCGAGCGTGGTCCAGGCCAGGCCGTCGTTGGAGCCCTGGAACTGCCAGTCCTTCGGATCGCGCGGGACCAGGTCGGTGGAGCTGATGAGCGTGTAGCGCTGGACGATCTCCGTGTGGCCGAGGTCATACTGCAGCCACCCCGTCACGCCCGTGTAGAACCATTCCGTCGCCGAGTTTTTGTCGAAGGCGTATCCGGCGTTGGCCGGGTTGTTCCTGCTGTCGTTGGCGGCGCCGCCGGTGGCGACGTTGACCAGCGGGTGTGCCGGCGTGGCGCTGTCCTCGGGAGACGCAACGCTGGTGCCGGCGGAGCTGGTCGCGGTGACGGTGTAGTAGTAGGTCGTGCCGTTGGTCACCGACTGGTCCGTGTAGCTGCCATCCGTGATGTCCATCGCGATGGTCGAGTAGGGACCGCCGCTGGAGGTCGAGCGCATGACCGTGTAGCTGGTGGCGCCGGCGGACTGCTGCCAGCGCAGCGGCACGGCGCCATCGCCCGGCTCGGCGTACAGCGCGGCGGGCGCGGCGGGGATGACGCTCGGCGCGCCACCGTCGCCGCCGGTGATCTGGACATTGCTGAAGGTGGAGGTGTTGAGCGTGCCGTTGGCGTGCGAGACGACCGTCAGGCCGACATAGATGGTGTCGGGCAGCGGGCCGTTGATGCGGCCGACGTCGGTGGCGGCCCAGTTGGTGCCATCGGGAGAAAGGTAGCCGGTGATCATGTTGCCGATACGCTCGAGCTTCACCCAGTACGACGGCACGTTGTTCGCGATGGCGAGGGCCTTGTTCCCGTAGTTCGTGCCGCCGTACACCGCGAGATTCGGCATGTTCTGTTCGACCCTGATCTGGTTGGTGACCACCATGGTGGCGCGGGGAGCGCCCTGGGCCAGGCTGGTGCGCATCATCACGCCCGCCTTTGCGTACGGACTGGTGTTCTGGATAGCCTCGACCTTCGCGATGATGGCGCCGTCGCCGGTGAGCGCCTTGTAGCTGAAGTGGCTGCTGTCGCTGGTGCCCCAGTTGTCGGCGCCCGCGCCCACCACGGTCCATATACCGTTGGCGTAGCTGGACGTTCCGCCCGGGGTGGCGCCGCCGATATCGATATTGGTCAGTCCCG
Source organism: Duganella sp. Dugasp78 (assembly GCF_059491455.1). Taxonomy (NCBI): domain Bacteria; kingdom Pseudomonadati; phylum Pseudomonadota; class Betaproteobacteria; order Burkholderiales; family Oxalobacteraceae; genus Duganella; species Duganella sp. Dugasp78. The sequence continues at coordinate 6,305,549 of NZ_CP168506.1, read as the reverse complement.
ACGTGAGGGAGGCGGTGGAGGGAAGGGCGAGCGCCGGCGCCGGCGCAGCGGTCGAGGTGTCGGTGTCCTTCAGGAACATGAAGCTGTTGCCGTCCACCGGCATCCACAGGCGCCGTTGAGCGATATAGGGTGCCTGCATGCCTTTGCGAAGGACGTAGGCGCTATAAATCTGGTTGAGCACCACGTTGCCGCCGCCCCAGCCCGACCACCCGCGGTTGGTCGTGTCGGTGAGGTAGTAGGCATCGGTGGTGCCAAACGGCAGGGCGGTCGTGGGCACGAGCTCGTTCACCCGCGCGAAATATTCACCGGCCGCCAGCAGGCGGTTGTCAAAATCGGAATAGACGTCGATGCCTTGCTTCCAGAGCGCCTCGGCCAGCATGGTCAGCGACCTGAGCTGCCCGTGGGCGTGCCCCTGGTCGCGCAGCGAGTCGCCGAGCATGCCCAGGTCGTTGGAGTTGCGCAGGCCGATGTGGGCCAGCGTGCGGGTCTGGTAGACGACCTGGTCCAGCATTGCGGTGTCGTCGTTGAAGATGGCCATCAAGCCGAGCGCGACGAGGGCCAGCGCGCCCTTGTTGGCGGCGCCGAACTGATTTTCGCCGTAGGGGTTCGAGGCCGGCATCAGCACATCGTTGAAATACTTCTTCACCACGGTGGTGTCGTTGTCCGTCCACCCGCCCCATGTGCCGCGCAGGATGTCCGCGGCGCCGACGAACTGGTAAGCGTAGTCGCCCAGATCGAGCATCGACTCGGCGCCCGTGAACGCGGTCTGGGTGGTGGCCCATGCCATCAGGATGTCGTGCGCCTTCTTGGCGTAGTCGTCGTTGCGCGTGAAATACCACATCCGCGAGAGATTCCAGACCGCCACCATGTCATTGCGCCATGGCCAGAGATTGACGTCCGGCGCGCGGCCCACAGTCGCAAACGGCCCCGCCATGACGTAGGTGAGCTTGGCCTTGCCATCGTTCGCCAACAGCTTGTAGGCGGACTTCCAAGGCTCCCGGCCTTGGTCGACGTTGGCCTTGAGCGTCGTGAGATCCGAGAGGGTGAGCGGAGCACCTGGATGCGCGAAAGGGCCCACCGTCGCGGCGGCACCGTAACCCGGGAGAACGGTAGAGGTCAACGCGAGCAGCGCGGCGGCAACAGCGGTGCGATTAAACAGCTTGGCATTCTTGTTTCGGATTTCCATAAACCATACTCCAGAGTGATGTTTATCTTGAGGGGGAATAGCTAAGACCGGGATGGTATTAATGCAATATGTACGATGCATTAACGAGTTGCAAGCGGAGTCTAAGCTAATTAGTTGCCGTACGTCAACATAGATAGCGACGTTTTGGCGAGCGCCTGGGCATCGCGCTGGCGCGTGGAGGTGTTGGGGGCGGGAGCTTGCGCGCGGCCGCAGGCCGTCGCGCAATGGATGAAATATTCGGCCTAGGCGGCCACCGGCTTGGGCAGGATCATGGTCAGGATGACGCCGCGCTCGGCGCCGTTCGACAGGGTCAGCGTGCCGCCCAGGTAGGCGGCGCGTTCGCGCGCGGTGCGCAGGCCGAACTTGCCGCCGATCTGGCCCAGCAGCGCGGCCACCGGCCGGTTCAGGCCGACACCGTTGTCCTTCACCGTCAACATCACTTCGTCCTCGTTGTCGTCGATGATGACGTCCACCTCGGACGCCCGCGCATGGGCGGCGATGTTGCGCAGCGCTTCCTCCAGCGTGTGCAGCAGCACGATGCCGTGGCTGCGCGGGCAATTCAATTCCTCTTCCGGCAGGCTGCAGCGCGCGGTCAGCTGCTGCTGCTGGCCGAACTGCTCGACCGCCTCGCCCAGCGCCACCCGCACGCCGAGGAATTCCAGCTTGTCGTTCCACAGCTTGATCTGCATCTGGCGGTTGGTTTCGACGATCTGCATCAGCAGCTGCTTCATGTGGGCGGCGCGGTCTTGCAGCGCTGCCTCCTGCGGCATCTTCTGCATCAGCAGGCCCAGGTGCATGGTCAGCGCCGTCAGCGACGAGCCGAGGCTGTCGTGCAGCTGGCGCGACAGCGAGCGCCGCTCGTTGTCCCAGCAGGTGTGGACGTGGCCGAGCAGGTCGCTCAGGTCGGCGCTGCGCAGGGCGTCTTGCTGGCCGTGCGCTGCTTGCTGGTGTTGTGGTGCCGGGACGGACATGGTTTTCTCTGTTAGTACGTACTTTGTGGGGCGATCATACCCGAGCTTTGCAAGTCGTGGCGCACTCTGGCAAATGCTCACTGTTTGACGGCGAGCGGGACGCCGCCGCCGATGACGTCGGCCAACTGGTCGATGTCCACCGGCTTGACCAGATGGCGGTCGAAACCGGCGTCCAGCACGCGCCGCAGGTCTTCGGCCAGGCCGTAGCCGGTCAGCGCGATCAGGCGGATGTCGCGCGTGGCGGGGTCGGCGCGCAGGCGGCGCGCCACCTCGTAGCCGTCGATGCCGGGCAGGCCGATGTCGATCAGCGCCACGTCCGGCTGATGGCGCACGGCGGCCGCCACGCCTTCGTGGCCGTCGGCCGCCGCGTGCACTTCGTAGCCGTAACAGCCGAGCATCATGGTCATCATCTCGCGGCCGTCGTCGTTGTCCTCGATCAGCAGCACGCTGGGCATGCCGTGCTTGCCGATGGACTCGACAGGCAGCGGCGCCGGCGCCTGCTGGTGCTCGATGCGCGGCAGGCGCAGCGTGAAGGTGCTGCCGCCGCCCGGGCCCTTGCTTTCGGCGGCGATGCTGCCGCCGTGCAGGTCGGCCAGCCGGCGCACCAGCGACAGGCCGATGCCCAGGCCGCCCTGCGAGCGGTCCAGCGTGCTGGCGCCCTGCACGAACACGTCGAACACATGCGGCAGCAGGTCGGCGGCGATGCCGACGCCGGTGTCGCGCACGCTGAGCACGACGTCGTCGTTCTCGGTCCAGGTGCGCACCTCGATGCGGCCGCCGGCCGGCGTGTACTTGAGGGCGTTGTCGATCAGGTTGCTGGTGATTTGCTCAAGCCGGGTGGGGTCGCCGTCGACCCAGCCCTGGTCGAGGTCATGGACCAGCTGGTAGTCGGCGCTGCGGCCGGTGGCGCGGTAGGTTTCCAGCGAGGCCGACACGAGCGCGGCCAGGTCCAGCGGCACGCGGCTGAGCAGGATCTTGCCCGACATCGCGCGCGACAGGTCCAGCAGGTCGTCGACGATGCGGCCCAGGTGCTGGCTCTGGCGCTGGATGATCTTCTTGGCGCGCGTCACGCCCTCGGCCGACACGCCGGGCAGGCCGATCAGCGAGGCCGCGCTGCTGATGGCCGACAGCGGATTGCGCAGCTCGTGGCCCAGCATGGCGAGGAACTCGTCCTTGGCGTGGTTTTGCCGTTCCGCCGACTGCCGCTCCTCGATCTCGCGCGTCAGGCGCTCGTTGGTGGCGGTCAGCTCGGTGGTGCGCTGGCTCAGCTTGCGCGCCTGCTTTTTCAACTCTTCGTTCTTGGTGGCGAGCGCAACAAACACCGCCACCTTGGCGTACAGGATTTGCGGGATCACCGGCGTGAACAGGAAGTCGACCGCACCGCGCTGGTAGGCCTTCAAACGGTCGAGCTCGTCGGCGAGGAAGGCGGTGATGAAGATGATGGGAATGTCGGCCGAACGGGCGCGCTGGTGGATCGCCTCGGCCGTTTCAAAGCCGTCCATGCCGGGCATGTTCACGTCGAGCAGGATCACGGCGAAGTCGTGCATGAGCACCTGGCGCAGCGCCTCCTGGCCCGAACGCGCCGCCAGCACCTCATAAGATTCCTGTTCGGCCCACTGGGTGAGCAGGCTGGTCAACGCGAACAGGCTGTTGGCATCGTCGTTGACAACCAGGATTTTGGGTTTTTCGGTTTTAGGCACGGGGTCTCTGCACACTGCTGAAAACTGCGAAATCTTCGCGGCCTTGAAGCTGCCAGAGAAGCAAGAAATGTACGCCAAACCATCATATCAATTGCCTATATGAATGTCAAAAACGCCCCGTCAATCGAACGCGACAACAGACCTGCTGGTCACTGTGTTCGATTCCGTACAGACTCCGCCCACCCGCGCTGCGACAGTGGGGGCGTACCTTCAACCGAAAGGATGCATCATGAATATCGACACTATCGTGGATAAAGAGTACCTGGGCCTGAGCTTCCGCGCGCTGGCCGACGCCCCCACCAGCGCGCTGCGCGGCCTGAGCGGCAAGGACGCCAAGGCGCTGGCGCAGGCCTTCAACGTGCACACGGTGCGCGAGCTGGCCGAACTGGAGTTTGTCAAATGGGCCGCCGCGATCACCACGCTGGCCGCGCACGAGCAGGCCACGCCGCAGGAGCAGGCCAAGGAAACCCTGCTGGACGATGGCCTGGAAATGACCTTCCCGGCCAGCGATCCGGTGTCGGTCGACGCCGGCGTCACCCGCATCGAGGTGGCGCCGGAAAAGGTCGACGCGCGTGACGATCACCAGCACGCCGGCAAGATGGAGGAGGCCGGACACCCGGCGTAGGGGCGGCCGAACGGCCGGCCGCGGCCGCTCAGGCCGGGGCCGGCGACATCATGTGGTGCTGGGGCGGCCGTTGCATAGTCTGCGCGGTGCAGCAGCGGTTCTTGCCGGAGCGCTTGGCTTCGTACAGCGCGCTGTCGGCCGCCGCGATCACCGACGCCACCTGGTCGGCGTCGTCGGGATAGATGCCGATGCCGATGCTGGTCGACAGTCGCAGGGTCAGGCCGTTGACGATATACGGTTCGGAGACCGCCTCGATCAGCTTGCTGGCCGGCTCCTGGGTATCGCCCAGCTGCGCGATATTGCCCATGACGATGACGAACTCGTCGCCGCCGACGCGGGCCACGGTGTCTTCCTTGCGGGCGCAGCCGACCAGCCGCTGCGCTACCATCTTGAGGATCTCGTCGCCGGCGGCGTGGCCGTGGGTGTCGTTGATGGCCTTGAAGCCGTCCAGGTCCAGGTACATCACGGCCGCCTTGTTCTGCTGGCGCGTGGCGTGCTGCAGCACGGTGGCGATGCGGTCTTCCAGCAGGCGGCGGTTGGGCAGGCCGGTCAGCGGATCGTGCAGCGCCAGCTCCTGCTGCTGGCGGCTGTACTGGGCCAGCTCCTTGTACAGCAGCCGCACTTCCAGCATGTTGTGGATGCGCTTGTGCACTTCCAGCAGGTCGAACGGCTTGCTGATGAAGTCGCGCGCGCCCGCTTCCAGCGCGGCGATCTTGAAGCTGGGCTGGGCGGTCAGCGCCAGCACCGGCAGGTAGCCGCCTTGCTCGATTTCCTTCAGGCCCTTCATGACCTGGAAGCCGTTCAGGCCCGGCATCTGCAGGTCCAGCAGGATCAGATCGTAGCAGTGCTGGCGGTGCAGCGGGCAAACCTGTTCCGGCAGCATGGTGGAGGCGACATCGGTGTAGCCGGCTTCGCGCAGGATCTCCAACATCAGTTCGACGTTGTCGGCGCTGTCATCCACCACCAGTATCTTGGCGTTCAGGATCTCGTCTCGGCTCGGCATAATGGTCTCTGTCTGTCTCAAGTTGGCCATTCCGGCCGGAAAAATTATCGTCCCACGATCTTAGCGCATGCGTCCGTGCTGCGGCGCACACATGCACGCTGTATTTCCACATGGAAACTAATTGTACCCGCTTTTTGGGATTTTTGTAGTCTATCAAGCAAACTGCTGATTGCTTGTAGGACATTGCCGCGTCTGCAAGTAGGAACACATTTATTTCTATATGGAAATAATTGCCACGGTTGTTGAATGCCGGACATCGCCGCTCAGGCGTGGCGTGGAGCCGCCCCCATGGCCGCCACCTTGGCGATCAGTTCATTGGGCTCGACCGGCTTGGAGATATGCGCCATGAAGCCGCTCGACAGCGCCTTGATGCGGTCCTCGGAGCGCGCAAAAGCGGTCAGCGCGATGGCCGGCAAGTCGCCGCCGCGCGCCGGCCCCAGCGCCCGGATCCGGTCCAGCAAGCCGTAGCCGTCCACCTCCGGCATGCCGAGGTCGCTGAGCATCAGGTCCGGCCGCGCGTGTTGCAGCAGCTTCAGCGCCTCCGTGGCGGTGGCGGCGGTCAGCACGTCGGCATTGCAATCGTTGAGGATGCGCTTGATCAGTTCGCGGGCATCCTCCTCGTCGTCCACCACCAGCACCTGCAGGCCGGACAGGTCGTGCGCGGCGCCGCGGCGGCTGCCGTCGAGGCCGCCGCTGGGCGGGGCGGCGCCGCCGTGGCGGCGCGGCAGGCGCACGGTGAAGCAGGCGCCCAGGCCTTCGCCGTCGCTGGCGGCGCTGACCGTGCCGCCATGCTGCTCCACCAGGTGCTTGACGATGGCCAGCCCCAGCCCCAGCCCGCCGTGGCGGCGGGTGGTGGTGGCGTCGGCCTGGCGGAAGCGCTCGAACACATGGTCGAGGAAGGAGGGCGCGATGCCGATGCCGTTGTCGCGCACGGTGACGGCGATCTGGTCGCCCTCGCGGTGGATGCCCACCTGGATGCGGCCGCCGGGCGGGGTGAACTTGAGGGCGTTGGTCAGCAGGTTCCAGACGATCTGCTGCAGGCGGTTGGCGTCGCCGGCCACCATGCCGGGCGCGGCCTCGAAATCCCTGTCGATGCGGATCTGCTTGGCCTCGGCGGCCGGGCGCACCGTGTCGATGGCGGCGGCGACGATGGCGGCCGGCGCCAGCGACAGCATTTCCAGCCGCACCTTGCCGGAGGCGATGCTGCTCATGTCCAGCAAGTCCTCGATCAGCTGGGCCTGGGCGCGGGCGTTGCGCTCGATGGTCTGCAGGCCGCGGTGCAGGTCGGCCTGGTCGCGGCTGCCGCGCCGCAGCACCTGGGCCCAGCCCAGGATGGCCGTCAGCGGCGTGCGCAGCTCGTGCGACAGCGTGGCCAGGAACTCATCCTTCATCTGGCTGGTGCGTTCGGCGTCGGCGCGCGCCTGGCGTTCGCTGTCGAGCAGGATCTTGCGCTCCTCGGCCGCCTGCCGCGAGGCGTCGTACAGGCGCGCGTTGTCGATCGCGACGGCGGCCTGGGCGGCGATGCCGCCGATGATGCGCTCGGTGCGCTCGCTGAACATGGCCGGCTCCGGGTGGCCGAAGAACAGGCAGCCGATCACCGTGCCCGAACGCAGGGCCACCGGCACCGCCAGGTAGCTGCGCACCGGCGGCTGGCCGGCCGGCAGCCGGTGGCAGGGCGAGTCGCGGCCGTAGCGGGCGTCGGCCGGCCAGTCGTCGCTGCGCACCGTGCCCTGGGTGCACAGCTCGGCGCTGGACAGGGTGCCGTCGCGCGGGCGGCCGAAGTTGGCGTAGCTGGCCGGGGTGCCGCTTGACAGCATGTGCAGTTCGCGCGGGCGGCCATGGCTGTCGATGCCGCGATAGAAGAAGGCGCCGAAACGGGCGCCGCTGATGCGGGTGGCGGCGTCGGTCACCTCCTGCAGCAGTGGATGCAGGTCGCGGGTCGAGGCCAGCGCGTTGCCGGTGCGGTTGACCAGCTCCAGCACGGCGGTCTCGTCGCGCAGGGCTTCCTGCACCCGCTTGACCTGGTCGACGTCGGTGCTGGTGCCGAACCAGCGCAGCACGCGGCCGGCGGCGTCGTGCACCGGGTTGGCGCGCGTCAGGAACCAGCGGAACTCGCCGCTGGCGCTGCGGATCGGCACTTCCAGCTCGTACGGCAGGCCGGTGGCGCGCGAGTGCTCCCAGCGCTCCAGCATGGGGCCGATGCAGTCCGGCGCGTAGACCTGGCGCCAGCCGTCGCCGCTCATCTGTTCGGGGGTGGTGCCGGTGTAGGCGTACCAGGGCTGGTTGTACCAGATCCTGGTGCCGTCCTGCTCGGCAATCCAGGCCAGCTGCGGCATGGAATTGGCCAGCGCGCGCAGCTCCAGCTGGCTTTGGCGCAGCGCCTCACGGGCATCCAGCAGATCCTGCTGGATGTTGGCGGTTTCAGGGAGCGCGGCGTCGTGCGTCGGGGGCTGGGACGTTACGGCGTCGGTGGGCTCGTTAGGAAGATTCATGTGGGGCTTCGGGCTGCCGCGGTACTGGCTGCCGCCGGGCAGTGGCCGCCGGCTCGCCATGCTAACGCTCGACGTTTATGGTGACTTCATTGTAGCTCCATCTCCGGGCGTGGCTCCGCACGGTTGGCAACGGCTCAGCCCGGGCGGGCGGCCATGCGCTGGGCGACCTGGTCCAGCGCGGCTTGCAGCTGTTCGATGTCGTAGGGCTTTTGCAGGGACTGGGCGGGGAATTCCAGATGGCGGGTCAGCTCGTCGCCATAGCCGGAGGCGAACAGCAGTTGCAGCGTGGGCGCCTGCTTGAGCGCCCGCCGCGCCAGCTCGACGCCGGACATGCCGGGCAGGCTGACGTCGGTGAACAGGACGTCGAAGGCCAGCCGCGCCAGTTCGGGCAGGGCGTCCTCGCCGGTGGCGGCGGCCTGCACCTCATGGCCGAGCGCGCGCAGGGTTTCGCAGACCAGGTAGCGGGCGTCGGCGTTGTCCTCGACCACCAGGATGTGCAGCGGCCGCGCGGCATCGGCCGGCGGCACGGCCTGGGCTGGCGCCAGCGCGCACAGCACGCCGGCCACCGGGCCGGCCTCGGTGCGCACCGGGGTGTAGTAAAGGTCCAGCGGCAACTGGGCGGCGCCGTTGTTGCGCCACGCCGGCAGGCTGACGCCGCGATAACTGGCGCTGTCGCCGGCCCAGGCCTGGCGGATCGCGGCGCTGTTCCAGCTCCACGGGGCCGGCTGGATTGACGGCACGCCGCCGCCGGGCGCACGCAGGCTCGACAAGCCGATCAGCGCCGCGTAGGCGTCGTTGTACACCATGATTTGTTCGTGGCCCCACATCAGCAGCATGGCTGTGGGGGAATTGAGCAGGATGTCCACCGTCAGCCGCAACGGCAGCGGCCAGCCGGCCGGATCGCCTAGGGCGGTGCGCGACCAGTCAGGGGAGGGCGGCGCGACGGCGGTGGGTGGTGTCATGCTGGGGCAACCTGTCTGTATTTGTCTTGGAAGGCAAAGCTGACCGCATCGTACACTAAAAAAAAAGCCCGCTACAGGAGCGGGCTAAATCTATTTCCTTGGAGGAGAATAGAGGAGACAGGTCAATGATGCTGCAATGCGCAAACGAAAGCAAATTTTTTCTGATGATGAGCGAGATCACTGGCATGAATGAAGCCACTCGCACGCCTTGAGGAACCTTGGTTTGTGAGCGGAATGACCATGTTTTTTCCCGCATTCTGTCGCGCTGCATATACACTGACAGGTGACGCGGCGCAGTGCCGCATTTGGAGGCGCCATGGCGACTGTGGTGAAGCACAGGAAGATTAACATTGTTGTTCTTGAACAAAACGAACAGATAGCGGACCAGTGCCGGCAGGGCGACATCGCCATCGTGGCCGACGCCGCCGGCTGGTGGATCAAGTTTGTCGGCGAGGGCGGCCACGTCGATTGCTACGGCGTGCCCTACGCGTCCTACAATGAAGCGTTGTGGTCGGCCAAGGCGGCGGCCGAATTCGGCACCTGACAGAGAGTGCTGGACAAGCCGGGGGAGTGTCCCTATAATGCTGCTTCTTTCGAACGGCATGCCGGTTGAAAGAGATACAGTAAGGCAGTTTGCAGAGTGCTTGATTCGGTGTTTCGTACACTTGACCAAACTAAACGATAGAAAATATCGAACTTTGCAAAACGAAATTAATGCTTTATAATGTAGCTTAAGCGGCTGTAGCTCAGCTGGATAGAGTACTTGGCTACGAACCAAGGGGTCGTGGGTTCAATTCCTGCCAGCCGCACCAAAATTCGTAAGTGAAAGGGCCTGAAGAGCAATCTTCGGGCCCTTTTGCTATTAGTGTAAGACCTTGAAACTGATTGCAAAATTTCTTCAAGGAATTCTTCGCCAAACAGGAAAACGCTGTTATAATCTTGTTTTTCGCGGCTGTAGCTCAGCTGGATAGAGTACTTGGCTACGAACCAAGGGGTCGTGGGTTCAATTCCTGCCAGCCGCACCAAAATTCGTAAGATGAAAGGCCTGAAGAGTAATCTTCAGGCCTTTTTTCTTTGGCGCGCGACGCTGAAAATACGGTGTAAAAAATCCCTGGTCAAGGCTTCTTGATTTGAGTTTCCCCTGCTATAATATTGTCTTTCGCGGCTGTAGCTCAGCTGGATAGAGTACTTGGCTACGAACCAAGGGGTCGTGGGTTCAATTCCTGCCAGCCGCACCAAAATTCGTAAGACGAAAGGCCTGAAGAGTGATCTTCAGGCCTTTTTTCTTATTTGCGCGCCGCTTTATCGCATTGGGCGGCCAGGATGGAACGCTGCATCGCGTCACCGACGCCGCGGATGTAGTCCGGTGTGCAGGTCGCGGCGCTGGCCGCGATCGGCTGCACCTGCCGGGCCAGGCTGCGATAGCCGAACACCCCGAGCAAAGCGGCCGCGGCCAGCGTGACGAGGACGTTGGTTTTGGATTTCAAAAAAATTCCTTATTTGATAGTACTTCCATGATACACGGGCCCCGTGCGATGATAGTCCGATCATCGTCCCCGAGGAGCGTGCATGACCATCATCACTACTGTTGAAGACCTGCGTGTCTTGGCCAAGAAGCGCGTGCCGCGCATGTTCTACGATTATGCTGATGCCGGCTCGTGGACCGAATCGACCTATCGCGCCAACGTCGACGATTTCCAGGCCATCAAGTTCCGCCAGCGCGTGGCCGTCAACCTGGAAAACCGCACGCTGAAAAGCACCATGGTCGGCCAGGAGGTGGCGATGCCGGTGGCGCTGGCGCCGACCGGCCTGACCGGCATGCAGCACGCCGATGGCGAGATCCTCGCCGCCAAGGCCGCGGAAAAATTCGGCGTGCCGTTCACCTTGTCGACCATGAGCATCTGCTCGATCGAAGACATCGCCGCCAACACCAGCAAGCCGTTCTGGTTCCAGCTGTACGTGATGAAGGACCGCGAATTCATCAACCGCCTGATCGACCGCGCCAAGGCCGCGCGCTGCTCGGCGCTGGTGCTGACGCTGGACCTGCAGGTGCTGGGCCAGCGCCACAAGGACTTGCGCAACGGCCTGTCGGCGCCGCCCAAGCTGACCATCGCCAATATGTTCGACATGGCCACCAAGCCGCGCTGGGTGGTGGGCATGCTGGGCACCAAACGCCGCAACTTCGGCAACATCGTCGGCCATGCGTCGTCGGTGTCGGACATGTCGTCGCTGTCGGCGTGGACCAGCCAGCAGTTCGACCTGAGCCTGTCGTGGAAGGATGTCGAGTGGATCAAGCAGCGCTGGGGCGGCAAGTTGATCATCAAGGGCATCATGGACGCGGAAGACGCGCGGCTGGCGGTGGAGAGCGGCGCCGATGCGCTGATCGTCTCCAACCACGGCGGCCGGCAACTGGATGGTGCGCAGTCGTCGATCGGCGCGCTGCCGGCCATCGTCGACGCGGTCGGCCAGCGGATCGAGATCCACATGGACGGCGGCGTGCGTTCCGGCCAGGACGTGATCAAGGCGCTGGCGCTGGGCGCCAAGGGCGTCTACATCGGCCGTCCCTTCCTGTACGGCCTGGGCGCGATGGGCGAGCAGGGCGTGAGCAAATGCCTGGACATCATCCGCAACGAGCTCGATCTGACGATGGCCTTCTGCGGCCTGCGCGACGTCACCAAGGTCGATAAAAACATCCTGCTGCCGGGCAGCTACCCATGAAGCAGGCCAGCGGCGGCAAGGGTTTGTTGCAGCAGGGCGTAGCCAGCCGCAGCGCCTTGGCGGTGGCCATGCTGCGCGCCGCCCACCAGTTGATCGACACGCCGCTGGTGTTCGACGATCCGCTGGCCTTGTCCATCCTCGGTCCCGAGAACGAGGCCGTGGTGCGCGCCGCGCCGCAAAAATTCGACACCGGCGTGGTGCGCGTGCTGCGCGCCGCGATGGCCGTGCGCAGCCGCTTCGCCGAGGACGAGCTGGCGCAGGCGCTGCGCCACGGCGTGCGCCAGTACGTGGTGCTGGGGGCGGGCCTCGACACCTACGCCTACCGCAATCCGGTGGCCGACCTGCGCGTGTTCGAGGTCGATCATCCCGCCACCCAGCGCTGGAAGCGCGGCTTGCTGGAGCAGGCCCACATCGCGGCGCCGCCGTCGCCATCGTTGGCCTACGTGCCGGTCGATTTCGAACGCGACGACCTGGCCGATGCCCTGACGGCGGCAGGCTGCCGCCTGGACCAGCCGGTGTTCTTCTCCTGGCTGGGTGTGACGCTGTACCTGACCAGCGACGCCGTCTTCGACACGCTGGCCTTCGTCGCCGGCCTGCCGTCGGGCAGCGGCATCGTGTTCGACTACGGCGTGGTGCCGGAGCTGCTCAACCCGATGGAGCGCATGGGCATGGCCTACTTCGCGCAGAAGTACGAGGCCGAGGGCGAGCCCTGGATTTCCTACTTCGCGCCCGAGGTGCTGGCCTGCGAGCTGCGCGCGCTGGGTTTCGGCGACGTCTCCGACCACGGCGCCGACCAGCTGCGCCAACGCTATCTCGCCGACCGCAACGACAGCCTGCGGCTGGGCGGCGGCACGCGCTTGATGCGCGCGCATGTCAAGTGAGTCCCTATTTCAGGCCAGCGTATTTTTTGGCGCGCCGGCCACCCATGCCTCGATGTTATCGATCAGCTGATCCACCAGCACCTGCATCGCCTGCGAGCTGGCCCACGCTGAATGCGGCGTCAGGATGAAGTTCGGCAGCCGAAGATTGAGCAGCACGTTGTCCTCCGGCGGCGGCTCCTTCACCAGCACGTCGAAGCCGGCGCCGGCGATCACGCCGCTGCGCAGCGCGTCGGCCAGCGCAGTCTCGTCCACCAGGCCACCGCGCGCGGTGTTGATCAGCAGCGCGCTGCGCTTCATACGTATCAGCTCCTTCGCGCTGATCAGGTTGCGCGTCTTGTCGTTCAGCGGCAGGTGCAGGCTCAGTACATCCGACGTTTCGAGCAGCTCGTCGAAGCCCACTTCGCGCACGCCGTCGGCCGCCGCGTCGGGAATCGGCGAGCGCGTATGCACCATCACCTCCATGCCGAACGCCTTGGCGATCCGCGCCACCGATTTGCCCAGCGCCCCATATCCCAGCAGGCCCAGACGGCTGCCGGCCAGGTCGGAGATCGGATGGCCGAACAGGCAGAATCGGTCCGACTTCTGCCACAAGCCGGCCTCGATGTCGGCGCGGTAAGCCACCAGCTGGCGGCGCAGCGCCAGGATCAGCGCGAAGGTGTGTTCGGGCAGCGTGTGCACCGCGTAGTTGCGGATGTTGGAGACGACGATGCCGCGCTCGCGGCATGCGGCCAGGTCGATGATGTCGGTGCCGGTGGCGGCCACCGCGATCATCTTCAGGTCCGGCAGCTGCGCCAGGTCGGCCGCGCGCAAAGGCACTTTGTTGGTGATGGCGATGGTGGCGCGGGCGTCGCGCAGCCGCTGCATGGCGTCGGCAGCCGTCGTGGCCGGATACTCGCTCCACTCATGCGCGAACGACGGCTTGCGGATGTTGGCGATCACGCTGTCGCGGTCGAGGAATACGATGCGGTGAATATCAGTCATAGTGCAACCTCAAATGGAATCGGGCGCGCCGGCGGCGGTGCTTTCGGCAGGCGCATGCCCGGATGGTTGGAAAACAGTTCGGCGACCCATTCGACAAACACCCGCACCTTGGCCGACAGGTGGCGGTTCTGCGGATAGACCACGTGGACCGGCAGCGGATCGCTGCTCCAGTCGGCCAGCAGCTGTTCGAAGCGGCCGTCCTTGAGCATGGGCTCCATCATAAAGTTCGGCATCTGCACGATGCCCAGTCCCGCCAGGCCGGCCGCCGTGTAGGCGTTGGTGTCGTTGACGGCGATGTGGCCGGGCAGGGCGACCTGTATGCGGTGGCCGTCGCGCGAGAAGTCCCAGTCGAACAGCTTGCCGGTGCGGGACGAAAAATAGTTCACGCAGCGGTGGCGCATCAGCTCATCGGGGTGCGCCGGCCGACCGTAGCGGTCCAGGTAATCCGGCGTGGCGCAGGTGACGAACTGCAGGATGCCCACGCGCCGCGCGATCAGGTTGGAATCCCCCAGCACGCCGCCGCGCACCGCGCAGTCCACGCCTTCCTCGATCAAGTCGATGGTGCGGTCGCTGCAGCCCAGCTCCAGCTGGATGTCCGGATAACGCGTGAAAAAGTCGGGCAGGGCGGGGATCAGCACATCGCTGGCCAGACCGGTGGGCGCGTCCACCCGCAGCCGTCCGCTGGGGCTGAGCCGCGTGCGCGACAGCGATTCCTCGGCCTCGCGCACGTCCGACAGGATGCGCAGGCAGCGTTCATAATAGGCCGCGCCGTCGGCCGTCACGCTGACCTGGCGCGTGGTCCGGTGCAGCAGCTTGACCGACAGCGTCGCCTCCAGCGCCTGGATCAGCGTCGAGACGGTAGCCTTGGGCAGCTGCATATTGTCGGCCGCACGCGTGAAGCCGCCGGCATCGACCACCTGCACGAATACTTCCATTGCTTGCAGTTTATTCATCTTCTTATCCCATTGTTCGGAATCCTGAACAATCAATTCGACATTGCGGTATTTATCAGATTGTAGATCAAGTCTATGATTGCTGTACTGCACCAAGAAAGTACTGAGAAGGAAAGGGGATCAACATGAAATATCGGAATGGAATTTTTGCAACGATCGCACTGGCGCTGACTTCGGTCGCCCTGGCGGGCGTGGTCTATACCGATGCCTATTCGCAGGCGGCCAAGGCCGAAGCGACCGGCGTTCGTGCCCTGACCGAGGTGGCCGCCGGCGAGACGCTCGCCTGCGCCGACACCGCCATGCTGTCCGGCGCATCGGATACGGTGCAGCGATGAGCGCCGCTGTCGAGCCGCTGCCGCAGCTGTCGGACCTGATCAAGGTCCGTGCACTTGAAGTGCGCGGTGCGGAAGGCCCGTTGGCCGCCCGCCTGTACACCAGCGGCGAGGCCGGCAGCAAGCGCGACACGCTGATCGTGTTCTTCCACGCCGGCGGCTTCAATAGCGGCGACCTGGAAGATGCCGACATGTTCCTGCGCCACATGGCCGACGACAACCAGGGCAGCGCCGTGCTGGCCACCGCCTACACGCTGGCGACGGTGCGGCCTTTCCCGGCCGCCGTCGAAGATGCGCACGCGGTGCTGATCTGGGCCAAGAAGCACAAGGCCAAGCTGGGCTGGACCGGCAAGCGCATGGTCGTTGCCGGCATCGAAGCCGGCGCCAATCTGGCGGCCGTCTGCGCGCTGATGTCGCGCGACCGTGGCGGCCCGGCGCTGGCCGGCCAGATGCTGGTGATGCCCATGCTCGATCCGGGCCTGAGCACCTGGTCGATGCGCGAGATGCAGAACGCGCCGGAACTGCTGGACGTGGCCGACGCCTGCGCGGCGGCCTACCGCGGTTACCTGCCGAATGCAGCCGACCGTACCCACCCATACGCCTCGCCCTTGCAGTCGAGTCGTTTGAAGCACCTGCCGCCGGCACTGATCCTGTCGGCCGAAGACGACCCGCTGCGGGACGAAGCGGAACAATACGGCGCCAAGTTGATCGCCTGTGGTGTCAAGACCACCGTCAACCGAATGCCAGCCGCGGCCCTGAACGAAGCCGGGGCGCGCAACGAATGCGCGTGCAAGTGTTACGCGCTGGGAGAAATCGCCGGTTTTATCGCCGGCCTGGAACGGTCCGAGACGCCTCCAGCCGAATAGGGTTCCCCAACTTTTAAGCAGTATCTGTGATCACGTCCCCACTGGCTTGCCGGAGGGGCGCTAGTACCGTGTTTTCTCGCAATTCGTTGAGGGCAACCGGTGCCGCCATTTCTATTAATTATTTTCATATAAAAGGGAATAAACATGAAAACCATTAAACAACTCACCGTCGTAGCCCGGCCGCTGGCCGCCGCTATGGCGCTGGCGGGACTGGCCGCTTTCGGCCTCTCCGGTTGCGATGACGCGACCGGCAAGACAGCTGAAGCACCGGCCGCCGCCGGTGGTCCTCCGATTTCGGCCGCCGTGGTCGTCGAGAAAACCATCACCGAGACCCAGGAGTTTTCGGGGCGCCTGGAAGCGATCGAGCAAGTGCAGATCCGTCCGCGCGTGGCCGGCTTCATCACCGCCATCAACTTCAAGCCGGGCAGCGAAGTGAAGAAGGGCGAAGTCCTGTTCGTCATCGATCCGCGTCCGTTCCAGGCTGAAGCCAACCGCGCCGAAGCCGCAGCCGGCTCGGCCCGCGCCAAGGCCGACCTGGCCAAGGTGGAACTGGTCCGCGCCGAAAAACTGCTGGCCGATAAAGCCATCGCCCAGCGCGAATACGACGCCTCGGCATCGAGCCTGAAACAGCTGGACGCCGATGCCCGCGCCGCGCAAGCGCTGTACGAAGCGGCCAAGCTGAATCTAAGCTACACGCAGGTGACGTCGCCGATCAACGGTCGCGTGTCGAAAGCGGAAATCACGCTGGGTAACTTGGTCGACGCTTCGGCGGTCCTGACTTCGGTGGTCTCGCTGGAGCACATCTACGCTTCCTTCGACGGCGATGAAGACACCTATCTGCGCGTCGGCGCCGCCGCCCACCAGGGCAAGCCGGCCACCGTCAAGATCGGCCTGGCCAACGAAACCGGCTTCCCGCACGAGGGCAAGCTGGAATTCGTCGACAACCAGCTCGATCCACGCAGCGGTTCGGTGCGCATGCGCGCCACCTTCAGCAACACCGACGGCGCACTGGTGCCCGGCCTGTTCGCCCGCGTGCAGCTGGCCGGTTCCACCGGCGCCAAGCAAGCGTTGATGATCAACGAGCGCGCCATCAGCACGGACCAGAACCGCAAATACGTGTTCGTGGTCGACAAGGAGAACAAGGCCGAGTACCGCCCTGTGGTCCTGGGGCCGGCCATCGACGGCCTGCGCGTGGTGCGCGACGGTTTGAAACCGGGCGAGAAGATCGTCGTCAACGGCTTGCAGCGGGTACGTCCCGGCGCGCCGATCACGCCGACCGTGGTCGCCATGGATTCCGATCCGCTGGCCGCCAACGTGCCGAAAACCGAAGTTAAAAAAGATGAAAAAGTAGCGGCGGTCGTTGCGAAGACCGGCACTTCCAAGGAATAAAAACTATGAACATCTCTCGATTTTTTGTCGACAAGCCGATTTTTGCGGCTGTACTGTCGATCATTATCTTCGTCGCCGGCTTGATATCGATCTTCAAGCTGCCGATCTCGGAGTACCCGGACGTGGTGCCGCCGTCGGTGGTGGTGCGCGCGCAGTATCCTGGTGCGAATCCGAAGATCCTCGCCGAAACCGTGGCCGCGCCGCTTGAGGAACAGATCAACGGCGTCGAGAACATGCTCTACATGTCCTCGCAAAACACCTCGGACGGCGCACTGGCGCTGACCGTCACCTTCAAGATCGGCACCAACGTCGAACAGGCTGAAACGCAGGTGCAGAACCGCGTCCAGCGTGCGCTTCCACGCCTGCCGGAAGAGGTGCGTCAGATCGGTGTGACCACCGTGAAGTCGTCGCCCAACCTGACCATGGTGGTCCACCTGCAATCGCCGAACGGCCGTTACAACGACCTGTATCTGCGTAACTATGCAGTGTTGAACATCAAGGACCAACTGGCCCGCCTGCCCGGCATGGGTGAGGTGCAGCTGTTCGGTTCCGGCGACTACGCGATGCGTATCTGGCTGGACCCGCAGAAGGTGGCGCAGCGCGGCCTGACCGCCAGCGATGTTGTCGCCGCGATCCGCGAGCAGAATGTGCAAGTGGCGGCAGGTGTGATCGGCCAGGGCCCGACCAAGGGTGCTGACTTCCAGCTGACCGTGAACACGCAAGGCCGCCTGCAAAGCGAAGAAGAATTCGGCAACATCATCCTGAAGACCAACGGCGACGGCGCGGTAACGCTGCTCAAGGACGTGGCCCGCATGGAGATGGGTTCGAACTCGTATGCACTGCGCTCCCTGCTGAACAACAATTCGGCTGTGGCGATCCCTATTTTCGAAGCACCTAACGCCAACGCGCTGCAGCTGTCGGCCGATGTACGTTCGACGATGGCTCGCCTGTCGAAAGATTTCCCGGAAGGCGTCACGTACAGCGTTGTATATGACCCGACCCAATTCGTGCGCGAATCGATCCGCGCCGTGATCCACACCCTGGTCGAAGCGATCATTCTGGTGGCTCTGGTGGTGATCGTGTTCCTGCAAACCTGGCGCGCATCGGTGATCCCGCTGCTGGCCGTTCCCGTGTCGGTGGTGGGTACCTTCGCCGTCATGCTGGGCTTTGGCTTCTCGATCAACACGCTGTCGCTGTTCGGGCTTGTGCTGGCCATCGGTATCGTGGTCGATGATGCGATCGTGGTGGTGGAGAACGTTGAGCGCAACATCCAGAACGGACTGTCGCCGCACGACGCGACCATCCAGGCGATGAAAGAGGTGAGCGGTCCGATTATCGCTATCGCGCTGGTGCTGTGCGCCGTGTTCGTGCCGATCGCTTTCGTATCGGGCCTGTCCGGCCAGTTCTACAAGCAGTTCGCGCTGACCATCGCCATCTCGACCGTGATCTCCGCATTCAGCTCGCTGACGCTGGCTCCGGCCCTGGCCGCAGTGCTGCTGCGTCCACACGACGCACCGAAAGATGCGCTGACCCGCGTGATGGACAAGATCTTCGGCCGCTTCTTTGGCTGGTTCAACCGCGTCTTCGGCCGTGCATCGCATGGCTATGAAACCGGCGTGACCGGCGTGTTGAAGCGCAAAGGCGGTTCGCTGATCGTGTACGCCGTGCTGGCTGTCGCTGCGGGCTTCATGTTCAAGATCGTGCCTCCGGGCTTCGTTCCTGCGCAGGACAAGCAGTACCTGATCGGCTTCGCGCAACTGCCGGACGCCGCTTCGCTGGACCGCACCGACGCCGTGATCCGCAAAATGTCGGACATCGCCAAGGACATCCCAGGCGTGGCTGATTCGGTGGCTTTCCCTGGCCTGTCGATCAACGGTTTCACCAATGCGCCTAACGCCGGTATCGTGTTCACCCCACTGAAACCGTTCGAGGAGCGCACCAAGAAGAGCGAATCGGCTGAAGCCATCGCCGCTGAAATCAACAAGCGCATGGGCGCCATCGAAGGTGCGTTCGTGATGGTGCTGCCACCGCCGCCGGTCAATGGCCTGGGCACTACCGGTGGTTTCAAGGTGATGGTCGAGGACCGCGACAACCTGGGTTACGACGCGCTGTACAAGGCGATCCAGGCAGTGCAGATGAAAGCATGGCAGAACCCGAAACTGGCCGGCGTCTTCTCGAGCTACCAGATCAACGTGCCGCAGCTGTTCGCCGACATCGACCGCGCCAAGGCCAAGCAACTGGGCGTGCCGCTGCAGACGATCTACCAGACCTTGCAGATCAATCTGGGCTCGCTGTATGTGAACGACTTCAATCAGTTCGGCCGTACCTATCAGGTGCGCGTCCAGGCTGACCAGCAGTTCCGTTCGCACGCTGAAGATATCGCCCAGCTCAAGGTCCGCAACGACAAGGGCGAGATGATTCCGCTGTCGTCGCTGATGCGCGTCAAGGACAGCTATGGCCCGGACCGCGTACAGCGCTACAACGCCTACGTGGCTGCGGAGATCAACGGCGGTGCCGCTCCTGGCGTGTCGTCGGGCGAAGCGCAGGCTGAAATGACCAAGATCCTCAACGAGGTTCTGCCGAAAGGTATCGGCTACGAATGGACGGAACTGGTGTACCAGGACATCCTGTCCGGTAACACGATGATGTATGTGTTCCCGCTGTGCGTACTGCTGGTGTTCCTGGTGCTGGCCGCTCAATACGAAAGCTGGACCCTGCCGCTGGCGGTGATCCTGATCGTACCGATGTCGATCTTCTGCGCGCTGCTCGGTGTGAAGCTGACCCACGGCGACAACAACGTCTTTACGCAGATTGCCTTGTTCGTGCTGGTTGGCCTGGCCTCGAAGAACGCGATTCTGATCGTGGAGTTTGCACGCGAACTGGAACACCACGGCCGTAGCATCGTCGAAGCAGCGCTGGAAGCTTGCCGTCTGCGTCTGCGTCCGATCCTGATGACGTCGATCGCATTCATCATGGGCGTACTGCCGCTGGTGTTCTCGCACGGCGCCGGTTCGGAAATGCGTCATGCGATGGGTGTGGCGGTGTTTGCCGGCATGCTGGGCGTGACCTTCTTCGGCCTGTTCCTGACGCCGGTGTTCTACGTCCTGCTGCGCAAGCTGGCCGTGAGCCTGGAGAAGAAAAAACCTGCCGTGGCCGGCGACGCCGCTGCGGTAAAACTGGAAGGGACCCATTAATATGAACAAGCTGCATATGATCGCTAAAGGTGTGGCGCCCGTATTGGCGGCCTTGCTGATGACCGCATGCGCCGCGCCGGAATTCAAGCAGCCTGCGATGGACGTGCCGGTCGCGTTCAAGGAATCGCAGCTGCCCGCGCCGGTGAAGGTCGCCGCCGACGGCAGCACCTGGAAACAGGCGCAGGCCGCCGAAGCGCAACCGCGCGGCGAGTGGTGGCTGGCTTTCAACGATACGGCTCTCAATGAGCTGATCGCTGAAGCCACCAGGGCCAACGCCAACCTGGCAGTGGCCGCGGCCCGCGTCAAGCAGGCCCGCGCCATCGCCGGCATCGCCGAGGCGGACCGCATTCCGCAAGTGGGCGTCAACGTTGGCGCACAGCGTCAGCGCCAGTCCGACGTGGCGCTTGGCCTGCCGGCCGGAACGCCGGTCGCTCCGGGCAACGCGTTCAGCGCCAACCTGACGGCTAGCTACGAGGTCGACCTGTTCGGCCGTGTATCGTCGAACGTCAGCGCCGCCCGCAACGACGCCGCTTCTGTCGAAGCGACTTATCGTTCGGTGCTGCTGTCGGTGCAGGCCGACGTGGCGCAGACTTACTTCCGTCTGCGCGCCACCGACGCCGAACTGGAGACGTTGAACCGCACGGTGCAGACCCGCGAGGAAAACGTCAAGGTCAACCAGCGTCGCTTCGACCTGGGCGACATCGGCGAATTCGACCTGTCGCGCGCCAAGACCGAACTGGCCACGTCGCGTGCCGAAGCCATCGGCCTGCAACGACAGCGCGTGACGACCGAGCATGCACTGGCGGTCCTGCTGGGCAAACCGGCGGCCAGCTACACGGCCGGCGCCAGCCCGCTGCTCGACACCTCGCTGCTGCCAGTGATTCCGGCGGGCTTGCCGTCGTCGCTGCTGGAGCGTCGTCCCGACATCGCTTCGGCGCAGCGCACGATGGAAGCTGCCAACGCCCGCATCGGCGTCGCCAAATCGGCGATGTTCCCGGCGCTGACCTTGAACGCCAACGCCGGCGGCATTTCGGGTAATACCGTTGCCGACGTGTTCAAGTGGAGCAGCCGTTCGTGGGTGCTGGGCGCGTTGATGTCGATGCCGCTGATCGATGGTGGCCGCAACAAGGCCAATATCACCCGCAGCGAAGCAGCGCTTGAGGAATCGGTGGGCACGTATCGTCAGAGCGTGCTGGTGGCTTTCGCGGAAGTGGAAGACAACCTGGCGGGCCTGCGCATCCTGGCTGGCCAGACCGCGCAGATAGAGGATGCCGTTGTGTCGGCGCGTCGTTCGGCCGACCTGGCGCAGAAGCTGTATTCGGCTGGCCGTTCGAGCTATCTCGATTTGCTGGACGCGCAGCGCAACCTGGCGACGGTGGAACGCACCGCAGTGCAGTTGCGAGGCAATCGCGCGGTCACCACCGTGGCGTTGATACGCGCCCTGGGCGGCGGCTGGGATGGCGCCAACGCGGCAGAGAAGGTCGCGCAGCGATAAGCTGAACGGCCAATGAAAAACCCCGCTGGCACTGAGCGCGATCTTGATCGCGTTCGGGCCGGCGGGGTTTTTTGTTGGCTCGTCGTTCCCGCGAAAGCGGGAACCCATACTGAGCGTGCTGTCTATGGATTCCCGCCTGCGCGGGAATGACGGGGGCGAGAATTACTTGGTGACGACAGGTGCTGGTGCAGCAGCTGCTTCGGCTTTCTCGGCCTTGGCGTGGGCTTTGGCTTTGGTCTTGTGAGCCTTGGCGTGGGCGTCGGCTTTCTCGGCTTTTTCATCAGCCTTGGCGACGGCGACATCTTTCTTGGCTTCGGCTTCTACCTTGGCGGTCTTGGCTTCGGCCTTGACAGCGGTCTTGGTTTCTTTAGCGGTCGCTTTGGCGTCGGTCTTGGCTTCCTTGGCTTCTGCTTTCACGGCTGCTGGAGCGGCTGGAGCGGTGGCTGGGGTCTGTGCAAAAGCTGCGGTAGCGAACAGGCCGGCGATCAGGGTAGCGATAAGTTTGTTCATGATGAAATCCTCATTCAGGTTGATTTGGAGCCGGGACAATTCCCGTGTCACTGAGCAAAAAACGCGGCCCTGATGGCTGTCGTTGACGGGCTTTACATTCACTTACAAGCTCTCCAGATTGATTACATGTTGGTCAGCGCACGGAGTAGGCTGCCGCGCTGGCATAATCTGCTTGCATGGGAGACGCTCTTAAAACCTACAAGTCCAAGCGCAACTTCGCAATCACGCCCGAACCGGCCGAAGGGGGCGAGCAGGGCGGCGAGGCGCTGGCCTTCGTCATTCAAAAACATTGGGCCAGCCGCCTGCATTATGATTTCCGGCTGGAGCTCGATGGCGTCATGCTGAGTTGGGCCGTGCCCAAAGGCCCCAGTTACGACACCCACGACAAGCGCATGGCCGTGCACGTGGAAGACCATCCGATTTCGTACAACGATTTCGAAGGTACGATCCCGCCCAAACAGTACGGCGCGGGCAAGGTGATCATCTGGGACCGCGGCGTGTGGCGGCCGCTGGATGATCCACGCAAGGGACTGGCGGCGGGTAACCTGAAGTTCGAACTGGCAGGCCACAAGATGCACGGCCGCTGGGCGCTGGTGCGCATGAAGGGCAAGGGCGAAAAGCAGGAGCCGTGGCTGCTGATCAAGGAGAAGGACGACTACGCGCGACCAGCCGATGAGTTCAGCGTGGTGGACGAGATGCCGGACAGCGTCAAGGCACTGCCGCCCGCTGCCGCCGCAACTGCAGCCGCGCACGCACATGCGCCGCCATCGGCCGCGTCGGCGCAAGATGCGCTGGCGGACGCGCCCAAGGCCACCATGCCCGAAACGCTGTCGCCGCAACTGGCCACGCTGGTGGATGCGCCGCCATCCTCGCCCGAAGACTGGCTATTCGAAATCAAGTTCGACGGCTACCGCCTGCTGGCGCGCATCGACGGCAAGGACATCCGCCTGATCACGCGCAACGGCAACGACTGGACGCATCGCCTGCAAGCCCTGCGCGCCGCCATCGCCAAAATGAAGCTGCCGGACGGCTGGTACGACGGCGAAATCGTCGTCCACGACGACAACGGCCGCCCGGACTTCGGCCTGCTGCAAAACGCCTTCGACGAGAACAATCCCGCCGACATCGTCTACTTCCTGTTCGACATCCCGTTCCACGATGGCCACGATCTGCGCCACGCGCCGCTGGCGCAGCGCCGCGCCATCCTGCAAGCGCTGCTTGAAAAGAAGCCGTCCGATACGGTCCGCTTCAGCGCCGCGCTGGACGCGGCGCCGCAGCAGATGATCGCGGCCGCTTGCAGCATGGGCCTGGAAGGCATCATCGGCAAGCGCCGCGACAGCGGCTACAGCTCGCGCCGCAGCGGCAGCTGGATCAAGCTCAAATGCGGCCAGCGGCAGGAATTCGTCATCGGCGGCTACACCGATCCACAAGGCTCGCGCAGCGGCTTCGGCTCGCTGCTGCTGGGTACCTACGACAAGGACGGCAAGCTTCAATATGCGGGTAACGTTGGCAGCGGTTTCAATGCCGGCACGCTGCATGACATCAAAAACAAAATGGACAAGCTGGCTGCCGACAAAAGCCCGTTCGCGCCCAATCGCGACATCGACAAGAAAGCCCATTGGCTCAAGCCTGCGCTGGTGGCGGAAGTCAGCTTCGGCGAATGGACGCATTCCGGTTCGATCCGCCACGCCGTTTTCAAAGGACTGCGCAAGGATAAGAAGGCCGATGCCATCGTCCGTGAAGTCCCGGCCCACCTCAAGGAGCAAGCAGACATGCAGCCAGCAAGCACAGTGCAGGGCAAGCTGCCCGCCACACTCAAGGTCACCAACCCCGATCGCGTGATCGACAAACAAAGCGGCGCCACCAAGATCACGCTGGTGCGCTACTACGCGCTGGTTGGCGCGCTGATACTGCCGCACCTGAAGGGCCGCCCCGTATCGCTGGTGCGCGCGCCGGCCGGCGTCGGCGGCGAGTTGTTCTTCCAGAAGCACGCCGAGATCGGCAAGCTGCCCGGCGTTAAACATCTCGATCCCGCGCTCGATCCCGATCATCCGCCGATGCTGGAAATCGCCACCGAGCGGGGCTTGCTGTCGGCCGCGCAGTGGAACGTGGTGGAGCTGCATACGCAAAACGCCAACGCCTCCAGTTACGAGAAGCCCAACCGCATGGTGTTCGACCTCGACCCCGGCAAGGGCGTCACCTGGCCGCAGGTGCAGGAGGCGGCGCAACTGATGCGCGGCTTCCTCGATCACCTGGGTTTGCCGGCCTTCCTGAAGACCAGCGGCGGCAAGGGCCTGCACGTGGTGGTGCCGGTCCGGCCGGGTTATGGCTGGGATGAGGTCAAGGCGTTTTCGCAAGCTGTCGTCGCCCACATGGCGGAGCACATCCCGGAGCGTTTTGTCCTGAAGAGCGGGCCGCGTAACCGCGTCGGCAAGATCTTCATCGACTATCTGCGCAACGGGCGCGGTGCCACCACAGTCGCCGCGTGGTCGGCCCGCAGCCGGCCCGGCCTGGGCATCTCCGTGCCGCTGGCGTGGGAGGAGCTGGACGGCCTGCATGGCGCCGACCAGTGGACCGTTACCAACGTGCATACGAGGCTCGATGTCGGCAATGCGCCATGGGACGGCTACGACAAATCAGCCACAGGGCTGGCGCCGGCGATGAAAGTCATGGGGTTCAAGCCCGGCCGCTCATAAGTATTATCAAAGTGAAAATTATTATTTAATATTGACAATTGTTGTTATGAATGTTTTAATGACGGCTTGATACATAATTCAGGACTCTCCAGATGAAAAAGCTGCCCATTTTGTTAGCCGGTATGGCCTTGTTCGGCTCCGCCCACGCGACCGTCTTTCAATTTGATTTCACAGCCAAAGTGCAGGAAATGGTCGAGTTCTCGCCGCTGACGTTTAGCGGCGGCAAGGTTGCTTCCAGCAGCCTGTCGGGCAGCACCGTGTCGGTTGGCGATAATATCGTTGGTCATTTCAGCTACGACACCGAAACCGGCGTGTTCAGCCACTTCGGCGGCAGCACCATGTATGCCGCCCCTACGGCCGGCAATAGCCTGGACGTCAGCATCGGCGGCGCCAACATCGGTTTGAGCGGCGCGACCTACAGCAGCACCAATGTGCAGGTCGCCGATAACGCAGCCGCCTTGGGTGGCGCGGACAGCTTTGGCGTCGCCAACGTCTCGACCAATGCCTACGCATCGCAGATGATGGCGGTGAGCTTCTTCGACAAATCCGGCCTGGCCCTGAGCGCATCGACCATGCCGGGCAAGCTGGACTTCTCCAACTTTGGCCAGTCGAGCTTTTACTACACCTATTCCTCCAACGCGACCCATGCGATGATGGGCGCGAACGGCGAGCTGACGTCGGTGACGATCACGCAGGTGCCGGTGCCGGTTCCCGAGCCGGAAACCTATGCCATGCTGCTGGCCGGTCTGGCGGCATTGGGCTTGAAAGCACGCCGCCGTTAATCAGCCGCCAAGCGGCCGCTAGGCCGCTCCGGCGCGCGCGCGGGATGCGCTGCGCGCTGCGGGGCGCCTGGCCGTGGTTTTAGCTTTCGGGGCATGGCCGGATTTCGCCGGCCGCTTGCCCAGGCTGTCCTGCAACAGCGCCACCAGATCCACCACGTTCGACGACTTGGCCGCCTTGGCTTCCGGCTCGGCAGCGGTGATGGTCTTGGTCTGGCCGGCCTTCACCTTTTTCTTCACCAGTGCCAGCACGTCGTCCTTGTAGGTGTCGTGGTACTGCTCCGGTTTCCACGGCTCGCTCATGCCCTCGACCAGCGACAGCGCCATCTGCAGCTCCTTGTCGCTGATGCCGGCCGCCTTCATGGTGGCGGGCGGCAGCTTCAATTCTTCCGCGCTGCGGATCTCGGCCGCATAGCGCAGCGTGTTCAGCACGATCTTGTCCTCGTCGCAGACCAGGGCGCACAAGTGCTGCTTGGTGCGTATCACCACCGTGGCGATGGCGATCTTGCCGGCCTTGCGCAGCGTCTCGCGCAGCAGCGCGTACACCTTGGCGCCGCCGCGCGCCGGTGCCAGGTAGTAGGGCTGTTCGTAATAGGTCAGCGGCACCTCGGCTGCGTCGACGAAGGCCTGGATGTCGATCGTGCCCGTGGCCTCCGGGTTGGCGCGCTTGAGGTCCTCGTCCGACAGCACCACGTACTCGCTGTCCTCGTACTCATAGCCTTTGACGATATCGTCCCAGGTCACTTCCTTGCCGGTGTTCTTGTTATAGCGCTTGTAGCCGACCGGCGAGAAGTCGCGCCGGTCCAGCATCGTCAGATCCAGCTCGTGCTCCTGCACGGCCGAATACATCTCGACCGGAATGTGCACCAGCCCGAAGCTGATGGCACCTTTCCATAACGCGCGCGCCGCCATGGCTCACTCGCCGACGCTGCCGGTCACCGGCAGCACGATCCCGGTGATGTAGCTGGAGCAGCAGGGCGCCGCCAGGAACACATAGGCCGGCGACAGCTCCTGCGGCTGCGCGGGCCGCCGCATGTCGGTGTCGGTGCCGAAATGCGCCACCTTCTCGGCCGGCGCGTCGGCCGGGTTCAGCGGCGTCCACACCGGCCCCGGTGCGATGGCGTTGACCCGTATGCCGTGCTCCAGCAGGTTGGACGCCAGCGACATCGTGAACGCATGGATCGCGCCCTTGGTGGTGGAATAGTCCAGCAGGTGCTTCGAGCCTTGCAAGCCGGTGACCGAGCCCGTATTGATAATGGCCGCGCCGCGCTTCAGGTAGGGCAGCGCCGCCTTGGCCATGTGGAAGTAGCCGTAGACGTTGGTCTTCATGGTCAGGTCGAAGCGCTCTTCGGTCAGGTCGGCCAGCGATTCGGCGTGCTCCTGGAAGGCCGCGTTGTTGACCAGGATGTCGAGCCGGCCGAAGCGCTCGTACACCTGCTCGACGGCGCTGCGGCAGAAGGCGGCGTCGCGTACGTCGCCCGGCAGCAGCATGCAGCTCTGGCCTTCCGCCTCCACATAGCGCTTGGTGTCGTTGGCGTCCTCGTGCTCGTTCAGGTAGAGGATGGCGACGTCGGCGCCTTCGCGCGCATACAGCACCGCGACCGCGCGGCCGATGCCGGAGTCGCCGCCGGTGACGATGGCCACCATGCCGGCCAGCTTGCCGCTGCCGCAGTAGTCGGGCGCGAGGAATTCGGGCTTGAGCTGCATCTCCGCCTCCAGCCCCGGCTTTTCCAGGTGCTGGGCCGGCAGCGGCGTGCCGGGGTAATCGTGCTCGTTGGTTTGCACCGGACCCTGACGGTCGCCGATCTGGCTGGCGCGTCCTTCCTGCTTGCTGCGCTGGTCCGATTGATCCTGACGTTGCTGAATCTCGCGCTGCATGCTGGCCGCGCCGTGATCCGCGCCGTGATCCGATTGATGCGTGGTATTTGCCATGGCGTCCTCCTTGGAGTACATAGTATTGGCGGCTATGTGTCCGATGACGGTGCGCTCGTTCACACAAAACCACGACCCAACTAGTTTCCTAGGGAAATATTCTAGTCTGCAATACAAAAAATATTGCTAATTATGAACTTTATGGCACACTAGCAGAGGGGACACATTTAATGATTTTAAAAGCATATGTAGGAGCAACATAATGGCGGACCGGACCACTAGCGTAGGTGTCTTTTTTAACGCCACGGGCGGGCGGCGCGCGGAGTTTCAGGCGTGCTGCGGGGAGATGTTTTCTCAGCTGAGCATGACGGAGCACGTCGACGCCACAGCTGCGGCCCTGGGCAAGCGCCACGTGGATTTGCTGGTGCTGGACCTGAACGGCTACGAGCAGCTGAGCGAGCTGGCAGGAATCGGCGCGCTGATACGGGGCCGCGCCGGCGCACCGGTGCTGGTGCTGTGCGCCTATGAACACAGCGCCTGGCTGCCGGAGCTGATGACCTACGGCCAGTTCGACTACCGCATCTGCCCGGTGCTCAGCGACGAGTTGCAGCAAGCCGTGCAGCAGGCGCTGGCGGTGCCGGCCGATGCCGCCGCCGCCATGCAGCAGGCCTTGCTGGACAAGGAAAAGGAACTGCGCGACCTGCTGGGCGTGCAGCGCAGCCTGCAGCGCGCGCTGAGCGGCATCGACACCGTCGAATCGATGTCGGCGCAGATCTGCCTGGCGCTGTGCAATTTCCCGGGTGTGCGCCATACCGCCGTGCTGCACATGAAGGAGCGCGGCGACCTGCAGCTGGTGGCGCAGGAGTCGCGCAACCACCTGGACCTGGCGCGCCTGCTGCAACGGCCCGACCGCCTGCTGCAATCGCCGCTGCGCGACGTGTTCCCGCCGCTGCTGGCCGTGTCGCGCGGCGAGATGGTGCTGCTGGACGCGCCGGAAAAAGCCGGCGACCCGGAACTGGCGATGCTGCTGCACGACCGCTGCGTGCGCATGGTGCTGGCGCTGCCGCTGCGCGCCGAGCCGGGCAGCCCGGAAATGGGCGCGATCTGCCTGATGTTCGACCGTCACATCACCTTCTCGCGCGAGCAGTTCGCCTGCTTCGCCAGCCTGGCGCAGTTCGTCAGCTTCGGCCTGGGCATGAGCGAATTGAAGCACCAGAACGAAGAATTGTCCGGCCGGATTTCCTTGATGAGCACCATCGACAGCGCCACCGGCGCCGCCAACCGCCGCGCCGGCGAGGACATGCTGGACAACGAAATCCGCCGCGCGCGCCGTTACGGCCTGCCGCTGGCGGTGCTGTCGTTCGACGTCGCCAGCTTCCAGTCCGTAAACGATTTATACGGTTCCCCGGTCGGCAGCCAGGCGCTGCGCGCGGTGGCGGAGGTCGTCAAGGGCCGGCTGCGCACCTCCGACATGCTGGCGCGCATGCGCGGCGAAGAGTTCCTGATCGTCGCCACCCACACCACGGCGGCCGACGCCATGCGGCTGGCCGAAAAGCTGCGCGGCGCGATCGCCGAAGCGGACCTGCCGCGCAATGGCGAGGTGGTGATCAGCCTGGGCGTGGCCCAGGTGGGGGCGGACGAGGGCAGCGGCGCCGTGCTGGACCGGCTGGACGCCTCGCTGCACCGCGCCAAGCGTGCAGGCCGCAACTGCATCGACCTGGCGCAGTAAGCTTCAGATTTTTTCCAGCACCGTCGCCACACCCTGGCCGCCGCCGACGCACTGGGCGGCCAGCGCGTAGCGGCCGCCGGTGCGCGCCAGCAGCGCCGCCGCCTTGCCGGTGATGCGTGCGCCGGTGGCACCCAAAGGGTGGCCGATGGCCATGCCGCCGCCATCGATATTCAACACCTCCGGCCGTATCCCCAGTTCGCGCACGCTGGCCAGCGCCTGCGAGGCGAAGGCCTCGTTAATCTCCGCCACATCGATATCGCTGGCCTGCAGGCCGGCCAGCTTCAGCGCCTTGCGCGTCGCCGGAATCGGGCCGATGCCCATCAGCGCCGGATCGCAACCCACCGCCGCCATCGCGACGATGCGCGCGCTCGGCTGCAGGCCGTGCTTGCGGGCGAATTCCTCGGTCGTCACCAGCACCGCTGAGGCGCCGTCGGTCAGCGGCGACGAGGTGCCGGCCGTAACCACGCCGTGCTCGGGATCGAACACCGGCTTCAATGCGGCCAGCGCTTCGAGCGTGGTAGCGGGGCGGATGCAGCCGTCTTCGGCCACCACCTCGCCAGCGCCGGTGGTGATCGGCACGATTTCATCCTTCAGCAAGCCGGCGGCGCGGGCGCCGGCAGCCTTCTGGTGCGACTGCAAGGCCAGCAGCTCCTGGTCGGCGCGCGACACCTCGTATTTGCGGGCGACGTTTTCTGCGGTGTCGCCCATGCTGATGTAGGCGTCGGTTTCCGCCAGCAGCCGCGGGTTGGGCGAGAAGTTGTAGCCACCCTGCGGCACCATCGTCATCGATTCGACGCCGATGCACAGATAGGCCTCGCCCAGGCCGGCCTCGATCTGCGCGGCGGCGATGTGGATGGCCGACATCGACGAGCCGCAGAAGCGGTTGATCGTCATGCCCGGCACCTCATGCGGAAAGCCGGCCAGCAGCGAGACGATGCGCGCCAGGTTGTTGCCCTGCGAGGATTCCGGATAGGCGCAGCCAAGGATCACGTCGTCCAGCAGCTTCGGGTCCAGGCCGGTGCGCTGCATCAGGCCTTGCACCACCTGGGCGGCCAGGTCGTCGGGACGGACTTCGGCCAGCTTGCCTTTGCGGGCGAAATGGAAGGGGGAACGGGCATAGGCACTGATGACGGCTTTCATGGCTGAACTCCTTTAATGATGATCGTAATGATTGATATATTACGCTCGTAATGTATAATGTCAAGAGACGTAATGAAGGAGGCCGGCATGAAAGTCAGCAGGGAACAAGTGGCGCTCAACCGCGAGCGCATCGTTGAAACGGCGGCGCGGCTGTTCCGCGAAAAAGGCTACGACGGCATTGGCGTGGCCGATCTGATGAAGAGCGCCGGCCTGACGCACGGCGGCTTCTACGGCCACTTCGCCTCCAAGGAAGACTTGCTGGCCGAGGCCGCCGCGCATGCGCTGAAAAAATCGGTGCAGCGCTGGCAAGGATATCTGGCCGAAGGGCGCGACACGGCGCTGGAGAAAATCAGCGACGGCTACCTGACCCGGCAGCATTGCGAGCATCCGGAGAAGGGCTGCTCGGTCACTGCGCTGGGTGCGGATATCGCGCGCCTTGGCCCGAAGGCGCGCCACGCCCTGACCGAGGGCGTCAACGGGCAGATGGCGGTGCTGGAAGAGTTGATGCCGGGCCAGGACCCGGCTGCACGGCGCAGGCAGGCGCTGGCCACTTATGCCTCGATGGTCGGCGCCATCGTGCTGGCGCGCGCCGTCGACGACGAAGAGCTGTCTGCGGAAATCCTGCAGGCAGTGCAGCAATCGCTGCCTGCAGGATCGTAGGTGCCCCTGCGTCAGAAGCGGTGGCGCATGCCGACCTGGATGCCTTTGCTGGCCTCGCCCGGCTTGGAGGTAAATCCGCCCGAGGCGCTGGCAGCGCCGATCGCATACTGCCCATCGCCCTGATTCCTGATGTAGGCCGCCACCATGTACAAATCGGTGCGCTTGGACAGGTTGTGGTCGTAGCCCAAGGCGAACTGGGTGGCGTCGCTGCCGGACGCGGTCCTGTCGTGCTGGCGCGCCACCGAAGCCATGATCCGCCCGGCGCCGATCTGGTAGTGGAAGCCGATCTGGGTGCTGGCGGCGTCTAGGTAGAAGGTGCGTGCGAGCGTGCGGTGCAGTTGGCCCGCCAGCATCGGCCCGAGCGCCGGGCCGAAGGCGGCGAAGGTCGGGGCCAGGGCGGCATCGGCGTACAGGATGATCACCGAGTTTTCGTTGCGCTGCCGGTGGTAGCCGGCGAACAGTTTCCAGTCGCCGGCCTTGTAGGAACCGCCCAGCGTGGTGGTGACCAGGCCCGGATTGCCGAGTTGATCGGTGCCATGGTTGTGACCGAGGCCGGCATCCACCCCGTTTGCCTTGTAGAACAGGTTGGCGCCCCAGGAGCGCTTGTCCATACCGATGTAGCCCGAGTTCTCGGTGCCGTACATCAGCGCGGCACTGACGCCGTTCGGTGATTGCACCCGGTATTGTATCGATTTGTCGGAACGGATCGCTACGCCCGCTGTCAACAAGCCGCCGGTGCCGCCGACGATGCCGCCCCAGCCACCGGCTGTGCCGGTTTCGAACACGTCGGCGTTGGCCAGCACTTCGTAGCCGGGTGTGTACATCCGTCCAAGCAGGATGGCGCCCGCTGGCGTCACCAGGCCCACCATCGACGTGCGGTCGAATATGGCGCCGTTGATATTGACGTTGACCGCGGGCTGCAGCGCGCCTCGCACGCCAGCCAGCAATTTGGCCGCGGTGGCAGCGCCGCCGGCGGCGGCCGGTACGCTGAAGTCCAGGCCTTTGGTCAGGGCGTAACCTTGGTTGCTGGACAAATTGCCCGCCTGGTTGCTGCCATTGTCGAGCTGGACGCGCATCTCGAGGTTGAAGACGGCCTTGTAGCCGCCGCCCATGTCTTCCGCACCCTTGAATCCCAGGCGGGAACCGTCGGCAATGCCGCTGACCAGTTTGGTCCGGGCGTCGTTGCCGCCGTTGTTAACGTACATTAAGCCGGCATCGGCGATCCCGTAGACCACGACCGATGACTGGGCCAGGACGGGGGCGGCGCAACAGGCGGCGATCATGCCGGCAAGTAATTTTGTTTTCATATGTCTCCGTGTCTCCAATAGGTATCTGTTTTTGTTTTCGGTTTTTAAGACCGAACGTTCGTTCTATTTAGAACGTTTCCTCAATATGCCTGTGCTGCCGGCACTTGTACAGAACGCCGCGCGTGGCGAGAGATTTGGAGTTGCAAAAGAGACACAAGTGCGTTTTGCTACCACGACTGCAGCTTGTCTTATGTGTTTTTCGTATATGTAAGAATAAAAAACGTCTAAGACTGGGCCGCCCATGGCCGATGACGTAGACTGGCGGTATTTCTAGTTCCGTGGACAAACAAATGCTGCATTGGTTGAAGCACTACCGGCGCGAACTGCTGGCCGGCGATATCTCCGCCGGCCTGGTGGTGGCGATGATGATGATTCCGCAGGGCACCGCCTACGCACTGGTGGCGGGCCTGCCGCCGGTGGTCGGGATTTACGCCAGCATCCTGCCGCCTATCATCTACGCGCTGTTCGGCAGCAGCATGACGCAGTCGGTGGGGCCGATGGCCATCATCTCGCTGATGACGGCCACCGTCATCGGTCCGCTGGCGCCGGCCGGCTCCTCGCTGGCCGCGGTGCTGGCGGCGCAGCTGGCGCTGATCTCCGGCGCGGTGCTGCTACTGTGCGGCGTGCTGCGCATGGGCTTCCTGGCCAACTTCTTTTCCCGTCCGGTGATGAGCGGCTTCACCGTCGGCTCGGCGCTGGTCATCGCCTTCGACCAGCTGCATACCTTGCTCGGCGCCGAACTGCCGCAGGTGCACATGCCGAGCGCCGCTCTGGGCGTCGGTTCGCTGCTGGTGCTGGTGCTGTCCAGGCAGTACCTGGCCGGCCTGCTGAAACGCTGCGGCATGCGCCCGGCGGCGGCCGATATCGCCGCCAAGCTGGCGCCGATGGCGGTGGTGGTGGCCGGCATCGTGCTGATGGCCAGCACCGGCCTGGCCGCCATGGGCGTGCGCACCACCGGCGCCATCCCCGGCGGCCTGCCGCACCTGAACCTGGCCAGCTCCAGCGCGCACTGGAAGCCGCTGCTGCAACCCGGACTGCTGATCGGCTTTATCATTTTCCTGATGTCGATGTCGGCGGCGCAGTCGCTGGCGCTCAAGCGCAACGAAAAGCTGGTCAGCAACCATGAGCTGATCGGCCTGGGCGCGGCCAACGTCGCCAGCGCGCTGACGGGCGGCTTCCCGGTCACCGGCAGCCTGTCGCGCTCCGCCGTCAATTTCGCCGCCGGCGCCCACACGCCGCTGGCCAGCCTGATCACCGCCGCGCTGCTGGCCTGCGCGCTGCTGGCGCCCACCGGCTGGCTGGCGCTGCTGCCGCTGCCGGTGCTGGCCGCGACCATTATCGTCGCCGTGCTCGGCCTGCTCGAACTGGACATCGTGCGCACCGCCTGGCAGTACGACCGCGGCGACGTGCTGGCCTGGGGCGCCACCTGCCTGGGCGTGCTGGTGCTGGGCGTGGAGGCGGGCGTGGTGGTCGGCGTGGCGCTGTCGATGGGCACCCTGATCTGGCGCGCCAGCCGGCCGCACATCGCGGTGCTGGGCCGCATCGCCGGCACCGAGCACTTCCGCAATATCGAACGCTATCCGGCCGAGACCCAGCCGGAACTGCTGGTGCTGCGCATCGACGCCAATCTGTTCTTCGGCAATATGGAGGCGGTGGTCGAGCGCATCGAGTGCGAGCTGGCCACCCACGCCAGCGCGCGCCACCTGGTGCTGGTGATGACGGCGGTCAGCTCGATCGACACCACCGCGCTGTACGCGCTGTCGGAGCTGAACCAGGGCCTGAAGCGGCGCGCCATCGGCCTGCACCTGGCCGAGGTGAAGGGGCCGGTGCTGGACCGCCTGCGCAACAGCGCGTTGCTGCGCGAGCTGAACGGACAGCTGTTCCTGAGCACCGCCATGGCCTGCGACCATTTACATCCTGCCAAGGATGTTGCTTGAATGTGTAAAAACTTGCTGTTCCTGTAATTTAATCCTTTCGAGCAACAAAATGCATGGACTTCAGGTCGGTTTACTCCTATGATTTAAGTCGAAGGACAATAGCTCGAAGCGCAGACTAACCCCAAAGAATGGTTATCCGATGTTGGACCAACTTGCTCGCCGTGCAGGAAGAGTATCGATTGCCGTGTTCGTCAGCGTCACGCTGACCGCCGTGGTGACGCTGGTATTGACCACGTTTGCGCTGTACTTCTACCAGGTCGAGCGCGCCCAGCGCTGGGAGCAGCTGCACAAGACGCTGGCCAACAGTGCCGAGGAGCTGGCCGCGGCCGTGGCGCTACCGGCCTGGAACTTCGACGAGACCCAGATCGTCACCATCATGAAGAGCGGCTTGAGCAACCGCGACCTGTACGCCAGCGCGGTGGCGCCGGTGGCCAGCAACCATCCCTTCATCATCACCCGCAACGACCAGGCGCAGCTGGTGGCCGCCAGCCGCATGCCGGACAATCCGGAGCTGCTGTCCGAGCGGCGCGCCATCGTCGCCGGCGGCCAGAACATCGGCGTCATCACCGTGTACGCCTCGCCGGCCGGCCTGATCGAGCAGCTGCGCCAGCGCCTGTACACCATTGCCGGCATGATCTTCGTGCTGGACGTGACGCTGGTGCTGAGCCTGTACCTGCTGCTGTGGCAGCTGATCCTCAAGCCGCTGACCACCATCGAGCGCTACGCCGCCAACGTCAAGGCCGGCCAGAATCCGGGCGCCTTGCCGCCCAGCGACTGGTTCTTCGGCGAGCTGAAAACCCTGAACGGCTCGATCCGCGAGATGGTGCGCCTGATGGACAGCCGCTTTGTCGCCATGCACGCCAGCGAGGAGCGGCTGCAGATCGCCAGCAGCGCGGCGGCGATCGGCATCTGGGACTGGAACATCCCCAGCGACGAAGTGGTGTGGGACGAGCAGATGTACCGCCTGTACGGCGTCGAAGGCCGCAAGGTGGAGCGGCCGTTCGAACTGTGGCGCAGCATGATGCACCCCGACGATGCCATCCCCACCATGGCGCTGCTGCAGCAATCGCTGGAAGGCCGGGCCGAATTCGACGTCGAGTTCCGCGTGGTCTGGGCCGACGGCTCGGTGCACCATATCAAGGGCGACGCCATGATCTTCCGCGACGCCGACGGCCAGCCGGCGCGCATGGTCGGCGTCAACTACGACGTCACCGCCAGCCGCGAGGCCGAGCAGGAACTGCGCCGCCACCGCATCCACCTGGAGGACCTGGTGGCCGAGCGCACCAACGCGCTGTCGGTCGCGGTGCTGCAGGCGCAGGCCGCCAACCAGGCCAAGAGCATCTTCCTGGCCAATATGAGCCACGAGCTGCGCACCCCGCTCAATTCCGTGATCGGCTTCTCGCGCCTGATGGCCGACTCCAAGAACATGCTGCCGGAAGAGAAGCGCAACCTGGCCATCATCCACCGCTCCGGCCAGCACCTGCTCACGCTGATCAACGACATCCTGGAACTGTCCAAGATCGAGGCCGGCCGCGCCGTGCTGCAAACCGAGGTGGTGGGCCTGGACGACATGCTGCAGGAAGTGATGGACATGGTCAGCATGCGCGCCGGCCAGACCGGCGTCGAGCTGGAGCTGGACGCCGCCGGCCTGCCGTCCGGCGCCCGCGTGGACGGCACCAAGCTGCGCCAGGTGCTGCTCAACCTGATGTCGAACGCGGTCAAGTTCACCGGGCAGGGCAAGGTCACGCTGCGGGTGCGCGGCGACACGCGCAACAACAATATGCTCAACGGCGCCAACGGCGGCCGCTGCGAGCTGGAATTCGCCGTCAGCGACAACGGCCCCGGCATCTCGCCCGCCGACCAGGCGCGGATTTTCGAACCCTTCATCCAGGCCGAGGGCCCCGGCGCGCATGAGGGCACGGGCCTGGGCCTGACCATCTCGCGCGAATTCGTGCAGCTGATGGGCGGCGAGCTGACGGTGCAATCGGCGCCGGGCGCCGGCGCCACCTTCCGTTTCGCCATCCCGGTGCAGGTGGCCGACGGCGCGCCGCTCGATGGCGAAGACGATGAAGTCATGGCGCTGGCGCCGCCGCAGCGCGGCCGCCGCGTCCTGGTGGCCGACGACAACGCCGACGGCTGCGCGCTGCTGGAAAGCCTGCTCCAGCCGCTGGGCTTCGAGGTGGCGGTGGTGGGCGACGGCGCGCAGGCGCTGGCGATGGTCGACGTCTGGCGGCCGGACCTGGTGTTCATGGACTGGCGCATGCCGGCGCTGGACGGCTTGAGCGCGACGCGCCAGATCCGCGCCAACGCCGCCGGCCCGCAGCCGCGCGTGGTGATGCTGACCGCGTCCGCCTTTGCCGAGGAACGGGAAGAGGCGCTGGCGGCGGGTGCCGATGAATTCATGCGCAAGCCGGTGGAGCAGGACCAGTTGTACGCGGTGCTGGAGCAGCAGCTGGGCGTGCAGTTCCAGCGTCGCCACCACAGCGCGCGCCTGCCCCTGCCGTCGCCGTTGTCGTGCGACGACCTGGGCTTGCTGGATCCGGCGCTGCGCCATCAGCTGAAGACCGCCCTGCAGGAACTGAACCTGGCGCGCGTGGCGCTGTTGCTGGCGCCGTTGCCGGAGGAGCTGGGCGAGGTGGTCGAGCGCATCGAGCACATGATACGGCTGCACCAGTATCCGCAGCTGTGCGGTTTGCTGGATGAAGCGGGGAATGAGTTGGAAGCACAAGCCTGACGGGTATATCATGGTGGCGATCAATATGGCAGCAAACCAGGCGAGAGAGCATTACATGCATCGGGATTTGTCGGAACAACACACCAAGGGCGAAGTGCTGATCGTGGAAGACACGCCAGCCTCGCTCAAACTGCTGAGCGACCTGCTGACCGAGGCGGGCTACTACGTGCGCCAGGCGCCCAACGGCGAGCTGGCCCTGTGGACCGCGCAGTCACGTCCGCCGGAGCTGATCCTGCTCGACGTGCGCATGCCCGGCATCGACGGTTTCGAGGTGTGCCGCCGCCTGAAGGCCTCGCCGGAGCTGAGCCAGGTGCCGGTGATCTTCCTGTCGGCCCAGCATGACACCGACGACAAGGTGCGCGGCTTCGCGCTGGGCGCGGTGGACTTCATCGCCAAGCCGTTCCAGGCCGAGGAAATCCTGGCCCGCACCGACGCCCACGTGCGGCTGGGCCGCGCCCAGCAGGCGCTGGCGGCCGAACGCGCCTTGCTGGAGGAGCGCGTGATCGAGCGCACCACCGAGCTGGCCGCGCTGGCCGCGTCGCTGGAAAAGGAAGTCGAGCAGCGCCGCGCCAATGAAGAATTCATGCGCCTGTCCAGCCAGGTGTTCGAGGCGACCCAGGACGCCATCGTCGTCACCGACCGCGATGCGCGCATCGTCGCCACCAACCCGGCCTTCACGCGGATCTCCGGCTACAGCGCGGACGAGGTGGTGGGGCAGAGCGTGGCGCTGCTGCACGCCGGCGAGCCGGACGCCCAGTCCTTCGAGCTGATGGCGCAGTCCATCGCCAAGACCGGCCACTGGTCGGGCGAGGTCCTGGCGCGCCGCAAGAGCGGCGACACCTATCCCGGCCTGCTGAGCGCCTCGGTGGTCAGGGACGAGCAGGGCCACGTGATCAACCACGTGGCGGTGTTCATGGACCTCACCGAGCGCAAGGCCGAGCAGCACCTGATCGATTTCCTGTCCAACCACGACGCGCTGACCGGCCTGCCGAACCGCCTGCTGGCGCGCCAGCGCTTCGAGCAGACGCTGGCCGCGGCCAAGCGCGAGCACCGCTGCGTGGCCGTCATGTGCCTGGACCTGGACCGCTTCAAGAGCATCAACGACTCCTACGGCCACGACGTCGGCGACAAGGCGCTGCAGGTGGTGTCGAAGTTCCTCAGCGAGACGGTGCGCGAAGGCGACATCGTGACGCGCCAGGGCGGCGACGAATTCCAGATCATCGTGCCGGACGACGCCCAGCTGGGCGCGACGATGGCACTGGCGCAGAAGATCCTGGGCGGCCTGCGCAAGGAACTGATGATCGACGGCCAGCAGATCACCGTCACCTCCAGCATCGGCATCGCCGTCAGCCTGACCGACGGCGAGAGCTTCGATGAGCTGGTGCGCAACGGCGACACCGCGCTGTTCCGCGCCAAGGAGATCGGCCGCGACAACTATGCCTTCTTCACCGAGCGCATGGACGCGGAGATCCGCGACAAGCTGGCGATCCAGGGCCAGCTGCGCGGCGCCATCGCGCGCGACGAATTCGAGGTGCACTACCAGCCGCAAATGTGCCTGAAGACCGGCGCCATGCTGGGCGCGGAAGCGCTGCTGCGCTGGGACAGCGCGGTGCTGGGCAAGGTGCCGCCGAACCGCTTCATTCCGCTGGCCGAGGAGTACGGCCTGGTGAACTCGATCGGCGAGTGGGTGCTGGAGAGCGTGTGCGCACAGATCAAGGTGTGGCACGACCAGGGGCTGGGCGACATCAAGGTGTCGGTCAACCTGGCGGCCGGCCAGTTCGCCAACGACGCCACCGTGCCGTACGTGGAAAGCACGCTGCGCAAGTTCGGCATCGCGCCCGAGTACCTGGGCCTGGAGATCACCGAGGGCACGGTGATGGGCGATCCGGACAAGGCGGTGGCGGCGCTGCGCCGGTTGAAGGACATTGGTGTCAGCGTCTCGCTGGACGACTTCGGCACCGGCTACTCCAGCCTGAGCTATCTGAAACGCTTCCCGATCGACGTGCTGAAGATCGACAAGTCCTTCGTCGACGACGTCACCACCAACGCCAACGACGCCGCCATCGCGCTGTCGGTGATCTCGCTGGCGCACAACCTGAACATGCGCGTGATCGCGGAGGGCGTCGAAACCCGCGAGCAGGTGCAGTTCCTGACCGAACGCGGTTGCGACGAGATGCAGGGCTACTACTTCAGCCGTCCCGTCAGCGCCGAAGCCTTCACCGCGCTGCTGCGCGAGCGCCGCAACCTGTTGGACATGTAATCAACCTTCCCACTGGAGCACCATGGAAAAGAAGTTCAGCGCCGCGATCGCCGGCGCATGCATGCTGTTAGCCGCCACCGTTGTCCACGCCGAGCCGGCACCGGCCGTCAAGCCCGGTCCCGCCGACGCGCAGTTCAAAGCCATCTACACCCAGGAGTGGAAGTGGCGCATCAGCCAGAAACAGGAAGAGGATGAGGACGACGACAACGGCGTCTCGCCGTCGCTGCCGCGCATCGACGCCGCCACCCAGCAAAAACGGCTGGCTTACTGGCAGGGCGTGATGAAAAAGCTGGACGGCGTCGCGCAGGACAAGCTGTCGGCTCCGGAGCGCATCAACTACCAGGTGTACAAGGCGCAGATCGCCGCGCTGATCGCCGGCCAGGTGTTCCGCGAATACGAGAAGCCGCTCAACGCCGATTCGGCCTTCTGGTCCAATATGGCGTCCGGCGCGCGCAAGCCGCTGACCAATGAAAAACAGTTCCAGGACTATCTCAAGCAGCTGGCGGAGACGCCGCGCTACTTCAACGAGGAGATCGACAATATGCGCGCCGGCCTGGCGCGCGGCTTCACGCCGCCCAAGGTCACGCTGATCGGCCGCGACTCCTCGATCACCTCCGTCACCGACGCCAAGACGCCGCAGGACACGGTGTTCTACCTGCCGTTCAAGACCATGCCGGCCACCATGCCGGCGGCCCGGCAGGAAGCGCTGCGCGCGGAAGGCGTGAAGGCGATCCAGGCCTACGTGCTGCCGTCGTATGCCAGGCTGCTCAAGTTCATGCGCGAGGAGTACGTGCCGAAGGCGCGCGAGGAATTGGCGGCCGAGAGCCTGCCGGACGGTAAAGCCTACTACCAGTCGAAGATCGTCGAGTTCACCACCACCACGATGAGCGCGGACCAGATCCACAAGATCGGCCTGAGCGAGATGGCCAAGATCCGCGCCGAGATGCAGGACGTGATCAAGCAGACCGGCTTCGAAGGCGACCTGCCGGCCTTCCTGCAGTTCCTGCGCACCGATCCGCGCTTCTACGCCAAGACGCCGGAAGAGCTGCTGATGCGCTCCGCCTGGGTGGCCAAGAAGTTCGACGGCAAGGTTGGCCAGTATTTCGGCTACCTGCCGCGCCGCCGCTTCGCCGTGATCCCGGTGCCGGACGACCAGGCGCCGTTCTACACGTCGGGCCGTGGCGGTCCGGGCGTCTACCTGGTCAACACCTACAACCTGCCGGCGCGCGCGCTGTACTCGATGCCGGCGCTGACGCTGCACGAATCGGCGCCGGGCCACGCCTTCCAGATGCCGGTGGCGATGGAGCAGAAGGGCCGTCCGCCGTTCCGCAACGCCTACATCTCGGCCTATGGCGAGGGCTGGGCGCTGTACTCGGAACGGCTGGGCGTGGAGATGGGCATGTACGAAACGCCGTATGAGGTGTTCGGCATGCTGAGCTACCAGGCCTGGCGCGCGTCGCGGCTGGTGGTCGACACGGGCATCCACAGCAAGGGCTGGACCCGCAAGCAGGCGCAGGACTACCTGCACGACAACACCGCGCTGTCCGACCACGAGATCGAGACGGAAGTGGACCGCTACATTTCGTGGCCGGGCCAGGCGCTGTCCTACTATCTGGGCGAGATGAGCATCATCAACGCGCGCAAGAAGGCCGAGGCGGCGCTGGGTACCAGGTTCGACATCCGCGCCTTCCACGACACGGTGCTGCAACTGGGCTCCGTGCCGCTGCCGGTGCTGGAGGCGCGCATCGACACCTTCATCGCCGAAGGCGGCAAGAGCCCCTATCCGAAAGAGGATTGATACGGCGGGCGATACTTTTTTAGATATCGCTCGCGCAAAAAAAATTATTGGTTGATTTGCCTGTCAGGGTGCCAGAATTACAATGGAAATAACCATGCCGCAATGCGGCCCTGACTCATGCACAAATCGTTCGCTGTCGTACTCCTCGTTATGGCCACGCTGCCCCGCGCAGCATTCGGCGCCGACCTTGACCTGCTGGAGCAGGCCAGGGATGGCGGCATGGCCTTGGCCGCCATCCTGGCGCTGTCCATCCTGTTCCTGGCCGTGGCAATCGAGCGCCTGGTGCGATTCCGCGCCAGCCGCGTTGTGCCCGAGGGCTTGGCCGACGCCGTCATGCCGCTGTGGGAAGCTCACGATTTCGCGGGCATACAGCAAGTGTTGGAGCGCCACGACAGCACAATGGCGCGTGTGATCGAGTTCATCGTCGCGCACCGGCATCACGAATTCGCCCGCGTCAGCGGCGGCGCGGCGGATCTCGCGTCGATGGAGCTGCGCCATCACCAGCAGAAGTTTTACGCGCTGTCCATCGTGGCGACGGTCGCGCCCATCGTCGGCCTGCTGGGCACCGTCATCGGCATGATCGAGGCCTTTCACGTGATCGCCTATGCCGAGGGCATGGGCAACCCCGCGCTGCTCGCTGGCGGCATTTCCAAGGCGCTGGTCAACACCGCGTCCGGGCTGTGCGTGGCGCTGCCTGCGCTGGCCATGCACCACTTCCTGAAGAACCGCCTGGCCTTCCTCGGCCTGGAGTTGGAGAAGGAGACCAACAAGCTGCTGAACGCCTGGTTCCCACCGCGCATGGCCGGGCCGCAGAACCTGCAAGTGGTGAACCATGCGCATTGAGCTGGGCCCTGACGAGCAGCCGGAAATCGGCCTGATCGCCCTGATCGATTGCATCTTCTTCCTGCTGATGTTCTTTATGGTCGCCACCTCCTTCAAGCAGGATCCCCAGCAGAAGCAGGAAAAGGAATTGCCGGTGACGCTGCCCACCGCGCAGGCCAGCCTGGTCGCCGGCGGCGCGGCGGGCGCGCCGCTGGTGATCGGCGTCGATGGCAAGGGCAAGATCTACATCGACGGCGACCGGATATCGGTGCAGGGCTTCCACGACCGGTTGAAGAAGGAGGCTGCCGCCAATCCGCAACGGCGCATCCGCATCGACGGCGACCAGCGGGCCGAGTACCAGCACATCGTGCGCGTGCTGGACTTGTGCCAGTTCGAGGGCTTCACCAACATCGCCATGCGTACGCGTAAGTGATGCGTCCTTTATTTGCCTTAATGATGCGGCACCCGTATCTGTGCGTCTCGCTGGCGGCCCACGCGGCGTTGCTGGCGCTGCTGTACTACGTCGGCTCTTACCGGATCGACCAGGCGGAACTGCGGCAGGTCGACGCCAGCTACCAGATGGCCAGCCATGACAATATGCGCAAGCGTGTGACGGACATGGAGCGCATCAAGGAGCTGATGCGGCAGAGTATGGGCGAGGCGGACGATGGCGCCGCCGATGCTCTGCGCTTCGACGCCACGACGGCGCCGGACAGCAAGGAGGCGCTGCTGGCGCGGGCGGAATCGCTGTCGAAGGAAATCGCGGCGATGGACCAGCGGCTCAAGGCCGAGGAACAGGCGAGGCTGACCGGCGTGAAGCCGGATGAGGTGCTGGCGCAGCTGAAGGCGCAGGCGCAGGCGCCGGCCGACGCGGGCGCCAAATCCGGCGCCACCCCCGACGCCCGTATCGCCGCCCTTGAAAAAAGC
Organism: Duganella sp. Dugasp78; assembly: GCF_059491455.1. Taxonomy (NCBI): domain Bacteria; kingdom Pseudomonadati; phylum Pseudomonadota; class Betaproteobacteria; order Burkholderiales; family Oxalobacteraceae; genus Duganella; species Duganella sp. Dugasp78. The sequence goes on along the minus strand of NZ_CP168506.1, from coordinate 6,262,630 downwards.
GCGCGCGATGCGCTGTCGCAGCGCCAGCGGCAGCTTGAGCGGCAGGAGCAGGGTGTGCAGGTGAGCGGCGGCAGCGGCGACGGCAAGGGCGGCGGTAAGGGCGACGATAAGGGCTTGGCCGACAGCCGGCAGAACGGCACGGGCCAGGGCAAGGGCGCTGGCAAGGATGGCAGCAGCGCACAGGGCAAAGGCAACGGCAATGGCAATGGCAACGGCAACGGCAACGGCAACGGCGCCGTGACCGGCACGGGACAACGCATCGCCGCCTTCTTCAACCGCGACATCCCCAGGCCGGACAAGGCCTCGGTCCGCTACGGCGGCGACGGCCAGGACCTGTTCGACCACGGCAGGGGCCAACTTTCCACAGTGTTCGCGCCGGCCATACGCAAGGGCGCCGGACGCAAACTGGGCAAGGGCGGCGAGCTCGCCAACCGCTTGTTTGTGAACAGCTGGTACATCATCGGCCCGTTCGAGGGCAAGCATGGGCGCGAGATGTTCGCCACCGACAGCTATCCGCCGGAGCAGGCCGTGATCCTGGACGCGGCCTATCGCGGCAAGGACGGTCGCGTGCTGCGCTGGCGCTACGTGGACACGCCGGGCTATCCGCTGGTGCCGCCGGACCCGGTGGAGGACAGCGTCTACTACGGCTACACGGAATTGATGGTCGACGAGGCGCAGGATTTGTCGGCGTGGATAGGCGCCGATGACGACGTTCAGCTATGGCTCAACGACCAGCAGGTCTGGGCGGGCGGCAACGTCAACAAGCTGTGGTTTTTCACCCAGGTCTACGACACGCAACACGACATGGTGCCGAACTATAACCTCACCGAGGGCAGGGTGCCGGTGCATCTAAGGAAGGGGCGCAATAAATTGTTTTTCAAGCTGTCCAACGGGCCCAACGGCCTGTTTTTCTCGCTGGTGCTGACGCCGCGCTAGGCTGTGGCTTTCTCAGTTGTAATGCAGCCGTGACAAAGTGTGTATTTCCGAACCAGACTGGTTCGGTAGAATCGCTGCCCTACCATAACCTCTTTTTTCGGGCTGTACGTTGAAAAAATCGATACTCGCAGTAGCCGTTGCCGGCGCCTTGCTGGCGCAGATTCCCACCCAAGCCGTCGAGCAGGCGCCGCCTTCCCAGGCGCAGTCGCCGGCGCCGGCCACGCCAGTCAAATCCACCTTCTTCGAGACCATCCTGGCCGCCGCCAAGGAACTCTCGGCGGCGATGGGCACGCAGCCCGATGTCGCGAAGCAGATGGAGATTTTTTCGAAATTTGAATTCTCGCCTGCGTTGCGGCCCAAGCTGAAGGAAGTGTTCGGCAGCGAGCACCTGATGCCGGTGCAGCGCACCAACGGCCCCAAGGGGCAGGTCATCTACACGGCCAAGCTGGTGCCGCACACCTACCTGGACGAGAATGCGGTGGCGTTTTCGTGGGCCGAACTCATGTCCAAGACCACCGTCAATAAAGCCGGTACCACGCTCGATTCCGTCATGACCTGGCCGTCCGTGTCCATCGTCGGCACCTCTGCCAGCGGCACGATGGAGAAGATGAGCGGGGACATGCGGAAAACCCGCGCGAAGGATGGCGTCTGGTATGGCCCCTTCGGGATGAAAATTGGCGCCGTGTCGTTGCGCGGCGCCGCGCCGGGCAGCTCGGAATTCAAGGAAAACACGCGGCTGGAGGACATCGCCGTCAATGCCGGGGTTGCGCAACACGGCAAGAAGGCCGACGTGAACTATGCGTTCTCGATCAAGTCGATCGTATTCGGCGGCGACCATATCGACCGCGCCAATATTGGCCTGCACATCGTGAACCTGCCGGCGCAGGCCATGGCGGACATCAACCGTCAAATTAGAACGGTGCAGGGCAGCGGCCTGGCGGCTGACGCCCAGGCTGAGGTGATGATGCGGTCCATGAAGTCGTTCGGCAAGAGCATAATGACCAGTGGCGCCAGCCTGGTGATCGACGATATCAGCGCCGCCTATCACGGCAATACGGCTTCGATTAAAGGCCGCGTGGATTTCGACAAGGTGGTGGAGGCCGATTTCAACGCGCCGATTGAGCTGGGCAAGAAGGTCATCGCGCGCTTCGACGTGCGCCTGCCGGTGGCGATGGTGAACGATGTCTCGCGGGTGGTGGCGGGCAAACAGGTGAATGCCTCGGCACCCAACAGCGCCGAGCAGATCGACCTGGCGGCCAAGAACATCGCCGGCATGGTGATCGGCAAACTGGTGAACGAGGGCTTCGCCGTGATGGAGAAAGGCGAACTGCGTTCGACCATCGAAATCAGGAACGGCAAGCTCACCTTCAACGGCAAGATCATCCCGATTCCCGGCATGCCGAACGGTGACCTGGTGCAGGTCTATCAAAATGCGAAGGCGGCGCCTGCACCTGCTCCCGCTCCGATTCCGGCGCCAGCCAGGCAGTAAGCGTTAGCGCAGCATGTCGCCCGCGATCCAGTCCAGCACTGGCGGGCGATGCGGCTTCCAGCCCAGTTGCGTGCGCGCCCGTTGTCCGCGCACGCGGCTGTTGCAACCCAGGCCGTACGAGGCCATTTCATAGCCCCATTCTTCCTTGGCCTGCTCCAGCGGCCAGTCCTGCGGCTCGCCCAGGTTCAGCGCGCGGGCGATGGCGGTGCTCATATCGCGGAACGAAGCCTCGCCGTTTTCGACGAAGTAGAACGCGCCCGCCTCGGTCTTCTCCAGCGCCAGCAGATACAGGTCGACCACGTCGTCGATGTGGACGTTGGACCAGATGTTCAAGCCGCGGCCCACATGGCGCACGATGCCGCTCTTGCGGGCCTGCTTGAGCAGGCGTGGCAGCTGCACGCTGTCGCGCGGCAGCGCGCCGTGGCCGTAGATCAGCGTATTGCACAGCACCGCCGAGCGCACGCCCTTGCCGGCGGCGGCCAGCACCAGGTTGTCGATGGCGACGCGCGCCGCCTTGTCGGCGGTGGGGGCGGGGAGTTGGTCTTCGAAGTAGATGCGGTCCGTGCCTTCGCCGCCGGAGGCGTCGCCGACGATGCTGGAACCGCTGGTGTGCAGGAATACCTTGCCGGAGCCGGCCAGCGCGTCGACGAACGCTTCGACGGCCGCGCGGTTGTCGCTGGAGGCGGCGTTGATGACGGCATCCGCCGCCTGCGCCTGGGCGATCAGCAGATCGCGGTCGTCAAGGGTGCCGACCACGCCGGTCACGCCGATGGAGGCCAGTTCCTGAAGCTGCTCGGGCTGGCGTACCAGGCCGGTCACCTGATGGCCTGCGCGCACCAGGCCCGCTGCGATGGAACCGCCGATAAAGCCTGCCGCGCCGGTAACGAATATTTTCATGCTGTGCTCACTAATCAAATTGGGGAGCCAGCAGTATGGGGACGAACGCCGCGCGCAAACAGCCCGCGCGGCGCAAAGTACTTTTGAATATCAGGCAAAGATCAAGCTCAACCCTTGCGCTGCTTGCGCTTGGCGACCACGCCCAGCACGGCCAGGCCGCCCAGCAGCATGGCGTAGGCGTCCGCTTCCGGCACCGGCGCGGTGGCCACGGCGAAGGACAGGTTGTCGGCGTAGCCGTCGTTGTAGGAGCCGGCTTCGCGGGTCATGGTCAGCGTGATGCCGACGTTGAGTGCGCCCACCGGAATGTAGCCTTGCGCGTCGCGCAGCAGCAGGCCGGTCTGGTTGGCGCGCTCGCCGTTGGAGACGGGACCGATGCTGGCGCTGCCCAGCGCCGTACCGCCGCTGCCGAAGAAGGTGGCGGTCAGCGTGGCGTTATCGTTCTGCGACGCATAGCCACCCAGCCAGGCCGACAGGTCGTAGCGCGATGCGCCGGTGTTGATCGCGGCGCTCAGCGACGACAGGTCGATGGTCTGGCTGGCGGTCGACAGCGCGTTGCTGTCGCCGCCGGCGAAGAAGTAGCTGCCACGGTCGGACGGGCCCGGATCGGCCGGGAAGGGGAAGCCGCCGCTGGCGCCGTATTGCACGACGGTGAACGCGGAGGTGGTGGCCCAGCCGGTGGTGCCGGTTTCGGCGTTGCCGTTGGCGATCAGGTTGGCACCGAACGAGGTGGCTTGTGCTGCAGGCGCCAGCGCCAGCGTGACCGCTGCGGCAGCGGCAAAAGTGGAGAATCGCATTGCAGTCCTTAAAATAGGATGAAAAGTGATGCTTATTTTACTAGCAAAAAAAGCAAAAGTAAAATCGGGTGGCGGGGTGTTTTGCACTGTAGTGGTGCATCGGACTCGCTTTGGTGCGAAAAATGTCTTTACGCCGCCGCCAGCCCTCCACAGAGCTGGCATGACGCTTGCATTACGTTAGGCATGCCTGATACCACCGCATCCAGAGAACTCGCCGCCGGCCACAATGCGTGGCAGGCCAGCCTCACCCTCGGCTTTGCCGACGATGGCGGCACCACGCGGCTGTTCGACAATCTGCACCACGGCCCGCTGCGCGTGCAGAAGGCGCTGTACCCGGAAGACGCCAAAGTGTGCCACGCCATCGTGGTCCATCCGCCGGGCGGCGTGGTGGGTGGCGACCAGCTGGCGATCAGCGTCGGCGTCGGCGCGCAGGCGCATGCCTTCCTCACCACGCCCGGCGCCGCCAAGTGGTACAAGGCCAACGGCAAGGTGTCGCGCCAGAGCGTGCGCCTGACCGTGGGCGCGGACGCCGCACTGGAATGGCTGCCGCAAGAAACCATCTTTTTTGATACCGCTAACGTGGTGCTGGAACAGCACGTCGAACTGGCCGCCGGCGCCACCTACATCGGCTGCGAGATCCTGTGCATGGGCCGGCGCGGCTCCGGCGAAACCTTCGACACCGGCACCGTGAGCCAGCGCAGCAGCATCCGCCGCGACGGCAAATTGATCTGGTGGGAGCAGGGCGCGATGCTGGGCGGCCGGCTCGACAGCCCGCTGGCGCTGAACGGCAAGACCGTCTGCGCCACGCTGATCGCCGCCGGCAAGCAGCTCAGCGCCGCCGTGCTGGCCGAGATCCGCGCCGATATGCAAGCCGACGGCGAGCACGTATTCGGCGTCACCCAAACCAGGGGCGTGCTGGTCGCGCGCCACCTGGGCGACGACAGCGAAACCGCGCGCCGCCTGATGCTCACCATCTGGCGCCGTTTGCGCCCGCACCTGCTGGGTCGCGCGGGCGTCACGCCGCGCATCTGGCAAACCTGAAAACCTGAGAAACACCATGGACCTGACACCAAGAGAAAAAGACAAGCTGCTGATTTTCACCGCCGGCATCGTGGCGGAACGCCGCCTCGCGCGCGGCCTGAAACTGAACTACCCGGAAGCGGTGGCGCTGATCACCTGCGCCATCATGGAAGGTGCGCGCGACGGCAAGACCGTGGCGCAGCTGATGTCCGACGGCACCCGCATCCTCACGCGCGCCGACGTCATGGAAGGCATCCCCGAAATGATCCCGGACATCCAGGTCGAAGCCACGTTCCCCGACGGCAGCAAGCTGGTGACCGTCCATAACCCCATCCCCTAAAGGAGGTCATCATGATCCCAGGTGAATACATGCTCGAAGAGGGCGAGATCGGCCTCAATGAAGGCCGCGCCACCGCGACCGTCGTGGTGACCAATCAGGGCGACCGGCCGGTGCAGGTCGGATCGCATTTTCATTTTTTCGAAGTCAACACGGAGCTCAAGTTCGAGCGCTGGAAGGCCTACGGCATGCGGCTCAATATCGCCGCCGGCACCGCCGTGCGGTTCGAGCCGGGGCAGCAGCGCACGGTGGAACTGGTGAAGCTGGGCGGCGACCAGAAGGTCTTCGGCTTCAATGGCAAAGTCATGGGCAAGCTCGATCCCAATCCACCGAAGGGCTGATATGGTTACAATCTCGCGCCGCGCCTACGCGGAAATGTTCGGCCCCACCAAAGGGGACCGCATCCGCCTGGCTGACACCGAACTGTTTATCGAAATCGAACACGATTACGCCACCTACGGCGAAGAAGTCAAATTTGGCGGCGGCAAAGTGATCCGCGACGGCATGGGCCAGTCGCAGCGCGTGGCCGCCGAGGTGATGGACACGGTGATCACCAACGCGGTGATCGTCGACCACTGGGGCATCGTCAAGGCCGACATCGGCCTGAAAAGCGGCATGATCGCCGCCATCGGCAAGGCCGGCAATCCGGATATCCAGCCGAATGTGACGATGGCCATCGGTGGCGCCACCGAGATCATCGCCGGCGAAGGCATGATCGTCACCGCCGGCGGCGTCGACACGCACATCCACTTCATCTGCCCGCAGCAGATCGAGGAAGCGCTGATGAGCGGCGTCACCACCATGATAGGCGGCGGCACCGGCCCCTCGGCCGGCACCTCGGCCACCACCTGCACGCCTGGCCCGTGGCACCTGCACGCAATGCTGGGCGCGGCCGACGCCTTCCCGATGAACCTGGGCTTCCTGGGCAAGGGCAATGTGTCGCTGCCGGAGCCGCTGGAGGAGCAGGTGCGCGCCGGCGCCATCGGCCTCAAACTGCACGAGGACTGGGGCAGCACCCCGGCCGCCATCGACAACTGCCTGTCCGTGGCCGACCGCATGGACGTGCAGGTCGCCATCCACAGCGACACGCTCAACGAAGGCGGCTACCTGGCCGACACGCTGGCCGCTTTCAAGGACCGTACTATCCACACCTTCCACACTGAAGGCGCGGGCGGCGGCCATGCGCCGGACATCATCGCGGCGGTGGGTGAATCGAACGTGCTGCCGTCGTCGACCAATCCGACCCGCCCGTTCACCGTCAACACGCTGGACGAGCACCTGGACATGCTGATGGTGTGCCATCACCTCGACGCCGCCATCGCCGAGGACGTGGCCTTCGCCGAATCGCGCATCCGCCGCGAGACCATCGCGGCCGAGGACATCCTGCACGACATCGGCGCGATTTCGATGATGTCATCCGACTCGCAGGCCATGGGCCGGGTCGGCGAAGTGGTGATGCGCACCTGGCAGACCGCGCACAAGATGAAGGTGCAGCGCGGGCCGCTGGCGCCGGATTCCTCGCGCAACGATAACTTCCGCGTCAAGCGCTACATCGCCAAGTACACGATCAACCCGGCCATCACGCACGGCATCGCGCACGCGGTGGGTTCGCTGGAAGTGGGCAAGATCGCCGACCTGGTGCTGTGGAAGCCGGCCTTCTTCGGCGTCAAGCCGCAGACGATTTTAAAGGGCGGCATGATCGCCGCCGCGCAGATGGGTGATCCGAACGCCTCGATCCCGACGCCGCAGCCGGTGCATTACCGGATGATGTTCGGCGCCTTCGGTGGTGGCTTGAAGAAGTCCTTCACCTTTGTCTCGCAGGCGGCGTTCGACGCCGGCATCGGCGACCAGCTCAAGTTGAACAAGACGCTGATCGTCGCGAAGAATATGCGCTCGCTGCGCAAGTCCGACATGATCCACAACGGCGCCACGCCGAAGATGAGTGTCGATCCCGAAACCTATGAAGTGCGCGCCGACGGCGAACTGCTGGTCTGCGAAGCCGCGGCCGTGCTGCCGATGGCGCAGCGCTATTTCCTGTTCTGACTATGCTGACACTGCACACAAAAATCCCTCACGCCGACATCATCGCCGCGCAGCTGGTGCTGCCTTACGAGCTGCGCGAGAAGTGCCGCCTGCGGGCCACGCTCGACACCGGCGAGGACGTCGCGGTGTTCACCGTGCGTGGCACCGTGCTGCGCGACGGCGACCTGTTGACCGGCGAGGACAAGCGCGTGGTCAAGGTGGTGGCCGCGCCGGAGCCGACCTACAAAGTCACCTGCGCCGATGCCCATACCTTGCTGCGCTGCGCTTTCCATCTGGGTAACCGCCACACGCAGGCGCAGGTCGGCGACGGCTTCCTGCGCATCCGCGCGGATGCGGTGTTGAAGGAGATGCTGGCCGGCTTGAGCGCGACGGTGGTGGAGGAGATGGCTGCCTTCGAGCCGGAGTCGGGCGCCTATGGCGGCGGGCATGCGCATCATCACGACGGCAATCCGCTGGCGCCGATTCCGCTGCGCCAGAAGATCCATCGTCCCGGCGACGCCAAATGATGGCCCCAGCGCCGTCATTCCCGCGCACGCCGGAATCCATAGAACGCCGGCATGCACGCTCAGCATGGATTCCCGCCTGCGCGGGAATGACGGGATGATGCAAGCCTCGGCGCTGCTTCATCTGCTGCAATTCGCCAGCCCGGCCCTGCCGATCGGCGCGTACAGCTATTCGCAGGGGCTGGAGGCGGCGCTGGAAACCGGCATCGTCCACAACGCCGACACTGCGCGCGCCTGGATACTGCGCCATCTGCACGAAGTGGTGGCGCAGTGGGAGGCGCCGGTGTGCTGGCGCCTGATGCAAGCCTGGTCGCGGCGCGACTGGCAGGCCGTATCCGAATGGAGCGAACGCTTTATCGCCTCGCGCGACAGCGCCGAGTTCCGCGCCGAGACCATCCAGATGGGCTACTCGCTGACCAAGCTGGTGGCGGAACTGGGCTTCGTCGACGCCGAAATGCTGGCGCGGCTGCAGGGCGAAGCGGAAGTCGCGCTGCCGACCGCCTTCGCCTGCGCGGTCGCCGCGCTGGACATCCCGCACGACGCCGCATTGCTGGCGATGCTGTTCGCATGGGCCGAGAACCAGGTGCTGGTCTGCGTCAAATCCGTGCCCCTGGGGCAGGTGGCGGGCCAGCGCATGTTGCTGTCGCTGCGGGCCGACATCGAAGCGGCCGCCCGCCACGCGCAAACCGTCGCCGACGACGACATGAGCAACTGGGCGCCCGGCCTGTCGCTGCTGTCGATGCAGCATGAAGTGCAGTACAGCCGTTTATATAGATCCTGAAGAGAGAACCAACATGACATCAACTTCCAATCCCCTGCGCGTCGGCATCGGCGGCCCGGTCGGCTCCGGCAAGACCGCACTGTGCGAAATGCTGTGCAAAGGCATGCGCGATCACTTCGACATGGCCGTCATCACCAACGACATCTACACCAAGGAGGACATGGAGATCCTGCTGCGCGCCGACGCGCTGCCGGCCGAGCGCCTGATGGGCGTGGAGACCGGCGGCTGTCCGCACACGGCGATCCGCGAAGACGCCTCGATCAACCTCGAAGCGATCGCCCGCATGCAGGCCGACTTCCCCAATCTTGATCTGATACTGGTCGAATCGGGTGGCGACAACCTGGCCGCCACCTTCAGCCCGGAGCTGTCGGACCTGACGATCTACGTGATCGACGTGGCCGGCGGCGAGAAGATCCCGCGCAAGGGCGGCCCCGGCATCACCCGTTCCGATCTGCTGATCATCAACAAGACCGACCTGGCGCCGCACGTCGGCGCCGACCTCGATGTGATGGCGCGCGACGCCAAACAGCAGCGCGGCGCGCGGCCGTTCGTGTTCACCAATCTGCGCAGCGGCGACGGCGTGGCCGCCGTCATCGATTTCATCCGCGAGCAGGGCTTGCTCGGCCAGACTCCACACTTTGCAAAGGAACTCCAATGAAGAAGCGACACATCGCGGCGGCAGCCTTGCTGGCACTGGCCGGCGCAGCGGCATCGGCCCACCCGCAAACGGGCGGCGCGCACACGCATGGCTGGTTCGACGGTTTTGCGCATCCGTTCACCGGCCTCGATCACCTGCTGGCGATGCTGGCGGTGGGGATCTGGAGCGTGCGCCAGTCCAACGCGCGATGGCTGTCGGCGACCTTCCTCGGCATGATGCTGGCCGGCGTGCTGACCGGCGCGGCGGGGCTGGCGATCCCCGGACTGGAAACCGGCATCGCGCTGACGGTGGTCTTGATGGGCGTGCTGGTCGCGACCGCGGCGCGTTTGCCGGTGGCGATGGGTGCGCTGATGGTGGGCGCGTTCGCGCTCTTGCACGGCAACGCGCACGGCCACGAATTGCCTGAGGCGGCAAGCGCCGTCGGGCTGCTGGCCGCCAGCGCGCTGCTGGTCTACGGAGGAAGGATGTTGGGGCGTGTCAGCCCGACGCTGGCGTTGAAGTTGTCCGGTGCCGCGATCGCCGCCACCGGCGTGATGCTGGTGGCGACGGCCTGAGTTCAGTCGCGCGCTTCGGTGCGGCGTTCCTGCAGCACGATGGGCGCCGCCTTGGCGGGATACAGGCCCTGGTGGCCTTCGAAGCCGGCGCGGATGGCGGCCAGGTCGGTTTCCTGGTCGCCGGTCAGGACCAGGTGATCGACCAGGCCCAGCGTCTTGTTCGGATAATCGATATACACCAGCACCAGCGGCACCTTGGCCTCCAGCGCCAGATGGTAGAAGCCGCTCTTCCAGTTGGGACGATAGCCGCGCGTGCCTTCCGGCGTGATGCCGACCCAGTACCAGTCGGCCGCGTTCATGCGCTGCGCCTGCAGCTTGATGGTGCCGCTGGGCGTGCCGCGCTCGACCGGCTCGCCGCCCAGCGCGCGGAACCATGTGCCCAGCAGCGGGATTTTGAACAGCGCATCCTTGGCCAGCCAGCGGAACGGCAGGTTCAGCGCCCACTTGCCGAACAGGCCGACCATGAAATCCCAGTTGGACGTGTGCGGATAAATCACGGCGATGCCACGCGGGCCGGGAAGCGGACGGAACAGCATGCGCCAGCCGAACAGGCCCAGCACGCGCAAGGCGGTGCGCTGGCCCCAGCTCGGCAGATCGGCCGGCTTCAGTTGAAATTCGCTCATGTCCTGCTCCTGTCTTTGTTTTTAACTTATTTTCACTATTGACAGGCTGGCATATCCCTCGTCAAAAAAACCGCGCAGGCATTCTATATGGACGCCGAAGGCGCGGCAAGCTCCTTGTTTTTTGTTTTATTTGAAAGGTTGAACTTTTTCTACTCTTTTTCGTCCAACGCTCATGACGAAAAAAACCATACTCTGCCTGGCAATCGGGTGTCCCGCCATACCGGACACGCTCAAGGCCGCAGTAGAGGGATGGGAAGTATGCAGCGCGGTAACGCTCGCCGAGGCGCGCCGGCAATTGAGGTCGCGTCCGCTGCCAGTGGGGGTGCTGTTGGTGGAGGCGCATGACGAGCAGCTGTGTATCGCGGTGGACGGCTTCCTGCACGAGCACGGGGATGTGCACTGGGTGGCGGTATTGCATGCGCCGGCGCTGGAGTCGCCGGCCTGGCGCCAGCTGGTGCACGATCACTGCGGCGATTTCCACACCTGGCCGCTCGACGCCCAGCGGCTGCGACACACGCTGGGGCATGCGCACGGGCTGGCGTTGTTGCGTCCGCCATCATCGTCATCGCCGCTGGCGGGGCGCGCGCATGCCACGCAGGGCCCGACGCTAACCGGACAATCGGCCGCCATCGCCAGGCTGCGGCGGCAGATCGTCAAGGTGGCGAGCGCCAGCGCGCCGGTGCTGATCGGCGGCGAGAGCGGCAGCGGCAAGGAGCTGGCGGCGCAGGCCGTGCACGCGCATTCGCCGCGCCGCGACGGGCCGTTCGTGCCCATCAATTGCGGCGCGATCCCGGCCTCGCTGATCCAGTCCGAACTGTTCGGCTACGAACGCGGCGCCTTTACCGGCGCGGCGCGCGAGAAGCGCGGGCTGATCGAGACGGCCCAGGGCGGTTCCATCTTCCTCGACGAGATCGGCGACCTGCCGATGGAGCTGCAAGCCAATCTGCTGCGCTTCCTGCAGGAGAAGACCATCTACCGGCTCGGTTCCACGCGCAGCATCGCGGTTGATGTGCGGGTGATTGCGGCCTCGCACGTCAACCTGGCGCAGGCGGTGGCGCGCGGCGCCTTCCGCGAGGACCTGTACTACCGGCTCAATGTTCTGGCGCTGGATGTGCCGCCGCTGCGCGAGCGGCGCGAGGATTTGCTGCCGCTGGCCGAACAGTTTTTCCACACCTATGCCAGCGAGCGGGCGCCGCGCGTGCGCGGCTTCAGCGGCCGGGCGGCGCAGGCCATTCGCGACTACGACTGGCCCGGCAATGTGCGCGAGCTGCTCAACCGCGTGCGGCGGGCGATGGTGATGGCCGAGGGACGGCTGATCCTGCCGCACGACCTGGGCCTGAGCGCGGAGCCGGCGCCGCGCATCGCCGCGCCGCTGGACGACGCCCGCATCCGCGCCGAGCGCGACGCCATCGACGCCAGTCTGCAGCGGGCCGGCCGCAACATCACGCTGGCCGCGCGCGACCTCGGTGTCTCGCGCATGACGCTGTATCGCCTGCTGGCCAAGCACGGCATTGCGGCGCCGTCGCGTAGTTGTTACACCGCCGCGCCGCCCTCGAAATAGCCGCTGGCGCTGGGACGGAGCGCGCGGCGCCACTGTCGCGTTGTCACATCGGTGTGACGTTCTGCGTCGGAGTGTGCGTGACGGCATGGCCGGCCGGCTAGCGGCGCCGCCGAATTGTTCAGTGTTTTCAACGGTTTGCGCGCGCGGCACTGGCGGTGGCATCAAGTTTGCAGAAGAGGTGAGGGCCGGGAGATCGGTCCCCTGGCACCCATTCCATCAACCGTACAACCTGTTAGGTAGGGAGCAGCTATGAAGAAAACTTTGATCAGTGCGGCCATCGCGCTGGCGTTTGGCGCAGGCGCAGCGTATGCGCAAACCACCACGCCACCAACGGTGACGCAATCCGGCGCGGGCGCGCATGCGAACGACAACTCTTTGGCGGTGCAGGACAGCAGCAACAAGAACAACAATAACAACAGCACCGGCGGCGCGAGCGCCAGCCAGCTCGGCGCCGCCGCTGCCAACAACGGCGGCACGGCCACCGCAACGCTCACCAACGCGTTCAACACCTCGTCGGCCAACGCCACCAGCACGCTGAACGGCACTGTCACCGGCAACACCGTGCATGACATCGGCAACAACGCCAGCAATGCCGGCAGCAGTGTCGGCGGTGTCGGCAATGGCGGCGTCGGCGGCTCGGCGACGGCAGGCGCGGCGACCGGCACCGGCGGCTATGGCGGGGACAGCTATGGCGGCAATGGCGCGGCAGGCGGCGCGGGCGGCAACGCCACCAACGGCAGCGCCAGCAACGGCTCGCCGTCGGTAGGTGGCAGCACTGGTGGCATCGGTGGTAGCGGCGGCGCGGCTACGGGCGCCACCAGCGGCGCAGGCGGTGCCGGTGGCGCCGGCGGTGCGGGCGGCGCGGGTGGACGCGGCGAGTTGGCGGCCGGCGGCGCCGGTGGCTTTGGCGGCGCCAGCGGCGCGGCCACGGGCGGCGCGGGCGGCGCCAACGGCGGTTCGACCGGCGGCAACGGCGGCATGAGCGGCGCCGCCACCGGCAGCAACGGCGGCAGCGGCGGCACGACCGGTAACGGTGGCGCGGCAACCGGCGGCGCCGGCGGCATGGCGGGGGCGGGCGGCGCGGGCGCTGCCGGCGGCGGGGCCGGCAGCGGATCGGGCGCGGCTCACACTACCGGCACCGGCGGCGGCGCCGGCTCCGGGGCGGCGTCGTCGGCCAACAACAGCGGCATGCCAGGCGGCACCGAACCCACGGCCACGACACCACCGAGCCAGACCTCGACCGGCACCAGCGGCGCAGGCACGGGGGGGGCCGGCACGTCGGGTAATGCGACCAGCAGCACCGGCACCGCCACCGGCGGCGCGGGCGGCGCCGGCGCGGCGGGCGGCGCCAGCGGGGCCGGCGCGGCAGGCACGGGCGGCAGCAATACGGCCGGCAACGGCGCGGCAGGCGGCGCGGCCACCCGCGGCGCCGGCGGCGCCGGCGCGGGCGTGACGCAGCCCGGTGGTGCCGGCGCGGCCGCCACCACGGGCGGGGGCGGCGCGGGCGGCACCGGTGGTGCGGCCACCAGCACCGGCGCGACGGGCGGCGCCGGCGCGGCCGGCGGTGCCGGCGGCAACAGCGGTGCGGCCAGCAACACGGCCGGCAATGGCGCGGCAGGCGGCGCGGCCAGCGGCGGCACGGCCAGCAATGGCAATCCCACCAACGGTAGTTCGACCGGCGGCGCCGGCGGCACCGGCGGTGCTGGTGGCGGCGGCAACACCGCGGGCGCGGGCGGCAGCGGCGGCACCACGACCGGCGGCGCTGCCACGGGCGGCGCGGCAGCTGGCGGCACTGGTGGCGCGGGTGGCGCCGTCTCGGTGTCGGCCGGGACGTTCAACATGTCCAACACCATGAGCAATGTGGGCCAGTCGGCGGCCGGCATCATGGTCACGGCGCAGAACAGCGGCATCGCTTCACTGGTGCAGCAGAGCGTCAACGTCCAGGCCAACCTGTCGGTCGGCAGGTAAGGCGGGCGCGGGACGCGGGCGCGGCGGTACAGCGCGTGCGTCCCGCCATCTACAGGGGGTACGGTATGCAGATACCAGTCATCATGAGTGTATGTGCCGCGTGTGCCGCGCTGGCGCTGGCCGGCCAGGTGGCGGCGGCGCCGGTGATTCCACCGCTGGCGGAGCCGGTCGCGCAATCCCTTCCGGCGCTGCTGCCGGATGCCATTGTCATCACGGCGGCCGATCCCGCCGGCTTTGACGGCACCGCCGTGCCGGACGCCAAGCTGGCCGGCAAGCGCGCGGGAGCGGAGGCGGTCAACAGCGATATGCAATTAAGCGGCGCCGTCAGCGGCAACACGGCGGTCAATGTCTACACCGGCGCCAACGCCATCAGCAGCGGTGCGTTCAGCAACGCCTCCGGCTTGCCGGTGGCGATACAGAACTCCGGCGCCAATGTGCTGATCCAGAACGCCACCATCATCAATATCCAAATGCAATGAACAAATCAGCATGCATCATCGTCCTGGCCGCCCTCGTGGGCGGCCAGGTACGTTCGGCGGACCTGCCCGGCGTGGCGGGCGGCAGTTACGCGCTGCACGTCACCAGCCTGAAGGAGGCGCGCTTCCGTTCCACCGTGCGCCAGCAATTCGACTTCAGTTGCGGCTCGGCGGCGGTGGCGACGCTGCTCAGCTACCACTACGACACACCGGTCAACGAACGGCAGGTGTTCGACGCCATGTACGCGCAGGGCGACCAGCAGAAGATACAGCGCGAAGGCTTTTCGCTGCTGGACATGAAGCGCTACCTCGCCACGCAGGGCTTTATCGCCGACGGCTACCAGCAGCCGCTGGACAAGCTGGCCGAGGCGGCGTTCCCGGCCATCGTGCGCATCCGCGAAAACGGTTATGAACATTTCGTCGTCATCAAGGGGCTGGAGCCGGACCGCGTGCTGCTGGGCGATCCGGCCGGCGGCACGCGGGCCGTGCGGCGCGCCGATTTCGAGGCGCTGTGGCAAGACCGCTTGCTGTTCGTGATCCACAACTGGCAGGGCAAGCCGCACTTCAACCAGGCGGCGGACTGGCACGTCGCGCCGCGCGCGCCGCTGGGCGAGGGCATCAACCGCACCAGCCTGACCGACATCACCCTGCCCAAGAACGGCAGCGGCAATTACTGAACGGAGGCGCGCATGCGCATTAGCATCCTGACCGTGCTGCTGGCCTGCGGGGCGGCGGCACACGCCGGCGATATGCCGGACCCGACCGACGGCTGGACCGCCGTCGACGATGCGCGGCTGGAACAGGCGCGCGGCGGCTACGACCTGGGCAACGGCCTGGTGGTCTCGCTAGGTGTCGAACGTTTGGTTTCGATCAATGGCAGTGTTGTAGCGAATAGTCGTTTCGCGATCGCCGATGTGACAAAGTTGAGCGCTGCGGAGGCACAGACGGCCAGCGATGCGCTGGCCGCCGTGGTGGTGCAGAACGGCGCCGGCAATGCGGTCGATCCGCTGCCGGCCACGTCGGGACTGGGCGCCTTGCTGATACAAAACAGCGTCAACGACCAGGCCATCCGCAGCCAGACCACGATCAGCACCACCGTCAGCAACCTGGCGTTGCTCAAGGCCGTCAACTTTGAAAGTCTGTTGCGCGATGCCCTGAGCGGGGCGGTGGGGCCGAAATGAACGCGAACACAACTCAGGAGGGCAGCGATGCGAGGTGCAAGATGGCAGGGCGGCGCGGTGGCGCTGTGGGCGTTGGCGGCATGCGCGGCGGCGCAGGCGCAGGGCGGCGGGCCGCCGCCGGGCGGCGATGCGCAGCCGCCGGCGGTGGCGCCCCTGTTCGAGCAGCCCGGTGTGCTGACGCCGCGTGGCAAGCTGGTGCTGGAGCCGTCGGCGCAGTTCGGCTATTCGTCGAGCAACCGGGTGGTGCTGGTCGGCTACACCATCATCCCGGCCTTGCTGATCGGCCTGGTCGATGTGCGCGAGGTCAAGCGCAACACGCTGACCGGCGCGGTCAGCCTGCGTTACGGCCTGAGCAATCGCGCCGAGCTGGAGCTCAAGCTGCCGTATGTGTACCGCTCCGACTCCACCGTCAGCCGCGAGATTTTCACCGGCACCGGCGTCGACAATGTGTTCGAGACCAGCGGCAAGGGTGTGGGCGACGCTGAGCTGGCGGTGCGCTACCAGCTTAACCAGGGCGCGCCGGACCGGCCGTACTACGTGGCCGGGCTACGCGTCAAGTCGCGCACCGGCACCGATCCCTTCAGCGTGATCACCGATTGCACCAAGCGCTGCGTGGGCCCCAACGCCACCGGCACCGGCCTGCCGCTGGAACTGCCGACCGGCTCGGGCTTTTACGCGGTGCAGCCCAGCCTGACCTGGCTGTACGCCAGCGACCCGGCCATCCTGTTCGGCAGCATCAGCTACCTGTACAACATCAAGCGCAGCAACGTCAACCGCAAGGTCCTGAACGGCGAGTGGGAGCCGCTGGGCACGGTGGCGCCGGGCGCCGTGGTGGGTTTCAATTTCGGCGTCGGCCTGGCGCTCAACGACAAGGCGCTGATCAGCCTGGGCTACGACCACAACTCGATCGCGCGCACGCGCCAGAACGGCGTGCCGGTGCCGGGCTCGGTGCGCACCCAGCTGGGCACGCTGTTGATGGGCCTGTCGTACCGCCTCAGCGACAAGCGCACCATCAACATCGCGGTCGGCGCCGGGCTGACGCGCGACACCCCCGATGTGCAACTATCGTTCCGCATGCCGATGACGTTCTAGGCGCGTGACCGGGGAAGCGGATTTTGCGGTATCGTAGCGTCTCTTGACAGGCAAAATAACAGGGACGCTATGATCACGACCACCTTGACCCGATC
Organism: Duganella sp. Dugasp78; assembly: GCF_059491455.1. Lineage (NCBI taxonomy): Bacteria > Pseudomonadati > Pseudomonadota > Betaproteobacteria > Burkholderiales > Oxalobacteraceae > Duganella > Duganella sp. Dugasp78. The sequence goes on along the minus strand of NZ_CP168506.1, from coordinate 6,245,622 downwards.
CGCCGCCGTGCTGGCGCTGGCGGCCGCTTGTTCGATGGCGCAGGCCGCCGCGCCGATGGCCAGGGTCCAGGCGCCCGGCTTTTACCGCGTGATGCTGGGTGAATTCGAGGTGACCGTGCTCAACGACGGCAGCATCGACCTGCCGGTCGATCATTTGCTCAAGCAGCCGCCGGCCAAGACCAACGCGGCGCTGGCCAGGGCGTTTCTGAAGAGCCCGGTGGAAACCTCGGTCAACGCCTTCCTGATCAACACCGGCAGCAAGCTGGTGCTGATCGACGCCGGCGCCGCCAGCCTGTTCGGCCCGACCGCCGGCAAGATGCTGGCCAACTTCAAGGCGTCCGGTTACAAGCCCGAGCAGGTGGACGAGATCTACATCAGCCACATGCACGGCGACCATGTCGGCGGCCTGGCGGCCAACGAGCAGCGGGTGTTCCCGAACGCGGTGGTCCGCGCCGGCAAGCTGGACGCGGATTACTTTCTGAGCCAGAGCAACCTGGACAAGGCGACCGGCGAAGAGAAGGAAGACTTCCAGGGCGCGATGATGTCGCTGAATCCCTACATCAAGGCCGGCAGGTTCCAGCCCATCATCGCCAACAGCGAGCTGGTGCCGGGCATCAAATCGTATCTCAACGGCGGGCACACGCCGGGCCATATCACCTACGTGGTCGAGAGCGCGGGGCAGAAGCTGGTGCTGCTGGGGGATTTGCTGCACGTGCAGGCGGTGCAGTTTGAGCATCCCGAGGTCGGCGTCAACTTCGACAGCGACAGCAAGGTGGCCATCGCCGAGCGCAAGGAAGCGTTCGCGGCGGCGGCCAAGGGCGGATACCTGATCGGCGCCTCGCACCTGTCGTTCCCGGCGCTGGGCCATGTGCGCGTTGACGGCAAGGGCTACGACTTCGTGCCGGTCAACTACTCGTTGCCGCGTTAGACAAACCCGCCAGCCTTAAGCGATACGCCTGCCGCGCCACTTAGGGGTCGGACCCCGCATGGGGTCCGACCCCGCCTGGCCGTGCGGGTCAGGCCAGCGCCGGATAGTCGGTGTAGCCTTCTTCCGCGGGCGCATAGAAGGTTTCGGCCTTCCACTCGTTCAGCGGCGCGTCCAGCTGCAGGCGGCGCGGCAGGTCCGGGTTGGCGATGAAGGCCTTGCCGAAGGCGATGGCGTCGGCGGTGCCGGCGTCCAGCACTTGCTGCGCGGTCTGCTTGTCCATCTTTTCATTGGCGATGTACACGCCGCCGAATGCCTTCTTCAGCACGGGCCCCAGGCTGTCCTCGCCGACCGCCTCGCGCGCGCAGATGAAGGCGATCTTGCGCTTGCCCAGCTCGCGCGCCACGTAGCCGAAGGTAGCGGCCGGGTCGGAGTCGCCCATGTCGTGCGCGTCGCGGCGCGGCGCCAGGTGCATGCCGACGCGGCCCGCGCCCCAGACGTCGATACAGGCGTCGGTCACTTCCAGCATCAGCCGGGCGCGGTTCTCGATCGGGCCGCCGTAGTTGTCGCTGCGCTGGTTGGTTTTGTCTTGCAGGAACTGGTCGAGCAGGTAGCCGTTGGCGCCGTGGATTTCCACGCCGTCGAAGCCGGCCTTCTTGGCGTTTTCCGCGCCCAGCTTGTAGGCGGCGACGATGCCGGCCAGCTCCTCGGTGTCGAGCGCGCGCGGCACCGGATAGGCGCGCTGCGGACGCAGCAGGCTGACGTGGCCGTTGGCGGCGATGGCGCTGGCAGAGACCGGCGCTTCGCCGTTCAGGAAACTCGGATCGGAGATGCGGCCCACGTGCCACAGCTGGGCGAAGATCACGCCGCCGGCCTGGTGCACCGCGTCGGTCACCAGCTTCCAGCCTTCGACCTGCTCGTCCGACCACAGGCCCGGCGTGTCGGCGTAGCCCACGCCCTGCGGCGTGACGGCGGTCGCCTCGCTCAGGATCAGGCCGGCGCTGGCGCGCTGCACGTAGTACCTGGCCATCAGCGCGTTCGGCACGCGGGCGCCGCCGACGGCGCGGGCGCGGGTCAGCGGCGCCATGACGATGCGGTTTTTCAGCGTGATGTCGCCGAGGATGAGCGGGTCGAAAAGATTTGCCATGATGAGTTTCCTATAAAGTCATTTGATCGATGAAGGCCCGGATGGTCGCTTCGTCGCGTTTGAAATAATTCCATTGCCCCACGCGGTGCGACGTGATCAGGCCCGCCTTGAGCAGGGTGGCCAGATGCGCCGACACCGTCGATTGCGACAATTCACAACGCCGGTCGATGAGGCCGGCGCACACCCCCAGGCTCAGCGGGTGCTGCTGCTCCGCGAAATACACCTCGGGCTCCTTCAGCCACGCCAGGATCTGGCGCCGCATCGGGTTGGCGAGGGCTTTATGAATAGCGTCTATGTCCATTTGCATGTAACGATATATGGATCGTCTTTTTCCGATTTCAATATCGTGATCTTACGATATAAAAGAAAAACGTGCTGACGGCCAAAAAATCATTTATGTTATGGGAACATTGTTCGAAGTTTAATGAGGGCCGTATGTCGAGTCATTACCTGGATGTGGCCATCGGGCTGTCCTACACCTTCCTGGCCGTGAGCCTGCTGTGCAGCGCCACGCGTGAAGCCATCGCCTCGCTGTTCCAGACCCGCGCCAAGGTGCTGCTGGACGGCGTGCTGACCCTGCTGCACGAGCCGGCCGGCAAGCATCGGCTGCGCGGCATCGTCCCGTCGGTCATGCGCTTCCTGCGCATGGACAAGGGCTTCGACCTGGCCAAGCTGGGGCCGGATTCGCTGTCGGCCGCCGTCATGACGCATCCGCTGATCACCGGCCTGGCGCAGCAGGGCCGCATGCCGTCTTATATTCCTTCGGCGATTTTCGCGCGCGCGTTCATGGCGACGCTGACCGCCAAATACGGCAAGGGCCAGACGGCTACGCGGCTGCTGGCCAACATCGGCAACGAAGGCCTGAGCCGCACGCTGCTGGCGCTGATGGGCGAGGGGCCCGACGACCTGGGCGCGCTGGAAAGCGCCGTGCGCACCTGGTACGACACGGTGATGGACCGCATCACCGGCTGGTACAAGCGGCGTTCGCAGCTGGTGCTGTTTTGCGTCGGCCTGTTCTACGCGGGCGCAATGAATATCGATGCGCTGCAGCTAAGCCAGCGCCTGTGGCGAGACAACGGCGCCGCCGCCGCGCTGGCGCAGCAGGGCGCCGACGCCATGGCGACCGGCCGCATGAAGCCAACGGCGGCCGCGCCCACCGACACGCCGATGAGTCAGGTGGTCGAAGTGAAAAAAGATGTGCAAGCGATGCAGGCGCTGCCGATCGGCTGGCCCTCGTCGCGCTTTGACGGCGTTGCCGGCAAAGGCTACGGCGCCTTCATGGCCGCGCTGGCGTTCGCGTTGATGGGTTGGATCGTCACGGCCTTCGCCTCGTCGCTGGGCGCGCCGTTCTGGTTCGACGGCATCGGCTGGCTGCTGGCCTTGCGCGGCAGCGGCGCCAAGCCGGCCGCCGAACCGGCGCCGGTGGTGGTCGAGACCATCACCTTGCCCAGCCTGAACGGCGTCAAGCCGGCCGGCAGCTAAGCGCCCAGCTTGGCCTCAGGCGAAGTGCAGGGCCAGCGCGATTAGCGCAGGCAGGGTCTGGATCAGCAGGATGGAACGCTTGACGGTGACGCCGCCCCACACGCCGGCCACCGCCACGCAAACCAGGCCGAACACCGTGAAGGCCGAGCCGATCGCCGGGTTCGGATGCGCAAAGCCGACCACCAGCGCCGCCACCAGGAAGCCGTTGTAGCACCCCTGGTTGGACATGGCCGGCTGGACGATGTCTGCCTTTTCCTGCGTCAGCCCGAACACGCGGCGGCCGCGCGTTTGAAACAGCACGGTCTCGAGCAGGACGATGTAGACATGTATCAGCGCCACCAGGCCGGTGACGATCTGCGCCAGTAATTGCATGGATGCTCCTCCTTGTTATTGATGGAGCATTATGGCCTGTGGCGGGCGCGGCGGGAAGTCGCCAGCAGAGTTTAGCCGTCAATGCTATAGTTTCCGCCAATTTTGGAGACACTTGATGACCTGGATAATCCTCATCCTGGCCGGCCTGCTGGAAGTGGCGTGGGCGGTCGGGCTCAAATACACCGACGGCTTCAGCAAGCCGCTGCCGACGGCCCTGACGCTGGCCGCCATGGCCGGCAGCGTCGCCATGCTGGGCCTGGCGCTGCGCACGCTGCCGCTGGGCACGGCCTACGCCATCTGGACCGGCATCGGCACGGTCGGCACGGTGATCTTCGGCATCGTCGTGCTCAACGAACCGGCCAGCGCGCTGCGCCTGGGCTGCATCGCCATGATCGTCGGCGGCATCGTCGGCCTGAAACTGTCGACCGTCTGATCAGAAACCGGGATTGGCGCGCGTGAGGTAATACCATTCGCTGTGGGCGCCGGCCGCCGCGTCGGGGAACAGGATGCGGCCGTCGAACTCGGCCAGCACTGCCGTACCGTCGGCGCGCGTGCCGATCTGCTCGCCTTGCCGCACCGGATCGAAGCTGGACCAGGCGCGGCTGAACTGATCGTCGGCATGCTGCTTGTCGTAGACCGCCACCATGCTGAGCGCCTCCATCGCCTCGTCGGCGATGGGCTCTGGTGATGGCGCATCGATCAGGCCAAGGAAGGCGAGGGTGTTGACGATGGCGCGATAGCCGACCTCCGGCGCCTGCGGATCGGCGTGCTGGCCGCATTCGAGCGTCAGCGCGTAGCCGCCGGTGCTGCGCATGTATTCGGTGGTGCCCATGCCGTAGCGCAGCACGGTTTCCAGCTGGCTGTCGCCGCGCAGGCGGCGCTGCACGCCGGCACCGTAGGTGCGCAGCCAGCCATCGACAAAGCGCCGCACGCCAAGCCGGCGCGCCATCGCGCGCTCCTGCTGCTGGTGCCTGAACGGCTCCAGCGGACCGTCGTTGTTGCGCGGGCCGACCATGACGAACGGTTCGCTGGCGGCGTTGAACGAGTGCAGGTCCAGCAGCACCTCATGCTGCGCCAGCAGCGGGCATAGCCAGTTGGCCACGCGGTCTTCGAAGTCTTGCGGATTCGGATTGGGGAACAGGTTGCGGTTCAGATTGCGTTCGCCGGAGCGCTCGCCCTTGGCGTAGGCCAGCGGATTGGCGATAGGGACGAAGGTGACGCTGCCCTGGCGTATCGTCAGCGCGCCGCTGTCGAGCTGCTGCATCACGCGCGTGATGGCCTTGGTGCCGCAGGTCTCGTTGCCGTGTACGGCGCCGGTGACGATCAGCCGGGCGCCGGGGTGTTGGCCGCTGTACTGGTGGGACTTGAATTGCAAAGCGCCTGCTGCCGTCATGCCTGTCTCATCGATATCTCGAAAAGTGCAGTTTATACTGATTGACTGCCGAGGGTAAGATGAATCGAGGTGACTGAGAGCATGCTTTGTTGCTTGGGCGTTGCATAATCGATGCGCCTCCAGTAGCATGCGTTTTGAATTCGACAAGTGCATTCTGCATACTCCCCACCATGCTATGGACGCGCGGGCGCCCATTTTTTTATCCGACGAAAGAAATTGATGAGTCGATTGTTTCGGCCCGAAGCGGTCGCGCATAAGAACCAGCGTCTGCATGGAGTGGTGATCTTGGCGCACACATGGTCGAACGTGGCCTTGACAGCATTTTTCTGTTCGATCGTGATAGCAATTGTGGTGTTTGCTTGTACCCACGGCTTCACCCGCAAGGAGACGGTCAGTGGAGTAGTGGTACCTGACCGCGGAGTGATACGGCTGGTGGCGCCCCAATCCGGCGTCGTGACGAATATCCAGGCTAAGGAAGGCGAGTTGCTTCGGGCGGGTGATCCTGTGTTTGTGCTGACCAGCGAGCGCACCAGTACAAAAGGGGATACTCAAGCATCCATTAACGACGCGCTGTCTTCACGGATGGCGCATCTGCGCAAGGAAATCGAACAGCAGGGCCTTCAGACGAACAACAAAGGACAGGACATTGCTGTGCGATTGGATAGCCTTAACGCCAGCTTGAAGCAACTGGATGGAGAACTATCCTTGCAGCGCCGCAAAATAGAAATCGCGCGTAACTTGTCGGCAAGCTTGAATAGCCTTGCGGCAGAAGGAAACGTTTCAAAGAACGCCGCCAGCCAGAAGACCGCCGAACTGCTTGAGCAGGAAGCTCGAATGTCCAGCACCGAAGGGCAGCGTCTGGGCGTCTTGCGCGACATCTCCGCGCTTTCGGCACTGCGCAGCGACCTGCCGCTACAGCGTGGCCGCGAAGCCTCTGAACTCCAGCGCAGCCTTGAAGAACTCAAGCAGCAAGCCAGCGAAAGCGAAGCCAAGCGCCAACTGGTGGTGCGCGCCAATGAAAGCGGCAAGTTGGCTGGCATCCTCGTCGATCAAGGGCAAGCCGTTTCGGGCGAACAACGACTGGCCTCGCTGCTGCCGAAAGACAGCAAGCTCGAAGCCGAACTCTATGTGCCCACACGTGCCGCCGGTTTTGTCCGGCCGGGCACGGAAGTGCTGCTGCGTTATGACGCCTTCCCTTATCAAAAATTTGGACAGTTCCGCGGCCGCGTACGCGACGTCTCGTTGACCACTGTCGCGCTTGGCGACTTGCAGCCGAACGCTGCCGCTTCATCCGAACCTGTCTACCGTGTGCGCGTACTGTTGGATGCCCTGGACGTGAAATCGCCGAGAGGCGTGCATGCATTGAAACCAGGAATGCAGTTGTCGGCCACGCTAGTGCTGGAGCATCGCACATTGGTGGAGTGGGTATTGGAACCCTTGCTCGGCATTTCCGGCCGCTTATGATGGAGCTGTACTGAATGGAACGGATAGGACTGTACCGTAGCGTGCCGATTTATTTGCAGACCGAGGCCAGCGAATGCGGCTTATGCAGTCTGGCGATGGTGGCAGACTACCATGGCTATCGCACGGACCTGGCATCCCTGCGACTGCGCTTCCCCATTTCGCGCAAGGGGGCGACGCTGGAAAGTCTGATCCGCATTTCGCAAGTGTTGAAGCTGGACAGCCGGCCGGTGAAATTGGATATGCACAATCTGCCGGAGCTTCGGCTGCCGTGCGTAATCCATTGGGACATGGATCACTTCGTTGTGCTGGTGTCGGTATCCTCCCGCCGCGCGGTGATTCATGATCCGGCCATCGGTGTGCGCACCTTCACGATGGCTGAGTTCAGCAAACACTTTACAGGTGTCGCGCTGGAACTGAGCCCCGCTTCGGATTTCGCACCGGCCAATCACAAGCTGCAATTTACATTGCGCGGTTTGATGGGAAACGTGACCGGTTTGAAGCGGGGGCTGACGCAGATTCTGCTGCTGGCATTGGCGCTGGAAATTGTATCAATCTCATTGCCTTTTTTCTTGCAGTGGGTGGTGGACCATGCGCTGGTCTCCGCAGATCGGGATCTGTTAACGACGCTGGCGTTGGGCTTCGGCCTGCTCATATTGATACAGGGCGCGATTGGCGCCGTGCGCGGGTGGTCGGTCGTGGCGATCAGTACCCAGCTCAATTTCCAATGGCTGGGAAATGTCTTTGGCCACATGGTCAAGCTGCCGTTGGAGTATTTTGAGAAGCGGCATGTTGGCAACATCATGTCGCGTTTCGGTTCCATCACCACCATCCAGAAAACCCTGACGGGTGGCTTTGTACAAGCGATGGTTGATGGTGTCATGGTCGCCGGCACGTTTGGCATGATGCTGCTGTATAGCCGGCGTCTGGCTTGTATTTCCTTGATCGCGGTGGCGCTGTATGCCTTGATGCGCTGGGTTTTGTTCCACAGTTTGCGGGCGGCGACCTCCGAACAGATCGTTCATGCCGCGAAACAAACCACCCATTTCTTCGAAACCGCAAATGGCATTCAAAGCGTGCGCCTGTTCGGCAAGGGCGAGCAACGGCGCTCGGGATGGTTGAATATTCTGGCGGAACAATTCAATGCCGAACTGCGCATCCAGCGTATCCGCATCAGCTACGAAACGGCGCAGACCTTGCTCTTTGGTCTGGAGCGTGTGCTGATAGTCTGGCTTGCTGCCACTGCGGTTATGAATAATGTGTTCACGACCGGGATGTTGTTCGCGTTCGTCGCCTACAAGGATCAGTTCTCGACCAGGCTGGCGGCACTGGTCGATAAGGTAGTGGAGTTCAAGATGTTGAAGCTGCACGGCGAGCGCGTGGCTGACATCGTATTGGCCGAGGTTGAACTGGCGGGGCCACATGATGCGGACGAAGTCGATATTGAGCATGTCTTGCCGAGCATCGAGTTGCGGGGTATTTCATTTCGCTATTCGCCGACCGAGCCTTATGTGTTCGAGAATATCGATCTTAAAATTGAAGCAGGGGAGAGCATTGCGATTACTGGTATCTCAGGCGGCGGCAAGACGACCCTGGTCAAGGTCATGCTGGGTCTGCTCACGCCTACACATGGAGAAGTGCTGGTCGGTGGCCAACCAATTCGGAAGCTGGGGTTGGCCACCTATCGGAACATGGTCGCGACTGTAATGCAGGAGGACCGCTTGTTCTCCGGCTCTATCGCGGAAAATATCAGTTTCTTTGACCCTATGCCCGAATGGAAGCGCATCAAGGAATGCGCGCGACTGGCAGCGATCGCGACGGAAATTGAAAGCATGCCGATGGGGTACAACACCATCACTGGTGATAGTGGAGTGGGCATCAGTGGTGGACAAAAGCAGCGGATATTGTTGGCACGTGCGTTGTACCGGCAACCGCGCATACTTGTTCTTGACGAAGCGACCAGCGAGCTGGACATCGACAACGAAAAGAACGTCAACACCACAGTCAAATCGATGGGACTCACGCGGATTGTCGTGGCTCATCGGACGGAGACGATTGCTAGTGCAGATAGAGTGGTTGGACTAAAGGATGGCAGGCTGATCGCTTCAGGGGAGCATGCTGACTTGCGCGTTGCAGGCGCGTAGTCCGACGCCTCGTATGACGGCGTCGGACTGAACGTGCTGACTCTTACTGTTGCGGCTCGTTTATTATTTGCGGACCACCGGTAACAGCCGAGTATTCGTTGAACGAAAGGTGTTGAATTTCGGTTGGGGTAGTAACGCCTGGACTTTTCTCGATAGCTGCTGAGCGAATTTCTTTCAGCGATACGAATAATGGATTTTTGGCGTTTGCGAAAATCGAATTTTGCATAATTTTCCCTAATTTAGAGTTGGGGATCATTTCCCACTTGGAAATTCGAAACTTACTTATCAGTTTTCTGGTACATTTTGGACTTGTGGGGCGCCGGCTACAGCCGAGCATTCCTCAATTGCCAGAGGGGAAATCTTGGTCAGAGTATCGGTGATCGGATTTTGCTCGGCCGTGGACGACTCAACTTTTAGTACCGATGTCGACAAGGATTTTTTGATATTTTTAAACAATGTATGGTTCATAATTTGATCCTATGATTGTTGAGGAGATAGTGAGTCACATTGAATGCGTAATCTTCATTGCGCCCCAATTACTATTGGCAGACGTACATGATCCACACAGCATTCGTTTATTGCTGTCCTGGTCTATTGTCCACTTACGACCATCCGGCAACAGCCGAAATCTTTAACTGATCTGGTAAGGAGAGTGTGCCAAGACCAGGCTGTTTGGTCACTTAATTAGGTTCGTTCCTGACTTGTGGAGCACCCGCAACAGCCGAGTATTCTTTGCTGGTCAGGGACTGAATGCCGTGCATTGCGATAATGGTCAGATTTTCTTCGACAGCTTCCGAGCGAATTTTTGGCGCCGACGTAGAGAAGACTTCTTTGATGGATGTAAAGAATGTATTGCTCATAGCAACTAAGACTTTCTAATGTTGTGATTTATATTCACGCTGACCATCGACGCCCTACAAAAACTTGATATTCCAAGGTTACTGTTGTGGATCGTTCTGGACTTGTGGGTCGTGCATGAATTCCACGCCGTCTTCGTCTTTGAAGTTAAGTGTGATGTACAGTGTCACCTTGGAAGTGTTGGCGTCGCTGAAGGTCAGCTGTTTTCCGCTGGTGCTGACACTGGCTGCGCTAAGCTGATCATTATTCTCGGGAACGACGGTCATGCCGGTAAAGACGATGTTGCTTGTTCCGCTGTCAAAGATCTGGTAATTGACCACGGTATCGGCCTGCGTCACGACAGGCATCGTAGGCGCGCTTTCTACTTTGTAAGTGCCGGCGGTGCTGCCTGGTTTAACTTTAACCAGAACGTTGATGAATTGGGTCGATGGATGCAGTTTGCTCATTAGTTTACTTTCTTCAGTGGGTGGGTGGACAGGTAACGCAGGTATTCAGGGTCACGGTAGGACATTGTTTCTAGTTGTGTACGTACTGACGCCGCAGCCTCGTGTTGATTCAGGCAGAATTGAGCCTTGACCCACGGCGCGAGCACACGGAAATCCGCGCTGCCCTTGACGAGCGGACTTAGCATAGCCTGTGCGGTGCGGCAATGTCCGCGCCCAACTTCATTTTCTTGTGATTCTTGAAGTTGCGAGCTAAGCAGCAGCGCATCGACCAGCACGTTGCGGATCACCTGATCGTTAGGTGCCGAAGCATGCAGCCGCTGTAATTTCTCGACTGCAGGTACTAAATTGACTGTTGCTTCCACTTTTCTTCGATTATGTAGATAGATAGCTGCCTTGCGTTGTTGCACATTAGCCAGCATAGCCTGTAGGTTGAGTTTTTTTGGTTCAAGCTGACTCAGTTCTTCGAACCGCTGTGCCAACCAGTCTAGTTGTCCCAAGATTAGATCGGAGCGCTGTTCGCTGTCATTGGTTTCAATGATGCGCAATTGAGCTAAATACAGATTGCGTTGCCAGATGCGATTGCTCGGATCTTTTTCCACGACTTGCTTTAGTAGTGCCTGGGCTTGGAGAAGATCGCTATGGCTGGCTTTCATTTTGCCGCGCGCCTGTTTTACTTCGGATTGGTGCGACCAAGCCGACGACAATTGCTTGACCCATTGACTCTCTTCTGGATATGTCTTGTGTAGCTCTTGTAGTAGCGCCAGTTCGCGGTCATACAATGTCTCCGCCAATGCCAATTGGCCCAGTTGCAACTGCGTACTAGCTTGCCATGATAGGCTATCAGCTAGATCCGAGGTTAATTGCTTGTCCTTGGGCGCTTTGGCATATGCGCTCGTCTTAAGGTCCACAGAAAGTGCGAACTCGCTGGCTGCACGTGGTATATCGCCGCGCCGCAACGCCACGGTGCCGAGGTTGTTGTGCGCGTAAGATTGTTCGATCCATGCCTCGACCGCTAGAGGCGCAGCGGCGGCCAGGCGGTCAGCGTAACCACGATACTCTTCAAAATACTGTTGAGACTTCTCCCATGCTTTCTGATCCAGCTGAATCTGGCCAAGCCAGAATGCGTTCTCACCTGCGCTCTTGAGCAACACTTGGTCGGTTGATTTTTTTTGTAGCTGGGTCAGTAGTATGCGGCGGCCAGCTAGCAGGGCTGTGCTGGCGCCGACCGGATCTCCTCGTGCGATCCTGACTTCGGAAATCAATTGCAGTGACTTGGCGCGTTGCGCCTGTGCGGTATCACTATCGTCGCTACGTGCTGGATCGGACAGGTACTTCAACGCGCGATTGCTCACGCTGTCGAGCAAATCCAGCTTGCCCAGTGGCCGCAGCTTGTCGACGAAGTCGCCCAGCATATAGCCCATTAATTCCTCGGCCTCGGTGCGGTGCCGCTCGGCCGCCTGTTGCGCCGAGCGCGCCATCAGGAACAGGCCGCCGGCCAGCAGCGCCAGGCCGGCCATCACAATCGTGATCGTCAACCGCAGCCGCTCGCCGCGCCGAACGCCCTGCAGCGAGGCCTGGACGAAGGCTTGCTCCTGCGGCGTGAAGCTGAAGCCGCTGGTCTTGAGCAACTGGCGCGCCTGGTTCGCCTGGGTGCCGGACGGCAGCAGCATGTCGAGCTTGCGGCCGCTGTCCTGCCAGCGCCTGGCTTGCGCGCTGATGCGGCTGCGCACCTGCAGGGCCTGGCGATGTTCCTCGATCCACGCCACCACGCGCGGCCAGCGCCGCAGCAGCGCTTCGTGGGCGATGCCGAATGCCGGCGCGCCGCCGTGCAGATCGCTGACGAACAGGTGGGCGTCGACCAGCGCCTGCACCAGCGCGTGATCGGCCTCGTTGCGCAGCGCCGACCACGGCACGCGGCGCGAGGTGACGGTGGACTCGTCCTCGGCCACCAGCACCAGTTGCGACAGCACATGCGGCAAGGCGGCGATCTGCGCGCTGCCCAGCGCCGAGATGACTTGCTCCGCGCGCGCGCCGATCGCGCCCTCCAACCCGCCCAGCGCGTGGAAGCTGGCGTGGCTCAACTCGCCGTCGGCGCTGCGCAGGCGATACAGCTCCTGCAGGCAGTATTGCAGCAGCGGCAGCGTGTCCGGGCCGGCCCTGGCGGCGTCGATCAGCACCTGGTCCAGCGATTCGCCGCTGGTCGCGTCGACCGTGTAACGCAGCTGCGCCACCTGCACCGGGTGGCGGATGATCTGGGCGATGTCGGCCGCGCCGGGCGGCGCAAGGTCGAAGTGGCCGCCGCGCAGCTTCATGCTCATCAGCGCCGGGTAGGCCGTCAGATGCGGGTAGAAGTCGTTGCGGCAGGCCAGCACAAACAAGATGCAGCCGGAGCGCGCCAGCTGGTCGAGCACGTGGATGAACACGGCCCGTTCCTGCTCGCCGATATGCGGCAGCCGGAAGATGGCTTCGAAGCGGTCGATGAACAGCATCAGCCGTATCGTCGGCAGCTGCGCCTGCAACTGGGCGATCAGGCCCGGCAAGTCTTGCGCCATGCGCTGGGCCAGCGCCGCGGCGCTGGTGTGCTCAAACAGCAGACGGCCGTCCAGTTCGGCGTCGAGCAGCACGCTGGCCAAGGTGTCGAGCAGGCTGGCCTGGCCCATGTCGGCGCAGTCCAGCTGCAGGTGGCTGGCGATCGCCAGCCCGGACTCGGCCGGGGCGGCGCCCGCTTTCAAGGCGGGAATCAGGCCAGCCTGCACCAGCGAGGTCTTGCCGGCGCCCGACGGTCCCAGCACCAGCACCATCGCGCAGGCCGCCTGCACCTGGCTGACCACCACCTGCACCAGCTGGTCGACGCCGAGCTTGCGGCCGAAGAAGATCGCGGCGTGCTGCTCCTCGAACGCTTCCAGCCCGCGGAACGGCGAGGCATGCAGCCAGCTGCCGTTGCTGACGTCGTCGTCATAACTCAGCTCGGCCAGCAAACGATAGCCGCGCTTGCGGATGGTTTCGATATAGCGCGGTTCGAGCGCCGAATCGTCCAGCGCCCGGCGCAGCTGGGTAATGATTTTGTGGACCGCGTTGTCGCTGGGGGAGATGTCGCCCCAACACGCGTCGAGCAAGGTTTCGGCGGACACCACCACGTGCGGATGCTTGCATAAATGCAACAAAACATCCATGGCGCGCGGCTCCAGTTGGCGGTTCAGGTCGCCGCAACTGAGGGTATTGGTGGCCGGATCGACCCGCCACTGCCCGAAACGAAAGCTCTTATGGTTCACACGGACCTTCTTTGTTTGAAAATAAATGCTTTGTAATCAATCACTTGAGCTTCGGAAGGTTTTCGGAAGGCCAAATCTGGATGGAATGACTACAGTTGTTCCATATCTACATCTTTTGCAAATACTAACATTAACGCGGGGAAACCACAGCCCCCATCTACTGGAGATGTCATGATTGTTCTGACTGGCCTGAAAGCGCCATTTGAATTGACGCAGCACGCCATTGCCATCAAACAGCAGGGGATTGATTTCGCGATCCGTTATTACAGCCACCAGGCGGGCAAGAGCCTGTCGCTGGCCGAGGCGCGTTCGCTGACCGACGCCAGCATCCAGATCGGCGCGCTGTGGCAGGCCGGCGGCGACCACCTGAACTATTTCAGCCGCGCCCAAGGCTGCGCCGACGGCGCCGCTGCCTACCTGATGGCGCAGCAGGTCATCACGCAGCCGTCCGGCTCGGCGATTTACTTCGCGGTGGATTTCAATCCTTCGGTGGACGCCATCGGCGGCCCGGTCAGCGCGTATTTCGAAGGCGTCAACCAGGCCTTCCGCGCGGCCGGGCCGGGCGAGCCCAAGTACCAGGTCGGGGTGTACGGCTCGGGCGCCTGCTGCGAGGCGATGTTGCGCAGGGGCTTGGCGGCGCTGAGCTGGTTGTCGCAGTCCCCGGAATACCACGGCTCGCACGACTATGTCGGCTTCAACCTCAAGCAACTGGCTGCCGCCAGCCTGCCGGTCGATGATGGCAAACACATCAGTGTTGACCTGACGCGCACTAACGACGGCTATCCGGCAGGTCTGTTCAGGGTGCTGTGATGCAGACGATACAATTCACCGAAGCGGTCTCGCTGAAGACGGTCAAGCCGGCCAAGACGATTTTTCTCAACAACACGGGGCAGGATGTGGTGCTGAAGTTCGTGACCGCGCCGGACATGCTGCTGTCGGCCTACACCATCAGCAATGGCGTCAGCGCGGCGATCGACTGTATCCGGCTGGGTGCGGTCGAGTACTATTCCGGCCACAGTCACAATTACGCGATCGCGGCCGGCAGCACGGCGGTGCTGAGCGTGGCCGACAACGTCGTCAACATGGTGATCTCGCCCTGATTTGTTAAGATGCGGAATGAATCCAACTTCCCAGGGCCGCAATGCCGGCCTCGACACCTTGCGTGCGCTGGCTATTGCGCTGGTGTTTGCCAACCATTACATGCTGTTTGTCAGCGGTAGCCCGACCTTCGGCTGGTTCAGCGAGATTGGCTGGACGGGTGTCGACTTGTTTTTCGCGCTCAGCGGCTATTTGATCGGCAACCAGATTCTCGGCGGCATCCGGCGTTCGCGGCGGTCGGACGAAGGCGAACGCTTTTCGCTGGCGCGCTTTTACGCGCGCCGCCTGCTGCGCACCTTGCCGAATTTTTACTTCGTGCTGGCGCTGTACGCCTTGTGGCCGGCCTTTCGCGGCACGAACGTGCTGCCGCCGCTGTGGAAGTTCCTGACTTTTACCCAGAATATCCAGCTGATGCCGGGCACGGCGTTCTCGCATGCCTGGTCGCTGTGCGTCGAAGAACAGTTTTATTTCCTGCTTCCGGCCGTCGCGTTGGCGATCGCGGCATGCCGCAAGCCGCTGCTGCTGGGTTGGCTGGCGGTGATCGGCACGCTGCTGGCCGGCATGGCGATTCGTAGCCATCTGTGGATTGAGTATGTCGGGCCGGAGGAGCAGGGCGGTTTTCATTACTACACGCTGATTTACTACTCATCGTTGTGCCGTTTCGATGAATTGGTGGCCGGCGTTGCGCTGGCGCTGCTGAAAAACCACCATGCCGGCGCGTGGACACGGCTGACCTCGCGCGGCAACTGGGCGCTGGCGGCAGGCGCAACGATGCTGGCGTTGACCTGGTCGCTGTTCATCGAAGATCACTACGGCTATCCGATGACGGTGATCGGCTATCCGATGCTGGGCTTGAGTTTTACGCTGCTGCTGGTGGCGGCCTTGAGTCCCGGCTCGCTGCTGCAACGGCTGCGGGTGCCGGGGGCGGCCAGCATTGCGCTGTGGTCGTACGCGATCTACTTGACGCACAAGACGCTGTGCGTGCTGCTGCGGGCGCCGCTGCAGGCCGAGGGGTGGGGGCCGGATAGCTGGCAGGCCATCGTGCTGATGAGCGCGGCCAGCCTGCTGGCGGGCTGGCTATTGCATCTGCTGGTGGAGACGCCATTCATGAAGCTGCGCGACCGCTACGTGCCGGGCAATTTCGCCCGGTCGGCCGCTCCGGCTGGCGCCGTCGCTTAAGTTGATTGAGTAGTCGCGCCATCCGACTACCTCAAGTAGCGGGCGATATCCGAACCTTGGTCAGGCTTCCGAGCGCTCCACTACCACCTCGCTAATTTGCAGCAAGGGTTGTATGTCCGTGTAATTGGCTATGTCGCCCCTGATCTCCAGCGCGTGCGGGGCGCGGGCTGCCAGGTAAGCTTCGACAGAAGTGCAGATGAAGTCGCACTTGGCCACGTAAACAGGGGCGGAACCTGGAGCACCACCGGTGATGCCCTTGTCCACCGTGTAGTACAGACACGCAGCGCCGAGCCGTTGTTTCACCATCGGCATATGCGTCTCGCGGTAGTAAGCATGGTCGAATCGCGCGCCTGCGGCGTACGGGTACATGACACTGACTTTGATCATCCGGTTTTCTCCTATGGTTGCACGGTAATCGAGGCGCCGCCACCCGCGAAGGCGACATCGAAGTCGCCGGTATCGGGCGTGGTCAAGGGTGGAGGCCTCGATCGTAGCATGGGCTTGCCGAGCTTGCTTCAATTCAGCTCGATCACGCTGCTGGCCATCATGTTGCCGGCCGCAGGATCGCGGCCGCCTCTATGCTTTCTGGTCCAACTTTCGAGGCCGCGACCTGCGGTCAGCCTTCACTTGGGAAAAGGCGCGGGATTTGCCAGGTAGTCCTTGAGCATGCGCGCGAACTGGCCGCCGTCGTTCGTGATGTCCGTCGACGTGTCACCCCCGGGACTGAAGCTGATCGCGAATACGCCGGCGTCCGAGTACTGCTTTGTATGCGTCAGCATGTAGTGGACGTGGTTGTCCCGATAGTGCTTCGGAGTTCCGCCGGGAGTGTTCGAGGGCACGCCCATTGGTGTCTGCCAGAACAGGATCGGTATGCCGCCCATGCGGTTTCGCACCGTGGTCCACGTATCGAGGGCTGTGTTGAAATTCGGTGTGGTGACGTTGTTCTCGTCCAAGTAGAACGGGCCGGTGCCACGATTCGCACACTCGGCCACGGGCACGGGGACTTCAAAGCAGCCTGCGTCGCGATCACTCGTCTGCGCCACGATGAAGTCGGCCTTGTCTGCGCCGAGTTTTGCCATGAAGCCGCCGGTTTTGTCCGGGTCCCCATACCACAACGACACGGGGAAGCCCATCCTCGTCTTGGGCGCTAACGTCCGTCCGAGCTTCAACAGGCAACCGACGACGCCGACGACCGTATTCGGTTCGCTGGCGCATTCCGGCACCGAGGTCACGAGCGCCGGAATCTTCATCGGGTCGCCGCCGGGGGCAGCGCCCTCTGCGAAGCCCCAGAAGTCAGGCTCGAGGTTGACCAGGGCGGGACGGCCGGTATCGTTGATCTTCTGGAACATCAACCTGACTTGCGACCAGTAGGCGGCCATGAACCCCGCGTCGACAAGGACGGTCATGTCGTTACCCCGCCAGGAAGGCATCTGGAACAGGGTGAACATCGGCACGGCGCCCACGGCCGCGACGTCGCCGGAGAATTTCGTGATGACGCCACCGTCCGGATAGCCGTATTGCCATTGAGGCCATGCGTTACCGCCGCCGCCAGAGTTGTAACCCGTGACCGCCACCAGGTAGGTATCGATGATGTCCGGACGGATCCCCTGGGCCTGCATCTCTGGGATAGGACTGGCCGCGCCGAGGCCCACGAGGAGCCGGGCGGGCTTGCCGAGGGCTTCGCTGAGGGCTGCGCTGGACGACGGAGCGGGAGTCGGGGTCGGAGTCGGGGTTGGAGTCGGAGTCGGAGTAGGAGTAGGAGTAGGAGTAGGAGTAGGAGTAGGAGTAGGAGTCGGAGTCGGAGTCGGAGTCGGCACGGCGCTGTCGCTCGAACCGCCCCCGCCGCAACCGGCCAGAATCAGCGACAGCAAGAGCGCGCGAGAGATAATCTTTGTTGTCATGAAAATTTCCTGATTACTTATTGAAAAAAAAAGGGCCCACGCGGCCACGCGTGTTCCAAGCACCGGAAGCCAAGCTTGCATACGAACTGGCGATCCAGGCCCAGTAGCTGGTCAAATAAAAAGCCGGCTTCTGGTACGAAACCGGCTGCAAAGTGGAAATTTTATGGATTTTTAATTACGGCACTTTTAATAGTGACGGAACCTGCCGTTGCAGAGAATAGGATACCTACTCCAGCCGCATTCGGAATGCCAAAAGCAGCACACGTAAATTCCGTATCTTGACCTGCAACCAATGTTTTATTGCCAGTCACGCACTTAAATTCAGCAGCAGCCCAATCGGCGGAGTATGTATAGAACTGGAACAATTCAGTCATCCCGCCATTTCGATTTGAAACAAACGTTTGATCAAAATTAAGGACGACTTTCAAGGTTTTGCCACTCCAATTCACTGGATTGGCAAAAGTATAAGCGGCAGCAGCCCCCCCTTGGTTGAGAGTAAATTGCATATCCGCAGTTGAACTATTATTTGTAGCGTTGCCATTCAAGGTCCAACTATTTGGGCCGGCAGCCAATCCGACAGCTTTCCCAGCGCCTACTAAAAGTGCATTCAGTATTTGTGGATCACCCACCGCCGGAATACTACGGTCGAATATGAGGGCTGGAGTAACCCCGATCTCCCATGCGAACGGCAACATGCCATTTGCAAGCGCCGCCTTGGCGACATATTGATTGTAATATGCACGCGAAGCGCGATGCATGGGCATATCAGCGCAAACTGACGGCGAACGCAACATCGCAGCAAACTCCCCCAGCACAACTGGAATCCCCTGGTCCGCAAATTTCGCTTTCATTTTGGCAAAATATTCATCGACAAAAGGCTCTTCTTCCCGAGTCGAGTTGCGGTAAGTATCTGTAATCGAATGGAAGCCGTTACCCCAGTAACAAAACACCTGTGAATACGATGCGTCTTCACCCTGGTTAGTAAAACTCCATGGGTACCAATGAACTTCAGCCATTTGACGACCCGTTACAGTGTCGGACGGCATGGAATACCAATTATCGACAGCCAGACCGATGTCGGTTCTTGGGGCTTGGATCACCAGCACGCGATGAGCGTTTCTGCCGCCCGTCGAACGAACCGCATCGACAAATGTTTGGTGATAGCTATTTAGAATGTCTATTTCCCCTGACTCGACAGCATCAGGCTCGTTGGCGCTGGCAAACAAGACATGCTCGTCAAAGTCACGCAGATGCGTGGCAATTTGCTCCCAGTAGGCTTTCTGTTTCGCGTTGACAGCGGCTTGCGTTTGTGCGGAAAAATTAACTCTGTTCTCCAACCAACCGCCATCCCAATGGATGTTAAGGACTACGTACAACCCGTTATCCACCGCATACTGCACCACTTGCTTTACGCGGTTGAGCCAAGCGTCGCTAATCTTTCCAGTTGCCCGATCGGCATACTGATCCCAGGATACGGGGATCCGAATCGCGTCAAAACCGCTGTCCTTTACCAATTTGACATACGCGGCAGAAACCATCGGCTGGCCCCAGCAAGTCTCTCCCGGCGTGTCGCAACCCCAGGCCTCCATTGTGTTTCCAATGTTAGTTCCCAGCTTTATTTTGGCAGCCAACTGGGTAGCGTCACTGCTCATGCCAGTCGCATCCGGGGCAATGGGGTTGGTGTTGTAGCTAGGATAATGAGGAATCGTAATCGTAAAAGCTTGCGTGGTCTGTGCGCCGCAATCATTGGTATAAACAGCTGTTGCAGTACAGCTAGCACTCGGTGTTACGTATTGTTCACGCGCCGAACCTGATGTCCCACAGCCACTCCATGACCAGGCCCCGCCTTCTGTTGGTCGCGGTCCAAGTATGAGTTGATTTCCATTAAACGTTGCAGCTGTTTTTATATTCCAGTTGCCATTTGCATAAATATAGGGTGTTACCGCAGTTGGCGTGCAAGTCTGAGCATGCGCGTTCACAACGCTTCCTAATAAAGCCATTAGAACGGATGTGAATACTAAACCTTTTTTCTTCATTTTAATTACCTCATCATTATTAATATGACAGGCATACGTAGAAAGCATGCCCGCGAGCCAGCCACTTCTGGAATATTCAGGTACTACATCCTTTTATTGCCGGAATTTGCGGTGTGGCATGCGATGGTGGAAGCAACTTCTTCATGAAACTCGCTTTCGTTAAGGGCCGTTAACGGTGATGTTGTGTGGCGCCAGACGCGACAGGGGCGAACAGGCGCACGCGTCCGTTCGACCGGGGCACTTCAGGCCGCCGAGGAATGGGCCAAGCAAACGGCCGGATTGCTCAGGATGGCGTCGGCCTCGAAGACGAAGGCGATCGCGGCAACTGCCACGGCCAGCGGAACTGTCCTCATTATTTGCGTCGGCGACCGGGGCGGTAGCGGAATCTGGTCCACGTCTGGAGCATAGGCAGTCCATTTTGCGCAACCATATCGCTGGCAAGAAAATTTCTTGCAAACCGCAGAAATTGCAAGGTATTGTTGCTGTAGTGTAAATCCGTCGTGACATCTGGCGGTGGGGCGGGCAAGCGGCGCGGAAGAAATGGCTGCCATGTCACGGTCCAACCGTGGAGCCAGCGGTTCAGCCGGGGTGTTCAGGCTGAGTGGTTGCGATGAGGCGGTTCAGGAGAGTGATTCTGATGGGACGCTGACGGCGGGCTGCTCGTGCTGCCGCTGCTGGGTGGCAAGGATCCGGAATGACTTCGGCGTGCATCCAAATTCTTCCTTGAACAGCTTATTAAAATAAGGAACATTCGAGTAGCCAACCATATACGCGATTTCCGACACAATGGCGCTGCTTTTCTCAGCCAGCAGCCTGGATGCTTCAGTCAGCCGCAGTTTATTCAGGTAAGCGGTGAATGTCATGCCAAGTTCGGATTTCAGCACTTCATTGATTTTATAGCGTGTCGCGCCGGTCCCTTCCGCCACGGTTTCCAGGTCCAGGTTGGGATCGGTATAAGAGCTGCCGATATACCGCAAGACCGACGCCTTCTCCTTGTCCTTATACGCTTCCACAGTTAACTGGCGATAGGCCGCCAACGGCAAATTGATTTTCATTTTTGAATCCACACTGGCCAGCAGTGCGCGGGAATAGGCCAGAAAAAACCAAACGCCAAATGCCATCCATCCACCCAGGATAATGACCACCAGCGCGACCACATAGCGGTAATCGCGGCCATGCAATGTCAGTTCGCTGATTTCAATATAGACATCGACATTGCGTGGAGTAGCGGCGGTGGTGCCAAACATGACTTTCCCGACCCTGTCCAGTTTATAACCCGTGCCCCCCAGGTCCTGCTTCATCGTAGGAAACCACCATTCTGGAATAAGCAGCCGGGCCAAGTCGAGCGTCACCCGCATGCCCTGTTCATTGCACGAAAAATACGTTCTAGGTGGACGGTAAGTCCCGTACTTGCCTGGCTCGGAAAATTTTTCATCGAAGGTGGACACCTCGAACGCCATGGAAGTGGCCAGTGAACATTTGGCAACGAAGGAAATGGTACCGAACTTCGACCAATCCTCGTGGATCTGCCGTCCTTTGCCGTCATAGAGTTTCAGGTCGCCGGCGGCAAAAGGAGGCGCGTTCACGTCCTTCAGCTTGAAGTCGAAGCGCAGCCGGTCACGCGACGTGTCGTGTAAGCGCACTGACGACGCTCCGCCAGCTTCCACGTCGGAATACGTTCCGGAATGCCAGCCGGAGTCATATTTACCCACCGGCGACAACGTCTGTTTCGGAAAGGCCCGGGAAATAAAAAAAACTGCCAGCAGCGCGTCCACGACGAGCAAGGAAATCAGCGTCAGCAGCGCCTTTTTATAGAACTCATGCATATAGTTATGGGTATTGAACTGTCTCGGGGCAGCACGTTTTGACGGCTACGGTCCGGGCATCATAGCAGGCGAAATATGGACGGTTCCAAGTATTTTCGTAGCGGACGAACCTAACGCCGACGTGCGGATGCCGAAGCGGGTGTCGTAACGGTCGATCACGCGGCCGCCCTGCAGCACCGTTGTGGTCCAGGCGTAGAGATTCGGCTGCTCCGTGCTGTTGCGGCAGACGCCGTCGAACTCGAGTGAAATGCGCCGTCCCTTGTCGGCGGCGGGAATGTGGAACAGCTTACGCTACCGGCCGACGGGTGCCGTGACCGGAGTCCTTGGCCGTATCGCGCGGATGGCCGAAGGCGAAGCGCCAGCCGCTGTCGATGTTGATGACTGCCGCTTGCGGCCACTGCGGCGGCAGCCGGCACGCAGGCGGCGCTTGCCAGCACGAGTTTTTGTTCAAGATAATACTGATGGAGACGGTGCCGCGCGGCACCGTCTTATCGACCTATTTGTCGAACCTCACGACCATGGTTTGACCGCCGTAGACCACCGATTTGGTCGCCTGGCCACTCGCGATTCCCTTGCCATTGGTGTCATCGGCCATCACCAGACTGAAGGTGCGCTGTTTTACCATGCCAGGATACGCGCCCTGGCGCGCGCCTATCGTCAGCGTCCTGGCCGCGTCGTTCCACACCAGCGTGGTGCGGGCAGACTGGCCCTTCTCATAGTTGTAGGTTTCGTTGTCATCGTCGTAGAGCGTGAACTTGCCGTCTGCGCCAGGATAGATGCGGATCTCATACGCCGCCTCCGGTTTTTCGGTCGCATATTGCAGCACTGGCCCCATCGGAAGAATGCTCCCGGCGCGCACATACAGCGGAAAAATATCGAGCGCGGCCTGGCACGTGACCGTCGTGCCGCCGGCGTGGCGCTGGTTGGTCCAGAAATCGTACCAGCCGGCCGAGTTGGAAATACGGGGCAGGTAGGTCGTCATCGCCAAGTCCAATGCCGGCGTAGCCTCCTTCTGCGCGCGGATGGCGCTCGGCGTGCGCCAGGCCAGCCGCAGGTTGCGATCCAACGCGCCCTGATAGTACTCAAGCTTGACGTTGATGCGCTGCCCTTTGTGCAAGGTCTGGCTGGTGCTGCGCAGCCGTTTGGCGCCATCGGTCCAGTTGTCGATGACCAGCGCGCCATCGAGGTACAAGCGGGTGCCGTCGTCGCCTTCGGTGGCAATTTCATACTCGCCATCCTCGGGCGCCTCCAGCGTGCCGGTCCAGCGCGCCGAGAAGTTATCGAGCGAGCCAAGGCCCGCGGGAATATCGGCCAGCGGCGGTCCGGGCCATGCATGGTCTATCGTCGCGTCAACCACCTGGCCCTTGGCCGTTTCGAAGTTGCTGCCCTCAAAATACTGGCCCGCCAGGCCTGGCTTGCCATCCGGCGTGCGAAGGTAGGCGGCCGGGATCGTCGCCGGGGGCGGTGGGTCGATGCGATACATCTGCCGCGTGACCGGGTGCACCAGCAGCGAAGGCCCGAACATGAAGGCATCATTGATGCCGAAGGTTGCCTTGTCGTCCGCAAAATCCATCGGCAAAGGACGCATCATCGTGTAGCCATCGCTGGTGACCTTGGCGCTCAAGCCGTAGATGTACGGCAGCAGCCGGTAGCGCAAGTGTACCGCGTCGAGCAGCGACTTGTAGACCTGCGGATCGAGCGTTTTGAAGATGTACGGCTCGCGCTCGATGTCCGTTCCATGCACGCGCATGATCGGATTGAACGCGCCATACTGGAACCAGCGCGCAAACAGTTCGCGATAGGCCGGACTCTTTTCGCCTTCCGGGTAGTCGCCGCGAACGAAGAATCCTCCGGTATCCTGGGTCCAGTACGGGTTGCCCGTGACCGTCACGTTGACGCCGCCGCTGATCTGCTTGCGCAGCGTGTCCCAGCTCGAGCGGATGTCGCCCGACCAGGACGCCGCGGCAGTGCGCTGGGCGCCGGCCCAGGCCGAGCGGGTCAGCGTGAATACCCTTTGATTGCTGGTGGCGCGCTGGCCGTCGTAGGTGCCCAGTGTCGTCATGAGGGAGTAGGGATTGAGGTAGCGCGTGAAGTCGCCCAGGGCATTGCGTCCGAGCGCCTTGATGTCTTCCTCGTTCTGGACCGGATCGCCGGCGGCCGAACCGACTTCCACTTCGGTGCCATCCATCCAGAGCGCGTCCACGCCCTTGTCGAACAGGCCCGACTTGACATGCTTGAAGTAGATCTGGCGGCCTTGGGCGCTGTAGGCATCATAGATCCTTGCCTTCTTCGAAATCCAGTGCAGCGGCTCGAAGCGCAAGCCGTGCTGATCGAGTTCCTTGGCAAGCGCGGTGTCGTTGCCTATCGACGGCCAGATCGAGACCATCAGTTTCATGTTGAGCTTGTGGATGCTGTCGACCATGCCTTGCGGATCGGCATAGCGGACCGGATCCCAGGTCATGCCGCTCCAGCTACCGTCCTTGTCGCTGCCCCAGTACTGCCAGTCTTGGACGATGTAATCGAGCGGGAACTGCTCCTTGCGGAAGGTTTCGGCAACCCGCACGATATTGGCCTGGTCGACATAGCGCTCCTTGCTCATGAACAGGCCGAACGCCTGCTTGGGGAACATCGGTGCGGCGCCGGTCAGGGCGCGGTAGTCGGCCACCACGTCATCCATCGACGCGCCGCCCATGAAGTAGTAGTCGACGCCGCCGGGGGCGCTTTCCGCCCACAGTCTGGCGCCGTCGGCCCCATCGTGAAAGCGCATCTTCGAATAGGTATCCCACAAGATGCCGTAACGCTCGGACGACATCATCACCGGGATGATAATGCCCAGGTTGGTCTGGACCAGCAGCAAATCCTTGTTGCGCCGGTTGATATCATCGCTGTCGGTGTAGCCGAAGCCGAGGATCGCTTCGTCGGGCTTGAGCGTAAACCGGTTTTCTACTTCGTAGGTCGGCGCGCCCGAGATGTCGACCTGCTTGATCGATTGCGGATCGTTGGCCTCGCGGGTGTACAGCCGGCCGGTGCCGTCCATGAAGCTCAGGGCGCCGGTCTTGCGGTCGATGCTAACGCGCAGTTTGGCGCTCTTGAGCGTCACCGTGTCCGCAGACTCCTCGATAACGAAAGCCACGTTGGCCGGCTTGTCGACGATGACGATGCTGCGGTTCTTCCAATGGTTCTTGCCCAGGTTGGCGTTCACGCGTACGGTGGTGGGGCCATAGAAAATCACGTTCTTGCTGACCGCGCCGATGCGGAACTGGACGCCATTCTTCAGGCGAACGAAGCCGAAGCTACCCTGGCTGGCGAGCTGTGCCGCAGCAAAATGTCCGTTCAGGTCAATGCCGGTTTGCACCGGCGCAGCAGCAACTGCCGCCGAGAGCCCAAGTGCAGTGACGGCAATGGTACTACGTAGTGGTCTCATGCTAGGCAATTGCGTCCCCTCTCTCAGTTGAAATCGTTTTCTTTAGCAATCCGATTATGCACCCATGCAAAGGTTCTTGAAAATAGTGAAACTCGCCAATTCTCATACTCAAAATTAGCAGGAGTTTCGGAGGTTTCCACATTTCACGCCAGCATTGATAGAACGCCAGGGCTGTCGATAGCGGCGACGATGAGAATACGCGGCTGATACCGGAACTATGTGGTTCCCATGGAGCAGGGGAGTGGTGGGGAGCGGATCGGTCATTGCGGGAAGTACCGTGGAGCCGGGCGGCGCTCCCCATATGCATACGTCTGAGCGTGACGAGCTTGCTTTAATTTAGCTCGATCACATCGAACGGCGACTGCATCGAACTGAGGAAGGCCATGACGCTGCGCGCGCGTTCGCCCATGTCCTCGTGGCGGGTGGCGGCGATGGCGGCGCGCAGGCCGGGGATCACCTCGGTGATATGCGGACTGTCGTAGGCGGCCACCAGCAGCGCCGCCAGTTCGCTGGCGCGGCCACGGTTGTTGCGCATGCGCTCTTCCAGCATTGCCAGCAGCGCGCGCTGCATGCGCGGCGTCGGGTTGGTGATGTAGCCGAACACCAGCGGCGTATTGTCGATCGCCTCGCACAGGCGGCCCTCGATCTGGTCCGGCTTGACGTCGGAGGCGATGTCGAAATAGGCGCCGTCCCAGTGTGTCCGTTCGTACGGATGGCCGGGCGGGAAGGAGTCGGCCGTCTCAAAGCCGAGAACGTGGCTCAGGTAACGTAGCCATTTGAGGATAGTGGGCATCATGTCGGCATTTTATCCTGAGTGACGACACTCTACCGGACCTGATGCGCATCAGACGCTTTTGCTACGGTGTCCGGGCATTTGCCATCAAGACGTAAAATCACGTTAGCACTGCCAATTCGCCAGGAGTCGATAATGTTTGATCGCGTTGCGCTACTCGTTGGAAGGAAGCTGCGTTGAAGCGCTTGATGCGTGGCTTGCTTGCGGTACGCGACAAGCACAAGGAAAGCTAGAGGACCTTATCGAAATAGGCAGCCGCCGGGCAGTGTATTTGTCCGGCGGCTGTTGCAACCTTATGCGTGGGCTTCCTCGCCCAGCTTGCCGGCGCGGAAATCTTCAACGGCGGCGAAGATCTCGGCCTGCGTGTTCATCACGAACGGGCCGTACTGCGCGATCGGCTCGTTCAACGGCTGGCCGGCCACCAGGATCAGCCGGCTGGCTTCCGCCGCGTGCACCGTCACACCATCGGCGCCTGCGGTATTCGCCAGGATCGCCATCCGGCCCGACGCCACCGCCTTGTCGCCGACGCTCACCTCACCACGATACGTGAAGATGAAAGCGTTGTGGCCTTCCGGCAGCGCCTGGCTGAAGCTGGCGCCGGCAGGCAGATGGATGTCGAGGTAGATCGGCTCCGTCACCTCGCGCTGCACCGCACCTGCCACGCCGTGGCTGCTGCCGGCGATGACTTTGACCGCCACGCCGTCGGCCGTGGTAAAGGCCGGCACATCGGCGCCATTGAAATCGCGGTACCACGGCGCCTGCATCTTGCTCTTGGCAGGCAGGTTCAGCCACAGCTGGAAGCCTTCCATCACGCCTTCTTCCTGCTCGGGCATCTCCGAGTGGATCACGCCACGGCCGGCGGTCATCCATTGCACGCCGCCGTTGGTCAGCAAGCCTTCGTTGCCGGCGCTGTCCTTGTGACGCATGCGGCCTTCGAGCATGTAAGTCACGGTTTCAAAGCCGCGGTGCGGATGGCTGGGGAAGCCGGCGATGTAGTCGTTGGCCTGGTCGCTGCCGAAATTATCCAGCATCAGGAACGGGTCCAGCCGGCGTTGCAAGGGCTGTGTCAGAACGCGATTGATCTTGACGCCTGCGCCGTCCATTACGGCCTGGCCGCTGATAACGCGCTCTACGCTGCGGGGGGTGTTTACTTGATCGGTCATGTCATGCTCCTTGGTTTTCGTTGCTGTTAACCCGCACTGCCAGGCAGGGTCAGACCCCGCACGGGGTCTGACCCTTAAGTGGTGAGGCAGGCGTATCGCTAAACGCTTGCGGGGGGGGGCTTACACCAGTACTGCGTTGATCTCTGCTTCTGCCGACGCCTGTGCCTTGGCCACCGCTTCCGGGCCCATGCCCAGGCCTTCGGCGAAGACATATTGCACATCGGTCAGGCCCACGAAGTTCAGGAACATCTTGATGTGTGCCAGTTGCGTGTCGGTCGGCGCGTCGCGGTGCATGCCGCCACGGGCCAGCGCCACATACACTTTTTTGCCGGTCAGCAGGCCGACCGGGCCGGTCGGGCCGTACTTGAAGGTCACGCCGGCGCGGGCAATCGCGTCGAACCAGCTTTTCAGCTGCGCGGTGATGCCGAAGTTGTAGGTCGGCGCACCGATGACGATCACGTCGGCAGCCTGGACCTGGGCGATCAGCGCGTCGTCCAGCGCCACGCGGGCGGCCTGGGCTTCGGTGCGCTGGTCGGCCGGGGTGAACAGGGCTTGCAAGGTCGGCTCGTCGATCACCGGATGCGGATCGGCTGCCAGGTCGCGGCGCTGCAGCGTCGCGGCTGGATTGGCGGCGCGGACCTTGGCGACGATGGCGTCAGCCAGGCGGGTGGATTCGGAACCGGTGCTGCGGGCGCTGGAGTTGATTTGCAAGATGTTCATGGTTTTGCTCCTGATGTTGGGTTTGTGCTGCGATGGAGTTACTTTAATCGTTTCAAATTCATTCCGGAAGTCGTTAAAATGGATAACATTAATCCACTGATGGAACAATGAAGGAGAAAATGCGTGGAAATCGACCCTGGCGACCTGCTGTTATTTGCCCGCATCGTCGAATGCGGCAGCTTCAGCCTGGCGGCGCAGCGGGTGCAGCTGCCCAAATCGACGGTATCGCGCCGGATTTCGGCGCTGGAGGCGCATCTGGGCGAGCGCCTGCTCCAGCGCACCACGCGCAAGCTGGTGCTGACCGAGTTCGGCGCCAGTCTGCTGGAGCACGCGCGCCGCGTGGCGGACGAAACCGAGCAGGCCGGTGCCTTGGCGCAGCACCGGCAGGGCGCCCCCAGCGGCCTGCTGCGGGTATCGATGCCGGCCGACTTCGCCAACGTGGCCATGGGCACGATGATGACGCGCTTCATGAGCCAGTACCCGGCCATCTCGCTCGAGCTGGACCTGTCGCCGCGCCGGGTCGACCTGGTGGCGGAAAATTTCGATCTGGCCATCCGCATGGGCAACCTGCCGGACGATTCATCCCTGGCCGCGCGCCGCGTCACGCTGAGCAAGATCGCCTTGTACGCTTCGCCGCTGTACACCTCGCTGCGCGGGCTGCCCGAACATCCGGACGACCTGTTCAAGCACGACTTGCTCAGCCTGCCGCCCCGGCTGAACGGCCTGATACGCTGGAAGCTCTTGCGCGGCAAGACGGAGTGGGAGCGCGAGTTGCCGGTGCGTCTGCTGGCCAACTCGCCGGAGCTGCTGGTGCGCATGGCGACCACGGGCGTGGGGATCGCCGCCTCGACCGAGCTGTTCGCGCGCGAGCATTTACAGACGGGGGCGTTGGTGAGGGTGCTGCCGGAGTGGTCGTTCCCGGTCGTCACCGGGTGGGCGGTATTCCCCGGCCGCCGGCTGATGCCGGCCAAGACCAGGGTCTTCCTCGATATGCTGGAGGCCGCCTTCGAGGAAGGCCGGCCGGTTGTTGCCTAGTAAATTATCAAGGAGGCGTTCAGTAGTGATGTTGCGTTAGTCGCTATACTTGTAGTTAAGAATTTCACTGGAGATGTGATGGAAATACCTATGGAGCGTACTGAGTTATGGAAAACAGCGTTCAACCCAAAAAACCGGCAAGACCATGCGTTGCAATGTGACCTTCTTATTGTTGAATTGGCAAAATTTCGAAGCAAGGTTGGTCATTTGGTCAGTCGAATTGCACAAGTTTTACCTGGATTAACGGTACATGACCTAACACATTTGGATGCGCTTTGGAATGTTGCTGACATGATTGCGGGTCCTCAATACCCCCTAAATCCCTTAGAAGCATTTATTTTTGGTGGATCCGTTCTCTTACATGATTCGGCAATGTGTTGGGAGGCATATTCTGATGGACAAATTGGAGTTCGTGCTGGAAATGTATGGCGCGATTGCTATGCGGTAGAGTGTGACAGAATGGTTAACGCGACTTCCGCAGAGCGAGAGTTGGCAGCGGATTTTTCTGCTCTTCGGAGTTTACATGCGCAACAGGCCAGTATCTTGACAAAAAGGAAGTGGAAACATCCCGACACAGGAAAAGAGATAACGCTAATCGATGATCCAACTTTAGATATTCATATTGGGCCACTGATAGGAATGATTGCTGCTAGCCATCACTGGGATATTCAGACATTAATCGACAAACTGCCAAGGCAATTCAATCCGCCCCCAGACTATTCACAATGGCCTGTTGACCCTGTAAAAATTGCTTTGTTGCTTCGATGTGCAGATGCAGCCCATATCAATCACTCACGCTCCCCCGATTTTTTATATGCATTAATTCGGCAAAAAGGAATATCAAAGTCGCATTGGCAGGCTCAAAATAAAATGATGGGGCCTAATATTGATCAGATGGATGTAAATAGAGAATCTATTCTATATACCTCAAGTACCTCCTATCTAGAGGATGACTGTGATTCCTGGTGGGTGGCATATGATTCGATATCGATCGTGGACTCTGAAATAAAAGCGTCTAACTTGCTATTGACTTCAAGAGGAAACCATAATGCTCCAGCTTTTAAAATCCGTTGCGTAAAAGGAGCTAATAATGTTGATGATATCTCAAGAATGCTTAACACGGAAGGCTGGGATCCTTGTAATGCCAAAATACATGTTAGTAATATCGAGGCATTGGTAAGGAATCTCGGCGGTGAGAAGTTGTATGGTGAAAATGCCAATAAGGTTGAAGTTGTTTTGCGGGAAATTATCCAAAATTCACGCGATGCGATCGCCGCGCGACTTTTCTTTGATGACATGTTCCAAGGACTTATAACTATTCGGTTGAAGGAAATCAATTCCGAGAAATGGATATATATTGAAGACAACGGGTTAGGCATGTCCTACGATGTGCTCACAGGAACTTTGTTGGATTTTGGAACAAGTTTTTGGAAAACAGCATTGGTTCAAAAGGAGTTTCCCGGCCTTCGGGCGTCAAAATTTAAGCCTGTTGGTCGATTTGGAATTGGTTTTTATTCAATATTTATGATTGCGGAAAGTGTAACCGTAGCTAGTAAAAAATGGGATGCTGGTGCTGATGATGTAAATTCTCTGGTATTTAAGAATGGTTTGACCTTTAGGCCAACCCTTAAGAGAGGACGGGTATCTGATTTTAATCCCACACTCTCTACCCAGATTCGGATAAAGTTAAAGAATGAATTTTTTGACTTGGAAAGGCCGATAGAAATACACTCGGGACACGCGGGAGTGCCTAATCTCTATCCCAATATTCAAGCGCTAATCGGTGCACTTATTGCTGGGTTAGACGTTGATTTGAAAATCTTTGACGAACTCGGGGAGAGTACGTTCTTTGAAAAAGTAAATTTTTCTTCAGAGCTGAATTCTTCTAATTTTCTTAAGCGAATTTCATTCGCGAAATATCAGTTTTCGGCAACTGAAACTAATGCATATATCGAACAACATTCTATTAGGATGCGTCCCTTGTATGTTGATGGGAAAATTTTAGGCATGGCTGCGATATCAACGATGGTTCATAATAAGAATAGACTGGGACTTCGAACAATCGGGGGGCTAGCAGCATCATTGCAAGGTGGGATTCCAGATGAATTTATTGGATATGTTAACTTTGAAGTGAATTCGGCAAAGCGGGATGCGGGATCAATGTCTGTTCCAAAAGATGTTTTGATGAATTGGTGTATGGAGCAGCTTCAAATACTGAATGGCCCCCAATACGAGATTTTTGAGCGTGCGATCGCTGCAATACATGCCTCAAATCTTGGTTTCGATCCGATTGAACTAGGAACTGTTTGTATTAGGCAAGCTGGGGTAGTGAAATTAATGAGACACCGTGATGTGGTGGATTTGCTATTATTGGAACCGCTGGTGATTTTTAAAATGATCGAAGCGGCTCATGTAGATGTATATTGTGATACATCTAAGATAGATGATTTATGTCATCTCGTTCCCTTGTGTTCGGGGCCGTATTTATCCTTGGAGTTCGATGGAGCAACACCTCGGAGAAATAACGGTCTTATTGGTTGCTTGCATCGCGCTATTCTAGATCGAGGATTATTGCCTGTTTGGACTGTTGAAAGTTCCAATGTAAAATCCGTCTTCGGTATGGCAGAGAAGTTAGTGCTGTCGATCTCAAGTGAAAACAAGAGTCAATAAAGACAATTGAATCAGCGAGTTAAATTAGCCATGGCCTGGCCCAGCTGGACGGCGCCGGCCGGTTGCCACGCCGGATTGAAGCTCAGCACGTCCTTCGGGAACAGCATGACGACGGTCGAGCCCAGCAGGAAGCGGCCCAGTTCCTCGCCTTTTTTCAATACGATATTCTGGTCGTCGTACTGCCATTCGCACACATGCGGCATGCGCGGCGGATTGACCACGCCGTGCCACACGGTGGCCATGCTGCCGACGATGGTGGCGCCGACCAGCGTCATCACGAACGGGCCGTGGGCGGTGTCGAACACGCACACCACGCGCTCGTTGCGGGCGAACAGGCCGGGGATGCCGCGCGCGGCCGCCGGGCTGACCGAGAACAGCTCGCCCGGCACGTAGATCATGCGGGTCAGCTTGCCGTCGCAGGGCATGTGGATGCGGTGGTAGTCGCGCGGGCTCAGGTACAGGTTGGCGAAGCTGCCGTTCTGGAATTTGGCGGCCAGCTCGGCGTCGCCGCCGACCAGCGCGGTGGTGCTGAAATTGTGGCCCTTGGCCTGGAAGATCTGGTCGTCCTTGATGTCGCCGAACTGGCTGATGCGGCCGTCAATCGGGCAGATGAAGTCGGCGTCTGCGATCGGCCGGGCCTCGGGGCGCAGCGCGCGAGTGAAGAATTCGTTGAAGCTGGCGTAGTGGGAGATGTCCGGATCGAGCGCCTCGTCCATGTTGACGTTGTACTTGCCGACGAACCAGCGTATCAGCCAGGTGGTCTTGCTGCCGCCCTTGGCACCGGCCACGCGGCCGGCAAAATTGGTCAACGCTCCCTTGGGAAGCAGGTAGTGTGGCAGGACTGCAAGACGAGACACGATAGGGTATCCATACAATGAACGATCGCGCATTATAGCGCCGGGGTTTAGGAATTCGCACTAAACAATATGGCTGTCTTGTTAAATGCGGAACATTTTGAATCAAACAAGGCATAATGCAAGCTCCCCACTTGTCCGACAACTTGCCTTTCTAGAATTATGCCCGCCCGCCAACTCCGCCTGACGCAGATCGCTGCCGCTGTTTTGTCCATTTTCATCGCCGGCGCCGCCCGTGCCGAGGCCCCGGAAGCGCCCGCCAAACCGGCCGAAGCCGCGCCGATGCAGAAGGTGGAAATCAAAGGCGCCGCCGCCACCTACGACGCGCGGCGCGACGATACCGCCAGCAAGACCGTCATCTCCAGCGCGGAAATCCAGAAATACGGCGACACCTCGGTCAACGACGTGCTCAAGCGCGTACCCGGCATCACCGTCAGCGGCGCGGCCGGCCGCAGCGGCGGCGAGATCCGCATGCGCGGCCTGGGCAACGGCTACACCCAGATCCTGATCAACGGCGAGCGCGCGCCGGCCGGCTTCGCTATCGACAGCCTGTCGCCCGACGTCATCGAGCGCATCGAGGTGCTGCGCGCCGCCAGCGCCGAGTTCAGCACGCAATCGATCGCCGGCACCATCAACATCGTGCTGAAGAAGGCGCTGAAGGCGGCCCAGCGTGAAGTCAAGTTCAGCGAGGCCAAGGGCAGCAAGTTCAGCTCGCCGTCGGCCAGCCTGCAGATGTCGGACAAGCTCGGCAGCACCTCCTACTCGTTCGGCGGCAACGCCTGGCGCTATATGTACAACCGCATGACGCCGTCGTTCGACAGCGGCACCGACGCCGCCGGCATCCCCAACCTGGACCGCGCCGCCACCTCGCGCGACCAGGGCCGCGCCAACGGCATGAACCTGTCGCCGCGCATCAACTGGACGCTGGACAACGGCGACACGCTGACCTCGCAAACCTTCGTCAACCTGAACCAGTTCGCCAGCAACAGCCACAGCCGCACCACCACCACGCTCGGCAAGGGCCCGGACTACGACCGCATCGACAGCACCTTCAGCAGCTACAACGCCTTCGGCCGCACCGACCTGAACTGGGTACACAAGCTGGAGGAGGGTGCCAGGCTGGACTTGAAGGCCGCCGTCAGCGACAACCGCAACACCGCCGATTCCCTTCAGTTCGGCGGCAACAACGGCATGCCGGCCACCTTGGAGCGTACCGTCGTCTCGACCAGCAGCGAGCAGGGCTTCAGCACCCAGGGCAAGTATTCGCGGCCGCTGACCTTTGGCGAGGCGCCCGCCGAGCACGCGCTGGCGATGGGCTGGGACGCCGGTTTCACCCAGCGCGACGACAGCCGCAGCCAGCGCGAGGCGGCGCTGCCGGGCAGCACGCCGGACAACAGCGACGAAGGTTTCTCGGCGCAAGTCACGCGGCTGGCGCTGTACGGCCAGGACGAATGGAACCTGACGCCGCGCTGGTCGCTCTACACCGGCCTGCGCTGGGAGGGCCTGGACACGCGCAGCGACGGCAACACCTTCGACGCCGTGCAGCAGCGCTCCAGCGTGTTCAGCCCGCTGATGCAGACCCTGGTCAAGCTCCCCAACAAGAAAGACCAGCTGCGCCTGGCGCTGACCCGCACCTACAAGGCGCCGTCGACGGCCAGCCTGACTCCCCGCAAGTTCACCTCGACCAACAACAGCCCGACCGAGCCCGACCGCCGCGGCAACCCGCACCTGAAGCCGGAACTGGCGCTGGGCCTGGACGCGTCGTTCGAACACTACTGGGGCGAGGGCGGCCTGCTGAGCGCCAGCGCCTCGATGCGCCGCATCGAGAACTACACGCACCAGGGCTTGCTGTATGAAGACCAGCGCTGGGTCTCGACCTCGATCAACGACGGCCGCGCCGAAACCCGCGGCATCGAACTGGAAGCCAAGTTCCCGGTGCGCGCGCTGATCGAGCACGCGCCGGCGCTGGATGTGCGCGCCAGCGTCAGCCGCAACTGGTCGCGCGTGGAAAGCGTGCCCGGCCCCGACAACCGCCTCGACCAGCAGACCCCGCTCAGCGCCACGTTGGGCGTCGACTACAAGAGCCCGGACGGCATGCTCAGCACCGGCAGCAGCTTCAGCTTCCGCAACGGCGGCCTGGCCCGCCTGAGCGGCACCCAGGGCGGCTACACCAGCGTGCGGCGCGACCTGGACCTGTACGCGTTGTGGAAAATAGACACCCAGAACAATCTGCGCTTCGCCGTGTCCAACCTGCTGGCACAGGACTACACCACGGAAAGCCTGTACAGCGACCCCAGCGGCACGCTGAACCGGCTGACGGTGGCCAGCGGCGAAACCCAGTTGCGCGTCACGATCGAAAAGCGTTTTTGAGGGCATGATTCCTTGGTGCGATTCCATGGTGATATGATGCTGCGATGTACTTCTTGCAGCGGGCCTCCCCTGAAAAAGCCTAAAGTTACCGAGATTATCCAGTCCGACGACGACAGCCTGCGTCTGGCGCTGGCCGAGGTGCGTGATTTGCAGCGCACCGTGGTCGTGCTGCGCTCGGAGCTGGAGCTGTCCCACAACGAACGCCAGCACGCGGTGCAGGACGCCCTGTCCTTCGCCCACAGCGAGATCGCCCAGTTGCGCGAGACCGTCGCCGCCCTGCGCACCAGCCTGGAACGGCTGACGCAGGAAAAGCTCGACGCGCTGCAACAGGCCAGCACGCTCCACCACGGCGAGGTCGCCCAGCTGCACGACACTATCCGCGCCCTGCGCGACACGCTGGAGGCCCGCGCATGAGTGCCAAGCCCGCGATCCGCAGCGTGCCGGCCAAGCCGCTCGTCAAGAGCGAGGCCGCATCGGCGCAGGCGATGGCCGGGGCCCAGCGCAAGCGGCTGCGCCAGGTCGAGCTGCTGCTGGAAGTGTCGCGCCGCATGGCCGCCTACGATACGCTGGACGAAATCCTCACCGCGCTGATCGACGTCACCACCGAGGAGCTCGACGCCGAACGCGGCACGCTGTTCCTCAACGATGCCGAGACGGGCGAGCTGTTCTCGCGCGTCGCGCAGGGCAATATCCAGCGCGAGATCCGCTTCCTCAACCACACCGGCATCGCCGGCCACGTGTTCACCACCGGCGAGGCCGTGAGCATCGCCGACGCCTACGCCGATCCGCGCTTCAACCGTTCCATCGACGAGCAGACCGGCTTCGTCACCCGCAACATCCTGTGCGTGCCGATCAAGACCTTCAAGGGCGAGATCATCGGCGTGTCGCAGACGCTGAACAAGCGGCGCGGCAAGTTCACCCGCGCCGACCTGCAACTGCTGGAGGCGCTGACCACGCAGGGCACGCTGGCGCTGCAAAGCGCGCGCTTCCTTGAAAGCATGAAGAAGATCCGGCGCCAGGAGATGGAATTCATCGACGTGGTGTCCGAGGTGACGGCCGATATCAAGCTCGGCTCGCTGCTGCAGAAAGTGATGGGCGAGGCCACGCGCCTGCTCAACGCCGAGCGCTCAACCCTGTTCCTCAACGACGAGAAGACCGGCGAGCTGTGGTCGGAAGTGGGGCAGGGCCTGGAGTCGCTGCAGATCCGCCTGCCCAACACGGCCGGCATCGCCGGCGCCGTGTTCACCTCCGGCAAAACCATCAACATCCCGTACGCCTACGCCGACCTGCGCTTCAATCCGGCCTTCGACAAGCGCACCGGCTATTTCACGCGCTCCATCCTGTGCGTACCGATCGTCAACAAGGCCGGCAAGATCATCGGCGTGACGCAGGTGCTCAACAAGCGCGGCGGTCCGTTCACCCACGAGGACGAATCGCGGCTGCGCGCCTTCACCGCGCAGATCTCGATCGCGCTGGAAAACGCCAAGCTGTTTGCCGACGTCCAGCAGATCAAGAACTACAACGAGGCCATGCTGGAGTCGATGTCGAACGGCGTCATCACGCTGGACGGACAGGAGAAGATCGTCACCTGCAACGCTGCCGGCCTGCGCATCCTGCGCACCGCGGCGGACGGCATCGTCGGCCGCCAGGCGGCGGATTTCTTCGGCGCCGCGAACACCTGGGTGATGGACAAGCTGCACCACGTCGAGGAAAACCAGTCGGCCGAACACCTGATGGACGCCGAGCTGGTGCTGGACGACGCCACGCTGTCGGTCAACTTCAGCGTGCAGCCGCTGCTGTCGATGGAGAAGAAGCGCATCGGCTGGATGCTGATGATCGAGGACATCTCCAGCGAGAAGCGCTTGCGCTCGACCATGTCGCGCTATATGGACCCCGGCATCGCCGACCAGATGGTGGCCAACGGCGCTGAAATGCTGGGCGGTAAAAACGTGCCGGCTACGGTGCTGTTCTCGGACATCCGCAGCTTCACCACCATCACCGAGCAGCTGGGCGCGCAGGGCACGGTCACGCTGCTCAACGAATACTTCACGATGATGGTCGACTGCATCCAGCGCGAAGAGGGCATGCTGGACAAGTTCATCGGCGACGCCATCATGGCCGCCTTCGGCATCCCGGTCGGCCACGACGACGACGCCGACCGCGCGCTGCGCACCGCCATCGCCATGATGAATGAGCTGAGCGCGTGGAACCAGCTGCGCGCGCGCGAGGGCAAGCCGCCGGTGGAGATCGGCATCGGCCTCAACACCGACCAGGTCGTGTCCGGCAACATCGGCTCCAAGAAGCGCATGGACTACACCATCATCGGCGACGGCGTGAACCTGGCGGCGCGGCTGGAATCGGCCTGCAAGCAGTACGGCGCACGCATCCTCATCAGCGAGTTCACCTACCGCGCGCTGCGCGGCACCTACCGCCTGCGCGAGGTGGACATCGTGGTGGTCAAGGGCAAGACCCAGCCGGTGTCGATCTACGAAGTGATGGACTTCCACAGCGAGGACAGCTACCCGAACCTGGTGGAGGCGATGGGCCTGTTCCGCAATGGCCTGCAGAGCTACCGCAAGCGCAACTGGGCCGCCGCCGGCAAGCTGTTCGACGAGGTGCTGGCGCTCAATCCGCACGACAAGGTGGCCGCGCTGTACATCGAGCGTTGCGGCCACATGGCGGCCAACCCGCCGCCCGACGACTGGGACGGCACCTTCGTCATGGAATCGAAGTGAAGATCCCCCGCAGCACGCTGGAGCAATGGCAGGTATTGCAGGCGATCGTGGAGTGCGGCGGCTATGCGCAGGCGGCCGAGGCGCTGCACCGCAGCCAGTCCTCGGTCAGCTACATGGTGGCCAAGCTGCAGGAACAGCTGGGCGTGGAATTGCTGGAGATCGACGGCCGCCGCGCGCGCCTGACAAAAAGCGGCGAGGCCTTGCTGGCCAAGGCGCGCGAGCTGCTGGGCGACGCCTTCCAGCTGGAGCAGCTGGCCGTCAGCCTGTCCGAAGGCTGGGAGCCGCAGGTGGGCATCGCCGTCGACAGCCTGTTCCCGGTCGAGCTGCTGGTGCAGGTGCTGCGCGATTTCGAGCCGTGGGCCAGGCACACCCGCGTCAACCTCGAGGAGACCGTGCTGTCCGGCTCCGAGGATGCGCTGCTGGAAAAGCGCGCCGACATCGCCATCGTCAGCCGGGTGCCGCCCGGCTTCCTGGGCGATACGCTGATGGATATCGAGTTCGTCGCCGTGGCCCATCCGTGCCACCCGCTGCACGCGCTGGGCCGCGAGCTGGAGGTGGACGACCTGAGCCGCAACCTGCACATCGTGGTGCGCGACTCCGGCACGCTGAACCCGCGCGACCACGGCTGGCTCAGCAGCACCCAGCGCTGGAGCGTCACCAGTCCGCACACGCGCATGGAGATGATATGCAGCGGCCTGGGCTTCGGCTGGCTGGCCGAGCACAAGATACAGACCCAGCTGGAGCAGGGCTTGCTCAAGCCGCTGCCGCTGCGGGTGGGGCAGCGCCGCAAGCTGTCGCTGTCGCTGATCGTCGCCAACCCGGAAGTGGCCGGCCCGGCGACCTGCCGCATGGCCAATCTGATACGCAAGGTGGTGAAGGACGGCATCGTGCACCGGCCGCTGTGCGAATGATTTTGTAACTGAGAATTATTCGCATCCTTGGTGAGCTTTTAGTATAATCGGCCTCCTCTTTTGAAGCCGAGTCCAATGTCCGCAGCCCACCACCACGCTCACCGATCGCCGCGCCGCCTGCGCCGGACCATCCGTCCCGGCGTGCTGTGGCTGCACCGCTGGCTGGGGCTGACGCTGGGTTTGCTGCTGGTGCTGGCCGGCTTGAGCGGCAGCCTGCTGGTGTTCCGCCACGAGCTGGACGCCGAACTGAACCCCCAGCTGGTCCATAATTCCGTGCCCTGCGACGCCGCGCTGGATGTGGCGGGCGTGGTCGCCAGCCTGCAGCGCGTTTGGCCGCAAGCCAAGGTCAGCTCGGTATACCTGCCTACCCATGCCGGCGCCAGCTACGGCCTGTATTTCAAGGCGCCCGGCGTCGCCGACAACGAAGCCATGCTGGACTCATGCAGCGGCGCCTTGCTGGGCAGCCGCAATCGCGATGAAGTCGGATTTGACGCCCTCCATCTGGTGCCGACCGTGCTGCGCTGGCACGACAGTCTGCTGCAAGGCAAATCCGGCCGCGCCGCACTGGGATGGCTGGCGCTGGCCTGGGTGGCGCTGCTGATCGCCGGCCTGCTGCTGGCCTGGCCGGCGCCGGCGCAAGGCTGGAAGCGCGCCTTGCACGTCAACTGGCGCCAGAACGCCTATCGCAGCCATTTCGACCTGCACCGCTCGGCCGGCTTGCTGGCGATGGTGCTGATGCTGGTGGTTGCTGTCACCGGCTTCTACAACGGCTTGCCGGAGCTGGCGCGCGTGCTGGTGGGGCAGGTGGCGCCGGTCAGCACCGCGCACCGCGGCGTCGCCATGCCGGCCGTGCAAAAAGGTGAAACCACGATCTCCTGGAACGACGCCAAAGCCATCGCCGAGCAGCGCCTGAGCGATGGTGCCGTGCTGCTTGCGCTGCAAAGCTTGCCCGACCGCGGCCTGTACCAGGCCCGCCTGCGCCGCGCCGACGACTGGCAGCGCACCGGCACTTTGCGCCTGCTGATCGATATCCGCAGCGGCGCGGTAATTGAAACAGTTAATCCCCTGGCCGGTACCGGCGGCGACCGCTTCCTGGCGTCTTTATTCCCGCTGCATTCAGGCCAACTTGGCGGCGCCATAGGCCGCTGGCTTATGGTGATTGCTGGTTTGCTGCCGGCACTATTCTTTATAACGGGACTTTCCACCTGGGTATTGCGGCGCCGTCGTAAAAGCGTCTGATACGCGCTTCATTTGAACGACAGTTGTGGAAATTATTCGTTTTTATCGCTATATTGGTATTTGTCACATATATCTCTGGAGAATCAGCGCAAAGTTATGGTAAATTGCGCTAATCAATTCTCACACATTGTCACTAGTGGTTTTTTTAGAATCTAACCCGCCGATAAGAAGGAAATAAGATGACGACTTACCAGGAATACAAAGCAAAGATCGCCGAGCTGGAAAATCTGGCCGAAACTGCCCGCAAAAATGAAATCGCGCAGGCCAAAGAGAAAGTCACGGCTATCATGCGTGAATACGGCCTGACCGTGGCGGATCTGGGCGGCGTGGCCAAGGTGAAGACGGTCAAAACCCGCGCACCGGTGCCAACCAAATATCGTGACGATGCAACCGGCCAGACCTGGACCGGCCGCGGCCGCGCGCCGAAATGGCTGGAAGGCAAGGACAAAGAGCAGTATCTGATTAAGTAAGCCTTACTCAGCAAGCGCGCTGCAAGGCCGGGGTCGGGGTTTATATTCTTATAAACCCCGACCCCGGCCTTTCTCTTTTGGGACGCGATCCGTGATGCGCGGTGCCGCAGTATTATTCTCCGCTTTAATTTCCACCGTTACTCCGGCCGCGCAGACTGCCGCCATATTGTGCAGCGTTGCTTTTGTGATGAAACGCGGCCTTGTTTTGCGCCGACCTTAAGGAAGCGCTAAGGTTAGTGCAGTCTGTCTAGACCGAGCACAGCCATTTCATGCGATGATAGCGGAATGGCATCAATCCCTCTTTTTCCGCTTAATACCATCCTGTTCCCGGACGGGCATTTGCCGTTGCAGGTATTTGAAGTGCGCTACCTGGACCTGGTCAAGCGCTGCATCGCCAACGGCGAGGAATTCGGCGTGGTCCCGCTGCTCGAGGGCAGCGAAACGCGCATCCCCGACATGCAGGAAACCCTGTCCGACGCCGGCACCATGGCCCGCATCCTGGAGTGGACCGCGCCGCTGCCGGGACTGCTGCAAATCTCCTGCGTCGGCACCACGCGCTTCCAGATCAAATCGGCCGAAAAGCTCAAGCATGGCTTATGGGTGGCCGAGGTCGACGAGGTCGCCGAAGACATGGTGGTACCCGTCCCCACCGAGCAGCAGGACGTCGCCAACGCGTTGGGCTCGCTGATCCGCTCCCTGCAGAAGAAGCAGATCTCCACCGCCAACATGCCGCTGGCGCCACCGTACCGGCTGGACGAAGCCGGCTGGGTGGCGAACCGCTGGTGCGAGCTGCTGCGGCTGGACGTGGGCGAGAAGCAGCGCCTGCTGCTGCAGGAGAATCCCGTGCTGCGCCTGGAGCTGATCCAGGACGTGCTGAGCGAGAACGGCCTGCTGGATTAGGCCTGGCACCATGGCGGCGCTCCTGGCTGGCCCTATTGGCAGCGCGGCGCCGCTGCTACACTTGCCTTATTGTCCACATCATCCGGCCCGCCATGTACCTGCAACCCGCTTTCGCCGAAGACCGTCTTGAAGTCCGCCACGGCCTGATGCGTGCCTTTCCCCTGGCCACGCTGATCCTGGCCGATGCCGACGGCGTCACCGCCGACCTGATTCCCTTCATGCTGTACGCCGACGAGGGCGACAGCGGCCTGGGCGTGCTGCGCGCCCATGTGGCGCGCGCCAATCCGCTGTGGCGCAAGCTGGAGACGGCAACGCAATGCCTGGTGGTCTTCCAGGGACCGGACGCCTACATCAGCCCGAGCTGGTACGAGACCAAGCGCACCACGCACAAGGTGGTGCCGACCTGGAACTACGCGATGGTGCAGGCACGCGGCGCGGGCAGGGTGGTGGACGATCCGTTCTGGCTGCGCCGCCTGCTCGACCACCTGACCGCCGCGCACGAAGGCGGCCTGCCGCAGCCGTGGGAACTGGACGACGCGCCGGCCGATTTCATGGCCGCGACGATGAAGGCCATCATCGGCATCGAGATCCCGATCGACAGCCTGGTGGGCAAATGGAAGGTCAGCCAGAACCGCAGCGGCGCCGACCAGCGCGGCGTGGTGGCGGGCTTGCAGGATGGCGCGATGGCCGGGCTGGTGGCGGAACGCCTCAAGCCCGACTAATCAGCCGGCGTGCGCCTCGCTGGCCTCGTCCAGCGCGTGCACGCGCATCGACCACGTCACGCCGGCCACCAGCAGCAGCATGGCGGCGATCTCCAGCCCGCGCGGCAGCTGCTGCTTGTAGATGCAGCCGTACAGCAGCGCGAACAAGGTCTCGAACAGGAGCAACTGGCCGGACAAGGTCAGCGGCACCTTGCGGCTGGCGATATTCCACAGGTGGTTGCCGATCACCGATGCGCCCAGTGCCAGCAGCGCATTGACGATCCAGAACAGCGTCCAATCGCGGCCGCTGGCCACAGCCCCGGCGCCGGTCACGTCGGCATGGAACAGCGCCAGCCCCGCCAGCGCAATCGCCAGCGCGATCACGCCGCTCGACAGGCCGTACAGGGCCGACCACTCGCCGCTGCTGAAATGCGGATTGCGCTTCAGGTAGCGCGCATTGTCCACCGAATACCAGGTCCAGCACAGCAGCGCGCCGGCGGCGCACAGCACGCCGAGGGTCTTGTCGGCCAGCGGCGCGCCGTTGCCAGCGTCGTGGGTGAAGACGTCGACGTTGACGCAGATGATGCCGGCCGCCACCAGCAGCAAGGGCAGCATCAGCTGCTTGAGCGGTACCGAGCCGTGGTCCTTCTGGCCGACCAGCGTGACGGAAATCGGCAGCACGCCGATGATCAGCGAAGTGGCCGCCACGCCGGCGAACTTGACGCCCAGCGCTAGCAGCATGTAGTAGACGATGTTACCGGCCAGCGCGTGCTTGAGCATCGCGATCATGTCGCCGCGGTCGAGCTGGCGCAGCAGCGCGGGCAGGCGCGACGCCATCAAACCGCCGGCGATCAGGCCGTAGGCGATGTAGCGCCCGCAGGCCATCTCCAGCGGCGTGAACGCCGTCAGCAATTCCGGCACGATGAACACCATGCCCCACATGGCGCCCGCCAGCAAGCCGCACAACACGCCATGCCACATGGTCGATATCCTCAGTAGTTTGTGCGCAGCCACCACACGGCGGCCAGCGCGGACAGGTTCAGCGCGACGCTGCACCAGTAGGCGATCTGGAACGAGGTCTTGACCGTCTTGTGACGCAGCCAGCGCTGCGCCAGCAGGCCACCGGGCCAGCCGCAGGCCAGGCCCCACAGCAGCAGCGTGCTTTCGGGCGTGCGCCGCCGGCCCTTGATCGCGGCCGACTTGTCGACCGCGTAAGCGATGAAGCAGATGACGCTGGCGACGCCGTACGCCGCCGCAAGCCACAGCAGCGCAAGCTGCGAGGGCAGGGCGTCCGGCGTCACCGGGTTCAGAAGTAGCTCAGGCCGAGGGCGGCCTTGACTTCGTCGGTGGTGCGGGCCGCCACTTCGCGCGCGCGCATGGTGCCTTCCTTCAGCATCTGCATGATGTAGCCCTTGTCCTGCGCCAGCGCTTCGCGGCGGGCGCGGATCGGCGCCAGCATCTCCTGCAGCACCACTTCCAGGCGCTTCTTGACGATCGAGTCGCCCAGGCCGCCGCGCACGTAGTGGGCCTTCATTTCGGCCAGCTTGTCCTGTTCAGGATCGAAGGCGTCCAGGTAGATGAAGGCGACGTTGCCCTCCAGGTGGCCCGGATCTTCCACGCGCAGGTGCAGCGGATCGGTATAAACCTTTTTCACGGCGGCGGTGATCTCGGCGGCGGTGGCGCCCAGGTTGATCGTGTTGCCCAGCGATTTGCTCATCTTGGCCTTGCCGTCGGTGCCCGGCAGGCGGCCGATTTCCGGCACCAGCGCCTTGCACTCGACCAGGATGTCGCGGTTGGCCAGGCGGTTGAAGCGGCGCACGATCTCGTTGGTCTGCTCGATCATCGGGATCTGGTCATCGCCGACCGGCACGATGGAGGCCTTGAACGCCGAGATGTCGGCCGCCTGCGAGGCCGGGTAGGTCAGGAAGCCGGCCGGGATGTCGCGCTCGAAGCCGCGCAGCGCGATCTCGGTCTTGACGGTCGGGTTGCGCTCCAGGCGCGCCACGGTCACCAGGTTGAGGTAGTAGAAGGTCAGCTCGGCCAGCTCCGGGATCTGCGACTGGATCAGGATGGTCGACTTGGCCGGGTCGATGCCGACCGCCAGGTAGTCCAGCGCCACTTCGACCACGTTGCGGTGCACCTTGTTGGTGTCGTCCATATTGTCGGTCAGGGCCTGGGCGTCGGCCAGCATGATGAACTGCTTGTATTCGTGCTGATAGGCGACGCGGTTGCGCAGGCTGCCGACGAAGTGGCCCAGGTGCAGCGGGCCGGTGGGGCGGTCGCCGGTCAGGATCACGGTCGGGCCTTTGGGCGCTGCTGGCGTGGTGGCGATTACTTCGGACTGTTCGGTCAGGCTCATCAGGGGTTCCTTTACGTTGCCCCGGTCTGGCGCGACGAATATAAAAAACGCCACCAGATGAGGGCGGCGTTGATAAAAATATCACATCACTATGGGTAGACAGTGGCCGCGCGCTAGGAGCGGCGCCAATTCAGGCAGGCGTGAAGTGTGGTGTAAAAAATCATGCGCGTATGGTTGCAGTTCAGCGCCGGTCTGTCAAGGTGTGCGGCGCCGCAAGGCCG
Organism: Duganella sp. Dugasp78; assembly: GCF_059491455.1. Lineage (NCBI taxonomy): Bacteria > Pseudomonadati > Pseudomonadota > Betaproteobacteria > Burkholderiales > Oxalobacteraceae > Duganella > Duganella sp. Dugasp78. The sequence goes on along the minus strand of NZ_CP168506.1, from coordinate 6,201,517 downwards.
GCAGCGGGATTCGGAACTGGATTGATTACTCGCGGTCTGATACAAAGGAGATTAAAATGGCCGACAACTTCGATTCCGTCGCATTTATGGATACCCTGACTGAAGGCGGCATGCCCGAGAAGCAGGCCAAGGCGCTGGCCTCGGCGATGTTCCAGCTGATCGACACCCACCTGGTGACCAAGAGCTATCTCGACATGCGCCTGGCGCAGCTCAAGTCCGAGTTGACCCAGTGGATGGTGGGAGCGATGATCGTCCAGACCGGGTTCACCGCCGTGCTCTTCAAGCTCATGCACTAATCGTAACGATAAGGTAGTATTGCCGATCCCGAGCAATACCCCCTTACCGGAGCAGATATGCGTGACCTTGCAGTTGCAGTGCTTTCCACCCTGATGGTCTCCGCCGCAACGGCGCAAACGCCCACGGCGCCCACGCCGCCGATGGCGCCCGATATCCCCGCCAAGTTCGACACCGCCGTCCCCAACGCCGACTACGTCAAGCGCGACCTCATGATCCCCATGCGCGACGGCGTCAAGCTGCACACCGTGATCGTCATCCCCAAGGGCGCCGTCCACGCGCCGATGGTGCTGAGCCGCACCCCCTACAACGCCAGCGGCCGCACCCAGCGCAACGTCAGCCCCAGCGTGCTGGCCACGGTCGGCCAGGGCGACGAAGTGATGATGGAAAACGGCTACATCCGCGTCTACCAGGACGTGCGCGGCAAGTACGGCTCCGAGGGCGACTACGTGATGACCCGCCCGGTCAGGGGCGCGCTCAACGACACCCGCACCGACCACTCCACCGACGCCTGGGACACCATCGACTGGCTGGTCAAGAACGTCCCCGAAAGTAACGGCAAGGTCGGCATGATAGGCTCGTCCTACGAAGGCTTCACCGTGCTGATGGCACTGGTCGATCCGCACCCGGCGCTCAAGGTCGCGGTGCCGATGAGCCCCATGGTCGACGGCTGGCGCGGCGACGACTGGTTCCACAACGGCGCCTTCCGCGTGCCCAACCTGAGCTACATCGCCGGCCAGACCGCCGCCAAAGGCAGCGGCAAGACCATGGCCACCGGCGTCTACGACGACTACGAAGGCGTGCTGCGCGGCGGCTCCACCGCCGACTATGCCAAGCAGTTCGGCCTCGACCAGCTCAACTTCACCCGCAAGCTGTTCGAGCATCCCGCCTACGACAGCTACTGGCAGCAGCAGGCGCTGGACAAGATCCTGGCCAAACGCCAGATGAAGGTGCCGACCATGACCGTGGTCGGCTACTGGGACCAGGAAGACATCTACGGCGCCTACGCCTTCTACTCGGCGGTCGAGCCGCAGGACACCGCCAACAACAAGAACTTCCTGGTGGTGGGGCCGTGGCGCCACAGCGGCGTCAATTACGAGGGCTCGAGCCTGGGCGCGTTCAAGTTCACCGGCGACACCGCGCTGGAATTCCGCCGCGACGTGATGCAGCCCTTCCTCGACCAATACCTGAAGGACGGCGCGCCGGCCGCCGACACGCCGCCGGTGCTGTTCTACCAGACCGGCGTCAATCGCTGGCAGCGGCTGCAGCGCTGGCCGCTGGCCTGCGAGGCCGGCTGCCCGGCGCCGCTGAAACCGATCTACCTGAAGCCCGACTTCAAGCTCGACTTCGACGCCCCGCAACCGGGCGCCGGCTTTGACGAATACGTGTCCGACCCGGCCAAGCCGGTGCCGTTCGTGCCGCGCCCGGTGCACATGAACGATGCGAACGTGTGGCGTCCGTGGCTGGTCAGCGACCAGCGCGGCGTCTCCGACCGCACCGATGTGCTGAGCTACGTCACCGAGCCGCTGAAGGCGCGCCTGCAGATCTCCGGCGCCCCCATGGTCAACCTGTACGCCTCGACCACCGGCACCGACACCGACTGGGTGGTCAAGCTGATCGACGTCTACCCGGACGAGGTGCCGTCGCAGCCGGAGCTGGGCGGCTACCAGCTGGGCATCGCGATGGACATCTTCCGCGGCCGCTACCGCAACAGCTTCGAGCATCCGTCGCCGATCACGCCGGGCGCCGTGGAGAAGTACCGCTTCGCGCTGCCGAACGCCAACCACGTCTTCCTGCCCGGTCACCGGGTGATGGTGCAGATCCAGTCCAGCTGGTTCCCGCTGTACGATCGCAACCCGCAGACCTACGTGCCGAACATCTTCTACGCCAAGCCGGCCGACTACAAGAAGGCGACGCTGCGCGTGTACCACGCTGGCGCCGAGAGCAGTGCGCTGGAGCTGCCGGTGGTGGAGGGAAAATAAGCTAAACGGAATAAACCGTTTAGCCTAGCGCGGACGCACGTTGTCGTTCAGTATGTCCGAGTGGAAGTGGCGGCGGTAGCCCTCCATCACCTGGTTCGACTTGCCGATTTTTTCCAGCATGTCGAGCAGCACCCGCTGGTCTTCCGGCTTGAGCGCGCGCGACACGTAGGCGCCGCTGTCGTGCCACGGCAATTCCGGGATGGCTTCCATGCGCAGCTTCTCCTGCAAGCCCTGGACCCGCGGATCGCGCCGGATCGCGCCGGCCATCAGCGTCGGTCCCATGATGGTGAGGTCGGCCGAGCCGGCATTGAGCAGGCGCGCCACCGCCACCACGTCGACCTCGACGAACAGGCGGCCCTGCTTGGCCAGCTCGTTGACCAGCGCCGTATATTCCTCGCCGTAGTCGAAGCCGCGCACCACGGCCACGCGCAGGTCGCGCCGTTCCAGCAGGTCCTTGGCGTTGGAGATGGGGGCGCGCTGGCCGGCCACGGAAATCAGCATGGCGCGGTGGCTGATCATCGGCACGAAGGCGCCCAGCAGATCGCGCGACGGCGTGCGCGAAGCCGGCACCAGCAGGTCCGCCTTGCCGTCCTTGAACATGGCCACCTGGCGCGCGCGCGGCACCACGGTGAAGACGAAGTTGCAGCCGTTTTTGGCGCCCAGGATGCGCAGCAGGTCGGGATAGATGCCGCCGATATGCGAGCCCTCGATTTGCACGCTGGCGCCGCTGGCCGACACCGGCACGGCGATGTCGCGCGAACAATCGGCGGCTACAGCGGCGCTGGCGGCCTGCAGCAGGCCGGCCGCCAGCAGCATGACGAAACCGCGCCGCTTCATGGCGTGGCGGCCTGCAGGTGGTGGCGGCTGAAGTAGCGCTGCGCCACCACGATGGCCAGGGCCTGCATCACCGCGCACAGGTAGAAGGTGCTGCCGATGCGCCAGTCGTCGGACGGCAGGTGGCTCACCTCACCCAGGATGGCGGCGCCCAGCAGCGGCATGAAGATCACCCACAGGCTGCTGACCGATTGCAGGGATCCCATCAACTCGCCCTGTTCATTGGGCGCGGTGGCTTTGGAGATGATGCCTTGCAGCGCAGGGCCGACCGCGAACGACAGCACATTACAGAGGATCAGCACATACATCATCCAGCCGTGCGTGGCCAGGCCGTACAGCAGATAGGTGATACCGCCGGAGCACATCCCCAGCAAGGACAGGCGCACTTCGCCGAAGCGCTTGATCAGGAGGCCCAGCAGGCCGGCCTGCACCACGGCCGCCGTCAGGCCGACGCAGAACAGCGCCGCGCCGTTCTGGCCCGGCGTCCAGGCGAAGCGGAAGTGGGTGTACAGCACCCAGGTCGTCTGCAGCATCATCTGCGCGCAGGTGACCAGCGCGAAGGTGATCACCAAGCCGCGGATGTCGGTGCGGCGCGCCAGCTTGAACAGCGCCGACAGCGGATTGATCTTGGCCAGGCTGAACGGCGAGCGGCGCGCCGCCGGCAGCGATTCCGGCACCACGAAATAACCGTAGACGAAATTGGCGGCCGACAGCGCGCCGGCCACGTAGAACGGCAGGTGCAGGTCGACGCTGCCCAGCAGCCCGCCCAGCATCGGGCCGCAGATGAAGCCCAGGCCGAACGCCGCGCCGACCTTGCCGAAGCTCTTGGCGCGGTTCTCCGGCGTCGAGATGTCCGACGCGTAGGCCGACGCCACCGACATGCTGGCCGACGACATGCCGCCCACCACGCGGCCGATGAACAGGCAGGCCAGGTTGGGCGCCCACGCCGTGGTCAGGAAGTTGATGCACATGCCGGCCATCGAATACAGCAGCACCGGGCGGCGGCCGATGCGGTCGCTGACGGCGCCCAGCATGGGCATGAAGATGAACTGCATCAGGCCGAACACCGCGCTCATGATGCCGTACCAGTAGGCCTGGTTCTCGCGCGAGCCGACAAATTCGCCGACCAGCATCGGCAGCACCGGCACGATCAGGCCGATGCCCAGCATGTCGATGAAGACGCAAATCAAAACGAAGTTCAGATTGCCGGCGGGCGCGGCGGCCGGTATGGCCGTTGCTGCGGTATCGGGAGGGGTCATGTGATCGGTAGGCAGAGGGTCAGGGCGCCGCCGGGCTGGCGGCCCACTCGGCGATGAAGCTGTCGCGGAAGGCGGCCAGCTCGCTGAAGCGGTTTTGCGCCAGGCGGCGTCCGGCCGCCGTCTGCATTTTGCCGGGCAGGGTGGCCAGCTTGGTGTCGATATGGTCGAGCGCATAGGCCTTTTCGTCGAGCTCGCGGTGCAGCGCCATCGGATCGTCGGCGTGCGCCAGCGCGGTGCCCATGCGGCCGGCCGTGTAGAACAGCCGCGCCAGTCCAACCGCACCGAGCGCGTCGAGGCGGTCGGCATCCTGGACGATCTTGGCCTCGATGGTTTCGGCGCGGATGGCGGCGGAAAAACTGTGGCTTTCGATCGCATGCGCGACGGCGGCCAGTTTGTTGGGCGGGAAATCGAGTTCGGCCAGCTGGCGGCTGGCCAGCAGCGCCGCCTTGCGCGAGGCCAGGTGGCGTTCGGGATCGTTCTTGGGCAGGTTGACCAGGTCGTGCAGATAACAGGCGGCCAGCACGACCAGCGCGTCGGCCTCGGGATAATCGTCCAGCAGCAGGGCGGCGTTGCGCCAGACCCGGTGCAGGTGATTGGTGTCGTGTGCTCCATCGGCTCCGGCGGCGGCACTGGCCAGGCGAACCAGGCGCGGGTGCCAGCTGTTCAGCAAGCTGTTCATCATTCTCCAGTGATGTCTTCGGCGATCAGTGTTCAGATCATACAGCCTGATTCCGCCGTTGTGCAGGGTTACGTGGCGACGATTAAAAATTGTTTGCTTGCCAAGTACGATGAGATTGTGCAAAATGCAACCATATTTGATAATAACAGGCATGATGATGCGTAACTTGCTGGCGCTTGTACCGATATTGACGGCCCTGGTCTGCGGCGATGCCCTGGCACTGGACGACACGCCGACCGTGGCGCCGCATTTCCAGATCAAGGGTGAGGACATGCGCCAGGCCAGCGCGCGCCCGAACACCCCCACCGGCACGCCAGCGCCGGCCAAACGCGTCGAAGCCGAGGCCCCCAAACCGGAGCCGCAGGCCCTGAACCCGCGCGCCGTGGCCATCACCGTGCTGCGCCCGCTGCCGGCCCAGGCATATCAGCTGGTTGAAAAACCGAGGTGGAAACTGCGTTAAGGTTATTTATTGCTTTGGCGCATTTATTTGCTGCGCCTTTACTTGACTTGAGGTAACATTGCTGTCAATCACTTTGGCAATGAAGGAAACCCCATGTCTGCTACCGTAAGCGAACTGCACGCAACGACTCCCGCCGGCGAGTATTTGGCCTTCACGCTGGGCCAGGAAGAATACGGCATCGATATCCAAAAAGTAGCCGAGATCCGCAGCTACGAAACCCCGACCCGCATCGCCAACGCGCCCGATTTCGTCAAGGGTGTGGTCAATCTGCGCGGCCTGATCGTGCCGATCGTCGACATGCGCATCAAGTTCAGCCTGGGCACGCCGTCGTACGACCAGTTCACTGTGGTCATCATCCTCAACATCGGCCACCGCGTGGTCGGCATGGTGGTGGACCGCGTCTCCGACGTCACCACGCTGATGCCCGAACAAGTCAAGCCGGCGCCGGAAATCGGCTCGGCCATCAACACCGACCACATCGTCGGCCTGGGCACGCTCGACGAGCGCATGCTGATCCTGATCGATATCGACAAGTTGATGTCCAGCGCCGACATGGGCCTGGTCGAAAAAACCGCGCTGGCTGCGTGATGACGATGCCGGCGTTGCGCCTGACCAGCCGCGCTTAAACGTCGCCGCTGTCGCCGGGCGATCTATCGATTGCCTGCTGCGACAAGCGGTCCGCGTCACCGTTGCGGTGGCGCGGCACCCAGCGCAGGCTGACGGTGCCCAGTGGCGCCATCAAGTCCATCACGTGCTGGCGATGTTCTTCCAGTCCCTTCGCGCCGCGGCCGGCGGCCACCGCCTGCGCGGTCAGGTTCACATCATTGACCACCACCTGGCTGTCGCCATGCACCATCAGGCCGGTAGCGCCCAGGCGTGCGGCCGCTTCCAGCAAGGCCGCCAGCGCCAGGTATTCCGCCTCGCCGCTATTGCCATATCCGGCGCGGCGGCTGATTTCCACCCGCTCGCCATCCGGTCCGCACAGCAGCGCGCCAATCCCGATCTGCCCCGGATTCGGACGCGCCGAACCGTCGAACCATCCACGCCAGCCGTCGGTGGCGGGCCGCATGCGCGCCGCGCGCTGTTCCAGCAGCCGCGCCTTCTCCGCCGATTTTGCCAGGCGCCGCTCCTCATCCCGCAGGCGCAAGGCGCTGCGTTCGGCCAGCAGCAGCGACAGACCGTGCATGCCGGCCGCCTGCGCCAGCACCTGATGCAGCGCCTGCGCCTCGCTCACATTGGAGCGCGCCGCCAGACGACGAGCGGCCACGCGCTCGCCCTTGTAGGCGGCCGTGGCCAAGATCTCGAAATCAGCTTCGTTCATCAGTCGCGACGCGGATTGTCCGGATGGCGGTCGTGGCGGTTAGGCACGCCGTCGCCGTCGCGATCGCGGTCATAACGGTTCGGGACGCCGTCGTGATCCTTGTCGCCCCGGCCGTGGCCGCGGTTGTCGTGATGGTCGTAGCGGTTGGGGATGCCGTCATGATCGCGGTCGCCGTTAGGGCCGCGCTCCCAGCGCGCTTCCTCGCGCAGCCAGCGGCCATCGTGTTGCACCCAACGCGGCTGCGCATACACATAACCCGGACGCTCGGCGACCCAGCTGCCGCCTATCCATTCGTGGCGGTTGCCGCGCCAGTCCCAATAGCCGGGCGCCCAGATGTAGCCGTAACGCGGCGCAGGGACTCGCTCATAACGCGGGGGCGGCGGAGCGACTGTCACATAGTCGACCGGCACCGGGGCGGAGCCCACGGTGACCCAGCCGCCCGGGTCCAGGCGCCAGTTGCCGCCATCGCGTATCCACTCGGCGCGGCGATACTGCGCGCCGACGCGTTCAGATTCCCAGCGGCCGGCCAGCCATACGTGGCGATAGCCGTCCCAGTTCCAATACCCGGGCGCCCAGACGTAGCCGCGGCGCGGCGCCGGCAGGCTTTCGAAACGCGGAGCCGGCGGGGCATTGCTGATCACGACGCTGACGCCGACTTGCGCGGACGCGATGGCTGGAGCGAATGCTGCTGCGCTCAACGCGAGCATGGCGGCAGCGTAAATGGTGTGCGAGCGTTTGATCATGATGTGTTCTCCGTTTGCGCGTTTTCGTGCAACGCTTGAAACGAACTATAGCAAGCAGAGTCAGGGATGGCTCCCCATGATTCAACTTTTTACATCTGACACAAAGGTGAGTTGGTGTGTGCGGTGGCGCACAGATGGGACGACTGAGGCGGGGATGGCGAAGGGGGGCGTGGAACGGCGCCAGGCAGTGAAAGGCTTCGCCTGTTACGCGGCGTTTCGGTGGCGCGTACAGGCGAAGGGATTACGGGCCTTCAAATTTTTCTCGCTGCGGTGGTGCCTGCGGCCAGCACGGATTTGCCTTCATCGATCAGCGACTGTTTTTTCTGTTCGGCGGTCAGGCGCTTGGCGGTGACGACGACCACTTGCATGTCCTTGGCGGCTGGCGCGGTGTAGCTGGCCAGTGCTGGCGCCTGCGTTGGCGCTGCGGTGGTTTCGTCGAGTACGTAGTTGGCGGCGCAGGCCAGGCCCAGGGTCATGACAAACAGGGCTTCGAAGTTTTTCAGGACGTTCATTTTGCTTCCTTTCGGTGGTTAAAAGTGTGTTTCGATGTGCTCACTTTATGCAAAGGCCCGTCCCGTCGCCACGGGATTGCGACGAGACGCGATTTTGGCGCCCCGAAATGCAGATAGGCGCGATAAGGCGATAGCTTTTCGACCACGGAATGCGGGTTTTCACCGTCCCTCCGCTAAGGCTGGGCAGATACCGTCCACCAGCGCGAGGGGCTTATGCCGCGATTCATCACCACCATCCTGCAAGCCTGGGCCGAGCGCCGCCGCGCGCGCCGCCGGCAGGCTAATCTGCGCGCCGGAACGCGCGGCCGTCCGTTCATGCGGCTGGTGTCGTCCACGCGCGCAAGGCCCGGCGCGAAGGATGACGCGCAGGCGCTCGGACGGCAGCGCGCCATGTGGATCGCCGTTGTCGGCGTTGGCGTGGTGGCGGCTGGTGGCGCACTGATCGCCGGCCACGCCCGTCATTTGGCCGCCGCGACGGCCAGCACGCCGCAAGCCGTCAACAGCGTGCGCGCGGCCTATGCCTATCAATCCGTGCTGCCCGGCGCGGCATTCACCGTGCCGGCGCAGGCGGGCCTGAGCACCAGCATCCATCCCGGCGGCGCCTTGCTGGTGGCAGCCGGCATGCAAGCCGCGCCGGCGGTCCGCGTGGACCTGTGCAGCCAGATGCGCAGTCCCACCGACGCGCGCCTGCTGCCGCTGCGCCTCGGCTACCGCTTCGACGACGTCAAGCGCTGGGTCAAGCGCAATGAAGAATCGAAGCTGCAGATCTCGCTGCGCAATGTGCTGCTGGTGGCCGATAGCGGCGCCGGCGCCGACGCCGTGCCGGAAATACAAATCGAAGGCACGGCCCGTGCGGATTTCGCCGATCCACTGAGCGAACCGCTGCAACTGAGCTGGCGCGGCGCGCAGGCTGGCGCGCGTGAGGCGCGCTGGATCAGCGACGCCAGCTTCGGCCAGGTCGAGCAGGGCGCCAGCGGCCAGGTCGCGTTGCGCCAGCAGGGATGGCTGTTGTGGGGCGCCGCCTCGGCGCTGCGCATAGAACGGCGCGCCAACGCCATGTGCCCGCAAGCGGGTGAACTGTTGGTGCAGATGTATCGCCTGGCGCCGCAAGACGCCGCCTCCGCCAATATACCGGCCAGCGCGCTGGTGGTTGCCTTTCCCGCGCGCGGCAGCGCGGTCAGCACAACGCTTGCGGCGGGCTCGTATCGGGTGCCGGCAGCCGCGCCGGCGGCGCTGGAGGACCAATCGCTCTTCAACGAGCTACAAGATCAGGGGTTGGTGCGCCTGTCCGCCAGCGGCGCCATCGAATTGGCGCCGCGCGATCTGCCGCAATGGCAGGCCGCAGGCGCCACCGAACGCGCTGCCGAATTGGATAACTGGAAGCAGGTCAAACCCGGCGCCGCCACGCACAAGCTGTTCAAGCGCCTGTACTACCAGGCCGACGGTGCCTACGTCCGTCAGCAGATCGACATCTACAACAGCGAGCGTCGTTTGCTGGCCTGGCGCGTCAAGGCGCCAGCAGACATGGTGCTGGACTGGAGCGCCAGCGCCGGCGGCGATTCGGCAGCCGGCGGCGCGCCGACCATGGTCGCCACCACCAGCCAGATGCCGGTGGCAGCCTCACGGCTATTCGCGTCGCTGCCGCAGGGATGGCAGCCGTGGACCCGCGTGGCGCGCTGGCCTCAGGCCGGCGAAGGGCCGGGCGGGCGCCCGGTGGTGCGTCTCAACCTGGCGCTGCCGCGTGCGGCGGCCGGCGGTGAAGTGATGCAGCTGCTGCTGGCCGGCCGTGTCACCGGCGCCATCGGCGCCAGCGCGCAGCTGGCGTCCGCCTGCACGGGGCGCGCCTGTGTCGGCGGCGCGGATGTCCAGCAGGTCACGCTGACGCTGCAGGCCGGTGCGCACAGCGTGCAGTTGACGGCGCAACCGTTGGACTTCAGCGCGCCGGAAGATCAAAAATACCGTCACCTGCGCGTCGCCGGTGGCCGCCTGGTATGGCAAGCGCTGTCGCCGGCCGCCGGGAGCGCAGCGCCCGGCCAGCCTGGGCCCGCGCCACCGTCGCCGGTGCAGCTGGAAGACCGCAACGGCACGCTGCTGTGGGCCGATGGCGCACCGACACAGCCCGCCATCGAGGCCGGCCTGGCGCCGCTGCTGGGCGTGAGCGGCGACCATGCAAACAGCGTGGCCGGCATGCTGGCGCGCCTGCCGGTATTGGCCGCCACGGTCTCGCGGGCGTCCGGCGCGGCGGTCGGCGCGCGCCTGACGCTGGACCTGCCCTTGCAGGCCTTGAGCCAGCGCGTGCTGGACTGCATCGGCATGCATCGCGGCCGCTGGGACGGCAAGGCCTGCATCGGCAGCCAGCCGGCGCCGGAAGGCCGCCACGCCGGCCTGGTCATCCTCGATACCGAAACCGGCGACGTGCTGGCCGCCGCCGGCGCTGGCGCGGGCGAAGTCAGCGCCGCCAACTGGGCCGAGGTGCGCGACTTCGACCGCACCAGCCCTGCACGCAGCCCGCTGCGCCTGCCGGCCTTGCAGCACGACGGTGGCGCGCACCAGAGCCCCGGCTCGACGTTCAAGGTGGTCAGCGCGCTGGGCCTGGAGCTGGCCGCGCAAAGCGATCCGCAGATCGACGCGCTGTTGGGAGGCATGCCGCTGCCCGCCATCAACCGTCTGGCGCAACAGCGCGGCTTTGGTTTCCAGACCGATGCCGCCAGCTACCCGCTCAATCCGCGCCTGGCCCACATCACCAACTACCACGAGCAAAGCCTGGACCGGCGCGCGCAGGAAGGCCGTCTGGGACTGGCGCAGGCGCTGACCTACAGCCTCAATACCTGGTTTGCCTGGTCCAGCGAATTGAGCGACCATAGCCTGTTCGGCCGCGCCGATGGCGGCGCCCCCGACTTGCAGGCGCTGGACGCCGACGCGCTCGATACGGTGCGTCCCATCGTCGCTGCCGCGCACCGGCTGGGCTTCGAGCAAACGCTGCGCCTGGACGGCGGCCTGCTGCCGGCCGATTTCAACTGGCGCAGCTGGGATGCGCTGCAAGCGACGCCGGCGCATATCGACCCTATCCACACGCGGCACGAGCTGCGCCAGATGGCGATCGGCTTGCGCATGCAGGTCACGCCGCTGCAAATGGCGCTGGCCGCGGCAGCGGTCGGGCAGGGCAAGGTGGTGGCGCCGCGCATGTTGCTCACCTTGGGCGGCACCGACAGCGCTGTGCCGGCGATGAAGCCGCTCGGCATCCGCCTCGACCGCATCAGGGCTGGCATGAAAGGCGTGGTCGATGTCGGCACCGGCGCCGGCGCGTTCGGTGGCAAGGCGCTGGCCGGTGTGCGGCCTGGCCTGTACGGCAAAACCGGCACCGCGCCCAGTGGCGACGACACGGCCACCGTCTGGTTCACCGGCTGGCTGGAGCCGGGCAGCCTGCCCGGCCAGACGCACCGGCTGGCGATGGCGGCCTTCGTCAGCCACTCCGACGCCACCGGCGGCGAACACGCGGCGCCGGTGCTGGCGGCGGTGCTGTCCACGCTGGCGGCGCAGAACCGCGAACAGAAGGGGAAATAGGCTTGTAAACGGGATAATGAAATCGCGGCGTTTATGGCATGATTTCGAAGCGTCCGCCATCGCGCGCGCATTTTCGTTTTTCTATTATTGACAGGACTGTATGCGCTTGCCAGGAACCCGGTATCAGGAGCACGGCTGGGAACAAGTGCGCAAGCTGTTGGGACATTGCTCGTTGCAGGCGTTCCGGCGGCTTGAGATGCACCGGTTGCTCGACCCAGGGCAGCACGCTGCGCTGCTCGATAGCTATACCGATGCGGTAGCCGCAGCCCTGCGCGCGGGCGCCCGTTCGGTGCGCGCCGAGGCCGAGGGCAACAGCTACGGCGACAGCGTCTATGAACTGTCGCTTAGCCTGATGTTTGAATTGCAGGCGCAGCCGGCGTTCTGGCTGGCGTTCGCCGCCGCCGTCGGCGCCGAACATGCGCGCAGCGGCGCCTTCTGGCTCGATGCCGCCGCCGAGGGTGTGATGCGCAAGAAGGTCAACGACATGTACGCCGGCCTGCGCGACAAGGTTGACGCCGACAACTACATCGTCGCCACGGGGCGCGACTGCTCGCCCAATAAAATCTACACCTATCGCATGCTCGACACGGCGTACCGCGAGATCGCCGGCCTGTTCGCGGACTGGCGGCAGCACGCAGCGCAGGTGGGCGATATCCTCGGTCGCCCGCTGGACGGCAGCCCGATCGAAGTGCGGCAGATGAAGTCCATCGGCGGCTGCAAGGCGGAGTGGATCGTCCGCTGGAGCGAGTCGCAGGAGCGCTACGCCGGTTCGCCTGGACCGCTGCACACCAAATCCAAGCGCTTCGCCAGCCTGAAAAACAGCCCGGAGAAAATCGCGGCGATGCTGGCGGAAATCGGCGATTATGAAGAGCTGTCGGCCAATATGGACCGCGCCGACGACTGGCAGGGCGACGCCGGCGAGGCTGCACTGTGGCTGGAAGACTACTGGCGCGTGATTGGCGAGTCCGAACAGGGTGAGGCGCAGGATGAGGACCGCATCCTGCCGGAACCGGCCACGGACGAAGACTCCAGCCGTGCGGACGACGTGGCGGAAGAGGGCAGCGACGATGGCGCCGGGCCGGCGGATGAATTCAAGGCGCACGACCTGGCGGCCGAACAGGCGCTGGCCGGCACGCTTTCCCTGCCCCCCCGCTATCTGGAATTGGCGCGGGCGGCGCAGGAAGCCGGCAGTTGGGCGTTGCGCATCCTGAGCGACGAGTCGCTGCCGATCCGCCTTGCCGTGTACCAGAAACTGCTGGGCGCCGCCGACGATACCTACCCGGAAGCCTGGCTGGACCCGGCCACCGGCGAGCTGCCGACCTTGCAGCAACTGGCGGCGCTGGACCAGATATCGATGCCGACGCTGCGCAAGCGCCGCAACGAAGCGATCGACAAGCTGTACGCGGTCAACGCCGCGTCGGCGAAATGAAGGAGAACGAATTGAAATCAGCACAAGATGAGCAAGACGCACGGCTGCGAGAGCGCATGCTGCTGGCGCGTGCCGTGCCGGGCGATCGCCTGATGCTGGCCGACGCCACCTTGCTGGCGGCGCTGGACGGCAGCCGGGCGCTGACGCCGAACGAACGGCAAGCACTGTCGGCATCGCCGCTGACGCTGCGGCGCTTCCGCCAATTGTCGCTGGAGCGGCGCGCGGCCGCGCAGGCCGCCAACGACCCCGTGTGGGCAGGCAGCGGCGGCATGCTGCGCGCAGCCGCCACCGCTGCGGTGCTGGAGTCGCTGGTCACCGATGATAGCTGCTGGACGCTGCATTTCCTGCCTGTGGGCGAGGGCGAAGGCTGGCAGGTGATCCTGAGCCTGTCGGCGGAGGCGCCGTTTGCCGCGCGTCTGTTGCGCGAACGCGTAATGGTGCGTGTGATCGACGGCGGCGGAGCGATCGTCCTGCAGGGACGCCTGGACGCCGACGGCGAGTGCGAGTGCAACTGGCCTTTTGCCACCGCGCCCGCGCGCCACTTCCAGATGTACGGCGCGGGCTTCGCCGTCGAACCGGTGGCGCCTTAGATCATGGGCTTGTTTTCCCGGCGCCGCAAGCCAGCCGTCGACATCGACGGACTGGGAGTCGACCTGATCGCGCTGCGGCTCGATGCGGGGGACTCCGCGCCGGTTCATAGCACCGTCGTGGTTTTCAATGCCGGTGGCCATGCGCGCCGCGCGGCCACCGGCAAGGTGGTTTGCGAACCTGGTGAGATGGCGTTGTGTTTCCATGCGGGGCCATACACGGTACATCTGGCGCCGTTCGCAGCGGCGCCTGAGTGGGGACTGCGGCTGCGCTTTGTCGTCGATGTCGCCAATCCGCGCGTGACGCAGCAGCGTTTCGATTTGTATTTGTACAGCGAGATGGCTGAGCGGCTGGAACTGGAGACGTTTCGCACATCGGCGCAAGCGGCGCTGCAGACGGAGCTGGCACAAGGCGCGCTCGATCTGCCGCCTTGCACGACGCTGGAAGAGTGGCACGCTTTCCGCGCCGGTCTCAATCAGCTGATGTACACACGCTTCGGCGTAACGGTGGACGACTGCGTGCCGGTCGATCTGGGCGACCAGGTCGATTACGCCAATGTGCTGAAGGCCCGCGCCGCCGAAATCGCCGTCCGCACGCCAACCATGGCCGCAAGCGAGCCGCCCGCCGGCGCCGAACCTGTGCTGCACTCCCTGTCTGCGGTTGCGCCGGACAGCGCGTCTGCGGAACCGCATGTCTCGATGGAGCCGCCGTCCGGCGAGGCGGCCATCGGCCAGTCCATCGCCCAACAAGACGCGTTCGGCTTGCGCCGCTTGTTCATCGAACTGCCGAACGTAAGCCGTGAGCTGCGCCTGCTCGTCCTGCCCGACGGTGGGCCGATCTTCCAACAGCACCAGGCCCTGTTGCTACGCCTAGGCATGGCCACGCTGAACGTCAACACCATGCCGTCGTTGGCCTGGGCCGCACCGGACCAGCCGCTGGCGCATGCGGAGCAAGCCCGGCGCACCGCCCAGACCCTGCTCGCTGTACAAACGCTGGACGAAGCCTGGGCGCTGCTGGCCCGCTTCCAGCGCGCCGGGACTGCGCAATGGCCCGCGCTGCTGGATGAAGCAGACCGCATCTGCGCCAATCTGGAGACCGGCCTGGCCTTCCGCCGCGCCCCGCATGCGCCGCGCATGGAGCCATCGCTATGACCACGCTGTCCGCCGCCACCGTACCGACCAACGCCGAATGCCGCAGCATACTGTGTGATGGCCGCGTACTGACGATTACCGCCAGCCGCCGCCCGCGCGCCAACCGCGCCGATGTCAAATGCAGCGTCGCCGGCGCACCGGCCACCGGTGAGCGGATGCAGGAAGTGGTCCGTCTTGCCCGTCACACCGAAATGCGGCTCGACAGCCGCGACCAGGTCGTCCTCAGCATGGACGTCACACCCGGCGCCGCAGACCGCGACTGGGAACTGGCAGCGGTGCTGGCGGACCGCATGGTGCGCGGCCTGTTCCAGCCTGCGCAGGCCGGCCGCCAGTACGCGCAAGGCTGGTCCGACGCATGGCATCTCGGCCGCGTCCAAGGCGCCGCAACCGTCGCCGCGACGCTGGTCCATCCGCAGATCGGCCCCGGCGACGGCATCATCGCCGCTGGCGAATCCATCGACAGCGCAGGGCGCATTCTGTGCATCAGCCACCTGGGCGCCTTGAGCGGCCACGCCGATCCGTCGGCCGGCGTCTCCACTGTGCGCGCCTGGTTCCCGCTGCACAGCGGTGGCGTCAACGACAGCCTGGCATGGGTGGAGGTGAGCGTCTTCGCCATCGATGGCGATGCCGCAGCGGAGGGCGTATCCGCCGGCGCCACCCACAACCCGGCCGCGACGACGGAGGAAGACAGCATCGCCGCACCAGGCCTGGACCTGAGCGCCCAGCTGGAAGTGCGCCAGACGCTGACCGGCGCCCGTCACTTCGACGGCAAGGGGCTGGGGCGCTGGCGCAGCGTGGTGCGCTTCGGCCAGCCGCGCTTCCAGGGCGGATCGTATCAACTGGCGCTGGTGATGGCCGACCGTCTCGCGCGCGGGCGCGAGTTCGTGCCGCGCGGCCGCATCATCGCCACCGGCTGCTCCAGCGCCTGGCATGCCGGCCGTGTCGACACCGTCGAAGGCCGCGAACCCAAACTGGAATTGATACTTATGCAAGCGGTAGCGGGCGACCGCGTGCTGCTGCCCAAGGCCTGGCAGGATGAACTGCCGGCCGGATTCGCGGCTGAGTTGCGCCAGAAGGGGGCAAGCCTGGCCTGTATCGACCGGATCGGCATGATTTGAAGCGGCACAGTATCGTGCGCAGAATGAAAACGGGCGTGCCCTGCTAAAATCGGCAGATGCCAGGGCGGCCCGGAAGATGAATCGAAGAAGGAGTCTGACATGTTCCAAATGTTTGGTTTTGGCGGCGTAAAATGCCCGCGTTGCGAGCACAAAAACGACGACCAGTCGGGCTACTGCAAGCATTGCGGTTTGACCTTGGGCGCGCCGCGCAGCGAGCCTGTGCTGCGCGATAACCGCTGGATACCCGGCGACGACGAACTGGCCGTGTATTTCGGCGTCAGCGCCTTGTCCGGCATCTTCACCAAGACGCTGCGTGTGCCCGCCACTTCGCGCGCCTACATCCTGCAAGCCGACAAGGCTACCGAGGTACCGCAAGGCGAATACGAAATCGAAGGCTTCTTCACGCGCCTGAACCACCTGCTGCGCAACCAGAACGCGGAAATCCTGATCACCCGCAGCGCCGCGCTGCCGGTTGAGTTCTCGTTCGGCGACTTGCAGACGGCGGAGCACCTGAAAGTGGCGGCCCGCTTCACGGTCGCCATCCGTATCGAAAATGTGCCGGCCTTCGCCCAGCACTTCATGACCGTGCCGGGCACGGTCAGCACGCAGCATCTGCATGACCTGCTGGGGCCTTCGGTGCATCAGGTCGCGTCGGAATTCATCGGCAGCCGCTCGATGCGCGACATGGCGCACAACGCCGACCTGCGCCTGCAGCTGGACGAGCGCCTGCAGGCGGCGTTGAAGCTGCGCCTGGCCGGCTACGGACTGGCGGTCGATCGTGTGGAAACCGCCGCGCTGCGCCACGACAAATTCGATCACAACCGCGAACGCATCGGCACCCTGTGGCTGGTGGCGGACGAACGCCATGTGCAGCTGGAGCACGTCAAGCAGCTGGACCAGATCTACGACGAAGAGGAATGGCAGGCCATCTGGCGCGAAGAGCAGAAGATGCGCTCCGACCTGCGCCGCGCCGAACTGCGCCAGGACGCCGGCGTCAACAAGGCCGAGCTGACGTTCAAGGAGTCCGAGCGCATGCAGGCGCTGCGCGCGCGCGAAGTGGACTTGTACAGCCGCGTGATGGAATCGAAGACCCGCAAGGTCGCCGTCGATAAAGGTGCCGGAACCGTACTGGCCGACCTGGAACACGAGCTGGCGAAGAACAAGTCCCACCGCGCCGGCGAGCAAGCGGACTGGGAACATGTGCGCCATCTGGCCCAGATCAAGATGCGCACCGAGCTCGAAGTGCTGCAACAGACGGCCGCCGAACAACGCCAGTTGGCGCAGCAGCGCCTGTCGCACCAGCTTCGCCAGCAAGCCATTGAAAACCAGATGGCGCAGGCGCTGCTGATCGAAGACGAATCGCATCGCCGCAGTGAGCTGGCGGCGCTGCGCCAGCGCGAGAAGGCTGAAAAAGAGCGCGAGCTGCAGATCGAAGCCGAAGGCCACAATGAACGCATCCAGGGCCTGACCCTGGCCAGCGCCGCGCGCCGCCGCGAGGCCGAACGCGTCCAGGAATGGGAGGACCAGCTGCAACTGGCCCGTCAGCGCGAACTGCTGCGCGGCGACGCCGTCAAGGACGCGGCCAACGCCGTGCAGGTGGCCGAGATCACTCAGAAGATCGAACAACTGAAGCGTGACGGCGCGCAGGCCGATTCGGTGGCCCAGTACGAAAAGCTGCTGCGCACCATCGAGGCGGACGGCGTGCATCAGCGCCAGAACCTGGCCGTCAACAAACAGGCGATGCTGGATCAGCTGGAAGTGGACGAGCAGCGCCAGATCCTCAAACAGCAGGAACAGGAGGCGCAGTGGCAGCGCGAACTGAAAAAACTGGAGCACGATCGCGACGAGAAGTTCGCGCGCTGGAAAGGCGAGTACGATGTGCTGCTGGCGCAGCAGTCGCATGAGCTCACGCGCATCGAAACCATCGGCCGCTTGAGCGACACCGGCAAGGTGGCCACCGCCGCCGCACCGAATGCGGAAGCGCTGAAGCAGATCATGAAGATGCAGATCCAGGGCGGCATGACGGCCGAGCAGATACAGGCGTTGGCGCAGGTGGTGGCGGCGGAACACGGCGTCACCCCGGCCGAGGCGGCGCAGCTGGCGTATGAGCGGGTGCGGGAGGAACGTGCGCATCGCGACACCGAAATGGACAAGGACCGCCGCCACCAGCTCGATCTGCTGAATGTGCAGAACACGGCCAGCGCCAGTGCATTGACCACGCAGAGCCAACTGGGCATCGGCGTGGCGCAGGCCGGCGTCGCGGCTTCCGCACCGGCGCCGGCGCGCTACTGCGCCAACGGCCATCCGACGCGGGCCGGCCACCCTTTGGACAAATTCTGCGCCCAATGTGGCGTGCCTTTAGCTTAGCCGGCTTTATGCAGGAACGGGTACACTTCGTTTAATGATGCAGACAGCAAGAGACAAGATCCGCGAACTGCGGGCCTTACATGATGACGGTCTACTGAGCTTGCAGGAGTTCGACCGCCGCAAGAACGCCATCCTGGATGCGGAATACGCGCCGCCGGGAGGCAGTGTCACGGCTGCGCCACTGGAGCGGCGGGGTACGGAGCTGGGACTGATGTCCGGCCAGGAGATCGGCCCGCAGAACCGCCGCTACCGGCTGGAACGTCTGATAGGCATGGGCGGCATGGGCCAGGTGTGGCAGGCGACCGATCTGGCCACCCACGCGGAGCTGGGCCACAGCGACATGGTGGCCTTGAAGATCCTGCCGCCGCAGCTGACCCAAAGCGCCACCCACGCCAAGCTGCTGATCGAGGAAGCGACGCAGGCGCGCAAGCTGGCGCATGAGAACATCGTCCGCGTGTATGAATGGGCGCAGGACCCGGCCACCTCCAGCTATTTCATCATCATGGAATACCTGGAAGGCCAGGACCTCGACGCCTATCTGGCCGAACAGGGCCCGCTGCCGCTGGAAGCCATCTACCGCTTGCTGACGCCTGTCGGCGACGCCTTGCAATACGCATGGGACAAGCACAAGCTGGTCCATCGCGATATCAAGCCCGGCAACGTGTTCCTGACCCAGCGCGGCGAGATCAAGTTGCTGGACTTCGGTATCGCCTCGCGCGCGCGCAGCGCCGGCAGCAGCCTCGGTTTGCAGACGCCCAATGCCGGCACCGTCGGCTACCGCGCGCCGGAGGCGGGCACGCATCAGCGCCAGCCCTCGCCTAAGCTGGATGTCTACGCAGTCGCCGTGATGATCTACCAGCTGCTGGAAGGCCGCATGCCGTTCGACGACATGCGGCCGGCGGACTTCCATCCGTCGCCGCCGCAGGGACTTAATCCGGCGCAGTGGAAAGTGCTGCAAAACGGCTTCGCCTACGTGCAGGAACGCCGTCCGGCATCGGTCGGCGAGCTGCTGGCGGAGTTGCGCCGCGCCGACGGCCCAAGCGAAGAAGAGCTGGCGGCGCAGGCGCGCCAGGCGCGGGAGCGCGAACTGCAGCGCCAGTCCGAGCAGACGGCGCAAGCCGAGGCCAAGGCCGCGCAAGCGGAGCAGGCGCGTGCCGCGGAGGCGAAGCGCCAGGCGCTGGTGGCGGAATTGGCCGCGCGGCGCCAAGCCGAAGCCCAGGCAGCGGCGGCCGACAAAGTGAAGCAGGACCAGCAGCGCCGCGCGCTGGAGGCGAAACAGCGCGCCGAGGCGGAAGCCGCCGCGCAGGCCCGCAAGCAGGCCTTGCGCGAGCAGTTGCAGGCGCGCCGTGACGCCGACGCCAGGAAGGCGCGCGAAGAACGCGAGGAGCAGCAGCGCAAAGCCGCGCAGCTCAAGGCTGAAGCGGCGTATCGCACCGAGCAGGAACGCCACCGCAAGCAGCAGGCCGAACGCAACGCCGCCGAACTGGCCGCGCTGATGCCCACGGCGGGCAGCCCGGTCGCCGACGCCAACGGCGTGCTGCGCGACCGCTTTGTCGACGGCACCGGCGTCGGCCCCGATCTGGTGCTGATCCCCACCGGCCGCTTCCAGATGGGCTCACCCGAGCATGAGCAGGCGGCGGCGATCAAGGCCGGCGCGCAGAAAAACTGGCTGGAGCGCGAGACCCCGCAGCACTGGGTCGGCATCGAGCATTCGTTCGCGATGGGGCGTTCGCCGGTCACGGTCGGACAGTGGCGGCAGTTCGTGCGCGACACCGGTTGGGAATCGCAATCGGATACCGACTGGCGTGCGCCCGGATTTGCGCAGACCGACGAGCATCCGGTGGTCGGCGTCAGCTGGGTTGATGTGCAGCTGTATCTGCGCTGGCTGTCGGAGATGACCGGCCAGACCTACCGGCTGCCGAGCGAGGCGGAGTGGGAGTACGCCTGCCGCGCCGGCACCAAGACCGCCTTCAGCTTCGGCGACGCCATCACCACCGAGCAGGCCAACTACGACGGCCACTACACCTACAACGGCAGCCCTCGCGGCGCATACATCCAGGGGACCAACAAGGCCGGCGCTTTCCAGCCCAACCCTTGGGGCCTGTTCGACATGCACGGCAATGTGTGGGAGTGGACGCAGGATGTGGTGCACGACAACTACATCGGCGCGCCGGTCGACGGCAGCGCATGGGAAGAGGGCGGCGACCAGGTGCGGCGCGTGCTGCGCGGCGGCTCGTGGCTGTACAACCCGCGCTATCTGCGCTCCGCGGTGCGTAACGGTTTTTCGGCGGTGCTGGCCAACGACATCGTCGGCTTCCGGGTTGCGAGGAGATTGGTATAGAGTATACTGCTGCCTTCTTCAAAAAACTGGACCGTATCATGAGCGCTTTGCCACCTTGCCCAAAATGTAATTCCGAATTCACCTACGAAGACGGCACCCAGCTGGTGTGCCCGGAATGCGCCCACGAGTGGAGCGCCACCGCTGCGGAAGCGGCCGAAGAAGGCGCCAAGGTGTATCGCGACTCCGTCGGTAACATCCTCCAGGACGGCGATACTGTGACCGTGATCAAGGATTTGAAACTGAAGGGTGGTGGCGGCACCGTCAAAGTAGGCACCAAGGTCAAGAACATCCGCCTGGTCGACAGCGACCACGATATCGATTGCAAGATCGACGGCTTCGGCGCCATGAGCCTGAAAACCGAGTTCGTTAAAAAAGTCGTGTAATCACCCCAGCCGTTCCAGCGCAAAGTCGACGAAGCTGCGGACTTTGGCGCTGGGGCGCGCCTCCGGCCGGCGCAGTATGTGCATGGGCCGCGACGGCAGTTCCCACTTCGGCAGCAGCCGTACCAGTTTGCCCGCCGCCAGCGCAGGCTCCATCAGCAGGTCCGCCTGCATCGCGACACCCATGCCGGCGATGGCGGCCGACACCAGCGAGGTTCCCGTATTGCTGACGAAGGAACTGCGCACTGGCGCCTCGATCTGTTCCTCTCCTTTGCGGAAGCGCCACGACGCGTGCGGGCGCCAGTCGGAAAACACCAGGCAGTCATGCTTTTCCAGGTCCGACGGATGGCGAGGCGTGCCGCGCCGCTTCAGGTAATCCGGACTGGCGGCGACCAGCACGCGGCCCGGCCGCAAAGGCCGCGCGATCAAGCCGCTGTCCACCAGCGCGCCGGAGCGGATCGCGATGTCGACGCCTTCCTCCGCCATGTCGATCACACGGTTGGTCAGCATCAGATCAATTTTCACTTGCGGGTACAAGGCGGCGTAGGCGCCGATGACGGGCATCAGCCGATGTTCGCCGTAGGTGGCGGGCGCGGAGATGCGCAGGCTGCCTTGCGGCTCCGCGCGCAGATGCTCGGCCACGCGGTCGGCCGCTTCCACGCCGGCCAGCACGTCGCGACAGCGCTCCAGGTAGACCGCGCCGATTTCGGTCAGCGATTGCCTGCGCGTTGTGCGCTCGATCAAGCGCGCGCCCAGCTCCTGCTCCAGCGCCTGCACGTGTTTGCCGACCATGACCGGGGACATGTCCAGCGTCTGCGCGGCGGCGGCGAAGCTGCGCGCAGTGGCGGCGGCCACGAAGACCTGCATGCTGCGGAGTTTATCGCTCATATTCGAAAGTATTGGTTACGAGTCTATGAAATTCTAGCTCATTTATGCTGCCAATGATTCGAATAATAATGAAGCCTCGTTCAACAGCAAGGAGTTCATCATGGCAGCCTACGCAATCGGATATCTCACCTTACGCAACTCGGACTGGGTGGCCGAGTACAGCGCCCATATGCCCGCACTGGCAAAAAAACACGGCGGCAAGCCGCTGGCGAAAGTGGCACCGGTGGTCCTGGAAGGTTCGCCGCTGCTGTCGGAAACGCAGATCATCGTTGAATTCCCGTCGATGGAGCATGCACAGGCCTGGTACGACGATCCGGCACACGTGCCGCTGAAAAAACTGCGCCAGGGCGGCGCCGATTTTTCGATGGTTCTGCTGGACGGCCTCTGAACGTTTAGGAGAGGCGCAAGCTGGTCAAAGGGTGTAGAGTGACGGTTTTGATAATGCCGTTTTCGAGGACACCGTATGACTATCAAAGTACTGCGCGACCAGTCGCTGCCGATGCGCCACATCGTCCATGTGCGCAACCATATCCTGTCTACGGACGGCTCGGTGGAGGAGGGCGGCAGCGATGCCGGTCCTTCGCCCCACGACCTGTACGACGCCGCGCTGAGCGCCTGCAAGGCGCTGACCGTGGTCTGGTACGCCAAGCGCAAGAACATCCCGCTGGAGCATGTGGAAGTAAGCATGGAGCGCGACGCCAGCGAAGAGCGCCAGGGCACCTACCGCCTGGCCGCCACGCTGCACCTGACCGGCAACCTGACCGAGACCCAGCGCGCCGAGCTGCTGGCCGCCGCGCAAAAATGCCCGATCCATAAACTGATGACTTCCGTGACCACCGAAGTCACCACCATGCTGGGATAAGATCATGACGATTTCGAATCTGCTCAAGGGGCACGAAAAAGACCTGGGCGGCGGCTTTGTCGTACGCCGTTATTTGCCGTCCGCCGTCAAGCAGGCGGTGGGGCCGTTCATCTTCTTCGACCATTTCGGTCCGGTCGATGTGCCGCTCGACGCCGACCATGACGTGCGTCCACACCCTCATATCGGCCTGGCTACCGTGACCTATCTGTTTGAAGGCGCGATCGATCACCGCGACAGCATCGGCAGCGTGCAGCGCATCGAGCCAGGTGCGATCAACTGGATGACGGCCGGCCGCGGCATCGTCCACTCGGAGCGCACTCCCAAGGATTTGGTCGGCAAGCCGCACCGCACGCACGGCCTGCAGCTGTGGGCCGCGCTGCCGGTCGCGCATGAGGAGGACGAGCCGGGCTTCTGCCACACGGCGTCCGGGGATATTCCCGAATTCGATGTCGATGGCGCGCGCGTGCGTGTGCTGGTCGGCTCGGCGTTCGGCCAGACCTCGCCGGTGAAGACCTACAGCCAGACGCTGTATCTGGACGTGACGCTGAAGGCCGGCCATGAGCTGTCGCTGAGCGGCCTGCCGGCGGAAGCGGCGATCTATCCGATCAGCGGCGAGCTGCATATCGACGGCGCGCCGCTGGCGCTGCACACCATGGCGCTGCTGGATACGGCGGCCGCTGCGCAGCTGATCAAGGCGGATGCGGATGCGCAGTTCGTGGTGATCGGCGGAGAGCCGCTGGATGGCTACCGCTATATGTCGTGGAACTTCGTCTCGTCCAGCAAGGAGCGCATCGTCAAGGCCAGCGAGGATTGGGAGGCGCAGCGTTTCGACAAAGTGCCGGGAGAGACCGAGTTCATTCCGCTGCCGCCCCGCAAGCCGGCATCAGGCGGATAATTGTCGTTCCCGCGAAAGCGGGAATCCATGCTGAGCGGGTTAGGGAAGCGGCGTATGGATTCCCGCCTTCGCGGGAATGACGAGCCTTCGCGGGAGGGACGTGCACGCGCCTCAGGCGGTCGACATGGCGTTGGCCGCCACGGTGCTATACAGGTCGGTGGCGCCGGTGCGGATGATCCAGTGCTCAGGATACGGATCGCTGGCGAAGCGGTTGTGGCGCGGGACGCGGCTCAGCTTATCGAGCGAAACGGTCGGCGCCAGCGCGGTTTCCTTGCCGGTCAACTGGTCCAGGTGCCAGAAGCCGCCGTCGCGGTGCAGCAGCAGCGGCAGCGCGGCCGCGTGCGGCGCGGCGGCATACGACTTCACCGGATAGCCGGGATGCGTCTCCGGCATCAGCAGGTAGAAGCATTCGGCGTTGGCGCCCTGGTCGATGCGGTGCAGGATGACGCCGTGCGGCATGATGGCCGACACCGACAACACCACGATGCCCTTGATGCTGGCGCTTAGTTCGATGCGCATGCCCAGGCGCAGCGCGGTCGGCTTGTGCTTGCCGGGCCAGACGCCATCCAGCAGCAGGCCGTAGCGCGACACGTCCTCGATTTCAAAACCCTGGCCTGAACGGCGTATCACCGCGTGGCGGCCGGACAGGCGGCGCGTGAGGCCGTTGGTGTCCTGGCCGTCGGCGCCGTAGTGGGTCAGCAGCAGGTGCGATTCCGGGTCGACCAGTTCAAAGCGTCCCAGCACACATTCCTCCATCGCGAACAAGCGGATCTGGCGCTGGGCGCCGGCTTCCGGCGCGGCGTTGACCAGGCAGGCCGCGCGGCTCGGATGGGGATGCATGGCGGCTGCCAGCGGCATGTCGATCTCGATCAGGTCCTCGTCCCAGGCGATGGTGCTGAAGCCCAGGTCGACCTTGCCGGCTGGTGCGTTCAGGTCCAGGTGGGCGATGCCGGCGTTGCGCGCGGTGACATCGATATCGAGGCTGTCGCCGCCTTGCGCGCTGACGCGGGCGATGGAGGCGTCGTCCGCCATCACGCGCACGTTCTTGTGCGTGCTGAGGAAGATGCGGTGGATTTCAGTCAGCGTCGCGTCCAGGCGCGGCACCAGGATGACGAAGGTGCACACCCATTTGCGCGAGGCCAGCGCGGCGTGTTGGCTCAGCAGCTCGATGCTGATCTGGTACTGGCCGTGCTCTTTACCGCGCGAGGAGAACTCGACAAACACGGGACGCCATTCGCCGCTGGTGGCGCGCACGAACTGCTGGCGCGCGGCGCCGTTGGGGATCAGGTCGGACTGAACTTGCAGCGTCAGCTGCGGTGCGCAGGCCTCCGGCATGCCGCGCAATTCCATCTTCAGGGTCTGGCGGCCGCCCGCGGCGCGCGGGTCGAAGCCGCTGATGTGCAGCTGCGGGCGCTCGGACTGGGCGCGTTGCAGGGGGCGGGCGTAGGTGCTTGGGGCGGCGGTGTCGGCAGGCGCGGCATCCAGCATCGTGCCGGCTGCGCCGGAACGGGTGCTGCGCACGGCACTCAGCAGGTCAAAGCTGGAGGGCTCTGCTTGGGCGTGGCCGCCTTCGCAAGCTTGCGCTCCTGGCATGACCCAGTAGGTGCAATGCGGGTGCTGGGCATTACTGCATTTTTTCATGGTGAACCGACCGATGGGATACCCGTCAGTTTATGCGGTTTTCACTCTGTTTGGCAATCGATGTGGCGATCTCTGGGCCATTCAATCCGACGGCGCAACACCATGCGCCGCCAGTTGTCAAAAATGCGACGGCATTGATGCATGCGGCAGTGCCGTTTCGTCAACGTTGTCGCGTTGCGCGGAACCGTGGGCGGGCGGGAAGCGCAGCACGATGGCACTCAGGTTGTCGATGTGGAGGTTGGGCGGCGGGTGGTCGGCGTAGTCGTTGAACAGGGCGTCGAGCGCGGCGCCGGCCGGGTGGCCCGGCTGGGCCAGCAGCGCCGGCCAGCGCGCGGTCCACTGCAGCGGCCGGCCGCAGGACCAGAAGCCATCGGTGGCTAGCAGATAGGTAGCGTCGGCGCGCACGGTCAGCAGGCGGCGGTCGGCCAGGTGGCCCAGGAAGGGCGGCAGGTTGGCTGCGCTCAGCGGCAGCAGGCCGTCCTCCAGCACCTGCGGATTGGCGAAGGCGTTGCCGAGGATGTAGGCCTGCGAGATTTGCGCGCGGTGTTCGCCGTGGACCTGCTTCCACCATTCCTGCTCGCCGAGCAGGCCGTGCATGGCGAACGCGGTGGCCGGCACGTGGTCCACCGTCAGCGGCTGCGCGGCTTGCGCGGTGATCTCATAGAGGCGCGAATCGCCGACGTGGTACAGCATCGGCGCGGCGCCGGGCGGAATCTCCAGCAGCGTCAGCGTGGTACCGGGGCGGCGGAAGCTGTCGTCGTCGCCTTCGCTGCGGAACTGACGCTGCAGGCGGGTGTGCAGGGCGTCGAGGCGGGCGCCGAGTTCGTCCAGCGTGGCGCAGGCCGGGATCAGCAGCAGGCCGGTGGCCACAGCTTCGGCGGCCTCGCGGCCGTTGCCGTGGCCGCCCATGCCGTCCAATACCGCCAGCCGCACGTGGCCGCGCGGCCAGTCGGGCAGCGTGATGCTGTGTGGGGATTGGTCGCGCAGGAAGACGGCGTGGCCCTTGGTGTCGATGATGAGCAGGTTGTCCTGGTTCTCCGGCACTTGCAGCTTGCTGATGCTGGCGCTGCTGCGGGCGGCGATGTCCAGGCCGGGGCCGAAGTGCTGCTGGTCGGTGATTCGTGTCATCGGGTCGGACGCCTTGGCGCGGGATGCGAAAGGCCACAGCTTAGCCGAAAAAATGCTGGCGTGGGACGACGTGCTTGATCGTTCCGGCCTCATTCTCCGCTCCGGCGCAGCCACAGGCTGTTGACCCAGCCGGTGCTCTCGCGGCCGGCGACGCTGGCCCTGATCTGCCACCAGTCGCCGTTGCGCGCGCCGGTCGGTGTGACGGTGGCGCCGGCCGGCACGGTGAGCAGGCGGGCCGAGTGCACGCCGGCTGCGGCGCGCAGGTTCAGGTCGCGATGGACGGCGAACGATAGTCCGGCTATCGGGGCCGACGATGCGGGCATCGATGCCTCCCGTGCCGCGGCCTCCCGTGCCGCTGCCGCCGCCGCGATAGCGCGCGCCTCCGCGCCGCGGTCCGGCGTTGCTGCTGCGCCGATATCGTTCCCGGGCTGGCGGCCGTGCACCGCGTACAGAATCAGGCTGCCGAATCCCCATGCGCCGACCAGCATGATGAGCAGCGCGCGAGCGTTCGGACGGCGCCACCACTGGCGCGGCGTCAGGTAGGCAGCCAGGAACAGCGTGATCACCAGCCCCGCCGCGAAGGCGCCCGCTGCGTAGAGTTTAGCCGTTTCCATGCGGGCTCCGTTCAGGCGTCGAAGCGCAGCACATAATGGCCCGCCACCAAGTGATGACCATTGGGCAGCAGGTAGGGCGCGTCGCTGTCGGCGTTGCCGATGCTGGTGACGAATTCCAGCCTGTCGTCCAGGTGGTACAAGGCCTGCGAGGCGCTGAGGCGGCTGATCTTGTAGCCCTGCGCCGTCGCCTCGAAGCTGAAGGCGTCGCGCGACAGGCCGATGCGGTCGGCGCTGGCGGTGTTGGCGCCGTTGGCGCGCCTGAGGAAGCGCGGCGAATCGAGCAGGCGCAACGCCGCCAGCATCGGCGAGTTGCGGCCAAAGCTGAAGCGCGCACCGCTCGCCACCGCCGCACCGACCGGCTGCGCCAGGCAGATCATGGCACGGTAGCGGTCCGCCATTTGCGGCGCGGCCGCCAGCACGCGGATCGCCTGCGTATCGACCGGCGTGAAAGTGGCCGGCGCGGTGATGCGCTGCCGGCCTTCGGCGGTGCAGGCGTACAGTTCATCGGAGGCGTCGACCACGAAGCTGATGGCCGCCGGCCCGTCCGCTGACAAGGCCAGCGCGCGATTGAACGGCAGTTCCATCGCCTGCGCGCCGGTGTCGCGGTAGCGGCTCAGGCGCGGCATGGCCAAAGCCACCAGGCTGACGCGCTGCTGCGAGATCGGCGCATAGGTGGCGTCGCTTTCGCCGGCGTTGTTGGCCGGCTTGTGGCTGACCGGGATCGCCGTCATCTCCGGCGTTGCGCCGCCATTGGCGCGGCTTTGCCAGACCGCCGGCTTGCCGGCGATGGCGGCGGCGGTGGCCACGGGGTTGATGCTGATGGACTCGGCGGCCGCACTGGGCTGCGGACGCGGTGCGGCGGCGCCGGTACGGCCGATCTTGAGCATCAGGCGCGGGCTGCCACCCGGCGCTTCGCGCAGGGACTTGATGGTGTGGTAACCGCTGCGCGGATCGAAGCGGCATTCGAAGGCGTCCTTGGGGCGCATCTGCACGACGGGCGGCGCATCCGGGCCATCGTTGATGATGAGGATAGCGCCGTCGGGGCCGAACGGCCAGCCGCTGGCGACGAAACTCGCTTCGCCGCCTTCGCCGCCGATCAAGGCCAGGCGCTGGTTGGGATAGAGCGGGCACACCGGATGCCAGATCGCGCTGTCGCGCGAAACGCTGACGTTGTAGAGGATTTTCTCGTCGGCCCCCGGCAGGTACACGGCGTGGCCGAACTTGACCTCGATCTCGCCCGGCGCCAGCGACGAGGTGCCGATCACGTCGTACCGCACCTGGTCGCCGCCCAGCAGATCGCCGAAGTCCTTCTGGTGCAGCGCCGTCAGCGTCTGCGCCAGGTCGCGCGCGCGGGCGCCGCGGGTCAGGTGGTAGTCGTCGTCGACCTCTTCTTGCGGCAGCATCAGCGTCACATGGGAGAAGCAGCGCGTGGCGGCGCGGCCCCTGTGCTCGCGCGGGCTGCGCTCGAGCAGGTCGCGCAGCAGCGGACGGCGCGAGAACAGCGCCAGCCCTGGCGCCTGCCAGATCGCCTCGGCGTTGAAGACGTCCGGAATGCGGCCCAGGACTTCGTGTTGTACGTAGATCGGCATGATTCATTCTCCTTCTGAGGATTGCGCGCTGATGGCACTAAACGCTAGCAGGGGGCAAAGGAAAAACAGCAGGTGGCTGCCGCCGGCCGAGAGGAAGCTCATGGGCTGGCCCATGATGGGGAAGATGGAAAGGTTGGTGCCCCAGGACAGCAGGAAGTGGCCCAGCACGAAGGCGCCGTCGCCGCACAGCATGAAGTAGCGGAAGCGGCCCGACCAGGCGTGGCGGAAGTCGCGCGCCGTGGCGCCGGCCTGGCAGGCGCGGGCGGCCGTGTAGGCGATACCGGTCAGGAAAGCGGCTTGCGCCACCCACAGCAGCAGGCCGCCGATCAAGCCATGGCGGTTGAGGAAGAACGAGGCGGCGAAATCATCCTGCACGGCGGGGATCTGCACCGCGCCGCCGGCCGCCATGCCGAGCGAGCGCAGGCCGAGCCAGTGGTCGGCGCCCAGCCAGCCGCCGTCGCCGATGGCGCGCGCGCCCAGCAGCAGCTGCTGTCCGGTGTGCGGATGTTCGGCGGGATTGAGCCAGACCAGGAAGCGGTCGGCGTAGAAGCCCCAGCGTATCAGGTCGTCGGTGCCGACGCAGCGCAGGTAGACGATGGCGCCGGCGGCCGTCAGCACCACGCCGGCCAGCGCCGCCGCCAGCTTGCGGTTGCGCGCGGCCAGCGCGTAGGCGAAGGCCATGATGGTGCTCCATATGAGCAGCAGGATCAGCGGCGAGAAGTCGTCGACCTGCACCAGCGAGAGCCCCAGCAATGCCAGGAACAGCAGCGCGGGCGCGATCAGCTGCAGCCAGCGGGCGCCGTGCTCGGACAGTTTTTGCGGGCCGGCGTGCCAGTTAAAGCGCAGCGCCAGGCAGTGTGCGGTGAGGGCGGTGAGGGCGAGCTTGGCCAGCTCCACCGGTTGCAGATCGAAGACGCCTTGTTCGTCGCCCCACAGCACTTGCGCGGCCAGCGCGGCCAGCGCCACGCCGGCGAACAGCGCGAGCAGCAACTCGATGCTGCGCTGCTGAAGGTGGGCGCCGCGTGCGGCCTGGCGCTGTGCCCAAAGGCGCAGCAGGCCGCCAAGACCGGCGCCTATCGCCAGCATGGCTGCGCTTTTTTGATAGTAGCGCAGCCAGGAGGATTCGGGCGCGCCCAGGCCCAGCTCCAGTTGCGACAGCAGGCCGGCGGCCAGCAGCACGACGCCTGCGGCGGTTAGCAGCGTGAGACGGCCGGGCAGTGCGAGCCACAGCAGCAGCGCGCAGGCGGCCAGCAGCATCGAGCTGGCGGCGCTTGGTGCAAACCCCGCGCGCTGCGCGGCCAGTGCGGCGGTGCCGCAGGCCAGCACACCGGTGGTGGCCAGCAGCATGGCGATGCTGGCACCGGCATCGGCACCGGCGCGGCGGTTGGAGTGCGCGCCCAGTGCCAGGCTCGCCACCATGCAGGCCAGGCTGACTGCGAGGCCGGCGCAGAAGGCCCAGGATAGTCCACCGTCCCACAGCGCGCGCTGCTGCCAGTGCCAGCTGACGTGATCCGGCAGTTTCAGATCCGGCGCGCCGAACAGCTTGACGTGGCGGCTGGGGCGCAGCGTGAGTTGGCCGCCGTCGGCGTCGAGCTGGAAGCGGGTATGGCCGACCACAATCGCTTTCACATCAGCCAGCGAGGCCTGCTGCTTGCGCAGGTCGGTCTGCGAGCCGGCGCTGTGCACCAGCACCGCGGCACGGTCGCCATCGGGATTGCCGGCCGTGAGTTGAAGGCCGCCGTTGCTGCGCGCGATCTGGGCCGCGCCGGGCGTCACTTGCGCCAGTCCGAGGCGATTGTCGCAATACAGGTTGCCGCCGAAGGACAGCGGGCGCGAGACGGTCAGCATGCCCGGCATGGCGCGGTTCCATAGCGATAGCAGCCTGGATGCGACATGCGACTCCGGGCAGTTGGCCTGCTGGTGACCATCGCGATACAGCACTGCGCCGTCGTAGCGCCATTCGTGGCCGTCGCGGGCGAAGGTGACGCTGCCGGAATCGGCGGCCTGCACGTCGAACAAGGCATAGTCGATCTGGAAGCGCTGGCCGGCGATCAGCGGTGTGCTGCCCATGCGCTGTTCGCTGCCGTCGCGCAGCAGTATCACTTGCCGGGTCGCGCTCAGGTTGCGCAACGTCCACCCGTCCTGCGCGTCGCGGCGCAGGGACAGGTGGTTGCGGTCCGACTGCGGCGCCGCCAATTCGTGCTGGCCCAGCGAGATTGCTTCGCCAGGCGCCAGCTTGATGGTGATGGCGGCTGGCAGCCATGCGGCCGGCGCGCGCAGCAGGGCCAGTGCCTGCAAGCCGCATAGGGCGGCCAGCAGCGTGAGGGTGACGGCAAGGCCGGTATTGCTGGCGGCCGAGCGGGCAATGGCTGCGCAGATGTCGCCGAAGCCTCGTCGGTCGAACGTGGCGCGGCGCGCGGTGGATGGGCGGGCGGCCGATGTGGCGAAAAGGCGTAGCGAGATAGCCATCATGCCCCCTGAATATGACGCCAACGGTTGTCGGCCGTTGGGCGATTCATGCTGTGGACGGGGTCGACGGGATCCAGCGTGCCGCGCTGTGGCTTGACGCCCTGGATGGCGTGCAGCATGCGGCTGATCTGGATCGCATGGCGCGGACGTTGTGCCGGGTCGAGGTGCAGCAGCGCGCGCAGCAGGTCCAGCGCCGCATCGCGCGCCGGCGCCGGAATCGCGGCGGCGAAGCGCGCTTCTTCCTCGGCGTGCAGCGCCGCCGGAATCGCGCCGCCGTGCATGCTGCGCAGCAGATCGGCGCCGGCGGTGTGGTGCTCGCGATAGGCCTGTCCGCAGTCGCTGCAAAAGCGCAGCGGCAAGCCGTTGGTGGCCAGGAAGTAGAACATCGCGCCCAGCGAGAAATAGTCGCTGCGCGGGCCGGTGGCATAGCCGCCGCCGTCGGCCGGGAAGAACTGTTCCGGCGCCTGCCAATTGGCGGTGCCGGCATACGAGTGAGCTTGCAGGCTGCCCAGCTGGCGGTTGGTGCCGAAATCGGCCAGCTTGACGGTACCGAGTCCCCAGTCCAGCAGCACGTTGGCCGGTTTCAGGTCCAGGTAACGCCAGCCGTATTGGTGCACCTTGGCCAGCGCCTGGTTGATCTGTGCTATCCAGTTGAGTATCCGTGGCAGCGGGATCGACTCGCCACGGCCCCTGAGCGCGATCATGTGCTTGCCCAGGTCCGTCGCCATCAGCTCCAGCGCCAGCACCGGCAAGCCTTCGTGCCAGCCGCTGTCGAGCAGGCGCACGATGTGGCGTTCGTCCCACGGCTCCAGCGATTGCAGGAAGCCGATTTCATTGTTCGCGCTGGCGATCCAGCGGTCGCGCTGGGCGGGCAGGGCGCGTGCCATCTGCTCGCGGTTGATGAATTTGATGGCCACATCGCGCGTGGCCGGCGGCCCGCTGGCGCGCCAGATGATGCCGTAGGCCGATCCGCCGATCTGCTCGCGCAGCCGGTAGTGCCCCAATTCCAAAGCGATGATTGCCTCTGTTGTCGTCATGATTTCCCCTCGGCCCGCGCCGTTACGCAGGGCTAGCGGGGGGAGACGAAAAAAAACCGCCAGCCTGGGTGCAGGCTGGCGGCTTCGGTACTGGGCTGGAAGCTTAACGTTCCCAGCGATCGTAATGATGATGGCGGTGTTCCCAGCGTTCCTCGCGATACTCGCGGTAGTAAGGGCGGGCCGGTTCAACGTACACCACGCGTGGAGGCGGGGCATAGTAGCGTGGCGCCGGAGCGTAGTAGACCGGAGCCGGCTCGTAGTAGACCGGGGCAGGCTGCGTGTACACCCGGGTCTCGACGTAGCGGTCGCCGCGGCCGTAGTAGCGGTCATTGGTGTTGATGCTGTTGCCCACCGCCGCGCCAACCAGGCCGCCGACGATGGCGCCATCGCGGCCGCCGGCGCTGTGGCCGACTGCTGCGCCTACCACAGCACCGGCGACCGTGTTGAATTCACGGTCGCCTGCGTAGGCCGACGACGATACTGCTGCTGCGGCCAGTAACGCTACACCCAGAAATTTTTTGTTCAACATGGTATTTCCCCTTGCTGTGGCCCGGATCGGAATGATACGTCGGCCAGTGACTCCACTATAAAGCCTGAAGGGGAATACGCCACGTCTTATACACATGCTTACAAACCGGCCGCTCCGGTAATGCCTTGTAACATTTGGCCCTTGGCCCCATTCAGTCCCTGAAAGCTTCCCATTCGGGGCGCAGCAGGCTGAAAACCTGCACATCCTGGTAGCGGCCATTGATAAAAAAGCTCTGGCGCAGCGTGCCTTCGGCGCTGAAGCCGCATTTTTGCGCCACGCGGATCGAGGCCACGTTCTCCGGTGCGGTCAGCAGTTCCAGCCGGTGGAACTGGTGGACCTTGAACAGGTAATCGACCAGCATGCGGCATGCCTCGGTCACGTAACCGCGTCCCGCCAGCTTGGGGTCGAACAGGCGGTAACCGATTTCGCGCGTGACCGGCGTGCGGCTTTTGAAGTGCGTGATGACACCGACGATGTGGTGCAAGCTGTCCTCGATCACAAACAGCTCGCTGTCGTCGGTGACGAAGCTGTTTTGCATGAACTCCTTGCGCATCGTTTCCGGCGACTTGAAGTGGGTCGAGAAGTAGTCGCCGCGCGACGGCAGGTCGTTGACCAGCGCGATGAAGGCGTTCAGGTCGGCGGTCAGCAGATGGCGCACGGTGCAGAGTGAACCCTTGAGCATAGGCGCTTCCTTCGCATGGTTGAAGATTCATGGTAGTGCAACGGCCATAACAAATCAACATTGATGACAAGATCTTCACGATAGGTTATCGTTTAGATCGTTTTTGTAACTCACCCACACATCCATAGGAAACGCATGAAATCCGCCTTCTTCAAATCCCCGTTGTCCCTGACCGTCCTTGCCGGCGCCTTGTTGAGCGCCGGCGCCATTGCCGCTCCTGCCAACGATCCGGCCACGCTGGCCCAGATCCGCGACAGCGCGATGAAGGACGACTGGGCCTACGAGCGCCTGGCCGACCTGACCGATCTGGTCGGACCGCGCCTGTCCGGCTCTCCGGGCGCCGCGGCAGCGGTGGAGCAGGTGGCGGCCGCCATGCGCAAGCTGGGCGCCAAGGTCACGCTGCAGCCGGTGAAGGTGCCGCACTGGGTGCGCGGCGTGGAGACGGCGGAACTGGTCGACTACAACGGCCGTCCGGCCGGCATCACGCAGAAGATCGTGCTGACGGCGCTGGGTGGTTCGGGCGCCACGCCCGCCGCCGGCGTGACCGCGCCGGTGCTGGTGGTGCGCAGCCTGGAGGAACTGAAAGCCAAGGCGGCCCAGGTCAAGGGCAGCATCGTGCTGATGGACGTGCCGTTCGACCAGGAGCTGGCCGATCGCGGCCACGCCGGCGCGGCCTACGGTCCGGGCGCGGGCTTCCGCTATATCGGTCCGAAGATGGCGGCGGAGCTGGGCGCGGCGGCGGCGCTGGTGCGTTCGGTCGGCGGCGCCAACTTCCGCATTCCGCATACCGGCGTGACCGGCCTGGTCGACGGCGCGCGCATCCCGGCCGCCGCCATCACCACCGAGGACGTGCTGTTGCTGGACCGCCTGATGGCGCGCGGCCCGGTCAAGATGCACCTGACGCTGACCCCGCAAACCCTGCCGGATGCCGACAGCTTCAACGTCATCGCCGACTGGCCGGGCAGCGACAAGGCCGATGAAGTGGTGATCGTCTCCGGCCACCTCGATTCGTGGGACCTGGCCACCGGCGCCAACGACGACGGCACCGGCGTGGCCGGCGCCATGGGCGTGATTGCGACGCTGAAGAAGCTGGACCTGCATCCGCGCCGCACCATCCGCGTGATCGCGTGGATGAACGAGGAGAACGGCACCCACGGCGGCAAGACCTACTTCGAGGCGAACAAGGGCAAGCTGGATAAGCACTTCGCCGCCATCGAGTCCGACAGCGGTGGTGGCCGTCCGTTCGGCTTTATCGGCAGCGTGACCCCGCCGATGGTGAAGTACTTCGCGCCGCTGAAGGATGCGCTGGCGCCGATCGGCGCGGGCCAGTTCGAGCGCCGCGACATCACCGGCCCGACCGACACCGGCCCGATGGAACACGCGGGCGTGCCGGTGTTCGAGCCGATGGTCGATTCGTCGGCCTACTTCAATTACCACCACACGCCGGCCGATACGCTGGACAAGGTCAGCCCGCTGGAGCTGAAGCGCCATGTGGCGGTGATGACGTCGCTGAGCTGGTTCCTGGCGAATATGGAGCAGCCGATCGGCCGCACCGCGCACCAGGACAGCGAGGACTGATCAGGCAGGCGCGCGGCGCATCCGTGCGCGGCGCGGCTGGCGCTTCGTGATAGTCTGTTTGCTTATCGAGGAGAGTGTCATGGACAAGATTCATTACAAGGGCTGGGAGATCGTGCCGACCGCGCTGCCGACCACCGACCGCCGCTGGACCGCCAGCTGCGACATCGAGCGCGCCGGCGTGGATGGGGTGGAAGTGTTCGAAGGCGCCACCATGCAGTTCATGCGCGACACCGAGGACGAGGCCATCGCCGCCGCCTGCGACGAGGCGATCCGCCAGATCGACAACATCATCGCCAACCCGCTGGTGCGGCTGGCGTGAGGCGGCGCTCAGGACGGGTTAAAAATCTTTGCGGCCAGGCCCAGCAGGAATAGCACGATGGCAAACTGGCTGCCCATGATCCAGCGGGTGATGTAGCGGAATTCAGCCCGGAGTTCCTTGATCTGGGCGGCTTGCTCTGCCATCTGTCGATCAAGGTCTTCGAGATGCTTTTCGACTTGATCTAAACGCAGGTCTACTTTGTTGAAGCGCAGGTCCACTTGGTTGAAGCGCAGGTCTACTTGGTTGAAGCGCAGGTTTGTTTCCTCCTGGTTCAGGGTAAACCGTTGGTCTATGTATAGCCGAAGATCGGCGATCTGGTTTGCCTGCGAGTCGAGCCTGGCTAAAATAACGTCAGTCTCGACTTTTTGCCGGCGCAGCTCGGCCAGTTGTGTGTCGACCAGCTTGAATCGATCGTTCATGTCAGTCCTCAGCGCAGCGACCGCCGCAACGGTGCTGTCGGATATAGCCTCAAGTTTTGCGATACGCTCTTCCATGGATGTTAGACCTGCTGGGTTTGGATTTGGTTCACCTTGGAAGCCAGATTGCCGCCATCTGATGAATTTGCTAGTATGCAAGTCAGATGAAATCACGCCGCTACCCAGAACAAATCGCCTTGCTGCCGTATATCGGCAAATGGACCTTCATCGCGGGCCTGATCGCGCTGCTGAGCGGGACCGCCTCGGCCCTCTTTCTGTTCGCGCTGGACCGCGCCACCGCCTGGCGCGAAACGCACGCCTGGATCATCTGGCTGCTGCCGCTGGCCGGCTTCGCGGTCGGCTGGGTGTACCTGAAACTCGGCCGTAGCGTCGAAGCCGGCAACAACCTGCTGATCGACGAAATCCACGACCCCAAGAATGTCGTCCCGCTGCGCATGGCGCCGCTGGTGCTGATCGGCACCGTGATCTCGCATTTATTCGGCGCCTCGGTCGGCCGCGAAGGCACGGCCGTGCAGATGGGCGGCACGTTGGCCGACCAGCTCACCCACGTGTTCCGCCTGCGCCACGCCGAGCGGCGCATCCTGCTCATGGCCGGCATCAGCGCCGGTTTCGCTTCCGTGTTCGGCACGCCGCTGGCCGGCGCCATCTTCGGACTGGAAGTGCTGGCCATCGGCCGCCTGCGCTACGACGCCATCTTCCCCTGCATGGTGGCCGCCATCGTCGCTGACCAGGTGGGCATGGCCTGGGGCGTGCATCACACCCATTACGCGATGAGCGGCGTCGTCGCGATCGGCTTCTGGAGCGTGGCCGCCGTGCTGGCAGCCGGCATGGTGTTCGGCTTGACCGGCATGTTGTTCGCCAAATCCACGCATGCCGCATCGGCCTTCATGAAGCGCCACGTGGCGTATGCGCCGCTGCGTCCCCTGATCGGCGGCGTGCTGGTGGCGCTGGCGGTATGGATGATCGGCACGCGCTACATCGGTCTCGGCATCCCGGTGATCGTCGAAGCGTTTCAGCAGCCGTTGGCGCCGTGGGACTTCCTTGGCAAGTTCGCGTTCACCGTGGCCTCGCTGGGCAGCGGATTCAAGGGCGGCGAGGTCACGCCGTTGTTCTACATCGGCGCGACGCTGGGCAACGCGCTGGCGCCGCTGCTGCATCTGCCGTTCGCGATGCTGGCGGGGATAGGTTTTGTCGCGGTGTTCGCGGGCGCCGCCAACACGCCGCTGGCGTCGACCATCATGGCGATCGAATTATTCGGCCCGCAGATCGGGCCTTACGCGGCGCTGACCTGCGTGGTGGCCTATCTGTTCTCCGGCCACACCGGCATCTACCGCGCACAGAAGGTCGGCACCCTCAAGCACCGCCTGCCGCCGGTGGCGCGCGACCGCGAGCCGCCGTCATCCAGATAAATCACCATCCATGCAGGCTGGCGTGGGTGCGGACCATCAACCATCAGCTCTTGGGCTGGAAGGATTTCTGTATGGCCCGCACGTTGTAGTAACGCTTGGAGAGGTCCATCTCCAGCCCAACGATCTCCTTGGACGGTATGCAGATGTCACGCGAGAATACGTTGTTCTTCGCTCTCTTCGGATCTGAACCTGCTATTTTCAAATAGGTTTCGGTTCCGATGCGCGACATGACGTAAGCGCCGTAGATCTTGTTTTTCTTTGCTGGATCCTTATCACAAGGGCTACCCGCTTGATCCGCGACCACAGCGCAGCCGGCCGGCGTCAACGTGATCTCGATCGTCGCGAAATTTCCGATTTTAAGTATGTGTGCGATAGTGGCTGGTAAAAACGGCGCGTTCCCGCCAAAAAAAGTAATCAACAATGGGGTGCACAAGCACGCTACTGTCGAGTAGAGCTTGTGAACGGGCCGCATGGCCACGTCGCGCCACGAGGTTATGACGTATGCGCCGATTGCCTGGATGATGACGCCGACAAAAAACACTTGCTGTAGGACGGCAGGCCAATTGATGTGGTTGTCGTCTAACTGGGGAGCGTCGCGCATGAATAACCAATAGGTTTGCAGGGGTAATATCTGCATCAGGCAGACAAATGACATGGCCGATGCGGTTTTTACGACGATGGCGTTTTCCTTAAACCACGGCGTCCAAACTGAACCGACGAAAGTCCATGCGCGGGCGGCAGTCCAATTGCGCCAATTTTCGGGTTTGTTGTTGGCATATGCCTGCCCGATGTAGGCCTGCAGCTTCGAGAAGACTTTTTTTAATAGCAAGTAGGTGGTCAGGCAAAGCGCAATAAGTACGAACAGATCGTGGGCGGGTAAATCGACGAACACGCTGAGGAAAATGAAGAGGCATAAGCCATAGAAGCCCAGGCCTGCCATGAAAAAGAACTTGGCGATGCGGGTTCTGACATCGACCGGGTTTTTCTCTGCGGCGGGAATGAACCAGGCGCCGATGATTATGGCCGGAACGAAAATCACAATACTACAGGCGATGAACAGCGACAGCCCTACATAGGCAGACGAGAAGACTATGCTGGCCAGCGACTTTAAGTCGAACGCCGGAGCATATTCGATGTGACTGTGATACGCAAATATGCACATCAATCCGATCAGCGTCAGCGATGAGCTAGTGCAGATAATCGGATTTTTTTTAAAATAGTCGACTACCCAGTATTCTATCTTCTCGACTTTTGCGTCCTTGCGCGCCTTCCACGGTTTTGCGGGCATTGGAATTCTCCGGGTCATTTGATCATTGTTTCGACATCGGCTGGCGCGACGGCTGGCGCC
Source organism: Duganella sp. Dugasp78 (assembly GCF_059491455.1). NCBI lineage: Bacteria > Pseudomonadati > Pseudomonadota > Betaproteobacteria > Burkholderiales > Oxalobacteraceae > Duganella > Duganella sp. Dugasp78. Next base: position 6,163,070 of record NZ_CP168506.1, on the reverse strand, counting down.
GGGTGCCAGTTCTCTTTCGGGATCACATGCAGCGTGGCCGGCTCTTGCGTGAAATGCGGCGACGTGATCTGCACGCCGAACTCGTTGAACACATCGACGATGTACTGGTGCAGCTGATTCAGCACTTCGGCGCGGCGGCGTGGCGTTTCCACGGTGGCGTAGGCCACCAGCCGGTATTCAACGTAAAAATCCGACAGCCCGATCTGCATCACATAGGGCTTGGGTGTGGCGGCGATGTCCCCGGTCCTGGCGGCCGCCAGTTCCAGCATCGCATGCACCTGGCGCCATGGTGTGTCGTAGCCGATGGTGACGGTGGTGTCGAGCACAAAACCGGTGCCGGCATGCGCGCGCGAATAGTTCTTGGTGGTGTTGGACAGTACCCAGGCGTTGGGCATGGTGATCTCTTCTCCGAGGCCGGTGCGCAGGCGCGTCTCGAACATGCCCAGTTCGACCACGGTGCCCTCCGACTCGCCGATGCGTACGTACTCGCCTTTGCGCAGCGATCGTGCGTACATAAGGATCAAACCGCTGGCGCCCTGGCCGACGATGCTGGAAGCGCCGATCGACACCATCAGGCCCACCAGCACCGACACGCCCTGGAACGCCGCCGTGTGCGCGCCGGGTAGGTAAGGGTAGGCCATCGCCAGTGCGAACAGCCAGATCACCACGTTCAGGATGCGGCGCGTAGGCGTGGCAGTGTCGCGGTCGAGCCAGGCGATTTGCAGCTCACCGCTTTCCACGCGCTGGAACACCGAGCCGACGGTCAGCATCACCAGCCGCGCGATAGCGGCGATGACGGCCACCAGCACCAGGCCAGGCAGCGCTTCGATGATGCCTTGGGCGACACTGGCGGCGATGTCGATCAAGTAGTCTTGCAGGCGCTCGCCCCAGCTGCGCGAGTAGGGGATTTTACCCATCACGAAGGCCAGCCACAGATAGGTCGCCATCAGGCGCAGGCCCCAGATTAGTAGGTTGACCAGCTGGCGCATGAAGGCCACGTAGTGCTCGGCGTCGAGGATGCGCACGTTCTTGAGTTTGACCTGGCCGAGGCGGCGGCTGATGACCTGGGTCGAACGCTTGCCCACCCAGCGGTGCATCATGCGCAGGCCGTGCAGGATCAGGCCGTATGCCAGCGTGGCAGCCACGCACAGGGCCGCCGCGATCAGCAGGTAGCGCGGGCTGGCCTGTTCGCGGCGTTCCAGCAGGGCCTTGCCAAGTGTTGCCGCGCTTTCGCTGGCGACGCTGTCGGCGGTGTCGCCGGCCAGCGGGTTGATGTCGGCCGGCGTGACCAGGAACAACAGGGCGCCATCCAGCGTCACCTGCGTGCCTTCGCTGATCGCACGGATGCCGGGCTGCTGCGGACCGTTGCGGGCCAGCGCCGCCTCCAGCCGCTTGCGCGCGCCCTCGGCGCGTTCCTCCGGCGGATAGCCGGTCAGCACGGAGCGGAAAACGAAGATGGTGCGGTTGGCGAAGACCAGTTTGGCCGGAGCGGTTGCGGCGGCGGGCGTGCCGGGTGGCGGGGCGGGCGGGGAGTCGGCGGAGGAGGCCAGGCAGTGGAGCATCATCAACAGCATTGCGACGAGCAGGCGGCGTAAAAGGGGCATGGCTATCCTTGAGAACTAGATATTGCCAATGATGCCATGTTATCGGATTTGACAGTTGCCGGTATGGCAGTTACGCCCGGTTCGTGGCATAATCACGGGCTCTGTCGCTCCGATGGTGAAATTGGTAGACACTGGAGACTTAAAATCTCCCGCCGCAAGGCGTGCCGGTTCGATTCCGGCTCGGAGCACCAGTCCGCTTTTTTGATAAAGATCATAAAACGCCATAAAGCCTTGTAAATCAAGGGTTTATGGCGTTTTTTGCTTTGCGCCATTCCCGACAAAACGCCATTAAAAAACACTGTTTTCTGCTACGCTTTACACAAAATTCACACACGATTTACACACTCGGCAGCCATGGCTAGCTTTAGCAAAACAGGTAAGGGATGGCGTGCTGCCGTTGCGATACGTGGCACGCACCGTCCGGCGCTTTCTGCGCTCGGAAATCACCGAACCTGCCTATGCGGAACGCCAATCCGCTAGCGCAATCGATCCATACGCCTTCCAGCTTTCAGGCTGGCTCAAGACCGAGGCGGATGCTAAAGCAAAAGGCTACCGTGCTGACCACGGGAAGGCCTGCACGAAATAAAGGATGGGACGTCAGCAATGCCTTGCGATGCTGACGTGCGCGACGCTTGCTCAGGCGAGCTTTTCTTTTAGGAATGCGGTGATGTACGGTGTCCCTGCGGCCGCGACGGTGGATGCCGTGCCTGGATCGATGCCCATGCGCTCGGCTAATGCCGCAGTCACCTTGCCGGACAGGATACCCTCGCCGCCGTCCAGCAGCGATTTAAAGAAACCGTCACCTCGGACCAATCCAGCCGCGAAACCTGCAAAAAAATTCCGGCCAGTATGTTCTTCTCCGGAAGCTTCGGATTGCTCCTGGACATGGGCGTGCGTCACATCAACGGCCTGGCTCAACATCTGCTGGGCGTCGTCTGTATTGATACCGTGTGCTGCCAGTGCCTGGCTCGCTTGTGCTCCATGTTCAGACGATAGAAATTCCGAGATGAGTTCCTGCGCATCCATTTAATACCTCTTTCTGTAAGAACTACTGTTGGGGAAACCCGGCAAATCGGAAGTGCAGAATATCCATGTTCGATGCGCAGTGTCAATGGTGCGGTGAAATTGTCTAGTTGCACCAACCGCAAGGGGCGGACCCCAAGTCGCCACCGTTTTGACGTGTTCCCTTGTCTACCGTGTTTCTTCGGTAGGTGGCTCGCGGGCCGGACAGCGATGTCGCGGCCAACGACGGGTAGTTCCTCAATTGACCAGGGCTGCCTTCGGCCATGTGGAGATTTGTCGGGCGGAGGCGTAGCTGAATTCAGATCTCTGCTCAACGAACTGGACCGGACGCCATTTGAGCAGGCGAATTTCCAGTACGGTCAGCAGGTACTCCGCCGCCAGTGTCACGACGGGCAACACGATCATTTGCGCGAAGACTTGTAAAAATTTTAACATCAACGTAGCATGGTACTGAGGATGATTCGCGGCACTTGCTCTTTGGGAACGTTAGCTGCTCTTTCGCATTGAGCTTTCTTTTCAAGCAAGTCGTTCGAGACGATGCTAACAATTCAAGGAAAGATTTGATGAAAACGACAAGACCCGCAACGCGCTGCGAAAGCCAAGGCAACGGTTTTAAACCAAGCGCGCTCATTCAACACCTGCTGCAAAAAAAGCACGCGGCCAAACGCAAGGTCATCCCGCTGAGCCTGATGCTGGGCCTTTCCGCAACCGCCATGCAGGCGCACGCGGGAAGCTTGCATTGTCCCGTCGTCTCCACAACAATACTGAAGGGGAGCAATGCCACCAATAACGTGCGTTGTGAAATTAGCGGCACGCTGACCAATAACGGCACACTGGACAACCTTTCCCGCGGCATGCTGGGCAACGACGGCACCGGCAGTCTGTCCAATAGCGGCGTATTGACAAATGACGGCAAACTGGACAACGCCGGCACGTTGTACAACTTTTCCGGCGGCACCCTGAACAACAACCGCGTGCTGTTCAACGCCGGCATGCTGCACAATCAAGGTACCCTGAACAATTACGGCGTGCTGACCAACGGTGAGGCGTATCGCGGCGGCACGCTGTTCAACAGCGGCACGCTGAACAACCATTCCGGCGGCACACTGACCAACATTGGCCAGCTGGACAACGCCGGGACGCTTATTCTAGCGAAGGGAAGCCACTATCTTTTCGCCAATGGCACGATCAATAACAATGGCGTCATCGAGCTCAATACAAACTTCGATTTTGGGGCTTACCCTGCGGGCACGGTGATCCTGGGCCGGAGCGGCACGCTGAATAACTACGCCAAGCTCGGTAACTTGGCTGGCCATACCCAAAACAACTTCGGCACGCTGAATACCTATTCCGGCGGCAGACTGGACAACTATTCCACGCTGAAAAACGTCGGCACGCTGAACAACCATTCCGGCGGCAAGCTGACCAACTCCAGCGTGCTGAACAACACCGGCAAACTGAACAACGCCGGCGCGCTGGACAACACCGGCACGTTGAACAACTCCGGCTCTTTCACCGTCAGCGCGGGCGGGCAAGTCAGCGCCCTCAACTCGTTCAGCGGCAGATTCAACCAGACCGCCGGCTCGACCTCGGTCGACGGCACGATGAAGCAGGGCAGAGTCAACATCACCGGAGGCTTGCTCAACGGCGCGGGCGCGATCACCTCACCGTCGATCACGATCGGCGCTGGCGTCACGGTGGCCCCCGGCAGCGCAGCGGCGGCGGGTACACTGGCATTGGTGGGCACCGTCGATTTCGCTGGTAAGCTTAACATCTTGCTCGCCGGGCCAGGTAATTCCAGCAAGCTCGACGTCACCGGCCCGATGACGCTGGACCCACACGCAAACTTCAACTTTGCGCTCAATTTCGGTTTGACCGACGCGCTGTACACATTTGATCTTCTCCATGCCAGCGCTGGCATTGTCGGCTTCGATCCGTCCAACTACAGCATCGCCGGCAATATGACCGGCTACACGTCGAAAATGCTGGACGTATGTGGTGTCGGTGGCAGTTGCGATGTCGAGCTGGAGCTGATCGCCATGCCAGCCAACGTGCCTGAACCAAGCATGCTGATGCTGACACTGGCAGGTCTGGGGTTGATCATGGGATGGCGTCGCGTCGAGCGCCGCAAATAAATTGCTGAGCAAGTCTCATGATCCCCGTCTTATGGATGTGAATCGCCCCGGGTTTGAAGGAGGCTCCAACATTTGAGAGAATGGAGTCACCATGAAGAAATCAGTCTGATATTCCCCCGAAGTGATGGAACGCGCCGTGCGCATGGTCCAAGAGGCCGGCAGCGAGTACGACCGCGCTCCCTGGAAGACGCGTGAAGCCGTCGAACTGGCGACGCTGGAATGGGTGACCTGGTTCAATCATCATCGCTTACTCGAACCGCTTGGCTATATACCGCCGGCCGAAGCTGAGGCAAACTACTATCGACAACTTTCCGAGCAGGCTAGAAATGAAGGGATAAGAGGAGGGCGTTTGAAATATCTGGTGCACGCCGGGCACTTGCATAGGGTTGGTGCGGCTGTCGACGCTCTGTCTGCGCTTGCTATGCCGCTGGGTATCGCGTGTAATGGAGTATCTTCAGCAGAACTTCTGAGTTGATGCGCGCGGCCAGCCCCAAACTAGTCGCCCGCCTAAAATCGTGTGGTAAGACGGTAGATCAATGGAGCGGGAAGGCGGCGCCATTGATCCAAGAAGACCAAGCCCCGGGAACGGGCTTACAAGCTCTTCGATGGCGGCGGGCTCTACCTTGAAGTCATTCCATCCGTTTTTTTTAGATTGGCTTCGCCCTTGAGGCATCCTTCCCCTGAGGACGATGCGCGTCACATCGTGCGGGTTCATGCACCGTCCCCACCTCACGCGGCGATCTGCCGCCGCGTGCATGTCGATACGCCGCCATAGTCTGCGGCGCAAATCGCGCGTCGTTACTGGAGGCGTGCTGCCCGACAAGGTGTGCGAGGCACACTCCATGGCCCCTGGTAACTGGTGGTGGCCAGAAACACTTGCCAAATTCGATTACACCATGTTGTTTGACCCAGCGGTTCCTGCTCAACTTATGCCGTTGCGCTTCGCGGTAGGAAGAGATAGATTTGCGGTGACAATTTGTGTTTTTTTCGTACGGCCAAGCTGCTATGCTGCCCCCGTAGACCAGGTCCGGCCAGGAACTGACGGCTAGATGCGGCAGACACGGAAGCCTGACTAAAAAAGATCGGAGTGATTCAATGGCAGCAGATGTTGAGATGATGCTGTTCCCATCCCAGGGAGCGTTTGCGCATTGGCTTGCTACCCACCACGACGGCTCTGACGGGGTGTGGCTGCAGCACTCAAAAAAAGGGGCCCTGGTCCCTAGCGTAAGCTATCAAGAGGCCTTGGAAGTTGCGCTATGCTTCGGGTGGATTGACGGCCAGAAGCGCTCGCTCGACGCCCATCACTATTTGCAGCGCTGGACACCGCGTCGCCCACGCAGTCTATGGTCCAAGGTCAACCGCGAGAAAGTGCTTAGGTATATTGAGGAGGGTAAGATGCAGCCGAGCGGCTTGGCTGAAATCGAGCGAGCAAAAAAAGATGGTCGATGGGATGCGGCATACGAATCGGCTAGCATGGCGAGCGTGCCGCCCGAACTTCATACTGCATTCGCTGACCACCCTGGGGCAGCCGAATTTTTCGCCACTCTCAATTCGCAAAGCCGCTATGCAGTGTTGTTCAGGGTTCAGACGGCAATCAAGCCTGAGACCAAACTACGCAAGGCTCAGGAGTACGCAGCCATGCTGGCTCGGCATGAGACGCTTCATCCGGTCATGGCGAAGAAGCGGAGCAAGGCTGACCAGGACGCGACATAAGCAATAAAGGGCGACTCATCGCGATGACGAACGCAAGCGGCCAAGTGCAGATCGGCTGGAGACTCAAGCAGTCGATGGTGGGCGCTGCCGCCCAATATCTAACAGCAAGTAAAGGAAATTAGCATGACCGTTGGGAAAAAACCGGACGCCGCGCGGCTGGACAAAATTGTGGCCGACGCACGGCGCGCGGCCGACCAGCGCGAGCTGGGCTATCGCGAGCGCTCGCTGAAAATGTATCCGTGGGTGTGTGGGCGCTGCATGCGCGAATTCACGCACACGAATGTGTCGCAACTTACAGTGCACCATCGTGACCACAATCACGACAACAATCCGCCTGACGGCAGCAACTGGGAATTGCTGTGCCTTTACTGCCGCGATAACGAACACTCGCGTTATCTCGAGGCCGACCGGGGACTAAGTCTGAAATCGGCCGAGGTCGCGCCGGCAACGCATAATCCATTTGCCTCATTGGCCGGTTTGATGAAAAAGAAAGAATAAATCAGGGTGATGCGGACGGCACATCGTCTTAAACGATTTGCGTGAAAAGGAAACTCGGACCGGGAATCACCCTGCATCATATTAAAATTTTTACAATCCTTTCGTGCAGGGGCATCGATAGTTCATCCCACTTGCTCTTGCGTCTATGCCTGCATGAGCGATTCAATATTTCTGCTGTCTTCTTGACCTTGAGAATTTAAAGGAGTACTCTGAATACATGTTTGTGATCCGGCCGATTACAGCTGTTCGAAGAACGTTTAATCAAATACTGGGAGCATGACATGAAAGCACTTAACGACACTCACACGATGGCCGAACACCGCGCAGCCCGTAATTTTTCAGATCGTTTAGCACTGGGAATCACACTTGCGCTGCGTTTTTTTGCTGACACCTTTTTCGCTAAACGCTACGGCAACCGCGCGATTGTCCTGGAAACCGTGGCTGCCGTGCCGGGCATGGTCGGCGGGATGCTGGTTCACTTACGCTGCCTGCGCTGGATGGTTGAGGACCAAGGTTGGATACGCACTTTGCTGGACGAAGCCGAGAACGAACGCATGCACCTGATGACCTTTGTGCAGATTGCTAAACCAAACTGGTTCGAACGCTTCGTCATTCTCACTGTCCAGGCCTTGTTCTTTATCGCGTTCTTCTCGCTGTATCTGGCCTCGCCACGTACCGCCCATCGTTTGGTCGGCTATTTTGAAGAACAAGCGGTTATCAGCTACACGCTGTATCTGGCCGAAATCGATGCTGGTCGCGTGGGAAACGTACCGGCACCCGATATCGCCATCTCGTATTGGAAACTGCCTGCAGATGCCCGCCTGCGTGATGTGGTGCTTGCTGTGCGCCAGGACGAGATGGGACATCGCGACGTGAATCACGAATTTGCGGATACGCTCAATTCCGTGGAAGTGCATCAAGCGATTTGAGGAAAATAGCCTTCCTGCTACAGGTGCCACGACTGAACGCGGTGCCGATGCGGGGTAATCGACTCTGAGGATCAAATCATGACGCATCACGCTACGGAATCAACGCTTCTGTCCTGGGCTGTCACGCCTTTTAGCCGTGGTCCACTGCTACGGGTATCGCCCGTGATCGCTCAAACCGTGAGGTTACGTCAGCCCGGCATTTTTGCGAGGGTTTTTCACAAAATTAAGCTATCACTTTTTTCGCTGCCGGCAAATCGGGGAGCGTGTGCAAACGAAGTTGGCGGCGACTGCAATATATGCCGCGGCGCGCACTTCGAAATCGGCGCAATCTCCGTCGGACAAGAGTACTTGTGAAGCGGCTGGATCCCGTTTAATCCTTTTTTCCCGCCATACCGGTAGCTGCGCGGCAGCTCACCATGCCACTTCGCCCCCCCGCTCGCCATCATTTTTGTCATGCCGTCAGAATTTTGACGAAACTAGGTTGGTCCGATGCGCCGCCGGTCGAAGCGAGCCGTCGACGCGCTGACTGGCGTAGCAGTGCGCTCCGCGGCTGAGCTGCCGACCGGACCTTCATCTTGCGGGATTCAGGGTGTGCCGCCGACGGGGCCCAGGCGCGCCGTGCGCATGCGCCTGGTCTCCGTGTCGCTTCCTTACTTGAAATCGTATTGCAGTTCGGCGAGGACAGTACGCTGCGTGTAGGGATGGTAGGCCCAGTACTTTTTATTGCCCAAATTGTCGATACCTAACGAGCCGCTCCATTGTTTGTCGAAGCGGTAGCGCAGGCGGACGTCGGTCACGAAGTAGCTCGAGACGCCCGTATAGCTCGAGCTGTTCGGGTCGGAGTTATCCAGAGTGCCCCATTGCTTTCCGCTGTAGCGCGCGCCGAAACTTGCCGACCACTTATCAGTCGGGTGGTAACTTGCCAGCAGCGTGGCGCGCTGGCGCGGTACCCTTGGCTGGTCTTTGCCCACGCTGGCCGGGAAGTTCGGATTGTCGACGATGGTGGAGTCGGTATAGGTAACACTGCCATTCAGCTCAAGGCCCTCGAACAGGACGTCATCGGCCTGCGCCGCCAGTTCCAGGCCGTTGGTGCGCATGCGGCCCACGTTCTGGACATTGGTTACATTCGGCGTGACGTTGACGTTGCGCTGAGAGTACAGGGCGTCGCGCGTGTTCTCGAAGAAGTAGGTCGCGCGGAGCAGGCCTTGCTCAAGTTTTCGTTCTGCGCTGAGCTCGCTGGTGACGGAACGTTCCGGCTTCAGGTTCGGATCGTTGTTCATCAAGGTGTCGCCGACGAGCGCGCCCTGGAATAGTTCAGACACGGTCGGATAGCGCACCGCGCGACCGGCCGAGGCCTTGACCGTCCAGTTGTCGTTCAGTTCGTGGGAAAGCGCGAATTTTGGCGAGAAGCTGGTTTCTCTGCGGTCGGCGAATATGCTGGTTGCGGTGCTGCTCCCCAGGCTGCCGTTCCGCGCTTCCCAGCGCTCAAGGCGGCCGCCGATGGTGGTCTTCCAGTCGGGAGCGAAGCGCCAGGTGTCCTGGGCATACAGGCTCTCCAGGCGCGTATCGCCGCTGAAGCTCGATATCTTCGTGCCGGCGCCCGCCGACGTCCACTCTCCGGTGTTGGAGACCAAGCTGCGCAAGCGGAAACTGTCGCGCTGTACGCCGAAGTCGACGATATGGCTGTTATCGGGATACGGGCGCCAGATCCCCCTGGTCGTGAGTGTGCTCCAACCGCTGCCGCCCATGTCGGTCAGCGTACCGGTTTTCGCACCTGGAGTCGACAAGAGCACAGCCGGCGTGCGGACTTCGTCCTTCTTATAATCGTAGTTGCTGACTGCGAGCTCCCAGTCCCATTTGCCCTTGGTGTGGCTCTTGAGCGAGAGACCCTGCATCCAGTGTTCCAGCTCGCCAGTTGCTGGCGCAAAGTCCGCCGGCGTCAGCGTGTACTGGCGTCCCGCGATATTGATTGCGCCGCCAGTGACTGGATTGCCTGCGCCGTCTCGAAGGTAGGAGTTGACGTGGCGGTCCGCGTCGTTCTTCCACCATCCCAATGTGTAGCTGGCCCGCACCGTCGACGAGATGTCGTACGCCAGTTTGATCTTGGCGTGGTCCTGAACGGTATGGATCTGGTTGGTGTCGCCCAAAATCAACCAGTCCGCGTTCGACGGGTTCTTGTCCGCCACAGCCCCGGTGACCGGCGTGCCGCCTTTGCCTGGCGTGCCGGCGCCAGGCAATTTGTTTGCGAAGGCGATGGGCTGGCCATCATTGGCCAGATGGCTCAAGCTCACCCACCAGGACAGGGCATCATTCTTGTCGCCTAACGACAGGCTGCCCTGGCGTCCCGTGAATCGCTCGTTTGTCCCGTATTGTTTGAAGCCCTGGCTAAAACCCGAAAGGCGTGCGTGAGCTTCAAACGATGTTGGCATCCTGGTCAGGTAATCAACCACCGCACCGGCGGAGTTGCCTGGATACGCGGCGGAGAAGGGACCATAGAGCACATCGACCCGCTCGATTTCGTCAGGGGCGACCATACCCCAGCGTGGCGTGAATGTGGCGCCGTTACCGAGCAGGTTGGAGAGCAATATCCCATCCGCGTAGACCAGCGACCGCGCGCTATTGCCGGTGCCGGAAGCACGGCTGGCCAGCACGGCGTGGTCGTAGTCGCCGACGTAGCGTTTGCGCACGTTCAGGCTGGGGAAGTATTTCAGCGCATCTTCGGCATCAACGGCGTTGATGCTCTGCTCAATTTGCGCACCGGTGATCCCTTCAATCGTGGTCGGGATCTGAGTCGGCAGCGAAGTGGGGCGGCCGCCGCTGATTGTGACCATGGCCATGGTCTGCGCCGAGCCGGTGCCGGCTTCGCCATCTTCGGCATGGGCGGTACGTGCGCCCAGCACAGCCGCCGCCATTGCCGACAGTGTGAAAAGGGCCGCGAGACCATGTTGCAGATCGCGGCGGTTGAAAACAGTTTTAGAAGACATTGTGATTCCTTGGTATCGGAGGCGGGATTATTGTTTTGGGGGATGCGGAATGCATAGCAGGTGGCGCCAGACGATGCCGGGGAAGGAAAGGACAGCGAACAGCGCGGAGGTGATCGCCCACACCTCCCAGCTCTTGTCTGTGGTTCTTCCCGATGCTGCTTCGAGCATCAGCGAGGCCGACATCCACACAGCGTAAGCCGCTATCCAGCCGAAGAAGTCATTCCACGCCGGGGAGCAGCGCCGGATCGTGGCCAGCCGCAAAAAGGGTAGGTTGGCCAACACTATTGCGGCCGCAAGATTTAGAACGGCGGCTTGAGTCATGTCCACGGCCTGCCTCACAGACTGCCGTACGAGTGCAAGCCGGACAGGAACATGTTCACGCCCAGGAAAGCAAACAAGGTGATGAGAAAGCCTGCCAAAGACCACCAGGCGAGCAGGGCGCCGCGAACGTTTTTGACTAGGCGCGTGTGCAGCCACGCCGCGTAGTTTAGCCAGACGACCAGCGCCCAGGTCTCCTTCGGGTCCCAGGACCAGTAGCCGCCCCAGGCCTCGGCCGCCCACAGCGCGCCCAGGATGGTGGCGATCGTAAAGAACACGAATCCAAGCGCAATCGCCTTGTAGGAGAGCTCGTCGAGCCATGCACGGCTCGGAAGCCGGCTGGCGAAGAAGGGGCGCCCGGACAGCAGCCATGCCGCGCCGAACATTGCCGCCATGGAGAAGGCGCCGTACCCGATGAAGTTGGCGGGCACGTGTATCTTCATCCAATAGGATTTCAATGCCGGAATCAGCGGTTGAATTTCGTGCGCGCCCATGCCGTACTTGAACATGAACACCACCGCCGCGCTGACCAATGCCATCGCGAACAGGCCCAGCTGGCGGCTGCCGAAGTGCTGCTCGATATGCAGATAGAGCATCGTGGTGAGAAAGCTGAACAGCACGAAGACTTCGTACAGGTTGGAGACCGGTATGTGGCCGATGTCTGGCCCCATCAGGTAGGATTCATACCAGCGCGTCAGCAGTCCAGCCAGGCCGAGCAGGCTGCCCGCCCAGGCGGCGCGCGTGCCCAGGCTCATCCAGTAACTGGCTTTGCGCATCCAGCCCCAGGCGTACAACACCGTGGACGCCCAATAACTCAGCCCCATCCACATGATGGCGGACTGGCTCGACAGAAAATATTTGAGGAGGAAAACATGGTCCGCAGCAATCAGCTGATTCTTGTAGAGCGCGATGGCTGTGAGGGTAAGTGCCGCGGCGCCGATGGACAGCGCCTGGAGAGCCGGCCATGCCACGGCCATCAAGCCCAAGCCGATAGCGCTCGCCACGAGGATGGCGCCGTCGAACATGTCCATCTGTGACGAATAGCGCAGCAAGGCAAAGCAGGTGGCGCTCAGCAGGGCCGCGACGAAAAGTCCGTGCCGTAGTGGACCGTTCCGACGCCCGGCGTCGGTGAAAAATGAGTTTGAATTCGCAAGCATCTTGGTTTCCTTATGGATTCCGGTTGGAGGTCGGTTGTTCGTGTGGGTTGCGCAGCAGGCGCGCGATCGCTTCGGTGTGTCGATCGAATTCAGCCTGCAAGGCCGGGGAGTGACGGTTTGCGCTGAAAGCCATCAGCAGGCTTGCTCCTTGCGTATGGAGCCACATGCGACGCTCTCGAATGAAATACATCGCGACCACCCCCGCTGCGAGAAGTGCCGCGCCCAGGTACACCAATGCCGCGCCCGGTGCATGTGTGGCCTGCAGCCCCGTCGCGTTGACCTGCTCGAAGCTCTCGAAGGTGAACAGCGCGGGAAGCTTCATTTCCAGCGTGTCGTTGTACGCAGTCAGCGCATCGTGAGTGAAACGTTGGCCGGGTTCATCCTGCCGGTCCAATAAGAGCGAAGCTGAGCGTTCCAGTAGTTGCAGGTAAAGCTGGCCGACCTTGATTTCGTTTTCGCTGTCGGCATTGGCCTGCACCATCTCAAGCAGCGCGCGGTATCCCTGGGCATGGAAGCCAGCCATCAATGCTTCGGATGTTTTTTCCAGCGTCGAGGCGAGCCGCACATCGACCACCTTTTCGGCCATTTTCCGGGCTGCGCGGGTACGCAACTGTGGATTCCCCATCGCTGCGATGAGGCGGGTATAGGGCGCCAACGAGCCGTCGGCATTTGTGGGTATCCGCAGGTAGCGCATGGCGTCCTCTTGCGCACGTCGACGTCCGATCAAAACATAGCGGGCATTGTCGATCTCCACGGCGCGCTGATAGGCGAGCCATTCGTCGGACTGGCCAAGCTTGTCCCTGAGGCGAAACGCGACCGAAGGCCCGACATTGCGCGTCCGGTCGCCCGGTTTGCCGCGGGAATTCCAGGTCTTCTCGACGACGTCTTCCCGGTTGAACACATTGATTGCCCGCAGCTCGGTGAACTCCAGGGTGGCGGGTTCGCCTTCTATCAACAGCGGCGTTGCGTGGCCGATGGCGCCGCTGACAAGCTGGTGTGGGCCGGGATAGCCTCTGGATGGAAGCATGTCCAGCTTGACCTTGCTGCCGCCGTCAGCAAATCCCGACTGGAACAAGGTCACGCCGCGATAGGTATAGGGATGGTTGACTTGCAGCGTGGCCGGAATGACTTGTGCGCCGTCGATAATCTCGATATCGCTCGCGAAATCCTTGGGTTGTCCATTTGCATAATGGTCGATGCGGAATTGCTTCAGTTTTATCCCGAACGGCAAATCTTGTTGAAGATAGCCTTCACCCATTGGAAGCAGGGCGGTATGAGCGACCTGACCTTGAGGGATAGTCATACTCGCGTGGTACGAGCCTTCCGACGTCCCCAGTCTGCTCACCGCTGGCACCTGCTCCGGCGGCAGCTCGCGGGTCTCGACTTTCAAGTCGCCCGTCCACAGCCGCAGCCTCAGCAATACGTTGCCGTCGATGAGGCCGCCCACGCAGATGAGCACCATTGCGCCATGCACGAGCAGGTAGCCAAGACGCCTTGCGCCGCCGGTCCGTGCGGCCAGCATGGCGCCGCCGGCGATAGCCGCGTGCTTGTACCTGAAACCTTGGGACGTGAGGTAGGTCGTCAAACCGGCCGATGCCGATTTCTCCGTGCCGAGATCGAATTCCACGTGATGCTCGAGCCGGCGCAGACTCGCTATGCTCTTGTTCTCCCGATAGCTGCGCATGTCGCGCAGCATGGAGGGAAGATGCTGCCAGAGGCAAAGCGCCGTGGAAGACGCCATGAAGCCGAGCAATACAAAAAACCACCAGGCGTGGTAGACGTCGTTTAATCCGCACAAGTTGAAGAACGTGGACCAGAACTCACCGTACAGGCCTACATACACGACTGCGGGCCGGCTCTGCTCGAGGATGGACCCCGTGGTCGCCGCCACGGCCACCACGGCGAGTATGGCGATCGCGAACCGCATTGAGCGCACCAGGTTCAGCAAGGCCTTCATGCCGGCGTCCCCTGGCGGGCTGCGGCCAACCCGGGACGCAGCGTCAGCCAATACACCGCGGGAATCACGATCAGCGAGAACACCGGCGCCGTGATCATGCCGCCGATAAGGGGCGCGGCGATGCGCTTCATGACATCGGCGCCGGCGGCGTCGGAAAGCATCACCGGGAGCAGCCCGCCCAGGATCACGGCGACCGTCATGGCTTTGGGGCGCAGGCGCAGCAAGGCCCCGGACAGAATCGCCGAGTAGGGATCCGCCGGCTGTTCTTCCAGTGCCTGGTCCAGGTACAGCAGCATCACGATGCCAAATTCGGTGGCGACGCCGGCCAGCGCGATCAGGCCGATGACCACCGCGACAGACAGCTGATAGTCCAGCAAATAGGTCAGCCAGATGCCGCCGATCACGGAGAACGGAAGGCAGGCGAGCACCAGCGCGACCTTGCGCACATCACGGAAATGCAGGAACAGCAGCGCAGAAACGAGCAGCAAGGTCATGGCGATCGCACTCCACAGGCGGGCCTTGCCCTCCTTGAAATTCATGTATTGACCTTGCCAGGACAGGGTGTAGCCCGGGGCCAGGACAAGATGCGTGTCCAGCAGCTCCTGTGCCTGCTGCAGATAACGACCAGCGTCGGCGTCGACCAGGTCGACGAACACATAGGCGACCGGGCGGGCGTTTTCGCTTTTCAGCTCGGTAGGACCGTCTGCTATCGTCAGGCGGGCGACCTCTCTCAACGGCACCACCGAACCGCCCGCGCCTTTTAGCCGGATCTCCTCCAGGGCTCCAAGTCCGTCGCGGTCGCCGCGCGGAAAGCGGAGCGTGACCGGATACCGTTCACGGCCGTCGATAACGGTGCTGATACTTTCCCCGCCGATCGCCAGCTGCAGGGCGCGCTGGATGTCGGCGACCGACAGCCCATACCTGGCGGCGTTTTCACGCAATACTTCGATATCGATGTAGCGGCCCGACTGCACCCGTTCGGCAAAGACAGAGCGCGTCCCGGGCAGGGTGCGCAACATGGCTTCGACCTCTTGGGCCTGGCGCTCCAGCGTAGCCAGGTCGGGGCCGCTGATTTTTACTCCCAGCGCACTGCGGATACCGGTCGACAGCATGTCGATGCGCGTCTTGATCGGAAAGCCCCAGGAGTTCGTCAGCCCGGCCAAGCGTACCGTCTCGTCCAGCCTGGCGATCAGCTGTGCGTTATTCGCGCTCGAGCCGGCTGGCCACTGCGACTTGGGCTTGAGCATGATGGTCGTTTCCAGCATCGACAATGGGGCGGGATCGGTGGCGCTGTCCGAGCGTCCGGCCTTGCCGAAAACGCGCGCCACTTCGGGCATGGCGGCAATGATGGCGTCGGTCCGTTGCAGCAGGTCCGCCGCCTCGGGAGCGGAAATCGCGGGCAAGGTCGTCGGCATATACAGCAAGTCGCCCTCGTCCAGTGGCGGCATGAATTCGCTGCCGATGCGGCTGAAGGGAATGACCGCCGTCGCCAGCAGGACGGCCGCCAGCAGCAAGGCAGTCCAGGGATGACCCAGTGCGCTGTTCAACACGGGCCGGTACAACCGTTTCAGGCAGCGGTTGACCGGATTCGCCGACTCGGGTGGGAGTTTGCCGTTGATGGCGTATCCCATGAGGACCGGCGTCAGGGTGATTGCCAGCATCGCCGCAGCGGCCATGGCATAGGTTTTGGTGTACGCGAGCGGGGCGAACAGGCGCACCTCCTGGCCGCTCAGCGTGAATACGGGCAGGAAGGAGATCGTGATGATGATGAGGGAGAAAAACAGGGCGGGGCCGACTTCCGTGGCCGCCTTGCGCACCACCACCCATATGTCGCCGGCCTCCTGCTTCTCCAGATGCCGGTGCATGTTTTCAATCATGACGATCGCGCCGTCCACCATCGCGCCAACGGCGATGGCGATTCCGCCCAGCGACATGATGTTGGCGGACACGCCTTGAATGCGCATGATCCACAGCGCGGCCAGTATCCCGAGGGGCAGCGTCACGATGGCAACCAGGGCCGAACGCACCCGGAACAGAAAGACCCCGCAGATGATCGCCACGACCAAGGATTCTTCGAGCAGCTTGTCGCGCAGTGTGTGTACCACGCGTTCGATCAGGCCGGAGCGGTCATAGGTCGTCACAATCTCCACGCCTGGCGGCAAGCCTTTTTTCAGCTGTTCCAGACGTTGTTTCACGCCGGCGATAGTGGACATCGCGTTCTCGCCGTGGCGCATAACGATGATGCCGCCGGTGACGTCGCCCGCGCCGTTGAGATCGGCGATGCCCCGGCGTTGCTGCGGGCCGGTGGTGACGTTGGCGAGTTGCTTCAAGCGCAGTATGCCGGCCTCGGTCTGCACCGGGATGTTGTCGAAGTCGGCGGTGTTTTTTAGATAGCCGTTCGAGCGCACCAGGTACTCGGCGCTGGCCATTTCGACCGGCGCGCCGCCGCCCGCCAGGTTCGCATCCTTTACGGCTTGCGCAAGCTGCTCCATGGTGACGCCATGTGCGGCCAGGCGGGCCGGGTCTGCCTCGACCTGGAATTGGCGCGCCAGGCCGCCCAGCGTCGCCACCTCCGCCACGCCCGGCACAGATTGCAGTTCCAGCTTGAGGTAGAAGTCCTGCAAGGCGCGCAGCCGGGCCGGGGAGGTCTTGCCCGATTTGTCGACCAGCGCATATTCAAATACCCAGCCTACGCCGGACGCGTCCGGTCCCAAGGTTGGCGTCACACCGGCCGGCAACTTGCCGGTCGATTGGCTGAGGCTCTCCAGGATGCGGGAGCGTGCCCAGTAAAGGTCCGTCCCGTCTTTGAAGATCACATACACATACGATTCGCCGAACATCGAGAAGCCGCGCACGGCTTTTGTGCCGGGCACTGAAAGCAGCGACGCGGCCAGCGGGTACGTGAGCTGGTCCTCCACCAGCTGCGGCGATTGGCCCGGCAAGTCGGTCTTGACAATGACTTGTACGTCGGACAGGTCGGGAAGGGCGTCGAGCTTGAGCCGGAACAGGGACTCGATGCCGCCTGCGAGCAGCAGCAGGCACAATGCCAGCACGATCAATCGGTTGCGCACCGACCAGTCGATGACGCGGGCGATCATGGATACGCTCCCATGTTGGCGCGATCGTGCATGGCCGCGGCGCCGTCCAGCAGGAATTGGCCGTTCACAGCCACCTGCTCGCCGGGCTTGAGACCCGACTGGACCGTTGCGAGTTCACTGCTTTCCATGCCCAGTTGTATGCGTGCGCGGCGAAAGTGCTCGTTCGCCTCCGCAACGACAACGAAATCGCCGTGACCGGTGCGGATCACCGCGTCACGGGGGATGGCCAGACTGTGCGCGGCGTTGGACTGGATGTCGACGTCGGCGAAGGCGCCCGGCCGGAACGCGCCGTGCGGGTTATTCAGCGCAAGCCTCAGCTTTGCGGTGCGCGTGGCGGGGTCAATCTGTATCGTGGCGGTGTTGACTTTTCCGGTCTGAATGGCGGTCTTATCCATACCAGAGCGAAAGACCATCTTGTCGCCATTACGGATCCATTCAAGTTGGTCGGGGAAGAGCGCCACCTCGGCCCAGACCACGGCGTAGTCGGCATAGGCGAGGATTTGCTGCATCGGATTGACGTAATTACCTTCGTGCATACCCAGCACCGTGACCACGCCATCATGCGCGGCACGCACCGGGATCACGTCGATGACGCGGCGGCTTTTTTCCAGCTGGTCGATCAGGTCTGCGCTCATATCGGCGGACAGCAGGCGCTCCCGGGCGCGGAATTTTTCCTTGGACAGGCTGCCGACCATGGCCGCGTTCGAGCTGACGATGGACATGCTGTCGCCCAGTAATCCGTCTTTTCTTGCCAGAAGATCGATGTATTCGCGCTGGCGCTGCTGGAGTTCGGGCGAGTAAATCTCGTAAAGGACCTGGCCGCGATGCACCGGTTGGCCCAGGCCCTGGACGTTCACGCGGCGAAGGAAGCCTTCGACCTTCGGGTTGACGGACACGGTGCTGCTTTCGTCGGCCGTGATGGTCGCGAACGCGTGTATCGAACGGCTGATGCCGGTGACATGGGCTGTCGCCAGCTGGATACCCATGTGCTTTTGGGTGGCGGCGTCGACGTGAACCAGGTCCGAGTGCCTGACCATCGCCCCGCCATGGGTGGGGACCAGTGCCATGTTGCAGACAGGGCAGTTACCAGGATGGTCCAGAAGTACTTGAGGATGCATGGAGCAGGTGTATCGGGCTTGCGAAGTGTCCATCTTCGGCGATGCCGCCGATGCCGCCGATGCCGCAGGTTGTGCCGGTGCGGCGAGGCCGCGGCCGACGCCGTAGCCGGCCAGGGCGGCGGCGGCGACCGTAAGGCCTATCCCGGCCAGGAGCGTTCTTTTCGTATTGCCCATGATTTCACTCTGATTTTTCTGATGGATTAAATGGCGGGCCGCAGCCCGCCATGTGCCGGATTAGCGCACCAGGATGTTGTCGCCGCGACCCATTTTCGGATCGGCGTCTTTGGTGTATTGCAGAATCGCGATACCGCCGGTCAAAGCTTGCTTCATCGAGTGGGTCACCAGCGCGTTGGCACCTTCAACCGGGGAGATGATGTCGAACGACGAGGCGTCGCCGGGACCGACGACGTAGCTTTGCAGGCCGTGCAGCACGTTCTTCGGATTGCCGCTCGGGTAGACCCGGTCCCAGATGCCGGCGATGGCGTGGAAGGACGCGAATTCGTTGGCGCCGGCGTTGATGAAGTAGATGCGCACGCGCTCGCCCGGCTTCGCTTGCAGCATGCGGGTCGCTGCGGGATCGTGGACCGGGTCGTACTTGAAGATGCCGCCGTTGAACATGACATTCGACCACTTGTTCGCCATCATGGCTGCCGTGTCATCCGGGTTTTGATACAGTTCGGACTGGATCAGGACGTATTCGCGGTCCGCCTTGGGCATCGCCGACTTGTCTTTCGGGTCGACGATGATGGCGCCGTACATGCCGCGGGCGATGTGCTGGATCATGGGATCGGCACCGCAGTGATAGTAGAAGATGCCCGGGTAGTCCGCGCGGAAGGTATAACTGCCTTTCTCGCCCGGCTTGACCTGCTCGAAGTCCTTGACGACGTCAACGCGTGCGGCGTGGAAGTCCATCGAGTGGGAGTTCTTGCTGGACTTGTCGTTGGTCAGGGTGAACTCGACAACGTCGCCTTCCTCAACGTGTACCACGGGGCCCGGCACCATGCCTTCGTAGGTCCACGAGCGGTACATGGTGCCCTTGTTGTCGATCGGGGTTTCGACTTCCTTGGCCGTCATGCTGATTTTAACGGTCTTGGCCTGCACGGCCGCCGAACCCAGCAGCGCCAGTGCGACTGCCATGGCTATACTTACTTTTTTCATTGTTTTCCCTAATGTTAGTTTATTCGTTGATTACTTCGAGGTCGTCTTGCTCACGACCCGCAAGTAGGTGACCAGCTCTTTTACTTCGTCGTCGTTCAGTACTCCTTCCCATTTCGGCATCAAAATTGATTTACCTACCGCCAGGCCACCGCCCTTGATGGCCTTGAAGAGCGTCTCGTCGGGGGTGTCGCCCATGGCCTTGGTATCGGTGTGGTCGCGCGGCTTGACAGCCATCGACGCGCTGTTGATGCCGTTGCCGTCGCGGTTGATGCCGTGGCATTGGACGCAGTAGGTGTTGTAAAGCCTGGCGGCGTGGGCGGAGTCTTGCGCCCTGGCCGCATCCATTGAGCACAGCGCGATGCCAGCTGCGACCAGTGCGTAAAAATGGTTCTTGTTCAGGAAACGCATTATTTTTTCTCCGATTTCAAGGTGCCGATGTAGCTGGTCAGCTTTTGAATGTCGGCATCGTTCAAGCCCAGCGATGGCATCCAGGTATGCGCATCGAACTTCTGAGGATTGCTGATGTAGGCATGTACAAAGTCCGGCTGCAGGCGATCGCCGCCCGTGTACAGCTCGGGCCCGGAGGTCGGCGCGCCGCCAGCTTTGGCGGTATGGCACGAAGTGCAACCGCGCAGCTTGGAGAACAGCATCGAGGCCATGGAACCGGCGGGTTCGTTCTTGAACGCGCCCGGGGTCAGCAGCCCATCGCCCTTGAGCGCCATCAGCAGGTCCGCCGCGGTGGCGGCATCCGCAGCGGACAGCTTCGGGTGCGCAGGAAGCTGGGCCGCGTCGATGGTGTCGACCGTATGGTCGGCGCCAGCCTTGACCGCTTTGGCGTACATCACACCGCCACCGCGTATGGTGGTCGGGTTCTGCAGCCAGCTGATCAGCCATGGCTTGTTGAACTTCGAGCCGGCGTAGTAGAGGTCTGGCCCTTTCCGCTCCCACAGCCGCTCAAGCGACGCCTTCTCCGGCTTGCTCACCGCGTGGCAGGCGACGCACTGCTGGCTCAGCAGGTCGGCGGCGGACGCCTCCGCAGCCATCGCCACGCCGATGGTTGCCAGCCCCATCATTGCGCCCATCAATATCTTCAATCGCATTTTGAACTCCTACGTTATTGGACAGCCTGGCCCTTGAAGCCGTCATTGGTGTAAATACCAGGGCCTTTCTTGAGCGATTCTTCGTAATAGAAGTTCGGCTCGAATTTCTTGTTCTTCCAGTCGTAGAAGTCGTCGGGCTTGATTTCGTTGTATTCGAGGACGCTCATGATCCCGCCCATCGGGCGGTCGCCGTTCATGACGTGGGAGTCGACGTGGTCGTGTATCATCCAGCGGCCAGGGTTGTCGGCGGTGAAGATGACGTCGTAGCGCTCGCCTGGGGCGACCGCGATCGTGTCGGCCTTGTACGGAGCGGGCAGCGGGAAGCCGTCTTTGAAGGCGACCGTCATCACGTGGCCATGCAGGTGAATGCTGTGTACCAGGTCACCGGCGCCGATCAGGCGCAGACGGACCACATCGCCTTTGTTGACCCGCAGTGGCTGGTTGTCCGGGAACGACTTGCCGTTGATGGTGAAGAAGTCGAACTTGTCGCCCGGCAGACCGCCGAAGCCTGGCTTGTCAGCCCACTTCGAGTCCCAGTCGGACAGCATCATGATGAATTCCTTGGTCACCGTCTTCTCAAGCGCGGTGGGCTTTTTCGGGCGCACGATAAATGGCCCCCACATGCCGCGCAGGACCACGTGCTCGTTGACGTTCACATGGCAGTGGTACCACATGGTGCCCGATGGTTCGGCGGTGAATTTGTAGAGGAAGGATTCGCCGGGCTTGATGGCCTCCTGCGTGGTGCCGGCGATGCCGTCCATTTTCCAGCTGCCTTTTTGCAGCATGCCGTGCCAGTGTATCGAGTGGGGCAGGGCGGTGACGTTGTTGACGTTGACTTCGATCTGGTCGCCCTCGTCGACATAAAACAAAGGACCCGGGACCTGGCCGGAAAACGCGAAGGTGTGGTACTGCTGCTTCTCCACCAAAGTAATCTTGGTATCTTCAATGTTCATGTCGTACTTGCGTACGGCGGCCAGCGCTTCCGAGGAGATGACGGCGGCGGCGGCGAACACCGCCGCGAGCGCAGCAAATCTGCGGAAGGTGGAAAGGTGCGGCTTCATGTGGACTCCTGTGTGATGGATAGGGCATTAACAAGTAAATTAAATACATGTTAAATGGCAGAAAAAAACGGCGGCTAGCCGTCCGGCGTTTCTCAATCATTAATGAAGTAGATAATATACTTCTTTATGCTGTAAATCAAGTTGTATCGAGACACCGCGTTCCATCGATTTTTTCGCGAAAGCTGGATTGATGTCGCATCAACCGGCTGGCTTTACTTTATTATCCGCTCCCGCCCGCAGGTTTTTATCTGCCGAACCAGAAAGGATACATTATGAGCAATCGCATGCCCGGCAGCGATCAACCCGCCCAAATGACGGCCCATGCGCCGGCCACGGCCAGCCTGTCGCGCGGCCAGCGTGCCATGTGGTTCTTGTGGAATCTGAATCCCGACGGCGCGGAGTACAGCCTGCCCATGGCCTGGAGCGTCCACAGCGCGCTCGACCTCGCCGCGTTCGAAGCCGCCTTGCATGAGCTGGTCTTGCGCCACCCCGTGCTGCGCACCACCTACGCCGCACCGCGCGGCGAGCTGGTGCAGCTGATACACCCGCAGGGGCGGGCCGGCTTCCAGCACACGGACGCCGCCGGATGGGACGCGCAACGGCTGCACGCCTGCCTGACCGAGGCGGCGCACCGGCCTTTCGATCTGAAGAACGGCCCGGTGTTCCGCTGCCACCTGTTCTCCCGCGATGACAAGGAACACGTGCTGCTGCTTAACAGCCACCACATCGCCACCGACACCTGGTCGCTGATCCTCCTGATGGAGGAGCTGGGCGTGCTCTATCGCGCCCGCCTGACGGGGCAGGTGCCCGTGCTGGCGCCGGATAGCCTGTCGTACACCGACTACGTCGCCTGGCAGGACGACCTGCTGGCCTCGCCGCGCGGCGAGCTGCACGGGCGCTACTGGCAATCGCGGCTGGCCGCTCCGGCCAAGCTGGACCTGCCGACCGACCGCCCGCGTCCGCCGGTCCAGCGCCACGCCGGCGCCGGCCACGCGTTCCAGCTGAGCGAAGCGCTGACGCGGCAGGTGCGCGCCCTGGCCAGGCAGGAGGACGTGACGTTCTACACGGTGCTGCTGGCGGCGTTCTACGCGCTGCTGTACCGCTACACCGGACAGGACGACCTGGCCGTCGGCTCGCCGCGCTTCGGCCGGCCGCCGCAGGGCTATGAGCGCACCGTCGGCTACTTCGCCAGTCCGTGCGCGCTGCGGGTCCAGCTGGACGGCGCCACCCCGTTCGCGCAATTCCTGCGGCAGGTGCGGGAGGTGCTGGTCGGCGCCAAGGACCACCAGGACTTTCCCTTCCCCCTGGTGGTGGAGCGCCTGGGCCTGCCGCGCGACCTGAGCCGCAGCCCGGTGTTCCAGGTCGCCTTCACCTATCAGAAATCGCAGCTGCCGCACATGCAGGGCGTGGCGGCGGCGCGCATGGGCCTGGCAGGCGCCAGCCTCGACCTGTCGGGCCTGCGGTTGGACTCCTATCCGCTGGCGCTGCGCAGCGTCAAGTTCGACCTGGACTTCGTGGTGGAGGAGGTCGATGGCACCTTGCGCGGCGTCTGCTGGTACAACACCGACCTGTGGGACCAGCAGAGCGTCGCCAGCCTGGTCGAGCATTACCAGACCCTGCTGCTTGGCGCCACCCGCGCGCCGGAGGTCGCGCTGGACCGGCTGCCGATGCTGACGCCGCGCGAGCTGCGCAGCCACGCCGAACACAACGCCACCGACACGCCGTTCCCGCAGACCTGCGTCCACCGCCTGTTCGAGCAGCTGGCTGCGCGCGCGCCATCCGGGCCGGCGCTGCGCTATGGCGACGAGGCCATGTCCTACGAGGAGCTGAACCGGCGCGCCAACCGCCTGGCGCATTATCTGCGCGGACTGGGCCTGCGGCCCGGCCAGCTGGTCGGCCTGAGCATGGAACGCGGGCAGCCCGAACTGGTGATCGGCGTGCTGGCCATCCTGAAGGCCGGCGCTGCCTACCTGCCGCTCGATCCCGAGTATCCGCCCGAGCGGCTGGCCTACATGCTGGAGGACGCCGGCGCCGCCGTGCTGCTGACGCAGGCGTCGCTGCGCGCGCGCTTGCCGGCCGGCGCGGCGCGGCTGGTGTGCATGGACACCGAGCGGGAGGCGATCGCCGCCATGCCGGACGATAATCCATCGGGCTGCCCGGCGCCGACCGACCTGGCCTATGTGATCTACACGTCGGGCTCGACCGGGCGCCCGAAAGGCGTGATGCTGGAACATCAGGGCCTGTCGAATCTGGTCCATGCGCAGATCGCCGGCTTCCAGGTGGGGCCGGCCAGCCGCGTGCTGCAGTTCGCCTCGTTCAGCTTCGACGCCTCGGTCAGCGAGATCTTCATGGCGCTGTGCGCCGGCGCCAGCCTGTGCCTGGCGCCGAAAATGGACCTGATACCGGGCCCCACGCTGGTCCACACCATCAACCGCCATGCGGTCACGGTGGTCACGCTGCCGCCGTCGGTGCTGGCCTTGCTGCAGCCGGCTGAGCTGCCGAGCTTGCGGACGGTGGTCACGGCGGGCGAGGCCTGCAGCCTGGAGCTGGTCAGGCGCTGGAGCGCCGCATGCCGCTTCATCAACGCCTACGGCCCGACCGAAACCACGGTGTGCGCGACGATGGCCGTGCTGCACCCGCAGACGCAGTGCGTGAGCATCGGCCGGCCGCTGGCGAATACCCGGCTGTATGTGCTGGACCCGCGCCTGCAGCAGGTGCCGCGCGGCGTCGCCGGCGAGCTGTATATCGCCGGCATCGGCCTGGCGCGCGGCTATCTCGGCCGCCCGGATCTCACCGCCGAGCGGTTTATCGACTGTCCGTTCGGCGCGCCCGGCGAGCGCATGTACAAGACCGGCGACCTGACCCGCTACCTGCCCGACGGCAGCCTGGAGTTCCTGGGCCGGCTCGATCACCAGGTCAAGCTGCGCGGCTTCCGCATCGAGCTCGGCGAGCTGGAGGCGGTGATCGGCGAGCATCGCGGCGTGCGCGAGGCGCTGGTGCTGGCGCGGCGCGAGGCCAACCACGACCAGCGCCTGGTGGCCTACGTGATCGCGCAGCCCGGGGCAGCCCTCACCAGCGCCGGGCTGCGCGCCCAGGTGCAGGCCAGGCTGCCGGACTTCATGGTGCCGTCCGCCTTTGTGTTCCTCGATGACTGGCCGATGACGCCGAACGGCAAGATCGACCGGCGCGCGCTGCCGGCGCCTCCCGGCAGGGCCGCGGACGCCGCCCTGGCGCCGCCGCGCGACCAGCTCGAGCAGCAGATCGCGGCCATCTGGCAGCAGGTGCTGAACCTGGCCGCCGTCAGCATCGACGACAGCTTCTTCGACGTCGGCGGCCATTCGATGCGCATCGTCGAGGTCGAGGTGCTGCTGGAACAGAAGCTGGGGCTCGCCGTGCCGACCATGGACCTGTTCCGCTTCCCGACCATACGCGCACTGGCCAACCACCTGCGCACCTCGCTGAACCAGGGCCAGGACCTGGATGCGCAGTCGCGCGAGCACCGCGACGCCGTGCCGCAGAGCGTGCCAGTCGCGCCGGGCACCGGGATCGCCATCATCGGCATGGCCGGCAAGTTCCCCGGCGCCGCCAACGTGGACGAGTTCTGGCGCGCGCTGCGCGCCGGCGCGGAATCCATCACTGAGCTGACGGACCAGCAATTGCTGGACGCCGGCGTCGACCTGCAACTGCTGAACGAGCCGCGCTATATCAAGCGCAAGGGCATCCTGGACGACGTCGCCTGTTTCGACGCGCCGTTCTTCGGCTATCCGCCGCGCGAGGCGCAGCTGATGGATCCGCAGCAACGCCTGTTCCTGGAGCTGGGCTGGCAGGCGCTGGAACACGCCGGCTACGGCGGCGACGCCAATGCCGGCCGCATCGGCGTGGTCGGCGGCACCGGACGGGCGGGCTATCTGCAGCATTTCCTCAACACCCGGCCCGATTCCGCCGCCGAGCTGTTCCAGACCACCATCCTGAACGAAAAGGATTTCCTGTCCACCCGCCTGGCCCATAAGCTGAACCTGCGCGGCCCCGCGCTCACGGTGCAGACCGCGTGTTCGACCTCGCTGGTGGCCGTCCACCTGGCGTGCCAGCAACTGGTGCAGGGCGACTGCGACATGGTGCTGGCCGGCGGAGTCTCGATCGAGGTGCCGCACGGCACCGGCTATCTCTACCAGGAAGGCCACATCCTGTCGCCGGACGGCCGCTGCCGCGCGTTCGATGCCGATGCGGGCGGCACGGTGCGCGGCAGCGGCGGCGCGCTGGTGGTGCTCAAGCGCCTGAGCGACGCGCGGCGCGACGGCGACACCATCTGGGCCGTGATCAAGGGCTCGGCCATCAACAACGACGGCAATGGCAAGGTCGGCTTCACGGCGCCCAGCGTGGACGGGCAGGCCGACGTGATCGAACAGGCGCTGCGGCGCGCCGGCGTCGAGCCGCGCAGCATCGGCCTGGTGGAGGCGCATGGCACGGCCACGCCGCTGGGCGATCCGATCGAGGTGGCGGCGCTGACCCAGGCGTACCGGCGCTACACGGCCGACCGCGGCTATTGCCTGCTGGGCTCAGCCAAGGCCCATGTCGGCCACCTCGACACGGCGGCCGGCGTGACCGGCCTGATCAAGGCGGTGCTGGCCCTGCACCATGGCGAAGTGCCGGCCATGCCGCATTTCCAGTCGCCCAATCCGAAACTCGGGCTGGAGCACAGCCCGTTCCGCATCAACACCGCCCTGGCCGCCTGGCCGGCATCGGATACGCCACGGCGCGCGGCGGTCAGCTCGTTCGGCATCGGCGGCACCAATGCCCACGTGATCCTGGAGCAGGCGCCGCCGGCCCGGCCCGCGGCGAACGGCCTGCCGCATCAGTTGCTGACGCTGTCGGCCAAGTCCGCCACGGCGCTGGACGCGATGGGCTGCAACCTGGCGGAGTATTTGCGCGCCCACCCCGAGGCCAACCTTGCCGATGTCGCCTACACGCTGCAGCTTGGGCGCGCGCACCTGCCATACCGGCGCGCCGTGGTGGGCGCGGACGCGGCCGGGGCGCTGGCGGCGCTGGCGTCCACGCCGGCCGATCCGGTGCCGGCGGCGCTGCCCGACGGCGCCGCGCGGGTGACCTTCCTGTTCCCGGGCCAGGGCCTGCAGCAGGTCAACATGGGGCGCGAGCTGTATGCGACCCTGCCGGAATTCCGCGCCTGCGTGGACAGCTGCGCCGAGCTGCTGCAGCCGGAGCTGGGACTGGACTTGCGCACGCTGCTGTATCCGGCGCTGGACGCCGGCGAGGAAGCGGCGCGGCGGCTGGCGCAAACGGCGATCACGCAGCCGGCCATGTTCGTGGTGGAGTATGCGCTGGCGCGCCAGCTCATGCACTGGGGCGTGCAGCCGCACGCCATGATGGGCCACAGCCTGGGCGAATACGTGGCGGCCTGCGTGGCCGGCGTCATGTCGCTGGCCGACGCGCTCAAGCTGGTGGCCGCGCGCGGGCAGCTGGTGCAGGGTTTGCCGGCCGGCGCCATGCTGGCGGTCGAGGCGGACGCCGATCAGCTGCAGCCTTTCCTCGGCGCCGGCGTGGAACTGGCGCTGGTCAACGGCCCGCGCGCCTGCGTGCTGGCCGGGACCGTCGAGGCGATCGCCGCGCTGTCGGCGCCGCTGGCCGGGGCGGGTCTGCGCAGCAAGCGCCTGCCCACCTCGCACGCCTTCCACTCCGCCATGCTCGACCCGATCCTGGAGCAGTTCCGGGCGCGGCTGGCCGAGGTCGCGCTGCACGCGCCACGCATCCCCTATATCACCAACGTCACGGGCGCATGGGTGACGGCGGCGCAAGCCACCGATCCCGGCCACTGGGTGCGGCACATGCGCGAGACCGTTTGCTTCGCCCAGGGTCTGGACCTGCTGCTGGAGACGCCGGACGGCATTTACCTGGAAACCGGCCCTGGCCAGACTTTCAGCGCCATGCTGCAGCGCCATCCCAACCGGCACCATGTGCGCTTCGCCGGGCCCACGCTGGCCGGCGCGGCGCAGCCATCCGACTGCGCGGCGTTGCTGGGCAGTCTGGGGCGGCTCTGGTGCAACGGCGTCGCGCTGGATGGGCGGCGCTTGCATGGTGACGCGGCGCGGCGCCGGATCGCTTTGCCGGTGTATCCGTTCGACCGCTACCGGTATTGGCCCGAAGCGCAGACGACGGCGGTGCCGGCCGCCACCCGCTTCGAGGCCGTGATGCGCGCCGAAGCGCTGCCGGCGCCGGCGCCGTCCGCGCAGCACGGCGCGCCGCGCGATGTGTTTGAACTGGAAGTGGGCAAGGTGTTTGCAGAGATCCTCGGCGTCGGCCACGTGGCGCTGGGCGACAACTTCTTCGAACTCGGCGGCACTTCGCTGTCGTCCCTGAGCCTGATGCTGCGCCTGGAGCAGATCTTCAACCGCAGCCTGTCCAGTGCGCTGCTGCTGGAGCATCCCTCGGTCGAAGCCTTGGCGCAGGCGCTGCGCGCCGGCGGCGTCCCGGGCGACTCGCGCCTGGTGGGCATGCGGACCGGCGGCAGCCGCGACCCCTTGTTCTGCATTCATCCCTACGGCGGCCATACGATGGGCTATGTCGAGCTGACCCGCCATCTGGGCGAGGACCAGCCGGTGTATGGCATCCAGGCCCGCGGCTTGCAGGGAGAAGCGGCGCCGCTGGACAGCATCGAGGACATGGCGGCCGACTATATCGCCCTGATCAAGTCGCGCCAGCCGTCCGGCCCGTACCGCCTGGTCGGGCATTCGATGGGCGGCTGCATCGCGTACGAGATGGCGCGGCAGCTGCGGCAGGCCGGCGAGGAGATCGGCCTGCTGGCGCTGATCGACGCCAGGGCGCACAACGCCAGCGCCGAGCCGCTGTATCGCAACGGCGCCTACGGCCAGCTGGCCGACAAGGACTGGCTGCATGACGACGCGGTCTTGCTGGGCATACTGCTGCCGCGGATGACGATGGATTGGGACAACCTGCGCGGCGTGGCGACGGACCAGCAGTGGCTGCGGGTGCTGGACGCGGCCACGCGGCAGGGTCTGCTGTTGCCGGGGGCGGGGCGGGAGCAAGTGGCGCGGATGCTGGCCGTGACCAAGGCCAACGATACGGCACTGCGCAGCTATCAGCCGCCGCCATGCGATACGCCGGTGCTGCTCTTGCGCGGCACGGAGGGGTTCGCCCGGCAATTTGGCGAGCCCGAACTGGGGTGGCGCGAACTGGTCGCCGGCGCGCTGGAGGTGGTGGAGATCCCGGGCAATCACCACACCGTGATGTCGGGGGAGGGGGCGGTGGCGATGGCCGGGCGCTTGGGTTCGCTAAGGCTTGTCTGATTTTGTTTTCAAATTGGCAGTTTTTATAATTGCGACGGCATGCCGCTACTCGCAGAATATAAGGTCAATAATCGTCAGAGGAAGCTGAGAAGTGAGGACTAGGACAATGCTGAAATTGGT
This sequence comes from Duganella sp. Dugasp78, assembly GCF_059491455.1. Classification (NCBI taxonomy): domain Bacteria; kingdom Pseudomonadati; phylum Pseudomonadota; class Betaproteobacteria; order Burkholderiales; family Oxalobacteraceae; genus Duganella; species Duganella sp. Dugasp78. The sequence continues at coordinate 6,133,778 of NZ_CP168506.1, read as the reverse complement.
GGCGGGTGCGATCACCTTGTGGGGCGCGGTTGCGCCGGTGGCGTTTGCCGGGCCGGTGATCGTTTCATCGCCGGACGGCCGTACCGCCATCCGCATCGAGCGCGACGGCAGCGGCTACTCGATCGCGCGCCACGGCGAGGCCGTGATCGCGGCGTCGCCGCTGGGTCTCGAATTCGACGGCGCCCCCGCCTTGGGCGCCATGACGCTGGAAAAGCGCGAGGACGTCGCGGTCGACCGCAACATCCCTCTGGTCGCCACCAAGGCCGCCTCCGCCCGCGACCATTATCGGGGCGCGACCCTGGTGTTCCGCGAACGCGCGGAAGGCCGGCGCCGCCTGCTGCTCGACGTGCGCGCCTACAACGATGGCATCGCCTTCCGTTACCGCATGGATGATAGCGCTCCCGTGCGCTTGCGCGGCGAACAAACCGCCTTCGTGCCGGCGGGCGATCCCGCCTGCCTGGTGTCGGTCGCGGAAGGAGCGCACGAGGTGCCGTTCGAGCGCAAGCAGATCTCGCAGCTGCGCGAAGGCGTCGGCTATGACGTGCCGGTGGTCTGCACGACGGCTTCGGGCCATACCTCGTACGCCATCACGCAAGCGCATCTGGAAGGCTACACCGGGGCCTCGCTGTGGCGCGAAGGCGGCGCTTTGCGGCTGCGCCTGTCGGCGGTTCCGAACCGTCCCGGTCCGGCATTCGAATCGCGCGCGGGGCTGACGACGGCCTGGCGCGTGGTCATGATGGGCGACCGCACCGGCGACATGATCGCCTCCCAGCTGATCGGCAACCTTAATCCAGCGCCCGAGGGCGATTTCAGCTGGGTGAAACCCGGCAAGGCAGCGTGGGACTGGTGGTCGGGTCCGCTGGACGGCATGAAGCCGGACATGGCCGCGTATCGCCGCTTCATCGACTTTGCGGCAGCCTCCGGTTTCCCGTACTACCTGATCGATGCCGGCTGGGCGTGGGGCACCGGCGCCGGTTGCTGCGAAGCCCAGCCAACCACCGATATCACCCGCGCCGCCGAGGGCATCGACATGCCGGCGCTGGTGCGCTACGCGGCCGACAAGGGCGTCGGCCTGATACTGTGGGCGCACTGGGCGCACGTGGCGCCGCGCATGGATGAGGTGCTCGACACCTACGCGCGCTGGGGCATCAAGGGCGTGAAGGTGGACTTCATGAACCGCGACGACCAGGAAGTTGTGGCGTTCTATCACCGCATGGCGGCCGCCACGGCCAGCCGCCACCTGCTGCTGGACCTGCACGGCGCCTACGTCGCGGCCGGCCTGCAGCGCACCTATCCGAACTTCATCACGCAGGAAGGCGTGATGGGGGCCGAATGGAACAAGATGGAAAAGAAAATCACGCCGCAGCACAACCTGATGCTGCCGTACACCCGCATGCTCACCGGTCCGATGGACTACACGCCGGGCGGCTTCCACAACGCCACGCCGGCGACCTTCAACGTGCGCGCCGTGATGCCGTTGACGCAGTCCAGCCGTGGCCAGGGGCTGGCGATGTATGTGGTCTACGACAGCCCGCTGCAGATGGTGTCCGATGACCCGGAAGCCTACCGCGACGCGCCCGGCTTCGACTTCATCCGCCGCGTGCCGACCGCCTGGGACGAGACGCGTTTCGTGTCCGGCGAGCCGGGGCGCGACATCGTGCTGGCGCGGCGCCTGGGTAGCACCTGGTACCTCGGCGCGATGAAGGCCGGCGAGGGCGAGCAGGTGCAGAATGTGGCGCTGCGCTTCCTGCCTGCCGGGAAGTACCACGCCACGGTCTGGGAAGATGGCGACACGCCCAACGAGGTCCGGCGCCGTGAACTGGATGTGACGGCCGACGCGGCGCTGGCCCTGCGTCTGTCGACTGCCGGCGGCGCCGCGGTCATCCTGGAGCGGAAATGATCTTCTGTCGATACAAAGAGAGCGAGTACCTGATGCGCAAACTGCTTTTGGCCCTGTTGTTCTTCGTCGCTGCCGGCGCGCAGGCCCAGACCAAGGTGATCACGCTGTGGCCGGAAGGCGTGCCGGGCGCGCGGGCGAATCCCGGCCCCGAGCATCTCGACGACGAGCGCATCAGCAACGTCTCGCAGCCGACGCTCACCGTCTATCCGGCCTCTTATGACCGTCCGGCCAAGGCCGCGGTCATCATTTGCCCGGGCGGTGGTTACTCGATCCTGTCGTTCACGCGTGAAGGGCACCAGTACGCCCAGTGGCTGTCCAACCTGGGCATCACCGCCTTCGTGCTCAAGTACCGCTTGTCCGACTACGGCCATCCGGCGCCGCTGCAGGATGTGCTGCGCGCGATCCGCACCGTGCGTTCGCAGGCCGCGCAATATGGCGTCGCGCCGGACCGCATCGGCGTCATGGGCAGCTCGGCCGGCGGTCACGTCGCCGCCACCGCGGCCACGCTGTACGATAACCCGGCGGGGCGTACCGGCAACGCGCTTGACGCGGTCAGCGCGCGTCCGGATTTCCTGATGCTGATGTATCCCGTCATCACGATGGAGCTGCCGACCACGCACGCCGGCTCGCGCCACGCCTTGCTCGGGGCGTCGCCATCGCCGGAACTGGTGCAGCTGATGTCGGCCGAGAAGCAGGTCACGGCCAGGACGCCGCCGACGCTGCTGATCCATTCGCAGGATGACGGCGCGGTATCGCCCGACAACAGCATCCTGTTCTTCCAGGCGCTGACCCGCGCCCATGTGCCGGCCGAGCTCTACCTGTTCGAGCGTGGCGGGCACGGCATGGGGATGCGCGCCGGCCAAGGCAACGCGTCGAACTGGACCCGGCGTGCGGAAGAGTGGCTACGCGACCGCAAGCTGATCCAGTAATTGCATGTCGTCGGCTTAGCGTTTGCAGATGGCAGGGCGCTGGCGGCGTGTCTCAGGATAGGCCAGCACCCTGCGTATCGCTTCGAGCGGCACGCGATAGGTCTGCATATACGTCCAGGCCACGGCCGAGCCCTGCGAGTTGGCCAGCCAGATGCCATGTTCGACCACCGCGCTGATGACTTTGTTTGTACGTTGGTCTCCATCCATACTTCGCTCCCTGGCTAAAAGCGCAACGATATTACACAATCGAAAAACGTGTCGCGCTATAGGAGCCCAGCAGTAGCAGGGCTTACTTGCCCGACCGGGGCCTGCCAGCCGGCACGTCGCGCGGGCTGGCCGCGCCGAACAGGGCTTCGACCATCGGGTCGCGCCGCACCGTCAGCTTGTTGGCGCGCAGCGGCAGGGTGATGTCGTCGATCAGGCGGTGGATGCGGCTGCCTTCGCGGCTGATGGTGACGCTCAAGGTGGGGCCGGTGTAGTAGTCCACTGTCATAGCTTCCATGATTTTTTCTCCTAAGCCAGCCGGCCAATGCCGGGCTGGACGTTTCCATTGTCGCCTGCTGCCGATGGCTGGGGCAATCGGCAAGAAGTAGTAGTCGCCTTTACGCCGTGATCAGCTTGTCCGATGAGAGTAGCGGCCGCCGCAGCTTTGCGGCAGGGGCAGGCGGGATGTCGTTGGCGCCGGTGGTCAGCGCCAGGATGTGGCGGCGCGCCTGTCCCGCGCAGCGGCAATACAGCGCAGCGTAGGTCTGATAGGCCGCCATCGCCGGCCATGCGGCGGGCAGCAGTTCCTCAGGCAGCAGCGGATCGCTGCGGCGGCAATGCTGATAGCCGTGGCTGACCAGCAGCCGTATCATGAAGGCCTGCTCGTCGCTGACCGCGCCCGGTTGATCGAGCAGCGCGCGCAGGGGCTCGAAGCGCTGCAGGAATTGCTGGTACAGCGCGGCGGTGCTGTCGAGGTCCCAGTCGGTGCGCCCGAACAGCGGTTGCCGCGTCGCCGCGGCCAGTTGCGCGCCGCTCACGTCGAACAGGGCCAGCCCCAGTTCCTCCGCCGCCGGCATGGCGCCATCGAGCGCGCTGTGATAGGCCGTCGGCCGCGCCAGCAGGTTGGGCGCCAGCAGGCAGTAGTCCAAGGCCAGCAAGCGCTTGCGCGTGGCGGCATAGCGCGCCGCGTTGATGCCGCCGCTGTTGACCAGGATAGTCCAGTCCTCCGTGAAGCTGCGCGCCGGCGGGATGTTGTGGCGCTGGCGCGCGGCCCACACCGCCGCCGCCGTGGCCGGAGCCAGCTGGCACAGGCTGCGCCGGCCATGCCGTTCGACCCGGATCGCCTGGTGCTCGGCCAGGCGGCACAGCGCCGTGCGGATCGCCCGCTCCTGGAATCCCAGCGGCTGCATCAGGGTGATGGCGCTGCCCAGCCATTGGCTTTTCTGCCCGAACAGCTGGGCTTCGCTGAACATCAGTATCAGCATGGTATTCAGGCGTGGCCTGGCTAGGCGCAGGCAGTTGTCGACGCAGCTGGCGGTGGTATTGCTCATGTGGCGGCCGTTACGGTAAGTGGGAATTTGGAAGCTGGACGCAAACGCCGGTACAAGCGCAGCGCCGTCGCCAGGTTGTACCAGAGCCACAGGCAGGCGATGCCCGTCAGCGCCGCGGCCGGCCGCGCCAGCGCTGCCGGGCGCCAGCACGCGCCGGTCAGCAGCAGCAAGGCCAGCGTATGGCTCCAGAACTGCCGGTGTGCGGCGGGATCGGGAATGATCTTGTTAATGCCGGGCAGCTTGGGCTGGCCGGGCGCGGCGGTTTCCTGCAGGTGGTACCAGGTCAGGAAGGGCACGATCTTGTACAGCATGCCGGCGATGGCGGACAGCGCGAAGCCGGCGATCAACAGCACGCCCAGCAGCAGCGGCCGCAGGTTGTCGTTGGCGTCGCCCGGCCATAGCCACACCGCCAGCGCGGCAAGCAGGCTGGCCATCGCCGTACGCCAGTACAGCGTGGTGGCGTCGGCGCTCGGACGCTTGCGGCGCGCCAGCAGGCGCAGTGTGCCGGCGCCGAACAGCGCGTAGCCCGCCGCCAGCAGTAGCAGGCAGGCGTAATGGAAGAGCTGGCCCGGCCCGCTCAGCCCGCTGCTGAGCGAAGCCGCCACCAGCAGCAGGAACATGATGGTCGTAAAGCCGCCGCTCAGCAGCGGCGGATAGGGCGGGGTCACCATGAACATCGGCACCACCTGGTAGGCGATGGCGATCACCAGCAAGCCCACCCAGCCCAGCAGCCCCCACATCGCGTGCAGGTCGGTCAGCGGTTGCAGCGGCAGCGATGCCAGCGCCGGCCAGACGAAGGCGCCGGCCAGCAAGCCGCCCAGCATGGTCGTGATCGCCAGCGCGGCCAGCGCCAGCCGTATGCCCGGCACCACCGGGCCGGTGCTGGCTCCGCTTCGGCGCGAGAGCGCGACCGTGCAGGCGCCGAGAAACAGCAGCAAGGTCGTCAGCAGCAGCGCCAGTGCGCTGCGGAACAGCACGGCCTGCTCCAGCCAGAAGGCGGCCGCCAGCATCAGCGCACCCAGGCACAGGCCCGCATGGACCACGCCGCCGACCGCGCCGACCCGCGGCAGCGCGACGCCGGCCACCACCGGCAGCAGCTGCAACAGCGCGCCCACCATCGTCATGCTGAGGCAGCCGAGCACCATCAGATGCGTCAGCGCCAGCGTCTGCGGCGACCAGCGCGTCACCAGCGCCGCCGGCCCCTGCCACGCCAGCAGCGCGGCCGCCAGCGCCGCAAACAAGGGCGCGCTGAGGAAATAGCGCAGCGGCAGCGACAGGCGGGGATTGAGGTCGAACGACAGCGCGCGTTGTGGAGCGTCGGCGGATTTCATGCGGCGGGCGCGTCGGGAACCAGCCAGATCAGCACTTCATAGCGCAGGTCGGGCTGCGGTGTGGTGCGGTGCTGGTAGCCGTAACGCCGCAGTACCTGGTACAGCGGCAGCGGGTCGCGGTCGATCAGCACGCGCAGGCGCTCGTCGGGGCCCAGCTGGTCGACCGCGTCGAGGATGCGCACCATCGGCTCCGGCGGTTCCAGGCCGCCGACATCGAGCAGACGAACCTTGCCGGCCTGTTCCTGCAGCGCGCTCATGCTAAGGCCTCGGTGCTTGCCGTGTTGCGTTCCAGCGCGTCCATGCTGGCGATGACGGCATCGGCCTGCTCGTGCAGCATGCGGTCGGCGTAGGGGTAGAGCACGCCTTCCTCCTTCAGGTTATGCTGGTGCATCAGCACCCGCAGCATGTCGGCGTGATCGAAGTAGGTCGCGCTGTCGCGCTGCGCCAGCGCCTCGCCCATGCTGTGCAAGGTTGCGCGCAGCTGGCCATGTTCCATGCGCATGACGCTGGTCGGTCCGCAGGCGTTTTGCGTGACGCGTTCCAGCCGTGCGAACAGCACCCGTTCCTCCTTGTCCAGATGGCATTCGAACTGCCGCAGGAAGGCGGCGAAACCGCTGGCGGCGGCGGCCCAGTCGCGGCCCGTGACGCTGGCTTCGGCAAGGTTGTACAGCTCGTCGCAGCGGCGATGATCCTGTTCGAGGTAATTGGCGATCGTTTGCATGGGCTAGTCCTTGATATTGTGCAAGGCAATTGTCCCACCGGCACAAGCTCAATTTCTTTGATTCAGATCAAGGATTTCAGGCTTGACGGCGCGATACAGTTCGTCCGCCGTTTGGCAATGAACTTTTATCCATGCTTGAGTCTCATGAAACCTTCCGATATTCCCCCAGCCGCAGGCCAGCGTCCGATCGAGCTGGTGTGTCCCGCCGGCAGCCTGCCGGCGCTCAAGACCGCCGTCGATCACGGCGCAGACTGCGTGTACCTGGGTTTCCGCGACGCCACCAACGCGCGCAATTTCGCCGGTCTCAATTTTGACGACGCCGCCATCGCGGCCGGCATCGCCTACGCGCACGAGCGCGGCCGCAAGGTGCTGCTGGCGCTCAACACGTATCCGCAGCCGGACACCAGCGCCCTGTGGCGCAGCGCCATCGACCGCGCCGCCGCGGCCGGCGTGGACGCCGTGATCCTGGCCGATCCCGGCCTGATGCGCTACGCCTGCGACCACCACCCGGCGCTGCGCCTGCACCTGTCGGTGCAGGGCTCGGCCACCAACGCCGAGGCGATCAATTTCTACCACCAGCACTTCGGCATCGCCCGCGCGGTGCTGCCGCGCGTGTTGTCGCTGGCCCAGGTCGAGCATGTGGTGCGCAACACCAGCGTCGAGATCGAAGTGTTCGGCTTCGGCAGCCTGTGCATGATGGTCGAGGGCCGCTGCGCGCTGTCGTCCTATGTGACCGGCGAATCGCCCAACACCCACGGGGTCTGTTCGCCGGCCAAGGCGGTGCGCTGGCAGCAGAATGCCAACGGCTTGGAGTCGCGCCTGAACGGCGTGATGATCGACCGCTACACGCCGCAGGAGAACGCCAGCTATCCCACGCTGTGCAAGGGCCGCTTCGAAGTCGACGACGAAACCTATTACGCGGTCGAGGAGCCGACCAGCCTGAACACGCTGGAACTGCTGCCGCAGCTGCTGGGGATGGGCGTGCGCGCGGTCAAGATCGAGGGGCGCCAACGCAGCCCGGCCTATGTGGCGCAGGTGACGCGGGTGTGGCGCGAGGCGCTCGACCAGTGCCTGGACCACGCCGCGCGCTACTCGGTCAAGCCGGGCTGGATGTCGGAACTGAACACCCTGGCGGAGGGGCAACAGCACACGCTGGGCGCCTATCACCGTTCGTGGAAATAACACCTGGAGTCACCATGTTGAAACTAGCCTTAGGGCCGCTGCTGTATTACTGGCCTCGCGCCCAAGTGATGGAATTTTATGAAGAGATCGCCGCCACGCCGGTCGACATCGTCTACCTGGGCGAGACGGTGTGCTCGCGCCGCCACGAGCTGCGCAGCGCCGACTGGCTGGCGATCGCCGGGCTGCTGGCGTCGCGCGGAAAGCAGGTGGTGCTGTCCTCGCTGGCGCTGATCGAGTCCAGCGCCGACCTGGGCGCCCAGCGCCGGCTGGCGTCCAACGGCCAGTACTTGGTCGAGGCCAACGACATGGCCGCCGTGCACCTGCTGTCCGGCCAGGGCGGCTTCATCGCCGGCCCGCACCTGAACGTCTACAACCCGCCCACGCTGGCGCTGCTGCACGAGCTGGGCGCGCGCCGCTGGGTGATGCCGCTGGAGATGGGGCGCAGCGGCCTGGGCCACATCCAGCAGCGGCGTCCGGACGGCATGGAGACCGAGGTGTTTGCCTTCGGCCGCATGCCGCTGGCGTTCTCGGCGCGCTGCTTCACCGCGCGCAACCGCAACCTGCCCAAGGACGACTGCCGCTTCAGCTGCATCGAGCATCCCGACGGCCTGATGATGCGCACCCGCGAACAGCAGGACTTCCTGGTGCTGAACGGCATCCAGAGCCAGTCGGCGCTGGTGTACAACCTGGTGGCCGAAGTGGCCCAGATGCAGGCGCTGGGCGTCGATGTCGCGAGACTGAGTCCGCAGTCGCAGCACATGCCGCAGATCATCGCCGCGTTCGACGCCGCGCGCGGCGGCGCCTCGACGGCCACGCCGACGGCGCAGGCCATGGAAGGCTTGCTGCCGGCCGCCGCCTGCAACGGCTACTGGTACGGCCAGCCCGGACTCGACTATTGGACGGAGCACGCGGCATGAATCCTGTCACCATCAATCAAGCTGGCGGCGCCATGCCGTTGCCGGCGCCACTGGCGGCGCTGGGCCGCTTGCTGCCGGCCTATCCCGGTGCGCTGCTGTGCGTGGCGGCGCTCAACCTGGTGCTGCGGCCGCACCTGCCTGAGGATGTGCGCGCCAGCCTGCGCGACAAGCACTTGCGCGTCTGCGTCACCGATGCCGGCGTGGCGTTCGACTTCACCTGGCGCGGGCAAGGCTTCGCGGCCGTGCGCGCGCAAGGCGAGGCCGACCTGGAGATCGGCGCCTGCACACGCGACTTCATCGCCCTGGCGCGGCGCGAGCTGGACCCGGATACCTTGTTCTTCTCGCGCCGCCTGTCGATGCAGGGCGATACCGAGCTGGGCCTGCTGGTCAAGAACACGCTGGATGGCATCGCGCTGCCAGTGACAGAGCTGGGCAAGCAGGCATTGACCCGGCTGCTCAACAGCCTGCCGGGCCGGCGCACACGGACCTAGTGGTTGCGGCGCACGCTGAAACGGGGGAATAGCGGCCGGATGCGTTCCAGCAGCTCGTCTCCCGGGTAGCCGGCGACCGCGCTGCTCAACAACGCCTGGTCCTGGCAGCCGGTGGCGCGGAACTCCTGCAGCACATAATGCCCGACACCGAGCGCCGACAGGGCGCGCGCCAGCGTCACCAGCTGCGAGGGCGGCAGCTGCGCCGGATGCACGGTGGTGCGGCATTCATAGGCAACGCCGCTTGCCTGCACTGCCGCGATGCTGGCCAGCACCGGATCGCCGCTGCCGGGCACGCCCGTCACGACCGGATACAGCGAGAACGGCGCCTTGACGTCCAGTCCCACCCAATCGAGCCAGGGCAGCACGCTGGCCAGCCGGTCGGGGTAGATGCCGGCCGTTTCCAGTCCGACCCGGTATCCCATCGTGCGCACCTGGGCGATGGCCTCGCCCAGCGCCGGATCCATCGTGGCCTCGCCGCCGCAGAACACCACCGCGTCCAGCAAGCCCACGCGCCGCGCCAGCGCGGACAGGATGGCGTCCCACGGCAGCGGACTGGTGCCGGTGCGCGGCTGCAGGTGCGGATTGTGGCAATAGCCGCAGCGCCACGGACAGCCCTGCACGAACACCACGGCCGACAGCAGGCCGGGATATTCGGTGGCGCTGAACGGCGTATAGCCGCCCACCTTGAGCGTGGCGTGGCCCATGTCAGCGGCCGGCGTTCGCGGCGGCTTCGCTGAAGAATTTCCGTTCATGGAATTCCCCCTGCTTGCCGATGTTGAACGAGGCCAGCGGGCGGTGGTAGCCCATCACGCGGGTCCAGATCTCGCACGGCTGGCGTTCGGCGTTGTCCAGTTCGGCGATGGTGGTTTGCGGCAGATTGTTCATGTCGTTTCCTTGGTTGAGATAAAAAAGGGTCAGGCGAGTGGTCAGGCGCTGAGGGCCTGCTTGCGCGCCAGCAGCTCGGCGTCGCATTTCGGGCAGTAGGCGTGGCTGCCGTTCAGGTAGCCGTGCTTGGGGCAGATCGAAAAGGTTGGCGTGACCGTGATGTAGGGCAGGCGGAAGCGGCTCAGCGCGCGCCGCACCAGCGAGCGGCAGGCGTCGGCGCTGGTCAGCGCTTCCGTCATGTACAGGTGCAGCACGGTGCCGCCGGTGTACTTGCGCTGCAGGGCGTCCTGCTGTTCCAGCGCCTCGAACGGATCGTCGGTGTAGCCGACCGGCAGCTGCGACGAGTTGGTGTAGTAGGGCATCTCCGCCGTGCCAGCCTGGCGGATGGCCGGGTAGCGCTTGCGGTCTTCCTTGGCGAAGCGGTAGGTCGTGCCCTCGGCTGGCGTGGCTTCCAGGTTGTACATGTGGCCGGTCTCGGCCTGGAACTCGACCATGCGCGCCCGCACGTGGTCCAGCAGGCGCAGCGCCAGCGCGCGGCCCCATTCGCTGGTGATGTCGTGCTCGCCGCTGGGGTCGAAGTTGCGCACCATCTCGTTGATGCCGTTCACGCCCAGGGTGGAGAAGTGGTTGCGCAGCGTGCCCAGGTAGCGCTTGGTGTACGGGAACAGGCCGTTGTCCATGTGGCGCTGGATCACCTTGCGCTTGATCTCCAGGCTGTCGCGGCCCAGTTCCAGCAGCCGGTCCAGCGCCGCCAGCAGGCCGGCCTCGTCGCCGCGGTGCAGGTAGCCGAGGCGGGCGCAATTGATGGTCACCACGCCCAGCGAACCAGTCTGCTCGGCCGAACCGAACAGGCCGTTGCCGCGCTTGAGCAGCTCGCGCAGGTCGAGCTGGAGGCGGCAGCACATCGACCGTATCATATTGGGCTTGAGCTCGGAGTTGATGAAGTTCTGGAAGTAGGGCAGGCCGTAGCGCGCCGTCATCTCGAACAGGCGCTCGGCGTTCGGGCTGTCCCACACGAAGTTCTCGGTGATGTTGTAGGTCGGGATGGGGAAGGTGAAGGCGCGGCCCTTGGCGTCGCCGGCCATCATGATCTCGATGTAGGCCTGGTTGATCATGTCCATCTCGGCCTGCAGGTCGCCGTAGGCGAACGGCATTTCCACGCCGGCGATGTGGGGGATCTGCTCGCGCAGGTCCTCCGGGCAGACCCAGTCGAAGGTCAGGTTGGTGAACGGCGTCTGCGTGCCCCAGCGCGACGGCACGTTGAGGTTGTAGATCAGCTCCTGCATGTACTGCTTGACTTCGTCATAGCTGAGGTTGTCCTTGCGCACGAAGGGCGCCATGTAGGTATCGAAGGAGCTGAACGCCTGCGCGCCGGCCCATTCGTTCTGCAGCGTGCCGAGGAAGTTGACAATCTGGCCGATCGCGCTCGACATGTGGCGCGGCGGGCTTGATTCCACCTTGCCCGGCACGCCGTTCAAGCCTTCGTTGAGCAGCGTGCGCAGGGACCAGCCCGCGCAGTAGCCGGCCAGCATGTCGAGGTCGTGGATGTGCAGGTCGGCCTCGCGGTGGGCCTGGCCGATGGCGGGCGGGTAGACGTGGCTGAGCCAGTAGTTGGCGATCACCTTGCCCGACACGTTGAGGATCAGCCCGCCCAGCGAATAGCCCTGGTTGGCGTTGGCGTTGACGCGCCAGTCCTGGCGGTCCAGGTATTCGTTGATCGAGGAGGCGACATCGACCAGCGCGTGGCGGTCCTGGCGCAGCGTGGCGTGCTGTTCGCGGTAGACCACGTAGCGGCGCAGGGTCTGGCGGTAGCCGGCGTCGTAGAGTACGCGCTCGACCGTGTCCTGTATCAGTTCCACCGTCAGCTGGTCCTGCGAGCGCAGCGACGACAGGTGCAGCAATGCACACTCGGTCAGATGCCGCGCTTCGGGCAGGTCGAACTCGCCGCTGGCGCGGCCGGCTTTCAACAGCGCGGCCTCGATCTTGGCCTGCGTGAAGGCTTGGGTGCCGCCGTCGCGCTTGATAATCTGGGCGTGAATTAATCCTTGCATGCTTGCTCCTTGATCCCGTATCTAGTTGGTCTGACTAGGTTATGCACTAGATATAGTGTCGTCAACGAAAGTTGGAGCGACTTTGAAATTCCTTGATATGGATTGTCTTTGATCGAGTTTTTGTATGCTTGTATAGCGTATCTATACACGATACAATCATTTCTATGATTAAGAGCTTTCGCCATAAAGGACTGCAACGGTTCTTCGAAACGGGCAGCAAAGCAGGAATTCAAGCGGCGCATGCGACAAAGCTGCGGCTGCAGTTGGCCGCACTCGATCAAGCGGTGCGGGCAGAGGATCTTTCGGCCCCATCATGGGGGCTTCACGCCTTGAAAGGCGACTTGAAGGGACATTGGGCGGTCACGGTGAGTGGAAACTGGCGCCTGATCTTTTCCTTCGAGGGGGGCGACGCGACTCTCGTTGACTATTGCGATTATCATTGAATTCATGGGAGGATGTAGATGACTAGGATGCATAACCCGCCCCATCCTGGCGAGGTACTTAGAGAGTATTTGGGCGATTTAACGGTAACGGATGTTGCTGCACGCATTGGCGTCGGACGTGTCACGCTGCAGCGCGTAATCAGCGGTGCCGCAGGTATTTCTCCAGACATGGCGTATCGGCTTGGTGCTGCTTTTGGTACCACTCCTGAGCTGTGGGCTGGCATGCAACTGCAATTTGATTTGCATCAGGCTAGCAAAGTCAAACGGCCGAAAATAGAACGCATCACCGCCAGTTGTTAAATGCGGTGCTCCGATACACCATTCAAATGGAGGAATCAGCATGACGCGAGTTCGAGTTGAAAGTTTTACGATTTCCATAGACGGATATGGAGCGGGGCCGGATCAGGACCTCAACGAGCCGCTCGGCGTGGGCGGGAAGGAGTTGCACCAGTGGTTCATCCCTACGCGCACCTTCCAGCAGGCTCACGGTGCGGGCGATGGCACGACCGGCGTCGACGACGATTTCGCCGCGCGCGGATTTAAGAACGTCGGAGCATGGATCCTGGGGCGGAACATGTTCGGACCGGTTCGCGGACCCTGGCCCGACATGAGCTGGAAAGGCTGGTGGGGAGATAACCCACCTTATCACGTTCCAGTGTTTGTCCTGACCCATTATGCGCGGCCGTCCATCGAGATGGAGGGCGGCACGACGTTCCACTTTGTCACGGGCGGGATACACGAAGCGCTGGACCGGGCCCGCGAAGCCGCGAACGGCATGGACGTGCGCATCGGCGGCGGGGCCGACGTGATCAGACAGTACCTTCAAGAAGGTCTCATTGATGAACTGCATATCGCCATCTCGCCGATTCTGCTGGGCAGTGGCGAGCGCCTGTTCGAGGGGGCGGACCTGCGGGCCCAGGGATATGAATGCGTCGAATTCGTAGGAACGGAGAAGGCGACCCATGTCGTGCTTCGGCGCCGCGAGGCCGAGGGCGGTTAGGATCGGGAACGTCGGGGGCGGTGCTAAAATGCGGCTTCACTTTTCGAAGGGAGTCCCATGCGCCGCCTCGCCTTGCTGTTGCTCTTGCTCGCTCCAATGGCCTTCGCCCAGGTCGACCTGAATGTCGCTACCTACAATCTCCGCTACGACAATCCCGACGACGGCAAGAACGTCTGGCCCGCCCGTCGGGATGCGGTGCGCGCGCTGGTGCGCTATCACGAGTTCGACCTCTGGGGCACGCAGGAGGGCCTGGGCAATCAACTGACGGACCTGGACGCGCTGGGCGACTATGCGCGCGTCGGCGTCGGCCGCGACGATGGCCTGCATGCCGGCGAACACTCGGCGATTTTCTATCGCAGCGCGCGCTTCACGCTGGAGGACCACGGCGACTTCTGGCTCAGCGCCACGCCCGAGAAGCCGTCCCTGGGCTGGGACGCGCGCTGCTGCAAGCGCATCGCGACCTGGGCGCGCCTGCGCGACAAGCCGAGCGGCCAGGTGTTCGTCGTCTTGAATGCGCATTTCGATCACGAAGGCGTGGTGGCGCGGCGCGAGTCGGCGCATCTACTGCTCAAGCGCGCCCGCGCGCTGGCTGGGACCTTGCCGCTGATCGTGATGGGCGACTTCAACAGCACGCCCGACAGCGAAGCGTTCGCCACCATCGGCGCCGCGCTGCGCGATGCCAGGGCCATCAGCCAGACGCCTCCCTATGGACCGGTCGCGACCTTCAATGATTTCGACGTCACCAAGTCCGCCCGCGAGCGCATCGATTACATCTTTCTCAGCCCGCAGTGGCAGGTGCTGCGCTACGCCGTGCTCACCGATTCGGTGGACGCGCGCTACCCGTCCGACCACTTCCCGGTTGTGACGCGACTGCGGTTGCGCTAGTTTCTACCTGATTAACGCAGCCACCCGCTTGACGAACGCAGGATCAGGTTCGGCGTCGAGCCGGGTGCTGTCGGCCTGCACCGTGCCGCTGGCGTCGAGCAGCGCGATGCGGGTGGTGTGGTTGATCTCGCCGCTTTCCAGCATCCGGTACTTGATATTCAGCGTGGCCGCCAGCGCGCGCGTCTGGCTGTCGCCGTCTGCCGCGACCAGCCGGAACTGCGCCGGATCGAGCTGGTGCATCTTCAGCAGGCCGGACAGCGAGGCCGGCGTGTCGTGGCGCGGATCGAGGCTGATCATCAACACCCGCAGCCGCTTGCCGTCGGGCCCCAGCGCGGCCACCGTGCGCTTGAGCGTTTCAATGATCACCGGGCAGGCCGCATGGCAGTCGCCGTAGAACATGGTGACCAGCACCGGCGTGCCCGCCATGTCGTGCAAGGCGAAGTGCTGGCCGGCGGCGTCGGTCAGCGTGGCGTCGAGGCGGTAGATGGAGGTGCCGGGCAGCGCGGCGGACGAGGCCGGCCAGGCGCACACGGGCAGCAGCAGCGCGGCGGCCAGGGCGGCGCGGCGCAGGGAGACGAGGTAGTTCATGGTTTGCTTCCTTGACGTTGAGGGACGGGATCGCGCGCGCAGCGGAATCCCAGGTTGGCGCCGTCCTGCCGCGCTTCCATCGCGGACAGCAGGGCCAGGCGCATCAGCACGGCGTAGTTGCGGCGGTCGGCCAGCGAGACTGCGGCGCCGCCGCAATAGTCGAGCAGTTTTTGATCGCCGCTGGCGCGGCTGTCGGCGTTGACGAACAGGCCGCTGTAGTCCTCGACCCATTCCCACACCAGCCCGTGCAGGTCGTGGATGCCGTAGTAGTTGGCCTGGCCGGCCGCCACGCTGTGCGGCGGCTGCTTGCCGGCGTCGGCATACCAGCCGAGGATGTGGGCCAGCCAGGCCGGGTCGTCGCGGGCGTCGGGCCGATGCTCGTCGGCGGCGGCCGCGAACTCCCATTCATACCAGCGCGGCAGGCGGCCGCCTTCGGAGGCGCAAAACGCCTGCGCGGCGAACCAGCCCACGCGCACCACCGGCGCGTCGGCGGCCAGCGGCGCGTAATCGATGGCGCCGCGCCAGCCGGACAGATAGCTCGGCGCCGCCAGCAACGCCGGTGCCTGCCCGCGTTGCCAGGCCGGCGTGCGCCGCACGAAGTCCGCGTACTCGGCGTTGGTGACCAGCCGGCTGCGCAACAGATAGGGCGCCACCACCGCCGGCGCAGCCACACCGTCGGCCGGCAGCACGCTGCGCAGCATGCCGCCGGCGATGGCGATGTAGCTGGCCTCGCCGGCGTTGGCGCCGCCAGCCAGCGCCGCCAGCATCAGCAGCACGCTGCCGGACGCGGCGCGGGGTTTCATGGCTGGCGTGACCTGCGCATGTCACGCACCTGGGCCGGCGTGACCGCGGGCGTTCCCTTGTTCAGCTCGACGCCGACGTAGTTGATGACGGCCGCGATGTCGTCGTCGCTCAGGTCCTGCGGCGGCATGACGCCGTTGTAATGCTCGCCGTTGACGACGATCTCGCCATTGCGTCCGTTGAGCACGATGTGCGCCATCTCATACGGCCGCTGCTGGAAGAAGTCGGAATTGGCGAGCGGCGGGAACACGCCGGCCACACCCTTGCCGTCCGCCTGGTGGCAGGCCGAGCAGTTGCTGTCATAGACCGCCTTGCCGCGCAGTTGCTGGGCGCGGTCGACGTTGGCCACCACAGGTTTGGCGACCGACGGCGCGGCCTTGGCTGCGGCCGGAACGGCCGTGCCCGCCAACGCCTTCTTGACGCCCTTGCTGTAGATTTCCGGCCGCTCCGGGCCGCTCACCGCCAGCAGGCCGATGGCGCCCTTGTTGAAGGCGCGCGTCAGCGAATGGTCGACCAGGGTCAGGTTGCCCGGCACGCGCGGAACGAATTCGACGATGGTCGAGCCGCCGGCCGGCACCATCGTGGTCTGCACGTTTTCCTGGTACTTGCTGCCGCCCTCGGTGTACACGCGGTCGAAGATGGTGCCGATGATGTGGAAGCTGGACGTGATGTTGGGGCCGCCGACGCCGAAGAACATCCGCACCTTCTCGTTGGCCTTGGCGGTCAGCGCGTTGGCGCCGGTCAGCGCGCCGTCGGCGCCGTTGAACAGCACATAGGTCGGCTTCTCGTCGATGGCCTTCTGCATGTCGAAGCCCTGCACGCCGGGCGTGCGGTAGGCGCCGCTGGTGTAGAAGTCGCCCTGCATCACATAATATTCGCGGTCGACCGGCGCCATGCCTTCCTTGGGCTCGACCAGGATCATGCCGTACATGCCGTTGGCCACGTGCATGCCGACCGGCGCGGTGGCGCAGTGGTACACGTACAGCCCGGGCGACAGCGCCTTGAAGGTGAAGCTGGCTTCGTTGCCGGGCGCGATCAGGGTCTGCGCGGCGCCGCCGCCGGGGCCGGTCACGGCGTGCAGGTCGATATTGTGGGGCAGCTTGTTGTCCGGCAGGTTAAGCAGGTGCAGCTCGACGGTGTCGCCTTCGCGCACCCGTATCATCTTGCCCGGCACGGTGCCGCCGAAGGTCCAGAAGGTGTAGCGGCTGCCGGGCGCGATCTCGCGCTCGACTTCCTCCACCGTCAGGTTGACGACCACCTTGGCCGGCGTCTTGCGGGTGATGGGCGGCGGCAGCAGCGGCGGCGCCAGCAGTTCCTGGGTGATGGTGGGCAGGGTCGGCTCGGCCGCCGTGGCAGGGATCATGGCGAGCACGGCGCTGGCAAGGCCGGCCGCGACCAGTTTCAATTGCGTTTTCATTGTTATGTCGCCTTGTAGTTGCGGGACGCACTCACAGGTGAGTGCGTATCCATGCTAGGGGAAGCAAACGGCAAAATCCTTAACCTGGGTTATCGAATCTGAAGTCCCGGCAAGTTCAGTGCGCGGTGACCAGGAAGTCGATGATGATCTGGCCGGGCACGCGCGACACATACGCCGCCTCGATGCGCGGCCCGTAGCGGTGCTGGATCTGCGCCAGCAGCGGCAGCGGGTCGTGGTCGTTACAGAAGCGCATGATCTCGCCGGGGTTGAGCGCGTCGAGCGCGCCGAAGATGGCCGCGTGGCGCATGCGGCGGGCCACGCCGCGGGCGTCGAAGGGATAGATGCCATCCGGGATGGCGGGCTGGGAACAATCGTGGGACATGGTGGACTCCTAGAATGAGAAAACAGGCGGCGCTAAGCCAGGTCATTCCCGCGAAAGCGGGAATCCATAGAACCTGCCTGGGGCCGTATGGGTTCCCGCTTTCGCGGGAACGACGGAGACGGAGCTAACGGAATCAGGCGCGGTCGGCGGCGACGGCCGCCAGGCGGGCCTTGCCGCGCGTGCTCAGCAGGCGCCAGGCGAACAGCGCCAGGAACAGGGTGCCGATGGCGAACACCACGTCACCGGGCACGCGCATCCAGACCAGGGTTTCCATCAGCTTCGAGTGGATCACCTCCGGCGAGCGGGCGAACCACATGCCGGTGCTGACGCTGGCCCAGGCCTGGTAGATGCCGGCCGGTACCAGCGAGATGAACACCATCATCGCCAGGCCGATGTTCAGGCACCAGAACATCGGTTTCAGCAGCGCGTCGGACCAGGCCAGGCGGTCGCTCAGGCCGCGCAGGCAGAACAGCAGCAGGCCGATGCCCAGCATGCCGTACACGCCAAACAGCGCGGCATGGCCGTGGGCCGCCGTCATGTTCAGGCCCTGCATGTAGTACAGCGCGATCGGGGTGTTGATCGAGAAGCCGAGCAGGCCGGCGCCGACGGTGTTCCAGAAGCCCACCGCGATGAAGCACAGGATCGACCACTTGTAGGTCTGCACCCAGGGCGCGGCCTTGGAGCGCTGGTAGTTGCGCCAGGCTTCGACGCCGATCATCGACAGCGGCACCACTTCCAGCGCCGAGAACATGGCGCCGATGGCGATCACGAAGGTCGGCGTGCCGGTGAAGTACAGATGGTGCAGGGTGCCGAGGATGCCGCCGAACAGGAACACGATGGTTTCCAGCACGATGGCGCTGTTGGCGGTGGACGCGCGGATTAGGCCCAGGCGGGTGAACAGCAGCGCGATCACTGCGGTGGCGAACACTTCAAAGAAGCCTTCGACCCACAGGTGCACCAGCCACCAGCGCCAGTATTCGATCATCGAGTAGTGGGTGTGCCGGCCCCAGGTCAGCGAGGTGGCGTAGAAGCCGCCGATGCACAGCGCGGCCAGGAACACCATGACGATCAGGCCGCGGCTTTCCGATTTTTTGACCAGCGCCGGCCACAGCGCGCGGCCCAGCAGCGTGACCCAGAACAGCAGGCCGACGAACAGCAGGATCTGCCAGATACGGCCCATGCTGGTGAACTCCAGGCCCTGGTTGCCGATCCAGAAGGCAAACGCGGAACCCTTGTGTTGCAGCGAACCGAGCCAGCCCATCGCGGTCGAGCCGACCACGATGAACAGCAGCGCGTAGAACAGCAGGTTGACGCCCAGCTTCTGGAACTTCGGTTCGTGGCCGGAAATGGCCGGCGCGATGTACAGGCCGGTGGCCAGCCAGGCGGTGGCGATCCACAGCACGGCGAACTGGGTGTGGATGGTGCGGCTGACCACGAACGGCAGGATCTGCGCCAGCGGGTAGCCGAAGAAGCTGTGGCCCTCGACCGCGTAGTGGGCGGTGATGACGCCCATGCCCACCTGCGCCAGGATCAGGCCGATGACGACGAAGAAGTATTTTTTGGTCGCCAGCATCGACGGCGTCGGCTTCAGGTTGAACAGCGGATCGGCCTTCGGCGGCACCGGATCGGCTTCCTCCTTGGCGGCCGAATGCACCATCACCATGGCGGCGATGGCGCCTATCATCAGGATCACGCTGGCGATCGACCAGATGCCGGCGCCGGTGCTGGGACGGTTGTCGATCAGCGGCTCGTGCGGCCAGTTGCTGGTGTAGCTCAGGTCGACGGCGCCGGGACGGTCGGTGGAGGCCGCCCAGGCCGACCAGAACACGAAGGCCGGCAAGGCTTTCAGGTCGTCCGGATCGGGCAGCGAATTGGCGTTCATCGCATACTTTTCACGCAGCTGGTCCAGCGCACGGTCGTCGCCGAACAGGCCGGTGTAGTGGCGCGCCACCTCGCGCACGGCGGCGGCACGGTCGGCCGACAGGGTGATGGTGCCGCTAGCCGCGTCATAGGTGTTGCGGCGCATTTCTTCCTTCAGGCGGGCGTTCAGCGCCGCCTGGTTGGCCTTGCTCAGGTCGTCGAAGCGGGCGCCGAAGTCGCGCTGGGCCCAGATCTGGCGCAGCGCCAGCGCTTCGCGGTGCAGCCAGTCGGCCGACCAGTCGGGCGCGACATAGCTGCCGTGGCCCCAGACGGTGCCGAGCTGCTGGCCGCCGGCCGACAGCCAGGCTTGCTGGCCGCGGTCGACCTGGCCTTCGTCGAACAGGACGGTGCCGTCGACGCTGGTGATGTGTTTGGGGATGGGCGGCGCGGTCAGGTAGATCTCCGCGCCCACCCAGCCGAGGACGGCGAAGGAGAGGGCGCAGATGACGGCGAGCCAGGTCCAGAGCTTGCGTGTGGCGTGCATGGCATGGTTCCTTAAGTTGGCGTATGGGATGAGGCGCGAGGCGGTGATGACCGGATCGACGGAGCCGATTCTAGGCGCGGCGTTTAAACATGTATATTCGATCCCAGTTTTTCATGATCTAAGTTATGAACAAATATTTACGATGCATGAATAATGGCGCTGCCATCTCCGCTGGAGCAAAAACTGGAGCAGACCATGCGCCTGACCGCCTTTACCGATTACACCCTGCGCACCCTGATCTACCTGGCCGGCCAGCCTGAGCGGCTGGTCACCATCACCGAAATCGCCGACCACCACGGCATGTCCAAGCACCACCTGACCAAGGTGGTGTACCAGCTCGGCTTGACCGGGGTGATCCGCACCGTCCGTGGCCGCCACGGCGGCATCGCGCTGGCGCGGGCGCCGGCGGCGATTAGCATCGGCGCCGTGGTGCGCGCCAGCGAGCCGGATTTTTACATGGCCGACTGTTTCGACCCGCGCCGGGCCAGCTGCGTGCACGCCGGCCGCTGCTGCGTGCAGGGCATGCTGGGGCAGGCGGTGCACGCCTACCTGGCCGCGCTGGACGCGGTCACGCTGGCCGACCTGACGTGCGCGGCCGGCGCGCCGGAGGCCGTGGCGGCCTAGTTCTTTCGGCCTAGGCCGCTAGCCTGATTGCCTTGCCGCTTTGGCCGTCCTGCCGATAGTCGGAGCGGACCGCGCCGCTTAAGCTGATGCCATCCCCATGTCCGTCAGGAGATTGAAAGTGTCTAACAATAACAAGGCCGTCCGGGTACTGGCCAGCAGCACCCTGTCGTTCACGATCTGTTTCGCGATCTGGATGATGTTCGCCGTGCTCGGCATCCCCATCAAGAAGATGCTGGGCCTGAACGAAACCGAATTCGGCCTGCTGGCCGCCATGCCCGTGCTGAGCGGCTCGCTGGTGCGGGTCCCGCTGGGCATCTGGTGCGACAAGTACGGCGGCCGCATCGTGTTCTTCCTGCTGATGCTGGCCACCGTGCCGGCCATCTACCTGGTTGGCCTGGCCACCGCCTACTGGCAGTTCCTGGTGCTGGGCCTGTTCATCGGCCTGGCCGGCGGCTCGTTCTCGGTCGGTACGCCGTATGTGGCGCGCTGGTTCTCGCGCGAGCGGCGCGGCCTGGCGATGGGCATCTTCGGCGCCGGCAACTCCGGTTCGGCGCTGACCAAGTTCGTCGCGCCGGCCATCATCGCCGGCTGGGGCTGGCAAGCGCTGCCCACCGTGTACGCGGTGGCCATGCTGGTCACGGCGCTGCTGTTCTGGGCGTTCTCGGCCACCGACCCGTCACACCAGAGCGGCGCCAGCGTGCCGTTCGCCGAGCAGCTCAAGGTGCTCAAGGACCGCCGCGTATGGCGCTACTGCCAGTACTACTCGGTGGTGTTTGGCGGCTACGTCGGCCTGGCGCTGTGGATGACCAAATACTACGTCGGCGAATACGGCTTCGACCTGCGCCTGGCGGCGCTGCTGGCGGCCTGCTTCTCGCTGCCGGGCGGCGTGCTGCGCGCGCTGGGCGGCTGGATCGCCGACCGCTACGGCGCCTACAAGGTCACGTGGTGGGTGATGTGGGTGTGCTGGGTGTGCTTCTTCCTGCTGTCCTATCCGCCCACCGCGATGACCGTCAAGACCACCCACGGCGACCTGCAGCTGCAGCTGGCGCTGACGCCATGGATGTTCACCGCGCTGTTGTTCGTGGTCGGCACCGCGATGGCGATCGGCAAGGCCTCGGTCTTCAAATTCATCGGCGACGACTTCAGCGACAACATCGGCGCCGTGTCCGGCGTGGTCGGCCTGGCCGGCGGCCTGGGTGGTTTCGTGCTGCCGATCATGTTCGGCGCGCTGCTGGACCTGACTGGCGTGCGCTCCAGCGCCTTCATGCTGTTGTACGGCACGGTCTGCGTATCGCTGATCTGGATGCATTACTCGTTCCGCCCCACGGCGGCGCCGCAGCCGCTGGCCGGCGCGGCCGTCGCCTGAGCTAACACCCTTCTAGGAGAAAATGATGAGCAAATACATGATTAACACGTGGGAGCCCGAAAGCCCCTCGTTCTGGGGCAGCGGCGGCAGCAGCACCGCCAACCGCAACCTGTGGATCTCGATCCCCGCGCTGGCGCTGGCGTTTGCCGTGTGGATGGTGTGGAGCGTGGTGGTGGTCAACCTGCCGGCCATCGGCTTCCAGTACAGCACCAACCAGCTGTTCTGGCTGACGGCGCTGCCCGGCCTGTCCGGCGCCACGCTGCGGATTTTCTATTCCTTCATGGTACCCATCTTCGGCGGCCGGAAGTGGACCACCATCTCCACCGCCTCGCTGCTG
This sequence comes from Duganella sp. Dugasp78, assembly GCF_059491455.1. Taxonomy (NCBI): domain Bacteria; kingdom Pseudomonadati; phylum Pseudomonadota; class Betaproteobacteria; order Burkholderiales; family Oxalobacteraceae; genus Duganella; species Duganella sp. Dugasp78. The sequence continues at coordinate 6,111,589 of NZ_CP168506.1, read as the reverse complement.
ATCCCGGCAATCGGCATCGGCTTCGCGGTGCAGGATGTCACCACCGGCTATCCGACCATGCTGGTGCTGGCCCTGCTGTGCGGTTTCGGCGGCGGCAACTTCGCCTCGTCGATGGCCAACATCAGCTTTTTCTTCCCCAAGGCGCAGAAGGGCTACGCGCTGGGCATGAACGCCGGCCTGGGCAACCTGGGCGTGTCGGCGGTGCAGTTCGTGGTGCCGCTGGTGATCACCGCCGGCGTGTTCGGCAGCCTGGGCGGCGAAGCCCAGAGCGCCACCAAGGCTGGCCAGACCACCACGCTGTGGTTGCAGAACGCCGGTTTCATCTGGGTGCCGTTCATCGCCGTCAGCAGCCTGCTGGCGTGGTTCGGCATGAACGACCTGGCCTCGGCCAAGGCCTCGTTCGCCGACCAGGCGGTGATCTTCAAGCGCAAGCATAACTGGCTGATGTGCTGGCTCTACACCGGCACCTTCGGCTCCTTCATCGGTTACTCGGCCGGCTTCCCGCTGCTGATCAAGACCCAGTTCCCGGACGTCAATCCATTGCAATACGCCTTCCTCGGCCCCTTGGTCGGTGCGCTGGCGCGCGTGGTGGGCGGCATCATTGCCGACAAGCTGGGCGGCGCCCGCGTCACCGTCTGGACCTTTGCCGCCATGATCGCGGCGGTGTTCGGCGTCATCACCTTCCTGCCGCACGGCGGCACGGGCGGCAGCTTCAACGGCTTCTTCTGGATGTTCATGCTGCTGTTCGCCGGCACCGGCGTCGGCAACGCGTCGACCTTCCGCATGATCCCGGTGATCTTCATGACCGAGCGCCAGCGCGCGGCCGCCGGCAAGCCGGCCGCCATGCAGCAGCAAGCCATCATCGACGCCAACAAGGAGGGCGCGGCGGTGCTGGGCTTCACCTCGGCGGTGGCGGCCTACGGCGCCTTCTTCATCCCCAAGAGCTATGGCACCTCGATCGCCATGACCGGCGGGCCGGACGCCGCGCTGTGGTGCTTCATTACGTTCTACGTCAGCTGCATCGCCATTACCTGGTGGTGCTACGCCCGCAAGAACGCGGCCATGCCTTGCTGAACGGAGCCCGACCATGCCATCCGCCCGAGTGATCGCGCTGACGCCGTCGGTGGAGTTCGACGCCGCGCTGGTGCGCAAGTTGAACCAGATGGGACCGCGCTACACCTCCTATCCGACCGCCGACCGCTTCGACGGCGGCTTCGGCGCCGCGCAGTACCGGGGCGCCGTCGCCGGCGTCGACCCGGCGGCGCCGCTGTCGCTGTATGTCCACATCCCGTTTTGCGCCTCGCTGTGCTACTACTGCGGCTGCAACAAGATCATCACCCAGGACCGCGACAAGGCGGTGGAATACCTGGACTACCTGTACCACGAGATCGCGCTGCAGGGCGATGTGCTGGGCAGCCGGCGGCGGGTCGACCAGTTGCACTTCGGCGGCGGCACGCCGACCTACCTGAGCGACGCGCAGATGGACGAACTGCTGGCCACGCTGCGCGGCCAATTCGATTTCGCGCCGGACGAGGAGGGCGAGTTCTCGATCGAGGTCGACCCGCGCACGGTGACGCCGGCGCGCATCGCCACGCTGCGCCGGCAGGGCTTCAACCGCATCAGCCTGGGCATCCAGGACTTCGATCCGGCGGTGCAGCAGGCGGTCAACCGCATCCAGTCCTACGAGGAGACGATGGAAGTGCTGCGGGCCGCGCGCGACTGCGGCTTCCGTTCCATCAGCGTCGACCTGATCTACGGCCTGCCGCTGCAAAGCGTGGCCAGCTTCGGGCCGACGCTGGACAAGATCGTCGCCGCGCGGCCGGACCGCATCGCCATCTACAACTACGCCCACATGCCGCAGCTGTTCAAGTCGCAGCGCCTGATCAACAGCGCCGACCTGCCGGACGCGGAAACCAAGCTGGCCATGCTGGGCCTGTGCATCGAGCGCCTGACGGCGGCCGGCTATGTCTACATCGGCATGGACCACTTCGCGCTGCCGGACGACGACCTGGCGCGCAGCCAGCGCGAAGGCAAGTTGCAGCGCAATTTCCAGGGCTATTCCACCCATGCCGACGCGCCGATGGTGGCGCTGGGCGTGTCGGCCATCAGCGCGGTCGGCGCCAGCTACAGCCAGAACGAGAAGTCCCTGTCGGCCTATTACGAGCGGCTGGACCGGGGCGAGCTGCCGATCGCGCGCGGCATCGTGCTCAGCGCCGACGACCTGCTGCGGCGCGCCGTGATCTGCCAGCTGATGTGCGACTTCGAACTGGACTACGCCAGCCTGCCGCTGCCGCAGGGGACCGCCGCCACCGAATACTTCGCCGACGCGCTGGAACGCCTGAAGCCGCTGGAGGAGCAGGGCTTGCTGTGCACAGGCAGCAAGGGCTTGCGCGTGAAGATGCGCGGCCGCCTGCTGATACGCAATATCTGCATGGCCTTCGACAGCTACCTGCACGCGCCGCCGGTGGAGGGCCCGCAGCCGACGCGCTATTCGCGCACCATCTGAGGCGAGATCATGGAAAAAAACAAAATCAAGGTACAGACTTTCCTGGCGCGGGTGCCGCTGTTCAACTCCATGGGACCGGAAGAACTGGCGCGCATCGCGCTTGGCACCACCGAGGTGCGGGTCGAGCGGGGCGGCATGATCTTCCAGCGCGGCGACCCGTGCGTGGGCTTCCACCAGGTGCTGTATGGACAGGTCAAGCTGGCGTTCACCTCGCTGGCGGGCGGCGAGAAGGTGATCGAGCTGATCGGGCCGGGGCAGAGCTTTGGCGAGGCCCTGATGTTCATGGGCAGCCCCTACATCGTCTCGGCCCAGGCCACCGAGGACACGCTGCTGCTGCACGTGGCCAAGCCGGCGATCTACCGCGAAATCCACAACGATCCTGAATTCGCCTGCAAGATGCTGGCCGGCCTGAGCCAGCGCATGCACGGCCTGATGTGCGACATGGAGTCGTTCTCGCTGCGCTCCGGCACCCAGCGCGTGGCCGGCTACCTGCTCAAGGAATTGCACGAGGAAGAAGGCGGCCTGCTGACGCTGCCGGCCACCAAGGCGGTGCTGGCCTCGCGCCTGAACCTGACGCCCGAACATTTTTCGCGCATCCTGGCCGATCTGTGCACGCAGCAGATGATCACCTTCAAGGGCCGCAAGGTCAATATTCTCGACGTGCCGGCCTTGCGCCGCTGCGCCGCCTGAAGGACGCTTATGCAAGACCTCGAAAAATTCGTCAGCGGCTTCAGCCGTTTCCAGCAGCAGTACTTCAACAACGACGACAGCCCCTACGGCAGCCTGCGCGCCGGCCAGCGCCCGCGCACCCTGCTGATAGGCTGCTGCGATTCGCGGGTCGATCCGGTGCTGCTGACCGGCAGCGATCCGGGCGACATCTTCGTGGTGCGCAATATCGCCAACCTGGTGCCGCCGTGCACGCCCACGGCGTCGGCCGGTGTCAGTTCGGCGATCGAGTTTGCCGTCTGCGAGCTGGAGGTGGAGCGCGTGATCGTGCTGGGCCATGCGGGCTGCGGCGGCATCCGCGCGCTGCTGGCGCCGCGTCCGGCGCAGCGCGAGACTGATTTTGTCGGCCAGTGGATGCGCATCGCCGAGCCGGTGGCGCAGCGCGTGCGGCGCGACCTGGCCCATCGCGGCAGCGCCGAGCAGCACCACGCCTGCGAGCTGGCCAGCATCCTGCTGTCGTTGGATAATCTGCTGACCTATCCATGGCTCAAGCGCCGCGTCGACGAGGGCAAGCTGAAGCTGCACGGCTGGTATTTCGACCTGCAGAGCGGGGCGCTGATGGCCTATTCGCCGCGCCGCCAGCAATTCCTGCCGCTGGTGTGCCCGCTGACGGCGCGCGAGGCCATGACGGCCTAGCGCGGGATCAAAGCGCAGCCGTCGTTCCCGCGCAGGCGGGAACCCATACTTCGCGGCCGTTCATGCGGCGTATGGATTCCCGCGTGCGCGGGAATGACGACAAATTGGCGACTATTTCGAACTGTCCTTGGGTTTCGGATCCGGCGCGTTCAGGCCGAAGCTTTCCCAGCCCTCGCCGGAACCCATACTTCGCGGCTGTTCATGCGGCGTGTGGATTCCCGCGTGCGCGGGAATGACGACAAATTGGCGACTATTTCGAGCTGTCCTTGGGTTTCGGATCCGGCGCGTTCAGGCCGAAGCTTTCCCAGCCCTCGCCGAACAGTTCGTACGGATGCTGGCTGCGGTCCGCGCCGTTCCCGCAGATCATGGCGTTGGCGGGGCAGTAGCGGTCGCAGCCCCAACAGATCAGCTCGGGCTTGGCTGGGCGCAGCGGAAAGATCTTGGCCATATCAGGCGTAGCTCATCAAGTCGCCGCTGCGGTCGAACGCCAGGAAGCGCTCCATGTCCCCTTGCTGGATGGCGCCCAGCATCTTGTTCAGCGCGGCGTCGGTCTGCTGCGGGTCGGGCAGGCGTCCTTCCTTGCCGGACAGGGTGGTGATCAGCAGCACATCCCAGGGCTGGCCCATGCCCTGGGCTTCCTCCGCCAGATTGGCAAACGTGTCGAGCTCGCCGACCTGCTTGTCCACGCACATGACCGGCACCAGCGTGCTGCGGTCCGGCGCGTCGGGATCCGGCTCGGCCAGCGCGAAGGCCAGCAGCAGGCGCTGCGGCTGCGGCTGCAGGGCGGCGGCGATCAGCAATTCTTCAAATGTGGCGATATTCATATTCTTTCCTCGATGGTCGGTGGTCCAGGCTGTATGTATAACCCGTGCCGGTCCAGCTGCCCATTGCCATGAATGACTAGTAGGGGTAGTCAGTTTGCCTTAGATCCGCGCCGCAATTCCATGACTCAGATTAAGGACTGGCGCGCGGACGGCGGCGAATAATGTTCGCGTGGCCCGTACGGCGGCCGCGTTGAAAGGACAAAGATGAAAAGCTTGATCGATCGCCCGGCATATCTGCTGGCGCTGGTGCTGACCGCCGGCGCCGCTGGCGTCATGCTGAAAAATTACGGCTCGGCCTACACCGGGCCGCTGGCGCCGGCCTACGCCGCGCACTGCGATGCGGCGGCGGAGCAGCACGGCCCGGCGGGGCGCGCCATCGAAGGGCAGATCCGTTACGACAGCGGGCTGGTGCTGCGCTACTACAGCCTGGACGCCATGTTTGCCCAACTGGGCGCGATGGAACAGCCGGGCATGGTGCGCGGCGTCTACGTACGCGGCGCCGACGGCCGCTGGCTGGCCGCGGCGGGCGCCCGCTACGGCCGCCGCGAGCGGGACGCCTCCGCGTCCTTGCTGGCTTACTCCGGCAGCGCCGCCGAGACAGAGCACGGCCGCCTGTTCAGCTACCGTGAATTGCTGGCCACCTGCGCCGGCGGCGATTGCTCGCGCGATCGCTGAACTAGTCACTTCGGCATAGTCCGCCTAGTCCTTCTCGCGCCGGGCGGCCACCATCTTGCCGATTCACACCAGGCGCCGCGCTGCTTAGACTGCAATCATCGTCGAGTCCATGCATGTTGCATGCGACCGCATGCCCGGCAGGCGCCGGGTGCAAGTTAGGAGGCAGCATGAGTCACTTTCTGGATCGCCTGAAGTTCTTCAATAAGACGGTATCGACCTTTTCCGACGGCCACGGCGCCGTCGTGCACGAGGACCGCACCTGGGAAAACGCCTACCGCCAGCGCTGGCAGCATGACAAGATCGTGCGCTCCACGCACGGCGTCAACTGCACCGGCTCCTGCAGCTGGAAGGTGTATGTGAAGAACGGGCTGATCACCTGGGAAACGCAACAGACCGATTATCCGCGCACCCGTCCCGACCTGCCCAACCACGAGCCGCGCGGCTGCCCGCGCGGCGCCAGCTATTCGTGGTACGTGTATTCGGCCCAGCGGGTCAAGTACCCGATGGTGCGCGGCCGCCTGATGGAAATGTGGCGCGAAGCGCGTAAGACCATGGACCCGGTCACCGCCTGGGACTACATCAGCCAGAACCCTGAACGCGCCGCGCTGTACAAGTCGGTGCGCGGCCTGGGCGGCTTCGTGCGCGCCACCTGGGACGAGAGCAACGAGATGATCGCCGCCGCCAACGCGCTGACGATCGAGAAATACGGCCCGGACCGCATCGTCGGCTTCTCGCCGATTCCCGCCATGTCCATGGTCAGCTACGCGGCCGGCACGCGCTACCTGTCGCTGATCGGTGGCGTGGCCCTGAGCTTCTACGACTGGTACTGCGACCTGCCGCCAGCCAGCCCGCAGGTGTGGGGCGAGCAGACCGACGTGCCGGAATCGGCCGACTGGTACAACTCGACCTACCTGATGGTGTGGGGCTCGAACGTGCCGATGACCCGCACCCCCGACGCCCACTTCTACACCGAGGTGCGCTACAAGGGCACCAAGACGGTGGCGGTGTCGTCCGACTTCGGCGAGATGGCCAAGTTCGGCGACATCTGGCTGGCGCCCAAGCAGGGCACCGACGCCGCGCTGGCGATGGCCATGGGCCACGTGATCCTGAAGGAATACCACACCTCGCACCAGTCGGCCTACTTCAAGGAATACGCCAAGCAGTACACCGACTTCCCGATGCTGGTGCTGCTCAAGGAACAGAACGGCACCCTGGCGCCGGAATACTTCCTGCGCGCCTCCCACCTGGCCAACAACCTCGACGAGACCAACAACCCGGACTGGAAAACCCTGGTCATCGACGAAGCCAGCGGCCGCATCGTGGCGCCGGCCGGTTCGATCGGCTTCCGCTGGGGCGAGTCCGGCAAGTGGAACCTGGAAATGAAAGAGGGCGGCAACGGCGCGCCGGTCGATCCGCTGCTGTCGCTGATCGGCTGCAGCGACGAGGTGCTGCCGGTCGGCTTCGCCTACTTCGGCGGCAAGGACGCCAGCGACCTGTTGATGCGCAACGTACCGGTCAAGCGCCTGACGCTGGCCGACGGCAGCTCCGCGCTGGTCGCCACCGTGTTCGACCTGACGATGGCCAACTACGGCATCGACCGTGGCCTGGGCGGCGGCAACGTCGCCACCAGCTACGAGCACGACGTGCCTTACACTCCGGCCTGGCAAGTCAAGCACACCGGCGTCAAGGCTGCCGATGTGATCACCGTGGCCCGCCAGTTCGCAGAGAACGCCGACCAAACTCGTGGCAAGAGCATGGTCATTGTCGGCGCCGCGCTGAACCACTGGTACCACATGGACATGACCTATCGCGGCATCATCAACATGTTGATGATGTGCGGCTGCGTCGGTCAATCGGGCGGCGGCTGGGCGCACTACGTGGGCCAGGAAAAGCTGCGTCCGCAAACCGGCTGGACGCCGCTGGCGTTCGCCCAGGATTGGAACCGTCCGATGCGCCAGATGAACGGCACCTCGTTCTTCTACAACCACACCAGCCAGTGGCGCCACGAGAAGCTGCACACCGAGGAAATCGCCTCGCCAACGGCCGGCGACGACGTCGCACCGATGACGCTGCTGGACTACAACGCCAAGGCCGAGCGCCTGGGCTGGCTGCCATCGGCGCCGCAGCTGCAGACCAATCCGCTGGAAGTGACCCGTGCGGCAGCCGCAGCCGGCGTCAACCCTATCGACTACGCGGTCAGCCAGATCAAGGACAAGAAACTGGAATTCTCCTGCGACGATCCGGACAATCCCGCCAACTTCCCGCGCAATATGTTCGTGTGGCGCTCCAACATCCTGGGCAGCTCGGGCAAGGGCCACGAGTACTTCCTGAAGTATTTGCTGGGCACGCAGAACGCGCTGATGAGCGACGAGGACCACTGCATCAAGCCGCGCGACGTCAAGGTGCGTCCAGCCGCCGAAGGCAAGCTGGACCTGCTGGTGGTGCTGGACTTCCGCATGTCCACCACCTGCCTGTACGGCGACATCGTGCTGCCGACCGCCACCTGGTACGAGAAGGACGACCTGAACACGTCCGACATGCACCCGTTCATCCACCCCTTGTCGGAAGCGGTGCAGCCGCTGTGGCAGTCGAAGTCGGACTGGGAAATCTACAAGGGCATCGCTAGGAAGTTCGAGGAAATCGGCGGCGCCTATCTCGGCACCCAGCAGGATCTGGTGCTGACCCCGCTGATGCACGATACCCCGGGCGAACTGGGCCAACCGTTCGATCCCAAGGACTGGCGCGCCGGCGAGTGCGAACCAGTGCCGGGCAAGACCATGCCCAACTTCACCGTGATCGAGCGCGACTACACCAAGATTTACCAGAAGTTCACCTCGATCGGCCCGCTGCTGGAGAAAATCGGCAACGGCGGCAAGGGCATCAGCTGGAAGACCGGCCATGAGGTCGAGGTCCTGCGCGGCATCAACCGCACGGTGACGGCACCGGGCGTCGCCCAAGGCCAGCCGCGCCTGGATACCGCCATCGACGCGGCTGAAATGATCCTGTCGCTGGCGCCGGAAACCAACGGCCACGTGGCGGTCAAGGCCTGGGATGCGCTGTCCAAGATCACCGGACGCGACCACACCCACCTGGCGCTGCCACGCGAGCACGACAGCATCCGCTTCCGCGACGTGCAGGCCCAGCCGCGCAAGATTATCTCCTCGCCGACCTGGTCGGGTCTGGAGTCGGAAGAGGTCAGCTACAACGCCTGCTACACCAACGTGCATGAACTGATCCCCTGGCGCACGCTGACCGGCCGCCAGCAGTTCTACCAGGATCACCGCTGGATGCGTGATTTTGGCGAGGGTTTGTGTGTGTACAAGCCGGCGATCAACACCAAGACCACGGCGGCCATGCTGGGCGCCCAGCCGAACGGCAACAAGGAGATCGCGCTGAACTTCATCACGCCGCACCAGAAGTGGGGTATCCACTCCACGTACTCGGACAACCTGCGCATGCTTACGCTGTCGCGCGGCGGTCCGCACGTGTGGCTGTCGGAGACCGACGCCAAGGCGGCCGGCATCGTCGACAACGACTGGATCGAGGTATTCAACGTCAACGGTACGCTGACCGCCCGCGCCATCGTCAGCCAGCGGGTGCCGGAAGGGATGACGCTGATGTACCACGCACAGGAAAAGATCATCAACGTGCCCGGCGCGGAGATGTCGGGCAAGCGGGGCGGTATCCACAACTCGGTGACGCGCGCCGTCACCAAGCCGACCCACATGATCGGCGGTTACGCGCAGCTGTCGTGGGGCTTCAACTACTACGGCACGGTCGGTTCCAACCGCGATGAATTCGTGTTGGTGCGCAAGATGAACAAGGTCGACTGGCTGGAAGGTCCGTTGAAAGAAAAGACTGGGAGCAAAGCATGAAAATTCGCGCACAAATCGGCATGGTGCTGAACCTGGACAAGTGCATCGGCTGCCACACCTGCTCGGTCACCTGCAAGAACGTGTGGACCAGCCGTGACGGTGTCGAGTACGCCTGGTTCAACAACGTCGAGACCAAGCCCGGCATTGGCTATCCTAAGGAATGGGAAAACCAGGACAAGTGGAACGGCGGCTGGCGCCGCACCGACGCCGGCAAGATCGAGCCGCGCCAGGGCAGCCGCCTGAAGATCCTGGCGCAGATTTTCGCCAACCCCAACCTGCCGCAGATCGACGAGTACTACGAGCCGTTCACCTACGACTACGAGCGCCTGCAGAACGCGCCGCTGTCGGAGACGCCGCCGACCGCCCGTCCGATCTCCGTCCTGACCGGCAAGAAGATGGACAAGATCGAGTGGGGGCCGAACTGGGAGGACGACCTGGGCGGCGAATTCGCCCAGCGCAGCCAGGACAAGCTGTTCGACAATATGCAGAAGGAGATGTACGGCACCTTCGAGAACACCTTCATGATGTACCTGCCGCGCCTGTGCGAGCATTGCCTCAACCCGACCTGCGTCGCCTCCTGCCCGTCGGGCTCGGTGTACAAGCGCGAGGACGATGGCATCGTGCTGATCGACCAGGACAAGTGCCGCGGCTGGCGCATGTGCATCTCCGGCTGCCCGTACAAGAAGATCTACTACAACTGGTCGTCCGGCAAGGCCGAGAAGTGCACCTTCTGCTACCCGCGCATCGAGGCGGGCCAGCCCACCGTGTGCTCGGAAACCTGCGTCGGCCGCATCCGCTACCTCGGCGTGCTGCTGTATGACGCCGACAAGATCGAACAGGCGGCCTCGGTGGCCGATCCGCGCGACCTGTATCCGTCGCAGCTGGGCCTGTTCCTCGATCCGCACGATCCGGCCGTGATCGACGAGGCGCGCCGCCAGGGCATCCCGGACTCGTGGCTGGAATCGGCCAAGCGTTCGCCGGTGTACAAGATGGCGGTGGAGTGGAAGGTGGCGTTCCCGCTGCATCCGGAATACCGCACGCTGCCGATGGTGTGGTACATCCCGCCGCTGTCGCCGATCCAGGCCGCCGCCGAATCCGGCCGCATGGGCAAGAACGGCATCCTGCCGGACACCGCCAGCCTGCGCATTCCGGTGCAATACCTGGCCAACCTGCTGACGGCGGGCGACCAGCAGCCGGTGATCCGCGCGCTGGACCGCATGCTGGCGATGCGCGCCTATATGCGCAGCAAGCATGTGGCGGCGACGCCGGACCTGGAGGTGCTCAAGCAGGTCGGGCTGGAGCCGGAGATGGTCGAGGACATGTACCACATCATGGCCATCGCCAATTACGAGGACCGCTTCGTGATTCCAAACAGCCACAAGGAGATGGCCGAGGACAGCTTCAACGAGAAGGGCAGCTGCGGCTTCAGCTTCGGCAACGGTTGCTCGGACGGCGTCAGCGACGCCAGCCTGTTCGGCAAACGCAAGCATGGTTCGGAGATCTTCATCTCGATGCCGAAATCGCGTAAGAAAAAGGAGAACCTCGATGTCTGATCATGACCACACCGGCGCCAGCGCCGGCGACGGCGCCTTCGGCTACAGCGTGCTGTCGGCCCTGCTGCTGTACCCGGAGCCGGAGCTGCTGGCCGAGCTGCCGGAGCTGGAGCAGCGCTTGCGCGACAGGCTGCCGCAGTGGCATGCGGCGGTGGCGGAGCTGCTGGCGCACCTGCGCCGCACCGCGCTGATCGACCTGCAGCTGCAGTATGTGACGACGTTCGACCGCAACCCGTCGCACTCGCTGCACTTGTTCGAGCACATCCACGGCGAATCGCGCGACCGCGGCCAGGCCATGGTCGACCTGATGGCCGAGTACAGCAAGCACGGCCTTCAAATGGTCGGCAACGACCTGCCGGACTACGTGCCGCTGTTCCTGGAGTTCCTGTCGCAGCTGGAGAACGAACAGGCCGAGCGCATGCTGGGCGACGCCATCCATGTGCTGGCCTACATCGGCCGCAAGCTGCGCGCCAACGGCAGCCCGTACGCGGGCCTGTTCGACCTGCTGCAGACCCTGTCGCCGGTGGCGGCAGAGGAACTGAGCGAGCCGCCGGTGCGCGACATGGACGAGGCGCTGGAAACCTTCGGCCCCGGCGCCGACGGCATCGAACCGCTGCTGGCGCCCACGCTGGCCGGCGGCGCACATCCGGTCCATTTTTATCCGAAGGCGGCGGCGCCACAGCGTCATTGAGGAGCACACCATGAACTACGTAAATCAATTTTTATTCGGCATCTATCCCTATATCGCGCTGGCGATTTTCCTGGTCGGCAGCCTGATCCGCTTCGACCGCGAGCAGTACAGCTGGAAGTCCGAGTCCAGCCAGACGCTCAACAGCGGCATGCTGCGGCTGGGCAGTCCGCTGTTCCACATCGGCGTGCTGGGCCTGTTCTTTGGCCACATGGCCGGCCTGCTGACCCCGGTGTGGGTGTGGGACACGCTGGGCGTCACCCACGGCGCCAAGCAGCTGGTGGCGATGGTGGCCGGCGGCGTGATGGGCTCGCTGTGCCTGGTCGGCCTGCTGATGCTGGTCGCGCGCCGCCTGAGCAACGAGCGGGTGCGGGCCCGCAGCACCTTCAAGGACAAGCTGGTGCTGGGGTGGCTGCTGGCCACCTTGCTGCTCGGCCTGTCCTCGATCTTCGCCTCGGCCTCGCACCTCGACGGCCATATGATGGTTCAGCTGATGACTTGGGCGCAGCACGTGGTCACGCTGCGCGGCGACGCCGCCGGCTTCATCGAGGACGCGCCGCTGGTGTTCAAGCTGCATCTGTTCATGGGCATGTCGCTGTTCGCGATCTTCCCGTTCACCCGCCTGGTGCACGTGTGGAGCGGCTTCGGCGCCGTCACCTACCTGAGCCGCGCCTATCAACTGGTGCGTCCACGCTAAGGAGAAGATCATGGGTATCGCAGTGAACGGCGTCGACATCGACGACAGCGCCATCGCGGCGGAACTGCCGCACCAGGCGCAGGCGGACAACCCGCTGCGCCAGGCGGTGCACGAGGTGGTGCTGCGCACCGTGTTGTTGCAGGAGGCGGACCGGCTGGGCATCGCCGGCACCGACGACGACCAGCGCATCGAAGCCCTGTTTGCGCAGGAGGTCACGGTGCCGGAAACGGACGAAGCCAGCTGCCTGCGCTACTACCTGAGCAAGGCTCAGCGCTTCCGCAGCGGCGACCTGGTCGAGGCGCGCCACATCCTGTTCCAGGTGACGCCGGCGGCGCCGCTGGAGCTGCTGCGCCAGACGGCCGAGCTGATCCTGGCGGAGCTGCAGGCGCGGCCGGAGCGGTTCGAGGAGCTGGCGCGCCAGTATTCGAACTGCCCGTCGGGCGCGGTCGGCGGCAGCCTGGGCCAGCTGGCGCGCGGCCAGTGCGTGGCGGAATTCGACGAATTGTTGTTCAGGTTGCAACCGGGCGAGCTGGCCGGGCGCCTGCTGGAGACCCGCTTCGGCCTGCACATCGTGCAGGCGCGGCGGCGGGGGGAGGGCGCGGTGGTGCCGTTTGCCGCCGTCCAGGCCCAGATCGCCGACGAGCTGCGCCGCCAGTCGTGGCAGCGCGCCTTGCACCAGTACCTGCACATCCTGGTGGGCCGGGCCGACATCGCCGGCGTGGAGCTGGAGGGCGCGCAGTCGCCGCTGGTGCAGTAGATAAGTGGTCGTTCCCGCGAAAGCGGGAATCCATGCGTCGTGGCTGGAGCAGGCGGCCTATGGGTTCCCGCCTGCGCGGGAACGACGGGGGCTATCTAGTCATTTCGGACTAGGCCCGCTAAGCCGTCATGCCCAGTGGCAGGGCGCTTGCCGGCCGCTACAATGACATCACAACCATCATGACAGGAGAGCGACGATGTTAAGCGACCGTTTTGGTCGATCGATCGACTATCTGCGGGTGTCGGTCACGGATCGCTGCGATCTGCGCTGTACCTATTGCATGCCCAAGGACTTCAAGGGCTACGAGGACCCGCCCGACTGGCTCACTTTCGACGAGATCGAGCGGGTGGTGGCCGCCTTCGCCCGCCTGGGCACCACGCGCGTGCGCCTCACCGGCGGCGAGCCGCTGACCCGCCGCAACCTGCCGCAACTGGCGACCCGCCTGTCCAGCCTGGACGGCGTGCGCGACCTGTCGCTGTCGACCAACGGCACCCGGCTGGCGCGCCACGCCGAGGCGCTGGCCGCTTCCGGCATCACCCGCGTCAACGTCAGCCTCGATACGCTGGACCGCGAATGCATGGCCGGCATCACCGGGCGCGACTGCCTGCCGGCCGTGCTGGACGGCTTGCAGGCCGCCAAGGCGGCGGGGCTGGCGCCGATCAAGATCAATATGGTGGCCATGCGCGGCGTCAACGATGCCGAGATCGAGGCGATGGCCGCCTTCTGCATTGAACAACATTTCGTGCTGCGCCTGATCGAAGTCATGCCCATGGGCGAGACCGGCCGCAACACCTCCTACCTGAACCTGGCGCCGGTGCAGCAGCGGCTGGCCGAGAAATTCCAGCTGGTGCCGCAGGCGCTGGAGCTGGGCGGCGGGCCGGCGCGCTACTGGTCCACCGCCGACGGCAGCGCCAGCATCGGCTATATCACGCCGCTGTCGCAGCATTTCTGCGCCACCTGCAACCGGGTGCGGCTGGCGGTGGACGGCACCCTGTACCTGTGCCTGGGCCAGGAGCAGCAATATCCGCTGGCCCCGCTGTTGCGCGGTGGCGCCAGCGACGCCGAACTGGAGCAGGCGATCCGCGAGGCCATCGAACTCAAGCCCCAGCAGCATGACTTCGGGCGGGAACCGACCAAGATCGTGCGCTTCATGTCGCAGACCGGCGGTTAGATGGGCAAGCCGGGCGTGTATACTCAGCCGTTGTCACAGATACCAGGAGTTGCCATGTTGAAGCCAGGACTGTTCGCCGGTTGGCAGAAACTGTCGACCCGCATCGTCGGCCTGTTGCTGGGTTTTCTTGCGATCGCGCTGGTCGTGATCGGTTCGACGCTGCTGTTGTCCTGGCAGCTGGAGGGCAGCGCCGCCGCCATCAACGTGGCCGGCAGCCTGCGCATGGACAGCTACCGCCTGGCGCTGCTGGCCGCGCAGCACGACGGCGGCGCGGCCGACAGCCGGCAGCTGGGCGAGCAACTGGCGCGGATGGAGCGCACGCTGGATCAGTTGCGCCGGGGCGATCCGCAACGGCCGCTGTTCCTGCCGCCGACCGCGGCGATCCGCGGCGCCTATGCCGAGGTGCAGCAGCAATGGCAGGCCGAGCTGGCCCCGCCGGTGCGCGGCCTGCTGGCGGCCGGCCCGCGCGACGGCGCCCAACAGAAATTGATCCGTGAGCGCAGCGAGCAGTTTGTCCAGCGCGTCGACCAGCTGGTGCACCGCATCGAGCGCGACAGCGAAAGCCGCACCTTCTGGCTGCGCGCCTCGCAACTGCTGTTGCTGGCGCTGGCCCTGGTGGGCACGGTCAGCATCATCTACCTGCTGTTCGACATGATCGTCGCGCCGGTGACGCGGCTGCAGGGCGGCATCGAGCGCATGCGCGAGCAGGATTTCAGCGTGCGGCTGGAGGTCGACAGCAACGACGAGTTCGGACAGCTGGCGCATGGTTTCAACCAGATGGCCGACAAGCTGCAGGATTCCTACAGCAACCTGGAACAGCGGGTCCAGCTCAAGACAAGCGAGCTGGAACTGCAGAACCGCGAACTGGCGCTGCTGTACGACGTCGCCTCCTTCCTGCAGCAGCCGCAGGCGGCCGAACCCCTGTGCCAGGGCTTCCTGCAGCGCATCAGCGAATATTTCCGCGCCGACGGCGGCTCGGTGCGCATCCTGGACCCGCTGCGCGGCAACCTGCACATGCTGGTGCACCAGGGGATCTCGGAGCAGCTGGTCGAGGGCGAGCGCTGCCTGAAGGTGGGCGAGTGCCTGTGCGGCGAGGCGGTGGTCAGCAAGCTGGCGGTGATCCACGACCTGCGGCGCCGCGACGGCGGCCACATGCTGCAATGCCACCGCGAGGGCTTCGCCACGATTTCGATCTTCCACATTTTCGCGCAGCGCCAGCACATGGGCTTTTTCAACCTGCACTTCCGCACCCCGACCACGTTTACGGCGGCCCAGACGGCGCTGCTGGAAACGCTGGGCCAACTGCTGGGGACGGCGATCGAGAACCAGCGCCTGCAGGGACGCGAGCGCGAGCTGGCCATTTCGGAAGAGCGCAACCTGGTCGCCCAGGGCCTGCACGACAGCATCGCCCAGGGCTTGAACTTCCTCAATCTGCAGGTGCAGATGCTGGAGCAGTCGCTGCAGCGCCAGCGCATGGACGAGGTGGAGAGCATCGTGCCGGCCCTGCGCGCCGGCGTCGAGGAGAGCTACCAGGATGTGCGCGAGCTGTTGCACAACTTCCGCACCCGGCTGCAGGAGGGCAACCTGGTGACGTCGCTGGAGACGGTGGTCGACAAGTTCCGGCGCCAGAGCGGCATCGCGGTCGATTTCAGCGCCGATTCCGACGGCGCGCCGTTCCCGCGCGAGCATCAGCTGCAATTGCTGTTCATCGTGCAGGAGGCGCTGTCGAACGTGCGCAAGCACGCGTCAGCCAGCCAGGTGTGGGTGCGGCTGACGGACGAGCAGGACTTCGCGCTCAGCGTCAAGGACAACGGCCACGGCTTCGACCTGGCGGCGCTGGAGACCCAGGGCGAAGCCCATGTCGGCGTCAACATCATGCGCGAGCGCGCCCAGCGCATCGCCGCGCAGTTGCAACTGCGGTCGGCGCCGGGCGCCGGCACCGAGGTGCTGCTGCGCCTGCCGCGCGCCCAGCGCCGCGCGGCCTAACCCTATCAAGAAAGGCGGGAGTGGATGGACAAGGAAGCAAGTACGATCAGCGTGTTGCTGGTCGACGATCACACGCTGTTCCGCAGCGGCATACGCTCGCTGCTGCAGCGCCACCCGGAGTTTGCCGTGGTGGGCGAGGCGGCCGACGGCTTCGAGGGCGTCAAGCGGGCGCAGCAGCTCAAGCCGCAGGTGATCCTGCTGGACCTGAACATGCCGGGCATGTCGGGGCTGGAGACGCTGGAGCTGCTGCGCCAGGACAGTCCCGACAGCGCGGTGGTGATGCTGACCGTGTCGGAGGACGCGGAAGACCTGAGCGTGGCGCTGAAGGCCGGCGCCAGCGGCTATCTGCTGAAGAATATCGACACCGAGTTCCTGGTGCGGGCGATACGCCGCGCCGCCGCCGGCGAGACCGTGCTGGCCGAGTCGATGACGGCCAAGCTGGTGGCGCAGTTGCAGTCGGGCGCGGTGCCGGCGGTGGCCTCCGAGCTCGACAAGCTGACCCCGCGCGAACGGGAAATCCTCGACTGCCTGGCGCGCGGCGAAAGCAACAAGGGCATAGCGCGCACGCTGGACCTGGCCGAAAGCACGGTCAAGATCCATGTGCAGAACGTGCTGAAAAAGCTCAAGCTGAGCAGCCGGGTGCAGGCGGCCGTGTATGCGGTCGAGCACCGGTTGAGCAACGGTTGAACAACGGCGCCTGAGGCGCCGTTCAGCTCAGCCGCCGCAGCAACCGCCGCAGCAGCCGCCGGCCGTGGCGGCGGACGCCTCCGCCGGCTGCACGCTGGCGGGGTAGCCGGCCAGCGTCAGCATGCGCATCAGCCGGTGCGGCGAGGTGCGCGTTTCGTCGATGCGCGCGCTGGCCAGGCGGTCGCGCAGCGAGACGCGCACATCGCTGACACCGTCGAGGCCGGTCAGCAGCTTGGTGATGGTGTCGGCGCATGCTTCGCCGTCCATGCCGTCGATGAGAAGTTCCGTTTGCATAGCATTCCTTTTGATGTTGAACCCGATTGAAAACCACAACGACAGCCTAAGCCAAAGCACGCCGACGGGCGAAGGTGTTTTGGATTTTCTTGATCCAGGTTATGCAATGCAGGCGCCGGCCTTCACGCCGCGCGCGGCCGCGCCGACAATGGCACGTACTCTTACAGGATGTAGATCATGAGCTTGCTTCAAATCGAAGAACCCGCCGGCACCGGTGCCGCGTGGGACAGCAGCCACCCCTTGTGGGGACTGGGCTTCCGGCCTTTCTATCTGGCGGCGGCGGGGTTTGCCGCGCTGGCGATACCGCTGTGGATGCTGCGCTACCTGGGCTGGTGGAGCGCGGACGCCGCCTGGCTGCATGTGGGCTTCAACTGGCATATGCACGAGATGGTGTTCGGCATGGCGGCCGCGGTGGTGGTCGGTTTTCTCTACACCGCCGCGTTCAACTGGACCGGCTCGTGGACGCCGGTGCGCAGCCGGCTGGCGGCGCTGGTGGCCTTGTGGCTGCTGGGGCGGCTGGCGATGCTGATGGCGCCGCCGCTGGCCGGCGCCGTGGTCGACTGGCTGTTCCTGCCGGCGGCGGCGTGGCCGCTGTGGCGCGTGCTGCACAAATCCGGCAACAAGCGCAACTACTTCCTGGTCGGCCTGCTTGCCCTGATGGCGGCCGCCAACGGCGTCTTCCACGCGATCACGCTGGGCTGGCTGACGGCGTCGCCGATCGCGCCGGTGCAGGCGGCGATCCTGGTCATCGTGCTGATGGAGGCGGCCATCGGCACCCGCATCATCCCCATGTTCACCCGCAATGGCGCGCCCGGCAGCGCGCCGCTGGTCCAGCCCCGGCTGGACCGCTGGTCGCTGGGCCTGGTCGCCGGCTTCGCGCTGGCCTGGATCGCGGCCGTTCCGGCCTGGCTGGTCACGCCGCTGGGCGTGGCCGCGGCGGCGCTGGTGCTGCTGCGCCTGTGGCGCTGGCAGGCGCTGCGCACCGGCGCTTATCCGCTGCTGTGGATCATGCACCTGTCGTATGCGTGGATCGCCGCCGGGCTGCTGTTGCTGGTGCTGTCGCGCTGGCAAATGGTCAGCGCCAGCGCCGGCTTCCATGCGCTGACGGTGGGCTCGATGGCCGGCCTGATCCTGGGCATGATGACGCGCACCACGCTGGGCCATACCGGCCGGCCGCTGCGCGCGGGCCGCGGGGAAACAGCGATGTTCGGCCTGATACAGCTGAGCGCCCTGGGCCGGGTGCTGTCGGCGCTGGGCTGGGACAACGGGCCGGCGCTGCTGGTGTTCAGCGCGCTGTGCTGGACCGGCGCGTTTTGCCTGTACGTCCGGGTGTACGCGCCATACCTGGCCAGGCGGCGCGTGGACGGCAAGCCGGGTTAGCCGGCCGATCCGGGCTGTTGCGGCGCTAGCCCCATGCCCGCGCCAGCATGAATCCGATCATTTCTTCCGCATCGGCGAAACGCTTCCACACCGGACGTCCGACGTATTCAATGGCGCAGTACAGCCTGGAGCGCACATCGTAAACGTAGAGCTCTTCATCCATCGAACCGAAATAAAGGAAATCGTCCGAGAAGCTGTCGCGCAAATCGCGGTTGGCGCTGATGACGGTGTCGTGGAACAGCGGTGCCGGCAAGACCGCTGGCCATATCACCAGCCCGTTGTGCTGGACGCCGTTGGCGCGCCGCAGCACGCGCTGGTAGGCCAGCGGCAGGTCATGGCCGAACTCGGCGGCAAAGGCGCTGGCCGTGGCGCTGATGGTGGCCTCGCTGCACGGCGACGGGATGGAGGCGGCGGGAAGGTCGGCCAGCTCGGCGGTCATTTGGTCGACCAGGGATTCAATCGTCATGATAGATATCTAAAAAGTCCGCGTGCGGTACGATCTCGGACACATAGCCGAGCGCCGGGTTGGGGTAGATGATAGTGTCCGCCGGCGGCACGGCTAATGCAACCGGCGCACTGGCGCCGTAGGCCAGGCGGTCGATCTTGAGCTCGGCGGGATTGTAATAGCCGTGCACGGCGCGGTGTTCGACGTCGTCGCGTATCAGGATCAGGTTGGCGTGCGCATTATTGCCGCCGTCATCCAGCGGCGTGCGGTGATGGACTTGATAGGCCTTGCCGTCACTGTCGCGCGGGGTTTTGCCGTACTTGGCCATTTGCTGGATTTCCTTCGCGGCCAGGCCGGCGGCGGCCAATTCCTGCGCATGGGTAAGCGCGATCTCCTTGATCCAGGCCCTGCGGACCGTGTTGAATTCACGCTCGCGTTGTTGTTCATAGACGACGCGGTCGGCCTTGCGCTCATACTGAACCATGACGATCCGGAAGCCATGCAGCATCCTGACGCCGCTATGATGATAGACCAGCGCCGCATCGGCTTGACCGGCTTGCCGCCGTTGTTCTTGCCACGCGAACAGCTTGTTGTTGAGCTTGTCGATCGCGTGGTCGTCGTGGCGCCGTTCCTGGAAGACATGCTTCAGAAAGCCGCGCAGATTGACGCGCAGCTTCTTCTCGCGCAACAGGCGCAGCACTTCGTGGTAGCCCAACGATAAAACTTCGCGCAGTTCCGCGGCCGTTCTGGGGTAATTGATGAAGCCCATTAGTGTGCTAGTCCCGCTGGTCTAAAGTACATGCTGGACCTGGAGGGCAAGGTCACGTAGCTGCGTCGCCGTGTCCGGCGCAAGCAGTGCCAGGCGCGGCTGTTCCAGTTCGCTTTCGCTGAGCGGCGCTTCCTGCGGCGCAAGATCGATCCACCAACGCAGGACGATGTCGCGCGCGGCCATGCGCAGCAAGCCGTCGTTGCCGTCGACAGCGGGCGACAGTCCCAGCACGGCCAGGCGGTGCGCGGCCCGGTCCCGGGGGCGCAGGCGTCGCCAGCGTTTCGGGTCCGGCGCGGCCAGCAGTTGATCGATTTGGGCGCGCAGAGCCAGCGCCGCGGCGGATTCGCGGGCCAATTGTTCCGGCGCCATGCCGTCGGGCAGGGCGAACGATTGCCAGCCGTCGGCGGGCGGCAGCATGGCTTCGGTCCTGGCCATGGCATATGCAAAACTGTCGCCGTCAATGATCAGCTCGTCGAGCCAGTCGGCCAGGTCGGGCACGGCGTCCAAGGCGCGCGCGCTGAATGCGCGCAGCGCGGCGCCAGCCTTCGACGGGCTGGTCTCTATCGACGCCAGCGCGTCTTCGAGTTCGCTGCTGAAGCGGGCGTCCACGGTGGGCCCGCCCGCCATGGCCGACAGCACCCGCCGGCCATAGTCCCCAACGTTCAAGCGCCCGTCATGCGCCTGGATCAAGTCGTTGTCGAGCGCTGCCTGGAAGCGGCTGGCATAGGTCGAGGGCCGGCCAACGCCATGCTGCGCCATCGATTCGATCGCTTCGTCCACGCTGAGCCCGCAGGCGCCGATGGTGGTCGCCTGCGCTTGCCAGTCGGCAGGCGCGGCAAGCAGCGGCAGCAAGGGGGCGCATTGCCCGGCGTCGCGCTGGCGATAGCCTTGGCCGTCAAGCCGGCCCGCGCCGGTCTGCGCCAGTGCGGCGGCCAGCAGGGCTGGCAATGGCGCCGCCGCGTCGGCGCCGCTCAGACGTTGGAGTTCGGACGGGAGCAGGCTGCCCCAGCCGGCGTCGACGCAGAGGCGCTGCAGGGCGCGCAGGGTGATCGGCTGCGCGGCATCATCGCCGTGGCCGAAGTTCAGGCGGCATTCCAGCGCTTCTGGCCGCAGCGCCGGACCATCCATTGCGGTGGCCAGGGCGGCGTTCCAGATCCAGGTGTAGGTGGAGAGCAGGTCGCCCTGCAGCTGGGCGGCGGCCAGTTCGGGGCTGAGCGCATAGTCCAGCGGCTCGAGCATCGGGTGGGCGGAAATGGGCGTGCTGCTCATGATCTGTCCCCGGCGGCGATGCCGCTTGTCGGCGCCAGCTCGGTCGTCCCCTCATAGAGGGCCTGCAAGGCCGCCATGGTGCGCCCCGGCGCGAGGCCCCCGGCGCGCCACGCCAGTGCCAGCATGCGCCCGGTGTTCAGTCCCGGGTAGGGCGGGTGTTGCACCAATGGCGCACTGCTCGACTGCAATGTGACGTCGACCGGATGCCGGCGCAGCTTTTCCTGGATGCGCGCGGCGGCCTCGTCGGCGGTGCTGCGCTGCCGGCTGCGCCAGACGGTCGCGGCCTGTCCGGCGGCTGCCGGCGGCGCGAGCGCGTAGCTGCGCAGCTGCGATCCGTCGGCCAGCCGGATGGTCACAGCCACGGCGTAGCTGGCGCCGGCGCACTGCGCGCAGTGCACCAGATCGAGTACGCCCAGTTGCACGCGGCCGATGCCGCGGGCGTAGGCGTTGGCTGGCCCCATGCCGATGCGTTGAGGATATTCGGTGGCGATCAGGTGGTCGAGCAGGGTGCGCGCGAGCGCGCTCTTGACCATGCCGGCGTCCAGTCCGTCGGCTGCGCTGGCATGGGCGCGCCGTATTTCCCCGGCCTCCAGGGTGTAGAAGCGCATGCGTTTGATGCGCGGCGCCTTGCTGTTTTCGCTGGCAATCTCGCCATTGCACTGACGCGTGCGCAGGATGCGCAGTATGTGCCATGCGATGGCTTCGCCTTCCGGATCGGGATCGGTGGCCAGGTAACAGGATGCCAGATCCGGCCACAGCGTCTGGATCGCGGCAAAGACTTTTTCACCGGCGGCGCTGAGGTCGCCCCAGCACGGCTGCCTGGCGGTCAGCGCATGCCACTGCTCCGGAGCGGCCAGTTCGGCGATGTGGCCCTCGGTGGCCAGCACCTCCAGCTCGATGCTGTTGCCCAGGGCCTGTTTGAGCAGGGCGCACTTATTGGGGGATTCGACCACGATCAGGTGGCGCTGGTTGAGGCGGGAGCCCCGGGTGACGGCCGCTTGCCATAAATAGTCGCTGGGCTTGTTCAGTTGATTGGGGTCGAGGGCGCGCGCGTAGTCGACGGCCTTTTGCGACAGGGCGACAATGAACATCTCTTTGGCGCGCGAAACGGCGACATTGATCAGGTTGGAGCCCTTGTCATAAAACTGAAGGCTGTGCGGATCGCAGGTGTCCACCATGGCAAAGATGACGATCTGCTTCTCCGCGCCTTGCAAGGTGTGGACGGTGTCGATGGTCAGTTTGTTATAGATGGCATCGCGGTCGTACTCGTCAAACGCCAGTCCGTATTGTCTGGCAAGGGCCTGCTTGAGGCCGCGTTTCTGGCCGCTGTAAGGCGTGACGATGGCCAGGATGTCTTCCAGTGCGACCGGCGTTTTCTTGCTGTAGTGCCGCACCAGGCTGGCATGGTTCTCGTGTACCCAGTGTGCGATACAGGCGGCCTCGCCGGGGTTGTGGCGTGAGCCGGCCGGGTTCTTGGTGTCGCTGACGGGGGCGGTCACCAGGAAGCCCAGGCGTGCCAGTTCAGGCCGCCAAAGCTGGTCCGGCGCCGTGGTTGCGACCTGTAGCGCGTCGCGGTAAACCATGCGGTTGCAGATATCGATAATGGCCGGCAGACACCGGTAGTGGTTGCTCAAGGTCAGGCCCGGCGCGCCAGGGAAGGCGGGATTGGCCCAGGTGGTGGCGCGCTGTGCCATCCGCATGACGCTGCCGCGCGCCAGCAGGACGCCGGTCGGGAGCAGCGCCTGGTAGCCGGTCTGGTCCGCGGGGAGCGCGCCGGGCGCCAGCCGGTAGCGGTGCACCAGCGCTTGATCGGGCGAGGGCCCCATGCTCCATACCGGTTCCAGCTGGGCGGTATCGCCAACGACGATGGCGCGGCGGGCAAACAGGAAGGCGCTGGCGCCAATTTCCGCCGTGCCCTGGCCCGCTTCGTCGACAATCAGCAGATCTGCTTCGCCGAACAGGTAGGGTGGCAGGTCTTGTTGCACATTGCGCAGGCTGCGCCGCATCAGTTTAGGCGCCGAGTAGGCGGTGACCACGAACACCGGCGCCAACATGGCGAGCTGGCGCAACTGCGCCTGGCTGGACGGCACGTCGTCGGGGTCCTGGCGCAGTCTTGCCGCCTCCTCGATGCGCGAGACGATGTAACGCCCCTCCCAATAGCGCGCGGCGTAATGGAACAGGCGCGTGCGCACATGGCTGTCCAGCCAGTCCTGGACGTGCCGCTGCAGGTCGAACTGGTGTTGAACGAGGCCGGCGGCGGCGCGCGCGCCGGTTCGGCTCAGCTCGTAGCCGCGTTGCATCACGCGCCGCAGCTTGTGGGTGGACTCCGCCGGGGCGGGCCAGCGCGCCAGCGTTGCGCACAGCGCGGCATCGGCCTGCTCGACCTCCAGGCAGGCTTGGGCGTGCACCTTTCTGCGTTGCTCGAGTGCGCTGCGCCGGGCATTGATGCCGGCAAGCGTGGTGCCGGTCGCATCGAGTTCGAGCATCAGCCTGGCGCGCTGTTCGCGCAGCGCCAGGCGATGCAGTTCAAGTTCGGATGGCCAGACGCTGGCGTAGTCCGGCGTCGCGCTCAGTTTGACGCCGAGGCGCTGCAGGTGGAGCCGCATGCCCTCCGCTGCCGCGCGCTGCAGGGCGAGCTTGAGCTGGCGCTGCCGCTGGGCGATGGCATTGCTCCAGGCGTCCAGATCGGGCCGTCCCTCGCCGGCCTCGAGGTTGACGGCATGCATGGCGTCGCGCAGGGCGTCCCAGCGCCGCCTGGTGGCGTCGCCATGGAACAGCTGGGATACCGCCGCCTTGAGGCGTTGCGTGAAGTTGAGGTGGCGGGTTTTTTCCAGCTCGGCGGCCAATGCCTGCAGATCGCCGGATTGCCGCGCGATGGAGGCAAAGTCGGTGTCGGTGCGCAGCGGGTCGTCCGGCGCCAGAGTCGCCAACAGCGTCCGGTATTGCGTGTCGATGGCATGGAAGTCGTTAAAGCGCGCCAGCCCGTCGATGGCGAGCTCGTAACGGGCGACATCCAGTTGCAGCTGAGCGCACCGCCCCGACTTGCCGGACAGCGGTTCGGCCTGCAGCAGCAATTGGTCTGCCAGATCCTGATCGTGTTCGGTCCATGGCGCGGTGCGCGTGAGCTGGCGCAGTCGATCCAGCCATTGCTCGATATCCGCCTGCAAGTCCGCCATGTGTTGCTCGCCGAGCTGGACCTGGTCGCGCAGGCGTTGCAGGACGGTGGGCATATCGAGCCGGGCGCCAAAATGCTGTTGCGCGCACAGCAGATAGCCGGCCTCCAGCTGGCCGGTGGTGAGCTGGCCGAACGGGGCGGCGACCGCTTGGAATTCCCAGGGCAAATGCGCGCTCTTGCGCCAAAGGAGCTGATAGGCGGCATAGTCCGTCAAGACCGTGCCGGCCAGGTTGGCGGGGACATACCAGCCGTAAGAGCCCAGGTAGGGCAGCCAGCGGTTGTCGACCCCTGCCGTGCTTTCCGCTAAAAATTCACCATCGGTGTCAAAGAGCCGCGGCCCCGGTGTTTCGTCGAAGCTGGAAATGATGTTGGTCACAGCCTGGTTGGTGGCGGCGCACGCCAGCAGCAAGGGGCAGGGCGGATGCGACGCCTCGGTGAGCAGGGGGGCGACCCATGCGCTGGCGATCACGCCGCGCAGCAGGCTGGTCTTGCCGGTGCCGGGCGGTCCATTCACGGCCAGCAGTTCGCCATCGGCGGTCATCGCCAGCGCGATCAGGGCGTCGCGTTGGGCCGGGTCCAGCGCGAAGGCGGAGCGCTTGCCGTCCTTGCAGGAATCCATATGCCCGGCATAGCGCGCGATGTGGTCCGGGTTCAGTCCCTGTTCGGCGGTGTCGTAGCGGTGCGGCTGCAACGTCACGGTGTCGGCGATGCGCGCAAACAGCGCCAGTTCCGCTTGTGCCAGCAATTCAGGCTCGGCCAGCACTTGCCGGTAGGCGTTACAGACATGCAGCGAGCTGCCGCTGACAGCCCCGCCGTCGACCAGGCTGAAGACGGGCCGCAGTTTCCTGGTTTGCCATGCCTGGCTGCGACCGGCCATGAAGCGCCGTATCCAGCCGTCGACGCCGCCGTGGCCAGGCTCGGCCAGGATGGCGAATGCCTGGTCCCACAGGGCCAGGGCGGCTTGCAGATTCAATGTGGCGTCGGATTCCGGCTCGTCATTCTCGCCGATCAGGATTTGCTCCAGGCACCAGTTGTCGTAGGCGTCCACATGGTTGAGGAACAGCCCCGGCAATCTGCTTGTCTCACCTAGCAGGTCGCGATTGAACTGCGGCGTCCGTTCGCGCGTGGGGGCCCACCGGTAGCCCAGCGCCTGCTGCGGATCTTTGATTGCCGCCAGCGGCAGCACGCCAAGGACAACCGGGGCTTTGTTGTCGGCGGTTTTCTCATAAATCAATTTCAAGACCAGATGGCGAACGGGGGCTTGTGGCTGGTCGAATTGCAGAGCGTCGCCGGGGAGCGTCGACAACATGGAACCGATGTCGGCGTAGGCAAAAGTACGGTCAGGAGCACCGACCAAATTGGGGAGTTTCCCCATGGCCTCGAACGCGGTGCTTTGCAAGCCTTCAATCCAGTAGCCGATCAGCTTTTCCGCGGTTGTATTGAGTTGGCTTGGATCGAGGCGGGCGAAGCCGCTCTTGCCGGCCTTCTTGATTTCCTTGACCAGCGCCTTTTTTTCCACGGTGGTTGCCGCGGCGGCGATGGTGGCGCGCATGTGCGGAGTGAGGCAACCGATGCCGTCCAGATCGCCCCATAGTTCCTGGCGCGATCGTTGCTCCCTGGCCTGCTCCTGGCTGGCGCGGAGGGCGGCGTAGGCGTCCTTGTGCTTCGTGATGAAGAGGCCGCACCGCTGGACGTCTGTGCTGGCGGCCTCAAATTCCGCCTGGTCGATGGCGTCGCCGAGTGTATTGCGAATTGCAGTGGCATAGCTTAGCTGCTTGGGGCTTGGCGGCGTTGATTCTATTGGCATAGTGTCTTGATCGGTTGCTTGTCCTTGCAAGGTGCAGCGGCCCCACGGTGTTTTTTGTTGCCTTCGTATGAAGAGCCAACATACTAGCGGTTAATACAGGATGAAAATACGCACTTTGTAACGCCGATGTCATATCGGCGCGGGCAGGCGGCTGGCAGCGCTGTCCCAAAACCCGGGGCCTCGGTTCGGGTATAAACGGTATTGACGATTTTTACCGAGGCGCCGGCCGATCGCCGGCGACGCATATGATCGCTACCACGCATCCATCGAAAGAAGCCGTGCGCGCATACATGGCGCGACGTATCCACGGGGCGCTGGAACCGCCGCCTCCGCCGGAAGAGATTCGCCGTCAGCTGGGCTGGTATCTGCTGTCGCGCAAGGTCACCCAGGCATGCCTCGGTGCGGCCGTTGCTCGTGTGCTTCCTGGCACGGCAGGCATTTCAGCGCGGTGGGCTGGACCCGCAAACGCTCCGGCGCGATCGGCGCGCCGCAGTTGAGGCAGCGGCCATAGCTGCCGTCGGCCAGGCGGGCGCAAGCGGCATCGACGCTGCGCATGGCGGCCAGTTCCTCGGCCAGCCGTACCAGGTCGCAAGCGGGCAACTGGCGGATCACTGCCGGGTCGTCCAGCGTTGCCGCGCCGTTGAGGATGAGCGGCGCGAGCGCCTGCGGCGCAGGCGTCAAACGCCGTCGCAGCTGTGCTTGCAGCTCGCCGCGAAGGCGCTGCAGGCGCGCGGCCAGCCATTCCTGTTCGGGTGGGAGTGACGGATTCATGGCGCCACTGTAAGGCCATGCCGGGGCGCCGTCTGTAGGGGCCGTTGATCCAGATCAAAATGCCCGGGAATACTTCGGGTACGGCTGGCCGGATTGACAATCAGGCATTTTTTTTTGTGTTCCGGGGCATTCAATCGTATGATTTAGGTCTGGATGCCGGATGGGCATCGTTTTACGGGATGCGCTGTTGAAAAATCTTGGGATAGAGGGCCTGAGCCTGGAATGGCTGCTGGCGTCGGCCACCGAGGCCATGCTGATCGTTGACCAGGCCGGCAACATCGTACTGGCCAATCCGGCGCTGGAGCGGCTGTTCGGCTACGGCCCCGGCGCGATGCACGGGCTGGCGCTGGAGGCGCTGGTGCCGGCCCGCTTCCATGCCGCCCACGTGGCCCAGCGGGGCGAATTCTTCGGGCAGCCGCGCGCGCGCGCGATGGGCGCGGGCGCCGAGCTGTTCGGACGCCACCGCGACGGCCACGAGTTCGGCGTCGAGGTCAGCCTGTCGCCGCTGCGCACCTCGCACGGCTTGCAGATGGTGCTGGCCACGGTGCGCGACGTCACCGAGCGCAAGCTGGCCGAACAGGCGCTGCAGGAAAGCGAGGCGCGCATGCGCGCCATCTTCGAGACCGCGGTCGACGCCATCATCACCATCGACGAGCTGGGCGTGCTGGAGCGGCTCAATCCGGCCGCAGAACGGCTGTTCGGCTACACCGAGGCCGAAGCGGCCGGCCAGAACGTCTCGATGCTGATGCCGCAGCCGCACCGCCGCCAGCACGACGCCTACCTGGCGCACTACCGCGACACCGGCGAGAAGCGCATCATCGGCAAGGGCCGCGAGGTGGAGGGCCTGCGCAAGGACGGCAGCGTGTTCCCGATGGAGCTGTCGGTGGTGGAGATGCAGCTGGGCGCGCGCCGCATGTTCACCGGCATGGTGCGCGACATTTCCGAGCGTAAGCAGGTGGAGGAGCACAACCGCCGCCTGATGCAGGAGATCAGCAGCGCCAACGAGGAGCTGACCAACTTCGCCTATGTGGTGTCGCACGACCTGAAGGCGCCGCTGCGCGGCATTGGCTCGCTGGCCGACTGGCTGGCCACCGACTACGCCGATCAGTTCAACGACGAGGGCAAGGAGCACATGCGGCTGCTGATCAACCGGGTGCACCGGATGAGCAGCCTGATCGACGGCATCCTGCAATACTCGCGCGTGGGCCGGGTGCGCGAGGCGCAGCTGCCGGTCGACCTGAACCAGCTGCTGGTGGACGTGGTGGATTTGCTGGCGCCGCCGCCGCAGTTCCGCGTCACGGTGGCGCCGGCGCTGCCGACGGTGCTGATCGAGCCGACCCGCATCCAGCAGGTGTTCCACAACCTGATCTCCAACGCCATCAAGTATATGGACAAGGCCGACGGCGTGATCGACATCGGCTGCGAGGACGACGGCAGCCACTGGCGCTTCAGCGTGCGCGACAACGGTCCCGGCATCGAGACCCGCCACTTCGAGCGCATCTTCCAGCTGTTCCAGACGCTGGCCTCGCGCGACCGGGTCGAGAGCACCGGCGTCGGCCTGGCGCTGGCCAAGAAAATCGTTGAAATGTACCACGGACGCATCTGGCTCGAATCGCAGATGGGGCAGGGCTGCACCTTCTGGTTCACGCTGCCCAAGTCCGCCGCCCACTTATCCCGAACAGGAAGCCCTGCATGAAAGTCAGTAACAAACCCATCCTGCTGGTCGAGGACGACCACGTCGACATCATGACCATCAGGCGCGCGCTGAAGGAAATCCATGTCGGCAACGCGGTGGTCAGCATGGAGCACGGCGAGGCGGGCCTGGCCTATCTGCGCGACCCGACGCAGGAGCGGCCCTGCATCATCCTGCTGGACCTGAACATGCCCATCATGAACGGCATCGAGTTCCTCCAGCAGATCAAGCTCGACCCGGCGCTGCGCCGGATCCCGGTGGTGGTGCTGACCACGTCCGAGGAACAGCAGGACAAGGTGCGCAGCTTCGACCTGGGCGTGGCCGGCTACATGGCCAAGCCGGTCGACTACCGCCGCTTCGTCGAGATGATGCGCTCGATCGACCTGTACTGGACCATCAGCGAGATGCCGTGAACAGCCCCGTGCGCGTGTTGATCGTGGAAGACGACGCGGTCGACCGCATGGCCTGCCGGCGCGCCTTCGCTGCCGCCGGCGCCGCCACCGACGCCGCCTCCGCGTTCGAACTGCTGGAGGCCGACAGCGGCGAGCTGGGCCTGGAGCTGGCCCGCAGCGAACGTCCCGACTGCATCCTGCTTGACTATCATTTGCCCGACCTGACCGGCCTGGAGTTCCTGGCCCACCTGTACGAGGACGATGCCGCCCAGCGCGTCCCGGTGATGATGCTGACCGGCGCCGACAGCGCCGCCGTGGCGGCCGGGGCCATGCGGCGCGGCGCGCGCGACTACCTGGTCAAGGACGTCGACGGCTACTACCTGGAATTCCTGCCCGGCGCGATCCACCGCATGCTGCGCGAGCAAGGCCTGCTGGACGACAAGCGCCGGGTCGAGGCCCAGTTCCGCACCCTGGTCGAGCAGATGCAGGCCATCAGCTATATCGCCGAACTGGGCGGCAGCGGCGCGCTGCGCTACATCAGTCCGCAGATCGGCCTGCTGGGCTACAGCCCTGCCGAGTGGCTGGCCGACGCCGCGCTGCACGGCCGCCTGATCGACCCGGACCAGCGCGAGGCGGCGCTGGCGGCCCTGCAAGGCAGCCGCCGCGACGGCACGCCGCTGCATCTGGAATACCGCGTGCACGCGCGCGACGGCCGGGCGCTGTGGTTGCGCGACCAGGCCGAACTGGTGCGCGACGAGCAGGGCCAGCCGCTGTTCATGCAGGGCCTCATGATCGACATCACCCAGACCAAGCTGGGCGAGCAGGCCCTGCTGGCGTCGCAGCAGGCGCTGCGCAGCCTGTCGGCGCACCAGGAACAGATCAAGGAAAACGAGCGCAAGCGCATCGCCCAGGAAATCCACGACGAGCTGGGCGGCCTGCTGACCGGCATCAAGGCCTATATCGCGGTCAGCATCGAGCGCGCCGAGGCGGCCGCCGCGCCGGTCGAACCCTTGCTGGCCGAGGCGGCCGGACTGGCCCAGGACGCGATCGCCACGGTGCGGCGCGTGATCACCGACCTGCGGCCCAGCGTGCTGGACCAGCTGGGCGTGTGGGCCGCGCTGGAGTGGTATGCGGAGCAGGTCGAGCAGCGCTCGGGACTGCACTGCCAGTGCACGGTGGCCGCGGCCGCCGCCGAGCTGGAGCTGGACGCCGGGCGCAGCACGATGCTGTTCCGCATCGCCCAGGAAGCCCTGACCAATGTGGTGCGCCACGCCGGCGCCAGCCAGGCCGCGCTGCAGGTCGACTACGCCGACGGCGTGCTGACCTTGCGCATCAGCGACGACGGCCAGGGCATCGCGGCCGAGCGCCTGCTCAACCGCGAGTCCTGGGGCATACTGGGCATGCACGAACGCTGCCGCCATTTCGGCGGCGAATTGAAAATTACCGGCCGGCCCGGCCAGGGCACGACCCTGCTGCTGCGCCTGCCATTGGACGACGAATATGAGTACTAATCCCATCCGCGTGCTGCTGGTCGACGACCATGCGATCGCGCGCAACGGCGTGCGCCTGATGCTGAGCTCGGCCGACGACATCCGCGTCGACGGCGAGGCCTGCAACGCGCAGGAAGCGCTGCAGCTGGTCATGGCCCAGGAGTTCGACGTGGCGCTGCTCGACATCACCATGCCCGGCAAGAACGGCCTGGAGCTGCTCAAGCAGCTGCGCAGCGAGCGGCCCAAGCTGGCCGTGCTGATGCTGAGCACCTATTCGGAGGATATCTACGCGGTGCGCGCGCTCAAGCTGGGCGCGGCCGGCTACCTGATCAAGGACGCCCCGACCACCACGCTGGTGGCGGCGGTGCGCAAGGCCGCCTCGGGCGGCAAGCACGTCAGCCCGGCCTTGCTGGAGAAGCTGGCCAGCCTGATCGGCGGCGGCGGCAACGCCGGCCACGAGGCCCTGTCCAACCGCGAGCTGGAAGTGTTCAAGCTGATCGCGGCCGGCGAATCGCTGGTGCGCATCGGCGAAGCCCTGCACCTGAGCCCCAACACCGTGACCACCTACCGCTCGCGCATCCTGGAAAAAATGGGCCTGGACAGCAACGCCGAGCTGACCCGCTACGCGCTGGAGCACGGCCTGATCTAGTTGTAGGGGATCCCCTACAGGATTTTGTCGGCCGCCCCCTACACGACAGGGCAGCGAAGCCCGATGCGCAGCGCGCCCCCCATCGTCGATACTGATCCCATACCAAAGCCATCGCCACGACGCGGTGGCTTGCACAAAAAGGAGTATGGACATGACGACGAATCTACAACTGGCCGCATCGGGCGGCACGGCGAGCCCAAGCCAGATCAAGTGCGCGATGTGCGGCTTCAAGAACCTGTGCCTGCCGCAGGGGCTCAACGAAAGCGAGATGGGCCGGCTCGACAAGATCATCGGCCGCCGCCGCCGCGTCGAGCGCGACGAAAACCTGTGCCGCATGGAGCAGCCCTTCCACAGCCTGTACGCGGTGCGCTTTGGCCATTTCAAGACCTCGCGCGTCAACCACGGCGGCCAGCAGCAGATCACCGGCTTCCAGATGGCCGGCGAGCTGCTGGGCATGGACGCCATCGGCAGCGGCCAGCACGCTTGCGGCGTGGTGGCGCTGGAGGACAGCGAAGTGTGCGAGATTCCGTTCGCCCGCCTGCAGGAACTGTTCGCCGAAGTGCCGCAGCTGCTGCGCCACTTCCACCGCATCATGAGCCAGGAGATCATGCGCGAGCAGAACGCCATGCTCTTCCTCGGCAATATGCGCGCCGAGCAGCGCTTCGCCACCTTCCTGCTGAACCTGTCGACCCGCTACGCCGCGCGCGGCTACTCGCCAAACAGCTTCCAGCTGCGCATGTCGCGCGAGGACATCGGCGACTACCTGGGCCTGACCATCGAGAGCATCAGCCGCCTGCTGTCGCGTTTCCGCGCCAGCGGCTGGATCGCGGTCGACAAGCGCGAGCTGACCATCCTCGACCACCCCGGCCTGGAATCGCTGGCCACCGGCATGCCGGCACCGGCCGCCGCCGCCCGCCCGGCCCGCATGATGATGCAGGTCGCGAACGCCTGATGCGGCCGTCAGCGCGGCGCCATTTTCGAGCCGCCGCGCAGTTCCAGCTCCGCCTGGCAGTCCCGGCACATTCCGGCCTCGGGCTGGGCCAGTAGGCGCGCTTCCAGGATGGCCTCGCCGCAGCGCGAGCACTGTCCATAGGCGCCATGGTGCAGCCGCGCCAGCGCTTCGTCCACGCTGCGCAGTTCCAGTAATTCATGATTGAGCAGCGCGATATCGGTATCGTTGAGCTGGCTGGCTTCGGCCAGGTCGGCGTCGATGGCGTAGTTGTTGAACAGGGCCATTTCCTGCTGCTCGTCGGCCTGGTGCAGGCGTTGCCGCAACTGGACGGCCAGCTGCTCGCGCCGTTGCTGTAGCCGGTTGCGCAATACTTGCATGATGTTGGCGCTGACGGTACTCATGGTGTTCTCCATTGTCATTCGATTGTAGGGGGGCTGCTTCAGTGGGCCATCAGGACCGGCAGCGTCATGCGGCGCAGCATGGTCCGCGTGGCGCCGCCGAGCAGCCATTTATGCAGGCGCTGGTGGCCGTAGCCGCCCATCACCAGCAGGTCGGCGCCGCTGCTGGCTGCCAAGGCCAGCAGCGCCTCGCTCGCGCGGCGGTCCGGGTCCGGCTGGGCCAGGGTGACGGCCACGCCGTGCCGGGCCAGGTAGCGGGCCAGTTCGGCGCCTGGCAGGTCGGTCTGGCGGCCGTGGCAGCCGGCTTGCGGCGCGGTGGCGACCGTGACGGCGGCGGCTCGCCTGAGTATCGGCAGCGCGGCCGTGACGGCGCGCATGGCCGAGACGCTGCCGTTCCATCCCACCAGCACGTGCTTGCCGATCTGCTCGAACTGGCCGGCGTGCGGCGCGATCAGCACCGCGCGGGCGCTGTGGAACATGACAGTTTGCGGCAGGCGGGCCAGCAGGCTGTTGCCGTAGTCCTGCGGGTCGGCCTGGCTCAGCACCAGCAGGTCGGCGTAGGGGCTTTGCAGTATCAGGCCGTCGTCTGCGGCGTCATCGACCAGCCGCGCTTCGATGGACGGCACGCCGAGGCGGGAGGCGCAATCGGTGAACTGGGACAGTGCCGCGTCGGCGCGGCCATGCAGCAGGCGCAGGTCGAACGGGAAGGGCGTGCCGACCGCGGCGATCGAGCCGTCGGGCAGGGCGTGGCGCGACAGGCCGGTCATGGCGGCGCCGATCAGATGGGCTTCGTGGACCAGGGCCAGCAGCGCCGCCAGCCGGATGCGCTGCGGCGCCTGCGGCGTGCCGTCGGCGTGCACGAGTATGGTTTTATAGGACATGGTGTCTCCCTGATGACCGGGACAAATTCAGCGATGCGATTGCGTCGCATCAAGTACCGCCATCGTAGAGACTTGAGAGTGAAATTTGATTGATCCAAATCAAGCGGGACGTATTACAGGGGCAGCGCCGTCTCGTACTTCACTTCGCGCAGCGCCACGCTGGTGTTGACCTGCGCCACGCCGTTCAGCTTGACCAGCACGTTGTGCAGGAAGTCGTGGTAGGCGTCCATGTCGGCCAGGACGACCTTGACCATGTAGTCCGAGCTGCCGGTGGTCTCGTAGCACTCCACCACCTCCGGGCGCATGCGCATGGTCGCCTCGAACTGCTCGACCACGCCTTCCTCGTGCCGCGCCAGCGAGATGTGCAGCAGGCACACCACGGACAGCCCCAGTTTGCGGCGGTCCACCAGCGCCGTGTAGCGGACGATGTAGCCGTTGTCCTCCAATTCCTTCTGCCGGCGCCAGCACGGACTGGCCGACATGCCGATCTTCTCGGCCAGCTCGTTGGATGAAATCCTGCCGTTTTTCTGCAGTTCGGCGAGGATTTTCACCGAGGCTGGGTCAATAGAAGTGTTTTTCATGATTTTTGCCGATTTTCGAAAGATTTTCGCCATTCTAGCCTTGTGGGCGGCACAGATAGAAATAATTTTTCGCTCCGGCGGACATATCCTGTCTCATCAAAAAAACATAACGAGACCATGAATACTCTGACCCTGCCCGTGCCATTCCTGGCCGATCCGCACTACGCGCTGGACGACAACCTGACCCGCGCCGAAGGCCGCGTGTTCCTGACCGGCACCCAGGCGCTGGTGCGGCTGCTGTGCATGCAAAAGCTCAGCGACGAGGCGCAGCAGCTGAATACCGCCGGTTTCGTCAGCGGCTACCGCGGTTCGCCGCTGGGCGCGGTGGACCAGGAACTGTGGCGCGCCAAGGACCTGCTGCAAGGCCACCATATCGAATTCCTGCCGGCGATTAACGAGGAACTGGGCGCCACCGCCGTCATGGGCTCGCAGCAGGTCGAGGCCGACCCGACGCGCAAGGTCGACGGCGTGTTCGCCATGTGGTACGGCAAGGGGCCGGGCGTGGACCGCGCCGGCGACGCGCTCAAGCACGGTCACGTCTACGGCTCGTCGCCCACCGGCGGCGTGCTGGTGGTGCTGGGCGACGACCACGGCTGCGTGTCGTCGTCGATGCCGCACCAGAGCGAGCAGGCGCTGATCGCCTGGAGCATGCCGGTGATTAATCCGGCCAATATTCAGGAGTACATGGAATTCGGCCTGTACGGCTGGGCCATGTCGCGCTACTCGGGCGCCTGGAGCGGCTTCAAGGCCATCTCGGAGACGGTGGAGGGCGGCGCGGTGGTCGAGCTGCCGCCGCTGCCGCAGTACGTCACGCCGACCGACTATGTGGCGCCGCCCGACGGCCTGCACAACCGCTGGCCGGACCTGCCCGGCCTGGCCCTTGAGCAGCGCGCCGCCGCCAAGCTGGAAGCGGTGCAGGCCTTCGCCCGCGCCAATTCCATCGACCGGCTGGTGGTGGCGGCGCCGCGCGCCACCATCGGCATCATCAGCGCCGGCAAGGCCTACCTCGATCTGCTGGAGGCGCTGGAGCGCATGGAGCTGCCTTTGCAGCGGCTGGAGCAGCTGGGCGTGCGCCTGTACAAGCCGGGCCTGACCTATCCGCTGGAGCGCACCCGTTTGTCGGCGTTCGCCGCCGGCTTGAGCGAGATCCTGGTGGTCGAGGAGAAGGGCGCCGTCATCGAGCAGCAGGTCAAGAACCTGTTCTACAACCTGCCGCAGGAACAGCGCCCCATCGTCATTGGCAAGACCGACCGGCATGGCGATCCGCTGCTGTCGGCGCTGGGCGAGCTGCGGCCGTCGCGCATCGCGCCGGCGCTGGTGCAGTGGCTGGCGCCGAAGTTCGCGCAGCTCGACCTGGCGCGCATGCTGCCCGACTTCTGCGCCGCCGAGCTGCTGTCGAACGGCGCCGATGGCGTCAAGCGCACGCCGTACTTCTGCTCCGGCTGCCCGCACAACACCTCGACCCGCGTGCCGGAAGGCAGCCGCGCGCTGGCCGGCATCGGCTGCCACTTCATGGCGACGTGGATGAAGCGCGACACCAACTACCTGGCGCAGATGGGCGGCGAGGGCATCGCCTGGGTCGGCTCCTCGCGCTTCGTCGGCGAGCCGCACGTGTTCCAGAACCTGGGCGACGGCACCTTCTACCATTCGGGTTCGCTGGCGATACGGCAGGCGATCGCGGCCCGCACCAACATCACCTACAAGATCCTGTACAACGATGCCGTGGCGATGACGGGCGGGCAGCCGGTGGACGGCAGCCTGTCGGTGCCGCAGATCGTGCAGCAGGTTTGCAGCGAGGGCGCGAAGAAGGTCGTGGTGGTGACCGACGCGCCGGAAAATTACCAGGGCGTGAGCCTGCCGCCAGGCGTGACCGTGCATCACCGCAGCGAGCTCGATGCGATGCAGCGCATGCTGCGCGAGATCGCCGGCGTGACGGTGCTGGTGTACGACCAGACCTGCGCCGCCGAGAAGCGCCGCCAGCGCAAGAAGAACAAGCCGGACAAGGTGGTCTTCCCCGACCCGGCGCGGCGCATGGTGGTCAACCCGGCCGTGTGCGAGGGCTGCGGCGATTGCGGCGTGCAGTCGAACTGCCTGTCCATCCTGCCGCTGGAGACGGAACTGGGCCGCAAGCGCCAGATCGAGCAATCGTCCTGCAACAAGGATTACTCCTGCGTCGAGGGCTTCTGCCCGAGCTTCGTCTCGGTGCTGGGCGGTTCGCTGCGCAAGCCGGAAAGCGTGAAGCTGTCGCTGGCCGACCTGGAGCGGGCGCTGGCAGCCTATCCAGCGCCGCCGCGCCACGCGCTGGCCAAGCCGTTCGAGATCCTGGTGGCCGGCGTAGGCGGCACCGGCATCGTCACGGTCGGCGCCTTGATCTCGATGGCAGCACACCTGGAGGGCAAGGGCGCGTCGACGCTGGACTTCATGGGCTTTGCGCAAAAGGGCGGGGCGGTGCTGTCGCATGTGCGGGTGGCGTCGTCGCCGTCATGCCTGAACCAGGTGCGCATCGACCTGCGCCAGGCCGACGCGGTGTTCGCCTGCGACCTGGTGGTGG
Source organism: Duganella sp. Dugasp78 (assembly GCF_059491455.1). Lineage (NCBI taxonomy): Bacteria > Pseudomonadati > Pseudomonadota > Betaproteobacteria > Burkholderiales > Oxalobacteraceae > Duganella > Duganella sp. Dugasp78. Next base: position 6,075,311 of record NZ_CP168506.1, on the reverse strand, counting down.
CCGCCATGCCGGATAGCCTGTCCGTCATGCGCGAAGGGCATACCAGGGTGGTGGCCAACGAGCGCGAAATCCCGACCGCCGATTTCACCCGCGATCGCGATGCCTCGATCAACAAGGCCGGCCTGCTGGAGAAGCTGGCCGCATCGGCCGGCGCGGCCAACGTGCTGCAGCTGGACGCGCAGGAGACCGCGCAGCGCTTCCTCGGCGATCCGATCGGCGGCAATATCCTGTTGATGGGCTTTGCCTGGCAACTGGGGCTGGTGCCGGTCGGGCTGGAGGCGCTGATGCGGGCGATAGAGCTGAACGCCGTCGCCATCGACATGAACAAGCGCGCCTTCATGCTGGGCCGCCTGGCCGCCGCCGACCGCGCGGCACTGGAGCGCCTGGTGCAGGCGCCGCAGCAGGTGATCCAGTTTGCCGCGCCGAAGTCGCTGGCCGATATGGTGGCCTTCCGCGTCGACTGGCTCACCAGCTATCAGAACGCCGCCTACGCCCGCCAGTACGCGGACGCGGTGGCCGCCGTCGAGCAGCGCGAGGTCGCGCTCGAGGGCAGCGGCTCGCGCAAGCAGTTGAGCAAAGCCGTGGCGCGCAACCTGTTCAAGGTGATGGCCTACAAGGACGAGTACGAGGTGGCGCGGCTGCATGCCGATCCGGCCTTCCGCGCGCAGATCGCCGCGCAGTTCGACGGCGACTACAAGCTGGCCTTCCACCTGGCGCCGCCGCTGCTGGCGCGCCGCAAGCTGGGTTCCGGCGTGCCGGTCAAGATGCGCTTCGGCGGCTGGATGATGCCGGCCTTCGGCGTGCTGGCCAGGTTCAAATCGCTGCGCGGCACGCCGCTCGACGTCTTCGGCTACACGCAGGAGCGCAAGCGCGAACGCGCGCTGCGCGACCGCTACCTGGCGTTCGCCGCCGAGCTGGCGGCCAGCCTGAAGGCCGACAACAAGGAGGCCGCGCTGAAGCTGGCGCAGTTGCCGGACCAGGTGCGCGGCTACGGCCACGTGAAGCTGGCGGCGCTGGACCAGGCCGACGCGCAGTGGACCGAACTGGCGGCCCGCTTGCGCGCCGCCCGTGTGGTGGAACTGAAGCGGCAGGCCTGATCAGTTTTTGGCCGGGTCGTAGGACAGCGTGGCCTTGTAGCCTTCCGGCGCGATCGAGGTATCGAAGGGATAGCCGCTGAAGTTTTGCTGGTCGACCAGTCCGAGGTCGATCAGGATGGTGTGCGGCAGGTTCTTGCCGCGTCCCTCCAGCAGATTGACGGCGGCGTTGATCGCCACCCGCGCCTGGCTCACGCCCTTGGTGTCGGCGGCGGCGTAAATGTCGCCGCTGCGGATCAGGCGGGCGATTTCGTCGGTCAGGTCGTAGGCCACCACGCGCAGCTTGTTGTTCAAGCCGGCCGCCTTGATCGGCTGCACCGCAGCCGGCGCGCAGCCGGTGCAGCCCAGCAGGTAATCGAGTTTGGTGCCGTGCTTGGCCAGCATCTGCGTCGCCAGCTGCGTCTGTATCTTGCGGTCGCTGTCGCCGTAGCGGATGTCGATGATGTTGACCGCGATCCCGGCTTCCGCCGCGGCGATCCGCGTGCCGTCGACTTCTCCCTTGACCCAGCCCGCGCCCATCGGACCAGGCAGCAGGCCGATGTTGACCGACTTCAGCCCGCGCTGCTGGGCATCGCGCACCATCCAGCGGGTCGCCTGCGTCCCCATCGCACGCAGCGAGGTGGTGACCTTGATCGCCAGGTCGTCGCTGCGGCTGTCGTTGGCCAGCTCGAACACCGGTATGCCGGCGGCGCGCGCCTTGGCGATCGAGTTGTTATTGGCCGTCATGCCGATCGGCGAGATGACGATGGCGTCATATTTGGCCGCGATGGCGTTGTCCATCTGCTGCAGCTGGCCTTTGAGGTCGTCGTAGCCGGTGGCGGGCAGGATGTCGACCGCCACGCCCAGCCGGCGCGCCTCGCTGATGACGCCATAGCTGCAGCCGACCCAATACGGGTCCTTCAGGTGCGGGAACAGGAAGGCGATGCGCCAGTGCTTGCTGGCCTTGGGCGCCATCGCATAGCTGCCGGCCACCACGCGGCCGCTGGCCAGCGCGTCGTCGGCCGAGCCGTTCGCTTGCAGCGGGCGGAAAATCGACACCACCGGGACCGGCGCAAACTTGGCCGCCGGCGCCACCGGCGCGGCGGCCGCCAGCGTCATGGACGTGCACAGCGCGCCCAGGCCGGCTAATGTTCCTAAGCGGTGATTCGTCAAACTAGGCATACTGTGTTTTCTTCCGTATCGGCGGACTGCGCTTGTTTAGTACAATTCTAACCGCATCGGCGGGCATGATGGGACAAGCTGACAATTGTCATGCCAAAGTTGTGGCATTTGCTTCTGGCCGGCCTGGAGCCATCGCGGCACACTGTCGTCATACCAACCCGGAGACTTCAATGAACCCTGTACTTTCGAAGATGCTGTTCGCCTGTGGCCTCGGCCTGTCCCTCCCGGCGCTGGCCGATACCTGGCTGATACGCGACGCCCGCGTGTTCGACGGCGAGCAGATGCACGCCAGGCGCTCGGTGCTGGTCAAGGACGACAAGATCGCCGACGCCGATTTTCGCGGCCCCGTGCCGGCCGGTGCCCACATCGTCGACGGCGCCGGCCGCACGCTGCTGCCTGGCCTGATCGACTCCCACGTCCATGCCTTCCGCGACTTCGAGCTGCCGCTGATGTTCGGCGTCACCACGCAGATCGACATGTTCACCAGCGTGGCGGCGATGCAGCAGATCAGCGCCAAAATGCGCAGCAACGACAACCACGGCCAGGCCGACATGTACTCGGCCGGCACGCTGGTCACCGCGCCGGGCGGCCATGGCACCGAGTACGGCATGCCGATACCGACGCTGACGCGGCCGGAGGAGGCCCAGGCCTTCGTCGACGCCCGCATCGCCGAAGGCTCCTACTTCATCAAGATCGTGATGGAAGCGGGTTCTCCTGGCCATCCGATGGCCACGCTGGACCTGCCGACCGTCAAGGCCGTCATCGATGCGGCCCACCTGCGCGGCAAGCTGGCGGTGGTCCACATCAGCAACCTGGCCAGCGCCCGCGCCGCGCTGGAAGCGGGCGCCGACGGCCTGGCCCACCTGTTCAACGGCGAGCGCGTGGGCGACGAGGAACTGGCCGGCTTCGTCAAGCTGGCGAAGCAGAAGCACGCCTTCGTCATCCCGACCTTCAGTGTGCTGGAGAGCATCGCCGGCCTGCGCGAGGACGACGTGATGGGCGACACCGGCCTGGCCGCCTTGCTCACCAAGGAGCAGACCGGGCCGCTGAAAGTCAGCTACGGCCGACAAGCCCACACCGTGCTGATGACGGTACCGAAGCAGGTGACGGCGGCGCTGAGCAAGGCGGGCGTGCCGCTGTTGGCCGGCACCGACGCCGGCAACTCCGGCACCCAGTACGGCATCAGCCTGCTGCACGAGATGGCCGCGCTGGCGCAGGCGGGGTTGACGCCGCAGCAGGCGCTGGTCGCCGCCACCTCGGCGCCGGCGCTGGCCTTCAAGCTGGCCGACCGCGGCCGCATCGCCAAGGGCTACAAGGCCGACCTGCTGCTGGTGCAGGGCGACGCCGGCAGCGATATCGGCGCCGTGCGCAGCATCGTCGAGGTGTGGAAGGATGGCGAGGCGGTCAGCCCGCTGCGCAAGGCGCAGCAGGACAAGGTGGCGCGGGAGCTGGCGCCGCGCACCCAGCCGCCGCTGGCGCTGCCGGCCGGCGGCCGCATCAGCCTGTTCTCGGCCGACAAGCTGGCCAGCCCGATCGGGGTCGGCTGGGTGCCGTCCACCGACCAGTTCATCGGCGGCAAATCCAGCGTCGAACTGAAGCTGCAGGAGGCGGGCGCGGACGGCCTGCGTCCGCTGGCGGTGAATGCGAAAGTGCAGCAGGGCTTTGCCTACCCATGGGCCGGGCTGGCCTTCATGCCGGGCGCGCAGATGATGCAGCCGGCCGACCTGCGGGGCGCCAGGGTGCTGCGTTTCCGCGTCAAGGGCGACGGCCAGCGCTATAACGTCGGCATCCTGTCGAGCGGCGTGACGATCCCGGTCAACCAGGCGTTCGCGACCTCGGACGAGTGGCAAGAGGTGGCGCTGCCGTTCGACGGCTTCAAGGGCATAGACTTTGGCGCGGTGACCATGATAGCGTTCAACGCCGGGCCGCGGTTGGGCGAGTACCGGTTCCAGATCAGCGATGTGCGCCTGGTGAACGAGTAAACTGAGCGAAGGACGGAGGTGGGAATACTACACAGCTTGAAGAGCATGCTGGCCAGGCCGCTGGTGCCGCCGGCCATGGGCAAGGGCCCGTATCTGTGGGCATGGTCGCTGCTGTTCATCCTGTGGAAGTATATCTTCATCGCCCCCGGCCCGTGCGAGTTGGTGTGGCTGGTGCTGACGGTGCTGGCGTTCCTTCCCGTGTATTTCGCCAGCTTCTGGCGCTGCAATCTGCGGGTGGTGCCGCTGCTGCTGGTGGTGGTGCTGATGGGCGTGCTGTGGGCGCCGCACAATGCCGGCGCCAGCACTTTCTTCATCTTCGCCAGCGCCATGTGCTCGCGCTTCGAGCGGCGCGCCCACGCCTATGCGGGGATCGCCTTCGTGCTGCTGTGCGCCTGCCTGATGACGCCTTACGTCGCGCTGAAGATCAATTTCCTGCTGCCGGCGCTGGTGGTCGGCGGGCCGGTCGGATTCGCCAGCATCATGGAGGAAAACATGCGGCGCTCGCGCGACCAGCTGCTGCGCAAGCAGGAGGAGGTGGCGCACCTGGCGCGCATCGCCGAGCGCGAACGCATCTCGCGCGACCTGCACGACCTGCTGGGCCATACGCTGTCAATGATTACCCTGAAGGCCGAGCTGGCGGGCAAGCTGCTCGAGCGCGACGCCGCCGCCTGCCGCAGCGAGATCCGCGATATCGAACTGAGCGCACGCCAGGCCTTGAGCGAGGTGCGCTCGGCCGTGACGGGCATCCGCCAGACCGGCTTCGCGCATGAGCTGGCGACGGCGCGCGCCAGCCTGGCGGCGGCCAAGGTCGGCTTCACCGAGCAGGTGCAGCCCTGCGCCTTGCCGGCCGCGCTGGAGAACGTGCTGTCGCTGGCCTTGCGCGAGGCGGTGACCAATATCCTGCGCCACGCCGGCGCCTCCCATTGCGAGGTGCGGATGGCGCTGGAATCGGGCATGGTGGTGCTGCGCGTGCGCGACAACGGCCGCGTGCTGGACCAGGGCGCGGCCATCGCGCACGGTTCCGGCCTGAGCGGCATGAAGGAGCGCGTGGCCGCGCTGGGCGGGCGGCTGGCGCTGCATGTCGACCGCGGCCTGGCGCTGGAACTGAGTTTGCCGATGGGAGCGAGTGCATGACAATGATTACCGTGGTGATCGCCGAAGACCAGGCGCTGGTGCTGGGCGCGCTGGCGGCGCTGCTCAAGCTGGAGGGCGACCTGGACGTGGTGGGCAAGGCGGCCAACGGCCAGGAGGCGCTGGCGCTGTGCCAGTCGCTGCGGCCGGACATCCTGCTGACCGATATCGAGATGCCGCTGATGACCGGGCTGGAACTGGCCGCCGCGCTGGCCGCGCAAAGCCTGCCGACGCGGGTGATGATCGTGACCACCTTCGCCCGCAGCGGCTATCTGCGGCGCGCGCTGGGCGCGGGCGTGCGCGGCTACCTGCTCAAGGACGCGCCGGCCGAGACGCTGGCGGCGGCGATCCGCACCGTGCACGGGGGCGGCCGCGCCATCGCGCCGGAACTGGCGCTGGAGAGCTGGAGCGGCAAGGAGGATCCGCTCAACGAGCGCGAGCGGCAGGTGCTGCGGCTGGCGGGCGAGGGCCGCAGCAGCGGCGACATCGCGCGCCAGATCCATCTGTCCGAGGGCACGGTGCGCAACTATCTGTCGGAAGCGATCAGCAAGCTCGACGCCGGCAACCGGGTCGAGGCTTTCCGCCTGGCCCGCGATGCCGGCTGGCTGTAATAGAATAGCGCGACTTTTCCCACCTTCGGAGTTCCCATGCATCGTCACCTCGCAGCGCTGCTGCTTGCCGTAGCCGCGCTCGACGCCGGCGCCAGCGAATCGGCCAGCGGTCAATTCACCGCGACCCAGTCCTGCGAGGCGTTTGCGTCCTTCGCCAAGCGCACCAATCCGGGCGATGCCAAGGTGGCCGCCGGCACCGCCTACACGGTGCGCGAGATTAACAAGGTCGATTACGACTGGCTGCGGGTGGAAGTGCCCGGCGCCGAGCCGTCGCTGCGCTGGGTGCAGCGCAGCTGCGGCACGCCGGCGCTGGCCGAGCAGGCGGTCAAGGCGCCGTCCGGCGGCAACGACGGCGGCAGCTGCAGCATCGCCAACAAGCAGGACAGCTATGTGCTGGCGATCACCTGGCAGCCGGGGTTCTGCGAGCATGTGCCCTACAAGGGCAAGAAGCCGGAGTGCGACGCCATGAACAGCGGCGCGCTGGAAGCGAAGACCCTGAGCCTGCACGGCCTGTGGCCGAACCGGAAGGAATGCGGCACCCGCTACGGCGACTGCGAGGGCGCGCCGTTCGCGCTGACCAGGGAAACCATGGACAAGGTCGCGCCGTGGATGCCCAATTTCTACTTCGAGCGCAGCTTCGGCGCCTATGAATGGAACAAGCACGGCAAATGCCAGGCGCTGCCGCCGGACGAGTATTTCATCAAGGCGGTGTCGGCGGTGCGGGTGGTGAACGATTCGGAAGTGGGCAAGATCGTGCTGGGCAGCGTCGGCAAGAGCTTCCGCGTCGGCGAGTTTTTCGACCGCGTCAAGGCGCGCTATGGCGAGCAGGTGGCGGCCAGCATCACGCTGGTGTGCACCCAGCACAAATACCTGCAGGAGATACGGGTGGCGCTGCCGCTGGACTTCAGCACCGGCGGCGAGCTGCCGCAACTGGTTGGCAACGCCGCCGCCGCGGCACCGCGCGAGATCGGCTGCGACGACCAGGTGGTCGTGGAGGCGGCCGGCAGGAACTAAATGCGACGATTAGCAACGTCCGGCCACGCTTGCGTCAAATATATTCATTGGCGTACGACAATACCCCTATAATTATTTCGACATAGGCCCGCCAGGGGAGGGGGGATGAACGGCTTGCTGAATCGGCTTTTGCTGAGGCAGAAATTCCTCATGCTCGCGCTATTGGCTGCGGCCGTGGTGGCGCTGCCTTCGGTATTGTTCCTCCAGGAAGCGCGCAAGGCGGTCCTGATCGCCGAGATCGAGGCGCAGGGCGTGGCCCCGGTGCGCACGGTGTTGCGGCTGGTGCAGCTGGTTCAGCAGCACCGGGGGCTGCAGGCGATGCGCCTGAACGGTTTTCACGATGTCCGGCCGGAGCAGGAAGCCAAGCACGCCGAGGCCGACCGGGCGGTCGCCACGGTGGAAGGCCAGGTGCGCCGCTTGGACGACCGCGGCGTCAATCTCGCCTGGCAGCGGATCCGCGAGGATTGGACCACGCTCAGCAATGACATCACCCGGCAAAGCCAGTCGGCCGAGGCCAGTTTCACGGCGCACACGGAACTGATCGAGCGCCTGCTCAAGCTGCAATTGCTGATCGCCGACCTGTTCAAGCTGCGGCTGGATCCCGAACCGGAGACCTATTTTCTGATCGACGCGGCGATGGTGCGCGCGCCCGCCCTGCGGGAGACGCTGGCGCAGCTGCGTGGCCTGGGCAGCGGCATCCTGGTCGAGCGCAAGGTCGATCACGCCCAGCGCATGCTGATCCGTTCGCGCTCCGACCGCGCGCTGGACTACTACGACAATATCGACGATGCCCTGTCGCTGGCGATGGGCAGCAACGAGGCGCTGCGCGACACGCTGGCCGAGGTGGTCCAGGCCAACCGCAACGCCGGCGCGCAGGTGCTGCAGCTGGCGCACGAGCAGATCATCGCGCCCGAGCAGCTGGGCTTTCCCTCGCTGGAATACTACCGCCTGTATAGCGAGACCATCGACGGCCAGTACCGCGTGAGCGAGCTGGTGCTCGACCAGTTGAGCGCCTCGCTGACGCAGCGCGCCAGCCGCCTGACCCGCGTCACCAATATGCTGATCGCTGCCATCGTGCTGCTGTCGCTGCTGGCCGTGGTGCTCGGACGGCGGATCGTGCGCTCGGTGACGGCGCCGCTGGGCGTGGCGCTGGACCTGGCGCGTGCCATGACCGCCGGTGCGGCCGACAAGATCGCCGTCACCCAGGCCATCGCCAGCGGCGACCTGACGCGGGATCTGGTGCCGGCCGCGGCGCCCTCGGTGGCGCCGGACGCGATACCCGGCGACGAGGTGGGCGAGCTGCTGCGCTCGGTGCTGCGCATGAGCGAGGTGCAGCGCTCGCTGGACCTGGCGTTCGGGCAGATGACGCTGGCGTTGCGCGCCAACAGCGCGGCCGAGAGCGCCCGCGACTGGCTCAAGTCGGGCCTCAACGAGTTGAGCGACCTGATGCGCGGCGAACACGAGACCGGGCCGATGGCCGAGCAGGTGCTGTTGTGTCTGGCGCATAGGCTGCAGGCCCAGGTCGGCGCCTTTTATCTGTACGACGCCGCCGCGCAGCAGCTGTACTTGTGCGCCAGCTACGCCTACACCCGCAGGAAAGCCCTGGGCGAGCGCTTCGCGTTGGGCCAGGGCCTGGCCGGCCAGGCCGCGCTCGAACGTTGCTGCATCTGCATCGACGAGGTGCCGCCGGACTATGTGAGCATCGCCTCCGGCCTGGGCGCGGCGGCGCCGCGCAACGTGAGCGCCGTCCCGCTGCTGCACGGCGATACCCTGGTCGGCGTGCTGGAAATCGGCGCCTTCCATGTCTTCACCGATGCCGAGCTGGAATTCCTCGAACGGGCGCGCGACAGCATCGCCGTCGGCTTCGACGCCAATCTGTCGCGCCAGCGCATGCGACAGCTGCTGGGGCGCTTGCCGCAGCAGGGCGGCGGACCGCTGAGCCCGGCCTCACTGACAGGGAGTAGCGCAACGTGAGATCCTTGCTGACACGGTCGATGTTCTGGAAGCTGTTCGCGCCCATCGGCGCGCTGTTGCTGCTCAGCGCCCTGGCCGCGGTGGTCCTGCTGCCGCTGGTCATACAGCACAACGCCGAACAGGAAGCCATCGTGGCCGGCCAGGAAACGGTGCGGCAGTTCCAATTGCTGCGCAAGTATTACACCGACAACGTGGTGTCCAAGATCATGGCGGACGGCAAGCTGCGGGTCTCGTTCGACCATCTGGCGCGGCCCGACACCGTGCCCCTGCCGGCCACCATGATCCTGGACCTGAGCGCGCTGCTCAAGGAATCGGGCACCAGCCTGCGCTTGTACAGCCCCTATCCCTTCCCCAACCGGCGCGACCGGGTGGTCGACCAGTTCGGCGAGGACGCCTGGGCCTTTCTGCAGGGCAGTCCCGACCAGGTGTTTACCCGGGTCGAGAACGTCGGCGGCAAGACGGTGGTGCGGGTGGCGATGGCGGACCGGATGGTGGCGCAGACCTGCGTCAGCTGCCACAACAGCTGGCCCGGCAGCCCGCGCACCAACTGGAAGCTGGGCGATGTGCGCGGCGTGCTGGAGGTCGACTCGAGCCGGCAGCTGGCCAGCGGCCAGTCCATCATCAACCAGGTGCTGGCCGGGCTGGCGCTGATGTTGCTGCTGCTGGCGGTGTTCATCCGGATCTTTTATCAGCGCAGCATCGCGCGGCCCTTGTCGACGGCGCTGGAGACGGCCCGCGCGTTGAGCGCCGGCAGCGCCGAGAAGGTCCAGGCGGTCGAGGCCATCGCCGGCGGCAACCTGGAACGGGAGATCGCGCTGGCGCGGCTGCCCGACATCGATCGCCAGGCCATTTCCGCCGACGAGGTGGGGCAGCTGCTGCAGTCCGTGTGCAGCATGGGGGAAGCCCAGCTGGCGCTCGACGAGGCGATGCGCAAGATGAGCCATTCCCTGCGCGCCAGCCGCGACGCGGAGCAGGCGCGCGACTGGCTCAAGAGCGGCCAGAACGAGCTCAACACTCTGATGCGGGGCGAGCAGGAGACCGCCTCGCTGGCCGACAAGGTCTTGCGCTACCTGGCCACGCGCACCGGCGCCGGAGTCGGCGCCTTCTTCCTGCATGGCGAGCAGAGCCAGCAGTTTTATCTGGCGGCGGCGTACGCGCTGCCGGGCGGCGTCGACATGGGCGCGCGGATCGCCAGCGGCGACGGCCTGCTGGGGCAGGCCGCGCGCGAGCGCCGCATCCTGCTGGTGGACAATGTCCCGCCCGGCTATCTGCCGGTCGGGTCGGCGCTGGGCCATGCCGATCCCGGCAACCTGATGCTGGTGCCGCTGCTGCATGGCGACAACCTGGTGGGCGCGATCGAGCTGGCGGGCTTCCGCGCCTTCCGAACGGCCGAGCTGGACTTGCTGGAATCGGTGCGCGAGGCCCTGGCGGTCGGCTTCGAGGTCAATCAATCGCGTCAGCGCACCAAGGGCTTGCTGCTCGAGACCGAGCAACAGGCCGAGGAGTTGCGGGTCCAGCAGGAAGAACTGCAGCAGACCAACGAGGAACTGGCCGAACGGGCCGAGCTGCTGGAAACCCAGCGCGAGCAGCTGCGCCTCAAGCATGCCGAGCTGGAGCAGGCCAGCCGCGACATGTGGCGCAAGGCCGAGGAGCTGCAGAAGGTCAGCGCCTACAAGAGCGAGTTCATGGCCAATATGTCGCACGAGCTGCGCACGCCGCTGAACAGCATGCTGATTCTGTCGGGCCTGCTCAAGGAGAACAAGAGCCAGACGCTCAGTCCGAAGCAGGTCGAGTACGCCAGCACGATCAATGGGGCCGGCAAGGACTTGCTCAACCTGATCAACGATATCCTCGACCTGTCGAAGGTCGAGGCGGGCCAGGTGGAATTCAGCTATGAGCTGGTGCAGCCGGCCCAGCTGTGCGCGGCCATGCAGGACCTGTTCCATTCGCAGGCCGAGCAGAAGGGGCTGCGCCTGTGGACCGAGATCGCGCCGGACGTGCCGCCGCGCGTGGCGCTCGATGTGCAGCGCACCGAGCAGATCCTGAAGAACCTGATCGCCAACGCCATCAAGTTCACCCCCGCCGGCGAGGTGGCCTTGCGCGTGTCGCTGGCCGCCCCGGCCGCCAACCCGCTGGGGCAGCCGGCCGTGTGCTGGGCCGTCTGCGACACAGGCATCGGCGTGCCGGCCAGCAAGCAGGAATTGATCTTTGAGGCGTTCAAGCAGGCCGACGGCGGTATCAGTCGCCACTACGGCGGCACCGGCCTGGGCTTGTCGATTTCGCTGCAGCTGGCGTGCAAGATGGGCGGCAGCCTGAGCCTGCACAGCATCGAGGGCCAGGGCAGTACCTTCACCTTGTGCCTGCCGCTGGCGGCGCCCGCCGCCGCGCCCGCCGTGGCCGCCAGCGACATGCCCGCCGCCATGCCGCCGCCGTCCGCGCCGGCGGCCGGCGGCGCGCCGCTGCCGCCCCAGGTGCTGGCCGATGACCGGGCCACGTTGCAGGCGGAGGCGCGTTGCATCCTGATTATCGAGGACGACCGCAACTTCGCCGCCATCCTGATGGACTTCGTGCGCCAGCGCGGCTTTGCCGCCCTGGTCGCGGTGGATGGCGCCGGCGGTATCGCGCTGGCGCGGCACTACCTGCCCAGCGCCATCCTGCTGGACGTGATGCTGCCCGGCATAGACGGCTGGGGCGTGATGCGCAGCCTGAAGGACAGCGCGGAGACGCGCCACATCCCGGTCCACTTCATCACCTGCCTGGAGGAGCGCCAGCGCGCCATGGAGATGGGGGCGATCGGACTGGTCACCAAGCCGGTCAGCGCCGGGCAGCTGGACGAGGTGCTGGGCACGGTCGAAGGCGCGCTCGACCATGCGCTCAAGCAGTTGCTGATCGTCGAGGACAACCCGGCCGAGGCGGCCAGCCTGAAGGCCCTGCTGGGCGAGCGCGACGTAATGCTGACCGTCGCCGCCAGCGGCCGCGAGGCGATGGCGCTGCTGGCGGCCGGCCGCTACGATTGCATGGTGCTGGACCTGGGCCTGGCCGACATGTCGGGCTTCGAGCTGCTCGAGCATATCCAGGGCATGGAGCTGGCGCGCCGTATCCCCGTCATCATCCATTCCGGCCGCGACCTGACGCGCGAGCAGGAGCGCCAGTTGCAGCGCTATGCCGAGCGCATCATCATCAAGGGCGCCAAGAGTCCGGAGCGCCTGCTGAACGAGGTGACGCTGTTCCTGCACATGGTCGAGAGCAAGATGGAGCCGTCGCGGCAGCGCATGATACGGGCCGCGATCGACAAGGAGGCCATGTTGACCGGTAAGACCGTGCTGATCGTCGACGACGATATGCGCAACGTCTTCTCGCTCACCAGCCTGCTGTCCGAGAAGGGCATCGTGGTGCTGGAGGCCGACAACGGCCGCGAGGCGCTGCGCCGGCTCGACGAGCATCCCGACATCAGCGTGGTGCTGATGGACATCATGATGCCGGAGCTGGACGGCTACCAGGCGATGCGCCTGATCCGCGCCGACCGCCGCTTCAGCGACTTGCCCATCATCGCGATGACCGCCAAGGTGATGCAGGGCGACCATCAGAAATGCCTGGAGGCCGGCGCCAGCGATTACCTGGCCAAGCCAATCGACACCGACAAGCTGATGTCGCTGTTGCGGGTCTGGACCAGTCGTTAGGAGCCCGGCCATGGACCAGGACGCCGTCGAGGATGTGGAAATCGGCCTGCTGCTGCAGGGCGTGCGCCAGGTGTACGGCCACGACTTCGGCGGCTACGCGGAGGCCTCGCTCAAGCGCCGCCTGCGGCAATGGCTGGCCGGCTCCGGCCACGCCACGTTTTCCGAGGCCCAGGCCCGGCTGCTGCGCGATCCGGCCTGCTTCGAGACGCTGCTGCAGGGGATCACCGTGAACATGACGGAGATGTTCCGCGACCCGGCGTTCTTCCTGGCGTTGCGGCAGAAGGTGATCCCCTTTCTGCAGACCTATCCCTTCGTCAAGATCTGGCACGCCGGCTGCGCCAGCGGCGAGGAGGCCTATTCGATGGCGATCCTGCTGCAGGAATCCGGGCTGGGCGGGCGCTACCGCATTTACGCGACCGACCTCAACGAGGCCGTGCTCAAGCGCGCGCGCGACGGCATCTACCCGCTCAGGAGCATGCAGGCGTCCACCCGCAACTACCAGCTGAGCGGCGGCACGGCATCGTTCGCGGACTACTACACGGCCTGCTACGACCATGCCATCCTGGCGTCCAGCCTGCGCGACCATCTGGTGTTCGCCCAGCACAACCTGGTCACCGACAGCGACATCGGCGAAATGCACCTGGTGTTGTGCCGCAACGTCATGATTTATTTCAAGGGGGAGCTCAAGGACCGCTGCCTGGACCTGTTCCAGCATTGTCTGCAGCCGGGCGGTTTCCTGTGCCTGGGCATGAAGGAGCGGCTCGACAGCCGTCCGCAGGGCAAGCAATACGAGCGCTTCGCTGCCGATCTGAGCATCTACCGGAAGCCCTATGTCTAAGCGCACGCCATACCGGGCCGTCGTGCTGGGCGTGTCGGCCGGCGGCGTCAGCGCGCTCAAGTCGCTGCTGGGCACCTTGCCGGCCGACCTGCCCTGGCCCTTGCTGGTGGTGCAGCATATGTCGGCCGACTCGGACGGATCCCTGGCCGGCATATTGGGCCGGGGCTGCCCGCTGCGCGTCAAGGAGGCCGAGGAGCGCGAGCGCATCGAGGCCGCCACGGTGTACCTGGCGCCGGCCAACTACCATTTGATGGTGGAGCGCGACGGCACGCTGGCGCTGAGCACGGACGCGGCCGTCAGCTACGCCCGGCCGTCGATCGATGTGTTGTTCGAGTCGGCGGCCCGTGCTTTCGGCCCTGCGCTGATCGGCGTAATATTGACGGGAGCAAACGCCGACGGCAGCCAGGGATTACGGGAGATCAAGGAAAAGGGCGGCCTGGCCGTGGTCCAGGACCCGGCCGACGCCGCCAGCCCGAGCATGCCGCTGGCGGCGCTGGCCGCAGTGCAGGCGGACTACGTGGTGCCTCTTGCCGGCTTGGGCGCGCTGTTCCAGGCCCTGGCTGGCGGTCATGGACGAAAAGGAAAACACGGTGGACGCTAACAAGATTCCGGTGCTGATGGTCGACGACCGTCCCGAGAACCTGACGGCGCTCGCCGCCTTGCTGTCGGATATGGAGCTCGATCTGGAACTGGTGGCCGCCCACTCCGGCAACGAGGCCCTGCGCCACAGCCTGAAATGCGATTTCGCCCTGATCCTGCTCGATGTCCAGATGCCCGAGATGAACGGCCTGGAAACGGCCGAGCTGTTGCGCACCAATCCCAAGACCTGCCACTTGCCGATCATCTTCGTGACGGCCGGCATGAACGAGAAAAATCATTTGTTCAAGGGCTACGAATCCGGCGCGGTCGACTACCTGATCAAGCCGATCGAGCCGCTGGTGTTGCGCAGCAAGGTCAGGGTGTTCTGCGACTTGTACACGCAGCGCATGGAGATCGAATACCGCAAGGTCAACCTGGAGGGCATGGTGCGCGAGCGCACAGCCGAACTGTCCGCGCTGGCCGATAACCTGGGGCAGGAGTGCCGGGTGCGGCAGGCCACCGAGGAGGCGCTGAAGGAGAGCGAGCTGCGCCTGCACCGGGTGCTCGACAGCGCCTACGAAGCCTTCATCGGCATGGATGGCGAGGGCATCGTGTTCGACTGGAACCATCAGGCCGAGGTGATGTTCGGCTGGCAGCGCGCCGAGGCGCTGGGCCGTCCGGTGGGCGAGCTGATCGTGCCGCCGCAGTTCCGCGAGGCGCACAGCCGCGGCTTGCGGAATTTCCTTCGGACCGGACACGGGCATGTGCTCAACGAGCGTGTCGACCTGACGGCCTTGCATCGCGACGGGCGCGAGTTTCCGGTCGAGCTGAGCGTGTGGCAGATCCCGAGCGCCAACACCCGCCTGTTCGGCGCCTTTATCCGCGACATCACCGAACGCAAGCGCTCGGTGGAGGCGCTGCGCCAGCTCAACGAGGACCTGGAGGGGCGCGTCGAACAACGGACCCAGGAGCTGCGGCGCGCGATGGACCAGATCGTCGAATCGGAAAAGCTGGCTTCGCTGGGAGGCATCGTGGCGGGCGTGGCGCATGAGCTCAACACGCCGATCGGCAATATCGTCATGATGGCGTCGGCGCTGGGCGATCGCTTGGCCGAGCTGTCGAAGTCGGTGGCCGAGGGCACGCTGACCAAGAGCTCGCTGCATACCTTCGTGGACGAGTGCCTGAACGCCAGCGCCATCCTGGTACGCAGCGCGCAGCGGGCCGGGGAGATGATCGATAGTTTCAAGAAGGTGGCGGTGGACCAGACCAGCCAGCGCCGCCGCGTGTTCGACCTGCGCGACACGGTGGCCGATATCCTGCACACGCTGGGTACGGCGATGCGGCATGCCCATGTGGGCGTGGATTTACGGATACCGGCCGGCATCGAGATGGATACCTATCCCGGCGACCTGGAACAGATTTTCAGCAATCTGATCATGAATTCGATCCGCCACGGCTTCGGCGCCGACGGCGGCAGCATCATGATCGACGCCCGTCAGCTGCAGGGGCAGATCGAGATCGTTTACCGGGATGACGGCGCCGGCATCGCACCGGAGTTGCACCGCAAGGTGTTCGAGCCGTTCTACACCACCAAACTGGGGCAGGGCGGTTCCGGCCTCGGCATGTTCATCGTCCACAATCTCGCCCATGGCGTGCTCAAGGGCGATATCAAGCTCGACAGCGAGTGCGGCAAGGGGGTCACGTTCACCCTGACCGTGCCCGCCGTCACGCCTTAGCCGGCACCGGTGCTCAGGCTGCCGGCACTTCCTTCAGCCCGCTCCAGGACAGCGATGCTGCTTCCGTCACCAGCACCGAGGCGCCGGGGTGGATGGTCTCGGCCAGGCGGTGCACGGCGTCCCGCACTTCATTGATGGTCTCATTGCCGTAGTACATGAAGGTGGCGGGCGGCAGGTGGTAGGCGCGCCCATCGTCGGCCTTGACGCCGGCGGCGATATTGTATTTCGACAACTCGTAGCTCAGGCGCACGATGGTATCGGACGCGGCTTCGGTAAAGGATACATTAATAATGTAGTTGATCATGGTCAGGCCTTGGTTGAGGAAGCTGAATCATGCAGCAAGGCCCGGGCAAAAGCAATCCTCCAAGGAAAAGCCCCGATCAGGCTGTGGACCTGTCGGGGCTTAGCGTCAATTGGCGGAGAAAGCTTGTTGACTGGGACGAATAATAATGAAGATTTCTTAAGATTTCCTTAGTAGACACCCGGGCGTGGGGCTTTGGCGGCGTGCGCGGATGGTGTAGCATGCTGGACGGCGATTTGGCCGGGCGCATTGGCGCCGGTCCGCCGGTAATTCGAGGATAACTATGCAAATCAAAATTAACGACGTGTTGCGCGCCTACATCGAGCCGCTGACCGAGGCCGAATACGCGGCGCTGGAGCGCAGCATCCTGGTGGAAGGCTGCCGCGACGCGCTGGTGCTGTGGGAAGACGTGCTGGTCGACGGCCACAACCGTTACCAGATCTGCCAGCAGCACGGCATTCCGTTCAAGGTCACTGAAAACACCAGCTTCCGCAACCTGGACGACGTCAAGCTGTGGATGATCGATAACAACCTGGGCCGCCGCAGCATTTCCGACTACCAGCGCGGGGTGCTGGCGCTGCGCAAGAAGGAGATCGTGGCAGCCCGCGTGGCCGAGCTGGCCGCGCAGGCCGCCGCCGAGGATGCGGCCATCGCGCCGCCGGAAGGCGAGGCGGGCAAGGCCAGGCCGGCCGCCATGCCGCTGACCTCGCGCGAGGACATCGCCCGCGCCGCACGCCTGAGCAGCGCGACCATCAGCCAGATCGAAAAGATCCAGAAGACGGCGACGCCGGAGCTGGTGGAGGCGGTCCGTTCGGGCACCATCTCGATCAACGCCGCCGCCACGGTGGCCTCGCTGCCGGAAGCCGATCAGGTGGCCGCGGTCGCCGGCGGCAAGAAGGAGTTGCAGAAGGCCGCCAAGGAAGTGCGCGAACTGCGCGCCGCTTCGCGTCCCGCCAAGGAGGCGAAGGAGGGCGGCGGCGAGTACGGCCGGCCGCTGACCGAGGTCGAGGAGCTGCGCGCGGAGAACGCCTCGCTGAAGGAAAAGAACGCGGCGCTGCGGGCGGAGATCACCGCGCTGCAGCTGCGTATCTCGGAGCTGGTTGACGCCAGCTAGGTCGTTCCCGCGCAGGCGGGAATTCAGGCATTGCCTGAATTCCCCCCATAGACCGCTGATTGTTCATATGGCGTATGGATTCCCGCCTGCGCGGGAATGACGATGCTGCTTTCACCACCGGAGTCTCTCGATGCGTTCCAGCCTGGCTTTAATGTGTTGTGTTGCGATGAGTACGGCGGTGGCGGCGCCGCCGGCGCCCGAGGCAGCGCGCCTGAAGGCCGCCGCCCAGCGCGTGACCATCCTGCGCGACAAATGGGGCATCCCCCACGTCTACGGCAAGACCGACGCCGACGCCGTGTTCGGCCTGATGTACGCGCAGGCCGAGGACGACTTCAAGCGGATCGAGCGCAATTACATCAACGCCATGGGCCGGCTGGCCGAAGTCGAAGGCGAGGCCGAGCTGTATCGCGACCTGCGCATGAAGCTGTTCATCAATCCTGCGGACTTGCAGGCGCAGTACCGGCAAAGCCCGGCGTGGCTGAAGCGGCTGATGGCGGCCTACGCCGACGGCTTGAACTACTACCTGGCCACGCACCCCGACGTCAGGCCGGCGCTGATCACCCGCTTCGAACCGTGGATGGCGCTCAGCTTCAGCGAGGGCAGCATCGGCGGCGACATCGAATCGGTGGACGTGAAGCAGCTGCAGGAACTGTACGCCAACGGCGCCAAGCTGCCTCTGGCGCCGCCGGTGCTGCTGTCGATGGGCCGAGACGTCATCGGCGTCGACCTGGACAAGGAGCCGGGCGGCTCCAACGGCTTCGCCATCGCGCCTGCGCTGAGCAAGGACGGCCATGCGCTGCTGCTGATTAATCCACACACCTCGTTCTACTTCCGTCCCGAAGTGCATGTGCACAGCGAGCAGGGACTGAACGCCTACGGCGCCGTGACCTGGGGCCAGTTCTTCGTCTACCAGGGCTTCAACGACCGTCTGGGCTGGATGCACACCTCCGGCGGCGGCGACGTCATCGACGAATACCTGGAGACCATCAGCGAGAAGGACGGCCAGTTCTACTACCAGTACGGCCAGGAACTGCGGCCGTTGAAGGCGGTCGACATCACGCTGCCGTACAAGACGGAGGGCGGCATGGCCAGCAAGGTGGTCAGGGTCTACTACAGCCACCACGGCCCGATCGTGCGCGCCAAGGACGGCAAGTGGATCGCCGTGCGGCTGATGAACGAACCGCTCAAGGCACTGACGCAATCCTTCATCCGCACCAAGGCGCGCAGCTACAAGGAGTTCTACAAGGCGATGGAGCTACGCACCAACTCGTCCAACAACACCGTGTATGCGGATGCCGACGGCAATATCGCCTACTTCCACGGGAACTTCATCCCCAGGCGCGATCCGAGGTTCGACTGGAAGCATCCGGTCGACGGCAGCGACCCGGCCACCGAATGGCAAGGCCTGCACGAGGTGAAGGACACCATCACGTTGTTCAATCCGAAGAACGGCTGGATACAGAACACCAACAACTGGCCGTACACGGCGGCCGGTCCGTACAGCCCCAAGGCGCGCGACTATCCGGCCTATATGTCGATGAACCCGGAGAACCCGCGCGGCATCCATGCGGTGCGGGTGCTGGAGAACAAAAAGAACTTCACGCTCGACAGCCTGATCGCCAGCGCCTACGACACCCAGCTGCCGGCGTTCGAGCCGCTGCTGCCGCAGCTGTTCGCGGCATGGGACGAACTGCCGGAGGGCGATCCGCTCAAGGCCAGCCTGGCGCCGCAGGTCGCCGCGCTGCGCGGTTGGGACATGCGCTATTCGCTGGCGTCGGTGCCGACCTCGCTGGCGATCTTCTGGGCGCAGGACCTGTCGGCCACTTACGGCGCGGCGGCCAAGGCGCGCGAAGCGCTGGTGCTCGATTACCTCCAGGCGGCGATCACGCCGCAGCAGCGCTTGCAGGCACTGGAGCGCGCTTCGGCCAAGCTGGAGGCGGACTTCGGAACGTGGCAGACGCCGTGGGGCGAGATCAATCGCTTCCAGCGCCTGACCGGCGACATCGTCCAGCCCTTCGACGACAGCAAGCCCAGTTTGCCGGTGGCGTTCGCGTCAGCCAACTGGGGCTCGCTGGCCGCGTATGGCATGACGTCCAAGACCAAAACCAAAAAGATCTACGGCGAACGTGGCAACAGCTTCGTGGCAGCGGTGGAGTTCGGGCCGCGCATCAAGGCGCGCAGCATCCTGGCGGGCGGGGAGAGCGGCGATCCGGCCTCGCCGCATTTCAGCGACCAGGCCGCGATGTACGCGCGCGGGGAATTCAAGGACGTGTTGTTCTACAAGGCGGACGTGGAAAAGCACCTGGAACGCAGATATCACCCCGGTGAGTGAGGCCTGCCGCCGGGCAGGGCGTCGCCGATAGTCGGCGCCGGCGCCGGCGCAGAGCTTGCCGCCGCATCTGCCGCTGCCGCGGCCAGGGCTGCGGCGGCCGCCCGCGCCTCGGGCGAGGCATAGCGTGTCTGCGGCGGCGCCGGGACCGGAGGCGGCGCCGGCGCAGCTGCTGCGGGTGGAACTTCCGGCTCCTTGCTCCACGCCAGATTCTCAACCTTGTTGTTGCGCCGGTTGCCGTCCTTGTGGCGTACCCACTTCAAACCCGATGGATTGGGCAGGTGCGCCTCGGCCACCAGGTCGTGCACCAGGAATTCGCCGGTGCGGTTGCCGTTGCGTAGCTTGACCATCAAGCCTTCCGGCGTGACCTTGGGCCGCAGCGCCGTTACTTTGGGGCCGCCGGCGGCCAGCACGCGGCCATCCTTCGACACCTTGTAAAAGTCGCTGCCGGCCACCGGCTTGGCGCTGGCCACGCCGACCGAGTAAAGGGCGCCGATGGCCAGCACGCCGATGATGATCAAGATGAATTCCATAGGGGATAAGGCTGATGTCGCAATTCCCGGATACTAGCATCTAAATCGCATCGAGCGAACGGCGAATATCGGCCCTTAAGTCCTCTATATCCTCGATTCCCACTGACAGCCGTATCAAACCGTCGCCGATGCCCAGCTTTGCACGCGTCGCCGGCGGGATGGTCGCATGCGTCATCAGCGCCGGATGCTCAATCAGGCTTTCGACGCCGCCCAGGCTTTCGGCCAACGCGAACACCGAGCAGCTTTCCAGGAAGCGGCGCGCGCCCGGCAGGTCGGTCTTCAGGTCGATCGAGATGATGCCGCCGAAGCCGTCCATCTGGCGCTTGGCCAGTTCGTGCTGCGGGTGCGATTCCAGGCCGGGGTAGTAGACCTTGCGCACCTCCGGCTGCTGCTCCAGCCAGCGCGCCAGTTCCAGCGCGCTGCGGCAGTGGCGCTCCATGCGGATCGCCAGCGTCTTCACGCCGCGCAGCGCCAGGAAGCTGTCGAACGGGCCGGCGATGGCGCCCACCGAGTTTTGCAGGAAGCCGACCTGCTCGCACCAGGCTTGCTGGTGCGGCTCGCCGCCCACCACGGCGATGCCGCCGATGATGTCGGAGTGGCCGTTGAGGTACTTGGTGGCCGAATGCACGACGATGTCGAAGCCGTGTTCCAACGGCCGCTGCACCAGCGGGCTGGCGAAGGTGTTGTCGGCCACGGCGATGATGCCGCGCTCGCGGCAGATCTTGCCGATCGCCTTCAGGTCGGCCAGCTTGAGCATCGGGTTGGTCGGCGTTTCGACCCACACCATCCTGGTTTCCGGCTTGATCGCGGCCAGCAGGTTTTCCGGATTGGTCAGGTCGACGTAAGTGAAGTCGTGGCCCGCGCTGCGCCGGCGCACCCGCTCGAACAGGCGGTAGGTGCCGCCGTACATGTCGTCGCCGGCGATGATGTGCGAGCCGGCGTCGGCCAGTTCCAGCACCGTCGATATCGCCGCCAGGCCGGAGGCGAAGGCGAAGCCCTGCGCGCCGCCTTCCAGATCGGCCACGCAGCGCTCCAGCGCCCAGCGGGTGGGGTTGTGCGAGCGGCCGTAGTCCAGGCCCTTGTGCACGCCGGGGCTGTCCTGCACGAAGGTGGAGGTGGCGTAGATCGGCGGCATGATGGCGCCGGTCGACGGGTCGGGCGATTGGCCGGCGTGGATCACGCGGGTGGCCAGGGCGGCTTTTTTATTCGGATGGCTCAAGATAAAGTCCTTCTCAGGTGGTTCAGCAAATCGAAGCGGGTGATCAGGCCGTAGAAGGCGTCGCCGTCGGCCACCACGGCGGTCAGGCCGCGGTCCAGCGTGCTGCGCAGCGCCTGCACGCTGGCGCTGGGGTGCAGCGTTTCAAGGCGCGAGGTCATGGTGGCGCCGACCAGGCTGGAAAACTGTTCCGCGTGGTTGTCGACCTTGAGCAGCAGGTCCGATTCGTCGATGATGCCGACCAGCTTGCCGTTCTCCAGCACCGGCAGCTGCGCCAGGTCGGTGCTGCGCATGCGGTTGAAGGCGGTCAGCAAGGTGTCGCCGGGCGCCACGCTGACGACGTCGCCCTCGTCGTAGCGGCGGCCGATCAGGTCGCGCAGGTCGTGCAGCGGTTCGCGCCGCAGCAGGCCCTGGTCGTGCATCCAGCCGTCGTTGTAGACCTTGGACAGGTAGCGGGTGCCGGTGTCGCACACGAAGGTGACCACGCGTTTGGGCGTGGTCTGCTCGCGGCAGTATTTGAGCGCGGCCGCCAGCAAGGTGCCGGTCGACGAGCCGCCCAGGATGCCTTCGGCGCGCAGCAAGGTGCGGGCGCTGTCGAAGCTTTCCTGGTCGGTGACGGTGTAGGCCTTGCGCACGCCGCTCAGGTCGGCGATCGACGGAATGAAGTCTTCGCCTATGCCTTCCACCGCCCACGAGCCGCTGGTGTCGGACACGCGGCCGGTGTTGACGAACTCGGTCAGGATCGAGCCCTTGGGATCGGCCAGCACGAATGCCACCTGCGGCGCGGCCTTGCGGAAGTAGTTGGTCAGCCCGGTCAGGGTGCCGGACGAGCCGACGCCGACCACGATGGCGTCCAGCTCATGGCCCATCTGTTCCCAGATCTCGGGGCCGGTGGTGGTCTCGTGCGCCAGCGGGTTGGCCGGGTTGTTGAACTGGTCGGCGAGGAAGGAGCCCGGCAGCTCGCGCGCCAGCCGCGCGGCATAGTCCTGGTAGTACTCGGGGTGGCCCTTGCCGACGTCGGAGCGGGTGGTGCGCACTTCGGCGCCCAGCGCCTTCAGGTGCAGCACTTTTTCGGTGGACATCTTGTCTGGCACCACCAGCAGCACGCGGTAGCCCTTGAGGCGGCCGACCAGCGCCAGGCCCAGGCCGGTGTTGCCGGCGGTGGCTTCGATGATGGTGCCGCCCGGCTTCAGGCGGCCGTCGGCCTCGGCAGCTTCGATGATGGACAGGCCGATGCGGTCCTTGATCGAGCCGCCGGGGTTCTGCGATTCGAGCTTGAGGAACAGCTGGCAGGGGCCGGTGTCCAGGCGCGTGACCTGGACCAGGGGCGTGTTGCCGATGAGTTTAAACAATGCGGGGGTGGGCATGCGGTTCTCCTTGCGAACAGTGGGCAGGGGCGGATTGTGTCCGCTCGTGCTTTTTTGTAAAGAGCGGATGGTAGGCCGCTCCGTAGGCGCTGGAAAGGAATGATTCCGAGTTTACATATGCAAAAAAAATACACGTTTCACTATGCTGCTGGAAAAGCAAGTATGCTCCTTTTTCAGGGGCGGCGGTTTATAATCGCGCTCTTCAAAAAGGGGTTGTAGTGGCTAAACTTTATTTCCGTTATTCTGCGATTATTGGGGGTTAAAGAAATACATAGTTCTTTCCAATTGGCGTTGCCAGCGCTATACTAGTGGCGCACTGTGATACCTGCACGGGGGAGATTCCGGCAAATTTCCAAGTCATCGAATGTCAATGATTCGTCTGCGGGGAGCTAAAGTGCAAAGTTTTGCATCGAGGTGCGCGCCTTTGATGCTCCCCTTTTAGCTCAATTTGGAGACCGCATTGGCCCGCCTTTGGTTCAGATATGCAGCAATGAATGCTGGTAAGACGAGTTCGCTTTTGCAGGTGGCCCACAACTACGAAGAGAACGGCGAGAAGGTCTTGCTGCTTACCTCGGCACTGGATGACCGGGACGGTCAGGGTGTCATCTCTTCCCGCATTGGTTTGAAGCGCGACGCTGAAACGTACAACACACGTACCAACTTCCTGGAGCGGTTCAAAGACATCGACGTCGCTTGCGTGCTCATCGAGGAGGCACAGTTTCTTACTGTGGATCAGGTCCGTCAGCTCCATCGGTGGGTGCATACCAATAACGTCCCTGTAATGTGTTTTGGTCTCCGGTCGGATTTCAAAGGGGATTCTTTCCCTGGCGCCG
Source organism: Duganella sp. Dugasp78 (assembly GCF_059491455.1). Classification (NCBI taxonomy): domain Bacteria; kingdom Pseudomonadati; phylum Pseudomonadota; class Betaproteobacteria; order Burkholderiales; family Oxalobacteraceae; genus Duganella; species Duganella sp. Dugasp78. The sequence continues at coordinate 6,051,818 of NZ_CP168506.1, read as the reverse complement.
CCGCTCTCCTGACTCTCGCGGACAATCTGGAGGAAATCCGGACTGCTTGCCGATGCGGGAAGAAGGCCACAATGAACATTCGCATTGACGAGAATGGCGAGCGGGTACAAGACGGTGATCAAGTGCTCATCGGCGGCAACAGCCGCTATCGCCAGGTCTGCGCACGTTGCTTCTACAAGTGACGTTGGCGCTTCCTACTTGATTGCGTCGAAGGGGGCCGAGTGTTCGTTAAGGTGAAGCTTCAGGTTCAGCAGGATAGCACTGGCAACAGGATCGAATTGCCGGGACTGCTGACTCCGGCCGGCTTACTTACTCCCCTTCTGGACTACTGCCTTGCGAGGGAGCTGTCCCGCAGCATCTCATGGATGGATAAGGTGCTCAGGTCTGTAAAGTTGTTTTGCGAGTATATGCAAGCCAATCGAGGGCAACGGGACACTCTGCAGCTCTTTGACAACTTCGCAAACGCGCTCGTCAAAGGAACCTTCGACCTTGAAACATTCGAGGACCCGAGTGGCCTATGTTGGCGGCCGCGGAAAAACAAGGATGTGAGCGGCATCCTTACCGATCTTTCGCTGTTCTTCGACTGGCTCGGTGAAAACAACCCGATTGCGGCAGGCATCAACCCCATGGTCGCAGCAAACCCCTACGACCAACGGTGGAACGAGGCGGCTAGACGGTATCGGCGCGATAACGCGCTCCTTGGGCACCTTTGGCCGAACCCCGCAAGCGATAAAAAGACTCGCAGAGTGAGGGTCAAGGGGGAATCGACGCCAGCCCCGGCGGAACCTCCAGCGTTTCCAGAAGACCGGTTCATGGACCTTATTAACGATGGTTTTCGGGTTGGCAGCCGAGTCGATCACCGGGGCATCTGCATATCGCTTCTCCTGCACGGGGCAGGATTTCGGCCGTCTGAGCCGTTCCATTTGTACGCCCACGACGCGATGCCTCATCCGGCAAACCCTGCGACCGCCCTTGTGCGCATCCACCACCCATCTGACGGCTATGCACCTGAGGACTGGAAACTCTCGGGAGATAGAAGCGTTGCGAACCGGGCAGACTATTTGGCGACGGTGTATGGTTTGCAACCCCGCCATAAGATGCTTGGCGACCTTCAGGCGGGTTGGAAGGGCGGGAGTTACGATGCGGATAACTATAAGCAAGCGCACTGGTTTGTGTCGTGGTATGGCGAGTTATTCCTTTATCATTGGAACCGCTACATCGAGCAGATGGTGCACACGAGGCGAGATCATCCATTTCTGTTTGTTAATTTGGGACGCGGAGATATCGGTAGCATGTATAAGCTACCGACCTTTAATGACGCGCATGCTAACGCATGCCGTCGCATCGGTCTTGAGCCAGCTAAGCACTTGGGGACCACACCTCATGGTCATCGCCACGCCTATGGCCAGCGCGTCCGGAAGGCTGGATTGGGCGAAAACTATATCAAGATGATGCTCCACCATACCTCTCTGGAAAGCCAGAAGGTTTACACACAACCGGGCGCGAAAGAGCTTGCCGAGCAAATGCAGGCCGCTAGTGACCGTCTGGACCAGACAGTTCGACGCCCCGCGATCCTACTCACTGCCGATTAAGGCCCTTTATCGAATGATCGAACTCGTCCATCCCGATGCACATTTAGATGCCTTGCTGGCATCTGCAAATCTAAGCCCGTCTAAGAGGTTAAAGTTGCAGAGCCTTCACCAGGTTTGCCGTGCACGTTTCGACCGCGGTGAACGTAGCTTCCAACCCGCAGAAGTAGCGGGAGAAGTTGCGGCGGAGGGTGTTATGTCCGTCAGCACCTACATGAGCTCGAAATACACGACATACCTCGAGCTTGGTAAGGTGTGGCAGGACTATTCCGATGCTGTTGACTTAAGTCTCGAACCCGATGCTCCTCCAAGTCACCCTGATGCGGTCCTGAGGGACCTACTCGCAGCCCCTAAGCGCAGAGGAAATGCCGCCTCGGCCCTACGTTCCTTGCACAAGTTGTGTAGGGAGCGTTTCAAACGTGGCGAGAGGAATTTCAGTCCAGCCGCAGTCGGGAGGGATGGTGCAGCGTCGGGCATTATCGCCGGCGCTGCTTCAATTAGGCGACATGACAACCTGTTGCAAGCTTGGCAAAAATTGGCCGACGAGCGCGGACCGTTAACTGTGGAAGGCATTCATGAAAGCGATCCCAACGCCGTGCTTCAGGAACGTCTACGCGAGCGTGGCGTTAAATCCTCCACGCTTGAGCTCCTAAAGCGAGTCCAGGAGGTCTGTGAAGAGCGCTTTGACCGCGGAGAGTACGACTTTGGCACATCAGTGATGGCAAGGGCTTTGATTGAAGCAAAGGCGTTCACTTCCGGAGGGGCTTTGCTTAATCGGCTTCGCTTAAATGAACGCTGGTTTTCCATATTGCAGGCTTGGCAATCCAAAGCCGATGCGCTCTGGATTGACAGTGATCCGAACCTGGAACCAACCAATCCGCACGCGGTATTCCGCCGGCTTAAGGGCAAAACCAATCGAGCTGATAAGCTGGAAACGCTCCTCGGGGTTCACCGGGTTTGCTATCTGGAGCATGCTGCTGGACAGAAGGACTTCTCTAAGCTGACGGTCGGAAAATTGCTCAATGCTCGTGGCATATTGGCAGAACGGTCTCTGTTCAATAGTGCCTACGACGATCTCCGCATCCTTACCAACGCCTGGGATGAGTACGCTCGGCCGTGGCTAATCAAAGAAGGTTCAGCGCCGCCAAAAAATAAATCGAAACCGCGCAAGTCGCACGATCATGACCTGGAATGGGTGCGCCGGGACTACCCTCAATTGGAAGAATGGCGGGAGTTGGCTTCTGAATGGTTGCAAACGGCAGCGGCCGGACTGGGGCCTCGCTTGGCCGCCATTAATGCGTTTTTTGAGCAATATCTCAATAGAGAGGATGTGCCAAGCGAACCAGCCGAACTGTTTCGGCGTGGGGCGCAATTCCCGGACTTTGCCGGCTTGGCCAGCAAGATGGCTTCGACCAAAGATCGAGTCACGCGCCTGAACTATCTGTCCGACTTCTTCGAGTGGGTTTTGCTACGTGCTTTCAGTGTAGAAGCTGATGATGGTGAGTTGGTCGTTTCTCCTGAGTTCCGGAATCCGCTTGCCCGCGCCGTCGTGCCGAAGGGCTCCGCTGCTCTCTCCGAATCTGTCCGCTCACCGTTACCTTATGGGTACATTCATACTTTGCGCCGCACTCTTGCCCAGGGACTGACCTTTCGGGAATGGAGTTTCGCCCAAGGGGCTCAAGGTGTGGAGGAAGGGGGCATTGGTCGACCGGCTCGAGATTGGTTTGAAGTCGACCGCTCATTGATTGACGAAGATGACCCTGACTGCGTTTGGCGCATCCGAACAATGTATGGGGGACGGGTTGTCTATCAGATGTGGAGTCCAGTGCGGTGGGTGGCCCTGTTGGTGAAGCTGCTGCTCCCTTTACGCACAGGACAGGTCCGGATGCTAGATTCGGGAGAATCTGATACTTGGACGTACAAGGCTGGCCAATGGACCCCTAACACTCATCCTATCGCTAGCAAGAACACACGTGAGCCTTGGCAGCAGGGTGTCCTCCGTCGCCATCCCGATCCAGCCAACCGGGAAATGGCCACGACGGTGTTATACATCAACACGAACAAGACGGCGGATAAGGATAAGGGTGGTCCCAGTAAGGGCTACACCATGCCGTGGTTTGCTGCGCCGGACTCACTGGACAACGTCTACTACTGGCTCGAGAAGCTTCGGGACTGGCAAATGAAGTACAACCCCATCAAACGTCGGACTGACTGGTCTGAATTAGGCGGGAAGCACATTGGCGCTAAAACGGACGGGCAACTGGCGTCCTATTCGCCCACATGTTTTCTATTTCGTTTGCCTGAAGAGCTGCCTGAATTGCGCGGTTTACCCATCACAGATGGAGTTCTGGCATATGCGTGGGCCAATTTGCTCGAGCATCTGCAATCTGAGTTGGCGGCCAAGGGGGAGACGCACCCTGGTGGGCAGCCGATTATCTTCATGGGGCGCGGTGAACAAGGGCGGATCGCATTCAACGACTTTCCGCTTCATTCCTTGCGTGTCTCGCTCATTACCGCGTTTGCTCTGGATGGGGGTGTTCCTTTCGCCATTCTTCAGAAGCTCGTGGGTCACGCCCGCTTGCTTATGACCCTCTACTACACCAAGCCTGGGCAAGCACGTATGACTCGTGTACTTGCGGAAGCAGCTGGGAAGTTGGAAGGAAACAAGGACGAGAGCATCCACAGCTTCCTTCTCGATACAGAGCACGACGTCCTTGTTAAAAGGGGAATCTGCAATAATTCGGCGGCATTGGCGACCGCAATTCCCGTCCGCCCGGTTGATCGGAATCCCGCCGGCTGGATGCTAATGCACCATGGTCTTTGTCTGGTCGGTGGAAATGTCAGCGAGATTGAGGATAACAAGAAGATCGGTGGTTGCTATAACGGTGGGCCTGATATTGGCTCAACCAGTCATCCTATGAATGCTCCCGTTCCTGGCGGTAGCCGCAACTGCGTCCGATGCCGCTGGTTTGTTACCGAGCCTCACTACCTTGCTGCGCTGGCTGCGCACTTCAACACGATTGCGTACCACTTTGATGAATCTCGAAACCGTGCGATTGGCGCGGAGCGGGGCTATCAGGAACTGCTTCGACAGAAGGCCGAACAAGAGTTCGCAGGGGCGGTGTTCTCGAATCAAAAGCAGCTACTTCAAGCTGAGCGCGTTATGGAATCGACAATGCGGGAATTCAGTGACCGCGCTGAAGATTTAGTGGCGACCTGGCGGCTTATTGAGCGTTGCAAGAATGTTCTGAACTCAGGCCCTTCCGATGGATGGCGGCTGCTTATACAAGGCGAAGTGAGCGACGTCGAGGCGGTGTTTGAAGAAACCGAATCTGAACTGCTGCAGCTTTGCGGGGTCTGCGACAGCGTCGAACTCTATCCTGATCTTGAGGCGGACAAGGCGGTCCTTCGGCGTAGCCAATTGCTTGACTCGGCGCTTTACAACGAGGGACTTCCGCCTATGTTCTTGAAGCTTGGGCAAGAGGAGCAACTGAAAGTCGGCAATGCATTCATGCGGAGCCTGTCACGTTGCGCCGCGCCCGATAGTCCATTTATTGGGCAGCGGAAGGTGGTTGAGGTCATTGACGCCGGCGGGAAGCTGGGGGAAAGCCTTGGCGTTAACTTGGTGAGCACTATGTCTGAACTGAAGATGGCCGGCGCGACGTCCCATCGTATGAAGCTAGAGGTCATAGAAAGATGAGTAACGCTAACACTCCTGATGAAGTAATGGCGGAGATTTTGGCTGGGTCTCCGCGGCCACAGAAGGTCCGTAACCTGCAGGCTATGCACGACGTGTGCAAGGCATTGTACGAGGTAGGTCCCCGCGACTTTTCGATTAGCAACGTAGGTAGGCTATGCGAGGCGAAAGGCATCATGAAGGCTCGTGGGCTATATAACGAGGCGGCCGAGGACTACCGCAAACTTGTGGGCGCTTGGGCTGACTTGGCCGGCCCTTTACCTCCCAAACTGGTTGACAAGGAGAAGCCTTCAGAGGCCTATGTCAGCCAGATTCAGGACCCCGTTCTCCGCATGCTGGTGAAGCGCGACCTCGCCAAACTGAACCGCGTGACAGCGGAGCTCAATGTGCTTAAGGCCAGTAAGACCATCTTCGTGGATCGGCGGCCGATGGTTGAGGGCGCTCAGCCCGCGCTGGCCAATATGGTGAAGAGGTTGGAAGATTCGGAGTTTAGGGCGCTCAAGAAGGCCCTTTCGCCCGAATCTTTAAAAGCCAAGGGCTGGGAAGAGACCAAATTGGGCGAAATCGTCAACGACAGAGGCCGGACCGTTTTTGATCCAGGCTTTGCAACGGGACTGCGGAAGCTGCTAGGCGAACTCTAATCGTGAGCGTGGGTGAGACGTAGCATGCATGGCAGGCCAAGTCACAGTTGGGGTGTCCACCGAGTGGTCCAGTTCACTGAGGGGTAATTTGAATACCTACAACCATTATGATTGAATGTAAAACGACCAACACTATTGTGAGTCCTAACCACGCAAAAATACTGCGCGGTCTTTTACTAAAGATGAATCCAGCTATGCCAAATAGAATCGACGGTCCAAAATACACCACTACTAACACTAGATTGAGCAAGGTATCAGGTTTGCAGGTGTCTATACCAGGGCATGGACCTGTGTAGACTTTACAGAAATTAGCGAAGTGATGGCACATCCAAGTATAGGTTAGATTTGCAACTAGCAGGCTTGCAAAGCCGATCAACACGAACACAAATGCGATGATAAAGCGGCGAGTCATTTAATCTCCCAGAACAAGATTTTCTTGGAATTCCGCAAGTCGGAAAAGCCAATCCGAGTTCCAGGAAAGAACTCATTCATCCCCACCCTACGGCCGAGGGTAGCGAAACCGTCCCAAAAGCCGCTTATCGTTAAACGCGAGCCGTTCCACAAGTCGATGTGTCCACCGCTCGCGTTCACGGGAATCTCTCCGGAACGCGTCCAATAGCCATGAAACATAATAATACCAGTCCGTCCTTTTACTTCTGTTTCCCAGTCCTTACTGGTGAGATGTTCCGAATTCTGCGGCAAGCCACAGAATGGCTGAAGTTCCAGCCACTCTCCTAGCTCATAGGCGCGCACGGCGGCAGGATATCCGTCCATCATGACGCGCCCAAGCACCTTTGCCCCCGGCATCGGCTTAACGCTTTTTTGAGAGAACGAGAGCATTTTAATTCCGATCTTGTGGAATGTTGCACTCATGCGCAGTGCACATTGATTGCTATAGTCTCCTTTATCATCGGGGGCGGGTTTATACGGGCTTCCAGTCACGTAGTTGCTCCATAAATCGGAAAACTTCACCGCTGGCACGTCTATTTTGCAGACAGAGTCTTTAAGTGTATTGGTCTTTACTATGGCATGTTGCTTGAGCACTTTCCCCATTATTTTGCACCCGCCATTCTTGCAAGAGCATCATCTCCCCAGTAGACAACGTATTCTTCTTCGTCATACGTTTCGATACGCGGTAGCATGCCATCTGATTTGGCGCGGCCCGAAAGCGTTCGGCCGTCCTTGGTCTCGACCAGGTACGGAATGCCTGTAATCGCATCATCCTGAAGCTGTGGCTGTTCGTCGAATTTTTCCATTTCTTTCCGCGTCACGCCTCCATTTTCTGACGTACGTAATGGGAGTGCGCCAAGAACGAGTGGAATGGTGGTTGATTCTAAGGCCGCCGAAGACTGCGTCCCCCCGCTGGAGCCGCCGCCGCTCCATTCAACCGTATCCGTAAATTGGGAAGCAATCAGCGTTGCGCCGCATGAGGTTTTCATCCCTGCTACGGCAACACCTTTACCGTAGAACGTGGCCGACATCACTCCTTCCACGATGGGAAAGTCGCCTTTGCACTTCGGACAATGCACCTTGTGCCCGATGTAGGCAATTGGTTGACCCATGCAGATGTCTGCAGGCGAGCCCTCCAAAACTGTTCCACCATGACTAGTTGAATCTCCCTTGCGAATTATTTCGGGCATGTTGGCCATTCAAAGTTTTATATCTGAACATTGTAGTTGAATTGCTTTTTCCGCATCGCACGAACCGAGTTGCTAGGGGTATGGCGAAATGGGGGAAGGCGCCGCTTTGCCTCATCAATTCTGCGGTCGGCTTGACGCCGATTAAATCACCTTATCAAACAAGCCATACCATGTACAAGCTTCAAGATCAATCCCTCACCATTTGCTTTTTCTCAAATGAAAGGTATTTAAAATGAAACCTGCAATGCGGAAACTCAAATCATCCCGGAAACAACTCGGCCAAGGGATGACGGAATACATCGTTATCGTTGCGCTCATCGCTGTCGCCGCCATCGCGATATACCAATTATTCGGCGCAACGATACGTAACCAGACGGCCGGCATGGCGCTTGAAGTCTCCGGGAAGAACGGAAGTGCAGCCATCGCCAAGGCCGGGGATGCGGCGACCAAAGCCGAGACAGCGGCCAAGGACACTACGAAGAACTCACTTTCCACCTATGGAGACCAAGCGACCACTGGCAAACAGAACTGACTCATTCCGTTCCGCGTAAACGTCACCTCTTTGTCTGCCTGAGCGTCCACTTACACACCTCAAGTCCAACGCCAATCGAACCATGAAACCGGCACATTCATCCCTCATGACCAGGATAGTGAAACGCCATCAACAGGGCCAGGCGCTCGTCTACGGCATCTTCGTACTCATGGGCGGCTTGGCCGCCCTAATATTCCTCTTTAATACGGGCCAACTCACCGCTGAAAAAACCAAGCTCGTGAACACCGCCGACGCCGTGGCCTACAGCGCCGGTATCATGCATGCGCGAGCTCTGAATTTTGATGCCTACACCAACCGCGCGCTGATGGCCAATGAGGTCATGATTGCACAAGCCGTCAGCATCGCTTCGTGGTCCGCGCATGTCGTGGAGCACACCAAGAACGTTCCGCCACTCAGCTGCTATACCTACTATTCGGTACCAGTTGCCTTGGCACTGACAGAATACATCCCTGTCTGTTATCTGCTCAGCCTGTATGGCGCCGACGTGGCCGCCGACGGCGTGAATAGCGGCGTTCACGTCGCAGCACAGGCTACAGTGGTGGCGTCCGAGATCGCAAAGGGTATCCTGCAAGGCGCGCAGGCCAACATGGCCGCAACCTTCCTGATCGAACGAAAAACGCTGATGCAGCAGGTGGCTGACGCCAACTATGCCGGCGATGGCGCGGTCCATGTCGATACCATTCCCCTCACCGACAATTTCGTGGCGTTCGACGGCGAAACCTTCATCCATTCCTATTCCGGCACCGACCGGGGCCGCTTCAAGGACGCGGTGGTGGAAGCCGCGAACCGGGACCCGTTCGTCAAGCAACGGTCCTGGACCTCCGCCAATAGCTTCGCCTGCATTCTTGGGAACAAGGCGGCCTTCCGTCGTCGGGGCGGCACCGAACTCATCGACTTCGACGAATGGAAAGCCATGGACACGGCGTCCCTGCATCGGTGGACGTGGCACACGCACGGCATTTTGCGCTTGCCCACGTGCGATGACGATGAGATGGCATTGGGCTACGGCACGCAGGGAGCGGCCAATGGTTCACCTGATGACTCGGCCGCGAACTATGGTAACTCCCGCTCCGACAACCCCAAGGCTAGCGCAGCGGCCAGCGCCACGGATTGGGGTTACAGCGGCCTCCCCACGTTCTACGACATATCCTCGTCCGCGCTGGCGTACGCCTCGACGGACCCGAACCCACGCTTGAGATTCGCGATACGACTTACGCGGGCCAAGGACCAATTAAGAACCTCGGATGCCGCTTCTGGCATCAAACCGACCGGCAGGCTCGCCATCATCGCCGGCAAACCTGCCTCCGATGTGCTGGCGGCAGTCGCCACCTCGGAGGTCTACTTCGAACGTCCAAGCGGCCGCAAAGACGGTAAGGCGGAACTTGCCAGTCTGTTCAATCCGTTTTGGCAAGCGCACCTTATTTCCACCTCGACGGCCGACATGGCGCTGGCAATGACCTTAGGAGGTCCACGATGAACACCCATCACCCCAACCAGGGTGGCCGGCTCTGGCCCCCCTTGTCCGTGGAAACCCTGTGCCGATTGCTGGTCTTATGCATCTGCGCGGTGCCGTTGGCGGCTCGCGCCACCACGCAAGCCGAGGATGATATGGCCAAGGCGCCCATGCCGCACGAGGTACTCGGCTCGCATGGCGCGCCAGTCAAGGTGCACCTGGCCAGTTCGCAAGGCTATGTGATCGGGCAACCCGACGACGCCGCACGCCTGACCATGCTGCACGCGGAAGTCGAGGACTGCGTCCGGCGCAACAGCGCGGCTGGTGTTGCGTCGAAGCCGCCGCGCGCGTGGCCCGATCATGTCGACAGCCTACGTAGCGACATCTATTCGGCCATCAATCGAACCATTCATTACTCCAGCGGCGTGACCTATGGCGCCAACCAGCTTGATTGCAGTTTGATCGAGATTCGGCGCAGTACCGCCAGTCTTTACTCTAGCCAAGGCGTCTGCGATATTGACCTGCGCAAGAAAACGGCCCGTGGTGCCTGCGACGCCACCGGGCAAGCGAGCGCAAAACCGCCGAGCCGTCTGCCGGGACTGACTGCAGTGCAAATCGCGGCCATCGAACGTAACGCGGCCACCAATCCAGCCATGGCCGCACTGGCGGCTGCCGTGCGCGCGCACCCACCGTCAGGCACGGGCGAACACAAGACTATTGTCGGCCTCGAGTGCGACGTATGGAAGAATCCGCTTGACCCTGAGGGCACGATTTGCCTTTCGCGCGGAGGCTCGTTTGCCGCATCTAACGTCCCCGGCGATATGAAGCAATCAGGTATGGCACTGGAGGCCACATCCATCGTGGGCATCAAAATGCAGGCCACGAAGGCGAAACTGGACGCGTTCGTCAGCAGTTCCGTATTCACTCCTTATCTGGCCGGTGACTTCCGCATTACTAACACGGGAGCGCACCCATGAAGGCCAGCTATTCCCCCGCGCGGCGACATATCAGGGGCCAGGCGCTGACTGAATTTCTCGCGCTCGCCGTTGCTCTCGTGCCGTTGTATCTGCTGATACCAATCATCGCAAAATACCAGGACGTTTCAAGCCAGGTCGCTATGGCCAGCCGATACGTCACATTCGAGGCAATGACACGCAATGACGCGCAAAGCACCTGGAAGGCACCTGCCGACCTGGCAGGAGAAGTACGTCGCCGCTTCTTCAGCAATGCGGACGCCCCTATCAAGACGGGCGACGTTGCCGGCAATTTTCTCGCCAATCAAAACCTGTTCTGGCGCGGCCCTGACGGTGCCGCGCTCATCGCCGATTTCGACAGCGACGTGGCGGTCAGTTTCGGTCCCGACCAGAAACCGACGCACGACGACGCCTTTACTCCGGCCAGCGATGGCAAACCGTTCAATGGAACCTTGACTACCACACTCGGCATTCATACCGCCGAAAAGTTGGGGCTCGCAAGCCGGGGCATCTACACCGGTAACGTCACGGTCCGCTTGGCCAATATGCCCGCCGGCCTCACAGCCTACAAGCCGCTTGATAGCATCAACCTGGCGATTTCCCGTCACACCAGCGTCGTCATCGATGGCTGGGTAGCCAAGTCTCCGGCGCTTGTCCAGTCACGCATCGACAGCGGCGTGCTCGTACCAGCCACCAAGCTCCGCGGCATCGCGCCGGTGGTCAACGGCAGTGTCGCGGTGGTCGAAGCGGGCCACTTCACTGGCCCCAAGCTGGGAGAACTCGATTTCTGGACCGATGTCGTGCCGTCCGACCGACTCAAGTAGCTATCGGTACGCTTGGGTCAAATGTTCTCCTAGTCGGTGTTCGTCAATGGATCAAAGTTTGCGGCAAGTCAGTTATCTAAATGCTATTGATTGTTAAATAGGCTATGCGCTTCGCAGTCTGAGGCGTGTGTATAAGCACAATTGGAAGGCAAAAACCATGGCAACGCAGAGCAGGAAAATCATCGCGACCATCGGACGGATGGTCTTCCGCCAGGTTCCGACAGCGCTGGCTATCTTGCTGCTGCATGACGCCACCGCGTCAGCCGAGTTGCCTTGGCCCACAGTACACGTCCCTCAGGGTATCGAAACCTTCGCTATAGGCGAAGAGGTGGTCGTCAACGGACTTCCACTACGCATGCGTGGCGTGCTATCCAACCAGGCCCCCGTGGAAGTGGCGGCACTTTTCCGCGCGAGCTTGGGACGTCCTCTGATCGAGAATCCGCAAGGACCCAAGCTGGTGCTAGGGCGAGCACTGGGAGAGTTCTACGTGACGGTGCAGCTGGAGCCCGCAGGTGCCGGAACGCGCGGCGTGGTTGCCGTCACCAGACTGAGCGCCGCGATTAGCGGGCGTGATACATCCAAGGAGGCCGGACAGCGTCTCCTCGCCCGTTTTCCAGCAGGCTCCAGGTTGGTAAGCCGAATGAGCTCCGTGGATGGCCTGCACCGCAGCGATGCCCTCACGCTCAGTAATGCGCTGGACGTCGAGCTCAACGTCCAGCATATCAAGCACACGTTGGACGCCGAAGGCTACCAGTTTGCGCGTGCGGCGTCGCCAGCGTCAGGAACCGGCACGACGCTGTTTTTCACAAAGCGCGGCGCGCAGGCGGTCGCTGTAGTTTATCGCGAACGAGGCGGGAACACGGCCATCGTCCTGAACACCGTCACCGACCTGGAGCGCGCGAAATGAATCTCCACACGATAAATCATCGCGGTCAGCACGGCCAAACGAGCATGGAATTCGTCATTGTGTGCGCTGCTCTTGCCTTCGCCCTGGGTGTCGGAATGAGCGGAGATACCAGCATTCTGAAGCAGCTACTCGACGCGTTCAAGACGGCGTATCAGGATTTCAGCCACGCCATTTCACTTCCGGGCTAGTCATGAAACTCAACCTTACCTCTCTATCCAAGGTCAACAAAACGTGGGCGGTTCTTGGCACAGCGCTCGCCATCGGTCTGCTGGCTGCCATGGCCACACGCAGCTTCCTGAGCACCCAGGTGGCCGAGATTGAGGCACGCAACCAGCACGAAACCGTCAGCGTCGTCGTAGCCAAAACCGAGCTGGCGCAAAACACTGTGCTGACAAACAAAAACGTCGCCGTACGCAAGATACCCGTGGAGTTTGCGCACTCGGGCGCTGTGCTGCCAGCCGACTTCGAGCGCATCGATGGCGGCACCATCGCCTTTCAAGTCAAGGCGGGCGAGATGATTATGTGGAGTCAGATGGCGGGCAAGCGGGCGCCAACCTTTTCCGCGCGCCTGGAGAAGGGACAACGCGCTATCACAGTCGTGGTCGACGAAATCAATTCCATATCCGGCATGCTGGAGCCTGGCGATCTGATAGACCTGATGTTCACCGTTGACCAGAACGGCAAGAAGATCGTCCTTCCGCTGCTACAAAGCATGCAGGTCATAGCCACTGGCCAGCGTTCGGCCGACGATCCGAAAAGCGGTGAACGCACGCAGTTCGCCACCGTGACGCTCGACGCCACGCCGGACCAGGCCAAGAATATCATCATCGCGCGAGAAACCGGCAAGCTAACCGCCTTGCTTAGAAACCCCGCAGACAAACAACCTATCGGCAACAAGAGCTACGACTTGAGCTCCCTGTTCGATGCTCAGCCTGAAGTGAGACCAACTCGTCGCGACGAGGGAGTCCCCGTTTTGTATGGCGGTAGTGGTACGAAATATCCCCAAGAAGCATTGCATCTCAGTCGCTATCGAACTGGTGGCAGACCATACCCGCCACCGCCGGTCGCCGCGCCACCGCCGTCCCGGTCGGCTACTTCACCCTGAACTGAAAATCCGACGCAACTCAATCGCGCGGCACCGCCGCGTGTAGGACTACTCACGCCCATTTTTGGACTGAACGCCATGAAAAGCCCTCGCTGTAAATCGTTTTGCGCCCTGCTAATAGCGAATCCGGTCGCCGCCGTCTTGAAATGGGGCGTCTACGTCTCGCGTCTTGCGCTCGCCGTCGGACTGGGCTCAAGCCTTTTCGGCGCGGCAGCAATCGCTCGCGCGCAAATCCCACCTCTAGGCATCGTCCAAGGCAATGCGCCGGTCACGGCGCCTCAGCCACGCGTGAAGCAGGTTCCCATGCCAACGATCACCAAGACGACCGAACGCTACGCCCCCATCAAAAAACAGGAAGACGCCGAGCCGGTGCCAGAACTTGAACTGTTCACCGGCGAGTCGCGCGTGTTCTCGACGCCCGGCGTCGCGCGCATCGCGGTGGGCAATGGCCAGGTCATCACGGCCAATGCGCTCGACGACAAGGACGTCATCATCTTTGCCAATGGCGCGGGTACCTCGACACTGTTCGTGTGGAACCAGGAAGGGCATTTTCAGCGCGTGAAGGTCACCGTGCTGCCGGTCGATATGAGCAGGTATGCGCGCGACGTCGCCACCTTCCTCACGACGATACCGAAGGCAAAGGCCACCGTAGTAGCCGATAAGGTCATCGTCGAAGGCGAGGAACTCTCCGATGCTGACCGCGAAAAGATTGCGGAGCTGGCTAAGCGCTATCCGCTTATCGTGAATTTCACCAGTCCCATCGGATGGGAGCAGATGGTGATGATGGACGTGAAGGTCGTCGAATTTCCTAAGACGGAGTTGCGCGAATTCGGTTTGAAATGGAGCGCAACCGGCGGCGCGGCAATTGGCGGCATCTGGGCCCCCTCCAGCCGCGGCGACACTGGTGGTTACGCGATCACGGTCAGGGCGGGGGACGCCAACGCTCCGCCGATTACTGTGCCGAGCGGAAACGGTGGAGGCTTCGGACCGCTGCCGTCTAACCTGACCATCCTGAGCGCTATCAACATGGGGTTGAACGCGCAGCTGCTTGCTCTCGAGCAGAAAGGAATGGCGAGCATATTGGCGGAGCCACAATTGTCGACTCGAAGCGGTTACAAGGCCAGCTTCCTGGCAGGTGGCGAAATTCCTTACTCGGTCGCCAGCATCAATGGCGTGACGGTGCAGTTCAAGCCCTACGGCGTAAAGCTGGACATCGAACCCAAGGTAGGCAGCAACGGCATCATCCGCGCCATCGTCGAATCGGAGGTTAGTTCCATCGACGCCTCCCTCTCCACAGCCAACGGCCCCGCTCTGCTGACGCGGCGCACCAAGACGGAATTCAATGTCCGGCAAGGAGAAACCATCGTCCTGTCCGGACTACTACAACGCAACAGTAGCACCGATATCGACAAGGTGCCGCTGCTCGGCGACATCCCGATTCTCGGCGCACTGTTCCGTTCTAAGCGCTTCCAAAATAAGGAAACCGAGTTAGTGGTGTTCGTCACGCCTACTATCGTTGACAGCCATAGCGCCGGTCTGCAGGACAAGGTGCAGCGCGCCACCGAACGCCTGGGAAACAACTTGGGCAGGCAGCCCTATCTGAGCAATCCCCTCCAGCCCGGCGCCGATGCAGCCCGATTCAACCAGGCGCCGGCTTCCGCCGACGTACCTGACTCGCCAGCGCACTAACCGGGGGCATCATGTTCCAGGTCGACATCCTCAACCCTGACGGCAGCGCCAAGCAGGTCAATGTGCCTGACGACTGCATGGTCGGAAGCAAGACCAGTAACGATATCTGGCTCGACAGCTGGCGGGTGGCGAAGGAGCATGCACGCCTGCTGCGCACACCCTCCGGCGTGCTGCTGGAAGACATGGGTTCATACACCGGCACCAGCGTCAACGGCGTACGCATTACCACCCAGCATGGGCCGCTGGCCGCATCGGATGTCGTCGCCATCGGCCCCTACAAATTGCAGGTGCAGGACCAGCCCAGCGCAGTGAAGCCCGTGCAGGCGGCTGCTCCGAACTCCCGCTCAACAAGTGCGGCCACACGCAACCAACGAGCGACAGCGGAAATCCATGCATCGCGCCTGGCGGCCGAGAGGGCCCAGCAAAAGGTACAACAGGCCCCGGTGAACGCCGACACGAGTGCGGAGATGCCGGCGGATGGTTATCCGCTGGTGCTGGCTCCGCTGGCCCGGCAGCAGCTCGAATTCGAATGGCGCCAGCGCCTGCACGCCATTCTGCTGGAAACGATGGACCTGCGCCGGCACGACGTTTCGAAGATGAGCGACGAGCAGCTGCGCACGGAGACGCGGCGCTACATCCACGACATCATGCGCGAACAACGCGCGAACCTCCCCGAGGAGCTGGATCACGAATTATTAGCAAGGCAAGTGCTTGATGAGGCCGTCGGCCTGGGGCCGCTGGAGGAGTTGCTGGAAGACGCCGGGGTCACCGAAATCATGGTCAATCAGTTCGACAAAATCTATATCGAACGCGATGGGCGGCTGGAGAAGCACCCTCTGACATTCACCAGCGAGCGGGCCGTATTGGGCGTCATCGAACGCATCGTCGCACCATTGGGCCGGCGGATTGACGAATCCTCCCCCATGGTCGACGCACGCTTGAAAGATGGGTCACGTGTCAACGCCATCATTCCGCCGCTGGCATTGAAGGGCCCCGCGCTTACGATACGAAAATTTGCCAAGTACAAAATGACGGCGGACGACCTGGTGTCGCTGGGTGCGCTCAGCGCCGAGATGGCGGTCTTTCTGGATATATGCGTCGCAGCCCGCAAAAATATCGTCGTTTCCGGTGGGACGGGGTCCGGCAAGACGACCCTGCTCAACATTTTGTCCAATTTCATCCCGTCGGGCGAACGCATCATCACTGTCGAAGACGCGGCCGAGCTACAGCTGCACCACGAACACTGGATCAGCTTGGAATCACGCCCAGCCAACGTGGAAGGGAAGGGCGCGGTCTCCATACGCGAGCTGGTCAGGAACACGCTGCGCATGCGGCCTGACCGCATCGTGGTCGGAGAATGCCGCGGCGGCGAAGCGCTAGACATGCTGCAAGCGATGAACACAGGGCACGACGGTTCGCTCACGACGCTGCACGCCAACAGCCCGCGCGACGCGCTATCACGCCTGGAAACCATGGTGCTCATGGCCGGCATGGAATTGCCGCTGTCCGCTATCCGTGAGCAAGTGGCCTCCGCCATCCAGCTCATCGTGCAGCAGACACGCTTCGCCTGCGGCACGCGCGTGGTCACCAGCATCACCGAAATCACAGGGATGGAGGGTGGCAAATTCCAGATGCAGGAGTTGTTCCGTTTCGTGAACCTGGGCTATTCGACGACGGATGGTCAGACCAGGGTCCGCGGCTACTTCAGCGGCTGTGACATGGTGCCGGGCTTTTACGAAGGCTTGCACGCCGTCGGCAACGCGCTCGACATGAGCATCTTCAAACAAGGAAAGCGGCCATGAGCGCGACGCACATGCTGATTTTCATCACCGCAGTCGCGGCGCTGGCGGCGGCCATTCTGGCCTGGCTGGTCATCGATATCGGCATCGTCACGATGACCAGGTACCGTGCCCATTTCACCGAACGCACCCGTTTTCAGGTGCGCGAATTTTTCCTGTTTGTCGATCCAGCCAAGATATTCATGGCGCATGCCGCGCTGATGACGCTGGGTGCGATTGTCGCCGGCCTAGTCACTGGCAGCGTGCTGGTGGCCGCCGCCATGTTCATCGGTCTGGCACTGCTGCCGCGAGCGGTCTATGCGTGGCTGCGCGTGCGCAGGTTGCGCAAATTCGAGGAGCAACTGCCGGATGCCCTGATGATGCTGGCCGGCGCGTTGCGCGCGGGGCTGAGCCTGAACATGGCCATCTCGCAGCTGGTGGTGGAGGCGCAAGCGCCGCTGGGCCAGGAGTTCACGCTGATGCTGCGTGAACAGCGCCTTGGCGTGACGCTGGAGCAAAGCCTGAACGGCCTGGTGCGCCGCATTCCCACCCAGACCACGATATTGGTGGTCTCCGCCATGCGGATCGCCACCGAGACTGGCGGCGGCCTGGCAGAAATGTTGGAGCGCACCGCCAACACCGTGCGTAGCCGCCTGCAAATCGAGGGCAAGATACGCGCGCTGACGGCGCAGGGGAAATTGCAGGCGTGGATAGTCGGCCTGCTGCCGATGTTGCTGATGCTGGTCCTCGACCATATGGAGCCCGACGCGATGAGCCAGCTGTGGCACACACGCATGGGCTGGGGGGCGCTGGCCGTCATCATCACGCTCGAATGTCTGGGCATCCACGTTATCCGTCGTATCGTCGCCATCGACGTCTAGGCCGCGCCATGCCCTCTACACGCACCGAACTGATCATCGCGGCGCTGGCCGTGCTGTCCGGCCTGGCAGTCGCGCTGGTCGCCACGCTAATCGCCCGTGCCGTTGCCACCATTCCTGCAGAGGACCGCAGCTACAAGGACGCGCCGCCGCTGGGTTTCCGACTGTTCTGGTGGCCTATTCATTGGTGCGGTCATGCATTGCGCCCCTTCATCTCGCGGGCGCCGACCGCCTCGCTGCCAGTGCGCTTGCGCAAGGCCGGGCTGGAATACAGCATTAGTCCATCCCAATTTACCGCAGCCCGTCTACTATGTGCGCTCGCCGTCGCGGCCTTTTCATGCTGGGTGCTGGACTCGCTGGGCCAAGGTAGCACGTCGGGCGGCTTTGGTGTGTCGCGCTACTGGGAGGTGGGTGTCAGCGCCGCGCTTTCCGGCTGGAGCTATGTGGGCATCTGGCTGCGCGACCGCATGGCGCTGCGCAAGAGCGAGTTGCACAAGACTCTGCCGTTCTACCTCGACCTCATCACCCTCTGCGTGGAGGCTGGCCTCAATCTTCAGGGCGCGCTCAACCAAGCAGCGCTCAAGGGGCCAAATGGGACTTTGCGCGACGAAATCAACCGCGTGCTGCGCGACGTACGCAACGGCAAGGTGCGGGCCGAGGCGCTGCGCGCCATGAGCGAGCGCGTCCAGGAGCCAGCCGTCACCAACTTCATCACCGCAATGATACAGGCCGAGCGGATGGGTATGAACCTGGGGCCGGTGTTGCGGGCACAGGCCGACCAGCGGCGCTCCGAGCGTTTCCTGCGCGCCGAGAAGCTGGCGATGGAGGCACCCGTCAAGCTGCTGTTTCCGCTCATCGCGTTCATCTTCCCTTGCACCTTCATCGTCCTGTTCTTCCCCATCGTCATTCAGTTCATGCACTCGGGGCTATAAGGAACCATCGCCATGACCACACAAGAAACCTGCACCCTATACACGGCCAACGGCGCTCACCAGCTCGACCTGCGGACCGCTGAGAGCTTCCTGTCTCGGTTTCGAGGCCTGATGCTGGCGCGCCCGCTGCATAGCTCGCAAGGTCTGCTGATCACCCGCTGCCCCAGCGTGCACAGCGCCTTCCTGCGTTATCCCATTGATGTGGTGTACCTGGACAAATATGGCGTCGTCACTCAATGTGTCGCGCAGCTGCGGCCCTGGCGGATAAGCTTCAGCGGTTTGGGCAGGGACAGCGCAGGCAAACGGTATGCGCGAGCGGCGCACACGCTGGAATTGGTGGCCGGCGCGGTCGCCGCGATGGACATTCGTCCGGGCGACCGACTGGACCATTCGCGCCTGACTAGGGCAGCGCCGCCTGGACGGAAGACTCCGCATAGATCGCAGCGCGGCTCGGCGATGATTGAGTTCACAGTCGTTGGTCCTATCATCACATTGCTTGGGCTGTCGGTGCTGCAATACGGCATGCTGTTTTTCGCCAAGACGCAAATCAACTATGCCAGCTTCATGGCCGCGCGCGAAGGCGCCACCGCCAATGCCAGCATCGACAGCGTCTACGCGGCCTATTTGCGCGCCCTGGTGCCGATGTATGGAGGCGGCCAGACGCCGGACGACTTGGCCAACTCGCTGGTCAAGGCGGCTGAGGATATCGGGGCCAATGGCGTCGGGAACGTCAACATCGAGCTGCTCAACCCGACCAAGGAAAGCTTTGATGACTGGCACGATCCGGTCAGGCAGGCGGCGCTGCACACCAGCAGGCGCGTCATTCCAAACAGCGGGCAAGCGTTCAAAGACCAGAAGGTTGGCGCCAAGTCAGGTCAGACCATACAGGATGCCAATCTCATCAAGCTCCGCATCACCCACGGATATTTGCCCAAGGTGCCACTTATCAAAAACCTATACGGCACCTACCTGAAGTGGCTTGACCCGCATACAGACGCTTTCCATACCAAATTGCTCGCCGACGGACGCATTCCGGTCGTGACCAGCATCACGCTGCATATGCAGTCAGACGCCATTGAACCAGGTTCCCCGGTTTCCTCTCCCGGCCCGGGCAACGGCGGAACACCAACCAATCCCGGCGACCCGCCCGTCACGCACGACCCGCCACCACCTTGTAACAACCTTAGTTGCACGGACCCGCCGGCGCCACCAACACCGCCGCCACCTTGCAACCCACTTATCGATCCTGCGCATTGCGAGCCGCCGCCGTGTTCCGTGATGTGCTGCACACCATGAGGCTTCCAATGAATACGACATTCCATCTAGGCCGCGCGTCCGGCGCCTCGCGCCAGTCAGGTCGCCAACGCAGACTGAGCGTCGCGATGACAGGCGTTTTTCTGACCGTCTGTTGCCTGGTCCTGTCCGACGCCGCGAGGGCGGACTGTGGCCCCGTGCCTGGCGGGCCTCCGGCCGCATGCGCCCCGAGCTCCCCTGCCAGCATCGGCGCGAGTGGAGGCGTCGACACTGGGGCCGGAAACCCGATCAACGTTATCACCGGCAACAAGTACCAACGAGAGGAAGACATGCCCGCGCTGCCCGGCGTACTTGGATTGGAAATCGTACGGCACTACAACAGCGCCTATAACAAACCAGGTTCGCCAAGCGGGCCGATGGGCCGCGAGTGGAAGCTGTCCTACGAGACGGAACTATTCGACAAATTCGGTAAGATTCAGATACTTCAGGCCGACGGCGCTCGGGTTATCTTCGACAGAGACCCTAAAAATCCCAACTTGTGCAGCACTTCGTTGCCGGCCAATGGTCACATCACACTCACGCGGCAGTCTAGCGGGATGACGGACTACACCTGGACCTGGCCCAACGGACGCCGGCTGCACTTCAACAACTGGGGAAAACTCGATAGCATCACTGTCCCCACCGGCGAAGCTGTCTCCCTCCAGTACGACCCCGACCAGGTCCTGGTCCGGGTCACGGACCCGCAAGGGCGCAGTCTGCACCTGGGTTACCTGGACCGGCAAACCGCCAAGGCTGGAGACCGCTTCCGTGGTGTGCAATACATCGACAGTCCGGTGGGGCGCTTCACCTATGAGTATGGAAGCGCGGTACCCCAAGGTAGCGCCCTGATCGACGCGCGCATCCTATTGTCCAATATGGCCCGTGTTCGGCTACCGACTGGCTACGACCCGGATCACAAAGCCCATCCGCTCGCCGACCGCGGCACCACGACCAGCGCCGTCAGCCGGGTCTATCATCACGACGACCCGAGATTCCCCTGGCTGCTGACGGGCATCAGCATCGAAGCGGCAGGGACGGATGGCAAGCCCATCGCCAAGCGGTTTGCTACCTTCGGCTACGACGACAACGCGCTGGCCAATCTCAGCACGCACGCCGGCAATGTCGATAAGGTCACACTCGACTCCCGCGAAGGCGGCAAGACCGTCCTTACCAATAGTCTGGGGCAGCGCACTGTTTATCGCCACGCCATTGTCGGTGGCGAACACCGCATATTGGAAGTACGCGGCGCCGGCTGTTCAACCTGTGGCGAGACTAATGTGCGCTACGGCTACGACAAGTTCGGCCAGCTCGTTGAGGCAACCAAGCTGAACGAGAACGGGGAACCAGTCAGCGTCATCCGGCGCAAGCTGGACAAGCGGGGACGCTTGGTCGTGATCAGCAAAGTCGACTATCAGGATGGAAAGCCTGGTACGGAGGTACCGCAATTACGCTTGGAATACCTGGGCGAAGCCGGCGCGCCAACGCTCCTTGCCGGGCCCAGCGTGGTCCCCGGCAAGGAGCGGCAAACGCGTATCGTCTACAACTCTGTCGGCCAGCCGCTGAGCGTGACTGAAACCGGTTGGATTCCCACCTATGACGGCAAACGCGCCGCGGCGCAGATCACGCGTACTACAACGTACCAATACGCCACCATCAACGGCCACAGCCTACTTACGCGCATTGACGGCCCTCTGCCTAACGGCAAAGCCAACAGTCCGCTCGACTCGGACGTCACTGTGTTCGAATACGACGGCCGTCCTGATAGCGGATCAGAGAAAAGCGCCGACTCGAGGCCTGGCAAACTGGCGCGATATGACGAGCATGCGGGACGACGCGATGGACTGCTCACACGCATCATCGCGCCCGGCAATCTCGTCACTGAGGTGCTCGCGCGCGACGAGGCATTGCGGCCCATAAGACTGCGCGTCACGGACGGCGATCTGGTTCGGCTTTCCAGTATCCGCAGCAACTGGCGCGGCCAACCGGAAGATATCGAACTGACCGGCGGCGCCATCCGGCGGCACCTGCATTATGACTACGATGCGGACGGCCATATTCAAACTGTGACGAGGCCCGGAAATCTGCGCAGCACTTTTGAGTATGACCAGGCAGGCAGACCCAACCGCATCATTCTGCCCGACGGCAGCGGTATCGCGATCACCCACGATACGGAGGATCGTGCTGGCAGCATTGCACACTACAACGATATGACAGCGGCACAGGCTCAAGCGCTGTCATCGACGCGCTTCGACTATGGCAGCGATGTGGACAAGCCCAGTCGCCTTGCGGGAATGACTGACTCGCTGGGGCTGCTCAAAAACTATCGATACAACGACATCGGGCAGGTCATCGCCATTGCGAACTCCATCGGCACCAATTCCACGTTCGAGTACGATGCAAATGGCCGTCTAGCCAATCGCACCGATGCCGCCGGCAGCGCGGACGCGGCCACGCTACGCCTGGCCTACGACATTTCCGGCCATGCCACGCAGGTCACAGCCCCTAACGGAGTCAACACATTGCGGCGCTATGACGACTTCGGCCTCAAGGTGTTTGAAGTGGACCCGGACCGGGGTGTCGCGCTCTTCCGCTACGACGCCGCCGGTCGTATGCTGGTGCGTATTGACGAAACGAAGTCAGCCACGCGCTACACCTACGACAACGCCGGCCGGCTGCTCACGGTGGGCAAGGACAAGATCGCCAATCTGCTCCAATACCGATATCGGGGAGGCCGACTGGTCGGCATGGTCAGCACCATCGATGGAGACCCGGCCCATGCCACTGAGCGCTTAGAGTACCAATATGACGCGATGGGGCAGATGACGAAGGAGACGCGCTGGCTGGCCGACGCGGCCGCGCACGACGGCTCGAACGCAAGTATCACGTCCAACGGGCTGCTCTTCGTTACGCGATTCGAATACGACGGGGCCGGTCGCATGATCCATCAAATCCTGCCGGACGGGCACAGCCTAAGCTATCGCTTTACCGCCGGTGGCGATGTTCGGCAACGAGCGGATGTGCGCCACCGATCAGGCCAGCTAGAAGCCATTTTGTTCGACGACCATATCGTCGTCGGCAACATCGAACAAAGCATTGCCGGCGGGCTGACCGGCTATACGATGAGTAACGGCGCACGCCAACAAATCCAGCTGGACCGGCGCGGCCGCATTGAGCAGCTGCGTACGGACTGGAACGCCACGGCGGTCGCGCCCTGGTGGCATCGCGTCGCGGCATGGTTCTCCTCCAAGTCGAATGGAGCCGATACCCCGCTGTACCGCCAAGTCAACCGTTACGATGAAGCCGACAGGCTGGTGCGGATTGAACGGCAGATTGCCGCGGCAGATGGCGGGAAACCAGCTAGTGCTCGGCGCGAAGGGTATGCCTACGACAGGATGGACCGGCTGACAGGCATCATCTCCAACGAAGGAGGGGATGTGCATTTCCGCTACGACCAAGCCGGCAACCGGGTCGCAGAATCGAACGTGCCCACGCATCAGCCCGGAGACAAGACTTCTGTCGCTAAGCCAACAGCGCGGGGATTTAATTACGCGCCGGGCGGAAACTGGCTGCTCTCCACCACACAGGCGAACGCCGACGGCTCGACGGCGCCATCTGTCCAGAATGCATGGTTCTACCACCCTATAGGGCTGCCAATGATCCAATTGCGATGGCAAACCGGCGGCGCGACGAACAGACATATCGTTTATAACAGCGACAAGCGCCCGGTCGCCGTCTACGATAATGGCCAGCTCATAGCACGCTACCACTACAACAGCCAGGGCGAGCGCATCGCGAAGACGGTCTATTCACCAAGACCGGCGCTCGTACCGGTTTCACGTTCCAAAGTAGCGATCCAAGGTGAAACCACCTATTCACTCTATAGCGGCGAGCGTCTAGCTGCCGAGTCGGACAGCCGCGGGCATATCACCGCCCACTACATTTACCTGTACGGCAAGCCAGTGGCCAAGATTGAAATGACGGATAACACCAAGCTCACCCATCGCCTGTGGAACGCCATCATGATGCGCACCGAAGACAATACCCGCGACAGCTTGGCGCAATTCTTCACCATCATCACAGACCACTTAGGCACCCCTCAGGAGGTTCTTGACGCGCAGGGGCAGCCGGTGTGGGAAGCAGTCACGGCCGCGTTCGGCCAAGCCCGCGTGACGTTTGTGGCGGCCGGAGCGAACGGCAAACCATTCCAGATGAACCTGCGGCTACCCGGCCAGGTCTACGATGCCGAAACCGGCCTGCACTACAACTACCTGCGCGACTATGACCCGACGCTGGGACGCTATCTTGCTCCCGACCCGATGGGGCTCAGTGCGGGAACGAATCCGTACACGTACGTGTCAAACAATCCATTGGCGAGCGTCGATCCGCTCGGTTTGTATCAAATCGACGTCCACTACTACATGACTTTTTTCCTGGCTATCACCGCCGGCGTGGACAAAGACGTTGCCCGTCAGATTGCACTGGCAACTCAGTACATTGACGAAAACCCGGTGACTAGACCAATGAAGGACGGGAAGTTGCCGGACTATTGGGACAGTGTTTTTGTAAATCAGCCTGCGCTGGTGCGCTACCACTTCGTGGAGGACGGTTACGACCCTCCGCGAACGACGGCCGAAAGCCTGTACCACCTTGTGACTGGTGGCGATTTACAGAGTTATATAGACCGACGTATCGCCATGCCAGCAAGTCCACAGCTTCAGCGCCTCCTCGACGCATCAAATTTCGCCAAAACAGACCCTAATGCCAACTGCCATTCAAGCGCTCAACTCTTCGGTGAATATCTTCATGCTTTTGAAGACACGTTTGCACATCGAGACCGGTTCAACGAACCTTATGCAGCTACTACCGGAGGATTGGGTAGCGGCCACTTGATGGGGGGCGAAGACCCGGACTTTACATACAACCATCCTACGCTAACGATAGCAGGTATTCCTATTGCCCCGTGGGACAACAACCAATCGCGTACTCTGGAGATGGAAAAAGAAGTCTTCAGAAAATTAAAGGCGTTCAGCAATCCGACAAATCACCAAGAGTCATCAATAGCTACGATTGAATACGCTTTGGAAACATTCAATGAGATGCCCGCAAATTTCAGTGCAAACAATCTAGAACCCAAGGTCGCGATTCTGAACAAGGCATTAGATTATCTAGGCTACCATGGAATTGATATGACATATCAGAAAGGAGCTGACGCATATGATGAAAAGAGAGCTGCGGGAAATCGCGGAGACTCACTAAATAGGCTGAATCCCTCGGACTATATAGGTACGATTCTTCCTAGTGGAACCGCGCCGCTACCGGGGATCAAATAATGAAACTACTTCGCAAGTTCTATGCGCCTCGCCCCCGAACTCAGGTGTTTCTTATGGTTATACCGATAATTACCCTCTGGATGCTGTGGCCGACAGAGG
Source organism: Duganella sp. Dugasp78 (assembly GCF_059491455.1). Lineage (NCBI taxonomy): Bacteria > Pseudomonadati > Pseudomonadota > Betaproteobacteria > Burkholderiales > Oxalobacteraceae > Duganella > Duganella sp. Dugasp78. The sequence goes on along the minus strand of NZ_CP168506.1, from coordinate 6,026,436 downwards.
ACAGGCCCCGGACCCTGCATCCGCCCACACCGGTCGCGATTTATCACAAACCGTGCATCGATGTTCGGCCGGAAGTCGGACCATATCAGGAGGCAACAATCGAAATGCCTGGGCTACATTGCACGGCGGTCGATTTTTGGCAGCGGCGTCTTTCTGACTTCGCGGGGCATGTCGGGCCAGAGCCCTATCGACATTTACTTGGCGTGAGGGCCAACGATGTCACTATCGATTTGGCGAGCCACACTTTGCATAGCGATGGAGATTCCAGTGGCATTGTCGCAGTCCGCCTTGAAGAGGGTGAAAGACCTGTGCCGCAAAACATTACTATTAAAAATGGGATTCTCGAAATTAAAGGGCTAGGCTCTGCAGTAAAAGTTGTAGACCACTGGTCCTTATATGACATTAATCCTCCGCCGCCTACAAAGTTCTCCGGATTTAAGAAATCTGGGATCGTCCTCGAAAATTTGCTCATTAAAACCGACAACATAGGCGTCATACTTGAAGGAAACGGGAATGTCATCCGCAATTGCATAATCGAGAGCGGAGGCGACAGCGTCATTATGATGGCGGGTACAGGGGGCCAAATTCTGAACAATACAATCATTCTTACCGAGCCGCTACCACCCGCGAATGGTCCAAGGGGTTTCCTCACCCAGTTCGACAATCTATCTGATTTCAGAAGAGTCCAACGCGCAGCCATAGTCTTGCATGGGGCGACTGGCGCAGTAATCAGCGGCAATCGGATTGAAGTCAAAGGAACGTCGCAAACCTACCACAATATCTACCTCACCGATGCCAGCATTGGAGTACATGTGACGGGCAACATTATTGTAGGCTCCGCAGATATTGTGACTACCATTAAAGGAAGTACCGTCTCATTGAAGAATAATGTAGTTGAAAGACCCAAGGAAAAACCGTGGTGGAGGTTGTAAAACCTCTATCTGTAATGTTCGCTTAGCACACCGGGACTTGGGATGGAAACGCTTAAAGTAATTAAGATTCCTTACGGTATGCTTTCGCCGCTAGGCTTGTATTTACTATATCTTCTAAGCATACTCATACTGCCTGTGCCAAAGCTGGTTTCTGCGTTCAGCCTCACCATCTATTTTAGTATTCTGTTTCAGGGATGCAAATTCATTGTGACGGTGGTGTACACATTTTCCCTAAGCGTGTTCTTAAAGCGACCGCTAACCCGAGCGTCGTTCAACGCAATTGCACTATGCCTTATCAGCCAATTGACCTGCTGGCCTTTATTTTACCTGCATAGCACTTATATTATGCTACTGCCCTATGCAATTCGGATAGGCGCATTGGATAGTCCTATTACGATGCCAGTTGCATTCAGCGCCGTAGCTCCGCTTTACTTACTATGTGTTCTATTAATACCTTCTTTGCTAGTGATACTCGGATTTATCGTATTCCTATTTTGTTCCTGCCGGCCATATCGGGAAAAATGTGTCGCTTTCACCGTCTTCGTCTGCACGTTTACTGTCGTGCTGGTACTGAATGCAAGCCGAATAGCGCCAACACCCAATGAGTTGCTACCTATATTTTGGCTACTACCGTCCATCCTAATGTTCGCGTACTTGGACAATAGTTCGAAACCAGAGTGCCAACCTGCTCGTTAGACTGCGGAGGACTAGTTGATGAAACTACTCCGCAAGTTCAGTGCGGTTCGCCGCCGGACCCAGGTGGTTTTTGTGACTACTCTGACAATTGTCCTCTGGATGCTTTGGCCCACGAAGGACTGGGACCATATGTCCTGGCATGATTAGTGCTGCCAGTTGGTGTAGGCTTTGAGCTTGCGTTGATAATGCCCAAAACGTCAGAGCGGTGTCGATGCTCGTGGCCGCTTGGCATCGTTCACCTAAGAGAGACGCTAATTTCATGAAGACCTCTTCGAGGTAGCGCGAATGTTCTGATGAAAAAATTAATTGCCACATAGAAATCTATCGTTCAGACTACGTCATGTAGGCTTTCATATAGAGGCGGCATTGTGGAAACAGCGATATATAGAGTGTTGATTTGCACCGAAAACTGACCCATCTTACCCCGTAATTTGCATCAGAATCTGACCCACGTTTAGACCACAATCCTACTTATGATGATGAGTAGGGGATTGGAGTGATCGACGTGGCACTACTTGGAATTATTAGACGCTGGCACATTCGTGACCAGATCCCCTTGAGAGAAATCGCCAGGCGATTGGGCATCTCTCGCAACACCGTCCGACGCTACCTGCGCGCGGAGATGACTGAGCCTTCCTATGCAGATCGGCGAACGCCGAGTGCGATCGACAAGTATGCGTTCCAACTATCGGGGATGCTAACGGACGAAGCAGCAAAGTCTCGCAAGCAGCGACGTACGTTAAAGCAGATCCACGAGGACCTAAAGCAGTTGGGTTTTGAAGGTTCTTACGACAGGGTCGCAGCGTTTGCGAGGGTATGGCGGGCGGGTCAAACTGAGCGGGTCAATTCGGCAAGCAAACGAACAGAGTATCGCTGGATCGCCGTGATGCGTGCGCTGGAGCAGGATCCGCCGGCGTCGGGCTACTACGATCTGGCGGCGCTGGGGCGGGAGCGGGCAGGCGGGCAGAGCCGCTTGCATATCGTGTTCGGCACCAAGCCCGACCGGCCCGGTTCCACCGAGTCGGTCAACCTCGACGCCATGCATGCGCATCGTTTGGCGGCGATGGGCAATTGCACACTGTATCCGTTTCCGCAGTCGGGCCACACGGTGGTGCAGCACCTGATCGACAGCAAGCGCATCAACCCGCTGCTGGCGGGGATCATTACCGGCACCGAGCTGGCGCCGGAGCCGCTCGTCATCACGCCCGCATGGCGCGCCTGGGTGGCCGAGCACCTCAAGCTGGGCAGCACGCCGGAGGAATTGGTGGACATCCTTCAACAGCATGGCTTTTCGTATGAGAGCAGCGTCGCGGCGGTTGCGGGCGGCGGCGCATGAGGGCGCTGCTGTTGCGATGCGCAGCCGGTGCGCTGGCGGCCCTGCTGGCGCTGCCCGCCTTTGCGGCCGGGGCCAGTGCCGCAGCTGGGAAGGCCGATCCGTTGGCCGCTTGCCGGCTGCCGGAAATGCGCTTGCGCAGCGACGTCGGCCTCGGCTTTCCGCGCAATCCACTGCGCCTTAAGACCAGCGGGCAGCTGCGCTTCCGCGTGCTGTTCGTCGATTTCAGCGATGCTCCGGCCACGATGGCGCCGCGCGAGGTGATGGCGATTATCTCGCCGCGCGCGGAGCAATACTTTAAGGCCGTCTCGTACGGCCAACTGGAGGTGACGCTGGCTCCCGATGCGCGCTGGATACGCATGCGCAAACCCTCGGCCGACTACCACTTCGGCCGCGGTGCCTCGTTCATGACGCACCGCGCGTATTTGCAGGAAGCGATCGACCTGGCCGGGCCGTCCGTCGACTACGCCGGCAGCGACGCCATCCTGGTGATCGCCAATCCCGCCACCGGGGCGATCGACTGGGGACCGGCCTTCACCGCCTCGCCGGGCTTTGGCGTGCAGGCAGGCGGCAGGGAGTTCATCAACGGCGCCACCTCGGGCAGCGATTTGCCGATCCTGGGCTGGACCTGGTTCGTGCACGAAATTGGCCATGCGATGTCGCTGGTCGACCTGGCCGGCCCGCGCCCGCCCAGGCAGCTGTGGCACACCTACGTCGGCGAATTCAGCGCGATGGGCAACCCGACGGGCAGGGCGCCGGAGTACCTGGGCTGGGAGCGCTGGCAGCTGGGCTGGCTGGACGACACACAGGTGCTCTGCACCGACACCACCACTACCGTCACGCTGACGCCGGTCGAACGTGCGGGCGGCGTCAAGCTGGCCGTGGCGCCGACCGGCCCGAACACGGTGCTGGCGGTGGAGAGCCGGCGCGCCGAAGGCTACGACAGCAAACTGCCGCGCGCCGGCCTGCTGGTCTACACCGTCGATACACGGCTCACCTTGCATGGCGGCGCGGTCCGCGTGCAACCGCCCGGCGACAGCGATGAACAACACTTCCAGGCGCTGCTGGCGGTCGGCCAGACGGTGGTGGTGGGCGAACTGTCGGTCACGCTGTTGAGCAGCGACGCACAGGGTGATACGTTCCGTGTCCAGCGCGCGGCGCCGCGCTAGCGAAGCTGTCGCGTTCTGGCATAATCCCGTTATATTAACTATTTAATAAGGCGGAAAATGGGCGGGATCTACCAGAAAAAGCTGTTTTTCCGCCGATCTCCCGCAGTTCAGCTTCAGTTGCTTGCCGCATGGGCCTGCGTGTTCATGCTGGCGGCGCCGTCTTGGGCTACGCCGGCCACGCCGCTGGTGCCGGCCGAGCATTTCGTCAGCGAAGACACTTACCGTGATCCGGTGCTGTCGCCCGATGGTAAATACATCGCGGTGATCACCACGATGCCCGACTGGATCGGCACGGTGCCCACATTGGCGATCCTCCGTTTGCAGGACCACAAAATCATCACGGCAATCAAGATGGAGCGCTTCGAAGTGCCGGCGCGTCACTGGTGGGTCAGCAACACAAGGTTGATCGTGACCAAGGCGCGCGACTTCGGTCTCAAAGAAAAGCCGACACCGACCGGTGAAATCCTCACGGTCGAGCTCGATGGAAGCCATCAGGATTATTTGTATGGGCGCTGGCGCAGGAAGGGCGCCGATTACGGCTATGGCATCGTCTCCGGCTTGCCGTCCAAACGCAATGGCAGGTTCTACTTGACTGAGATCGACTTTGAACAAAAGTCCAGCGCGCTGTACGAGGTCGACAGTGTGGCGAACACGCGCACGACCTTGCTGGAGCTGCCGTTCGCGGGGCTCAGCATGCTGCTTGACCACCAGTCGCAGCCGCGGTTCGCCATCGGCTACACCGCTGACGGCAAGGCCTTGTACCTGAAATTCGACTCCAACACGCTCACCTGGGAGCCGAACCGCCGCCGCGACGGTGAAACGAAGCTCGAGCCGCTCGCCTTCTCGGCCGACGACAGCGCGGTGTATGCGCAGATTGCCGAAGCCGGCAAGCCGGCCTATCTGGTGAGGCAAGACATGGAAAGCGGCGCCAGGACGGTGATAGCCGCCGACCCGGTTTTCGACGTCGAACTGGTCCGCGCCGGACGTAATTCGGCCGAGCCCTTCGGCTGGGTGCTGGCTGGCGGGTTGCCGCGGCTGCATTATCTCGATCCGGCCTCGCCGCTGGCGCAGGTGCATCAGCGCCTGAGCAGCCAGTTTCCCGACAGCTTCGTGAGCCTGCTGAACACCGCCGACGACAACAGCAAGATGCTGTTCAGTGTCAGCAGCGGGCGCGATCCGGGTGCGTTCTACATCTACGACGCCGCCACCAATCGGGCCGACTTGCTGTTTTCCACGCTGGAAAAAATCGATCCCGACGAAATGGGCGAGCGCAAGCCGATCAGCTTTAGCGCGCGCGACGGCGTCCAGCTGCACGGTTTCCTGACCCTGCCTTTTCAGCGCCGCGCCGGGCCGCTGCCGATGGTGCTGCTGCCGCACGGCGGCCCGCACGGCATCGCTGACGACTGGACCTTCGATCCGTACGCGCAATTCCTGGCCAGCCGCGGGTATGCGGTTTTGCAGGTCAACTATCGAGGATCGGGCGGCAGAGGCGATGCTTTCATCGAGTCCGGGTACACGCAGTGGGGTGGGAAAATCCAGGAGGATCTGATCGACGGCGTTCAATGGGCGATCGCCGGCGGCGTCGCCGACAAAAGCCGTGTGTGCGTGTTCGGCATCAGCTTTGGCGCCTACTCGGCGATGATGCTGCCTGCGCGCGCGCCGCAAATGTTTCGTTGCGCAGTGGGGTATGCCGGGGTGTACGATCTGCCGCTGTTGCTCAGTACCGCCGACAAGGAAGAGCCCAAGGTCGCCGACGGAATATTGCGCAGATACCTGGGCACCGACGCTGCACAGCACCGACTGAATTCGCCGACGTTCCTCGCGGACCAGATCAAGTTGCCGGTTTTGTTAATTCACGGTAGCGCCGACGATATCACGCCACTGGCCCAAGGCACTGCGATGCGTGACGCCCTGCGACGCGCCGACAATCCGCCGGAATATTTGCAAGTGAGGTCCGAAGGCCACGGCTTTTTCCTTCCCGCGAATAAGCTGAAAGTATTGAAGACGCTGGAGGAGTTCCTGGCGCGCTACTTGAATGCAGCGGACCAGGCCAAAGCATCAAGCGGTGGTCGTTGACGGCGCCGCACCGGCGTCGGTGCCCATCAGCATCTGAACCAGCTGGCTGCCTTGCGGCGTGGACCAGCTGCCTGCCAGTTCAGCGATCAGTTGATTGGTTGTGGTCAACGTGACGCCGGCCCGTTCCATGCGGCGCAACGCGATGTCGTCGGCCATCCTGGTCGGCGAACCGCCGGCATCGGCAACCACCTGCACCTCGTAGCCCTGGCTCACCAGGCTTAACGCCGGGTAGACCGTGCACACGTCATTGGTCACGCCAGCCAGGATCAGCCGCTTGCGTCCGGTGGCCTTGACGGCGGCGGCGAAGTGTTCATCGTCCATGGCGTTGACGATGCCCAGACGCTTGACGCGGCCGGCAAACTCGGTTGGCAAGATGGATGCCAATTCGTCCAGCAGCGGGCCTTGGGCGGCTTCCTCCATGCTGGAAGTCAGCACGGTCGGCAGCTTCAGGATCTTGGCCGCCTGGGCCAGGATCAGGGCGTTGCGTTTCATTTCGTCGAACGTGGTGGACTTGACCCAGCCCATCGTACCGACCTGATGGTCGATCAGCAGAAGGGCGGCATTGTCGCTGGTGAATCGCTGGAAGGTCATGGTATTTCTCCTTGGGGTTAAATGGGGGATTCCAATGTGCCGAAATCACCGCGTTGATAAGCCGCGATGGCGGCGGCAAGGGCCTCGGTCGAAGCGAGCGCCATCGGGCCTTGCCAATGCACCGGCTGGCGCAGGGGCGAACCGGTAAACAGCACGGCCTTGGCGCAGCCCTGAACGGCCGCGAGCGAGATCGCGTGGGTGGCCGCCTGCGCCGAAAAGGCCGGCAAGGTGAATTTGTCGAGCTCGTAGGTCTGCCCGTTGACCGTCAATTCGCCGTGGATCGGCATGACGAAAGCGCTCTGGCCTGCCGGAACCGGAACCGTCAGTTCGGCGCCGTCGTCCAGGCTGATATCAAGCAGGGTGATCGCGGTCGGCGGGCGCAGCGGAGACCGCGCCTGGCCGAAGCTGCCGAGCGGCACGCGCACCTTTGTGCCGGGCAGTTGCACAACCGGCACATCCTCCGGCGCCAGGCTGAGCGCATGCGGTGCGTCGTGCTGCTTTTCGCGGGCGAGGTTGACGAAGATTTGCAGCATGTGGACGGTCTTGCCCGTCTCGACGGGGACCTCTTCGTGCACCAGACCGCGGCCGGCGGCGGTCCAGTGCAGGCCGCCCGGCGCGATCAGGTTGCGATTGCCGAGGGAATCCCGGTTGTCGACGCCGGTTTCCGAGTCGAGGAACAGATACGAGACCGCCGAGAAACCGGCATGCGGATGCGGCGGAAACGTGGGCGCGCTGATCCACGCGTGATCGACGCCAAGGATCGGATCGATCGGCTCGGCCGCCTGGCCCCCGCGCAGCGTATAGGCGCGGAAGTGGCTGCCGTGGTTCATGGGCTGCAGGCGGGCGATGGTGGGCAGAGTCATGTGCTACTCCTCGATGATGGTGAGGCGCCATCATGCATCGGTGCATATTTGATGTAAATATGTGAAAATGGAGATCACTGATCCATTTTTGGCGCAATAACCATGAAACGACTGAATGACATGGCGCTCTTCGTCGAGGTCGTCAAAGCGATGAGTTTTCGTGGTGCGACCGCCGCGACCGGCGTGCCGAACTCCACCTTGTCGAGGCGCGTCACTGCACTGGAGAAGTCGATCGGGTTGCGGCTGCTGCACCGGACCACGCGCAAGATCGAATTGACCGAAGCCGGTCAGCTCTATTTCGAACGCTGCAAACGCATCGTCGACGAAGCCAATTTGGCTCACGAGCAGCTCGGGGACATGCTGGAGCAGCCCAGCGGCGTGTTGCGCGCTTCGATGCCGGAAGGTTTCGCCAATATCTTCCTGGCGCCGCTGATCGCCGAGTTCGCCCGCAGTTATCCCGGCATCAGGTTTGAATTGGATCTGAGCTCGCGGCCGGTCGATCTGGTCACGGAGCCGGTCGATGTGGCGATCCGCATGGGAGAGCCGCCGAGCTCGAATTTGGTAGCGCGCCAGCTCGCGGTACTGCCGCGCTATCTTTATGCTTCGCCTGGCTATCTGGAGGCCGCCGGAGAGCCAAGAAAGGTGGCCGACCTGGCCCGGCATGAATGCCTCAGATTACGCGCCTCCGAGCCCGATAGGTGGTCTTTGCTTCAGGGTGATACCCTGACGGAGGTCGTGGTTGGCGGTCGTTTTCTGCTCAACAGCGTCAGTATGATTCAGCGTCTCGCCGCACGACATATGGGCATCGCCGTGCTGGCCAGGGACATCGCCGCTGACGACGTGGCCGCCGGCCGGCTGCGCCGGGTGTTGCCGGATTGGCAGGCCACACCGATTCCCGTCTATGCCCTGACGGAAACGCGACTGCTGCCAGCGAAGATTCAGCGCTTCATTGATTTCCTGCGGGAGCATTTGGGGAAGATTGAGCATACGTAGCATCCCGCGTCGTACCGTCGATATGGCGCAGCACCGGCGTCCTGAATTCGAAGCGCTTGATTTCGCCGACCATCAGCACGTAGCACAGCACCGTGACGGCGGCGTTGGCGCCGACGAACACCAGGGCGCCGGCGAACGAGCCGGTCTCCTGCAGGATGTAGCCGATCACGATGGGCGTGGTGATGCCGGCCGTGTTGCCGAAGGTGTTGAACAAGGCGCCGCTCATGCCGCCGGCTTCCTTCGGCGAGGTATCCGCCACCACCGCCCAGCCCAGCGCGCCGACGCCCTTGCCGAAGAAGGCCAGCGACATCACCAGCACCACCAGCCAGTCGGCATCGACGTAGTTACAGACGATCATCGACATCGCCAGCAGCATGCCGCCAACGATGGGCGTCTTGCGCGCCATCGACAGCGAGGTGCCGGATTTGATCATGCGGTCGGAGATCACGCCGCCCAGCACGCCGCCGAGAAAGCCCGCCACCGCCGGCAGCGCGGCCACGAAGCCGGCCTTCAGGATCGTCATGTGCCGCTCGCTGACCAGGTAGACCGGGAACCAGGTCAGGAAGAAGTAGGTCAGCGTGTTGATGCAGTACTGGCCGATGTAGACGCCCAGCAGCATGCGGTTGCCCAGCAGTTGGCGGATGCACGACCAGGTGTCGAGCGTGGTGGTGGCGACCGCCTTGTCCTTGCTTTCCAAATCCACCAGCGCGCCGCCCGCTTCGATGTAGGCCAGCTCGGCCGCGTTGATGCGGGGATGGTCCTTCGGCCCGTAGACTGTCCTGAGCCAGATGAAGGCCATGACGATGCCCAGCGCGCCCATCACATAGAACACGCTCTCCCAGCCGTAGCTGTGGACCAGCCAGCCCATCAGCGGCGCGAACAGCACCGAGGCGAAATACTGGGCGGAGTTGAAGATGGCCGCCGCCGTCCCGCGTTCGGCCGTCGGGAACCAGGCCGAGGCCAGCCGGCTGTTGCCGGGGAAGGAGGGCGCTTCGGCGGCGCCGATCAACAGGCGCAGGCAGAACAGCGTCGTGACCGCGGCGGCACCCGTCAGGAAGCCCACGGTGCCCATCAACATCGTAAAGCTGGACCACAGGAAGATGCTGAAAAAGTAGGTGCGCTTGGAGCCGAAGCGGTCCAGCAGCCAGCCGCCCGGCAGTTGCGCCAGCACGTAGGACCAGGCGAAGGCCGAGAATACAAAGCCCATCTGCACCGGTGACAGGCCCAGCAGCTTCTTGATTTCCGGCCCGGCGATCGCGATGGTGGCGCGGTCGGCGTAGTTGATGGTGGTGACGGCGAACAGGGTGGCGAGTATCAGCCAGCGTACCCGGCTCGCTTTGATGGGCTGCGATGTCATGCGGTCTCCTTGTTATGGTGGTTTTGAAGCGATCATAACTTAGATGTCAGACGTCGTACAACTATATTGTGTGCAATTGACGGGCTGCCGCCAGCGTGCGACGATGCGGCCATGAGCAGCCTGTTTGAATGTAGTACGCTCGCGCCGGCGTGGTTATGCCATCACCGCGACATCCTGTTGTATCTGGCGCCGTCCCTTGTGCTGGCGTTGCTGATCCGTGCCTTGTCGGCGCGGCATCCCATCTTTTTCTTGTTTACCGTCGCTGGAACGATCTGTCACGAGCTGGCGCATTTCCTCGCCGGCCTGGTGACGTATGCGCGGCCGGCCGCCTTCACCGTCATTCCGCGCCGGGTCGGGCAGGGCTGGGAGCTGGGCTCGGTGCGCCTGACGCGGGTGCGCTGGTACAACGCGGCGCCGTCCGCGCTGGCGCCGTTTGTGGTGGTGTTGCTGCCGTTCGTGGTGGCGTGGTGGCGCACCCGGGCCGGACTGCATTTCCAGTGGATAGACCTGGCGCTGGCGTTCGCCGTGGCGCCGCAGTTCCTGGCTTGCTGGCCGTCGACGGTCGACTGGAAAATCTCCCTGCGCTCCTGGCCCTATCTGCTGATCGCCGGCTTGCTGTGGTGGTCGGTGCCTTACTGGTGGCCGCTGCTTAGAGCGATCTGACGGCCACCGCGCGCGCTTAGCGCTTAGTGCTGGGGCGCGCTGTTCAAGGGCTTGACGACGGCGTCCAGCGCGACCTTGCTGCGGACCTTGTTGGCATCCTCAAACTCCAGCGTCAGCGGAATCTTTGCACCGTCGGCCAGCGGCTGCTTCAGCTGCATCAGCATCAGGTGGTAGCCGCCGGGGGCCAGTTGGACCGCCTGGCCGGCTGGCAGCGCCAGGGCGTCGATCTGGCGCATGCGCATCATGTCGTTGACCATTTTCATTTCGTGCACCTCGACCACGCCGGCCGCCGGCGAGCTGGCGCCGACCAGGCGGCTGTCTTTCGCCGAGGTCAGCGTCATGAAGGCGCCGGTGGCTGTTTGCGAGGCCACGGTGCCGCGCACCCAGGCCTCGCTGACGGTGACTTGGGCGAAGGCGGGCAGGGCGGCGAGGAGCGTCAGGTAGATCATGCGTTTCATTGGAATAATCCTTTCAGGAAGCTGGTTTCTTTTTTAGGTTGCATCAGTTGGCGCAGATCGGCTGCGCACTGCTGGGCGGTTTGCTCGTGCTTGAAGGCGAGGCGGATCTTGCCGGTGGCGTCGAACACATAGGTGATGGCCGTGTGGTCCATCGTGTACGAGCTGCCGCTGGGGACTTTGCGGTAGAAGATCTTGAAGTCCTTGGCGGCCCTGGCGGTTTGCGCCGCGTCGCCGCGCAGGCCGACAAAGGCCGGATCGAAGGCGCGCATGTACTCGGCCAGCAGCGCGGCTGTGTCGCGTTCGGGATCGACGGTGACGAAGACGACTTGTAGCTTGTCGCCATCGGCGCCCAGCAGCCTCTTGGTCTCGACCGCGCGCGACAAGGCGGTCGGGCAGACGTCCGGGCATTGCGTGAAGCCGAAGAACAGCAGCACGTATTTGCCCTTGAAGTCGTGCAGCGAGGCGGGCTTGCCGTCGTTGTAGAACAGGCGGAAGTCCGGGCCTATGCTGCTGCCGGTGATGTCGATGCCGGTGTAGGCCGGCGACGCGGCATGCGCGGCCAGCGGCAGTGCAGCCACTGCGGCCAGCGCGGTAATCAGGGTACGGCGTTGCATGGTAAATCCTGTGAGTTTTGTTGCGTGAACAGGCGCACGCCAGCCGTCGCCGGTGTGGCGCAGCTGCATGCGGTCTACGGGAACATCAGGACAGGGCGGGCGGTCCGCGCGGCTGCGCGCTGGACCCGTTGAACAGCGGAGCGGGGGATTGATAGTGCAGCGCCGGATAGGCGTCGTGCCCGCGCTGCATCGTGAGCAGGCCGGCCGGCGTTGGCGGCGGCGCGTAGGTGTCGGCGTGGGTGGCGCAGAACACGCAATGCTTGAGCACGTGCGCGGAGGTGTCGCCCGGCGCTGGCCTGGCCAGCGTGGCGCTGCAGATTTCCAGCACCAGCGGATCGCGCGCCAGCGTGGCCATCGCGTGGCCGATCGCCGGGGCGAGCAGGTTCAGCAAAATCGCTATGCAGACGATCAGGCTGTGGCCGCGCCGGTGCTTCAGAAATTTACCCATGCCGCAATTATAGGGCAATAGCGGACGTCGAACCCCGCACACCTCAGCGATGGGCGGGCCACACCACTTAGGGGTCTGACCCCGAACGGGGTCAGACCCCACCCGGCGGTGGGGTAAGACTACTTCAGCGCAAGCGGGGTCTCGCTGAGCTTGAAGATCCGCACCACTTGTTCCAGATCGGCGGCCTGGTCTTGCAGCGCATGCGCGGCGGCCGCCGCTTCCTCGACCAGCGCGGCATTCTGCTGCGTGACCTGGTCCATCTGCGCGATCGCCTGGTGCACCTGGCCGATGCCGGCGCGCTGCTCGTCGCTGGCGCTGCTGATCTCGGCCATGATGTCGGTCACGCGGCGCACGCTGACCACCACTTCCTGCATCGTCGTGCCGGCCTGCGCCACCTGCGCGCTGCCGATGTCGACCTTGCTGACCGAGTCGTCGATCAGCGCCTTGATTTCCTTGGCCGCGGTGGCTGAGCGCTGCGCCAGGTTGCGCACTTCCGACGCCACCACCGCGAAGCCGCGGCCTTGTTCGCCCGCGCGCGCCGCTTCCACCGCCGCGTTCAGCGCCAGGATATTGGTCTGGAAGGCGATGCCGTCGATGACCGAGATGATGTCGACGATCTTGCGCGAGGACTGGTTGATCGAGCCCATCGTGTCGACCACCTGCGCCACCACTTCGCCACCCTTGGCGGCGATGCCGGAGGCGGCCAGCGCCATCTGGTTGGCCTGGGCGGCGTTGTCGGCGTTCTGCTTGACGGCGCTGCTCAGCTGCTCCATCGACGCCGCGGTTTCTTCCAGGCTGGAGGCCTGCTCTTCGGTGCGCGACGACAGGTCCAGGTTGCCGGCGGCGATCTCGTTGGAGGCGGTGGCGATCTGCTCGGCGCCCAGCCGCACCTGGCCGACCACGCCGGACAGGTTCTTGCTGATGCCGTTCAGTGCGCGCAGCACCAGGCCGATCTCGTCCTTGTTATCGATGGCCAGTTGCACGTCCAGGTCGCCCTGGGCGATGCGGCTCGCGGCCGCTTCGGCGCGGGCCAGCGGACGGGTGATGTTGGCGCGCACCAGCAGGAACAGGATTACGGCAAACAAGGCCAGCGACACCAGGCCCAGCGCGGCGTAGCGGTTGCGCAGCTGGCCGGCTTCGCGGGTGATCTCTTCGCTGTAGGTGCCGCCGACGATCAGCCAGTTCCACGGCTTGAAGGTATGGAACTCGACCATTTTCTCGCGCGGCGCGGCGTCGGCGCTGTCGGCCCAGTGGTAGCGCATCGAACCTTCCTTGGCCTCCAGCATGTCCTTGATGAACGGGCGGCCGTCGCTGCTGGCGCTGTCGATCAGGTTCTGGCCCTCCTTGGTCGGGTGCACCAGCGCCGTGCCCAGCGTCTTGCCCGGCGCGGCGTTGACCACGTAGATGTAGCCGGTGTCGCCGATCTTGATGGCCTTGATCTTTTCCTTCAGCATGGCCATGTTCTTCGAGATGTCGAGGCCGATGAACAGCACGCCGATGACCCGACCGCTGGCGTCCCGGATCGGATCGTATTACGTGATGTACTGCTTGCCGAACAGCGTGGCCAGGCCGATGTAGTTGCCACCGGCGCGCAGCGGCGCGTAGCTCGGATGGGCGTGGTCGAGCTGGGTGCCGACGGCGCGCTCGCCGTTTTCCTTCTTCAGCGAGGTGCTCACGCGCACGAACTCCTCGCCGCTGGCGGCAAAGATGGTGGCGACCACGCCGGTGTCGGCGGTGAACTTGTCGGGAATGGTGAAGTCCAGGTTCAGCGTCTTGCCGTCGAGCTTGAGCGAGGGCGTGGCCTTGCCGCCGATGTCGACGGCGGCGGCGCTGTCGAGCGTGAACTTGCCGTCGCCGAAGCCGGCCGCGAACAGGCGGGCGAAGCTGGACGCCTCGTTGGTCATGGCGGTGTTGAACACGTCGACCGTGTTGCTGATGCCGCCCAGCGTGTTGGCGACGTTGGCCTTGGCGCGCTCGGTCAGCATGGCCGAGGTGCTCATGTTGATCAGGCTGAGCAGCATGGCCAGGATGACGGCGATCAGGCCGAAGGTGAACACGGTAATCTTGGTGCCGACACCCCAGTCGCGGGGATTCATAGTAAAGGTTTGCATTGTTTTTGAGATCAAGGTGCTGCGGATTGAGGGCGCTCTGAATCGAGCATGCTCCGGGGGAGCGACTGCGTGAGGCGAAGCTGCTGCTAAGGCGCCTCGCGAGTCGAGGCGTACGGGCTCTGCCGGAGTATTGCGTGGCGGGCCGTCAAAAAATACAAGACCGGCATAATACCACATTTTTGCTGCACGGCAACATATTTATCGAAAAAACTGAAACCAGTTTCATTTCAGTCTGGCTTAAGCCTGGGCAGGGACACTGCAAACTCCCAGCGCCGGGGTGCGGCCTATCCTGTAGAATGGAACGGCAGGCAGGAGCACTGCGCGCGACGATTAATTGATAACACTACGTTTCGGAGTAAGCCGATGAAGAAGCAAATACTGTTAGTGGCCGTGTTGGCGGCGCTGTCAGTGCAGGCCGGCGCTGCCGTGCCGGAAAAAGCGGCAGCAGATACCGTACTCAAACCCCAGCCGGGCCAAGCCCAGGCGGCCGTCTGGGCCTCGCGGGTATTGACTAAACTGCATTACAAAGCCACTCCGTTAGACGATGCGATGTCGGAAAAAATCTTCGACCGCTATTTCAAATCGCTGGATTCGGAAAAATTGTTCTTCACCCAGGCCGACCTCGACCAGTACGCCATCGTCCGCACCCGCCTGGACGACGCCATCAACGGCGAGAACCTCAGCGTGCCGTTCGCCATCTACAATCTGTATCAGCAGCGCTTCAACGAGCGCATCGCCTACGCCCGCGAGCTGCTCAAGACCAAGCCCGATTTCTCGCTCGACGAGAGCTATCAGTACGACCGCGAGAAGGCCGACTGGGTCAAGAGCGACGCTGAGATGAAGGAGCTGTGGCGCAAGCGCGTCAAGAACGACTGGCTGCGCCTGAAGCTGGCCGGCAAGGACGACAAGGGCATCCGCGAGACGCTCGACAAGCGCTACGAGAACTACGTCAGCCGCTCGCGCAAGCTGACCAATGAAGACGTGTTCCAGATCTTCATGAACGCCTACGCCATGTCGATCGAGCCGCACACCAATTACCTGGGCCCGCGCGCGTCGGAGAACTTCGACATCGCCATGCGCCTGTCGTTGGAAGGCATCGGCTGCGTGCTGCAGACCCGCGATGAATACACGGTGGTGCGCGAAGTGGTGCCGGGCAGCCCGGCCGGCCTGTCGGGCAAGATCAAGGTTGGCGACAAGATCCTCGGCGTGGCCAAGGACGACAGCTCGCCGATGACCGAGGTGCTGGGCTGGCGCATCGACGACGTGGTCGCTCTGATCCGCGGTCCTAAGGATTCCACCGTGCGCCTGGACATCCTGCCGGTCGACGCCGGCGTCGACGGCAAGCACACCACCATCTCGCTGGTGCGCAAGAAGATCAGCATGGAAGAGCAGTCGGCCAAGAAATCCATCCTGGAGGTCAAGGACGGCACGGCCAAGCGCCGCATCGGCGTGATCTCGCTGCCGACCTTCTACCAGGACTTCGAAGCCAGCCGCAAGGGCGACAAGGACTACAAGAGCGCGACCCGCGACGTGGCCCGCCTGCTGGGCGAGCTGAAGAAGGAAAAAGTCGACAACGTGCTGATCGACCTGCGCAACAACGGCGGCGGTTCGCTGTCCGAGGCGGTGGCGCTGACCGGCCTGTTCATCGACAAGGGGCCGGTGGTGCAGCAGCGCACTGGCGACAACAAGATCGAGGTCGAAAGCGACACCAATCCCGGCATGGCCTGGGACGGTCCGCTGGGCGTGCTGATCAATCGCGGTTCGGCCTCGGCCTCCGAGATCTTCGCGGCCGCGATCCAGGATTACGGCCGTGGCGTCATCATCGGCGAGCCGAGCTTTGGCAAGGGGACGGTGCAGACCATCTTCGGCCTGGACCGCTTCGCCCAGAGCGACAAGGTGCACTACGGCGAGCTGAAGATGACCATCGCGCAGTTCTTCCGCATCAACGGCGGCACCACGCAGCTGCGCGGCGTCACGCCCGACATCAAGCTGCCGACCATGGGCGATTCCGACACCTTCGGCGAATCGAGCTACGACAACGCCTTGCCGTGGACCTCGATCAAGCCGGCGCCGTACATCCCGACCGGCGACCTGAAGGACATCCTGCCGCTGCTGGACAAGAAACACGAGGCGCGCGTGGCCAAGGACAAGGACTTCCAGTACCTGACCGAGGACATCGCCCTGGTCAAGAAGCAGCGCAAGGACAACCTGATCTCGCTGAACGAGACCGTGCGCCGCAAGGAACGCGATACCCAGGAAGCGCGCGCCAAGTTGCGCGAGGCGCGCCTGCTGTCGAACACCCTGGGCGCGGATGACCCGGTCCTGCTGCCGGATCCGAAAGACGCGCTGAACAAGGCGATCTCCGCCAAGCCGGCCAACGGCAAGACGGCGCCATCGCCGAAAGTGGCGGCGGTCAAGGGCGCGTTGCGCACCGACGACGGCCTGCAGGGCGACGAGCGCTCGCTGACGGCGGAACTGGATGCGGAAAAAGCCGCCAAGGCCGCCAAGGACGTGCTGCTGAACGAAGCGGTGCACATCCTGGCCGACGAGGTGGGCTTCCTGAAAACCGACACCCGCATGGCCTCACGCGTGCTGCCTTACGCGATGGACGCCAGCAAATAAGCTGCCTGTCGAAGATAGCCCCGCGTGGTTTGCGGGGCTATTTTTTTGAGTTATTCACATCGAAAATAACTGCTATTGCCAATATAAATTGGATCTATATGCCGCGATGCAGCATCATTCACCTGTCTCCTCTATTCTCCTCCAAGGAAATAGATTTAGCCCGCTCCCGTAGCGGGCTTTTTTTTGCTCAAAATTAAATGCGTGCGTGCAATAATGGCATTCTCAACATTGCACTTTGCGAGCGACTGTCGTGAAATCTTTACTGGTGCGTATGGTTGCGGTGCTGTGGCTGCTGTTGGCCGTGACGCCGGTGCAGGCGCAAAGCCGGCCCGGCCTCGTCTCGTTCGAGCGCATGGCGGTGCCGGACGACGTGCCGGCCCATTTGAGCACGGCCATGGCGCAGGACCGGCACGGCCTGATCTGGATCGGCACCCAGGATGGCGTGGTCCGCTACGACGGCTATGCCTACCGGGTATTCCGTCCCAAGGCGAGCGACGCCACCACGCTGGGCGGCAGCTATGTGCGCTCCTTGCTGGCGGCGCGCGATGGCCGCGTGTGGGTCGGCACCATCAGCGGCGGCCTGGCCGTGTTCGATCCGCGCAGCGAGCGCTTCACCCAATACCGGCATGACGGCGCCAATCCGGCCAGCCTCGGCAACGACCGCGTCGAATCCATCGTCGAGGACCGCGACGGCCGCCTGTGGATCGCCACCGACAACGGCGTCGACCGCTTCGATCCCGCCAGCGGCGGCTTCCGGCATTTCCGCCACGACGAGCGCGATGCGTCCAGCCTGGCCAGCAACCAGGCCCGCGCCGTGCTGGCCGACCGCGACGGCGGCATCTGGATCGGCACGCGCGGCGGCCTGCAGCGCTGGACCGGGGCCGGCTTCGAACGGGTCGCTTCCGACCCGCGCGATCCGGGCTCGCTGGCCGGCCAGTCCTTGACCCGGCTGTTCCAGGACGAGCGCGGCCGCATCTGGATCGGTACCGCGCAGAACGGCGCGGCGGTGCTGGACCCGGCCAGCGGCCGCCTGCAACGCCTGGCGCCGCGCGGCAAGAGCGGCGGGGCGGGACTGAGCCACTTCTGGATTTACGCCATCGCCCAGGCCACGCCCGATGAAATGTGGCTGGGCACCTTCGGCGGCGGCATCGACGTCGTCGACATGCGCACCCTGCAGGTGGTGGACCGGCTGCGCCACGACGGCGGCGACCTCAACAGCATCGGCGGCGACCGCATCGGTGCCCTGATGGTTGACCGCTCCGGCCTGGTCTGGACCGGCTCCTGGGGCGGCGGCCTGGCCTGGCACGATCCGCGCGGCCGCGCCTTCCTCAAGTTCCGCCACAGCCCCGCCAACAGCGAAGGCATCAGCCATCCGGCGGTGGTGCGCATGCTGGAGACGGCCGATGGCATGCGCTGGCTGGGCACCAACGGCAACGGCATCGACGTGCTCGACGGCGACGGCCATCTGCGCGCCGGCTTCCGTCCCGGCGCGGCGGCCGACGGCGCCTTGTCGGACGGTTCCATCAGCTGCATGGCGCAGGGACCGGACGGCGTGATCTGGGTCGGCACGCTGGACGGCATGCTGCACCGCATGGCGCCTGGCCAGCGTCGCTTCCGGCGCTACGACCAGCGCAGCGGCCTGCCCGGCGGCACGATCCGGGCGATGACCTTCGCCGCCGACGGCGCTTTGTGGCTGGGTTCGCTCAACGGCATGGCGCGCATCGCGCCCGGCGAGGCCGGCCGCATCACCGCCTATGCGCACGACCCGGCCGACCCCGGCACGCTGTCCGGGCGCGAGGTCGAGTCGCTGGCCTTCACGCCGGACGGCACGCTGTGGATCGGCACCAATCACGGCGTCAACGCCTTCGACACCGCCAGCGGCAGGGCGCGCCGCATCGTGCGCGATCCGTCGCGCGCCGACAGCCTGCCCGACGACTGGGTGCCGGACCTGATGGTGGCGCGCGACGGCAAGCTGTGGCTGGCCACCCAGGGCGGCGTCGCCATCCTGCAGCGCTGGGACGGCCAGACCGCCCATTTCGACGTGCTGGGGCCGCGCCTGCACCTGCCCGCGCATCCGCCCGAGTCGCTGCTGCAGGACGCGCAGGGCCAGGTCTGGCTCGGCGGCCGGGTGCGCATCGATCCGGTCAGCTGGCGCTGGCGCAGCTTCGAGCGCGCCGACGGCAACGGCTTTCGCACGCTGTACATCGCCAGCCGGGTGCTGGCGCGCAACGGCGACCTGATGTTCGGCTCGCCGGAGGGCTTGCTGGTGGTGCGGCCGGCGTTGTTGCGCAACTGGGATTACCAGCCGCCGGTGATCGCCAGCGGCCTCAGCATCGACGGCGCCGCCCAGGCCGGCGCGGCCGAGCTGGCGCAGCGCAGCCTGCAGCCGGGCCAGCACAACCTGCGGCTGGAATTCGCGGCACTGGACTTCAGCGCGCCGCAGCAGCTGCGCTACCGCTATCGCCTCGACGGCTACGACCGCGACTGGGTCACGCTGAACGCCGGCGACCGCGTGGCCGCCTACACCCAGCTGCCGCCGGGGCGCTACCGCCTGCATGTGCAGGGCAGCAACCGCAACGGCGTCTGGAGCCCGCACGAATGGGGCATGGACCTGGCCGTCGTGCCCGCGTGGTACCAGACCTGGTGGAGCAGGGCGCTGGCGGCGCTGCTGGCGGCCTTGCTGGTGGCCGGCCTGTTCCGCCTGCGGCTGCGCCAGTTGCGCCGGCGCGGCGCCTGGCTCGAACGCACGGTGGCCGAACGCACGGCGGCGCTGGAGAGCGCCTACCGCAGCATCGAGCAAGCCAGCCTGACCGATCCGCTGACGCAGTTGCGCAACCGCCGCTTCCTCGAACACGCCATCCAGGCCGATTTCGACCTGGCGCAGCGCCGCCACAGCACCGGCCAGCCCGATTCCGACCTGCTGATGTTCATGCTCGACCTCGACCACTTCAAGCAGGTCAACGATATGTACGGCCACGCCGCCGGCGACGCCGTGCTGATCCAGACCGCCGGCGTGCTCAGGCAATGTCTGCGGGCGTCGGATTACGTGGTGCGCTGGGGCGGCGAGGAATTCCTGTTGCTGGCGCGCTTGGTCGATCGCCGGCAGGGCGCGCAGCTGGCTGAAAAAATCCGCGCCGCCATCGCCGCCCATGCGTATGTGCTGCCGGACGGCAGCGTGCTGCGCAAGACGGTGTCGATCGGCTTCGTCGCCTATCCTCCGGTGGCCGGGCTGCCGACGGCGGCGTCGCTGGACACGCTGCAGCGGCTGGCCGACGCCGCCCTGTACGCGGCCAAGCGCGGCTGGCGCGACGCCTGGGTCGGCGTGGAAGCGGTGGCGGCGCCGGACGCCCGCGTGGTGGACGCGGCGGTGCGCCGTTTCCTGACCGATGCCGAGGCGGCCGTCGCGGCGGGCGAGATGCGGGCCATCGTCGCGCCGCCCCATCAGGGACCGTTGCAGTGGGCTGCTCCGTGAAGGGCCTGCGGCCTGTATTGTTGGCGCGGCCGTTATCGGTTAAGCTAGTTTTCTTTGAATTAACTTTTCAGGTGTGGTGAACGTGACTCCGACTCAATTCAAATTCATGGCGCTGGCCCTGGCGCTGGGCGGCGCGCTGGGCGGGGGCGGTGCGGCGTATCTGCTGACCCACCAAGCGGCGGGCGGGGCCGGCACGGTGGCACGGCCGTCGGCCTTGAAGGGCACGCAGCCGCACTGGAGCGCGCGGGTCACCTCCATCGCCGGCGACGGCATGCCGGGCGCGAACAACGGCCGTGGCCGCACCACGCGCTTCGCCGATCCGTTCGGCGTGGTGGCCGACGACGCCGGCAACCTGTATGTGGCCGACGGCGGCAACAACAACAGCATCCGCAAGATCGCCCAGGACGGCAGCACCACCACCCTGGCCGGCGCGGTCGAGGGCTATGCGGAAGGAGCGGGGCAGGCAGCCGCCTTCAACACCCCGTCCGGCCTGGCGATCGACGACGCCGGCAACCTGTACGTGGCCGACACCGGCAACAACGCCATCCGCAAGGTCACGCCGGAAGGCAAGGTCAGCACGCTGGCCGGCGACGGCCTGCCGGGCGACAAGGACGGCCTCGGCGCGGCAGCCCAGTTCAACGGCCCGATCGGCATCGCGGTGGACGCGGCCGGCGTGGTCTACGTGGCTGACACCTACAACGACCGCATCCGCCGCATCGCGCGCAACGGCGAGGTCACCACCATCGCCGGCGGCCGCCGCGCGGGCTATGCCGACGGCGCCGGCGCGCAAGCGCTGTTCAACACGCCCACCGGCCTGGCGCTCAGCGCCGCCGGCGAGCTCTACATCGCCGACACCGGCAACCACGCGATCCGCAAGCTGGCCAAGGACGGCACTGTCAGCACCGTCGCCCAGGCCAAGGACGGCGAGCGCGGCCCGCTGCTGCAATCGCCGGTCGGGCTGGCGATCACGCCGGACGGCTTTCTTTACGTGAGCAGCAACGCCCACGGCCGCCTGGCGCAGATCACCCCGGGCGGCGATGTGCTGACGCTGGAGGATGCGGATCATCCGGCGCAACCGGGCTACGGCGCGGACGGCAGCGTGCGCTTTTACGCGCCGCGCGGGCTGGCGCTGGCCAGGGATGGCTCGCTGTTCGTCACCGACGCCGCCACCTTCCGCCTGCACCACGTGGCGCCGGCGCTGGCCGGAGAGCCGGCCGCGCCGGAGCTGCCCTTGTCCGGCGCGCCGGCCCACGGCGCCACGATGCTGTGGCCGGTCAAGCCGCAGGACAAGGCGCACGAAGTGGTCGGCCTGATGGGCGAGGTGCGCGGCAACTTCGACGGCGAAAGCCGCGACCATTTCCATTCCGGCCTCGACGTGCAGGCCGCCATCGGCACGCCGGTGCTGGCCGTCACCGCCGGCAAGATCACCGATCCGAACGCCAGCTGGGGCTACGGCGAGCTGTCGGAAGGGGTGGCGCTGGACGGCCTGCAGTACATCCACATGCGCGTGGGGCGCGGCGCCAACGACAAGCCGCTCGACCCGCGCTTCCAGTTGTTGAAGGATGAAAAGGGCGTGCCGTCCGCGGTGCGCGTCAAGCGCGGCACCCGCTTCCTGATGGGCGAAACGCTGGGCACCGTCAACCGCATGGCGCACGTGCACCTGGACTACAAGCCGAACGGCGATGCGCTCAACCCGCTGACCCTGCCGTTCATCGACCTGGAGGACACGATCGCGCCGCAGATCCAGTCCATCGCGCTAGCCGACAGCAGCGGCAAGCTGCTCAAGGACAAGGCCGACGGCCGCCTGCGCGTGCCGCGCGCCTTGGGCGAAGTGCAGATCATCGTCGACGCCTACGACCAGATGAACGGCGACCAGGCACGCCGCCGCCTGGGTGTGTACAAGCTGGGCTACCAGTTGCTCAACGCCGACGGCGCAGTCATCCCCGGCATGGAAGAGCCGTTGATCACCCAGCTCTATGACCGCCTGCCGCGCAACCGCGACGCGGTCAAGCAGGCCTACGCGGCCACCAGCGGCATCACCGTCCACGGCGCGGCGGAGACGCGCTTTTCCTACGCCATCAACAACACGCTCATCCACGGCAAGCTGACGCCGGGCAGCTGGAAGGTCGGCACCCTCGGTCCCGGCAACTACACACTGCGCATCACGGCCGAGGATTACGCCGGCAACGCCGCCAGCAAGGGGCGCGATCTGCTGATCACCGTAGACTGAGTCGGCGCGCTACTGGGTTTGCAGGCAGGCGTTGCAGGCGGCTTCGGTGTAGCGCGACCGGCATACGCGTTCGCCGGGGTACTTGCGCTCGTACTCTTTTTGCTCCGCGCAGGTGGCCTCGGAGAGCGAGGCGATGGCGGGCTGCTGGTGCGTGACGCCCGACTTGTCGGCCGCGCTCAGGCGCGAACCGTTGGAGTCGGAGCGCAGCTCGATCGAACTGCCCGCGGTCCACAGCTTCATCGCGCTGGCCTGGCTTTGATCGGGGCCGGCGACGAACAGCGCGGCCTGGCGGTATTTGGAGTCCAGCGTCAGCATGACGTTGCTGCCTTCGTCCTGCGTGACGTAGCCGCCGCGCTCGATGCCTTGTTCGTCGTACAGCATCACGCCTGCTGCCTTCGAGCCGCGTTTGGATACATGGCCATCGGCCATGACGGCATCCGGCAAATCGCCGCCCAGGCGGGCGCGGATCACGCCTTTGCCGTCGACTACGACCACTTCCTTGGCCCTGACGCTGTCGAATACAGCGTTCTTGATGCTGTTGCCGGCGATCGCGCCGCCAGCCAGTGCCAGCAGCAGGCCCAGCACCCACGCGCCGTTCTGCCGGTTGATCTTTTTGCGCAGACGGACATTTTCCCGCTCGCAGGCGCGGATGCGTTGTTCGAGAGTGTTTTCCATGCGGCGTCCCAGGTTGTGAAAACACCAATCTTATCGAAGTTGTGCACGATTGCGCGCCATCGTTGACAAAAAATATTAATCAGAATATATTTTGAACATGGAATTGGAATCGTTTCCAATTCTAATCAGCGACACAGTCCGGGCCACGACCCGGTCGGCACGGAGACTGCAACAACAAGCGAAACGCCTCGTAGCGAAGGCGCCCCCGCGCCCGTTTTTTTGCCGGGTTGCGCCTCGCGCCATGCTCCCTGACCGCAAACGGAATAGCCGGCGTTGCCGGCGAAGGTGCGGACCGGACGGCCGTCCGGTTCGAAATGTGGAAGTATGGATACGAGGAGTCAACCATTGTGAATAAACAGAAATTCGTTCTGTCCGCCGTCGCCGCCGGCATCCTGATGGCATATGGCACGCAAGTGTCGGCCAGCGTCACCAGTCCCGTCATCGGCCCCTTGCTGTGGTCGGAGGAATTCAACGCCGCCACGCTCAACACCTCGCTGTGGACGGCGGTGGACGGCAACGGTTGCCAGATCAACCTGTGCGGCTACGGCAACCAGGAGCTGGAGTACTACAGCCCCAGCAACGTCTCCATCGTCAACGTGCCGTTCGAGCCGAACACGCGGGCGCTGGCGATCAGGGCGCAGAACCAGACGGTGGGCAGCAACGTCTTCACCTCCGGCAAAATCGGCTCCTTCGGCAAGGTGCAGGTGCAGTACGGCATGGTCGAGATCCGCATGTCGACGCCGCCGCTGGGCATCGGCCTGTGGCCGGCCGCGTGGATGCTGGGCGTGAGCCCGCAGACCTGGCCGCGCAACGGCGAGATCGACATCATCGAGATGGGCCACAAGGCCAGCAGCCGCGCGGCGGCCGGCTCGCCGACGCCGGCGATCGACAACTTCGTCGGCTCCAACGTCATCACCTGGCAGCAGGCGGCCTGCGTGCCGGGCAACGAGAGCTGCGCCGCCTCGACCGCGTGGCAGACCAAGAACTGGTACACGCCGGGCCAGTCGCTGGCGAACCGTTTCGTCATCTACCGCCTGTACTGGACCGACACGCAGATGCGCTTCACGGTGGTGGACAACGGCGTCGAGTACGACATGTACAACAATCCGCTGCCGGTCAACTCGGCCGCACTGCAGGCGCCGTTCTACCTGCTGTTCAACCTGGCCGTCGGCGGCAACTTCACCGACGCGGCCACGCCGGCGCAGGTGACGGCGCCGCTGCCGGGCACCATGTACGTCGACTATGTGCGCGTTTATCAGCTGGACGGCAAGGGCGCGGTCAAGCTGGGCAGCCAGACCACGCCGGAGGTGGGCAAGTTCGGCGTCTTCACCGACAACACCGTGGTCGACAACAAGCTGGTGGCGGGCACCAGCTCGGACGTTTTTGTGTGGAACAACGCCTCGGTCACCCAGGGCAACCTGCCGCCGTACGAAGGCAGCAACGTGATGGCGTGGAGCTTCAACACGCCGGGCCAGTGGTTCGGCGGCAGCGTGGAATCGCGTCAGGCGCGGGACATGAGCAACTTCCGCAACGGCACCATGAAGCTGAAGATCAAGATTCCGGCCAACGTCGCCTTCACGGTGGGGGTGCAGGATACGTACACCAACCAGAACGCGGTCAAGTTCCCGGCCAACGCCACCACGTACGGCCTGGTGCGCAATGGCGACTGGGGCACGGCGACCATCCCGGTGGCCGACCTGGCGGGCAGCAAGATCGCCCTGCAGTCGATGCTGGACCTGTTCCAGATCGCCAGCGATGGTGCCGCGCTGCCGAGCTCGGCGTTCCAGATGGCGATCGACGACATCGTCTGGGACTCGGGCGTGCCGACGCCCACGCCAACTCCGACCCCCACGCCAACGCCGACTCCCACACCAACGCCGACTCCCACACCAACGCCGACGCCGACGCCAACTCCCACCCCGACGCCAACGCCGGCCGCACAGCAGACCAGTGCGACGATGTTGAAGTTCTCGCTCAATTCGAGCAGCTGGGCGGACGTGCACTACACGGTCAACGCCGGCGGCCAGTTGAACGTGCGGATGACGCAGAACGCCGGCACCAACAGCTACACCGCCAGCGGCCTGAAGATCGGCGACGTGGTGAACTACAGCTTCACCTACTGGGACACGGTACATAACTACGCCGTCGATACCGCGCCGCAAAGTTACACAATGAAATAAACCAACTGGGGGGCAAGTCTGACATTCGGACACGAGCTCAACCGTAGCAGCTTGTTACGGCTGAGCTCGTGTCCGAATGTCAGACTTGACCCCCGCGTTTTGGAAACAACGCCATTCTGTCGCCCTTTAAAAATGCCACAATACAAAGTGGGATATCGGGTACAATTATTTGAACGATCGTGCTTTTTTAGCGGGGTCATAAGAATATGGAGACAGCATGGATTTGAATTACACGGCGGCGGATCTGGCGTTTCGTGACACGGTGCGCGCTTTTCTGGACGCGAACCTGCCCAGCGATTTGCAGAAGAAAGTCCGCAACCACCTGCGCCTGAGCCGCCAGGATTATGTGCGCTGGCATCAGATCGTCGCCAGGCAGGGCTGGGCCGCGCCGGCCTGGCCGGTCGAGCACGGCGGTCCGGGCTGGAGCGCCACCCAGCGCCATATCTGGGAGGAAGAGTGTGCCCGCGCCGGTACCCCGCCCATCCTGCCGTTCGGCGTCAACATGGTGGCGCCGGTCATCATGGCCTTCGGTAACGAGGCGCAGAAGGCCCACTATCTGCCGCGCATCTTGAGCTGCGAGGATTGGTGGTGCCAGGGCTACTCCGAGCCGGGCTCCGGCTCCGACCTGGCTTCGCTCAAGACCACCGCCGAACGCGCCGGCGACCACTACATCGTCAACGGCCAGAAGACCTGGACCACGCTGGCCCAGCACGCCGACATGATCTTCTGCCTGGTCCGCACCGACGCCACCGTGCGCAAGCAGGAGGGCATCTCCTTCCTGCTGATCGACATGAAGACGCCAGGCATCACCGTGCGCCCCATCATCATGCTCGACGAGGACCACGAGGTGAACGAGGTCTTCTTCGACAGCGTCAAGGTGCCGGTGCAGAACCTGATCGGGCAGGAGAACAAGGGCTGGACCTACGCCAAGTACCTGTTGGGCCATGAGCGCACCGGCATCGCGGCGGTGGGCCGCTCCAAGCGCGAGCTGCTGTTCCTGAAGAAGATCGCCTCCGAGCACTACAAGCACGGCAAGCCGCTGCTGCAGGACCCGGTCTACGCCGCCAAGGTGGCGAGTCTCGAAATTGAATTGATGGCGCTGGAGACCACGGTGCTGCGCGTGATCACGCGCGAGTCGCACGCGCCGGGCCCGGAGGCGTCGCTGCTGAAGGTGCGCGGCTCGGAGATCCAGCAACTGCTGACCGAGCTGATGGTCGAGGCCCTGGGCCCGGACGCGCTGCCGTTCGACACCGACTACCTCGAAGGCAAGGCCGACCACGCCGTCACCGGCGACGACGCTGCCGCGCCGCTGGCCGGCTACTACTTCAATTTCCGCAAGACGTCGATCTACGGCGGCTCGAACGAGATTCAGAAAAACATCATCACCCAGATGATCCTGGGACTGTAAGGGGCAGCGATGGATTTTAATTTGAAAGAAGAACAGCAGCAGTTCGCCGACGCGCTGCACCGCTGGGTCGACAAGGATTACGGTTTCGACGTGCGCCAGCGCATCGTGCACTCAGCCACGGGCGTGTCCGACGTGGCCTGGAACACGCTGGTGGAACTGGGCATGACGGCCTTGCCGGTGCCGGAAGAGCAGGGCGGCTTCAACGGCAGCGCGGTCGACCTGTGGGTGGTGATGCAGGAGATCGGCCGCGGCCTGGTGGTCGAGCCTTATTTCGCCACCGTGTGGGGCGCGCAATTCCTCAAGCTGGCCGGCAACCAGCACCATCTGCTGGAGGAGGTGGCCAGCGGCGAGCTGAAGCTGGCCTGCGCGCTGGGCGAGAAGCACGCGCGCCATGAGCTGTCGGACATCAAGACCATCGCCAGCATCAACGGCGAAGGCTACCGCATCGACGGCAGCAAGACCGTGGTGATCCACGGCGCCCAGGCCGGCGCGCTGATCGTCTCGGCCCGCAGCGCCGGCGCCCAGCGCGACACCAACGGCATCAGCCTGTTCGTGGTGCCGGCCGACACGCCCGGCGTCATCGTGCGCGACTACCGCACCATCGACGGCCAGCGCGCCGCCACCGTGCAGTTCAGCCATGTGGCGGTGCCGGCCTCGGCGCTGCTGTGCAAGCTGGGCGGTGGCTGGGAGATGCTCGACGAGGCGGCCGACTACGGCGCCAGCCTGCTGTGCGCGGAGGCGGTGGGCGCGATGGACGCGCTGTTCGCCGCCACGCTGGACTACCTGAAGACGCGCAAGCAGTTCGGCACGCCGATCGGCGGCTTCCAGGCGCTGCAGCACCGTATGGCCGACATGTACATCCACCTGGAGCAGGCCCGTTCGATGGCGATGCTGGCGGCCGCCCGCATGTCCTGCGGCGACGCCGAGGAGCGCCGGCGCGTGGTGTCGGCGGCCAAGGTGCGGGTGGGGCAGGCCTCGAAGTTCCTCGGCCAGCAGGCGGTGCAGCTGCACGGCGGCATGGGCGTGACCGACGAACTGCCGGCCGCGCACCACTTCAAGCGCCTGGCCATGATCGAGCTGACCCTGGGCGATGTCGACCACCACCTGGAGCGTTTCATCGCCCAGCGTGGCTTCCAGCAGCATTCCTGATGCGCAGCTTCGCCAACCTGGCGGCCATGAAGGCCGAGATCGGCAACGAGGTGGTGGTGTCGGCCTGGGTGGCCATCACCCAGGCCCGCATCGACCTGTTCGCCGACGCCACCGGCGACCACCAGTGGATCCACACCGACGCCGAGCGGGCGGCGCGCGAGTCGCCCTACGGCACCACGGTGGCGCACGGCTTCCTGACGCTGGCGCTGCTGCCGGCGCTGCTGGTCAGCGCGCTGCACATGGTGGACATGACGATGGGCCTGAACTACGGCCTGAACAAGGTGCGTTTCCCGGCCCCGGTGCCGGTCGGCAGCCGGGTGCGGGCGCGGCTGACCATCGCCGCCATCGACGACATCGCCGGCGGCGCCCAGATCCTGTGGGGTGTGGTGATCGAGCGCGAGGGCGGCGACAAGCCGGTCTGCGTCGCCGAGTTCGTGATGCGGCGCTACTAGTCCTTGGCTTGATCGCCCGGCAGCACGCTGCTGCAGTGGCGGTTGCGGCCGCCCTGTTTGGCGCGGTAGAGCTGGCTGTCGGCGACCCGGATCGCGGCGTCGCTGCCGCTGACGTCGAGCGGCGCCAGCGCGGTGCACACGCCCAGGCTGGCCGAGACGTGCGGCGACGTCGGCGAGGCGGCGTGCGGAATGGCCAGCCGCCGCACCTCGTCGAGGATGCGGCGCGCCACCACGTCGGCGCCGTCCGCGCCTTCCTGCGGCAGCAGCAGGATGAATTCCTCGCCGCCGTAGCGGGCCAGCAGATCCTGCGGCCGCGCGGCGCAGCGCGCCATGGCCGCGCTCACCTGTTGCAGGCACAGGTCGCCCGCCTGGTGGCCGTAGTGATCGTTGTAGAGCTTGAAGTGGTCGATGTCGATCATGATCACCGACAGCGGCAGGCCGGCGCGTGCGCAGCGCCGCCACTCGGCCTCCAGGGCGTCGTTGAAGCTGCGGCGGTTGGCCACGCCGGTCAGGCCGTCGGTCATGCTGAGCTCGCGCATGGCGTCGGCCTGGCGCTTGATGGTGAGCTGGCTGCGCACGCGCGCGCGCACCACCGCGACGTTGAAGGGCTTGCTGATGAAGTCGACCGCGCCGGCCTCCAGCGCGCGGGTCTCGTCTTCCGGCTGGCTCAGCGCGGTGACGAAGATCACCGGGATGTCCTGCAGCCGCGGCGAGTTGCGCAGCGCCGCGCACACCGCGTAGCCGTCCATGCCGGGCATCACCGCGTCCAGCAGGATCAGGTCGGGTTGCTGTTCCAGCGCCATGTCGAGCGCTTTCTCGCCGTCCAGCGCGAACAGCACGTCGTGCTCGTCGCGCAGGGCGTGATGCAGGATCTGGATGTTTTCCATGGCGTCATCGACCACGAGTATGCGTCCGTTCCTGGCCAGGTTGGTCCAGCTCATGCACTGTCCTTTCGTTGCAACATATCTGCCACCATTTTTTGCGCAACGGTGAAATTCAGCGTCTCGATCGCTTCCGCCAGCGCGCCGGCCTGCGCGCCGGGCGCCAGGGCCGGGCGCAGCTGCCGGAAGTGGTCCAAGGCTTTTAAGTTGTTATTCTGAAGCAAACACTGCAACTCCGCCAGCTTTTGCGGCAAGTCGTGTGTCACAGTGTTGCCTGGAGGAAGATCCGGCACCGCCAGCTGGCGGGCCGCCGCCACCAGCGCTTGCAGGGCGGACTCCAGCTGGTCCAGCGCGGCGTGCAGCGCGGCCGGCTCGGGCGCGGCCTGGTGCAGGACGGTTTCGGCGTTGGAGGTCAGGCCGGCGACCTCGGTCGCGCCCAGGTTGGCGGCCACGCCGCGCAGCCGGTGCAGGCTTTGCGCCGCCTGCAGGCGCTCGCCGGCCGCCAGCAGCGCCCGGACCTCGCTCACGGTGGCGCCCTGCGACTGCTCGAAACGCTTGAGCAGCGCCACCAGCGCGTCGGCGTTGCCGCCCAGCCGCGCCAGTGCCGCCGCCAGATCGATGCCGGGCAGCGCCGCCAGCGCGGCGGCGTCGCGGCCCCGCCGGGCCGGCGCGGGATCCGCGCGGCCGCCGGCGTGGGCAGCGGCGGGCGCAGCGGGCGTGGCCGCGGTGCCCGCAGCCGTCACGGCGTCGCCGCGCACCAGCCTGTTCAGCACGGTGATCAATTCCTCGACATCGATGGGCTTGGCCACGTGGGCGTTCATGCCGGCCCGGTCGGCGCGGCGGCGGTCGTCCGCCATGACGTTGGCGGTCATGGCGACCACCGGCAGCCGGGCCAGCGCGCCGCCGGCCGCGCGGATCGCCACCGTGGCGTCGTAGCCGTTGAGCACCGGCATCTGCACGTCCATCAGCACCGCGTCGCATCGCTGCGGATCGGCCAGCAGCAAATCCACCGCCAGCTGGCCGTTGGCCACCGTCTCGACGTTGGCGCCGGCGTGGTGCAACATGTACTGCGCCACCTCCTGGTTGATTTCATTGTCCTCCACCAGCAGCACGCGCATGCCGGCCAGCCGCGCGTGCAGCGGCGAATGCTCGCCGGGCGGCGCCATGCCGGCGTCGCGGCGGTCGCCCGCCAGCAGCGCGGCGACCCGCTCCAGCAGGCGCGCCGGGCTGACCGGCTTGGACAGCATGCCGGCCGCGCCCAGGCCGCCGCACTGCTGGCCCTGCGTGGCGACGACGTGCTCGGCCGCCATCAGCAGCAACGGCGGCAGCGGCTGGCCGGCGCGCAGCTTGTCCTGCAGGGCGGCGCCGTCCGGCACCGGCAGGTCGCAGTCCAGCAGCATCAGGCCGTAGGGCTGGCCCAGCTGGCTGCGCTCGTGCAGCAGGGCCAGCGCGGCGTCGGCGTCGGCCGCGCTGCTGGCGACCCAGCCCAGGTGCCCGCAGGCGCGCTGCAGGGCCTGCCGCACGCTGGCGTTGTCGTCGACGATCAGCACCGCCAGGCCGGCGGCCAGCGACGGCGCGGCGGCCGGCGCGCCGCATTCGAGCGGGCAGGTGAACAGGAATTCCGAGCCGACCCCGGGTTCGCTGCTGACCTCGATCGCGCCGCCCATCATGTCGGCCAGCTGGCGGCAGATCGCCAGGCCCAGGCCGGCGCCGCCGAACTGGCGGCTGGTGCTGCTATCGGCCTGCGAGAAGGCGCCGAAGATGTGGGCCTGCTGTTCCGGCGCGATGCCGATGCCGGTGTCGCGCACGCGGAACTCCAGCAGGATGGCGCGCAGGCCCGGCTGCTCCGGCGGCGCCGTGCCCGGCGCCTGCCGCACCTGCAGCACCACCTCGCCGTGCTCGGTGAACTTGATGGCGTTGCCGATCAGGTTGAGCAGCACTTGCTGCAGCCGCATCGGGTCGCCCGCCAGCTCGGCCGGCAGGCCCGGGTCGATGTCGTAGACCAGCTCGATGCCCTTGTCGCAGGCGCTGCCGCTGACCAGCACGCTGATGCTGCCAAGCAGATGCTCCAGGCTGAAGCTGGCATGCTGCAGCACCAGCTGGCCCGCCTCCACGCGCGAGAAGTCCAGCACGTCGTTGACCAGGCCCAGCAGCGATTGCGTGGCCACCTGGATCTTGTCCAGGTAGCCGCGTTCGCGCGGCGCCAGCCCGGCCTCCTCCAGCAGGCGCGCCAGGCCGATGATGGCGTTCATCGGGGTGCGGATCTCGTGGCTCATATTGGCCAGGAATTCGCTCTTGGCGCGGCTGGCGGCCTCGGCGCGGTCGCGCGCCAGCACCAGCTCCTCGTTGAGCTCCTGCAGGTGCAGCTCGGTTTCCTTGAGCTCGGTGACGTCGGACACCAGCACGAAGAAGCCGCGCACCGGGCCGCCTTCCTCCTGGTCCGGGATGTAGTTGACCCAGGTGTGACTGAGCTCGCCCGACGGCCAGCGCAGCTGGTCGGCGTAGCCCTGCGGCTGGCCGGCCAGCGCGCCCTGCACATAGGGTGCGCTGACGGCGTACTGGGCCGCGCCCACCAGCTCGGGCATGTGCGCGCCCAGCATCTGTCCGGTGTGGCGGCCGTGCCAGTCGAGGAAGTAGCGGTTGGCGAAGCGGCAGCGCAGGTCGGCGTCCCAGTAGGCCACCATGCCGGGCAGGTTGTCGGTCACGGTGCGTACGAAGTGCTCGCTCTGCGCCAGCTGCTCCACGGTGGCGCGCAGCGCCTCCCTGGCCTGCTTGCGTTCGGTGATGTCGAGCGAGATGCCCAGCACGTGGGTGGCGGCGCCGTGCTCGTCGCGCAGCGCCACCTTGCGGGTGGTCAGGTAGCGGGTCTGGCCGCTGGCGTCGGTGATCGGCTCCTCGGCGATCTCGGTCACCTCGCCGGCGGGCGCGGCTAGCACGCGGCGGTCGGCGGCGGTGAAGAAGTCGGCCTGGGCGGTGGGCACCAGGTCGTAGTCGCTCTTGCCGATGAAGGCTTCGCCGCTGGGGCGGCCGAACATCTGCGCGCCGTGGCGGTTGAACAGCTCGTAGCGCAGGTCGGCCGCGCGTTTCAGGAAGATCATGGCCGGCATGTTTTCCAGCATCGAGCTGAGCAGCTGGCGCGAGCGCCGCAGTTCCGCCTCCGTCCGCTTCAGCTCGCTCACATCCATCAGCAGGGCGGTGATGCCGATGATGCGCCCGTCTGTGCCGAACTGCGGATAGTAGCTCAGCACCCAGTGGCACAGCTGGTCGGGCGAGGCGGCCGGATAGCCCGAGCGCTGCAGGCCGGTCAGCGGCTTGCCGCTGTCGAGCACGGCGCGGTAGTCGGCCAGCACCCCGCGCCGCACCTCGGCGTCCGGGATCATCTCGCCCACGTGGCGGCCCAGGTGGGCGATCACCGGCTGGTCGTTGAGCGCGGCCAGGTAGTCGTTCAGGCGGACGAAGCGCAGCTCGCTGTCGACATAGCTCAGGCCGACCGGCGCGGTGGCGTACAGGGTTTCCAGCTGGGCGCGGTTTTTTTCCAGCTGGGCGGTGCGCTCGGCCACCAGCTCTTCGAGCTGGGCCTGGTTGCGGCGCAGGTCGCCCTCGAGCGCGAGAAAGGCCAGTCCGACCTCGTCGGCCTCGCGGAAGGTCAGCCTGCCCAGCGTGAACGGGCTGCCGCTGGCCAGCGCCTGGGCCGGCCCGACCAGCTCGCGCACCGAGCGGGCGATGCGGCCGCCGACCCACCAGGCCAGCGAAAAACCGGCCAGCAGCACCGCCGTCATGGTCAGCGAGATGGCGGTGACGGCGGCCAGCAATTCGTGCAAGGCCTGGTCCTGCGGGGTGGCGATGGCGACGGTGACGCGGCTGACCGGCGCGCGGCTGAAACCGAAATAAATCGGCGTGCCGTCGGCCGCCTCGGTGGGCAGCAGGGCCTCGCCGGATGCGCGCAGCTGGGCCCGCATTGCCGCTTCGGCCGGGCGCGCCTGCAGCTGGCGCGGGCCGCCGGCCTGGGTCACGAAGACGCCCTCGGTGTCGTACAGCGTCATGGCCTGGTGCGGACCGATTTTCTCGTCGCGCAGGATCTCGGCCAGCCGCTCCGGCTTGAACAGCGCGGTCAGGGCGTAGGCCAGGCGGCCGTCGAGCATGACCGGCAGGTCGAGCGCCAGCAGGGCCTGGCCGTTGATGGCAAGCACCGACAATTGCGGCCGCGACTGCGCGTACAGCAGCGCCAGGCGGCGCCGGTTGTCGGCGCTGCTGAAGCTGGCGGGCAGGTCCGCGCCCAGGTGCAGCGCGACCTTGCCGGCGGCGTCGCTGAGCAGGAAGTGGGCGACCGGGAATTGCGGGCCAAGCAGGGGGGTGGCCTGGCTGCGCAGCGCCGCCAGGTCGCCGCTGTGCAGGCTGGGCGAGGCGGCCAGCGCGCGCAGCGCACTGTCGGCCTGCAGCAGGTCGCGGTCGATGGCGGCGGCCACCAGCCGGGCCGACTGCCGGGTGTCGTCCATCAGGGTGTTGCGTTCGCGCTGGTAGAACTGGCCGACCACGGCGCCAAAGCCTATCGCTGTCGGCAAGGCGCAGGCCAGCACCAGCAGCGCGATCTGCGAGCGGATGGAAGGCAGGCGTGGACGGTTTGGTTCTGGCACGTGTGGGACCCCGGCGGCGGCCAGCGACGGGCTGGCTGCACGATAGTAGCCGACGCCGGCCGTTTCAGAAAGCGATTTTGTCCACCACAGGCAACGGTCAGATCGGCTTGCCGCAGGCGTAGCTCCAGGCCAGCTCGGCCATCGGACGCGCCATGCGGCCCGATTCCAGCGCCTGGGCGCTGGCGGCCGTGCCGTCGACATGGCGCTTCATGATGCCTTGCATGATGCTGGCGAGGCGGAACATATTGAAGGCCAGGTAGAAGTTGAAGTCCTCCAGCCGGATGGTCTTGCCGGTGCGCTCGGCGTAGCGGGCGATGTAGTCCTGCTGCGAGGGGATGCCCAGCGCCGCCAGGTCCAGCCCGGCGATGCCGCGGAACTGCCCCGGTGCGATGTGCCAGCTCATGCAGTGGTAGGAGAAGTCGGCGAACGGGTGGCCCAGGGTCGACAGTTCCCAGTCCAGCACCGCCAGGATGCGCGGCTCGGTCGGGTGGAACAGCATGTTGTCGAGGCGGAAGTCGCCGTGCACGATGGCGGTGTCTTCTCCCGGCGGGATGTGGCCGGGCAGCCAGGCGATCAGCCGGTCCATCGCCTCGATGGTCTCGGTCTGCGCGGCCAGGTACTGCTTGCTCCAGCGCTCGATCTGGCGCCCGAAGTAGTTGCCGGGCTTGCCGTAGTCGGCCAGGCCGATGGCCGCGTAGTCGACCGTGTGCAGCTGGGCGATCACGCGGTTGAGCTCGTCGTAGATGGCGGCCCGTTCGGCCGGTGTCATGCCGGGCAGGGCCTGGTCCCACAGCACCCGGCCCTCGACGAACTCCATCACGTAGAAGGCGCGTCCGATCACGGCCTCGTCGGTGCACAGCGCGTACTGGCGCGCGGCCGGGAAGCCATGGCGGCTGAGCGCGTCCATCACGCGGTACTCGCGCTCGATCGCGTGCGCCGACGGCAGCAGCTTGGCGGCCGGCGCCGGCTTGGTGCGCAGCACGTAGTGCCGGTCGCCGATGCTGAGCTTGTAGGTGGGGTTGGACTGGCCGCCCTTGAACTGCTCCACGCTCAGCGTGCCGTCCGGGTAGCCTGCCACGTGCTGGCGCAGATAGGCGTCCAGCGCCGCCACGTCGAACTGGTGGCGCGCTGACACCGCCTTGGTGCCGATGAATTCTTCGAACATGCTGTCTCCCGGGTTGTAGGTGTCAGCTATTCTAGACTAATAAAAGTACGTGCGTGCTTTTTATTTTATCGGCGGCGCGGATCGCCGCCGCGTCAGAAGAACAGGGCGGTGCGCTGGATGACGGTGCCGTTGTTGGTGTAGGCGGCGGTGGCGCGCACCGAGCCGGTGTTGTATTTGCCGTCGTCGAGCTTGCTGTCGACCTGCTCGGCGAACGAGTCCGGCAGGTTGTCGAGGCGGATGCCGTTGCCGCCGCGCCCGCCCACCACGTCGTTGTAGATGTAGACCGCGCCGCCCTGCGCGCTGGTCATGAAGTCGGTGGTGCCGTTGAACGAGCCGGTGATGAAGCCGGCCAGCGCCAGGTGCTGCGGCGCCAGCTGGTACTCGGCGATCTGGCCGTCGCCGTTGCCGTTGCCGGTGGCGCCGGGCGCGTGGGTGGTGCCCTGCGGATCGTCGCCCGGCAGCGCGCGGAACTTGTCCTGGTAGGCGTTGACGGCCGCCGTCAGCGAGGTCGATTGCTGGATGATGTTCTTGACGCGGGCGCTGTCGATCAAGCCCTGTCCCTTGAGCACGCCGCCCAGCAGCAGGCCGATGATGACAAGCACGATGGCGATCTCGACCAGGGTAAAGCCGCGTTGGCGCAGTTGGATGGCAGGCATGGTGTTCCTTTCTTTGGATGGTGCTATCTTACAACAATGCTCAGTGCTTGGGGGCGGGCGGAGGGCCCAGCCGGTCCAGCCGCTCGGACAGGAACTGCAGCTCGTGCGGATCGGTGATCAGGCCGTCGCGCAGCAGGCCGCCGATCAGCGCGCGGGCGCTGTCGAGTTCGTTCATGTCCTCGGCCATGAACACCTCCAGCTCGCGCGCCCACGGCGGCACCCCGGGCCCGGTGGCGCGCAGCCGGATCGCCTGCGCGTAGCGGCGCGCCAGCGGCAGGTCGTGCAGGCGGTGGCGCGCCACCAGCGCCGCGTGCGCCAGCCACGGCCAGCGGCGGTCGGGGTCCTCGGCAAAGCGGGCGTAGACGAAGTCCAGCATCAGCCGGCAGCGCGCCGGGTCGCTGACCGAGCCGTACACCTCGCTGGCGGCCAGCAGCGGATACTGGCTGCGCGGATCGAGCTCCAGCGCCCGCTGCAGCCAGCCGGCCAGGCGGCCGTAGTCCAGCGTGCGCCAGGCGATGTCCAGGCCGGCCTGGTCGTCGTAACCCTGCACATACAACATGGTGGCGCGCGACAGCGCGGCCGGCTCGCCCAGGCTGGCCAGCTGCAGCGCCGCCAGCGGCGGCGGCGGCGGCAGGTCCTGCGCGCGCGCGCGCGGCGCCGGCCGGCCGCCCTGCCACAGCAGCTGCAGCAGCAGCGCCGCCGCCAGCAGCAGCGGCACCGCGCGCGGCACCGACGACAAGGGCCTGAGGGCGGAGGCGGCCATGGTCAGAGATTCTTGCGGTACAAGTCGAACAGCGCGGCCAGCGCCAGCAGCGCCACGTACAGGGCGGTCTGCGCCGCCACCGCCAGCAGCGCGGCGGCGCTGCCGTCGTGGTACACCAGCCAGCTGCTGCGGGTGAACTGGTCGAGGTGGGGCAGCAGCAGCGCCAGCAGGTCGACGCCGCCGCCCAGCGCCCGCTGCAGCAGGCCATCGTCCTGGCGCGGGCCGTGGCCGAGCAGCTGCAGCGTGCCGACCACCCGCGCCAGCAGATAGAAGGCGCAGGCGGCCGCCAGCGCCGGCAGCGCCTGGTTCAGGGTCAGCATGCACAGCACGCTGAAGGCGGCCACGATCCAGCACTCGCACAGCAGCGACACGGCCCACAGCGCGGCCTGCGGCGGCGGCGCGCACAGCAGGCCCAGGGCGCCGAACAGCAGCGCCGGCGCCAGCGCCAGCGCGCCGAAGCCGGCCAGCTTGCCGGCCAGGTAGACGGCGCGCGGCTGCGGCAGCGCCATCAGCAGTTCCAGGCCCTTGTCGGCCGCCTCGCGCGCCATGCTGGTGACGACGAAGCCGGCGACGACGAACACCGCGGCCAGCCGCAGCAGCGTGCCCAGCAGCGCCGCCTGCAGCTGCACGCTCTCGGTCAGCGCCAGCCGGCCGAGGAAGGCGCCCAGCGCGAGCGCGGCCAGCGCGCTCGCCACCAGCAGCCACAGCAGGCGGTTGCGCAGCCCTTCAAGCAGGGTATAGCGGGCGATGGTGAGCGCGGCAGGCAGCATCGGCATCATGGCAGGCGCTGCGCCGTGACCATGCGGTTGTACAGGATGTTGGGCGAGATCCAGACGACCACGTCGTCGTAGGCGCCGCCCGGCGCGCGCGGGTTGTCGCTGGCGTCGCGGCTGACCAGCATGGTGCCGCCGCCCAGGTTGGTTTTCTCGTCGTCGTTGCCGGTGCCGGCGTCGGCCAGGCGGCTGTTCTGGTCGCTGGTGGCGCCATAGCCGTTGCGGCCGAACGAGATCAGCGCGGCCGGCACGTCGTTGTTCTCGGTCAGCGGCATGAGCCGGCCCTGGCTGTCGCGGGTGAGCACGCTGATGTCGCGCGGCGTCTTGAGCGTAAACAGCAGCACGCTGTCGCTGAAGGCCGGCGTGACCGTGTAGCCGAGGATGCGGTTCCAGCCGTCCAGCCGCGCCACGCCCAGCGTGGTCCACGGCAGAAAGCCATAGCGCTTGTTGCAGGCGCTGCCGATGCGGTCTTCCAAGCCGTTGACGGCGGAGATCGCGGGGCAGGGCAGGTAGCCGTTGCGCACCGCAAAGCCCATCAAGGCGTCGCGGGCCTGCTCCATCGCCTGCTGGGTGTCGTGCAGCTTCTTTTGCTCGAGCTGCGAGCTGAGCGGCGCGATCATGCCGCCGATCAGCAGGCCGACGATCAGCAGCACGATCGCGATCTCCACCAGCGTAAAACCGCGCTGGCCGCGCTGGCGCAGGCTAGGGTTCATTGACATCCTTGACGCGGCCCTCGCCGAGGTCGTAGCGCTGGCCGGGCTTGAGCACGATGCGCTTGCCCGAAGGCAGGGTCACCGTCAGCGCCGTGCTGCGGCGGTTGGCGAAGTGGTTTTGCGCGCCGCTCTGCGGCACGTCGTTGAGCCACACCGTGCTGCGCCCGCTGCTGCTGCGCAGCACGCCGTTCATGACCAGCGTGGGCGGTGGCGCGGCGGCCGCCTGCTCGCCGGCCGGCGCCGCGTTGGCGGCGGCCCCTGGGCCGGCCTGGCCCGGCTGGTCCCCGCCCTGCTGCATCAGCGCGGCGCTGCCGTCGCGGTGGGTTTCCATCTCGGCCCGTTCGGCCGGCGTGGCGAACAGCCGGCCCAGCACCGGCCCGGCCGCCGCCGGCAGCGCCAGCCCGGCCGCCAGCAGCACCGCCAGCAGAAGCGCCGCGCGCAGGCGCGCGCTCATGGTTTGCCCCTGCGCGCGGCCGGCGCCGGCGCGGCCTTGGGCGCGGTGTCGAGCGTGATCCAGTTGAGCGTGCAGTCGGCGCCCAGGCTGGGGCCGCCGACCGCGCCGGCGACGCGGCCCAGGCGCTTGATGGCGCAATCCTGCACCGCGAGGAAGCTGCGCAGGCGCAGGTCGTCGAGGAAGTTGAACAAGTCCATTTCGTGCAGCAGGTCCATATGCAGCCGCATGCGGCTGCCGTACAGCTGGTATTCGCCCAGGTCCAGCGCAGATTCCAGCCGCACCGCCTGCTGCGGCTCGATCTCGTAGCTCAGCGGCAGCAGCTTGCGCTGCTCCTGCGAGCGGCGGATGATGTCGACCCATTCCAGGCGCCGCTCGGCGCCGATCAGGCCGCGGTCGCGCAGCTCGATGTAGCGCGGCTGGAAATTGCGGATGTCGCGCTTCTCGTTGTCGACGTGGGCGAAGCGCGCATAGGCGACCTCGCGCGTGCGCTGGGCCTGCTCGAGGCGCTCGTCGGCCTCGTGCAGCTTCCAGCCGCTCACCAGCAGCGCCGTCAGGCTGATGGTGACGCAGGCGATGGCCACCAGCACGGCGGTGCGGATCAGCGCGAACTCGGCCACCCAGTAGGGCAGCGCGATGGTGGCCCTGGGCTTGCTCTTGCCGGGAACGGGATGGGCGCTCATGGATTCCATACCAGGTTGAGGGAGAATTTGGCGCGCGCATCGACCGTGGCCGGGCCGGCCTTGCCGCTCAGCTTGACCGAGGAACGGGTGTCGAGCGGCGGCTTGTCGATCGCCACCGTCAGGCGCGGCTGGCGCGCCAGCTGCTGGGCGAAGCGGTTCATGCTGTCGACCGCGCCGCGGTAGTCGTCCTGGTCGGCCACGATCTCGGCCTCCACCAGCAGCGCTTGCGGCGGCCGGCCGGGGATGCCGGCCAGCAGCGACGAGATCGGCACGGCCTGGGTCTCGTCCAGGCCGGCGGCCGGCGCCGGGCCGGGCAGGCTGACCTTCCAGTCCAGCTGCAGCAGGCGGATCTGCGGCGACTGCTCCAGCGCGGCGCTGACCATGGCCACCATGGCCAGCGGCGACGGCGCCTGCGTGGCCAGCATGCGCTCGACGTTGACCGCGGCCCGCATATTGGCGGTGCTGGTCACGCGCGGCGGCATGGCCGCCATCACCGCGCGGTAGCGCTGGTCGTACTGGCTGGCCTCGGCCAGCAGGCCGGCGCTGGCGGCGTCGGCGTCCCCGGTCTGCCACAGGTTGGCGCCCAGCCACAGCAGGCTGCACAGGCCCAGCCCGGCGCTGGCCACGTACAGCGTCAGCCGGGTGCGCCACAGCAGGTAGTAGCGCCGCAGCGCGCCCAGCGCGTAGAGGCCGTCCGGGGCCTGGCGCCCGAGCCGGCCCAGCAGCATGGGCTCGGCCACGCGCGCGCCCAGCTCGGCCACCGCGCTGTCGTCGGTGCGCAGGCCCATGGCGCTGGCGGCCGCGCGCAGCGCGATGAAGCGGAACGCCGTCTCCGGCCCGTTCTCGCATTGCGCGCTCAGCGCCGGGGTGGCGGCGGCCGGCGCCACCACCACCGCGTGCAGCACGGCGCCGCGCCCGAGCAGGCGCACGCTGGTCAGGAACTGCTGGGTCTTGGCGGTCTCGGCGCCGATGTCGATCGGCCGGTTGTCGCGGTCGATGGCCGGCGTCAGCCGCGAGAACTTCAGCTGGCCGTGCT
The DNA here is from genome assembly GCF_059491455.1 of Duganella sp. Dugasp78. Lineage (NCBI taxonomy): Bacteria > Pseudomonadati > Pseudomonadota > Betaproteobacteria > Burkholderiales > Oxalobacteraceae > Duganella > Duganella sp. Dugasp78. Next base: position 5,986,189 of record NZ_CP168506.1, on the reverse strand, counting down.
GGAAGTAGCTCTGGCGCCAGCCGGCGCTCTGCTGGGTGATCAGCAGCAGGTGCTCGTCGCGCAGGCCCAGCTTGCGCACCAGCTCCGTGCTCAGCAGGGTGGTGCTGGTCAGCCCGGCCAGCGGCATCTTCAGCTGTTCCAGCGCCTTCACCCACGGCTGCACGGCGGCCACGTTGGTCAGCGCCGCCAGCAGCACCAGGTCGTCGCGCCGGCCGCCGCTCTCGCGGCCCTGCACCTCGGCGTGGCGGTACGGGGTGTCGCGGTATTGCTGCAGCAGCCGGCGCTGCAGCAGCTTGCGGCCGCCGGCGCCGCCCACGTGGGGCAGTTGCACGCGCTGGAAGTCCTCCTCGATCAGGTCGGCCAGCAGGTAGGCCGGCATCATGCCGTGGCTGTCGACATAGTCGAGGAAGCGCTCGACGCCGGCGTGGTCGTTGCTGAACAGCGCGCCGCCCGACAGGCGCCCGCCCTGCCACAGGTAGGCGCACAGCTGGTCGCCGCTCAGATAGAATAAGTGTTTGCTAATTAGCACGGCCGCCTCAGGTTCGGATCTTGCTGATCGTGTCGTAAATCGGCCCCATCACCGAGAGCATGATCCAGCCCACCATCAGGCCCAAGATCACGGTCATCGCCGGCTCTATCATGGTCTGCACCTTCTCGATCATCTCCTTGACCTCGCGGTTGTAGAAGTAGCTGACGTTGCGCAGCGCGCCGTCCAGGCCGCCGGTGGCCTCGCCCACCTTGAGCATGCGGATCACCAGCGGCGGGAAGATGCCGGTGATCTGGAACGCCGCCGTGATGCCCTGGCCCTCGGAGATCAGCTGGGCCGCGCGGCGCAGCCCGGCCGCGATCACGCGGTTGCCGACGATGCCCTCGGACAGGTGGATGCATTCGAGCACGGTGATGCCGGAGCCGTACATCATGGCGAAGAAGGTGGCGAAGCGGGCCAGGATGATCTTGTGCAGCACCGGGCCGATCATCCAGATGCGCAGGGTCAGGCCGTCGGCGCGGTAGCGCGCCTGCTCGCTGCGCGCCAGCCAGGCGCGCCCGCCGAACCAGGCGAGCGGCGGCAGCGCCACCAGCACATACCAGTAGTCGATGAAGATGCCGGAGACGAAGATCAGCGCGCGCGTGTGCAGCGGCAGCGTGTTGCCCATGTTCTTGACGAAGGAGGCCAGCTGCGGCACCAGGTAGATCATCAGGAAGAAGGTGACCGCCACCACGAAGCTGCCGACGGCGGCCGGGTACATGACGATCTTCTTGGTCTGCGAGGCCAGCTCGTCCTGCCACTTCAGGCTGTCGGCCAGGTTCTTGAACACCTCGGCCAGCTTGCCGCTCTGCTCGCCCGCGGTGATCAGGCTGACGAAGGTCAGGTCGAACACCTCCGGATAGGCCGCCAGCGCCGCCGAGAGCTGCAGGCCGCCCTCGATGTTCTCGATCAGGCCGGTGATCATCTCGCGGAAGCGCGGATGGTCGATGCTCTCGCGCAGGTCGTTCAAGCCCTCCAGGATGGGCACGCCGGCGCCGGTCAGCTGCTCCATGTGGAAGCAGAAGTTGATCAGGTCGTGCCGCGTGATCAGGCGCTTGAGCGCCAGCACCCGGCTGCGCGAGACGCGGCACTCGATCAGGTCCAGGCCCATGCGGTGCAGCCGCAGCTCCAGGTCCGGCTCGTTGGCGGCGTCCATATTGCCCGGCTGGATGTGGCCGGTGGCGTCCATCGCGCGGTAGTAGTATTGGGCCATCAGGCGGGCCGCTCGCTGAGGCGTTCGGTCAGGTCCACCACGCGGCCCACTTCCTCCAGCGTGGTCACGCCCTCGAGCACGCGCCGCACGCCGTCGTCGATCAGCGTGTGGAAGGCGCCGGCCGCGGCGGCCGTCTTGAGCTCGCGGGTCGAGGCGCGGCGCGCCACCAGCTCGTCCAGCGCCGGCGTCATCTTCAGCAGCTCGATGATCGCCAGCCGGCCCTTGTAGCCCTGGTGGCCGCAGGCCGGGCAGCCGACCGCGTGGTACAGGGTGGGCGCCGGCGCCGCCTGGTCCAGGCCCAGCAGGCGGCGCTCGACGCCGTCGGCCTCGTGCGGCGCGCGGCAGGCCAGGCACAGCTTGCGCACCAGACGCTGGGCGATGATGCCGATCACGTTGCCGGCCATGATGTCGGGCACCACGCCGATGTCGAGCAGGCGCGGGATGGCGCCGATGGCCGAGTTGGTGTGCAGGGTCGAGTACACCTGGTGGCCGGTCATGGCCGCCGAGAACGCCATCTCGGCGGTCTCGCGGTCGCGGATCTCGCCCACCAGGATGATGTCCGGGTCCTGCCGCATCATCGAGCGGATGCCGTCGGCAAAGCCCATCTTGGCGGCCTCGTTGACGGCGGTCTGGCGTATCATGTTCATCGGGTACTCGACCGGGTCCTCCAGCGTCATGATGTTGACGCTCTCGGTGTTGATGTGGTTGAGGATGGAGTACAGGGTGGTGGTCTTGCCCGAGCCGGTCGGGCCGGTCACCAGGATCACGCCGTCGGGACGGGCGATCATCAGCTTGAGCAGGCTGAGCTCGTTCTCGCCCAGGCCCAGGCCGTCCAGCGGCACGATGCCCTTCTGCCGGTCCAGCACCCGCAGCACGAAGTTCTCGCCGTGCGTGGTGGCCTGCGCCGAGGCGCGGAAATCGATCTGGCGGCCGGAGAACTTGATCGAGATGCGGCCGTCCTGCGGCGCCCGGGTCTCGGCGATGTTCATGCCGCTCATCACCTTCAGGCGCACCGCCATCGCCGGCCAGTAGGACTTGTGCAGGCTGCGGATCTGGCGCAGGATGCCGTCGATGCGGTAGCGGATGCGCAGGAAGGACTGCTCCGGCTCGAAGTGCAGGTCGGAGGCGCCGTTCTGCACGGCGTCCGCCAGGATGGCGTCGATCAGCCGCACCACCGGCTGGCTGTACTCGTCCGAGGTGCTGCCCAGGCTGGCGTAGTTGACCTCGCCCGTCTCGATCTCGTGCAGGATGCCGTCGATCGACAGCTCGAAGCCGTAGTACTGGTCGATGGCGCGCTGGATGTCGGACTCGTTCACCAGCAGCGGGCTGATGGTGATGCCCTTGACCAGCATGGCGCTGATCTGGTCCAGCGCGACGATGTTGCTGGTGTCCGACATGGCCAGGATCAGGTTGTCGGTGGCGCGCTCGTAGACGATGGGGAACACCTTGTAGCGCTTGGCCACGTCCTTGGGGATCAGCTTGAGGGCGATCGCGTCCACCACCAGGCTGGTCAGGTCGGCGCTCTGCTGGTTGAGGTTTTCCGACAGCGCCATGCGCACCGTGGCCTCGGTCACGAAGCCCAGCGTGATCAGCAGCTTCCCCAGCGGCTCGCTGCTGCGCTTTTGTTCGATCAGGGCGATGCGCAGCTGGTCCTCGCTGATCACGCCTTTCTGGATCAGCAGCTTGCCGAGTGGAAGTTTTGCTTGTTCTGCCATGGATCTGTTCTCTCGCTGCCGGCTCAGCGTGCGCCGGCGTTCAATTCCTGCATGCGGGTGCGCAGCGCGCTGCGGTCGAAGGCGGCCGCGCGGTTCTGCGCCAGCGCCAGCGCGCGCTGGTAATAGCCCAGCGCCAGCTTGCCCTGGTTCAGCCGGTCCAGGCCGATGGCCAGGTTGTAGGCGTAGTCCGGATTGTCCGGCGCCGCGCTGAAGGCGCGGAAATACGCCTGCTGGGCCTCGGACCAGCGGCCCTGCTGGGCATACAGGTTGCCCAGCGCGAACTGGGCCGGCGCGGCGTCCGGATTGGCGGCCAGCAGGGCCTTCAGGCGCGTCTCGTTCTGGCCGGGGTCGCCCTGGCGCAGGCCCACCAGGCCGGCCACGGCGGCGGTGTCGTTGGGGTCGAGCTCGAGCAGGCGCAGGTAGCGGCTGGCGGCGGCCTGGCTCTGGCCGGCGCGCGCGGCCAGGGTGGCCAGGCCGAGCAGGGCGTCGCGGTTGTTCGGGTCCTGGCGCAGCGCGGCCTCGTATTGCTGCTGGGCGGCGGACAGGTCGCCATTGTTGAGCGACTGGTAGGCGCCGTTCAGCGCCGGCGCCAGCGGTGAGGCCTGCACCGCGCGCGCCACCTTGATCTCGCTGTTGTCGGGCGCGGCCAGCGGCGGCAGCTGGTCGGCCTGCGGCGCGGCGCGCTGGGCCTGGACCGCCTGCTGGGTGGCGGCCAGTTGTTGTTCGGTCTGTGCCAGCCGGCGTTCCAGGTCGTCGCGCGCGGCGTCGTGCCGGGCGGGCGGCGCCAGCAGCGGATCGGTGCCGTCGGCGGGCGCGGCCTGGCTGTCGGGCGCGGCCCGCACCAGCTGCGCCGGCGTGGCGCCGGTGGCGCCGGGCGGCGGCATCGGCACCGGCGGCAGGCGCGCGCCGGCGCCGGGCGCCATGATCGCCTGCCAGTAGTAATAGCCGAAGCCGCCGACGATGAGCAGCAGCGCCGCGACCAGGCCGATCAGGCGCAGCCGCGCCGGGTCGATGCCGGTCGGCTCGACCGCCTCGGCGGCGGCGCGGGCGCGGGCGGCGCCGCGCGGCTTGCCGGCTTTCTCCGGCTTGTCGGCCTTGTCATTTTTGCCGGCGTGCTCGGCGCGCGCCTGCGGCCTGGCGGCCGGCTTGGCAGCCGTCGGCGGCGGCGCGGGAGCGGGTGCGGGGGCCGGGGCCGGGGCCGCCGCGGCCGGGTCGGCCGGATCGGGCGCCAGGTCCAGCGTCAGGCCGGGCGGCTGGTGGTCGCTGGGCGCGGGCAGCGGATCGGGCATGGGGCGCGGCGCCAGGCTGGCGGCCGGCGCCATCGGCTCCAGGCTGAGGCCGGCCAGCGGATCGGCATGGCGCTGCGGCTCGGCGCGGGCCGGCGCCTGCGCCGCGTCCGGCGTCAGCGCCAGGATGGCGTCGAACGCTTCCGACGGCTTGTCGACGTCGTCCTCGCTGGCCGAACCTTGTTTGGCGCGTTCGGCCTTCTTGAGCGCCTGCATCAGTAGACTCATGATCCGTTCGCCTTGGCGGTGGGGGAAGCGGGCACGGGCACCGGGTAGGGCGCCTTGTCGGCCACTTCGCCCGGCAGCATGTAGCGGTATTCCTTGTAGTCGCCGTTGACGCTGGCGTCCTTGACCACCACCGGCCGCATGAAGATCACCAGCTCGGTCTTGGTGGTGGTCTCGTTGCGGTGGGCGAACAGGTTGCCCAGCAGCGGCACGCTGCTCAGGCCCGGCATGCCGTCCCGGGCGTTGTCGACCGAGTCCTGCATCAGGCCGCCCATGACGGCGATCTGGCCGCTGCTCACCTTCATCAGCGATTCCAGCTCGCGCGCCTGGATCACCGGCACCTGGCTCTCGACCTTGGCGTCGGCCAGCGCCGGATTGGGGTCCTTGACGTAGCCGACGATGCGGGTGATGGTCGGGCGCACGTTGAGCGTGACCTCGTCGCTGTCGGAAATCTGCGGCGTCACGCTCATCACGAAGCCGACCGGCACCGTCTCCAGATGGGACTCGTAGGTGGCCTGGGAGATCGGCGTGCCGTTCTGGCCCAGCACGGCCGGCGTCACCTTGATCGAGAAGAAGACGTTGTTATCGACCACCTTGAGCAGCGCGGTCTGGTTGTTGAGCACGCTGATCTTGGGGCTGGACAGCACCTTGACCTTGCCGAACGATTCCAGCAGCTCGATGGTCGCGGCGATGTTGCCCAGGCGGCTGGCCGGGTTGGTATAGTTCAGCACGAACACGCCGGGATTGGTGGCGGTGGGGATGGTGGCCGAGCCCAGCGCGCCCTGGTTGAGCTTGAGGCCGCCCCGGGCCAGCGATTGCCAGTTGATGCCCTGCTGGTACTGGTCGCTCAGGCGCACCTCGATGATGGTGGCCTCGATCAGCACCTGGCGCTTGGCGGCGCCCAGCACGATGTCGAGGAATTCGCGGATCTTGGCGTGCTGGCGGCCGGTGGCGCGCACGGCGATCAGGCCGCCCTCGGCGTTGACGATGACCGACGAGCCGTTCTGGGCGCTGGCGGCGCGGCCGCCGAAGGCGCCGTTGTCGGCCGCCGGCGCCAGGCCGTTGGCAGGCGCGGCAGTGGTCGCCGGCGCGGCCAGCGGGTCGACCGGGTTGTCGGCCAGGTTGGAGGCGCGCAGCATGTCGCGGATATTCTTCTCCAGGCTGTACCAGAAGTTGTTGTCGGAACGGTTGTTGACCACGGTGGTCGAGTTGTTGCTGCCGTTGCCGTTGGCGCCGTTGTTGGTCTGCGCCTGGCTGGCGTTCTGCTGCTGGCCGCCGGCCGGCGTGGTGGCGGCCACCGGATTGGAGGCGGCGACGCCGCTGCTGCCACCGCCGCCGGTGGTCGAGATCTGGGTGGCGATGTTGACGCTGCTGTTGGTGCTGCGCGCGATGTTGACGTAGTCGACCTTGTAGTTGCGCCATTCCGGCGTGTCCGGCAGCACGGTCAGCGTGGCGCCGTTGATTTCGTAGCGCATGTCGACCTGGCGCTGGATGCGGTTCAGCAGCTGCGGCAAGGTCTGGTCCAGCGCGTTCAGCGTGACGTTGCCCTCGATGCCGGGGTGGATGTCGATGTTCAGGCCGGCGTCGCGCGCCAGCGCGAACAGCAGCGACTGCACCGGCACCTTGTGCACGGTCACGCTGTAGGTTTCCACCTTGGGCGCGGCGGCCGGCGGCGGCAGGGTCGCGCTTTGCTGCACCGGTTCGGGGATGGCGCCGGCGGCGCGTGGCGGCTCCGTGATGTGGGTCGGCGAGATGGGCAGGGTATGGGTCGCGCACGCGCTCAGCAACACGCTGCACACCATGGGGACAATGGGAGAGGCGAGTTTTTTCATTGTTTCTTTCCGGCCCGGGGGAAGTGCAGGATGTTGTGTATTTGCAATATAGACACCATGATCTTACAAATTCGGTGCCACCGCAAGGATGGCGCCGTAAATTGCCCAAATTAGCAGGGCCGCCAGAGCCCCCACTGCAACAGCGTGCAAAGGGAAAGTCTGTCGCCAGCCGCGCCGGTGGAAGGCCGATTCGCGGATCGCCTGGCGCGCGTGGCGGGCGCTGACGACGCTGGCGTCGGCCGCGTAGGCGGCCAGCAAGGCCTTGTCGGCCAGGATGTTGATGCGGCGGACGATGCCCTCGGAGCGCTCGGCGATCAGTTTGGCGGCGGCCGGGCTGAACACGCTGGGGCCGTCGTGGCCGGCCGCGCGCAGGCGGAATTCGAGGAACTCGCCGATCAGCGACGGCGCCAGCGCCGGCACCGTGAAGCTGTGGGTGATGCGTTCCCTCAGCTGGCGCATGCTGGCCAGGGCCAGGTGCTGGTCCAGCTCCGGCTGGCCGAACAGCACGATCTGCAGCAGCTTGCTGCGCGCGGTCTCCAGGTTGGTCAGCAGGCGGATCGCTTCGAGCGTGTCGAGCGGCATGGCCTGGGCCTCCTCGACCAGCAGCACCACCTGGCGGCCCTGGCCGTGGCGGGCGATCAGGTCGGCCTGCAGGCGGCGCTGGACCTCGTCGATGCGCAGGCCGTGGCCGGCGATGCCCAGTTCGGCGGCGATGGCGTACTGCACTTCCTGCGGATCGAGGTTGGGATTGACCAGGTAGATTACGTCGACATGCGGCGGCAGCTGGTGTTCCAGCATGCGGCACAACATGGTCTTGCCGGCGCCCACTTCGCCGGTCACCTTGACGATGCCTTCGCCGTGGCAGACCGCATACAGCAAGGCTTGCAGGATTTCGCCGCGGGTATTGCCGGCGTAGAAAAAGGCCGGATTGGGCGTGATGCCGAACGGCGATTCGCGCAGGCCGAAGTGCGACTGGTACATGCTCACGCGATGCAAGCCAGGAAGGCTTGCTCCAGGTTGGCCGCGCCGTAGTGGCTGCGGCACTCGGCCGGCGAGCCGGCAAAGCGGATGCGGCCTTCATGCAGGATGGCCATGCGGTCGCACAGCTCGTCGACGTCGGCCAGCATGTGCGAGGTCAAGAACAGCGTGCAGCCGGCCTGGTGCAGCTGGCGCAGCTGTTGTTTGAGCAGCGCGCGCGCCTTCGGGTCGAGGCCGCTCATCGGCTCGTCCAGCACGTACAGCGGCTTGCGCGCCAGCAGGCAGGCGGCCAGGCCGAGTTTCTGCGTCATGCCTTTGGAATAGCCGCGCACCGTGCGCCTGAGCGCGTCCGGGTCCAGGTCCAGCGCTGCCAGCATGGCGTGCACGGCGGCCGGGTCGTAGGCCGTGCCCTGCAAGGTCAGCAGGTAGCGGATGAAATCGGCGCCGGTTAAATAGTAGGGCGGGGTGAAGCGTTCGGGCAGGAAGCCCAGCGGCTGGCGGCTGGCCGGCCGGCTGTGCGGCTGGCCGAAGATGTCGATGGCGCCGCCGTCGAGTGCGCAGAAGTCCAGCAGGCACTTGATCAGGCTGGTCTTGCCGGCGCCGTTCACGCCCACCAGGCCGAAGCATTCACCCGCTTGCAGCGTCAGGTCCACGCCCTGCAGCACGCTGGCCTGGCCATAGCGTTTGACGACTTGCTGAAAGCGCAGGGCAGGGACGGTCATGAAAGGTGCTGGCTCTGTGGGGCAGGGAAACGAACGACACTGTAGCGCATTCGTGAGAAGAAAGCGACACCCTGTCGCGCCGGGCGCATGCGGAGTGTCGCAAGCACCGGGTTCTGCACTAGAATGGCCGCAGGCCGGCAGGCGGCGGAGATCACAAGGAGCGGTGCATGACAAGGCCAGAGAAAGTACGGCTTGGGGAAATTTTGGTGCAGCAGAAGCTGCTGACGGAGGAGCAACTGGGCCTGGCGCTGGCCGAGCAAAAGCGCAGCGGACGCAAGCTGGGCCGGGTGTTTATCGAAAACGGCTATGTCACCGAGGAACAGATCGCCGGCGCGCTGGCGCGCCAGCTGAACATTCCTTATCTGAACCTGAAGTTCTTCAACGTCAATCCCGAGATCGTCCGCCTGCTGCCGGAAACCCAGGCCCGCCGCTTCCGCGCGCTGGTGCTGGAGGACCGCCGCGGCGCGCTGCTGGTCGGCATGTCCGATCCGAGCGACCTGTTTGCCTACGACGAGATCGTGCGCATCGTCAAGCAGCCGATCGAGCTGGCCGTGGTCAACGAGACCGAGGTGCTGGGCGTGATCGACCGCATCTACCGCCGCACCGAGGACATCTCCGACCTGGCGCGCGAGCTGGAGCAGGACCTGGGCGACGCCTCGGTCGACTTCGGCGCGCTGGCCGCCGCCAACCCCAACCTGGAAGAGGCGCCCATCGTCAAGCTGCTGCAGTCGGTGTTCGACGACGCCAGCCAGGTGCGCGCCTCGGACATCCACATCGAGCCGCAGGAAGGCCGGCTGCAGATCCGCTTCCGCATCGACGGCGTGCTGCACCTGCAAACCGAGGCCGATATCAAGATCGCACCCTCGCTGGCGCTGCGGCTGAAGCTGATGTCCGACCTCGACATCTCGGAAAAGCGCCTGCCGCAGGACGGCCGCTTCGCCGTGCGCGTGAAAAACCAGCGCATCGACGTGCGTATCTCCACCATGCCGACCCAGTACGGCGAATCGGTGGTGATGCGTCTGCTCAGCCAGAGCAACACCCAGCTGCGGCTGGACGCCATCGGCATGCCGAAGACCGTCCTGGACAAGTTCCGCGCCATCGTCCAGCGTCCCAACGGACTGGTGCTGGTGACCGGGCCGACCGGCAGCGGCAAGACCACCACGCTGTATTGCGCGCTGGCCGAGCTCAACTCGGTGGAGAAAAAGCTGATCACGGTGGAGGACCCGGTCGAATACCGGCTGCCCGGCATCAACCAGGTGCAGGTCAACGACAAGATCGAGCTGAGCTTCGCGCGCGTGCTGCGTTCCGCGCTGCGGCAGGACCCGGACATCGTGCTGGTGGGCGAGATGCGCGACCAGGAAACGGCCCAGATCGGTTTGCGCGCCGCCATGACCGGACACTTGGTATTATCGACTTTGCACACCAACGACGCGGCCAGCACGCCGCTGCGGCTGATGGACATGGGCGTGCCGCGCTACATGGTGGGGAGCTCGCTGCAAGCCGTGCTGGCGCAGCGGCTGGTGCGGGTGATCTGCGAAAGCTGCACCACGCCGTACGAGCTGACGCCGCCCGAGCACGAGTGGCTGCGCATGGAGCTGCACGACAAGGTGGACAAGGCGCGCTATTTCCATGGCAAGGGTTGTTCGCATTGCAATGGCATGGGATATCGCGGCCGTACCGGCGTGTACGAGCTGCTGGAAATGACGCGCGAGGTGGTCGATGCCGCCAACGACCCCGATCCGTCGCATTTCCTGAAGACGGCGGCGGCGCAGATGGCCGGCGACACCTTGCGCCGCCACGCGGTGGCGCTGGTGATACAGGGCCGTACCACGGTGGCCGAGGCGATGCGCATCAGTAACCAGACGGAGGATTAAGGTGCCGTTCTATGCCTACAAGGCGCGCAGTGCGCGCGGAGAGCTGATGCAGGGCGTGCTGGAGGCGGCCGACAGCGGCGCCGTGGCCAATCACCTGGTCGGCGCCGGCGCCATTCCGGTCGAGATCGCGCTGACCCGCAAGGCCGCCACCGGCGGTTCCGGCGGCGAGGCCTGGTGGAGCACGCTGCTTGAGAAAAAGGTGACGGCGATGGATGTGCAATTGTTCAGCCGCCAGATGTACACGCTGCTCAAGTCCGGCGTGCCCATCATGCGCGGGCTGGCCGGCTTGCAGGAATCGGCGATCAGCAAATCGTTCGGCAAGGTGATCAAGGACCTGCGCGAATCGCTGGACGCCGGCCGCGAACTGTCGGCCGCGATGCGGCGCCACCCCACCGTGTTCAACGACTTTTACCTGTCCATGGTGCGCGTGGGCGAGATGACGGGGCGGCTGGAGGAGGTGTTCCTGCGCCTGTTCGACCACCTGGAGTTCGACCGCGAGATGCGCGCCCGCGTCAAGAGCGCCACCCGCTACCCCATCTTCGTGATTGTCGCCATGATCATCGCGATGGCGATCGTCAACATCTTCGTGATCCCGCAGTTCGTCAAGGTGTTCGAGAGCTTCCATGCCCAGCTGCCGCTGATGACGCGCCTGCTGATCGGCACCTCGCACTTCACCGTCGCCTACTGGCCGCAGCTGCTGGTGGTGGCCGGTGGGGCCGTGTTCGGCTTCCGCTACTGGGTCAGCACCAGCGCCGGCCAGTTCCTGTGGGACCGCTACAAGCTGAAGTTCCCCATCGCCGGCAAGATTATCCAGAAGGCCACGATGGCGCGCTTCGCCCGCAGCTTCTCGCTGTCCAGCCGCAGCGGCGTGCCGATCGTGCAGGCGCTGACGGTGGTGTCGCAGACGGTCGACAACGCCTACCTGTGTTCGCGCGTCGAGCAGATGCGCGACGGCGTCGAGCGCGGCGAGAGCATCCTGCGCACCTCGATGACGGCCAATGTGTTTACACCAATTGTGCTGCAGATGATCGCCGTGGGCGAGGAATCGGGCTCGCTCGACGACTTGATGGACGAGATCGCCCAGATGTACGAACGCGAGGTGGACTACGAACTGAAGACGCTGGCGGCGCAGATCGAGCCCATCCTGATCACCTTCCTCGGCATGCTGGTGCTGGTGCTGGCGCTGGGCATTTTCGTGCCGATCTGGGATCTGGGCAAAGTGGCGTTGCCGCACTGATGGGGCGCTGGACACGCATCGCTGTTGTGCGGCCACAACGACGGCGGGCTCGGGGTTTCACGCTGTTCGAGTTCGCCGTGGTGGCCTGTATTTTCGGCCTGCTGATGATGGTGGCGCTGGAGCGGGTGGCGTATTACCGGCGCGCCGGCGACGAGGCGGCGGTGCAGGCGCTGCTGATTAATATGCGCAGCGCCTTGTCCGGCAAGGTGATGGCTTTGCAGGCGCAGGGCAGGGAGGCGGAGATCGCGGCGCTGGCGGGCGCCAATCCGGTGGCCTGGCTGGAGCAGGCGCCGGGCAACTATGCCGGCGAATTAACGCCGGCCGCGGCCAAAAATGTTAAAGCTGGCAACTGGTATTTTGATCTGGTGCAACAAAAACTGATATTCGTGAGGGGAGCGCAAGAAAATTTGTTAAATGGTGCCTCAAAGAACATTTGTTTCAAGGTAGAATTACTGCGCTTGCCCTCAAAAAACGCCAATGCAGAGCGCCAGCCGGGAGCCGTTGCCGGTATCGCGCTAAATGAAGTCCCCGAATAATTGCCGCTGCCGCGACATGCCGCAGGAAGGCGTTGATGAACTTTTCTTAGCAAGGTCTGGAGATTTATATGCATACCCCACAAGCGCGCGTTTTTCGTAGTCGGCCACAGCAAGGCGGTTTTACGCTGATCGAATTGATTGTTGTGATCGTTATTCTGGGCATCCTGGCAGCCACCGCGTTGCCGCGTTTCGCCGGCCTGGGCGCCGATGCCCGTGCCGCCAAGCTCAACTCGGCGCGCGCCTCGATCCTGAGCGCGGCCAATATGTACCATGGCCGCTGGCTGGCCGCGGGTTCGCCTGCAACCGGGACCACGGTCTTCGACGGCAATGTCACCGTTGACAATACTACCGGTTACCCGACCGCGGCAACCATCGAGAATGCTCTTACCCTTACCGATTTCGACACGACCGCCGCCAACACCGGCGTCTTTTACAGTGATGCCGCCCACAAAACGGGGTGTAGCGTCACTTATGCAGCCACTTTGGCCGGCGGCCCTACCGCGGTGGTCGACAGCTCCAGTTGCTGACGCAGCGACCATGAGCGGCCGGAGAGGGGCGTGATGGGTCCGGCGCCACGGCGCCGCACCCGGCCCGCGAGGCCGGATGGCTTCACCTTGGTCGAGCTGGTCGTTATTATCGTGGTGATCGGCATCCTGGGCGCGACCGCCGCGCCGCGTTTCTTCCAGCGCCAGGGTTTCGACGCTGTGTCCTACACCGATCAGGTCAAAGCCGTGATGCGCTACGGCCAGAAGGTCGCCATCGCGCAGAGCCGCAACGTCTTCGTGCGTCTGAATGGCAGCAGCGTGGCGCTGTGCTACGACACCGCCTGCACGGCGCACGTGGCGCCAGCGGGCGGCGCCAACAGCGGCACCAGCGCCACCCTTGCCAGCTGCGGTTCCACTGCCTGGGCTTGCGAAGGCGTCCCCAACGGTCTGGCGCTGTCCTCGGCCACTTTCTATTTCGATCCCGCCGGCCAGCCCTTCGCGGCGAGCGATCCGTTGGGCGGGCTGAACTCGACTTTCGCCCAGCTGACAGTGGCCGTCAGCGGCGACGGCAGCCCCCACAGCGTCACCGTCACTCCGGTAACCGGCTATGTCTTTTAAGCCGGCCGCGCGCGCGCAATCAGGCCTGAGCCTGGTTGAGCTGATCATGTTCATGGTCATCGTCGGCATTGCCGTGGTCAGCGTGCTGCAGATGCTGGGCTTGGGTGCGCGCTCCAGCCCCGACCCGATGCGGCGCAAGCAGGCGTTGGCCCTGGCCGAAGGCATGATGGAGGAAGTCCGGCTGGCGCGCTTCACGTTTTGCGACGGCAGCGATCCAAAGGCCGAGCTGCCAACCACGCTGAGTCCGGCCAATTGCACGGTGGCAGAAGGATTGGGGCCGGAAGCGGGCAACACCCGTCCTTTCGACAACGTCAGCGATTATGGCGGCACCTACAGCACCGACGCCGCAGGCAACAACTTCCCGACGGGCTACTCGGCGATTGTCGCGATCACGGCCGGCGACCCGCTGGGTCCCGCTGCCGCCCAGATTACATCCACGTCAACGGCGGCCACGATGAACGTGCTGCACATCACCGTCACTGTCACCTACACCGGCGGCGACCCCGTGGTGCTGGAAGGCTACCGCACCCGCTACGCGCCGAGGTCGCTATGAGCAGGCAACGCGCGCGCGGCTTTACGCTGGTGGAGGCGATCATCGTCATCGTCGTCACCGGCATCCTGTCCGGCGTGGTGGCGGTGTTTCTCAAGACGCCGGTGCAGAATTATGTCGACACGGCCGCCCGCGTCGACATGACCGACGTCGCCGACCTGGCGCTGCGCCGCATGACGCGCGAGCTGCGCCTGGCCCTGCCCAACAGCGTGCTGATCTCCGCCGACCGCCGCACCCTGCAATTCCTGCTGACGCGCACCGGCGGCCGCTACATCGACGTCAGCGATTCGCCGCCGGCCACGCTGCTGCCGCTCGACTTCAGCCCGGCGGCCAATCTGTCGTTCGACCTCGCCGGCGCTGCGCCCAGCGGCCGCATGCAGATCGTGCCGAACGACTGGATCGCCGTGTTCAACATCGGCACCGCGCCGGCGGACGCCCGCACTTTCGGCAACATCGCCCGCGTGACGGCGGTCAACGGCACCCGCATCACGCTGGCCAACAACCCGTTCGCCACGCAGTCGCCGTCGATGCAGTCGCCGACCAGCCGCTTCCAGGTCGTGACCGGCACCGTGACCTATGTGTGCGCGCCGTCCGCCACCGGCGGCACGCTGACGCGCAACTTCACCAGCCAGATCATCGGCCTGAACGGACTGGGCGCGCCGCCGTTCGGCGCGGGGGCGTTGTTGGCCAACCTGGTCACCGGCTGCGGCTTCGATTACACGGTGCTGGCCAACACCAATGCGGCACTGGTCGGCGTATCGTTGACGCTGTCGCGCAGCAATGGCGAAAACATCAGCCTGGTGCGCCAGGTTCACCTGGATAACACGCCATGAGACCGATCCGCCACCGGCTTGCCGCCGGCTTTTCCATCGTCTCCGCGCTGTTCCTGGTGGTGGTGCTGTCGGCGCTGGGCGTGGCCATGCTGAGCCTGACCACCTCGCAGCAGGCCAGTTCAGCGTTGGATTTGCTGGGCGCGCGCGCCTACGAGGCGGCCCGCTCCGGCGTCGAATACGGCCTGTATCAGCAGCAGATCAACAACAGCTGCGCCCCCAGCCGCAGCTTTGGTTTCGGCGGCACCTTGTCGAGCTTCACCGTCACCGTGCTGTGCACCGTCAACGCCACGCCAGGCATGGGCGCGAGCATGAACCGGATCACCGTCACCGCCACCGCCTGCAACCAGCCGGCCGCTGGCGCGTGCCCGAACGCCGCCACCACCAGCGCCGACTATGTGCAGCGCACGGTCACGGTGCAGTTCTGAGGAGGCGACGATGCGAGCGACGATGCACACCCTGAACCGCGCGCCACGCTGGCTGACCTGCCTGCTGGCGCTGCTGTGCTGGCTGGCCGCCGGCATGGCGCGCGCCGATTCGCCGATCACGCTGTTCAAGAGCTTCGCCGGCAACGTCAGCTTTACCGGCACCCAGGTCACCATGCGCGCCAAGGACAACGATACCGATCCCTGCGACCTGCGCAACGGCACCCTGCAACTCAAGCTGAAGGATGTGCCGCGCAACGCTACCATCCTCAGCGCCCAGCTGTACTGGGCGGGTTCCGGCTCGACCCCGGATTTCGATGTGACGTTCGACGGCGATGCGGTGAGCGCGCCCAGCAACCGCCGCTACACCTCGGCCACGGTGGGCTATGACTTCTTCGCGGGCGCGGTGGATGTGACCGCGCAGGTGATAGCCAAGGGCAACGGCAACTACAAGGTCGACGACCTGACCATCAACAGCGGCAGCCCCTATTGCGCGGTGGAGGGCGTGCTGGGCGGCTTCCAGCTGCTGGTGGTGTACTCGGATTCCAGTGAACCGTTCCGCGTGCTCAACGTCTACGAAGGCTTCCAGTACATCCGCTATTCCTCCGTGACGCTGACGCTGGCCAACTTCAAGACCCCCACGCCGATCGGCAGCCTGACCGGCAAGATCGGCCACATCACCTGGGAGGGCGATCCCACGCTGTCGGGCGGCGGCGAGATCCTGCGCTACAACGGCGTCGAGATGGTCGACTCGATGAACCCGTCCGGCAACCAGTTCAACTCGGCCTCCAACATCGACGGCGACGACAAGTCCTACGGCATCGATTTCGATGCCTACACCGTGTCGTCACCGACCATCCAGGCCGGGCAGACATCGGCGCGCAGCGACTACCAGTCCGGCCAGGACCTGGTGCTGCTGAACGCCGAGGTGATCGCCGCGCCCAACGTGCCGGCGGCCGACCGCGCCATTTCGATGACCTTGCAAAGTCCGCTGCAGCCTTCGCAGGTCAGCAACTACATCATCAGCGTCAGCAACAACGGCCCGCTGGCCGAGGGCGGACCGACCACGGTGGTCGATGTGCTGCCGGCCTCGCTGATCTTCTCCAGCGCCAGCGGCACCGGCTGGGTTTGCGGCATGGCCGGGCAGAAGCTCACCTGTACCTACAGCGGCGTCATGGCGGCCGGCACGACACTGCCGCCGATCACGCTGCGGGTGACGACGGCCGCCGCCGCCAGCGGCCTGGTCAACAACAGCGCCACCGTCAGCGGCCAGCTGTTCGACTACTACGATGGCAACGATACCTCGACCGTCAGTTCGCTGGTGGGGGGCGCGGCCCTGACGCCGAGCTATATGTTCACCAAGGCGAAGGACGACAGCCGGCCTGCCGACGGCCAGTGCGTGAACGGTTTGGCTTTCGGCGATCCGGGGCAGACCTGCCAGCTGGTCGCCTTTACCGGCCAGCAGTATCTGGCCAATAAGGATATCCCGATGTACCTGACCTACGTGGTCTCGGGCGTGCCGACCGCGCTGTCGAACGCGGACAGCACCATCAGGATCAAATATGCGCTGTCCTGTTACGATCCGGTCCAGGACGCGGGCGTGCAGGCCACCTTCAGCATGGTCGGCGGCGGCGCCACCACGCTGCCGCTGTGCGCGCGTTCCGGCGCGCTGCCGGCGCAGAACTCGGCCACCTGGACCAGCCTGAACAACGTGACCATGGCCGGCGGCACGGCCAGCTCCACCAACCCGTACAACTTCCATTACGCCGACGTCGGCCGGATCGAGTTCCTGGTCAGCGACGATACCGGGCGCTTTGGCACCAGCGGACCGTTCGTCGAGCGGCCGGAGCGCCTGGTGCTGGCAGGCCCGGTGGGCAACCAGGCCAATATGCCGGCCTCGGCCACCGATCCCAAGTTCACCGCGGCCGGCGCGCCGTTCGGCCTGACGGTCAGCGCGCTGATGTACGGTGGCGCGCTGGCGCGCAATTTTGGCCAGGAGACGACGCCGGTCACCATCGATCTCACCGCGCGGCGGGCCAAGGACCAGAGCGGCAACCGGCTGAGCGACATGGTGGACATTGGGGCGGACCCCGAGGCGCCCCTGGTGCTGAGCGGCAGCCTGGGCGGTTTCAGCGGCGGCAGCGCCACCGGCAGCGCGTTTTCCTATGCCGATGTGGGGGTGCTGGAAATCGCGCCGACCATCCACGCCGCGGCCGGTTCCAATCCGAGCTACCTGGACACCGGCGACGTGCCGTCGGTGCCGATCAATGTCGGCCGTTTCGTGCCCGACCATTTCGATACGGTGGTGACGGCGCCCATGGCCTGCGACCCGGCCGGCATGAGTTGTCCGGTGACGGTGGCCGGCATGGCGTATTCGCGCCAGTCGTTCGGGGTGAAGGTGACGGCGGCCAATCTGCAAGGCGCCGCCACGGCCAACTATCGCGGGGCGCTGGCCCATGCGGTGACGTTGTCGGCCTGGTCGGCGCCCGGCGGCACGACGACGGCCAATCCGCCGGCCGCGCCGGCCGGCTCGGCGCTGAGCGCCAACAACCTGGCCGCCGGCGATTTCGGCGTCGACCCCAACACGGGCAACCCGAGCGTCCCGGGGACCGGCGTGGCCAACGCCAGCCCGGTCTACACCTTGCCGAACGCCTTTGTCGCGACCGCGCCGTACGCCAACAACTGGGTGCCGCCGACGATGGTGTATGTGCGCGCCAGCGAGAGCGGCTCGCCCAGCGATGGCGTCACCTCCTTGCGCACCGGCGCGGTGGAGGGTGGCTTGGCGGTGGTGGCCGGCCGGCTGTTTGTACCGAATGCCTACGGCGCGTCCAACCTGCCGCTGTCGCTGCAGCTGGGCGCCCAGTATTACGGCCAGACCACGGTTGGCGGCGCCGCCGTCGGCGCCTGGCGCAACAACGCCAGCGACAGCGCGACCGCGCTGCTGCCGGCGTCGAACTTGCAATACGCCAGCTGCCTGCTGGCCTGTCCGACAGCGGTCAGCAATGCGCAGGTGACGATGAACCTGGGCGCCGTGACCGTCGGCCTGAAGGCCGGCAGCAGCGCCGGCAAGAGCGGCGCCAACGTCACGGTGATCAACGGGCCGGTCTGGCTGCCGACCAGCCAGGGGCGCGTAACCTTCGGGGTTTATCGCAGTCCGGTGATTTTCTTGCGGGAAGTGTATTGAATCCGCGTCACTTTATTTGGGATCTGAGCATTAAAAAGGCAAACTGGAGGGACAGGTCCAAATTGGAGAAGTGGCGCATTGAAACTTGAATATAATCAACGATGTGCGGCGACTATTGAATCCCGTGCTTAATCATTTGAGACAGTCGGATGCGTTTATTCGGAAAAGCGGAAAAAAAGAATGGCTGGCTGGCCATCGGCCTGACGGCGGACGGCGTGCAGGCCGCGGCGATCGAACGTCGTACCGACGGCCTGCCGAAGGTAATGCTGACCGCGTCCTACCCCGGCCAGGCCGACCAGGCCGGCGCCAGCCTGGCGCGGCTGGGCAAGGAATTGCAGGCCGCCCGCTATCGCTGCACCACGCTGCTCGGCGCGGGCGGCTACCAGCTGCTGATGGTCGAGGCGCCCAATGTGCCCGAAGCGGAAATGAAGACCGCGCTGGGCTGGCGCGTCAAGGACATGATCGATTTTCCGCTGGAGCAGGCCACCATCGACATGGCACTGCTGCCGCCGGCCAACGGCTCGAACCAGGCGCGCCAGGTCTTCGCGGTGGCGGCCCGCAACAGCGTGCTGATGCCGCACCAGCAGCTGTTTGCCGACAACAAGATCGCGCTGACGGCCATCGATATCGGCGAGATGGCGCAGCGTAACATCTCGGCGCTGCTGGAGCCGGAAGGGCGCGGCCTGGCGCTGCTGGCCTTCGACGCGGACGGCGGCCTGCTGACCGTCAGCTATCAAACCGAACTCTATCTGGCGCGGCGCATCGACATCACCCTGAACCAGCTGCTCGACCCCGACACGGATCGCGTGCAGCATCTGCACGACCGCATCACGCTCGAACTGCAACGCTCGCTGGACCACTTCGAGCGGCAGTTCTCGTTTGTCACCGTGGCCAAGCTGGTGCTGGCGCCGGTGGGCGATGGCGGCTTGCGCGCCTACCTGGCCAGCAATCTGTACCTGCCGGTGGAACAGCTGGACCTGGCCAGTGTGCTGGACCTGGACGAGGCCCCGCTGTTGCAGGACCCGGCGCAGCAAGCCGGCTTCCTGCGCACCCTGGGCGCGGCCTTGCGCGAACAGGAGGGCGCATGACTCAGCAAATCAACCTGTTCAGCGCCGGCGCCCAGCGCAAGACCAATTATGCCGGGACGCCGGTGCTGGTGGCCGGCCTCGGCGTGCTGATCGTCGTCCTGACCGGCATGTCGGCCTTGGCCAAGGCCCAGCTGGCGGCGTTGGAGACCGAGGCCGCCACGGTCAAGGCCGGGCTGGACCGCGGCGAAGCGCGCCGCACCGCCGCCACCGCCGCCTTCGTGGCGCCGCGCAAGAGCGAGGCGCTGCAACAGGAGCTGGACCAGGCCGGCGCGCAATACCGCAATCTGCAGCAGGTGGCCGCGATCCTGGAGCAGGGACAGCCGGGCGCGACGCGCGGCTACTCGGCGTACTTCCGCGCCTTCGCGCGGCGCGGCGTCGAGGGCTTGTGGCTGACCGGCGTCACCATCCAGGGCAGCGGCGAGGCGATCGGCCTGCAGGGGCGGGCGCTCAAGGCCAGCCTGCTTCCGGGCTACCTGAATGGCCTGGCCAGCGAGGCTGTATTGCGCGGCAAGACCTTCGGTCAGCTGGAGATGAATGAACCCAAGCCCGCGCCGCAGGCCGAGGCGACCGGGACGGCATCGGCGCCGGCGGCGCCCCGTTATGTGGAATTCAGCCTGCAGTCGGCCGCAGCCGGCGAGCATGGCAAGGTGGAGCATCCATGAAAGCCTACTGGATCAAATTCGATACCTGGCTGATGGCGATGAGCCAGCGCGAACGCCTGATGGTGGTGGGCGCCACGGCGGCGATGCTGGTGTACCTGGTGTTCCAGCTGGTGCTCGACCCGGCCTACACGCGCCAGCGCAGCCTGCGCGCCGCCATGCAGCAGCAGCGGGTGCAGATCGGCGGCATCGATTCCGAACTGGCGCAACTCGACGCTGCCGCGCGCCGCGATCCCGACCGCGAAGTGCGCGAACGGCTGGCCGCCCTGCAGAAGGATAGCGCAGACTTGCGCGCCAGGCTGCGCAGCGCGCAAAAGGGCCTGGTCT
Organism: Duganella sp. Dugasp78; assembly: GCF_059491455.1. Classification (NCBI taxonomy): domain Bacteria; kingdom Pseudomonadati; phylum Pseudomonadota; class Betaproteobacteria; order Burkholderiales; family Oxalobacteraceae; genus Duganella; species Duganella sp. Dugasp78. The sequence goes on along the minus strand of NZ_CP168506.1, from coordinate 5,965,879 downwards.
CACCAGAGCATATGGGGGCGCTGCTCCAGCAGATGGTGCAAGGCCATGGCAAGCTGCGTCTGGTGTCGTTGAAAACCTTGCCGCCGCAAGGCACGATGGATGGTAACTTCGCCGTGCTGGATGCGGCCGCGCCGGCGCCGGCGCATGCGGCCGCGTCGCCGCAACTGACGCCGGCCACCGTCGTGCAAGCGGCGGCAGCCTCGGCCAAGCAGCCGTCCGCCGGCGCCGCTGCGGCCAGCGCGCCCGCCGCAGCGCCTGCCGCACCTGTCGCTCCCTCCGCGCCCACGCCGCTGCTGTACCGCCACGGCGTGCAGCTGGTGCTGCAAGGCAGCTACCTGGAGATGATCGAATACCTGGAAGCGCTGGAGGCCTTGCCTACCCAGCTGTTCTGGGGCGCCGCCGCGCTCGATGCCGGACTCTACCCGCAAGCCCGGCTGACGCTGACCCTCTACACTCTGAGCCTGGACCAGAAATGGATAGCACTGTGAACCGCCGGCTGACATGGCTGCTGCCGCTGATGCTGGCGCTGCCGGCGTCCGCGCAGAAGCTGGCCGACCCGACCCGCCCTCCGGCCACGATGGCCGCGCCCGAAAGCGAGGCTGCAGTGGAAGGCGTTGCGGCCGGGCCGCGCCTGCAATCGATCCTGGTCGGCCGCGCGCGGGGTGGCCGGCGGCTGGCGGTGATCGACGGCGCCACCGTGCGGGTCGGCGCCAAGGTGGGCGACGCGCTGCTGGAACGCATCAACGACAACTCGGTGGTACTCCGCCGTGGCAAGAATCTGGAAACCCTGACCCTGTTTCCCAAACCGGCCGAGGCCGCAGACCCGACAGGGAAAACCAAATGAGCAAACATAACCACCCCCTGCACCAGCTGATGCGCTGGGCCGGTCTACTGGGCGCGGCGGCCGCGCTCGCGGCCTGCCAGACCCAGGCGCCGCGCGACACCTACAACGCCATCGACCAGCAGGTGCGCGACGCCGCCGCCAAGGCCCACGCCCAGCCCGCCAGTCCGGCGGCGGTGGAGGCGGCGCTGCTGCCGCCGCCGGCCGCGGCCATGGCGGCCGAGCTGCCCAAGGCGCGCACGGTGATGGAGGAGCGTTTCAACGTGTCCTTCAACCAGGTGCCGGTGCAGCAGTTCTACAATTCCATCGTGGCCGGCACGCGCTACAACATGCTGATCCACCCGGACGTTAGCGGCACCGTGACCGCGAACCTGAAGGACGTGACGCTGTTCGAGGCGCTCGATGCGGTGCGCGAGCTGTATGGCTATGACTACAAGGTGGAAGGTACGCGCATCTACATCCGGCCGCTGACGATGCAGACACGCATCTTCCAGGTCAACTACCTGAGCGCCACGCGCAAGGGGACGTCCAATGTGCGGGTGTCGTCGACGTCGGTGAACACGGTGGGCTCGGTGGTGTCCGGCCAGAGCGGGCAGAGCGGCAACGGCAGCAATGGCCAGAGCAACCAGCCGCAGCAGCCGGGAGGGCAGGGCAACCAGCAGTATGCGATGGAAGACTCCAGCAACGTCAAGACGGCCTCGGCCACCGATTTCTGGGGCGATCTGAAGGAGGCGCTGCTGGCCCTGGTCGGCGGCGCCGGCGAGGGGCGCAGCGTGGTCATCAGCCCGCAGTCGGGCGTGGTGGTGGTGCGCGCCTTGCCGGAGCAGCTGCGCAGCGTCGACCAGTATCTGAAGGCGACCCGCCTGGCCGTCGAGCGCCAGGTGATCCTGGAGGCCAAGATCCTTGAAGTCCAGCTGAACAGCGGCTTCCAGAGCGGCATCAACTGGGCCAGCTTCGCCTCGTTCGGCGGCGGCGGCAGCAATCGCTTGTCGGGCGGCTTCCTGGCGCCGGGCACCGGGCTGGCGCCGTTGCCGGCCAACGGCGGCCAACCGGCGGTGCTCACCAGCGGCGGCACGGCGGGCATTTCGGCCAGCACCGGTTTCTCGCTGGCCAACGCGGCCAACAACGCCGGTTCCCTGTTCGGTCTGGCGTTCCAGACCAGTAATTTCGCCGCCATGATTTCCTTCCTGGAGTCGCAGGGCTCGGTGCATGTGCTGTCCAGCCCGCGCATCGCGACCATGAACAACCAGAAGGCCGTGCTCAAGATCGGCACCGACGAGTTTTATGTGACCGGGGTCAGCACCACCACCAACTCCAACGTCAGCGGCAACACCACCAGCCCGAACGTGACCTTGCAGCCGTTCTTCTCCGGCGTGGTGCTGGACGTGACGCCGCAGATCGATGACGAGGGCAACATCATGCTGCACGTGCATCCGTCGGTGAGCCAGGTGTCCACCGTGAACAAGGTCGTCAACCTGGGCAGCGCCGGTTCGCTGCAATTGCCGCTGGCGGCGTCGAGCACGTCGGAAATGGACAGCATGGTGCGCGGCCAGGACGGGCGCATCGTCGCCATCGGCGGCCTGATGCGCCAGTCCAGCACCGACGACAACAGCCAGGCGCCCGGCATCGGCAGCATACCGGTGGTCGGCGCCCTGTTCCGCAACACCGAGCGCAGCACGCAGAAACGCGAGCTGGTAGTGTTGATCAAGCCCACCATCGTCGACGGCGCCTCCAGCTACGCGCAGGACCTCGACGATGCCAGCCGCCGGGTCCAGCAACTGGCGCCGCCTGCGGGAGGACGAAAATAAAATGTACCAGGCCCACTTTGGCTTGGGCGAGATGCCGTTCGGGATCACGCCTGACACCAGCTTCTTCTTCACCAGCCCGCACTCGCAGCAGGCGCTCAACACGCTGCTGGTGGCGGCGCGCAGCGGCGAGGGCTTTATCAAGATCACCGGCGAAGTCGGCACCGGCAAGACGCTGTTGTGCCGCAAATTCATGGCGACGCTGGGGCCGGGCTTTGTGACGGCCTACATTCCCAATCCCTACCTGGAGCCGCGCTCGCTGATGCTGGCCCTGGCCGATGAACTGGAATTGCCCTTGCAGCGCGACGTCGACCAGCATCAGCTGCTGAAGTCGCTGACCCTGCGCCTGATGGACCTGGCGCGCGAAGACAAGCAGGTGGTGATGTGCCTGGACGAGGCGCAGGCGATACCGCTGGAAAGCCTGGAAGCCTTGCGCCTGCTGACCAACCTGGAAACCGAGAAGCGCAAGCTGCTGCAAATCGTGCTGTTCGGGCAGCCGGAATTGAACCAGCATTTGCAGGCCAATTCGATCCGCCAGCTGGCGCAGCGCATCACCTTTCATTATCACCTGGGGCCGCTCAGCCGCGACGACCTGGAATATTACCTGGCCCATCGGCTGCGCGTGGCGGGCTATACCGGCAGCCGTCTGTTCAGCCGCAGCGCCATCGGCCGTCTGTTCAAGGCCAGCGGCGGCATACCGCGGCTGGTCAATATTATGGCGAACAAGTCGTTGATGCTATGCTTCGGCGAGGGCAAACAGCAGGTGACGCGCCGTCATGTGGCGATGGCGGCGGTCGATACCGTGCAAGCGAAGACGGGCTTGCGGTGGCCATGGCTGATGGCCGGCATGAGTTTGCTGATCGCCGCGTGCGGCCTGACTTGGGCGTTGACGAAATGAGTTTGATTAATAAAATGTTGCAGGACCTGGATGCGCGCGGCGGTGCAGGCGATGGCGCTTTGCGCCAGCAGCAATTGCACGCGGTGGGCGGACAGGTGCGCGACAAGCGGCCGCTGGTGATCGGCGGCGCGCTGGTGTTGGCGACGGTGGTGGCGGGCGGCGGCTGGTATGGCTGGGAGTATTGGCAGGCCCGTCGCGCGGCGGCGGCACAGCCGGCTGTCATGGCTGCTGTGCCCGTCAAGGCGCCGGTAGTCGTGCTCGCGCCCGCAGCTGCGCCAGCCCCGGCAAGTGCACCAGCGCCGGCCGAGGCGCAGCTTGCAGCCCAGGCTCCGGCGGCGCCTGCCGCCGAGCGCGCGTCGTCAAAGGCGGCAACGCCCAAGGTCGCGTCGATGCCGGATGTACCAGCTACTGAACCCGCGCTCGACAAGCCCGCCGCAACGCTGGCTGAGGCCGCACCGCGCAAACCCACCGCAGCGCAGGCCGAACGCAAGCCCACCCGTCAGGCCGCCACGCGCGGCGCCGACGATGCGGCCGGCGTGGGCACAATCACGCACGACATCAGTCCGCAGCAGATGGCGGAAAACACCTATCGCCGCGCGCTGGTGGCCTTGCAGGAAGGCCGCATCAGCGCCGCGCTGGCCGACCTCGACCGCGCATTGGAAATCGACCCGCGCAACGAAGCGGCGCGGCAGACCAACATCAGCCTGCTGCTGGAGCAGAAGCGCAATGACGAAGCGGTGCGGCAGTTGCGCCTGGCGTTGGGCATTGATCCGCGCCAGCCCGGCCTGGCCATGGTGCTGGCGCGCCTGCAGCTGGAGAAGGGCGGTCCGGCGCTGGACACCTTGATGACGACCTTGCCGTACGCCGGCAGCAGCGCCGAGTATCAGGCCTTCCTGGCCGGCGTGCTGCAGCGCGAGCAGCGCCACGCGGAAGCGGCGCAATACTATCGCGAGGCGCTGAAGCTGGCGCCGCAAAACGGCGTGTGGTGGATGGGCCTGGGCATCTCGCTGCAAGCCGATATGCATTTGCCGGAAGCGCGCGAGGCCTATCGCCGTGCCCGCGCGGCGAACGGCTTGTCGCCGGAGCTGCAAGCCTTCATCGACCGCAAGATCGATTCCTTATCGCGCTAGCACGTCATTCCCGCGTACGCGGGAATCCATGCTGAGTTTGCTCCGGACGCGTTCTATGGGTTCCCACTTTCGTGGGAACGACATCTCAGAGGCTGGCCTGCTGGCCCCAGATCTGTTTCATGCTGAAGCGGGTCGATGCCTCATCCTCGCTCAATGCCTCGGCGATGGCGCCGGCCTCGTCGGCGGCGCTGCGCAGCGGCGCAGGCGACAGCAGCGCGCCCGAGGGATCGCGCAGGCAGTGGATCAGCACACCCCCGCCGCCGCCCGGCCGGCGGCTGACCACGCCGATCTCCCCGCTCTGCAAACGCACCAGCGAGCCCGGCGGGAAGTCGCCCAGCTCGCGCTGGAACACCTGCACCAGCATCGGATCGACCGGCGCCACCTTGTCTTCGATCAGGTTGCGCAGGGCCAGGTTGGGCAGGATGGAGCGGCGATAATTGCGGGCCGACACCTGCGCGCAATAGCGGTCGGCCAGGCTTAGCAGCTTGGCGTTCAGCGTCACCTCCGGGCTGGCGATGCCCGCCGGATAACCGCTGCCTTCATCGTTCTCGTGGTGCAGCAGCACGCAGGAAATCCACTCGGCGTCCTCGACGCCGGCGCATTTGAGCATGTCCGCGCTTTCCTCCGGGTGGCGGCGGACGATGGACATTTCCTCGCTGGTCAGCGGCGTGTTCTTGTTCTGGAAGGTGTCGTTATGGCGCAGCATGCCGACGTTCATCGTCAGCGCGGCCGCCGTCACGGTCAGCGTCTCGGCCGCGCTCTTGTTGAGGCTGCGGGAGATCACCACCACCACCACGGCCGTCTCGATGCAATGGCGCACCGCGTAGCTGCCGGCGATCTGGCACAGGAAGATGCAGGCCAGCGCGATATCGGGATTGAGCTCGACCGCGTGGATCACGTCGCGCGCGATGTCGCGCAGTTCGCTTTCGGCGTTGTGCTCGTTGCGCAGGTTTTGCAGCAGCCGCTCCAGCCGGCGGTTGGACTGGTTGAGCAGGTGCAGCACCGATGGCGGCGGCTCTTGTTCGGCGAACTCGCCCGCTACGAGCGGCGCGTCCGCCTGGTTGGTATCGGCCATGATTCTTGTCCCCGAATTAAACTTTGCCCAGTCGCTCCAACGCGAGTGCCAGGGTCTCATCTTTCTTGGCAAAGCAGAAGCGGACGATGCCCGACTCCTTGCCTTGCTGGTAAAACGCCGATACCGGTATCGCCGCCACCTTGATCTCGGTGGTCAGCCACTCCGCAAACTGCGCTTCCGTTTGCGATGAAATTTTGTCGTAGCGCACGCACTGGAAATAGGTGCCGTCGGCCGGCAGCAGTTCGAAGCGCGAGCCTTGCAGCCCTTCGCGGAACAGGTCGCGCTTGCGCTGGTAGAAGGCCGGCAGTTCCAGGTAGGGCTTGGGATCGGTCATGTAGCTGGCGAGGCCGTGCTGCATGGGCGTGTTGACGCTGAAGACGTTGTACTGGTGGACCTTGCGGAACTCGACGGAAAGCCCGGCCGGCGCGGCGACGTAGCCGATCTTCCAGCCGGTGACATGGTAGGTCTTGCCGAAACTGGAGACGACAAACGCGCGCGCGGCCAGCTCCGGATGGCGGCACACCGACTCGTGGCGCTGGCCGTCGTAGACCATGTGTTCGTAGACTTCGTCCGACAGGATCAGCACGTCCGTGCCGCGCACGATGTCGGCCAGCGCCTCCATGTCGGCGGCGCGCAGCACGCTGCCGGTGGGATTGTGCGGGGTGTTGATGACGATCAGGCGGGTCTTGCCGTTGACCGCGGCCGCCACGGCGGACCACGGCACCGTGTAGCCCTCGGCGCCGGCCTGCATCTGCACCAGCACCGGCACGCCGCCGGCCAGCGTGATCGCCGGCACGTAGCTGTCGTAGCTCGGCTCGATGACGATGACCTCGTCGCCTGGATGCACGCAGCACAGGATGGCGGTGGTCAGCGCCTGGGTGGCGCCGGCGGTCACGGTGATGTCGGTGTTGACGTCGTACTGGTGGCCGTAGATGGCGGCGATCTTGGCGACGATGGCCTGGCGCAGCACCGGCGCGCCGGTCATCATCGGGTACTGGTTGAAATCGGCCTGCATGGCGTCGTTGACGGCTTGCAGCAGGCTGCGCTCGCAGGAAAAATCAGGGAAGCCCTGGCCCAGGTTGACGGCGTTCGATTGCGCGGCCAGCGTCGACATGCGGGTGAACACGGTGGTGCCGACGGCCGGCAGGCGGCTGGTCAGGATTGGCGTGCTGCTCGGCAGATTGTTACGGCTATTCATGGCGGCTGTGTAGTGGACAGATAGCCTATTCTAGCTCAGCGCGCCGGGTTTGGTGTGGCGAAAAACTCCTTAAGGCTCCGGGCTCCACGCCTCTGGCACCATGACCTTGAACATGCCGGCCTTGGCCAGCCGGCGCGCCAGTTTCAGCAGCGCCTTGTCCTTGGTGATGAGGATGGCGGCGTTGGCGTCGCGCGCCACTTCGAGGAACTTCTGGTCGTCCTTGTCGGTGCAGACCGGCAGGCGGATGCCGGACTCGGGCGGGGCCACCACAGTGATGAGCTCGTCAAAGCGGGCGGCGGCCAGCGGGCGGGACTCGTCGTCCAGCGGCAGGTGCTTGTAGTGCAGCACGATGTTGTACTCGTCGCGGCAGTCCGAGCGGGTGATGGCTTCGACCGTGCCGTTTTCCAGCGCGGCCAGCAGCGCGGCCCAGCGCGGGTCCTTGAACACGAACAGGTCGAGGCAGACGTTGGTGTCGATGACGATGCGCGTCGGTGTGAGTTTCTCTGGAACAGGTATCATGTGCTTAGTTCGTAAAAATGTTTATCTGGAATCTTATGCTGATAGTGCTTTCGCCTGCAAAAAGTCTCGACCTGGAGACCCCTCCGACCACCAAGTTGCACTCCCAACCTGATTTTCTCGACCACTCGGCCCAGCTGATCAGCCGCCTGCGCGAATTCTCGCCGGTGCAGATCGGCGAGCTGATGGACCTGTCCGACAACCTGTCGGCGCTCAACGTCGCCCGCTACGCCTCGTGGACCCCCGACACCGCCGACGGCCGCCAGGCCGTGATGGCCTTCAACGGCGACGTCTACGGCGGCCTGGACGCGCGCACCCTCAAGCCGGCCCAGCTGGACTACGCGCAATCGCGCATCCGCATCCTGTCCGGCCTGTACGGCATGCTGCGGCCGCTGGACCTGATCCACCCGCACCGGCTGGAGATGGGCACCCGCCTGGCCAACCCGCGCGGCAAGGACCTGTACGCCTTCTGGGGCGAGACCATCACCCGCGCGCTCAACCAGACCGCGGCCGAGCAGGGCGCCGAAACGCTGGTCAACCTGGCGTCCGAGGAATACTTCAAGTCGGTCAAGCCCAAGCTGCTGGACGTGCCGGTGATCACGCCGCAGTTCGAGGACTGGAAAAACGGCAAATACAAGATCATCTCGTTCTACGCCAAGCGGGCGCGCGGCCTGATGGCGCGTTACGCCGCCGTCAAAGGCATCACCGATCCGCAGAAGCTGAAGAAATTCAACGTCGACGGTTATGCGTTCGACAAGAAGGACTCCAGCGATAACACCTGGATTTTCCGCCGCCGGGTCGAATAAACCGCCTGGGGTCAAGTCTGACATTCGGACACGAGCTCTGCCGTAAGTACTGTTACGGCAGAGCTCGTGTCCGAATGTCAGACTTGACCCCACTGTAAAACGGGGTAAATAATAAAAAACCGGGACCTGGGTCCCGGTTTTTATGAGTTTTCAACTTAATTCCAGAGCTTCCACCAGTGACGTTCGGCTTTTTTGCCTTCGTCCAGGAACTTGCTGGTAGGGTAGTTCAGCTTGAAAACGCGCATCGTGTCGTCGCGCAGTTCGGTCATGCCCAGCTTGTCGTAGCTGCGGATCATGATGAACAGCGCTTCCTCGATCGCCGGCGAGTCGCGGTAGTCGTTCATGATGCCCATGGCGCGGTTGGCCGCTGCCAGGTAGGCGCCCCGACGGTAGTAGTAGCGCGCCACGTGCACTTCATACGATGCCATCGCGTTGATCAGATAACGCATACGATCCAGCGAATCCGGCGTATACTTGCTGTTTGGGAACTTGTCCACCAGCTGTTTGAAGGCCGCGTAGGCTTCGCGCGTGGCTTTCGGATCGCGTTCGGTGGCGTCCTGCTCGTAGATGAAGTTCAGGAAGCCGATCTGGTCGTTGAAGTTGATCAGGCCGCGCAGGTAGTACATGTAGTCGACGTTGGCGTGGTTCGGGTGCAGCTTGATGAAGCGCTCCACCGCGGCCAGCGCCTGGGCCTGGTCCTGCGACTTGTAGTAGGCGTAAGCGATCTGCATCTGCGCCTGCTGGGCGTAAGTGCCGAACGGATAGCTCGATTCCAGCTTCTCGTACAACTGAATTGCGCGTTCGTAGTGCTGTCCGTCCAGCTCTTCGCTCGCCTCCGAGTATAATTTCGTAGCGCTCCAACCTTTAGTCTCGTCGACTTTCTCCGAGAACAAACCGCAAGCGGACAAACTAAGCAGAACCAACGTTGCTGCGACTACTTTCAATTTTTTTTGCATATGTTTTGCAAGAAGCTGTTTAACCAAAGTTTTACAATAGGCTGATTATAGCCGATGGGAATGCTGTGATATTAACTCCAAAGCCGAATTTGGCCGAATCTTCCTCCGAACACGATGCCGACGCCGACCTGCTGGTCGAGCAGGACGGTGATTTTGGCGAAGACGATGGCCTGGCTCCGATCCATCTGGAACTGACCCCCGAAGTCTGCGGCCAACGCCTGGACAAGGTGATTTCCCACCTGGTCCCGCAATTTTCACGCGGCCGCCTGCAAATGTGGATCACCGACGGCTTCGTCACCGTCGATGGCAAACCGGCCAAAAGCACCAAGGACACCGTCTACGGCGACGAGAAGATCGTCATTCTGCCCCAACCGGCGCCGGAAGACGAGGCTTTTAAACCGGAACCGATGGAACTTAACATCGTTTACGAAGACGAGCACCTGATGGTCATCAACAAACCGGCCGGCCTGGTGGTCCACCCGGGCGCCGGCAACTGGTCCGGGACGCTGTTGAACGGCCTGCTGCACCACTGCCCGCAGCTGTCGGGCGTGCCGCGCGCCGGCATCGTCCACCGCCTGGACAAGGACACCAGCGGCCTGATGGTGGTCGGCAAGACCTTGCCTGCCCAGACCGACCTGGTGCGCCAGCTGGCCGCCCGCACCGTCAAGCGCGAGTATTTCGCCGTGGTCTGGGGCATGCCGCGCATCAGCGGCACCATCGACTCGCCGATGGGCCGCCACCCGAAAGACCGCATCAAGATGGCGGTGTCGACCGGCATGGGCTCCAAGCCGGCCATCACCCACTATCAGGTGCTGGGCGGCGGCAAGCTGGGCGAAGGCCGTCCCGTGACGCTGGTGCAGTGCCGCCTGGAAACTGGCCGTACCCACCAGATCCGCGTGCACATGATGTCGATCGGCTTCCCGCTGGTGGGCGACACCACCTACGGCAAGCAGCACCTGGCCGATTATTTCCCGCGCCAGGCGCTGCAGGCGCGCCGCCTGGGGCTGGTCCATCCGGCCACCGGCGAGCAATGCGAATGGACCGTGCCGCTGGCCGATGACTTTGCCGAGCTGCTGGCGCGCGCCGGCATCGAAGTCCCGGAAAATATCTGATGTCCACTCCGTCACATTGGCTGATCCCGCATTGGCCTGGATTGCCGGACCATGTGGGCGCGTTGTCGACCACGCGGCGCGGCGGCGTCAGCCCGGCGCCGTATGACGACGGCATGGGCGGTGGCGGCCTGAACCTGGGCACCCACGTCGGCGACCAGCCGCATAACGTGGCCCGCAACCGCGATATCCTGGGCGCCCTGTTGCCGGGAGCGCCGGCCTGGCTGTCGCAGGTGCACGGCACGGCGGTGGTCGATGTGGCCCGGATCGGGCCGCAGGATGTGCCCGAGGCGGACGCCAGCCTGTCCACCACGCCGGGCAAGGTCTGCGTCATCATGACGGCCGATTGCCTGCCGGTGCTGTTTTGCGATGTCGAGGGCAAGACCGTGGCGGCCGCGCACGCGGGCTGGCGCGGGCTGGCGGCCGGCGTGCTGGAAAACACCGTTGAGGCGATGCGCGCGGCCGGCGCCGGCGAACTGATGGCCTGGATGGGCCCGGCGATCGGTGCCTACCAGTTCGAGGTCGGACATGAAGTGAAGCAGACTTTCCTGAACGGCGCGGTCGACGCCTCCGGCGTGCGCCACGTGGAAGCGGCGTTTTCGCCCATCGACGGCAAGCCTGGCAAGTATCTGGCCGACATCTACGGCCTGGCGCGCTACCTGCTGCATCGCGCAGGGGTGATGCAGGTGCACGGCGGCGAGTTCTGCACGGTATCCAATTCAGGCCGTTTTTATTCCTATCGCCGCGACGGCGTGACCGGACGGCAGGCGGCTTTGATCTGGATCAAATGAAGCATACGTGCGCTGGCTTAGTCTTCGGCTTCGGTTTTAGCTGCGGCCTGGCGGGCCTGATGCGCCGCCAGTTCGGCGGCGCGGCGGCGGGCTTTACGCTTGCCGGTGCCGGAGATGTAAATCAGCGTGCTCAGCGGCAGCACGCAGTAGAACAAAAACGTTACAATTCCCGCAACGACGGTAGGCTCGGTCAGAGCCATCAGTCCGACCACGTAGATCCAAGCAATAGCAACAATCAGCATCAGCAGCCCAGTTAAAGATATTTAAACTATTTTTAGGGAATCAAACATGAATTTGCCAGATCCTCAAGCCATTGCCAACGCCTGGATGTCGCAGATGAGCGACCCCGGACAGTGGCAATCCTGGTTCAATATGGCGCCCACCACGGATGCCAATCCGCTGGCCGCCATGATGCAGGATGTGGGCGCCTCGGTGAAGCCGGAGGCCATGGAGCAACTGAAAAACCAGTATCTGCATGATTTTGGCGATTTATGGCAGGAGTTTTTGTCCGGCAAGTCGCCCGAGGTGGCCGATCGCCGCTTCACCTCGTCCGCCTGGCAGGGCAATCCCATGTCGTCGTTCAATGCGGCATCATACCTGCTCAACGCCAAATTCCTGAACGCCATGGTCGATACGGTGGAAACCTCGGCCCAGCAAAAGCAGAAAATCCGCTTTGCCGTGCAGCAGATCATCGACGCCATGTCGCCGGCCAACTTCCTGGCCACCAACCCGGAAGCGCAGCAGAAGCTGATCGAAACCAAGGGCGAAAGCCTGACCAAGGGCCTGGCCAATATGCTGGCCGACATGAACAAGGGCCATATCTCGCTGTCCGACGAATCGGCGTTCGAGGTGGGCCGCAACCTGGCCACCACCGAGGGCACGGTGGTGTATGAAAATCCGCTGTTCCAGCTGATCCAGTACAAGCCGGTAACGGCCACCGTGCACCAGCGTCCGCTGTTGATGGTGCCGCCTTGCATCAACAAGTTCTACATTCTTGACCTGCAACCGGAAAACTCGCTGGTGCGCTACGCGGTGGAGCAGGGCAACAGCGTGTTCCTGATCTCGTGGAGCAATCCGGACCAGTCGCTGGCCGGCACCACCTGGGACGATTACGTCGACCAGGGCGTGATCGAGGCGATCCATGTGGTGCAGGACATCAGTGGCCAGGACAAGATGAACATGCTGGGCTTCTGCGTCGGCGGCACGCTGGTGTCGACCGCGCTGGCGGTGCTGGCGGCACGCGACGAGCAGCCAGCCTCCAGCCTGACCCTGCTGACCACCTTCCTCGACTTCAGCGACACCGGCGTGCTGGACGTGTTCGTCGATGAGGCCCAGGTATCGATGCGCGAGCAGCAACTGAAGGGCGGCGGCCTGATGCCCGGCCGCGATCTGGCCAGCACCTTCTCCAGCCTGCGTCCGAACGACCTGGTGTGGAACTACGTGCAGTCCAACTACCTGAAGGGCAACGAACCGCCGCCGTTCGACCTGCTGTACTGGAACTCGGACAGCACCAATCTGCCGGGGCCGATGTTCTGCTGGTATCTGCGCAACACCTACCTGGAAAACAAGCTCAAGACCGGCAAGCTGAAGGTGGCGGGCCAGAAGGTCGACCTGGGCAGCATCGACGCGCCGGCCTTCATCTACGGCTCGCGGGAGGACCACATCGTGCCGTGGATGTCGGCCTTCGGTTCGATGAACATCCTCAATCCTGGCAAGGCCAAGGCCAACCGCTTTGTGCTGGGCGCGTCCGGCCACATCGCGGGCGTGATCAACTCGCCGGCGAAAAACAAGCGCAGCTACTGGACCAACGACAAGCCGCTGGGCCGCGCCACCGCCAAGCCGCTGGATGGCGAGGCATGGATGGCGGGCGCCACGGAAAACCCGGGCAGCTGGTGGCCGGAATGGGCCAACTTCCTGGCCGAGCACGGCGGCAAGGAGGTCAAGCCTAAAGCAAAACCCGGAAATGCCCGTTGCCAGGCCATCGAACCGGCACCTGGCCGCTACGTGAAGGTGCGGGCTGATTAATTACGGCAGGGGAAAAGCATGCTGTTGTCGATCTGTAAATTTGGTTGCGTTGCAATAAAACCCAAAACTTATATCAGATTGTGCAAGATATGCTTTTTCCCCTCTATAATAGAAAAAGTAGGCTAGTGGGAAAGCGGACCGAAGTTCGCTTTTTTTTCGAATTGTTAGAGTACGCGCTGCGGCGCAATAAGTGGACTTGTGATGAGTAGTGCGAAAAAAAACGCTGAACGTCTGATTAAAAAATACCCGAACCGCCGGTTGTACGACACGCAGACCAGTTCCTACATCACGCTGACGGACGTCAAGCAGCTGGTGCTGGACAACGAAGAATTCACGGTGGTCGACGCCAAGAGCAATGAAGACCTGAGCCGCAGCATCCTGCTGCAGATCATCCTGGAAGAAGAGGCCAGCGGCGCGCCGATGTTCTCCAGCGACGTGCTGGCGCAGATCATCCGCTTCTACGGCCACGCCATGCAGGGCATGATGGGTTCCTACCTGGAAAAGAACGTGCAGGCGTTCACCGACATCCAGCGCAAGTTCACCGGCACCGCGGTCGGCGGCCTGGAAGGCAAGCCATTCAGCCCGGAAATGTGGACCCAGTTCATGAACGTCCAGGGCCCGATGATGCAGGGCATGATGAACAACTACATCGACCAGAGCAAGAGCCTGTTCGTGCAGATGCAAGAGCAGATGCAAAGCCAGAGCAAGAACATCTTCGGCACCTTCCCCTTTGTTCCGGGCGTGCCGCCGACCGACAAGAAGTAATCCTTCACGGTCCGCAGCGTTAAAGACGGCACAGCCACTTCGGTCGCTGTGCCGTTTTTGTAGCTAAGTTACAAAAACTTCAGAATTCCGTTGACCCCAGAATTTCTTCGGTAGTACTATCGTCAACATCTGTGGAAGCGTTTCCACTTTGTGATCAGACTAAGGAGTTGCTGTGGTTGTTGATGCATCAGTTGCACTGGAAGAGACGTTCTCGCCGCCGGCCGATTCGGTCCTGTGGAATAAGGATTTCCTGCTGGGCGCCGCCACGGCGGCATACCAGATCGAAGGCGCGGTCGCCGAAGACGGCCGCATCCCCTCGATCTGGGATACCTTCTCGGCCACGCCGGGCAAGACGCTGGCCGGCGACACCGGCGCCGTCGCCTGCGACCATTACCACCGCTGGCAAGAAGACATCGAACTGCTGGCCAGCCTGAACGTCGGCGCCTACCGCCTGTCGATCTCCTGGCCGCGCGTGATGACTGCGGACGGCCAGCCGAATCGACAGGGCATCGCCTTCTACCGCAAGCTGCTGACGGCGCTGCGCGCCAAGGGCTTGAAGACCTTCGTCACGCTGTACCACTGGGACCTGCCGCAGCACCTGGAAGACCAGGGCGGCTGGGTCAACCGCGACACCGCCTATCGCTTTGCCGAATACGCCGGCATGATCAGCAAGGAACTGGCCGGCCTGGTGGACGCCTGGGCCACGCTGAACGAGCCGTGGTGCTCGGCCATGCACGGCTACGGCACCGGCCACCACGCGCCGGGCAGGCAAGACGTGGCCTGCGCCACGCAGGCCATGCACCATCTGCTGCTGGGCCACGGCCTGGCGGTGGCGCATCTGCGGGCCAATGATCCGGCGGCGCAGGTGGGCATCGTCGCCAACGTCGGCCGCGGCACCAGCACCGGCGACAGCGACGCCGACCAGCGCGCGGCCTGGCTGTTCGAACTTCAGCACAATAACTGGGTGCTCGATCCGCTGCTGAAGAAGTCCTATCCATCGGCGCTGTGGGAACTGTGGCCGGGTGCCGAGCCGCTGGTCGTTGCTGGTGACATGGAGATCATCGGCAGCAAGCTCGATTTCCTCGGCATTAATTACTACTTCCGCACCAATGTCGTCAGCGACGGCAAGCACGGTTATCACGAAGTGGACCTTGAAGGCGTTGAGCGCACCCAGATGGGATGGGAGGTCTACCCGGACGGCCTGCGCCACCTGCTGGTCGGCTTCCACCGCAGCTACCCGAACCTGCCGCCGATCTATATCACAGAGAACGGCATGGCCACCGACGACGAGGTGATCGCCGGAGAAGTCGACGACCGCCAGCGCATCTCGTTTTTGAACCGCCACCTGGAAGCGGTGAACCAGGCGGTGAAGGCGGGCGTCGACGTGCGCGGCTACTTTATCTGGTCGTTGATGGACAATTTCGAATGGGCCTTCGGATACGAGCGCCGTTTCGGTATCATCCACGTGGACTATGCCACGCAAAAGCGCACGTTGAAGCGCAGCGCGAAACTGGTGACGCAATTTTTGGCCGAAAGGTCCGCAAAAAGTTAAACATCCGGCAAAGCCATCCGAATAAAATGGGCGCTCGACGCCCACAGGGAGACAGTATGTTCAAGGCCTCAAAACTGGCGAGCGCCGTCGCGCTTGCCGTGGCGGCATGCGGCGCAGCGCATGCGCAAGCACCGTTGAAAGCGACCGTGATCCATTGGTGGACGTCGGGCGGCGAGTCGCAGGCGGTCAAGCAGTTCGCGGATGCCTACAACAAGGCCGGCGGCCTGTGGATCGACAACGCCATCGCCGGTGCCGACCAGTCGCGCGCCACCACCATCAATCGCATCGTCGGCGGCAACGCGCCGACGGCGGCGCAGTTCAACACCTCCAGGCAGTTCCGCGATTTCGTCGAGCAGGGCTTGCTGAACAACGTCGACGACGTGGCGGCCGCCGGCAAGTGGGACCAGGTCATGCCGCCGTCGATACTGGCCGCGATCAAGATCAACGGCCATTTCTATGCCGCGCCGGTGGACATCCACATGCCGGCCTGGTTCTTCTATTCCAAGGCCGCGTATAAAAAAGCCGGCATCGCCAACGAGCCGCAGACCTGGGACGAGTTCCTGGCGCAGCTGGCCAAGTTGAAGGCCGCAGGCGTGGTGCCGCTGGCCTTCGGCGGCCAGGTATGGCAGGAGAAGATCACCTTCGACGCCATCTTCGCGATGGTCGGCGGCCCGGACCTGTACCTCAAGGTGTACCGCGACCGTGACCAGAAAGCCGTGATGTCGCCGGCCTTCAGGCAGGTGCTGGTCGACTTCAAGAAGCTCAAGGCCTTTGTGGATGCTGGCTCGCCAGGCCGCAACTGGAATGACGCCACGGCCATGGTCGTCAGCGGCAAGGCCGGCGTGCAGATCATGGGCGACTGGGCCAAGGGCGAGTTCTCGTCGGCCAAGCAGGTGGCGGGCAAGGACTTCGGCTGCTTCCCCGGCTTCGGTCCGAAAGCGCCATACATCGTCGCCGGCGACGCCTTTGTGTTCCCGAAAACCACGGACGCCAACGCCATCAAGGCGCAGAAGCTGCTGGCGACGGTGGTTACTTCGCCGACCGCGCAGGTGGCCTTCAACTCGCGCAAGGGCTCGATCCCGATTCGCGGCGATGTCGATGAATCGACACTGGACATCTGCGCGAAACAGGGCCTGGCCATCATCAAGGACAAGAGCCGCCAGCTGCCGAACTCCGAGATGCTGGCGACGCCGGACACCACCGGCGCCTTGCAGGACGTGTTGACCAGCTACTGGAACAAGAACCAGTCGCCGGACGACGCGCAAAAGGCCTTTGCCCGCGCGCTGAAGGACCAATAAGCCATGGCCAAGAAGCGTCAAAGCGTTTCCATCGCCGCCTACGTCGCCATGATACCGATGGCGTTGACGGTGCTGCTGGCCTACCTGGGCACGATGCTGTGGACGGCGCGCGTGTCGGTCAGCAGCTCGCGCACCTTCCCGGCCAGCGATTTTGTCGGCGCCTCGCAGTACATCCGCTTGTTTAACAACGAGCGCTGGCTGCTGTCGCTGCAAAACGTCGCCGTGTACGGCGTGCTGTTCATCGTCGCCTGCCTGGCGATCGGCTTCCTGCTGGCCGTGTTCATCGACCAGAAGGTGATGGCTGAAGGCGCGCTACGCACTATCTTCCTGTATCCATACGCGATGTCGTTCGTGGCCACGGGCCTGATCTGGCAGTGGATACTCAATCCCGAACTGGGTATCCAGGAGGTGCTGCACAAGCTGGGTTTCGCCGACGCCAAATTCGACTGGATCGTCGACCAGGACATGGCGATCTACACCATCGTCATCGCCACCGTGTGGCAGGCTTCAGGCCTGGTGATGGCGCTGATGCTGTCCGGCCTGCGCGGCGTCGACGAGGAGCTGTGGAAGGCCGCCCGGATCGACGGTATCCCGCGCTGGCGCGTCTACGTCAGCATCGTATTGCCGATGTTGGGTGCATCCGTGTCCACCGCGTTTGTGCTGTTGTTTGTGATGGTGGTGAAGGTGTTCGACTCGGTGGTCGCAATGACGCAGGGCGGCCCAGGCACGGCCAGCGAGGTGCCGGCCAAGTTCATCATGGACTACCTGTTCGGCCGCGCCAACATCGGCCTCGCTTCGGCCGCGTCGATCGTGCTGCTGTCCACGGTGCTGGCCATCGTCGCGCCGCTGTACTATGTGCGTAACCGCCGCGCGGCCAAGGGGGCATGATGGGGCAGGTCGTCAAACTCGATAAGGCAGCAATGAAAGATGCAGCAAGCCCGGCGCCGCGTGGCGCCGCCAACGACAGCACCATCGGCGCGCCGCCGGCCATCAAGCCGCGCCGCAAGCTGGCTTGGACACCGGCCCGTATCGGCGTCTATGGCTTCCTGATCGTGGCGGCGCTGTTCTTCCTGCTGCCGCTGTATGTGATGCTGGTGACATCGGTCAAGCCGATGGAAGAGATTCGCCTCGGCACGCTGTTCGCGCTGCCGGTGCATGCGACGCTGGAGCCGTGGTTGCAAGCCTGGCAGTCCGCCTGCACGGGGCTGGAATGCAACGGCATACGCGGCGGCTTCTGGAACTCGGTCGCCATCGTGGTGCCTAGCACCGTGCTGTCGATCGCCATCGGCGCGGTGAACGGTTATGCGCTGTCGTTCTGGCGGCCGCGCGGTGCCGGCCTGCTGTTCGCCATCCTGATGATGGGCGCCTTCATCCCTGTGCAGGTGATGGTGTATCCGCTGGTGCGCGTGCTGGCAGCGGTGAATTTGTTCAGCTCCTTGCCCGGCATTGTGTTGATTCACACCATCTTCGGTATGCCGGTGATGACGCTACTGTTCCGTAACTACTACGCGGGCCTGCCGATGGAACTGTTCAAGGCCGCGCGCATCGACGGCGGCGGATTCTGGCGCATCTTCCTGCAGCTGATGCTGCCGATGTCGACGCCGGTGATCGTGGTCGCCGTGATCATGCAGGTCACGGGGATTTGGAACGACTTCCTGCTTGGCCTGGTGTTCGCGGGTTCCGAACACCTGCCGATGACGGTCCAGCTGAACAACATCATCAACACCACCACCGGCGAGCGCCTGTACAACGTCAACATGGCTGCGACCATCCTGACGTCGGTCGTGCCGCTGGCTCTCTATTTCATTTCCGGCCGCTGGTTCGTGCGCGGCATCGCGTCCGGCGCTGTGAAGGGTTAAACAATGTCTAACGTAGCTATTCGTAATCTGCAGATTCAGCTGGGCGGTAACAAGGTGATTGAGTCGTTGAACCTGGACGTGAAAGCAGGGGAGTTCGTGGTGCTGCTGGGGCCTTCGGGCTGCGGCAAATCGACGCTCCTGCATTCCATCGCCGGCCTGATCGACACTACCTCCGGCCAGATCGAAATCGGCGGCAAGGACATGACCTGGGCCGATCCGAAGGACCGTGGCATCGCGCTGGTGTTCCAGTCGTACGCGCTGTACCCGACCATGAACGTGGAAGCCAATATGTCCTTCGGCCTGCGCATCAACGGCACGCCGAAGGCGGAAATCGCCCGCCGCGTTGCGCGCGCTTCGGACATGCTGCAACTGGGGCCGCTGTTGAAGCGCAAGCCGGCCAACCTGTCCGGCGGCCAGCGCCAGCGCGTGGCGATCGGCCGCGCCATCGTGCGCGAGGCGGACGTAATGCTGTTCGACGAGCCGCTCTCCAACCTCGACGCCAAGCTGCGCACCGAGCTGCGGCGCGAATTGAAGCAACTGCACAAGCAATTGGGCGCCACCATGATCTACGTGACCCACGACCAGGTCGAGGCGATGACGCTGGCGCAGCGCATGGCCGTGATGAGGGGCGGCGTGGTGCAGCAGTTCGACACCCCGGCCAACATCTACAACGAGCCGGCCAACCTGTTCGTCGCCACCTTCCTCGGATCTCCGGGCATGAACCTGTTCAAGGGACGGCTGGAGCAGGAGAGCGGCCGCACCGTGTTCCGCAACGATCACATGTCCGTCGACGTGACGGATTATCCGTTCAAGCAGCAGCCGGCCGGCCGGCACGAGTGCGTGCTGGGCGTGCGGCCTGAAGACATCGACGTCGGTAATTGCGACGGCGTGGACAACGTGGTGTGCGCATCGGTCTCGCTGATCGAGGCGATGGGGGCGCACCGCGTGTTGTGGCTGGACTTCCACGGCACCCAGGTCGCGGGCATCGTGCAGGACCAGCAGGCGATAGAAACCGAGAAGGACATCAGCTTCTCGATCCGCACCAAGCGCATATCGCTTTTCGACGGCGCCAGCGAGCAGCGGCTTTGACGCAATATCCAAACTGGCATTGCTGGCGAAGAAATTGTGATTGGATCGTGTTCGCGCAAGGCGCTACATTGAGCTCTTTTTATCCACGGTCCTTTCTATGTTCAAACGTATTCTGATGTTGCCCTGCGCTTTGCTGGTCAGTGTTCCGCTGCTGGCTGCCGCTGCCAGCGATTTTCACACTTGGGCTCCGACCCCTCCGATGGGCTGGAATAGCTGGGATAATTTCGGAACCACCATCACCGAGGCTCAGACCAGGCAGCAGGCCGACTATATGGCACGGACGCTGAAGCCGCATGGTTGGGAGTATCTGGTCGTCGATATCCAGTGGTATCAGCCCAGTTCCAAAGGCCATGGCTACGAAAAAGGGGCCAAGCTGGCGATGGACGAATTCAGCCGCCTGGTTCCGGCGCCTGAAAAATTCCCATCGGCGAGCGCTGGCGCTGGTTTCCGGCCGCTTGCCGATTATGTCCACGCCAAGGGACTCAAATTCGGGATACACATGATGCGCGGGATTTCGCGCCAGGCCGTGGAGCAGAACACCCCGTTGCTCGGCACCGGTATCCGCGCCGGCCAGATCGCCGACCGCAATAGCGTCTGCGACTGGAACCCGGATATGTATGGCGTGGACATGAGCAAGCCGGGAGCACAGGCTTACTACGATTCGCTGATCCAGCTGGTCGCCGACTGGGGCGTGGATTTCATTAAGGTCGATGACCTCAGCCGTCCTTACCATCAGCCGGAGATCGAGGCGATCCGCAAGGCGATCGACAAGACCGGACGGCCGATCCTGCTCAGCACCTCGCCTGGCGAGACCCCGCTCACCGCCGGCGCGCACGTCACGCAACACGCCAATATGTGGCGCGTCAGCGACGACTTCTGGGATGACTGGAAGTCCTTGCGCGATCAGTTCAAGCGCCTCCACGACTGGACCCCTTTCCGCATTTCCGGCGCATGGCCGGACGCCGACATGCTGCCCTTCGGGACCATCCGGTTCAATGAGCATAGCCGCTTCACGCCGGACGAACAAATCACGGTGATGACGCTGTGGAGTATCGCCCGCTCGCCGCTGATGCACGGCGGGGATATGACGAAGACCGATCCGTTCACGCTGTCCCTGCTCACCAACGATGAAGTCATCGCCGTCAATCAGCACAGCGAGAACAACCGCCAGCTGTTCCGCACCGACGATGGCCTGATCGCGTGGATCGCCGATGTGCCCCAGTCCAGGGATAAATACCTGGCGGTCTTCAATGCCGGCGAGGCGGTCGCGCGGGTCGCCGTCAAACCTGCCTCCCTCGGTGTTGGCGACGCGGCGCCGGTGCGGGACCTGTGGAGCGGAAAAGACCTCGGCCCCGCCGGCCGCGATTTCGCGCCCGAGGTGGCCCCCCACGGTGCACGCCTGTTCCGCATCAAGGCGGCGCAGTAGGGCGCGCCGGCCCGGCCAGTCAGTTGTGCTGGGCCGTGCGTGCGGCGACCGAGCCGCGCATCGTCACCGTAACCGGGAAGTCGCGGACGATTTCGTGCTGTGTGCCGTAGCACAGGTTGAGTAGCCAGCGCACGGCGTTCTGCGTCAGCTGTTCCATCGGGATGTGGACCGAGGTCAGTCCCGGCGACGTATATTCGGCCGAGTAGTCGTCGTCATAGCCGATGACGGAGACCTGGCCCGGCACGTCGACGCCAACGCGGTGGAAGCAGGACAGGGCGCCGACCGCCATTTCATCGTTGGCGCAGAACAGGCCCGTGAATTTGCGGCCCTCGTTGACCAACTGCTGCGTGGCGCTGAAGCCGCCCTCGCGCGAGAAGTCCGATTCGATCAGCCGCACCGTCGCACGCTCGATGCCGTTGCGTTGCAGCTCGGCGAAGAAACCGTCCATGCGTTCCTTGTTATCCGACGTGGCGGCCGGGCCGGAGATCACCGCCAGCTCGCGGTGGCCCGCTTGCAGCAAGGTCCGCGCCGCCAGTTCGCCGCCGTGATAATGGTCGGGGCAGAAGGAGGCGTCCGGCAGCTGCGGGCTGCGGCGGTTGAGGAAGGCCATCTTCGGGTGCATCTTGTGCAGCGAGATCAGGTCCTCGTCGTACAGGTCGTGACCCAGCACCACGATGCCGTCGCAATCGCGGCCGATCAGGAACTTGACTGCTTCCACCGCCTCGTCGCGCGGCGAACCGTCGCCGCAGCCGGTGGCCACGACCACGTGGCGGCGCATGGCGCGCAGCTCGACGTCGGTCTGTTTGAGGATGGTGCCGTAGTAGGCACCGAAGAAGGAGGGCGTGAAGATCCCGATCATGCCCAGCGACTGCGCCGACAGCGAGCGGCCGATGGACGAGGGACGGAAATTGAGCTGTTCGATCGCGGCCTGGACCTTCTTCATCGCCTCTGCCGACACCGGGCCGGCGCCTGAAATGGCGCGCGATGCTGTCGACATGCCTACACCGGCGAGCACTGCGACGTCTTTCAGCGTTGCCACGAATTCTCCTGAACTGGGTGATGGAAGCCGCGCCGATGCGGGCCACTGGGTTAGCCTCTATCCTATCATGATCTCCCTATGACGAATGGGGTATAATGTTCGATTGCTCGTAATTTTCGTGGCGTTTATCACAACCCATCGCAACCTATCGCACCTATCATGCAATCGCAACCACTCTCCCGTCTCCCCATGCCCGCAGCCGGCGCACCTGCGCCTAAAGTCGGCTTCGTCTCGCTCGGCTGCCCTAAAGCGCTGGTCGACTCCGAACAGATCCTGACCCAGTTGCGTGCCGAAGGCTACGAGACGGCCAAGTCCTACGACGGCGCCGATCTGGTCATCGTCAACACCTGCGGCTTCATCGACGCCGCCGTGCAGGAATCGCTGGACGCCATCGGCGAAGCGCTGGCCGAAAACGGCAAAGTGATCGTGACCGGTTGCCTGGGCGCGAAAAAAGACGCCGCCGGCGACGACATCATCATGAAGGTGCACCCGAAGGTGCTGGCCGTGACCGGCCCGCACGCGCTGGCCGAAGTGATGGATTCGGTCCACCTGCACCTGCCTAAACCGCACGAGCCTTTCCTCGACCTGATCCCGGCGCAGGGCATCAAGCTGACGCCGAAGCACTACGCCTACCTAAAGATCTCCGAGGGCTGCAATCACCGCTGCTCGTTCTGCATCATCCCGTCGATGCGCGGTGACCTGGTCTCGCGTCCGATCGGTGAGCTGATGCTGGAAGCGGAGAACCTGTTCAAGTCCGGCGTCAAGGAGTTGCTGGTGATTTCGCAGGACACCTCGGCCTACGGCGTCGACGTCAAGTTCCGCACCGGCTTCTGGAACGGCCGTCCGATCAAGACCCACATGACGCAGTTGATGGAAGCGCTGGGCGAGCTGGCCAAGTCGTACGGCGCCTGGGTGCGCATGCACTACGTGTATCCATACCCGCACGTCGACCAGGTCATCCCGATGATGGGCGAGCATATCCTGCCTTACCTGGACATCCCGATGCAGCACGCGCATCCCGATGTGCTGAAGCGCATGAAGCGTCCGGCCAGCGGCGAGAAGAACCTGGACCGCATCCTGGCCTGGCGCGCGATGAATCCTAACCTGACCATCCGCTCGACCTTCATCGCCGGCTTCCCGGGCGAGACCGAGGCCGAATTCGAATACCTGCTGGACTTCCTGAAGGAAGCGCAGATCGACCGCCTGGGTTGCTTTGCCTATTCGCCGGTGGAAGGCGCTACCGCCAACGAACTGGCCAACCCGGTGCCGGAAGAAGTACGTGAAGAGCGGCGCGGCCGCGTGATGCTGCTGCAGGAAGAGATTTCGAAAGCACGCCTGAAGGCCAAGGTTGGCACGACCGTGCGTGTGCTGATCGATGAAGTCAACCGCAGCGGCGGCGTAGGCCGCTCCAGCGCCGACGCGCCGGAAATCGACGGCGTGGTGTACGTCAAGCCGCCGTACGAGCCGCACAAGAAGCTGGCGGTCGGCCAGTTCGTCGACGTCAAGATCACCACCTCCGACGCCCACGACCTGTGGGGCGAGGCCCAATAAGCCAGTTGTCGTAGGCACGAAAAGCAGACCGCGGAAACGGGTCTGCTTTTTTTTCGGCTTACTTCTTGTCCGCCATCGCTCCCAACGCTTTTTCCGGCCCTTCCGTAATGTCGTTGATCGTGTAGTCGGACGGCACGGCAAACAGCGCGGCTGCGGGCTCCTCGCGCTTCAGGTTGGACATGCGGTAGACGATATCGCCGGTGCGCGGATCGCTGTGTTTCGAGTACAGCGTCACTTGCAGCTGAGGCGAATACCAGTTTTCGTCGGTCACCACGATAGCCTTGCGGTTGCCCGCCTCGCCGGCCGGAATCTCGTAGCTGCGCAACTTGCCCTCGGCCTTGACGCCGTCGATGTTCTTGGTGCCCAGCTCCTTGGTGGTGGCCTTGACCGCCCATTTCAGGTCGCCGTAAGCGGACGCAAGGAACGGCAGGGCCTCCATATAGGCGTCGGCATTCGGTGCTGCGCGCTTGACGACGATCTCCTCGCTATCCTTTTGTTCAGCCGCGCCCTGCTTGCCTTCTTTGCGCTGCGCCTCGGCCCGGGCCTTGATGGCGGTGCCGGCGGCAGTGCCGATGGCCTTGGCCTTGGCGGCGATTTTGTCCAGCGAGAGCTTGATCGCCAGCTTGGCCGCCGGCACCAGGGTATAGCTGGTGTTGTCGGCGGTCTGGATCACGATGCTTTGTACTTCGCCGTTGTTGGAGAGCGTTTCCTGGCGTGAGTTGCCAAGGCTGTCGCGGTAGTAGCGCGTGCTGGTCTGGCTGGTGATCTGATTACCATCGGTCAGGTTGCGCTGCGTCTTCTGATTCCCTGTGGCGCTGAAGGGGGCGTTCTTCACAACCTTGCCGCGCAAGGGGTCGACGCTCGCGGCGCCGGGCATGGGCGCACTTGCGCCGATCATCGGGCTTGCTCCACCGGCCGGCTGGTCGGCGGCATCCTCAGCCCAGGCCGATACGGCGAGGCAGCTGATCAAGGCTGAGAGAAGAATTTTCTTGGTGTTCATGTGGTCCTCTGGTGGTGGTGGTTACTGTACGGTTGTAAGGCGAAGTGCGAGCGGCTGTCCATCGGCGCCGACCAGCATATCGGCGCGTATCTGGTCGCCTGCGTTTTCCGGTGTGACCGGCATACCGAGCGAGGCCAATGCGGTGCGGGCGATTTCGGTCTGGACGATACGCGGATCGGGATCCCGCCGGATGCGCTCCAGCGGTTCGAGCGCAATGAACTCGCCGCCGTGGCCGAAATCGGCCAGCGCTGCGGTGCCATCGCTGTCTTGCTGTGGGGCGTGCGGCGGCAGCATGATCAAGATCACCAGGGCCGCCGCGGAGGTCAGGCCAGCGGACATGGCCCACTGGGCGCGGTGCCAGCGCTGGTACCAGCGCCGGGGGGGATGCTGCCGGGCGAAGGCGGCCATCAAATCAGCTTCCACGCCGGGCGGCGTGTGGTGGGCCGCCAGGCCATCGCGCAGGGCGTCGAAGCAGGGGGCGAGCTGCGGGTCTCGGGTGTCGTCGGTATGCATGGTCGGGCCTTTCAGGCGGAATTAATTTCGGTGGGGCGATGCTTCCCCAATTTTTTTGCCAGCGCCGCCCGGCCTCGCGACAGCCGTGAGCGAACGGTGCCAATATCGATCTGGCAGATCGCGGCGATCTCCAGATAGGACAGTTCGTGCAGTTCGTACAAGATGAGGGCGTCGCGGTAGGGCGGCGGCAACAGCGCCAGCGCGCACCGCACTTCTTCGGCCAGTTCGTTGGACAACAGGCGGGCCAGCGGTTCGGCTGCCTCGTTGCCGGCGTCAAGTTCAAGGTCGCCATCCTCGTCCGGCTCGGGCAGGCTGGTGTGGCGCTGGAGCGGCGCCTCGTGTTTTAGTACCAGGTTGCGCGCAATGCCGAGCAGGAAGGAGCGCAGCTCGCCGCGCAAGGCGTCGAACTTGAAGCTGTCCGTCAGCAGCCCCATAAACACTTCCTGCACGATATCGGCGGCGGTGTCGGGCGAACCGCTGCGCAGCAGCGCGAATCGAAACAGCGAGGCCTGGTGGCGCCGGTACAGGGCCTGAAAGGCGGCTGCAGTACCGGTGCGCATCTGGCGCAGCAATTCAGTATCGGAGGTGGTGGTTAAGGGCGTCATCGTCGGATCATCGTTGGGTCTTAATGATATTCCAGCGGCGGTGCCAAAAAGTTCCAACAAATGTGTGAAAAACCCGAAATATCATTCAATGGAGCGATTAAGTCTGATCGGGCAAAGCGTTTATAATCAGGCCATGACTATCAAAAAATCCCCGCAGACCACGCTCGTACATACCGACTACCAGGCCCCGGAAGGCTTTGCCGCCTTCCCCGGCGCCATCCACCATGCCTCGACGGTGCTGTTCAAGAACGTGGCGGCCATGCGTTCGGGCGACTGGAAAGAGAAGAACGCCTATACCTACGGCCTGCATGGCACGCCGACCACCTTCACGCTGGAGGCGCGCCTGGCCGAGATCGAGGACGGCAAGTACTGCCTGCTGGCGCCGAGCGGCCTGGCGGCGATCGCGATGGTCGATTTCGCGCTGCTCAAGGCCGGCGACGATGTGCTGTTGCCGGACAATGTCTACAACCCCAATCGTGAGCTGGGGCGCTGGCTGTCTGCCGATTTCGGCATCACCGCGCGCTACTACGATCCGCTGATCGGCGAGGGTATCGCCGCGCTGATCCAGCCGAACACAAAGCTGATCTGGACCGAGGCGCCGGGTTCGGTGTCGATGGAAGTGCCGGACCTGCCGGCCATCTGCAAGGCGGCGCACGAGCGCGGCGTGGTGGTCGCGCTGGACAATACCTGGTCGGCCGGCCTGGCGCTGCGCGGCTTCGAGCTTGGCGTCGACATCATCATGCAGGCGCTGACCAAGTACCAGTCCGGCGGATCGGATGTGCTGATGGGCGCCGTCATCACGCGCGACGCCGCGCTGCACGAACGGCTCAGCCTTTCGCATATGCGGCTGGGCATGGGCGTCGGCGCGGACGACGCCTACCTGGTCTCGCGCGGCCTGCCGACCATGCGTCTGCGCTTCGACGCGCACGACGCGGCGGCACGCAAGCTGGCCGCTTGGCTGCAGGCACGTCCGGAAATCACCAAGGTGCTGCATCCCGCGTTCACCGATTGCCCCGGGCACGAAATCTGGAAGCGCGACTTCAGCGGCGCGGGCGGTTTGTTCTCCGTGCTGTTTGACGAGCGCTATACCGAGGAGCAGACCGACCGCTTCATCGACGCGCTCAAGTTCTTCAAGATCGGCTACAGCTGGGGTGGCGCCAATAGCCTGGTGATGCCTTACCGGATCCAGCACATGCGCAAGGACTGGCAGGACAAGGGCATACTGGTGCGCTTCAACGTGGGCCTGGAGGACGTCAACGATTTGATCGCGGACATTGAGCGCGCGCTGGGAGAACTGCAATGAGCCGCTTCTGGAGCGATGTGGTCCACGGCCTGACGCCGTACACGCCGGGCGAACAGGTGCAGATGCCTGGCCTGGTTAAACTCAACACCAACGAGAACCCATATGGTCCGTCGCCCAAGGCGATAGCGGCGATGCAAGCCGCCGTCGGCGATCAGCTGCGTAAGTACTCCGACCCGGGCAACGCGGTCGTCAAGGATGCCGTGGCGCGCCGCTTCGGGCTGACGCGTGAACAGGTCTTCGTCGGCAACAGCTCGGACGAGGTACTGGCGCATACCTTCCACGCCTTGCTCAAGCATGAGCTGCCGCTGCTTTGCCCGGATATCAGCTACAGTTTTTATCCGACCTATTGCAGCTTGTACGGCATAGCCGCGGTCCAGGTGCCGCTGAACGAGCGCTTCGAGATCGACGTCGAGGACTATCGCCAGCCGTGCGGCGCCATCATCATCGCCAATCCGAATGCGCCGACCGGCATCGCGCTGCCGCTGGAGCGGATCGAAGCGCTGCTGGCCGGCCATCCCGACCAGGTGGTGGTGATCGACGAAGCCTATGTCGACTTCGGCGGACAAAGCGCCATAGCGCTGCTGGGCCGCTACGACAATCTGCTGGTGATCCAGACCTTGTCCAAATCGCGCTCGCTGGCCGGGCTGCGGGTGGGCTATGCCGTCGGTCACCCCGACCTGATCGCGGGCCTGGAGCGCGTGAAGAACAGTTTCAACTGCTATCCGTTGGGACAGGTCGCGCAGGCCGGCGCGGTGGCTGCGCTCGACGATCTGTCCCATATGGAGCAGACGTCGCAGGCCATCATCGCAACGCGCGTGTGGCTGACCGCGCAGATGCAGGCGCTGGGCTTCGAGGTGCTGCCCTCGGCGGCCAACTTCATCTTCGCCCGCCACCCCGGCCACGACGCGGCACAGCTGGCGGCGGGCTTGCGCGAGAAGGCGATCCTGGTGCGCCACTTCAAGCAGGCACGTATCGACCAGTTCCTGCGTATTTCCATCGGCACGGACGAGGAGTGCGCGAAACTGGTCGATGCCTTGAAAGCGATACTTTCGACCGGGTGATCAGGCGTTGATGGCGGCAGGCTCGTTGCGGTTGAGGCGCTGCACGCCGGTGATCAGCCGATAGGCCTTCCATAACCAGGCGCCCAACCAGACCAGGTAGGCCAACGGGATGCCGATGATGGTGACAAACAGCAGGGCGCCCAGGACGACGAACACCACATACCACCAGAACGAGCGGATCATCCAGCTGTGATGGCTGTGGACGAACGTCCCTTCGGTGCTGGGCCGCTGCAGATAGTTGAGCGCCAGCGGAATGACGGAAAACAGGCCCAGTGAAAAGACGAAGCTTACCGCGTGCACGATATAGAGCCACCAGGCGGTAGTCTTGGCCGATTCGAGGCGACCGTCCAGAACCAGTTCTTGCGACATGATCACTCCTTTGGTTGAGTAACGGTTCCAGTATAGCCTCAGTGCGGATTCCACGGCGCGCGGCGCTGGCGTGCGCCGACGGCCATTGGTTTGCTGTATAAAAAACCGTAGACCGCCTTGAGGAAAACGAATGCAGAGCAAGCAGCCGACCACGCTGGACCAGTGCCGCCGGTGCGATCTGTGGCAGCATGCCACGCAGGCGGTGCCTGGCGTCGGCCCCGCGCGCGCCCGCATCATGCTCGTGGGCGAGCAGCCCGGCGACCAGGAGGACCTGGAAGGCTTGCCGTTTGTCGGGCCGGCCGGCGCGCTGCTGGACAAGGCCCTGGCGGAAGCCGGCGTCAATCGCAGCAGCATCTACCTGACCAACGCCGTCAAGCATTTCAAGTGGGAGCTGCGTGGCAAACGGCGGCTGCACAAAACCCCGGTGCAGAAGGAAATCATGGCTTGCCGCCTGTGGCTGGAAGAGGAGCTGGCCCGTATCCGGCCGGAAGTGGTGGTGGCGCTGGGCGCCACGGCGCTGAAGTCGGTAGTGCAGAGCAGCGGTATGACGATGACATCGGTCATCGGCGCACCGTTCCAACACGAAGGGCGGTGGGTGGTGGCTGTGTACCATCCATCCTATGCATTGAGGGCTCGGGATGAGGCCAGCCGCAGGCAGGCCTACCAGGTTATCGTTGACGGGTTGCGTCAGGCGCTGGGCCTGCTGGAGAGCGTGCGCTGAAGGAAGCCGGTTACGTCGGCGAACAACTCCGGCTGGACGGCGTCGCGGTCGAAGCCCGGCGGGTCCTGCGAAGGCTTGAAGTTCGGCCGCGTCATCTCGGGAGGGAACTTGCTCATGAAGGCGAAGTGTCCGGCGCCGGCTATCTCGCGGTGCTCGACCAGCGCGGCATCGGGCACGCCGGCGATGATTTTCTCCGCATGTTCAGCCGGCGTGATCTCGTCCTTTTCGCCGGTACGCATCAGTATCGGCACGCGCACCGCTTGCAGCGATCCGGCGACGAACCAGAACGTGGCGGGATTGAGCAGCACCAGCGCCCGCACGCGCGGATCGGCCTTCACCGGCACCGGCTGCGGCTGGCCGTTCTTGTTCTCGCGCGGGCCGGACCAGGGCTGGCCGCCGGCCACCGCCAGCGCCGTATAGCCGCCGATCGAATGGCCGATGACGGCTACTCCATCGCCTGCGATATGGCTTTTGAGGACGGGATCGGCCAGCGCCGCATCGATGGCAAGCGTGATATGGCGCGGCCGGTTGGCCAGGTTGGCGGCGGTGCCGGCCAGGCTGTTGTCGTGGCGTGTATTGCCCGTATGCGCGGGCAGCGCCACCACAAAGCCTGCCTGCACCAGGTGCCTGGCCATCTGACGGTAGGCCCAGGGCGTACCGGAATTGCCATGTGAGATCAGCACCAGCGGATGCGCGCCGGCGGACGGCGGCGCATCCCTGGCGACGTTCACTGTATAGGGGCCGAAATGTTCGGCCGCTTCGACACCATCGGCGGGATAGAGCAGTGCCAGCGGCACCACCGCACCCTGTGCCGCGTCTTCGATGTCGACCAGGCGACAGCCGCATACCTGAACCATGCTTTGCTCCTTACAACGGTCGGACGGGAATGCAGATGTCGAGGGTCATCGCACCGGTCTTTGGATTGATCGCCAGGTCGGGCCTGAACATTTCGAAGCAAGGGCGGTCGTCGCACTGCAAGCCGCTGGAGGGCAGCCAGTTGCGCGTGATCCAGGTCCAGGCGTCGGCAATGTCGGTGGGCTGTCCCTCGAAGCGGGCGACGGCGTAACGGCCGCCGGGCAGGGTGGCGATGTCGGCCGAGCCGGCGGCGACGAAGGTTTCCGGCACGGTGATGCAGGCGTCGTAGCGGCACTTGTCGGCCGGCGTCACGCTTGGGTCGTCGTAGCCGACGCCGTAGCACAGTTGCTGGTCCAGGCCGTGCGACTGTATCCACGGCGTCACCGTGGCGCGCCAGAAGGCGCCTATGCCTGGGCCGTAAGGGCCGATGTGGCGATGATAGGCGACGCGTGCGGCAGGCAAGTCGATCACTTTTACGTCCATATTGAAATCTCCTGATTCGTGGTTGGAGATGTCATCGTCGCCGATACCGGTTTGCGGCGTCTGATCGTAGTTGCTCAACACCTGATCCAGATTGCTCTGCGCGCGGCGGTTGCTGCCAAGCGCCTGCGACGCCAGCCGCTCTAGCGTGTCGCGCCGCCACTCGGTCGGCGTGCAGCCGAACCTGAGCTTGAAGGCGCGCGCGAATGCCTCGCCTGAGCCGAAGCCGGTGGCCAGCGCCGTTTCCAGCACCGATTCCGGCGGCATGCAGCTCAGGCGGAACGCGGCTTTTTCCAGCCGGCGCCGGCGTGCGTAGTCGCCCAGGGTTTCGCCCATCCAAGACTGGAAGATGCGATGGAAGTGGAAGCGCGAGAAGTTGGCGACGTCCGCCAGTTGTGCCAATTCCAGCGGCTGGTCCAGATGAGTGTCGATGTAGTTCAGCACGCGATTCATGCGCCGCGCGTACTCGGCGCGCGGAGACTGGTCGTTAGGGAGGTTCATTTATTGTGCCGGCGCGGCGCCGGGCGCGAATTAAAATCTATAAAATATAAGCTGATTATATAAGGAGTGGGTGTGGCTGCGAAAACATCGGTACTGTTTGTCTGCATGGGGAATATCTGCCGTTCGCCGACCGCGGAGGGCGTGTTCCGCCATCGCGTCGAGGCGGCCGGCCTGGCCGAGCGCTTTCTCATCGATTCCGCCGGCACCCACGGCTATCACGTCGGCGAGCCGCCGGATGCACGCTCGATGGAGTATGCCGCCAAGCGCGGCTACGATTTGTCGGCGCAGCGCGCGCGCAAGGTGGCGGCCAGCGACTTCGAAACCTTCGACCACGTGCTGGCGATGGACCACGATAATTTGCGCCTACTGGAAGCTGCGTGTCCGCCGCAGCACCGCCATAAACTGGGGCTGTTCATGGCCCACGCCAGCCGCAGCGCATCCGATGTGGTGCCCGATCCCTACTATGGAGGCGGCCGCGGCTTCGACACGGTGCTGGACTATATCGAGGACGCCTCCGATGGTCTGATCGTCGCCCTCAGCGCGAAATAAGCGATTGCGAAAAAAATAAGATGATGGCAGCATACGGCGGTTGATCGCCAATTGAGAGCGATCCGCCTCAGGAGAAAATATGTCGCAACATCGCAAGTGGATGCTATCCGTGGGCCTGGCAACGGCCGTTCTGTTTGGTGGCGCTGTGCAGGCCGAGGATCTGAAGCAGCTCGAAACGCTGGTCGACAAAGCCGCCGCCCGTGATCATTTTTCCGGCGCGGTGCTGGTGGCCAAGGGCGACCAGGTCTTGCTGGACAAGGGCTACGGCTCCGCCAACCTGGAATGGAATATCCCCAATTCGCCGAGCACCAAGTTCCGCCTGGGCTCCGTGACCAAGCAGTTCACGGCCGCCAGCGTGCTGCTGTTGCAGGAGCGCGGCAAACTCGCCATCTCCGACCCGGTCAGCAAATACCTCAGCGGCCTGCCTGCCGCCTGGAGCAAGGTGACGATTTTCCAGTTGCTGAACCATACCTCCGGCATCGCCAACTTCACGTCGACCAAGGAATACCAGACGATAGAGCCGTTCACCAAGAAGCCTGAGGAATCGGTGGCGCTGGTGCGCGACAAGCCGCTGGAGTTTGAGTCGGGCTCCCGTTTCAGCTACAGCAACACCGGCTATGTGCTGCTGGGCGCCTTGATCGAGAAGGTCAGCGGCCAGACCTACGACGCCTTCGTGCGCCAGAATATCTTCGAACCGCTCGGCATGAAGGACAGCGGCTACGACTGGAACGCCAACGTGCTGCCGAACCGCGCCGCCGGTTACGCGCGCGGCAAGCATGGCATGACCAACGCCGGCTTTATAAATATGAGCATTCCGCACGCCGCTGGCGCTCTGTACTCCACCACCGGCGACCTGCTGCGCTGGCAGCGCGGCCTGTATGAGGGCAAGCTGCTGTCGCCGGCGTCGCTGGAGGCGATGACCACCCCTTACCACTCCGGCTACGGTTTCGGCCTGGCTATACAGCAGAAGGACGGCGGCAAGGAAGTGGGCCACGGCGGCGGCATCGAAGGTTTTGCCACCGAGGTGCATTACCGCATGGCCGATAAGATCAGCGTGATCGTGCTCAGTAACGTCGAAGGCAGCGAGCTGGAAGCGCTGACCGCCAAGCTGACCGCGACCGTGCGCGGCGCCAACTATGTGATGCCGGCGGAGCGCAAGGATATCGCCCTGTCGGCCGA
This sequence comes from Duganella sp. Dugasp78, assembly GCF_059491455.1. Taxonomy (NCBI): domain Bacteria; kingdom Pseudomonadati; phylum Pseudomonadota; class Betaproteobacteria; order Burkholderiales; family Oxalobacteraceae; genus Duganella; species Duganella sp. Dugasp78. Next base: position 5,933,014 of record NZ_CP168506.1, on the reverse strand, counting down.
GCAGATGGCCGCCATCGCCGGCACCTACACGATGACGGACGGCCGGCGCCTGTGGCTGCGCGCCAGTAACGGCGGCATGACGACGCAGTTGCAAGGCCAGGGTTCGCTGCCCATTTATGCGGAGTCGGCGGACAAGCTATTCCTGCGCAAGGTGGACGCGCAGCTTGAGTTGCACCGCGACGCCGCAGGCAAGGTGGATGCGGTGACGCTGCTGCAAGGCGGCCGCACCATGCGCATGCCGCGTGTGGACGAAGCGCCGCCGGCCGACGACGGCGCGGCTGCCGGTCAATAAGGGAGGCGACATGAAATTCAAATCTGTTCTATTGGCGACGATCGCGCTGGCCGCCGCGCAGCTGCATGCGCAGGAAAACGCCCAGCAGCAGTTGCTGAAACTGGTGCAAAGCTACACCGAGGCGCAGCGCGATTTCGAGCCAGCGAAGATCGACGCCATCGTCACCCGCGATTTCTACGAGGTGTCGCCGCTCGGCGAGGTGGACCCGCGCGAGAAGGTGCTGGGTTTCTACCTGCCCGCCAACAAGCGCGAGACGCCGACGATGGAGGTGTCCGAGCCGGCTATCCAGATGTTCGGTAACACCGGCACCGTGGTGGTCAAGCTGTCCGGCACCGTGACCGTGAATGCGGAGAAGCGGAACTTCGCGCTGCGCGCCGGCTATGTCGCGGTGAACGAGGGCGGCAAGTGGAAGCTGGCCTCGGCGCAGTACACCGGCATCCGTCCCGCCAAAGCTCAGTGACCGGACCATGAGCGCACATATCATCAAACTGGAAGAGTCACCCGATGGCGGCGACATGCAGGCGCTGGTCAAAGGCCTGACCGCCTACAACGCCGCGCATGCCAACGGCGAAACGCCGAACTACCTGCTTGCCACCGTCAAGGACGACGATGGCAAGCTGGTTGGCGGCCTGCTGGGTGCCACATATCTCGGATGGCTGCAGATCCAGGTGGTGTGGCTGGACGACTGTGTGCGCGGCCTGGGCTACGGCAGCGAGTTGATGGCGATCGCGGAACGCGAGGGCTTGCGGCGGGGCGTACAGAATGCCTTTGTCGAGACGCTCAGCTTCCAGGCTTTGCCGTTCTACGAAAAGCTGGGCTACACCGTGTTCAGCCGCCTCGCCGATTTTCCTCCAGGCGGGGCGCGCTATGCACTGACCAAAAAACTGAAAGGCTGACAGCAATGGACTTCGATTGGCACGGAACACCCATCTCGCGCACGACCGTGGTCGATGCGTCATATCGCAGCACGCAGAATGTGCGGCGCTTCATGCGTGAGCAATGCGGCGACGACTTCAAGTTCGACCGCGACCTGATGGCGTGGATACGCAGCGGCGCCGCACGCTCAATGGGCGACGTGGTGGATGAATGGCGGAGACGCCGTCAGGGCCGCTGATTGTCATGCGAGGCGGCGAACACGGGACCGCCGAGGTATGAATAGTAGAAGCGCCGCTGGCCGGTCGACAGCAGCACGTGGTGAGCGCGCAGGAAGTCGCGTCCCAATATCATCTGATGCTCCCTTGGGTCTAAACCGCGGTCTTCCGATTCGATGACCGTGATGCGCGGATGAGCGATCTCTTCTTCGCCGATGGCGAAGCTGTCGAACGAGGTGACCCACGATTGCCGGCTTTTTCCGTTGACGCCCCGCAGTTTTCCGCCCTTGCGCGCGCCGGCGGATGCGGGATCGAATCCCAGTCGCTCGGCGGTGGACTGGTCGATCACCGAAATGGAGGCGCCGGTATCGATCAGGGCCATCAGCTTGCTGCCGTTAATCGTCACCTGCACGACGGCGCGGCTGTCACGAGATGGTATGTCCATCGGCACGTCCAGCGCTTTGGCGTCCCAGTAGGCCAGGGACCTGTCGTCGCAGCCGGCACCGCGGAAGAACTTGAGCTTCTTGTCCGTCAGCGAGATTTCCAGATCGGCTTGCAGCAGGTAGTCGGCGCCGATGATGCCGCCGTAGCCGGGAACGTCGTAGCCTTCGATGACGGGGAATAAAGTCTGGCGTACGTGCGAAGGGCCTATGGTCACTTCCTTAGGGCGAGCCGAAAACATCGGCGCGCGTCCCCCTACGCCATACGCGATCTCGCTGGTGCGGGTCAGCGTGATTTGCTGGCGGTCGAGTTCCGCGCGCGTCAGCAGGGTTTTGGAGGCGCCGGTATCGATCAGCATGTGCACGGATTTACCATTGATTTGGGCGTCGAGGTAGGGCGTGCCGGAAACGTGTTCGTCCACGTTGATGTCCAGGGCTGCCAATTCGGTATAGCGGCATTCCGCGGCGGCTTGAGCGAAGACGGCGGCCAGCAGCATGCAAACGAGGAGTCGGATCATGAATAAGGGAGAGCGGTTGGCGGGCGTCGATATTATCATTTTTGATAACTTATGTGTGCGCCCACACCCCCATAACAACCGTTCATCCGCCCGCCGGCGGTGTTTGTCGGATGTGGCGTGCAAAAGGTGATTTTTTGTCTAGAGTGTAGACATTGCCATCCACATTGAGAGCGATGGCGATATCTACCTGGATGGGAAATATCATGCGTACTTTTGTGTGGGCATTGCTGTTGGGCTGCTGCGTTTCCGGCGCGGCAGGCGCGGGCGAGAAGCCGCTGCGGGAGGGTGACTTGCAAGAGTTTAGGGGACAGTACGATCTGGCCGATGGTCGGACCCTGACGGTCACGCAGCATCGCAAGAAGCTGTTTGTGCAGATGAACGGCGGCCCGGAGGTCGAGCTTGAACCGGTGGGCAAAAGCGCCTTCATCACACGCTGGGGCGGACTGCGCGTGGAGTTCGACCAGCGCGACAACGGCAACGTCGCCGGGGTTCGTTTGCTCGGGCCCGAGCAGGTGGCGCGCCGGCGGGATTAAACCGGCGCTTGATGGAATCAGGTCAGCAGCGGAAGGATGCCGTCCAGACCGACAAAGTTGAGCGCGACGTTGGCCTGCTCGCGCACCACCGGCTTGGCGCGGAACGCCACCGACATGCCGGAGATGCTCATCATCTTCAGATCATTGGCGCCGTCGCCCATGACGATCGCCTGCGACGTCGCTATGCCCAGCTCCGCGCACACGCGCTCCACGGTGCGCTTCTTTTCTTCCGCATCGACGATGCCGCCCACCACGCGGCCGGTCAGCCGGCCGTCGACGATTTCCAGTTCGTTGGCGTGGGTGTAGTCCAGGCCCAGGCGCTCTTTCAGGCGCGAGGTGAAGAAGGTGAAGCCGCCCGATACCAGCAGCGTTTTCATGCCGGCCTGCCGCACCGCCTTGAGCATGGCTTCCGCGCCCAGCGACAGTTGCAGGCGCTCGTCATACACGCGCTCCAGTGCCGACGCCTCCAGGCCTTCCAGCAGCGCCACGCGGCGCTTCAGGCTCTCGGCGAAATCAAGCTCGCCGCGCATCGCCGCCTCGGTGATCTCGGATACCTGCGGCTTGAGGCCCTGCATGTCGGCGATTTCGTCGATGCACTCGATGGTGATCAGCGTCGAGTCCATGTCCATGGCCACCAGCTTGAAATCGCTCATCTTGTGCATGCCGATGGAGTAGGTGGCGTCCAGCTGGGCCGCCTGGGCCGCCACTTCGATGGTCTGGCGCAGCGCCGGCGAGAAGGTGATGCCTTCGCAACGCAGCGCGCGCTCGCTCAGCCAGGTGATGTTCTTTGGTGCCGTCAGTGCGGCGATGCGTTCCAGTCTGGCCTTGCAGTCGTCCAAGCCTTGCAGTACAAGATTCATAGTATTTTTTGCAGTCTTCATAAATGCGGATAGCGTTTTTTGGGCTAAGCGCCCAAGTTACGTGTTAAGGCTCATGCAGTCAACTGTTTGATCGCACCCTTGATCTGGGCGACGCGCGCCGCCAGGTCGGGCATGGCGGCGGTGATCTTCAGTTTGTCCTGGCCATTGAGCTTGATCTGCCGGTTCTTCTGTATCAGCTCGATGATGCGCATTGGGTCGATCGGCGGCTTGGCCATGAACTGCAAGGTGGCCGCTTCGCCGTGGGCGTCGATCTTGACGATGCCCACGGTCTTGGCGGCGATGCGCAGGCGGTGGGTTTCGATCAGGGCCTTGACTGGGTCGGGCAATTTGCCGAAACGGTCGATCATCTCTTCCTGCATGTCGTCGATCTTGTCCTGGACGTTGCAGTTGGCCATGCGCTTGTAGATGGACAGTCGTTCGTGCACATCGCCGCAGAAATCGGCCGGCAGCAGCGCCGGCACGTGCAGGTTGATTTCGGTGGTGGTGGCCAGCGGCGCCGCCAGGTCCGGCTCCTTGCCGGCCTTGAGCGAGCGCACCGCCTCGTTCAGCATGTCCGAGTACAGCTGGAAGCCGATCTCGGTCATCTCGCCGGACTGGTTGTCGCCGAGGACTTCGCCGGCGCCGCGGATCTCCAGGTCGTGCATCGCCAGATAGAAGCCGCTGCCCAGTTCTTCCATCTGCTGGATCGCGTCGAGGCGGCGCTGCGCCTGTTTGGTCAATCCCTGCACGTCGGTCACCAGCAGGTAGGCGTAGGCCTGGTGGTGCGAGCGGCCGACGCGCCCGCGCAGCTGGTGCAGCTGCGCCAGGCCGAACTTGTCGGCGCGGTGCATGATGATGGTGTTCGCGGTCGGCACGTCGATGCCGGTCTCGATGATCGTGGTGCACAGCAGGATGTTGTAGCGCTGGGCCACGAAGTCGCGCATCACTTTTTCCAGGTCGCGCTCGTGCATCTGGCCGTGGGCCACGGCGATGCGTGCCTCCGGCAGCAGCTCGGTCAGCATCGCCATGCGGTTCTGGATGGTCTCGACCTCGTTGTGCAGGAAGTAGACCTGGCCGCCGCGCTTCAATTCGCGCAGGCAGGCTTCGCGGATGATGGACTCGCCCTCGCTGCGCACGAAGGTCTTGATCGCCAGGCGCTTTTGCGGCGCGGTGGCGATCACCGAGAAGTCGCGCAGGCCTTCCAGCGCCATGCCCAGCGTGCGCGGGATAGGCGTGGCGGTCAGCGTCAGCACGTCGACTTCGGCGCGCAGCGATTTCAGGGCTTCCTTCTGGCGCACGCCGAAACGGTGCTCCTCGTCGATGATGACCAGGCCGAGACGGGTGAACTTGACGTCGTCCGACAGCAGCTTGTGGGTGCCGATGATGATGTCGAGCGTGCCGTCGGCCATACCCTTGATCGCCTGCGCGATCTCCTTGCCGGTGCGGAAACGCGACATTTCGGCGATGCGCACCGGCCAGTCGGCGAAGCGGTCGGCGAAGGTCTGCGCGTGCTGCTCGGCCAGCAGCGTGGTCGGCGCCAGGATCGCCACCTGCTTGCCGCCCATGACGGCGATGAAGGCCGCGCGCAGCGCCACCTCGGTCTTGCCGAAGCCGACGTCGCCGCACACCAGCCGGTCCATCGGTTTGCCGGAGGTCATATCCTTGATGACGTTGTTGATCGCTTCCTGCTGGTCCGGCGTTTCGTCGAAGCCGAAGCTGTCGGCGAAGCGCTCGTAGTCGTGCGCCGAATATTCGAACGAGTGGCCCTGGCGCAGCGCGCGGCGGGCGTACAGGTTGAGCAGCTCGGCGGCGGTGTCGCGCACCTGTTCGGCGGCCTTGCGCTTGGCTTTTTCCCAGGCGCCGGAACCCAGCGCGTGCAGCGGCGCGTCTTCCGGCGAGGCGCCGGAGTAGCGCGAGATCACGTGCAGCTGCGATACCGGCACATACAGCTTGGTGTCCTTGGCATATTCCAGGTGCAGGAATTCGGTCTCGCCTTCGCCCAGGTCCATGCTGGTCAGGCCCATGTAGCGCCCGATGCCGTGGTTGATGTGCACCACCGGATCGCCGATCTTCAGCTCCGACAGGTCGCGCACCATCGATTCGACCTGGGTGACGGCTTCCTGCTTCTTCTTGCCGACGCGGCGGCCGGAGCCCGCATACAGCTCGGTCTCGGTGAGGAAGATGAGATTTTCGTCAGGCGTGGACAACTCGAAGCCGGCGTGCAGCGGGGCCACGCCCAGCATCAGCTTGGCGCTGGAGGTGGCAAAACCCTCGTAGCCTTCGACCGGCGTCAGCGCCAGATCGTATTCGGTGAAGTACTGCTGCAGCGTTTCGCGGCGGCCGTTGGTCTCGGCGCAGATCATCACGCGGCGGCCCGCTTGCAGCAGGTAGGCGCGCAGATTGGTCAGCGGGTCGTCGCTGTGGCGGTTGACGGCGATGTTGGGCACCGGCGCCGACAGCTCGGAGGCGCCGCTGTCGGCGTCCTTCGAGATCGCCAGCCGGCCGTAGGGCTTGGCCAGCGTGAAGAACTGTTCGTCCGACAGGAACAGCGCTTCCGGCGCCATGATGGGGCGGTCGCGGTCGGACTTGAGGAAGCGGTAGCGTGAGCCGGTGTCGGTCCAGAAGCGCTTGATGGCGGCGTCGATGTCGCCCACCAGGGCCAGCGCCGCGCCTTGCGGCAGGTAGTCGAACAGCGTGGCCGTCTCTTCGAAGAACAGCGGCAGGTAGTACTCGATGCCGGCCGAGGCGATGCCGCTCTTGATGTCCTTGTACACCACCGAACGCGAAGGGTCGCCTTCGAACTGCTCGCGCCAGCGGTTGCGGAAGGTGGTGCGCGCCGCCTCGTCCATCGGGAACTCGCGGCCGGGCAGCAGTCGCACCTCGTTGACCGGATACAGCGAGCGCTGGGTGTCGGCGTCGAAGGTGCGGATGGTTTCGATGGTGTCGCCGAACAGGTCGAGCCGGTAGGGCAGGGCGGAGCCCATCGGGAACAGGTCGATCAAGCCGCCGCGCACCGAGTACTCGCCGGGCGACATCACCTGCGCGACGTGGGTGTAGCCGGCCAGCGTCAGTTGCGACTTCAGGCGCGCTTCATCGAGCGACTCGCCTTTTTTGAAGAAGAAGGTGTAGGCCGCCAGGAACGACGGCGGCGCCATGCGCACCAGCGCGGTGGTGGCCGGCACCAGCATCACGTCGCACTGGCCGCTGGAGATTTCGTGCAGCGTCGCCAGGCGCTCGGACACCAGGTCCTGGTGCGGCGAGAAGGTGTCATAGGGCAGGGTTTCCCAGTCCGGCAGCAGATGGCAGCGCAGCTGGTCGCCGCCGAACCATGGGATTTCGTCCAGCAGGCGTTGGCCGTCGCTGGCGTTGGCGACGATCACGGCCAGCATCTGGCCCTGGGATTTGAGTTCGAGCGCGGTGAGCGCCAATGCGTAGGCGTCCGACGAGCCGTGCAGCGCAGGCAGGACGAAGCGGGTGCCGGGTTTGGGTAGGAATTTATTCAACGGTCAAGGAGACATCAATGCACCGCCAGAGGGGCAATGCCGCAGCCGACATTATAGACGAAGCCCGGTCTTCGAGTGAGCGGGGCCCCACCCCGGAGAGGCCGGGGTCTGACCCCGCAGGGGTCAGACCCCTTGGGGCCGCAGTGCGGGGTCAGGCCTTGCGGTTGGCGATGCCGAAGGGCACATGGACCATCGGTATATTGCCGCCGGCCGACTTCAGGTGACTGATCTGGTCGTCGAAGAAGATGTGCGGCTTGAAGATGCCCAACACCCGCGCTTTTTCCATGCCGCCCAGGAAAAACGTCTCGTTGGCGGACACGCCCCAGCTCTTTAGCGTGGTGACCACCCGCTCGTGCGACGGCGCGCTGCGGGCAGTGATGATGGCGATGCGCAGGATGCGCTTGTACGAGGGATCGCGGCGCTGGGCGCGCTCCTCCAGCCGCTGCATCAGCGACAGCTTCTGGAACAGGTCGGCCAGCGGGCCGGGCTGGTGCGGGATGGCGACCCGTTCGCGCTCGTGCGCATGGAACTCGTCGACATCATTGTTGCGCTTGAAGACGGTCTCGGATTCGTCGTCGGCGATCACGCCATCGAAGTCGAAGGCGACCCGCAACTCCTCGTCGTCATCGTCCTCGGTGCGCGAGGGCAGCACCAGGCCGGCCGGATAATTGGCCTCGAGCGCGTTGCGGACATCTTCCTCGTTGGCGCTCAGGAACAAGGAGGTATTGAAGGCCGGCAGGTAGCTGTACGGCGATTTGCCGGTGACGAAGCAGGCGCGCGAGATGTCCAGCCCGTAGTGGGCGATGGAATTCATCACCCGCAGACCGGTCTCCGGCGAATTGCGCGACATCAGCACCACTTCCACCGGCGCCGACTGCGCATAGTGCTTGTTGATGTTGAGGAAGCGGCGGATGAAGGGAAAGGCCACGCCCTTGCCCAGGATGACGTCGATATGCTGCTCCTGGTACTTGCGGTACTCCTCGGCGCCGCCTTCCAGGTAGATCTTGTGCGATTCGGTCAGGTCAAACAGCGCGCTGGAGGCGACGCCGATCACCAGTTTGTGCTCGATAGGGTAGGCCATGGTCTTGTCGGTGGGTTGCTATGGGTTGCAATATGCACCACTTTAACCGATACACCAGCTACAGCGTCGCCAAAAACGCTGCCCCAGTGGCTTTTTTTGTTTCTTTCTTGCATGGGTGATTGCCACTGGCCTTGCGCTGCGATACATTGAGGCATCCACAGGGCGGAGTCCGGCGTGCTCGATCTCGACACTCTATTGTTGGTCCAGGTTTGCGTCACATTGCTGATGACGGCGCTGCTGGTCGCTGCCGCCTGCTACACCGGCAGCCCGCCGGAATTGCGCTGGTGGGCACTGGGGAATCTGCTGGGGGCGGTCGGCGTGGCGATGATCAACCTGGACGGTCTTCCCGCCCTCGTGAACAATGTCCTCGGTTACGGCGTGATCGCCTTCGGCCTGGGCCTGGTGCTGCGCGGCCTGCGCGTGTACTGCTCCGATACACTGAGCTGGCGCAGCGTTGCCATCATCACCGGGCTGGCGCTGCTGGTCTCCCTCTATTTCACGCTGGTCGTGCCCAGCCCGCGGGCGCGGTTGTGCTTCAGCGGTTTCTATTTTGCGTTGCTGACCTGGATGTGCGCCGTCACCATCGCGCGCTACGGCGGCTGGCGCGGCATCGTTATCAGCGTGGCCGGTTTTACGGTGTTGGGCCTGGCCCTGTTCACGCGCGGTGTGCACATGCTGTTCCATGGCGATCCGGCCGAGGTGCCGGGTTCCCTGGTGATGGGGTTAAGCATGCTGGCGATTCCGCTGGCCCAGATCTGCATCGCGTTCGGCCTGATCCTGATGGTGATGTGGCGTTACGCCGAACGGCTGCGGCGCCTGTCGACGCTCGATGCGCTGACCGGGGCGCTGAACCGGGCCGGCCTGGAAATCGAGGGCAAGCGGGTGGCGCTGCGGGCGCAGCGCGGACGGCGCAGCATGGCGGTGATCATGATTGACGTCGACTTTTTCAAGCTGATCAACGACACCTACGGCCATCCGGTCGGCGACGAGGTGCTGCGCCATCTGACGCGGATACTGAAGCTGGAACTGCGGCCCTACGATTTGCTGGCGCGCTTCGGCGGCGAGGAGTTCGTGCTGGTGCTGGACGGCTCGGATCGGCCATCCGCGATCAAGGTGGCCGAGCGCCTGCGTGCGCGCATCGAGCTGGAACTGGTGCAGATCGATGCGCTGTCGGTGCGCTACACGGCCAGCGTCGGTGTGGTGTCGTCGGATGAGCATGGACACGACTTGATCGGCCTGATCTCGGCCGGCGACGCCGCCATGTATGAAGCCAAGCGCGCCGGCCGCAACCGCGTGATCGGCGGCTGAGCGCCGGACGCCCGGCGTCAGGAGAGCAGGGCGATCAGCGAATCCGGGTGCAGGCCCCAGCCGGCCAGGCCCGATAGCCCCATCAGCACGCCAAACGCGGTCGGCACCAGCGCCGCGAAGTACAGCGCCCACAACTGGGTCAGCGCGGTGATGGCCAGCAGCGAAATGGCGATGGCCAGCAGCGCGTCCGACAGGTCGAACTGATCGTCCTTGAAATTGGCGGCGTCGTAGGTTTTCTGGTCCTGTTCGGCCTGGGTCCTGGCTTCCGCCTTCTTGCTGTCCTGGTCCTGCGCCACCTTTTCGTATTGCTTGATCGCTTCCTGATACGCCGCCTGCTCGGCCGCCGGCTTGCCCGCGGCGGCAAGGCGCAGCTGAACCACGGTGGACTTGGCGACTTCCTCGCGGACGTTGCGGGCCTGGTAGAAGGCCCAGTGGTCGACCCGGTTGGCCTGCGCCTGCTGCATGCTCTGGTTGATATTGTCGTCCTTGACCTTGCAGATGCCCATGAAGGTGGCCAGTAATGCGACCGTGATGGCAACGGTGGCATTGAGTTTGCGGCCGGCGGCGGGGGTATCGGTCTGGGTCTCGACGATGTCTAGTGGTTCCATGTTTCGTAATAGGCAATGTGAAAACCGCAAGCTTAACCTACAACTGTGCGTGTGGCACCACATACCAGACGAATCTGGTTGACGCTGCCTTGGCTGGGCAGCATATTGGCTCCTGAGGGCCACGGTGGCGAGCGACGTTCGGGAACGGTATTAACAATAAAGTAAGCCACTATCTGGCGCAGCAGCAAAGTCAAGCGGCCTTCGGGCCGCTTTTTTTTGATCTGACTCAATCGTGGCGGCGGGGGCGGTGCTACGGGGGCAGCTTGATCATGCGGAGGTTGATGTGGCTGTAATACGGACAAGTTTTGCTACCAAGGATGACGTGCAGTCGTTGCGTGAGGAAATACATGCCTCGACTGTACGCATCATGAAGGTTTTGTACGAGCAAAAGCTGGAATTTACGACAGCGCTGGCCAAACAGCGCGAAGACTTTACCGCCGCCCTCGCCAAGCAGCGCGAAGAGTTAAACGCGTCCATAGTGGAACAGCGAGTCGAACTTCACAAGACCCTGATGAGCCATACCTGGAAGCTCTACGGCTTCGCATCCCTGCTGATGGGCGGTGTTTATTTTATCGCCCGTTACGTGCACTAAAGTCATTCATAAGCGGCCAGGCGCTTTTGTTCGTTGGCGGAGAAAATGGAATCGCGCAGTTTCTGTAGCGCTGCCGGATCGGCACCGCCTGCCAGTTGCTGGCGCTGCGCCAGATAGCTGGCGATGCGGCGGCGCCAGTCCGCTTCGTCGATGTCGACATCGGCCAGGCGGGCCGCCGCTTCGGGTGATAGCGCGGCGGCGCGCATGCGGTAGATCTCGTTGTCGCCCATGCCTTGTTCGCGAGCCTTCGCCACGGCTTCCTCAAGCTTCAGTACCTTGGTCGGCGCGTCGCGTTCGTCGCGCAGTTGCTGCGGCAAGCGCGCATCGAGCGCCGCAATGCGCTCCTTGCGCTGTGCGTCGCTCAAGCTCTTGTCGGCATTGATCGCCAGCCGCGCCACGGCATCCAGATCGTAGGCGTCGCTGGCGCTGAACAACCCTTCGGCTTCCGCGTCACTGAAGTACGAATGGCGCAGGCGCTGCATGGCCTCCAGCCGCTGACGCGCTCCCTGCGCCAGATCCAGCGTGGCCGGCAGGCCGCGCTCCACATCGACCAGCGCACGCTTGTAGGCCAGGTAGACATCCAGCAGGCGCTTGGCCTGCGCCGCCGGCGCGGCGCTCAGGCGGCGATCGAGCTCGCGGCCGATCTCCACGCGTATCGCTTCCAGCGGCTTCTCGCCCAGGCCCGCCAGGTAGTAATCGAACAGGTAGGCCAGCTCCGCGTTGACGGTCAGCTTGTTCGCCGCAGTCTGGCGCACATCGCCGTCGGGCCGTGTGCCGATCATCGACGGCACAAACGCAAAATAGTTCGGATCGGCGGCGTTGGTCGGCGGCGGCTCGTTGCGCGGCAGCGCCAGATACAGGCCGGCGCCGACCACAACGGCCAGCGCGCCGAAGCGCAGCAGTTTTACGTTTGTGCTCATCATGCGCTCCTTACAGTCCCAGGCCCTGCAGGCGATTGGCCTGCTGGCGGAAGATGGTCACGGGGCTGGTCTCGAACAGGTTGGTGATGCCCACCAGCTGATTCACCTCGTCCAGGTGGTTCATCGCATAGTCGTCGCGGATCACGCGGCCCAGGTGGCTGGAGCAGCTGCTGACCAGGCCATCGTTCTTGGCGCCGTCGAAGGCGATGGCCGTCAAGGCCAGTACCGGATCGCTGACGTCCAGCAGATTGGTGTAAGGCTGCGCGCCGCTCCACGAGAAGTAGTACACGCCGTTCACCTGGTAGTCGCCCTCGCCGCAGGCCGACGTCGGCACCCCCTCAGGATGGTTGCCGTTGAAGGCCAGCGTGCCGGCGGTGCTCAGCGAGGTCGCCGCCGCGCGCGCATCCTGCGGCAAGGTCGGGCTGCCGGACAGGAAGCTGATCAAGCCGGACACCGCGTTGGCCAGGCTGTAGGTCACGTTCGGCACCGCGCCTATCAGCACGTCGGCCACCTTCGAACCCTTGTTGACGCCACCGACGCTGCTGACCGAGGCCACCAGGTCCGGCCGCACCGACGCCACATAACGCGCGGTAGGGCCGCCGTGGCTATGGCCGACCAGGTTGACCTTGGACGCGCCGGTCGCCGCCAGGATCTGCTTGACCTGCACCAGCAATTGCTCGCCGCGCACTTCGGTGCTGTTGGCGGCAGACACCGAGGTCACATACACATTGGCGCCGCCGCTGCGCAGCGCCGACGCGATGCCGTAGAAGTAATCGACCGGGCCGATGTTATCGAAGCCGAACAGGCCGTGCACCAGCACGATAGGGTATTTGGTTTGCGTGTAGCCGGCAGCCCAGGATGGCGCGGGCAGGGAGGTCAGGGCGATCAGGCAGACCGCGAGGTACTTCCAGAAGCGTTTTTTCATTGAAGTCTCCGAGTGTATTTTTGAGGTCCGGGTATTTCCCCGGTCAACAAAATGTAGCACCGAGCCGTTGGCCTTGCAGTCCGCACGCTAGGCCCTGGGAGCCAATCTGAAGGGCCTCTGAGCCGAGTTGTTTTCCTGCGCTATAATCGACACCAAAAATCAAACTACGAGACTACCTTGCCGTCGCGATTCGACTTCCAACAATTTCAGGGGATGACGCCGCTGGACGGCGTCAATATCTGGGCGTACCTGCTCGACCACAACGCTGAACGCATCACCGTCAAGCGCCGCAAGCCGGCGCTGGAAAACCTGGAGAGGATCTTCCGTGCCACCTTCAAGCTGGCCAACGACGTCGGCTTCCGCGCCATGAACCTGCGTGACCTGTGCCAGGAGACCGGGCTGTCGATGGGCGGCTTGTACGGCTACATCAGCAACAAGGATCAACTGGCGGAGATGATCGAGGACGTGGTGCGCTACGCCACGCTGGAGATGCCGCGGCTGTTCGACGACGTCACCGATCCGCTGGACAAGCTGGAAGCGCTGATGCGCGCCTCGATCTACGTGTCGGAGATTTTGCAGCCGTGGTTTTATTTCGTCTTCATGGATTCGCGCGTGCTGCAACCGGCGCAGCGCACCACGGCCAAGGAATCGGAATTGTACGTGCAGGCCTTGTTCGCCGATGTGATCGCGCAGCTGCCGCAACGCCCGGCCGGTAGCCCGGAGCTGCAGGCCGCGCACATCCTGGCGATGTTCCAGGACTGGTATGTGAAACGCTGGAAGTACCGGGCCGCCGATGTCAGCCCGGACCAGTTTGCGGACAGCGCCGTGCGCATGATGCGCGGCTACCTGGCGGCCTGACCTGACTTAGTTAGCTGGCGGCGGAGGCGGCGTCGTGCCGGCCGGCTGCGGCGCCACGTTCTCCGCGCCCGGCGCCACATCGTCCATGTCCAGCGTGTGGCGCGCGGCGTCGCCGGTGAACTCGTCGTACAGCCACTCGCCGTCCACCTGCGTCAACCCGGCCGGGACCGGGCGCTCCTGCGGCGGACGGTTTTGCAGCGCCACCTTCATGTAATCGATCCAGATCGGCAGCGCCACGCTGGAGCCGAACTCCTTGCCGCCCAGGGATTTCGAGTCGTCGTAACCCATCCACGACACCGCCACGATGCCGCCGCCGTAGCCGGCGAACCAGCCGTCGACCGCATCGCTGGAGGTGCCGGTCTTGCCGGCCAAGTCAGGGCGGCCCAGACGCGCCACGGCGGCGCCGGTGCCGGTGCGCGTGACCTGGCGCAGCATGCTGTCGGTGACGAAGGCGTTGCGCGGGTCGATGACGCGGGCCTCGTCCGGCAGCGTGGTGCGCGGCTTGGCTTCGGTGATGATCTTGCCGCCGCCGTCGACGATCCTGGCGATCAGGTAGGGTTCGACCGTGTAGCCGCCGTTGGCGAACACCGAGTACGCGCCCACCAGCTGCGCCGGCGTGACCGAGCCGGTGCCCAGCGCCATGGTCAGGTTCTTCGGATGCTTGGCCAGGTCGAAGCCGAACTTGCCCAGGTAGTTGTGCGCGTACGGCACCGTGATCGAGCGCAGGATGCGCACCGAGGCCACGTTCTTCGATTCGGCCAGCGCGGTGCGCATGGTGATCGGGCCGTCGAACTTGCCGTCGTCGTTTTTAGGGCTCCACGGTTCGTTGCCGGTTTCGGCGCCGGTCAGGTCCAGCGGCACGTCGTTGATCAGGGTCGCCGGCGAGAAGCCTTTTTCCAGCGCCGACGAATACACGAAGGGCTTGATCGAGGAACCGGGCTGGCGCCAGGCCTGCGTGACGTGGTTGAATTTTTGCAGGTTGTAGTCGAAGCCGCCGACCATGGCGTGGTAGGCGCCGCTGACCGAATCGATGGACACGAACGCCGCCGCCACCTGCGGCACCTGGGTGATGGACCAGCCCCGATTCTCCTGCATGATGCGGATCACCGCGCCGGGGCGCAGGCGGACCGTGTCCTTGGCCTTGTCGGTCAGCGCGTTGGCTGCCAGGCGCAGGCCGTCGCCGCTGATGGTGATCTCTTCACCGAACGGATCCTGCACCTTGACCGACTTGGCGCCGACCTCCAGCACCACGGCCGGGATCAGCCGGTCGCTGCCCGGACGGTGTTGCAGCGCCTCCTCGATGGCGTCGTCGCGCTCTTCCTCGCCGGCCGGCAGCGTGATGAAGGCCTCCGGGCCGCGGTAGCCGTGGCGCTGGTCGTAGTTCAGCACATTGCGGCGCACCGATTCGTAGGCCGCGTTCTGGTCGGCTTTCAGGATCGTGGTGTAGACCTTGATGCCCTTGTTGTACGAGTCCTCTTTGAATTGGGCGTACACCACCTGGCGCGCCAGTTCGGCCACGTACTCGGCGTGGGTGTCGAACTCCTGGCCGCGATGGCTGACATGCAGCGTTTCGTGCAGCGCTTTCTGGTACTGGTCCTCGGTGATGTAATTGAGGTCGCGCATCGACATCAGCACCACGCGCTGGCGTTGCTTGGCGCGTTTGGGATTGACGGCCGGGTTGTGGCGGGCCGGATTTTGCGGCAGGCCGGCCAGCATCGCCATCTCGGCGATGTCCAGGTCCTTCAGCGATTTGCCGAAGTAGACCTGCGCCGCCGCGCTGAAGCCGAAGGAACGCTGGCCCAGGTAGATCTGGTTCATATACAGTTCGAGGATCTGCTCCTTGCTGAGCGCCGCCTCGATCTTAAACGCCAACATGACCTCATTGAGTTTGCGGCCGTAGAATTTGTCGCGGGTGAGGAAGAAGTTGCGGGCCACCTGCATCGTGATGGTGGAGCCGCCCTGGCGCATGGCGCCGCCCAGGTTGGCGCGCGCCGCACCCAGCGCGCGGCGCCAGTCGATGCCGTTATGATCGTAGAAGCGCTTGTCCTCGATCGCCACCACAGACTTCTTCATCATCTCGGGGATGTCCTTGATCGGCACGAAGTCGCGGTGCTCCTCGCCGAATTCGCCGATCAGGGCATTGTCGGCGGTGTAGATGCGCAGCGGGATCTTGGGCCGGTAATCGGTGATGACTTCCAGCGACGGCAGGTTGGGCGCCACGTACAGCAGCAGATAGCCCAGCAGCAGGCCGCCTGCGATCAGCGCGGCGATGCCGGCCACGATGAAGCCGCGGATGGCGTTGCGGCGGGTCAGCCATTTGGACGGATTGATAGGGGAAGCAGTCAAGGCGTGGTCTCACGGTAGCAGCGGTAGGCGCGATTATAGACCAACAAAATTTGGGCACACTTAATTGAAAAGTGGCTTTTTCTGCAAATAGGCTCGCCCGGCCCTATGACTATTGGTGATTTTGTCGTAACGTAACAGATATCTGAATCATTTCGCTCTAAAACCGGGGAAAACATGGCGGAACCGCAGCACACTCTCGATTGCGACATCCTGATCGTCGGAGGCGGCATCAACGGCGCCGGCATCGCGCGCGACGCGGCGGGACGGGGCTTGTCGGTGGTGCTGTGCGAAAAGGACGACCTGGCCTCCCACACCTCGTCGGCCTCCACCAAGCTGATACACGGCGGCCTGCGCTATCTGGAGTATTACGAGTTCAATCTGGTGCGCAAGGCGCTGATCGAGCGTGAGGTGCTGCTGCGCGCCGCGCCGCACATCATGTGGCCGCTGCGCTTCGTGATGCCGCATGCACCCGGCCAGCGCCCGGCGTTGCTGATCCGGGCCGGTCTGATGCTGTACGACCTACTGGCCAAGCGCGAGCTGCTGCCCGCGTCGGCCGGCATCAACCTGCGCACGCATGCGGCGGGCAAGCCGCTCAAGCCGGAGTTCCAGCGTGGCTTTATCTATTCGGACGGCTGGGTGGACGACGCCCGGCTGGTGGTGCTGAACGCCATCGACGCCTGCGAAAAGGGCGCCACCATCCTGACCCAGACAGTGTGCGGCGCGTTGACGCGCAAGGCGGATGGCTGGGAGGCGGCGCTGCACAAGAGCGGATGCGGCGATGTCCGTGTCAACGCGCGTTACGTGGTCAACGCCGCCGGGCCGTGGACCGCGAGCCTGCTGCATGCCACGTTGCCGAAGGAGGGGGGCGGCAACCTGCGCCTGATCAAGGGCAGCCATATCATCGTCAAGCGTATCTTCGAACACGACAACGCCTACATCTTCCAGCACCCGGACGGCCGCATCGTGTTCGCGATTCCGTATGAGCGCGACTTCACGCTGATCGGCACCACCGATCTCGATTACCGCGGCGACGCCAACCAGGTCGCCATCAGCGAAGACGAAATCGCCTACCTGTGCGAGTTGGCCAGCCAGTACTTCGTCAAGCCCATCGTGCCGGCCGACGTGGTGTGGACCTATTCCGGCGTGCGGCCGCTGGTGGAGGACGGCGCCGACGCCAAGGCCGTCACGCGCGACTACCGGCTGGAGGTCGACAGCGACGGCCCGCCGATGTTGAGCGTCTTCGGCGGCAAGATCACCACCTTCCGCAAGCTGGCGGAGGAAGCGGTCGACCTGATCGCCAAAGCGCTGGGCAACCGCCACGGCGCCTGGACCCACAACGCCTGCCTGCCGGGCGGCGATCTATATGGCGCCGAGCCGCAGAACCGCTCGGTGCAGGAGTTCGATAACTGGGTGCGCACTGTCCAGGGGCGCTACGGCTGGCTGCCACCCTTGCTGGTGGCGCGCTACGCCCGCGCCTACGGCACGCGCATCCACACGCTGCTTGGGAAGCGCGAAGACGTCGCCGGGATGGGCGAGGAGATCGCGCCCGGTTTGTACGCGGCGGAAGTGGAATACCTGCGCCGCTACGAATGGGCACGTACCGCGCAGGACATCCTGTGGCGGCGCTCCAAGCTTGGCCTGCATCTGCCGCCGGACACCGGCGACAAGCTGCAAGCCTGGCTGACCGCCAACCCATACCAATACCAACAGGCGGTATAAGACAAACCCGCGTGCTGTCGGCGATACGCGTGCGTCACCACTTAGGGGTCTGACCCCGTACGGGGTCAGACCCCGCCTGGCCCTGCGGGGTAAAAAAAAGCGCCTCAATGAGGCGCCTTTTTCACTGGAGCGTAGAGCTTACTTCACGCCGTGCATCAGCTTCTGGATCAGCGGTGCGATCAGGAACAGCAGTGCGCCGCCGGCCATCAGCGACCAGAAGCCGAAGGTATAGCCGGACAGCGCCGACGTCACCGACATGCCGCTCTCGCCGCTGACTGCCGAAGCGAAGATGCCCGACAGGTTGTTACCAATGCCGGTCGACAGGAACCAGCCGCCCATGCCCAGGCCGACCAGGCGCGTAGGCGCCAGTTTGGTCACCATCGACAGGCCGATAGGCGACAGGCACAGCTCACCGATCGACTGCAGCACGTAGACCATGACCAGGGTCCAGAACGGGATATGGTTGTCGGCGCTGACCAGCGACGATAGCGCGAACATCAGCAGGCCGAAAGCGGAGCCGTTGAACAGCAGGCCCAGGCCGAATTTACGCGGAATCGAAGGATTCTTGCCGCGCATGGCGACCCAGATGAAGGCGATGATAGGCGCGAAGCCGATGATGGCCAGCGAGTTAAAGATCTGGAACCAGGCCACTGGGAAGGTCCAGTTGAACATCTGGCGGTTGACGATTTTGTCGGCCAGGAAGGTGAACGAGCTGCCTGCCTGTTCGAAGAACATCCAGAACATGATATTGAAGAAGAAGATCAGCAGCATGGCGATGACCTTGTCTCGGGCGACCTTGCCGTTCTTGACCCCTTCAATCAGCAGCATCACCGACAGCAGGACGAACAGCGCGGACAGCACGATCTGCAGGTTGTTGGCGCCGGCGGCCAGCAGGAAGTACACCACAGGGATCACGCACAGCGAGCCCAGAATCACGTACATCACGCGCTTCGGATCGGAGTTCGATGCGTCCGGTGCACCGATGCCTTTCAGGTTGCGGCGGCCGATGAGGAACCACACCAGGGAGATCAGCATGCCGACGCCGGCCGACATGAACACCACTTTGTAAGCGGGCATGCCGTTGGTGCCGAAGATGGTCGCAGCGAGCCACTCGGTGAGCACCGGTGCGACCATCGCGCCGGAGTTGATCCCCATGTAGAAAATGGTGAAGCCGGAATCGCGGCGCGGATCGGTGGCGCCATACAGCTTGCCGACCATGGTCGAGATGTTCGGCTTGAACATGCCGTTGCCAACGATGACGGTCGCCAGGCCAAGCTGGAACACGGTCTGGTTGGGGAAGGCGATCATGAACAGGCCGGCCGCCATGAAGGTCGCGCCGACCAGGATGGAGCGCTGGTAGCCGAGGACGCGGTCGGCCACGTAGCCGCCGAACAGCGCGGCGGCGTAGACCAGTGCCAGGTAGGAGCCGTAAATCAGGTTGGCCGGGGCCTCGCCGGTGGGGGCGCCGCTGTAGAACTGCGCTACGACGTAGAGCACCAGGGCCCAACGTATGCCGTAGAACGCGAAACGCTCCCAGAACTCGGTCATGAACAACATCCACAGCGGAGCAGGGTGACCCATGATCTGCTTGAATTCGGGAATAACGACTTCCGTATTGGTGGTGGTAGCACCGCTCATGCGGCTTCTCCTAATTTATGATCTATGAAAAGTGTCTCGGGTTCCCTTATGGGGAGCCAAATTGGGCGCCATTTTAATCTACAAATCGCCCCGGTCGTACATTTTGATGGTGCGCCTGCAAAGATATGTCTTTTGTGCTAATAAACATGTACTTTCCTGCTATGCCAATCTCCGCCCCAAAAAGTGCCGGTTTGTCGTATATTGGCAGTGCAGGCTTACCTGTTATGCATCGAATTTGAATAAGGATTTACGCATCATGGAACATGACGTTGTCGATACCCTGATTTCGCCCGAAGGCCAGTTGGAAGTGCTTTCGAAGGCGGAAGTGAACAAGCTGCTCGACACTAGCCAGGGCGGTCTCTATAACATCTTCCGCAATTGCGCACTGGCTGTGCTCAATTGCGGCAGCACTATCGACGATGGAAAGGAACTGCTGGAACGATACAAATCATTTGAGATCAGCATTGTGCAGCGGGAGCGCGGCATCAAGCTCGATATCAAGGGGGCGCCGGCGATCGCTTTCGTCGACGGCAAAATGATCAAGGGCATACATGAACACCTGTTCGCAGTGCTGCGCGATATCGTCTTCGTCAGCAATGAGGTGACGGACAATCCGAAGTTCGACATGGGCGTCACCGAAGGTATCACCGATTCGGTGTTCCACATCCTGCGCAACGCCGGGGTGCTCAAGCCTATGCTCAATCCTAACCTGGTGGTGTGCTGGGGCGGGCATTCGATCAATCGCGCCGAGTATAACTACTCGAAGGAAGTCGGCTATCAAATGGGCTTGCGCGATCTGGACATCTGTACCGGCTGCGGCCCCGGCGCGATGAAGGGCCCGATGAAGGGTGCCACCATCGGCCACGCCAAGCAGCGTTTGCACAAGGGACGCTACCTGGGGATCTCGGAGCCGGGCATCATCGCGGCGGAGTCGCCGAACCCGATCGTCAACGAGCTGGTGATCATGCCGGATATCGAGAAGCGGCTGGAGGCATTCGTGCGCACCGGTCACGGCATCGTGGTGTTCCCCGGCGGCGCCGGCACGGCCGAGGAGATCCTTTATATATTGGGCATCCTGCTGCATCCCGATAATGTCGATATTCCGTTCCCGCTGGTGTTCACCGGACCGGAGACCTCGCGCGAGTACTTCGTGCAGATCAACCAGTTCATACACGATACGCTGGGCCCTGAGGCGCAGCAGCGCTACAAGATCATCATCGACGATCCCGAGCTGGTGGCGCGCGAGATGCAGGCGGGGATCAAGCAGGTGCGCGAGTTCCGCAAGTCCCGCAGCGACGCCTATTACTTCAACTGGGGCCTGAAGATCGACCAGGAGTTCCAGCATCCGTTCGCGCCCACGCACGAGAACATGCGCAACCTGAGCCTGCACAAGAACCAGGAAGTGCATCTGTTGGCGGCGAATCTGCGCCGGGCGTTTTCGGGTGTGGTGGCGGGTAACGTCAAGGATGAGGGCATACGCGCCATCGAGAAGTTCGGCCACTTTGAAATCCATGGCGACAAGGAGATCATGGGCCCGATGGACGAGCTGCTGGCATCGTTCGTGGCGCAGCATCGCATGAAGCTGGCGGGCAAGCAGTACACGCCTTGCTATCGCGTGATCCAGTAACGTCAACCGGCGTTCGCGTGCAGTTGGCGCGGGCGCCGGATGACTATCCCGGACTCACTTCGCTGCCTGCTCGGCGCGGGGCGTGTAGTTGTCGAAACCGTAGCTGCTGTAGATGCGCTTGACCGTGCCGTCGCGGTGCATGGCGCGCAGCAGGGTGTTGAGCCGGGCCACCTGGTTGGCATCCATGCCTTTGTTACAGGCCAGGTACATATCGTAGTGGGCGAACGTCAGTACGGCTTCCACGCCGGTGATGCCCAGTTCATTCATGATGTATATGCCCGGCAGGCGTCCTTCTGACCACAATTGGATGCGTTGCATCTTCAGCTTGGGCGCGTTGCTCTGGTTGTGGGGGACCATGCTGAGGTTCAGCTGGTTCGCGCGCAGCATTGGCACCATCGCATCGCCGATGATGGTGCCGACGGTGTAGGGCCTGGCGTCCTCCAGGCTGTTGAGATGGATATGGTCCTCGGTGCGCGCGTACATCACCCATTCGTTGCGGCCCACCGGGCCTACCCAGGCGAAGCTGGTCTCGCGTTCCGGCGTGCGCGCCATCGAGAACAGGCAGGTGTTGGCGTTCTTGGAGGTCAGTGCCATGGCGCGTGCCCACGGCATCAAGGCCGGTGCGGTGACGGGCAATTCGGCCCGCCGCATCAGCTCCAGGACCATGTCGGTGGACAGTCCGGTGGCGGCGCCGGTCTGCTTGTCGGCCCAATTGAAGGGTGGGTATTCTTCGGTGTACAGTGTGATGGTATCGGTCGCACGCGCAGCGGGACACACGACGAACAGCAGCGCCGCCGTCAGGCATAGCAGCATGTGGCGGCCGATCATCTTGCTTCCCTTTCTTTTAAATAGTCACTCCTCTGGAGACTACCCGGTTTATCGGCGTCGGTCGAGCAAAAAAAAGCCGCTCAACGAGCGGCTTTTGCTTACGTAGGCTTGATCAACTTCATGATGCGGGTTTTCTTAATAGATAGATTGGATATTCCAATTATCGCCATTTCCGTATGGGAGTGGATGATGTCCATAAGGAGGAGCTATGTGGGACAAAAAAACTGCAGTGACTTATCTCGATAAGCATGCGCGCTCAACCAGTCACGGCAAGTGCGCGGAATATGTCAGGAAAGCAGTCGAGGCCGGGGGCGTTCGATTGCACCGGCACACTTCGGCGAAGGACTATGGCGACAGCTTGGCTGCAGCAGGTTTTACGATTCGGGACGCGGCAATATTAGATGTCGGTGATGTTGTGGTAATACAGCCGATTGCGGGGCATCGTCACGGGCATGTGGCGATGTATAACGGGACGAATTGGATTTCCGACTTCAAGCAGCGCCATGGGCTTTATCCTAGTGAATCCTATCGAAAATTGAAACCGGCGTTTACAATTTATCGGCATCCATGAAAACGCCACTTTCCCATTCCAGGGCAGCCAGAGCGTTTTTATTTTCGCTGTTGGTGGTGCTCCTTATCGCCTGGGGGCAGGTATTGGCTGCTCCCGTCCCGACTGCGGAACGGACCGTTTCTGTGTTCTACAAGTGGTATTTGCATTCGCTCGCGGCTGGCCGCGAGCCGGTTTCCGATGATCGGAAGACGATGTCAAGGTACCTCTCCCAGTCCCTGATGCGCGAAATTGGGCGGCGCGTGCGCAGTGAAGAGGGGGCGGAAGAGGACTACTTCATAAAAGCGCAGGACTATCTCGATGACTGGGAAACGAACGTTATTGTTGACAGTGCCGTAGTTGACGGCGATAGGGCAGTAGTGGCGTTGCAGTTGGGCGCGAGTAGTTCAAGCCGTCGCAAGTTTTCCATCTCCCTCACGCGAGAAGAGGGTGTCTGGAAAATTGGCAGCGTTCAGCTTATTCAAAGCGATAAATGATCGCGACAAAAAAAGGCCGCTCAATTCGAGCGGCCTTTTGCTTGATTACTCTTCGCGGCGCAAATGCGGGAACAGCAGCACGTCGCGGATGTTCGGCGAGTCGGTGATGATCATCATCAGGCGGTCGATGCCGATGCCGCAACCGCCGGCTGGCGGCATGCCGTATTCCAGCGCGCGGATGTAGTCGGCGTCATAGAACATCGCCTCTTCATCGCCTGCGTCCTTGGCCGCTACCTGCGACAGGAAGCGTGCCGACTGGTCTTCCGCATCGTTCAACTCGGAGAAGCCGTTGGCGATCTCGCGGCCGACCATGAACAGCTCGAAGCGCTCGGTGATGCCTTCGCGCGTGTCCGAAGCACGGGCCAGCGGCGACACTTCGACCGGATAGTCGATGATGTAGGTCGGTTCCCACAGTTGCGCTTCGGCGGTTTCCTCGAACAGCGCCAGTTGCAGCGCGCCCAGGCCTGCGGTGGCGAACGGCTTGACGCCGAACTTCAGCAGCTCCTTCTTGATGAACTCGACGTCGGTCAGCTGCTCCGGCGTGTAGCCCGGCGCGTACTTGTTGATCGCCTCGACGATGGTCAAGCGGTGGAACGGCTTGGCCAGATCCAGCTCGCGGCCGCCGTAGGTCAGCGTCGCGGTGCCGTGCGCATCGATCGCGGCCTGGCGGATGATAGCTTCGGTGAAGTCCATCAGCCAGTGATAATCGGTGTAGGCCGCGTAGAACTCCATCATCGTGAATTCAGGATTGTGACGGACCGACACGCCCTCGTTGCGGAAGTTGCGGTTGATCTCGAACACGCGCTCGAAGCCGCCGACCACCAGGCGCTTCAGGTACAGCTCGGGCGCGATACGCAGGAACATCTGCATGTCCAGCGCGTTGTGGTGGGTGATGAAAGGCTTGGCCGCGGCGCCGCCAGGGATGGCGTGCAGCATCGGCGTTTCCACTTCCATGAACTCGTTCTTCTCCATGAAGCGGCGCATCGACGAGATCGCGGCGGTACGCGCCTTGAAGGTGCGGCGCGTTTCCTCGTTCATGATCAGGTCCACGTAGCGCTGGCGGTACTTGGTTTCCTGGTCGGCCAGGCCGTGGAACTTGTCCGGCAGCGGGCGCAGCGACTTGGTGATCAGGCGCAGTTCCGACACCTTGATGGTCAGTTCGTCAGTCTTGGTCTTGAACAGCGTGCCGGTCACGCCCAGGATGTCGCCCAGGTCGTAGTGGTGCAGCGCGGCCATGGCAGCTTCGCCGGTCAGGTCCAGCGTGGCGTAGATCTGGATGCGGCCATCGGCCTTGGGACCGGACGAATCCTGCAGCGTGGCGAAGGCGGCCTTCTTGCCGGCTTCGCGCTTGAGCATCATACGGCCTGCCAGCACCACGGTGACCGGGGTGGCTTCCAGCTCTTCGCGCGACTTCTCGCCGTACTGCGCGTGCAGGTCGGCGGCTTTATGTTGAGGCTTGAAGTCGTTCGGGAAGGCGACGCCTTGCTCGCGGATGGCGGCCAGCTTGGCGCGGCGCTCGGCGATGATCTTGTTTTCGTCTGGCGCTGCTGCTTGTTCTTGAAGATCCGTAGTCATGGTCTGTTCTTTTGTTGAGGTGATGATTAGTTGATTGCGGCGGCGAAGAGCTCTTCGACATCCAGCTCGCTGAAGTTGCTCACCACGGCGATGACGTTGTCGAATTCGGCGAACGCCTCGGCCGGCAGGGTGGTGGTCAGCACCACCGCGCGCATGCCGGCGCGGCGCGCCGCTTCCACGCCCAATGGCGCGTCTTCGAACACGATGCTGTTGGCGGGCAGGGCGCCGCTGCGCTGGGCCGCCAGCAGGAACACGTCCGGCTCCGGTTTGCCGCGGGCGACATCGGCGGCGCCGGCGATGGCGTCGAACTGCTTGCGCAGGTCCAGGCCATCGAGCGTGAAGTCGATGTTCTCGGTCGGCGCGGCGGTGGCCACGGCCAGCTTGACGCCGGCGTTTTTGGCGCGGGCGATGAAGGCTTCGAAGCCGTCGACCGCAACCAGGTGCGGCGCGTACAGCTCGCGGTACAGCGACTCCTTCTCGAAATCGAGCGCGGCGCTTTCTTCCTTGGTCATCTGCTTGCCAAAGTAGGTGCTCATGATTTCATGGCCCTGGCGGCCGGCCGTGGCGCGGAAGAATTCGTCCGCGTCGATCTGATGGCCGCGACGGGCGAAGAAGGCCAGCCACGATTTGGTGTGGAAGGCCATGTTGTCGACGATGGTGCCGTCCATGTCGAAGATGAACGCGCGCTGCGAAGTGGAATTCATTAAACGCCTTGTTTGAGGGATGCGGAGATGAAGTCGTCCAGATCGCCATCCAGCACGCCCTTGGTATTGCCGGTCTCGAAGTTGGTGCGCAAGTCCTTGATGCGCGACTGGTCCAGCACATAGGAGCGGATCTGGTGGCCCCAGCCGACGTCGGTCTTGGAGTCTTCCAGCTTCTGCTGCTCGCTCATGCGCTTGCGCAGTTCCAGCTCGTACAGCTTCGCCTTCAGCATTTCCATCGCCTCGGCCTTGTTGCGGTGCTGCGAGCGGTCGTTCTGGCACTGGACCACGATGCCGGACGGGCCGTGCGTCAGGCGCACCGCGGAGTCGGTCTTGTTAATGTGCTGACCACCGGCGCCGGATGCGCGGTAGGTGTCGATGCGCAGGTCGGCAGGGTTGATCTCGATGTCGATCGAGTCATCCACTTCCGGGTACACGAACAGCGACGTGAACGAGGTATGACGGCCGTTGGCCGAGTCGAACGGCGACTTGCGCACCAGGCGGTGCACGCCGGTCTCGGTGCGCAGGTAGCCGTAGGCGTAGTCGCCTTCGACCTTGATGGTGGCGGTCTTGATGCCGGCCACCTCGCCGTCGGATTGTTCCATCACTTCGACCTTGAAGCCCTTGCGTTCCGCGTAGCGCAGGTACTGGCGCAGCAGCATCGACGCCCAGTCCTGGGCCTCGGTGCCGCCGGCGCCGGCCTGGATGTCGATGAAGCAGTTGTTCGGGTCCATCGGATTGTTGAACATCCGGCGGAACTCCATGCCTTCGATGACCTTGCGGACTTCCTCGGCGTCGACGATCAGCGCTTCGAGCGTGTCGTCGTCGCCTTCTTCCTTGGCCATGGCGAACAGGTCGCCCATGTCTTTGAGGTCGGTGTCGGCCTTGGTCAGCGCGAAGACGATGGCTTCGAGCGATTTCTTTTCCTTACCGAGATCCTGGGCCTTTTTCGGGTCGTTCCAGACCGTCGGGTCTTCCAGTTCTTCGTTTACTTGTTCGAGTTTCTCTGACTTTTTATCGAAGTCAAAGATACCTCCGAAGTTCGGCTTCGCGCGAAGTCATATCGGCGAGCAGGGCGGAGAGGGCGTTGATGCGTTCGGCTTCCATGTTTTCTTCTTTTCTAGGGCTGAAATCAAACCTTCGATTATACCCTAGCCGGGCCGCTCCCTCCCAGCTAAATAGCCTGTGAGGCGCAGGGCGACGCCGGTGCCGTTTGCTTGGGGCGCCGACAGATGCAAAATGCTGGCATTTTTACCACAAAAAACACAAAATTATGCCGACTACGCCTTAAGTAGCTTGATGCAAGGAAATTCACTGCGTATGATGTTGCGCATCGGTCCGTTGCCAAAAAGTTGCAACTTTAGATAATCCAGTCATGCGTTCAGCGGTTTGCTGCTTTTCCATCGCCTTACCCTCATTGTTGCTCGGCTGTGCCGGTCTGCCGCAGGGTGCCCGGCCGCCTGTGGGCGCGGAAGCCACGCTGGCATTGATGGAAACCACCGACCTGCACGCCACCGTGCTCAGTTACGATTATTACAAGCTGAAGGCCGATCCGTCGATCGGCGTTGAGCGCACCGCGACGCTGATCAAGCAGGCGCGCGCCGAATTCCCCAACAATCTGCTGCTCGATAACGGCGACGCCATCCAGGGCACGGCGCTGGCCGACTACCAGGCGCTGGTCGCGCCGGTGGCTTGCGGCCAGACGCTGGCGATCTACAAGGCCATGAACCTGCTGGGTGTGGATGGCGGCGGCATCGGCAATCACGAATTCAATTACGGCCTGGCCTACCTGAATCAGGTCACAGGCAGCCATTTCGACGTTGACGGCGTACCTGCCGACGCGCCGCGCTGCGCCGGGCCGAACTTCCCCATCGTGCTGGCGAATATCTACAGCGCCAAAACCAGACAGCCACTGTTCCAGCCATACCGCATCCTCACGCGGCAGATCGGCGCCACCGGGCCCGATGGCAAGCCGGTGACGGCGACGATCAAGGTCGGCATCATCGGCTTTGCGCCGGCGGTGGTGATGTCGTGGGATAAGCACTGGCTGGAAGGTAAAGTCTACGCCGAGGGCGTGCGCGAGACAGCGCAGAAGTACATCCCGCAAATGCGCGCGCAGGGTGCGGACCTGGTGGTGGCGATCTCGCACGGCGGCCTCGATGGCGCGCCGTATTCGCCGCAGATGGAAAACGCCAATTACTACCTGGCGCAGGTGTCGGGTGTGGATGCGATGATGATCGGGCATTCGCACCAGCCCTTCCCGGACAAGGCCAGCAAGGTGCCTGAATTCGATCTGCCGAACGTGGACAAGGCCAGGGGCACCGTCTACGGCGTGCCAGCCGTGATGGCCAACCTGTGGGGCAAGCATCTGGGCGTGATCGGCCTGCGCCTGAAGTATGACGGCAAGGCCTGGGTGGTGGATAAAAGCCGTACCACGGTCGAAGTCCGCTCGACCCGGAACGCCGACGGCAGTTACGTCGCCGCCGATCCGGCCATCGCGCCGCTGGTGGCGGCCGAGCACGAGGCCACCATCCGTTATGTGAAAACCCCGGTCGGCAATAGCGACTTCCGCATGACGACTTATTTCGCCGACGTCGGCGACATCAGCGCCATCGAGGTGGTGAACCAGGCGCAGACCGCCTATGTGCAGAACTACGTCAAGGCCAACCTGCCGCAGTACGCGACGCTGCCGGTGCTGTCGATGGCGTCGCCGTTCAAGGCCGGCGCCGCCGGCGCCGGCGATTACACCGACGTCAAGCCGGGCGGGCTGGCGCTGAACAACGTGGCCGACCTGTATCTGTACCCGAACGCGCTGCACGTGGTGAAGGTGAACGGCTCCGGCCTGAAAGCCTGGCTGGAGAAAGCGGCGGAACGCTTCAACCGCATCGATCCGGCCAACGGCGCGCAGCAGGAGCTGGTCAACACGGCCACGCCGGGATTCAACTTCGACATGCTCAGTAGCGCCGATGTCAGCTACCAGATCGACGTCACGAAACCGGCCGGCCAGCGCATCACGGCCCTGCAGTACAAGGGCGCGGCGCTGGCGCCGGCGCAGGAATTTCTGGTCGCGACCAATAACTACCGCGCCAGTGGCGGCGGCGCTTTCCCTGGGCTGGACGGCAGCAAGACCATTCTGGCTTCCCCGGACGCCAGCCGCGATGTGCTGATATCCTACATCCAGCGGCAGAAGAACATTACCCGCGCCGGCAACGGCTCGACGCGCAGCTGGCGTTTCGCGCCGGTGGTGACCAAGGGGGCGGTGGTGTTTCACTCTGCCCCCGACATGGTGGAACTGGCGAAGGAGGCCGGCCTGAAGGCGGTCTCGCAGATTAAAACGGACGATGGCGGCGGCAAGGGCCTGGCCCTGTACGCCATCGATTTGTCGATATGAACGGAGGGCGCATGAAGCAAGTGCGAAAAGTGCTGGCAGTGAGATTGATGGCGGTGGTGTTGACCGGAGCCGCAGGCTTTGCCGTGGCCGGACCGGTCGACGAAGCGCGCCTGTACCTGCGCGGCGGCTCCGGCGTACCCGCCAACCTGCCGAAAGCCTTTTCGATCTTCAGCGCCGCCGCCAAGGCTGGCGATCCGCTGGCCGCCTACTATCTGGGCATGATGTACCGGAACGGCATGGCGGTCGCGCGCGACGCCAAGGCTGCGGCTCGCTGGCTGGAGTTCGCGGCTGGCCGCCAGATGCCGGCCGCGATGTTCGCGCTGGCGAACCTGTACCTGAGCGGCGACGGCGTTAAACGCGATGAGCAGGCCGCACGCCGGCTGATAGAAAAAGCCGCCGATCTGGAGTACCCTGAAGCGGTGATGGCGATGGCCATCGGCCTGCGCGACGGCTCCATGGGCTTCGACCGCAACGAAGCGCTGTCCGAGACGCAGATGCGCTTCGCCAATCGCGCGCTGGCGCATCGCACTTCCGGCATGTAAAGCCGACAAAATATCCGCCCGATTCTTACTGCCAGCTTACACGCGGCAGCCCCTTGGAGGCTTGCTGCGACGCCGCACATCTATCTGTTGCTGCTGTTGAACTACTAACCTACAATGCTCCATCGATGGTGCGGCTAGCCAGCCGAGTTTCGCACGTAAGCAGCTATTATAAAAACGTTGTAAACAGGAGATGACAGATGAATTTCAAGTTGAAAATGCTCGTCGCAGGCATGGCGCTCGGTTTCTCGGCTTCCTCGATGGCGGCTGATCCCATCAAGATCGGCGTGGCCGGTCCTTTCACCGGCGGTTCCGCGCCGATGGGCGTGTCCATGCGCGACGGCGTCAAGCTGGCCGTGGCGGAGATCAACGCCAAGGGCGGCCTGCTGGGCCGCCAGATCCAGCTGGTCGAACGCGACGACGAAGCCAAGAACGAGCGCGGCGTGCAGATCGCCCAGGAGCTGATCAACAAGGAAAAAGTCACCGCCACCGTCGGCTACATCAATACCGGCGTGGCCCTGGCCTCGCAGCGCTTCTACCAGGAAGCCAAGATCCCGGTCATGAACAACGTCGCCACCGGCTCCATCGTCACCAAGCAGTTCGCCGACCAGCCGGAGAACTACATCTTCCGCAACTCGGCCAACGATACGATCCAGTCGCACATGATCGTCCAGGAAGCTGTCGATCACCGCAAGTTCAAGAAGGTCGCCATCCTGGCCGACTCCACCAACTACGGCCAGCTTGGCCGCGAGGACCTGGAAAAGGCGCTGGCCCTTAAAAAGATGAGCGCCGTCGCCATCGAAAAATACAATCTGAAGGACGTCGATATGACGGCCCAGCTGCTCAAGGCCAAGCAGGCCGGCGCCGAAGTGGTGCTGACCTACGGTATCGGCCCGGAGCTGGCGCAGATCGCCAACGGCATGGAAAAACTGGGTTGGAAGGTGCCGCTGATCGGCAGCTGGACGCTGTCGATGGCTAACTTCATCGACAACGCCGGCAAGAACGGCAACGGCACCCGCATGCCGCAGACCTTCATCCAGGAGCCGAACACGCCCAAGCGTAAAGCCTTCATCGACGCTTATGTGAAGGCCTACCATCCACCTGGCGACCGCATGCCGTCGGCGGTGTCTGCGGCGCAGGGCTACGATTCGATCTACCTGCTGGCGGCCGCCATCAAGCAGGCCGGTTCCACCGAGGGACCGAAGGTCAAGGCCGCGCTGGAGAACCTGAACGAGAAGGTTGACGGCGTCGTCACCTCCTACAACAAGCCGTTCAGCAAAGACAACCACGAAGCGATCACCGCCGACATCACCGTCTTCGGCGAAGTCAAGGACGGCAAAGTAGTGCCGGCCAAGTAAGCGCGCGCTGCATTGGTACCGGCCAGTCTTGAGGATTCAAGCCTGGCCTTTTTCTTGTCGTTCTACAGTGGTGGTCATCATGGAAATCTTCCTGCAACTGGCATTCAGCGGCATCGCGCTCGGCATGATCTACGCCGTCATCGCGTTCGGCTATCAGCTCACCTTCGCCACCTCCGGCACGCTTAACTTCGGCCAGGGGGAGTCGCTGATGCTGGGCGCACTGGTCGGGCTTAGCCTGGTCGGCACCATCCACGGCGGACCTTACATGAGCTACCTGCTGATGATCCCCCTGGTGATCGTGTTCGGCGCGCTGCAAGGCATGTTCGTCGAATGGATAGGCGTGCGGCCGGCGATCAAGATCAAGTCGGAGTTCGGCTGGATCATGTCGACCATCGCGCTGGCCATCATCTTCAAGAACGTGGCCGAGAATATCTGGGGCAAGGACGACCTGACCTTCCCGTCGCCATTGAGCTCCGCGCCGTTCCAGGTGCTGGGCGCGAACGTGCAGCCGATGCAGGTGGCGGTGATCGTCGGCGCGCTGGCGATCATGGCGGCGGTGGAGATCTTCAACCGCAAATCGATCTATGGCAAGGCCGTGGTGGCCACCGCCAACGACCGCGACGCGGCCGGCCTGATGGGCATTAACACCCGCATGGTGATCACCTTCTCGTATGCGCTGTCGTCGGCGACGGCGGCGTTTGCCGGCGTGCTGGTGGCGCCGTTGACGCTGACCGGCGCCACCATGGGCGCCTCGCTCGGCCTGAAGGCGTTCGCGGTGGCGATCATCGGCGGCCTGACCTCCGGCGTCGGCGCCATCGTCGGCGGGCTGATACTGGGCATCGCCGAGACCACCACCGGCTACTACATCTCGACCGGCTACAAGGAAGTGCCGGGATTGCTGCTGCTTCTGCTGGTACTGGCGATCAAGCCGTCCGGCCTGTTCGGCAAAGCCGCCATCAAAAAGGTCTGACCCATGAATAAGAAACTCCTCGCGGCGAGCATCGTGGGCCTGGCGGCGCTGGTGCTGTACCCGGTGCTGATTCCGAATCCGTACTACGTCCACTTGTTCGAGACGATCCTGATCTACGCCATCCTGCTGTTTGGACTGGACATCGTGGTTGGCTACACGGGGCAGGTGTCGCTGGGCCACGCTGGTTTGTTCGGCATCGGCTCCTACGTCACCGGCGTGATGGTGTTCAAGCTCGGCGCACCGTTCTGGATCGCGATTCCGGCCAGTGTGGGCGGCGCGGCGGTGTTCGGCGCCATCCTCGCGCTGCCGGCCTTGCGCGTCACGGGCCCATACCTGGCGATGGTGACGCTGGCCTTCGGCACCATCATCCAGATCCTGATCAACGAGATGACCTTCCTCACCGAAGGCCCGATGGGCATCAAGATCGCCAAGCCGGTCATCATCGGCCAGAAGCTTGGCGAGATAAGCTACTACTACATGGTGGCGGCGCTGATGGTGGTGTCGCTGATCGTCGTGCACCGGATATTGAAATCGAACCTGGGCCGCGCCTTCGAGGCGCTGCGCGACAGCCCGATCGCCTCCGACTGCATGGGCGTTTCGGTATATCGCTACAAGGTCTACGCCTTCGTCATCAGCGCCGGCTTTGCGGGCCTGGCCGGCAGCCTGTATGCGTATTCGGAAGAGTATATCTCGCCCAACACCTATAACTTCGAGCTGACCATCCTGTTCCTGCTGGCGGTGATCATGGGCGGCCGCAAGACGCGTTCCGGTTCGCTGATTGGCGCGATGATCGTGGTGATGCTGCCTAGCCTGTTGGCCGATATTGAGCTGTTCCGCCAGATCGCCGTGGCTGCCGCCGTGTTGGGCGTGATCGGCTCGGCGCTGATGCTGTACAAAAAACGCGCCACCGTGCGCGGCGTGATGGTGCCGCTGATCGCCACCATCGGCATGGCGGGCTACTCCTACAAGCTGGAAAACATCGTCGACTGGCGCCTGACCATCTTCGGTTTGATGACGCTGTTCGTGGTCTACTATCTGCAGGATGGCATCGTCGGCTTCCTGCAAAGCCTGATGGGGCGGGGCACCGTGCACGCCAAGGCGGTGCAGGCCAGCGGCGCCGAGCCGTTCGCGCGGGCCAAGGGCGGTGCGGCTGGCGAGACGCTGCTCAGCGTCGACCAGATCCTGATGCAGTTCGGCGGCCTGAAGGCGCTCAACCAGGTCGACCTGAACGTGGTGCAGGGATCGGTGCATGGTCTGATCGGTCCTAACGGCTCGGGCAAGAGCACGATGATGAACGTGCTGACCGGGATCTACAAGCCCACCGCCGGCAAGGTGGCGTTTGCGGGCGCGGTGATTTCCGGCCGCACGCCGTCCGAGATCGCGCTGGGCGGCGTGGCGCGCACCTTCCAGAACGTGCAGCTGTTCGGCGAGATGACGGCGACCGAGAACGTGCTGGTCGGCCTGCATAACACCTTCGAATCCAATGTGCTGGACGTGATGCTGCAAACGCCGCGCTACAAGCGCGAAGAGCGCGCCGCGCGCGAACGTGCCGCCAGCATCCTGGAGTTCGTCGGCCTGACGGCGATGGCCGACGAAGAGGCGCGCAATCTCCCGTACGGCAAACAGCGCCTGCTGGAGATAGGTCGCGCGCTCGGCCTCAGTCCGCGCCTGCTGCTGCTCGACGAGCCGGCGGCCGGCCTGACCGCGCCGGACATCAAGGAGCTGATGGCGATCATCCGCAAGATCCGCGACCACGGCATCACCATCATCCTGATCGAGCACCACATGGACGTGGTGATGGCCTTGTCCGATACGGTGACGGTGCTGGACTTCGGCCAGAAGATCGCCGAAGGCAAACCGGCTGCGGTGCAGAGCGACCCCAAGGTGATCGAAGCCTACCTGGGCGGCAGCGGCGAAGAACACGGTGGCACCAAAGCGCCCGCGGCGCATTAATGAGGACAGCACATGCTATCGATCACCAATCTGCACGCGTCATACGGCAAAGTCGAAGTCCTGCACGGCATCTCGCTGGAGGTCCCGAAGGGCAAGCTGGTCACGCTGATCGGCTCCAACGGCGCCGGCAAGACCACCACCATGCGCGCCATCTCCGGCATGCTCAAGCCGAAGGAAGGCAAGGTCACACTGGACGGCAAGGACATCACCGGCGCCGATTCGCACAAGATCGCGCGCGCCGGCCTGGCGCATTCGCCGGAAGGACGGCGCGTATTCGCCTCGATGACGGTCACGGACAATCTGCTGCTGGGCGCCTTCCCGCGCTTCACGCGCGCGCGGCCGAAGGGCGACATCAAGCACGACCTGGAAAAGGCGCTGGAGTTGTTCCCGCGCTTGAAAGAGCGCCAGCACCAGCTGGCAGGCACGTTGTCCGGCGGCGAGCAGCAGATGCTGGCGATGGCGCGCGCCGTCATGCTCAACCCGGAAGTGATCCTGCTCGACGAACCGTCGATGGGCCTGGCGCCTATCCTGGTGGAGGAAGTGTTCCGCATCATCCAGCGCCTGAAAACCGAAGGCGTGACGATGCTGCTGGTGGAGCAGTTCGCGGCTGCCGCGCTGAACGTGGCCGACTACGGCTATGTGCTGGAAAATGGCACGATCTCGGTCCACGGTCCGGCGGAGAGCCTGAAGACCGACCCGAAAGTCATCGCGGCCTACCTCGGCGGCGGGCATTGAACCCGTCCGCGTGCGTTTGCTAAAAAAGCACGGTTGGGGATACTATACGTTTTGTTGAATGGCGGGAGCCATGATGAAAACCGTAAAATTCCCTTCGGGAGCGACCGTGCCCGCGCTGGGCCAGGGAACCTGGAACATGGGCGAGGAATCTGCGCGCAAACGCGATGAGATCCGCGCCCTGCAGCTGGGCCTGGACCTCGGCATGACGCTGATCGATACCGCCGAAATGTACGGCGAGGGCGGTGCGGAGGAGGTGGTGTGCGAAGCGATCGCCGGCCGCCGCGACGAGGTCTACCTGGTCAGCAAAGTCTATCCGCATAATGCCAGCTTCGAAGGCACGCAGGCCGCGTGCGAGCGCAGCCTGCGCCGGCTCAAGGTCGATTGCCTCGATCTCTACCTGCTGCATTGGCAGGGCCACTTCGCATTGGACGAAACCGTCGACGGCTTCGAGGCGCTCAGGAAGGCCGGAAAAATCAAGGACTACGGCGTCAGCAACTTCGACCTCGAAAGCATGCAGGATGCCGTCGGTTTTGGTGCCCTCGCCACCGACCAGGTGCTGTACAACCTGTGCAAGCGCGGCATCGAATTCGATCTGCTGCCGTGGTGCCGCCAGCAGGGCATGCCACTGATGGCTTACTCGCCGCTGGAGTCGCACGGCCGCGAACAGGCCGCGCTGCTGAACAACCCCGGCCTGCATGCCGTCGCCCATGCCCATGGCGTGACGCCGGCGCAGATCGCGCTGGCCTGGGTGCTGCATCAGGACGGCGTGATCGCCATCCCCAAGGCCACCGACCCGGTACATGTGCGCGCCAACCGCGCCGCCGCCGATATCAAACTCACCCCGCAGGATCTGGCCGCATTGGATCAGGCCTTCCCTCCACCACGTAGGGCCCGTGTGCTCGACATGCGTTAATCAGGATTTATGAAATTACTTTGTTTTAGTCTGCTGCTGGCCTGCGCCGGCGCAAGCGCGCAGGAAGTCCCCGAAGCCGATGCGGAGACACCGCAGGTGGTTGAAGTGGGTGGCGTAAAGAACCCCGAACTGAAGTCCTATAAGGTGATGCTGAGAGGTGTGGATGCGTTCGAAGAGCATCGCAAATACGCGCCGGCCGCACCGATGAGATTTCAGCTGGTGTCAACCATGGTCGGTGGATCGGTCGCCGGCGTCACGCTGCGTATCGCCGGCGACAATACGTCGGAAAACATCCCCGTCGCAGCAGATGGTACCTTCGTCCTGCCGCGCATTCAGGCGGCGATCGATGACAAGGCCGACTTGGTCACCAACAAGAAGAAAAGTGTGGTGCGCTGGCGCGGTGATATCCATACACCGGGCGTTCCCGCCAACGCGCGCCGCCTTGGCGACCTGAGGATGGAGTGCGAAATCGCCTGGGCCGTCAATCGGGAAGACATCAGCTTCCTGATTCGCGGCGGACTCACGCTGGCTGGCGGCATATGTCATATCAAGAGCCTGCACCTTAACTACCAAGCGCCGTTGAACGCCACTGGCGTGACCCTGGTTTCCGGAGACCGTCGTCAAACGCTGCCCTTCGTCGAAAAGAAGAAAAACGTGTTCTCGCCACCTCTGGCCGACCCCAGCTGGGATGACGAAGCGCTGATCGAATACGACATTCCGGCGGCGCCTATGTGACAGGCGGCTCTGCTACACTGCTGGACAGCCCTAACTGTCCAGCGAATTATGCTAAACCGAATTAAAAACCTGTTCTCTCCCAAAGACACCAGTCACCACATCCTGATCAACGCCTACTGCACCGTTGCCGATGTTCCCAAGCCTGGCTTCCCGCATGTGCTCAACGCCCGGCGCGACCTGTCCGATCCGGAATTGCAGCCCCATCTCAACGGCTTCATGAACCACATGGCGCAAGCTGGCGGAGGGCGCATGACGCAGGTCCGCTATCACGTGATCCGCCATGTCCAGCGCGTGCGCCAGCATGTCAGCCTGTCCATCGAGGCCAGCGCGATGGACAGTTTCGCCGCTTGGGCGGAGGCGGCAAACGCCGTCGTCTTCATGGCTGACGGCAGCGTGCGCGATCCACAAGGACGCATCCTGCTGCCAGCAACCGGTGACGACGGCGATCCGCAGGCCGTGGTCCCTTATCCGCCGCAGGCCTGGCAGCGCAAGGCTGGCTCGGAGGAGCTGCTTGCCGCCCGCAAGGTCGCGGTGCCGGCAACGTTGCCACCGCTGGTGTCCGAGCCGGAGCTGCGTTTGCGTACGCCGGAAGATGTGCTGCGCAGGATGCTGGCGCTGTTTGTGGTCGCGATCCGCGCGGAGTCGCTGGCGGGCGGCCGCGCCATCGCTGTCGACGATCTGAAAAAGCGTTTTCCACCAGCCTTCGCTGGCCTGACCGATGCGGAGCGCGCCTTCCTCGCGCAGGAGACGCCCACAGAGCAGGAAACCACCCAGTTCCTGTGGCGGTATGAAGCCATCCTTGTGCTGCAATGGGTGCTGGGTATGCAGGAGGCGCTGCCGTTCGCCGACGCGATCTGCGACGTAGCCGCGATCTCGCGCACCGTCATCGAACGCGGCACGGAAGGCTTGCGCAAGCAGTTGGCCATGCGACCGGCGGCGGAAATCCTGGATGCGCTGGACCTGCACTACCGCCTGCACTGGGCCACGCGCCAGGCAATATTGAAGAAGACCGCCACTCCAGCGGGGCTGAACGACGGCGTGCTGCAAGAGCGTCATCATGCCTTGAACTGGCTGGTACATTTCGAAGACCGCGACTGGGACGAAGTCGATACACCAACCTGACCTGTAAACATCTATGAGCCTGCAATCCGTTCGTGAGTTTTTCCTCGCCCGGGATCTTCATCTGCCCATCGTGGAGCTGGACGTCAGCACCGCCACCGTGGCGCTGGCGGCCGAGGCGCATGGCGTCGAGCCGGGACGCATCGCCAAGACGCTGGCCTTCCGCGTTCGCGATGGCCGTGTGATCTTGCTGGTAGCCAGCGGCGTCGCGCGCATCGACAATCGCAAATTCCGCGATGCCTTCGGTAAGGGCAAGATGCTGCCGCCCGAAGAGGTGGCCGAGACTACTGGTCATCCCGTCGGCGGCGTTTGTCCATTCGGCCTGGCGCAGGCGCTGCCGGTGTATGTCGATGAATCGCTGCGCAATTTCGACGAGGTGCTGCCTGCCGCTGGTTCGGTCAACAGCGTGGTGCGGATTGCGCCGGACTTGCTGGCGACAGTCACGCAAGGACAATGGGTGGACGTCTGCTAATCAGGCGAT
Source organism: Duganella sp. Dugasp78 (assembly GCF_059491455.1). Classification (NCBI taxonomy): domain Bacteria; kingdom Pseudomonadati; phylum Pseudomonadota; class Betaproteobacteria; order Burkholderiales; family Oxalobacteraceae; genus Duganella; species Duganella sp. Dugasp78. The sequence goes on along the minus strand of NZ_CP168506.1, from coordinate 5,895,813 downwards.
GCCGCCGGACCCTGTAGCTTCGCCACCTGCTCTTTCAGCAGCTTGAGTTGGGCAAGCAGGGGCGCCGTCATGGCGGTGACCTCCTGCTCCGTGTAGCGCGGTGTGATGTGCTGCGGGCAGTTCCAGTCGTAGCCTTCGACCGTGATAATGAAGGCGCGCTCGATGCGGGCCTTGTAGCCCGGCATGCGCAACATCTCCATCAGCGCAGGATCGTCGGCCGCTTCAATGATGCGTGTGCGGCCGATGATTTTCATGCGCACCTGTCTCGCATAGTCGACCAGTATCATCGAGATGCGGTCATCCACCTTCAGATTGCCGACGCTGAGGTACTGCAGGTTGCCGCGAAAATCCGCGAACGCCAGTGTTTTCGCATCGAGCACGCGCAGGAAGCCTTTCGGGCCGCCGCGATGCTGCACATAAGGCCAGCCGGTTTCGCTGACGGTGGCCTGGTAAAAATGGTCCATCTCCTCGATGAAGGCGATTTCCCTTTCGCCCAGGCTGTCCTGGCGGTCTTCCATTTGGTCGAGGAAGGCATAGCGGTCGCGGCTCCCCACGCTGCGTTGAACCTCACGCACCGCTGGCGTGAAGGTGATATCGGAATAGGCGCGACCCATGATGTGCTCCTCGATCAGTGTGAAATCAGGCTGCGATTTTCAGGTCGACTTTCGGGAAGTCGATCTCCACGCGGCTGGCTTTGGCGAGGATATTGGTCAGGAAGTTCATGCCGACGTGGGTGATGATCTCGACGATATCCGAGTCGCTATAGCCCGCGTTGCGTATGGCCGCAAGTTCGAGGGCGCTGACGCCGCCTTTATTCTCCATCAGGCTTTGCGCGAACGTGACCGCGACGGCGGCTTGCGCATCCGCGCTGCTGCCGCTGCGGGCAGCCGTCATTTCGTCGCCGCTCAAGCCGGTTTTGCGGCCGATCGCGGTGTGGGCGGAGACGCAGTATTCGCAGCTGTTCTGCTGCGCCAGCGCCAGCGCGATGCGCTCGCGGGTCAAGGCGTCGAGCGTGCCGCCGTTGGCCACGCCGTGCAGGCCGAGGAAGGCGCGCAACGCGACCGGCGAATTGGCGAACACTTTCAGGAAGTTGGGCACCATGCCCAGTTGGCCCTGGATGGCATCCAGCAGGGCTTTTTGTTCGGCGTTGGCGGTAGCGGTTTCGATGGTGGCGATGCGGTTCATGGTCATTTTCCTTTGGGTTGGGTTGTTTGTTCAGCGAACACTTGCAGTTTCATCGATAAGCGAGATAATGAGAATCCGTTAAATTAACAATAAACTATTTCTAATTCAGGAATAATATGGACAAGCTTTCCGCCATGGCGATCTTTGTGGCCGTCGTCGATGAAGGCGGTTTTGCCGCCGCCGCCCGCAAGCTGAAGATATCGCCGCCGGTGGTCACGCGCGCCGTCACGGAGCTGGAGGAGGGCATGGGCGTGCGCCTGCTGTTGCGCACCACGCGCGTGGTGCGGCTGACCGAAACCGGCGCGCGCTACGCCGCCGACTGTCGCCGCATCCTGGCCGACGTCGCGGAAACCGAAACCTCGGCCGCCGGCGCGCACGGTGCGCCGCGAGGGCGGCTGGTGATCACGGCCTCGGTGATGTTCGGTGCGATGTACGTCACGCCCATCGTCACCGAGTACCTGCGGCGCTACCCGGAGACCGACGTCGAATGCCGCTTCCTCGACCGCGTAGTCAACATGATGGACGAGGGTGTGGACGCCGCTATCCGCATCGGCACCCTGCCGGATTCCAGCTACCAGGCGGTGCGCGTGGGGCAGGTCAGGCAGGTGGTGTGTGCCACGCCGGCCTATCTGGCAGCGCGTGGCGTTCCCGCCACGCCGCAGGACCTGGCCGGGCATGACCTGATCGCCGCCATCCCGGTGACGGCGACCAACGACTGGCGCTTCGAATGCGACGGCAAGCCGGAGTCGGTGAAGGTGCATCCGCGCCTGAGCAGCACCAGCAACGACGCCGCCTTGCGCGCGGCGCTGGACGGTTTTGGCATCACCCGCGTGCTGTCCTATATGGCTGCGCCATACCTGGCCGATGGCCGTTTGAGCGCGATCCTGTCCGGCTACGAGGCGGCAGCGGTGCCGGTCAGCGTGGTGCATCACGAAGGCCGGCATTCGTCCCGCAAGCTGCGCGCCTTCCTCGATCTGGCGATTGCCACGCTGGGCGAAGACCATGCGCTTCGATAGAAAAATTGTATACAAAATTCGTTGACAATGTATCCGACGAGGCGCAATATCGTTGTCAATTAAACGCGTCGGTCACGAGCTGCTGCGTTGCTAGGCATCATTTCTACGCACGGTTAAGGGCAGCCCGTGTGGGTAGTAGTTGCAAAGTAACGCCCAATAAAAAAGACAGACGGAGACGCGTTTATGAATCACTTGTTATTTCAGGTCGAGGATCGGCCCCCCCTATTCACAACCGTATTGCTGGCGGCCCAGCACATGCTTGCCGCATTGGGCGGCATCATCGCCGTGCCGCTGGTGGTGGGCGCCGCGCTCAAGCTACCGGCCGACCAGATCATCACGCTGATCAACGCCGCCTTGCTCGGCTCCGGCATCGTCACGATCATCCAGTGTAAAGGCGTAGGCCCTGTCGGCATCAGGCTTCCCTGCGTGATGGGCACCAGCTTCGCCTTCGTCGGCGCTGCCATCAGCGTCGGCCTGGAACACGGCGTTCCGGCGATACTGGGCTCCTCGCTGGCGGCGTCGGTGGTGATGATCGTCGGCAGCTACTTCATGCCGAAGATCCGCAAACTGTTCCCGCACGCCGTCACCGGCGTGGTGGTGACGATGATCGGCCTGTCGCTGGTGCCGGTGGCGGTGGACTGGGCGGCGGGCGGCCATGCGCCGGGTGCTGTCTATGGCTCGCCGCTCAATCTGGGCATCGCCGCGTTCGTGCTGGTCACGGTCATCATGTTGGTCCAATTCGGTAAAGGGATTGTATCCGCTGCGGCCGTGGTGATCGGTATGTTCATCGGCTACCTGCTGTGCGTTTCGCTGGGCATGATCGATTTCACGCAGGTGCAGAACGCGCCGGTCTTCGCGCTGCCGCAACCGCTCCACTACGGCATGACCTTCCCGGTGGCCGGCATCGTCGCGATGGCGATCGCCTACCTGGTGACGATGGTGGAAACCACCGGCACCTTCATGGCGCTGGGCGCAGCCACCAATACCAAGATGCGCGGCAAGACGCTGGCGCGCGGCATCCTGTGCGACGGCGTCGGCTCGGCCTTTGCCGCGCTGATGTCCAGCCCTCCGGTATCGACCTTTGCGCAGAACGTCGGCGTGGTGTCGTTGACGGGCGTGGCGAGCCGCCACGTGGTGGCGCTGACTGGCGTGATGCTGCTGCTGGCGGGCTTATTCCCGATATTGGGAGCGGTGGTGGTGACGATACCGCAGCCGGTGCTGGGCGGTGCGGGCCTGATGATGTTCGCGATGATCATCTCGGCCGGCGTGCAGTTGCTGAGCCATGTGGAGCATACCAAGCGTAACGGCGTCATCATGGCGGTGGCGATCGGCTGCGGCCTGGCGGTGACGGTGCGGCCGGAACTGCTGTCCAAGCTGCCGGCCTTCGTCAAGGAAGTCTTCGGCTCGGGCATCACGGTCGGCGCGCTGGTCGCGGTGGCATTGAACCTGGTGCTGCCGGAACGTCCGGTGGAATTGACCGATGACGATGAAGACGAGGATGTACCGCAGGCTTTTTTAACCTCCGAGCGTGAAGCGGCTTAAAATACGCTCGATATCAACCCAACTGTTTCCGCAGTGCCCGCGCATTGTTTCCGCAGTGTTTAACCATCATGGAACATGACTAAAACTCTACTGATCAAAAATGCGCGCGTGCTGGTAACGATGGATGACGAACGCCGTGAAATCGCCGACGGCGCCGTCTACATCCGGGACAACGTGATAGAACAAGTCGGCCGCAGCGCGGACCTGCCGCAGCAGGCCGACGAGATTATCGACGCGGCCAACCATGTGGTGATGCCCGGCCTGGTCAACACCCATCACCATATGTACCAGAGCCTGACGCGCGTGATCCCGGCCGCGCAGAATGGCGAGTTGTTTAACTGGCTGACCAACCTGTATCCGATCTGGGCCAACCTGACGCCGGAGATGGTCAACGTGTCGACGCTGGCGGCGATGTCGGAGCTGATCATGTCCGGCTGCACCACCAGCAGCGACCACCTGTACATCTACCCCAACGGCTGCAAACTCGATGACAGCATCGAGGCGGCCGGCAAGATCGGCATGCGCTTCCACGCCGCGCGCGGCTCGATGAGCGTGGGCCAGTCCAAGGGCGGACTGCCGCCGGACCGCGTGGTCGAGGAGGAGGGCGCGATCCTCAAGGATACGCAGCGCCTGATCGAAACCTACCACGACGCCGGTCGCTATGCGATGCAGCGCATCGTCGTGGCGCCATGTTCGCCGTTCTCGGTCTCGCGCGATCTGATGAAGGAAGCGGCGATGATGGCGCGCAGCTTTGGTGTGTCGCTTCACACGCACCTGGCTGAAAACGCTAACGACATTGCCTACAGCCGCGAAAAATTCAATATGACGCCCGCCGAATATGCCGAGGATTGCGGCTGGGTGGGTCACGATGTCTGGCACGCGCACTGCGTGCAGCTGGACGGCGACGGCATCTACATGTTCGGCCGCACCGGCACCGGGATCGCGCATTGTCCTTGTTCGAACATGCGGCTGGCGTCAGGCATCGCGCCGATACGCAAGATGCTCGACAGCGGCGTCCCGGTGGGCCTGGGTGTCGATGGTTGCGCCTCCAACGATTCGGGCCACATGATGGGCGAAGTGCGCCAGGCGATGCTGCTGCAACGCGTGGGCTTCGGTCCGGATGCGATGACGGCGCGGCAGGCGCTGGAAGTGGCCACGCTGGGCGGCGCCAAGGTGCTGAACCGCGATGACATCGGTGCACTCAAGCCTGGCATGGCGGCGGACATCGTGATGTTCAAGCTCGATACGATAGGGTTCTCCGGAGCGCTGCATGATCCGGTTGCGGCGCTGGTGTTCTGCACGCCGCCGAATGTCTCGTACAGCATCATCAACGGCAAGGTGGTGGTGCGTGACGGCGTGCTGTGCACGATCGATCTGCCGGTGGTGATCGAGCGGCACAACGCGCTGGCGCATCAACTGGCGCAAGCTGCGCGCTGATAGCTGCCTACATCAGCAGCGCTGAGACCAGGTCCTTCCTGGCCGGGCTGGCGTTGACGTCGAAATTGAGCGCTGCCTCGACATGGCTCAGGTGGTGCAGCATCAGCTCCGCGGCCTTGTCCGCGTCGCCCGAGCGGGCGGCGGCCAGGAAGGCGGCGTGTTCGTCGGATGAGCAGGCGGCATCGCGCTCGGACTGATACAGCATGGTGATCAGCGAGCTGCGGCCGACCAGTTCGCGCACGATTTCCTTCAGCACCTGGTTGCCCACGACGTCCGCCAGCAGCACGTGGAAATCGCCCAGCAACTGCTGCCGCATCTTCGACGGTACTTGCGACAGCGCGCTGCGCTCTTCCTTCAAATGCTTCTCCAGCATTTTGTAATCGGCCGCCTTGGCCTTGGCGGTGAACTCGCGCGCCAGCGCTGCTTCGATGATGCGGCGTGTCGCGAAGATCTCGCGCGATTCCCGCTCGCTGGGTTGGCTGACCACGGCGCCCTTGTCGGGAACCATGTTAATCAGCTTGTCCTTCGACAGGATCAGCAGCGCCGCGCGGATCTTGGTGCGACTGACCGAATACAGGCGACACAGCGCTTCTTCCCTCAGTTTGGTCCCGGGCGGCAGCTTGCGCGCCGCGATGGCTTCGGCGAGGTTGTTGGCGATGTCGTTGGCGCTGTCGGCGGCGGGTGTGGTGGACATGAGGTGGCTATGAATCTCGTAGTGTCGTTTTTTCGCCCCATCATACATGGGCTGCCGGGGATTGACTATATGGCAGTCTACACAGCGTAATCGCATTACATCTGTGTCGTCGTGAAATTATGTGGAAGCGATTCCTTTGGCTGATTGTAAAAAATCGTAGCGAATTTCACTTGTTGTTTACTGTAGTTCTGCTACATTTTATCTGGGCTGCAGCATTTCCCAAAATACAAAATATAACGACACGGAGACGAAAATGATGAAAACCTTACTGGCCGCCGGCCTGCTGGGCGGTTGCGCCCTCGCGCCTGCGCATGCCGCCTTCAACCCCGCCGACACGTCGGTGCAGATGTTCCGCTGGAAGTGGAACGACATCGCCAAGGAGTGCACCAACTGGCTCGGACCGCAGGGCTTCGGCGCGGTGCAGGTATCGCCGCCGCAGGCTTCGGCCAGCCTGGGCGCCTGGTGGGATGTGTACCAGCCGGTGAACTTCGCTTCCTTGAAAAGTAATATGGGTACCGAGGCCGAGTTCCAGGCCATGATCAACACCTGCCACACCGCCAAGGTGCGCGTGTATGCGGATGTGGTGGTCAATCATCTGGCGGCCGGTTCCGGCACCGCCACCGACGGTTCGACATGGAATTCGTCGACGCTGGCCTATCCCTTCTTCAGCTCCGGCGATTTCCATCCCGCCTGCGACATCGCCAGCGGCGACTACGGCTCGCCGGGCAATCGCTACAACGTGATGTTCTGCCGCCTGAGCGGCCTGCCGGACCTTAAGACCGACGGCTCCTACGTGCAAGGCCAGGTCAAGACCTACCTGACCAAGTTGATCAACATGGGTGTGGACGGCGTGCGCTTCGACGCCGCCAAGCATATGCAGCCCAGCGACCTTCAGGCGATCATGGGCGGCGTCACGCACACCACCACGGCTGGCGAGGCGCTGTGGATCACGCAGGAGGTGATCCCGGACAGTAACGTGGTGCGCTCCGACTACTACAGCGTCGGCACGCTGAACGAATTCCAGTACACCTTCGCACTCAAGGCCATGTTCCGCAACGAGAACGGCGCCAGCCTGTCGCAGGTGCGCGCCATCATGGGCACGCCGGGCAACTGGGGCGGCACCTGGGGCTTCGTGCCGAGCGAGAAGGCGACGGTCTTCGTCAACAACTGGGACACGGAGCGCAACGGCAGCTCGCTCGTGGCCAGCAATTACGTCTCCGGCACCACCAACGACACGCAAGGCACCAAGCGCTACGATCTGGCGAACATCTTCATGCTGGCATGGCCGTATGGTTCGGCGCAACTGCACTCCGGCTTCCGCTTCACCAATTACGACCAGGCCCCGCCGAGCGCCAGCCCGTTCGACGCCAGCGGCAACCCGCTGATCAACCAGCAGTGGGACTTCATCCACCGCTGGAGCGACATCTCCAATATGGTCGCCTTCCGCGCGGTGACGTCGGGGCAGGGCGTGGACTACTTCACCAACGGTACCGCCAACCAGATCGCATTCGGACGCGGTGCCAAGGGCTTTGTCGCGATCAACAATGAGTACTCGGCCTGGAACGCATCGCTGCAAACGCTGCTGCCTGCGGGGACCTACTGCAACGTGGTGCACGGTCAGTTGAACGCGGCCGGCACGGCCTGCACCAGCGACAGCGTCACCGTTGGCAGCAATGGCGTGATCAGCGTGAGCATCCCGGCCAATGGCGGCGCGACGGTGCCTGCGGTGGCGCTGCATATCAACCAGAAGATCGGCGGCGGTGGTGGTGCTACCTGCACGACTGTGCCGGTGACCTTCCGCGTGGCGAACGCAAATACGGTGGTGGGCCAGAACGTGTATGTGGTGGGTAATCGCGCGGAGCTGGGCAACTGGGTGCCGGGCACCAGCGATCAGCTGAATATCGAAGGCAGCGGCGCCAACGTGCCTTGGTCGCGCACCTTCCAGCTGCCGCCGTCGACCGCGATCCAGTACAAGTTCATGAAGTACGGCGTGAGCACCGTGTGGGAGAGTAACCAGTCCACCGCCAGCGGCAATCGCGAAGCAACCACGCCGGCTTGCGGCGGATCGGTCACGCTTGACGCGGGCAGCTTCCAGTTTTAATGCACGCTGGCTGGAACAGCCTTTTCCTGCTGGACGAGGATGAAGGGACTGACCACGACTGCCCACAGTTCGGCGTTGGTCTCCAGCCAGTTCGCAGCCTGCTCGTCGCTGACTTTGGCGAGCAGGCCGGCGCTCATCCACTGGCCGATGTTGGCCTTGTCGTCGTGCGAGATGCGCACGGCCACGTCGACCAGGTCCAGCGAATTGGCGACCCACACCACATTGCCGGCAGCGAAATGCTTGAGCAGTTCGGCCCAGGGCAGGCGCGCGGTCTCACGGTTTACTTTGAGGCGCAGGTCGGTGTCGTTTTCAGGTTTGGTTTGCATGATTCAGGTAATTTCGATGATCGGTACAGGGCTACCCCGCCATGTTAACCGATAGGCCGCACCTTTGCGAACATTGCCCACCAGCGCGGGGCGGAAGCAGGCCAGGTTGGTGCCGCCGTCCCGCCGCACGCTGGGATAGATGATGCCCAGCGAGCCGCCGTCCAGCAGGCGCTCGGCCAGGATCTGCGATTCGATGTAGCTGTCCGGTGCCAGGCAGCCCAGGTAGCGCGGCTGGCCGCGCAGGTCGTGGAAGGGCGCAGTGAAGTCGGCCAGCATGGTCTGGTATTGGACGCTGTCGTCGAAGCGGTTGATCTCGGCGTATTCGACGGCCTTGTGGAAGCTTACCTCTGCCAGCGCGGTTTCGACGTCGAAGGCGCAGTACCATGCGCCGCGATCGCCGCCGTTGAAGCGGCTGCCTTCAGGGCGGGCGTAGGTAAAGGCGGCGTTCACGATGCGGAAGTTCGGCACGCCGAACACCAGTTCATCCATCGTGATGCCGGCGGCGCCGCCGTTCTGCGCCTGCAGGCGGGCATTGGTGGCGTTATCCAGTTCGAACAGGTCGTGCAGGTCTTGTTCGTTGTCGGCCAGTGGCGACAGCACCGAGTCTTCGAGATCGGCGAAGCGCGAGGGCAGCAATCGGCAGGTGTCGAACTGGCGCAGCGTGGTGAGGGGTGGAATCAGGCTGACCGGCACTTACAGTCCTCCGCGGCGCGCGTCCAGCAACTGGCGCACGATCTGCATGGCGGGCAGGCCGCCGGCTGCGATGTAGGTCAGTGGCGTGCGGCCGCCGAAGATCAGGTTGGTGTTGGCAAGGCCCATCCATTCGTCGGCGAGCTTGTCGCCGTAGAGGATGTGCAGTGCCTTGTAGATGCCCAGCAGGTAGGAGATGCGCGTGATGCAGTCCACCTCCAGCGTGCGTTCCGGGTTCTTTTTCCACTCGTAGTAGGCGCTGCTGGAGATGCCGCCCAATAGCTCGCGGGCGTCGTCGTCGCGCAGCTTCCAGGCGGCGGCCAGTTTGAAAAAACCCTTGAGGGCAGCCTTGGACAGCCGTTCGCGTTCGGGCTTTGCGTTCAGGTCGACAAGAATGGTAGGCTCGAAGCGGCTGCGGGGGTAAGCGTAGGTAAGATTCATAAATCCTCCGTTGATGGAGTAGTTATACTCCTTTTCAGGATAAAAGGCAAACCAGCACAGGGAGACGGGCATGAAGTGGCTGAACCTGGCAGTGGCGGGTGTATTGGCGGTGGCGACGACGTTGGCGGGCGCGGCACCGGTGTTTACAGGCGTACAGGAACAGGTGGCCAACGTCGAGCGCGCCTTTGCCGCCACCATGAAGGCGCGCGACCACGCGGCGTTCAGCGCCTTCCTGTCGGACGAGGCGGTGTTCAGCGGCGAGGGGGCAGCGCTGCACGGCAAGAGGGCGGTGGCCGATGAATGGAAGAAGTTCTTCGTCAAACCCGACGCGCCGTTCAGCTGGGAGCCGGACGAGGTCGAGGTGCTGGCCTCCGGTACCCTGGCCAAGACGTCCGGCCCGGTGTATGCCCCGAACGGCAAGCTGATCGCGCGTTTCAGCTCGGTCTGGCGGCTGGAGGCGCCGAACACCTGGCGTATCGTGTTCGACGGGGGTACCGAAGTGTGCGGCAGCAAATGAGGATATTACTCAACTACCGAGATGCGCATTAAAAGTTTGTTTGTGGAAAGTTGGTTGGTGGGTGATTCAGGAGTGAAATTTCCTGGTTCAATCGATACAGTCCACAAGGGTTTCGAACTGGAATTGTCGGTGCAGCGAACGGTGCCAAGGGCGCCTTTGCTGGCTGCTGTCGCATAGGCCATAAGCAACTTGTTCCGATCCAATATGCGCTCTTCGCTTGGATTAATTCCCGTGGCGAATGGTAGCGGCGCTCCGCTGATAGGATTTTTGGTCGATGGTTTAACAACTTCGAGTACACCGTTCCTGGCTTGGCAGTAGATTGCTAAATCCATTTTAGGCCGATAGAGTTCCTTGCTGTTTATGTCATTGAAATACGCGAGATACTCTCCGGTATCGGAGGACTTTCTTGCGGGCCTGATGGGGAAGCTGGTCCTGATGAATTCATCAATAGACTGATTCTTGATTTTCGCGATCCTGACTTCAGGGCTGACAGAAGAACAGGCTGCGATTCCCAGCGCTAGCGAAATTAACGGAATCGAAATCAAGATACGAGATACTTTTTTCACATCTACTCCTTTTAATCCGAATGATTGATTCAGGACGCGCAGTTCAGCATCCACTGCACGCCAAACTGGTCGGTCAATTTACCGTAGTAATCGCCCCAAACCTGCATGTCCAAGGGCGTGGTGACCACGCCTTTATCCGCCAATTTGTCAAAAAGCTGCTTCGTCAACTGCCGGTCGGTCATCTGCAAGATATGTGCGGACCCTCGCATTGGCTCCGCATCATCATTATCAGAGGCGAAGAACAAAACACCGGGGCCTTCAAATCTTGCATGCATGATTTTGCCGCGCATGGACTCATTGCGAACCGGCATGCCATCTACGCCAAACCGCAACACGTCGGTAATCCGGCCCAGTCCGCACCGGGTATAAAACTCCAGCGCTTGCTCGCAAGTCGTCGTGAAGAAAAGGTAATTGGATAACTGCATCGTTCCATCCATGTAGAGAGGGGGATGCCTAGAATACCATCTTGCCAATCTGGAAAGTACGCGCATTCTCACATGGCGTCTTGGCCGTCCTTGTTCTGCATGATTTGCCGGGCCACCTGTGTCAGCAAATCCCGCAGTTGCGCCACTATGGGCTGGGCGAACGCCAGCTCGCTGCTCGTCTCTCCCGGTGCCAGTTGCTCCAGGTTCCAGCACAAATCGGCCATGCCGAAGGCGCCAGCACTCCGCGCCGACGATTTGATGCGGTGGCCCAAATCACGCACGGCCTGCATTTCGCCACGCGCCAGCGCTGCCTCCATGTCGCGTACGCCGTCCTGTGCAGTGTGCAAGAACTTGAGGGCGAATTTGCGCACCTTCTGCAGGTCGTCGCCAAACAACTCGGTCAGTACCGAGAAGTCGATCGCGGCCGAGTCGGGTCCAGGCGCGGACTCGGAGCCCGGCGCCGCTGGGCGCGGCTCTTGCGGCCCCGCCCGCAGCGTGCCTTGAGGCAGCCAGTTGGCGATGGTCTGGTACATCAACCCCGGCTGGATAGGCTTCGAAATGAAATCGTTCATGCCGGCATCAATGCAGCGCACCCGGGTGTCGATGGTGGCGGTGGCCGTCATGGCCAACACCGGCATATGGGCCAGCCGCGGGTCGGCGCGGATGCGGCGGGTCGCTTCCAGGCCGTCCATTTGCGGCATTTGCAGGTCCATCAAGACGCAATCGAAATGAGTCTGGTGCAGCAATTCCAACGCTTCGACGCCGTTGTTGGCGATGCAAACCGTGGCGCCCACTTCCTCCAGCATTTCCCGCGCAATTTGCTGATTGAAGATATTGTCCTCAACCAGCAGAACGCGGGCCACCTTGAGCGCCACCGTCGCGGCCGAGGTATGTACGCTGGCCAGCAACGCAGCGGCGGCATCGCTGAGCTGGTTAATTAGCATGGACACGGTCTTGCTCGATATGCCAAGCCGGGCCGTGAACCAGAACGTGCTGCCGACCCCTTGCTCACTGTTGACGCCGACGTCGCCGCCCATCAGCTGGGCCAGCTCCTTGCAGATTGCCAGGCCGAGGCCGGTGCCGCCATATTCGCGCGTAGTCGACGTGTCGGCTTGCTGAAACGAGATAAATAATTTGGCCATTTCCGCTTGGGACAGGCCGATGCCCTGGTCGCTCACCTCGAAACGCAGCAGGCAGCCGCTGGCGTCGCTGGCCTCCTTGCGCACCCGGATCTCTATCCGGCCCTGCTCGCTGAACTTGATGGCGTTGTTGGTGTAGTTGATGAGCACCTGTCCAAGCCGCAGCGGATCGCCCACCAGCGTCGCCGGTAAAGCGGGATCGAGATCGAACACCAGTTCCAGGTTGCGGCTGGCAGCCTTCGGCGCCACCACCGTCGTCAGCGTCTGCATCACATGGTCGAGCGAAAAGTCGATATGCTGGATTTCCAGCTTGCCGGCCTCGATCTTGGAAATGTCGAGGATGTCGTCGATGATGCCCAGCACGTGCTCGCCAGCGAAGCGGATTTTTTCCAGATAGTCACGCTGGCGTGGATCGAGCTCGGTCTTCAAGGCCAGGTAGGCCATGCCAATGACGCAGTTCAGTGGCGTGCGGATCTCGTGACTCATATTGGACAAGAACTGTCCTTTGGCCAGGCTCGCGGCCTCGGCCAGCTGCTTGGCCTGTTGCAGCTCGTTGTTCTTGGCCTCCAGCTCTTCCTCATGGCGCTTCTCGGCCGTCACGTCGTGATAAATGGTCACGAAACCACTGACCCCGCCATCTGCGCCATAGATGGGGCGCCCAACGATATTGAGCCGTACGCCGTTCGCCATGGTGCGGGTGAAATTATGGGGCTGGAATTTCAGGCAGAGTTCAATCCGGGCGGCCACCAGCTCGTCGATGGCGCCAGCCCCATAATCCCCACGCACGGCAATGTAGCGGAACACTTCGGCCATGGTGACGCCAGGATGCATCACGCCTTTCGGAAAACCCTGCACCTGGCAAAAAGCCGGATTCCAAAACCTGATGGTCAAGTCGCGATCGACTATCGTCACGCCGACCGGCATGTATTCCAGCGCGGCGGCCAGTCTGGGGAAATTCGACCTGATGAACTCATCATTTTGAATTGGCGACTCCATACGTTCCCGTTCGGCTGTAGTCCAAAATCCGCCCCGCACTCATCGGAAAGAAAGCGACCATGGGTAGCAACACGGGGATGTTCAGAATACCATCATGCCCATGTGGAAAGTACACTTATTCTCACATCCTATGCCGGCTCGGCGTGCTCCACCATCAATTGCACCTTGGTGACGCCATTGTATTCATTGGCATCGAGCCGGAAGGCGACTTTGGCGCGCTCGCCCAGCGAGTCGACGTGGCCGAACCAGATGGCGTCGTAGCGGGCGCCGTTCTTCTCCAGCAGCAGCTTGAGGTGGCGCTCCTTCAGGATGCGTTGGCTCACCACGCGGAACTCGTCGCAGAACACCGGCGGCGCGAAGCCCTGGCCCCATACCTGGCCGTCCATCAGCTCGATGAAAGCGGTGGTGTAGTAGGCATCCTCCAGCGGGCCGTCGGTTTCGATCACACGCTCCAGCTGCTGCTTGCTCAGCCACGCGCGGCCCACTTCCTCGAAGGCGGCGGCGAAGGCGTCGAAGGCGTCGGCGCGCAGCGTCAGGCCGGCCGCCATGGCGTGGCCGCCGAACTTGTCGATCAGCGACGGCGCCTTCTTGTACACCAGGTCCAGCGCGTCGCGCAGGTGGAAGCCGGGGATGGAACGGCCGGAGCCTTTGATCCAGCCGTCGGCGCCGGGCGCGAAGGTGATGGTCGGGCGGAAGAATTTTTCCTTCAGGCGCGAGGCGACGATGCCGATCACGCCCTGGTGCCACGATGCGTCGAACACGCAGATGGTGCTGCTGTTGGCCGGCTCGAACGCGTCCAGGTGCAGCAAGGCCGCATCCTGCATCTCGGCTTCGATCTCGCGGCGTTTCAGGTTGATTTCGTTGAGCTGCTGCGCCAGCTGCCATGCGCGGCCTTCGTCGTCGGTGATCAGGCATTCGATCCCCAGCGACATGTCCTCCAGCCGTCCGGCCGCGTTCAGGCGCGGGCCCAGCGCGAAACCGAGGTCGAAGGGATTGGCGTTGCGCGGTTCGCGGCCCGCCACGCGGAACAGTGCGGCCACGCCGGCGTGCATGCGGCCGGCGCGCATGCGCTTGAGGCCTTGCGCCACCAGGATGCGGTTGTTCGGGTCGAGCCGCACCACGTCGGCCACGGTGCCCAGCGCGACCAGGTCGAGCAGGTTGTCCAGCTTGGGCTGGGTCTGGGCGTCGAACACGCCGCGCTGGCGCAGCTCCGCGCGCAGCGCCAGCAGCACGTAGAACACCACGCCGACGCCGGCGATATGCTTGCTCGGGAAGCCGCACTCCGGCTGGTTGGGATTGACGATCACGCGCGCGGCCGGCAGCGTGTCGGCCGGCAGGTGGTGGTCGGTGACGACGACTTCGATGCCGCGCCGGTTGGCCTCGGCCACGCCGTCGATGCTGGCGATGCCGTTGTCGACGGTGATGATGATCTCCGGCTGCTTCTCGCGCGCCGTCAGCGCCACGATCTCCGGCGTCAGGCCGTAGCCGTACTCGAAGCGGTTCGGCACGATGAAGTCGATGTTGGCGCCCATCGCGCGCAGGCCGCGCAGCGCGACCGCGCAGGCGGTGGCGCCGTCGCAGTCGTAGTCGGCCACGATCACCATGCGCTTGCCGGCGGCGATGGAGTCGGCCAGGAACACGGCGGCGGCGCCGATGTGCAGCAGGCCCGAAGGCGGGATCATGGCCGCCAGTTCGCTCGACAGCTCCTTGGCGTCGGTCAGGCCGCGTGCGGCGTACAGACGCGCCAGCACGGGGTGGATGCCGCCCTGGCGCAGCATTTCGGACTCACGGAACGGGCAGGGGCGGATGGCGATACGGGTCATGTCAGGCTTGTTTGAGTAAGAGGTTCAGGTTTTGCTTGCGCCAGAATTTGCGCAATGAGAGTTTGCTGGTGTCCACGCTGGTCCAGCCGTTGCGGTGGCTGAGCAGCAGCGTCAGGCGGCTGATGCGGCCGTCCTGCAAGGCGGCCAGCAACGGCGCCAGCCAATCCTGCTCGATGCGCTGCAGACGCGTGATCCAGTCGGACCAGTCGCCGGTTTGCGCCGACGGTATCAGCTCGGCCAGCATCACGGTGCCCGGCTTGGCGATCAGCTGCGCGGCGGACGGCTGGCGCAGCGCGGGCGCGGCCAGCGCTTGCATCCATTCCGGGCCGCCGGCGATCGCCAGCGCCCGCGGCGCAGCGTTCAGCGGGCCGGCGCCGCCCCACAGCCAGAACGAGTTCACCGCTTGCAGGCCGCGCGCCTGGCGTGCCTCGTTGACCGGCTGTTCGTGCCACTGCATCTGGATTTCGTTTTGCAGCTTGCGGTAGCTGCGCGCGTGCTCACCTTCGGGCATCCAGTCGCTCAGGTTTTGTGTGGTTGCGGCGTCGGGCGTGGCGGTGTCCAGGCCGGACCAGTCATCGGCCCGCGCAAACCAAAGGCCGGGCGCCGCGTACAACAGGGTCTTGCCTTGTTCTTCAAAGCAGGGCCGGGCCAATTCGTAGAGCGCGCGCGATTCCGCTTCGCTCAGATGCATGGCGCGCGGGTCGGACAGCAGCAGGTGCGTGCGCGACAGCTGAATGTGCGCCGGCTGCACGATGAACCAATGGCCTTGCGCGGCCTCGGCCTGCAGGCCGCAGCCATGCATGACGGCGGTGGCCAGCGGTGTGCCGGTGTCCGGCTTATCCGGCGCGGACGCCAGGCCCAGCGCATGCGCCAGCCAGGCTTCGTGCGGCAGCAGCCGGGCCTTGGCGTTGTAGGTCTGGTATTGATAGTGTTTATTGAGAGACAACAGTGCCGCCAGGGCGGGGGTATTCAGGGCGCGCATCAGGTCGGGCGCCATCTCCGGCGGGGGCAAGGCGTAGGGCAGGGCAAGAGTGATTTCAGTCATGCCGAGATTGTAGGGCATAGCGGGCGGCGACGGGACGTTTACATGGGTTGCCGCTGCCCGACGCCGCCTTTTTTATGGGGCGGCCGTGGGGTGTTTCACCCATGACATGCTATTTATATGGCAAACTGCGGGCTCACCAAGTTTGATTCCCCTACGGAGCCCATGAGCATTATCCAGAACCTGCCCTTTGAGTGGCTGGTCGGCCTGCGTTACACGCGGGCCGGCAAGCGCAGCGGGCGCAATAGTTTTATCTCCTTTATCTCGCTTATTTCCATGGCCGGCATCGGCCTGGGCGTGGCCGCGCTGATCGTTGTGCTGTCGGTGATGAACGGCTTCCAGAAGGAAGTGACGGACCGCATGCTGTCGGTGCTGGCCCACGTCGAGATCTTCGACGCCCGCGGCTCGATGCCGGACTGGCACGCCGCCGCCGCCGAAGCGCGCAAGAATCCCGAAGTGATCGGCGCCGCGCCGTTCGCCGAAACCCAGGGCATGCTGGTGCGCGACGACGTGCTGCGGCCGGCCATCATCCGCGGCGTGCTGCCGGAGCAGGAACCCAGCGTCTCCGACGTCGTCAAGCAGACCAGGCGTGGCAGCTTCAACGCGCTGCAGCCGGGCAGCTACAACATCGTGCTGGGCATCGAGCTGGCGCGCGCGCTGCGCGTCAACCTGGGCGAGAAGGTCACGCTGGCGCTGGCCCAGGGCCAGCCCACGCCGGCCGGCGTGCTGCCGCGTTTGCGCTCGTTCACCGTGGTCGGCATCTTCGAGGCGGGCCACAACGAGTTCGATTCGGCGTTGGCCTTCGTCCACCTGACCGACGCCGAAAAGCTGCTGCGCATGGACGCGCCGGCCGGCCTTCGCCTGCGCCTGTCGGATATGCACCGCGCGCCAGAAGTGGCGCAGGACCTGAAGAACAGCATGTCGGGTGACCTGATCATGCGCGACTGGTCCAAGCTGAACGCCAACTGGTTCGCCTCCGTGCAGATCGAGAAGCGCATGATGTTCATCATCCTGACCTTGATCATCGCGGTGGCCGCGTTCAACCTGGTGTCGACGCTGGTGATGACCGTGACCGACAAGCAGGCCGACATCGCCATCCTGCGCACGCTGGGCGCCTCGCCGCGTTCGATCATGAAGATCTTCATGATCCAGGGTGCGCTGGTGGGCATCCTCGGCACTGCGCTTGGCGTGGGGCTGGGCGTGCTGGTGGCGCTCAACATCGATGTCATCGTGCCGTTTATCGAACATTTATTGGGAGTGCAGTTCTTGTCGAAGGATATTTACTACATCAGCAGTGTGCCGTCCGACCTGCGCTGGCCGGACGTGTTCAAGATCGGCGGCGTGGCCGTGGTGCTGGCCTTTGTGGCGACGCTGTATCCGAGCTGGTGGGCCGCCCGCGTGAAACCTGCGGAGGCGCTGCGCTATGAGTAATCTCGAGCCTGTGGTCCTGTCCTGCCGCAACCTGGGCAAAACGTTCACGCAAGGCGCCTACTCGGTGCAGGTGTTGAACGGTATCGACATCGACGTGCGGCGCGGCGAACGCGTGGCCATCGTCGGCGCCTCCGGCTCCGGCAAATCGACGCTGCTGCACCTGCTGGGCGGCCTCGATACGCCGACCAAGGGCAGCGTCACCTTGCTGGGCAAGGACTTCGCCAGCCTGAGCGAAACTGCGCGCGGCGACCTGCGCAACGCGTCGCTGGGCTTCGTCTACCAGTTCCACCACCTGCTGCCGGAATTCAGCGCGCTCGATAACGTGGCGATGCCGCTGATGATACGCCGCGTCAAACGCGCCGAGGCCACCAGCGTGGCGCAGCAGATCCTCGCCCGCGTCAACCTGGCCAAGCGCGTCACGCACGTGCCGGGCGAGCTGTCGGGCGGCGAGCGCCAACGCGTGGCGCTGGCGCGGGCGCTGGTCACGCAGCCGGCCTGCGTGCTGGCCGACGAACCGACCGGCAACCTCGATCACGCCACCGCGCAGACGATCTTCGATTTGATGCTGGAACTGTCGCGCACCTTGGGCACGGCCTTTATCATCGTCACCCACGATATCGAGCTGGCGCGCCGCTGCGACCGCGTGCTGCGCCTGACCGACCAAGGCCTGCACCCTTACCAGGACTGACGTCATGTGGATCGACACCCACTGCCATCTCGATGCCCATGAATTCGGCGGCGAGTCGGCCGCGCAGGCGGCGCTGGCGGGGCAGCAGGGCGTGTCGATGATCGTGATCCCGGCGGTGGAGACGGCCAACTTCCCGGTGGTGGCGCAACTGGCCGCCAGCGTGGACAATGCCTGCTACGCGTTGGGCATCCATCCCATCTACGTTCCGCATGCGGAAGAGGACGACCTGCGCCTGCTGCGCGAGCAGGTCGCCGCCGCGATGGACGACAAGCGCTTCGTCGCGCTCGGCGAGATCGGCCTGGATTTCTTCATCCCCATGCTGACCGAGCCGGCGATGCGCGAGAAGCAGATCTTCTTCTTTCGCGAGCAGCTCAAGATCGCCCGCGATTTCGAGCTGCCGGTGCTGACCCACGTGCGCCGCTCGCAGGACGTGGTGCTCAAACACGTGCGCCAGATCCGCCCCGCAGGCGGTATCGCGCATGCGTTCAACGGCAGTTTCCAGCAGGCGCAGGGCTATATTGAGCTGGGCTTCAAGCTGGGCTTCGGTGGCGCCATGACGTTCACGCGCGCGCTGCAAATCCGTCGCCTGGCGGCCGAGCTGCCGTTGGAATCCATCGTGCTGGAAACCGACGCGCCGGATATCTCTCCCAGCTGGATCCACCCCGGCCGCAACAGTCCCGACCAGATCCCCCGCATCGGCGCCGTGCTGGCGGAGCTGCGCGGCATCTCGCCCGACGAGGCTGCTGCCGCCTCCAGCACCAATGCGCGCGCAGTCCTGCCGCGTCTTTCGACGTTGCTTTTTGTCACTTAAAATTATCCGAAGTAAATTCCATCTTTGTAATTTTGTTGGTATCATTGTCATCTGGCGTAAATGTGCCGTTAATAAAAATTAATTAGCTAGGGGTAACAAAGATGAAAAAATTGCTTTATGTTATTTTGGCCGTGTTGAGTCTGAATGCCTCTGCCGCTCAGGAATTCGTTGTCAACGGTACTTTCAACGATAACGCTGGCACGCCTATGCGTACTCAAACGGGTTGGAGCGTCAGTTCGAATAATGGGTTCTTTTGGCAAAATGGTTATTGGGAAGGTGCCACCCGCGCAACCGGCTCGCTCTCGCAAAACGTCCTCGGCGCCCACGGCACCGTTCAGTTGTCGTTTGACTTCATTTCCATCGAGGGTTTCCAGTCGGTAGTTTGGAATGGCGTGACGCTGGGCACGGTGTCGGGTTCGACCGGCCTGACCCATTACAGCTACGACGTTTTGGCGACCGGCAAAGATTTGCTGACCTTCAGGGGACGGGATGATCATTCCTGGAACACGCTGACGAACGTGAGCGTGATGGCCGTCCCGGAACCCGAGACCTATGCGATGCTGCTGGGTGGGCTGGGCCTGCTCGCCGCCGTTCGCCGCCGCCAGCGCCGCGCTTGAGCGCTTTTCGCTTCACAGAAACCCGCCGCGTGCGGGTTTTTTTGCGTCTTCAGCCGCCGCGCCACGTGGTTTTTCCTGCGAAGTGATTCTTCGTCGTTGTGATATTTGGATAGATTTGGCATTTCTATAACGGTGCATAATCGTAAATTTTAATATCCAAACAACGGAGCGAAGCATGAAACCACACGCCCTCAACCGTAGCCTCGCGGCCCTGCTGCTTTTGCCAGTTATCGGTTTTGCCGAACCCAGTGAAGTTTCTGAGCGTTCCATCGATGTGCCGAAGTGCGCCACGCCGGCCGCCAAGGTTGTGTTCACCGAATTCAAATGCAAGTCGGCCGATTGCTCCTCGGGCGCCGGGCAGCAGGACCCGCGCCAGTATCGCTGGTGGGAGCGTTCCGGCAACGTCTCGCAGCCGAGCTTCACCGGCGTCGGCACCGGCATGACCGAAATGCTGGCCACCGCGCTGACCCAGACCGGCTGCTTCGACGTGCAGGAGCGGGCGGAGATGGAAGAGATTAACAAGGAGCTGGCGTTGATCGGCAAGAAGGTCGAAGCCGAGGCGGCCGATTACATGGTCACCGGCTCGATCACCTCGCTGGGCTTCGAGCAAAGCTCCACCGGCCTGGGCGGCCTGGGCTTCCTCAAGGGGCCGCTGGGTCTGCTGGCCGGCTCGGTCGACTTCAAGAAATCCAAGGTGCACATGAATATGGACATCCGCGTGGTGGACGTCAAGCGCGCCAAGATCGTCGCCTCCAAGACCTTCCAGGCCAATAACGAGAAGAACGGCTTCGGCGTGTCGGCCCTGGGCTGGGGCGGCGGCGTCGGACTGGGCGGCAACCACGCCAGCATCAGCGGCTCGCCGCTGGAAGAGGTGGCGCGCGACCTGTTGGTCAAGTCGACCTCCTTCCTGGCCGAAACCATCGCCGCCAAGAACATCACCGAGCGCGTGGCGGTCAAGTCCACCGACGTTTCGGTAAAATGATACGTGTGAAATAATGTCTTGTTGACATGCGAAATCGGCAATGATACCTTTCTTGCACCACTACCCGTGGTCATCGTTTGAACTTTAACTATCTGAAAAGGTTCTAAAAAATGAAAAAGCAAAATGAGGCAAAGCTGTTCGCATTCAAACTGGCAGAGAAAAAAGTCGCCGCTGTAAAAACCGCTCCGCAGTGGAAGACGCGCGAAGGCGCGGCATTGGCCGGCTGCTCCGGCCCTGACGCCCGCGGCCCACGCAACAACATCTCCGATACCGGCATCTGGTGCTAAGCTTCTGACCGGCCGCGCCTCGGACGCTAGCCGTCCGTCGGCGCGGTATCGGAGAACAGCCCATTCCATGACTGGCAAAATCCTGATCGTCACCCACAGCGACGACCTGCACGCGGATCTGCTGACACCCATCCTGACGGCCCGAGGCGGCGCGTTCTTCAGGCTGGACCTCGACGCCTTCCCCCGCGATTACGAACTGATTCAATCCTTCCATCCGCACGGCTGCCATGGCGAGATCCGCCACCTGCCATCGGGCGCGCGCATCGCCACCGGCGAAATCGGCGCGGTCTGGGCCCGCAAGCCCGGCGACTTCGCCTATCGCAGCGACGATCTCGGCGCACAGGAACTGGCCTACGCCCGGCTCGAAAGCGAGCAAGCCTTGTTCGGCCTGTTGTATGGCCTGGACTGCTACTGGATCGGCCATCCGCTGACGATGCGCGGCGCCATGTGGAAGGGCGAGCAATTACAGCGCGCGCAGCGCATGGGCTTTCGCATACCCGAGACGCTGATCACCAATTCGGCCGGGCAGGTGCGGCAGTTCCGCGGCCAGCTGCCGGACCGGATGATCTTCAAAGCCATGTCGACGCCGTCGTTGGCGGCGGAAGAGGTGGACGCCGACGATTGCGTCGCCGAGGGCTTGACCACCACGATCGTTGACGAAGGCATGATGGAAGCCATCGACGCCGTGGCCGAACTGCCTTGCCAGTTCCAGGGCTATATCGCCAAGCAGTACGAGCTGCGCGTGACCGTCATCGGCCGGCGCGTGTTCGCCGCCAAGATCCACAGCCAGGACGACAGCCGCACGGCAGTCGATTGCCGCGACATGTCGGCGCCCATCCGCTACGAGCCGACCATGCTGCCGCCGCAGATCGAGCAGCGCTGCCTGGACCTGGTGGCCAGCTACGGCTTGAACTTCAGCGCGCTGGATCTGATCGTCACGCCGGAAGGCGAATACGTCTTCCTCGAAAATAATCCCGCCGGACAGTTCCTCTTCATCGAGCAGCTGATCCCCGAATTCAATCTGCTGGAAACGCTGGCCAGCCAGCTGTTGGAGGAGGCAGCATGCCGCACGCACTGAACGAACATCTGCCGGAGAAAATCAAACAGCTCGAAACGTTGCGCGGCAGCCGGGTGCTGGTGATGGCCGCGTCCCAGCTGGACATGGAAATGCTGCCCGCGCTGTACCAGCAGCTGCGTGCCATCGGCCGCCGCGAGCAGCTGGACGTGGTGCTGCAATGCCGGGGTGGGGTGGTCAACGCCGCGCGCCGCATCGCGCTGCTGCTGCGCGAGTATGCGCAGCGGCTGACTTTTATCGTGCCGTTCTATTGCCAGTCGTCGGCCACGCTCTTGACGTTGGCGGCCGACGAAATCATCGCTGGCGAGATGGCCATATTCTCGCCCATCGATCCGCATCTGCAGGGCGATGCCGATGGCGGCGAGTCGGGCGCCGTATCGTCCCAGGACATCCAGCTGTTCGGCGACATGTGCGCCGCCTGGTTCGGCGCGGAGGCAGGGCAGGCGCGCGCGGAGGCCTTGGCGCTGTTGAGCGCAAGCGTGTTCCCGCCGACGCTGACGGCGTTCTACCGCACCACGCTGGAACTGCGCCAGATCGGCGAGGAGCTGCTGCGCCATCAACTGCCGCAACATGACGCCGAAGCGCGCGCGAAAATCGTCGAACACCTGATGTCAGGCTATCACTCGCACCATTACGCCATCACGGCCGACGAGCTGGCGTCGCTGGGCCTGCGCGTGCGGAGCGAGCCAAAGATCGATGACCTGACATGGGATGTCTCGCTAATGCTGCAAGCCCATATCGGCGGCGGTGCCCGGGCCTCGGTCGAGGCGCCGGTGCAGGAGGCCTTGCTGGCCACGCGCGATGGCGTGACGGTTCGCTACCGGCGGCAAGACGGATTGCTGCCACGCTGGTCGGGCACCGCATGATCGCGACGGCGGCAGCGGCATTGGTGGTGCGCTTGCTGGTCGGCGGCGTTTTCCTGCTGGCCGTCGTCGGCAAACTGCGTGCGCCGTTGCGCTTCCGCGCCAACCTGAGCGAGTCCATGGGCATGAGCGCGGACGCCGGCGCGGTGCTGGCGCCGCTCGTGATATCGGCTGAAGCGGCGCTGGCCTTCATGCTGTTCAGCGACACGCAGGCCAGGGCTATCGCGATGCCGGCCGCGTTGACGCTGCTGGTACTTTTTACGGTCTTCGTCGGCTTCAAATACGTCACCGCCGACAGCGTGCGTTGCAGCTGCTTCGGCGAGGCGGATCGTCCCTTGTCCGCCTATGACTTGCTGCGCAACGCGCTGCTGATCGTCGTCATCGCCGCTTGGCTTTATTGGCCCGCGCCTGCCGTGCGCTGGAATCCGATGCAGTGGACGCTGGCTGCCGCCGTCGCCATGGTGCTGGCGGCGGGCTTGGCCCGGCTGCACGAGCTGATTGTCCGGCTCCTCGCTTCGCGCGCCGCGCAGCCGTTGCAGGTGGGCGCGCAGGTTGCCTCGGTGATGGGACGCGTGCTCGATGACGGTACGCCGGTGATGTTGCCCGGCGTAGAGCAGGCGGTTGCGCTGCTGTTCCTGTCCAGCCGTTGCCCGACCTGCCGCAGCAAGCTGGCGGAGATCGCCGGCCTGGTGGCGCCGGCGCAAGAGGCCGGGCTGAAAATCTATTTGGTCAGCGCCGAACCAGCGTGGCGTCTACGGCGTTTTCTGACCGACGATGCGCTGCGCACCGCCACCGTACGTGTCAGCGCACGCCGCTATGCGCGGCTGAATCCGGCGATGTATGCGCCTTACTACCTGTTCATCGGCGCCTCCGGCGACTTGCAGGCGGCAGGCCTGATCGGCGACGACGACTGGCTTAGCCTGCGCGCGCAGATGGACGAAGTGGCCGCCGCATGAGCAATCCGCACCTGCAAAGGCTGGCGCTGCTGCGCGTGTTTGCGCCGCGCCTGGCCTTGGGCCTGTTGTTCATGGCGCTGACGGTGCTGGTGGAATTGAGCTATCCGAGGGCGCTGTCGTACTTCATCGACCATATCGGCTTGAAGAACGACAGCAGCTGGTTCGCGCCCTTCGCCGCGATCGTGACGGCGGTGCTGGCGCTGCAAGCGGTGGCGACCACCATGCGGTTCTACCTGTTCGAGTCGACCGGGCACATGATCGTCGCGCGCATCCGCCGCTTGCTGTATGGCGCGCTGATACGACAGCCGGTGGGCTTCTACGACAAGCACAACGTCGGTGAGCTGACCAGCCGCCTGTCGGCCGACGTCGAAATCCTGCACGACACGCTGACCATGGGCCTGGCCATCTCACTGCGCTCGCTATGCGTGCTGGCCGGCTGCGTCGTCATGCTGCTGCTGATCTCTCCGGTGCTCAGCCTGATCTTGCTGGTCTACGTGCCGTTGACGCTGTACATGGGCGATTGGCTGGGCAAGCGCGTGCGTCAGCGCTCGCGTGACATCCAGCTGCGCCAGGCCGAATGCGGTGGCGTGGCGCACGAATACTTCACCAACATCCGGCTGGTGCATGCGTTCAACCAGCAGCGCGGCGCCGGCGCCAAATATGCCGACGCCACCGCACGTGCATTGACGGCGGCCATCTCCAACACGCGCCTGGTCGCATCGTTTCGCGGCGTGTCGTCGTTCGTCATGTACCTGGCGTTGCTGGTGACCTTGTGGCTGGGGGCGCGGCGCGCATGATCGGCCAGGGCAGCTTGTCGGTCGGGGAGCTGACCAGCTTTGTGATCTACGCCGGTATGGTCACCAGTTCGTCGGGCGCGGTCAGCGATTTCTGGAGCGACTGGATGCGCACCATCGGCGCCACTGAGCGGGTGTTCGAGATTATCGAGAGCGAAGCGCAGCCTGCCCCGTCGCCTGCGCACGCTGTAACGCTGCGTGGCGACCTGGCGTTCCGCGACGTCAGTTTTGTCTACCCCGAGCGGCCGGAGAAACTGGCGCTCGACGGCGTGAGCTTCACGATCGCGGCGGGCGAGTGCGTCGCGTTGGTGGGTGCGTCGGGGGCGGGCAAGTCCACCATCGCCAGCTTGGTGCTGGGCTTTTACCAACCGCATAGCGGCTGCATCGCCTTCGACGGGGTGCCGTCGGAGCGGCTGGACGTTGCTGGCGTGCGTGAGCACATCGCCATCGTCGAACAGGAGCCGTCGCTGTTCTCCGGCAGCATCTTTGAGAACATCGCCTTCGCGGTGCCGGACCGTCCGGCGACGCGCGACGAAGTGGCCGATGCCGCGCGGCTGGCCAACGCGCACGATTTTATCGACGGCTTCCCGCACGGTTACGACACCGTGGTCGGCGAGCGTGGCGTGCAGCTGTCCGGCGGGCAGAAGCAGCGCATCGCGATCGCCCGCGCCTTGTTGCGCGATCCGAAGATACTGATCCTCGACGAAGCCACCAGCGCGCTCGATTCGGCCAGCGAGCTGCAAGTGCAGCAGGCGCTGGACAAGCTGATGGAAGGGCGCACCACCATCGTTATCGCGCATCGTTATTCGACCATTGTCAAGGCAGACCGCGCGTTGGTACTGCAAGGTGGTGAGGTTGTGCAGCAGGGCGCGCACGCGGAGCTGATCCAGCAACGTGATGGCTTGTACTTCCACCTGATGCAGAACCAGCTGACCGCTTACCGTACCGGCTGATCTATTTGTTTTACCGGAATGTTTTTAACCTGAACCTTAAAACAGGACTATAAAGTGAACAGTAAAATTGAAAATAGCAGCACGGTATATGACTATGTCGTCATTGGCGCAGGAGCGTCCGGCCCTATCGTTGCAAGCAGCCTTGCAGCGGACGGATTTACGGTACTTCTTCTGGAAGCTGGCGGCGCTATTGATGCTGGCAACCAGAATGTATGGGACCCCCAACGTTGGTTCCTCGTGCAGGCCGACAAAGATATTGAGTGGGGGTATCAAAGCGTCCCTCAACAAAACCTCAACCAACGAACGCTATCTATGCAACAGTCACAGGGACTTGGCGGTTGCACAATCCACAATGCCATGGTTTATGTGCGGGGTGGAAAAACCACCTACGATCATTGGGAAAATTGCCTTGGCTGTAGCGGATGGGGTTATGAAAGCCTTGAGCCGCTTTTTGATGAATTCGAAAAGAAAATAGGCATCGTTAAAGGTGAACCCGATGAATGGGTGAATAGTGTTTTTGCGGCGGCAGAAAGCCAGGGGCTGCCATATAATGAAAATTACAACTCAAATAAAACCGAATTTGGTTGCGTACCATTTCAGTTTGCGATTGACAAAGACGGGGCGGGTTCCAGGCGTACAACCAGCTATGAAAAATACATTGGTAGCGCGAACCAGCCAGAAAAATTAAAAGTTGAATGCGGCGCATTTGTACATAAAATTCTTTTTAATGAAGAGGGCGAACTGACCGCGACCGGGGTGTACTATCACAAAGACAAGGAGTTTAAAACTGTTTATGTAAAGCGGGAGGTAATTTTAAGCGCAGGCACTATCGCCAGCCCTAAAATACTGCTTCATTCCGGGGTTGGGCCTAAACATGAGCTGAAGGCGCTTGATATAAAGGTAATAAAAGATTTGCCTGCTGTGGGAAAGAATTTCTACGACGATCTTGGACTGCCATCCCTGTTTGTCCAGAAAAAACAATTGCCTGCACAGCCGTACGGTTTTATAACGTCGGGAGCTTTTGCATCTGATAAACCGGATTTTGACCCAAAAAATCCGAAATATGCGGAAGTCAACCTTGAAATGCAGGTTTGCAGCAGCGACCTTCCTGGCGCACCGCAAATACCGAATGTTCCATATTACAGCGTCGGCATGGCAGCCATGCATCTTAAAAGCCGTGGATCAATCACGCTCGCTTCCAACGACCCGTGTGTATTGCCTTTGGTTGATCCGAACTATCTGAGCGATCCTGCAGACATTGAGCAATGTAAATCCGCTCTTAAACTTTCCCTCAAAATTTCATGGGACGATGCGATGAACGATTGGCGGGGGATACCATTACTGCCCACCGTATTTCCATGCCCTTCGGCACCTGATGGTTGGTTTTGGTTTGGTTTGGAAACGTCTTTTGACGAATACCTTGAGGACTATATTAAACGATTTGCCGTATCAATTCAGCACTACATTGGCACCTGCACAATGGGTACTGATCCGCTTAGTTCAGTAGTGGGGCCGGACCTTAAAGTACATGGCATTTCAGGTCTTCGTGTTATTGACGCTTCAATTGCACCTACTCCCGTAACCGGTAATACAGCGGGTGTTTCCTATTTGATCGGGGCCAAGGGCGCTCAACTGCTGAAAAAGCAAAATAGCCCGTCCTAGCCTGCGTGATGCAGATGCAGGCCGCTGGATGATCTGCATCAAGGTACGATAAGGTCACTCACGTCGCCATAGCACTACTGCGTAGTATCGGACTGTTGCGATACTTGAGGAGCGGCGGCGCGATGAGGGCGGTGATGACAGGCTTCGCTGCGGGAGCGGGCTTGCTGCAAACGCAGGCGACGCTGCCCTCTGCATCCTCTGGCGTGGCGGCCGCGCTGTTGCTCGCCATCTGGCTGGCGTTGTGGCGCGGCTGGCTGCTGCGGCGCGTTTGCCGTTTCAGCGCGTACGCTGCGACCGCGTTGCGTAGCGCCACATCGCTGCTGGCCGGCGGCACGGTGGGATTCTTCTGGGCCGCCTGGATGGCCAGCCGCGTGCTGGCGCCACAACTGGCCCCCGCCGATGAGGGCCGCGATTTTACTCTGGTAGGCACGATCGACAATCTGCCGTACCGCTTCGATCAAGGCGTGCGGTTCAACTTTGCGGTGGAGCGCGTGCTGAACGGCGCGCAGGCCGCGGTGCCTCCGCATATCTCGCTGGGCTGGTACGCGGGCTTCCGCGACCAGGTAACTGAGGTCGGCGATGTGCAGCCCGGCGAGCGCTGGCAGCTGACCGTGCGGCTGCAACGCCCCCACGGCAATGCCAACCCATATGGCTTCGACTACGAAGCGTGGCTGCTGGAACAAGGCCTGCGCGCGACCGGCTATGTGCGGCCGGCGCCCGGCAACTTGCGCCTGGACGGTTTCGTTCTCAGCGTCGGCAACGTGATCGAACATGCCCGTGCGGTGCTGCGGGCGCGCATATTGGCTGCGCTGCCGGGCAAGCCTTACGCCGGCGTAATCGTCGCGCTGGTGGTTGGAGATCAGCGCGGCATCGACCAATCCGACTGGAATGTCTTCAACCGGACCGGCATTGGCCATCTCATATCCATCTCCGGCTTGCATATCACGATGGTGGCGGGGCTGTTCGCGCTGGGGGCTTTCAACTTGTGGCGCCACTCGTTCTTCACGCGTGCGCAGTTGCCCTTGCTGCTGCCTGCGCAAAAAGTGGCGGCACTGGTCGGCGCGACGGTGGGGCTGGCCTACGTGCTGTTGGCCGGATTCGGCGTGCCGGCGCAGCGCACCTTGTACATGCTGACGGTGGTCGCCGTCGCGCTGTGGCTGAACCGCATCGCCAGCGTGACGCAGGTGCTGTGCAGCGCCCTCGGCGTGGTGGTGCTGATCGATCCGTGGGCGGTGCTGTGGCCGGGTTTCTGGTTGTCGTTCGGCGCGGTCGCCACGATCTTGTATGCCACCGTTGGACGCGTCGCGCTGCGGCCTGCGCGTCCGCCGCGTGCCGCGCATGATGCCGGGCCTGCGCCTGCGGGCGGACCTTCGCGCCGCGAGCGGCTCTGGCAAGCCTTGCTGCTCGGCGCGCACACTCAGTACGTCGTCACGTTCGGCCTGGTGCCGTTGACGATGCTGTTGTTTGCGCAGGTCTCGGCGGTCAGTCCGCTGGCGAATGCGGTGGCGATCCCGCTGATCAGCCTTGTGGTCACGCCGCTTGCGCTGGTCGGCAGCGTGCTGCCCTCGCTGCTGGCGGCGCCGGTGCTCGGCCTTGCGCATCTGCTGGTGGAGTGGCTGGCCGTCTGCCTGCAATGGTTCAGCGGCTTGCGTTATGCGGTATGGAGTGCGCCGACGCCGCCGTTCTGGCTATTCTGCTGGGCCACGGGCGGCACCATCTGGCTGCTCGCCCCGCGCGGCTGGCCGGTGCGTTGGCTGGGCCTGGCGAGCTGGATACCGCTGCTGGCCGCCGAGCCATCGCATCCGGCGTCGGGCCGCATGACCGTTACCGCGTTCGATGTGGGGCAGGGCATGGCATTGCTGATCGAGACCAGTCAACATCGCCTGCTGTACGACACCGGTCCCGTCTACGCGCCCACCTCCAACGCCGGCAATCGCGTGATACTGCCTTACCTGAAGGCGCGTGGCATCGCCGCATTGGACGGCATCATCGTCACCCACAGCGACGCCGACCACTCCGGCGGCGCCTTGTCGGTGCTGGACGGCGTGCGGGTCGACTGGGTGCTGTCCTCGCTGCCGCCGCTGCATCCGATTGCGAAGGCCGCGCGCCAGCAGCTGCACTGCGCGGCGGGACAGCGCTGGGAGTGGGACGGCGTGCGCTTCGAGATGCTGCACCCGCTGGCGGCCAGCTACGGCGACGTGGCACTGAAATCGAATGCGCGCGGCTGCACCCTGAAGATCACGGCCGGCACCAGGTCGATGCTGCTGGCGGCCGATATCGAGGCGCCGCAGGAAGCCGCGCTGCTGGCGCGCGCTGGCGGCCAGTTGCGGGCCGATGTGCTGCTCGCGCCGCACCACGGCAGCGGCACGTCGTCCAGCATGCCATTCCTGCTGGCGGTGCAGCCCTCGGTCGCCGTGTTCCAGGTCGGCTATCGCAACCGCTACCACCATCCCAAGCCGGAAGTCTACGAGCGCTATGGCGCCATGCACATCGAACGCCTGCGTACCGACCGGAGCGGCGCGCTGACGCTGGCTTTTGGCGACACGGTTGAAGTGGACGCATATCGCGACACCCACGCCCGCTACTGGTACGGCCGCTAAATTCCGCACAGGTGGAAGAGGTGGCGACATCGCACCGTCTACTGAGCGGCGCGGCCGCTCAGGCGCGCTTCCAGCTTGTTGACCCATTGCGGCGCCTTGGGATCATGCTGCCAATGCTGCATCGTTGCGCGCATCTGGTTCAACAGCCCGGTGGGCAGCTTGAGAGGACGGGTCTGGTCCATTAGCACCTTGACGGTAAAGCGGTAGCCGACCGCGCGGGTCAGCATCCGGCAGATCGAAAACTCCGGCACGAACAGCCGCATCATGCTGTCGAAGGCGCGGGTCAGGCCCAGGCCCAGCGCGAACACGGCGCGCGACAGCAGCGACACGCGGCCGGTGAGGCCCAGGTCGGCCGCGGTCCGGGCGCCGCACAGATGGCGGGTCAGCAGCACCGGGAAGGGTTTCAGCAGGCGCACCGGAATCTGATCCTGCATGGTTTGCATCAGCGCCGCGCCCAGGCTGGGCCGTGGATCGGGTAGCCAGGACTGGCCGCGCCCGCGCGCCTGCATGCGCGCGAATAGCTGTTCTGCTTCCGCCATGGTTTCCGCCATCAAGGGCCGTTCGATGCCGAGTATATGCCCCATGACGTTCCAGGCGTGCAGGTAGGCCGTTTCGTCGGCCGCCGGCAGGCCCAGGCCCAGCGTGCGCAAGCCGCGCAGGTAGATGTAATGGAAGGTCAGCAGCGTGTAGGCCAGTTCCTGCTGGTTGCAGGGCAGGCCGCCGGCATTGATGTCCCAGCCGCAGGCGTATAAGGACTGGTGCAGGCTGGAGGCGCCGTCGGCCTGCAACGCCAGCGGCGCAAGCGCCGTGCCCTTGGCGGCTGCCGCAGCGGGACTGCCGCGCAGGATCAGGTGCCGGATGGTGGCGTGGATCAGGCGCACCTTCAGCGTTTGCGCCACGCCGCCGCCGTCGGCGCCGGTCAGGCCATGCTTCATCATCACCGGGAACAGCATGGCGGCGGTGGCGCGGATGCGGTAGTCGGCATGGCCTTCCAACTGGCCGGCCACGTGCAGCACGCCGGACAGGTCGGGCAGCATATAGCACTCCGGCAGGCTGGAGCAGAACAGCAGCGTGCAGGACATCATGCTCATGTCGAAGAACAGCGTTTCGGCGCGCTCGATCTTGGCAGTGTCGGCCCACGCCGGCAGTGCCAGGCCGCTGCGGAGGTAGTCCTGCAGCGCGGTGGCGATGTCGGCCGGCGTCTGGGCGCCGGCTTGCCAGCGGGCCAGCTGGCCATTGGTCTGCCATTGCGCCAGTTCGCGGTTGACGATGCCGATCGCCGTCCACATGGCGGGCGTGGCCGCGCCGTCGAATTGTCCGAGGATGCGTTCGATGGTGTTATCGGCCAGCGGGTCGGCGCGCAACTCCCAGGCGCGCGCGTCGTCGGCGGCCGGTACATGGTTTATAGGTTCCATGTCGGGGATGATACATCGGTTGATTTGGGCATTGCGTTAGTATCGGCATGTCAAATTAGAACCTTTCCCCCAAGCTTGGCGCGGTTCGAACCATTACAATGGCTCGAAAACTATCCTACGGAGACCGCTTGTGACCAAGCCCAAGCTGCATTTTGCCCATGCCAACAGTTACCCGGCGGGCGTGTACCGCCAGTACTTCGAACTGCTGGCCGACGATTTCGATATCCAGGCGCTCGACATGCACGGCCACAGCGCGCGTTACCCGGTCAGCGACGGCTGGCCAAATCTTGTCAACGAATACATTAACGAACTCACCACCCGCTACGACGAGCCGGTAATCCTGGTCGGCCACTCCCTGGGCGGCATGCTCAGCCTGATGGTGGCGCACGCCCGGCCTGACCTGGTGCGCTGCGTCGTCATGCTCGACGCGCCGGTGGTGGCCGGCTGGCGCGCGCTGTTCTGGCGCCTGATCAAAATGAGCGGCAATGCCAACCGCGTGCCGCCGGCGAAATTCTCCATCCGCCGCCGCAATGTATGGCCGGACGCACAGGCGGCCTACCAGCACTTCGCCGGCAAGGACTTGTTCGCCGCCTGGGCGCCTGGCGTGTTGGCCGACTACATGGAGAGCGGCCTGAAGCCGCATCCTGAAGGCGTGCAGCTGCGCTTTACCCGCGAGGTGGAAACCAGCATCTACGCCAGCTTGCCGCACCACCTGCCCAAGCTGGTCCGGGGCCAGTTCCCGGCGCCGATCGGCTTTATCGGCGGCACCGATTCATGGGAAACCAGCCAGTCCGGCCTCGGTCACACCCAGGCGCTGGTGGGCAAGCACTTCCGCATTGTGCCGGGCGGGCATCTGTTCCCGATGGAGTCGCCAGCGCTGGCGGCGCAGGCGACCCGCGAGATGATCGCCGGGCTGCTGAGCGAATCTGGTAAAAAAGTTCTTAAAAAGCAGGCTTTCGCGTAAAATCTTGGGCATTCGGCGCAATTGCGCCGCCCCTGAACTTTAGGAATGCCTTGCGATGACGATTAAAAGCGATAAATGGATACGCCGTATGGCGGAGCAGCATGGGATGATCGAGCCGTTCTTCCCGGAACAGGTACGCCTGGAAGAGGGCCGCAAGGTCATTTCCTACGGCACCTCGTCGTATGGTTACGACATCCGTTGCGCCGATGAGTTCAAGGTCTTCACCAACATCAACAGTACCATCGTCGATCCGAAGAACTTCGATTCGAACTCCTTCGTCGACGTGAAGAGCGACGTCTGCATCATTCCGCCGAATTCGTTCGCGCTGGCGCGCACCATGGAATACTTCCGCATCCCGCGCAGCGTGCTGACGGTTTGCCTGGGCAAGTCGACCTATGCCCGTTGCGGCATCATCGTCAACGTGACGCCGTTCGAGCCGGAATGGGAAGGTTATGTGACGCTGGAGTTTTCCAACACCACGCCGCTGCCGGCCAAGATCTACGCCGGCGAAGGTTGCGCGCAGGTGTTGTTCTTCGAGAGCGATGAAGTGTGCGACGTGTCGTACAAGGATCGCAACGGCAAGTACCAGGGCCAGCACGGCGTCACTTTGCCGAAAGCTTAAGCCGTCAGCGTTTCACCGGCAGTATCATCTCCACGCACAGGCCACCACCGGCACGGTTGCTGGCCTTGATGCTGCCGCCGTAGGCTTCGATCACGTGCTGGGCGATCGCCAGCCCAAGGCCGTGGCCTTCGGTGCCGGCGCTGCTGGAGCGGAAGAAGGGCTGGAAGATGGTGTCCAGCTCGTCCGGCGCCACGCCCGGCCCCCGATCGAGCACGCGGATGCTCAGGCTGCGGGCATCGGCCAGGGTCTGCAGCTGCACCACGCCGCCCTCAGGGCTGTGCTTGATGGCGTTGCGCACCACGTTTTCGATGGCGCGGCCCAGCAGATCGGCCTGACCGGCGACCAGCACGTCGGCTTCGCCTTCCTGTACCACGCTGCGCTGCTGGCTCGACGCCTCATAGTTGGCGTCGTCGGCGATTTGTTCCAGCAGCTCGGCCATGCTGATTTCTTCCTGGCTGGCCTTGATGGCGCCCGCTTCCAGGCGGGCCAGCGTCAATAACTCTCCCACCAGTTTATCCATGCGCACGCTTTCGCGCTCGATGCGCTCCAGCGAGGCCGCCAGCTTTTCCGGCTGCTGGTGCGCCAGGCCGATCGCCGCCTGCAGGCGCGCCAAGGGCGAACGTAGTTCGTGCGAGACGTCGTGCAGCAGGCGGGTCTGGCCGTCGATCAGGCTGCGCAGGCGCGCCGTCATGCGGTCGAAGTCGCGGCCGAGGTCGTTCAGCTCGGAGTTGCGCCTGCCGTTGCCGGCCGCGCCGAAGCGCGGCGCCAGGTCGCCGCCGGCGGCGGCGTCGAAGGCTTGCCGCAGCGCACGGATCGGCCGCGAGAAGTACCATGCCAGCAGCATCGAGAACAGCAGGCTGGCCATCGTGGCGGCGGCGATCGGCACCCACAAGGTCGGCGGCTGGAAGCGCGGGCCGCGCATGTCGCCGGGGCCGCCGGGGCCGCCAGGACCGCCAGGACCGCCGTAGCCGCGGTCGTTGCCCGGAGGGGCGTCCGGCGGCGGGCCGGCGCGACTGGGGTCGAAGCGGGGATCGGGGCCTGGACCGGCACCGCCTGGCGCGTCGGGCCGGCCGCCGTGCGGCATCCCCGGTCCGCTTTGCAGCGCCATTTGCGTACTGCCCAGGCCGGCCATCAGTGGACGGTCGAGACCCAAGCCATGCGACGGTATAAATAATATATATCGTTTCCCTTCCGGGTCGCCGACCTGGCGCACCACGTGCCGCTTGCCGTCCTGCTTCAGCAGGGTGTGCGATTCGCGCAGCATGGCGGCGCTGATCGTGCGCCCCAGCAGCTCATGGCCTTGCTCGTCGACTGCGAACACCTTGTGCCGCTCCATACTCTCCAGCAGACGCCGCAGTGCCTTGACGCCGCCGAACTCCAGTGTCGCGGCGGCCGAGCTGATCGCCATCTCGGCCGGCGGGCTGGTGTCCAGGTCGTTGGCCTGGTTGGCTTGCTGATCGCGGTTCTTGAGCCAGATGGCGCCGCCGATGCCGACGGTGGCAGTCAGCTGCGCCAGCAGGATACAGACGAAAAACTTCCAGAACAGACGGCCCACGGGCTACTCCTTGATCAGCTGATAGCCCAGGCGGTACACGGTTTGCAGGCAGGAGCGGCCGTCGGCGATGGTGCCGAGCTTGTGCCGCAGGCTGCTCAGGTGGACGTCGATGTTGCGGTCGAAGCGCGCCAGCGGCCGGCCCAGCCCCTGTTCGGACAAGGCGCTCTTGCTGACCGGGCGGCCGGCGTTGCGGGCCAGGACTTCGAGCAGGTTGAATTCGGTGCTGGTCAGTTCCAGCTTGTTGCCGGCCCAGGCCGCGCGCCGCTGTTCCGGCCACATGGTCAGCTGGCCGACGGTCAGCGCGGCCGCTGTGCCGTTGTCGAGCGGCGCGCTTTGCGACCGGCGCAGGATGGCGCGGATGCGGGCGGTCAGCTCGCGCGGGGTACACGGCTTGGCCACGTAGTCGTCGGCGCCCAGCTCCAGGCCGACGATGCGGTCGGTATCGTCGCCGCGCCCGGTCAGCATCAGGATGGGCAGCTGGCTGTTGGTGCGGATGCGGCGCAGCGTCTCCAGGCCGTTCATGCGCGGCATCATCACGTCCAGGATGGCGATGGAATACAGGCCGGTGAAGGCCTCGGCGGTGCCGGCCTCGCCGTCGTGCACCATTTTGACGTCGAAGCCTTCCTGTTCCAGGTATTCCTTGAACATGCCCACCAGCTCGATGTCGTCGTCTATCAGCAGTACTTTGCTCTTCATGCCGCGCGTTTCTTTCTATGTCGATGCGCCGATCATATCAGCCAAGCAGGCCGGGCCGGCGGTCTTTTACCCCGATTTACAACGCGTTGCCTGGCACCAATTGGGTGTCAAAACGGCCATCTTTACATCGATTTACCCGTGGCTTACGGCGCTTTACACGGGGCGGCCAGAGAATGGCCACTCCCTACCAACCAAGGATTGTTTGTATGAAAACTCCCAAAACCAGCTTACACAATATCTTGCTGGCCGCCGCCATGGCGTTGCCGCTGTTTGCCGCGGGCGGCGCCGTCCGTGCCGATGACCTGGGAGGCGACGATGGCGGCCGCCCATCGATGATGAGGCAGGACGGCCCGGAACATGGCGCCGCCGGCCGCGGCCCCGGTCCGGGCTTCCACCCGGGCATGCCGCCGTTTGGCGGCCCCGGCATGCTCGGCCGTCCGCCGTTCGTGCACGGCATCGAACTGAGCGAGGCGCAGGAAGACAAGGTCTTTGCCATCCTGTATGCGCAGGAACCGTATCTGCGCGACCAGGGCAAAGCCGCCGCCAAGGCGCACGAAGCCTTGCGCGCGCTGGGTGGCGCTGACCAGTACGACGATGCCAAGGCCGCAGCGCTGGCCAAGGATGCCGCGACGGCGATGGCCAACATCGCCTTGCAGCATGTGCGCACCGAACAGAAGCTGCTGGGCGTGCTGACTCCGGAGCAGCGCAAGAAACAGGTGGAAGGCGAAGCCCGCCGCATGCCGCGTCCGTGACGCACTTTTATACGCAAGGAGAAGAAATGCCATTCCACGACGAGACCCACGAGCACTGCCTGGCGGCCGACCTGAGCGCCATGTTGAACCTGGCCACCGGCCGTCGCCAGACCTTGCGCTGGCTGCTGACCGGGGCCTCGGCGCTGCCGGTCCTTGGCTGCGGCGGAGGCGGCTCATCGTCCAGCGACAGCACCAGTGCCACCTCGACGTCGGGCACCGCCTCGACCACCACGACCACCACCCCGGCCAGCTCGTGCGCAGTGATCCCCGAGGAAACCGGCGGCCCGTATCCGGGCGACGGCACCAACAGCAACAACGGCGGCGTGGTCAACGTGCTGACGCAGTCGGGCGTGGTGCGCAGCGACATCCGCAGCAGCTTCAACGGCCCGACCGGCGTCGCGGCCGGCGTGCCGCTGACCATCAAGCTGCAGATCGTCAACGCCAACGGCAGTTGCGCCGTGCTGTCCGGCTACGCGGTCTATCTCTGGCACTGCGACCGCGACGGCAACTACTCGCTGTATTCGAACGGGGTCACGGACCAGAACTACCTGCGCGGCGTGCAGGCCAGCGACAGCAGCGGCAACGTCACGTTCCAGACCATCTTCCCCGGTTGCTATTCGGGCCGCATGCCGCACGTGCACTTCGAGGTCTATCCGACACTGGCCAGGAGCACCAGCGCGGCCAACCGCATCAAGACCTCGCAGTTCACCTTCCCGATGGCGACGCTCAACGAGGTCTACGCCGCCGCCGGCTACAGCGCCAGCGTGCGCAACCTGGCGCAGATCAGCTACGCCACCGACAACATCTTCAGCGACGGTTATTCCCTGCAGCTGGCCACCGTCACCGGCAACGCCACCGACGGTTATGTGGCGACGCTGACGGTGGGCGTGGCAGGCTGATCACAGCACCTTGGCCACCCAGACGATCAGGGCGGCCGAGGGCACCAGCAGC
Organism: Duganella sp. Dugasp78; assembly: GCF_059491455.1. Classification (NCBI taxonomy): domain Bacteria; kingdom Pseudomonadati; phylum Pseudomonadota; class Betaproteobacteria; order Burkholderiales; family Oxalobacteraceae; genus Duganella; species Duganella sp. Dugasp78. The sequence continues at coordinate 5,859,199 of NZ_CP168506.1, read as the reverse complement.
ATCTGCGCCAGCAGCGTGCCGGCCAGGCGGCTGCCGACCAGCCAGACCACGGCGCGGCGGAACTGGGTGTCGCTGACGCGGCCTTCGACCACGTCGTCGGTCATGCCCGACATGTGGGGATCGATGAACACCGCCATCATCACGGTGGCGCCGCCGTTGATGATGGAGGACAGCGTGCTGGACGTGACCCGCACTTCGGGATCGAGCACGCCCGCGTACAGCGAGGCGAACACGCCGACGGTCCACAGCGCCACCGCGCCGACGTTGAGCAAGGTCACCGACATCGACACGCTGCCGCTGTCGCGCAGGCCGCGCACATTCCCGGTCGACGGCATGGCGGCCACGTCCTTAACGTAGGACAGCCCGCCCTTGAAAAAGCCGTGCAGCAGTAGCTTGGGCACCGAGCGGTGCACCTGGAAATGCTCGACCGCGCGGCAGAACACGCGCTGGAAGGTCGGGATCAGGATCGCCCCGGCCAGCGTCGCCAGCGTGGCCGCCAGCAGCAGCCAGCGCAGGTCGGACAGCACATGGTCGGCCGCCAGCGGCTGGGCCAGGCTCAGCTCGATGCGCTTGGCCAGGAAGGGGCCGAGGAAGGAATTGGAGGTGCGCGACACCAGCACCAGGATGCTGAACAGGGCCAGCGACACGGCGATGCGCCGGGTGCGCACCCCGGCTATCCTCACCGAGTAGGCGAGGGTGCCGATGATGTGTATCACGAACGTCAGAAAACAGATGAATACCAGTTGCTTGTCCATGAGGGATGCGCGGGCGCTTGTTGCGGATCCGGCATCATCTCATAAAGCCACGGTGACGGGTGCTGAAGTAGCCGATAAGCGGGCGTGCTCAACGTGCTGACGCGCGCCCGCGTGATCAGGACATGAAGCCCAGGTTGCGATTGCTGAAGTTGGCGATGTTCGGGAACACGTCGACGATCTGGGTGGCGGTCAGGCCGAACCAGCTGGCCAGCGTGGCACCGTACTGGTCGACCGACGTGGTCGGCAGCAGCGAGCCGGAGCCCACATCCAACTCGTGACCGAGGCCGGTGGTCGGCATGGCGCCGTAAATGTCCTGCCCCTTGACGGCGCCGCCCATCACGAAGTGATGACTGCCCCAGCCGTGGTCGGTGCCGTCGCCGTTGCTGGAGAAGGTGCGGCCGAAATCGGAGGCGGTAAATAACGTGACTTGCTTGCGCATGTCGATGCCCTGCAGGCTGGCCATGGTGCTGTCGAAATAAGCCAGGGCGTGCGCCAGCTTGGCCATCAGGTCGGCGTGCTTGGACTTTTGTATATCGTGCGTGTCGAAGCCGGTCAGGCTGACATAAAACACCTGGCGTTTGGCTCCCAGGGTGTTGCGGCCGGCAATGATGCGCGCGATCGTCTGCAATTGCACCGCCAGCGGATTGACGGCGGCGACGCCATTCACCGGATTGACATACCAGGTCGGATTGGGCACGCCGGTGCCGGCGGCGGGCATGGCGGCAGACAGCGTCGCTTGCGCAGCGATGGCGTTGCGCACCACCGCCGCATGCTCTTTCTGGAACAGGTTGCTTTGGTCGGCAGTGATGATGGCGCGCAGCGGATTGGCGCTGGCACTGGTGCCGTACAGGTTGCCGTCCAGGTTGAGGATGGGTGCCATGCTGGTGCCGCTGATCTGGAACTGGCGGGCGCTGGCACCGCTCAGGAACAGCGCGTTGCCTGCATTGGAAATGGACGTGAAGGTGGCGTTGCTGTTGGAGGACATCATCATGTCGGCCATGCGGCCGCCCCAGCCGGTCTTGCTGCCCTCGGGCTGCAGCGATTGCCAGATCGCGGTCTGGTCGTTGTGGGAAAACAGGCGTGGCGGCACCGGCACGCTGCTCGCCAGATATTGGGTCTTGGTGGTGGGCTGGATCAGGGTGCCGACATTCGAGACGATGCCGACGCGGCCGGCGTCAAACAGCGTCTTTAACGGCTGCAGGCTGGGATGCAAGGCGAAGCTGCGGCCGGCTTGCGTGGTGAGCGGGGTGATCGGCAGCACGCCGCCGACCGCGCCCACCGCTGGCAGGGCGATCGTGTCGTTGCTGCCGCCGACGTTGCGGATGCGCATATATTCGCTCCAGGACGTGCTGTCGGTGGCCAGCAGGGTGTTGAAATTGTCGTTGCCGCCGGCCAGGTACACGCAGACCAGCGCCTTGTAGTCGCTGGCGGTCTGCGCCGCCGCCGTGCCCATGGCGGCCAGGTTGAGAGTGAAGGGCGCGGCGCTGCCGCCGGCCAGCGCCAGCATATTGCCCAGGAAGCGGCGACGGGATGGGTGATGGTTGGACATGTTGTGCTCCTTATTGCTGGATGATGTATTCAGGCGAGGCCATGGCCAGGAAAATGGCGGCGTAGACCCGGTAGCTTCTCTGTTCGGTGACCTTGGCGTCGTTGGTTCCGTTGGGTACCGCCTGCGGCACGTTGTTGAGGGCGGCCAGGATCTGGCTGCGCAGCGTGGTGGACATATTGCCGTTCATGAGCAGGAGGTTGATACGGTCCAGCAGCAGGTCCGGCGTCGCGGCCAGGGCGATTTCGGTGCTGTAGTTGGGCTTGATCGCACTGCCGACCCCGGTGCCCCAGACAATGGCGTTTTGCATGTAGTTCAGATAGCCAATCACCGAAGGCTCGGCCGTGATCTGCATTTCCGGCGCCACCAGTCCTGCCGTCTCCAGTGTGGTGTTGGCCGGCGAGTATGAAGGGCGGTAGAAGTTGAACACGGTTGGCGATCGCAGCGGGCTCTCAGCCAGGCCCATGGCCGGATCGTCCAGCGGCCCGATCATGTACAAGCCAGTACTGGCCTTGGCGTTGAACGCGCGCATCCAGTTGGTCAGGCGTATCACCGGCTCGCGCATCTTGGCGGTGCTGCCAGGCGTCATCGCTTCCTGATCGAGCAGAATGGCCCGGATGACCGCTTTCATGTCGCCGCGTACGCCCTGGCCGTTGTCGGCGAAGGCTGCCGCCACCCGGCCGACGTACGCGGGGCTGGGGTTGCTGGTGACCAGCCGTTCAATCAACTGGCGACCGATGAACGGACCGACGTTGGGATGGTTGAACAGCGTATCGAGCGCCAGCTTCAGATCTTGCTCGCCGGTTGCGCCGCCTACTGCGGTAACGCCCAGGAAGGTTTTGTCGGAAATCGAGTGATAGGCCGGGTACATCAGCATCGGCACAAACTCGCGTGTCGGATCGACCGTTACGCCCATAAACCGGGCCTCGGTGCGGTCCGGGCCGGCCCAGCTCCAGCCGGTAAACACCTTGGCCAGGCCGGCGACATCCTCGTGACGGTAGGTTTCCACCTCCTTGCCGTTGACCAGTGTGGGCGTGCCATCCGGGTTCAACTGGTAGAGGCCGATGGACATCAGTTGCATGATTTCGCGCGCGAAATTCTCGTCCGGCATGCGCGTGCCGCTTTCCTTCTGGTTGTGCAAATGGCTCAGGTACAGCCCCATCATCGGATGCAGCGCGACCGCCTGCAGCAGATCGCGATAGTTTCCGAAGGCATATTTTTCAAGCACGTCGTAGTACGAGGCGACTCCCGCGGGGCGCATATAGATGTTGCTGTCCTGCTGAGAGATGACAAATATCTGCGACAGGGCGAAAGCGACACGCTGGCGTAGCTGGTCGTCGCCGGCCACCATTTGCCGCCAAATATTGGCGTTGAGATTATCGATACTCATCGCGGCCGGGCCTTGGGTTGCCACCAGACCATTTAAATAGGTCAGGTGCCCGTTTTGCTGCTTGGTGAACTCATTGGTGATCCAGGCGTCGCGGCCGCTTGCTGCCACGGCATTGATGCTGGTGATGGTGGGGCCAAACGTGGCCTGGGTCAGGAAGCGGGACGCCTCCGCAGGGGTGATCTGCGCGGTGGCTTCGGTGCTGGCACCCATGCGGACCCGGCCCGTAGCGGGGCTGGTAGCGCTGGCGGTGGACGCCGCGGTCGTGGTATTGGTGTTGGTGTCGCTCAGGCCGACGCTCGATAGCAGGCGTTCCAGGGTGCCGCCAGAAGAGGAGGTGCCGGCGTTATTGCCGCCGCCACAGGCGCTCAAAGCCAGGATGGCTATGACACCGATACTGCGCTGAAATTTTCCTGTGTGCATTTGTTGCTCCAAGTAAAGATTCGATGGAGCTGATTATAGGAAAAATCTGAATCTGCGGTATTTTCGGTTTTCATTGGTGTTAGGAAACATTGACAATTGAAAATTCTTTTAGCTGATTTTGGGCGAAGATAGCGCATTTTTATGAGAACTTATATAGAAGAACATGAATATTAATTTTTGATAATGTCACAATTGGGCAACATAATATTTGAATATTGACACGTGCGACTAAACTTTATTCTGTGTAAATTTGGTGTTTTTGATCGCAGAAATTGCCAACAGTGCTATCAAAATGGCCATAAGCAAAAAAAAAAGCGGCCGAAGCCGCTTTTCTTGTCTATACAACTGGAGTTTATTGCTTGACGCAATCCACAAAGTAGCCGCGCTTGCCGTCCACCTCGCGCTTGACCAGGCCGTGCACGTCGGTCTCGAAGCCGGGGAAGCGCTCGTTGAAGTCGCGCGCGAAGCGCAGGTAGTCGACGATGGTCTTGTTGAAGCGCTCGCCAGGGATCAGCAGCGGAATGCCCGGCGGGTAAGGCGTCAGCAGGATGGACGTGATGCGGCCTTCCAGCTCGTCGATGGCGACGCGCTCGATTTCGCGGTGCGCCATCTTGGCGAAGGCGTCCGACGGCTTCATGGCCGGGATCATGTCCGACAGGTACATCTCGGTGGTCAGGCGCGCCACGTCGTAGGCCTTGTAGAAATCGTGGATCTGCTGGCACAGGTCGCGCAAGCCCATTTTCTCGTAGGTCGGGTTGGCGGCCGCGAACTCCGGCAGGATGCGCCACATCGGCTGGTTCTTGTCGTAATCGTCCTTGAACTGCTGCAGCGCCGTCAGCAGCGTGTTCCAGCGGCCCTTGGTGATGCCGATGGTGAACATGATGAAGAACGAGTACAGGCCGCACTTCTCGATGATCACGCCGTGCTCGGCCAGGTACTTGGTGACGATGGACGCCGGAATGCCGGTCTCGGCGAACTGGCCGTCCAGCGACAGGCCCGGGTTGACGATGGTGGCCTTGATCGGGTCCAGCATGTTGAAGCCCGGCGCCAGCTTGCCGAAGCCGTGCCAGTCGTCCTCGGCGCGGATAACCCAGTCCTCGCGCGAACCAATGCCTTCCTCGGCGAACTCCTGCGGGCCCCACACCTGGAACCACCAGTCCTTGCCCCATTCCTGGTCGATCTTCTTCATCGCGCGACGGAAGTCCAGCGCCTCAAGGATCGATTCTTCCACCAGCGCGGTGCCGCCCGGCGCCTCCATCATGGCCGCGGCGACGTCGCACGAGGCGATGATCGAGTATTGCGGCGAGGTCGAGGTGTGCATCAGGTAGGCCTCGTTGAAGGCGTCGCGGTCCAGCTTGACGGACTCCGACTCGCGCACCAGCACCTGCGAGGCCTGCGACAGGCCGGCCAGCAGCTTGTGGGTGGACTGGGTCGAGAAAATCATCGACTCCTTGGCGCGCGGGCGGTCCTTGCCGATCGCGTGCATGTTCTTGTAGAAATCGTGGAAGGTGGCGTGCGGCAGCCAGGCTTCGTCGAAGTGCAGGGTGTCGATCTGGCCGTCCAGCATTTCGCGCAGGGTCTCCACGTTGTAGACCACGCCGTCGTAGGTCGACTGGGTGATGGTCAGGATGCGCGGCTTCTTGTTCACGGCTTCGCGCGCGAACGGGTTGGCCTCGATCTTGCGCTGGATGCTCTCCATCGTGAACTCTTCCAGCGGAATCGGACCGATGATGCCCAGGTGGTTACGGGTCGGCATCAGGAACACCGGAATCGCGCCGCACATGATGATCGAGTGCAGGATGGACTTGTGGCAGTTGCGGTCGACCACGACGATGTCGCCCGGCGCCACCGTCGAGTGCCAGACCATCTTGTTCGAGGTCGAGGTGCCGTTGGTGACGAAGTAGCAGTGGTCAGCGTTGAAGATGCGGGCGGCGTTGCGCTCGGACGCGGCCACCGGGCCGGTGTGGTCCAGCAGCTGGCCCAGCTCTTCGACGGCGTTGCAGACGTCGGCGCGCAGCATGTTCTCGCCGAAGAACTGGTGGAACATCTGGCCGATCGGCGACTTCAGGAAGGCCACGCCGCCGGAGTGGCCGGGGCAGTGCCACGAGTAGGAGCCGTCGTTGGCGTAGTGTACCAGCGCGCGGAAGAACGGCGGCGACAGGCCGTCCAGGTAGGACTTGGCTTCGCGGATGATGTGGCGCGCCACGAACTCCGGCGTGTCCTCGAACATGTGGATGAAGCCGTGCAGCTCGCGCAGGATATCGTTGGGGATGTGGCGCGAGGTGCGGGTTTCGCCGTACAGGTAGATCGGGATGTCGGCGTTCTTGTAGCGGATTTCCTCGACGAAGGCGCGCAGCGACTTCAGCGCGGTGTCGGTCTCCTCGACCGAGCCGCCGCCGAATTCCTCATCGTCGATCGACAGCACGAAGGCCGAGGCGCGCGACTGCTGCTGGGCAAACTGGGACAGGTCGCCGTAGCTGGTCACGCCCACCACTTCCATGCCTTCTTTTTCCATGGCGTCGGCCAAGGCGCGAATGCCCAGGCCGGACGTGTTCTCGGAACGGAAATCCTCGTCGATGATGACGATGGGGAAACGAAATTTCATGCATGTCTCCAAAAAAGCAAGCCGCCCCTGACTTTGTGTGGAGGGGCGGACTAGGGCGCGACCACCCACTGAGCAGTCGCATAAAAAAAATAAGAACGGGATTCTCGCAGAAATGGGGCCGCTGCGGGAAAAAAATATTGCAACAACCCGGTTAAGGTTGCCGCAATACTATGACCACGGTATTACACGTTCAGTGTCCGACCGCGCCACCGCCCAGTTTGGCCAGCATCTGGCCGACCGGATCGACGTGGAACCAGGCAAACGCGCCCAGCGCGATGCCGACGCCGGCCACGCCGTAGGCCAGGCCCATCATCCATTTCTTGCGGGTCAGCAGGGTGATGGCGGCCAGCGAGATGGCGATCTGCTCGGCGGTGGTGGCCAGCGCCCACTGGTGGTGCTCGTGCATGGCCTCGTCCGACTTGTGGTTCCACTCTTTAGAGGATTCCTCCCACTTTTCGGCATCCTTCTTGATGTCTTCCTTCTCCGACTTGTAGCGGGCCATGTCGGCCTCGTACTTCTTCGGATCGATGCCCGGCAGCGACATGGCCAGCTCGGCCAGGTTCTGCTTGCCGGACTTGGCCTGGTAGTAGTTCCAGCTATTGGCGGCCTGGGTCTTGTCGATGGCCGCGTTGTTCTTGAACAGCGCCGCGTCGTTCTGCGTGGCGCCGCCCAGGTAGCCGAAGGTGGCGCCGACGGTGGCCAGGATCGCCGTCATGACGGCGATATTGTTGGAAAAGCCATCGCTGCCGTGGGCAGCGTGTTCGACCGCGTGATCATGCGGTCCGTGTACGTGAAAACCATCTCCAGACATCGTTGTTATTTCCTATCGGTAGGGGTGGACGGGGTGGCGCGTTGCCACTCGACGATGGCATAGCGCAGGCCATTGGCCGCTTCATAATTCTTGCGTTCGCTTTGCACCCATTGTGCGTGGTCCAGCACGGGGAAGAAAGTATCGCATGCGAAACTGGATTCTATCTCGGTGATCACGAGGCGGTTCGCCAACGGCAAAGCCTGCTCGAAGATCTGGGCGCCACCAATAATAAACAAGGGCTGCTCTCCCGCCAGCGCCAGGGCGGCGGGCAGCGAGTCCACTGCTTCCACGCCGTCATGGCGCCAGTCGGCGTTGCGGGTGACGACGATGTTGCGCCGGTTGGGCAGGGGGCGGCCGATGGAATCGAAGGTCTTGCGGCCCATCACGATGGGGTGGCCGCTGGTCAGGCGCTTGAAGTGCGCCAGGTCCTCCGGCAGGTGCCAGGGCAGGGTGTTGTTGAGGCCGATGCCGCGCTGGGCGTCGATGGCGACAATGATGGTGATTTCATTCATGACAATTAGCAGACAACCACTGAAAATTAACAGGTGAAGCGGCGCGGGATCGCGGCTGCCGTCATTATCGTTCAAATTTTGACATAGCGGAAATTGCAGGGCCGGCATGCTTGCCACAAAAGATAGGCAGCCCTGCCACATATCGTTATTAATTTGCCGTATAGCAAGGAAAAGGTGCAACAAAGTGAGTTTTCGAGAGAATTGGCCGGTCCAATTCCACGTATTGTAATCCGGCGATGTACGACCGATCAAAGCAAGGAGAGTTTATGTTCGCCAATTTAAGAATCAGGACGCTGGTGATGGGGGCGCTGGGCGTGCTCCTCGCGCTCATGCTCGCCAACGGCCTCATGGGCATCTACAGCGCCGACCAGTCGGTCAGGCTGCTGCGCAACGTCACGGTCGATAACCAGAAAAATACGGCCGAGCAGAACGCCATCCGGCTCGACATGGAGCTGGGGCGCAGCCAGATCCTGCAAGCCTTGCAGCACAATCCGGAGTTGGCCTGGTCCAAGCTCCACGATCACGCGCTGACGGTGCACTTCGACCTGATCGACCAGGTTTCGACCCGCATCGGCAAACGCTGGGAAGCTTATCTGTCCAAGCTCAGCTCGCCCGAGCAAAAAAAGCTGGCCGAAAAATGGTATGCCGACAGCGCCGGCCTGGGCGTGGAAGACGTGCGCGCCGCCAGCGCCGCGATCCGCAACAACCAGTGGGACGAGGCCGAGACCATCCTGATCAAGAAAATCAATCCGGGCTACCGCGTGGGCGACGTCGCGCTCAAGGCGCTGGTCGAGTTCGACACCGGCCGCGCGCTGGCCGATGAGGCCGAAGTCAATTCCCGCCTGAGCACGTCCAGCTACACCATGTTCGCGATCCTGATCGTCGGCCTGGGCTTGGGCATCGTGGTGGGCACGGGCATGCTGCGCGCGATTACCGTGCCGCTGGCGCAGGCCACTGACATCGCCACCCGCGTGGCGGCCGGCGATCTGACCGGCCGTAACGAGGTGCGTGGCGGTAACGAGATTGGCATCCTGCTCAGCGCGCTGGACAAGATGAAGGACAATCTGGCCGGCATCGTCCATGAAGTGCGCGGCAGCACCGACACCATTTCCAGCGCCTCGCGCGAAATCGCGGCCGGCAATATGGATCTGTCCAACCGCACCACCGACCAGGCCGGATCGCTGGCGCAGACCGCGACCTCGATGGAGCAACTGACCAGCACCGTCAAGCAAAACGCCGACAACGCCCGCCAGGCCAATCAGCTGGCGCAATCGGCGTCGGAGGTGGCGCTGCGCGGTGGCAGCGTGGTGGCCCAGGTGGTCGACACCATGGGCTCGATCAACGATTCGTCCAAGAAGATCGTGGACATCATCGGCGTGATCGATGGCATCGCCTTCCAGACCAATATCCTGGCGTTGAACGCCGCCGTGGAAGCGGCGCGCGCCGGCGAGCAGGGACGCGGCTTCGCCGTCGTTGCCTCCGAGGTGCGCAACCTGGCCCAGCGTTCGGCCGGCGCCGCCAAGGAAATCAAGGAACTGATCGGCGATTCGGTCGAGAAGGTGGAGAGCGGCGCCAGGCTGGTCGACCAGGCCGGCGCCACCATGCAGGAAATCGTCACCAACATCCAGCACGTGGCCGACATCATGGGCGAGATCACCCAGGCCAGCCAGGAGCAGACCTCGGGGCTGGATCAGATCAACGGGGCGATCGGGCAGATGGACGCCATCACCCAGCAGAACGTGACGCTGGTGGAGGAGGCTGCCGCCGCAGCCACCTCGCTGCAGGATCAGGCTGGCGCGTTGACGCAGGTGGTGAGCATCTTCAAACTCGATGGCGCCGTCCATCGTGCTGCGCCCGCCGCACCGGCGGCGCGTCCCAAGCCGGCTCTCCGTGCCGTCGCGCCGTCGAGGCAGTTGCAGTCGAGCGTGAAGGTCAAGCCGGCCGCCGCGCCTGCAGCGGCCAGGTCCGCAGCCAGGTCCGCGGCCAGGCAGCCGGCGATGGCCGGCAGCGAAGGCGAATGGGAAGAGTTTTAAGTCGGCGCCGGCGTGCTCATTTTTTGATGTCGTTCGGCTCGGCCTTTTTCGGCGCGGCCGATTTCTTGCGGCGTCTTCGTGTGCTGGTCTCCGTGTAGTTGTCGTCGAGTTCGGTCGGCGCGGTGCTGAAGCTCCAGCTGCAGCAGCGAGCGCTGCGCGCCCAGTCGGTGAAGAAGTCGCAGCCGAACTCGAACACCTCGCCCCAGCTGCAAAAGCCGGCCTGCCTGCGGTGGCGCGCCGACAGCACCGGGCGCGGCGGCTGGTGCCGGTGGTGCAGGTCGCCACAGGCCGCCATGCGGCGCTGTAACAGCAGCAGGCCGGCCACCGTGCCATGGCGGGCGATGACGCGCTTGCCGTACTGGGAGCAGCTGTCCCGGCCGGTATGGATGCGGAAGGCGCAGCTGAAGCCCTTCAGCGGCGACAGGTAGCGTTGGTAGACCGCGATGGCGGCAAGCACTGGACGTTTCATCGTTGCCCGGTTTATGGAGTGTATTCGGCCGCGATCTTCGCATACTGGCCGCTAGGGTCTTCGAACAGCGTGCCGTTCCAGCGCAGCTCGATGGTCCGCTCCGCCTGCTTGCCTGCCTTGACCCGGTAAATTATGAGCGGCTGGCCATCGCGCGTGCTTTCCTCGACGGTGGCACGCAGCTTTTGCGGCGTAAGGCCATTACCGTCTTCGACCTCGCGCTCGGTGACCAGGCTGACCAGCTCCTGAAGGCGGTCGCCTTCAATGCGATAGAGTGAATATGTGCCGAGGGTGCCGGCGCCACGGCTGAGCAGCTGGCTGCCCTTGCAGAGGATTTGTTGGCGCGCATCGCCAGGGATCACGTCCTTGAGTTCAAAGTTGTCGCCAGGTGCGAAGGTCGCGTTGGCGAGTTCCGAAGCCTGGCCTGACACCGAACGCAACAGGCGAACCTGCCCGCCGTCTGCCATGCTGATGTCCAGGTTGCGGAAAGAATCGTTGCCGTTGACCAGCACCTCCAGCGTGAAATCCTTGCCCTTCAGGGATTGGGCGATTTCAAGTTCCTCTCCGTCGTAGGCGCCCTCAGGCTGCGGCGCGTGCGAGCCGACGGCTGCCTGGGAGGCGACCGCCACACGCGGCGTGGGCGCTGCCGGCGCTGGCTTGTCCCGGCAGCCGGTCAGCAGGCCCTGCGTCAATGCCAGCGCGACGACGGTGCCGGTCAGATTTTTGTTCATATAGTAAAGTGGTCGAATAAACAAGCCACAATACCATGCCGCCGCGAAAAACCGCGTCCGCTACTGCGCGTCGGCCTGCGCCACTTTCTGGCGCAGCAGCGCGGCGAACTGCGCCAGGTCCTGCGGGTTCATGTCCGACACGGCCGAGTACTGCATGCCGTCCTGCCACCATCGCAGCAGGTGGAAGCCCTGGCGCATGCCTGCTTGCGGCGCGCTGGCCTGGCCGGTGGCGTCCGGCCAGATGTACAGGTTGAGGATGTGCTGGCGGTGGCGGTAGGCCAGCGCCGCCACCGGCCGCTGCTGAAGATAGTCCAGGCGGCCGCCGACCAATGGGTAGCCTTGCTCCGCCAGGTCGACCACGGGCGGCGAATAATCCAGCTTGCCGGCGAACCAGGGCTTGACCGTATGCTGGTCGGTCGAGGCCACGTCGGCCAGGTGGTTGGGCATCAGCGCGCGGAAATGGCTGCCCACCAGTTCCTGCTCGATGCGCTCGTTGGCGGTGGGCTGGCCCAGGTACAGCGTCAGCGTGACAACAAAGGCGGCCGTCGCGGCGCCCGCCAGCCCCAGGTTGATCCAGGCCCACGGCCACGCACGCGGCGCCGCACGGCGCGGACGCTGCCCGGGCTCGGCCCGCAGCGCGGCATGGATGCGCTGCTTCAGATACTCGGGCGCGGCGTGGCGGCTCGCCTCCGCGCCGATCCGGCCGCGCAGCGCCTCCAGCTCCGCCAGCGCGGCGCTGCAATCGGCGCAGCCGGACAAATGCGCCTCCAGCTGGCGGCGGTCGGCCGCACTCAGTTCGGCGTCGAGATACGCCGACAGCATTTCCTGGCTGTGTTTAGATTCCATCCTGCTCTCCGTGCTTCAGATACCCCAGCAGCAGCTTGCGCGCGCGGGCCAGCCGCGACATCACCGTGCCGATCGGCGTCTCGGTCACTTGCGCAATCTGCTTGTACGACAGATCGTCCATTTCCTTCAGCACCAGCACCTCGCGAAACGCCTGCGGCAGCTGGGCCAGCGCGGCGTTGACGGTGCGGCCGGTGTCGCGGCTGGCGGCGATGGCGGCCGGATCGGTGGATTGGTCGTCGCCGTGCAGCGTCTCGTCGAAGCTGACATCGCCGCGCTGCGCGTGGCCGTCGCGCAGCGCGCTGTAATAGGTGTGGCGCACGATGGTCAGCAGCCACGCGCGCACGTCGCCGCCGCGAAAGCCGTCGGCAAAGCGGAACGCGCGCAGATAAGCGCTCTGCACCAGATCGTCGGCGTCATGCTCGTTGCGGGTCAGCCAGCGGGCCAGGTTGTAGGCCGCGTCCAGGTGCGGCATGGCCATCGCCTCGAACCGCGCGGTTTTATCGTCGTCGCCCAAATACTTATCCATTGCAGTGGTCCAGTGGATGAAGACTCCGCCCGGTGGGGTTTTATTCCCGGCTGAGAAATAAAAAAATAATCGGGAATATCCGGGCCGCGCTCCGGGTTTTAGCCGGTACGACCGTCGCCTGCCGATTATGCCATGTCGCGGCGCCGTCTTTACAACCACATCACGGAGTACATCATGATCGATCGCAGAGGATTTTTAAGGCTGGGCGCAGTGGGCGGCGGCGCCGTCTTCATGTCCGGCTTGTACGGCAGGGCCATGGCCGCCGCCGGCTACGAGGATTTCTACTTTGTGCAGCTGTCCGACTCGCATTGGGGCTACAAGGGACCGGCCAATCCGGAAGCCCAGAACACGCTCAGGCAGGCGGTGGAGAGCGTCAACGCGTTGACCACGCCACCGGACTTTATCGTCTTCACCGGCGACCTGACCCACACCACCGACGACGCGGCAGAGCGCCGCCGGCGCATGGCGGAGTTCAAGCAGATCGCCGGCGGCCTGAAGGTCAGGGATGTGCACTTCCTGGCGGGCGAGCATGACGCCTCGCTCGACAACGGCGCGGCGTTCCAGGAGTTCTTCGGCCCCACGCACTACAGCTTCGATCACAAGGGCGTGCACTTCATCGCCATCGACAACGTCTCCGACCCCGGGGCGCGCATCGGCGACGCGCAGCTGGCCTGGCTGAAGGCGGATCTGGACAAGCAGGCGAAGGACGCGCGCATCGTCGTGTTGACCCACCGGCCCTTGTTCGACCTGGCGCCGAAATGGGACTGGGCCACGCGCGACGGTGAGCAGGCGATGGCGCTGCTGATGCCGTACTCGAACGTCACGGTGTTCTATGGCCATATCCACCAGGAGAACCACCACATGAGCGGCCACATCGCGCATCACGCGGCCAAGTCGCTGATCTTCCCGTTGCCGGCGCCGGGCTCGCAGGACAAGCGCACGCCGTTGCCGTGGGATCCGGCGGCGCCGGGCAAGGGGCTGGGCTTCCGCGAGGTGGAGGCGGAGGCCAAGCCTGTGGCGTATCAGATCACCGAATTCCCGGCAATGAAAGGATAAATCGTTATGTTGACCAAACGTAGACTGCTGATGTGCGCCCCGTTGGCGCTGGTTGCACTTGGCGCCGTGCAGGCCAAGGCAAAGGAAAGGGTCATCAAGATCGAGGCCCGCAAGTTCCGCTTCGCGCCGAACGTGATCGAATTGAAGAAGGGCGAAGCGGTGGTGCTGGAACTGACGGCACTGGACTTCCCGCACGGCTTCAGCCTGCCGGACTTCAAGATCCGCGCCGATCTTGTGATGGGCAAGCCGGTGCAGGTGAAGCTCAAGCCGGAGACTGCCGGGCAGTTCGGCTTCTTGTGCGATAACTTCTGCGGCAGCGGCCATGAGGAGATGGCCGGCACGATCATCGTCAAGGCCTGAGCGGACGGAAGCCCGATATGTCGGAGGCCAGCGCTTGCGGGGCCTCCAGCGGGATCATGTGGCCGGTGCCGTCGTGGAGCTTCAGCTGCGCATCGGGCAGGTGGCGCTGCATCTCCTGCAGGTGGGCTGGATCGACCAGCTGGTCGCCGGTCGCGCCGACGATCAGCACCGGGCAGGTGATCTCGGCCAGCCGCTCCATCAGGTCGGGCCGCTCCATCGAGGCGGTGAACTGCGCCAGCAAAACATCCTTGCCCAGCTCCAGCGCCATCTGCTGGATGGTGTCGATGATGGACTGATCGCCGAGGTGCGACTCATGCAGCAGCTCGCGCAGGCGCATGCGCGTCATGCCGGTGTAGGCATTGTTCTTCAACATGGGGATGATGCGGCGGCGGGTCTGGATCTCGGTTTCGCTCAGGCCGCGCGCCGAGTTCGCGATCAGCACCAGCGATTGCACGCGCTCGGGATGCAACAGCGCGTATTCGATGGCGAGATAGGCGCCCAGCGAGAACGCCACGATGTGCGCCGACGGCGCGCTGTGCGCCGCGATCAGCTCCTGCATCTGCAAGCGTGTACGCGCCTTGTGCAGCGGGACGTGATTGAACTCGAAGCCGCTGCCCAGCAGCGGCGTCAAACGGGACCACATCCTTTCGTCGCACAGCGTGCCGGGGATGAAGTCCAGTCGGGTCATACCGCCATCGGCGCCGTGATCGGCGCGTGGTGCTGGTAGCCTTCCAGCGAGAAGTCCGACGGCTCGACCTTCTCCAGCCATTCCGGTTCGTACTTGCCGGTCTTGGCGAAGTCCGGCACGCGGTCGGAGATGCGGAACTGCGGCGCCGGGAACGGCGTGCGGGTCAGCTGCTCCTTGACCATGTCCATGTGGTTCTCGTAGATATGGGCATCGCCGATGAAGTAGGTGAACCAGCGCGGCGTGTAGCCGGTCAGGCGGCCGACCAGGTGCATCAGCGCGGCGCCTTCCGCCAGGTTGAACGGCGTGCCCAGGCCCAGATCGTTGGATCGGACGTAGAGGCACATCGACAGCTCGCGCGTGGCCGGATTCGGAATGAACTGGTACAGCAGGTGGCAGGCCGGCAGAGCGACCGAATCCAGCACCGCCGGGTTCCAGCCATGGAACAGGATACGGCGGCTGCCGGGATTGTTGACGATCGTGTCCAGGCACTCACGCAGCTGGTCGATGGCCTTGTGCAGCAGGACCTTGGTCACGCCCTGGTCCTCGATCTGCGAGATCAGGCGGAAGCCGTTCTTTTGCGCGTCGGCGATCTGCGCCGGCTGGTCGACGGGGATCAGCTTGAAGCCTGGCCATTGGCGCCATTGCACGCCATAGACCGGACCCAGGTCGTCTTCGCCCAAGCGGTAAGGGTTGTCCAGCCACTGCTTGTTTTCGTTGGCGTTCTGGTCCCACACTTTGCAGCCCAGCGCGCGGAAGTCGGCGGCGCTGCTGGAGGCGCGCAGGAAGGCGCACAGTTCACCAACCACGGATTTGAATGCCAGTTTTTTGGTCGTCACGGCAGGGAAACCGCCGTTCAGCAGGTCGAAGCGCATCATCGCGCCCGGTACGCTCAGCGTGCGGATGCCGGTGCGGTTGTCTTGCCAGCTGCCCGTATCGAGGACGGTCTGGATCAGTTCCTGGTATTGCTGCATTCAATTCTCCAACGTGGTGCGCGGGCCGCAACAGCCCGGAAAGGTGGCTATTTTATCAGGCGGCGCCCATGGCCGCCCAGGCGCTCAGCGTGGACCGGGCTTGCGGCCGCCAGGCTTGGCGGTGGCCTTGCCTGCTGCCCGCGCCAGCGATTTGGCGCCACGTCCGCCGGTGACCACGACCTCGCCCTTTGGCGCTGCCGCCGCCGGCTTGCCGCCACCGTAGATGCGGCCTGCGCCGGGTTTGCCGCCTGCGGAACGCGCGCCGCCGGATGGCTTGCCCGATGGCGGAGGTGGCGTCCAGGTGCCCAGCGACGCGTCGCCGCCGGCCGGTCGGGCCGTCACTGCCGGCTTGCCTGCCGCTGGTGCGGCGCCGCCGGTTGCCGCCTTGCCGCCGGCAGGGCCGGTGAATGGACGCTTCTTCTTGGCCGGCGCTTCGGCTGCGGCCTTCTTGGCCAGTGCCGCTGCAACGCCTTTCGGGCCGGTTTCCGGCACGCGGTGGTCCGCCTCGAAGCCCGGTTCCTCGATGCGGAGGATGACCTGGCGGGTCAGCGTTTCGATGGCCTTCAGCATATCGACTTCGTCGGCGCAGACCAGCGAGACGGCTTCGCCCTCCATGCCGGCGCGGCCGGTGCGGCCAATGCGGTGGATATAGTCCTCCGCCACGATCGGCATGTCGAAGTTGACCACCTGCGGCAGCGCTTCGATATCCAGCCCGCGCGCGGCGACATCGGTGGCCACCAGCAGCTGCACTTCGGCGTTCTTGAAGCGGGCCAGCGCGCGCAGGCGGGCCGGCTGGGTTTTGTCGCCGTGGATAGAGTCGGAGGAAATGCCGTGTTCCTGCAAGGTCTTGACCAGCGCCTCGACGCCCTTGCGGGTCTTGACGAACACCAGCACCTGGCCCCAATTCAGCTTCTTCAGCAGGTGCAGCAGCAGTTCCGGCTTGCGGCGCTTGTCGGTCGGGATCAGCCACTGCCTGACGGTCTTGGTGGCGGTATTGCTGGCACTGACCTGGATCGATATCGGGTCTTTCAGCATGCCGGCGGCCAGTTTGCGGATCTCATCGGAGAACGTGGCCGAGAACAGCAAGGTCTGGCGCTGCTTGGGCAGGGCCGCCAGCAGGATGTCCAGGTCGCGCTCGAAACCCAGGTCCAGCATGCGGTCCGCCTCGTCCAGCACCAGCGTTTGCAGCATGGCGAAGCTGATCGCGCCCTGGTCGTGCAGGTCGATCAGGCGGCCCGGCGTGGCCACCAGCACGTCCAGGCCCTTGCGCAGCTTGGTGATCTGCGGCTCGATCGGCACACCGCCGTAGGCCACGGCCGATTTCAGCGGCAGGTTGCCGCCGTAGCTGCGGAAGCTCTCATAAACCTGCTCGGCCAGTTCGCGCGTCGGCACCAGCACCAGGCAGCGGATCGCTTTCGGGCCGGTCATGCCGTCCATGGTCAGGCGCTGCAGGATGGGCAGGGCGAAGCCCGCCGTCTTGCCGGTACCGGTCTGCGCCGCCGCCATCAGGTCGCGGCCCGCCAGCACGGCGGGAATGGCTTGCTTCTGGACGGGGGTGGGCTGTTTGTAGCCCAGCGTGTCCAGCGTGCGCTGTATGGGGTCGATCAGGCCGAGGGCTTGGAAGGTCATGATGTATGCAGTCAAACGAAAAGAGGGCGCAGTGTAGCCGGTTGCGCCGGCTTGTGCAGGAATTAGTTGGTCATCGCGTCCGACCATAGGGTCAGGATCTCGCGCACGCGCTGGTCGGGCATGTTGAGCAGGTTGTCGCCGATATAGAGCTCGACCGAGCTGCGGCCGGGCAGCGCGGCATGGCTGGCGGCGTTGAACAGCCACACGCCATGCTGCTCGGCGATGCGGTTGCGGATCTCGTTGGCGCGCTCGCGGCTGACCGGCAGGTGCAGATGCAGCATGCTCGCCTGCGGACGGGCGGGGTTGGGCGTCAGCTGCGGGTAGTCGCGCAGCACCTCGTACAACCATTCGGTGCGGCGGAAGTAGCTTGGCATCGCCGCCATCCGCGCATCGAACTGCATCGCGGCGGCCACCACGTACGGCGTGCGCTGGTAGACATTGCCGCCCTGGCGGCGGAACCACTCCTGTGCCTTGGCGATAAACGACTCGCTCCCCAGCAGCATGGCGCCGCCCATGCCGCCTATGCCCTTGTACATCGACAGGTAGACCGAGTTGAAGCCGGCGGCGATCTCGCTGGCCGGCCGGCCATATGCGGTGGCGGTTTCGAACAGGCGCGCGCCATCCAGGTGCAGGTGGATGGAGTGTTCGCGGCAGTAGGCCTTGATGGCCGCCAGGTCCTCCCAGCTTGGGCATTGGCCGCCGATCTCGCGCATCGGCAGCTCCAGCGTGGCGGCGCCCAGCTTGTCCGGGATGCCTTTGAGTTCATCCAGCGTCCACGGGCGGTGCGGGTCGCCGATCTGCAAGGCCTGGAAATGGTCGAGCAGCTGATGGTTGCCGCGCTCGTGGCGCAGGATGTGCGATGTGGGATGCAGAGCCACCAGCCGGCTGCCGCGCTCCGAGCAGGCGATGCGCAGCGCGGTGGCCTGCGCCATGGTGCCGGTGACGCAGAACAGCGCCGATTCAAAGCCCAGCAGGGCGGCGACCTTCTGCTCGAAATCCTGGATCAGCGTGCCGCTGCCGTAGGTGTCGTGCGCCACGCCGTTGGCCTCGCACCATGCGGACATCGCCGCGAACAGCTGCGCGGGCGAGGGCTGGCGGTGTCCGGGAAGGTGGGTGGTGCAGCTGAGGCGCAGTTCGGCGTCGGTCAAGGCGTTCTCCTGAAAAGGAGAATGTTACCGGCTTTTTGCCGCCGGGGCCAAAAAGCCGGCTTTGCGATACTGTTCGTCGTAGTCCGGCGACAGGGTGCCCATCATCCGGTCCCAGAACAGGAAGTACCAGCCATAGTTGTAGCGTCCCCGCGCATGGTGGGTGTTGTGGGCGGTCGAAGTGTTGATCCAGCGGCCCAGCCAGTGCTTCGACATCGCGCGCGGGAACAGCTCGTAGCCCAGGTGCGTGTACACTGCAAAAGTCGTATTAATCCACGTGAAGATGACCAGCGACCAGAACGTGACCGGCACCACCAGCAGGATAATGATGCTACCGCCGCTGTCGACCACCGCCTCCAGGGGGCTGATCGAGTAGGTGGTCCATGGGCCGGTGTTGACGGAGCGGTGATGGGTGATGTGCGCCCAGCGGAACAGGCGGCGGTGGTGCATCAGCCGGTGCGTCCAGTAGAACCAGGTGTCCTGGATCAGCATCATCAGCACCACCATGGCGGCGATAAAGCCCCATCCGCGGCCATAGGCGTGCACACTTTGATAGAAGTGGGCGTGCCGGTCCAGGCCCAATGCAAAAGTCACCGGCATGACGCTGCCAAGCACCACGATGCTGACGATGGAGGTCAGGACCTCGCGGCGGACCTGCGGCATGCCGATCGGTTTGGCCTGCAGGCGCCGTCTGCTGCCGGGCCGGTGGCGCCACCAAAGCCACAATGCGGCGAAGACGCCGACCACGATGACGTAGTTTCTCGCTACGTGTCCGATGTTGTTCAAAAGTTGGCCCAGCATACGCGTCCTTGAAAATCAGATAACGCATGCTAAGGCCGGTGGCGCTGGCCGTGCTTATGAATTGATTAATGCTCGACGTGGACGTTATGGAATTGTAGCGCCGCCAGGTTGGCGTAGATGCCGCCCAGCGCCACCAGCGACGCATGCGTGCCGGTTTCGACGATGCGGCCGTCCTCCATCACGATGATGCGGTCGGCGCGCTGCACGGTGGCCAGGCGGTGCGCGATGATGACGGTGGTGCGGCCCACCATCGCCGCTTCCAGCGCCGTCTGCACCAGCCGCTCGGACTCGGCATCCAGCGCGCTGGTGGCTTCGTCGAGCAGCAGCAGCGGCGGATTTTTCAGCAGCGCGCGCGCGATCGCGATGCGCTGACGCTGGCCGCCGGACAGGCGAACGCCGCGCTCGCCCAGGAAGGATTGATAACCCTGCGGCAGGCGTTCGATGAACTCGTGGGCGGCGGCCAGCTTCGCGGCCTGGATTACTTCGGCGTCGGTGGCGTCGGCGCGGCCGTAGCGGATGTTTTCCATCGCGTCGGCCGAGAAGATCACCGTATCCTGCGGCACGATGCCGATGGCGCCGCGCAGCGTGTGCAGATCGAGCCTGGTGATGTCGACGCCATCGAGCTTGATGCAGCCGCTCTGCGGATCGTAGAAGCGCAGGAACAGCTGGAACAGCGTGGTCTTGCCGGCGCCGGAAGGGCCGACCACGGCAACCGTCTCACCCGGCTGGATCTCCAGCGACAGATGCCCCAGTGCCGCGGTGTCCGGGCGCGAAGGGTAGGAGAACGATACGTCGTGCAGGCTCAATGCCGCGCCGTTGGCGGCGCGCGGCGGCAGCGACAGCGGCTGCGAAGGCGACTGGATCTGCGATTTGACCGACATCAGCTCTAGCAGGCGCTCGGTGGCGCCGGCGGCGCGTTGCGCTTCGCCCATCACTTCGGACAGCGCGCCGATGGCGCCGGCCACGATGGACGCATACAGGATGAACTGACCGAGGTCGCCGCCGGTCATGTCGCCGCTGAGCACCGCGTGCGCGCCCAGCCACAGCACGAAGACGATGGTGCCGAACACCAGCACGATGGCGATCATGGTCAGCAGCGCGCGCGCGCGGATGCGGCGCATGGCGGTGCCGAAGGCGCCTTCGACCGAGGCGCCGAAGCGGTCCGATTCGATCTTCTCGTGGGTGAAGGCCTGCACCGTCGGCATGGCGTTGAGGATCTCGCCGGCCATCGCGGAGGCGTCGGCGATGCGGTCCTGCGAGTCGCGTGACAGCTTGCGCACGCGGCGGCCGAACATCACGATCGGCAGCACGGTCAGGATCAGCAGGCCGATGATGATGGCCGACAGCTTGGCGCTGGTCACGAACAGCATCACCAGGCCGCCGATGAACAGCAGCACGTTACGCAGCGCCATCGAGATGCTGGTGCCCACCACCGCCTGGATCAGCGTGGTGTCGGTGGTGATGCGGGACAGGACTTCGCCGGTCTGGGTGGTCTCGAAAAACTCCGGGCTCTGGGTGACGACGTGTTTGTAGACTGCGCTGCGGATGTCGGCCGTAACGCGCTCGCCCAGCCACGATACCGTGTAGAAGCGCGCCGCCGTGGCCAGGGCCAGCACGGTGGCCACGCCGAACAGCGCCAGGAACACCAGGTCCACGTGCTTGATGCTCTTGGCGCCGGAACCGCCGAAGCCCAGGTCGATCATCTGCTTGAAGGCGGCGGGTATCGCCAGCGTGGAGCAGGCGGCCACCACCAGCGCGATACCGGCCAGGATGAACTGGCGCTTGTAGGGCAGCAGGAAGGGCGTCAGTCCGCGTAGAGTGGCGAGGCTGCCTTTCTTTGCTTCCCTTGCGGTGTTGGGGGCGGCGGCGGACGGGGTGCTGGCGGTGGTACTGTTGGTCATCGTATGGCTGCTGTTTGTAAGTATTCTTTGTTGACGATTCGGGTGTCGCTAAATTGTTCGGTGTTGCTAAAACTTGATCGGCCGGACATAGCCGGTCAGCTCCAGGTAGGCGTGGCCGGCCGGCTTGCCGTCCCGTTCCAGCGTTACCGCGCCCTCCCAGTACACCGCGCCGGTGGAGCGCCGCGAGTCCAGTTCCTGGTCGTCCTGCAAAGGAATGACCTGCCACACGGTGCTGCCGGTGGTGAGCTGGGTCGCGACGGGATACTCGGCATTGGTGCGGGGCGAACGCCACCGCCTTTGCGGGGTAAAGCTGACCTGGTCCGGCGAGAACTGCGTGATCTTACCGGATGCATCGCGCCATGTCGCGTGCGCCCATAGTTTAGCACCTGTCTTGCTGCGCATCTGGAAAGCCATCAGCGCGCCGCCGTCGGCGAGATTGGCGCCTATCCAGTCCCAGCCTGCGGCATCGGTGGCGACATATTGGGTGGACCACTCGTGATCGAGCCAGCTGGCGCCTGTGACGGCGACCGCCTTGCCGGCGCTGGTGATGGTGCCGGTGGTGGTCAGCTGCGGCTCGCTGTAGTAATAACTGCTGTCGGAAAGCTGCGCGCCTTTGCGGGAATACCCACGGTCGCCCTGCAGCAGCACGGGCTGCGATGGCGCCAGTTTCAGCTCCAGCTTGAAGCTGGCCGCATCGAGGTGGACCTGGTAGCTGCCGTCGGCGGCGCGTGTCATGCGCCAGTCTTCGAGCTTGACGTCGGTGTCGCCGACCTTGACATAGGACAGGCCGAAGCCTTCGCGCGCGCTGCGCTGGTCGTGCAGCAGCTTGCCGTTGGCCGGGTCGGAGACGGCCGCATGGCCGATGATCAGCTGCTTGGGGGCGAACCGGCTGGGATTGGCGCGGTCGTGCTGGGTGGCGGTGCGGAAGAAGGTGACCTGGAAGCCGAGCGGCTTGCCTTCGCTTGTGTTCAGCCAGCCGGTGACGTACCACCATTCGGTCTTGTAGTCGGGATGGGCGCCGAAGTCCGCGGGAAAACTCAGCGCGGCGCCCGGCGCCAGCGGTGCGACAGCCTTGAATATTGGCTCGGCGGCCTGCGCCGACATGGCCGCCAGCAGCGACAGCCCAGCGACGCAACGTTGTACGAAATGCTTCATCACCAGTCCTCCCTGACTGCGCGTATCGGCCCGCCCGACAACGACTGGCGGCCGGCCAGCAGCGCCGTCAGCGCGGAGGCGGCCAGCAGCAGGCCCGCCACGGTGGCCAGCAAGGGCCACGGCAAGTGCATCTGCATGGTCCAGTGGAAGGACTGCGGGTTGACCA
This sequence comes from Duganella sp. Dugasp78, assembly GCF_059491455.1. Classification (NCBI taxonomy): domain Bacteria; kingdom Pseudomonadati; phylum Pseudomonadota; class Betaproteobacteria; order Burkholderiales; family Oxalobacteraceae; genus Duganella; species Duganella sp. Dugasp78. Next base: position 5,836,686 of record NZ_CP168506.1, on the reverse strand, counting down.
CAAAAACCAGTATCAGGCTGATGACCCAGCCCAGCGCGAAGCCGGTGACGATGCCCAGGCCCGTCAGGGCGCCGCCTTCGATGGCCAGTATCGACAGGATCTGGCGCCGCGTAACGCCGACGTGGCGCAGCATGCCGAATTCCTTGGCCCGCGCCAGCGTCTGCGCAGAGAAGGTGGCGGCCACGCCGAACAGGCCGATGACGATGGCGATCGCCTCCAGCAGGTAGGTGATGGCGAAGCTGCGGTCGAAGATCTTCATGCTGATCGCGCGGATCTCGGACGGCGCGGTGGTGGTCAGCGCGGCGCCGAACGGCAGGCGTTTCAAGGCGCGTTCCGTGTCGGCGGCTTTGGCGCCGGGCTTGAGCCACAGCGCGGCGTTGCTGGCGTCCATGTCGCCGGTGATGACGCGGTAGTCGCTCAGCCGCATCTGGATCGAGCCGGTCGGGCGCGCATAGTCGCGCCACACGCCGGCCACCTGGAAGGCGTGCAGTTTGCCGTTCAGCGGCAGTTCGATGTGCTGGCCCACGCTCATGCCGTATAAATCGACCATCGCTTCCGATATCCATACCGGCGGCGGGGCGCCGGGGCCGGGCACCTGCGTGGCGCCCACGATAGCCAAGGTTTTGCCGGGATCGGCCGGGTCCACATGACGCGCCATCAGGGCCACCGGCGGGCGGGCCGATGCCAGCGAGATGGCGCGCACGCGCAGGAAGTCGGCGCTGGCGACGCCCGGCAGGGTGGCGATGCTGGCCTGTTCCTGCGGCCGCAGCCCTGCGGTGGTGCCGGCGCTGGTGGTGCCGACGTAGATATCGGCCGGCAGGATGTGCTGCAGCCAGTCGTCCAGCGACACGCGGAAGCTGGCGACCATGATCGCCATCGCCACCATCAGGCTGAAGCTCGACAGCACGCCGCCCAGCGCGATGCCGGCTTGGCTGGAGGCGTTGGCGAGGCGCGACAGTGTCAGCGTGACCACCGGCGAGGCACTGGGCTTGCCGGCAGTGGCGGCGCTCCAGCGCAGGTGCGCCTGGCGGAACACGATGGCGGCCAGGCGCGGCATCAGCGCGATGGCGCCGACCAGCAGCAGCGCTATCGACAGGTAGCCGAACAAGGGCAGCTCAAATATCGGCGGCGCTTGCGACAGCAGTGCGGCCAGCGCGATGCAGGCGAGCGCCGGCCAGGCCTTGGACAAGCGCGACATCGCCGCTTCCTCGGTGCCCGATTTGAGCGCGACGGCCGGCTTGGCGCGGGCCGCGTCCAGCGCCGGCGCGGCGCAACCCAGCAAGGCCACGGCGACGCCCAGCGCGAAGTACACCGTCGCGGCGACCGGCGTGAACTGCACCTGCGGCCGCACGCCGGAGAAGAAGCCGGCACCCAGGTCGGCCCCCATGAAGTGCAGCGCGGTTGCTGCCATGCCGTAGCCGGCGGCGATGCCGATGGCCGATCCGGCCACGCCCAGGCTCAGGCCTTCGATCAGGATCTGGCGCAGCAGGTGCTTGCGGTCCATGCCCAGCACGCGCAGCAGCGCGAACTGGCTGCGGCGGCGTATCACCGACAGCGCCTGGGTGGAGAACACCAGGAAGGCGCCGGTGAACAGCGCGACCAATGCCAGCACGGTCAGGTTGACGCGGTAGGCGCGGCTCATGCCCTCGTTGCGACTGTTCTGGTCTTCGTCGTTGGGCTGGCTGACGCGGAAGCGGCCGGGATAATCGTGTTGTAGCTGTTGTTCCAGTTCGGCCTTGAAGGCGTCGCGATTGACGCCGTCGCGCAACTTGAGGTCGATGCGGGACAGCAGGCCGAGTTTTTCGAAGCGCCATTGCGCCGCGCCCAGGTCCATCACGCCGATGCGCTGGCCGGCGCGAGCGCGTTGCAGCGAGCCGGCCACGCGCAGTTTCAGTTCGCCCACGCCCACTTGCAGCGTCAGCGGCGCGCCCTTGGCGGGCTTGAGCCATTGTTGCGCCGCCGTCGACAGGAACAGCGCATCGTCGGCCAGTATGTCGGTCGGGTGCTCTTCGCTGGGCACGCCGACCAGATCGGAGGAGATGAAGCTGGCGCGGAAGGCGTCGATGCCAAGGATCTTCAACGCGGTCTGCTCGCCGGGTACGGAAGCGTCGAACTCCAGCACCGGCGACGCCACGGCCACCCCGGCGCGCTGCGCCAGCACCGGATAGATGGCCTCGTCGAAGAACGGTTCGGTGCCGCGCACCTGGATGTCGGCCACGCCGGACAGGCCCTTGATGGCGGAAGAGAATTCGTTGAAGGCCGCTGCGTTGATCAGGTGGATGGCAAAGCCGAGCGAGATGCCGACCGCAATCGCGGCAATCGCCACCAATGCGCGCAGCGGATGCGCGCGCCATTCGCCCAGCAGCAGCCAGCGTGACAAGCGGCCCATCGCAGCCGTACCGCCGCCGCTCACAGCACTTTACCGGGATTCATGATGCCCAGCGGGTCCAGCGCGGCCTTGATGGCCCGCATCATGTTCAGTTCCACCGCCGATTTGTAGCGCGCCAGCTCGTCCCGTTTCAGGACGCCGATGCCGTGTTCGGCCGAAATCGAACCGCCGAAACCGACCACGCTGTCATGCACCACGCGATTGACCTTGTCCTGGTTGGCCAAAAAGTCTTCGTTGGAGATGCCGTCCGGCGGCGCCACGTTGTAGTGCAGGTTGCCGTCGCCCAGATGGCCGAAGCACACCAGCTGGCAGCCGGCGAAGGCCGCTTCCAGCAAGGGGCCGGTGGCCGCGATGAAATCGGCGATGCGCGATACCGGCAGCGAGATATCGTGCTTGATGTTCTTGCCGGCCTTGGCCTGTGCCAGCGGAATATGCTCGCGCAGCTGCCACAGCCCGGCCGATTGCGCCACCGATGTGGCGACCACCGCGTCGCTGATGACGTCGCGCTCCAGTGCCGCGCCGATGGCTTGTTCCAGCAAACCGACGGCGTGCTGCTCCGATTCGCTGCTCGACAACTCCAGCAGCACGTACTGCGGATGCGGTGCCGCGAACGGCTTGGGCAGCGACGGGAACTGCTGCGCCACCAGCTCCAGGCAGTAGCGCGACATCAGCTCGAAACCGGTCAGGCTGGAGCCGCAATGGTCCTGCATCAGATTGAGTAATTGCAGCGCGTGTGCGGGCGAGGGCAGGGCCGCCAGCGCGGTGATGCTGGCCTTGGGCTGCGGATAAAGCTTGAGCACCGCGCCGGTGATCACGCCCAGCGTGCCCTCCGCGCCGATGAACAGGTCGCGCAGGTCGTAGCCGGTATTATCCTTGCGCAGGCCGCGCAAGCCGCTCCACACTTCACCCTGCGGGGTGACGACTTCCAGGCCGAGGCACAGCTCGCGCGTATTGCCGTAGCGGAGCACCGCCGTGCCGCCGGCGTTGGTGGACAGGTTGCCGCCGATGGTGCAGCTGCCTTCCGCCGCCAGCGACAGCGGGAACAAACAACCCGCGGCGGCCGCGGCTTCCTGCACCTGCTGGAGGATGCAGCCCGCGTCCACGGTCATGGTGCGGTTGACGGCATCGACCTGCCGGATGGCGTTCAGCCGAGCCAGGGACAGCACGACGGCGCCGCCGCCGGCGTCCGGCACGCTGCCCAGCACCAGCCCTGTGTTGCCACCTTGCGGCACCAGGGCCACGCGCCATTGCGTGCAGGCGCGCACCAGCGCCGCCACCTGGTCCACCGACGCAGGCCGCAGCACGGCCAGCGCCTTGCCGGTAAAACGTCCCCGCCAATCGGTGAGGAAGGGCGCCATATCGGCGGGCGTGTCGAGCACAAAGGCGTCGCCCACCACGGAGCGGCAGTGGGTGAGGAAGTCTGTCATTTAACGGTGTTGACCTTGACCTTGTCCAGCAGTTCCTTGGCCAGCTTCTTCGCCGCCTTTTTGTACGGACGCAGGTACATCACGGCGCACACGAAGTAGACGCAGACGATCAGCGCCTCGCCCCAGGCCAGCCATGCGGACAGGCTGCCCCTGTCGCTCCAGCCGCGCACCACGCCCTCGGTGAAGTACAGCAGTATCATCATCGAGGTCCACTGCAGGGTGTAGATGTCGCGCTTCCATACGCCGTACAACGGCAGCAGCAGCGGCAGGGCCTTGAGCACCAGCCAGGAGCCGCCCGGCTTCAACGGCGCCAGCACCATCTCCCACAGCACGCACCAGATTATCAGCGTCGCCAGGCTGCCGATGGCGCCCCAGTGAAAATACTTTTGCATTGTGTTTTCCATCATCCGTCCCCGTTCAAGCGACGGCGCGCAGTTTGACGGCCGTTTCGGCCAGGCGCCGGCCCAGCGCGATAGCCAGGCGTTTTTCATCTTCCGTGATGGTCTTCTTGCCGTCAAGTCCGGACCAGTGACTGGCGCCGTAGGGCGTGCCGCCGCTGGCGGTGGTCATCAGTTCGGGGTTGGTGTAGGGCAGGCCGAGCACCATCAGGCCGTGGTGGAACAGCGGTATCATCATGGACAACAGCGTCGATTCCTGGCCGCCGTGCAGGCTGCCGGTGGACGTGAACACGCACGCCGGCTTGCCGGCCAGCGCGCCGGACAGCCACTGGGCGGCCGTGCCGTCCCAAAAATACTTCATCGCGGAGGCCATGTTGCCGAAGCGGGTGGGCGAACCGAGCGCCAGGCCGGCGCATTCGGCCAGGTCCTCCAGCTCGACGTAGGGAGCGCCGTCGGCCGGCACGTCCGGCTCGGTGGCCTCGGTCACGGTCGATACGGCGGGAACTGTGCGCAGGCGCGCATCGCAGCCTGGCACGCTCTCAACGCCCTGAGCGATCAACTCGGCCAATTTGCGCGTGGCGCCGTGGCGGGAGTAAAACAATACGAGAATAATCAGATTAGCTTGGTTCATCAGCGGTATTATATGGCGCTTTAGCGGGTGGCATCGCTGCCACTCTTGTATTTCGATTATCGCTCATGTACGAAAAATATATTCATCCGGTTTTCCAGTACGTTTCCCGCAGCTGCCGTGGCGGGATAGATACAGTGCGTTCGCTCTCCTGGCCCGAAGTGCGGGACCTGTTCATCTTTGCTCAACGCCGCCTGCGCGAGGAAAGCCTGCCGCAAGTCGCCGGCAGCCTCACTTTTACCACGGTGTTCGCGCTGGTGCCGCTGCTGACGATCGCGCTGGCGATCTTCACCACCTTCCCGCTGTTTAACTCCTTCCGCAGCTCGCTGGAAGCCTACTTCGTGCAAAGCGTGATGCCGAAGTCGATTTCCACCACCATCCTGAGCTACCTGACCATGTTCGCCTCCAAGGCCACGCGGCTGTCGGCGGTGGGCGCGGTGGCGCTGATTTTCACGTCGATCGCGATGATGAACCTGATCGAGCGGGTGTTCAACCGCATCTGGCGGGTGCGCGCGGAGCGGCGCTGGACCAAGCGCATCCTGGTCTACTGGGCCATCATCACGCTTGGCCCCTTGCTGATCGGCGTGTCGCTGACCTTGTCGGGTCGGGTCTTCATGGCCACCAGCGACTTGATCGGCGATGTGCCGGTGGTCGGCGCCCTGATTTATACGGTGCTGTCGCTGGCCCTGACCACGGCTGGCTTCACGCTGCTGTACGTGGCGGTGCCGAACCGCGACGTCGACTGGTACGACGGCGCCTGGGGCGGCCTGGTGGCCGGCCTGGCGTTCGAGGTGGCCAAGCGCGGCTTCGCGATTTTCATCACGCAGTTCCCGACGTATTCGAAGATCTATGGTGCGCTGGCGGCGCTGCCGCTGTTCCTGCTGTGGGTGTATGTGTCGTGGTTGATTACGCTGTTCGGCGCGTTGCTGGTGGCCGCGCTGCCGGTGGTGAAGTACGAGCGCTGGTGGCATGAGGCGCAGCCGGGCGGCGAGTTCGTCGATGCGATGGCGATCCTGCGGGTGCTGCACGTGGCCTGCAAATGCGGCGACACGGCGCTGGTGAGCGCGGGCGCGATCCGCGCGCGCACGCGGCTGGGCTTTGACGAGATGGACACCCTGCTGGAAAAAATGATGGCCGAGGGCTGGGTGGGGCGGGTCAAGGTCGATGCGCCGCAGCGGGTGCAGTGGGGTAAGCGCGTCAGCGACGGCGATAACTGGGTCATCCTGGCCAATGTGGAGAAGCTGACCTTGGCCGAAGTCTATCGCCTGTTCGTGTTCTCCGGCCAGCCGATCAATGCCGGCGTGGTCAGCGACAGCGACGATGCGCGCGACCAGCAGGCCGCACGCGATGCCGCAGCGCTGGCGCGCGAGGTGGAATCGGCGGTCGAGGCGGGCCTGGGCAAGACCCTGGCCGAGCACTTCGGGCCGATCGACTGCCGCTAATCGCCCAGGCTAACCTTGCCGCTGGCGCGCGCCAGGCTTGAGCGCGCTCCGGCCACGGCTTGCAGGCGCTCCTGCAGGTAGCTGCTCAGGCGCGGATGCTGGCTGAACGCGACGTTGAAGCGGATGTGCTGGTCGGGCGTGTCGTTTGCCGAGAAGGCGGCGCCGCGCATCAGCAGGATATTGTTGCGGTAGGCGTCCTGCACCAGCAGGTCGACGTCCAGGCCTTCCGGCATCGTGCCCCACAAGAAAATGCCGGCGTCGCCGGGCCGCTCGAACAGCACGCCCGCCGCGCTCAATTGCTGTGTGCTGGCGTTACGTGCGGCCATGATCTTGCGCTGCATGCGGTCCAGGTGCTTGCGCAGGTTGCCGGCCCGGAGTACTTCCAGCAGCACGTACTCGTTCAGCGCCGGCGTCGTCATGATGGTATGGATCTTGGCCCGCATCAGCACCTTGAGCAAGGCCGGGGCGGCGGCCAGGTAGCCCATCCGCAGGGCCGGACTCAGCGCCTTGCAAAAGCTGGAGTAATAGATCACGCCGTCAAGCCCGGCCATGGCGGCCAGCCGCGTGCTGTGGCCTTGCTGGAAATGGCCGTGGACGTCGTCCTCGGCGATCAGGAAGCCGTGCTGCTGCGCCAGCATCAGGACCTTGTGCAGATTGGCGGCGCTGCTGGTCCATCCGGTCGGATTGTGCAGGGCCGTCTGCACGAACAGCAGGCGCGGGCGGTGCTCGCGGCAGGCGGCCTCCAGTTCATCCAGGTCAAGGCCATCAGGACGGCGCTTGATCGGCACCAGCCGTATGCCGTCCTGGCGCAGCCGGCCAAACATCAGGAAGTAGCCGGGGTCTTCCACCAGCACGGTGTCGCCGGGCTGCAGAAAGCTCCGGCAAATCAGGTCGATCGCGTGAGTGCCGCCAAAGGTGGTGAGTATGTGGCCGGCGTCCAGCGCGATGCCGATGCCGCGCAACATCAGAGCGATATGCTCACGTAGTTCCGGCAGCCCTTGCGGCGGACAGCGCGAGGCCATGCCGGCGGCGCTGCGCGTCATGGCCCTCTGCACCGCGGTGGCCGGTACCGCGTCCTGCAGCCAGGTCGGCGGCAGCGCGCCGCTGCTGGCCAATAATATGCCGGCGCGCTGATCGTTGACTTGCTGCGCCAGCCAGACCGGCTCTTGTTCCGCGCCCGCTTCCAGCGCGACCTCGTCGGGAATCGACTTGCCGGCGCCGTTGTTTGTGGCGACAAAAAAGCCCGCCGTGCCGTGGGAATCGATGACGCCTGCCGCCACCAGCCTGTCATAGGCCACCACGACGGTATTGGTGCTGACCGCCAGTTCGGTGGCGAGCTGGCGTATCGACATCAGTTTGGCGCCGCCAGGCAGCGCGCGGCTCTCGACCATGTGGCGCAGCTTTGCCTCTATCTGCTTGGACAGGGCGATGGGAGAGGAGCGGTCGATGGCGAACATGGCGAGAGTCTAGCGTAAAAACATCACCGCCAGTACCAGCAGAATGGCGGCCATCGCCAAATTGAATACGCGCTGCTTGCGCGGATCCTGCAGGAAGCGGCGAATCGAGACGCCAAACAAGGCCCACATGGCGTTGCAAGGCGCGCCGACCAGTGTGCCGATCACCGCCACCAGCAGCGCGCTGGCCAGCGTGCCGTGCCCCTCCGGCATGAAAACCGATGCCATGGTGATGGCCTTCACCCAGCTCTTGGGGTTCAGCGCCTGAAAGGTCGCGGCCTGGGCAAACGACACCGCCTTGGGCGCTTGCGCGCCGCTCATCGATGCGCCGCTGAGCTTCCAGGCCAGGAATACCAGATACAGCGATCCCGCGATGCGCAGCGCTTGTTGCGCCATCGGGTAGGTGACAAAGATGCTGCCCAGTCCCACGCCCATCACCAGGGTCTGCACAAACAGGCCTACCTGTATGCCCATGATGGCCGGCAGCGCGCCGCGGCCGCCGAAGTTGGCGCCCGTGGTGGCGAGCATGACGTTGTTTGGTCCGGGAGTGGCCGACATTACAAGGCAGTAGCTCATCAAGGGCAGGAGTTCGGTCATGGTTGGCAATTCGCAGTGTGGAAGTGGCACCAGTCTAGGGGCGCGGTGGGGAGGGCGCAAGGCACAAGGCAAGGGCGACAGACCCATGCTGTATCAGTCGCTCTACGGTGACAGTTGCTGGTCGTCCGGATATCGTTATAGAATCGACATTCATAAAAAACAACTGGGAGACGTCATGCTGAGAATGCCGATTGCGGTGGTCTTGTTAGGTTTTGCCGGCGTGGCGTCTTCCGCCCAGCAGTTGCACCCGCCGGGCTTGGGCGAGCGTGGCAACGAGGCCAGTATCGCGGTGGACATCAACGCGTCGGGCCAGGTGGCGGGCATCATCGAGGAAGAGAACGGCCGCCAGCGCGCGGTGCTGTGGAATAAGGGCCTGGTGGAACTGGGCACCCTCGGCGGCAGCGACTCCTTCACCACCGGCATCAACATCCGCGGTGACGTGGTCGGCACGGCGCAGGACAGCGACGGCCACTGGCGTGCCTTCGTCTACCGCGCCGGCATGGCGATGCGCGACCTGGGCACGCTGGGCGGCGGCAGCAGCTATGGCACGGGCATCAGCCGCTCCGGCCAGACGGTGGGCTTCGCCGACACCAGCGACGGCTACTTCCATGCTTTCTCCACCGGCGCCAATGGCGACGGCCCGCTGGTCGACCTGGGCACCCTGGGCGGCAATATCAGCTACGCGGCCGGCGTCAACACCGACGGCGTGATCGTCGGCACGGCGGCGCTGTCGGACGGCTATCGCCGCGCCTTTATCTACCGGCCCGGCGTCGGCATGAAGGAGCTGGGTACGCTGGGCGGACGCTCCAGCGGCGCCACCGCCGTCAACGATTCCGGCGTTGTGGTCGGCGCATCCGAGACGCCGGACCGGCACTGGCACGCCTTTGTCCACGATGGCAAGAAGATGGTCGACCTGGGGGCGATGATCGGCTACGGCAACAGCTTCGCCACCGCCATCAACGCCGCCGGCCACGTGGTCGGCAGCATCCGGGTCGGCGACGAGCGCCGTTCCTTCGTCTACCGCGATGGCAAGATGACGGTGCATCCGGGCGGCTTCGGCCTGTACCTGGTCAACAGCATCAACGCCGAGGAGTTGGTGATCGGCGCCAAATACGTCGGCAAGAAGTTCGAGGCCTCGACCATGCACTCGGCACAGCGCGCCGTGGTCACGCACGGGGGCAACGATCTGCTGATGCTGATCCTGGTGGTGCTGACCACCACGGCGGGCATCGTGATCTACCGCCGCCGCTATCGCGGCATCGTGCTGCAAGGCGCGAACCGCGTCATCCGCTTCAAGTTCCCGCAAAACTGAAAGTGAAGTACAGGGCTTTGCCTTGTTGGTGAGAATGTTGAGAATCTTGAGAAAATGTGTTAATTTGAATTGATCTGCCAGAGTCGTGATGAACAATTCAGATAGCACGCCTCCATTCGCTGCTTAAGAGGGTATCTTGGTGCAATCAGTGAAAAATAGAGACGCCGAACGCAGTCCGGCGCAACACGATGCCGTCGAGCGTGTGCTTGAACAGTTTACGCAGCTTGTTGAGGATCGTTTGGAAGCTCTTGCTCGCGGCCGTGATCGTGAGAAGGTGATCGCGCTAGGTATGCAAGCTCTAAGCGAAGCGCGTGCGTCGCTGACGAGTATCTTTATTAAAAAATCGCTGCCTACTACCAAGCTAAAGGCTTCGGATGTTATTTCTCAGGGGTTGGTGTCACTTTCACAGGCCACGCTTTACCGGGCTGCTGAAAGTGGGCGCTTCTACTTTATCACCCCCAGGGGGCGTAGTATCGGCAGGGAATTCCCGGCGTGGCAATTTATTGAGCCTGTGCCTGAGTTGATCGAACCGGTGCTACACCAACTTGAGAATCAGCCGAGTAGCGAAATTCATGCATTCTGGGTGGGCGCGGTTGACGATATTAATGAGCTTTCGCCGGCGGAGCTGCTGGCGGGTAAGCCTTTCGAGACGCGTATTGAAGTTCACGAAAGTCAGCGTCGGTTGTTGAGTCTTCCCGCAAGTGAGCGCTTGCGGAAGGTTCAGGAACTGGCTGAACTTTATACCAGGGGCATGGCCGACATCATAGGCTAGAGTATGTCTTCAAAAAAGAAGGCCCATGTACCACCTCCACATATCGCTCGGACCTTGCCATCTGACTCGCATATATGGCAAGCATTGAAGGGCGGCATCTGCGAATTCGAAGCAGGCAGCTTGATGGTCCGGGCAGCATGGAACCCGGAGTCTGTATGGCCTGAGAAAGTAGATAAGACTTACCGTTTCGGACCGCCTGCCATACTTACGGAAGACAACGGCGCGTTCGCCTTTCACTGGATTTATCTTGGCGATAATACGATTACTGCCGCGTGGGAGGCCCAGTTGTGCGTCAACGACGCGAGCATGCCGGGAGCATTTTTCTTTGGGCGCAATGCTGCTGATGCATTGATCGTGAAGATGGCGTTTACTCGGGATCTTCGATTGTTGGACTTGACCGGCGACGCCGTCAGCAAACTTGGCATCTACGCGGAACTTCTCGAACCTGGACACGAATGGTGTCAGTGGCTTGGCTGTGCCTTGGATCGCATCATCGCAAGACATCCTCACTTGGATGGCATACGCTACATGTCCAGAAAGCACCCTGGGCACTACGCATACGCCATCTCGTCGCGGGTGATGGTCAATCTGGATGTGTTTCGGCAAACATCAATCGTGCGCTTCGAGGACACTGCCGAATACGTGAAGCTGCAACAGGATTCTTGCTTCTCCAGGTCCTAGCCACCGGTTCTGGCGAAACTGAACAGGGCGTCCAGCACCGCGTCCGGCTGCTCGCTCATCAGCGAGTGGCCGCTGTCCACCGTCACCACCTTGCCGTGGCGGATGGTGGAGGTCAGCAGCCTGGTGGATTTGGGCGGCGTCATCATGTCGCGCGCGCCGAACAGGAACAGGGTGGGGCAGCGCACCGCCTGCGCCGCCGTTTCGCCGTTGGCGTAGGCGTTACAGGCCGAGAAGTCGGTGTAGAACACCTGCTGCGGATTGATCTGCGAGATGCGCTGCATCAGCCGGCGCGAGCCGCCCATCGTGTTGAAGCCCGGTCCGGGACAGGACGGCTTTTGCGCGATCGTCGAGTGCGACCAGATGTTGACCATGTCGATGGCGCTTTGCTCGTCGCTGCGCGAGGTTTCCAGCAGCGCGTCCGAGACCTTCATCGGGTAGGTCGAGCCCACCATGCCCAGATGCGTCACGCGTTCAGGCGCCTTGTGCGAAGCCTCCAAAGCGATCAGCGATCCCATGCTGTGGCCGAACAGCGCGGCCTTTTGCACGCCGGCGGCGTCCAGCACCTGCAGCAGCCAGTCCGCCAGTTCGGCCACGCTGGCCATGGCCGCGCCCTTGCTGCGGCCATGGCCGGGCAGGTCCACCGCCAGCACGCTGTAGCCGTGATGGGCGAAATAGCGGGTCTGCAAAATCCACACGGAGTGATCGTTTTGCGCACCGTGGATGAAGACCACGGTCGGCAGGGCGGCGTTGAACGGCTTGCCGCCGGTGTAGCAGTAGGCGTCCACGCCTTGTACGGTCAGCAGCATGTCATGCTCCTTTCTGCGACAGCTTCAGGCCGCGCGCCAGGTCTTCGATCAGGTCGTCCACGTCCTCCAATCCCACCGACAGGCGCATCGTGCCTTCGGTGATGCCCGCTGCCGCCAGCTGCTCGGCCGGCACGCGGAAGTGGGTGGTGGAGGCGGGATGGATCGCCAGCGACTTGGCGTCGCCGACGTTGGCCAGGTGCGAGAACACTTTCAGGCTGTCGACGAAGCGGCGGCCGGCGGCGCGGTCGCCCTTCAGGTTGAACGAGAACACGGCGCCGCAGCCTTTGGGCAGCAGGCGCTTGGCCAGTTCGTAGTCCGGGTGCGACGGCAGCTCGGGATAGGACACCGATTCCACGGCGGGATTCGACAGCAGGAATTCGACCACCTTGCGGGTGTTGGCCACGTGCCGGTCCATGCGCAGGCCCAGCGTCTCCACGCCCTGCAGCACGGCGAAGGCGTTGTGCGGGCTCATGACGGCGCCGAAATCGCGCAGGCCTTCACGGCGCGCACGCAGCGCGAACGCCGCCACCGTCGACTCTTCGGTGAACACCATGCCGTGGAAGCCGTCGTACGGCTCGCACAGTTCGGCGAAACGGCCGGTCTTGTCGTAGGCGGCTTGCCAGTCGAACGTGCCGCCGTCCACCAGCAGGCCGCCGATGGCGGTGCCATGCCCGCACAGGAACTTGGTCGCCGAGTGGAACACCAGGTCGGCGCCGTGCTCGAAGGGCTTGAGCAGGTAGGGCGTGGTGAAGGTGGAGTCCATCATCAGCGGCAGGTGCTGCTCGTGCGCGATGGCGGCGACGGCTTCAATATCCAGCACGTCCAGGCCGGGGTTGCCCAGCGTTTCGGCGAACAGCACCTTGGTGTTGGGGCGGATCGCGGCGCGCCAGGCGTCGAGGTCGCGCGGATCGACGAAGGTGGTTTCGATGCCGAAGCGCTTGAGCGTGTAGGCCAGCATATTGTGCGAGCCGCCGTACAGCGCGCGCGAGGCGACGATGTGCGAGCCGGCGCCGGCGATCGTCACCAGGCCGAGGTGCATGGCGGCCTGGCCGCTGGCGGTGGCGATGCCGGCCACGCCGCCTTCCAGCGCGGCGATGCGTTCCTCCAGCACCGCATTGGTCGGGTTCGAGATGCGCGAGTAGACGTGGCCGGCCCGCTCCATATTGAACAGCGAGGCGGCGTGGTCGGAATCCTTGAAGGCGAACGATGAGGTGAAGTAGAGCGGCGTGGCGCGCGCGCCGGTGGCGGGATCGGGCGCCGCGCCGGCGTGCAGCGCGAGGGTGTCAAAGCCGGGATATTGGGGGCCGCTCATAAGGTCTCGTTGGAGTTATAGGAATGCTGGGCATCCTACCCTGAATCGCGGCCTGGCAACAGCTCTGTAAGAATGTTGTGATTTGCTTATCCGCAGCGCTGGATTTTTTACCGGGCATACGCTACATTCGCTATAAGGCTACAATAATTAGAACTCCCATTCACACAGCCTATATCAGCGGACAGGACGGCCCAAAATGAAAGTCTCCGAAATTCTTCAGGTTAAAGGCAGCATTCTCTACACTATTTCGCCTGACCAGCCGTTGGCGGATGCCGCTAATACGATGGCGGAAAAGGACATCGGCTCGCTGGTGGTCATGGAATTCGGCGAGCTGGCCGGCATGCTGACCTTCCGCGAGGTGCTGCGCGCCCTGCACGAAAACGCCGGCACGGTTGGCGCGGGCACGGTGCGCAAGCATATGGACGATCATCCGATCACGGTCACGCCGGATACCGAGGTCAACGAGGTGCGCCGCATCATGCTGGAAAAGCATGCGCGCTACCTGCCGGTGATGAACGCCAAAACCATCCTCGGCGTGATCTCGTTCTACGACGTCGCCCGCGCGGTGCTGGAAGCGCAGAGCTTCGAGAACAAGATGCTGAAGGCGTATATCCGCGACTGGCCGGCTGAAACGGCTGACCAGGCGGATTAAGCCAGCCTAATATAAAAAAACGCCATGTGGCATTGCGACGATCTTGAGCGTCGCAAGTGCACATGGTGTTTTTTTATTTAAGCCGCGCCTTCCAGCGCGTCGTTGCTGAGCCAACCGTTGAGCGCTGTCGCCGTCATCGGCCGCGCGAACAGGAAGCCCTGCGCCAGCGGACAGCCCAGCGTTTGCAGTATCTGCGCCTGGCGCTCGTCCTCCACACCTTCCGCGATCACGGCCAGGCCCAGGTTGCGGCCCAGCTGGATCACCATCTCGGCGATGCTGCTGCCGCGCGCGGAGCCGGTGATCTCGGTGACGAAGGCACGGTCTATCTTCAAGCGGTCGATCTGCAGGCGCTGAAGGTAGGACAGCGACGAGAAGCCGGTGCCGAAATCGTCGATCGCGATGCTGACGCCGGTCTGCTTGATCTGGCCCAGCATCTTGATCAGCATGTCCGGCTCTTCCATCGCCATCGATTCGGTGATCTCCAGCTCGACGTATTCCGGCGGCGCGCCCGTGTCTTCCAGCGCCTTGCGCAGCATTTCCATGAAGTGCGGATGGCGGAACTGCACCTGCGAGACGTTAATCGACATCATGAAGTCCTGATGGCCGGCCTTGCGCAGGTCCACCAGCTCGCGGCAGGCGGTGCGCATCACCCATTCGCCCAGGTCAATGATCAGGCCCGAATACTCGGCGATCGGAATGAAGCGGTCCGGCGAGATGAATTTGCCGTCCGGCGTCTGCCAGCGCAGCAGCGCCTCGGCGCCCACCGGGCGGCGCGTGGCCAGGTCGATCTGCGGCTGGTACACCACGAACAGCTGGTTCTGGCCGAAGGCGGTGCGCAGCGCGTGCATCATGCGCACCCGCTCGCGGATCTCCACACCCATCGAGCGCGAGAAGTAGAAGTGGCCGGCGCGCTGCTGGGACTTGGCGCGCTTGAGGGCGATGTCGGCGTCCTTGAGGGCGTCGGCGCCGCTGCCTTCGTGCTCGCCCAGGCGCACCAGGCCCAGGGTGGCCGACAGCTGCACGTCCTGGCCGTCGATGCTGAACGGGTGGGCAAACAGCGCCAGGATGTTGGCCGGGTTGACCTGCGAGGAGTCGCCCAGCACGCAGAAGATGTCGCCGCCGATGCGCGCCACCGTCAGCTGGTCGCCCAGCTGCGTTTGCAGGCGGCCGGCGACGGCCACCAGCAGCATGTCGCCGAACTGGTGGCCCAGCGCGTCGTTGGTCTCGGCAAAATGGTCCAGGTCGACCAGCGACAGGGTGGCCTCGTCACGCGCCGGGCCGGACAGCGTGGCGTCGAGGATCTCGACCAGGCGGGTGCGGTTGGGCAGCTTGGATAGCTGGTCGTAGAAGGCGGCGTTGTGCAGGTGCGTGACCAGCTCGACGTTGTCCAGGCCGACCGCCACGTTGGCGCAGAACACGTCCAGCAGGCGCTCGTCGATCTCGGTCGGCGCGCTGCCGACGTCGAGGTAGGCGACGAAGTCGCGGCTGGCCTTGCCGGCAAAGTACAGCGTGATGAAGTCCGGGCCGTAGATGTTGCGGCGCTGGCCCAGCGTCAGCTCCATGGCGTCGTACACTGGCTTGTGGTCGCGGTCGCACAGCGTGGTGTTGTCGAGGTGGCGGTAGCTGCCGATGGTGGCCATCACCATCAGCTGGTGGCAGCCGTCCTCCGGGCATTCCTGCACGCACAGCACGCCGTTGCCGTCCTGGCCCAGCAGGTCGGCGATCTGGGCCAGCACGCCGGAGGCGAAGTTCTGCACGCCGTGCAGCGACATCAGCTGGGTGCTGGCGTGGACGATCTGGCTCAGGCCGCGGCGGCTGTCGTTGATCTTGCGGATCTGCTCGTAGGAGCGGATCGCCGCCGTCACCGTGGTGAACAGCTTGATGCGGGTCAGCTCGGATTTGGTTTTGTAATCGTTGATGTCGAAATCGCGGATGGCGTCGATCTCCGGCGCGTAGCCGGGCTGGCCGGTGCGCAGGATGATGCGCACGTCGGCCAGGTTCAGCGTTTCGCGGATGTAGCGCACCAGGTGCAGGCCGGCGTCGTCCTGCTCCATCACCACGTCCAGCAGGATGACGGCGATTTCGGTTTCGTGTTTTAACAGTTCGCGCGCCTGCCCGGCCGAATACGCATGCACGAATTCGAGTGGGCGCTGCTGCATGTCGAGGTTGCCGAGTGCAAAGGTGGTCGTCGAATGGACATCTTCATCGTCGTCGATGATCATGACCCGCCAAACATTGCGGGCACCCGGTACCGCGGGCGCCGTCGGATGCTCTTCTAAGAATACCAGATCGTCTTGATCGTCCTTGGATTGCTCAAGGGGTGTGATCGGTGGGGGCATGTGTAGCTTCTCCAGGATTTCTCGGTGTTCTTGAGATCAAGTATATAGCGAATTGTTAAAAAGAATGCGGTTTTCCGGCGGTTTACACAGAACGTTGCATACTGGTGTGCAAGTTCGCCATGCTTTCATTGAAAGAATGGTATTTTACCAATAGAAACTTGTTACTTGGAAATTATTGTGCCGGCACGGCGGCAATCGCCTCTGGCTGGTAGAATTAGGTACTTTCCACCTTTTTCCAAAGATTCTCTTCCTATGTCCGGCAATACATTTGGCAAATTGTTTTCAGTTACTACCTTTGGTGAGTCGCACGGTCCCGCGATTGGTTGTGTGATCGATGGCTGCCCACCGGGACTGCCTTTGTCGGAAGCCGATATTCAGCCGGAACTGGATCGCCGCAAACCGGGCACCTCGCGTCACGTGACGCAGCGCAAGGAACCGGACACGGTGGAAATCCTGTCGGGTGTGTACCAGGGCGTCACCACCGGCACGCCGATCGCGCTGCTAATCCGCAACGAAGACCAGCGCAGCAAGGATTACGGCAATATTGCCGAGAGTTTCCGCCCCGGTCATGCAGATTACACCTATTGGCATAAATACGGCGTCCGCGATCCGCGCGGCGGCGGCCGCTCGTCGGCACGGTTGACGGCGCCGGTGGTCGGCGCTGCCGCCATCGCCAAGAAATGGCTGAACCAGCAATACGGCACCGTGTTCAAGGGCTGCATGAGCCAGCTCGGCGAGATCGAAGTGCCGTTCCAGGACTGGATCCACGTGCACGACAATCCCTTCTTCGCGGCCAGCGGCGACGCCGCCCTGATCGCCCGCATGGAGGAGGCGATGGACGAGCTGCGCAAGGCCGGCGATTCGATCGGCGCGCGCATCGACGTCGTCGCCCAGAACATCCCGGTCGGCCTGGGCCAGCCGATCTACGACAAGCTCGACGCCGACATCGCCTACGCGATGATGGGCATTAACGCCGTCAAGGGCGTGGAAATCGGCGCCGGCTTCAAGTCGGTGGCGCAGAAGGGCTCCGTGCACGGCGACTCGCTGACGCCAGGCGGCTTCATCGGCAACAACGCCGGCGGCGTGCTGGGCGGTATCTCGACCGGCCAGGACATCACGGTGTCGATCGCCATCAAGCCGACCTCGTCGATCCGCACGCCGCGCCAGTCGATCGACAAGGACGGCAATTCGGTGATGGTCGAGACCTTCGGCCGCCACGACCCGTGCGTCGGCATCCGCGCCACGCCGATCGCCGAGGCGATGCTGGCCCTGGTGCTGATGGACCACGCGCTGATGCACCGCGCGCAGTGCGGCGACGTCCACGTGACGACGCCTAACATTGCGCCGCCGCAGTCGCCGATCTTGCCGACCGCCTGATAAGCGGTGCCGGTACAAGCCTTCAGCTTCGCCTTATTCCTGTTCTGCTACTACGCGCACGCGGGGACCTGGAGCACCTACGCCACGCTGTTCTTCGCCGATAAAGGCATGACGGTGGCGCAGATCGGCGTACTGATGTCGATGATCCAGGTGCTGCGCATCGTCGGTCCCAACGTGTGGGGCTATGTCGCCGATCATTACGACCGCCGCGTGCTGGTGCTGCGCATGGCCGGCTTTGCCGCGCTGGCGGGGTTCTGCGGCTTCTTCTTCGGCAGCAGCTTCGCCCACTTCATGCTGGCGATGATCGTGCTGAACCTGTTCACCAGCGGCCAGGCGCCCATCTGCGAAGCGCTGATGCTGTCCGAGATGCGCGGCGACCTGACCTTCTATGGCCGCATCCGCATGTGGGGTTCGATCGGCTTCATCGTCTCGGTGACGCTGGCCGCGTATGCGCTGGAACATTACGGCATTGTCGCGCTGCCGTGGGTGGCTGCCGCGCTGCTGGTGCTGACCATCGGCGCCGCGTTCCGCCTGCAGGACGTGCCGCGCCGCGTGCACAAGGTGGCGCCGCCGCCCTTGCTGTCGCTGCTGCGCCGGCGCGAGGTGATCGCCTTCTTCACCTCGACCGCGTTGATGGTGGCAGCCCACACTTCGCTGTACACCTTCTATTCGCTCTACCTGGAACGCAACGGCTACAGCAAGACCGTGATCGGCGCCATGTGGTCGCTGGGCGTGCTGGCCGAGGTGCTGCTGTTCTACTTCCAGGCGCCGCTGTTCAAGCGCTGGGGCGCGAAGCTCATGATGTATGTGACGCTGGCGGTGGCGCTGGTGCGCTTCCTGATGATCGGCTTCGGCCCGCACGTGCTGTGGCTGCTGATCGTGGCGCAGGTGCTGCACGCGGCCACGTTCGCGCTGCATCACTCGTCGAGCGTGATGACATTGCAGCGCTGGTTCTCCGGGTCCTTGCAGGCGCGCGGCCAGGCGCTGTACATGAGCATTTCGTATGGCGTGGGCGGCTCGCTGGGCGGGCTGTTCCTGGCGCAGTGGTGGGAGAGGGCGGGGCCGCAGTCGGTGTACTACGTGGCGGCGGCGATGGTGCTGGGCTCCGCGCTGGCTGCCGTGCTGTCCTTCCGCTGGCAGCAGCGCGATACCTACTAAAAAATCAACTGCGGCTGGAGATGGCTTCCTGCCTGTGGCGGCGTTCCACCGCCTTGACCACCAGCGCCCGCATGTCGTTCAACAGCGAGAACTCGGTCTGGCTCAGCTGGATCGGCGGGAAGGAATCGTCCCAGTCGCCGTACAGGAAGCCGGCCGGCTGGCCGTTGGCCGACAGCGGCAGGATCACGAAGCTGCGCGCTTCGGACAGGGAACTCTTCCACCACAGCGGCAGCTTGGCGGCGAACTTGGCGTCGCGGGCGTTTTCGATGAAGATCACGCGGTCGCTGTTCAAGGCGGCGTGGAACACGTTCGGCTCGTAGGCGTCGTCAAAGCTCAGCGCCGGCAGCAGCTCCTTGCTGCCTTCGCCAAAGCTGATCTTGGCGGCGTACTGGTTGTCCTTGCGGTTGCGCACGAAGGCCACGGCGCGCGAGAAGTCCAGGCCTTTGTACACGGTCTCCAGCGCGATCTGCACCATCTGGCCCGGGTTGGCCGTCTCCAGCATATCGCGCATGTCGGCCAGGCCGCTGAGCAGGATCTTGTTGCCGGCGGCGCGCTGGCGCGTCTTGGCCAGCGCCTTGGCGCGGCGTTCGGCGGGGCGCGACAGCGGTGCGATGGTCAGGTCGGCCGCCGCCACCACCTTGGCCTGCTCGATGGCGTGCATCAGGTTGTCCGGCGCCACGCCCAGCATGGCGGAGTAGGCCTGGGTCAGTTGCTGGACCACGGCGGCGCCATCGGCGTCGTCGTGCCACAGCGATTCCGCGCACAGCGCCGACATCGTCGACAGGCCGGCGATCCAGTCGGAGGTGCTCACTTCCGCGCCAGGCGCCGGTGGCGCGACTTTGCGCATGCCCTTCACCAGCGTGCCGGGCAGGCCCCAGTGCACGGCGGCGGCGTGGCCGATCTCCTCCATCGTCAGGCCGAGCATGTCCGGTGCGATGTCGTCGATGTTGCGGCCTTCCTGGTTGGCGGCGCGCTGCAGCTCGTGCCAGCGTTCCGGCATGTAGAAGGTCATCATCATGCGGCCCAGCGTGTGCAGCATCGAGCACACCACGGCTTCCTCGCCGTGGCGGCTTTCAGCGGTGTAGGCGATCTGCTGCGCCACGATCCCGGCCAGCACGGCCTTTTCCATTTCGATGTGGGCGATGGTGGCGTCGGGCGAGCCGGCGGCCAGTTCCTCGATCAGCTTCAGCCCCAGTGCCAGGTGGCCGATGGCCTCCGTGCCCAGTACCAGCACCGCCTTGGAGACGGTGTTGACGTGCTGGCCGAAGGCCGAATACATGCCGCTGTTGGCCAGCCGCAGCACCTTTTGCGTCAGCACCGGATCGGACAGCACGGTGCGGGTCATATTGAATTCCTGCTCGTCCTCGCCGCGCATGGCGCCCAGGATGGCGGTGATGGCCTTGGCGAAGCCGGGCATGTCGCCGCGGCGGCGGGTGCAGTCCCACAGCGTCGCCAGCGTGGCGTCGCCCAGCGGGCTGCTGGCGGCGAAGCGCGGCGTCATTGCGCCACCTGGCGCAGTTCGGGCGGCACCACCTTGACGTGGATGCTTTCCTTGAGCGCGGCCAGCGCCACGTTGGCGGCCATCGGCTTGCCGGTCAGGTAGCCCTGGATGTACTGGCAGCCGCGCTGTTCCAGGTATTCCATCTGGCCTTCGTTTTCCACGCCCTCGGCCACCACCGACAAGCCAAGGTGCTTGGCCAGGTCGAGCACGGCGTTGCAGATGGCGCCATCCTTCTGCGAACCGGGCAGGTCGCGGATGAAGGTGCGGTCGATCTTCAGTACGGAAATCGGGAAGCGCTTGAGGTAGGCCAGCGAGGAATAGCCGGTGCCGAAATCGTCAATGGCGATGCGGGCGTTGCGCTCCGCCATCTTGGACAGGATGGACTCGGCATGCACCGGGTCGATCATCAAAGTGCCTTCTGTGATTTCTAAAACCAATTGCTCACCAAGTAGGCCGGAGAAGGCGATCGCATCGTCCAGCACGTCGAGAAATTTATCGTTGCGGAATTGCCGCGGGCTGATATTAACAGAGATGTACAGGCTGCGCTTGGCCACCTCTTCGAACTGTTTCAGCTGCACGCAGGCCGCCTTCAAGGCCCAGGCGCCCAGCAAATTGATGAGGCCGTTGGTCTCGGCGATCGGGATGAAGCGGGCCGGCGGCACCATGCCCAGGGTCGGATGCTTCCAGCGCATCAGCGTTTCGAAGCCCTGGATCTCGCGCGTGCGGGCGTCGACGATGGGCTGGTAATACAGCAGGAACTCGCCTTCGCGCACGGCCTGGAACATCGCCGCCTCCAGCGAGATATCGTGCTCCGGCGGGCCGGACTGGGACTGGCTGTAGACCACGCAGCGCGCCTTGCCGGTTTCCTTGGCGCGCGACATGGCGGCGTCGGCCAGCGCGACCAGCCGCACCTCGTCCTCGGCGTGCTGCGGATAGACCGCCACGCCGACCGAGGCGCCGACGTAGATCGTGTGGTTGTCGATTTCAAACGGCGACTGCAAGGTCGCGATCAGGCGGCCTGTGACCAGCTTGATCTGGGCCTCGGTGGCGGTGCCGGGCAGCACGGCGACAAACTCGTCGCCGCCGACGCGGGCCAGCGTGTCGCTGTCGCGCAGCGTCTTGCGCAGGCGGGCGGCGGCGGTGCGCAGCAAGGCGTCGCCGACCGGATGGCCGAGGCCGTCGTTGACTTTCTTGAAACCATCCAGGCCGATGGTGGCGACCGAGAAGCCTTGGCCGGAGCGGCGCGCGTTGGCGATCACCATGCGCATGCGGTCCGACAGCAGCAGGCGGTTGGGCAGTTCGGTCAGGGCATCGTGGGTGGCCATGTGGCGCAGGCGTTCTTCGGTGGCGCGCTGCACCGTCATGTCGCGCCCCACCACCAGCAGCTCGCTCAGGCCGTGCTGGTTGACGTAGCAGGATACCCGCAGTTCGTGCCAGATCTCGGCGTCCGGTGTCTTGATGCGCGCTTCCAGCAGACGGGACTGTCCCGATGCGCCCACTTCGGCCAGCACGGTGGTCAGCGGGGCCTGGTCGTCCAGCGACATCAGGCGCGGCAGCGTGTCGCCGGCCAACGGCGCCTGGCTGGCGATCAGGCTGACCGCGCGCTTGCTGGCAAACAGTATCTGCCCCAGTTGATTGAGGCGAAAGACAACATCGCCCGCCTCTTCCATGAGGTTATCCAATTCATGACGCGGGGATGGGGCTGGGATACTGGAAAACATCGCGAGGATCTAATCTTTCATTTTATACATGTAACGTGGCTGCGCGAATCTTGCAAAACCAGAACGCAATGTATCACTGATGAGAGTGGATTTACATGAAAAATGACAACATCCGGGTGACTTTTACAGTTTTCTATTGAGTTGCGATAAAAAAACGTTGGACAGAGGGGAATGCACGGCTGTTCGGGGCAGCCGTGCGGGGCGGTTCAGGCCTCAGCGTAAGCCGAGCTCTGCAGCGCGGTTGGCGAAGTGCTGCGCGCCGACGTGCTGGACAAAGTGGACCGGGCCGCCGGTGTGGGCCGGGAACCCGAACAAGCGCACGGCAGCCAGGTCGGCCTCGTCGCTGGCGAGGCTGCCTTGTCCGACTTGATCTTGAGCGGTAATGGACAGTGCATACAGCAGACGGTCGCGGAGGTCGGCCACGTCGGGGCCCGGTGCCGTGCCATCGGTCCGGGCGGGGACCGCGGCCGTGTCGGGCGGCGGCGGCAGGCCGGCGGCGCTGGCGGTGTTGCGCAGCAGCGCTTCCGCCACCGATGCGGACCGCAAGGCTTGCACTTCGTCGGCGTAGCGCTGCTGCAGCGCGGCGGCCAGTTCCAGCGCCGGCCTGGACGTCAGGTCGGCGCGGATCTGGCTCAGGCGCATCAGGTTGCGGGCCACGGGGCTGATCGCCGTCTGGCAGAAATAACGGCTTTCGATCAGCAGCGCGCTGTCGAAGTCGACTTGCAAGCCTTCGACCATGGCGCACAGGATGGCCTCCGGTGCCGGAGCGTGGCCGCCGGTGCGCGCGCGCAGCATGGCGGGCGCCACTTGCAGCAGGGTCTGCACCGGCGCGGACGTGAGCGCGCCGCCGGGCAAGCGAAAGCCCTTGACGTCCCACGGCTGCACGGCCTGCGCCTCGGCAGCCATGGTGCCGTGCGCCAGTTCGGCGACTTCCTCTTCGCTGTCGGCCACGGCGTGCAGCAGGCCGGCGTGCAGCGCCTGGTTAGCCGTCAACGTCGCGCCTTCCAGCAGCAGCGGCATGGCGGCCTGCAATCCAGCCAGGCGCACGCTGCGGACGATTTCGCCGGCCACCGGCGCCACGCCCAGCTGCACTTGCGGCAGGCTGAAGGTGGCGTCGACCAGGCTGATGCGGCGATGGCAGGCCAGCGCCAGGCCCAGCGCATGGCCGCTGACCGCGCCACCCAGCGTGGCGATCACCGGGATGCCCAGACATTCCAGCCGCCGCAGCAAGGCGTTGTAGGCGCCCAGCATCTGCATGCAATCGCTGGCCTGGGCTTTGGTCAGCGACATCAGGTGTTCCAGTTCGTGGTCGGAGTCGCCGCCGTCGGCGTGGAAGCCCAGGATGACGCCATGCAGCTCGCTGCGCTTGGCTTCCAGCTTGTCGATCAGGGCGCCAAGCTCGCGCTGGAACAGGCGGCTCAGCGGATTGATGGCGCGTGGGGCCAACAGGACGGTGACGACGCCGCCGTTTTGATTGGTGGTGATCATGATCATGCTCCGTGCCCCACGCGTTCGATGATGGTGGCGATGCCCATGCCGCCGCCGACGCACAGGGTAATCAGGCCGCGCTTGAGTTCGCGGGCTTCCAGTTCGTCCAGCAGGGTGCCGAGCAGCATGCAGCCGGTCGCGCCCAAGGGATGGCCGAGCGCGATGGCGCCGCCGTTGACGTTGACCTTTTCTTCCGGCACGCCCAGCTCCGTCATGAAACGCATCACCACCGAGGCGAAGGCCTCGTTCACTTCGAACAGGTCGATGTCGGCGATGCCCAGGCCGGCCTTCATCAGCGCCTTGCGGGCGGCGGGCGCTGGGCCGGTCAGCATGATGGTCGGATCGGTGCCGGTGACGGCGGTGGCCAGCACGCGCGCGCGCGGCCTCAGGCCGAGCCGGTCGCCGGCGGCCAGGCTGCCGATCAGGGCGAGCGCGGCGCCGTCGACGATGCCGGACGAATTGCCGGCCGTGTGGATATGGTCGACCCGTTCCAGCTGCGGATATTTGCGCAGGGCCACGCTGTCGAAGCCCATCCTGCCGGCGGCCTCGAACGAGGGCTTCAGGCCGCTCAGCGTTTCGATGGTGGTGTTGGGCTTGATGAATTCGTCTTCGGCCAGGATCAGCACGCCGTTCTGGTCGTGCACCGGCACCACCGAGCGGAAGCGGCCGGCGGCGCGCGCGGCGGCGGCCTTCTGCTGCGAGCGCATGGCGTAGGCGTCGACCTGCTCGCGGGTGTAGCCGTCCAGCATGGCGATCAGGTCGGCGCCTATGCCTTGCGGCAGGAAATCGGTGTTGAGGCTGGTTTCCGGATCCAGCGCCCAGGCGCCGCCGTCCGAGCCCATGGGCACACGCGACATCGATTCGACGCCGCCGGCCACCACCAGGTCTTCCCAGCCGGAGCGCACCTTCTGCGCCGCCAGGTTGACCGCTTCCAGGCCGGAGGCGCAGAAACGGTTCAGTTGTACGCCGGCCACTTTCCAGTCCCAGCCGGCCGCCAGCGCGGCGATCTTGGCGATATCGGCGCCCTGGTCGCCGACCGGCGTCACGCAGCCGAGCACGACGTCGTCTATCAGCGCGGTGTCGAGCTTGTGGCGCGATTGCAGCTCGCGCATCAGGCCCGACAGCAGCGAAATCGGCTTCACGCTGTGCAGGCTGCCGTCCTTCTTGCCCTTGCCGCGCGGCGTGCGGATGGCATCGTACACATAGGCTTCGGTCATGGAATCTCCTTGTCTGGACGGCTATCATAGAGTGCAAACGACAACAAAGCAACTGCTTGCTTCGTGCCTGTATTTGCGCTAGTCTGGCCTGATAAAAAGGAGACAGCCCATGTTTGACAGCCACGAACATCAGGAATTACAACGCACACTGAAGCGCTTCATCGAGAGCGAAATCAATCCGCACGTGGATGAGTGGGAGGAAGCCGGCATATTTCCGGCCCACGCCTTGTTCGGGAAAATGGGCGAGCTCGGTTTGCTGGGCTTGACCAAGCCGGTCGAGTATGGCGGCCTGGGTCTCGACTATTCGTATTCGATGGCCATGGCCGAGACGCTGGGTCATGTGGACTGCGGCGCGATCCCGATGGCGATCGGGGTCCAGACCGATATGTGCACGCCGGCCCTGGCGCGTTTCGGCTCGGATGCCTTGTGCCGTGAATTCCTGGCGCCGGCCATCAGCGGCGAGATGGTGGGCTGCGTGGGCGTGTCGGAGGCGCATGCGGGCTCGGACGTGGCGGCCATCAAGACCTACGCGCGCAAGGATGGCGGCGACTACATCATCAACGGCAGCAAGATGTGGATCACCAACAGCCTGCAGGCCGACTGGATGTGCGTGCTGGTCAACACCTCCGATGGGCCGGCGCACAAGAACAAGACGCTGGTGATGGTGCCGATGGACACACCCGGCGTCTCGGTCGGCAGGAAGATCCGCAAGATCGGCATGAACGCCTCCGATACTGGCCTGATTTACTTCGACGAGGTGCGCGTGCCGCAGCGCCATGCCATCGGCGAGGAGGGGCAGGGCTTTGTCTACCAGATGCTGCAGTTCCAGGAGGAGCGGCTGTGGGCAGCCGCCAATGCGGTGCAGACGCTGGCCAACTGCATCGAGCTGACGGTGGAATGGGCGCGCGAGCGTGCGATGTACGGCGGCCGGCTGCTGGATAATCAGCATGTCCATTTCAAGCTGGCGGAGTTGAAGACGGAAGTGGAGAGCCTGCGCGCGCTGACCTATCGTGCCGGACAGCTATATATTAGCGGACAGGATGTGATGGAACTGGCGTCGATGTGCAAGCTGAAGGCGGGCCGCCTGCTGCGCATGGTGCCCGATGCGTGCATGCAGTTCTGGGGCGGCATGGGCTACAGCTGGGACAACCGCGTGGCACGTATGTTCCGCGACGGCCGGTTGACGTCGATCGCCGGCGGCGCGGATGAAGTCATGTTGGGCATCATCGCCAAGCAGATGGGCATCCTGCCTAAAAAGGAGAGGAAATGAATCCATTCGATACGCATGAAGTGCGCAACACGGTTGCGCCGTTCGAGAACGTCAATCTGTATGCGGCCGATCCGGCCTTGCAGGAAGCCTTGCTGCGCGAAGGCGGCGCGGCAGCCGCTGAATCGCTGCACGCGCTGGGGGCGCAGCTGGGACGGGCCGAAGTGCTCGACCTGGCGCGGTTGGCCAATCTGCACTCGCCCAGGTTGCATAACTTCGACCGCAGTGGCAAGCGCGTGGACGAGGTGGAGTTCCATCCGGCCTGGCATAGTTTGATGGCACTGCTGATCGGGAACGGCGCTCATTCGTCGCCGTGGCTCGGCGGGCCTGGTGCGCAGGTCGCGCGGGCGGCGCGCTACATGCTGTTCGGCCAATTGGAGAACGGCTCGCAATGTCCGGTGACGATGACGTATGCCTCCGTGCCGGCGCTGAAGCAGGTGCCGAAGATCGCCGCCAAGTGGCTGCCGAAGATTTTGTCGACCGAATACGATCCGCGCTCGCTGCCGATTGAGCAGAAACGCGGCGCCATTATCGGCATGGGCATGACGGAGAAGCAGGGCGGTTCCGACGTGCGCTCCAACACCACGCGCGCAGAACCCCTGCTGCCGGCGGAGGCGCGTGCGATGTTCGGCGATGAAGGCGAGGATGTGTACCGTATCGTCGGCCACAAGTGGTTCTTCTCGGCGCCGCAAAGCGATGCGCACCTGATCCTGGCGCAGACCGATGACGCGGGCAGCGCAGGCCTGTCGTGCTTCTTCCTGCCGCGCTACCTGCCGGACGGCAGCCGCAACCAGATCCGCGTGCAGCGTCTGAAGGACAAGCTGGGCAACCGCTCCAACGCGTCGTCGGAAGTCGAGTTCACCGGCGCTTACGGCTGGTTGATCGGCAAGCCGGGACGCGGCATTCCGACGATCCTGGAAATGGGCAGCCACACCCGTCTCGATTGCGTGTTGGGCAGCGCCGGCACCATGCGCGCCGCGCTGACGCATGCGCTGCATCACGCGCGCGGCCGCTCGGCGTTCGGCCGTCCGCTGTCCGAGCAGCCGCTGATGCAGAACGTGCTGGCCGACCTGGCACTGGAATCGGAGGCGGCGGCCGCCTTCGGCATGCGGCTGGCGCGCTGCTTCGATGAGGGCGATGATACGGCGCAGGCGCTGCTGGCGCGCATCCTGACGCCGGCCGGCAAATACTGGATCTGCAAACGCGGCCCGGCCTTCGGCGCGGAGGCGATGGAAGTCATCGGCGGCAGCGGCTACGTGGAGGACGGACCGCTGGCGCGCCTGTACCGCGAGCTGCCCGTCAATTCGATCTGGGAAGGCTCCGGCAACGTCATGTGCCTTGACTTGCTGCGCGCCTTCGGCAAAACTCCTGCCGCGCGCGCAGCGTTGGCAGCCGAACTGGCGCTGGCCGGCGAGGGCGATGCCGACTATGTGCGTTACACCCAAGCCTTGCTGGACGATCTGAACCAACCGCAGTCCGACGAATTCGGCGCCCGCGTGCTGGCCGAGCGCGTCGTGCTGGCGGTGCAGGCGGGCCTGCTGCTGCGGCATGCGCCGGCGTATGTATCGTCGGCGTTTGTCGCATCTCGGCTGGCACGCGAGCCGGGCGGCGCGTTCGGGCGCTTGCCGGCGGGTGTGGATTGCGCCGCGATCCTGGCGCGTGCGCTGATTGAATAAACTGGATAAATAGTTATGACGAATACAGCTCCTGTCGATAACCGCCGCGCCGATCTGGTGCGCGTGGCCGCGCGCCTGTTCCGCGAGCAGGGTTTCGACGGCACCACCACGCGCGACATCGCCGATGCCGTCGGCATGCGTTCCGGCAGTCCGTTCTATCACTTCAAGAGCAAACAGGAGATCCTTGCCGCGGTGATGGAGGAGGGCCTGGTGGCGGGGCTGCCGGCCGCCGAGCAGATCGCCGCGGGCGACCTGCCGCCGCGTGCCAAGTTCCAGGCGCTGGTACGCGCGCACCTGGAGATCGTGCTGGGCGAGGGGCACGACTTCATTCCGGTGCTGCTGTACGACTGGCGCCGCCTGACGCCGGAGCTGCGCGAACGGGTGCAGGTGCTGCGCGACCGCTACGATCAACTGTGGCAGGACGTGGTGAACGAACTATCGGCCGCCGGCCTGCTACGCAGCGACAGCGCGGTCGCCCGTCTGCTGCTGATGGGCGCCATCAACTACAGCGTGTTGTGGTACAAACCGGGCCAGGGATCGAGCCTGGACCAGATAGCGGAAGAGGCGGTCGCCATGTTTCTGGGACCTGAGGCCTAGTATAATAACCGCCACATACCGACTAAAAGAGCAAACAATGAAACAAGATCCGCGCTTTCCCAACCTGTTCATCACCGACCACCCGCTGATCCAACATAAACTGAGCCACATGCGCGCCAAGGATACGTCGACCCGTACCTTCCGCGACCTGCTCAAGGAAATCACGCTGCTGATGGGTTACGAGATCACCCGCGACCTGCCGCTGACCACCCGCACCATCGAAACCCCGTTGATGACGATCGACGCGCCGGTCATCGCTGGCCGCAAGCTGGCCATCGTCCCCATCCTGCGCGCCGGCATCGGCATGAGCGACGGGCTGCTGGACCTGGTGCCGTCGGCCCGCGTCGGCCACATCGGCGTATTCCGCGACCCGGAAACCCACCAGCCGGTGGAATACCTGGTGCGCCTGCCGGACACGGTCGAGCGTACCTTCATCCTGTGCGACCCGATGGTGGCGACCGGTAACTCGGCCGTGCACGCGGTCGACGTGCTGAAAAAGCGTGGCGTCACGGACGAGCAGATCATCTTCCTGGCGCTGGTGGCGGCACCGGAGGGCATCGAAGTGTTCCAGAAATCGCATCCTGGCGTGAAGATCTACTGCGCCTCGCTGGATTCGCACCTGAACGACCACGCCTACATCGTGCCTGGCCTGGGCGATGCCGGCGACCGTATTTTCGGTACCAAGTAATCATCATGGCGATGTCTGAGGATCCCGCCTTCCGTGCCCGCCTGGCCGCGTTGAGCGAAAAATTCGCCGCGACCGTGCCGGGAACGATGGAGCGGATCGCCCAGGCGCTCGCCGTCTGCAAGGCCTTCGGCGACGAACTGCCGCCGGAAGCGGCTCTGCGCCAGCTGCACGAACTGCTGCACGGCGTGGCCGGATCGGCCGGGACTTTTGGCTATGGCATGCTGGGGCAGCAGGCGCGACGCATCGAACACATGGTGCGTGGCGTTTTAACCGAGCACAGCGGCTGGCCTGAGGTGATTCCGGAGGTGGAGCAGCTGTTGAAATGGATGGCCCGTGACGCCAAAGCAACAACTTATGAGTAAGCGTGCGCTTGATCCATCTCAAGTGACGTACTATTAAGTTGTCTATAGTGACATATGTACCCTATCGTACGAGGGTTGAGCGACGGAAAGTTATCCTTTTAGGTTGTTTTCTACCAAAAAAAGAGTGGCTTTGCATTTATTTTCGCGAAAACGTGCTTTTCTCTCGTAAATGGGTATAATGCGGGATCGTTTAGATTCAAGAGTAGTGCAGTTTGTCTGTCATTTCTTTCTTGCCTCAAACGATATCACGGGCGCAAGCCCAACTTAACTGAAATAGGAATTGTAATGGCAACTGGTATCGTAAAATGGTTCAATGATTCGAAGGGCTTCGGCTTTATCACCCCAGACGAAGGCGGCGAAGATCTGTTCGCTCACTTCTCGGCGATTCAGTCCGCAGGCTTCAAGTCGCTGCAAGAGAACCAACGTGTTTCTTTTGAAGTGACCGCTGGTCCTAAGGGCAAGCAAGCTTCGAACATTCAGCCACTGTAATACGCTGAATCAAACGAAATAAGAAATCCTCGGTATCCGAGGATTTTTTTTCGCCCGCGTTTTGTGCGGGCTGTTAAATCGGCATTATTTCCAGGATTTGCGCCAGTAATCCGGCTGCGCGTATGTGTGCCGCAGGAAGTCGACGAAGGCGCGTATCCGCAGCGGCAGGTGCCGGCGCTGCGCGAACACCGCGTAGATGTCGTTGCCCGGCGCGGCGTGTTGATCGAGCACGGTCTGCAGCTTGCCCGATTCGATCTCATTCCCCACTTCCCACATCGAGCGCCATGCCAGGCCTTTGCCGGCCAGCGCCCAGTCGTGCAGCACTTGGCCGTCATTGCTGCCCATGTTGCCGCCGACCTTCATCACCACGTTCTTGCCGTTGTCGTGGAAGGTCCAGCCGCGCTGGCTGCCTTCGCTGCTGATCGCCAGGCAGTTGTGCTTGGCCAGGTCGGCCAGCGTCTTCGGCTCGCCATAACGCTTGAGGTAGGAGGGCGCGGCCACCACCACCCGTTCGTTGTCGGCCAGCTTGACGCTGACCAGGTTGGAATCGGACAGGCTGGCGATGCGGATTGCCACGTCGATGCCTTCGCCGACGATGTCGACCACGCGGTCGCTCATGTTCAGCGTGACGCTGACGTCGCGGTGCTCGGCCAGGAAAGACGGGATCAGCGGGGCCACGTGCTGGCGTCCGAAACCGGCCGGCGCCGAGATCATCAGGTGCCCTGTGGCGTGCGCGCTACGTTCGGCGACGGCGGTTTCGGCTTCCTCCAGCTCGGCCAGGATGCGCTGGCAATCTTCCAGGAAGGCCGCGCCCTCGTTGGTGAGCGCCAGTTTGCGCGTGGTGCGTTGCAAAAGTTTGACGCCCAAACGGCTTTCCAGCGCGTCCAGGCGGCGGCCTATCATGGCGGGGGCGATGCCCTCGGCCCGCGCGGCGGCCGACAGGCTGCCCTTGGAAACCACTTCTACAAAGGTGGAAATCTGTCTGAATTGACCCATGGATAGGCTAGCCCGTCATTTGTGATAAAAACGCATAGATGATGTGATTTTTAGTCTCGTTTGCATAACTTATTAGTGAATATACTGTAAAACATATCAAGGCGTAACTGAGTCCGCACACTAAAAGAATCGGCGTGCAACAAGAAGGCCAGTGCTTATAATTTGATCGTGTAGTTAATATTTTCTTTCGGAGAGACCTCATGACGCAGTCCACCATCAATCTGCCGGCAGGCATGGAAATTACGGGCGAGATCAAGCCTGGCTACGAAAACATCCTGACCACCGAGGCATTGTCGCTGGTGGTCAAGCTGACCCGCGAGTTCGAAGCTCGCCGTCAACAATTGCTGGCCGTGCGCGTCGAGCGCGCCAAGCGCCTGGACGCCGGCGAGCGTCCCGACTTCCTGAAGGAAACCGCGCACATCCGCGCCGGCGACTGGAAGATCGCACCGATTCCCAAGGCGCTGGAATGCCGCCGCGTGGAAATCACCGGCCCGGTCGAGCGCAAGATGGTCATCAACGCCTTCAACTCCGGCGCCGACAGCTACATGACCGACTTCGAAGATTCGAACACGCCGAACTGGGACAACCAGATCACCGGCCAAATCAATATGTTCGACGCTGTGCGCCGCACCATTTCGCTGGAGCAGAACGGCAAGTCCTACAAGCTGAACGACAAGATCGCCACGCTGGTGGTGCGCCCGCGCGGCTGGCACCTGGACGAGAAGCATGTGCTGGTTGACGGCAAGCGCATCTCCGGCGGCATCTTCGACTTCGCGCTGTTCATGTTCCACAACGCCAAAGAGCAGCTGGCACGTGGCGCCGGCCCTTACTTCTACCTGCCGAAGATGGAATCGCACCTGGAAGCGCGCCTGTGGAACGACATCTTCATGATGACGCAAAACGAACTGGGCCTGCCACAGGGCACGATCAAGGCCACCGTGCTGATCGAGACCATCCTGGCCGCTTTCGAAATGGACGAGATCCTGTATGAGCTGCGCGAGCACAGCTCCGGCCTGAACGCCGGCCGCTGGGACTACATCTTCTCGTGCATCAAGAAGTTCAAGCTGGACAAGGATTTCTGCCTAGCCGACCGCGCCAAGGTCACGATGACCGCGCCGTTCATGCGCGCCTACGCCTTGCTGTTGCTGAAGACCTGCCACAAGCGCAACGCGCCGGCGATCGGCGGCATGGCCGCGCTGATTCCGATCAAGAACGATCCGGAGAAAAACGAAGTCGCCATGGGCGGCGTGCGCAACGACAAGGCGCGCGACGCCACCGACGGCTACGACGGCGGCTGGGTTGCCCACCCGGGCCTGGTGGAACTGGCGATGACCGAGTTCACCAAAGTGTTGGGCGACAAGCCCAACCAGATCGACAAGCAGCGTCCCGACATCGACGTGACCGCCGCACAGCTGCTGGACTTCAAGCCGGAAGCGCCGATCACCGAAGCCGGCCTGCGCTACAACATCAACGTCGGCATCCACTACCTGGGCAGCTGGCTGGCCGGCAACGGTTGCGTGCCTATCCACAACCTGATGGAGGACGCGGCCACGGCGGAAATCAGCCGCTCGCAAGTGTGGCAGTGGATCCGTTCGGACAAGGGCGTGCTGGAAGACGGCCGCAAAGTCACCGCCGACATGGTGCGCGCGATGATCAAGGAAGAGCTGGTCAAGGTGCAGCGCGATGCGCCGGGCGGCGAAGGCCCGACCTACGTGCGCGCCGGCCAGATCTTCGAAGAGATGTCGACCTCGACCGAGTTTGCGGAGTTCCTGACGCTGCCGCTGTACGAAGAGATCTAACCGGCGTGTCGTCCCCGCGCACGCGGGGACCCATGCTGAGCCGGCGCGTTCCACTCAGCATGGATTCCCGCGTTCGCGGGAATGACTGCATCTAATCAAAAATCATTTTTCCACAAGCGCAGCGCGGTGAAGGTGGCCAGCGGCGTATCGATGCGGTCCAGCCGTCCGGCCTGCACCAACTGTTCTGCGATGGCCGCCTCGCGGTAGCGCAGGAAGGGATTGGTCGCCTTTTCCACGCCTATCGTGCTCGGCACCGTCGGCAGGTTGTGCTCGCGCTTGTCGGTCTCCACCTTCACCCGTTCCTGCAAGGCCACGTTGTCCGGGTCCACCACGCGCGCGAAGCGCAGGTTGGACAGCGTATATTCGTGGGCACAGTAGACCTTGGTATCATCCGGAAGCGCGGCCAGTTTGCCCAGTGAGCTGATCATCTGGGCCGGCGTACCTTCGAACAGGCGGCCGCAGCCGCCGGCAAACAGCGTGTCGCCGCAGAACAGCCAGGTCGGCGCGTCGTCGGACGCTTCGCGCACGTAGGCAATGTGGCCCATGGTGTGGCCGGGCACGTCGAGCACCGACAGCCGCAGCGGCAGGCCGGGCACGTCGAACACCTTGCCTTCGCCGACCGGCAAGGTGACCGCGGCTATGGTCTCGTTGCGCGGACCGAAAACGGGAACCGGATAATGCTGTAATAATTCAGGAACGCCGCCAATGTGGTCAGCATGGTGATGGGTGAGTAGAATGGCGGTGAGCTTGAGCCCGTTCGCCTCGAGCGCCGCCCGGATCGGCTTGGCGTCGCCGGGGTCGACTGCGACAGCGTGGACGCCGTCATGGATCAGCCACAGATAGTTGTCGTGGAACGCGGGAACCGTCAGAACACTGAGTGTTTGAGTAGATGAATTGGTCATTGGATCGCAAAAAGGCTAGGCATGGACAAGGCAGGATCTGAGAAATCCATTATAGCGCTGGAAGGCTGGCTGCAAACGCCCGCCGGTGTGTACTTGCGTGAGTGGGAACAAACCTGTCTCGATAATTTAACAGCTGATATCTTCGGATTCAACGCGCTGCAGATCGGCATGCCTCAAATCGATGCACTGGCCGCTAATCGCATGCCATACAAATTCCTGGCGGACCGCAAAGTGCGCACCGCCAGCGATGCCGCGCAGCGCTCGGTCTCGCTGACGCTCGACTACACCGAGCTGCCGTTCGCTTCGCAATCGATCGACCTGGTGGTGCTGCCGCACGTGCTGGAATTTTCCACTGACCCGCACCAGGTGCTGCGCGAAGTCGAGCGGGTGCTGATCCCGGAAGGGCAGGTCATCATCTGCGGCTTCAACCCGGCCAGCCTGTGGGGCGCGCGCCATGTGCTGCGGCGCGTCGGCGGCACCTCCTTCCTGCCGCGCACGGAGGAGCTGATCTCTATGCCGCGCATGAAAGACTGGTTAAAATTATTGAATATGGGCGCCAGCCAGAGCCACTTCGGCTGCTACGCGCCGGCCTGCCGCACAGAAAAATGGCTGCATCGCTACGCATTCATGGATAATGCCGGGCCGCGCTGGTGGCCGTACTTCGGCGGCGTCTACATCGTGCAGGCGATCAAGCGCGTGAAAGGCATGCATTTGATCGGTCCGGCTTGGACCAAGAAAACGGCGACGGCCCCCGCGGTCGTCCCGGCAACAAATAAAAGGCGGGAACAGCAGGATGGATAAGGTAGAGATTTTTACGGACGGCGCATGCAAGGGTAATCCCGGCCTCGGCGGCTGGGGCGCGTTCCTGGTGGCCGAAGGCGCTGAAAAGGAAATTTGCGGCGGCACCCGCGACACCACCAACAACCGCATGGAGCTGCAGGCGGTGATCGAGGCGCTCAACGTGCTCAAGCGTCCGTGCATGGTCACGCTGCACACCGACAGCCA
This sequence comes from Duganella sp. Dugasp78, assembly GCF_059491455.1. NCBI lineage: Bacteria > Pseudomonadati > Pseudomonadota > Betaproteobacteria > Burkholderiales > Oxalobacteraceae > Duganella > Duganella sp. Dugasp78. The sequence continues at coordinate 5,802,234 of NZ_CP168506.1, read as the reverse complement.
GTATGTGCAAAAAGGCATCAGCGAATGGATACATGGCTGGAAGGCGCGCGGCTGGAAGACCGCTGCCAAGGAGCCGGTCAAGAACGAAGACCTGTGGCGCGCGCTGGACGCCGCGCAGGCCATGCACACCGTCGAATGGCGTTGGGTGCGCGGCCACAACGGCCATCCGGGCAACGAGCGCGCCGACATGCTGGCCAATCGCGGCGTCGAACTGGCACGCGGCCGTTGAGCGGCGCCGGCCTGTTATACTCTTCCGTTCAGTTGTAGCCACCACAGAACACTATGCGCCAAATCGTACTCGATACCGAAACCACCGGTATCAACCCCAAGCTGGGCAACCGCGTCATCGAGATCGGCTGCGTCGAGCTGAACAACCGCATGCTGACGGGGAATAACTTTCACGTCTACATCAACCCGGAACGCGAGTCGGAAGAGGGCGCGCTGAACGTCCACGGCCTGACCACGGAGTTCCTGAGCGATAAGCCGAAATTCCACCAGATCGTCGACGATCTGCGCGCCTACATCCAGGGCGCCGAAGTCATCATCCACAACGCGCCGTTCGACCTGGGTTTCCTGAATCACGAATTCAAGCTGCTGAACCTGCCGGACTTCTCCAGCCACATCGGCGGCGTGATCGACACGCTGGTGCAGGCCAAGGAACTCCACCCGGGCAAGCGCAACTCGCTGGACGCGCTGTGCGACCGCTATGGGGTGTCGAACTCGCACCGCAAGCTGCACGGCGCGCTGCTCGATGCGGAACTGCTGGCCGACGTCTACCTGTCAATGACGCGCGGGCAGAACAGCCTGGGCATGGACGCGGAAGAGGAAGCGGTGGTGGGCGCCGAGCTGCTGGAGCCGGTGCCGCTGGCCGAGATCATCTTCCTGCCGGCCTCGGACGATGAGCTGGCGGCGCACGCGGCCACGCTGGCGGGGCTGGACAAGGCGGTCAAAGGCCAGTGCATCTGGACCGCGGCGGTGACGCCGCCGGCCGCCGCGTAAAAAGAATTTTCGCTATCGGCCTTCCCCTGCGGGCAGGTTGTGTGCGATAATTCGCCCCGCTTCGGGAGGTTAGCTCAGGGGTAGAGCACTGCATTCACACTGCAGGGGTCGCAAGTTCGAAACTTGCACTTCCCACCAGAATTTATCAAGAAATCAAAGGCTTGCGTCGATCTGGCGCAGGCCTTTTTTCTTTCAGGTGTCGAAAAAATACGGAGTCTCGAATATTTTGCTTGATCTCATTCTTTGGCAGAGTGTGGTAAATGCAGTAGATTGTTCGGTCTTACTGGAAAAGTGGCTATTGTTAACGCTTTGCGCTTCCGAGTAGCGGTTGGGGTGCTGCAATACGTCTAGCAGACACCATCTCCGCCAGAATCAGACCAAAAGCCATTGATTTTCAAGGGCTTTTTGTTTTTCTCAGCTGTTAGTCTGCTCTCTGCCCACAAACCTGCCCACAAACACGCGGGTCTGTTCGTTTGCTAGCTGGATTGACCCTCTCAGTTTGACCCTCCCCGCCATACCCTCGCGAACGCCGCCACCCTGTCGTAAGATGGTTTGCATGCATGTATCCGGCTTGCTATGGGCTCGTGTCGGATGCATGCCCGCAGCCTTGATGAGATCCGCACATCCATTCCTTAGCAAATCATCGGCTTAGCCCTTTAGGCTGCCTGCAGCGAAAGCAGGTTGCTGGATGTTGGTCTTACCAGTTTCGTCATCACTTTGAGAAGCTTCGCAAACTTGATGTTGGGTTCTGAGTTTCCTCCTTGGTTGGACAAATACTGCATACCGATTATGCGGGTACTGTCGGAGACCGATAGTACTCTGTCCCGCTAAGCAAAGCCTGTATTACTCGCGCATTCTTCATTCTTGTTAGCCAGCGCCACCGCTGCGCGGTTGTATCCGCGTCGTGCGATCAGGTCTTGAAGCCATCGGCTGCGCGCATCGGCCTTGCCGATCGCGTAGCGCAAAACCACGCGCGCCCCGTGAATCAGCAGCGTTCGCAAATAGATGTCTCCACGCTTACTGATTCCCTGCAGTCGCGACTTGCCTCCTGAGGAGTGCTGTCTTGGTACTAGTCCAAGCCAGGCCGATAAATGCCGGCCATTCTCAAATTCTTTGGCGTCTCCTACCGCCGCTACGATTGCGGTGGCGGTAATCGGACCAACGCCGTCAATGGCTTCAATTTTCTTGCAGAGCGCCGAACTTTTTAGGAAGCTCGTAATCCACTGATTTGTTCGCGCAATGCGTTCTTCGAGAATTCGCAGCTGCTCCAGCAATTCTGTGACAAGTGTTTGGCAGATACTAGTCAGTTCGCCCTCGCATTTCGCCAAGATCGATGGCAAGGCGCGCTTAAACACGGTGGGCGTTTGGGCCATGATCACGCCGCGCTCGGCCAGCAGTCCTCTGACTTGGTTGATCAACGCCGTTCGTTGATGCACCAGTAGCTCACGTGCGCGACGAACTGCCCTCATATCCTGCTGCTCCACCGACTTTACAGTGACGAAGTGCATCGTCGGCCGGCTCGCTGCCTCGACGATCGCGGCCGCATCGTTTGCATCGTTCTTGTTGGTCTTCACGAAGGGCACGACGTACTGCGGACTAATTAGTCGCACTTCGATGCCCATTGCCTGGAATTGCCATCCCCAATGATGGGCTGAGCTGCAGGCTTCCATTGCGACGATCCGAGGCTGCAACTTGCGCACTGCATCAAGCAACTCTGCGCGCAGCACTTTGAAACCGCGCAATGCGTGGCCCCTACGATCGGCACCATGCAGTTGGAACACTCGCTTGGCCAGATCGATTCCGAGAATATCGATATCCATGATAGACCTCCACGCGTAAATCGGATGAAACGTTAGTTTGATCCGATTCGATGGTGTCGGGTCCATCTCAGTAAATCAACAGCCCCTAGGGGGGATGGCCGTGCGCTTCCTGCTGCGATTCGAACGTTGAAAGAACTTCCTAGACGAAAATCTGTTCCGGCCCCGTCACGATGTTTTTCGCGATTACTCGCCTGTCCTTAGCGCCGGAAGGCTCGCCCCAGCACGCCGATGTCGACTGCCGGGGGCGGAGGCACCTGCAGGTATTGCGCGGCAAGCGACGGGATGGCCGCCGATGCCGCGTCGACAAGGTGCGCCATGCCCGCTCCGGTTGCGCTGAGTGCGATCACTGCGAGCACGATTTTGGTGATGACCATGGTGTCTCCATTGATATGTTGTTAGGAGACCAGCTTAGCGGACGACGAACGGATGCGGAAAACGTTTTTACCGATACCAGCCATCGAAATGCTCGATGACTTCCCTTCGCGCGCTTTGGCTGCGGGTGCGATACCTGCTCGGCACACTGGCCAGCCAAGCTCGCACGTCTGCAGGACAAGCACTTCAGCGATCCCGGCAACCTGGCGACACTGGCCATGATGGCGAGGCTTGGACCGGGCCAGTGGGCCGTCGCGCGCGAACCGGGTGTTCCCATCGCGACCGAATCTTTCGGCGGTGTCATGGCAACCGAGCTCGAACGGCTGCACCAGCAGGGGATGCTCGGCAGCGACAACATCTTCAACCACTGCGCCTGTCCGCCTGCCTCCAGCGGAAAAATCTGCGCGATGCGGGTGTGCGCGTCAATATATATCCGCGTTCCGATGCCCGCTACGGTATCGAGGATGGCATGTACGTCTGGCAGGCGGCGCTACAGCACGGCATGCGCCCTTCCGAGGTATTGCCGAACCGTTCGCGTTGATTCGCCATGCGTAAGCGGCATCCGATGAACGCGGTCCTGTTACCCGTCGCTGGGCTAGCCGTCGCAGGGCAGCTCACGTCATCGCTCATCATCGATCACCCGACACATTCTGCAGAAGGGCGTTTCGGATGACTTGACATCGGCAAGTGCGATTGTTTGATCGTCGGAGTTGGGGCCGCTGCGTGGTGGGCAGCTCAACAAGGAAGAGTCGGCACTTGGTGTCGCGATGTATTGAAAATATTGATAGCTGCCATTTGAAATATTCGTTATCGCGATGGAAGATGTTCCAGTATTGTCGCGGATACCCCGTACACCGGTGGGAAACGATATTTATAAGAACTGGAGACGACATGAACGCCACGGAGCAGACTGCCACCGAATTCGACCCTGCCGTTCACGATGCCGACACCCCCTGTCCGCAAGGCAGAGGGGGCATGTTTGATGCCGACAGCGTTTGTTGCGCGGCCGCCGTCGCCTTCAGCATCGTGTGTTGCCTCGTCTTCGTTTCCTTTTCGGAGTGGTTCTGAGGCGGCAGCGTTTCGCTGAGAAAATATAGATATTGGCGCCGCTCGCGTCGACGATTAGAACGCGTGAACGATAATCCGGACATCGTGTCGATCAGATCTGAGCAGGGCTTCCCGCTGAGGAGGAGAACGGCGCGCCGCCTTGACCGGAACTTGCATACATTACTCGGAGAACAGATGGACCAAATTACAGTAAGGGTCGCCAAGAAGTCGCAAGAGGCGGTCGATATCGTCAGTTTAGAACTGGTAGGCTTGGATGGGCACAGCCTCCCGCCGTTCAGCGCTGGAGCCCACATCGACGTACAGATCGGCCCAGGCCTGGTGCGCCAGTATTCGCTCTGCAACGCGCCGAGCGAAACCCACCGTTACCTGATTGCTGTGCTGCGCGATGCCAACTCGCGCGGCGGGTCGGCGGCCATGCACGACCAGGTCAAGGAAGGCGATGTGCTGCAGATCAGTACGCCGCGCAACCACTTTGAACTGGTGCCGGCGCGTCGCTTGCTGCTGTTTGCCGGCGGTATAGGAGTCACCCCGATTCTATGCATGGCCGAGCGGCTGGCACATGGCGATGCCGACTTTGAGATGCACTACTGCACCCGCTCGGCGCCACGTACCGCGTTTGTCGAGCGCATCGCTGCCTCGGGCATGGGCGGACGGGTCAAGTTCCACTTCGATGACGACAGCGGCGCCGGCGCCGGCCCGCTGGACTTGCCGGTCCTGCTGGCGGAGCCGCAGGCGGACCTGCATCTGTACGTGTGCGGACCGGGCGGATTTATTGACCACGTCATCAACACCGCCAAGGCATTGGGTTGGCCCGCATCCCAGCTGCACCTCGAGTATTTTGCTGGTGCGGTGCAGGACACGGCTAATGACGGTAGCTTCAAGATCAAGATCGCCAGCAGCGGCGCGGTGTTGACCGTTGCCGCCGCGCAAACCGTGGTGGCGGCCTTGGCCGGGCATGGCATCGAGGTGCCGATGTCGTGCGAGCAGGGTGTGTGTGGCACCTGCGTCACGCGCGTGCTCGACGGTGTGCCGGAACACCGCGACATGTTCTTCAGCGATGAAGAAAAAAGCCGCAACGACCAGTTCACCCCATGTTGCTCGCGTTCCTGCTCAAGCATGCTCGTGCTGGACCTGTAAGGCGGCTCTGCAAGGCCCGCGCTTAATTTCGCTCATATCGCTTCCGCCGTGCTTGGATGGTGCTGATAGAACTGGCCGGTGACCGGTTGCTACGGCGGATGCTCGGCAAACTCCGGGCCGTCCTCCAGGATCACGTCGTCGCCGCGCCGGGCCGCCAAGTGGTGCAGATAGGCCTCGCCGCAAGGCCTGCGGCCGACCAGATCCATGCACATCGCAATCGCCTTCAATCGATCAGGACCGATTAACACTAGTGAGAACCTGACATCCACGTGACGCGCGGCGCTAGCGGCATGCATCTATTCGGTGTCGCTCGTACCGACCGCGCTGGCGGCGGCACTCGGGGCGGGTAAAGGCGCCCTGGCGCACGGCAATTTCCCGGATCTGAAGCATCCTATTTACTTCCAGCAGAAGCTATTCTCACATTCCTTATTTGCCGGCTCAGCGCCGGCTATGCGCACGGTGGAGTTCCGTGGATGGCGACTTTGCTGCGATCGTGCCCCTGCGCTGAGCGCTTCCCATTGTCCCTTCACAGAAGCGGTGATGAGCGGATCAGTACGGTTTTCAGGGCGAAGCTGGATTTGATGTGCGCCACACCTGGAATACGGGTCAGGGTCCGGGTCAGGAACCGATGATAGGCCTCGAGGTCGGGCACGACCACGCGCAGATTGTAGTCGGCGTCGCCGGTCATCAGGAAGCAACTCATGACCTCCGGCGCCAGGGCGATTTGTTCTTCGAAGGCGAGGATCACCTCCTCCGATTGGGTCGCCAGGGTGACTGCGGTAAAAACGCTCATGGGACCGGCCAGGCGGCCTTCGTCCAGCGTGGCCACATACCCTTTGATATAGCCAGCCTCTTCCAGAATACGCACCCGCCGCAGTGTCGGCGTCAGCGAAAGGCCGATGCGCTCGGCAAGTTTGCTCCACGCCATGCGCCCATCACTCGCCAATTCCTTGAGTATCTTGACGTCAAATCTATCAATGTTGGGATGTGTAGTCATATTCGCCTAATTTAATTATAGATCGTTCGAAATAATACTAAAGTCTTGGGATTTGTTGGCGATTATCAGCTCCAATCGCTAACCGTTCGGTCGTACTATGCAAGTCACTTTTTCGTCCTTCACCTGGAGCAGTATCATGTCGAGTCCCGCCAAAATCCCCCGAGCGATGTCCATCTATACGCCCACCGAAGGCGCGTCGTTCCTGACCGGGATCCAAGCGCTGGTCCTGCTGCCGATGCTGCAGCGCCGCCTCGACCGTGCCCACAAGCTAAGCACCGGTGGCTTGGTATCCGGCTACCGCGGCTCGCCATTGGGCGCATATGACCAGCAGCTGTGGAAGGCGGCGGACGACTTGGCCGCACACGACATCGTGTTCCAGCCTGGCTTGAACGAAGACTTGGCGGCAACCGCGTTGTGGGGGGCCCAAATGCACCGCGCCTACGGACCCACCAAGGTCGACGGCGTGTTCGGAATCTGGTACGGAAAGGGGCCGGGGGTGGACCGCACCGGTGACGTGTTCCGCAGCGCGAATATGCTCGGTACCGCGCCGCTTGGCGGCGTGTTGGCGGTGTCGGGCGATGACCATGCCGCGCAATCGTCGATGTATCCGCACCAGACCGACGGTATTTTTCAGTCCGCGTCGATGCCCGTACTGCAGCCAGCCAGCGTGCAGGAGGTCATCGGGCTGGGCCTGGCCGGCATCGCACTGTCGCGCTATTGCGGCCTGTGGGTCGGACTTAAGACGATTGCCGAAGTGATCGAGACCGCGGCCTCCTTCGAACTCGGTCCGCTGCCTTCATTCGTCGCACCGGATGATTTCACCGCGCCGATGCACGGTTTGAACTGGGATCCGCGTGTCGCCTGGCCAAGTCAGCGCGCGGAATTGGAACGCCGCCTGATCGAAGAGCGCCTGCCGGCAGCGCGCGCGTGGTCGCGCGCCAATCGACTCGACCGCGTCATCGTGGCTGCGCCGAAGCGCAGGTTCGGCATTGTCACGGTGGGCAAGGCGCACCAGGACGTGATGCAGGCAGTGCAGGATCTGGGACTGGACCAGGCTAGCTTGCAGGAATTGGGCATCTCGGTCTACAAGGTCGCGATGAGCTGGCCATTGGAGACCGTGGGCGCCCTCGCTTTTGCCGATGGACATGAAGAGCTCATCGTCGTCGAGGAAAAGCGCGCCAGCGTCGAGACGCAGATCAAGGAGGCCCTGTATCACAGGGCAGGCGCGCAGCATCCGAGGGTCAGCGGCAAGACCGACCCGGCAGGCGCGGTCCTGCTGCCCGAAGTGGGCGAATTCACCCCGCGACTGGTCGCGCAGGTGCTGGCGGCCCGGATGGGCGACGCGCTGCCGGTCCTGCGCGCACGCCTTGCTGCGCTGGAAGCGCGCATGCAGCCTGTGCCGCCGGCCGTCGTGCCGCTGCGCACGCCATACTTTTGTTCGGGTTGTCCGCACAATACTTCGACCAAGACGCCTGATGGCTCGGTGGCCGGCGGCGGTATCGGTTGCCACGTGATGGCGCTGGCCCAGCCCGAGCTGAAAACATCGACATTCAGTCAGATGGGCGGCGAGGGGGCGCAGTGGATAGGCGCGGCCCCATTCTCGGCCGTGCCGCACATCTTCCAGAATCTGGGCGACGGCACATACCAGCATTCTGGCTTGCTGGCGATCCGCGCCGCCGTGGCCGTGCACGCCAATGTGACCTACAAGATCCTCTACAACGACGCCGTCGCGATGACCGGCGGCCAGGCCGCTGAAGGGCTGATCGACCCTGCACGCATTACGCGCCAGTTGCATGCGGAAGGCGTCGGACGCATTGTGCTGGTGTCGGAAGACCCCGCGCGCTGGCGAGGCAACGTCGATTTGGCGCCCGGCACCGAGATCCACGGACGCGGCGATCTCGACTCCGTGCAGCGCGCATTGCGCCAGGTGCCGGGAGTGAGCGCGATCGTGTATGAGCAGACCTGCGCGGCGGAAAAGCGCCGTAAGCGCAAGCGCAAGGAAATGCCCGATCCGGACAAGCGCGTCTTCATCAACGAGCGGGTGTGTGAAGGTTGTGGCGACTGTTCGGTGCAATCGAACTGCATCTCTATCGAACCGCTGGAAACGGCGTTCGGGCGCAAGCGCAAGATCAACCAGAGCGCCTGCAACAAGGATTTTTCCTGCGTCAAGGGCTTCTGCCCAAGCTTCATCGAAATCGAAGGCGCGCGCCTGAGCAAGCCGGACGACGCGCGGTTGAAAACCCTGGAAGCGAACGCCGCCGCGCAGTTGCCCATGCCGGTGATCGCACCGCTGGTCGGCGACTTCAACATTCTCGTCACCGGCATCGGTGGTAGCGGCGTGCTGACTATGGGCGCTCTGCTTGGCGGCGCCGCCCACTTGGAAGGCAAGGGCTCGACCGTGCTCGATTTCACCGGTTTGGCCCAGAAAAATGGCGCGGTCATGAGCCAGGTACGCATCGCGCCGTCGGCGCAGGATATCTGCGCCGTGCGGATCGGGCCGGGCGCCACCGACCTACTGCTGGGCGCCGATCTGGTTGTCGCGGCCGCCGCCGATACCCTGCTCAAGCTGTCGGTGCAGCGCTCGGGCGCGATCCTCAACCTCGACGAAACACCGACCTCACAAACTATCACCCAGCGCGACGCCACCCTGCCGACGGAAATGATGGGCGAACGGGTACGCCGGCGCTGCGGCGCGGCGCGCTTCCATACGCTCAATGCCGCTACCCTGGCGCAGAAGATCTTCGGCGACAGCGTCACCGCGCACACGCTGATGCTTGGCTACGCCTGGCAAAAAGGCATGGTGCCGCTGTCGTTTGAGTCGATCGACCGCACCATCGAATTGAACGGCGCTGCGGTCGCCTTGAACAAGCGCGCGTTCACCTGGGGCCGGATCGCTGCGGCCAACCCACAGGTTATCGACCACATCGACGGGGAGCCGCGCCGTTTGGCGCCCGCGCCGCGCACTTTGGACGAATTGATCGAACATCGCTGCGGAGACCTGGCCGCCTACCAGGACGCGCGCTACGCGCAGCGCTACCGAGCGCTGCTGGCCGCAGTGCGCCGCGCCGAGCATCCGCTGGGGCAGGGGGACGCCTTGTCGCGCGCCGTGGCCCACAGCGCGTATCGCCTGATGGCCTACAAGGACGAATATGAAGTGGCGCGCTTATACGGCAGCGCTGAGTTCAAGGCATCGCTGGCCGCGCAATTTTCTACCTCGAAGCGAATCTCGCTGTGGCTGGCGCCGCCAATCATTTCGCGCCTCGATCCGGCGACCGGGCGCCCCAAGAAACGCAATTTCGGCGCCTGGATTCTGCCCGTTTTCGCGCTGTTGGCGCGCTTCAGGGCGGTGCGCGGCACGGTTTTCGACCCATTCGGCTACACCGACGAACGGCGCCGCGAGCGGCGCCTGGTGGCGCAATACTTCGGATTGGTGGAAGAGATCTGCGCTAGCCTGAGTGGGCGCAACCTGGCGCGCGCGGTCGAATTGGCCGCCCTGGCACAAGAAGTGCGCGGTTACGGTCCGGTGAAGGCGCAGGCCATCGAACAGTACGAACGTCGCCTGGCGGAACTGCTGGCCGCGCCGTCCGTCATCACACTCAAGAAGGGCACAAAATAAGCACTGCATGCACCATTCAAGGACCGCCGTCGCCAGGCTGCGGTCCTGCTGTCGTGATATCTTGCCGGTTGACGACCAGCGCCCGCCAGCGATCCCGGTAGTCCTGCAGTCCCGCAAGATCAATAGGCGGGGCCGAGCTAGCGTTCCCGGTGGGCAGCGTCTTTCCGGGATGGCGAAGAAGCCATGCGCCGTGCGTGGTGCCGCTTGTGTCGTCCGAGCGGCATACGGGCTGACCGCGCAAGGCTGAGAGCAGAGATGAGAAGTGAGGATTGTCGGCGAAACTTCCTTCGACAACGACCGTCCCCGTGCTTCCCAGCGCATTCAGGCAGTAGTCGCTCATCAACGCGCAATATATCGTCGCCAACGCGTAGCGTTCACCGGCGTCGCGCGGCGCGGGCCCGATCAACACGCCGTTGCCGCCGCCGAACGGCCCGCCAGCCTCGGCAAATGACGGCAAGGCCATAGTGGCGCCATCGATGATGCGCTGAAGGTCCGCGTGCGCGCACGGCGTGATATCCGGACCCGCCAACTTGGCGAATTCGCGCCCTCCCATGAAGCGCATACATGCCACCGGACGCCGCGCGGCATCAACGTTGGCGAGCATGTCCGAAGACGCCCGCAAGTCAGACAGCGGCGTATCGAACGAGGCTGCAATCACCCAGGTGCCCGTCGAGAGCACGGTGCGTGGTCCATCTGCGTCGTCTGCGGCGAGATAGCGCCACAACGACGCGTTACTGTCGTGCATGCCGCACAAGACCGCGCAATCCGGTGCCAGCCCGGCTTGCAGCGCCAGCGCGGGACGTACCGGACCGAGCACGCTCCACGCCTCTCGCAGCGGCGGAAACAGCGTCGACCACTTCAATTTTTTTACCAGCGACGAATAGTCGCGCTGCTGCGGATGCCACAGATCGGTATGGCAACCCAACGACGTCACCTCGCTGGCCGCAACGCCGGACAGTCGCCATGCCCAATACTGGGGGTAGGTCAAAATATGCCGCGCGCGCCGAAACTCGTGGCGAAATGTCTGGGATTGCCAGTACAGCTGCCGGCCGAGATTGAGACCCGCTGGCAAGTCCGGCGAGCAGGTCTCGTCGAAGCGAGGCCGCAAGGCGGGGTAGGCCAGCGCGTGATCCGTCGGAAGGTGGAATTCGTAATCAAGCACAGGCAAGACGAGCCCGTTTTCATCGACCAGCGCGGCTGTCGCCCCATGGGTGACGGGCACCAACGCCGTAATGCTGGCCACGCCAGACAATGCCTTGAGGGTTTCAAGCAGCCAGGACCAGATCCGCTCCGTATCATGGTGCGGATAGAGCCCGGTCGCAACGACGGCATTGGCAATTCGCCGTTCGGCTAGTGTCCGGCCGTCCGCGCCGATCACGCTCAGCTTGACATTGGTCTTGCCGATATCGAGAACGGCCAACGCTGGCGGGAGTGTCGTCATCATGCGGCCCGGCGTTTAGCCTGTTTGCCGCCATGGCCCAGGCACTTGACGACCATGGCGATTCTCACCTTGTCTGTTGCGCCGGCATTCAATGTCGCCGCGTCAATGGCGGCACCAGTCAGGCCCGCGACCGTCAGTGCTGTCAACTTCATGCGATGTCTCCTAATTGAAAAATATTGCTCTGTGCTTCAACGAGTGAAGCGGAAATTGTTAACCGGGATCGTCCACGCCGTGATCGGGAAGCGCCTCCGGCTCCACCGCGAGGACGCGCACGCCAGCATGCTCAAGCATTTGAACGGCGGCATCGGACACGCCGCTGTCGGTGATGACGCACGACACACGACTCAGGCCACATAGGATCAATCCTGTCTTGCGGCCAAACTTGGTGCTGTCGGCCAATACGATCAATTCCTCGGCCTGGCCGATCAGGCGCTTTTCCGCCTGAATCAAGAGCGGATCGGCCTCCATCAAGCCCAACATCGACAGCCCATAGACGCCCATGAACATCTTGGCCGCGTAGTGATGCTGGGTAATATCGCTGTCGAAGGGACTCAGAATGACATTCTGCTCGCGATAGACCTTGCCGCCGGGCACAATGATTTCATTGGCGCTGGTGCGCAGCAGCCGTTCCGCCATCAAAAAAGAATTTGTCAGTATCTTGAGCTGGGCGTCGACCAGGAATTCGCCCATCATGAACGTGGTCGTACCGCCGTTGATGATGATCGTTTCGCCATCGGCGCACATGCCCGCCGCTCTTCGCGCAATAGCCCGTTTTTCCGGCGCGGCCGCTTCAATATTTTTGTCGAATGCTTCACTGGATAGCCCGAAATTGCGCTGTTTTTGGGGAAGGTGTTCGGCGCCGCCGCGGGTGCGCAAGAGTAGCTTGCGCTCCACCAACCAAGCAATGTCACGCCGGACCGTGGCGGGAGAGGCGTTGAGCCATTCCACCAGTTGATCGACGCTGGCCGTCGTGTGTTGCGACAGTAATTTCAGCAAACATTTGCGACGTTTGTGATTGACCATCTGTGGTCTCCTTGGTGAGCTCTCTCTGCGCGCCGCTGGCCTGCGCCAGCAGTCATCACGGACAACTTCTTGGTCGGTCACTCAGGCTAAGCATTTGAGCGGATCCTGTCAATATTCACTCAGTCAATCTGTTGATTATTTCGAGTTCCAATCAATTCGTTGATTGGTTCTTTAATCAAGTTTTTGATTATTTGCGCTTCGGTCAGCATTCTGATCGAAGCTGGATTGACACGGTTCAGCCGCTGCATTCTACTTGTCCCTGTTGCGTTGGCGCTGCAAACAACCGACCGAACACGCAGCACGCCTTCGCTGATTCCACGCACTGATAAACCACGGAGAAATCGCATGACCGCAACTGCTGAAACCGCGCCTCAGGCACCGATCGCCTCGCGATGGGACGACGCCTTCGCCGCCACCTTGAGCGAACCTGAATTATTGTTATACCGGTCGAATCTGCTCGGTTCGGACATGCGCATTACCAATTTCGGCGGTGGCAATACGTCGGCCAAAATCGCCATGACCGATAGCCTCAGCGGCGAGCAGGTCGAGGTGCTGTGGGTGAAAGGGTCCGGCGGCGACCTTGGCAGCATCAAGCTCGACGGCTTTTCCACGCTGTATATGGACAAGTTGCACGACCTGAAGAAGCGGTACCGCGGACTTGCCAATGAAGACGAGATGGTGGCGTACCTGCCGCACTGCACCTTCGATCTGAACCCGCGCGCGGCCAGCATCGATACGCCACTGCACGCCTACATCAAACGCCGCCACGTCGACCACATGCATCCGGATGCGGTGATCGCGATCGCCGCCTGTGCCGATAGCGAGGCGTTGACGGAAAAAATATTCGAGGGTGAATTGGGGTGGCTGCCGTGGCAACGTCCTGGTTACGATCTGGGCCTCAAACTGGAGGCGTTGGCTGACGCCCAGCCTCACCTCAAGGGCATCATCCTCGAAGGCCACGGCCTGTTTACGTGGGGTGACACCGCGCACGATTGCTATCTGGTCACCGTGGGCATCATCCGGCGCGCCGAGGAATGGCTTAGCGCAAACGCCAAGCTTCCCGCATTTGGAGGCAGCAAGTTCAGCGCACTGCCTGGACCGCAACGCGCAGCGCTGGCCGCGCGCCTGATGCCGCTGCTGCGCGGGAAGATCAGCAAGGAAGAGTTCAAGCTCGGCCATTTCGACGACAGCGCTGCTGTGCTCGAATTCGTCTGCAGCGCTGATTTGGCGCCATTGGCCGCGCTGGGCACTTCCTGCCCCGATCATTTTCTGCGCACAAAAATCCGTCCCTACGTGATCGCATTCGACCCGAGTAAGCCAGACTTCGAACAGCTCGTCGCAAGCCTGGACGACGGCTTGGCCGCTTACCGCGCCGACTATATCGCCTACTACGAGCGCTGCAAGCACGACAACAGCCCAGCCGTGCGCGATGCCAATCCCATCATCTACCTGATCCCCGGTGTCGGCATGCTCTCCTTCGCCAAGGATAAGGCCACCGCGCGCATCGCCGGCGAATTCTACGTCAATGCGATCAACGTGATGCGCGGCGCTAACGGTGTTGACCGTTATGTCGGCTTACCGGAGCAGGAGGCCTTTGACATCGAATACTGGTTGCTCGAGGAAGCGAAGCTGCAACGCATGCCCAAACCGAAGAGCCTGGCCGGGCGCATCGCCTTGGTCACCGGCGGCGCCGGCGGCATTGGCCAGGCTGTGGCTCGACAGTTTCTGCAAGAAGGCGCCTGCGTCATGCTAACCGATATCGACAGCGGTGCATTGGAAGAGGCGCACGCAGCGCTGATGAAGGTCGCAGGACGCGACAACGTCGCCACCGTGCGCGCCAACATCACGAGTGAAGACGATGTCGAGGCCATCCTGAGCGCAGCCGCCCTGCAGTTCGGCGGCGTAGACCTGCTCGTTTCGAACGCCGGTATCGCTTCGTCGGCACCGCTCGAGGAAACCACACTGGAAATCTGGGAACGCAATCAGTCGATTCTCGTGACCGGCTATTTCCTGGTCAGCCGCAGCGCCTTCCGTATCATGAAGCAGCAGGGGCTGGGTGGCAGCATGGTATTCGTCGCAAGTAAGAACGGGCTGGTGGCATCGGCCGGCGCGGCGGCCTATTGCACCGCCAAGGCCGCCGAGATTCACTTGGCGCGCTGCGTTGCTCTGGAGGGCGCGCCGCACGGCATTCGCGTCAACGTCGTCAATCCGGATGCCGTCATCCGCGGTTCGCGCATATGGGATGGCAAGTGGAAGCAGGAGCGCGCGGCATCGAACAAGATCGACTCGGACAATATCGAGGAGTTTTATCGCGAGCGCAGCATGCTCAAGCGCAGCGTGCTGCCGGAAGACATCGCTGAAGCCGTATATTTCCTGGCAAGCGACAAATCGGCCAAGAGTACTGGCAACATCCTCAACGTCGACGCGGGCAATGCGGCCGCTTTTACCCGCTGAGTGTCGCAACGGCATGCGCACCAGCGGCAATCGCGCATGCCCCATGCATTTTGCACCAATAACAAGCAGTGGCGGAGGCCAGCCGGTCATCCAGCCTGCTATCAGGAGACACACCATGAACAACCTCATCGATCGCGACTTGGTGGCCAGGCACAACGCTGGTCTGCAAGCGAACCTGGATGCGGACTATGCGGCGCTGGGCGCCATGTTGACGCGCCGCGGCCTGGACATCGACCAACTGACCACCCTGGCGCAGACGTTTGCGGTGGCGCTGCCAAGTTGGGGCGTCGGCTCCGGCGGTACCCGCTTCGCGCGCTTTCCGGGCCTGGGCGAACCGCGCAATGTCTTTGAAAAGCTCGAAGACTGCGGCGTCATTCACCAGTTGACAATGGCGACACCCACTGTCTCGTTGCACTTCCCATGGGACAGCACCAACGACCCAGCCGCCCTGCGCGAAGTGGCGGAAGGCTACGGCCTGGGTTTCGATACGGTGAACTCGAATACCTTCCAGGACCAGGCCGGCCAACTTGAAACCTACAAATATGGCAGCCTCACCTCCACTAGCGCCGCAGTGCGCGACCAGGCGGTCAAGCACAATATCGAGTGCATCGAACTGGGCCGGGCCTTGGGTTCGAAGGCGCTGACGGTCTGGGTCGGCGATGGCGCCAATTTCCCTGGTCAGCACAATCTGCGCGGCGCGCTCGAGCGTTACCTGGACAGCATGCGCGGCGTTTACGCCGCGCTGCCGGCCGACTGGAATATGTATATCGAACACAAACTGTTCGAACCGGCATTCTATGCGACCACCATCGCCGACTGGGGCACCAGCTACGCCTGCGCCAACGCGCTCGGGCCGAAGGCGAAGTGCCTGATTGACCTCGGCCACCACGCGCCCAACACTAATATCGAAATGATCGTTGCGCGCCTGGCGCAGTTCGGCAAGCTGGGCGGCTTTCACTTCAATGACAGCAAATACGGCGACGACGACCTCGATTCCGGCAGCATCAACCCGTTCCAGTTGTTCCTCGTATTTAATGAACTGGCCGACGTGGCCGAGCGCGATGGCGCGACGTTTTCACCATCCTACATGCTCGACCAGTCGCACAATGTCACCGATCCGATCGAAAGCCTGATGAGCAGTGCGGTGGAAGTGCAACGGGCATTTGTTCAGGCGGCGCTGGTCGACCGTGCCGCCCTCAAACACTACCAGGAGTCAAACGACGTGCTGCAGGCGGCGCAGACGCTCAAGCAGGCGTTTCGCACCGATGTCAGCGCCATACTGGCCATGGCGAGGCTGCGCGCCGGTGCCGCCATCGACCCTGTCGGGTGCTACCGCGGGGCGGGCTATCGCGCCAACAAGGGCGTGGAACGTCCGGCTAAAGCGGGCGCCAGCAGCAGCGGCATCGTCTGAGCCAGCAACGCGCTGCGCCCGCAAGTTCACAGGAAAACCATATCGGCTTTCGGCGCCGGGGGGCAGGGGTGTCTGCGTCGGGTGCCCCGTTCCTGTATCAGCTCGGAGCGCTGGGCGAAGCGGGCGTCCCAATGAATGTGAACGTCGCTGACATAATGTTAATAAAATGAAGGAGATAAAGATGAGTTTTCTGCGCAACGCCTGGTATCCAGCCGCTTGGGACAATGAAGTGCAAGATGATGCGCTGTTCCAGCGCACCTTGCTGAACGAATCGATTTTGTTTTTTCGCGATGACACTCGTAAGGTACAGGCTATCTCCAACCGGTGTCCCCACCGCTTTGCTCCGCTGCACATGGGTAAGCGGGTCGAAGGCGGCGTCCAGTGTCCTTACCATGGTTTGAAGTTCAATGGCCAGGGACAGTGCATGCACAACCCGCATGGTGACGGCACCATTCCGCGCGCCGCCGTCGTGCGCAGCTACCCAGTGATCGAAAAGTACAGCATGCTGTGGATCTGGATGGGGGCGGCAGAGCTGGCGGACGAGTCGAAGTTGCCGGACTTTAGTTGCATGGATCCCCAACATTTTTACGTGGGCAAGCGCTACCTGCATGCGCGCGCCAACTATGTGCTGGAAACCGACAACATCATGGATCTGTCTCATATCGAATTCCTGCATCCCGGCACGCTGGGCAGTTCGGCGGTCAGCGATGCCGTCACGTCGGTGGAACAGCACGGCGATACAGTGCTGTCTAAACGTAAGACCCATGCTGAGAAAATGCCGGACTTTCTCTACGAAGCAATGGGGATACCACACGGTGTGCTGGTGGACCGCTGGATTGACGTGCGCTGGGACGCACCTGCTTCCATGTTGCTCGATGCCGGCGCGGTGCCCGCCGGTGGTGAGCGCGCTGAAGGCAGATCGTATCCGCTGCCGCACCTGTTCGCACCCGAGACGGATACCACCACGCACTATTGGTTCAGTTTTTGTGTCCCCAAGGCCATGGGCGAGATGGGCGCGACGATTGCGCAGCAGCAGGTAGACGGTCTGGCGGTGCCCTTCACGAATGAAGATTTGCCGATGCTTGAAGCACAGCAGAACATGATGGGACAAGCGCCGTTCTGGTCGCTCAAACCTGTACTCCTGCCTGGCGATGCCGCAGCAGTGCGCGCGCGCCGCGTGCTCGACAAAATGATCGAAAGCGAACAGGCCGGGGCGGCCCCGAAAGCGTGATGCGCTGGCGGAGCGACACACTTGCGGCACCCTGTCACCAGACGCCCGAGGCGCCATTCTCGATCAATTTTATGACGGTGCGCCCGGCAAGGCTAAGATGGCCGTGGCGCGACATGGCCAGGGCGATGTGGCGAGACAATTCCGGCTCCACCGCACGCGCCGCCCGCAGGCGCAATTCAACCTTGGCCCCCGGCGATCGCATATGGCCCCAGCAGCGCATAAATACCGCCATCGCTGACGATTCTGGTTTGCAGGGCCAGCGAATCGGCTTCGGCCGCCACATCGAGCGCTATGCCGCGCTCGGCAGCGAGCTGGTCGAGTCGGTCACGCCAGGAGTTGGGGCGCCAGAACAGCACCAGCGGCAGCCGGTCCAGGACGTCGAAGCATACGGTCTCGGCGCGCGTCAGCGGATCGGCCGGCGATAGTCGGCGTGGTGCTGGCAAGGAGGGGATCGCCAGGGTCTTTCTGGTGTTCGCTGGCGTCACCGTCGTCGGGCTCATCGCGAGCTGGCGCATGCTCGAAACGAGCAATCGCTCGCTCGAAGAGTTTCCCCATAAGTGGCGCGACTCGCGACGGCGTCGACTGTGGCGATTCAGGACCTGTGCGGACAATTTATTTGCTGTGAAGAATTACCTGGTGTAGTCTAGGCTCACACCAGGAGACAAGGAGACGATATGAATAAGAACCGTTTGTCCATGCTGGTGGCGCTCAGCTTTGCCTGTGGCGCGGGAATCGATGCCCACGCCCAATCATCGCTCGAGGTCTACGGGCTGGTCGGCGCCTACGCTGGGAAAATGCAACGCAGCGGCGATGCGGCTGCCGTCATGCAAGTCAACGGCGGTGGACTGACCACCTCGTTTCTTGGCTTCCGCGGCAAGGAAGCCCTGGGCGGCGACTTCAATGCAGTCTATTCGCTGGAGAGCTTCTTCCGTCCCGATACCGGCGAACAAGGCCGCAGCGCGGCCGATCCCCTGTTCTCCCGCAACGCCTGGGTTGGCCTGGAAGGAGGCTGGGGGCGCCTGACCTTGGGACGCCAGACCAATCCGGCCTATGCCGCGATGACCCAACTGAGTCCGTTCGGCTCGTCGGTGGTGTTCTCGCCCCTGGTGCTGCAAACCTTCGTCGCCACTTACGGCAGCAACGTGCTCGGCGACACGGTCTGGAATAACGTCGTCCAATACACAATGCCGACTGTCAGTGGATTCCGCGGCATGGTGCAGTACGGCCCCGGCGAAGTGGCCGGCAGCGCCGGGGTGGCCAATCTCGGCCTGCATGGCATGTATACCAGCGGCGCTTTCGTGGCGGCGCTGTCGGCGCAGCGCTTGCGGGTCAATGTCCTGACGCCGCTGGCGATCGAGCAAAAGGTCGTGCTCGGCGGCGCCAGCTACGATTTCGGCCCCCTCCGGGTCTACGGCAACGGATCGCGCACACGGATCGATGGCGGCCGTTCCACCCGCACCGGCGACCTCGGCGTTTCGGTGCCGGTCTCGGCGGCCGGCGCGTTGATGGCGGAGATCGCTTGCTCACGTATCGAGGCGCCGCGCGTGGCTGACACGCTCCGCACCACATCGTCGTTTGGCTACGACCACCGGCTGTCGAAGCGCACCGACGTCTATGCGGTCTACTCGCGCGACAAACGCAGCGGCGCCGCCTCCGCCGGCAGCGAGGCTATCGGCCTCAGACATAGCTTTTGACACGGCGGCCGACCGGCCGCGTCCATTCACACCATAAAGAAACGGGGGAATTATGCGCACGATTTTTAAACTGACGATCGCGTCGATGCTGCTCAGTCTGGCCGGAGTGGCTGCCGCTGGCTCGGATCGGGGAACGCCCGACGAGGCTGTCGCGATGGTCAAAAAAGTTATCGAGGACATGAAGAAAGACGGCAAGGAGAAAGTCATCCAACAGGTGCAGGCTGGCAACGCGCGCTACAAGGACCGCGACATGTATGTGTTCATCAGCGGCATGGATGGCGTCACCCGCGCCAACGGCGCCAATCCAAAAATCGCCGGCAAGAACCTGAACGATATCAAGGATGCCGATGGCAAGTCCATCGGCAAGGAACGCTTCGAACTTGCCCGCACCAAGGGCAAGGGGTGGCAGGACTACCGCTGGCCCGATCCGCTGACCAAGCAGATCAGAATGAAAGCGACGTACCTGGAAAAATACGAGGATCTGGTGGTCAGTTGCGGCATCTATAAGGACTGATGTGCGGGTGACCAAGGGCCTGCACACCGCCTTGGCCGAGATACGCCGCTGGGCGCTTTCCCATCAGTTGGCGTTCCGCTTGAGCGAGGTGGTGAGGGCGTTCAGGCTGGTATCGGCGGAGATCCGCGCTATTCCGGCGCGGCGCACGGAATTAGCGAGCGCAGGCCAGTCGATCCGGTTGGCTCAACCGGTGCCACCCAAGGTAGCCGCGCGCCCGTCCAGGGAAGACGGCTGGGAGACTTTTTAGTCACCGCGTGGTGCTTCGGTTCGCTAGTATGAGAGCCCGTTTGGGCAAAGATTCAGGCCGCGTGCGGGACGGTCCTGATCACGCAAATCTATGATCGATACTGCCATGCATCGTTACGGTAAGTCCAGCCATTGCGCTCTGATTTTTGCCTGCCTAGTAACGGCACGGATGGCCGTGGCGGGCGCTGAGGTCGAGTTGCGCGTGGCGGCACAGGAAGAGACGGCACCTAAGTACGTCAGTGATGGCGCAGGTGTGAGTGGTCTTTGTGTCGACCTGCTTAGCGGACTGGAACGCGCCGCACCCGATCTGCGGTTTGTAGGCGGTTTGCGCTGGATGCCAGTGATACGAGTATTGAGCGAGCTGTATGCCGGCAAGCAGGATGCCGGCTGCGGACTGGCTCATACCCCGGAGCGCGACAAGCGATTGATCTTTATTGGCCCGCCGCTTCTAACCATAGACTTTGTGCTGGTGGCCCGCGCCAACGATGCCGTCGATATCGCCGGCTGGGACGATGTGCGTAAGCTCGGAGGCAACGGTATTGTCTTAGGCAACCGGGGATTGTTCGCGGGCGGAATGCTGGCTTCGATCAGCGGTATCCATTATGACACCGGCTCGGCGACATCGACCCAAAACCTACAAAAGCTGCTGCGGGGGAGGGGGCGTTTCCTCTTGTTGCGCGCGCAGGGGATAAACGAGGCGCTGCTGCAAGCGGGGGTGGCCGATCGAGTGCGCGTGCTGCCCGCTGTTATGGGAAGAGCCGAGCTGTATTTCACGCTCGGCAAACATCTCGATGGCAGGACGATCGAGCGCGTGCGTCAGGCCTTGGAACAGATGCAAGCTACTGGAGAGCTCGAACGTCTCAGGCGGCGCTGGTATTGATCCGCACATTGGGCCCCACGTCGCGTTGCGACCAATCAGCTCTTGCAGTTCAACCGCAACGAGCCATTGGTGACGGGGGACCCTTCGAGCTTCATCGACTCATGGCCATGCTTCTGCGGGCGCTGTACTCGTGGAATTGGCGGGCCCCAACAATTTCGCTAGTGCGGCGATGATGTCGTCGAGGCCGCGTCGCGCGATCGGCACCTCGCTTATGCCCACGAAGGCGTGCGGCAACGCGGCGTAGCAACGATAGTCGACCTTTACTCCCGTAGCGGCGATGGCGTCGGCCAGCGCCGCGCCCTCGTCGCGCAGCAGATCGCATTGGGCCGTCACAAACAGACAAGGCGGCAAGCTACCCAGGTTGGACGCCAGCAGCGGTGAGACCCAAGGGTGCAGCGCGTCGTCGGGGGCGCGCAAGTAAAGACCCCGGAAGTAGGCAACGGCACGCGCGGTCAGGCCGTATTGGCGGGTGCCGAATTGCCGCCGCGACGCATGAATGCTTGGGGCGCGCAGGTCGGTCACGGGGCAGATCGGCGCAATCGCATGCACAGCCGGTCCGCCTTCGGCGGCGCAGCGCAAGGCGGTGGTGATGGCAAGCGTGGCGCCCGCGCTGACGCCGGCGAGCGTCAGGCGCGTGACGTCGGCGCCCAGTTCGTCCGCGCGGGCCGCGGCCCAGCGTGTCGCGGCCAGGCAGTCGTCCGGTGCCGCCGGAAAGCGATGCTCGGGCGCAAGCCGGTACTCCACCGATACCAGCACGCAGTCCAGGTCCGCGCAGAAATCGCGGCAGACCCCATCTTCACCTTCCACGTCACCGATGATCCAGCCGCCGCCGTGGAAATATACGATCAGCGGTCGCGCCGCCTTCTCACCCTCGGGCTGGTAGATACGCAGCATTAGTGGCCCGCCGGGCCCGTCGATGGAGACGTCGCGCACCGAGCCAACCGGCCGTTTGGGCAGCGCCGTTACGGACATCTTCCTCATCAAGTTGCGCAACATTTTCAGCGGAACCCAGTGCATCGGTGGCGCCCATATGGGGACCATCCGCCGCATCATGGCGGTCACTTCTGGGTCGAGCATGGCTACATCCTTTTTTGAATGCCGCTGGTGCTCCAGCACCAATTCAACCCCGTTTTTTTCCTGGGCGATTTTCATGGATGTTCGGGCTCCAGCAGCTTTGCCAGTGCCGCGGTGACGTCGTCGATGGCGCGGCGCGCGGCCGGCGCCGCGGCAAAGCTCATGAAACCATGTGGTAATGCGGGGAAGCAGCGATAGTCGACCTTCACGCCAGCGGCGGCGATGGCTCGCGCCAACGCTGCGCCTTCGTCGCGCAGCGCGTCGACTTCCGCTGTTACCAGCAGGCAAGGCGGCAAACTCCTCAGATCGGGCGATAGCAGCGGCGAGACCCAGGGGTGCAGCACGTCGCCGGGGTTGCGCACATAGCTGCCTGTGTACCAGGCCATGTCGCGCGGGGTAAGGCCGAAACTTTTGCGCGTGCCGAATTCCAGGCGCGAAGCATGGTTGCTGGGCGCGCGCAGGTCGGCCGCGGGGTAGAGCGGCGCCAGCGCACGCAGAGCGGGTCGTCCTTCGGCCGCCCAGCGTAGGGCGGTGGCGATGGCCAGCGTGCCGCCGGCGCTGTCGCCAACTAGCGCCATGCGCGCGGCGTCGGCGCCCAGTTCGCCTGCGTGGGACGCCGCCCAGCGCGTGGCGGCCAGGCAGTCGTCCGCCCCCGCCGGAAAGCGATGCTGGGGCGCTAGCCGGTAGTCCACCGACACCACGACGCAGTCCAGCTCCGCGCACAGGTTGCGGCAAATTTCATCGTGACTCTCCAGGCCACACAGCACCCAGCCGCCGCCGTGCATGAACACGACCAGCGGCCGCGACGCCTTCTCGCCCTTTGCTTGGTAGATGCGCAGTGGCAGCGCGCCGCCGGGCCCGTCGATGGAAAGGTCGCGCACGGCGCCAACCGCCCGCGTGGGCAACGGCGAGGTGGCCTTGTTCGATCCTTTTTGCATCCATTTCACCGGCAACATGTACACCGGCGGTGCCCATTTGGGAATCACACGCCGCATGGCGGCGACTACTTCGGGATCGAGCATGGGGTCTATCTCCTTTGCGTTTTTTGTCTTGTCCACCGGCGAACGACGCGCTGTGGAAGTGTCCCCCACTGTATAGCAGCGGGACATCGACGACAAGGCAGCCTGCCTACTGCAAAGGATTAGGCCGTCTTATATGATTGTCGGCACGGGGGCGCTGGCAGCAGGCCGGGGTCAGGACGCAGGTCCGAATGCGAGCGGACAGCTCAGCGCGTCAAATTAGCTGCGGGGGAGCGCACATAAGACAAGCTAATCAATTGCAGTAGGCGGCATGCCTTGTCGTCAATGTCTTTGTTCCGTAAAGTGCAGGCTGTCTCCAGGCGCTTCGCCGCGACGACCTTACCACCGAGCCTGTATGACCGAAACCAAGTCCGATCCTCACCGTGATGTCCAGTATGGCGCCTGCCTGACTGAGCCGAATCGGCTTCTTTATCGCTCAAGCGCGGCGTCCAGCGCCTTAGCCGCAACCTGCGCTGCGGTACGCGCGCGTGGAGCACATGTATCCTGAGGGCGTCATCGCTGTCGCGGCCATGGGCCACTGCGTGGAGAGCATCGAGCCGGTGTTTAGCGGCCCGGTGGCGCGGCCGCGGCCCGGCTACGAACCCGGTCGGCACCTCGCCAAAGACGATGCCGCGCCACCGGGGCTGTGCGGCATCGTCTTTGGCGGCCACGGCCCGCTCGGTCGGGGCGAGACGGCGCAGCCCCGTGATGAAAACACCGGTCGCGCCACGCTATGGGAGGAGGCCAATATCGCAAGCCGCGTGCCGGGCGCCTTCCTTCAACACGAACTGACGGAACGCGTCGCGAATGACCGGCACGCCTTGCTCGCGGCGGCTCAACACGCACCAGTCGAGCCACTTTGGCATGTCGACCACGTCCAGCACGACCATCTGGCCGGCCTGCAGTTCGATCTGGAAGACGTGCGCGGACAGAAAACTGATCCCCATGCCGGCCATGACAGCCTGCTTAACGGTTTCATTCCCGTGCAGTTCGATGTGGGCATTGACCTGCAGCCCTTGCACTTGCAGCAGATGTTCCAGGAAGCGGCGCGTGGCGGAGCCGGTTTCCCGGAAAATGAACGGATCGTCCCGCAGCTCGGTCCATGTGATGCCGCGGCGCCCTGCGAGCGGGTGGTCTGGACGCGCCACCAGGCAATGGGGATGGCGAGCGAAAGCCTCAGCCTCCACCTCGGTCTGGGCCGGCGGGAATCCGGCGAGCACCAGGTCGACCTGATGTTCCGCCAGCATGACAAGAAGCCGATCGCGTTTTTCCACCGACAGCTTGATCCGCACCTGCGGGAATTGCTGCCTGAACGCGGTGATCAGCCGGGGCGTGAAATAGTGTGCAGGAGAAACGACACCCAGATGCAACTGCCCCTTGAACTCACCTTCGAGGGAGCTGAGCGCATCGGCGGCCACGTTCAGTTGGGCCAGGATGATCCTCGTGTGTCGCAACAGTTCGCGGCCGGCATCGGTCAGTTGGATCGGTCGCGATTGAGTATCGAAAAGTTTTGCTCCGATCTCTTCTTCCAGGGAGCGTATCTGCTGGGACGCGGCGGACTGCGTCAGCTCCATCAGCTCGGCGCCGCGCGACACACTGCTGGCAGAGGCGACCGCCTCGAAGATGCGCAGAGCGCGCAGTGTGACATCATGCATGTTGGCAAGCCCAGCAATAAAAAGGCAATTATCTCAGTTAACCTATGTCGTTGAAAGGCAAACCATGACCCAAACACCTGCCACGCTGGTCAAATCCGGCCAGGCGAAGGCGTTTACGTTGAAGACGAACGCGATCGAATTTCCCCTGGGTGTCGACACTGCGCAGCCCGAGTTCGCATGGAAGCTGCAAGCGACTTCGGACGGTGTGTTGCAAACCGCATACAGATTGCAGGTCGCGCGGGAGGCCGGTTTTCAGGAATGCGTCTGGGATAGCGAAAAGGTAGGCACCCATGATCAGTTTGGAATCGTATACGCAGGCATTCCCCTGGTTTCACGGCAGCGCTACTTCTGGCGTGTTTGCCTTTGGGATGGCCGCGATGTGCAAGGTGAGTGGAGCGCGGTCAGCTGGTTCGAGACGGCGATGCTCGCCCCCGGCGACTGGACAGCCCAATGGATCTCGACGGAGGCGCCAACGGCCGAGGGCGACAAAGCCGCCCGGTACTTCCGGACAGTGGCGGACCTGCCCGCCAAGGTGGTGCGCGCAAGGGCCTATGTCAGCGCGTTGGGCTGGTACCGCCTCTTCGTCAACGGACAAGACATAACCGGTCCGGCATTGGTGCCGCGTTGGACACCGTTCGACCATCTGGTCGAGTACCAGACGTATGACGTGACCGAAGCGCTCGGTGTGGGATCGAATGTGCTCGGCATCGTCGTCGCGGACGGTCGCTTTCGGGGGCGCTTGGGCGGCCTGGTCCCGCAGTCGCCGCGCTACGGTGATCGCCATGCGGCCATCGCCCAGTTGCACGTGGACCTCGAGGACGGACGCACACTCTGTTTTCAGACCGACACGAGCTGGACGGTGGGACCGGGGCGCATTCTGTCTTCGGACCCGAAGGATGGAGAACAGGTGGACCTGCGCTTGCCGGAGCACGACTGGAGCCGTAAGTCGGCCGAGCCCGCCGGTTTCCAGCCATGCCGCCGGTTGGCGTCTTCGCAACGCCGGCTCATCGCCGAGGAACTTGGTCGCGTGCGGGTCATCGATCGATTGTCCGCGCAACGAATCGACAGAACGCCTTCAGGCAAGCAGATCGTCGACTTCGGACAGAACTTTGCGGGCGTGGCACGCGTACGTCTGCGTGGGCAGGTAGGCCAGAGGGTCCGCCTCGCGTTCAGTGAACTGCTCACCGTCGATGGGGAGCTCGACACACACTATCTGGACGTTCCGTTCATGAAGCACCCGGTCCAATGCGACCAGGTGACGCTGGGCGAGAAGGAAGAGTGGTTCCAACCCTGGTTCACCGTGCACGGCTTCCGGTACATGGAGGTCGAAGGCCTCGCGCTTGCTCTGGAACCGCAGGACGTCGAAGGCGTTGTCATCTCGTCGGATCTGTCCGTCGCGGGAAGTTTCGACTGCTCCAACGCCAGCCTGAATCAGCTGCATCGCAACGTATTCTGGAGCCTGAGGTCCAACTTCATGGATACGTCCACGGACTGCCCCACGCGTGAGCGCTCAGGCTGGACCGGCGACATCCAGGTTTTCGCTGCGACCGCCGCCACCCTGGTGGACGCGCAGGCGTACCTGCGGCGCTATCTTCGCAACCTGGCGCTGGAGCAGCACCCCGATGGGCGCGTCCCGCCTTTCATCCCCAGCGAGACGTCCGCGTTCTCAGGCCCGCCTTCGGGCGTCCTCAACAAGTTTTCCATCTCCGCGGGGTGGGGCGACGCCAGCGTGCTTGTCCCCGTGAACCTGCATCGCTACTACGGCGACAGCATCGTGCTCGCGCGCCAGTACGAAAGCATGAAGCGCTGGGTTGATTTCCTGGCGGGCCTGGCACGGAACACCCGCCGCCGGTTCGCCGCGTTGCGAAGAGACGACGACTGGCGGCGCTTCGTCGTCGAGGGCGGGTTCCATTTCGGCGAATGGTTGCGCCCCGGCGAGGTGGTGGGTCCGCTGGCCATGCTCAAGGCATTGCTGTTTCCCAGCGCGGTGGTCGCCACCGCGTACTTGGCGAATTCATCGAGGTTGCTGGGCGAGGCCGCTTCAACGCTGGGACTGCAAGACGATGCGTCGCGATACGACCAGCTGTCGGCGCAAGTACGCAACGCGTGGTTGCGAGCGTTCGTCCGCGAGGACGGACGGCGCATCGGCGAGGACAAGCAGGACGATTATGTACGCGCGCTGGCGTTCGACCTGCTCCCCCCCGCGCAGCAGCCCAATGCCTTGCAGCGGTTGATCGAGCTGATCGAGGCAGCGGGTGACCACCTCGGCACTGGCTTTCTCAGCACGCCCCTGCTGCTGCCCACGCTGGCAGCGCACGGTCGGCAGGACGTGGCTTACCGCCTGCTGCTGCAAAGGTCCAGTCCGTCATGGCTTTACCAGGTCGATCACGGTGCAACCACCATTTGGGAAACCTGGGAGGGTTGCCGCAAGAACGGCAAGGCCCATGGCTCACGCAACCATTACGCGCTGGGCGCAGTCGCGGCCTGGTTGGTGGAGGGCATCGCCGGCCTGGCGCCGTCGGAGCCGGGCTATCGGCGCATCCGCATCGCACCGTGCGTCGGTGGCGGTCTGACACACGCGTCGGCTACTGTCGACACGCCGTTCGGGCGCGCGAAAAGCGGCTGGCGCGTTCTGGGGCGCACGGTTCATCTGCAGATCACGGTGCCGCCCGGTACTCGGGCGACTGTTCGATTGGGGGATGGCACGACGCACGAGGTGGGCTCGGGTGCGCATGATTTCGAGTGGGCGCTCGCCGATGCCGAATAGCTCGCCTCGTCGGGGTTACCAAAGCGGAAGGCAAATATTCCGGGAGAAGTTGAATGCGCCGGTTGCCGCCAGGCGCGGGAAGCCGCGCTCTAGCCAGGTTGCCGGTACAGGCGACCGGCCTGCATCACCAGTTTGATATGTTCTCCCTGGCCTGTGAGCAGGCTGATGTCCGCCAACGGATTGCCATCCACAACAATCAGGTCTGCCACGGCGCCAGCGCGGATGGTGCCGAGCTCTCCTTCGCGCTGAAGGATGGCGGCCGCGATCGAAGTGGCCGAGCGGATCGCCTCCAAATTGCCAAGCAGGTCGGCTCGGATGAGGAACTCGTCGGATTGGTGGCTGTGCATCTCGCCCAGCAGGTCGGACCCGAAACCCATCGGCACGCCGGCGTCGGCATAGATGCGCAGCGAGTCGCGGCCCGCCTGGCGCACCGTTTGTATTTTTGCCACCGATTCCGCCGGCAAGCCGAGGCGGGCGCCGTCACGGGCGAGCGCGTCGTAGGTGACGAGGGTGGGCACGACGAAGGCACCATGGTCGCGCATGATCGCCGCTGCCTCGCGGTCGACCAGATTGCCGTGTTCGATAGTACGCACGCCGCAGCGTACCGCTCGGGCGATGGCCCGGCCTGTATAAGCATGTGCCATCACATACGTCTGCGCGGCCTCGGCTTCGGCAACAATGGCGCGGATCTCGTCCTCGCTGTACTGGGTATTGCCGATCGGATCGGTCGGCGAGGCGACCCCGCCCGACGCCATGATCTTGATTTGGGTCGCGCCCTTCTGGATTTCCTCGCGTACCGCAACGCGCACCGCGTCAACGCCGTCGGCCACGCGCGCGATGGCGCCGGCACGGAAGGCACATGAACACGGTTCCAGTACATCCGAGCGCGGCCGAAAATCGCCATGGCCGCCGGTCTGCGACATTGCTCTGCCGGATGGAAAGATGCGAGGCCCCGGCACCAGGCCTGTGGCGATCGCGTGCGACAGGCCCCAATCGGCGCCGCCGGCATCGCGTACGGTTGTGAAGCCACGGTCAAGCATGGCTTTCATGATGGGCAGGGCGCGAATGGCTGCCAGCACGTTGGGCTGCACCGCGTTCAGGCCGAGATTGGCAATCGAGGCCAGCACGTGGACATGACAGTCGATCAGGCCCGGCATGACGGTCTTGCCGCTGACGTCGATCGAGTGCGCGGCGGGCGCGTCGATCGGTGTCGCCGATACTTCGATGATGCGGTCGTCTTCAATCAACACATCATGACGGTGGAGCATGCTGCCATGTGCAGGATCGAGAACGTTTCCGCCTTTGAGGAGTATGTTGATCATATCGATGCTTTTTCAGGTAGTCAGGTTCGTGCACGAAACGTGTGCCGATACAGCTGATGGCCGCATCAGGATCAGATCGCCAAGCCACCGACCACGGAATAATGTAAAAACCCACTGGACCGATCACGATGGCGAGCAGGAATGGTAGACGCCAACCCCAACTGTGCAACGCTTCCGTGCCCAGCAAGCTGGTAACGAAGGTGCCCACGGCCGCACCCAGCAGCACCGCAACGCCGATGCTGGCCTGAACCTCACTAGAGCATCAGGCACGCTGCCGCAGCGGCGTGTACTCGGCCAGGAATGCGGTCGCACTACCCATCTCTCCGCCAGCGGAGCAACCCTGTATTGGTCTGGCGATGACGATCAGTCAAGTCCTATCATTCGAGGGCACCGCCGATAGCCGCGGCCGCAATGGTGCGCCCAATCGATGCGTGCGATTGCGTGAGATCCAATGTCACGAGCCTTCGCCCTCGTTGGCGCAATGCTCAACCAGCTTGGACATGAATGCCATGCACAGGCCGATCTGGTCCTTGTCGATGAATTCATTGGGTTGGTGGGCTTGTTCGATCGACCCGGGCCCGCAGATCACGGTGGGGAAATGGTGGGTCTGGAACTGTCCAGCTTCTGACCCGTAGGGCACCACCCGGATGCACGCGTCGTCGCCCGCCAGATTGCGCGCAAGCTCGATGGCCGGCTGGTTGATCTCGCCACCGAAGGCGGGGACATCAATCACGCGCATGGTCTTCACGCCGGCGTGCGGAAAACGCTCCCTGGCCTCACGGGTGACGCGTTCGACCTCGTCGAAGAAAGGTTGGAGGATCGCTACCGGATCATCGACAGGACGACATCTGAGGTCGAACGAAAACTGGCACTTTCGGGCCAGGATGTTGATGGCGGTTCCTCCTGCCATCATACCGATGGTGAGTGTGGCTTGCTTCGGTTCAAACGGCGACGCGTCATCGATGCCGCGTGCAAGGTCATCTGCGATCGCCAACAGGCGGTTCATCAGGCGCGCCGCGACATGGTTTGCGGATAGGCCGAGATGGGTCAGGCTTGAATGGGCCTCGTGCCCCGTCACATCCACCTGGTAGCAAACGATGCCCTTATGGGAGGAGACGACCTTCATGCTGGTGGGTTCGCCGATGATGACGGCATCGATCTGTGGGCATTCGTTGCGAATGACCTCGATCATGTCGGGCGCGCCCAGACAGCCGACCTCCTCATCATAGGAGAGCGCGAGATAGAGTGGCCGCCTCAAGGCCCGGTCTGACGCCAGAAGCGATACCGCCGCCATCGCGCAGGCGCTGAAACTTTTCATGTCACTCGTTCCGCGACCGACAAGCCTTCCGTCCACTTCGGTCAGCTGGAATGGATCGGTATGCCAGTCCTGGCCATCAACGGGGACGACGTCGGTATGACCGGACAGAACGATCCCGCCGTCGCTGGCGGGTCCGAAGCGAACCAATAGATTGGCCTTGCTTCCCTCCCGATTGGGAATACGCCGGCAAACCCCACCGTGCAATCCGGCGAAATGTTCTACGTAGTTCAGCAATGCGATATTGCTGTTCCTGGATGTCGTGTCAAACGCGATCAGATCTTTCAGGATGCTGATCGCAGAGCTGGTCAAATCGGAATTTTCGTGCATACAGCGCGCTCTCTTGTAATGGGGTTTCTGCGATTGCAGTGGTTGGTCGATAGGGGGAAGATCTTCCGCGAGCCCCGAACAGGAAAGCCGCTTGCTGCCACAGTTCGCCCATGCGATTTCCGTCCCGCTTTCTTGACTCTCACCACGAAGGAAGTTCCCTGCGGCGAAGGCTCGCGACCATGCGCGTCTTGGCCGGATCAGTTGCCAGCGCGGCGCTGGCAACTGATCCCGAGCAGTAGGGCAAACGCCATGCCCGGTTATTTCATGTTGTAGCCAACCCGGACGCCGAAGGTGCGCGGCGGCAGATAGTCGGCCGTTCTGACCGCCGCCACCACATACGTCGAGCCGTAAACAGTCTTGTTTTCCGCGTTGTGAACGAAAGCATTGACCGACCATCGTCCGTCCGCAGTCGTGTAGTCAAGATTCAAGTCGGTCTTGCTGTAGGCCGAACGTCCGCCGAGCGCCGGATCGCTGAGATTGTCCAGCGTAGTGAAACTCTTCGCCTGCCAGTAGACCTGGATCGAAGGCGTCAGCTTGCCATGGGCGCCCAAGTTGAAGTCATGCGCATACTTCGCTCGCAGGCTGATCCGCGGTGCGTTCGGCAGGCGGTTCCCCGAATTGTTGATAATCCCGTTCGGAATCGGTGTCGGGGCGAAGTTGTTGTACGAACTGGACAAATTATTCGAGTCGTCGGCGGCGTCGGCGACCTTCCCAAAGCGGGCGTCCAGATAAGCGATAAAGCCCTGCAACTGGTCATTGCGGGTCACTTTCCAGTCGGCTTCGAACTCCGCCCCCTTGAGCTTGGCGGCGGCCGCGTTGCCCGTCACCGGGAAATTGGTGCCGGTGTTGTCTTTCCCGAACGTGGTCACCTGCAGATCCTTGTAGTTCATATTGAACACGGTGACATTCAGACTGAGGCTGTTATTCAGCAGCAGGCCGCGCCAGCCCAGCTCAAAATTGGTCAGCGTTTCCGGTTTGTACACCGTATATTGCGGCGCCACGTTGGGGGTTACGCCGCCGCCACGATAGCCGGTCGCCACGGTGGCATAGAACAGGTGTTCTTTCGACATATCGTATTCCGCCGTCGTCTTCCAGCTGAGATTGGACCAGCTGCCGGCGGCAGCGGCGTGCGTGGGGGGACCGAATGGCATGCCACAGCTCAGGCCAGGCGTGAGCTCCTTCACTGAACCGTAGCCGCACACCTGGTTGTCAGCGTCGTCGTTGGTATGGTCCTCCGTGTGGCGCAGACCACCGGTGAGCCGCAATGCGTCGGCAACGCTATAGGTTGCCTGCGCAAATGCCGCCTTCGACGTGTTGGAAACGTCGTTGGCGCGTCCGATCAAGTTGACCAAACCAAAGGACGAAGGCTCGGATCCCTGGCCAGGTGCCAGGACCATATAGGGCGGCAACACCGCAGCAAAGGGCGACGGCAGGATGTCGCCAATGCTGACGTTGCTCAAGCCGGTTTGCTGGTCGTGGTAGTAATACAAACCGGCCACCATCTTCAGGCGATCGGATTCGTAGTTCAGATCCAGTTCATGGCTTCTGGTTCGGGTGGCCAGGTCCTTGGAGGTCAAGGAAATCCAGCCATTCGCCAATAGCTTGCCGTTGTCCACCAGACGCGACGCGCCCGCGAGATAAGTCAAAGTCCAGTGATCGTTCATCGTCCAGGCCAGTGACGAGCGCAGTGCGGACTGCTGGAGATTTCTGCCGATGTCGCTCACTGCGCGGTCGCCGAGAATATTGCCGGCCGGTGTCACGACGACTGGCTTGCCCAACGTGCCCGTGGCGATATTCGCGTTCGGGAAGTAGGAGTAGCTGATGCGATGTGCTTCGGAAAGCGTGCCCTTGTTTTCGGCATGGCTTAGCGACGCATTCCAGGTCAGGTCTGGTGTCAGCTCCCACGCCGCAGCCACACGGGCGCTCAGCAGGTCGATGGCGCCGTATTTCCTCGACGATGCTCCGCCGTCGTCGTAGCCATCGCTGGTGCGCTTCAGCACTGAAGCGCGCAATTGCAGGCTGTCGCTGACTGGCACGTTGACGACGCCGCGGACAGTGGCATCATTGAAATTGCCGTACTCGACATCGCCGAAGGCCAGGAACTTATTGACAGGCTTGGTGCTATAGATGTTGACGACGCCGGCGGTAGCATTGCGGCCGTAGACCGTGCCCTGCGGGCCACGCAAGACCTCGATGCGGTTGACATCGTAGGCGCCAAGGCCCAAGGCCGAGTAGTTCGGCTCGTAAATGCCGTCTACCTGGACCGCCACTGTCGAAAAGCCAGCGAAAGCGTTGTTATTGCCAATGCCGCGAATCGCGAAGCCGTTGCTGGCCGATTGCAGGTTCGGCACCGTCGTCACGATGTCGGCGACGGCCGTGATGCCCTGTGCATCCATGGCTTTCTGGCTCAGGACAGTCACCGCGACCGGAGATTTTGAAAGGATCTCCGAGCGTCGCTGGGCGGTAATGGTGACCACGTCGAGTTGTGCGCTCGATGCATCGCTGTTCGCTGTGGTGTCGGCAAGCGGCGCGTTGGCGGCTGGAGCCGGGACCGGCTTGGCGCTCTCGGCCTGCTGCGCAAAGGCTGCACCCGATTCCAGCAGCATGGTGATACAGGCGAGGGCAACCGGGGTGAGACGACGTGTCATAGTTCGCTTCCTTTGGAATAGTTTTATGGTTGGAAATTTATAATAGGCTGTTGGAAAACCGACCGCAATCGCAGATCAAATATAATCACCAACTTGATTGATTGGCGTTGCATCGGTCCGGCACGCCAGGAGAGTTCCAGGTGAGAGTCAGGCCATCACGTCCTGCCCGGATAGCTGTCGCTACAGTTCCTCGTGCGGAAAGTTTCAAGCTTTTCATTCGAGCGACGCCTGGATTAGATTGTCCGCACTCCCGTCATGCCGGAAGCCCGCCGACAGTGCAGCCGGCGCGTGCAATGGCGGCATACGTGCGAACAGCGCGCTGATGCGCTCGTCAGGCTGATAGTCGATTAGCTCCCGGCATTGCGGGCCGTAACGGCGCACCAGCGCGGCCAACACGTCCTCGATGCTCAAGGTGAGCACGGGGAGCTGCCAGCTGCGGGAAGCCGGCGCCGCAGTGGTGGACATCGCCGCGGCGTGTAGCAGGTTGGCGACGCAGCAGGGCAGCGACATCCACCACGCGGTGCCATGCGCCGGCACGGGACAGACATAGGACTGTCCGGCGGCAAGCTTGCGCATGATTAGGCTCATGAAAGCCGAGCCATGTCCGGACTCCGCCGGGGGGCGGGCCACGATGCCGGGCAGGCGCAGGCTTACGGCGTCGAGGGCGCCACGGCGGCTCAGGTCCGCCAACGCGATCTCGGCCATCAACTTGTGCGCGCCGTAGCTGAGCGCGGGATGCGTCTCCTGGTGCTCGTGCACCGCGCTGCTGCCAAGCTCACCATACACGGCTATAGAACTGGCGAAAACCAAACGCGCTGGGCGGCCGGATTCGTGACCCTGTTCCGCCAGACGGTGCGCGAGCGACAGCGTGCCTTGCAGGTTGACCTCGTAGCCTTGCTGATATTGTTGCTCAGCTAATGCGCCGGGTACGCTGGCCAGGTGAAAGACCGTGTCGGGGCGGTCTTGACAAGCCCGTTCAAGTACGGCGGCGTCGATCAGCGACCCCTGCAGGTGGCGCACGCCGGACGGCGGCGGGTTGTCGAAACGGTGGTCAAGCAGCGTGAGTGTGTGTGCGGTCGTGGCGCGCAGTTGCCGGACCAGTGCGCGGCCGACAAAACCGTTCGCGCCGGTGATGAGGATGTGGCTCATGCGGCGCGCTCCGCCTTGGTCACCTGCTGCTCGATCACGCCGAACGGGCCGGCGCCGGCTGCGGCGCCGGGCGCGCGCGCCTCCATCCGCACCCGGTCGCCGAAACGCATGAAGGGCGTGCTGGCGTGGCCGCCGTCCACGATCTCAATCACGCGGCGCTCGGCGATGCAGGCCGAACCCGCCGCGCGACTGGCATTGGAGACGGTGCCGGTGCCGATGATGGTCCCGGCCGAGAGGCGGCGGGTGCGGGCGGCGTGGGCG
This sequence comes from Duganella sp. Dugasp78, assembly GCF_059491455.1. NCBI lineage: Bacteria > Pseudomonadati > Pseudomonadota > Betaproteobacteria > Burkholderiales > Oxalobacteraceae > Duganella > Duganella sp. Dugasp78. The sequence continues at coordinate 5,767,791 of NZ_CP168506.1, read as the reverse complement.
ATCAGTTCGCCAAAGCCGAAGTGCATCTCGCCGCCATGCGGCTGGCCGAAGCGCGCGCCATTCCATTCCACGTGAAGTTCCAGCTGCACGCGCCCGTCGCGCCAGTGTTTCCCCAGCTCGTCCGGGGTGATGGCGACCGGTGCGAAGCTGGTGGAGGGCTTCGCCTGTAGAAAACCGAAGCCGGTGCGCATTTCGCGCGGTCCCAGCGCGCGCAGGCTCCAATCGTTCAACTGCACCAGCAGGCGCACGCTGTCCAGCGCGGCCTGTGCGGTGCTGCCCAGTGCGACAGCGTCGACGACGACGCCGAACTCGCCTTCGAAATCGATGCCGTCAGCCTCGTTGGGCAGGGGAACGTTCGCGTGCGGCCCCAGCATGTCGTCGCTGGCGCCTTGGTACATCAGGGGAACGGTCAGCAGGTCGGGTATGGGCGGCGTGCCGAAGGCTTGCTCCATCAAATGCGCATGATTGAGGAAAGCGGAGCCGTCGCACCATTGCGGGCTGCGCGGCAGCGGAGCGGCGCAGTTGCGCGGCTCGAATGGCTGGCCGGCGACCGCCCCCGTGTTCAGGGCGTCGTACAGCGCGCTCAGCGGACCTTCCACGGTACGCCAGTTCTGTAGCGCGTGCAGCAGCGTGGGTGCGATGGCGCCGGCGTCCACGCAGCGCGCCAGGTCGCGCGACACGATCAGCAGGCGCCCGTCGACAGTGTGGTCTTGCACAGTGGCGAATTTCATGACAGTTTGGCGGCGATGGCCGGCTCGTAGCTGCCGTCGACCAGAATGAACAGCATGCGGCACGGCGCACCGGAGCGGTTGGCCCAGGCGTGGTTGGTGCCGCGCTGGACCACCACGCTGCCCTTGCGCAGTGCCACTTCGGTGTCGTCGAGCACCAGGGTCAGTTCACCCTCGATCACGATCCCATAGTCGATCGACTCGGTGCGGTGCATCAGCGGGTGGGGCGAACCGGCCCCGACCGTGGACGCGTTCGCGTCGCCGATCTGGGCGAACGCCTCCTTCATGCGCGCCGCGCCATGGGCGAGGTACTCCTCGGTGTCGGGCGGAATGTCGACGTAACGGATGCGTGTGCCCAGCTTGGGCGGTGGCAGGACCAGCGGTCCGGTGGTCGGATCGGCGCCGTTGCCGATGGTGGCTGGCGTGGCGCCGGTGTTCCACACTTCATGGAAGACGGTGCCCGGGATGGCCGATAATTCGACCACCGTCGGCAGCGCTCCGTCGCTGCTGATGATGGCCTTGCCGTCGGCGTCATGGCCGGTTACGACACGGTGGATGGTAGGGAAGTTCATGTTCGAGGCTCCTTGGATTGAATGGATGTGAAAAGGGGGTATGCCGGTCCGGTGCGCCATCAGCAACGCCAAGCGGCCGGTCCGGTGTTTGTCGCAGGGATGTCAGCCCATGGCCGCCCCGCTTAGATCGGCGCGGCCAACGCCATCAGCGACGCCCGCATAATTTCCGCGTGTTCGGCCTTGTCGCCGCCGGAGATTTCGATTTCGCCAAGGCGGGCGGAATTTTCCACCACCATGCGGCATCGTTCCCAGCGCCGCGCCTCGAATCGCGCCAGCGCCTGCTCGACATGGGCGGCGCCTTCCAATTCCTCGGCCAGCACGATGGCGTCTTCAATGCCGATGCAAGCGCCGGAAGCCAGGTGCGGCGTCGTTGCGTGAACGGTATCGCCGATCAGCACCACGCGGCCGCTGTGCCAGGGTTGCTGCACCAGCAGCGATTCCAGCGGGCGATAGACGATCAGGTTGGCGCTGGCGGCGTTCTGGTCGATCTGCGCGCGGCACTGCTGCATAATGGGCGCCGTGAATGGCGCCAGCAATGCAGACAGCATGGGTGCGAACGTGGCGGGTTCGATGGCGACGTTGTCGACCCGGTCTTCCGTGACGAACAGGTACATCTGGTCGCGCGAGACGGGATTCACGCCGGTCTTGATCTTCGGTCCGAGCCACATCATCGCGCGCTCGACTTCCTGCGGGCGAGGCAACACGGCGCGCCAGACGCACTGTCCGCTGTAGGAGGGCTTCGGCGCATCAGGCAGTACGGTCGCACGCACTTTTGAATACAGGCCGTCGGCGCCGATCACCAGGTCGTAGCTACGGGTGCTGCCGTCCGTGAAGTCCACCTCGACGGCGTCGGCGTGCTGGCGCAGCGCGGTGAAGGTGCAGCCCAAGCGCACGTCGGCGCCGCTGGCCCGCGTGGCATCGGCCAGGATCCGCGCGAGGACCGGACGCATGATGGCGCCACCGCCAGGGACGTCCGGACCGGCCAGGCGCGGGGTCGGCAGGCTGCCGATCTGCAAGCCCTGTGGCAGGAACAGGTCGACGCGGTCGCTGGCCGCTCCCTGTTCAAGGAATTGCGGCAGGATGCCCAACGTCTTGAAGGCGCGCAGCGTGGCGCCGCCGAGGCTGATGCCGGCGCCGTAGGATCGCCAGCCCGGATCGATTTCCACGATGTTAATGTCCAGGCCTCGCTTGCGTAGTTCGATAGCGGCGGCCATGCCGGAAAAGCCGCCGCCGATGATGAGGATTTTCTTTGCGGGCGATACCATGTTGTCTCCTTTAGTATAGGTTCTATTGCGGGCCAGTCTGACGACGGACCGGCCACTTGTAAAGTTGATTGCTTGCATAGGTCGTATCGAATTCGTCGATGCGCCTGTCCCGGGCTAGGGCGTGTCCAACAGGTAAACCGCGCCGTTCCCTCGCACTTCCAGCCGCACCGCCGTCAGAGACCGGCCGAGACATGGTCCGCGCGTGCATAGGCCGCTTTCGATGTCGAACAGCGCGCCATGTGCCGCGCACACCAGTTGGCTGCGCTCCGCATTCAGGTAAGCGTGGCGACGCCACGCCATGGGCGTGTCGCCGTAATGCGGGCACAGGTCGCGGTAGGCGTGCAGGCGCTGGCCCTTGCGCACCACCAGCACGCTGTCCTGACCAGTGCGTAGCGGATCGAATCCGCGCGCGTCGCCATCGGGCAGGTCGGCCAGATGACAAAGCAGGAGGGCGCCGGCGCGCACGGCTGGCCTTAGTGGGCCGGGTCCGGACGGTTTGGCGCCGCACCCGGAGGCCCGCCAGCCGCGCCGGGAGGGCCGCCCGGCGCCCACTTCTCGCGCGACTGGAACAGGAAGAGCTGCGAGGCGTCGGCACTCATCGGCGTGGTGCGCGCTTGCCAGCTGGCGTCGTGCAGGTCCATGTCGGCGTCGTATTCGACGTGGCAGCCGAGCGGGCTATTGAAATACCAGAACCAGTTGGAGCCGAACTTGTGGCGGCCGGGACCCCAGAACGACTGATGGCCTTTGTTGACGAAGCGGGTGCCGGCCAGCATCAATTCGGTCGGACCGCCGAGGTGGAAGGTGAAATGCTCCACACCCTGCATGAACGGCGGTGTTTGGATCAAGAACAAAGTGTGGTGATCCAGCGTGCCGGCGGGCTGCAGGAACGGTCCGGCGCCGTCCAAGCGGTCGGTGCAGCGAAAGCCGAGGCGATCGATATAGAATGCTTCCGCCTTGGCCACGTCCGGAACGAAATACACGACGTGCGACAGGGTGCGCGGTCGCACCGACGCCTGTTCGTCGAAGGCAAGCACGTTCGGCGCGCGCTGGGCCGGCGCGCCCGGCGCATTGACCGTCTCCGCGGCGACCGCGATGGCGCGTCGCACGGTCAGCTGGAAGCCCAGTACGAAACCAGCATCGTCGGTGGTTTCCAGCGAACCGTCCGGAAGTTGTTTGACTTCGCGGTCGCGCGCCAGGTTGTCGGCCAGTTCCGCCAGCGTAGCCTGGTCGGCGACGCCGTAAATGGTCTTGCGCAGCATGCTGGCGGTCGGCAGCGGCGCCGGCAATGCGGGATCGTCCTTGTGCGCGATGACGATGGCGGTGCCGTCCATGGCTTCGAAGCGGCCGCCCGCGAGCGGCGTCAAGCCGTAGTCGCTCAGGTACTGACTGCAGGCGGCGACGTCGTCGACGCCGAAAATCAATGCATCTGGTCCGATGATATTCATGGATTATCCTTTTTGAATGGCGACACGGCCGCGGAGCGTCTCGGCGACCCAGTCGGCAATGTAGGCACCGGCATTGGCGGAGTTGTCGAAGCTGGAGTGCTGCACGCCGCCTTCGCGGTCGGTGAAGATTTTCAGTTCGCGCTTGGGGCTATTGACTAGCTGGTCGTAGGTGCGCTGCGCCCAGTGCTGCGGGATCTGCGTATCCTTTTCGCCATGCGTGACCAGGAACGGCACCTTGATGCGCTCGACCACGCCGTCCAGGTGGACGTTCTCGGCAATGCGCATGAAGTCGTCCATGTCCCTGGCGCCCCACACCCACTGCACGTGCTGCCAGTAGTGCGGCACCGGGAAATTACCTTCCTTTTGCAGACGCTTCTTTTGCACGTCGCGCCAGTCGTGGTTGGCGCCCCAGACCACGCCGCAGGCGAAGCGCGGTTCGAACGCCACCGCGCGCGGGCAGTAGTAGCCACCCAGCGACACGCCTTCGCAGCCGATGCGTTGGGCGTCCACATCGTCGCGGGTTTCAAGCCAGTCGACCACCTTGCTGGCCCACAGTTCAGCGTTGTAGACGGCGGTCAGGCCGTGCAGACGCAGCGCCTCGCCGGTGCCCGGCTGGTCGATCACCAGCGACGACACCCCGCGTTGCGCCAGCCATCGCGGCAGGCCGACGCGGTACTTCATTTCCTTGGTTGAATCGAGGCCGTTGACTTGCACCAGTATCGGCGCGCGGCCGCTGACGCCTTCGGCGCGCACCAGCAGGCCGGAGATATGGCTATCGCCGTAGGGGATCTCGACGCGCTCGCAGTTTTCGCCGGCCAGCCGGATGCCCTTGTTGAACACTTCCTGGAAGCGCTGGTAAAGCGCCACGCGACCCTCGGCGCCATGCGCCTGCAGGCGCTCGGCGGTCAGGTAGTAGGTGGCGGCGCGGCCGTACTTGTCGCCGGCCGATATCAGCCGGCCACGCGCCTCGTCTTCCGCCGCCAGTTCGCACAGCTTGTCGGCCATGCGTGCCCAGGTGGTGCGGAAGGCTTGCGTGCCGGTGGCGTCGGGCTGTTTGGCCGCTTCCTGCAACGGCGCACACATCTCCTGGATCTCGCCCATCTTGGCACCCATTTCGATGGCCAGGTTGACGGATAGATCCCAGACGTAGTTGGTGGGGAAATAGCGAAACATTGATGCTCCTTCGTGGTTAAATCTGTTTTTTCGGTTTGAGCAGGAAGTGCCCCAGCGCCGGCACAAGCACCAGCGCGCCCAGCATGTTCCAGATGAACATAAACGCCAGCAGCAAGCCCATGTCGGCCTGGAACTTGATCGGGCTAAATACCCAGGTGACGACGCCGATTGCCAGCGTGACGCCGGTCAACATCACGACCTTCCCGGTGAACATCAGCGCGCGGAAGTAGGCGTCCGACAGGCTGGCGCCCTGGCGCAGTTGCGCCAGCGTGATACTGAGGATGTACAGTGCGTAGTCGACGCCGATGCCGACGCCAAGCGCGATCACCGGCAGCGTGGCGACCTTGACACCCATGCCGAACAGCACCATCAGCGCCTCGGCCATGACGGAGGTTAGCATCAGCGGCAGTACCGCCACCACCACCGCGCGCCATGAGCGGAAGGTGGCGAAGCACAGCACCACCACTGCGCCGTAGACCAGCAACAGCATGCTGCGCCATGCGTCGCGCACGACGATGTTGGTGGCAGCCTCGATGCCGGCCGATCCGGCCGCCAGCAGGAATTGCGTATCTCTGGTGTTGTTCGCGGCAGCGAAGGCTTCGACATGCGATACCACGCGCGCCAGCGTGTCGGCCTTGTGGTCGTGCAGGTAGACGTAGACCGTCAGCAGGTTGCAGCTGTCGTTGTACAGGCCACGCGGCGCGCCGGCGGTGGCTGTGTTGAGCATGTCCTGGTTGGGCAGAAACTCATACCATTTCGGGCTGCCTTCGTTTAGTCCGGCCAGCACGCGGCGGTTCAGCAGCGCCAGGCTATTGGTGCTCTCGACCCCGTCGAGCTGGCGCAGCTGCCATTCCAACGCATCGATCTTGTTCAGCGTGTCGTACTGGGAGCACTGGCCGTCTGCGGTCTTGACCATGATCGCCAGCACGTCACTGGCGGCGCCGTAGGAGGCGTTGAGCGCCGCCACGTCGCGGTTGTAGCGGCTGTCGGCGCGCAGTTCCGGTGCCCCGGGATCGAGGTCGCCTATCTTCAACTGCGTGCTCAGGGCATAGGCGCCGGCCGCCAGCAGCACCGCGACGACGATCGCGCCGGTGGCCCAGCGACGTTGCGTGTACCGGTCCAGCAGCGCCCACAATGCATGGCGGGACTTGCCGTTGGCTTCCGCCTCCTCCGCGCGCAGGCTGCGCTCGGCGGCTTGTGGGCTGACGCCCACGTAGCTGAGCAGGATGGGCAGCAAGATCAGGTTGGTGATGATCAGCATGCCGACGCCCAGCGATGCGGCCACCGCCAGCTCGCGGATGACGGCGATGTCGATAGCCGACAGCACGGCGAAACCGACGGCGTCCGCCAGCAGCGCGGTCAGCCCGGCCAGGAACAGGCGGCGAAAGGTAAAGCGCGCGGCGACCAGCTTGTGCATGCCGCGGCCGACGTCCTGCATGATGCCGTTCATCTTCTGCGCGCCGTGGCTCATGCCAATGGCGAAGACCAGGAAGGGCACCAGGATGGAGTAGGGGTCGAGCGCATAGCCCAGCATCGGCAACATGCCGAGTTGCCAGACCACGGCCACCAGCGATGCCAGCACCACCAGCGCCGTCGAACGCCAGCATCCCGTGTACCAGTAGACCGTCACGGTGGCAATGGCGACAGCGATGGCGAAGAACAACAACACCACGCGTACCCCGTCGATCAGGTCACCGACCAGTTTTGCGAAGCCGATGATGTGTATGCGCACGCCTTGCTGCTCGTATTTCGTACGCAACGCCTCCAGCCGTTGGGCGAACTGGCCGTAGTCGAGCAGCCTGCCGTCGGCGTCGCGCACCTGTATGGGCACATAGATGATGGTCGATGCGCCGTCGAACGACACCAGTTGGCCGATCTCGCCGGAACGGGCGATGTTGGCCTTGAGCTGCGTCAGGCTGCTCTCGCCCCCATCGTAGCTGTCCGGGATTACCGGGCCGCCTTCCAGTCCTTCCTCCGTCACGCCGACCCAGCGAGTACCTGGCGTCCACAGGGATTTCATCTGGTTGCGCGCGACGCCTGGTACCAGGAATACCTCTTCGCTCAGCTTGCGCAGTGTGTCGAGATACGCGGCGTCGTAGATGCTGCCTTTGGGATTGTCCACCGCTATGCGCACCGCGTTGCCCAGCCCCGTCAGCTCGTTCTGGTGGCGCAGGTAGTTCTGGATGTAGGGATGTTGTGCCGGAATGGTTTTTTCGAAGCTGGCGTTGATAGCCAGCTTGCCACTCTGCCATCCAAGCAGGATGGTCACCAGCACGCATGCGATCACCACCAGCAGGCGATGGTTGAACAGCATGCGTTCGACGATCGAACCCGAAGCGCTGTCGAACTCCGACAGGTCGCCGGGCGGAGTTGGCGGAAGTTGGTCGTACATCTTCATCGTGCCGCCCCCGCGTCGATCACGCCCTGGCTGGAAAGCACCAACAGACCGCCGTTGTCCATTTCCAGCACGCCGTTAAGAGGCGCCATCGGCGCTGCGCGGGCCGGCGCCAGCGCCGCGCCGCGCAACGTCAGCAGCATGCCGGCCTGGTTGGCGAAGACCAACGTGCCATCGGCACGCTCGGCCGACGCGGTGATGGAGACCGGCATCGGATTGGCCAGCTGGTGCCAGGTGGCGCCACGGTCGGTCGATTGCCAGGCGTTGCCGCGCAAGCCGGCTAGAATCATGCCGCCGTTGGCAGATATCTCGGCGGTGAAGAAGCTCCCCTGGTAGGGCACGGTCACGCGACGGAAGTTGGTGCCGCCGTCGGTGGACAGCAGTGCCAGTCCGCGTTCGCCGCCGATCAGGATGGTGTCACCCTGGCGACGTACAGCATTGAGGTGCAGACCCTTTGGGTTGTCGAAGCGTTGCAGCCAGGGCGCCCATGTGCGGCCGCCGTCTTCGCTGGCCACGGCCAAGCCGTAGGCGCCCACCACTAAAATACGGCCCGCGCCAAGCAGGCAAACGTCGAGCAGCGGCTTGTCGGCGCCGTCGACGACGAGACGTTGGGCCTCGCGGATGGCGGCATCGTCGTTTGCCGCTTTTGCCGCTGCCAGCGTCAGCGCGGCGATGCGCCGGCCGTCCAGCGCCAGTTGCCAGCTGGCGCCTGCGTCGTTTGTGGTCAGCACAACGCCCGCGTGACCGACAGCTACGCCATTGCGGGCATCGCCAAAGCGCACGGACGTCAGTGTGACGCTGGTGGGAACGACGGCCTGCCGCCAATGGCGGCCGTTGTCGTCCGAAAGGAGTATCAAACCACGCTCGCCGACGGCGACGATCCGCTTGCCGGCCTTGGCCGCGCCCAACAGCACCGATTGCGCGGCGTTGCGGGACAGGAGGGCCTGACGGTGCATGGCCGCCGTGACAGCGCCCGGCGCCGCAACCGGCGCATCATGGGTGGCGCTTGCGGCGTTGCAGGCCATGCCGGTTAGCGCCGCAAGCTGTAGCGCAGTGACCACCGAGTACAATTTCTGGGACATCAGCGTGCGCCCTCGCCAGCCATTGCATCGGGCGTGAAGACGTTGTCCTGGTAGCGCGGTTTCAACGGATACTGCGCCGCCTTGGCGTTGTACAGATTGCCGACGAAGCCGGTGCCGGATATCAAGTCGTTGAAGCCGAAGGCGCCGATGACGGTACCCGGCAGGTCCGGCGCGACAAAGGTTTGCGACCATAGCGTCTTCCACAATTGCCCGTTGGCATCCCAGCGGTCTCCCAGCACGCAGTTCCAGGTGTCCTCATCGCAGTAGTAGCGGCTCTTCGGCGCCTGGTGACGTTGACCGGCGCGCAGCGTGGCTTCGACCACCCACACGCGATGGCGCTCCCAGCGCACGTGGTCTGGGTTCAGGTAAGCCTTGCCCAGCACTTCCGCATCGGTCTTCGGCTGCAGCAACTTGTTACCGTTATAGGGAATCAGCATCTCCTGTTTACCGACCAGCTTCCAGTCGAAGCGGTCAGTGCGGCCGCTCCAGGTTTCGATCTCGTCAAAGCTCATCACACCGGCGGTCGATGGCGTTGGCGTATCACAGCACGGGTTCGGCAGCTTGCGCACGCGGCGCTGGCCGGTCAGGTAAACCCAGGCCGTATCCTTGGCCGGATCGATGTTGCTGCGGCCGACGATCGCTTCACCGGCGCGGATCGGCGGGCCGGAGTTAATCAGGCGCAGCAGCCAGAACTCGTTTCCCTTGGCGAATTGTTCCGGCGTGCCGTCGTGGAAGTAGTAGGGCATTTGCTGGTCCCCGGTGCCGCTGGTAGTCAACACGGCCTTGCCGTCCGCAGTCAGCAGGTATTGGTTGACGTTGAATTGCCAGGAGGTGCCGCGCCAGCGCAACATGTGGTTCCACATCACCTCGGCTCCGGTTTTCGGAATCGGGAAGGGGATGCCGCCGTAGGCGCCATGGGTGATGTCTCCGGCCATTGTGGCGCGCGTGGCGTTCTTGAAGGTGTTGTCGTAGACCCATTGCGGGGCGGCGCCGGTACGATGTGTCGGGTAGACGTCGAGCCGGAACTCCGGATACTTCTTCAGCATGGCCTTGGTGCCGTCGGTCAGCACGGCGCTGTACTGCTCGGCATTCTTTGGGGTGACGGTGTAGAGCGGCTTCTCGTCCTTGAACGGATCGCCGCGGCGACCGCCGGATTTGTCGCCGGGGATGGCCGTCGTGTAGCCGCCGGTCCATCCGGGAATGCTGCCATCCCTGTTGCCCGCTTTTTCCGCGCCCAGCGGCGTCAGTTCAGACTTCAGCTTTGCCGCCTCGTCGGCGGTGACTGCCGCCATGACCGGAAGGGATACGGCGGCCAGCATCGCCAGCGCGGAAGTGATACGTGGATTCATGGTGGTCTCCTGTTTCGGTCCGTTAGAAGGTGCGGCGCAGGGACAGCGCCAGATAGTCGCGGTCGGCCAACGCGTTGCCGCTGCTGTAGACCGCATGGCCGCCGGTCAGCAGCGGCTGGTAGTTGACGAAGGGTTCGGCCTTGCCCAGATATTTGTTGAAACTGACGCTGAGTTGCCAGACGCCCTGGTAAGTGCCGTCCAGTCCCAGCGTGGCGGTGCCGCTATGCCGGGCGCCCCATCCCAAGCCGGTGACGGAGGAATTGCCGTCGACGACGTAGCGCAGGCCGAGCGGCACATTCAGGTCCAGGCCAGGCAGCACTTGGCGGTAGCTTGGCAAGTACACCACCTGAAAGGCGGTGGCATCGCGCGTGCGCAGTTCGTCCAGCGTGTGGTACGAGTCCTCCTTGGACAGCACACGGTTCCACGCCAGCTCTCCGAGCAGCGTCGCCTCGCGGGCCAGAATGCTCGGCCCCATCGTCGTCAGCCACGATAGGTTGGCGTGCGCAGTGCGGCCGGTGGCGTACATCGGCGCCGGCTGTACATTTGAATAGACGATATTGGTGTTCACCAGCGGCATGTTGTCGCGGGCCGACACCTCCAGCGATAAATTGGTGTTGCCGATCGAACGGGTGGCGCTGAAGCCTGCCGTGGTGACGGCGTCCGGGAAAACGTAGTACCAGTTGCCCGGCGCGGGGCCGGTGACGTTCAGTTGCGAATAGAACACGCCGGACTTGTCGTGGTAGCGCGCGGCATAAAAGCCAAGATCAGTCTCGTCGAGGCGCCATTTGAGCTGGGCGCCGTATTGGCCGCTGTCCGACGGATGCCGTTCGGCGCCAGGCAGCAGCACGTTGGTGGCAATCACCTCCGGCAGCGGCGAGCCGCCCCAGATATTGTTGGCGGAGCTAAAGTAACTGCCGGCCGGCGCCATGCGATCGGCCTGCCAGCGGAATTGATAGTAGGCGCCCAGCGTCACGTCCTGGCTCAGCGCCATCTGGCCGGACAGCTGCGGCACCGGGCGGATGATCTCCTTGAACTGGGCGTTGGGCGACGACTGCAATTTCCAGATATCGATCGGGCCTTGCGCGCGGGCGATGCCGTTATCGCCGAAGAACAGTGTCTCGCCGTAGACCAGCGCGTGCTGGCCCAGGCGCGCGGTTAGCTTGTGGCCTTCGCTGATTTCCCAGCCGCCGAAGATAAATGCATCCAGCAGCTCGGCCTTGCGGCCGGCCAGCTTGCGCGTGCTTGACGGCATGGCGTTGTAGGGCAACTGGCCGTTGAGCATGTCGGCAGCATCGGTCTGGCCGTCATAAGCCTGGTCATACCACGCTGCGCCGCTGATGCGCAGGCCGAAATCCCTGCGGTAAACGGCGTCGAATTCGCTCAGCAGGTCGACCCGCTTCGAGACCCAGCCCCGATCGCGGAAATTGTCGTTGCCGGCGTTGAAGTTCATCGCCTGCGGGAACGCCGACGCGTGAACGCCGGGCACCACCAGGCGCTGACTGTCGACCAGCGCCGCATCGGCATGGTGGAGGCGATACAGGGCGGTGGCCTTGATTGTGTTGTCGAAGCGCAGGTTCCAGTCGGGATTGGCGGTCTCCAGCTCCACAGCGGCGGCGCGGCCTGCGGCCAGCAGGGCTGTCGCGATACAGATCATCTGTAGACGGTGACGTGCCATCGAATATTTCATTTTGTCTCCATTGTGTTTTTTGTAGTTGGAGCGCACAGTGTGCCGATCACCGTTATATGTGTAAAATTGATTGTATTAATTCAACATATCGATTTTGTGGATACGTAAAAATATGTAGGGAGACCGGAATGCGTTTTAATAAGCTGGATTTGAATTTACTGGTGGCGCTGGATGCGATGTTCTCGTTGCGCAGCGTCAGCCGGGCGGCCGAGCAGATGAACATGAGTCAGTCGGCGCTGAGCAGTTCGCTTGCGCGGCTGCGCGAATACTTCGACGACCAACTGTTGGTGCAGGTGGGGCGACAGATGGAACTGACGCCGCGGGCAGAGGTGCTGCAGGAAGCTGTGCGTGACGTGCTGGTGCGGGTCAACACCACGATCACGGCGATGCCGCACTTCGACCCTACCCAGTCGGACCGCGAGTTCCGCATCTTCGTCTCGGACTTCTCGATGGCGGTGCTGATGCCGCATGTGCTGGCGCTGGCGCAGGAGCAATCGAGTTCGGTGCGTTTCCACCTGTTGCCGCAGACGCGGCAGCCCCAGCGCACGCTGGAGCATGGCGACGCCGACCTGTTGGTCATCCCACATGATTACTGTTCGCCCGACCATCCGATCGAGCCGCTGTTCGACGAGCAGTTCTGCTGCGTGGTCTGGAACCAGAGCCGTCACGCACGGGATGGCTTGACGGCCGAGCAGTACGCGGCCGCAGGCCATGTCGTCATGCAGCCGCCAGGCATGGAACGCTCGTTCGAATTCACCTTGGTGCAGGGGACCGGATTGGAGCGGCGGGTCGAGGTGACCTCGTTCAGCTTCTTGGCGGCGCCTTACCTGGTGGTCGGCACAGAGCGCATCGCCACCGTGCATCAGCGCCTGGCGCGGAGAGTCAGCGGCGGGCCGCCGATCACGATCCTGCCGCTGCCACTACCGATGAAGCACATGACCCAGTCCATCCAATGGCACAAATACCGCACCCAGGACCCAGGGCTGTTGTGGCTGCGCGCGCTGATGCACCAAGCGGCGCAAAGGATGGATGGCTGATGTCGAATTGGTTCTAGCAGGCGTCGACCTGCCGCGCCGGATATCGCGCTGCTCCTGCGTCAGTTGGGCGATCTGGAGGGCGTGGCCCAGCCTGTTCGTTTTCTGGCCGGCTAATGGGTGACCCTCTCATTTGTCCTTCCCTCCATCTCCTCGCGAACGCGTCGCTCTGGCTTAATGGTTTTCGATCGCAGATAGCGGGGTTGAGTCTTATGCGGCTACGGATTGCGTCTGGTGCTGTGTCGAAATACGACCTTGGCATCCCGTGGCGGAGGCGTTCATTGGGCACGAAGACGAGAAGGTCATCAAGCGATGTCGCCTCGCAAATGTCCGTAGTGCTTCTCGATCATGGCAACAGAAGTGCCACTGATTTGTGCGACCGTCAGCAGATCAAGGCCGCCGTGCACAAGATCGGTGATCACACTGTGGCGGATGGTGTAGGCGGTCGTCCGGTCTGGCAGGCTTGCCTTCCTGACGGCGTCTTTGACCGGTGTTTTCCAGGAATCCTTGTTCCAACGGGTGCCGTCCGGTCTGGAAAAAAGTGGCTCGTGTGGCCGCTTGGTGCCGATGGACACCAGCAAGACTGGTCGATTTCCGGCGGCAGCACAATTGTACGGCTGTGCCCGCCTTTAGCATTATTCGATATTTCGCCCAATCCAGCATATCAAACACTGCGCCATTGAATGTTCGGAGGCGGAGTACGGAGTTGGTACGGAGTATGGCGGGAGTTTCCGGGATTCGGTGGGAGTCATCAATCGGCAGCGTACCCTATGAAGGTTGTCTTCGGAAAGCTCCCAGAGTCTCGTCTGACAGCATTCACACTGCAGGGGTCGCAAGTTCGAAACTTGCACTTCCCACCAGAATTTATGAAAGAAATCAAGGGCTTGCGCCGATCTGGCGCAGGCTTTTTTTCTTTCGGGCTTCGAAAAAGGTAAGGAAAAAAATACGAGTCCCGAATATTTTGCTTGATTGTATTCTTCGGGAAATTGTGAGCAATGCAGTAGATTGTTCGGTCCTACTTCGAAGTGGCTATTGTTAACGCTTTTTGTTTCCGCGTAGCCGCCGGACTGCTGCAATACGTCTGGCAGACACCGTCTCCGCCAAATCAAGAAAAGGAGCCCTAGTGATGAACTGACCCCGAATAGTTGGACGGTTTAGTTTGCTAGGCAGCTAAGGGCTGAGTTCTGTATTGCACAGGACTCAGCCCTTTTAATTTGAGCTTGATGCGGTCGTGATTATAGTAGTGGATGTACTTTTTGATTCCCTTTTGTAGCTCGTCGACGCTGCTGAATTTGTTCAGATGGAAGAACTCCGATTTCAGCACGGCGAAGAAACTCTCCATCGCCGCGTTATCAAGGCAGTTCCCCTTGCGTGACATGCTTTGTTCCACGCCTTTTTGCCGCAACGCTCGCTGATATGCCGGCATGCGGTACTGCCAGCCCTGGTCCGAGTGCAGCAATGGCTTGTCATGAGCTTTCAGCTTGGCTAGTGCCTTCTTGAGCATCGCCCCCACCAGTTCAAACCCGGGGCGATTCAGTTTTAGGCTTCGCCCCTCTGAGCGACCGGTCAATGTGTATCCCCGCCCGCTTTTGTCGGCAAAAATATAGCGTTTTGGCAAAAATACCCGATAATGGGCACAGGCCATGGTCGATCCGTCGGCGGCCGACTGGGGAGGAGATGCATGGCGCAAGTACTGAAGGTGCTGGTGGTCGATGATGTCGAGACGATGCGCAAGGTGACGGCCGGCCAGCTCGTCGCGCTGGGCTGCGGATCGCCGGATGTGGCGGGCGATGGCGCCGAAGCTTGGCGGATGCTGGAACGGATCCGTTACGACCTGGTGATCTCTGACTGGAACATGCCGGCCATGACTGGCATCGCGCTCTTGCAGCTGATGCGGGCCAGCCCGCGCCACGCGCATACGCCGTTCATCATGATCACCGCCGAAGCGGAGCGCAGCCGCATCGAGTCGGCCATCGCCAGCGGCGTCAGCGACCTGCTGGTCAAGCCTTATACGGCGGGGCGCCTGGCCACCAGCATCAAGCGCGCGATGGCGCATCAGATTGCGCCGCCAGCGGCGGAGCCGGCGCCGGCAAAGGCGACAGACCACGTCGCCGCATCGGCAGTCGAGGTGGTGATCGAGCCGCAGGGCGCCGTTCACTTGCCGCCGACGGCGCCGCCGCCGCCCACCATGCTGTTGGTCGACGACACCGCCGACAACCTGCACGTGCTGGCCAATGTCTTCAAGGGCCAGTACCGCATCAAGGCCGCGCACAACGGCGAGAAGGCGTTGGCGCTGTGCTGCTCGGATACGCCGCCCGACCTGGTGCTGCTGGACGTGATGATGCCGGGCATGGACGGCTTCGAGGTGGCGCGCCGCATGCGCGAGCATCCGAGCGCCGAGAGCGTGCCGATCATCTTCGTCACCGCACTGACCGACGACAGTTCCCGACTGCAGGGCATGGAACTGGGCGCGGTCGATTTTGTCACCAAGCCGATCGATCCGGTGCAGCTCAAGCTGCGGGTCGATAACTTCATGCGCTATGTGGAGCTGCGCCGCCAGTTGCAGGCCGATTACGACAACATGCTAGCCATCGCCCGCCTGCGCGACGATGTGGAGGCGATGACGCGCCACGACCTGAAAGGGCCGCTGGCCGGCGCCATCGGCATCGTGCAGTCGCTGGCCGATGCCGGCGACCTGGATCGGCGCCAGGCCGAGCAGCTGCGGCTGGCCGAGCAGGCCATGCTGCAGGTGATCGACATGGTCAACCTGTCGACGGAACTGTACAAGATCGAGACCGGCAAGTACGTGCTGCACGCGGTACCGCTGGCCATCGGCGACATGCTGCGGCGGGTGGTGGAGACGGCACGCGCCTCTTATGCGGGCAAGCAGCTGGTGATCGCGGTCGATACCGATTTCGATGTCGGCACCGATCCGCCGACAGGGCTGGGCGACGCGATGCTGACTTATTCGCTGCTGAATAACCTGATCAAGAATGCCTGCGAGGCGTCGCCGGAGCGGGGGCGGGTCAGCGCCACGCTGTTTGCGGGCGCGCCGCTGCGGATCGAGATCGTCAACAAGGGGGGGATACCGGAGCAGATCCGGCCGCGCTTCTTCGACAAGTTTGTCACAGACGGCAAGGCCGGGGGCACCGGCCTGGGAACGTATTCGGCCCGGCTGCTGGCGCGGGCGCAGCATGGTGAGGTGGCGTTCGCGGTCGATGACGACGCGCATACCACCACCCTGATTGTCACCTTGCCGGCCGGGCCGGCGCCCGCGCCGCCATAACCGGATTACGCAGGCGGCGTGCCGAGGGCGTCCAACGCCAGCAGCGCCGCGTCGAAGTCAAACCGTTCCACTTCCTGGCTGGCGTGGCGCAGTTGGCGCGCCAGCGGCTGGCCTTGCACCAGGTCTGCCAGTTCACCCAGCACGTCGAGGGCGGCGGTGTCGCTGTCGGCCAGCAGGGTGCGTAACTGGGACAGCAGGGCGGCGGCCTTGGGCGATAGCGGCGCGTCGGACGGATTGGCCGTATTGACAGTATTGACCGAAGCGCCGGCCGCGTCGAGCGCTGTCAGTCCCGCCAGCACTGGCGTCAGTTCCTGCACCACTTCAGCGAGCCGCAGTGCGATTTCGTCCGCGCCGGCGCCGGCCTTGCAGGCCAGTTCCAGCGCCGCCGCTGCGGCTGCTGTCGCCTTGGCGCCGATATTTCCTGCCGTGCCGCGCAGCGTGTGCGCGACCCGTGCCGGCGCATCCGCATCGGCGCCGCCAAGCGCTGCGTCGAATTCGGCGCGGAACCGGGCCTGGCCTTCGCGGAAGCGGCCCAGCAGGCGCCGGTACAGATCGGGGCGTCCCATGCTGGTGGCCAGGCCGGCGGCGGTGTCGATGCCGGGCAAGCCGGGTATCGCCGCCTCTGCCGGGCTAGCTGCACCCCGGTCGCCTTCGCCGGCGCCAGGCAGCCTGTTGATCGCCTGCGCCGGCCGTATCCACTTGGCCATGGTGGCAAACATGGTGGTCACGTTCAGCGGTTTGGAGATGTGGTCATTCATGCCGGCCACCAGCGCCTGTTCGCGGTCGCCGGCCATTGCATTGGCCGTCATCGCGATAATTGGCAGCTGGGCAAAACGCGGCTGCTCGCGCAGCTTCCGGGTGGCGGTGTAGCCATCCATGACCGGCATCTGGCAGTCCATCAGCACGCCATCGAATTCCACACCGGTGGCCAGCAGGTCCAGCGCCTGCTTTCCGTCATTGACGATGGTCAGCACGATGCCGGCGCTTTCCAGCAGTTCGCGCGCCAGTTCCTGGTTCAAATCGTTGTCCTCGGCCAGCAGGATGCGCGCGCCCGTCAGGCTGGCCTGGTCGGCGGCGCTGCGGTCGTGACGCTCGGCCTGCCGGGTCTCGGTCACCACGCCTTTGCCCAGCGCCTCGCCGATCGCCTCCAGTAGCGTCGACGGCGTGACCGGCTTGGTCAGCAGCGCCGGCAGCACTACCTGCTGGCAAGCGGCCGCTTCATGGGCCTCGTCGCGGCCGAAGGCGGTTACCATGATCACCGATGGCACATGGGTGACGGCGCCGTTCTGCATGCGGCGCAGGGTTTCCACCCCGTCCATCACCGGCATACGCCAGTCCAGCAGTACCAGGTCATAGGGCAGGGCGCGGTGCTCGGCGTCCACCATGGCACGCAGCGCGCTGTGGCCGTTGTCGGCCACGTCCACCTCCAACCCGAAGCTGCGTGCCATGGTCGACAGGATGTCGCGCGCGCTGGCATTGTCGTCCACCACCAGCACCCGCAGGCCGAGCAGCTCGTCGGCGTGGAACATGCGGCGCGGCGCGACATCGGCCTGGCGCCCGAACCAGGCGTGGAAGTGGAAGGTCGAGCCCTGGCCGGCGGTGCTTTCGACCCAGATTCGGCCTTGCATCAGCTCCACTAGCCTTTTCGAAATGGCCAGCCCCAGCCCGGTGCCGCCGTATTTTCGGGTGATCGAGCTGTCGGCCTGGCTGAACGACTGGAACAGGCCAGCGCACTGTTCCGGCGTCATGCCGATACCGCTGTCCTTGACCCAGAAATGCAGTTCGACCTGGCCGTCCACCTCGCTAACCATCTCGGCGCCGACCACGATCTCCCCCTGGTGGGTGAACTTGGCGGCGTTGTTGCCCAAGTTGATCAGGATCTGGCCCAGGCGCAGCGGGTCGCCTAGGAGCGCGGTCGGCAGATTGGACGGCGCTGCGAACAGCAGTTCCAGTCCCTTGTCCTCGGCCTTAAGGCCTATCATGCTGGCGAAGTTCTCCAGCACGTCCTCGAGACGGAACGGCACCTGCTCGATGCTCATTTTGCCGGCTTCGATCTTGGAGAAATCCAGGATATCGTTGATGATGCCCAGCAGGTTTTCGGCAGAGCGGTGCACCTTCTCGATGTAATTGCGCTGCTTCTTGTCCAGCTCCGTCTTCAATGCCAGGTGGCTCATGCCGATGATGGCGTTCATCGGGGTGCGGATTTCGTGGCTCATGTTGGCCAGGAAGTCGCTCTTGGCGCGGGTCGCGTCCTCGGCGATCTCCTTGGCGCGCAGCACCTCGGCCTCGGCCAGCTTGCGTTCGCTGATATTGAAGTACCACTCGATGCGCAGCGGCCGCTCGCCCTGCGCCAGGCTGATCGACGACAGCAGTAAGGTCAGGCGGCCCCCATCGGCGCGCCGGAACTCGGCTTCGTAATTGAGCACATTGCCCTCGGCGACGGCCTGGCGGAAGCGCTGCCGCGCATCCTGGTCGCACCAGTAGTTGGCGTCGCCGCTGAATTCTTCCTTGCTGGCGCCGAACAGCGTTTCCAGCTGGTGATTGGCGTACACCAGCTCCCCATGTGCGTCCTCGATCACCATCGCCACCGGGCTGCTATCGAGTACGCTGCGCAGCTGGGCTTCGCTGGCCTCGACCGCGGCCTGCATCGCACGCCGCTCGGTGATGTCGCGCACCGAGGCGCAGACACACACGCCGCGGCCCTCGATGGCCGGCAGGCGCGACAGGCCGATCTCGACCGAGAATTCGCTGCCATCCTTGCGCAGGCCGTGTAGGTCGGCATCGGCGCTGCCCATCTGGCGCGCGCTGCCGTGGGCGATGAAGCCGTCGCGCTCGCCGACATGGCGGCCGCGCAGGGCCTGCGGCACCAGTGTCTCGATCGGCTTGCCGGCCAGCTCGCCGGCCGCGTAGCCGAACAACTTGTCCAACTGCGGATTGGTCAGCAGGATATGGCCGTTGGCGTCAACCACCAACATGCCGTCCGGCGCCGCTTCAATAATGCCGCGGTACCAGGCCTCGGTAGCCTTCAGCGCCACCTGTTGCTGCGCCAGTTCGGCCGATTGCTGTTCGGTGCGTTCGAGCAGGGTGCGCACGGCCTGGTCGCGGATCTTGATCTCCATCGTCATCGCCAGCTTGGGTAGCAACTCGTCCAGCAGGGCGCTCTCGACGCTGGCCGGCGGATCGAAGCTGGCCAGCTCCAGCACGCCCATCAGGCGCTCGCCGTGCAGCAGCGGCAGCACCAGCAGGTGGCGCGCATGGGCCTGGCCTAGCTGCGACTGGATGGTCGCATATTGTTCCGGCAGTTCGGCCAGACGGCGCGGCTGACGGTCCTGCGCGCATTGCCCCAGCAGGCCGCTGCCCAGTGGCAGCAGCGTGGCCGGTGGACGCCCGGCGTCGGTCGCGTAGCTTCCGCTCAGACGCAACTGGCGGCCCGACGCGTCCAGCGTGTACAGCACGCCGCGGCCGATGTTCAGCAGCGGCGCCACCAGCGTCAGGAATTGCTGCGCCAGTTGGTCTAGTGTGCCGGCCTGCTGCAGCTCGGCCTGGATCGCCGCTTCCTGCGACTTGATCCAGCGTTGCTCTTCCAGTTGCCGCGCCTCGATCTGCAGCAGGGCGATGGCGCGCGCCAGATCGCCGGTCTCATTGTTGTAGTCGGTATGCGGGATGACGGTGTCGAGCTGGCCGCTGGCCAGGCTGTCGACGGCCTGACGCAGCCGGTCGACTGGGCGCCGTATCGACATGCTGATGCCGCCGGCGCACAGCAACGCCAGGGTCAGGCCGCCGAGCAGCAGCCCGTAGGTCAGCAGGTTGCTGCTGTCGGCATATTGGCGGATGTTGTAGACAGTGCTGCGGACATTGGCATCCTTGACGGCGGCGATCTCGGCCAGCAACTGGTCGGCGCCGCGTACCGATTGCTGGAAGCGCTCGCTGTCGAGGATAGCCTGGGCCGCGCCGGGGTGTTTTTGCCGCACCAGATCGAGCGCCTCGTCGGCGGTGCGTTCGGTGCGCGTGAGCAAATTATCGAAGTTGGCCATGCGCTGCTGGTTTTCGACCCGCAGCAAGGTGTTGCGGGCCTCGTCGGCCGCGAAGTGCAGGTGCTCGCGGGCGTCTTCCAGGTGCTGCATGGCCTCGTCTTCGGCGACCGGGTCGGGCGCGTTGGCGATCTTGTACAGCGCCAGCTCGAAATGGTTCAGCTGGATGCGCGCTTCCTTGACCTGCACTATGCCGATCATGCCTTCGGCGAGCAGGCGCTGCATGTCGCGGCTCAGCTTGTCCTGGGCCAGCAGACTCTGCAGTCCCAGCGCCAGCGCCAGCAGCAGCACCACGCAAAAGCCGGCGACCAGTTTCTGGCGCAGGCGCAGTCGTTCAAGATATGGAAGCGGCGATCTCATTTGAATCGGTTCACGCGGCCGGCGCGGTGTGGGCAGCGGCCGCCGCTTTTCTGGCCATGTCCTGGTCGCTGTCGGCAAAGCGCGCGGCGATCTGCTGGAACACCGGCAGGCAGGCCTGGAAGGCGTCGCAGATGTCCGGATCGAAATGCGCGCCGCGACCGTCGAGGATGATTTGCACCGCCTGCGCATGCGGCATGCCTTCCTTGTAGACGCGGCGGCTGATCAGCGCATCGTACACGTCGGCCACCGCCATCAGCCGCGCCGAGATCGGGATGGCGTCGCCGGCCAGGCCTTCAGGATAGCCGCTGCCATCCCATTTTTCCTGATGGCTGTAGGCGATCTCCTTGGCCAGCCGCAGGAAGTCGACGTCGGTGCCCAGTTGCTGCTCGGCGTGGGCGATCGCGTCGCGTCCCAGCGTGGTGTGGGTTTTCATGATCTCGAACTCCTCCGGTGTAAAGCGGCCCGGCTTGAGCAGGATGCTGTCCGGGATGCCGATCTTGCCGATGTCGTGCAGCGGCGCCGACTTGAACAGCAGCTTGATGGTGTCGTCGTCGAGGAATTGGCGGAAGCGCGGATGCCCGCGCAGGTGCTCGGCCAGCACACGCACGTAGTGCTGGGTGCGGCGGATGTGGTTGCCCGTTTCGTTGTCGCGCGTCTCGGCCAGTGAGGCCATGGCGTGGATGGTGACGTCCTGGATCGCGCTCAGCTCGCGCATGCGACGCTGCACTTCCTGCTCCAGGTAGTCGTTCTTGTCGCGCAAGAAGTCGGCCGCGTCCTTGACCTTGAGCTGGGTGCGTACCCGGGCCAGCACCACGGGCGGGCTGATCGGCTTGGTGATGTAGTCGGCCGCACCCATTTCCAGGCCGCGCGACTCGTCCTCGCTGGAGGCCATCGCGGTCAGGAAGATGATGGGGATGGCGCGCGTGCGCGGCTCGGCTTGTAGCGCCTGGGCCACCTCGTGGCCGTTCATGCCGGGCATCATGATGTCGAGCAGGATCAGGTCCGGGGGCGGGTTGTCGTTGGCGATCTTCAGCGCCTTCTCGCCGTTGTTGGCGGCCTTGATGGTGTAGCTGTCCTTGAGCAAGTTGGCCATCAGCAGCAGGTTGTCGGGGGTGTCATCGACTACCAGGATGACCGGTTTGACAGGGTGATCGCTTGTGAGTGGCATGCTAATAGCTCCGGTAAGTGACGGGCTGCTGCTTTTCAGACTATATCTGTCAGTTGCGCAAGTGTAAATACCAGGTGCTGGTAGCGTGGTCCAAGCCAATATGCGAGGCGGCGGGCGGCCCCGATCCGGCTTACTGCGCGGCAGATGGAAACTGGTGGGCGGCGGCGCCCGCCGGCGGCGACAGTGCCGGGCGCGCAACGTCCCAGCGCGGATAGCGGTCAAAGCTGGTCCAGCCGGCGTGCTGGCGCGCCAGCGCCTCTAGATAGTAGTAGTCGCCCCATAGGGTGCATTCGTCCACGCCGAGGTTGGCCAGGCGGTGATAGGTGCCGTGGCGCAGCAGGCCGCCTGCCTCCGGATATTCGCCAGCGCAGCGCTGCACCAGCGCGTGCAACAGACGTTCGGCGGCCGCCGCGTAGTGGTGCCGACGCGGGCCGTCCGGCAGTTGCCGGGCCAGGTCGAACAAGCCGCAGGCGGCGATTGCGCAAGCCGAGCTGTCGCGCGGTTCGTCGCTGTCGTGCGGCAGCGCCAGGTCCCAGTGGGCGATCTGGTCGGGTGGCAGGTGGGCTAGAAAGTAGTCGGCCACGTTGCAGGCTTGCTCCAGCAGTCCCATGTCCGGCAGGTGCCAGTGATTTAGGGCCAGGCCGTATAGCGCCCAGGCTTGGCCGCGTGCCCAGCATGACTCGTCGGCCAGGCCTTGGTGGGTGGCGGCGCGCAGTGGCGCGCCGTTGTCGGCGTCGAAATAGAAGGTGTGGCAGGTGGAGCCGTCGACGCGCAGCAGCTGCGGATTGCTGCGCTCCAGGTGGCTGCGCGCCACCTCGGTGTAGCGCGGATCGCCGGTGATGGCGCTGGCCCAGTGCAGAAGCGGCAGGTTCATCATGCAGTCGACGATCACGCGGCCGCGCTGCTCGGGGTCGTCCAGCGTGCCCCAGGCCTGGATCACGCCGGCGCCGGGCAGGTAGCGGCTTAGCAGCAGGTCGGCGGCGGTCAGTGCGGTGCCGCGCGCGCCCGGCAGGCTGGCGATGCGGTCGGCCGCCACGTTGCTGAGCAAGTAGAGGAAGCCAAGGTCGTGGTGTTCCAGCTCGACGTGCGCGGCGAGGCGGGCGCCGAAGTCCCGGGCCTGCGCGCTGGCCGCTTCCCGGTAGCGGCCCTTGCCGGTTAGCTCATAGCCGAGCCATAGCATGCCGGTCCAGAAACCGCTGGTCCAACCAACGTTCGCGCCCGGCGCGTGCGCGCCATGCCGGCGCAGCCGATAGTGCTGGCCGGCGCTGGCGTCGTCTGGAAAACGGTTGCGGAATTCGACCAGCATCCGGTCCAGCTGGCCCAGGGCGCAGCGCAGCGCAGGGCGGTAGCGGTGAGAAGGTGCGTTCATTAGATAACGTTACCACAAATTCGCAACAAAAGTAAATGGAATAGCCTGGAACAGGCGAAAGCACTTCACATCGTGGAATATCGTGTGGTATCGTTATCTCATTGCCGGGCCTGCCTGGTACTTTGCCAACTTCAAAAAAGGATGGATAGCCTATGTCCGCTCGTAAATTTCCCCCGTATCCGCTGGCCGGCCTGTGCGCCAGCCTGATCCTGCTGGCGCCGGCCAGCATGCTATCGGCGCCGGCCGTCGCGTCCGAAGCCGCGCCGGCCTCGGCCCCGGCGCAGGCACCGAGGGCCGTGCTGGCCCTGATGGAGCGAGTGGCGGATTGGCAGCTGGCGCACCCGTCCAGCTATCCGCCGGACGACTGGACCGAGGGTGTCGGCGACACCGGCTTCATGGCGTTGACCGGTATTTCCGGCAGCGACAAATACCGGGCCGCGATGCGCGCGATGGGCGAGCGCAACGGTTGGCGCGCCGGTCCGAGTGTCTTCCATGCCGACGACTATGTGGTCGGCCAGACCTATGTCGAGCTCTATCTGCAGCTGCGCGACCCGAAGATGATCGCGCCGCTGCGCGCCCAGTTCGACGACATGCTGGCCCATCCTCGCCCCGGTTCGCTGAACTGGAAGACGCCGGGCGTGCAGCAGCGCTGGGCCTGGTGCGATTCATTGTTCATGGGGCCGCCTACCTGGGCGCGCATGACGGCAGCCACCGGCGACCAGCGCTACCTGGACTTCGCCATCAGGAACTGGTGGCTGACCTCGGACTACCTGTACGATAAGGAGGAGCACCTGTACTACCGCGACAGCCGCTTCTTCGAGCAGCGCGAAGCCAATGGCAAGAAGGTGTTCTGGGGACGCGGCAACGGCTGGGTGCTGGGTGGCCTGGCGCGCATGCTGCAGTACATTCCGGAGCATCACCCGGAACGTGCCCGCTTCGTGCAGCAGTTCCGCGAGATGTCGGAAAAGGTGCTGAGCCTGCAGCAGGACGATGGCCTGTGGCGTTCCAGCCTGCTCGATCCGGTCACCTATCCCAACCGCGAAAGCAGCGGCACCGCGCTGTACACCTATGCGCTGGCCTGGGGCGTCAACCAGGGCATCCTGCCACGCGCCAGGTTCGCGCCGGCGGTGCGGCGCGCATGGCAGGCGCTGGCCGGCCACGTTCAGGCTGATGGCAAGCTGATCCACGTACAGCCGATCGGCGAGGATCCCCGCAAGTTCGACCCGGAATCGACCGATGTGTTCGCGGTGGGCGGCTTCCTGCTGGCCGGCGGCGAACTGTATCGCATGGCGCTGCTGGAGCAGGGCGCGCCGCGCGTGGTCACGGTCAGCAACGACAGCCAGCTGTACCGCCCGGAGCAGTCGGTGGAGGTGCCGGCGGCAGGGGGCGACACGGTCGTGATGGATGCCTTGACCTCGCGCCTGCTGCCGGCGCAGCCGCTGGACCGGGGGCTGCTGTTCCAGTCCGACCTGATGCCGGGCGAGGCGCGCCGATTCCTGCTGCTGCCGCGTGCCCGGGTGCCTGCCGTGCCGCCGATGGTGCCGCGCGCGCATGCGCGCTTCGTGCCCGAGCGCATGGACGATTTCGCGTGGGAGAACGACCGAGTGGCGCATCGCGTCTACGGTCCGGCAATCATGACCGATCCGCGCGAGATGCTGGTGTCGAGCGGGGTCGACCTGTGGTCCAAGCGTTCGCACACGCTGGTGCAGGACGCCTGGTACCGCGCTGGCGACTATCACCTCGACAAGGGCGAGGGCATGGACTTTTACCACGTGGGCCAGACCCGCGGTTGCGGCGGCCTCGGCATCTTCGACGGCAAGGTATTGCACAACTCGCGCAACTACGCCAGCTGGAAAGTTTTGGCTGATGGCCCGCTGCGCGCTGTGTTCGAGCTGCGCTACGACGCCTGGGACGCGGGCGGGCGCCAGGTGGCCGAGACGCGCCGCATCAGCCTGGACGCGGGCAGCAACTTCAGCCGCGTGGAGAGCACCTTCAGCAGCCCGGTCGCTGGACCATTGACAGTGGGCGTCGGCATCGTGCAGCGGGAAGGGTGGGGGCATTATGTGCAAGGCGCCGACTACATGAGCTACTGGGAGCCGCAGATGGGCGACAACGGCAGCAATGCCTGCGCGGTGATCGTGCCGGGTGCCACCGGTTTCGCCGTCAACAATGGGCATTACCTGGCGTTGGGCGCGGCCTTGCCCGAGCAGACCTTCACGTACTACCTGGGCGGGGCTTGGAGCAAGGGCGGCAACTTCGCCGATGCGAAGGCCTGGGAAGCTTATGTCGCGGACACCGCCGCGCGCCAAGCGCGGCCGGTCAAGGTCAGCGTGTCGCAGTAAGCATGCCGGAAAGTACAGCGTTGTGGTTTTTTGAGCAGCAGAAATAATTTATCTTGAGCTACGATAAAAACGCTGGTATCGTTAACATAAATGCGCGGTGGAAGGTTGCCGCGTTTTTCAGAACTGATTGTGATAACGTTCACATTCGTGTTGTGAACAATAGAGACGCAGCTAAATGCGCCGGGCAGTGATAGATTTCCAACAAGGAGGAGCAGCAGTGAATACCTACAACAAACAACATCCGGCAGCCGGCATCGTCATTCGCCCAGTTGTGGTCGCCGTGGCGATTGCCCTGGCCAGCATGGCCCAAGCCCAGGAGGCTGCGCAGCCGCAGCCAGAGGCCGCCAAGGACACCGGCAAGCTGGAAACCGTGGTGGTGACTGCCAACAAGCGCGCCCAGAACCTGCAGGACGTGCCGCAGTCGATCACGGTGCTGAACGATGCCGTCATCCAGCGTAACAACTTGCGCAACATGGACGACCTGCCCAACCTGTCGCCGGCGCTGACCGTGTCCTACAGCACCCAGCCAGGCAACTACAGCCTGAACCTGCGCGGCATCGGCACCTTCTCGCTGGGCATTGGCGTGGAATCGGACGTGGCAGTGGTCATCGACGACGTGCCGTTCGCAATGCAGGCCAACGCCTTCAAGGACCTGGCCGATGTCAACCGCATCGAGATCCTGAAGGGCCCGCAAAGCACGCTGCTCGGCAAAAGCGCGATCGCCGGCGCGATGAACATCACCACCAAGCCGATCGACGGCATCTGGAAAGGCAAGGCCAGCAGCTACCTGACCAGCGACGGCGAATGGCGCGTGAACGGCTCGGTGGCCGGGCCGCTGAGCGACACCGTGCGCATGCGCGTGGCGGCCAGCAAGTCGTCGTTCGACGGCGTCGTCAAGAACTTGGCCGACGGCAGCCACCTGAACGGCGACCAGAGCGAAAGCATCCTCGGCAAGCTGGAATGGGCGCCGAATGACAACTGGACCGTGTCGGTCTCGCCGCACGCCAGCAAGGGCACCAAGAATTGCTGCGTGATGCCGCTGAATTCGATGTCGGCCGGCGGCACCACCGGCGGCCTGTACCAGAACACCGCGCAGCTGCCGTTCTCCACCGTGATGAAGGGCGTCAACCCGGGTCCAGGCAATGTTAGCGTACGCAACGATTACCCGGCCGGCGGCACCTACAAGGACATGGGCGTCAGCGCCAAGGTCAGCTACGCCTTTGGCCCCGGCAGCGCGCTGGACGGCTACACGCTGAGTTCGATCTCGTCGGTGTCGCACTACGAGATGCGCGACTACCAGGACGGCGACGGCACCGACGCCGACATCTTGGCTTACTACCCGCTGGTGGGCGGCAAGCCGACCGGCTTCCATGGCGGCCAGTACCAGTATGGCCTGTTCGAGGTCAACTCGCGCACCGAGGAGCTGCGTCTGGTGTCGCCGGATAAGGGCCCGCTGCGCTGGCTGGCCGGCCTCTGGTATGGCGACAACCAACTGGGCCGCGAACTGACCCGCGCTCCGGCGCCGACCACCTACACCACCGACTACGGCGCTTCCGCCTACAACACCAGCTACGCGGTGTTCGGCCAGGGCAGCTACGACCTGACGCCGCAGACCGCCGTGGTGGCCGGCCTGCGCTTCAACAAGGAAGACACCGGCTACACCTTCAGCCGCTACACGCCGCCACCGGCCGGCCGCTCGCTGACCGAGCACTACCAAGGCGACGACAGCGAGAACAAGGTCACCGGCAAGCTCGGCCTGCAGCACCACATCGATGCCGCCACCATGGGTTACCTGACCTATT
Organism: Duganella sp. Dugasp78; assembly: GCF_059491455.1. NCBI lineage: Bacteria > Pseudomonadati > Pseudomonadota > Betaproteobacteria > Burkholderiales > Oxalobacteraceae > Duganella > Duganella sp. Dugasp78. The sequence goes on along the minus strand of NZ_CP168506.1, from coordinate 5,740,703 downwards.
CGACCGGCCACAAGGGCAAGGCCTACGACCTCACCAGCGGCTTCAGCGCGACCAGCGCCAAGTTCCAGCCGGTGCCGGGCGAAGATGCGAAGAGCATCGAAGCGGGCGCCAAGCTGACCTTGCTCGACAACCGCATGTCGCTCGATCTGGCCGTGTTCCGCACCCGCTTCACGGGCTTCCAGCAATCGGCCGGGGTGTTCGACGCCGACGGCGTGTACCGCACCACCTTGCACAGCATTGGCGGCCTGCAGACCAGCGGACTGGAGGCGGATCTGAGCTGGCGCGTGAACCGCCAGTTGACGCTGAACGGCGGCTTCGCCTACACCAGGGCCATCATCACGCAATTCGAGAACGGTCCGTGCTACTCGGTGCTGAACGCGGCGGGCTCCGCTACCACGCCGGGCGCCGGCTGCGTCGTCGCCAATCCCAAGTTCAACAACACCAACACCGCCGACCTGTCCGGCAAGACGCTGCCGAACGCGCCCAAGGTCAAGTTCAACCTGGGCGGCCAGTACGACCTGCCCATGGCGGGCACGTACGACGCCTTCTTCACTGGCGCCTACCGCTGGCAAAGCGCGACCCAGTTCAGTCTGAACCAGGATCCGATGACCATCCAGGGTGGCTACGGCATCCTGAACCTGGGCGCCGGACTGAAGGACAAGCAGAACAAACTGAAGGTGACCTTCATGGTCAACAACCTGCTCAACAAGTCCTACGCGTGGGGTCTATCGAACAGCCCGGTGGGGGCCCTGTGGAGTTCGAAGGCGCCCAATCCGGTGCTGCCGGTCAGCTACACCACCTGGATGCCGGCCCGCGACTATCAGCGCTCCTTCGCGCTGCGCGTGGACTACGCGTTCTGATGTAACGATTGTATCTCCGGTGGGCCTGGCCCCGCCTTCGCGCACAGGGTGTTACCGCCTTGTGCGCTTTTTTGCATTGCCGGGTAGCGTTAACAGCATCGATGCCGGTACAATGGCCCGGAACAGCCGCACAGGCTGGACTACGTTTAAGGGAAGGCCGATGAAGAAAAAAGCCACGGTGACGTTGGTGGAGGTGGCCCAGCGCGCGGGCGTTTCGGTGATGACGGCATCGCGCGCCTTGAGCGGCGAGGGCTACGCGTCCGACGAGACCCGCGCCAAGGTGCAGGCAGCGGCACACGAGCTGGGTTATGCGCCCAACGCGCTGGCGCGCATGATGAAGGGCGGTAAAACCAACGTCATCGGTGTGGTGGTCAACGACTTGTCGTCGGTGGTGGTGAACAGCTTCGTCACGGCCGTCAGCGAGGAAGTGCGCAAGTACGACATGGATTTGTTCATCTACAACTCGCTGGGCGACCTGGGGGATGGCAAGGGCAAGCGTGTCAGCCAGATGCTGCACGGCCTGTGGGACGGCCTGCTGTACGTGCTGCCGCGCATGAGCGACGACTACCTGCGCACGCTGGAAAAGAGCACCAGCCCCATCGTCCTGATCAACTACTGCCGCCACGAGACCACCTTGCCGGTGGTGCGCGGCGACAACGTCAACGGCGCGCTCGACGCGGTCTCCCACCTGATCGAGCTGGGCCACCGCCGCATCGCCTTCGTGCGCGGCACTGCCTACACCGGCCAGAGCGAGGAGCGCGAGCGCGGCTATCGCACGGCGCTGGCGCAGGCCGGTATTCCCGTGGACGAGGAACTGGTGCGGCAGGGCGATTTCAATGAACCTTCCGGTCTGGCCGCCGGCCGCGCGCTGCTGGCGCTGGCCGATCCGCCCACCGCGATCTTCGCCGCCAATGACAGCATGGCGCTGGGGTGCATCGGCGCGCTGCGCGAAAAGGACATCAAGATTCCGCAAGCGATGTCGGTAATCGGCTTCGACGATACGCCGCTGGCGTCGGTCATGCAGCCGGGGTTGACCACCTTGCGCCATCCGATGGCGGCCATGGCGCAGGCTGCGGTGCAGGAGCTGATCCGGCGCATCCAGGGCCAGCCGGGCCGGCGCCAGCGCATCGAGTTCCCCAGCGAGTTTGTGATCCGCGGCTCGACCGGGCCGTGCGCGACAGCGGTGCCGGCGCGCCGCCGCAGCCGCAAGCAAGCCTGACCAAGGGAACGTGGCCGGGCGGCACACTCCAACCACCGTGGCGGCAGCGGGTCTGCTGGCGCTGCTGCCCTTGTTTGTCTACCTGTTGCTCGGCGACCTGGCCTGGTCGCTGAAGGAGCGCGCGGTGCAGGAGCTGGTCAAGGTCCAGCTGCGCGAGTTCAGCCAGAATCCGGTACTGCTCAATACCTTGTTCGGCGCGGTGCCGGCCGTGCTGGCCCTGCTGTTCGCGCCGGCCGTTGGCGCCTGGAGCGACCGCATCCGCACCCGGCTTGGACGCCGCATTCCCTTTCTGCTCGTGGGCGCGCCGCTATTGTCGGCCAGCCTGGTGGGGCTGGCCTATAGCGAACCGCTGGGCGAGCTGCTGGTGTCGCTGGGCGTGTATCCGCCGGCCATGCGGCGCGAGGCAGTGGTCGCCTGTATGGCGCTGTTCTGGTCCTTGTTCGAGCTGTTCACCATCCTGGGCAACGCCTTGTTCGTGGCGCTGATCGCCGACACCGTGCCGCGCCCCTTGCTGGGTCGCTTCTTCGGCCTGTTCCGCATCGTCAGCCTGGCGGTGGGGGCGGGCTTCTTCTATTTCGTGTTCGGCAACGACCTGCCGGCGGTGGCGCGGCCGGTGATGCTGGCCATCGCGGCGATCCATCTGGCCGGCTTTCTGTTGCTGTGCGCGCGCGTGCGCGAACCCGCCTATCCGGCACCGGCAGCGGCAGCGCCGCGCGGCCTGCACCGGCTGCGTGCGCCGGGCGAGCAGGCGCCGTGGTTCTACGTGCTGCTGTTTGCCGCGCTGGGGATTTCGGCGATCTGTCTGCTGCCGGTGAATATCAACGGTTACAACGCGATGAGCCAGTTCGGCGCCGACCGCAGCAGCTTCGGCCAGGCCATCGCCGCCACCTATTGCATTTCCGTTCTGCTGGCCTTGCCGCTGGGCTGGCTGTCGGACCGTGTCCATCCGCTGCGCATCGCGCTGGTGGTGATGACGCTGTATGCGCTGTCGATGCTGGGCGCCTGGTTCCTGGTGGTGGAGCGGATGTCGTTCCTGGTGTGGCTGGTGGTGCACGGTGTGCTGGCCGGGGCCTTCTTGAGCGGCACCGCCGCGCTGCTGCCACGGCTGCTGCCGCAGCAGCGCTTCTCGGAGCTGGCCGCGTTCTCGACCTCGGTGACGGCTTTGCTGACCATGCTGTTCACACCGATGGTCGGCGTGGTGCTGGAATGGAGCGGTAACGATTTCCGGCTGATATTCCTGGCCGCCGGCATGGTGGCGCTGGTGGGCAGCGGGCTGTGGTACGCCGTGTTGCGGGCGCACCTGCGCCGCCGCGAGGAACTCAGTACATCGGACCGCGTGTGACGAATGGGCCGCCAATGTAGCGGGCTGGCAGGTCGTCGGTTGCGGGGCGCTCGCCGGTGTCGGGGAACAGATGGGCGAACTGGCGCGAGTTGTCGCGCGGGCGGAAGCCCAGGTGGCGCGCCTTGCTGTTGTCCCACCACAGCGCGTCGTTGTCGGACGAGCCGAATACGATGGTGTGGCCGACGCGCGGCGTCACCAGCGAGCAGCGCAGCAGCTCAACGAAGTCGTCGTGCGACAGCCAGGTCGACATGATGCGGCGCGTGGTCGGCTCCGGCAGCACCGAGCCGATGCGGATGCACACGGTCTCGATGCCGAAGCGGTCGAAGTAGTAGCGGCTCAGCGACTCGCCGAAGCACTTGCTGACGCCGTAGTAGCCGTCCGGACGCGGCGGCATGTCGGCGTCGATCACGCCGGTGTTCTCGTAGAAGCCCACCGCGTGGTTGGAGCTGGCGAAGATGACGCGCTTGACGCCGGCCTTGTGCACCGCTTCGTACAGGTGCACCAGCCCAAGGATGTTGGCCTGCACGATGGGCTCGAAACGGTCCTCCACCGAGATGCCGCCGAAGTGCAGCACCGCGTCCACGCCCTCCATCATAGCCAGCACCGCATCGCGGTCGGCCAGGTCGCAGCGGGCGATTTCTTCGCCGGGCCGGGCCTCGCCCAGGCCGTGGCGGTCGCTCAGGCGCACCACATCCGCCCATGGTTTGACTCTTTCGCGCAACAGTTGGCCCAGGCCGCCGGCGGCGCCGGTCAGCAGCAGGCGACGGAAAGGTTTGCGGGTGTCGTGGTTCTGGCTCATTAGGAAGTCTCCCGGTGTCATTAAGAATGTGTGAACGTTATCACGAGGCGGTGTATTAAACAAGTTTGTACTGTGTTGCGCCAGGGCGCTTTCCGGCTATTGCGCTGGGAAATAGGATGGGGTATCGTTAACACAAGGCATATAAAAGCTCCAGACAGCGTGCGACTGCAGTCCGTCAAGTTGCTGGTGACGGCGTAGCGGAAATCATGAAAGGAGAGTCCATGAAGATCAGGCGGTTTCTACTGGGGTCTGCAGGCCTGCTGGCGGCCTGCTTCTGTTTGTCGGCGGCGGCGCAGACGCGCAGCATCACGATCGACGCAGCCCGGGCCGATCAAGCTGTGGACCGTTTCTTCGACCTGGCGGTGGGCTCGGATTATCCGGGCACCCTGATGCGGGAAGACAGCCTGGCGCAGTTGAAAACGGTGGTTGATGAGCTAGGCTTTCGCTATGTGCGTTTCCACGGAATCTTCCACGACGCATTGGGGACCGTGCGCATCGAGCACGGCCAGACGGTCTACGACTGGAGCAAGATCGACCAGCTGTATGACGCGCTGCTCGCGCGCCACATCAAGCCCTTCGTTGAATTGAGCTTCACGCCGAAAGTAATGGCAACATCGAATCACCAGGTCTTCTACTGGAAAGCCAACTCGTCGCATCCGGAGATGGCGGCGTGGACAGCGCTGGTGAAGGAATTTATCCGGCACATCGAAGATCGCTACGGTAAGGAGGAGGTACAGACCTGGCCGTTTGAAGTATGGAACGAGCCGAATCATCCCGCGTTCTGGGAAAACGGCGACCAGCAAGCCTATTTCGACCTGTTCGTGCAGACCTCGAACACCATCAAGCAGATCGACCCGGCGTTGCGCGTCGGTGGTCCGTCCACGGCCGGTGCGCGCTGGGTGCCGGAGTTTCTGGCGCACGTGGCGCACAGCGGCGCGGCGCTGGATTTCGTTACCACGCACACCTATGGCGTGAGCGGTGGCTTCCTCGATGAGGACGGCAAGGCCGACCTGAAGCTGATTGAGTCCTCCGCTGCCATTGTCGGAGATGTGCGCAAGGTACGCGGGCAGATCAAGGCGTCCAGGTTCCCCGCCTTGCCGTTGTACTTCACGGAATGGAGCAGCAGCTATTCGTCGCGCGACCCGGTGCACGACTCGTACGTCAGCGCCTCCTACATCCTCGACAAGCTGAAAGGCTCGCAGGGATGGGCGCAAGCGATGAGCTACTGGACCTTTAGCGATTTGTTCGAGGAGGCGGGGCCGCCGCCCACGCCGTTCCATGGCGGCTTCGGATTGCTGAATCGCGAAGGCATCCGCAAGCCAGCGTATTTTGCCTACAAATATCTGCATGCGCTGCGCGGTAACGCTATTCCGGTGCCGGATGATCAAGTGCTGGCAGCGGCTGACAAGGATGGCGTCAGGGCGCTGGTGTGGAACTTTTCGCAGCCGGCGCAGGCGACCAGCAACCGTCCCTTCTACAGCCGTATCGTGCCGGCCGGGCCGGCCGCGCCGGTGACGCTGGTGCTGCGCAACCTGCGTCCGGGTCCGCATGCGTTGAAGGTGTACCGGACCGGTTTCAACGCCAACGATGCCTACACCGCTTACATCGGGATGGGCGCGCCGAAAGCGTTGACGGCGGCGCAGCTGGAACAGCTTCAGCGCACCACCCGCGACCTGCCCGAAGTTTCCCGCCAGATCGAGGTCGGCGACGACGGCGCCTGGACGATACCGTTGTCGATGCGTACCAACGATATCGTGCTGGTGACGCTGGAGTAGCGGCGTCGCGCAGGCGACGCCGCTACTCCAGCGGCCGCTCAGCTGTTACGGCGGCTCGTCATGAGTGCTCTTGGGTTTGTTAGTGGCTGACGCTGCCCTTGGCAGTATGAAACGCCTGCTGTGCGCTCGATGCACTGCTGTCGAACGGCGCCGGACGCCATGGGTCGCCGGTGCGTTCCAGCCACGGTGTCAGTTCTTTCTTGACCAGGTCATCGACCAGTGCCATGTTATCGGCGGCGATGTTTTGCATCTGCAGAGGATCGCGCAGATTATCATACAGCTGGTAGCCCAGCGTCTTTTGCTTATCGCGCCGGTTCAGCACCAATGTGTATTGGGCCGTGCGCACGCCGCGCAGGCCGAACGCCTGCTGGCCGTAGGGGATACGCATGTACAGCTGGGAGCTGGGCGTGTCGCCCTTGCCGGTCTTGACGCGCGCGGACAGGTCGCTGCCTTCTACCGTGTTGGGGATGGCCTGCTTGTGGCCAAGCAGCGACAGCATGGTGGGATACAGGTCCGGCAGCGACATCAACGCGTCGTCCATGTGCGGGGCGATGATGCCGGGCAGGCGCAGCATCATCGGAATGCGCATCGATTCCTCGAACGGATTGTTCTTGGTCGGCTCGCCATGGGCGCCCAGGTTGCAGCCGTGGTCGGAGAAGAACACCACCAGCGTGTTGTCGCGCATCCCCGCCTCGTCCAGCGCCGCCAGGATGCGGCCGAATTGTTCGTCCACGCCGCTGACGCTGGCGAAGTAGGATTTGGAGTTCTTCGGGCCTTTGTCGTCCTCGTAGTGCTTGTCCCAGTCGATATTGGCCTGCGGCGTGAGCTCGCGTGAGGTGTGTCCTTTGTACAGGTCGAGGTAGCGCTGCGGTACCTGGTCGTAGGGCGAGTGGGGCGGGTTCATCGAAACCACCAGCGCGAACGGCTTGGCGGCGTCGCGGAATTTTCCGCCTTCGTTCTTCAGGTAGCGGATCGCCAGGTCGGCTTCGTGTTCCGGCCCCCATTGATCGACATGGATGGGGGTGTCGCGGGTGCTGGCGTTGGTCCAGTACATCGGCGTCAGGTGCCGGTCGAAGGTGCCGTAGGAGTACCAGAAATCGAAGCCGTGGCGGCGCTCTGGCGGGCACCATTCATTCCACTTGCTGCCAAGCGGCGGATTGTTATAGCTGGCGACGTAGGGGGCATGCGGCGCGTCGAGATGCCATTTTCCGATGTAGCCGGTGGCATAGCCCTGCGCCTTGAGCACGTCCGACCAGCACACCGCGGTGCGCGCCAGGTCGACGCCGACCAGGGCGGAGTAGTCGAGGCAGTTGCCGACCATGCGGTTGCTGATCGGGTATTGCCCGGTCATGAACATCGCGCGCGAGGGCGTGCACAGCGGGTAGTTGGCGACGGCCTGACGCATCACGCAGGATTGGCTGGCAAAGCGGTCGATGTTTGGTGTCAGTACCGGATCCATGCCCATGAACTGCTGCGCTTGGGCGCGCATCTCGTCGGGGAAGACCACCACCAGGTTTAGCGGGCGCTGGGCGGCGCCGGCATCGCGCGCGCCGGCGGCACCGGACGCCAGCATCGGCAGCGTGCTGCCGACGGCGGCCTGTTTCAGGAAACTGCGGCGTGACTGGCTCATTGTCTCTCTTTCGTGTCGGGTTCAGGATGGGAAGCTCGGCAAATTTTCGCCACATCGGATTTTGAGTTAACGTTATCATGTTAAGATTCCTTTTTCAAGTGAGGTCATGATGCGATACCCAATCCTTGTTTCCGCGTTGTTGCTGGCGTCCGTGATTGCCCTGCCGGCACGGGCGGACGGCTTCGACGACATGCGGGCGGCGTGGTCGGCGCGCCAGACCGGTGTAGGTGCCGTGCCGCTGGATGGCGCCATGGTCGAGGTGCTGACGGCCCAGTGTGGGCAAGTGACGAAGTGGCTGGCACAAATGGATCTGCAGCCCGAGGCGAAAGCTCTGTGGGCCGACTTGGCCGACTGGAATAATCCATGGTCCTATGCGGCCTCGGGCATGGTGACCAGCAACTACGAGCGGCTTGCGGACATGGCGCGCCTGTGGGGCACGCCCGGCTGCGTCCTGCACCGCGACCCGAGGCTGCTGGCGGCGCTATTGCACGGCCTGGACTGGATGGAGACCCACCACTATCACGCCGGCCTGGTCTTTTATGGCAATTGGTGGCACTGGCAAATCGGCAGCCCGGTGCACCTGCTGAACACCCTGGCCTTGCTGGGCGACGCGGTGCCGCCGCCACTGCTGGCGCGGCAATTGGAGGCAGTGCGCTTCATGGTGCCGGACCCGCGCCGGCGCCGGCGTCCCGATGGCAGCTTCGAGACCGCGCTCGAAACCGGCGCCAACCTGCTGGACAAGATCCAGGCCCACGTGCTGCTTGGCATGCTCGGTAAGTCCGAGGCCACGGTGACCTCGGCCCGCGACGCGCTGGCGCCGGTGCTGCGCTATGTGACAAGCGGCGATGGCTTCTATGTCGACGGCTCCTTCATCCAGCACGGCGTCGTGCCCTATGCGGGCAACTACGGAGCGGTGGCGCTGGAAAACATGGCGCGCCTGATCGCATTGTTGGGCGCCGGTCCGTGGCCGATCCGGGATCCGAACCTGGCCAATGTCTATGCCTGGGCGCTGGATTCCTTCATCCCGTTGGTCGTGGATGGTGCCATGGTGCATACGGTGCGCGGCCGCAAGGTGTCGCAGCAGGGGCATACCGATCATGGCGTCGGGCGCGGCATCGCCGCCACGCTGGCCGAACTGGCGCAAACCGCGCCGCCAGCCACGGCCGTGCAACTGCGCGCCACCGTCAAAGGCTGGATGGCGCGCGACCGCAGCTTCGGTGCCGATTACCTGCAGGGAGCGGGCAAGCCGTCGCTGTACGCGATGCGGCTGCTGCGCGAGATCGCGGCCGATCCTCAGGTGCCGGCCGCGCCCGAGCCGCTGGGCGTGCGACTGTTTCCTTCGATGGACCGCGCCATATTCCGGGGGCCGGGCTTCGGTGTGGCGTTCAGCCTGTTCTCGCCGCGCATCTCTGCATTCTCGTATGGGAACCGGGAGAACGCGCGTGGATGGTGGACAGGCGCCGGCATGCTCAGTTTGTACGACGCCGACCAGACTCAGTTTGGCGGCAACTTCTGGCCTACGGTGGATTGGCAGCGTTTGCCCGGCACCACCACCGACCACAGCGCCGGCGGCACGCCGGTCGAGTGGCACGCCTACCTGAACAGCGCTGGCTGGGCCGGCGGCACCACGCTGGCAGGGCGCAATGGCGTGCTGGGCATGGACTTCAGCACGGCGGAGTTGACGGGCAGCGACTTGCGCGGCCATAAGGCCTGGTTCCTGTTCGGCGACAAGGTGCTGGCGCTGGGTTCAGGCATCCACGCCAGCCGGGAGTCCGAAACCATCGTCGAGAACCGCAAGCTGGGGGGCGGGAAGGGGCAGGTGTTGCTGATCGACGGCCGCGAGGTCGGTGCTTCGGATTCGCCGGTGCGGCTGGAAGGGCCGGCATGGGCCCATCTGGGCGGCAATGCGCCGGCTGCGGCAATTGGCTACTGCTTCCCGCAGCGGCAGACGCTGGTGGCCTTGCGCGAGCAGCGTAGCGGCCGCTGGTCGGATATCCATGCCACGCAGAGCCAGGCGCTGGTGAGCGAACGCTACCTGAGCCTGGCGCTGCAGCATGGAGTGTCCACCGGCGCGGAAGGCGCGTCCTACAGTTACTTGCTGCTGCCAGGCGCCAGCGTGGCGGACACGGCAGCCTATTGCAGCCAGCGCGCCCTGCGGATCGAAGACAACGCGGCGGGCGTGGCGGCGGCCAGCGACGATTCGCAGGGCTTGTATGCCGCGGTGTTTTGGCGTGGCGGGGAAAGCGCCCTCCGGCATGGCACACCATGGCTGGCGAGCGCCCAGCCGGCCGTCGTCGCCATGCAGGAGCAGGGCGGCGCATTGTCGCTCGCTGTGGCAGACCCGACCCAGCAGGCTGGCCAGCTGATCCTGGAATTGCAGCGCCCGGTCGCCTCCGTCGTGTCGCACGACGCCGGCATCGAGGTGGTGCAACTGGCGCCCACCTTGCGCCTGCGAATCGCGACCGCCGAAGCCCATGGCCGGACCTTCTTGGCCCGGTTCCTCCTGCCGCAGGACAGACCGTAGGCGGCTCCGAAATTGGTCGCCGAAGTATCGATAGCGCAACGGAAGCCACCCCTTGCTTGTGCCGGTCTGTTTGTTCGTGATAACGTTAGCATAGTCAATTTGAGAAAGACCTGAGCCGGGCGTACGCGGTAAGTCAATATCAAAGACCTGAAGCGCGATAATACGTGCATGGGTGCTAACGTTACCAGTTAGCGGCCTACTGAACTTGGATGAACTACATAGTGGAGACAAGCAATGAAACGACATAAAGGATGGCGCGTCAGCGTTCTGGTGACGGTATTGATGGGCGCGGGATTGCACGGCGGCGCGGCGCGAGCAGATGAGTTCGATGCACTGCTGGCGAAGTGGAACGGCCGCACCGCCAGTGCGCCGCCGTTGGCGCCGAATGATCCGGATGTGGCGATGCAAACCGCCAATTCGAGCAACAACAACGACGTTTATTGGAGCACGATGGAGACGGCGGCAAACCGTACCGAGCTGTGGCCGGATTTGCCGTTATCGACCGCGAGTAGCCCGACCAATCCTTCTGGCAATATTCTCAGCAGCTTCACCCGGCTGAACTCGCTGCTGGGCGCCTACAACTCGTCCAGTTCTTCCTACTATCACAATGCGGACGTCCTCGCCGCAGTACTGGCGGGCTACGATTTCCTGATGGGCACCTATTACGGCAGGAACGTTCCCTGGTACGACAACTGGTGGAACTTCCAGATCGGTACGCCGCAGGCGCTGAACGGCATGCTGAGCTCGACCACGAACCAGGGCTTGCTGGGGACAGCGCGGGTGGCCGCCATGATCGATGCCATCGACTTCTATGTCCCGGACCCGACCAACCGCGCCAATCCCGACGGCACGCCAGGCATATCGACGGAAACGGGTGCTAACCGTCTCGACAAGGCCTTTGTGGTGGTGCTGCGCGGTATCATCGGCAAGAACGGCGCCAAGATCGCCGCCGGCCGCGACGCCCTCAGCGCGGTGCTGCAAAACGTGACGACCGGAGACGGTTTCTATGCCGACAATTCCTTTGTTCAGCATACCCACCTTCCTTACCTGGGGGGCTATGGCTTGCCCTTGATCTCGGACTTTGCCAAGCTGTATTACATCCTCAACGGTTCCAGCTGGGACGTCACCGATCCCAACAAATGGGCGCCGTATACCTGGGCCATGAAGTCCTTCATGCCCTATATGTACAACGGCGCCATGATGGACAACCAGCGCGGTCGCCACATTGCCGACCAGTACTCCTGGGACCACGTGCAGGGCCGCTCGACGGTCGGCGCGCTGGCTGAACTGGCGGCAGTGCTGTCCAACGATGCGCCGGGCTACATGCAGAGCACGTTGCAGGCCGCCCTTGCGGGCCAGGTCCAGCGCGACACGACCTTCCTGAACCCGAATCTGTCGTACAGCAGCTACTTCACACCTGTGCCGACCGCCGTGGCAGGCGTGAATGCCGGGGTCAGCGCCTACGATATCGCGCTGATCAAGGGATTCCTGAATGATCCGAACATCACGCCAACGGCCGAGCCGGTGTTGACCCAGGTATTCCCCGCCACCGACCGCGCGCTGTTGCGCCAACCCGGCTATGCGTTCGCGTTGTCGACCTTCGACAGCAAGCGCATGGGCTCCTATGAGGAAGGCAATGCTGAAAACCTGAAGGGCTGGTGGTTTGGTGCCGGCACGACCAGCCTGTACAACGCCGACTTGACCCAATATGCCGGCAACTACTGGGGCACGGTGGACATGACTCGCCTGGCCGGCACTACCACCGACCGCAGCACCAGGGCGCAGACGGCAGATTGGACGTTCTACAGCAACTATGCCAAGAACAACGTCGGCTTCGCGTTGCTGAACAACCAGTTCGCCACCGCCTCGATGGACTTCGTGATGACTAGCGTCACCGGCAGCCCGTTGACCGGCAAGAAGGCTTGGTTCCTGTTTGGCGACCGTATCGTGTCCGTGGGCGCCGGTATCGCCAATACCAATGGCGCGGACACCGAAACCATCGTCGACAACCGCCAACTGAACGCCAATGGCGACAATGTCCTGACCGTAAACGGCAGCAGCCAACTGAGTACCAATGGCAGCGCGGTCTTGAGCGGCACCAGTTGGGCGCATCTGGCCGGCAGCGTGTCCGGTTCCGACATCGGTTATGTATTCCCTGGCACGGCGGCGGTGACGGCTGTGCGTGAAACCCGTTCCGACAACTGGATACACAGCGACTCGAATCCCCTCACCAACAGCGACGCCACCGTCAGCGCCAACTATCTGAGCCTGGCGCTGGACCACGGCGTCAACCCGAGCGGCGCAGCTTACACCTTCATCACGCTGCCGAACCGCAGCCCGGCGGATACTGCGGCCTTCGCCGCCAGCAATCCGGTCACGGTACTGCAGCGGGACACCAACATCACTGCGGTGAGCGACAGCTCGCAGGGCGTGACTGGCGCCGTGTTCTGGAACGACGGCAGCAAAACCCTGAATATCAACGGCCAGGCTTTCCTGACCAGCGACAAAAAGGCGGTGGTGACGCTACAGCAAAATGGCAACGACCTGCAATTGGCGGTGGCCGATCCGACCCAAGTGAACACCGGGAGCATCAACCTGGTGTTGAATAAAATTGCGGCCGCGGTCGTGAGCAACGATCCCGCCATCACGATCACACAGGGTAGTTCGACCACAACGCTGGCGGTGGCAGTGAACGGCTCGGCCGGCAAGTCCTACAATGCCCACCTGACGCTGAGCAGCAAGGCAGTGCTGTCGCCGACCGACGATGCCTATGTTCGTGACGGCACGTATGCCGGCACCAACTACGGTGCCGCGACCAGCATGGTGGTGAAGCAGGATAACACCAGCTATTTGCGCAAGTCCTACCTGAAGTTCGATCTGTCTTCTGTGGTTGGCACCGTCACCAGCGCCAAGCTGACGCTGACGCCGGTGTCGGTGGGTACGGTGAGCGGCATGGTCCACAACATCAACCAGACCGCGAGCGATACGTGGACCCAGGGCGCGCTGACCTTCAGCAATGCGCCGGCGAATGCCGGCGGCGCCACTGTCTCGTTCGCCGTGCCGGCAGTGAATACGCCAGTGACGATCGACCTGACCAGTCTTGCTGGCAGTGCCATGTCCGGTGACAAGAAGCTGTCGCTGGAAATCGAGTCGTCTGCGGCGTATGGCTCCAACGGCGAAGTGGACTATGCGACGAAAGAGCACGGCAACCTCAATTATCGTCCAGTCCTGACGGTGACCTCGCAATAAGCCGGGGTTCGCTCTCGTGGTGATTTCGGCCACGTCTTCGGCGGCGACCAGCCTGTGGCTGGCGCCGTTTTATTTTTCGGCGCCGCGAGGCGCGCGTAGTGCTGTCGCCAATCGGATTGAGCAGCGCCATACGCGCATCGCTTTTTGCGGGGACCTATCACACCGGCCAGAGCGCAGCGTGCTATTGGGCGGCGCGTAACGATGTGGGTGTGAGTCTGGGCGAAGCGCCGGTGCGCGATGCCTGGTTCAATGAGGCATTGGCGCGCAAGGCTACACCTGATTTATTGAGCCCGACCAAGCGGCCGATGGCGATCTTTTGTGCGGGCGATTATATGGTGTCTGCTTGCCGGTGCCGCGCGTGAGTTGTGCTTGCGGGTGCTGGAAGACAGCATGCGGCGCAAAGCTCTAAAATAGAACTATTCGACATTCAGCCCAATCGAGTATATCAAACGCCGCGCCGATGAAAATTTGGAATGAGAGTACGGAGTCAGTACGGAGTCCGGGGGGATTTTCTGGGAGCCTGTGGGAGCCGTTAATCGTTGGCGCTGCCTATGGGGGGCTGTCTCCGGGAAGCTCCCAATGTCTTGTCTCAGAGCATTCACACTGCAGGGGTCGCAAGTTCGAAACTTGCACTTCCCACCAGAATTTATCAAGAAAATTGAAGGCCTGCGTCAATCTGATGCGGGCCTTTTTCTTTTGGACGTCGAAAGTACGGACAAAGCGCATTCAATTAATATTGGGCGCTGTCACCGGTCCGTTTAGGTATCTGCACCGCGATGCGGTGCGGATCGCCGGCGTCAAGGGACTGCTGCCTGCGACGATAGTTGGCGGGGAGCGGGGAACGAAGGCGGGGAAGCACTTATTGGCTGTGAGGAACGGCGTTTGCTTGCCGTTGGGCCAGCGCCTGCACCGCCAGGTTCGCCTGCGCCACGTCGTCGGCGTACAAGCCGGTGGCCAGGGCAAGCGTGGCAGAATCGGCGCGGTCCGGATGGCCGCTTCGATAAGGCGGTTGAGGGTCATATTCGACCAGCAATTGCAGCGCCTTGCCAAATTGTTCGCCGCACAACTGACCTGCCAGTGTCAGCGCGAAATCCATGCCTGCGGTGACGCCGCCGCCCGTCAGGCGGTTGCGGTCGGCCACGACGCGCTGGTCGACGGGGATCGCTCCGAGCTGCAACAGAAGCGGACGTACCGCCCAGTGGGAGGTGGCACGGTAGCCACGCAGCAGTCCTGCCGCTGCCAGCAGCAGGGAGCCTGTGCAGACGCTGGTGACCCAAGCCGCCTGCGCGCCTCGGTCAGCGAGGAAAGCAAGCAATTCAACATCGCCCAGCAGCGGCCAAGTGGCGGCCTTGCTGCCGCCCACAAACAGGACATCCAGACGCTGCGGACAGTCCGCCAGGGTGGTGGTCGGCATGATCGCCAAACCGCTGTCGGACGCCACCGGGTCGAGGTTTTTCCACAACAGGTGGACGCGGGCATTGGGCAGGCTGGCAAACACCAGTTGTGGCGCGACCATGTCGAGGGCAGTCATGCCGGGGTAGATCAGCATGCCAATGTCGAGAGGGCGGTTGGTTGGGGCGACGGTCATGGTGGACTCCTTGATGTATGAGAGAGGCTCCACTGTAAATGAGGTAGGTGCGTCTGTTTGGACGCCATTGGGGCGAATTCTGCCACAATATGGTTTTATCCTTGTGTACTTGTCATGTCCAATTTTAAAAAAAATAATCCGCGCCGTATCGTGTTCGTCGCAGTTGGGCCGGTCGAAGAAGTCGATTTGTTTGGTCCGGTCACGGCATTTCATGGCGCAAACCGCTGCCAGTCGTTGCAGCAATACTATCGTGTCGAGATCGTTTGCGGAGGTGCGGGCGCGGAGGTGGCAGGGCATTCTGGAATGTCACTGATGAGTTCGGGTTCTTGTTTTGCGCTGCAGGGACAGATAGATACCTTGGTCGTCGTGAGCGGTCGCAGTGCAGAACAGCCGCATGCGCCCGAATTGCTGGCCTGGCTGAAAGGCGTGGCGCCGCATGTGCGCCGCGTGGTGTCGATCTGCACGGGGGCCTTCGTGCTGGCCCAGTCTGGACTGCTCGATGGCAGGCGCGCCACGACCCACTGGGACTACGCCGCCAGACTGGCCGAGCGGTTCCCGTCGATCGACGTGGCGGCCGACGCAATCTGGCTGCGAGATGGCAAGGTGTACACCTCCGCCGGCGTGACCGCTGGAATTGACCTCGCGCTGGCGTTGATCGAACAGGATGTCGGCGGCGAGGTTGCGCTTGAGGTGGCGCGGGGCCTGGTTGTGTTCCTGCACCGCCCAGGTGGGCAGGCGCAATTTAGCGTGGCGATCGCGCAGCGGCAGGCGACCTTGCCGACACTGCGCGAGTTGCAGGGATGGTTGGGCGAACATCTGGCCGAGGAATTGAATATTGAGCTATTGGCGGAGCGAATGGCGATGAGTCCGCGTCATTTCGCTCGGGTCTTTAAGCGCGAGCTGGGCGTTACCCCGGCCACCTATGTGCAAAATCTGCGGCTTGAGCAGGCGCGCTGCATGTTGGAGAAAAATCAGCACAGCATGAAACGGATCGCAGCGCTGTGCGGATTTTCCGGAGTGCAGCTGATGCGCCGGGCCTTGAAGAGCGCATTCGGTGTCACGCCGGGCCAATACCGGGCTCGGTTCCATGATGGCGAAGGCGATCAGGCCGGCCCGCTCATTTTGGGGTGATAGCAAATAAACGAAACAATGCCCCAGTAGTTTCCGGTTTTTTCATGTATTCGTTGTAAAAAAAGGCTTACATCCATCAGATGTAAGCCTTTTTTGTTTTCCGGACCCGCCCGGCAGGCGGCGCCGTCAGAAGGTGATGCGGAAGCTGGACGCCATTTTGGAGGGCAGGCTGGCCGGCAATTCGATGGTCAGGGCGTCGTCACTCTGTGTCCAGCGCAGCGGCGCGGCGCTGCCCAGCAGCGTGACGGTTTTCACCGGACGGGCTTCCAGCCCGGCCTTGCTGCCCAGCGACTGTATCCGCACCGACGTGGCGGGCGTGCCCAGGGTGATGGCGTACACGGCGCCACCCTTTGCGGTGAAGCGGATGTCTTGCGGCGTGTAGGCGGTGTTTTCCTGGAAGTGGCCGGCGGCGGCCTTGGTTGGCCCCTCGCCGAAGACTTTCCACGGACGGGTGCCGTAGATCGCGTCGCCATTGACGGCCATCCAATCAGCCATCTCCCGCAGGAATTGCATCGGCTCGGGCGGCAGGCTGCCGTCGGCATACTGCACCACGTTCAGCAGCAGGTTGCCGTTCTTGCTGACGATATCGGCCAGCATGTGGACCACTTCCGTGGTGGTCTTGTATTTGTAGCCGTCGCTGTAAAACCAGTCGCCGATCGAGGTGTCGGTCTGCCACGGCAGGGGATTGATGCCTTCCATCACGCCACGTTCCACGTCCTGCACCCCGGCCTCGCGGATGAACTCGCCGGAGCCGATGTTCTTGTGGTTGTACACGGCCGCCAGTTTGCCGCCATGGTTGGCGATGCTGGCGTTGTAGAAATTGGCCATCAGGGTGCGTCCCACCTTGCCGAAGGGGATGCCGCCGTCGGAATAGAGCAGGTCCGGCTGGTAGCGCGTCAGCAGATCGGTGATGCGGTCGTACCACTCCTGCTGGAAGCGCGTATCGGTGGTGTACCACGTGGCCGAACCGCGGTAAGGCTGGTTGTGGGCGCGGTGGTACAGCGAGGCGTACTTCGGATCGGCGCCGTCATAGCTCACGCCCAGCATAGGCCAGAGTTGATCGTAGCCATGGCTGGGGGCCCACCACGCGTAGCTGGCGCCGAGGTGTTCCGACACGCCAAAGGGCAGGCCGGCCTTGAGCGCGGCTTTTTTCCAGTCGCCCACGATGTCGCGGTGCGGGCCCATCTTTACGGCGTTCCATTCGTGATAGCGCGAATCCCACAGGTCGAAATTGTCGTGGTGCACGCCCATGCTGACGAAGTAGCGCGCACCCGCCTTCTTGTACAGCGCCATCAGGGCGTCGGGATCGAATTTCTCCGCCTTCCACAAGGGAATGATGTCCTTGTAGCCGTGCTTGGACGGGTGGCCGTAATGTTCCAGGTGGTGCTTGTACTGATCGCTGCCATACACGTACATATTGCGGGCGTACCAGTCGCCGGCACGCGGCACCGCCTGCGGGCCCCAGTGCGACCAGATACCGAACTTGGCGTCGCGGAACCACTCTGGAGTCTGGTAAGTCTTGAGCGACTCGGGCTCCGCGTTGAAGGGGCCGGCAACTGAGGTTAGTTGCACCGGCGCATCTTCAGCGGGGGCGGCATGGACGGGCATCTGCAAGGCGAGAAGGGGGGTGACAAGCGCGAACAGCGCGGTGCGGCGGGTAGGCATTAGGTGTCTCCAGGAAAGGGTGTGATGATTGTACTCGATATATTAAGTACAAACAACCGTTCTGGCAAGCTGTGCCGGCGCCCGGGGCGCGTGGTGGCGCTGGACCCGGTCGAACTTCCCCGACCGGGTCGCCGGCTTTAGTGTTGGACCAGGTTGAATGACTTCGTCGCTGCTGCCGGGCCGTCTGGCCTGGGCTGCGACGTCGGCGGCGATGGGGGCCAGCATCAGCATGGCCAGCAAGCTAATCAATGTGCGCATGGAGATCGTCTCGGGCGCCCCCCGGCGGCGGACCGGGGGCCGGGGGAGGAAGGCTTACGGCGCCTGGTGCGGTGGCGCCAGGTAAGGGAAGTCGTTACTGAACGGCACGTCGTTGTGGTTCACGCCGTCGAGCTCGCCACGGCGGTACAGGATGGGCAGGTCGGTGTCCAGGTTGGAGATGAAGATGATGTCGATCGAGTCGTCGTCGAGCCAGCGGCCGTTGGGGAACTTGACCGGCTTGGACGGTAGGCCTCGTGCCAGATGCCGACGTCGCCGCTGGTGCCGATTTTTTTATAGAAGCCGCGCCAGGCCTTCTGGTGGCGCTTTTCGCTGCTGTGGCTGTAGGCCAGCAGCGCCTCGTAGGAGCGCCAGTACTGGACGTAGCAGATCGGGTTGCCGACGGTCTGGTACTGGCCGCGCAGCAGGCCGCTGTCCGGGTCGTCGACCAGCTCGGTGATCATGCGGCGCATCGCGATGGCGATCGGCAGCCATTTGTGGATCTTCCACCATTTGTTGATGCGCATGCCGATCAGCAGCACGACGAAGTCCTCTTCAACGCTGATCGTCATGCGATCGTTAATCACTGATTCCTGTGTCATCTGTGTCCCGTTAAGAATTGGCGCCGCTGGCGGCGCGAGGCAGGTGACACGATAGGCGAGGTGTTGCCGGCCGCTCAATAGCCCGGTTGGTGGGGCGGTGGCTGGAACAACGGGGAGGGAGGTGCGGCGAAGGGGGCGGGGCGGACGTGGTCCGCCCCGCCGGTATTACGTGGCGTTTAGTTCTCGCCGAACGGCAGGAAGAAGCCGGTCATCTGCTTCAGGCGGCCGTCCGCGTGGTACTGGCCGAAGCTGGCGCCCTTGCCGACCACCTTGTCCGCGCCGACCACCAGGTTCCAGTGGGCCAGGCTGCGGCCATGGTGCTCGGCGAACTCGGTGGTCACGAAGCGGCCGCCCGGCACGTTCTTCTGGAACTCCGTCATGTAGGCCGCCAGCTGGTCGTGGCCGTTGACGTGCACGTGGGTGTCGGAATAGTCGCAGTCCGGGTTCAGGCATTGATCGAAAATCTTCTGGCGTGCCGCGGCGTCGGTTACGCTCCACGAGCCGGTGTAAACTTCCCACGTGCTTCTCAGCGCGCTGTGTTCCATGGTTATCTCCATTGTGTTAAAAAATCAATAATAATGCAATTTTCCCATCGGCTCGCTTACTGTTGCGCTTCGACGTCGGGGACGAACTTGTCGACCGCCGCGCCGGCCTCGAGCGGCTCCCAGAACACCAGCAGGATGCCGGAGTTCTCGATCGGCTGTTTGTGCGGGTTGGTGACGCTCAGGCGTGCCGTGATGACGTCGTCGGCATCGACCTTGGGACCGTAGATGCCGGGCATCCAGATCGGCGCGCCGTTCTGCGGGATGTGCTTGGGATGCACGTGCAGGAGCACCGTCGGCGCGCCTTCGCCGGCGCCGTAGTGGGCGGCCGGGTTGGACGCGTAGGTCGGCTCGAAGCGGTGGGCCTTGTGGTTGTTGATGCGCACATCCAGGTAGTCGGCGTGGTCCATCACGTGCGGCGCCACCTCGATGATGCGGGCCGCTTCGCCCAGCGTGTGCTTGGGACCGGTCACCACGTGGGTGCCGGGCTTGATCACCACTTCCTCGCGGCAGGGGTTCAGGCCGACCCAGGTAATGTTGAAGTCGCGGTACTGGGTGCTGCCCTCGTCCCAGTGCATATTGAAGCGCACGTACAGCTCTTCGGTCTCCGGCACGCGCGGCCGACGGCCAGCGGCAGGATGCCGCATTCGTCCTTGGCCGGCCGGCTGGGGGTGGCGTAGGTGAAGATATAGTGGTGCGGCAGCTGCGAATAGGCCGGGTTGTGCGACATGACCTCCAGGCGGCCGTCCGGGTGGCGCTTGACGACGTCGACGTCGGCGCCCAGGAACCAGCGCGTGACGCCTTCAGGCAGGCTTTCCTGGCTGGCGCCCGGCCGGTTGGGATTGTCCGGCAGGCGGTTGAAGTTTTCATCGTAGGTGTAGCCGGTGTCGGCCTTCAGGTCCATGCGGACATAACGGGTGGTGGTGAACGGCGCGGCGTGCGCCAGCGCCGGCGCCAGCGCGGCGGCGAGCAACAGGGCGTGTTGGAAAGAGGGCATGGCTGATCCTTTGGTTGATGGTGACGCTGCGAACAGTGCCCGTGCGGTGCCTGGTTCGCAATAGCCGCTACGAGCTATGTGGTGGCGCCAGGGTGATATGATTGAGGCAATACTTCGATAACCCCAGGAGCGTTCAATGAAGCGTGTTACCGGCATAGGCGGCGTATTCTTCAAGTCTCCCGATCCCAAGGCGCTGGCCGAGTGGTATCGGGTCCATCTCGGTCTGGAGGTCAGCCAGTGGGGCGGGGCCGCCTTCCGCTGGGCCGGCCCGGACAACCCCGCCGGCACCGGCACCACCGCATGGAATCCGTTCAAGGCCGACACCGACTACTTCGCCCCCAGCACGGCCAGTTTCATGATCAACTATCGGGTGGCCGACCTGCATGGCCTGCTGGCCGCGCTGCGGGCCGAAGGCTGCCAGGTCGAGGACAAGGTCGATGAATCGGAGTACGGCAAGTTCGGCTGGGTCATGGACCCGGACGGCAACAAGGTCGAACTGTGGGAGCCGCCGGAAGGCAAATGATCAAATGATGTTCAGCGCACGTGCGAGGGCGGGCAACCGAAGCGTTCCCTGAACCGCAGTGAGAAGCGCGCGTGCGCCTGATAGCCGCAGGCTTCGGCGACCAGCGCGATGCTCCAGCCGGTGGTCTGCAGCAGCGACATGGCGTGGTGCATGCGCACTTCCCGCAGCAGGGTTTCAAAGCGCAGGTCCTGCGCTGCCAGGCGCCGCCTGAGGGTGGCTTCGCTCATCGCCAGCTCGCGGCTGGCTTTGGCGGCGGTCCACTGCTGGCCAGGCGCCTGGCTCAGCAGGCTGGTCAGCAGATCGCCGACGTTCTGCCTGGCCGGGCGCGCAAACATGATGCCGCGCTCCGCCAGGGCAAGCAGCAGCCCGACCAGCCGGTGCATCAGCACCCGTTCGCTGACGCCCGCGTTGTCGGCGCCGCGGATGCAGTGCTCCAGGGTCTCCGCCAGATCGTCATCGAGCGGCGCCTGGCGCCAGTCGGCCAGCGGGGCATGGGCCAGCTCATCCTGGTCGTAGCGCCGGTAGAATTCGTGCAGCACTTCCGGCGCAATGGCCAGCAACAGCGAACCAAACCGCGATTGCTCGCCGCCCGGCAGCTTGACCAGGTCGGCGCAGACGTTGCGGGCCACCGCCATCAGCGCGGACGGTCCCTCCAGCCATGCCTGCGCGGCGCCGCTGTCCAGGCTCAGGCTGCCTGATTTGACCAGCAGGATGGTCGCCTCCATGAAGCGGAAGCGCGTGGTGCGCTGCGGTTGCCGCAGACACGGCCGCGCCAGCATGCACAGGCCGCGGCGGGCGACCGGCACCCCGGATGGCAGTGTCCACTGGCTTTTGTCCATCCTCAGAGCAGCTTGGGATTGAGCGTGTAGGTGCCGGTGAGGCTGGCTTCGGCCAGCACATGGCCTTCGATGGCGCGGCGGATGCCCTGGCCATCCAGCGGCAGGTCCGCCGGCAGTGCCGGGATGTCGAGCGCGTAGAGGGTGAAGACATAGTGGTGCAGCAGGGCGTCGTTCCACGGCGGGCAAGGGCCGTCGTAGCCGTAATAGTCGCCGCTCATCTGCGCATCGCCGGCAAACCAGCTGGTGTAGTCGTTGACGCCGTGCGTCATGCCGCCCGGCGCGGTGGGGCCGGCCTTGCCGCGCGGGGTCACGCCTTCGCTGTGGCTACCCGCGGCGATCTCGCGCGTCGCGGCGGGAATGTTCACCAGCAGCCAGTGGAAGAAGTCGACGCGGGGCAGGCTGGCCGGAACTTCCCGGCCTTCCTGGTTGACGTCGTCGCCACGGCTCGGCACGTCGGGATCATGGCAGATCAGCGCAAACGACCGGGTGCCGGCCGGTACCTCGTCCCACGCCAGCTGCGGGTTGCGGTTGGTGGAGAGGGTGATGTGGGTGTCCGGGGCGGCCACCGCAAAGGCGAACTTGCCGGCGATGGACTGATCGTTGGAGAAGCTGGTGCTGGTCAGTTTCATGGGGCATCTTCTATAAAAGGGCAGTGATGAAATTATAAAAGGCAGTAGTCACGCGTGTACTACCAATCCAGTCAAATATTGCGCTATTCCGATCAATGTGATGGCTTTGGTGCTGGCCGGCAGCCGGGGGCGGTGTCGCAGAGGCAGCGATCGCGGAAAATTGATCTGTATCAAATTTTTTATTGATCTGAATCAGTATGCTGCTGGGATCATCTCCGTGTGAGGCATTCCCATGATGAATCAGCAGCCCCTTCAGTTCGTGCCGGCGGCCGACGGTGCCCCTTGCGATTTTTCCTGCCCCGCTGCCGCCCATCAGGCGCCCGTGCCGCCGCAGGCCGCCGCCGGCGGCGTTTGCCATAGCTTCGCTTGCGCCCTGCTGGACGCCTTCGGCGAGCAGATCGCCGTGCTGGGCATGGACGGCACCATCCTGGCGGTCAACACCGCGTGGCGCCAGGCCGGCGCCGGGCGGGCCGGCCTGGCCACCGACATCGGCAGCAATTACCTGGCGCTATGCGTTGAGGCGGTCGGGCTGGGGGCGGAAGGCGCGGCCGAGGCCGAGGCCGGCATCAGCGCGGTGCTGGCCGGCCGCAGCAGCCGCTTCCAGATGGCGTATCCCTGCCATACGCCGACCGCGCGGCGCTGGTTCCGCATGACGGTGTCGCCGATGAGCCACGGCTGGCAGGGGGCGACGGTGGCGCACGAGGAGATCACCGAGCGCCATCTGGCCGATGCCAATTTGCGCATCGCCGCCATCGCCTTCGAATCGAACGAGGGCATGATGGTCACCGACAGCAACGGCGTCATCCTCAAGGTCAACCAGGCGTTCACCCGCATCACCGGCTATGCGATGGAGGAGGCGGTGGGCCGCACGCCGCGCATGCTCAGTTCGGGCCGCCACGATGCTGAGTTCTACCGGGCGATGTGGGCCGCGATCGGCGAGCAGGGCAGCTGGTCGGGCGAAATCTGGAACCGCCGCAAGAACGGCGAGGTCTATCCCGAACATCTGAGCATCACCTCGGTGCGCGACAACAGCGGCCGCACCTGCAACTACGTCGCGGCGCTGACCGACGTCACGCAGAGCAAGGCCGCCACCGACGAGATCCGCAACCTGGCGTTCTACGATCCGCTAACCCGCCTGCCGAACCGGCGCATGCTGCTGGAGCGGCTGCGCCAGGTGCTCGACGCCAGCAAACTGCACGAGCGCTATGGCGCGCTGATGTTCATCGACCTCGACAATTTCAAGACGCTCAACGACACGCTGGGCCACAACGTCGGCGACCTGCTGCTGCAACAAGTGGGCGGCCGCCTGCAGGACTGCCTGCGGCAAGGCGACACCGTGGCCCGCCTGGGGGGCGACGAATTTGTCGTCTTGCTGGAAAGCCTGGGCTGCACCGAGGCGGCCGCCGCGGCCCAGGCCGGGATGCTGGGGACGCAGATCCTGGCCGAGCTCAATCGGCCCTACACGCTGGGCAGCCATCTGTGCCACAGCACGCCCAGCGTGGGCGCCACGCTGTTCCATGACGGCTGGCCGTCCCATCCCGAGGAATTGCTGATGCAGGCCGACATCGCCATGTACCAGGCCAAGCAGGCGGGCCGCAATGGCATGCGCTTCTTCGACCGGAACATGCAGGAAAAGCTCAGCACCAAGGCCAGGCTGGAGGACGCGCTGCGGTGCGCGATCGAGGAGGAGCGGTTCGAACTGTACTACCAGCCCCAGGTCGACGAGCAGGGCCGCACGATCGGCGCCGAGGCGCTGATCCGCTGGCCGCAGGCCGACGGCAGCTTCCTGTCGCCGGCCCGCTTCATTCCGCTGGCGGAGGAAACCAGCCTGATCCTGCCGATCGGCCGCTGGGTGATGGAAACGGCCTGCGCCCAGCTGCGGCAGTGGCAAGACCATCCGCGCACCAAGCCGCTGGTGCTGGCCGTGAACGTGAGCGCGGCGCAGATCCACCAGCGCGATTTTTGCGCGCAGATGCAGGAGCTGATCCGGCGCCATGGCATCGATCCGTCGGGCCTGAAACTGGAGCTGACCGAGGGCCTGCTGCTGGAAAATATCGAGCACATCATCGGCACGATGGAGCAGTTGCGCAAGATCGGCGTGCGCTTCTCGCTGGACGATTTCGGCACCGGCTACTCCTCGCTGCAATATCTGCGGCGCTTGCCGTTGAGCCAGCTGAAGATCGACCGTTCCTTCGTCACCGAGCTGGTCAGCAACAGCAACGACCAGGCCATCGTGACGACCATCATCGCCATGTCGCGCAGCCTGGGCCTGGACGTCATCGCGGAGGGCGTGGAGAGTATCGAGCAGCGCCGCTTGCTCGAGCAGCTGGGCTGCCATCGCTACCAGGGATATTTGTACAGCCAGCCCGTGCCGGCGCAGCAGTTCCGGCAATGGCTGGATGCCCGCCCTGGCGCGCTTGGAATTTTTTGATCTGGATCATGGATTTCGGCGCGCCGCGCGTCCATAGTCCTTGCTGGCGGCGCATCGTGCGCCGGCCGGATCGACAAAGAGGACATCATGGATGATATCGGTTGGACCCCGGACATGGCGCTGGGCATACCGCTGTTCGACGAAGCGCACGAGGCGCTGGCCGAGCAAATCAAAGTGCTCATGCATTGCAAGGACGATGGCTTTGCCGCCGGACTCGAACAACTGGTCGACTGCCTGGAGGCTGATTTCCGCCACGAGGAAGCGCTGATGGAGGCCATCAACTACCCGGCCCTGAACAGCCACCGCGAACAGCATGCGCGCGTCCTGACCAAGCTGCACCAGCTGGAAACGCGCGACATCAAAAGCGGCCGGGAAGCCGTGGGCCTGGTGCTGCCCTGGTTCCACGCCCACCTGGCCACGGCCGACACCGCGCTCGCCATCGCGCTGCAAATGAGCGGCCTCGATCTCGGCGAGTCGGCCAAGGCCGGCTAGCGCCGTCCCTACGGGTGACGCACGGCGCGGCGGCCGAGCCACACGTGCAGCACAAACAGCAGGCCCGTGGCCAGGCCCACCGCCCAATGGATGGCCGACCACAGCGGACGGTCGCTTTCGCCGGCCAGGTAGTACAGGCCGAAGCCACTGGCGGTCAGCGCCAGCATGGCGGCGATCATGCCCCAGCCGGTGCGCAGATTGCGGCCGGCCTTGAGCGCGCGGCGGATGTGGGCGTTCATCAGGCTGCCGAGGAAGAACAGCATCACCATCGCCGCCGCGCCGTGCAGCTTCATTGACCACGGTTCCAGCGGATTGATGGTTTCGCCGAACTGGCCGACGGGGCGGAAGAAGTAGCGCGCCAGCAGCCAGGCGGCGCCGCTCAACAGCAGGGCCGCGAAGCTGGTGTAGATGCAGCGGCGGTGCCAGCGCTCGACGCGCAGGTTGACGTGGGGACGGGATCGGTGAGTATGCATCGGCTAGATTATAAACGCTGACGCCTGCAACGCGGCCAGCGCCGGATGTTGCGCATCGCCGCTGGCCAGCACCACCTTGGTCAGCGCGTCGGCCACGGCGCAGCATGGCGCGCGCACCGACACGCTGATGGACGCCACCAGCGGTTCGCCGCTGCGGCCGTCGACCAGTGCGCTGACCTGGCGGCCGCCGTGCTGGCGCGACGAGAAATAGGCGGCCGACGTGGCCAGCGCCTCGTCGCGCAGCAGCACCTGCGCGGCGGCGCGCCCTGGCGCCAGCGGATCGCGCACGGCCACCGGCCAATCGCGTCCACCGAAGCCGCGCAGATCGCCGCCGGCGTTGACGCAGCCGCTATCGGCGCCGGCGCCTTGCAGGGCCGCCACCGCGAGATCGACCGCATAACCCTTGGCGATGCCGCCCACGTCCACCCAGCCCGGCGCCAGCTTGCACACCAGCGGCTCCTGTTCGCAGCGGTAGACGGCCAGCGCCGGCTGATATGCCGGGATGGCGGTGGCGTCCGGGCGCGGCAGGCATTGCCAGTCCACCAGCCGCGGAGCGCAGGCGATGTTGAACAGGCCTTGCGACAGCGCGGCCATCCGCGCCGCCAGCTGCAGCACCCGCCAGCTGTGCGGATGCACCTCCAGCAGCTCGCCCGGCGCGGCGCGGTTCAGGCGCGAGACATCGCTGGCGGCGTCATGAAAACTCATCAGCCGGTGCACCAGCGCCACCTCCGCGAAGGCCTGCGTGATCGCCTGCGACGCCGCCTGCGGATCGCCGTCCGCCGTGATGTCGACCAGGGTACCCAGCCAGGGCTGGGCGCGCCGCATCATTTTTTCAGCGCCACCTGGGCGACGGCGGCGATACGCCGCACGCCGTCGGTCAGGTGGGTGCAGGAGAGGGTGGCGCCGCTAATGTTGGCGATGCCGTCGCCCACCGTCAGGCCGCCCGTTTGCGCGGACTTGCCGGTGAACTGGCGGCGCCAGGCCGGCAGGCGGATCTCGCCGCCGTGGCTTTCGCGGTAAGTCAGGATCTCGACCTGGCGCACCGTGGCGTCGGGATTGAGGCCGACCGCGTACGAGATCAGCTCGAACTTGCCGATCACGTCGTCGAGCACCATGTAGCCCAGCAGCTTGTCGCCGCTGTAGGCGCCCACCACGCGCCAGTTGACCGAGCGCGCTGCCAGCCCGGCCAACTTCTCCACCTGCTGCATCTGCGGCAGCGACAGCGCCACGTCCTGCTGGCGAAACGTGGTCGCTTCCGGGAACATCAGCTTCTGCGCCTGTTCCGCGTTCAGGTACTGCGCCGCGAAGGCCGGCGCGCCGGCGGCGCACGCCGCCAACGGTATCCAGTGAAGGTAGCGCATATCAGTACGAGAAGCCCATGCCGAGGTTCAGGCGGTCGCGCGACTTGTCTTCCTTGAACCACTGGTAATCGGCCTTCAGCACCACGCCTTCGCCGACCTTCAGGTTGGCGCCGACGGTGGTGACCTTCTCGTCCGGCGACGCGGCCACGCCCAGGCCCTGCGGCACGGCGGCGTAGCTCTTGGCGGTGTTGAACTGCTCGTAGCGCGCGAATGGGCTCAGCGTGTAGTCGCCGGCCTGCAGCAGGCGGTAGGCGGCCTGCGTGTACCAGCCGGCAAAGCTCTTCGGCACCGGCGTCGGATTGCCGACCAGGGTCTCGTTGAGCGCTTCGGTATTGCTGATCTGGCCGCGCGCATACAGCGCCGACAGATCCCAGCTGCCCGGCGTGTAGCGGGTGTGCAGGTCGACCATCGTGATGCGGGCGTCGTTGGCGGTGAAGCCGTCGGTCTTGTGGCCGGCCTTGCCGGTGAAGATGGAGCCGCCCACCAGCAGGCCTGGCACGCCGCGCCAGTTCAGCGCCGCGTGCACGCTCAGGTCGCGCGACTTGGCCTGTTGGCCTTCCTGGTGGATGGAGCCCAGCGGCGATTCGCGGCCGTCGCTGCCGGCGGCGTCCCACTTGCCCAGGTCGAAGCCGGTGGTGATGCCGGTGTCCCAGGTCAGGCCGGCGGCGGTGTCGCCGGACAGGCTCACGCCCACTTCGCGCCAGGTCGACGGGATGATCGCCGTCTCGACGAAGTTGCGCTCGACGCCGTAGTAGGCGGTCGGTTCGTGGTTGGTGTTCAGCAGGCCCATAGGGATCAGGTAGAGGCCGACCTTGCTGCGCAAGCCGTTGCCGAATTCGCGCTCGACGTACAGCTGTTCGACTTCGCTCTCGCCCTTGTCGTCGGCGGAGACGACGGCGTGCTCCCATTCGAATTCGGCGACCATCTTGGTCTTCGGATCGAAGCGATGCTCGACGCCGATCACGGCACGGCGCACGTCGGCCTGCGCGCCGCTGGCGTTCTTGCTTGGACGGTTGTAGTTGATTTCACCGTAGGCGCCGAAGATGGTGGCCGGTGCCGACGGCACTTCGACCGCCGCCAGCGATACGGGAGCGGCGGCCGGCGGCGCGGAGGCCAGCGCCTGCTGGCGTTGTTCGACCGCTTCGGTCTTCTTGACGCTGGCTTTCAGTTCGGCCTTCAGCTGTTCCAGTTCGGCGGCCATCTTGTCGATGCGGGCCAGCAGTTCGGCCTCGCCCGCGGTGGCGGCGAAAGGCGCGCTGAGGAAGGCGGCGGCGAGGGCGGTGGCGATCAGGTGTTTGTTCATGTTGATATCTCTGCGATTAAGGGGTGGTCTTGTAGCCGTCGGTCAGCGTGCCGAGGAAGGTCACGACATCGTCGATCTCGCTGGGCGACAGTGCCGGCGCCATGCCGGGCTGGCGGTTGTAAGGGACTTCGGTGGTGTTGACGTTCTTGCGGTACTCCGGCGGCAGGTCGTTAAACTTCTGCACCACGCCGTCGGCGCCGGTCGGGTACCACTCTTCCGGGTTGGTATCGCGCCGCACGTAGAAGCCCACCACGTCCTTCAGGTTGTCGAAGGCGCCGTTGTGGAAGAAGGTCTGGCGCGTGGCGACGTTGCGCAGCGTCGGCACCTTGAAGGCGCCGCACAAGTCGGTGCGCGCGACCAGGTCGGTGCGGTCAGGGCCGCACAGGCCAAGGTCGAAGTAGGCCGGGTCGGCGGTGGCCGCCAGCTTCCTGTTGCGCGGGACTCCGAGATTGTCGAAGGTGAAGTCGGTGAACAGCGGCGACGCGCCGTCGGCACCGCGCGCGCTGCTGTGGCAGGCGATGCAGTTGCCTTTGGCGGGATCGTTGAACAGCGCCAGGCCGCGCAGCTCCTGGTCGGACAGCTTGACTTTACCGGCCAGGAACTGGTCGTACTTGGAATCGAAGGGGTGGAATGACGGGTCTTCCAGCTGGAATTTCTGCAGCGCGAAGGTCATGCGGCCGAAGGCTTGTTCGGCGTCGTCCAGGATGGCGGCGCCGAACTGCGCGCGGAACTGTTCGACGTAGGGGGCCTTTTTCAGTTTGTCGATCACATCCTGCTTGCTGGCGTTGGCCATTTCGTGCGGCGCCAGGAAGGGACGCTCGGCCTGTTCCGCCAGGCTTTGCGCGCGGCCGTCGCGATCGATGCCGCCGGTCGGCGTGCCATCCTTGGCGAAGAAGAAGGCCGGATTCTGGTTCAGGTAGCGCAGCGACGGCGCGGCGCGGAAGCCCTGCACGTCGCCGTTGGCGCCGCCCAGCTGGGCGGACAGGTTGTTGGTCGGGCCGTGGGCGTGATCCGGGCTGTGGCAGGTGGCGCACGACTGCTTGCCGGAGGCGGACAAGGACTGGTCCTTGAAAATCAGCTCGCCCAGCCTGGCAGCCTGGCTCAGTCCGGCTTCGGCGACGGGCGGCGTCGGCGACGTGGCCGCTCCACCTCCACCGCCGCTGCAGGCAGCCAGGCTGGCCAGCAGCAGTGCCGCCGGGAGGAGGGCGGCGCGGGAATAATGTGTACGCATTGCGGGTTTCGGGTAAATGTAAATGACAACAATTCGCATTATCGCCGATGCGTTGGTTTTGTGCCAATGTATCGACGGCGGTTGTGGTTAATTTGTGTTCATACCCTTGTCACAATAGGTTCTTAGACTGTCCGGTTTTCACAACGCAAACTGGAAAGCCATATGAATCCGAAGCAGCACTTGATCTTGTCGACTATTTCGGCCCACGTCCTGGCCGCGCTGGCCGTGATGTCCGCCGCCGCCGCGCATGCCCAAACGGCGTCGCCGACTATCAATGATGTGCCGGTATCGAATACCGCGCTGGATTCGGAGGCGATCAAAAGCCGCGTGGTGATCACCGGCTCCAACGCGGCCAACCGCGCGCCGGTGCAGGCCTCGTTGAAGGCGACCCAGCCGCAGTCCATCATCACCGCAACCTTCATCGAGCAGGCGGTGACGCCGCTGGCGGACTTCAACGCCGTCGCGCGCATCGCGCCGAGCGTCGGCTCCGGCCTGTCGTCCAACGGCCCAGGGCTGGGCGAATCGAAGGTCACGCTGCGCGGCTTCCAGGACGGCGAGTACAACATCACCTACGACGGCATCCCGTTCGGCGACACCAACAATCCGACCCACCACTCGACCTCCTACTTCCCGGCCCGTATCATCGGCGGCATGGTGATCGAGCGCGGTCCCGGCAACGCCAGCAACCTGGGACAAGCCACCTTCGGCGGTTCGATCAACCTCTTCTCGAAGGAGCTGGCCACCGAGTTCCGCTTTTCGCCTTACGCCACCTACGGTTCATGGAACACCAAGATCCTCGGCGCGGAGATCGACTCCGGCCAGCTGGGCCAGTTCGGCGACGCGCGCATGATGTTCAACGCCTCGCGCCTGACCAGCGACGGCTACCAGACCTACAGCGGCGTCAAGGAAGACAACTACCAGTTCAAGTTCCAGAAGCCGCTGGGCAGGGACACCATGCTGACCGTGTTCTCGACCTATAACAAGATCCACAGCTACGTGCCGGACAAGGCCGGCGTCACGCTGAACCAGGTCGCGCTGTACGGCAAGAACTACTCGCTCAACAACGACAAGACCAGCCAGAACTACTTCGGCTACAACTACAACGACAAGCGCACCGACTTCGAATACGTCCGCCTGCAATCGAACCTGGACGGCGGCTGGACGATCGACAACACGCTCTACACCTACGCCTACGACAACAACACCTTCTCCGGCCAGGACGCCAGCGGCGCCACTGCCAACGGCACCAAGGCCGGCGTGGCCGGCAACAAGGACGTCCCCGGCTACAACAAGCTCAATTCCTACCGCGTCAACGGCGACATCTTCAAGCTGACCAAGCAGCTGCAGGCGGGCCTGCTGCGCACCGGCGTCTGGCTGGAGAGCTCGAACACCGAGCGCCACACCTTCGATCTGGACTGGACGCTGAACCTACCGAACCCGAAGGAGGCGAGCGCGCCGAAAGACGTCTCCTACAACCAGAACTCGTCGTGGAAGCAGTATCAACCCTTCGTCGAATTCGAATGGGCGGCGGCGCCGCAATGGACCGTGACGCCTGGCCTCAAATACGTCAACTTCAAGCGTTCGCTGGATGCGGTGGTCAATCAGGGCACGCGCATTCCGACCAGGGCCGACCAGACCTACGACACCACCTTGCCGTTCCTGACCGCGAACTACGCGGTCAACACGGAATGGTCGGCCTACGCCCAGGTGGCGCGCGGCTTCCTGGTGCCGGACCTGTCGATGTTCTACGTGAATAACCCGAACCTGAGCACACCCAAGCCGCAGACCTCCACCAACTACCAGCTGGGCACAGTGCACCAGTCGGGCAAGCTGACCTTCGATGCGGACATCTACTACATCGATTTCAACAACAAGATCGCCTCGACCGGCACCGGCAATGACCTGGTGTACTACAACCAGGGTGGTGTGATCTACAAGGGTATCGAAGGCGCGGCGACCTACTATGTCGGCAGCGGCTTCTCGCTGCATGCCAACGGTTCGGTCAACAAGGCCGAAGCCAAGGACACCGGCCTGCAGATCGCCAAGGTGCCGAAATCGACCTCCGCGTTGGGCCTGTTGTACAAGGATCATGGCCTGTATGGCTCGCTGATCGCCAAGACCAACGGCAGCCAGTACGCCAAGGACGGCGAGCCGGCCGCCTACCAGATCGGCGCCTACACGGTGACCGACTTCACGGCCGGCTACCGCTGGCGCGTGGGTGGTGTCGTCAAGATGCTCAAGGTGCAGGTCGGCGTGAACAACGTCTTCAACAAGCAGGATGCGACGTCGATCAGCGCGAGCAGCAAGGGCGCGGCGTTCGACCAGTACACCTTCGTGCCTGAACGTAGCTGGACGGTGTCGCTCAATGCCGACTTCTAAAGTGACGCACTTGCGCAGGTTCATGGCGCTGGCGCTGGTGCTGGCGCACATCCTCGCGCTGGCGGCGCCCGATCCTGTGGTGATGTCCTTCGCCACCGTCGGCGATTCGCGCGCCGATCCGGCCAGCGCCGGCACGGCGCAGGACCGGGTCTATTTGCAGAACACCCGCGCCTTGTCGCGCATCCTGCGCGAGATCCAGGCGGCCAGGCCGAAGGCGCTGTTCTTCAACGGCGACATGATCATGGGTTACACCGCCGACAAGGCCGCCATCGCCCGCCAGTATGCTTACTGGCGCGGCATGACGGCGGGCCTGATGGAGAGCGGCACCTACGTGGTGCCGGTGACCGGCAACCATGAAATGCAGTTCAAGGACAAGGACGCCGCCGGCAAGACCACCAAGATCGCCCGCCTCGAAAACGAAGATCTGTGGCGCGAGAGCATGGGCGACCTGATACTGGATACGGCGCGCTGGCAGGCCGTCACCGGCATCGCGGCCAGCGCCTTCGATGCCGGCAACGCGCCGCCGGTGGGCGGGCCGGACGGCAACCTGACCAGCCAGTCGCAGCTGACGTTCTCCTTCGACGCCGGCGGCAGCCACTTCGCCGTGATCGACACCGACCCGGTCGGCAACGACGGCCACGGCCCGGCGCACTGGCTGGCGGAGGACTTCCGCCAGGCCAGGGCGCGCGGCGCCAGGCGCTTCTTCGTGTTCGGCCACAAGCCGGCCTACACCTACTACTTCAAGCAGGGCGTGGAAGCGGACGGCATGGACATCTATCCGGACAACGCCCAAGCCTTCTGGCGGGTGATGGAGGAATACGGTGGCGCCTATTTCTGCGGCCACCAGCACATCTTCAACGCGCAGCAGCCGGCGCGCGCCGAAGGCGGCAAGGCGTGGCAGGTGATGGTGGGTTCGGGCGGCTCGCCGTTCAGCGCCAAGGCCGGAGACAGCCGCAATCCACAGGACCGGGCCTATGCCTGGGCGCTGGTGCGGGTGCATGCCAGCGGCAAGGTGCGCATCGAAGTGTATGGCTTCGATGAACACTACGGCAAAACCAAGCGGCTGAAAACCATCGAGTTCTGAGCCGACCCCCGCGTCGCCGGCAATTGGTGACGACGCGGTAACGTCGCGCTACAATGGGCCGATGCCACATGTGCCGACCAGGGTGTATATATTGAGCGCGATGCTGTCCTTGCTGTCGACGGCGTGGGGCGGCGTCGCCGCGAGCGATATTCGTACTGCGGCGCAGCAGGGCACCGAGCCCAAATTCCAGAACGCCGATGCCGGTGGGCGTGTGGTCGGCATCTGCATCGACATCATGCATGCAATCGAAAAGCTGGATACCGGCCTGAAATTCACCGGCGACCAGGCCTGGCAACCCTTGCCCCGCATTTACTCCGGCATGGACCGCGGCGTGCTGGATGCTTCCTGTGGGCTCTCGCATTCGCCCGAACGGGACCGGAAGTATTTGTTTGTCGGCCCGCCGCTGTTCTCCATCCGCTACCATCTGGTCGCCCGCAGCGACGACGCGGCGGTGATTGCCAACTGGGACGACCTGCGCAAGCTGGCACCCGATAACGTGGTGCTGGCCAACCGCGGCTTCGCCGGTGTGCTGGTGCTGGAGCAGGCCGGCGTCACCCAGGTCGATGCCGGTGCGTCCGAACCCAGGCTCAATCTGCAAAAGCTGATGGCGCACCGGGGCCGCTTCTTCTTCCATCGGATGCCGGGCCTGCAGGCGGTGCTGGATCGCTCCGGCCTGGCCGACAAGGTCAAGATCCTGCCGACCGTGATGGCCGTCAGCCCGCTGTATTTCGTCACCAGCAGAAAGTTCGATCCCGCGCTGGCCGAGCGCCTGCGCGTGGCCTTGCAGACGCTGGAAAAAAACGGTGAGCTGGAACGTATCGCTAAGGCGTGGGAGTAGCCGGCGACAGCTTGGCGATCAGCGCCAGCAGGGCTTCGACATCGACCGGCTTGACGAAATAATGATCGAAGCCCGCCTCGCTGGCCAGGTCGCGGTCTTCGCTGCGGCCGTAGCCCGTTACCGCCACCAGCGTGGCCTTGGCCGTTTGCGGCAGTGCGCGCAGGCCGCGCGCCAGGTCGTTGCCGCTGATGTCGGGCAGGCCGATATCGAGCAGGCATAGTTCAGGCGCCATGCGCTGGGCGATCTCCAGGGCTTCCAGCGCGGTATGCGCGACCAGCACTTCATGGCCGGATGCGTCGAGCAGCAGTTGCAGCGTTTGCGCGGCGTCGATGTTGTCGTCCACCACCAGCACCCGCAGCCTGCCGCCGCCTAGGGGCGCCGGCCCGGATGCCGCCGGCGCGTTCAACCCCGGCCCACCGGGCAGCGAGATGGTGAAGGTGCTGCCCTGATGCTCGCCCCGGCTATCGGCGGCAACGCTGCCGCCATGCAGTTCCACCAGCGACTTGACCAGCGCCAGTCCCAATCCCAGCCCGCCCTGCGAGCGGTCCGGATTGCGGTCGGCCTGGGCAAACAGTTCGAACACCCGGGCGCGCAGTTCCGGTGACATGCCGATGCCGGAATCGCTGACCACCAGCCGCACCACGCCCGCCTCGCCGTGCACCGACAGCTTGATGACGCCGCCGACCGGCGTGTACTTGGCGGCGTTGTTGAGCACATTGACCAGCACCTGCACCAGCCGTTTGTGGTCGCCGTTGACCTGCTGCGGCACCTCCGGCAGCGACAGTTCGAACTGCTGCTGCTTGTTGCTGAACAGCGGCTCCGCCTGTTCGACGGCGTCGGCCACGACGTCGGCCACGTTGAGCGGCACGCGCGTCAGCGTCACCAGCCCGCGGGTCACGCGCGAGACGTCGAGCAGGTCGTCGACCAGGCGCGTCATGTGGTGCACCTGGCGGACGATGATGCCGGCCGTGCGCCCGACCACCGCCTCGGTGGCGTGGCCGCTTTGCAGCAGCTGGGCGCCGGCGCTGATCGGCGCCAGCGGGTTGCGCAGCTCGTGCGCCAGCATCGCCAGGAATTCGTCCTTGCGCTGGTCGGCCAGGCGCAGCTGGTGTTCCGCGTTCAGGTGCTGCAGCTCCTTGGCCTGCAAGGCTTCGGCCATCGCGTCCAGCGCCCGCGCCAGTTCGCTGATTTCCTCGTTGCCGTAGACGATGCCGCTGCGCGCGCCCAGCGTGCCGGAGGCGATGCTGTTGGCGGTGGTGGCCAGGCGCTTGACCCGGCGCAGCACCAGCACGTCGCCGACAAACCAGGCCGCCAGCAGCGCCAGCGCCAGCGTGACGAACAGCGCCACCATGTCCAGCATCTGATCGTGGCGGGCGACGACGGTGATGTCGTCGGCCGGGATGCCGATGCTGACGGTGTAGTCGGACAGGCCGTTGCTGCCGACGCGGGCGAAGCGGTGCAGCCGCTCGATGCCGTCCGGTCCCTTCAACAGCACCGGCTTGCCCGGTTCGCCCGACATGGCGGCGCGCATCTCCGGCCACACCATCTGGCCGAACCACTGTTCGGGATTGGGCTTGCGCGAAATGATACGGCCTTCCGAATCGGCGGTCAGCAGCAGCGATCCCGGTGGCAGCTTGATGTCGGCGACGAAGCGATCGAGCTTGGTCAGGTCCAGCGCGGCAAACACCACGGCCTTGACCTGGTCGCCGTCGTCCAGCAGCGGGTAGGTGAGGTTGACGGTGTGCTTCTGGATCACGCGGCCGAACACATAGCCGCCGGCCACGAAGCGGCGCAGGTGGACGGCGCGGCGGAAGTGCGCGCGGTCGGCCAGGTTGACCGGCGCGTTCGACGGGATCGCGCTGCAGGTGACGTCGCCGTTCAGCTGGATCAGCCCCAGGTTGGCGTAGTCGGGATTCTGGCGCTGGATGTTGGCCAGCAGGCGGTTGCAATGGGCCGGGTCGCCGGTCAGGTCGGGGATGCTGGCCAGGTCGCGCAGGATCTGGCGCGCGCCCTCGATCGACTGCGCCTCGTTGGCGGCGGCCAGGTTGGTCAGGCGTTGCAGGTTTTCTTCCGCCACTTCGACCGCGTGCTCGCGTTCACGCACGCCGCTGACCAGAGTCATCACCGCAATCGGCGCGATCGCTAGCGCCACCAGCAGGATCAGGCGGCTGCGCAGGCTGTTGAGTTGAAAGAGAAGAAAGGCCATGCTGGGTGCTTACCGGGCCCGATAACGTGCGTTGCCGTAGCGGATGATCGCCTGGATACCGCGCCGCAGCGTGGCGATGTCGTCCGAAATATAACCGATGCGGATGTATCCTGGCGCACCCAAGGCTTCGCCCGGCATCACCGCCACCGCATACTCGTTCAGCAACTGCTCGGCGAATTGCCGGGTGTCCGTGGTCAGTGCCGAGACGTCGCCCCACAGATACGGGCCGGAAGCGGGGCGTTGCATGCGCAGCCAGGGCAGGGCGCCTACCAGGTCCAGCACCAGGTCGCGGCGCTGGCGGTAGTCGCACAGCATCGTCGTCGGTTCGCCGGATTCGAAGGCGGCGGCCAGCGCCAGCTGCATCAGCATGGGCGCGGCGGCGGTGATCGGTCCTTGCAGCGTCTCCATCGCGCTGACGATATGGGCCGGCGCCACCGCGAAACCGGCGCGCCAGCCCATCATCGCGTAACTCTGCGAGGCGGAATAAATGCTGACGATGCCGATGTCCTGCCAGTCCGGCCGCGCGGCCAGGCTGGTATGCACGCCTTCGAAGATCAGCTTTTCGTAGCTCTCGTCGACGATGGCGCCGGTGCCGCTGCGTTGGAGCCAGCCGGCGATGCGGTCGATTTCCTCGGCCCGCAGCACGCCGCCGGTGGGATTGTGCGGATTGTTGATGATGAGGATCTTGGCCGGCGGCAGACTGTCGAGGAATTCGGCGGTGATGGTGGCCGGCATGTCGACCAGCACCGGCTCCAGCCCCAGCAACTTGCAGGTGGCGACGTAGGCCGGCCAGTAGGGCTTGAGGATGATGACGGCGTCGCCCGGATCGGCCATTACGTACAGCGCCTGGTACAAGGCCTGCTTGGCGCCGTTGGTGACGATGATCTGGCTGGCGTCGGCGGCGATGCCGTTTTCCCTGGCGACCTTGGCGGCCAGCCGGGCGCGGATACCGGCGTCGCCGCCCACCGCGGTGTAGGCCAGGGACGGCTGCTTCAAGCCCTCCAGCACCGATTGCAGCACGCTGTCCGGCGCCTGGAAATGGGAAATCGCAATGGAAAAGTCGATCACATCCTCGCCGCGTGCCTTCATGACGTCAACGCGGCCGTGCATTGCGGTGGTCGCCAGCGGCTTGGAGCGGGCGATGCGTTGTGAAGTTTCCATGCAAAGTGTCTTTACGGCAAATGTTTCGATTTATTATTCTACTTCAGATAGAGAAGTCAGCACGCACGGCTGCATGGATATTTGCCTGATGGTATCCTTGATTAGTTAACCAATGAGGATGACTCAAAAATCTTATGCGACTGACAATAAAAACAACTGGCCAGGCGCTTGCGCTGGCTCTGCTTGCCACCGGCGCCGCGCAGGCGGAAGAGATCATCAGGATCGGCCATGTGGCGGCAACTTCGGGCGCCATCGCCCACCTGGGCAAGGACAATGAAAACGGTGCCCGCATGGCGGTCGACGAGCTCAACGCCAAGGGCGTGGTCATCGGCGGCAAGAAGTACAAGATCGTGTTGCAGGCGGAGGACGACGCCGCCGATCCCAAGCAGGGCACCACCGCCGCGCAAAAGCTGGTGGACGCCAGGGTCAACGGCGTGATCGGGCATGAGACCTCGGGCACGACGATCCCGGCCTCGCGCATCTACCACGACGCCGGCATACCGCAGATCTCGCCGTCGGCCACCAACCCGCTGTACACGCGCCAGCACTACGAGACCGCCTTCCGCAACATCGCCAACGACGAGCAGCTGGGGGCGGCGCTGGCGCGCTACGCGATGCAGAACGTCAAGGCCAAGCGCATCGCCGTCATCGACGACCGCACCGCCTACGGCAAGGGCCTGGTCGACGAATTCGTCAAGAACGTCAAGCGCTCCGGCGCCGCGACCGGCACCACGGTGGTGTCGACCCAGTTCACCACCGACAAGGCCACCGACTTCAACGCCATCCTCACCGCCATCAAGGCGACCAAGCCGGACATGGTGTTCTTCGGCGGCATGGACGCCGTGGCCGGCCCGATGCTGCGCCAGATGAAGGCGCTGGCGATGCCGCTCAAGTTCATGGGCGGCGACGGCATGTGTTCGGATGGGGTGCCGCGCCTGGCGGGCGACGCCATGAGTGACGGCCAGGTGATCTGCGCCGAGGCGGGCGGGGTCGAGCCCTCGCAGGAAAAAGGCATGGCCGATTTCCGCGTGGCGTACAAGAAGAAATTCGGCATCGACGTGCAGACCTACTCGCCGTACACCTATGACGCGCTGATGACGATGGTCGAGGCGATGCAGAAGGCCGGCTCGCCGGAGCCGGCCAAGTACCTGCCGGTGCTGGCCAAGATCACGCACAAGGGCGTGACCGGCAACATCACCTTCGACGCGCGCGGCGACGTGCAGGACGGCGTGCTGACGATCTTCACCTTCCGCAACGCCAAGCGCGAAAAGCTGGCGGTGGTGAAATAAACACGGGGGTCAAGTCTGACATTCGGACACGGCCTCTGCTGTAGCGGTCGCTACAGCAGAGGCCGTGTCCGAATGTCAGACTTGACCCCCAATGGATTCAGCCTTGCGGCGGGCCGAAGCGCGGCTCGTTGTGCGAGTCGGCCGCCGTCGCGGGGCCGCCCAGGCGGTAGGACAGGCCCAGGTAGAACACCCGGCCGTCGAAGCGGCGGGTGCTGGTCTCGCGCAGCGTGGCGCTGTTGATGATGGTCTCCATCTTGTTGGTGCTGAACAGGTCGGTGACTGTGCCCACCAGGCTCAGACGCGGCGTCACGGCCTGGCGCACGCTCAGGTTGAAGGTGTTGTTCGGCGAGCGGTAACCCTGGCCGGACAGTGTCTTGCCCTGCATCTGCAGCGCCATCTGCACTTGCGTGGCGACGCTGACCGCGTAGTTCAGGCGCACGCGGCCGCTCAGCGAGTTGGCGCTGCGGGTGACCAGGGCGCCGCTGTCGTCCTGCGTGGTCTGCTGGATGCGCGCCAGGTTGCCGCTGGAGTTCAGCGTCAGCGACGGCGTCAGCTTGCCGCTGACCGTGAATTCCAGGCCGCTCGCATGGCTGCCTTCGCCGTTCTGGCGGGTGGTCAGCAGCACGTTGTTGGCGATGAAGGTGCGGTAGTCAACGATGGCGTCGGTGTCCTTGCGGTAGTAGCCTCGTAGATTGCTCTCCAGCGCGCCGAACTTGGTTTCGTAACCCACTTCGAAGGAGTCGGTCTTGGTCGGCTTGAGCATCGGATTGCCGGACGAGACGTTGAACTCGTCGCGATACATCACGTAGGGATTGAGGTCGTTGGCGCTCGGACGGCGGATGCGGCGCGCGTAGGCGAAGCGCATATTGGCCGTCTCGCTTGCCTTGTAGGTGGCGAACAAGCTTGGGATCAGATTGGTGTAGCTGTTCCTGGCCTCGACTCCGCTGGTGATCTGGTGGATATCCATGTCGGTGTATTCGGTGCGCAGGCCGGCCAGCGCGCCCCAGTTCTCGTTCAGCTTGAGCTGGTAGGAGCCGTACAGCGCCACCACGGTTTCCTCCAGGTCGAAGCGGTTGCTGCGCGCCGGGTTGACCACGGCCACCGAGGTCAGCGGATCGATGTCGGTGTACAGCGTGTCGAAATTATTCTTGTTGGTGGCGACCTTGTAGCCGGCCTTGAGGCTGCCGCCGGCCAGCGGTCGCTCGTAGTCGCCGGTGAAGTCGACGATGTGCGTGCTGCTGTCGTTGCGCTGGTGGGCGCGGCTGTCCGGCCGGTTGCCGACGGCGTAGTCGTTGGCGTAGGCGCTGTTGCTGTCGTTCTCCGAGGCCGATACGCGCAGGTCAATCTTCAGCGTCTCGTTGGGCAGCTGGCCCTTGTGGTCGTAGCGGCCGCCCCAGCTGAAGTTTTTGGCGTCGCCGTCACGGACGGTGGTGCGCATGTAGTCGGTGGCCGGGAAGCCGGCGGTGGCGCCGTTGACGTAGTGGTCGAGGCCGCGCTGGTCGTTGCCACGGCCCATGACGTTGGCGCTGGCCGACAATGTGTCATGCTGGCCGAGGTTGTAGCTGACGATGCCGTTCATGCCGCCCATGTCGTTCAGGCCGGCGCCGGACGAGCTCTGGCTGCTGTGGACGAAGGCGCCGGTCGACGGATCGAGCCGGTCGCGGCTGACCACGGCGGTGGAGTTGCGGCCGTCATGGCGGGCGAAGACGCCGCCCTGGAAGCCCCACGGTCCGTCGTTGTAGCTGCCCGACGCGGCGCTGTTGTAGCGCCCGGCGTAACCGGCGTTGGCGTTGACGTTGGCGAAGCCGCCCGGCTTGCGGTTGCGGCGCATCACCAGGTTGAGGATGGGGCCGCCGCCGGCCTCGTTGCCGAACTGCGCGCCGGGATTGTTGATCACTTCGACGGACTCGATATCGTCGGCGTTCAAGGCCTGCAGCGTGGGGCCGCGGTTATCGCCTTGCAGCATGGCGGACGGCTTGCCGTCGACCAGGATCTGCACATTGGTGCTGCCGCGCAGCGTGACCGTGCCGTCCGGATCGACCGCCACCGACGGCACGTTGTTGAGCGCATCGGCGGCGGTGCCGTTGGTGCTGCTGATGTCGGACTTGACGTCGTACACCTGGCGGTCGATGCGGTTGGTCGGCCGCTCGCCGGACACCGTGACCGACGGCACCACCGGCGCCGCCTCCCTGGGCTTGGCCGCGGTGACCGGCTTATCGGAGGCAGGCTGGGTCTGATTCTGGGCGAGGGCGGTCAGCGGTGTGGCGAGGCAGGCGGTCAGGAATATCTTGTGCATGGTGAGTCGGGCCGACGCATCGGCGCCGTCTTGGTCATCGTTGAAGGTTCAATATTTTACATTTGATCCGTAGTAAGAATGATTGCTATATACAATACTTTACTTAAGGGAGGTGGCAGGGTGGGAGGCGCGGGATAAAATAGCGGCTTCACATAGGAGAATCACATGGCACGCGGCACCGCACATATCGGCAGGGACAGCTACCAAACCACCATCGAGGTCAGCGGCCACACGCTGGTCGGGGACGAGCCGGAACGCAACGGCGGCCGCGATGCCGGTCCGGCGCCGTACGATTTCGTGCTGGCGGGCCTGGGCGCATGCACCGCCATCACGCTGCGCATGTACGCCGACCGCAAGCAGTGGCCGCTGGACGCGGTCGATGTCGGCTTGCAGCTGACGCGCGGCAACGATGGCGCCATGATGGTCAAGCGCACGCTGACCTTCACCGGCGCGCTGGACGCCGAACAAAAAAACCGCATGGCCGAAATCGCCGAGAAGACGCCGGTGACCTTGACCCTGAAGGCCGGCATGGCGATCGCCACGACGGTCAGTTGACCATGCGAGCGTAAAGATCCCCCAACCATCCGGCCACTGCGCCGGATTTTTTTTGCCGGCGCGGGAACTGACGAGTAGCGCATCGGTCTAATCAAGGCAAGTTGAGCCGTACCTCTGGTTTCCCGATTCGAACTTCTTCTGATGGGAATAGACATGAACTTGATTAAACGTTGGGCGGGGCTGCTTGCAGTCGCCGCAGGTTGTACCGTTGCCACTTCCGCTTCCGCAACCATTGTGCAGTTGCTGGACGAAGGCTTCGACGACGTCTCCACGTTGTCCGCCAAGGGCTGGGTTATCGTGAACAACAGTTCGCCGCCGGGCAGCACGTCCTGGTTCCAGGGTAACCCGGCGGTGTTCAACTCCTACGGCGGAGCCCTCAACTCCTACATCGCGGCCAACTTCAACAACGCGACACTGGGCGGCGCCATTGACGACTGGCTGATGACGCCGGTGCTGCACCTGAGCGCAGGTGACGTGATGAACTTCCACTATCGCCTGCTCGCCAGCGATGCGGCCGGCCCCTTTGGCGGCGACGACTTCTTCGATAAGTTCGAGGTCTACCTCAGTCCCAACGGCGCCAGCACCGACGTCAGCGGATTCGGGCAGTTGCTGCACGAGTTCGGCTCGTCCTTCGACACCGGCTGGCAAGAAGCCGACCTGGGGTTGCCGGATGCCGTCGGCAGGTTGGCCTTCCGCTACGTGGGCAGCAACGAGGATTCCGGCGCCAACTACATCGGCATCGATGGGATCAGCGTGACATCGGAATTGGCGCCAGTACCCGTGCCGGTGCCAGGCACGCTGGCGTTGATCGCGCTCGGCCTGTGCGCCTTGGCCGGCGTATCGCTTACGCGCAAGCCGGCCAGCTGGCTGGCGCTGTCCGGCCTGGCAATGGCGGTAACGGCGGCGCAGGCCGCGCCCGATGACGGCGTGATGACCTTCCCGCACGTGACCGTGGTCGCGCAGCAGGTCACACCGCAGCAGGCCGCAGGGCAACAAGCAGACGGACTGAAGGCCTACAAGGACCCCGCGACCGGCAAGCTGGGCAACCCCACGCCCGAACAGGCCGCTGCGTTGGACGCCGCCATCCACGCCAGCGCAGCCGGGGTGAGGGCGCGTACCGCCCCGCCCGGGATGATCCACCCGCCGCAAGGCGGCGTCGGCATGGTGCTCGACAGCTCGCGCACCGCCTACTCGAGCACGCCCAAAGCCCGCGCCACCCAAGGAGAACAAAAATGAAGCGCACCGTGACAGCCTTCATCGCGGCAGTGGCGCTGCTGTGTTCCTCGCTGGCATGGGCGGCCGCGACCCTCACCGTCGTCAACGGCGATGCCCCCGGCGTCGGTTTCAATGACACCACGCCAACGGCCCCGGTCGGCGGCAATGCCGGCACCACGCTGGGCGCGCAGCGCCTCAACGCATTCCAGGCGGCGGCCAGCAAATGGGGCGCGACGCTGACCAGCGCGGTGCCGATTCGCATCCTCGCCACCTGGGAAGCCTTGCCGTGCGACGACGGCGGCGCGGTGCTCGGCTCGGCCGGCGCGCTCGAGATTTTCAGGGACTTCCCCGGCGCACCGGTCGCCAACGCCTGGTTCAGCAAGGCGGAAACCAATAAGCTGGTCGGCGCCGATGTCGATCCCGGCTCGCCGGACATCCGCGCCCGCTTCAACGTCAACCTGGGACAGCCGGGCTGCCTGACCGGCACGCCGTTCTATCTCGGCCTGGACGATAACCACGGCGCGGAAATCGACCTGGTGACGGTGCTGGAGCATGAATTCGCCCACGGCCTGGGCTTCCAGACCTATACCGACGAGATTACCGGCGAGCTGTACGCCGGCATCCCCAGCATCTGGGACTACTTCCTGCTGGACACCAGCACCGGCAAGCTGTGGAAGGACATGAGCAATGTCGAACGCGCCGCGTCGGCCCTCAAGTCCGGCAAGCTGGTGTGGAACGGCGCCATCGTCAAACAAACCGCGCAGACGGTGCTGCAGCAGGGCGCGCCGGTGTTGACGATGCTGGCGCCGGCCAGCGTCGCCGGCATCATCCAGGTCGGCACGGCCAGTTTCGGACCGCCGCTGGCCAGTCCCGGCGTGACCGGGGAAGTGATGCCGGTGGTCGACACGCCGCCCGATCTCGGCCTGGCCTGCGACCCGCTGTCGCAAGCGAACCGGGTCGCCGTCCGCAACAAGATCGCGCTGATCGATCGCGGCGCCTGCTTCTTCGTGGTCAAGGTCAAGAACGCGCAGGATGCCGGCGCCATCGGCGTCATCATCGTCGACAACACGGCCGGCGCGCCGCCGCCCGGACTGGGCGGCACCGATCCCAGCATCGTGATCCCGGCGGTGCGCATCACGCTGGACGATGGCAACCGGCTCAAGGCCGCACTGGCCACGCGCTCGCGCACGCATTCCGGCGTGTTTGCCAACCTGGGCGTGAACATCGCGATCCGCGCCGGCACCGACGCGGCCGGCCGCGTGCTGATGTACGCGCCCGACCCCAACCAGCCGGGTTCGTCGGTGTCGCACTACGATGTCAGCGCCTTCCCCAACCAGCTGATGGAGCCGTCCATCAACGGCGACCTGACGCACGAGGTGGCGCCGCCGCGCGACCTGACCTTCCCGTTGCTCAGGGATATCGGCTGGTAGTCCAGCCGCCGCCCAG
Source organism: Duganella sp. Dugasp78 (assembly GCF_059491455.1). Classification (NCBI taxonomy): domain Bacteria; kingdom Pseudomonadati; phylum Pseudomonadota; class Betaproteobacteria; order Burkholderiales; family Oxalobacteraceae; genus Duganella; species Duganella sp. Dugasp78. Next base: position 5,696,774 of record NZ_CP168506.1, on the reverse strand, counting down.
CGCCTTGACCAGGTAGACCGAGCTGACCATCTGCTTGCCGCGGATCTGCACGGCCAGGCGCTGGTTGTTGAGCAGCGTCTGCTGGGCGGTGATGACGTCGAAATAGGTTTCAACGCCGCCCGCGTAGCGGTCGTTGGCCAGCTCCAGCACGCGCCGCGAACCGCGCACGCTGGCGTCGGACAGCGCCTGCGCGCGGCCCAGCGCGGCCAGGCCGGACATGCCGTCCTCGACTTCCTGCATCGCCACCAGCACGCTCTGGCGATAGCCGGCGACCGCGCCCGTGTAGCCGGCCTGGGCGATGGCGACGGTGGCGTCGCTCTTGCCGGCGTCGAACAGACTTTGCGTGACGGCCGCGCCGAGCGACCACAGCAGGCTAGGCGCTTGCAGCAGCTTGCTCATCTGGTTGCTGTCCCAGCCGCCGCTCGATTGCAGCGTCACGGACGGGAACCAGGCGGCGCGGGCGACGCCGATGTTGGCGTTGGCGGCCGCCACCGCGCGCTCGGCGGAGGCCACGTCCGGCCGCCGTTGCAGCAAGTCCGATGGCTGGCCGGCCGGCAACGACGGCGGCGTCAAGGCCACCACGGCGGGCGCCAGCCGGAAGGAGGGTGCCGGCGTGCCGGTCAGCGTGGCGATGGCGTGTTCGTATTGCGAGCGCTGGCTTTGCAGCAGTTCCAGCTGGGTCTTGCTGGCATCCAGCAGCGACTGCTGTTGCGCCAGATCGAGGCCGGTGGCCGCGCCCAGCTCGTGCCGGGCCTGGATGAAATCGTAGGCCTTCTGCTGCAACACGATGCCTTGCCTGAGCACGTCGATTTCCGCATCCAGCTCGCGCAGGTTGAAATAGTCGGCGGCCAGTTCGGCGCACAGCACCAGACGCATGTTCTCGACATCGGCGGCTGCTTGCTGGGCCGTGGCGCGCGCACCCTGCACACTGCTGCGCACGCGGCCGAACAGATCGGCCTCGTAACTGACGGCATAGCCCAGCTGGAAATTATTCTGCACCACCGATTGATTGCTCGCGTTGGAGGCCGCCAGCGGACGGTTGGCCGAGGTCTTCTGCCGCGCCGCGCCGGCTTGCAGGCCGGCCTGCGGGAACAGCCCGGCCGAGCTGACCGTCACCTGGGAGCGTGCCTGTTCCAGCCTCGCGGCGGCGCCGGCCAGGCTTTGGTTGTGTGCCAGCGTTTGCTGTGCCAGCTGGTTCAACTGCGCATCGCCGAACACTTCCCACCAGTTGCCCTTCAAGCCGTCGTCATTGGGCACGCCGGCGCGGAAGGGCGCGGCGGATTGCCACATCGCCGGCAGATCGATGGCGGGCCTTTCGTAGACCGGCGCACCGGCGCAGCCGGCCAATAGCAGCGCTGCAGCCATCGCGCCGTGCGCTCCCGGTATGCGGCGCATGCTCATTGCGCCGCTTTCCCTGGCGCGCCCGCGCCAGCTTCGGCCTTGGCCTGCTTGACCGACACCACATCGCCATCGGCCAGCGAATCCGCAGGATTGACCACCAGCCGCTCGGCCGTGGTCAGCCCGCTCAGCACTTCCATCCTGTTACCCAGGTCATGCCCCAGCGTGACCGCCTGCAGCCTGACCTTGCCGTCGCCGCCCACCACCGCCACACGCGGCCCCTCCGGCCGGAACAGTAGTACGTTGGACGGCACCAGCAGCGCGTTGGAACTGCCGCTGAGCGGCAGGGCCACCTGCACATAGGACCCGGCCAGCAGCGCATTGTCCTTGTTCGGCAGGTTGATCTCGATCTGCATGGTGCGCGTGGCCGCGTCGATGGCGCCCGCCGTGCGCACCACCGTGCCGCTGAACTTCTGGCCCGTCAGCTCGGCCTGCGTTATGGTGACGCGGTCGCCGATCTTGATGCGCTGGGCGTAGGTCTGCGGCACATACACGTACACACGCAGCGGGTCCACCTGCGCCAGCCGGAACAGCGCGCGATCGGCGCCGCCATTGCCGCCGTTGATCAGGTCGCCGACGTCCACGGTGCGGCTGGTGATCACGCCGGAAAACGGCGCGACCACGCGCTTGAACTCCTCGGTTTTTTGCAGGCGCCGCACATTGGCGTCGGCCGCCGCCAGGTTGGCCTGTGCCTGCGTGAAGGCGCTGTTGCGTTCATTGAGTTCCTGCTGCGTGACGGCGTCCTTCTTGCGCAAGGCCTCCCAGCGCTCGGCCGAGCTTTTCGCCAGCTCCAGGCTGGCCGCCGCCTGCTGGCGCGCCGCCACGGCTTGCGACAGCTGCTGGTCCACTTCCGGCGTATCGATCTCCGCCAGCACATCGCCCTTGTTCACGCGCGCACCGATGTCTTTGGTCCAGCGCAGCACATAGCCGCTGCTGCGCGCGTAGATCGGCGATTCGATGCTGCCTTGCAGTGTGCCGGGCAGGGACAGCGGCTCGCCGCCCGGCGCCGCCTTGGCGCTCGTGACCAGCACATACTGCTGGTTCAATTCGGCGGTGGCTGCGGCGAGCGCGTTCGCATGCACGGCGCGCTGCGCCAGCGTGGCCGCGCCGCCCGCCAGCAGCAGGACGATGGCGATCAGGCCAGCCAGCTTGGCGCGCCGGAGAATGGGCCCGCGATGCGGATGGTGGTGCGCGCCATCATCCGGCGTGTGATGGATGCCAAGTGTGGCATGGCGATTTTCGGACATGTCAGGTATTCCCTTCTGCGACGGCAGGCGTGGACGGAAGCCGGCGCGCGGCGCGGTGTTCCAGATAGCGGTGGATGCCCGCAAACACGATCGGTACAAACAGCAAAGTGGAGACGGTGGCGAACAGCAGGCCGCCGATGACGGCGCGGCCCAGCGGCGCGTTCTGCTCCGCGCCTTCGCCCATGCCGATCGCCATCGGCACCATGCCGATGATCATGGCCAGGGCGGTCATCAGCACCGGCCGGATACGCGTGGCGCCGGCCTCCAGCGCGGCCGACAGCGGCGGCAGGCCGTCGTTGAGCCGCTGCCGCGCGAACGACACCATCAGGATCGAGTTCGCGGTGGCCACGCCCATGGTCATGATGGCGCCGGTCAGCGCCGGCACGCTGAGCGTGGTCCCGGTCAGGAACAGCATCCACACGATGCCCGCCAGCGCCGCCGGCAGCGCGGTGATGATGATGAACGGGTCCACCCAGGACTGGAAGTTCACCACGATCAGCAGGTACACCAGCACGATCGCCATCAGCAGCCCGACGCCCAGGCCGACGAAGGACGAGTGCATGGTCTGGACCTGGCCGCGCACTTCGATCTTGCTGCCGCGCGGCAGTCTGCTGCTCATCTGGTCGACCAGCTTCTGGATGTCGGCCGAGGTGGCGCCCAGGTCGCGGCCTTCGACGCTGACGAAGATATCGATCACCGGCGTCAGGTTGTAATGCGAGACGATGGCCGTCTGCGCCGATGGCGATACGGTCACGAGGCTGCTCAATTGCTGGGTTGCGCTGGTGCCGTCGCCCACGGCGCCAGGCGTGCCGGCGCCGCGTACCGGCGTGCGCAGCAGCGCGTCGAGATCGTCGATGCGGTACTGCGGCGTTTGCACCGCCACGTTGTACACCACGCCATTGCTGGGATTGAGCCAGAACGCCGGCTGCGTCACGGAGCTGCCGGACAGCGTCACCAGCAGGTTCTGCGCCACGTCGATGGGATTGAGGCCCAGTTGCTTCATGCGGCTGCGGTCCACGGTCAGGCCCAGCGTCGGCAAGTCCATGCGCTGCTGGATGTGGACGTCGACCGCGCCGTGCACCTGCTTGACCTGCTTCATCAGCTGCGCGGCGAGGTTGTAGTTGCTGGCCAAATCCTTGCCGGCGATCTGGATGTCGACCGCCGCCGGCTGGCCGAAGTTGAGGATCTGCGTGACGATATCGGCCGGCTGGAAGAAGAACTCCACGCCAGGGAAGCGCTGTGGCAGCTCGCGCCGCAGCTGGTCGACGTAAAGCCTGGACGGCCGGTGGTCCTCGTGCAGCGACAGCAGGATCTCCGCATCCAGTGTGCCGATGGTGCCGGCGTTGCTGTACGAGAGATTGATACTGCTGTACGGCGTGCCGAGGTTGTCGAGGATGGTTTGCAGCTGGTCCTTCGGAATCAGCTCGCGGATGGCTTTCTCCACTTCGTCGGCGACGCGCGCGGTCTCCTCGATGCGGGTGCCGGTCGGCATGCGCATGTGCAGGCGGATCTGGCCCGAATCCACACTGGGGAAGAAGTCGCGGCCGATGGCGAACACCAGTCCGAGCGACAGCACGCAGAACAGCAGGAAGGCGCCGCCGAAGCGCTTGCGGTGCGTCAGCAGCGTGGAGAGGATGATGATGTAGCCGCCGCGGAAGCGCTCGAATGCGGCGTCGAAGCGCAGGTAGACCCGCTGCAGCAGGTTCGGCCTGGCCTGCGCCGCAGCGGGTGCGTGGTCCATCATCATCATGACCATGGTCGGCACCAGCGTGCGGGAGAGGATGTAGGAGGCGATCATCGCAAACACCACCGCCTCGGCCAGCGGTACGAACAGGTAGCGCGCCACGCCGGTCAGGAAGAACATCGGCACGAACACGATGCAGATGCACAGCGTGGACACCAGCGCCGGCACGGCGATCTCGCCCGCGCCTTCCATGATGGCCTGGTGCAGGTCCGAGCCCTGGTGCAGGTGGCGCTCGATGTTCTCGATGGTGACGGTGGCGTCGTCCACCAGGATGCCGACCGCCAGCGCCAGGCCGCCCAGCGTCATGATGTTGATGGTCTCGCCCAGCATGTACAGCACCAGGATGGACGACAGGATGGACAGCGGGATCGACACGGCGATGATGCAGGTGCTGCGCCAGTTCCCGAGGAACAGCAGGATCATGGCGGCGGTCAGCGCGGCGGCGATGATGGCCTCGCGCACCACGCCGCTGATCGCGGCCTTGACGAACAGCGACTGGTCGAACAGCGGCGTGATCTTCAGCTCCGCCGGCAGCGACTGCATCGCCTTCGGCAGCAGGGCCTTGAGGGTGTTGACGATGTCCAGCGTCGACGAGCCGCCGTTCTTCAGCACCGACAGCAGCACGCCGCGCTCGCCGTTCTGGCGCACGATGTTGGTTTGCGGCGAGAAGCCGTCACGCACCCGCGCCACTTCGGACAGGTAGGTGATGCTGCCGTTCTTGCTCAGCACCGGCAGCTGGTTCAGGCCGGCGATGGTGTCGGGCGAGGCGTTCAGGCTGACGTTGAATTCGGTGCCGCCTATCTTGGCGGTACCGGACGGCAGGATCAGGTTCTGGGCGCTGACGGCGGTCACCACGTCGGTCGGCGTCAAGCCCTTGGCCTGCAGCGCCCTGGTGTCCAGGTCCACCGACACCAGGCGCGATTTGCCGCCGTAAGGGTAGGGCACGGCCGCGCCGGGAATGGTGACCAGCTGCGGCCGCAGGAAGTTGACGGCGGTGTCGAACATCGCCTGCTCGGTCATCGACGGGCTGGAAAGGCCCAGCTGGATGACCGGGATGCTGGAGGCGGAATACTTGATGATCAGCGGCGGCTGCATCCCCGGCGGCAGCTGGCGCAATTGCGCCTGCGAGATCGCCACCACCTGCGCGATCGCGGTCTGGATGTTGGCTTCCGGCTGGAAGAAGATTTTGATGACCGACGATCCGGCCAGCGATTGCGACTCGATATGCTCGATGTCGTTGACCGTGGTGGTCAGGCTGCGCTCAGTCGAGTTGGCGACGCGCTGTCCCATCTCCTGCGCCGACAGGCCGCCGTACTGCCAGATGACGCTGACGACCGGGATATTAATTTCGGGGAAAATGTCGGTCGCCATCTTGGTCAGGACCAGTGGCGTAGACAAGAGAATCAGCAGCGCCATCACAATGAAGGTGTAAGGGCGCCGCAAGGCGATTTGAACGATCCACATCCTGGGCTTTTTCCGCGAGATGACACAAGCGGAAAATCATAGCACGGCGGGCGGGAGCTGACTTAAACCATCAGGCTTCGGGCGCGCTGGTGAGGTATTCGAATATCAGCTCGGCCGCCTGGTCGGGGATGGCCAGGAAGCGCGCGCCGTTGCGATAGCGGCCGTGGGTGCCGATCAGGGCGCTGTGCAGCACGGTCAGCGTGACTTTGTTTTGTATGGAACTGCCGGGGAAGCAGAAGGTCAGTACATAGTTGGTGTCGGTCGGCAGCGGGTGGTCGCTGAGGAAGGCTACGCCCATGCGGGAAATGTCGATGATTTGCGTCACCGCGCAGTTTTGGCCATCCACGTCGCAGATGTGGGCGTCCACCTGTAGCAAGCGTCGTACATGTTCTCGTCTCGGGTCCATCTATTCTTGCCAGCGAAAAAACATAAGTATGACAGATTTGGACGCCCGCCGGGACCTTGCGCCTGGCCTGAATGCGTCAGCCGGTTGCGGGCGGGGGTGCGCTGCCGTACATACCGCCGGCAGGCCGCTGGCTAATCTGTCCGCACCGCGGTGCATCCCGCTGAAGGAGAGTGATATGGCAAGCCCGCAAGGCAGGCAAAGAAAGCAGATCGACGACGTGCTGCGCAAGGTATTCGGTATGGAGGCGCTGCGCGACGGCCAGCGGCGCGTCATCGAGAGCGTGCTGGCGGGACGCGACACGCTGGCCGTCATGCCGACCGGCAGCGGCAAATCGTTGTGCTACCAGCTGCCGGCCCGCCTGCTCGACGGCGCCACGGTGGTGGTGTCGCCGTTGATATCGTTGATGAAGGACCAGGCCGAAAAGCTGGAGGAGGGCGGCATCGCCAGCGCGGCGCAGATCAACAGCAGCCTGTCGCGCGGCGACGAACTGGCCGCGCTGGACGCGATCAAGCGCGCGGAAAAGGAAGTGATCCTTTGTACGCCGGAACGGTTGGCGACGCCGGATTTCCTGGCGCTGCTCAAGCGCAGCAGCGTCTCGCTGGTGGTGATCGACGAGGCGCACTGTATTTCGCACTGGGGCCACGATTTCCGTCCGGCTTACCTGGAGATCGGCGCGGCGCTCGATGCGTTGGGCAATCCGCAAGTGCTGGCGCTGACCGCCACCGCGACCGATGAAGTGATCGCCGATATCCGCCAACAGCTGGGCCGTCCGCGCATGGAAGTCGTCAACACCGGCATTTTCCGCCCTAACCTGCATTACCGCGTGCGCCAGGTGACCAATCCGGAAGAGCAGTACGGGACGGCGTTGCAGCTGGCGCGCGACAGCGCCGGCGTCGGCATCATCTATGCGGCCACCGTCAAGGCGGCCGAGGAGATGCATGAGCTGCTGCGGCAGGCCGGCGAGCGCGTCACGATCTACCACGGCAAGCTTCGCGCCGCCGAACGCGTGGAAAACCAGAACCTGTTCATGAGCGGCGAGCGCCGCGTGATGGTGGCGACCAACGCCTTCGGCATGGGCATCGACAAACCCGACACCCGTTTCGTCATCCATTTGCAGGTGCCGGCCAAGCTGGAGGCCTATTACCAGGAATCCGGCCGCGCGGGCCGCGACGGGCTCGACGCCGAATGCACGCTGCTGTACTACCACGCGGACAAGCGCCTGCAGCAGTACTTCCTGAGCAAGCACTATCCGTCGGCCGATGAGCTGAAGGCCGTCTACGAGGCGGCCGTGGCGCTGGGCCAGGCGTCGTTCACGGAGGCGGAACTGAGGCCGCTGCTGGAGCAAACGCCCGCCGGGCAACTGAAGATCTGCCTGAAAATGCTCAAGGACGGCAAGCTGTTGAAGCGCAACCGCAAACTGGCCTATGTGCTGACGGGCGGCCGGCCGAAGGCTGCGGAATTCGAGAGGATGGCGCAGGTCTACGTCGACAAGAACGAGCGTGACCGCCAGGGCCTGGAGCAGATGGTGTCGTACGCCCAAAGCGGTTATTGCCGCTGGAAGCTGCTGCTCGATTACTTCGGCGACCGGCCGCCGGACTTCGAGCGCTGCTGGCGGTGCGACAACTGCCTGTCGCCGCCGTCTATCCAGGACAGTCCGCAACGGCTCGAAGCGGCGCCGGCGCCGGCCGGCGGATACACGCAAACGCCAGCAGCGCCGCCAACAACAGCAATGCGCTCGACACTGCCATCGCCAGCTGGATTCCGTTGATGATGTGGTGGTTGGCCAGTGCGGCACCGGCACCGGCGCCGGCCGCCACCAGCGCGCCGAAGATCGCCACGCCCACCGCGCCGCCCACCTGGCGCGCGGTGTTCAGCACCGCTGACGCCGTGCCGGCCTGGCGCCGCTCCACGCCGGACAGGATGGACGTGGTCATCGCCGGCACGGCCAGGCCCATGCCGGCCGGGATCAACGCCAGCCCGGGTAGCATCTGCAGGAAGGTGGCGTCGTTCGATATGCCGCACCAGCCCAGCAGCGCGTAGCCGCTGGCGCCGATCGCGGCGCCCAGTATCATCGGCGTGCGCAAGCCGGTGCGCGGCGCCATCCAGCCGCTGACGATGTTGGACAGGATGAAGGTGGCCGTCAGCGGCAGGAACACCAGCCCCGCGTGCAGCACGCTGAAGCCGCGTACTTTTTGCAGGTAAAAGCTGAGCACGAAGATCACGCCGTAATACGAAAAATTCATCAGCACGCCGAACAGCACCGCGCCGGAGAAAGGCGGGTTGCGGAACAGCGTCAACGGCAGCATGGGCGACTTGCTGCGCGCCTCGACGCGGAGGAACAGCGCGCCGGCCACCAGCGCCGCAACCAGCCCGCCGCGCACCATCCAGTGCGACCAGCCCAGGGATTCGAATTCGATGACGGCGCCGATAAACCCGGTCAGCGCGACGATGGCTAGCAGTTGCCCGGCCAGATCCAGCGAGCGATGCGGATCGCGGCCGGCTAACGCGGGCACCACGCGGCAGGTGAGCCAGAAGCCGGCCACGCAGATCGGGATATTGACCCAGAAGATGCTGCGCCAGCCCGCCACCGACAGCAGCAGGCCGCCCAGCACCGGCCCGGCCGCGATCGACATGCCGCCGGAGGCGGTCCACCAGGCGATGGCCTTGGCCAGCATGGCTTTGTCGTCGGCGTAGGTGGCGTTGAGGATGGCCAGCGAGCTTGGCACCAGCAGCGCGGCGCCGGCGCCTTGCAGCGCGCGGGCGATGTTGAGGGCGAGGGCGCCGGGCGCCATGGCGCACGCCAGCGAGGCAGCCGTGAACAGCGCGAAGCCGGTCAGGAAGGTGCGGCGCGAGCCGAACTTGTCGCCCAGCGCGCCGGCAGACAGCAGGAAGACAGCGAAGCCCAGCGTGTAGGCGTCCACCACCCACTGCAGGTCCGCCACGTCCGCGCCCAGCTCGCGGCCTATCTGCGGCAAGGCGACGTTGACGATGGTGACGTCCAGCTGGACGATGATGAAGGCGAAGCTGCAGGCGAGCAGGATGGCCGGGAAGGGTGTGCGGTCGGTTTTCATGACTGCACTATAGGACGGTTTGACTATTTCAAAAAATGAATAATAATGAAGCTATCTATCTCATTTTAAGAATTTACCATGGAGCTCTCCGCCCTGCGCATTTTTAAAGCGGTAGCCGAAGAGGGCAGCGTCACGCTGGCCGCCTCGCGGCTGAACCGCGTCCAGTCCAACGTGTCGGCGCGGCTGACGCAGCTGGAGGAGTCGCTGGGCGTGCCGCTGTTCCACCGCTCTGGCCGCAAGCTGCAGATCACCGTCGAGGGTTCGCGCCTGCTGGCCTATGCCGATCGCCTGCTGCAACTGGCGGAGGAGGCGCAGGCCGCCGTGCAGCCGGATCAAAAGCCGTCCGGCCAGCTGCGCATCGGATCGATGGAGACCACGGCGGCGGCGCGCCTGCCGCAGGTGCTGGCCGCCTTCAACCGCAAGCACCCGCAGGTGGACCTGATACTGGACACCGCGCCCACCGACCAGCTGCTGGACGGGGTCCTCAAGCACCGGCTGGACGTGGCGCTGGTGGCCGGCCCGGTGCCGCACGCCGAACTGGCGCAGCTGCCGGTGTTTGAGGAGGAACTGGTGCTGATCACCTGCCACGGCCATCCGCCGGTGAGGTCGCCGCGGGATCTGGCGCGGCGCAACCTGCTGGTGTTCCGTTCCGGCTGCACCTACCGGCGCCTGCTGGAAGCGTGGTTCGCCGAGGGCGGCCTGGCGCCGGCGCGGGTGTCGGAATTCGGCACCTTCGAAGCGATCATCGGCTGCGTGGCCGCCGGCATGGGCGTGGCGCTGATGCCGAAGGAAGTGCTTAACCAGCGCAAGCTGGCCAAGACCATACGCCAGCACGCGCTGCCGCCGCACATCGCCCGGGTCGAAACGCTGCTGGTCTGGCGCAAGGACGTGCTGCACCATCCGGCCCGCAGCGCCTTCGCGGACAGCCTGGCCTAGCCTGGCCTGGCCTAGCGGCGCGGCAGCTTCTCCACCAGGAAGTCGACAAAGGTGCGCACCCGCAGCGACAGGTGCCGCGCATGGGGATACAGCAGGATGAAGGGCCGCGACGTGCCGCCGTGTTGCGGCAGAAGTTCGACCAGGTCGCCGCGCGCCAGGTCCTGTTCGACGATGTAGCGGTAGGCCTGCACCAGACCCGCTCCCGCGCGCGCCAGCGTGACGATGCCCAGCATGTCCTCCGAGCAGCACAAGCCGCCGCTGGTCTGCATGTCGAACGGCGCGCCGTCCCGCATGAACTGCCACGGGATGCGTTTGCCGGTGCTGGGGAGTTCGAACTGTATGCATTCGTGCTGGTGCAGGTCCTCCAGCTTGCGTGGCTTGCCATGGCGCTTCAGGTAGGCGGGCGACGCGACCAGCACCAGTTCCGCATCCTCCAGCTTGCGCGCGATGAGGCTGGAATCGGCCGGCGCGCGGCCGCGTATCGCCAGGTCATAGCCCTCGTCGGCAAAGTCGATATTGCGGTTGCTGACGTGGATATCCAGCGTCACCTCCGGGTACTTCCTGCGGAACTCTCCCATCAAAGGCAGCAGGCGGTAGTGCGCGTAAGGCGTCGGCGCGCTGATGCGCAGGGCGCCGGCCGGCTTGGCCTGGCCGCCCGTGACCTGGCGCTCCGCCTCCGTCAGCTGCGACAACGCCTGCCGGCATTGTTCGAAGTAGGTGCGGCCGCCGTCCGTCAGGCGGATCTGGCGCGTGGTGCGCACGAACAGGCGCACGCCCAGCCGTTCCTCCAGCCGGGCGATGGAGCGGCTGACGGCGGCCGGCGTCACGCTGGCCGCTGTGGCGGCCGCGGTAAAGCTGCCCAGTTCCGCCGCAAAGCAGAACAGTTCTATGCTGCCCAACAGGACGTCGTCGAAATTGCGCTTCATACCGGCCTTATTGATTACATGATGTATCAATTATCTTGCATCGCTCCTCATTTATCAACGGCGAAGTCATAAGTATAGTGATCTGCATGGCGTCGCTGAACGCCACAACCAGAAACCAGAAACCCAAAAGGAGCATCATCATGAAAACAGTCATCGTCACCGGCGCATCGAGCGGCATCGGCTTCGCCATCGCAGAGGCTTACCTCAAACGCGGCTACAACGTGGTCGGCAACGCCCGCACGCTGGACCGCTTGCAGACCGCTGCCGCGCAGTGGGGCAACCCGGCCAACTTCCTGCCGGTGGCAGGTGATATTGCCGATCCGGCCACCGCCAGGGAATTGTTCGCGCGCGCCGTTGCGGCCTTCGGCAAGGTCGATGTCCTGATCAACAACGCGGGCATCTTCATCGCCAAGCCGGTCGCCGACTACACGCAGGAAGATGTGCAGGCCATCGTCAACACCAATCTGATGGGCTTCTTCTATCCATCGCAGGAGGCAGCGCGGCATATGAGCGCCAACCGCGCCGGCCATATCGTCACCATCACCGCCAGCCTGGCGTTGCAGCCGACCGTCAAGGTGCCGTCGCTGCTGCCCATCCTCATCAAGGGCGGCCTGAATAGCGCCACGCGCGGCCTGGCGCTGGAGCTGGCCGCTTCCAACGTCAAGGTCAACGCGGTGGCTCCCGGCATTATCGATACGCCGCTGCACGCCAAGGACGAGGGCACCCGCACATTTCTGAAGTCGCTGTCGCCGAGCGGCGAAATCGGCGGCGTGCAGGACGTGGTGGATGCGGTGCTGTACCTGACCGAATCCGGCTTCACCAGCGGCGTCGTGCTGCCGGTCGACGGCGGCACCACCGCTGGCACCTGGTAAGGGGGCATGCCATGCCATACGTGAATATCCGCGTGACCAGGGAAGGCGTGTCGGCAGCCCAGAAGCTGGAGCTGATCGAGGGCGTCACGGACCTGCTGACCCGCGTGCTGGACAAGGACCCGGCGACCACCTTCGTCATCATCGACGAAGTGGAGACCGACAACTGGGGCTTGAACCGCGAGAGCATCACCACCCGCAGGCGCCGTCCCAAGTCGGCGGTGTGACGCTGCGTCAGGCGGCTTGGGGGGCGATGGTCAGCGGCGCCCCGGCCGCCAGCTGTTCCAGCGCGGAGCGGGACAGTATGGTGAAGCCGCGCTGCCCCAGCGATATCCAGCCGCTGCGCTTGAGGGAGCTGAGCGTGCGGCTGACGGTGGCCGGGGTCAGGCCCAGGTAGTCGCTGATGTCCTGGCGCGACATCGGCAGCGGCGAGTGGGCTTCCAGCAGCGGCGCTTGCGGCGCTGGTCCCGCGCGCTGCAGCAGGAACATCACGATACGCTGGCTGGCGCCGGCGCTGCGCAGGATGGCGGCGGCCAGCTGCTGGCGGTCGATCTCGCGGCTCAGCATCGCGCTGAACAGATCGCAGCTGTACGGCTCCTCGTCCATCAACTCTGCCAGGTGGCGGTACTGCACCACGTCCACCTGGCAATCCGTCAATGCCAGCGCCGACGCGTGCCGATACTGCTCGCCTATCGTGTCGACGCCCAGCCAGTCGCCCGGACGGGAAAAGTCGATGATGCGCTGTACGCCGTCGTCACCGGGCTGGTACAGTTTCAGGTGGCCGCCGCGGACGAAATACAATTCGCCCAGCGCCTCGGTCCCCAAGCGGAACAGATGCTGGCCGCGCGCCAGTTGCACTTGGCTGCCAAGCTGGTACTGGGTCAGTTCCAGCGCGGTCATGATGCCACCATTGCCGCTTCCGGCGCGCTGCCGATGGCCATGCGGTGCAGCGCCGTCAGGTCCAGCAGCTTGATGTCCCTGCGCCGCAGTTCGAACAGGGCGCGCTGCCGGAACAACAGCAGCAGGCGGCTGACGCATTCGGCGGTCACGCCAAGGTAGCTGGCGATATCGCAGCGCGACATCGGCAACCGGAACTGCTCCGGCAGGTGGCCGTATTCGGCGTGGCGCTGCGACAGCGACAGCAGCAGGTCGGCCATGCGCTGCTCGGCCTGGGTATTGCGCAGCATGAGGGCGGCCCGCTGTTCGCGGCGGATCTCGCGGCTGAGCAGCGCGTGCAGGCTGGCGCGCATCACCGGGCGCCGGCGGCCCTCGAAGGCGTGGCGGTTCCAGTTGATGCTGCATACCTCGCTGTCTTCCAGCGCGATGACGGTGTTGGCGTGCCGCTGGCGGTCCAACGCGTCGAGGCCGAGGAAGTCCGGCGCCAGCGCGAAGCCGATGATCTGCGCCGGCTGCTGGGACGCGGCCCGCAAGACCTTGAAGCTGCCGGAGCGGATGTTGAAAATGTGATCGCTGACCGCGTCGCCGGCCTCGTAAAGGCTGGCGTGGCGGGCGATGCGTATGCGCTGGCTGGCGTCCCGGTTGCCGGCGGCGGCGCCCACGCATGTCATGCGATGCTCGCACTCGGCGCAATTGTTGCGTTCGATGGATGTGCTCATGAGTTTCTACTTCTCTTTTTTGGACGATTCGTTCATGGTAGTGACCCGCAACTGCAATTTCTTTGATCCAGATCAATTATTTTCTTGATGAGGATCAGTAACCTTCGCTAACTCCATTGTTAGTAACAAAGGTTAATCATGACTTCTTCCTTATGCGCCCGTTTGCCGGCGCGGGTCGCCACGCCCGACCCCGACGCTGACCCCGATGCGGCGCGGCGCCTGGCCGCCACCGTATTCGAAGCCGCGCAGGGCATGATGGTGACGGACGCGCGCGGCCGCATCGTGCGCGTCAACCGCGCCTTCGTCCGCATCACCGGCTACAGCAGCGAGGAGGTGGTGGGACAATCGCCGCGCCTGTTGAGCTCCGGGCGTCACATGGCGGACTTCTACGCCTCGATGTGGGCGGCCATCGCGCGTGACGGGCTTTGGGAAGGGGAGATCTGGAATCGCCGCAAGAACGGCGAGGTCTATCCCGAGCACCTGAGTATCACCGCCGTGCGCGACGCCAATGGCGCCATCACCAACTACGTCGCCGCGCTGACCGACATCACCCTCAGCAAGGCCGCCAACGATGAAATCCGCAGCCTGGCGTTCTACGATCCGTTGACGCGGCTGCCCAACCGCCGCCTGCTGCTGGACCGCTTGCGGCAAGTGCTGGCCGCCAGCACCCAACATGACCGCCACTGTGCGCTGATGTTCATCGACCTGGATAACTTCAAGACCTTGAACGACACGCTGGGGCACAACGTGGGCGACCTGCTGCTTTCGCAGGTGGCGGAGCGTCTGCAATCGAGCCTGCGCAAAGGCGACACCGTCGCGCGCCTGGGCGGCGATGAATTCGTGGTGCTGGTCGAAGGGCTGAACAGCGGCGCGCTGGAGGCGGCGGGCGAAGTTGAGTCGCTCGGCACCAAGATACTGGCGGCGTTGAACCGGCCATACCAACTGGGGCTGCATCATTGCCGCAGCACGCCGAGCATCGGCGTGACGCTGTTCCACAATGGCGAGCCGCCGCTGGCGGATGACCTGCTGATGCAGGCGGATATCGCCATGTACCAGGCCAAGCAGGCGGGTCGCAATGGCATGCGCTTCTTCGACCGGCAGATGCAGGAACGCATCAGCGAACGGGCGCAGATGGAAAGCGATTTGCGGCAAGCGATCGAGCGCTGCCAGTTCGTGCTGCATTACCAGGTGCAGGTCGACCAGCACGGCGAGGCGCGCGGCGCCGAGGCGCTGATACGCTGGATGCGTAGCGACGGCACAATGGTGTCGCCGTCCAGTTTCATCCCGCTGACCGAGGAAACCGGCTTGATACTGTCGATAGGCCACTGGGTGCTGGAGGCGGCATGCGCGCAGCTCAAGGCCTGGCAATCGGTGCCACGGATGGCGCATCTGGTCCTGGCGATCAACGTCAGCGCGCAGCAATTCCATCAGCCGGATTTCGAGCTGGAGGTGCGTACCGCGGTGGAGCGGCATGGCATCGATCCGCGCTTGCTGAAGCTGGAATTGACCGAGGGTGTGCTGCTGGAGAAGATCGAGGACACCATCGCCTGCATGCAGCAGCTGAAGGCGATCGGCGTGCGGTTTTCGCTGGACGATTTCGGCACCGGCTACTCATCGCTGCAATATCTGAAGCGCCTGCCGTTGAGTCAACTGAAGATAGACCAGTCCTTCGTGCGCGACCTGGTCAGCGACAGCAGCGACCAGGTCATCGTGCGCACCATTATTGCGATGGCCCGCAACCTGCAACTGGAGGTCATCGCCGAAGGCGTCGAGACGCAGGCGCAGCGCGCGCTGCTGGAGGAACTGGGCTGCCGGCGTTACCAGGGCTATCTGTACAGCCGCCCGGTGCCGGAGCCGCAGTTGCGCGCGTTGATCGGGGGATGAGGATCAGCCCAGTGCTTCGGCTGGACCGAAGAACTCGTAGTAGGTCTGCGATTGCGGCACGCCCAGTCCCAGCAGGTGCGACTTGATGGCCTTCATGAACGGCGTGGGGCCGAGGAAGTAGGCTTCGACGTCGCGCGTCTCCGGCAGCCATGCGTCCAGCTGCTGCTGGTTGATGTAGCCGGTGGCGTGCGGTTGCGGACCGCTGTCGTTGGCCGCTTCGTAGCAGTAGAAGCGTTGCAGCTGCGGGTGCTCCGCCGCCAGCGAGTCGATGTGGTCGCGGAAGGCATGCACGCTGGCGTGGCGCGCGGCGTGGATGAAATGGATGCGGCGGCCGGTGGTCAGCGCCGCCGTCAGCATTGCCAGCGTCGGCGTGATGCCGACACCGCCGCTGATCAGCACCAGCGGCTTGTCGCTGTCGGCCAGGGTGAAGTCGCCCGACGGCGGCACCAGTTGCAGGCTGTCGCCAACGCCGACGTGGTCGTGCAGGTGGTTGGACACCGCGCCGCCCGCCTCGCGCTTGACGCTGATGCGGTAGCTGCTGCCATTGCTGGCGGCGGACAGCGAGTACTGGCGACGCTGCTCCTCGCCGTTCACCTTGACCAGCAAGCCAATGTACTGACCCGGCGCATGCGCCACCACCTTGCCACCATCGGCGGGCTGCATGACGAAGGAGGTGACTTCGTCGCTTTCGGCCGTCTTCGAGACGACCTTGAATTCGCGGGTGCCGCTCCAGCCGCCTTCCGCCGCCTCATTCTTTTCGTAGATGCCTTGCTCGGCGCCGGCCAGGATATCGGCCAGCTGGCCGTAGGCCGCGCCCCATGCGTCGATGACGGCATCGGTGGCGACGTCGGCGCCCAGTACTTCGCGGATCGCCTTCAGCAGCGATGCGCCCACCATCGGATAGTGCTCGCGCTGGATCTGCAGCGAGACGTGCTTGTTGATGATGGTCGATACCAGGGGTCCCAGTTGCTCCAGCCGGTCGATATTCTTCGCATACATCAGCACCGCATTGGCCAGCGCGCGTTGCTGGTTGCCGTCAGCCTGGTTGGCCTGGTTGAAGATCGGCTTCACCTGCGGGAAGTCGCGGAACAGCGTCATGTAGAAATGACGGGTCAAGGTTTCGCCGCCTTGTTCCAGGATAGGGACGGTGGCGCTGATGATGGCTTTTTGTTCGGTGCTGAGCATTGTGCGATCCATAAGTGGTTTTTGATACAAAGAAGTATATCACATGTATCTTTATAGATCGAACCTCAGTTCAGCCACGTAGGTCCTTTGCGGATAGGGGTGGAAGTTCCAGTACTTGTAGTTGTTGAGGTTATCGATGCCGATCGCCGCGCTCCACTGCCGGTTGATGCGGTAGCGCGCGCGCACGTCGGTCGTGAAGTATTTGCTGGCGCCCATGTAGGCGTAGCCGTTGGCGTCCGTGTTATCCAGGGTCGAATACTGGCTGCCGCTGTAGCGCGCGGCCAGCGTCAGCGACAGCTGGTCGTTCATCGCGTAGCTGGCCACGCCGGTGGCGCGCCATTCCGGAATGCGCGGTTGCCACTTGCCCACGCTGTCCGGGAACTTGTCGTTGCGGGCGATCTTCGAATCGGTCCACGTTACGCTGGAACTCAGCGCCAGCCCGCGCACCCAGACATCGTCCGCCGTGTAGGCCGCTTCCATCCCTTTGGTGTTGATGCGGTCGACGTTCTGGATGGTGCTGACCGTCGATCCGGCCAGCACATTGGTCTGCGAGTACAGCGCATCCCTGGTACGTTCGCCGAAGGCGGTCAGGCGCAGCAGGCCGTTGGCGAGCCTGCGTTCCGCCGTCAGTTCGGTGGTCCAGGATTTTTCCGGCTTCAGGTTCGGGTCGTTGTTGATCAAGTCGCCGGCGGCGTTGATGCCGCCCTGGTAAAGCTCGGACACGGTCGGCATGCGCACGGCACGCCCCAGCGAGGCTTTCAACACCCAGTCGTCGCTGGCCTGGTATGCCAGCGCGGCTTTTGGCGACAGGTGGTTCCCGCTGCGCTCCGGGTGTGGCCTGGTGACGGTGCGGTTGGTGGTGGCGCCGTCATGTGCGCTCCAGCGCTCGTAGCGCATGCCCAGCACCGTCTTCCAGCGGGGCGCGAACTTCCAGCTGTCCTGCGCATACAGGCTGTTGGTTTCGGTCTTGCCGGTGAAGGCGGAATTGACAGCGCCGGGCGCGCCTTCGATCCAGTTGCTGGTGGCGTTTTCGACGGTGGAGAGTTTATAGGCTTCGCGCTGGTAGCCGAATTCCGTTACGTGGGCCGGATTGGGGCGCCATACGCCCTTGACGGACAATGTGTTCCAGCCAGTGCCGCCCTGGTTGACGATGCGGCCCGCGCCGCCGGCCAGCGCGGCCGGCACGTCGACGGTGGCGGCGCGCAGCACGTCCTTGTCGTAGTCGTACAGGCTGGCCGCCACCTCCCAGTCGAACACGCCCCGGGTGTTGGACTTGACGGTCAGGCCGTGCATCACATGCTGGATATTTTCGTTCGACAGATTGAAGTCCGTCGGTGCCAGCGTGTAGCTGCGGCCCGCGATGTTGACGGCGCCGCTGTAGACCGGGCGCCCGGCAGCGTCGCGCAGATAGGTGTCCGGGCGTCCCTCGGCGTCGTTGCGCCATACGCCGAAGGTGTAGGTGGCGCGCAAGGTCGGTGAGATGTCGTAGGCCAGTCTTCCTTTGAACTGGTCCTGCACCGTGTGGTACTGGGTGGCGGTGCCGAGGATCAGCCAGTCCTTGTTGCTGCGGTCCAGGCCAGCCACCGCGCCGGTGACGACGATGCCCGCGTTGCCTGGCTTGCCGGCGCCGGGCGCCTTGGTCGGGAAGGTCAGCGGCTGGCCGTCGCTGTCGGTGCGGTTGACGTCCACATACCACGACCAGCCGCCGTGGCGATCGCCCAGCGCGATGCTGGCCTGCTTGCCCTGGTAACTGGTGCTGGTGTTATACAGCTCGAAGGGCTGGTGCGTCAGCGTCAGCTTGGCGTGGGCTTCGAATTTGGCCGGCATGCGGGTCACGTAATCGACCACCGCACCAACCGAGTTGCCGCCGTACGCTGCGGAGAAGGGACCATACAGCACGTCGACGCGTTCGATCTGCTCCGGGCTGACCATGCCCCAGCGGGGCGCGAAAGTGGCGCCGTTGCCCAGGTAGTTGGACAGCAGGATGCCGTCGGCGTACACCATCGAGCGCGCGCTGTTGCCGGTGCCGGAGGCGCGGGTGGACAGCACGGCGTGGTTGTAGTCGCCGATGTAGCGCTTGCGCACCAGCAGGCTGGGAAGGTATTTTAAGGCGTCTTCGGCGTCGGTGGCGTTGATGGTGCGTTCGATTTCGGCCTGGGTGATGCCTTCGATCGTGGTTGGGATCTGGGTTGGCAGCGAGGTCGGACGGCTGCCGATGACGGTCACGGTGCCCAGTTGATGGATGGGCGCGTCCTGCGCGCAGGCGAAGGTGGAGAAGGCGGCAAGCAGCGCCAGCGCCAGTGCAGACATGGTCGGTTTCATGGTGTTCCTGATGTGGGGATGACGACCGCCGACCGCGCGCAAGGGGGCGGGTGGCGGCAAGTAAGGCTGAATCAGGAACGGGCGGGTGGTCCGCGAGGGTTGGCGGCGCTCCAGCTGTGCAGAGGCCCTGGTGCGCTGTAGAACAGCGGCGGGTAGTAGTCATGGCCGCCGATCACGGCGAAGCTGGCGACGGCTTGCGGCAGCAGCCCGAAACTGCCGCCATGGGTGGCGCAATACGGGCAGTGTTCCATGGCGTGGCCGGCCGGGGCGGGGGACTTCTTGACGTTGCCGACCGAGCAGATTTCGACGTAGCCATACGGCGAGGCCGGCGTCAAAGCGCGCGACACCGACGGCGCAAGCGCACTGAACAGGACGGCCAGCATGGCGATCCAGATGTGCAGCGTTCGGCGTTTCGCAAGTTTGAACATGGCGGAGATTATAGCAAATCCTTATGCTTACATTTGAGAATGAGAAGTGTTATCATTTGCGTTGTTGATACACCTCCGCGCTTACATCATGCTGCTGACCACCATTCCGTTTAAACGTACCCTGATCTCCGTTGCAACCTCCTTGCTGGCCATGCCGTCCCATGCGCAGGAGGCCGCCGCGCCGATGGAGTCGATCCAGGTCTCGGGCAGCTGGCTGGGGTCGGGCTTGCAGAACAGCGTCAAGAACTTCGCCGGCGCGCGCACCGTGCTGAAGAAAGAAGACATCGACAACACCGGCGCCGCCGATATCGGCGACGTCATGCGCCGTATTCCGGGCGTGCAGTCCACCGACAACTCCGGCACCGCCGGCAGCGCCATCTCGCTCAACATCGGCGTGCGCGGCCTGGCGGGACGCTATTCGCCGCGCTCGACGGTGCTGCTGGACGGGATACCGCTGGCGGTGGCGCCGTACGGCCAGCCGCAGCTGTCGTTTGCACCGGTCAGCCTGAACAACATCGAATCGATCGACGTGGTGCGCGGCGGCGGCGCGGTGCGCTACGGTCCGCAGAACGTCGGCGGCATCATCAACTTCCGCAGCCGTTCGATTCCCGATACGGCGGGCGTCAGCGGCGACGCCTCGTTCCGCTACAACGACTTCAACAACGGCGGCCAGAACCGCCAGTACAGCGCCTTCGTCGGCAGCCAGAACGAGAGCGGCCTGGGCGTGGCGGTGCTGTATTCGGGCATGGCCGGCACCGAATGGCGCGCCGGCAGCGATGAGAAGGTCAACGACCTGGCGCTGAAGTTCCGCTATCGACTGAACCCGCATAGCGAGCTCAACGCCAAACTGTCCTACTACGAGGTGAATTCGCGCACGCCGGGCGGGTTGACGGTGGCGCAGTACAACGCCGACCCGTTCCAGAACACGCGGCCCACCGACTTCTGGAGCGGAGACCGCCGCAGTGCCGACGTCGGCTACCTGAACACCTTGTCGGCCACGCAGGAGGTTGAAGTCAAGGCCTACTACAGCGACAGCTTCCGTCAAAGCGCGTTGATCAACGCGGCCAGGACGCAGCTGACCAGGCAGCCGCGCAACTACGAAGTGCTGGGCATCGAACCGCGCTACACGCAGCGCTTCGCCACCGGCGGCCTGACGCACGACGTCACGGCCGGCTACCGCTACCTGCGCGAACGGGGCGACGACAACAACTACATCCAGACCTTGAAGACCGGCGTCAACGGCGCGGTGACGACCTTTGCCAACAGCACCGATGCGCATGCCGTGTACGTCGACGACCGCATCGCGCTGGGTGCGTGGCGCATCACGCCGGGCCTGCGATACGAGCACATCAAGTCGGAACGTCAGGACATCAGCGCCAGGTCGGTCTTCGAGACCGACAACAACAAAGCCCTGCCGTCGTTGAACGTGGCCTACCTGGTGAACCGCGCATTGACCGTGTTTGCCAATTACACCACCTCCTTTGGTCCCGTGCAGAACACCCAGCTCAATTCGCAGACCAGCAGCAATCCGTTGAAACCGGAACTGGCCAGGACGGCCGAGCTGGGCGCGCGCTGGAAGACTGGCGCGGTCAACGCTGAAGTCACCGCCTTCAAGCTCAAGTTCGACAACCAGATCCTGCAAGTGCCGGGCACGACGCCCGCCGTGTTCCGCAACCTGGGCGCGACCAACCACGACGGCATCGAGACGGCGGCCGACTATAGCTTTGACGACGCTGGCGCGCTGGCCGGCCTGAACGTCTACGCCAACTACACCTACACCAGGGCGATCCAGGATTCGGGCGAGACGGCCGGCCTGGACGTGCCGTTCTATTCGCGCAACACCGACACGCTGGGCGCGCGCTATCGTGCCGGTGCCTGGACGGCCAATCTGTCGACCACGCACCAAAGCAAGCAGTATTCGGACACGGCCAACACCGTGCCGGAGGCGGCGAACGGCAGTAACGGCGTCGTGCCGGGCTTTCGTCTGTGGAATGTGCAGTTAAGCTGGAAATTGCCGGGCAAGCCGGCTTATGAGGTGATGGCCGGTATTAACAATCTCGCCGACAAGCGTTATTACACGCGCAACGTCGACGGCAACGCCGGCCGCATGGTGGGTACGCCGCGCATGGCATACATGCAATTGCGCGCCGCTTTTTGAGCTTAGTGCAGCACTCGCGGCGCGGGTTGCATGCTGAAGCCGGTGTAGTCCATGCGCAGCGGCAAAGGCAAGGCCTCGGCCTGATCCAGTTTGCGCTGCACCAATTTATGCCAGGCGCTGGCCCAGCGGGCCGCCAGTTGGGACTCCTCCGCTGAACGCGCACACAACGTCCTTTCCACGGCTATTTTCTGTCTGTGCAGGGCGTAGGTGGCAGATATCAGAGTAGTCATGATGGCGGTGACGCTGGCTAGGGTTATTTGCATAGTATGCCATGCCATTTTGCCCGGCTCGGTCACGATTGAATGTGCGCCATTTCACCCATGAGGACGAGAAATCCAATATGGACGTGTAAAATACGGCCTCTGTTGCGTTTTTGCATCACTTATGGCTTCAACTTCTTTGCATGCGGACAACTAATCTTTCCCGGAACGTCTTGGCGGGCTTGACCACGTCGTTCGCGCTCGTTCCAGAATGCATCGCTTTCGCGCTGGTCGCGCAGCTCAATCCATTGGCCGGCCTGTACGGCGCTTTCTTCATTTGCACCATCACCGCGGTATTCGGCGGGCGTCCCGGCATGATTTCCGGCGCCGCCGGATCGATGGCGGTGGTGATCGTGGCGCTGGTCGCGCGCCATGGCATGCAGTATTTTCTGGCGACGGTCGTGCTGAGCGGGCTCATCATGCTGTTGTTTGGCTTGCTGCGGCTGGGGAAGCTGGTCAGCCTCGTGCCGCATCCGGTGATGCTGGGCTTCGTCAACGGCCTGGCGATCGTGATCGCCTGGTCGCAGTTGCAGCACTTTAAGGTCGGTGGGCAATGGATGCAAGGCGAGGCGCTGATGTGGATGTGCGGCCTGGTGGCGCTGACCATGCTGATCGTCCACCTGCTGCCGCGCGTGACCAAGGCGCTGCCGCCGGCGCTGGTCGCCATCGTTGGCGTTGGCGTGGTGGCGCAGCTGCTGCATCTGCCGGCGCGCACGCTGGGCGACATGGCGCATATCGCCGGCGGGCTGCCGGCCTGGCAGATCCCCGCTGTGCCGATGACCATGGAGACCCTGCACATCGTGCTGCCGTATGCCGTGCTGATGGCCCTGGTCGGCCTGCTGGAAACCCTGCTGACCTTCAACCTGACCGACGAAATCACGGAAACGCGCGGCCTGCCGGACCGCGAATGTGTGGCGCTGGGCGCGGCCAATGTGGTGTCCGGCCTGTTCGGCGGCATGGGCGGTTGCGCGATGATAGGCCAGACCATGATCAACCTGAGCTCAGGCGGCCGCACGCGGGTGTCCGGCGCCGTCGCAGGGATAATGATTTTACTGTTTATACTGTTTCTGTCGCCGCTGATCGAACGCATTCCGCTGGCGGCGCTGGTGGGCGTGATGTTCGTGGTGTCGCAGCAGACCTTTGCCTGGGGTTCGCTGCGGGTGCTGGGCAAGGTGCCGCGCCATGACGCCTTGCTGATCGTGCTGGTCACCGCCATCACGGTGGCCACCGATCTGGCCGTGGCGGTGCTGTGCGGGATAGTGATCGCGGCGCTCAGTTTCGCCTGGCGCCACGCGCGCGACATTCGCGCCGACATCGTCCAGGGCGCTGACGGTGTGCGGCGATACACCCCGCACGGTACCTTGTTCTTTGCCTCGATCGCGCACTTCAATGAGCTGTTCGACGTGCAGGACGACCCGCAAACAGTGGTACTGGATTGCCGCCATCTGCGGCTGGTCGATCATTCGGCGGTGGTGGCGGTGTCCACACTGCGCGAGCGGTATGCGAAGGCGGGCAAGGTTCTGCAGGTCCAGCACCTGTCGCAGCGCTGCGAGCAGCTGCTGCAGCGCGCCGGCGTTGCGGTTATGGCGTGAAGTCCTGATCGAGTATCTGATCGACGGAAAACGGATTTTGCGACGGGAAGATAGTGGCCGGCAGTCCGGTTTCCGCAGATGCCAGTTTGACGGCGATTGGGTAGCCCTGTTCCACATACTCCGGCAGCGATGCGCGCAAGCTCGGACTGTCTTCCAGCAGCAATGCCAGACGTTCCCGCTGCTCGATCAATGTGGCGCGCCATTTATTTTGAAGATGCTCGGGCTGATATCGGCATTTGAGCAGGTGCATGATCAGCACGCGCAGCCGATTCTTCAGCGCTCTTATTTCTCTCTTCTTCATGTCGTCGAGCTCCGCAACCAGGTTTCCGGTGTCCAGCTCGGAGAATCTGCGATCCAGCAGCAGTTGGATTTGTGCATCTCTCCACAGCGCCATGTCGTCGTCGTAGCTCGGGTGCTTGCGGGATTGGACCAGTGTCTGCATCATGGCCTCCCTTTACGGTGTGAAGTCCTGGTCCAGCAGCTGCTCGATGGAATAGGGCAGGCTGGACGGAAAGTCTTCCTCGCTTAAACCGGTCTCTTCGGCTGCACGGCGGCGGGCGATGGGGTAGCACTCCACGGAAAATTGCGGGACCTGCTTGCGCATGCTGGGACTGGTCTTCAGCAATCGCGAGATGCGGTAGCGTTGCTCGATCAACGTGGAGCGCCACTTGTTTTGCGGATAATCCTTTTGATACTGGCACTTGAGCAGGTGCATGACGAGTACCGTCAACCGGCTGTCCAGCTCGTGCTCGTATTGTTTTTTCATGCCGTCGAGCTCCTCGACCAGGTGCTCCAAGTCCAGCTCGGAGAACCTGCGATCCAGCAGCAGTTGGACTTGTGCGTCTATCCACAGCGCCAGATCGTCGTCGTAGCTCGGATGTTTGCGGGATTGGACCAGGGTTTGCATGGCGCGCCTCCAGATTCGTCAGGCTAATCCTATGCCTGTTCCCGCGTTTGATTCCACTCAATAGAAATACGGTGTCTTGCGTGCCCACTCGTTGTTCTTGTAGCGCTTGTGCAGCAAGGTGAAGGCGCTTTTCGACAGGACCTTGGCATCGGCGTCCAGGCAGCCGCCGCGTGTCGATTGCACCGTCACATACAGCAGCCACGGCAGTTCCGGATCTTTGGGCACGGCGGTGGCGCGCTGCATGACGAAATCGCCGAGGTAGCCGGTGGCCGTCTTCAGGCCGGACAACTGCGCCAGCTCCTTGTCGCGCGCGGCGGCGTTGCCAAGTTCCGGCATCGGCGGCGCGTGTTCGGCCTCGGTGTTTTCGCCGTAGCTTTCGCCCGCCCTGGCCGGCACCTTGCACCACATGTCGGCCAGGGTGTCGTCCGGCGCGCGCACGGCGATGTCGGCGCTGGGGTAGCTGTACATCGGCGACAGGCCGTACTTCAAGGCGTTCACCAGCATCCAGGAATGGCGCTCCGGCGTGCCCGCCAGCTTGCGGTACTTCTGCATCACCTCCGTCAGTGCCGGCGCGTTCTGTTCGATCTGCAGGGCGGCGGCCAGCGCTGCCTCGTCCTGGCCCAGCAGGTCGGCGCGCATCCAGGTGGAGACGGCGATCTGCACGCGCAAGGCTTTCGGCAGTTTGGGATTCGCGGCCAGCGCGGACAGGTCGGCGGTGGACAGGCCGCTGTTGAGCCAACGGGTGCCGTCGGCGGCGATGTCCGTGCGGGCAGAGGCCGTGCCGGCTTCTTCGCTGGCCTTGAGTTCTCCGGTATCGGGATCGAGATCGCGGCTCGATGCGCGCAGCAGATAGTTGGCGGCGTCCGCCGGCGACGATGCCACCGCAAAGCGCTCTTGCAGGAACTGGTTGCGCGCGCTGGTGGAGTTGTTGGTCGCCAGCGCGGTGCCGGTCAACACCGCGTCGGCGATGGCGCGGGCCTTGTCGGCCTGCTTGCTGACGCGGTAGTGGCGGGTCAGCGCGTAGCGCATGGTCAGGTATTCGGGGGCCGTGGCCGGCGCTTGCAACGCGGCTTTTTCCAGTTCCGGCGTCATCTTCTCGGACAGCAGCACCGCCGCCAGCAGCCACACGCGCGCCTGTGCCTTGTTTCCTTCCTTGGCGTAGCGGTTCCACAGGTCGACCGCGTGTGTGCGTTCCGCCGCGCAGCCAGGCTTGGCCTGGTACTCCTGGCACTGCTGGACGGTCTGCATCCAGTCGATAAAGCCGGTGCCGCTGCGCAGGGCGGCGCGGGTGTCGGCTTGGTCGGCGACCGGCGCTTGCAGCAGGTCGTTGGCCAGCACGCGCCAGTCGCCCAGATGGTCGTCCAGGTAGGGATTGGCGCGCGGGTCTTCCAGCAGCTTGCTCAGTTCCGCGAAGCGCTGCGTTGGCGTCAGCCGCACTTGCATGCTGCGCACGATGGCGCGGCTGGCTTCGTGCAGCGGCGACAGCCCGGGATTGGCGAGGATATGGTCGGCGCTGGCTTGGATGGAGGCCAGCTTCTTCTGCGCCGCCGCCAGACGTACCGCGGCGGCGGCCGGTCCTTCGCGTCGGGCGTCGAGCCGCTCCTGCCAGGCTGCCTGCTCGGAATTGGGCCCCGGCACAAACACGGCGGCGCGCGCCTGCGAGCGCAGGCTCAGATACTCGCCCCACTGGCGCAGCGGATGCTTGTCGGTGGCGCCGATCCTGGCGAACAGACTGCCGCTCAGCGCATAGTTCTCGCCATAGAAGGCGGCCGACGCCAGCTGGTACTGCTGCATCTGGCGCCAGTACAGCGCCTCCGTGGCCGGCAGTTCCACCGGCGCCGGGATGACGCGCTTGGTGCCATCGAAGCGATTGTGCGGCGCTTCCGCATCGTCGCCGCAGAACTTGAAGACCTGGTGCTGCGTCGTCACCCACGCGTTCAGGCGGGCCGGCGTGGCGTCGCTGCGGCGCGAAAGTTCGTTCAGCGTGGCGGTGGCGAAGGTGTAGCTGCCCAGCGGGCATTCCAGATAACCGTTGGCCAGGCTGTCGTCATCCTTGGGCGCGACCGGCGCCCGCTTCAACGCGCCGTTGACGGCCGCCTGCCACGCGCCATAGACCTTCTTGCCTTCGGCTGCATCGATCCAGCCGCCATTGCGGCTGCCGATCGCGCGCAGCAGGCCGCCTTGCGGATTCGGCGCCGCTTTTAAACCGTCCGCGCCGAGCAGCACGCTGCGCCAAGCGGAGTACAGGTACATCCGCTCGTAGCTCGGCATCACGATACCCAGCTCACCGCCCTGATAGCGATTCAGCGCGATATCGGGCCCGCTGCGGTTGACATAGGAGTCCCACGGGCCGCCGCTGCTGGCGCCGGCGTTGGCGCAGGCAAGCAACGCGGTGGTGATGGCGAGTGGACGAAGTAGTCGGGTCATGGAGAGCTCCTTGAAAGCGGCGACAGGTCCGCGCCGCCTCGCTTCCACGCGTGGCGGTCGAACCAATAGGTTTTGCGATAGCGGGCCGCGACTTGCGGCGTGAACGGTTCTTGCGGCGAGAATCCGGCGCTGTCTGCGCGGCAGCTGGCGTGCAGCGTGGCGGGCGAGTGTTCGATGATGTCGCGCAGGCTGGCGCTGTCCCTGCCCATGCGGAAGAACATCGGCACCACCTCGTCGGCGGCCAATCCGTCCAGCCAGGCCGGCGAGCGGCACCACCATGCCAGCGCGGTCACACTGAGTTTGATCCGCGT
This sequence comes from Duganella sp. Dugasp78, assembly GCF_059491455.1. Taxonomy (NCBI): domain Bacteria; kingdom Pseudomonadati; phylum Pseudomonadota; class Betaproteobacteria; order Burkholderiales; family Oxalobacteraceae; genus Duganella; species Duganella sp. Dugasp78. The sequence continues at coordinate 5,669,623 of NZ_CP168506.1, read as the reverse complement.
CGGCAGCGCGGCGCGCAGCTGCGTGACCAATGAGCGATAGAACTCGCGTTGCGAGGGCTTGGCTTCCATGTCCAGCTGCACCCAGCCGGAGGTGCTGGCGGCGGCCGAGTTGAGCAGCGCCCGCACGATCATCGCGCGGCTGGCCTCAATATCCTGCGGCGGATTGACGGTGCTGACTTCCACGTGCAGCACCGGCGTAACCCGCGTGGCGGCGGGCATCGCGGGCTGGCGCATGCGCGGACGGGTGCGGGCGGTGTCGCCGGTCAGCAGGATGTGACGATGCAGGACTGCCGCTTCCGGTGTCGACCATGCGGGCAGCAGGGCCTCGTCCCACAGCCAGGCGACGGCCTGCGCGCGGACGGCGCAGTGGCATAGCAGCAGGGCGCTCAGGGCCAGGCGGAATAGAAGGGAGGGCATCGGAAAACGGGGCGACAAGGTGCCCCATTTTACCGATGTTTATTATTTCCGCAAGATTGTTCTATTTGCCTTCAAGCGCGGCGATCGCCGCCGCCACGCCCGCGCCGTAAGCCGGATCGGCCTGGGTGCAGTTGTAGATGTGACGTTCCTGCACCGGCTTCGATACGCCGTGGATGGCGCGCGCCGTGTTCTCGAACAGCAGCTGCTTCTTCTCGGCCGTCATGAGGCGGAACAGATTGCCCGGCTGCGAGTAGTAGTCGGTGTCGACGCGGTGGTCCCAGTGGCCCGCCGCGCCTTCCAGCGACAGCGGCGGTTCGGCGAACTGCGATTGCTGCACCCATTCGCCTCGGCTGTTCGGCTCATACGAGGTGCCGGCGCCGTGATTGCCGTCGGTGCGCATGGCGCCGTCGCGATGGTAGCTGTGGAACGGGCACTTGGGCGCGTTGACCGGAATCGCGTGATGGTTCACACCCAGGCGGTAGCGGGCCGCGTCGCCATACGAGAACAGGCGCGATTGCAGCATCTTGTCCGGCGAGAAGCTGATGCCGGGGACCACGTTGGCCGGCGAGAAGGCCGACTGCTCGACTTCCGCAAAATAGTTTTCGGGATTGCGGTTCAGTTCCAGCACGCCGACGTCGATCAGCGGGTAATCCTTGTGCGGCCAGACCTTGGTCAGGTCGAACGGGTTGTACGGCACCTTGGAGGCTTCGGCTTCCGGCATGATCTGCACCGCCAGCTTCCAGCGCGGGAAGTTCTTGTTTTCGATGGCGTCGAACAGGTCGCGCTGCGAGCTTTCGCGGTCGCGGCCCACCACCTCGGTGGCCTCGGCGTCGCTGAAGTTGGCGATGCCTTGCTGGCAGACGAAGTGAAACTTGACCCAGAAGCGTTCATTGGCGGGGCTGATGAAGCTGAAGGTGTGGCTGCCGAAGCCGTGCATGTTGCGGTAGCCCTTGGGGATGCCGCGGTCGCTCATGACGATGGTGATCTGGTGCAGGGCTTCCGGCAGCAGGGTCCAGAAGTCCCAGTTGTTCTCGGCGCTGCGCAGGTTGGTCTTCGGATCGCGCTTGACGACGTGGTTCAGGTCCGGGAACTTGAGCGGATCGCGGAAGAAGAACACCGGCGTGTTGTTGCCGACCACGTCCCAGTTGCCTTGCTCGGTGTAGAACTTGACGGCGAAGCCGCGGATATCGCGTTCCGCGTCGGCCGCGCCACGCTCGCCGGCCACGGTGGAGAAACGCATGAAGATATCGGTCTTCTTGCCGATCTCGGAGAACAGCGTCGCGCGCGTGTACTTGCTGATGTCGTGGGTGACGGTGAAGGTGCCGAACGCGCCGGAGCCCTTGGCGTGCATGCGGCGCTCAGGAATCACCTCGCGCGCGAAGTGGGCCAGCTTTTCCAGGTGCCACACATCCTGCAGCAGCACCGGGCCGTGGGGGCCGGCGGTCTGGGTGTTCTGGTTGTCGACGACTGGTGCGCCGGCTGCCGTAGTCAAGTTCTTCATAAGGTTCCTTCAACGGTGGTTGGGGTGAATGGAAACTTGCAGCTTAACGAACTATGGCGGGTTACACAGCTCCCTTTAGAGAGAGTGCGCCGGGGGCAGGCGTTGCATTTGCACCTGGGCCAGGTTCGCATACAAAGGGGGACTCAATACGCGGGAAACGGTGCGGGCCACCATGGCGCAAGCCATCAGGCTGAGTACCATTTCGTGGCCGTCCACCATCTCCATGACGATGATAAACGAAGTCAGCGGTGCCTGAGTCGCCGCCGCCAGGAAGCCCACCATGCCCAGCGCGATCAGCGCGCTGGCCTGCGGATAGTGCAGGAACTGGGCGACGTCGTTGCCCAGCGCGGCGCCGATCGACAGCGACGGCGCGAAGATGCCGGCCGGTACGCCGGACCAGGCGGTCAGCCAGGTGGCGACAAACTTGAAAAAGAAGAAGATGGCGGGCGTATGGTCGGAACCGGCCAGCATGTCGCGCGTGTGGCTGTAGCCGCTGCCGAACACGGCGCCGCCCGACTGCAGGCCGATGAGCGCCACCGCCAGCCCGCAGGCGCCGGCAAACAACATCGGCCGGCGCAGCCGCAGCCGGCTGAACCAGTCGGGCGAGTTGCCGCTCAGCGAGGTCAGCAACAAGCGCGAGAACAGGCCGCCGGCCAGGCCGCTCAGCAGCGTCACGAGCAGGCCGGGCAGCACCAGCGAGAGGTCGATGCCGGCGGCGTGGATCATGCCGAAGTAGGTGGCGTTGCCGTTGACCGACACCGCCATCAGGCCGGCCAGCACGATGGCCGCCATCAACAGACCGCTGCTGCGTTGTTCCGGTGTACGCGACAACTCCTCGATGGCGAACATGACGCCGGCCAGAGGGGTGTTGAAAGCAGCCGCGATGCCGGCCGCGCCGCCCGCCACCAGCAAGCCGTGGCTGCTGACGGCGCTGCGTTCGGGCAGCCAGCGGCGGGCCGCCAGCATGACGCCGGCCGCCACCTGCACCGATGGCCCCTCGCGGCCGAGCGACAAACCGGCCAGGAAACCGGCCGCCGTCAAGACCACCTTGGCCGCGCTCAGCCGCAGCGAGACGAAGACGCCGGTCTGGCCGGGGGCGACGGCCGGCTCCAGCGCGGCCATCACCTGCGGAATGCCGGAGCCGCCGGCGCCAGCCATGTAGCGCCGAGTGATCCATGCGATGGCCACGGTGGCCAGCGGGGTCCAGACCAGCGGCGCCCACCAGTACAGGGCGCACAGCGCCAGGAATTGTTCGAAGGCGTGCTCGGACAGCCAGGTAAAACCCACCACCACCAGGCCGGCGACGGCGGCGAACGCTACCACCAGGCTGCGCGCGCCCCAGACCCGCCAGTCACTGAATTCCTTGCGGAAGGCCCTGCGGATATTGTGTTTGGTATGCATAGCTTAAACCGGCCGCTCAATAAAAAACGCCCGGCTTGCGGCCGGGCGTTTGTGGAGCGATTACTTGCTTGGGTAGACGATGTCTGCGCGACGGTTTTGTGCGCGGGAGGCGTCGTCGCTGCCGGTGGCTTTTTCTTTACCGTAGCTGATGGCTTCCATCTGGCCGTCTTTCACGCCTTGTACTTTCAGGGCGGTGATCACGGCTTGAGCGCGCTTCTGACCCAGGGCCAGGTTGTACTCGGCGCCGCCGCGTACGTCGGTGTTGCCTTCGACTTTGATCGACACGTTAGGATTGGCCGACAGGAACTTGCCGTGATCGGCAACCAGGGCGTTGAACTCAGGCTTGACGGTGTACTTGTCGAAGTCGAAGAAAACGCTGCGGTTTTTGTAGATCGAGCTGTTTGGGTCCAGGTAGGCTGGCAGCGACACGGCGACTGGCGCGGCCACTGGTGCTGGTGCCGGTGCCGGCGCAGCCTTGACTGGCTCAGGAGCCGGTGCTGGGGCGACGACTGGGGCTGGGGTGCTGCAAGCGCTCAGAACAGCCAGTGCGCAGGATGCCAGCAGGAATTTTTGTTGTGCTTTCATGGAAATGCTCCCGAAATGGTTCAGTTTTTTGGACGTGCATGGGGTGTGAGGCCTGGACACCAGCCGCGACCGACATTATATAAGGGTTTCCCTCAGAAAAATTGGCTTGATGCATTATTTCGCATTATTTTTCGCATTATTTTTTTATCCAAGGTGCAAACGGCGCCAGATCCTTGCCCGCTTCGACGTACCAGGCGCGGCGCGTGATGTCGAATTGCGCCCCCAGCGCCTTGACCTGGTCCTTTTCGTGATAGGTGGCTGTCAGGTACTGGCGGGCGGGGGGCGCGGCGGCCAGGCCGGGCTGGCTGATTTGGCTGGCCTGGTTGCGGGCGATGGCGGCGTCGGCGGCGGCGGCCGATTTCGGCAGGCGCATCTGCGCGATGAAGCTGCTGCGCAGCGCGGCGTCGGTGGGCGAGAGCAGCGTCAGGCGCGCGCGGGCGCGGGTGGCGCCGACGTAGAACAGGTTTTCCTCCTCGGCCTTCGCCTGGGTCGGGTGCGGAAATTCGTCCGCCTGCAGGAAGGGCAGGATCACGTGGTCGAACTCCTTGCCCTTGGCGTTGGCCACGCATTCGATCAGCACCGCCTTGCGTTCGCGCTTGCGGCGCACGAAGGCTTCGCGGGCGTTGAGCGCGGCCCAGAACTCGGCCAGCGTGTGACCGGAGGCGGCGGCCGCTTCCAGCAGACCGGCCACGGATTTGTTGACCACGCCCGCCTCGTACGGGCGCACGAAGATGCGGCGCGCCGTCGCCACCAGCTTGACGCGCTCGCACACTTCCGCCAGCACGGCCGCCGCCGGCGTGGCCGGATCGACCCCGGACAGCCAGGCGATGGTGTCGATGACGGCTTTCTTGGTGGCCTGGCTGGCGACGTCGCGGTAGTCCGGCTCTTCGCCGTCGCGCCGTTCGTCTTCGATCAGGAACAGTTCGCCCAGCAGCGCCGGGTCCTTGATGATCTGGGCCTTGAAGTTGTCCATGCGGCGCGCGGAGAAGGGCATCTCGCTGAAGGCGGTCAGGGCGTCGACGATGGCGGTGCGCACCTGCTCGGTCTTGACGGCGCCGAAGTCCTTCAGCGCGATCGCCAGCAGGCCGCGCAGGAACAGGATCTCGTCGCGCTGCAGGTAGCCGGCCATGGCGGGGGTGCGGTAGTCGATGTCGGCCTCGATCAGCGCGTTCTCGATGGCCATCGACTGATGGCGGTCGCGTATCAGGATGGCGCAGCCGTCGAGCGCATGGCCGTCCGCCTTCCATTGCCGGATCGCGGCGACGGCCTGCTGGGCGCAGCCGGCGGCGTCGTCGTAGTGCGCGTGGCGGATCTGCGTGTGCAGCGGCAGGCTCGACTCCACCGGCTTCTGTTTGAACTCGGCCATCGCGTAGGCCAGGTGCGGGCCGTGGCGGTAGCTGTAGGTCAGCGGATAGCGCGCCAGCTTGGGGTAGTTCTGGGCGAAGCGGCGGTTCAGGTATTCGTCGCTGGCGCCCAGCTTGGCGTGGATCACCTGGTCCTTGTCGCCGGCGCCGACGAAGTAGCATTGCGGCTTGCCGATCAGCGCGTCGAGGATCAGGAACGCGGCTTCGTTCAGGTCGTGCAGCTCGTCGCACAGCACCAGCCGGTAGTCGGGGAAGTGCTCGGCCAGGCGGGCGCCCGCCTGCAGATTGCTGGCCAGGTCGTAGGTGGCGTCGAACGGGCCGCGGAAGACCGCGCCGGCGCCGCCGTCCAGGCGCAGCGTTTCGTATTCCACCGTGGTCAGGTAGTCGGCCAGCGGCACGCCCATCAACTCGGCGACTTCCTCCAGGCCCATGTATTCGACGTCGGCGGCCAGCGCCATCGTCGCCTTCAGCTGCAGCTGCACGTCGAGGAACTGGGCCAGCGCGATGCTGTGGGTTTGCAGATTGAGGCCGTCCAGGCGGCCGGCATAGCGGTCGCCGACGCGGTCGATCGCGGCCAGCGCGTAATCCTTCAGCTGGCGCGCTTCGGCGCACTGGCGCAGGTGGTCGCCGTCGATGCGGTCCAGTTGCAGGGCGGCGAAATCCTCAAAGCTCAGCACCGCGACGCGGCTGGCCAGCGCATGCGGCACGCCCACGTCGAGCAGGCGCTGGCGCATGACGTCGCGCGCTTCCGGCGTGAAGGTCAGCGCCAGGATCTGTTCCGGCGCCAGCTTGCGCGCCAGCGCCTCGCCGATGCGCAGCGCCAGCGTGGTGGTCTTGGCGGCGCCGGCGTTGGCGTCCACCAGCACCACCTTGTGCTGCGCCAGCTGGATGGCGGTCTGCTCTGGAGTCGGGATCAGGCCTTGCGGAGTGAAGCGGGGAGGGTTGGCATCGTTCATTTACTGCATTATAGCGGCCGGCACGCGGATGCCGGGGGCCGCTGCCGTCGTCGCGGACGGCGCGCCCGGTTTGGGGCGCAGGCGCGCGGTGGCGCCTTCGATGAACTGGGCGCTGAACACGCGTCGTTCGACCTGGGACTCGCGGCTGTCGATGACGGCGCACAGCAGGCTGGCGGCCGAGCTGGCCATCTTGGGCATGGGCTGGCGCAGCGTGGTCAGGTTGTAGCTCAGCCAGTTGGACGGCTCGACCGCGTCGAAGCCGGCCACCGACAACTGGCCGGGCACGTCGATGCCCAGTTCATGGCGGGCGCAGTCGAGGCAGCCGATGGCCATCACGTCGCTGCCGCAGATGATGGCGTCCGGGACGCCGCCCATTTGCGCGATCAGCGCTTTCAGGCCGGCGGCGCCGCTCTTGTAATCGTATTCGCCCGGCACCACGACCGGCGGCGGCAGGCCCAGTTCGGCCAGGCGCTCGCAGGCGCCGCGATGGCGCTCGCTGACGACGCTGGAATCGGCGCTGCCGCCGATGATGCCGAAGCGGCGGTGGCCGGCGGCGGCCAGCCGCGAGACCAGCATGCGGCCCGCTTCCAGGTGGTCGCAGGTGACGGTGTTGACCGACTGGTCGCGCAGCGTGCGGTTGAACAGCACCAGCGGCATGTGACGGCGTTCGAACTCGGCCACGTGTTCGTCGGACAGGTGGGCGGCGGCGATCACGCCGTCGACCTGGAATTGCCAGACGTCGGCCAGCACGCGGTCGACATCGGATTCGCGCGCCAGCGGGAACAGCAGCACGCGCTTGCCCAGCGTGGTCAGTTGCTGGCTCAGCTCGGCCAGCAGCTCAGGGTAATACAGGTTGGCCTGGTTGGTGATCAGCACCGCCACCATATTGGAGCGGCGTGTGATCAGGCTGCGGGCGGCGGCGTTGGGAATGTAGTCCAGCAGCGCGGCGGCCTTCATCACCCGCGCATGGGTGGACTTGGATACGCTGGCGCCGGGCTTGAAGCAGCGCGATACCGCCGATTGCGAGACGCCAGCCACCAGCGCCACGTCGTACGAGGTGACGCGGCGGGCTTCGCGGGCGATATTGGCTTTGTGTTCAGTCGCGCAGACTTCGATTGTCGGCTTGGTTTTGGTCATCGTATCGTGGCGTGCGTAGTGCGTCTTGCATCTTGTATAGTTCAACGAGCATAATCAAAAACTTACTCGATAGCAATAATTATCGTTTTTCTTTCAAGAAATATTAATCCAGGTGTGGTCCCGCTGCAATTTTTCCTGAAAGACGGGGTTTTCTGATAAGATAACGCCCCTTTATTCACGTGAAGGGTCGACATGGCCATTGCTTGCGGCGTCGATTTTGGCACGTCAAATTCCACGGTGGGCTGGGTGCGGCCCGGCCACCCGGTGATGTTGGGACTGGAAGAGGGCAAGACCACCTTGCCGTCGGTGGTCTTCTTCAACGCCGAGGACGAAGAGGTCACCTTCGGACGTGCAGCGCTGGCTGAATATCTGGCCGGCTACGAGGGGCGCTTGATGCGCTCCATGAAGAGTTTGCTCGGGACCAGTCTGATCGACGGTCAGACCGAGGTGGGCGGCCGCGCGCTGCCGTTCCGCACCTTGCTGTCCCAGTTCATTGGCGAAGTGAAGCGCCGCGCCGAGCAGTCGGCCGGGCGCCAGTTCACGTCGGCCGTGTTCGGCCGTCCCGTCCATTTCATCGACGACAGCAAGGAAAACGACCAGCTGGCCGAGGATACGCTGGCCGAGGTGGCCCGTTCGGTCGGCTTCAAGGACATCGCCTTCCAGTTCGAACCGATCGCCGCGGCGTTCGACTACGAGTCGCAGATCAGCCGCGAGGAGCTGGTGCTGATCGCCGACATCGGCGGCGGGACGTCGGACTTTTCGCTGGTGCGCCTGTCGCCGGAACGCGCCAACAAGACCGAGCGCCGCGACGACATCCTGGCCAACGGCGGCGTGCACATCGGTGGCACCGACTTCGATAAATACCTGAGCCTGTCGTCCGTGATGCCGCTGCTGGGTTATGGCAGCCGCCTGCGCAACAACAGCGAAGTGCCGTCCAGTTACTTCTTCAACCTGGCAACCTGGCACACCATCAACCAGGCCTACACCAAGAAAATGTGGACCCAACTGTCCGACTTGCTGCGCGATTCGGCCGAGCAGGAAAAGCTGGGCCGCCTGCAAAAGCTGATCGACCAGCGCGCCGGCCACTGGCTGGCGATGAAGGCGGAGGAGGGCAAGATCGCCCTGTCCGACGCCGCCAAGGTGCAGCTGGAGCTGGACCGCCTGTCGCCGCCGGTGACCTTGGAGCTGGACCGCGCGCAGTTCGACGACGCCATCGGCCACCTGGTCGGTTCGGTCGAGAACACCGTGCTGAGCCTGCTGCGCGACGCCGGTGTGGCGCCTGCCGATGTGGATACGGTATTCTTCACCGGCGGTTCCAGCGGCGTGCGCATGCTGCGCGAGCGCATCGGCGCGCTGGTGCCGTCGGCGCGCAAGGTCGAGGGCGACCTGTTCGGCAGCATCGGCGCCGGCCTGGCGCTGGATGCCGTACGCAAGTTCGGCTAACTAATAAGGAACACCATGCTCGACCAACCCATCGTCATGCTCGACTTCGAGACCACCGGCCTGTCGCCCGACATGGGCGACCGCATCACCGAGGTGGCGGCGTTGCGCATCGTCGGCGGCAAGGTGGTCGAGCGCTATGTGTCGCTGATTAACTGCAATGTGCGGATACCGTCCTTCATCACCGGCCTGACCGGCATCACGCAGGCGATGGTCGACGGCGCGCCGCCGGTGTCGCAGGTGGTGCCGGAGTTGCTGGACTTTATCGGCGGCGATGCGCTGTCGGCCCACAACGCCAGCTTCGACGATAAGTTCCTGCGCGCCGAGGCGGCCCGGCTGGGCCTGACGCCCGGCTATCAATCGCTGGTGTGTTCGCTCAAGTTGTCACGCCGCGTGTTTCCCAATTTGTCGAGCTACAAGCTGGGCAATCTGTCGGGCGAGCTGGGCATCCGTTTCAAGAGCGCGGCCCACCGGGCCGAGTCCGATGCGGAAGTGGCTGCCGAGGTGCTGATCCATATCGGCAAGCACATCGGTTCGACCTACGGCATCGGCGGCGTCGATCCGGCTTTGCTGGTGGCGATCAACAAACTGGCGGCGGCCAAAGTGCACCAATTCCTCGAAAAACAAAAAGTACGCTAAAAATCGGTAGCTCGCATTACAATACCGGCACTATGTATCAATAGTTGGTATTTTGTGAATATACGCCGCAACTTCTTCCATGTGCTGCTGTCGCTTCTGCTGGTGTTCTCCCAGCAGATGGGCTACTCGCACGCGCTGTCGCACGCTTCGGCCGCGACCGGCGTGGTGCAGGCCGCCACCCAGCAGGATGAGGATGCGAGCAGCAGTATCAACAAGCTGGGCCTGAATCACAATTGCGCGCAATGCCTGGCATTTGCGCAGATCGGCTCTGCGGCCGTTAGCCATTTCTATTCCTTCCCGCTGCTTGCCGATCCCTCGGTCGCCGTCACCCACGCGCCTGCGCGGTTCGATTGCCGGCGTACCGTCTGCGGCTTCCGGTCGCGAGCGCCGCCCGTCCTGTCCTGATCGCACACCCTGGATCCGTCACCGCTGCCGTTTGCGCAGGGGGCGGCTTATCGCAGCTGTCTACAGGAATTGACATGTTGAAACATAAAGTGATGCTGGCCGCCTTGAGCGTGGCCGCGGCGGCCCCGCAGGCCTACGCCGCAGATAAAAAAGAGCAGAAGGAACTGGCTGAAATCCGCGCGGAGATCCGCCAGATGAAGGAGGCCTACGAGGCCCGCTTGCAGTCGATGGAACAGCGCTTGCAGCAGGCGCAGTCGGATACCGCCGCCGCCAAGGCGCAGCTCGCGGCGTTAGGCGGGGCTGCACCGGCCGCGCCGGCGGCGCCTACCCCGGCCGCACCGGCCGCCGGCGCCGCGCCTGCGGTGGCCGCCTATGTCGAAACGCCGCCAGCGCCCGCCAGCGCGGCACCGGCCGGCGGCGCCAATCCGGCCAGCAATCTGTTCAACCCGAACATCTCGATGATCCTGGGCGGCACGCTGCAAAACCTGAAGCAGGACCCGACCCAGTACCGTCTGCAAGGCTTCGCGCCGAGCGGCGGCGAGGTTGGTCCCGGCAAGCGCGGCTTTAACCTTGGCGAATCCGAGCTGACCATGGCCGCCAATATCGATCCGCAGTTCGCCGGCCAGCTGACCTTCTCGCTGACCGGCGAGAACGAGGTCAGCGTCGAGGAAGCCTTTATCCAGACGCGCGCCATGGAGAGCGGCCTGAACATCAAGGCCGGCCGCTTCCTGTCGTCGATTGGCTACCTGAACAGCCAGCACGCGCATACCTGGGACTTCGTCGATGCGCCGCTGGCATATCAAGCCTTCCTCGGCGGCCAGTACAAGCCGGACGGCGTGCAGGCCAAGTGGCTGGCGCCGCTCGACCAGTTCCTGGAGATCGGTGTGGAGGCCGGCAACGGCACGGCCTTCCCCGGCAACGACCGCAACAAGAACGGCGCCGGCGCCGTCAGCGTGTTCGCCCACCTGGGCGACGATCTCGGCGATTCGGCCAGCTATCGCGCTGGCGTGTCCTACCTGCACACCGGCGCCGAACAGCGCGCCTACCAGGACCAGGGCCTGACCAACAGCTTCAGCGGAAAATCCAATATGTGGATCGCCGACGCCATCTACAAATGGGCGCCGAACGGCAATCCGACCAACACCAACTTCAAGCTGCAGGGCGAGTACTTCCGCCGCAAGGAAAGCGGCACGCTGAACTACGCGGTCGACACCGACGCCGCGGCCAGCGGCAACTACCGCAGCATGCAGTCGGGCTGGTATCTGCAAGGCGTCTACCAGTTCATGCCGACCTGGCGCGCGGGCCTGCGCTATGACCGCTTGTCGTCCGGCTCGCAGCGCATCGGCCTGATCGACAGCGGCGCGCTGGCCTGGGCCAACCTGCCGATACTGGAGGCGTACAACCCGTCGCGCAGCAGCTTCATGGTCGATTACAGCCCGTCCGAATTCTCGCGCCTGCGTTTGCAGCTGGCGCGCGACCAGTCCCGTCCCGGTGTCACAGACAACCAGATTTTCCTTCAATACATCATGAGCCTGGGCACGCACGCTGCCCACTCGTTCTAAAGGAGCAGGCATGAAACGCATACTCAAACATCTGCTGCTTGCCGCCGCCTGCGTGGCGGCCACGTCGGCGCACGCCGCCATCAACGTTCTCGCCTGCGAGCCGGAATGGGAAGCGCTGACCAATGAACTGGGCGGCGACAAGGTCAAGGTCTCCAGCGCCACCAACGCGCTGCAGGACCCGCACCGCATCGAAGCGCGGCCGAGCCTGATCGCGCGCACGCGCAACGCCAACCTGCTGGTGTGTACCGGACTGGAACTGGAAGTGGGCTGGCTGCCGGTGCTGATTCAGCAATCGGGCAACAGCAAGATCGCCGCCGGCCAGCCGGGCAACTTCGAGGCGGGCGCTTTCGTGCCGCGTCTCGACGTGCCGAACAAGGTCGACCGCAGCGAAGGCGATGTGCATGCCGCCGGCAATCCGCACATCCAGCAGAACCCGCACAATATCGCGCTGGTCGGCGTGGCGCTGGCCAAGCGCCTGGCCGAGCTGGACCCGGCCAACGCCGCCTACTACCAGGCGCGCCAGAAGGACTTCGCGGCGCGCTGGGATGCGGCCATGCTCAGGTGGGAGAAGCAGGCCGCGCCGTTGAAGGGCGTGGCCGTGGTGGAGCACCACAAGAACATGGAGTACCTGATGGGCTGGCTCGGCATGCATCAAGTCGGCACGCTGGAGCCCAAGCCGGGCGTGGAGCCTAGCGCGGCCCACCTGGCCGAACTGCTGGCGCAGTTGCAGCGCACGCCGGCCAAGATGGTGATACGCGCGGCCTACCAGGACGGCCGTGCCTCGCAGTGGCTGTCCGAGCACGCCAAGATTCCGGCGGTGGTGCTGCCGTTTTCCGTCGGCGGCGACGACAAGAGCAAAGACTTGTTCGGCCTGTTCGACTCGACTGTACAACGTTTAATGGATGCAAATAAATGAACGCTGAAGCGCTCGACCTGATGATCATCCTGCCGGCGCTGCTGGCCGGCCTGCTGGTGTTGCTGACCCACGTGCCGCTGGGCGCGCAGGTGCTCAAGCGCGGCATCGTGTTTATCGACCTGGCGATCGCGCAGATCGCGGCGCTGGGCGTGATCATCGCCGGCGCCGCCGAGCTCGATCCACAGAGCTGGGCCGTGCAGGCCGCCGCCGCCGCTGCCGCCGTGCTGGGCGCGCTGCTGCTGACCTGGACCGAGAAGCGCTGGCCGGAAGTGCAGGAGGCGCAGATCGGTGTGATGTTCATCCTGGCCGCGACGGCGGGCCTGCTGCTGGTGGCGCACAATCCGCACGGCGGCGAGCATTTGCAGGACCTGCTGGCCGGCCAGATCTTGTGGGTGCGCTACGACCAGCTGGCGTTGCCGGCGGTCGGCACGGTGGTGATCTGCGGCTTGCTGTACTTCCTGCGCGAGCGCCTGAGCCGGCTGGGTTTCTACCTGATCTTCGCGCTGGCCGTGACGGCGTCGGTGCAGCTGGTGGGTGTGTACCTGGTGTTCACCAGCCTGATCGTGCCCGGCCTGGCCGTGCGGCATTATGTCGGCAAGAAACGCCTGGTGCTGGCCTACATGATCGGCGCGGTTGGGTACGCCAGCGGGCTGGTGTTGTCCACGCTCTACGATTTGCCGTCCGGCGCCCTGATCGTCTGGTGCCTGACAATAATAGCTATTGCCGTGTATGCATTCGGTCCCAAACCTGACGGTGCGCGCCGGGTCGCCCATCACTAGAAACGATAACATTTCATCATGACTCGTTTGAGCGCGGTCAAACTCATGCCGGGGCCGCGTTTTACACTTTAACCAACATTTCGACGGTGTTGGCCAGAGGTGTACGATGAAAAATCAAAGCTCGGTGAAGACAGGTTACGACACCTTTGTATGGTACCGGGAGGCGGCCGAACGCGGCAATCCTTACGCCCAGTTCAATCTGGGCCTAGTCTACAAAAAAGGCGAGGACGTGGCGCGTGACGAGGTCCGCGCGTTCTACTGGATGTACAAGGCGGCCCAGCAGGGGCTGGCGTTCGCGCAGAACCACCTGGGCGTGATGTATTTTAACGGCCGCGGCGTCGCCAACAACGACAAGGAAGCCGTGCGCTGGTTTCGCGCGGCCGCGCTGCAGGGCGAGGTCTCGGCGCAGCAAAACCTGGGGCAGATGTACAAGAAGGGGCGTGGCGTGGCGCGCAACGACGAGACCGCCTTGTCGTGGTTTTACCGCGCCTCAGAGCAAGGCGTGGCCAGCGCGCAGACCCTGCTCGGCGAAGCCTATGTGCATGGCATGGGCGTGCGCCGCAATTATCCGTTGGCGCTGGCCTGGTTCCGCAAGGCGGCGCTGCAAAACGATGCCAGCGCCCAGCTCAATCTCGGCTTGATGTACAAACACGGCCACGGCGTGGCGCGCAACGACGCGCAGGCCCTGGCCTGGTTCCGGCAGGCCGGCGCCCAGGGTTGCGCGGTAGCGCAGCGGCTGGTCGGCGTGGCTTACGCCGAGGGCCAGGGCGTGGAGGCCGACCAGCTGCGCGCCTATGCCTGGCTGTTGCGGGCGGCGGAACAGGAAGACGCGGATGCGCAGTTCAACCTCGGCATCATGCTGGCCAACGGCAAGGGCGTGGATCGGGACGACGAGCTCGCCTTCACCTGGTATCGCCGCGCGGCGGAGTCCGGCCACGTGCTGGCCCAGTACAACCTCGGCGGCATGTACGTGCGGGGACGCGGCGTGGTGCGCGACGAGCAGCGCGCGCTGGAGTGGTACCGCATGGCCGCCGAGCAAGGCGCGCCCAACGCCCAGTTCAATGTCGGCGTGATGTATGCCAACGGTCAGGGCGTGACCAAGGACGAGGCGAGGGCGGTGGCCTGGTATCGCTGCGCGGCGGAGCAGGGCGACGCCAGCGCGCAAAACAACCTGGGCGTGATGTACGCCAACGGCCTGGGCGTGGCGCGCGACGAGGAACTGGCCGTGAGCTGGTACGGCAAGGCGGCCGAGCAAGGTCACGCGCTGGCGCAGTTCAACCTGGGCGGCATGTACGGCAGCGGGCGCGGCGTGACGCGCGACGACGAAAAGTCCTGCATGTGGCTGACGCTGGCGGCCGAGGCCAGCGAGTTGGCGGCGGCCAGCAATCGCAAGAATGCCGAACTGGACCTGACGCCGCAGGCCAGGGCGGCGGCCGTCGAGCTGGCCAGCCGCTGGCGTACGGCCCGTGCGATCCCGGAGCGTCCGGTTTGAGCGGCTCAGCCGGCTTGCTGGCGGCGATCCACGAACAGGCTGTTGCCGTGGATCTTCTTCGCCTGCTTCTTCGATTCCGTCGCCGCGGTGGCGATCTGGTGATGGGTGTAGTACTGGTGCGGTTCGACGCGGATCGCGCCTATCGATAAGCTCATCAGCGAGTAGAACACTTTCTTCCCCTGCCTGTCCTCGCTGATGTAGCCGCCGCGTTCGCAGTCTTCGATGCTGTAGAAATCCTCGGCGTGCCGCCCGAACTCTTCCAGGATGGCCTGGCAGCGTGCCTCCCAGTCTTCGCTCTGGAACAGGATCATGAAATCGTCGCCGCCGATGTGGCCGACGAAGTCGCGGTCGGCGTCGGTGCGCTCGCTGAGCAGGCGGCCGGTCAGCTGGATCACGTCGTCGCCGCGGCGGTAGCCGTAGACGTCGTTGAACGGCTTGAAATGGTCGAGGTCGAAATAGCAGACCCAGAAGCGCGTGCCGCTCTCCAGCAGGCGATCGATGTGCTCGTTGATCGGCACGTTGCCCGGCAGCTGGGTCAGCGGATTGGCGTAGCGGGCCGCGTTGATCTGCATCTGCGTGATCTCGCGCATCAGGTCGTGGCCGGTGCCCATGCCCAGGTAGCGTCCCTGCTCGGTGATGATGAAGCCGTTGAACAGCTGATGCGCGTCGGCCTGCACCATGCGGAAGCTCAGGTCTTGCAGGCTGGTGTCCTTGTCGGCGATCAGCGCGTTGCTGTCCATGAACTGCTTGCACGACTTCTTGCCGTACAGTTCGCGCTGGTAGGGGCGGGCGAAGTGCTCAATCATGTCGAATCGGCTGACCAGGCCCAGCGGCACTCCGTCGTCCACCACCGGAACGATCAGCAACTTGGGATGGCGCACGAAGATGTCGTATAGCTCGTTGTTGTTCATGCTGGACGGCACCGAGTCCGCCTGGTGCAGCAGCTTGTAAATGCTGACGCCGTTCTTTTCCACGCCGCGCTGCGGGTAGACCGCGACACCGTTGCGCGCCAGCGCCTTGACCACCTCGGCGGGCGCGGCGCGGGCCGGTTGGCTGTGGGGGCGGCCCAGATGGTAGCCCTGGCCGAAGGCGACACCGACATCGCGCAGCACCAGCAGCTCGGCCTGGGTCTCGATGCCCTCGGCGATCACCAGCGTGTCGGATTTGTCGGCGATCTCCTGGATCGAGCGCGCGAATTGCAGCTTGACCGGATCGTGGTTGATGCCCTGGATGAAGTGCATGTCGATCTTGACGTACTCCGGCCGCAGCTCCGACCATAGCCGCAGGCTGGAGAAGCCTTCGCCCAGGTCGTCGATCGCGATCTGGAAGCCCATATTGCGGTAGTGCAGCACCGCTTCACGCATCAGTTCGTAGTCGTAGGTGGGCTGGTTCTCGGTCAGTTCGATGATGACCCGCTCCGGGTTGATGCCGATCTGGTGGATGTATTCCAGCGTCTCGCCGTGCGGCGCGTCGCGCTGTAACAGGCATTCCGGGCTGACGTTGAGGAACAGCTTGCCGGGCAGCTGGAGCTCGGCAAAGCGCTCCAGCACCACGCGCCGGCACAGGTGCTCGACCTCGACCGTGAGGTCGTTGGCGCGCGCCACCTTGAACAAATTCATCGGCGCATGCAGGGGGCTGTCGGACGGCCCGCGTATCAAGCCTTCATATGCGATGATTTCGCCGCTCTGCATGTGTACAATCGGCTGGAACAGCGCGCTCAGCTGGCGGCGGGTCAGGATGTCGTACAAGTGGGCGCGCAACACCGCCTCCTCGTCTTCGGCCTTGGGAGGAAGATAGATGATGTTGGAGCTGAGAGCGGAATTCACGGTGAATGCTTGCCAAAAGTCGGTTTAACTGTACGATCGTAATGTGCTTTTGTGACCACGTGATGACGTGTGGAAATAATCTGCGGCAAATTGTGAAAAACCGTGTCGTAGAATATTGCCTACGCGCTACAATCTAAGTTGTATAAAAACCGAGAGCAGGCTGCCCATGCACCGTCACACCATCCGCCAAACCCTGTCCATCCTGTTGTTGCTGAGCTCGGCAGGCGCGGGCGCCACCGGCGTCACGGTGCAGGTGCAGGACGCTGGCGGCAAGGCCCTGGCCGATACCGTGGTCTACGTCGAGCCGGAAAGCGGCCCGGCCAGCGGTCGCGCGCCGGCCACGGCGGAGATCGAGCAGAAGGGCTTGAAATTCGTGCCCCTGGTCAGCGTGGTGCAGACTGGCGCCAAGATATTTTTCCCGAATAACGACAAGGTCCGGCACCACATCTATTCGTTTTCGCCGGCCCACAAGTTCGACCAGAAGCTGTACTCCGGCCAGTCGGCCACGCCGCAGGTATTCGACAAGGCGGGCACGGTGGTGCTGGGTTGCAATATCCATGACAAGATGCTGGCCTACGTCAAAGTGGTCGACACGCCGTACTTTGCCAAGACCGACGCCAGCGGCGCCGCCCGCATCGAGCTGCCGGCCGGCGGCAAGTACGTGGTCAAGGCCTGGCACTACAACACGGTCGGCGGCGCCACGCCGGAGCAGCTGGTGACGGTGAAGGCCGGCGACGCGCCCGCCGCCGCCGTCTTCAAACTGCCGATGAAACCGATCGTGGCCGACGACCCGTCGTCGACCACGCTTTAAGGGATAGCCTGAGCATGCGCATGCGCTTCCGCAGCCTGGAAAGCCGGATCGTCACACTGTTCCTGGTGCTGATCGTGGCTGTGCAGTTGATCGGCCTGCTGGTGATCCAGCGCGGCATCGACAACAATGCGCGGCTATCCATCAGCAGCGAGCTGGGCAATGGCGCCAAGGTGTTCCGCCGCCTGCTGGACCAGAACGCGCAAAACCTGCGCTTCGGCGCCCGCCTGCTGGCGCGCGACACCGCCTTCGTGGCCACCATCGGCAACAACGACGAGAACGACCGCGGCACCATCCTGTCGGCGCTGGCCAACAGCGGCGACCGCATCAAGGCCTCCCTGTCGATGCTGATCAATATCGACCGCAAGATCAGCGTCGCCACCAACGACAGCCAGGCCGCCGCGCTGGAGACGCAGGTGGCCGGCATGCTGGACGCCGCCGAATCGTCGGTGGGCGTGACCGGCATCGCCATCGTCGAACACCGGCCTTATCAGATCGTCGTCATGCCCATCCTGGCGCCGAGGACCATAGGCTGGATCGTCATGACCTTCCCGATCGACCGCCAGCTGGCCGGCGACATGCGGGAAATCAGCTCGCTCGACACCGCCGTGCTGACCCGCGACGCGCAAGGCAAATGGCTGGCCGCCGGCTCGACCTTTGCCGGCCCGGCGACGCAATCGGTGCTCGACCAGCTGCAGGCCTTGCCCGGAACGCCGGCCGGTCCGTTCGACCTGGCGCTGGCCAACGGCCAATACAGCGCGCGCCTGCTGGCGATCGGCCAGGACGGCGGCCAGACCGCCAACGTCCTGCTGGCGCGCTCGATCGACGAAGCGACCGCCGAATACAGCCGCCTGGAACGCTGGCTGATCGGCCTGACGCTGGGCGGCATCGTGATCTCTGCGCTGGCCATCGTGTTCACCGCCAAGCGCATCGCGCAGCCGATCAGCGAGCTGGCCGTCACCGCCAGGCGCCTGGAGCAGGGCGATTACAAAGGCCAGATCGACACCAGCCGCGAAGACGAAATCGGCGCCCTGGCGCACGCCTTCGACGCCATGCGCGAGGGGATCGCCAAGCGCGAACAGGAGATCCGCCGGCTGGCGTACTGGGATACGCTGACCAACCTGCCGAACCGCGCGCAATTCGTGCTGCTGCTGAACGATGCCCTGGCCGATGCCGCCAAGCGCGAGGAAACCGTGTTCGTGCTGATGATGGACCTGGACCGCTTCAAGCACGTCAACGACGTCATGGGCCACAGTTTCGGCGACGCCCTGCTGCGCCAGGTGGCCGGCCGCCTGCAACTGCTGCTGGCCAACCGGCGGCAGTCGTCGGCGCAGGTGGCGCGCCTGGGCGGCGACGAATTCGCCGTGCTGCTGCCTGCCTCCGACCTCGACGCGGCACAGCGCATGGCCGCCGAGATCCTGCAGGCGCTGGAGACGCCGCTGTCGCTGGAAGACCAGACGGTGGACATCGGCGCTGGCCTGGGCATCGCCGGCTACCCTGCGCACGGCAGCGACGGCGAAGCCCTGTTGAGCATGGCCGAGGTGGCGATGTACACGGCCAAGCAGCGCAACGACGGCGCCGTGATGTACGACCCGGCGATGGACAAGTCCAGCGAGAAGAGCCTGTCGTTGTTGACGGAGCTGCGCAACGCCATCGAGCGCAACGAGTTCCGCCTGCATGTGCAGCCGAAGATCATGCTCGATACCGGCAAGGTGGTGGGCATGGAAGCGCTGGTGCGCTGGGCGCATCCGGACCGCGGCAATGTGTTCCCCGACGAGTTCATTCCCTTCGCCGAGCAGACCGGCTTTATCCGCGTGTTGACCCGCTGGGTGATGGAGAAGTCGGCAGAACTGTGCCAGGAGCTGACGGCCAAGGGTTATCCGCTCAAGGTGTCGGTCAACCTGTCCACGCGCGATCTGCTGGACCAGGACCTGCCGGCCAAGTTTGCCGAAACGCTGGCGCGCTACAAGCTCGCACCCGGCTCGTTCTGCCTGGAGATCACCGAGAGTGCCATCATGGACGACCCGGTGCGCGCCCAGCACACGCTGGAGCGCCTGAGCGCCATGGGCGTCGATTTGTCGATCGACGATTTCGGCACCGGCTATTCCTCGCTGGCCTACCTCAAGCGGCTGCCGGTGAATGAACTGAAGATCGACAAGTCCTTCGTGCTGAACATGGAGAACGACATCGGCGACACCAAGATCGTCCGCTCCACCATCGACCTTGGTCACAACATGGGCCTGCGCGTGGTGGCGGAGGGGATCGAAAGCGAAGCCGTATGGCGATTGCTGGCCGCGCTGGGCTGCGACCAGGGGCAGGGCTATTTCATGAGCCGGCCCATCCCCGGCGACCAGCTGATCGCCTGGCTGGAGAACTGGCAGGCGCCGATCGCCAGCCAGGCGCCGGACTACAGCGTCATCGACACGGGCGGTTGAGTCCATCCCGGAAATCTGCATTTCGGTCAGCTTAATCTGCGGTATATCGCATAGTCTGCGACAGCCTTGCGCAGCCTCCTTAAGCTGGCGCGATTCCAACTATCCCAGGAGGCCCCATGCAGCGTCTGTTCGCGGGTATCATTGTTGCTGCCGTTTTTTCCGCTAATGTCTGCGCCGCTGAATCGCCTGGGACGGGATTCAAGCCGGGCGCGTTCAAGCTGCAAAATGGCCAGCCGAACGAGCTGCTGGTACTCGGCACCGCACACCTGTCGCAGTTGCCGAAGTCCTTCGATCCCGCCAATCTGAGCCTGCTGATGGAGCGCCTCGCAAGCTGGCAGCCCAAGGCCATCGCCATCGAGGCGCTGTCCGGCTCACAGTGCGCCTTCCTGCGCAGCTACCCCGAACGCTACGAGGACACGATCAAGTCCTATTGCTGGGACACCGCGCCGGCGTCCAGCGCCACCGGCCTGGACGTGCCCACCGCGACCGCGCAAGTGGATCGGATGCTGGCCGCGTGGCCCTCGGCGCCATCGGCGGGGCAGCGGCGCAAGCTGGCGTCGCTGTTCCTGGCGGCGGGCGAACCCGCTTCCGCAACCGTGCAATGGCTGCGGCTACCGGCCGACGAGCAGCACGCCGGCGACGGCCTGAATGACAAACTGGTGGAGATCCTGAACGGGCTGCGTCAAAAGCGCAATGAAAGTTATCTGATTGCCGCGTCGCTCGCGGCCCGTTGCGGACATGAGCGGGTCTACCCGATGGATGACCATACGTCCGATGCCAACATCGCCGATGAAAACGCCTACGGCGCGGCGATCAAGACAGCGTGGACCAATCCGTTTTCGGCGCAGCGCAAGCGCCAGGACGAAGCAATGCGCGGCGCATTGACGACACCGGCCGGCGTGCTGGCGATGTACCGCGCGCACAATGCCGCCGGCGCCGCCGAACTGGTGTTCCGAGGCGATTTCGGCGCGGCGCTGGAAGAACCGTCGCCCCAGCATTTCGGCCGCGGCTACGTCGCCTACTGGGAGACGCGCAATTTGCGGATGGCCTCCAACATCCGCGAAGCGATGTCCCTGCGGCCCGGCAGCCGCACGCTGGTTGTCGTCGGCGCCTCGCACAAAGGTTACCTGGAGGCCTACCTGAACGAGATGCATGACGTGCGCGTCGTCAGCACGGACGCCGTCTTGCTCGCCGAATAAAACACGCCGATGACGCTTTCCTATCGTTGCTAATTTGTTACAAAGCGCGCTATGATCGGTCACGTCACGCGTGGTAGTTACTGATGTCATTGAGCCCCGGCGGCGCCGTAGCCCGGCCAGCCGCTTCCGAATATTCTTCGATTTTACGGACTTTCGCATGAAGCATTTGAAGTGTGCGGCCCTGGTGGCCGCCGCGTTGCTGGCGCACAGCGCCTCCGCCCAAACCTGTGCCGTTTCCGGCCCCGGCATGAATTATCCTGCCACCCGCACCGTCGATCAGACCGACGACTATCATGGCGTCAAAGTGGCCGATCCCTACCGCTGGCTGGAAGACGCCAACAGCGACGAGACCCACGCCTGGGTCGTCGCGCAGAACAAGCTGACGCAGGACTACCTGTCGCAGATTCCCGGCCGCGACGCCATCAAGACGCGCCTGACCAAGCTGTGGAACTTCGAACGCTTCAGCGTACCGTTCAAGGAAGGCGGCCGCTATTTCTACAGCCGTAACGACGGCCTGCAGAATCAATCGGTGCTGTACACGATGAAGACCCTGGCCGACGTGCCGCGCATGCTGCTCGATCCGAACACCCTGGCCGCCGACGGCACCGTCGCGCTGGCCGGCCTGGCGGTGAGCCCGAACGGCAAATACCTCGCCTACAGCACCGCCGCTTCCGGCTCCGACTGGAACGAGATCAAGGTGCGCGACATCGACAGCGGCAAGGACATCGAAGACCACATCCAGTGGGTCAAGTTCTCCAACACCGCGTGGCTGCACGACGGCTCCGGCTTCTTCTACAGCCGCTACGACGAGCCGAAGGAAGCGACCAAGCTGGCCGACGTCAACTACTTCCAGAAGCTGTACTTCCACAAGATCGGCACGCCGCAAAGCGCGGACACGCTGGTCTACGACCGTCCCGACCACAAGGACTGGGGCTTCGGCGGCGAAGTCACCGAGGACGGCCGCTTCCTCATCATCACCGCCTCGCAAGGCACGGAGAACAAGAACCGCGTCTACTACAAGGACCTGTCGCGCAAGGACGCCAAGGTGGTGCCGCTGCTGGAGGAATTCGACGCAGCGTATAACTTCATCGGCAACGACGGCATGGTGTTCTGGTTCCGCACCGAGCGCAATGCGCCGCGCGGCCGCATCGTCGCCATCGACACCCGCAAGCCGGGTGTGCTGAACTGGAAGCAGATCGTGCCGGAAACCGCCAACACCATGGTGTCGGCCTCGATCGTCAACAACCAGCTGCTGGTGGACTACCTGAGCGACGCCCACAGCCTGGTCAAGGTGTTCGACCTCAAAGGCAAGCCGCTGCATGATCTGGAGCTGCCTGGCCTGGGTTCGGCGGGCGGCTTCGGCGGCAAGCGTGGCGACACGGAGACCTTTTATTCGTACACCAGCTTCACCACGCCGACCACCATCTACCGCTACGACCTGAAGGCCAACAAGAGCAGCGTGTATCGCCAGCCGAAAGTGGACTTCGACCCGGCCGCGTTTGAAACCCGCCAGGAGTTCTTCACCAGCCGCGATGGCACCAGGGTGCCGATGTTCATCGTCTCGAAAAAAGGCCTGAAGCTCGACGGCAGCAATCCGACCTACCTGTACGGCTACGGCGGCTTCAACATCTCGCTGACGCCGTCGTTCTCGGTGGCCAACCTGGCGTGGCTGGAAATGGGCGGCGTCTACGTGATGGCCAACCTGCGCGGCGGCGGCGAGTACGGTGAATCGTGGCACGCGGCCGGCACCAAGCTGCAAAAGCAGAACGTGTTCGACGACTTCATCGGCGCGGCCGAATGGCTGGTCGCGCACAAGGTGACGTCGCCGGCCAAGCTGTCCATCGGCGGCGGCAGCAATGGCGGCCTGCTGGTTGGCGCGGCGATGACGCAGCGTCCCGAATTGTTCGCGGCGGCGATTCCGCAGGTGGGCGTGATGGACATGCTGCGCTTCCATAAATTCACCATCGGCTGGGCGTGGACGTCGGATTACGGCTCGTCCGACAATGCCGACGAGTTCAAGGCGCTGGCCAAGTACTCGCCGCTGCAAAATCTGAAGAAGGGCACCTGCTACCCGGCGACCATGATCACCACCGCCGACCACGATGACCGCGTGGTGCCGGCGCACAGCTTCAAGTTCGCCGCGACGGCGCAGGCCGACCAGGCTGGCGCTGCGCCCATCCTGATCCGCATCGACAGCAAGGCGGGCCACGGTGCCGGCAAGCCGACCACCAAGCAGATCGAGGAAGTGGCGGACCGCTGGGGCTTCCTCAGCCGCGCGCTGAAGATGGACGGCGCGACAGAGGCAGTCAAAGCGGCAGGCCAGCAGTGAGGGCCGGGCCAGCCGCCGGACCGCTGCTGTTCTCCGTCCTGATGTTGGGCGCCGCGCCGGCGGTGCCGGTGCTGGCGGCGGCTGCCGAAGCCGCGGCCGTGCCTTCGGCCAGGAAGATCGCCGATGTCACGCGCGGCCTGCAATCGCAGCCCGGTTTCATCGACGTCTGGCGCGATACGGACAAGGGCAGGGTGCTGCTGTCCGTGTCGGCGCTGGACCAGCCCTTTCTGCTATTGAGTTCCTTGCCCTATGCGCTGGGCTCGAACGACGTTGGTCTCGATCGTGGCCAGCCGGGCGAGATGCGCATGGTGCATTTTGAGAAGCACGGCGCGCGCCTGTTCCTGGTGCAGGAAAACACTAACTTCATCGCCGCCTCGGCGGACAAGGATGAACGGGCCGCCGTCACCGAATCGTTCGCCAGCGGCGTGCTCTGGTCCGGCGACATACTCGCCAGCGAAGGCGAGCGCCATCTGGTCGATTTCTCCAGCTTCCTGCTGGCGGACCGCCACGGCGTCGGCGCGCGGCTGGCCGGTGCCAAGCAAGGCGCCTACCAGATCGACGCAGCGCGCAGCGCGGTGCTGGCCGAACAGGCCAAGGCCTTCCCCGACAACGTCGAATTGGAAGCGCTGCTGACCTTCGCCGGTCCCGGACAGGCCGAATACGTGCGCCACGTTGCGGCCGATCCCCACAGCCTGTCGCTGCGCCAGCGTATCAGCATGGTGCGTTTGCCCGCGACGGGCGCGCAGGCTGGCGGATGGCAGCCGCGCAGCTACCATCCATATTCCGGCGGCTTCGACGCCAGTTACTATGACTTCGCCACGCCGCTCGCCAGCAGCATCGACGTGCACTGGCAGGTGCGGCATCGCCTTGAAAAAACCGATCCGTCGGCGGCGGTCAGCACGGTCAAGAAACCCATCGTCTACTACGTCGACCGTGGCGCGCCGGAGCCGGTGCGTTCGGCGCTGATCGCCGGCGCTTCATGGTGGGCCAGCGCCTTCGAGAAGGCCGGCTTCAAGGACGCCTATCGCGTCGAGCTGCTGCCCGAAGGCGTGGACGCGATGGACATCCGCTACAACGTGATCCACTGGGTGCATCGCGCCACGCGCGGCTGGTCTTACGGGAACGCGCTGGCCGATCCGCGCACCGGCGAGATTATCCGGGGCGCCGTCACACTGGGTTCGCAGCGCGTGCGGCAGGACATCCTGATCGCCGAAAGCCTGCTCGCACCGTACGGCAAGAACGCTCCGGCCGACAAGCAGAAACTGGCCGAGGCCATGGCGCTGGCGCGCCTGCGTCAGCTGGCCGCGCATGAAGTCGGCCACACGCTGGGCTTTGCCCACAACTTCGCGGCCAGCCGCATGGGCAATGGCTCGGTGATGGATTATCCTCACCCCATCCTCAAACTCGACGCCAAGGGCGACGTCGATATCGCCGATGCCTACGGAGTCGGTGTCGGCCCGTGGGACGACTACATCGTCAAATACATCTACGGCGATTTCGGCGGCGGTGCGCAGGAACAGGCAGCGCTGGCCAAGCTGCGCGCCGATGCGCGCGCGGCCGGCATGCTGTACTCCAGCGATCAGGACGACCGCTCGCCGGGCTCCAGCCATCCCGACGGCCTGCTGTGGGACTTCGGCCCGGACACGCTCAAGACCTGGGACCAGCTGGGCGCGGTGCGCCAGCGCGCGCTGCAGACCTTTTCGGTCGACGTGCTGCCCGACGCTCGCCAGATCGGCGAACTGGAGGCGCGGCTGGTGCCGGTCTACCTGCTGCAACGCTATCAGGGCGAAGCGCTGGCGCGCCTGATCGGCGGCGGCGATTTCGATTACACCAGCAGCGGCGACGTCAAGGCCGGCCTGGCGAAAGCCGGCATCAAGGCCACGCCGGCGGCGGTGCAGCGCCAGGCCCTGAACCGCCTGGCGGACAGCCTGCGCGCCGAATACCTGGCGCTGCCGGCCGGCGTGCTCGATATTCTGACGCCGCCGGCGATGGGGCATCAGCGCAGCCTCGAATACTTCGCCACCCGCATGGACACCGTGTTCGACGCCTTCTCGATTGCCGAAGCGGGCGCCGCGCAGACTGCCGGCTTCCTGCTCGACCCGGCCCGCATCAACCGCGTCGCCTGGCAGCACGCGCGCGACGCGCAGCAGCCGGGCGTGCAGGAAGTGCTGTCGCTGCTGCTGCAAAAGACCTGGAAACGCGAACCGGTGCCGGCCTCCGTGGCTGGTGGCGAGGCGGTGCAACTGGCCGCCAACTGGGTCGTGGTCGACGCCACCTTGAATCTGCTCGACTGCGGCAAGCTGCATCCGCAGGTCGACGCGCAGGTGCGCCAATCCGCGCGCGAGCTGGCGCAATGGCTGCAGAAGAACCCCGGCAAAGGCGTCACCGCCGACAGCCGCAAACAGGCGGCGGGGCTGATTACCGCCTATCTGGCCGATCCGCGCAGCGTCAGACTACGCGCCATGCCGGCGATCCCGCCGGGCGCGCCGATCTGAGCCCTCGTCCGTGCGCACCAAAATGATGCCTTATTTCGGTGCGCACGGCTCTGGTGCATCCGCCTGCACAAAATAAAAACACCTTGAAATCAAGCACTTAAAATTTGCACCAAATTGGAACGAATATTGCTTTTGTCAGTGCTCGTTGTTAATTTTTGCATTATTTTGGGGAGAAATTTTGATGGGTGGATACAAAGAAGGCGCCGATGCATTGTTCATATTGCTTGGCGCCATTATGATTTTGGCCATGCACGCCGGCTTCGCGTTCCTGGAGCTGGGTACGGTGCGCAAGAAGAACCAAGTCAACGCGCTGGTCAAGATCCTGGTGGATTTTGCGGTATCGACGATTGCCTACTTTTTTGTCGGCTACAGCATCGCCTACGGCGTCAATTTCTTTTCCTCGGCCGAGGTGCTGGCCGCCAGGAACGGCTATGAGCTGGTCAAATTCTTCTTCCTGCTGACGTTTGCCGCCGCCATCCCGGCCATCATCTCGGGTGGCATCGCCGAGCGGGCGCGCTTCCACCCGCAGCTGATTGCCACCGCGTTGCTGGTTGGTTTGGTCTATCCCTTCTTTGAGGGCATGGTCTGGAACCACCGCTTCGGCGTGCAGGAATGGCTGGCGTCCGCGTTTGGCGCCGAGTTCCACGACTTCGCCGGTTCGGTGGTGGTGCACGCGGTGGGCGGCTGGATCGCGCTGCCGGCCGTGCTGCTGCTGGGCGCGCGCCGTGGACGCTACATGAAGAACGGCGCCATCGCCGCCCATCCGCCATCGTCGATACCCTTCCTGGCGCTGGGCGCGTGGATTTTGACGGTGGGCTGGTTCGGCTTCAACGTCATGAGTGCGCAGGCGCTGGACAAGATGAACGGCCTGGTGGCCGTCAACTCGCTGATGGCGATGGTTGGCGGCACGCTGGTCGCGCTGCTGATGGGGAAGAACGACCCCGGCTTCGCCTACAACGGCCCGTTGGCCGGCCTGGTCGCGGTCTGCGCCGGCTCGGACCTGATGCACCCGCTGGGCGCACTGGCCACCGGCGCCATTGCGGGCGCGGTGTTTGTCTGGATGTTCACGTTGGCACAAAATAAATGGAAAATCGACGACGTGCTGGGCGTGTGGCCGCTGCACGGCCTGTGCGGCGCCTGGGGCGGCATCGCGGCGGGGATCTTTGGCCAGAAGGCGCTGGGCGGTATCGGCGGCGTCTCGTTCGCCGCGCAGCTGGGCGGCACCGCGCTGGGCGTGGTCATCGCGCTGGCGGGCGGCTTCGCCATCTACGGCACGTTGAAGGCCACGCTGGGCCTGCGCCTGGACCCGGAAGAAGAGTTCCAAGGCGCCGACCTGGCGATCCACCGCATCAGTTCCACGCCGGAGCGTGAATCGAACTGGTAATCACCGGCCACCCCGCAAGCCTGAGCGATACGCCCGCTCACCGCTTAGGGGTCAGACCCCGCACGGGGTCTGACCCCGCCTGGCAGTGCGGGGTAAAAACTAGCGGTGTATCACCACCAGCAGCGCCTTCGCCTCGGTCTTGCCGACGTTGCGGATGATGTGCTGCTGGTCCCCCGGGTAGCGCGCCGTGCTGCCCAACTTCATCTTCTTCTTGTCTGGCCCGACCTCCACCTCCACGGAGCCGTGCAGCAGTGTCAGGTGTTCCTGCGCGCCGGGATCGTGTCCCTGCGACGCCAGTTCGCCACCCGGCGCCAGCGTCAGTTCATACCACTCATATTTGCTGGCCAGCTCCAGCGGCCCCAGGATGCGCAGCACATAGCCGGCGTGATGGCCGGGCAGGGTGGGGATCTCGTGCGCCTCGATCACGCGGACGGTCTCCTGCTCCCGCTCGGCCGTCGCCAGCAGTTCGCCGATCTGAACCCCCAGCGCATTGGCCAGCCGCCAGGTGATGGCGATGGTCGGATTCGCCTTTTCGCGCTCGATCTGGGACAGCATCGACTTGGAGACGCCGGCGATGCGCGACAGATCCTCCAGCGTCAGGCCACGGGCCAGGCGCAGCCGCTGCAGGGCGGCGCCGACTTCTGGAGGTGCATTGGACGAAACAGGTGTTTTCATTGTTTTATTCGGCAGATGGGCTAAATTTCAAGTGAATCATTGCGCGTGCACGGCTTGCGCTGTTCACTGGTGTTCTGTAATATTCGATATATTGAATTTGAGTTTGATATAACGGATTTCTCATAATGTAGTGAAATCGTACCACAGACAGGAACCATCATGACCATTCCAGCAAAAAGCACCTTCTTCAGCGGCCTGCAGCAAACCCTCGACCAATTGCGTGAGCAGGGCCTCTACAAGCCAGAGCGCGTTCTGGCCTCGCGCCAGGGCGCGGAAGTGATGAGCGAAGACGGTCGAATGCTGATCAATATGTGCGCCAACAACTATCTGGGCCTGTCCGGCCAGGAGTGGGTGGCGCAGGCTTCCATCGAGGCGACGGAAAAGTATGGTTATGGCCTGTCGTCAGTACGTTTCATCTGCGGCACGCAGACCGTGCACAAGCAGCTGGAGCAGGCGATCTCCAAGTTCCTCGGCACCGAGGACACGATCCTGTACGCGGCCGCCTTCGACGCCAACGGTGGCGTGTTCGAGCCGCTGTTCGACGAAAACGACGCCATCATCTCGGACGCGCTGAACCACGCCTCGATCATCGACGGCATCCGCCTGTGCAAGGCCGCGCGCTTGCGCTATGCCCACAACGACATGGCCGACCTGGAAGTGCAGCTGCAAGCGGCGGCTGGCAAGCGCCATAAAGTCATCGTCACCGACGGCGTGTTCTCGATGGACGGCACCATCGCCCAGCTGGACAAGATCTGCGACCTGGCCGACAAGTACGGCGCGCTGGTGATGATCGACGAATGCCACGCCTCCGGCTTCATGGGCGCGACCGGCCGCGGCACCCACGAGCACCACAACGTCATAGGCCGCATCGACATCATCACCGGCACCCTGGGCAAGGCCCTGGGCGGCGCGATGGGCGGCTTCACCTCGGCGCGCAAGGAAGTGATCGAAATGCTGCGCCAGAAATCGCGTCCTTACCTGTTTTCGAACACGCTGGCGCCGTCGATCGCCGGTGCCTCGCTGGCCGTGCTGAAAAAGCTGTCGGAATCGACCGAGCTGCGCGACCGCCTGCACGAAAACACCGCCTTCTTCCGCAAGGAGATCGAGCGTATCGGCTTCACCATCAAGCCGGGTACGCACCCTGTAGTTCCTGTCATGTTGTTCGACGCCCCCGTCGCCCAGAAATTCGCGGCACGAATGTATGAGCTGGGCGTTCTGCTCAGCGGCTTCTTCTACCCCGTGGTCCCGATGGGCCAGGCGCGCGTGCGCGTCCAACTGTCCGCGGCCCACACCCGCGAACAGCTGGAAATCGTGCTCAAAGCATTCGAACAGGCGGGCCATGAACTGGGTCTGCTGAAGAACTAAACATGAAAATCGTCAGGAACAATAATATGAACACTCAAGAACGCATCCTCGTCATCGGCGCCAACGGCCAGATCGGCAGCGAGCTGGTAGAGGCGCTGGCCGCCCAGCACGGCGCGCAGAACGTCATCGCCGCCGACATCAGCCCGACCAATCTGTATAACGCGGCGCGCTACACCACGCTCAACGTGCTGGATAAGGTCGCGCTGTCGGCACTGGTCACCGAAGAGGGCATCACCCAGGTCTACCAGCTGGCGGCGATGCTGTCGGCCACCGGCGAAGCGGCGCCGCTGAAAGCCTGGACGCTGAACATGGACGGCCTGCTGAACATCCTGGAAGTGGCGCGGGAACGCGGCGTGGTCGGCAAGCCGCTGCGCATCTTCTGGCCTTCGTCGATCGCCGCTTTCGGCCCGAACACCCCGGCCGTCAACACACCGCAAACCACGGTGATGGACCCGACCACGATCTACGGCATCAGCAAGCTGGCCGGCGAACGCCTGTGCGAGTACTACTTCATCAAGTACGGCGTGGACGTGCGCTCGATCCGCTATCCCGGCATCATCAGCTTCAAGTCGCCACCGGGCGGCGGCACCACCGACTACGCCATCGCCATCTTCCACTCGGCGCTGCGCGGCGAGCGCTATGAATGCTTCCTCGGCCCGCAGACCACGCTGCCGATGATCTACATGCCCGATGCGATTCGCGCCACTATCGAATTGATGGACGCGCCGGCGGCGCAGGTGAAGGTGCGTTCGGCCTACAACGTGGCCGGCGTGTCGTTCAACCCGGAGCAGCTGGCCGCCGCGATCACCCGCGCGCTGCCGGACTTCAAGATCGGCTATAAACCGGACAGCCGCCAGGCCATCGCCGACACCTGGCCGCAAAGCCTGGACGACGCCACCGCGACCGCCGACTGGGGCTGGAAAGCCCGCATCGGCGTCGACGAGATGGTCGCCGACATGCTGGCCAACGTCGACGTCCACCTGGGCAAAGCGGCGTAATTCACCACACTATAAAAAAGAGAGAGACAACTGATGGACATGAGCGTATTCGACCTGTTTAAGATCGGCATCGGACCGTCGAGTTCCCACACCGTGGGACCGATGGTGGCGGCCCGCCGTTTTCTGCTCGATAGCGCTCCGCTGGACGACGTCACCGGCGTCACCGCCGAGCTGTATGGCTCGCTGGCGCTGACCGGCGTCGGCCACGCCACCGACAAGGCGGTGATCCTCGGCCTGATGGGCGAAACCCCGCAGGACGTGGTGCCGACCAGCGTCGACTCTCAACTGGCGCACGCCGAGGAAGCGGGCGAGCTGCGCTTGTTAGGCACCCACAAGGTGCCGTTCAAGCGCGGCGTGAACCTGGTGTTCCACATGGCCGAATCGCTGACCGAGCACCCGAACGGCATGCGCTTCACGCTGACCCGCGCCGACGGCAGCACCTTCAGCAAGGTGTACTACTCGGTGGGCGGCGGCTTCATTAAGGAGGAGGGGGAGGCGCATCAGGCCGCGCCGACGGTGGGCAGCGCGCCGGCCGCCGCGATTCCCTTCGCCTTCGACACTATGGACCAGCTGCTGGCCCACGGCGAACGCGCCGGCCTGACCATCCCGCAGATGCTGCGCGCGAACGAAAACGTCAAGCGCAGCGACGATGAGCTGAACGCCGGCATCGACAAGATCTGGCACGTCATGCGCGACTGCATCGCCCACGGCCTGGAGACGGCGGGCCAGCTGCCGGGTGGCTTGCACGTCAAGCGCCGCGCCGCCAACCTGTGGAAGCAGGCCAGCGACGCTAAGGCCTCCGACAACCGCGCCAACGACCTGCCGCACGACGCGCTGCACCAGGTCAGCCTGTACGCGATGGCGGTCAACGAGGAAAACGCCGCCGGCGGCCGTGTCGTCACGGCGCCGACCAACGGCGCGGCGGGCATCATCCCGGCGGTGCTGCGCTACTACGCGGAAGACTGCAAACCCAGCGATCCGGTGACCGGTGTACGCAACTTCATGCTGACGGCGGCCGCCATCGGCATGCTGTGCAAGCGTAACGCGTCGATCTCCGGCGCGGAAATCGGCTGCCAGGGCGAAGTGGGCGTAGCCTGCGCAATGGCGGCGGCCGGCCTGGTGGCCGCGCTGGGCGGCAGCAACAACCAGATCGAAAACGCGGCGGAAATCGGCATCGAGCACCACCTCGGCATGACCTGCGACCCGATCGGCGGCCTGGTACAGATTCCCTGCATCGAACGTAACGGCATGGGGGCGGTCAAGGCGATCACCGCCGCCTCGCTGGCCCTGAAGGGCGACGGCACCCACTTCGTCAGCCTGGACGAAGTGATCGAAACCATGCGCCAGACCGGCGCCGACATGCAGGCCAAGTACAAGGAAACCTCGCTGGGTGGCCTGGCGATCCACGTGATCACGGTGAACCACGCGGCCTGCTGAACCTGCGGGGGTCAAGTCTGACATTCGGACACGTGCTCTGCCGTAGCTACCGCTTACGGCAGAGCACGTGTCCGAATGTCAGACTTGACCCCCGTGGTGATGTCTCCGGGCGATGGCAAAACAACAGGATTTTACGGGAATCGGCCGGGCGCACTATAATATCCGCTCGCTTCGTACCGTTCTGCCCTTTTGCCGTTAGCTCAACCGGACTTTCTAATCTATGCAATACGTGTCTACCCGCGCCGCCGCCTCGGCCGCCGCCTCGTCTTCCCAACAATTCTCCGACATCCTGCTGGGCGGCCTGGCCGTCGACGGTGGCCTGTTCCTGCCGGCTTCGTACCCGCAAGTGACCGGCGCCGAACTCGATGCATGGCGCCAGCTGTCGTATGCCGACCTGGCCTATGAGATCCTGAAGAAGTTCGCGACCGATATTCCCGACGCCGACCTGCGCGCGCTGACTGCCAAGACCTATACCAAGGAAGTCTACAAAAACGCCCGCAAAGGCGAAAAAGCCAGCCAGATCACGCCGCTGCGCGTGCTGGAAGAGGGCGAAAACGGCGCCAAGCTGGTACTGCAGGCGCTGTCCAACGGCCCGACCCTGGCCTTCAAGGACATGGCGATGCAGTTGCTGGGCAATCTGTTCGAATACACGCTGGCCAAGCAGAACGCGCAACTGAACATCTTCGGCGCCACCTCCGGCGATACCGGCAGCGCCGCCGAATACGCGATGCGCGGCAAGCAGGGCATCCGCGTGTTCATGCTGTCGCCGCATAAGAAGATGAGCGCTTTCCAGACCGCGCAGATGTTCTCCCTGCAGGACCCGAACATCTTCAACATCGCCATCGAAGGCGTGTTCGACGACGCCCAGGACATGGTCAAGGCGGTCTCCAACGACCTGCCGTTCAAGGCCCGGCAGAAGATCGGCACCGTCAATTCGATCAACTGGGCGCGCGTGGTGGCGCAGGTGGTGTACTACTTCCGCGGCTACCTGTCGGCCACCACCTCGAACGACCAGAAGGTGTCGTTCACCGTCCCGTCGGGGAACTTCGGCAATATCTGCGCCGGCCACATCGCCCGCATGATGGGCCTGCCGATCGCCAAGCTGGTTGCCGCCACCAACGAAAACGACGTGCTCGATGAATTCTTCCGCACCGGCGTGTACCGCGTGCGCAAGTCGGCCGAGACCTACCACACCAGCAGCCCGTCGATGGACATCTCCAAGGCGTCCAATTTCGAGCGCTTCATCTACGACCTGGTGGGCCGCGACGGCGACCGCACCCGCGCGCTGTTCCATAAAGTGGAAACCCACGGCGGCTTCGACCTGTCCGGCAAGCCGGGCGCCGACGGCGACGAGTTCAAGCTGGTGGCCAAGTACGGCTTCAAGTCCGGCAAGTCGACCCATGAAGACCGTCTGAACACCATCCGCGACGTGGCCGACGACTACGGCATCGTCATCGACACCCACACCGCCGACGGCATCAAGGTCGCGCGCGAGAACCTGGAACCCGGCGTGACGATGATCGTGCTGGAAACCGCGCTGGCCGCCAAGTTCAACGAAACCATCCTCGACGCGCTGGGCGAGGACGCGGAACGTCCGGAAGGCTTCGAGAACATCGAAGACCTGCCGCAGAAGTTCGTCGTCATGCCGCCGGAAGTGGAGAAGATGAAGGCCTACATCGCGGCGAACACCGGCCTGTAACGATGAGCGCCTACAAGCCCCTGCTGCCTGTCGGCGAAGCGCTGGCCCTGATGGCCGGCGCCGTGCGTCCGGTGGCCGATGTGGAAACCGTGCCGACGCTGACGGCCAACGGCCGCGTGCTGGCGAAGGCGCAGGTGTCGGGTATGAACGTGCCGACGATGGACAACACCCAGATGGACGGCTACGCGGTGCGCGCCGCCGACTGCGTCAGTGGCAACGCGGCGCTGACGGTGTCGCAGCGCATACCGGCCGGCCACGTCGGCCAGCCTTTGCTGCCGGGGACTGCGGCGCGCATCTTCACCGGCGCCTTGATCCCGGAAGGGGCGGACGCCGTCGTCATGCAGGAGCAGTGCGAGCTGGCGGGCAATGTGGTCACGGTGCGCCACGCGCCCAAGGCCGGTGAATGGATACGCCGTGCCGGCGAGGACATCACCAACGGCAGCATCATCCTGCCGGCCGGTACGCGCCTGCGCAGCCAGGAGCTGGGCCTCGCGGCCTCGGTCGGCCTGGCCGAGCTGCCGGTCAAGCGTCGGCTGCACGTGGCCGTGTTCTTCACCGGCGACGAGCTGACGATGCCGGGCGAGCCGCTGGCGCCTGGCGCCATCTACAACTCCAACCGCTTCACGCTGCGCGCGCTGCTGGAAAACCTGGGCTGCGAGATCACCGACTTCGGCATCGTGCCCGACTCGCTGGACGCCACCCGCTCCGTGCTGCGCGAGTGCGCGCAAGGCCATGACCTGATCATCACTTCCGGCGGCGTGTCGGTTGGCGAGGAGGATCACATCAAGCCCGCCGTCGAGGCGGAGGGCAAGCTGAATATGTGGCAGATCGCCGTCAAGCCGGGCAAGCCGCTGGCGTTCGGCGAGGTGGGACAGGCATTCTTTGTCGGCTTGCCAGGCAATCCGGTGTCGAGCTTTATCACCTTCCTGATGTTTGTACGTCCGTTCATCCTGCGCCTGCAAGGCGTGACGGAGGGGCTGGAGCCGCGCGCGTTCATGATGCGCGCCGACTTCAACTGGCCCAAGGCCGACAAGCGCAACGAGTTCCTGCGCGCGCGCATCAACGCCACCGGTGGACTGGAATTGTTCAATAACCAGAGTTCGGGCGTGTTGACGTCGACCGTGTGGGGCGATGGCGTGATCGACAATCCACCCGGCCAGACCATCGCGGCCGGCGACGTGGTTCGATTTATACCGTTTAGCGAGTTAATGCACTGATGGCTGTTACCGTAAAATTTTTCGCCAGCGTGCGCGAGTCGCTGGGTGCCTCGTCCGAGACACTGGAGCTGCCGGCCGGTGTGAGCACGGTCGGCGCATTGCGCGCCCACCTGGCCGCCCGCGGCGATGTCTGGCAGCAGGCGCTGGGCAGCCCGGCCTTGCGCATGGCGTGTAACCAGGTGATGTGCGGCGCCGATACGGCGCTGGCCGATGGCGCCGAGGTGGCGTTCTTCCCGCCGGTGACGGGCGGCTAGGCTACGGCTTCTTGCCCTTGACGGCGTTGCGGGCGGCGTCCAGGTCGTCGCACAGGCCGCAGGCCTTGGCGTTGCGGTAGCGCCGCCAGGCGGCGTAGGTAAAGATGCCCGCCGCGGCAAGTGCCCAGATGGCGGCGCTCAGATAATCCTCGCGCGTGGTCGAGCCCTTGATCCATTCCACGGCCGCCAGTATTGCGAACAAAGGCACGGCGGCCTGCACATAGCGTTTCACCCAAAATGTCGCGCCCATCTTGTCTCCTGTATCAATGTCTCATATCGGACCGAATTCATGCAGTCTAGTTTGACACCTTTTCGCGTTGCCGTCATCGGTGGCGGTCCCGCCGGCCTGATGGCCGCCCAAACCCTGGCGCAGGGCGGGGCGCAAGTCGACGTTTATGACGCGATGCCTTCGGTCGGCCGCAAGTTCCTGCTGGCCGGGCGCGGCGGCATGAACATCACCCACGCCGAGCCGTATGCCGATTTTGTCACACGCTACGGCCAGGGCGCCGCGCCGCTGCGCGCCATGCTAGACGCCTTCGGACCGCAGGATGTGCGCGACTGGGTGCATGGTCTGGGTGTCGATACCTTCGTCGGCACCTCGGGCCGCGTGTTCCCGACCGATATGAAGGCGGCGCCGCTGCTGCGCGCCTGGCTGCATCGCTTGCGTGAGAGCGGCGTGCAGTTCCACATGCGCCACCGCTGGCTGGGCTGGCGCGACGACGCCTTGGTGCTGAACACGCCCGACGGCGAGCTGCTGGTGCGCGCCGACGCGGTGGTGCTGGCACTGGGCGGCGGCAGCTGGGCGCGATTGGGTTCGGACGGCGCGTGGATGCCTCTGCTGGCGGAACGTGGTGTTGGCGTGGCACCGCTGGTGCCGGCCAACTGTGGCTTCGACGTGGACTGGAGCGAGCATTTCAGCAGCCGTCATGCGGGCGAGCCGCTGACCACCGTCGCCATCATCTCCACCGGCGCGGACGGCAAGGAGTTCCGTAAGCAGGGGCAGTTCGTCGTCACGCAAGGGGGCGTCGAGGGCAGCTTGATCTATGCGTTGTCGGCCGCCTTGCGCGACCAGATCGCCGCCGACGGCAGCGCCACGATCCACCTGGACCTGCTGCCGGACCTGCCGGCGCAACGCGTGGCGGACGAGGTGGCGCGGCCGCGCGGTGCGCGCTCGATGGCCAGCCATCTGCAAAGCCGGTTGGGCATCAAGGGCGTCAAGGCCGGACTGCTGCGCGAATGTCTGAGCAAAGAACAGTACGCGGACGAGGAGCAGCTGGCGCGGGCGATCAAGCGCTTGCCGGTGCGTCTGCTGCGCGCACGTCCGATCGACGAAGCGATCAGCAGCGCCGGCGGCGTGCGTTGGGATGCGCTGGAGGGAACGATGCTGAAGTCCGCACCGGGTGTATTCGTGGCGGGTGAGATGGTCGACTGGGAGGCGCCGACCGGCGGCTATCTGCTGACGGCCTGCCTGGCCGGCGGCCAGGCGGCGGGACGCGATGTCCTGGCCTGGCTGGGCCGAAGCTAGTCGCTTATTCCCAGGTGACGTCGCCGGAGCCGGTGCGGCTGACGTTGCGGTTGTCGGGGTTACCCAACACACGGATATCGCCGCTGCCGCGCAAGGTCAGGTCCGCCGACTGCTTGGCGAAGACCTGGCTGGTGCCGGACCCCTTCAGGTTGACCGTCACCTTGTCCGAGGACAGGTGGCGCGCATCCAGGTCGCCGGAGCCGGTCAGTTCCGCGTTCAGCGTCTTGCAGCTGCCGGACGAGGTGATCTGGCCCGAGCCCACCATCTCCAGTTCCACATTCTCGCTGCTGCCCGCGTTCAGGTTCAGGTGGCCGCTGCCATGGGCGCCGGCGTTCAGGTCGCGATAGCGGCCGGTGAAGTTCACATTGCCCGAACCGTGCAACTGCAACTCCAGCTTCTCGCCGCTGAAGCCGCTCACCTTGGTCTCGCCGCTGCTGCGCACCACCAGCTCTTCCAGCTGCGGCAGCACCAGCTCCACCTGCAAGGGATGGCGCGGATTGAGCAGCATGCCCTTGGTGCCGATGTGCAGGTCGCGGCCGTCCTGGATGGTTTCGATATTGGCCAGCGAGCGCTGCTCACCGCGCACCTTGAGCGACGCCACCGGGCCCTGGATCAGTACCAGGTCGATCGGCCCGCTCAGCTCCACGGCGCTGGCCATGGCGTCGATCTTGCGGGTTTCGCCGCCGAGGGCGCGGCCGGCCGAACTGGTCGGGCTGGTGCTGCCGTAGGCCTTCAGCATGCTGTAGCTGATGCCGATCAGGACAAAGG
The DNA here is from genome assembly GCF_059491455.1 of Duganella sp. Dugasp78. Taxonomy (NCBI): domain Bacteria; kingdom Pseudomonadati; phylum Pseudomonadota; class Betaproteobacteria; order Burkholderiales; family Oxalobacteraceae; genus Duganella; species Duganella sp. Dugasp78. Next base: position 5,632,615 of record NZ_CP168506.1, on the reverse strand, counting down.
ACAGCAGCAGCAGGCTGGTCCCGATTTTCAATAATGCGCGCATGGTCATGACTCCTTAGCGTCCGCGAAGCAGGGACACATTCATTGCTACATACCGTCTCAGGCCGATCATGGTGTAGCGGGTGACGACGATGCTGATCAGGCACAGCCCGATCCCGCCCAAGATCAGGCCGAAGCCGATCAGCGACTGGCTGGCGCGGGCGCCGCTGTCGAAATCCGTGGTGATGTGCAGGTCGCCGGTGGCGACCGCCTCGGCGCGGTTCAGCAGGCGGCCGCTGCGGCTCAGGTTGTCGTCGCCGTTGCCGCCGTCGGTGTTCTCCGGGTCCTTGCTGACCTGGATGCCCATGTTGCTGATGGCCATGCGCCAGCCCTGAATATCCTGTTCCTCGTCATTCGAGTCGAAATGCGAGTTGGTGAACGCCATGATGTGGCGCAGCGGGCCTTCCAGCGCCAGCTCGTTCTGGCCCGACAGGCCGCTCGACACCAGCGCGATGCCGGCGATGTAGAAGGCGAAGGCGGAAACGTAGACGGCGCCCAGCAGCGAGGCATACACCATCGCCGGGATCACCATGAACAGGTTGAAGATCGCCAGGCCGATGAAGGACACCACCATGCGGGCCAGGTTGACCGGGGTTTTCTTTTGCTCGAAGGCGTGCAGGTGCACACTGGCGCGCAGCGTCATGGCGACCTTGCGCGGCTCGTCGAGCTCCTTGTAGACCTCGGCTTCGCTGCGGCCGGCCACCAGGCCGTCGATGAAGCGCTGCTCGTAGTAGGCCAGGGTCTTGGCCACCGTTTCCGGCGGCAGGCCCTGCATGGCCTGTTTGAGCGCGTCGAGGTATGCCTGCTTGTTCATGATGTCAAATACCCAATGTTGCGCTGCTGTGTGCCATGGCCATCGCGCTGCTTGCCACCGGTGCGGTCTGCACGATGGATACCGTGCTGGCCGCCACGAAGGCGATCAAGGCAAGGATTTTCAAGCTGAGAGAGATGTTCATGTTGATTCCAATATTTGTCTTTTGTCGATGGTGCTACTGTACGCAAGCGCTCGCCCGGATGCCATCGGCATGTGACAGGCTGCATAAATTGCGGGGCAGGCGACAAAAAGCGGGGACTAGATGGTGGCCCCCTTGAGCAGCCCGGCGGCGGCGACCCCGCTGCGGACCGCCGATTCCAGCGTGGCCGGGTAGTCGCCGGCGGTGTAGTCGCCGGCGATGACCAGTCCCGGCAGGCCGCTGGCGTTGTCCGGCCGGACCAGGCCGGGCGTGCAGGCGTAGGTGGCGCGTTTCTCGGTGATGACCTTGAACCAGCTGGGCCGCCCCAGCTCCGGGCGCTGGAACACCGCCGCCAGCTGGACCGCGACGGCTTCGGCCAGCAAGTCCTGGCTTTGGGCGGCGGCGCTGCCGGAGGCGCTGATGACCACCGCCAGCAAACCGGCCTGGCTGGCGTCGAGTTGGCCGCGGTCGAACACGAACTGGCCCCATTGATGCTGGTCCGGATCGTCCAGCAGGGCGAAGAAAGGCAGGTCCAGCCGTGTGGCCGGGGCGTATTGCAGGTAGCAGGTGGTGATGGCTTCCGGCTCGAAGGCGGTCAGCTGGCGGCACAGGGCCGAGGTGTCGCAGTCGGGGATGCCGTGCAGCAGGGTGGCGGCCTGGCTGGCGCCGGTGGCCAGCACCACGCCGCTGAAATAGGTGCTCCAGTTGCCGCCCACGGCCGCGCCGCTGATGTCGAGCTGCCATAAACGGCCTTCGATCGAGCGCAGGGCCTGCACCTTGGCGCCGGTGCGCACCGATCCGCCGTGCGCTTCGACCAGGGCCGCCGCCGCGTCGGGCAGCAGGGCGGACAGGTCGGCGCGCGGCAGCAGCATGTCCGAGGCGCTGCGTTTGGCGCCCAGGCTGTCGCGCAGCACGTTGAGGAAGATTTGGGCGGAGGCGCGCTCCGGCGGCGTGTTCAGCGCGGCCAGGCACAGCGGGCGCCACATCAGCTGGATCAGGCGCGGGGTCTGGTCGAAGCGTTGCAGCAGCTCGGCCACGCTGCAATCGCTGTGCAGGGTCCAGCCCATCCAGCGCGCGGTGGTGGAGAAGCGCGCCAGGCTGAGTTTATCGGCCCGCTCCAGGCCCTTGGCGCGCAGCAGCGCCAGCGCCAGGTGCAGCGGCGCGGGCAGCGGCAGGCGTGGCGCGACGAAATCCATGCCGCCGCTGCCGGCCGGGTAGCGCATTTGCAGCGGCAAGGATAGCAAGGCCCGGTCGCGCTCGACGCCGGCCAGCTTCATCAGCCGCAGCGTCGCGCTGTAGGCGCCCAGCAGGATGTGCTGGCCGTTGTCCAGGTGGCGGTGGTCGGTTTCGATGCGGCGGGCGCGTCCGCCCAGGGTGCGGGCCGCCTCGAGCAGCGTGACCTTGTAGCCGGCGCGCGCCATCTCCACGGCTGCGGCGCAACCGGCCCAGCCGCTGCCAATCACGGCCACCGAGCGCGAGGTCAGCCCCGGCTCGCACTTGCCGGCGCGCTTGTCCACGCTCTTTTTAGCCACGAACGTAGGTCTTCCACGCCAGCCAGAGCTTGCGGATAGGCGTCAGCGAGATGCGCTGGCTGAGCACGTGGAAGCCGTCGGCCTGCACTTCGCTCAGCAACGTACGGTAGATGGCGGACATCATCAGGCCGGGGCGCTGGGCGCGGCGGTCTTCCTTGGGCAGCAGCGCGAACGCCTCGTCGTAGACCTTCTGCGCGCGGTCGGCCTGGAAGGCCATCAGCCTTTCGAAATTCTCGCTGTGGCGGGCGTTGAGCAGGTCGGCTGCGGTGACGTTGAACTGCTGCAGCTCGTTGATCGGCAGGTAGATGCGGCCTTTGCGCGCATCTTCGCCGACGTCGCGGATGATGTTGGTCAGCTGGAAGGCGTGGCCCAGTTTTTCCGCGTACTGCAGCGTCTCCGGCCGAGTCGCGCCGAAGATACTGGCCGACAGGATGCCCACCACGCTGGCCACATGCCAGCAGTACTTGGTCAGCGCGGCGTAGTCGAGGTAGCGGGTCTGGTTGAGGTCCATCTCCATGCCGTCGATGATCGCCTGCAGGTGCTGCTGCTGCAGGTTGTAGGCGGCCAGGTGCGGCTGCAGCGCCTGCGTGACGGGGTGGGTCTGCTGGCCTTCGTACATATTGGCGATTTCCTTGCGCCACCAGGCCAGCTTGATGCGGGCGATCGATTCGTCGGTGCACTCGTCGACGGTGTCATCCACTTCGCGGCAAAACGCATACAGGGCGGTGATTGCGCGGCGACGCTCCGGCGGCAGGAACAGGAAGCTGTAGTAAAAACTGGAGCCGCTCTGGGCGGTCTTTTGCTGGCAGTAGTCGTCGGGAGACATGAATAAAAAAGCAAGGATGACATCGAAGCCGCTATTCTATAGCTTAAGTGTCACAATGTGGGCTTATGTCGCCATGGAGGGAAGGGCATGATACGTATTCGTGAAATAGATCATCTGGTGCTGCGCGTGGTCGGGCTGGAGCGCATGCTGGACTTTTACTGCGGCGCGCTGGGCTGCACGATCGAGCGCCGGCAGGATGAAATCGGCCTGGTGCAGCTGCGCGCCGGCAGCTCGCTGATCGACCTGGTGCCGGTGGACGGCAAGCTTGGTCGCGCGGGCGGTGCGCCGCCGGGCGCCGAGGGGCGCAACATGGATCACTTCTGCCTGCGGGTGGAGCCCTTCGATGACGTGGTGATCCGCGCGCACCTGCAGGCGCATGGCGTGACGGCGGGACAGCTGGAGTCGCGCTACGGCGCGGAGGGCGAGGGGCCGTCGATCTACCTGACCGACCCCGAGGGAAATGTGGTCGAGCTGAAGGGCCCGCCGGCTTCCATGTGACTGATGCCGGCCCTGCGCTGTTAGCGCCGCAGGCTGCCGGCGCGGCGGCGTCCCGGCGGATCGGACAGTACCCGCACGATGACGCTGAACGGTATATTCCTGCGCACCAAAAACTCCGACGCAAACGCCCGTCCCCGGCTTTGCAGCAGGTTGACGCCCAATTCCACCACTTTCGATGTTTCCATATCCGGTCGCGATGACCGATCTTGCGTCTGCATGATGCCACCTCTCCATTTTCTACCTGCGAAGGTAGCATGAGGAAGGGAAATTGTGCAGAGGCAACGATTTAATCGTGCGCGGCTATTTCTTCATTCGCACGGCGGCCCAGAAAATGCCCAGCCAATCGCGCGTGGCCAGCTTGGGACGGTGCAGGAAGACGTCGTATTGGGCCGCCTCGATGGCGTCCAGGATGCGCAGGCCGCCTTGCACCACCATGCGCAGTTCGAAGCCGATGCGGCCGTTCAGGCGCAGCGCCAGCGGCGCGCCGCTCAGCATCAGCGCGCGGGCACGGTCCACCTCAAACTTCATCATCGAGCGCCAGCGCGGCCGGGCGCTGGCGTGGTCGAGCGCTGCCGGCGAGATCGCGTAGCGGTTCAAATCCTCCAGCGGGATATAGATGCGCTCCTTATGGATGTCGATCGCCACATCTTGCAGGAAGTTGATCAGTTGTAGCGCCGTGCAGATGGCGTCGGAATCACGGATGTTTTCCTCGCCGGCCTGGCCGTACAGATGCAGCATCAGGAAGCCGACCGGGTTGGCCGAGCGGGCACAGTAGTCCAGCAGCGCGTCGTAGGTCGCGTAGCGGCTCACCAGTACATCCTGCTTGAAGGCCGACAGCAGCTCATACAGCGGCTTGACCGGCAGCTGGTATTCGTTGATCGCCTGCGCCAGCCGTTCGAACATCGGCTCATGCCCTGTGCCGCCCGCCTCAATGCGCGCCAGCGCCGCCTCGTAGGCGTTCAGCGCGGCCAGTCGCTGCTCCGGCGTGACGTCGCCCTCGTCGGCCAGGTCGTCGGCGCTGCGGGCGAAGGCGTAGATCGCTTCCACTGCCGGCCGCAAGCGACGCGGCAGCAGAAATGATGCAACAGGGAAATTTTCGTAGTGTTCAACCGGCATAGATTGTATTGCTAAAAAGCATAGTTAAAATTAATGACGCGAAAGTCATTTGCAAACGGATGGGCTAGGCTTATAATAAATTAACGGAAAGTCATTAATTTCCGAGCCGTAATAGTAGTGCCATCTACACTCCAGAGCAAGCTAAAGGAATACACCGTGGTCGCCTTTAAAAAACAGCGTCAGATTTACCCCCTTATATTGAGTATTTTGGCCGCCGCCGTGCTGGCCGCATGCTCCAAGCCCGCCGAGAAGACCGAAGACATCCGCCCGGTGCGCGCCATCGTGCTCACCAGCAGCGACATCGACGTCAACGCCGAGTTTTCCGGCGAGGTGCGGGCCCGCGTGGAATCGCGCCTGGCCTTCCGCGTTGGCGGCAAGATCGTTACCCGCAAGGTCGATGTCGGCACCCTGGTCAAGCACGGCCAGGTCCTGATGCAGCTCGATCCGCAGGATTTGCAGCTGGCGCAGGCGCAGGCGCTGGCCGGCCTGCGTGCGGCAGAGACCAACCGCGACCTGGCCAAGGCCGAGCTCAAGCGCTATCAGGAATTGCGCAGCAAGAACTTCGTCAGCCAGGCCGTGCTCGATTCCAAGGATTCCACCTTCAAGGCGGCGCAAGCCAATGTGGACGCCTCGCAGGCGGCCTATCGCGGCCAGTCCAACCAGGCGGGCTATGCCAGTTTAGTGTCCGATGTTGACGGTGTCGTGACAGCGGTCGACGCCGAAGTCGGCCAGGTGGTGCAGCCGGGCACGCCCGTGGTGCGCGTGGCCAAGCAGGGCGAGAAGGAAATCGTCATCGGCCTGCCGGAAGACAAGGTCGAGACCCTGCGCCGCGTGCCGGACGTGCAGGTGCGGCTGTGGGCCGATCCGAAAAACGCGGTGGCCGGCAAGATCCGCGAAATTTCGCCGGTGGCCGATCCATCCACCCGTACCTATACCGTCAAGGTCTCGATTCCCGACTCGCTGGCCGAAGCCAAACTGGGCATGACCGCCGTGGTGCAGTTCGCCTCCAAGACGGCCACGCCGCAGATCAAGGTGCCGCTGACGGCGCTGTACTATGAAAAATCGGCCTCGTCGGTGTGGGTGGTGGACGGCGGTGTCGTCAAGCTGGTGCCGGTGACCATCGCCGGCGCGGCCGGCAACGAGATCGTGCTGGCTGGCGGCGTCAAGGTTGGCCAGACCGTGGTCACTGCGGGCGTCAACCTGCTCAAGCCGGGCCAGAAGGTCAAGATCCTCGGGAATGACTTGCCTGCTACGTCGACCCCGGCTCCTGTTGTAGCGGGGACCGCCAAATGAAGGGATTCAATCTTTCGCGTTGGGCGCTGGAGCACATCCCGCTCACGCGCTACCTGATCGCGGTGCTGCTGATAGGCGGCATGCTGAGCTATTCCAACCTGGGCCAGGATGAAGATCCGCCGTTCACCTTCCGGGCGATGGTGGTGCGGGCCAACTGGCCGGGCGCGACCTCGCTGCAGATGGCCGAGCAGGTCACCGACAAGCTGGAGAAGAAGCTGCAGGAGACGCCGGACATCGATGAGATCAGCAGCTACTCCAAGCCGGGCGAGACCACTATCATCCTGAAGCTGCGCGAATCGGCGCCGCCCAAGGAAGTGGCGCAGTCCTGGTACCAGGTGCGCAAGAAGATCGGCGACATCCGCGGCACCTTGCCGCCGGGCGTGCAGGGGCCGTTCTTCAACGATGAGTTCGGCGATACCTTTGGCTCGATCTTCGCGCTGTCCGGCGACGGCTTCACCTATGCCGAGATGAAGGACTACGCCGACTTCGTGCGCCAGCAGCTGCTGGGTGTGCCGCTGGTGTCCAAGGTCGAGCTGTTCGGCGTGCAGGATGAGAAGATCAACATCGAGTTCTCGCACAAGAAGTTCGCGCAGCTGGGCATCCCGATCGAAGCCATCGCCAACCAGATCGCCACCCAGAATACGGTAGAGTCGACCGGCGTGCTGGTCACGCCGACCGACAACCTGCAGGTGCGCGTGACCGGCGCGCTGAAGACCGTCAAGGACCTGGAAGAGCTGGAGCTGCGCGCCAACGGCACCACCTTCCGCCTGGGCGACTTCGCCACCATCAAGCGCCAGTACCAGGACCCGCCGGGCAACAAGATGCGCTTCAACGGCAAGGAAGTGATCGGCCTGGGCGTGTCGATGGAAAAGGGCGGCAACATCATCCAGCTCGGCAAGCACATGGAGAAGACCGTGGCCGCGATGAAGGCCAAGCTGCCGGTCGGTATCGAGCTCGAGCGTGTGTCCGACCAGCCTGAGGCGGTCAAGGCCTCGGTGGGCGAGTTCGTGCATACGCTGATCGAAGCGGTGCTGATCGTGCTGGCCGTCAGCTTCGTGGCCCTGGGCATGCACAGCAAGCCCAAGCTGCGGCTGGACGTGCGTCCCGGGCTGGTGGTGGCGCTGACCATTCCGCTGGTGCTGTCGGTGACCTTCCTGTGCATGCGCATGCTGGACATCGACCTGCACAAGATTTCGCTGGGCGCGCTGATCATCGCGCTGGGCCTGCTGGTGGACGACGCCATCATCGCCGTGGAAATGATGGTGCGCAAAATGGAGGAGGGTATGTCGCGCTTCGACGCCGCCACCTTCGCCTACACCTCGACCGCGATCCCGATGCTGACCGGCACCCTGATCACGGTGGCGGGTTTCCTGCCGATCGGCCTGGCCAAGTCGGCGGCCGGCGAATACACCTTCTCGCTGTTCTCGGTCAACGCGCTGGCGCTGGTGATTTCGTGGGTGGTGGCGGTGGTGTTCACGCCCTACATCGGCTACGTGCTGCTGAAGGTCAAGCCGCACGCCGAGGGCGGCAGCGAGCACGACCTGTTCGATACGCCGGGCTTCCGCAAGTTCCGCGCGGTGGTCAACTGGTGCGTCGAGTACCGCAAGACTACCATCGTCGCGACGCTGCTGGTGTTCGCGCTGGGCGTGTACGGCTTCAAGTTCATCGAGAAGCAGTTCTTCCCGGATTCCAGCCGTCCCGAGCTGATGGTCGAGCTGTGGACGCCGGAAGGCACGACCTTCACCGCCAACGAGGCGCAGGTGAAGAAGTTCGAAGCCTTCGTCCGCAAGCAGGAAGGCGTGGTCAGCGTGACCAGCTACGTCGGCACCGGCTCGCCGCGCTTCTACCTGCCGCTGGACCAGATCTTCCCGCAGACTAACGTGTCGCAGATCGTGGTGCTGCCGAAGGACCTGCATGCGCGCGCCGCGCTGCGCGACAAGATCGTCGACGTCTTCAAGCGCGACTTCCCGGAAGTGCGCGGCCGCGTCAAGCTGCTGCCGAACGGGCCGCCGGTGCCGTACCCGGTGCAGTTCCGCGTGACCGGCGGCGAGGTGGACAAGGTGCGCGCCATCGCCGACCAGGTGAAGGACATCATGCGCGCCAACCCGAACACGCTGGGCGTCAACGACAACTGGAATGAATCGATCAAGGTGTTGCGCCTCGACCTGGACCAGGACAAGATGCGCGCGCTGGGCGTGACCTCGCAGACCGTGATGCGGGCGGCGAACACCATCCTGTCGGGCACCACCATCGGCCAGTTCCGCGAGGACATCAAGCTGATCGACATCCAGATCCGCCAGCCGGTCGAGGAACGCAACACCATCTCGATCCTGAACGACACCAACATCCCGACCGCCAGCGGCAAGTCCGTGCCGATCAGCCAGCTGGCGCGCGCGCACTTCGTGTGGGAGCCGGGCGTGGTGTGGCGCGAAGGGCGCGAGTGGGCGATCACCGTGCAGTCCGACGTGGCCGACAACATCCAGGGGCCGACCGTCTCCGGCCAGATCGAGCCCAAGCTCAAGCAGTTGCGCGACAATTTGCCGGCCGGCTACGCCATCACGGTCAAGGGCGCGGCGGCCGACAGCGGCACGGCGGAGGCGTCGATCGCGGCCAACCTGCCGCTGGCGATCTTCATCATCTTCACGCTGCTGATGCTGCAATTGCACAGCTTCTCGCGGGCGCTGCTGGTGTTCCTGACCGGCCCGCTGGGCGTGGCGGGCGCGGCGATGGCGCTGCTGGTGCTGGGCCGTCCGCTGGGCTTCGTGGCCAACTTGGGCATCATCGCGCTGTTCGGCATGATCATCCGTAACTCGGTGATCCTGGTTGACCAGATCGAGCAGGACATCAAGGCCGGCCACGATCCGTGGACCGCGATCGTCGAATCGGCGGTGCGCCGTTGCCGTCCGATTATCCTGACGGCCGCCGCGGCGGCGCTGGCGATGATTCCGTTGTCGCGCTCGGTATTCTGGGGCCCGATGGCGGTGGCCATCATGGGCGGTTTGATACTGGCCACGGCACTGACTTTGTTATTCCTGCCAGCCCTGTATGCGGCCTGGTTCAGGGTGAAGAAACCCGTGAAAGGCGGGGTCTGACCCCTAGGGGTCAGACCCCAAAGCGGGCCGCTTTGCGGGTTTAAAGGCAAAAAATCAGCGGAATGTTGGCGACATATTAAAAATCGTCACATTTCGCTGAAAAACCCGTTAGAATACCGCGTTGAAGTTGAAAGCTCCTGCGGAATCCAGCGGGAATAGGGCGACCGTTTTCACTTACGGGTCGCCCTTTGCTTTTGTGCAAACATGCCGCGAGGATGGCGAAATTGGTAGACGCACCAGGTTTAGGTCCTGACGCCAGCAATGGTGTGGGGGTTCGAGTCCCCCTCCTCGCACCAACTGTATTACTATTTTTTTGGACGATTTTTACATGGCAACTGCAGTCGAAACCTTAGGCAAACTCGAACGTCGTATCACGATCTCCTTCCCGCTGACCGAGGTCCGCGCTGAAGTTGAGAAGCGTCTGAAAGTGCAAGCCAAATCGGCTAAGGCACCAGGCTTCCGTCCGGGTAAAGTTCCTATGAAAATGGTCGCAGCACAGTACGGTTATCAGATCGAGACCGAAGTGCTGAACGATAAAGTTGGCCGTGCTTTCAACGACGCCGCCAATTCCGCCGAACTGCGCGTAGCAGGCTATCCGCGCATCGAACCTAAGGAAGAGTCGCCAGCGGGCGTTCTGTCCTTCGACGCGACTTTCGAAATCTACCCTGAAGTAGTGGTTGGCGACCTGTCGACCGTGGAAATCGAAACCGTCAAAGCCGACGTGTCGGAAACCGAAATCGACAAAACCATTGAAATCCTGCGCAAGCAGCGCGTGCATTTCCACACCAAGGGCGAAGCTGGCGAGCACGGCGACGGCGGCGCAGCCATCGCAGCCAACGGCGACCGCGTGACCGTGGACTTCGTCGGTTCGATCGACGGCGTTGAGTTCCCAGGCGGCAAAGCTGAAGACTACGCTTTCGTGCTGGGCGAAGGCCGCATGCTGCCGGAATTCGAAGCAGCCACCGTCGGCCTGAAAGTCGGCGAAGCCAAGACCTTCCCACTGGCTTTCCCAGAGGACTACCATGGCAAGGACGTTGCCGGTAAAACCGCATCGTTCACCATCACCCTGAAGAAACTGGAATGGGCGCACCTGCCGGAAGTCGACGCGGAATTCGCCAAGTCGCTGGGCGTGGCCGATGGCGACGTCGCTAAAATGCGCGAAGACATCAAAGTCAACCTGGAACGCGAAGTTGCCGGCCGTGTTAAAGCCCGCAACAAGGAAGCCGTGATGGAAGCGCTGGTGAAAACCGCCACCCTGGACGTGCCACAATCGCTGATCGCCCAGGACACCGAGCGTCTGGCCGAAATGACCCGTCAGGACATGGCGCAGCGTGGCATGAACGTCAAGGACATCCCGTTCCCACCAGAACTGTTCGCGGAAAAAGCCGAGCGTCGCGTACGCCTGGGCCTGATCCTGTCGCAACTGGTCGGCGAGAACAAGCTGCAAGCCCAGCCTGAGCAGGTCAAAGCGCAAGTCGAAGACTTCGCACAGAGCTACGAAGACCCGCGCGAAGTGCTGAAGTACTACTACAGCGATCGTCGTCGTCTGGCTGAGGTCGAAGCCCTTGTATTGGAAGAAAACGTCGTCAACTACGTCCTGGGCCTGTCGAAAACGTCGTCCAAGGTTGTGGCCTTCGACGAACTGATGGGAAGCAACGCACAAGCGTAATCCAGCTAGGATAGAATAGAGACGGCGCCGTAGCCGCCGTCATTCCCGCGCAGGCGGGAATCCATACTGAGCATACGTTCTATGGATCCCCGCTTGCGCGAGGATGACGGCCAAGCGGCAAACGATTTCTGACCCTAGCTGCTTCACAAGGAAATGGAATGACTGGTATGAACCGTAATCCGGCGCTGGACACTGAAATGCTCGGCCTGGTGCCGATGGTGGTCGAACAAAGCGGCCGCGGCGAACGCTCCTATGACATTTACTCGCGCCTGCTGAAGGAACGTGTGATCTTCATGGTCGGCCCCGTCAACGACCAGATGGCGAACCTGATCGTCGCCCAGTTGCTGTTCCTCGAGAGCGAAAATCCGGACAAGGATATCTCGCTGTACATCAACTCCCCAGGCGGCTCGGTTTCGGCCGGTCTGGCGATCTTCGATACGATGCAGTTCATCAAGCCTGACGTGTCGACGCTGTGCACCGGCATGGCCGCCTCGATGGGCGCCTTCCTGCTGGCCGCCGGCGCCAAGGGCAAGCGCTTCTCGCTGCCGAACTCGCGCATCATGATCCACCAGCCGTCCGGTGGCTCGCAAGGCATGGCTTCGGATATCGAAATCCAGGCCAAGGAAATCCTGTATCTGCGTCACCGTCTGAATTCGATCATGGCTGAGCGCACGGGTCAAACCGTCGAGCAGATCGCCAAAGACACCGATCGCGATCGTTTCATGTCGGCGGAAGAGGCTGTAGAGTACGGTATGATAGACAAAATGTTGTCCAGCCGGGCTTGATGCTTCCTTCGCAGCATTGCTAAAAAAACGCCCGGGCGATTAATCGTTCGGGCGTTTCGTTTTTATTTCGGGTAGCATGTAGTCAAAGGCGGACTTTTCCGGACGCCAATGATGTCGATTACCTGCTTCCTGGCAACAGCTAAGCCATTCTGTAACCCAAAGAAAACTGCCCCATGTCAGACAAAAAATCCTCCAGCGGCGAAAAATTACTGTACTGCTCGTTTTGCGGCAAGAGCCAGCACGAGGTAAAGAAACTCATCGCCGGCCCGTCGGTCTTCATCTGCGACGAATGCATCGACCTGTGCAACGACATCATCCGCGATGAAACCTCGGCCATCGAGTCGGTCACGGGCGCCAAGTCGGACCTGCCGACCCCGCATGAAATCAAGGACTTGCTGGACCAGTACGTCATTGGCCAGCAAACGGCCAAGCGCATCCTGTCGGTGGCGGTGTACAACCACTACAAGCGCCTCAAGCACCTGGGCAAGAAAGACGACATCGAACTGGCCAAGAGCAACATCTTGCTGGTCGGTCCTACCGGCTCGGGCAAGACCCTGCTGGCCCAGACCCTGGCCCGCATGCTGAACGTGCCGTTCGTCATCGCCGACGCCACCACACTGACCGAAGCCGGCTATGTGGGCGAGGACGTCGAGAATATCATCCAAAAACTGTTGCAAAGCTGCAACTACGATGTCGAGAAGGCCCAGCGTGGCATCGTCTACATCGATGAGATCGACAAGATCTCGCGCAAATCGGACAACCCGTCGATCACCCGCGACGTGTCGGGCGAGGGCGTGCAACAGGCGCTGCTCAAACTGATCGAGGGCACGATGGCGTCGGTGCCGCCACAAGGCGGCCGCAAGCATCCTAACCAGGATTTCGTGCAGATCGACACCACCAACATCATGTTCATCTGCGGTGGCGCGTTTGACGGTCTGGCCAAGGTGATTTCCAACCGTTCGGAAAAATCCGGCATCGGTTTCTCGGCCAGCGTGAAGAGCAAGAAGGAACGCAGCGCCAGCGACGTGCTGCTGGAAGCGGAACCGGAAGACCTGATCAAGTTCGGCCTGATTCCCGAGCTGGTGGGCCGCTTGCCGGTGGTCGCCACGCTGTCGGAACTGACCGAGGAAGCGCTGATCCAGATCCTGGTCGAGCCGAAGAACGCACTGGTCAAACAGTACGCCAAGCTGCTGGACATGGAAGGCGCCGAACTGGAGATCCGTCCTGCCGCCCTGCATGCCATCGCCAAGAAAGCGCTGGCCCGCAAGACCGGCGCGCGCGGCCTGCGTTCGATCCTGGAACACGCGCTGCTCGACACCATGTACGAGCTGCCAAATGAAACCAATGTCACTAAAGTGGTTATTGATGAAAATACGATCACCAGTGGCGCCAAACCTTTATTGATTTACCAAGACCAGGCCAAGGCCTCTGGTGAGAATTAAATAACTTGTGCACACTTGCCGCACTCAGCAGAAAAATTCATTTCGCATCCGTGAGGCAAGGCGGTACAATTTAAATCAATAAAAGAATGCAGGCTTCATTCGGAAAGCCACACGTGACAGCATCGTTTGTCACGCGTGGCTTTTTTATTTGACGCGTTTTTTTAGAGCAGATTGGCTTCTTTGAAAATACTCTTTTTTAGGAGAATTATTTCTTGCAGGTCGGTCTTGTGATTCGGCAGAACAGCGCCCACATCATAATCACGCTTTCACATAAGGTACGCCATGACAACTTCCAAATTAACTGAGCAAACTCAACTGCCGTTATTGCCGCTGCGGGATGTTGTAGTTTTCCCGCATATGGTGATACCGCTGTTCGTAGGGCGCCCAAAATCGATCAAGGCGCTGGAAGCCGCTATGGAGCAGGGCAAGAGCATCATGCTTGCCGCGCAAAAAGCCGCTGCCAAGGACGAACCTTCTGCTTCCGATATCTATGAAATCGGCTGCGTGGCCAATATTCTGCAAATGCTGAAGCTGCCGGACGGCACCGTCAAGGTGCTGGTCGAAGGCGCTCAGCGCGCGCGCATCAACCGCATCACCGATGCGCCGACGCACTTCATCGCCGATCTGACGCCGCTCGATTCCGAGCTGGGCGACGATTCGGAGATCGAGGCGATGCGCCGCGCCATCGTTCAGCAGTTCGACCAGTACGTCAAGCTGAACAAAAAGATCCCACCTGAAATCCTCGCCTCGCTGTCGGGCATCGACGACGCCGGCCGCCTGGCCGACACCGTTGCCGCGCACCTGCCGCTGAAGCTTGAGCAGAAACAGGTGATCCTGGAAATCTTCAGCGTGGCCAAGCGCCTGGAGCACCTGCTGGGCCAGCTGGAAGGCGAACTCGACATTCTGCAAGTCGAGAAGCGCATCCGTGGCCGCGTCAAGCGCCAGATGGAAAAGTCGCAGCGCGAGTACTACCTGAACGAGCAAGTCAAAGCCATCCAGAAGGAACTGGGCGAGGGCGAGGACGGCGCCGACCTGGACGAGCTGGAGAAAAAAGTCGCGCTGGCCAAGATGCCGAAAGAGGCGCTGGACAAGGCCACCGCCGAGCTGAAAAAACTCAAGCTGATGTCGCCGATGTCGGCCGAGGCCACCGTCGTGCGCAACTACATCGACACGCTGGTCAGCCTGCCATGGAAGAAAAAATCCAAGGTCAACAACGATCTGTCGAACGCCGAGAAAGTGCTGGAAGGCGATCACTACGGCCTGGACAAGGTCAAAGAACGCATCCTGGAATACCTCGCGGTGCAACAGCGCGTCGACAAGCTGAAAGCGCCTATCCTGTGCTTCGTTGGTCCTCCGGGCGTGGGTAAGACCTCGCTGGGCCAGTCCATCGCCCGTGCAACGAATCGCAAGTTCGTGCGCATGGCGCTAGGCGGCGTGCGCGACGAAGCCGAGATCCGCGGCCACCGCCGTACCTACATCGGCTCGATGCCGGGCAAGGTGCTGCAATCGCTGGCGAAAGTCGGTGTGCGCAATCCGCTGTTCCTGCTGGACGAGATCGACAAGATGGGCGCGGACTTCCGGGGCGATCCGTCGTCGGCCCTGCTGGAGGTGCTGGATCCTGAACAGAACCACACGTTCTCCGACCACTACATCGAAGTCGACTTCGACCTGTCCGATGTGATGTTCGTGGCGACGTCGAACTCGTACAACATCCCGCCGGCGCTGCTGGACCGCATGGAAGTCATCCGCCTGTCCGGTTACACGGAAGACGAGAAGACCAGCATCGCCCAGCGCTACCTGCTGCCTAAACAGATCAAGAACAACGGTCTGAAGGAAGAGGAAATTTCGGTGGCTGAATCGGCGCTGCGCGACATCATCCGCTACTACACCCGCGAGGCTGGCGTTCGCTCGCTGGAACGCGAAGTGTCCAAGATCTGCCGCAAGGTCGTGAAGATGCTGTTGTTGAAGAAGTCGGAGAAAAAAGTCGCCGTCACCAACAAGAACCTGGACAAGTTCCTGGGCGTGCGTCGCTACGACTTCGGCGTGGCCGAGAAGGAAAACCAGATCGGCCAGGTCGTCGGTCTGGCATGGACCGAGGTGGGCGGCGATCTGCTGACCATCGAAGCCGTGCAGATGCCGGGCAAGGGCGGTGTGATCCGCACCGGCACGCTGGGCGACGTGATGAAGGAATCGATCGAGGCAGCCCGCACCGTGGTGCGCAGCCGCGCCAACCGACTGGGCATCAAGAACGAAGTGTTCGAGAAGAGCGACATCCACATCCACGTGCCGGAAGGCGCAACGCCGAAAGACGGTCCTTCGGCCGGCGCGGCGATGACGGTGGCGATGGTGTCGGTGTTCACGGGCATTCCGGTCCGCGCCGACGTGGCGATGACGGGCGAGATCACGCTGCGCGGCGAAGTATTGCCGATCGGCGGCCTGAAAGAGAAACTGCTGGCGGCGCAGCGCGGCGGCATCAAGACCGTGCTGATCCCTGAGCAGAACGTCAAGGACCTGGCCGACATCCCGGACAATGTCAAAAACAAACTGGAAATCGTGCCGGTGCGTTGGATCGACAAAGTGCTGGAAATCGCGCTGGAGCGCATGCCGGAAGCGCTGACCGAAACCGCCCCGGTGGAAGCCGTGGCAGCGGCGGCCGCCAAGGCCGACGGCCAAACGGAAGTGGTAAAACATTAACTTTTACTAGAGTTTAGTAACTGCTGATGCACAAACAGGCGCTTTTATAGCGCCTGTTTGTTATTTGTCCCCGTTTTTCTATGGTGCAGCGCTTGACACAGGGGCGGGCTGGCTTGTTTAATACGGCCTGAGATTTTTCTCGGCCCGGTAACGGTATTCAAATACCGTTATCCGCAGGCTAAAACGATATAACCTTTGTGACGGGGAATTGCTTTGAATAAGACTGAATTGATCGACCATATTGCTACTACCGCTGATATTTCGAAAGCGGCTGCTGCACGCGCACTCGACGCGGTGATCGACGGTGTAACCACCACCCTGCAAAAGAACGACAGCGTCACCCTGGTCGGCTTTGGCACCTTCTCCGTGAGCGAACGCGCTGCCCGTACCGGCCGCAATCCGCGCACCAAAGAAGAGATCATCATCGACGCAGCTAAAGTTCCTAAATTTAAAGCTGGTAAAGCTTTGAAAGATGCTGTAAACTAACGGACTTCAGTGAGCAGCAAGCAGTAAAGTTGCTCACTAAAGGCAAAACGGGCGGTTAGCTCAGTTGGTAGAGCGGAGCCCTTACAAGGCTTAGGTCGGGAGTTCGAGCCTCTCACCGCCCACCAGTTTTGCAGGCAGTAAAAAGCAGTACCCAGTGTTTTGTTGGAGCGGTAGTTCAGTTGGTTAGAATACCGGCCTGTCACGCCGGGGGTCGCGGGTTCGAGTCCCGTCCGCTCCGCCAACAAAATACGACAATAGCAACACCAAAGGAGCGGTAGTTCAGTTGGTTAGAATACCGGCCTGTCACGCCGGGGGTCGCGGGTTCGAGTCCCGTCCGCTCCGCCAAGAACAAGATACCCCGCAGCTAGTATTAGCTGCGGGGTTTTTCTTTTTCCGGCCAGTATTAATTCGGAATATTGCCTCTTTAAATGCCGCGCTCGCGGACATTATCTTCTTTGGAAACAAATATTTACAGATGGCATTCTTTGTCCATGTCGGCCGGCGCGTGGCTTGCGCTGCTGCGCCGCACCACGCGCGCCCTGGCGGCCATTTTGTTGTCCGCTGCGGCGGCGTGACTGTTTTGCCAAGGATTTACTCTTGCTATAGAGGGGGGCTCTCTGTAAAATCCCGCAACCGGAATCTTGTATGTGCAAGTTCCACTCAATCCGAATTGGCAGACCATGTTTGAATTTATTCGTACCCATCAACGTTTGATGCAGATACTCCTGGCGATCATTATCGTCCCGTCGTTCGCCTTCGTTGGTCTCGGCAGTTACAAGAGCTTCGGCGATGACGCCAATACGATCGCCAAAATCGACGGCAAACCCCTGAGCCAGCAAGAGTTCGACAACGCCGTGCGCAACCAGCTGGACAGCTATCGCCAGCGCCTGGGCGCGCAGTTCGACCAGAAGATGTTCGACACTCCCGAATTCAAGCAAAACATCCTCGACCAGCTGATCGCCGAGCGCGCGGTGGCTGCCGAGGTGGTGCGTTCGCACCTGAGCGTCAGCGATGCCCAGCTGCAAAAAGTCATCAAGGAGCAGTTCGGTGGCGAAGGCGCGTTCGACATGGAGCGCTACAAGACCATCCTGGCCGCGCAAGGCATGACGCCGAGCATGTATGACCAGCGCATCCGTCGCGACCTGACCCTGCAACAGCTGGGCAACGCCATCCAGTCGACCGGTTTCGCGCCGCGTGCCGTGGCCAAGTCCCTGTCCGATATCGGCGCGCAGGAACGCGAAGTGCAGGAACTGCTGTTGCCAGTGGCCGACTTCGTGCCACAGGTGAAGATCACCGACGACATGGTCAAGGCCTACTACGACAAGAACGCCAAGTTCTTCGAAGTGCCTGAACAGGCAAAAATCGAGTACGTGGTGTTCAACAGCGATGCCGTCATGAGCCAGGTCGCCGTGACCGACGCCGAAGTGGCCGCCTATTACGCCGCCAACCAGGCCGGTTTCACCGCGCCGGAAAGCCGCCGCGCCGCCCACATCCTGATCGCACTGAAGAAGGGCGCCAGCGCCGCTGAAGTGGCCGCCGCCAAGGCCAAGGCCGACGCCATCGTGGCCGAGCTGCGCAAGAACCCAGGCGACTTCGCCAAGGTCGCCAAGGCCAAGTCGGAAGATCCGGTATCGGGCGAGCAGGGTGGCGATCTGGACATCGTCACCAAGGGCGCGCTGCCGGCACCGGTCGAAGCGGCCGTGCTCAAGCTGAAGCAGGGCGAGATCAGCGACCCGGTGCAGTCGGATTTCGGCTTCCACGTGCTGACCGTGACCGCGCTGAAACCAGCCGTCGTCAAGCCGCTGGATGAAGTGAAAACCGAGGTTGCCGCTGCGCTGAAAAAGCAAAAGGCCGCCAAGAAGTATTCCGAGATGGCGGAAGCCTTCACCAACACCGTCTATGAGCAGTCGGACAGCCTCAAGCCGGTCGCCGACAAGCTGGGCCTGAAGATCGAGACCGCCGCCAATGTGTCGCGCACGCCGTCGCCGATGGCCGGTCCCGCGCCGTACAACAACGCCAAGTTCCTGGCCGCGCTGTTCAGCAACGACTCGATCAGCAGCAAGCGCAACACCGAAGC
Source organism: Duganella sp. Dugasp78 (assembly GCF_059491455.1). NCBI lineage: Bacteria > Pseudomonadati > Pseudomonadota > Betaproteobacteria > Burkholderiales > Oxalobacteraceae > Duganella > Duganella sp. Dugasp78. The sequence goes on along the minus strand of NZ_CP168506.1, from coordinate 5,614,113 downwards.
CATCGAGACCGCGCCAAGCACCCTGGTGGCTGGCCGTATCGTTGAATTCAAGCCCGCCAGCAAGCGTCCGCTGGCCGAAGTCGATGCCGCCATCCGCCAGCGCGTGACGATGGAAGAAGCCGCCAAGCTGGCTGCCAAAACCGGTGCCGAGAAACTGGCCGCGTTCAAGAAATCCGGCGACGCCACCGGCTTCGGCGCTGCCAAGCTGGTCTCCCGTTCCAAGCCGGAAGGCGTGAACGGCCTGGCGATGCAGGAAATCATGAAGGCCGATACCGCCAAGCTGCCAGCCTACGTTGGCGTGGACGTGCCTGGCATGGGCTACGGCATCTACCGCATCGGCAAGGTGCAGCAGCCTGAGGTGCAGGACGAGGCCCGCCGCAAGTCGGAAGCCGAGCAGATCAACAGCATTGTGGCCCAGCAAGAGATGTACGAGTACATTGACTTGCTGAAACAAAAGGCCAAGGTCAAGATCCTGAAACCGATCACAAAAACCACAGTTGTAGAAGTGAAGTAAGTTGGTTCACCGGGAAGCGCGCCCGCGCTTCCCGGCCTCGCAGTGCCCTTCCTCTCATGGTGCGCCCGCACCGCCTCCTCCCCATTTTCCCTCCCGCCGCCTCAGACTTTGCTATGTAAGTTAGTTGTTCTTTTGGAATAATTTATTGACATGAAAATTTGGCAGGTGTAACTTTGAAAACGCACCGGGCTCATCAGGTGTACCTTTGGTTTTCACTTTCTTACCGGGAAAAATATGAAACTAAAATCGCTCTTTATCGGGACTGTGCTGGCGGCCACCTCGATGACAAGTTATGCCGCCACTGGCGATAGTCAGACTGTGAATGTCGCGTTAAGCGGGACTCCTGCAATGGGTTACAGCGCCGATCTTGGGATGACGCATGTGTTGGTAGGCGACTTTACGGACGTCTTCAATTTCAACCCAAGCGTGGGCCCCAGCTTGCTGAATGTCTACATCCACACCATGAGCCTGGGCGTTAAACACGATATCGATTTCCTGTCGGCCGACCTGAACGGCAATGCCTTGACGTTCTCGCCCAACGGCGGTTTCGAGTGGGGTTCGCTCGACCCGACTTGGGTCACGGGACCGCTGAAGCTGACCGTGACTGGCACCACGAAGAGCATTACCGCCAGCTATTCCGGCACGCTGAACGTCGATCCAGTGCCGGAGCCTGAGACCTACATCATGATGCTGGGTGGTCTGGGAATACTGTCCTTCATCGGCCGCCGAAGTAAGAAAAGTTGATCGCGTCGCAGCGTAAACAAAAACCCCGATAGTTGGAAGCCGACTTCGGGGTTTTGTGTTTTTGGCGGCAGGCTCAGGACCGTTCGCCGGCGCCGGCCATCAGGCTCTGCGCGGCGCGGAGGAAGGCGGCGGGGTCGATATCCTCCAGTTCCAGCGGCAGCGCCCGGTCGTATTTGACGAAGTTGCGGTCGATCGAGCGCAGGTAGGCCGGATCGTAGTGGTCGGCCAGCAGCTCCTCCACCAAGGCCGGCATCGCGCCTTCCGTGGCCATGGCTTGCCAGCGCTTGATCTTCTCGCGGCCGTGCAAGGCCAACAGGTATTCCAGCTGCTCGTTGAGCGAAGCCGGGCTGTCGGTGAAATGCGCATAGTCCTCCATCAGCAGGCGCACGCGATTCGCGCGCGACAGCGTCAGCGCGATGCAGTCCGAAGCGCGCATGGTGTCCATCAGCGCGGCCGGCACGCGCAGGTTGCCCACCTTTTTGCTCTCGGATTCGACGAACACCGGCAGCGCCGGATCGAAGCCGCGCAGCGTGTTCCAGATCGCGGTCTCGAAGGCCTTCTGGCCGGGTTGCGGCTGGCTCGGCAGGTTGCCCAGCACCGAGCCGCGATGCGCGGCCAGCTGCTCCAGGTCCAGCACCTGGGCGCCGTTCGCATGCAGCACCTCCAGCAGACGGCTCTTGCCGCTGCCGGTGGTGCCGCAGATGACCTTGAAGTTCAGCGCCGGTGCCTGTTCCAGCGCCGCGTTGACGTGGGCGCGGAAGGCCTTGTAGCCGCCGTCCAGTTGCGCCGCCGGCCAGCCGATCTTGGCCAGGATGTGCGCCATCGAACCGCTGCGGTTGCCGCCGCGCCAGCAGTAGATCAGCGGCCGCCATTCGCGTGGCTTGTCCAGCCACTGCGCCTCGATGTGGGCGGCGATATTTTTCGCCACCAGCGCGGCGCCAACCTTCTTGGCCTCGAATGAACCGATTTGCTTGTACATGGTGCCGACGCGGATGCGCTGTTCGTCGTCCAGCACCGGCGCGTTGATGGCGCCGGGCAGATGGTCGAGCGCGAATTCGGCCGGGCTGCGGACGTCGATGATGGCGTCGAAGCGGTCCAGTTGCTGGAGCACCTCGTCGAAGCCGATAATTTCTGGATACTTCATTTTGCCTTGATACTTTTCTGGAGAACCGGCCAGATATTGGCCAGGATGGTAGGGTGGGCCGTGGCCAATGGATGGAGACGGTCCGGCTGGAACATCTGCGGCTGGTCGGCGATCCCGTCGAGCATGAACGGCACCAGCGGCGCCTTGATCTCCTTGCTCAGGGAGCCGTACATGGCGTAGAACTTGTCGGCGTAGTCGCGGCCGTAGTTGGGCGGCATGCGCATGCCGATCAACATGACCTTGGCATCGGCCCTGGCGGCGGCGTCGGCCATCGCGCGCAGGTTGGCTTCGGCGGCCGCCACCGGCAGGCCGCGCAAGCCGTCATTGGCGCCCAGCTCGATCACCACCAGCGCTGGCTTGTATTTTTGCAGCAGCGCAGGCAGGCGCGTGCGGCCGCCGCTGGTGGTCTCGCCGCTGACGCTGGCGTTGACCACGGTGGCGTCGATCTTCTGGTCCCTGATTTTCTGTTCCGCCAGCGCGACCCAACCGGCGCCGCGCGCCAGGCCGTATTCGGCCGACAGGCTATCGCCGAGCACCAGTACGGTTTTTGGTGCAGAATAGGCGCTTGCCGCCGCCGATGCCAGCAGCAGCGCGGCCAGCGCCCGGGCACCCAGCTTTCTTGATAAACTATTTAACACATTCAGCATGCCTGATTTTCCTAAAGCGTCTTCCAATTTCATGCCGGACGGTCCGGGCGTGGCGGCCAGCGTCGCGGCCGCGCCGGCGTCCGGTGCGCAGCCAGCCATCGCCGTCAGCGGCCTGGCCAAGCGCGTGGCCGACGCCAGCGGCGAACTGACGATCTTGCACGAACTGGATTTTACCGTGCAAAAAGCCGAGACGCTCGCCATTGTAGGCGCTTCCGGCTCCGGCAAGTCGACTTTGCTTGGCCTGCTAGCTGGGCTGGACACGCCCAGCGCCGGCAAGGTGGTGCTGGATGGCGTTGATATCTACGCGCTGGACGAGGACGGCCGCGCCGCGCTGCGCAAGGAAAAGCTGGGCTTTGTGTTCCAGTCCTTCCAGCTGCTGCCGCATTTGACGGCGCTGGAAAACGTCATGCTGCCGCTGGAGCTGCGCGGCGCCAGCCATGCCCGCGAAAGCGCGCAGATCATGCTGGAGCGGGTGGGCTTGGCCAGCCGCCTGAAGCACTACCCCAAGTATTTGTCCGGCGGCGAGCAGCAGCGCGTGGCGCTGGCGCGCGCCTTCGTCACCGAGCCGCCGCTGCTGTTCGCCGACGAGCCCACCGGCAGCCTGGACGCGGCCACCGGCCAGGCGGTCATCAAGCTGATGTTCGACCTGAATCGCCAGCACGGCTCGACGCTGGTGCTGGTCACGCACGACCCGGCGATGGCGGCGCGCTGCAGCCGCACCATCACCATCGCGGCGGGACGCCTGGTTTAAATCACGGTCAGCGGCCGTGGTGCTGGACCATGCGGTTCAGCGCGACACGGATCGCCGGCACCAGTTCGCCGGCGGTCAGGCCGATCGGCCCGGTGCCTTCGGTCACCAGCACATCGGCCGCCATGCCGTGCAGCCAGACCCCGGCCAGCGCGGCTTCCCACAAAGGCCAGCCTTGCGCCAGCAGGCTGCCGCACAGGCCGGACAGCACGTCGCCGGTGCCGGCGCTGGCCAGCGCCGGATTGCCGGTGGTGTTGATGACGGCGTCGCCGTTGGGCGCGGCGATCACCGTGCCGGAACCCTTCAGCACCACATTAGCGTTCAGCTTGGCCGCGAGCCTGCGGGCCGCGGCCACGCGGTCGGACTGCACGTCCGCGATGGTGATGCCCAGCAGCCGCGCCGCTTCCAGCGGATGCGGCGTCAATATGCAGCCGGCCGGCCGCTGCGCCAGCGCCGCTTGCAGGGCCGGGTCGGCCGCCAGCAGATTGAGGGCGTCGGCGTCGGCCAGCAGCGCACTGTCGCTGGCGATGGCGCGCGCCAGCAGTGCCGAGGCCTGGCGCGACGCGCCCAGGCCGGGGCCGATCACCAGCGTGGACGAGCGCATGTCGAAATCGTCCGCCAGCCGGCACATGAGCTCCGGCTGGGCGCTGTCGTAGGCCAGCGGGTCCTCGACGAACAGCGCGTAGACGCGGCCGGCGCCGCTGTTGAGTGCAGCGCGCGCGGCCAGCAACGGCGCGCCGCTCATGCCGCGCGCGCCGCCGATCACCGCCACGTTGCCGTAGCTGCCTTTGTGCGAGTTGTGGACCCGCGAGCGCAGGTGGCGCGAGAAAAACTTGACGTCGTTCAGGTGCAGCCGCGCCGGCCTGAAATGGCCGATGTCGATGTCCAGCCGCGACACGTCCACCAGGCCCGCGTAGTCGCGGCCGTCGCAGGTGTGCAGGCCCGGCTTGTTGCCGATGAAGGTGACGGTGTGGGTGGCGTGGATGGCCACGCCGTCCGGGCCGACGATGGCGCCGGTGTCGGCATCGAGGCCGCTGGGCAGGTCCAGCGCCAGCACCGAGCATTTGAGGCCGTTGACCGCCTCGGCCAGCTCGCGCAGCGCACCGCTGAGCGGCCGCCGCAGGCCGATGCCGAACAAGCCATCCACCACCAGCGTCCATTCGACGCCGGCCACCGCCACCGCATCGAGGTCGGCAAAGCGGGCGTCGCTGGTTTGCGCGCGCTGCATCGCCACCGCGCGCTCGGTGGACGGCGTCGACTGTGGAGGGAAATGCAGGATCGTCACTTGCGCGCCGGCGTAGGCCAGGTGGGCCGCCGTCTCCAGCGCGTCGCCGCCGTTGTTGCCGGGGCCGGCCAGCACCAGCACCCTGGCCTTGGCGGTGGAGAACGGCAGCAGGTCCAGCGCGGCATTGGCGCCGGCCTGGCCGGCCCGCTGCATCAGCACACCTTCGGGCAGCGCAGCGCTGGCGGCTTGTTCGATGGCGCGTAGTTCGGCGCAGGAGTAGAGTGGGTTCATGGTGCAATTTTAGCATCTAATTATCTTGTAAGGCCGCTGTCCCGCGCGCGACCGAGCCACTACAATATACGCTTCAGTCATCGTAACGAGGCATGCATGGATTGGCAATTCTGGATAGACCGGGGTGGTACGTTTACCGACATCGTGGCGCGACCGCCCGATGGGCGCTTACGCACGCTCAAGCTGCTGTCCGAGAATCCCGAACAGTATGCCGACGCGGCCATCGCCGGCATCCGCCAGCTGATGGGTGTCGCCAAGGGCAAGCCGATTCCGGTGGCGCAGATCGGCGCGGTCAAGATGGGCACGACGGTGGCCACCAACGCGCTGCTGGAGCGCAAGGGCGAGCCGACCGCGCTGGCCATCACGCGCGGCTTTCGCGATGCGCTGCGCATCGCCTACCAGAACCGTCCGCGCCTGTTCGACCGCCACATCGTGTTGCCCGAGCTGCTGTACAGCCACGTCGTCGAAATCGACGAGCGCATGGATGCGCATGGCGACACCGTTGCCGGTCTCGATATGGAGACCGCCCGCGCCGGGCTGGCCGGGGCCTACGACATGGGCCTGCGTTCGCTGGCCATCGTCTTCATGCACGGCTACCGCTATCACGCGCACGAGGTCAAGGTGGCCGAGATGGCGCGCATGATGGGCTTTACCCAGGTCTCGGTGTCGCACGAGGTGAGCCCGATGATGAAGCTGGTGGCGCGCGGCGACACCACCGTGGTCGACGCCTATCTGTCGCCCATCCTGCGGCGCTACGTCGACCAGGTGGCGAAGGAACTGCCTGGCGTGAACCTGCAGTTCATGCAGTCCAGCGGCGGCCTGACCGACGCCCGCGCCTTCCACGGCAAGGACAGCATCCTCAGCGGCCCGGCCGGCGGCATCGTCGGCATGGTCCGCGCCAGCAAGCTGGCCGGCTTCGACAAGGTGATCGGCTTCGACATGGGCGGCACCTCGACCGACGTCTCGCATTTCTCCGGCGAGTTCGAGCGCGTGTTCGAAACCCAGGTGGCCGGCGTGCGCATGCGCGCGCCGATGATGAGCATCCACACGGTGGCGGCGGGCGGCGGCTCCATCCTGCATTTCGACGGCAGCCGCTATCGCGTCGGCCCGGACAGCGCGGGCGCCAATCCCGGGCCGGCCAGCTACCGGCGCGGCGGTCCGCTGGCTGTCACCGACTGCAACGTCATGCTGGGCAAGATCCAGCCTAATTATTTCCCGCAGCTGTTCGGCGCGGAAGGCCGGCAGGCGCTCGACGCCCACGCCGTGCGCGCGCAGTTCGCGGCCCTGGCGGTGCAGATCAAGGCCGCCACCGGCAAGGAGACCACGCCCGAACAGGTGGCCGAGGGTTACATCGAAATCGCCGTCGGCAATATGGCCAACGCGATCAAGCAGATCTCGGTGCAGCGCGGGCATGACGTCACCGAATACACGCTGACCAGCTTTGGCGGCGCGGGCGGGCAGCATGCCTGCCTGGTGGCCGATGCGCTGGGCATGACGACGGTGTTCGTGCATTCGCTGGCCGGCGTGATGTCGGCCTACGGCATGGGCCTGGCCGACCAGACGGCGATGCGCGAGGCGGCGGTGGAAAAGCGCCTGAACGAGGAAGGTTTGGAAGAACTCGAAGCGCGCCTGCATGCGCTGGGCCGCCAGGCGCGCGCCGACCTGCAGCACCAGGGCGTGGAGGACGCGCGCATCGTGCTGATACGCCGCGTGCACCTGCGCTACGAAGGGACCGATTCCGCACTGATCGTCTTGTTCGATACCGTTGACAGCATGAGGCAGCAGTTTGAAGCGGCCTACCGCAAACGCTATTCCTTCCTGATGCCGTCCAAGGCCCTGATCGTGGAGGCGGTGTCGGTGGAGGCGATCGGCAAGTCCGACGCGCCGTCCGAATCGGTGGAGCCGGCGCCACGCCGGGTGTCCGGCCTGATGCCGCATGCGGTGGTGCCGATGTACGCCGGCGGCAAATGGCGCCAGACCAGCCTGTATCAACGTGGCGCCACGCGCATCGGCGATATCGTCAAGGGCCCGGCCATCATCGCCGAGGCGAATGCGACCACCATCGTCGAACCGGGCTGGCAGGCGGAAGTCACGCTGCACGACCACCTGGTGCTCAGGCGCGTGGTGGCGCTGCCGGAACGCCGCGCCATCGGCACCAGCGCCGACCCGGTGATGCTGGAGATCTTCAACAACCTGTTCATGTCGATCGCCGAGCAAATGGGGCTGCGCCTGCAGAACACCGCGTACTCGGTCAACATCAAGGAGCGGCTGGACTTCAGCTGCGCCATCTTCGACGCCGACGGCAACCTGATCGCCAACGCGCCGCACATGCCGGTGCACCTGGGTTCCATGGGCGAGAGCATCAAGACCGTGATGCGCGAGAACGCCGGCCAGATGCGCGCCGGCGACGTCTTCATGCTCAACGATCCGTACAACGGCGGCACCCATCTGCCGGACGTGACGGTGATCTCGCCGGTGTTCGACGAGGCGGGCGCGGACATCCTGTTCTACGTCGGCTCGCGCGGCCACCATGCGGACATCGGCGGCACCACGCCGGGATCGATGCCGCCGGATTCGCGCGTGATCGAGGAAGAGGGCGTGTTGATCAATAACTTCAAGCTGGTCGATGGCGCCGCCGGCGGCCAGTTGCGCGATGCCGAGACGCGCGCCATGCTGGCCAGCGCGCGCTACCCTGCGCGCAATCCCGACCAGAACATGGCGGACCTGCGGGCGCAAGTGGCGGCCAACCAGAAGGGCGTGGAAGAGCTGCGCAAGATGGTGGCGCATTTCGGCCTGGAGGTGGTACAGGCCTACATGGGCCACGTGCAGGACAACGCGGAGGAGGCGGTGCGGCGCGTGATCAGCGCGCTGAAGGACGGCGCCTACACGCTGCAGTTGGATAACGGCGCGCAGATACAGGTGGCGGTGCGGGTGGATCACGCCGGGCGCAACGCGGAGATCGATTTCACCGGCACCTCGCCGCAGCTGGAGAATAACTTCAACGCGCCGTCGGCGGTGTGCATGGCGGCGGTGCTGTACGTGTTCCGCACGCTGGTCGATGACGAGATTCCCTTGAACGCGGGCTGCCTGAAACCGTTGAAGGTGCTGATACCGCAAGGCTCCATGCTCAATCCGCACTATCCTGCATCGGTGGTGTCAGGGAACGTCGAGACCTCGACTTGCATCACCAATGCGCTGTATGGCGCGCTGGGCGTGATGGCGGCGGCGCAGGGCACGATGAACAATTTCACGTTCGGGAATGCGCAGTACCAGTACTACGAAACCATCAGCGGCGGCTCCGGCGCCGGGCCGGGCTTCGACGGCACCAGCGTCGTGCAGACCAATATGACCAACTCGCGCCTGACCGATCCCGAGATCCTGGAGTTCCGCTTCCCGGTTCGACTGGAAAGCTATGCGATCCGCGACGGCAGCGGCGGGGCGGGGCAGTGGCAAGGCGGGAACGGCGGCACGCGCAAGGTGCGCTTCCTCGAAGCGATGACGGCGGCCATCCTGTCCAACAACCGCATCCATCCGCCGTTCGGGATGGCCGGCGGCGAGCCTGGCGCATTGGGCCGCAACACCGTGGTGCGGGTGGACGGCAGCGTCGAGGAACTGCCGCACATCGGCAAGACCGATATGCGGCCGGGTGACCTGTTCGTCATCGAAACGCCAGGCGGCGGCGGCTATGGACCCGTAAAGGATCGTCAATGACGCAACTACAGGCAGGGAATTTTTTGCTGCGCCCCTTCATCGCAGCGGATGCGCCGGCGTTTGCAGCGGCCATTTGCGAGTCGATGTCCAGCGTCGGCAAATGAATGTCGTGGGCGCATGCGGAGTACACGGAGGAGCAGGCGCTGTCGTGGTTCGCGTTTTGCGATGCTGGCCGCGCCGAAGGCAGCGTGCACGAATTCGGGATCTTCCTGCGGGACGGCAGCACGCTGGTCGGCGGCGGCGGCTTGAACCAGCTGAACGCCGTTAACGGCTTCTGCAACCTGGGTTACTGGGTGAGGGAGTCGGCACAGCGGCAGGGCGCGGCGGTCGCCGCCGCCGCCGCGCTGGCGCGCTACGCTTTCCAGCACCTGAATCAAGCGCGGGTGGAGATTGTCGTCGCCGCAGGCAATGAGCCCAGCGCCGCCGTGGCGCGCAAGGCCGGCGCCACGCACGAATGCGTCGCGCGCAACCGGCTCAAGCTGCGCGGGGCGTCGGTCGACGCGCATGTCTTCTCGCTGATACCGGATTAGCGACGCGCCATCCGATACCGTCGGCATCAAAAAACAGTACCAGCGATTCCCGGCTTGTCCAGCACAGGGCTGCGGCGTACAGTTTTGGTTCGATGAACAGGTGGAAGGGAGGACTCAGTGCGTATGCTACTCAAGCTCCTGCGCGGGCGCAGCTCGGCCAACCGCGCGATCGTGTCGGCCTTCCTGCTGTGCGCCCTGTATTTTGTGACGTGGTACCTGATCTCCCACCTGTCCAACTTCCCCGGTTCGCTGATCCTGTAATTACGCCGCCGTCGCGATACCGTACTTGCGTTGGGTGTGCGAATACTGCGCCTGCAGCGCCTCCAGCGAGGGATGGGTCGGATCGATCTTGCGCATGCGCTCCAGCAGGAAGGCGCATTGTTCGGCCAGCGGCACTTCCCAACCCAGATCGTCCAGCTGCTTGAGTATCGCCGACGTCGCCGCCGGCAGCAGCGACATATTGGCCGGCGCCTTGCGCAGGGCCGCGCTCAGCGTATCGACCGCCGCCCGCAGGTCGCCCTGGCTGCGCTGCTCGGACGCGTGGGCGATCAGCTCTTCCACGTGATGCTTGATCTGTTCGCCCATACCCTCGGCCAAGTCATGGCGGCCGGCCTTTTCAAACACCTGCACCGCGTCGTCCATCGACACGCCGCTTTCGGTGTCGTTCATCAGGTTCAGCATCAGCTCCGACGCCTGCTGGTCCAGCTTCACGTTCAGGCAGCTGTGCACCAGGCCGATCTTCAGGCCGGTCGACAGGCCGCGGCTGGCGCCGATGGCGGTGACGGCGTTGCTCAGCTCCGCCGCCGCGCCGGTGATATTGCCCGTCATTTCCTGCAGTAGCCCCGCAGCGATCGCGCGGCAGGCGTCGACGTTGGCGCTGGCGCGCAATGAGCGCTCCATATCGCGTATCACCCCGCTGGCCTGGTTGGCGTCGCCTTTCTTGACCAGCGTCTTGACCAGCTTGACGTGGTCCTCGGGGTCGCGGAACTCGGAGTACTTGGCCTTGGCCACCACCTGCTTGAAGGCCTTCTCGGCGACGCCGACATCGCCCGTCTCGAACGCCACTTCGCCGAGGTGCCGCAGGCGGCGCACCATGTTGGGGGAGATCGCGACGGCGTCCTCCAGTATCTTCTTGGCCGCCTCCTGCTGGCCCAGCGCTTCCAGGGTGCGCGCCAGCAGATCGTAGGCGGCCATGAACTTGGGATTATGGATCAGCAGTTCCTGCAGCGTCTCCTGTGCCTCGATGTACTTCTGCTGCTCGAACTGACAGCGCGCCATGCCCAGGTGCGCCCAGGCGATGGGGCGGTTCATCAGGATGACCTGGTACACCACTTCGGCGTCGGCCAGTTCGTCCAGCGACACCAGCAGCTCGGCGCGCAGCCGCGCGAATTCGATCGCGTAGCGTGGATACTTCTCTTCGGCGATGCCGCACTCGCCGATGGCCTTGCGGATGCTGCCCGCTTCAACCAGCTGGTGGATCGGCAGGAACACGTCGCGCCGCTCGACCGCCTTGCGCATGCGTTGCAGCAGCGCGTCCACGGTGAAGGGTTTGAGCACGTAGTCGGTCGGGGTCAGCTCGGCCGCGCCGATCACCTTGCTGTAGACGCCTTCGGAGGTGAGCATGATGAAGATCGTCGATGGCGCGATCAGCTTGTGGTGGCGCAGGTCTTCCAGCAGTTGCTGGCCGTCCTGGCCGTTGTTCTCGCCGCTGCCGTTGCCCAGGTCGTACTCGCACAGGACGATGTCGAACGGCTTCTTGGCCAGTTGGCGGATGGCCGTGCCGGAACTGACCGCGTAATCGATCTTGGTGATGCCGGACTGGTTCAGCATGTTGTGCAGGCTGCCGCGCATCCCCGGATTAGGATCGACGATCAGCACCGACAATTCACTATATTCCGCCATGTTACGCATCCTAGCTAAAGTTAAATCTAGCATACTCCATGGCAAGTCAAAATGTTATGAAAACCCGGCGCTTTGTCCTGCTCAGGGGCATATTCGACGCGGAAAGGGCCGAAAATGTTGCTTCGTCAGCACTTTTTGGCCCGAATTGGCGCTGTATAGGCAGCGTGGTAAGAGGTATAATGCGCGCAAAGGAAATTCTGCATTACAAGTATCTCGTGCTCCATCTACCTTTAATCCGCAGCCACGCTGCATCAACCATCTTCCAACCATGTTGATTCTGCCGGGCTCCAACGCCCTGTCCGCATTCCGTAGCCAACGCCTGTTAACTCAACTGCAAGCCGCGCTGCCTGCCGTCGCCGCCGTCCAGGCGCGCTATGTCCACTTCATCGATGCCGCCGAACCGCTGTCGGCCGACGACACCAGCCGCCTCGGCGCGCTGCTGACCTACGGTGAGCCGGCCCACGCCGACAACACCGATGGCGCGGTCGAAGAGTTCTTCGTCATCCCGCGCTTCGGCACGATCTCGCCGTGGGCCTCCAAGGCCACCGACATCGTCCACAACTGCGGCATGGCGCACATCAAGCGCGTCGAGCGCGGCATCGCCTTCCGCATCAATCTGAAGAGCGGCATTTTGGGCAGCAGCATCGGCGCCGCCAAGAAGCTGTCGGACGAAGAAGTGCAGGCCGTCGCCGCGCTGCTGCACGACCGCATGACGGAATCGGTGCTGCGTCACCCGGACGAAGCGGCCGGTTTGTTCCGCACGCTCGAAGCGAAGCCGCTGGAATCGGTGGACGTGATCGGCATGGGCAAGGCCGCGCTGGAGAAGGCCAACACGGACCTGGGCCTGGCGATGTCGGACGACGAGATCGAGTACCTGGACGCCGCCTTCACCAAGGCCGGCCGCAATCCGACCGACGTCGAGCTGATGATGTTCGCGCAGGCGAACTCGGAGCACTGCCGCCACAAGATCTTCAACGCCGATTGGACCATCGACGGCGAAGCGCAGACCAAGTCGCTGTTCGGCATGATCAAGAACACCCACCAGCTGCAGCCTAAAGGCACCATCGTCGCCTACAGCGACAACTCGTCGATCATGGAAGGCGCGGAAGTGATGCGCTTCTTCCCGCAGGGCGATGCGCATCAGTACGCGCCGACCACCGAGTTGACGCACACGCTGATGAAAGTGGAAACCCACAATCACCCGACCGCGATCTCCCCATTTCCAGGCGCCTCCACCGGCGCCGGCGGCGAGATCCGCGATGAAGGCGCGACCGGCCGCGGCGCCAAGCCCAAGGCCGGCCTGACCGGCTTCACCGTGTCGAACCTGATGCTGCCGGGCGCCGTACAGGCCTGGGAGAACGATGCCGCCGTCACCGCGCCGCTGGCCGATTACCGCAGCAGCGGCAAAGCGTATGGCAAGCCAGACCGCATTGCCTCGGCACTGCAGATCATGATCGAAGGCCCGCTGGGCGGCGCCGCCTTCAGCAATGAATTCGGCCGTCCGGTACTGGGCGGTTACTTCCGTACCTACGAACAGAATATCGGCAAGCAGTTCGCCGGCGCGCACGACACCGTGTTCGGCTATCACAAGCCGATCATGATCGCGGGCGGCATCGGTAACATCTCCGGCCAGCACACGCACAAGAACGACATCCCGATCGGCAGCCTGCTGGTGCAGCTGGGCGGTCCCGGCATGCGCATCGGCATGGGCGGCTCGGCCGCTTCGTCGATGGCCACCGGCACCAACACTGCGGACCTGGACTTCGACTCGGTCCAGCGCGGCAATCCGGAGATGGAGCGCCGTGCGCAGGAAGTGATCAACGGCTGCTGGCAGCTGGGCGCGAACAATCCCATCATCTCGATCCACGACGTCGGCGCCGGCGGTCTGTCGAACGCCTTCCCGGAGATCACCAACGACGCCAAGCGCGGCGCGATCTTCGACCTGCGCAAGATCCCGCTGGAAGAAAGCGGCATGGCGCCGAAAGAAATCTGGTCTAACGAATCGCAGGAGCGCTATGTGCTGGCGATCTCGCCGGACAGCCTGCCGATGTTCAAGGCGCTGTGCGAACGTGAGCGCTGCCTGTTCGCCGTGGTCGGTACCGCGACCGAGGAACGTCAACTGAAGCTGATCGATCCTGAGCTGGGCAACGAGCCGGTCGACATGCCGATGGATGTCCTGCTGGGTAAACCGCCTAAGATGCAGCGCGACGTGCACCACGTGCAGAACGAATTCCCGGCCATCGACCTGACCGGCATGGACCTGGAGGAAGCCGCCAAGCGCGTGCTGCTGCTGCCTACCGTCGGCGATAAGTCCTTCCTGATCACCATCGGCGACCGTACCGTGGGCGGCATGTCCGTGCGCGACCAGATGGTCGGTCCGTGGCAGGTGCCGGTGGCCGATTGCGCCGTCACCGCGATGAGCTTCGAAGGCTACCTGGGCGAAGCGATGGCGATGGGCGAGCGTACGCCGCTGGCCGTCATCGACGCCGCAGCGTCGGGCCGCATGGCGGTCGCCGAGGCGATCACCAACATCGCCGCCGCGCCGATCAAGGATATCTCCGACATCAAACTGTCCGCCAACTGGATGGCCGCCTGCGGCCAGCCTGGCCAGGAAGCGGCGCTGTTCGACACCGTCAAGGCGGTCGGCATGGAGCTGTGCCCGGCGCTGGGCATCAGCATCCCGGTCGGTAAGGATTCGCTGTCGATGCGCACCACCTGGAAGGACGAGGACGACGCCAAGGCTGTCACCTCGCCTGTATCGTTGATCGTTTCGGCCTTCGCGCCGGTGCACGACGTGCGCAAATCGCTGACGCCACAGATCAAGACCGATGCCGGCGACACCGCCATCATCCTGATCGACCTGGGTCGCGGCAAGAACCGCCTGGGCGCGTCGGCGCTGTCGCTGGTCATGGGCCAGCTGGGTAACGAGACCCCGGACGTGGACAGCCCTGAAGACCTGAAGGCCTTCTTCACCGCGATCCAGCAACTGAACAACGACGGCAAGCTGCTGGCCTACCACGACCGTTCCGACGGCGGCCTGTATGGCACGCTGACCGAGATGGCCTTCGCCGGCCGTGCAGGCCTGTCGATCAACCTCGACATCCTGACGCTGGAACAAGGCCACGGCGCCGACCAGGGCGACGCGAAGAACTGGGCCGGCCAGATCGCCGAACGCCGCAACGAGCAAACCCTGCGCGCACTGTTCTCCGAAGAGCTGGGCGCAGTAATCCAGGTTCGCGCCGAAGAGAAGTCGCTGGTGATGGACGTGCTGCGCACCTTCAACCTGGGCGCCTGCAGCCATATCATCGGCAAGCCGAACGACCGTGGCGTGATCGAATTTACCCGCGACGCCAAGACCGTTTACAGCAAGCCGCGCTCGGAACTGCACCGCCTGTGGAGCGAGACCAGCTGGCGCATCGCCCGTCTGCGCGACAACCCAGCCTGCGCCGATGCGGAATACGACCGCATTCTGGACGAAACCGATCCTGGCATTACGCCGAAGATCACCTTCGACCTGAGCGAGAACGTGGCCGCGCCGTTCCTGGCGACCGGCGTGCGTCCGCGCGTGGCGATCCTGCGCGAGCAGGGCGTCAACTCGCACATCGAGACCGCCTATGTGATGCACCAGGCAGGTTTCAACGCCGTCGACGTACACATGAGCGACCTGATTGCCGGCCGCGTCAAGCTGGATGACTTCCAGGGCATCATCGCCGTCGGCGGCTTCTCGTACGGTGACGTGCTGGGCGCCGGCGAAGGCTGGGCCAAGACCATCCTGTTCAACGCCGCGCTGGCCGAGCAGTTCGCCCGCTTCTTCGCGCGCACCGACAGCTTCGGCCTGGGCGTGTGCAACGGCTGCCAGATGATGAGCAACCTGAAGTCCATCATCCCGGGCGCGCATGCGTGGCCTAAGTTTACCACCAACAAATCGGAGAAATTCGAGGCGCGCTTCGCGATGGTGGAAGTACTGGATTCGCCGTCGATCTTCTTCAACGGCATGGCTGGCACGCAAACCGCCATCGCCATCGCCCACGGCGAAGGTTATGCGGACTTCACGCAGACCGGCAATATCAACGAAGCCGTGGCAGCGATGCGTTTCGTTGATAACCGCGGCGCGGCTACCGAAGCCTATCCATATAATCCGAACGGCTCGCCGCAAGGTTTAACTTCGGTAACCACGGCGGATGGCCGCTTTACGGTAATGATGCCGCATGCCGAGCGTGTATTCCGCTCGGTGCAGCAATCGTGGCATCCTGAATCGTGGGGCGAAGATTCTCCTTGGATGCGTATGTTCCGCAACGCGCGTAAATTCGTTGGATAATAAAAGTTGAATAAAAAAGGCCGGAGCGATCCGGCCTTTTTTTATGGTATGGCGAGATGTTTATTGGCCTCACGATAACTGAGTGCTGAAAGCCGTTGCTTTTCTTTTTGCGTGAATGCGCGGATGGCCTCCGGATCATGGCGTGCATAATCCCGTAATGCCCAGCCTATCGCTTTTTGTATGAAGAATTCTTTTTCATGCGCGAGCGCCAGCGAGTAATTAAAAAGCCGATCCGTATCCACCTTATCGCGCCAGCCTAGTTGATGCAATATGGCGATTCGGCGCACCCACATATTATCGTGGGACAAAGCGTCGTCCATGCCGTCGTGGCGGTAGCGCAAAACATCGCTGATTACCGAGGCTAGTGCATCAACCGTATCCCACCAGGATCTATGCTGCGCCAATTCGAGCAGCTTGGGAATATGCACAAGCTCCAATTCCTTGTGGTGCATCGCAAGCAGGTCGATGGCGACGTATTGATATTCCCTTTGCGGTAATTCCCATAATTCGCAGGCGTAATGGAGAATATTATTCGCTCCGGTGCCTTTCAGTTGCTTCAGTAGCGGCTTTACGGCGGTCCGACGCTGCGGTGTGCCGACGCCCAGGAAATCAAACTGGTCGCGCATATAAGCCCGCATGGCGGGTGCGCGGCCGGGCGTGGCGGCGGAGGCGAGGGTGGCGTCGAGCGCGGCACGGAATTGGGAATTCATCCGGCAAGTATAGATGATTTCCACGCCAGCCCCGTAGGCAAGCCAGAACTTGGCACGTTCCAGCCAGATTCTGGCTTCAGAACCTTGTGGAGTCCGAAATAAAAAAAGCGCCTCAATGAGGCGCTTTTTGAATCAGGCGAAAACCGGATTACTGGATCTTGGCTTTCTTGGTCAGCTCGTCGCGGTAGGCGGCGATTTTGCGCTGTTGCAGGGCTTCTGCTACTTGGCCTTTAACTTCTTCCAACGAAGGCAGTTTGGTGGGGCGGGATTCTTCCAGCTTGATGACGTGGTAGCCGAATTCGGTTTTAACCGGGGTCTGGGTAATCTCGCCATTTTTCAGGGCAACCATCGCATCAGCGAAAGGCTTGACCAGTTTACCTGGAGTCATCCAGCCCAGATCGCCGCCGTTATTGGCCGAACCGTCTTTCGATACTTTAGCCAGTTCTTCGAACTTACCGCCGGCTTTCAGCTTGGCGATAATGTCTTTGGCTTCCTGCTCGGTCGCTACCAGAATATGACGCGAGTGATATTCTTTCTCGCCCATGGCCGCTTTGTACTTGTCGTATTCAGCTTTGATTTCGGTATCTTTAACCGGATTCTTTTTAACGTAATCCGCCAGCATCGCATTGATGATAATGCTTTGACGCGCGTTTTCAATTGCAGCCTTGACTTCAGCCTTGGTGCCGAAACCTTGTTTATCCGCTTCCTGGATCATTACTTCGCGGCCGATCAATTCTTTCTTGACCATTTCACGCAGTTGCGGGCTATCAGGCTGTTGGCCTTGAGCGACCACTTGCTTGACCATTTGATCTACTTTGGCGGCTGGAATAGCCTTGCCATTGACGGTCGCGACGTTTTGCGCGAATACCGGTGCTGCAACAACAGCGATCAGAGCTAACAACAGGCGGGCTGGCTTCAACATCATTATTAAATCCTATAAAAAAACAAGAGATCGCACTCGGGCGGTGCATTGTACCAACGTAAAATTAAAAACGGCGCCCCGCAGGGCGCCGCCTTCATCTATAACATTACTGCACTTTTGCTTTCTTGACCAGTTCTTCCTGGTAGGCTTGCAATTTCTTCTGGGCCAGTGCTTCCGCGACTTGCGGCTTCACTTCTTCCAGGGTAGGCAGCTTGGCTGGACGGATATCGTCCACTTTGATCACGTGGAAGCCGTTCGGGGTTTGAACTGGCTTCTCGGTGACCTGGCCTTTTTGCAGGCCGACGAAAGCAGCCGAGAACGCTGGTGGGAAGGACGATGGTACTGCCCAGTCCAGATCGCCGCCGTTGGCTGCGGAGCCGGTGTCTTTCGACGCTTTGGCCAGTTCTTCAAACTTGGCGCCGCCCTTGATCTTGGCGATCACGTCGTTCGCTTCGGCTTCGGTTGCCAGCATGATGTGGCGTACGTGGTATTCCTTGTCGCCGTTCTGGGCCACGAAGCGGTCGTATTCAGCCTTGATGTCGGCGTCCGACACCGGGTTCTTCTTCATGTAGTCGCCGACCAGGGCGTTGACGATGATGGCCTGGCGGGCGTTTTCGATTTGCGTCTTGACCGCTGCATCTTTACCGAAACCTTGTTTTTCCGCTTCCTGCATCATCACTTCACGGCCGATCAGGTCTTTCTTGATCAGTTCGCGCAGTTGTGGCGAATCAGGTTGCTGGCCTTGGGCGACAACTTGCTTGACCACTGCGTCCACGCGCGAGGTTGGGATGGCTTTGCCATTAACTACGGCAACGTTTTGTGCGAAAGCAGGTACGGCGGCAACGGCGAGAAGTGCAATCAGCAAACTGGCTGGCTTGAAAGTCATTATTAATTCCTGTAAGGGGAAAGTTTTAGCGAAATTGCCTGGGCAGGAGTTGGATCAGCTATCTGTCTTTGTGTTCAATTATTTTGAAACCGATAGCGACCGTTCCCAGACCAAGCGCTACATCATACTTCGGACGGAGCCAATGCGGTAATGGCCAATGCATGAATTTCTTTATGCATCATATCGTGCACGGAATCATACACGAGTCGATGTCTTGTGACGAGTTTGAGCCCTTCGAATTGTAACGAAACAATTCTAACGTTGTAATGACCCCCACCGGAAGCCGCTCCAGCATGGCCTGCGTGCAGCGCCGAGTCGTCTTCCAGCGTCAATTCCAGCGGCGCCAGGGCGGCCTGGAAGCGGCTGCGCATGCGCTCCATACGCGTATCGGTCATGCTTCATCCTTCATGTGGCGCGACAGGTAAATGGTTTGACCGACGATAAACAAAAACATGATCGCGGTCGAGCCAAACGCTTTAAAGCTGACCCATGAACTGGTGTCGCCTTTAAACAAAACGAAGGCGACATACCAGTTCAGGAAGCCCATTGCGATGAAGAAACAGATCCAGGCCAGGTTCAGGCGGCTCCAGATCAGGTCCGGCAATTGGACGATTTCTTCCATCGATTTGCGCATCAGGTTCTTTTTAAAGATGAACTCGCTTACCAGCAAGCCGGAAGCAAAGAACCAATAGACGATGCTCAATTTCCATTTGATGAAATCCTCATCGTGCAGATAAATGGTCAGGCCGCCGAAGAATACAAACATGGCCAGCGAGAACCACAGCACGAAGTCGACCTTGCGTCCGCGCAGCTTGATATAGCCTATCTGCGCCATCGTCGCCAGGATGCCGACCAGCGTGGCGATCACGATCGGTGCCTGGTCCGGCGTGACGGTGCCGCCGGAGACCATGCCGCTCAGATAGGTGTTGATGAAGTGCTGGGCCGCGTCGGCATTCCATCCCGACAGCTTGTATGCAACGAAGAACAGCAGCAGCGGGATCAGGTCGAACAGAAATTTCATGAGGTCTCAAACGTTATTGTGGATCGAAGCGCAGCGAGGCCGAATTGATGCAATAGCGCAATCCGGTTGGTGGCGGGCCGTCCGGGAACACATGGCCCAGATGGGCGTCGCACACCGCGCAAATGATTTCGGTGCGCAGCATACCATGGGTGCGGTCGGTTTTTTCAATGACATTGGCGGGATCGAGCGCTTCAAAGTAGCTCGGCCAGCCGCAGCCCGAGTCGAATTTGGCGTCGGAACGGAACAAGGGCGTGTCGCAGCAAACGCAGGTGTAGACGCCGTGTTCGTGATGATCCCAGAACTTGCCGGTAAAAGCGCGTTCGGTGGCGGCGTGGCGCGTGACTTGATATTCCATCGGATCCAGCATGGCGCGCCATTCGGCGTCGGATTTGCTAACTTTATTGCTCATGGCTTATTTCTCGCTTAAGAAGAACAGCTTACTTCAAGTTGGCTTGCCCAGTCCGGGGGCAAGGCGGCGTATTGATCGTGCTCAGGCTGTTCGTCGTATGGGCGCTGCAAAACTGACAGCAGACGCTCCACTTCAGTAAAGTCCTTGTTTTGCGCTTTTTCAATGGCGACTTGCGCCAGGTAGTTGCGCAGCACGTATTTGGGGTTGACCTTGTCCATCGCAAGCTTGCGCGCGGCGTCGTCACTGGCTTCGGCTTGCAGGCGGGCGCGGTACTGCGTGGCCCAGGCATCGAAGGCGGGGCGGTCAATGAACAGGTCGCGCAGCGGTTCGTCGCCGCTGGCGTCGGCTGACTTCAAACCTCCCAGTCGGCGGAAGAAGAGCGTGAAATCGACGCCGTTGGCCTGCATTAGCGCAAACATCGCGTCGAATAGCGCCCGATCGGCGTCGCTGTGGCTGGCCAGCATGGTCAGGCCCAGCTTGGTACGCAGCAGCTCATCCATCTTGGCGGCGAATTCCGGCTGGTAGACGTCCAGCGCGGCTTGGGTTTCTTCCACTTCGCCGATCAGCGGCAGCAGGGCCTGGCCCAGCGCGTAGCAATTCCAATGGCCCACCTGCGGCTGGTTGGCGTAGGAATAGCGCCCTTGCTGGTCGGTGTGGTTGCAGATATGGTCGGAATCGAAGGCTTCCATGAAGCCGAACGGGCCGTAGTCCAGCGTCAGGCCGAGGATGGACATATTATCGGTGTTCATCACGCCGTGCATGAAGCCGACCGCCTGCCAGTGGGCGATCATATGTGCGGTGCGGCGCGTCACCTCGGCTAGGAATGCCTTGTAAGGATTGGCTTCAGCGCGCAACTCCGGATAAAAACGGTCGATCACGTAGTCGGCCAGCAGCTTCAGCTCGTCGTTCTTGTTGCGGTAGAACCAGTGTTCGAACGAGCCGAAACGCACGAAGCTGGGCGCCATGCGCACCACCACGGCCGAGGTTTCCACGGTCTCGCGTATCACGCCCTGGTCCGAACCGGCGACCGACAGCGCGCGCGAGGTCGGGATACCCAGGCCGTGCATCGCTTCCGAGCACAGGAACTCGCGGATCGACGAGCGCAGCACGGCGCGGCCGTCGCCCATGCGCGAGTAGGGCGTCAGGCCGGCGCCTTTCCATTGCAGCTCCATCGGGCCTTCGGCGGTGGCGACGTCGCCGAACAGCATGGCGCGGCCGTCGCCCAGCTGGCCGGCCCAGACGCCGAACTGGTGGCCGGAATACACGGCGGCCAGCGGCAACGCGCGCTCCGGCGCGGCATTGCCGGCCAGGACGTCAAGGCTGTCGGCCACTTGCTCCGGCGTCAGGCCGATCAGCGCGGCAGCCGGCGCGCTGACGGCGACCAGGTAGGGCGCCGGCAGCGGCGTGGGCATCAGGCGGGTGTAAAAAGCGGGCGGCAGGGACGCGAAGGAATTGTCCAGCGGCAGTTTAGAGGCAGTAATAGCAGTTCCCATTTCGCAGTAAGGCCCAGCAGGGCGTGAGCTAGCGATTTTACCGCAGCGGGAGCATGCTGCAGTGCAGCATCGAAATGCATTGACGGTCTTTGTGCGGACCTTTCAAACTCGTTCATATTGAATCAACTTTTCCGGAGTCCGCATACATGTATCCCCAGAGTCCGCTGATGGGCCAGATGATGAATCAGCCGCTGCTCGTGTCCAGCATCCTGGATTTCGCGGCGCGGCATTATGCCAACAGCGAGATCGTTTCGGCGCGTGTCGAAGGCGACCTGCACCGTTACACCTTCCGCGACTGCCAGCAACGCGCCAAGCGTCTGGCCAACGCCTTGCACGGCCTCGGCGTGCGCATCGGCGATCGTGTCGCCACCTTGGCCTGGAACGGCTACCGCCACATGGAGGCCTACTACGGCGTGTCCGGTTCCGGCGCCGTGCTGCACACCATGAATCCGCGCCTGCATCCCGAGCAGCTGGCCTACATCTGCAACCATGCCGAAGACCAGTACCTGCTGTTCGATTTCTGCTTCCTGCCGCTGGTGGAGGCGTTCGCGCCGCTGTGCAAGGGCATCAAGGGCTTCATCCTGCTCGGCGCCGCCGACCGCATGCCGGCCGAGACGAAGATCCCCAACCTGCTGTGCTACGAAGACTTGATCAACGCCCATTCGCCCGACTATGAATGGCCGCTGTTCGACGAGAACTCCGCCTGCACGCTGTGCTACACCTCCGGCACCACCGGCAATCCCAAGGGCGCGCTGTACTCGCACCGCTCGACCGTGCTGCACGCCTACGCCTCGGCCATGCCTAACGCGCTCAACGTCTCCTCGCGGGACACGGTGATGCCGGTGGTGCCGATGTTCCACGTGAATGCCTGGGGCTTGCCGTACTCGGTGCCGCTGTCGGGCGCCAAGATGGTGTTCCCCGGTGGCGCGCTGGACGGCAAGTCGGTCTACGAATTGATGGAAAAGGAGCAGGTCACGTTCTCGGCCGGCGTGCCGACCGTGTGGCTGGGCCTGATCAACCACGCGCTGCAGAACAAGCTGAAGTTCTCGACCTTCCGCCGCACCGTGATCGGCGGCTCGGCTTGCCCGTCGGCGATGATGAGCACCTTGATCGATGAATTCGACGTCGAAGTGATCCATGCCTGGGGCATGACGGAAATGTCGCCGCTCGGCACCACCGGCGGTTTGCTGGCCAAGCACCTGGGCATGAGCCGTGAAGAGCAGCGCAAGATCCTGCAGAAGCAGGGCCACGCGATCTACGGCGTCGACATGAAGATCGTCGACGACGACGGCAAGGAGCTGCCGTGGGACGGCGTCAGCTACGGCCATCTGCTGGTCAAGGGGCCTTGGATCATCTCGCGCTACTTCAAGGACGAAGGCGGCGACGTGCTGGAAGACGGCTGGTTCCCGACCGGCGACGTGGCCACCATCGATGCCGACGGCTTCATGCAGATCACCGACCGCAGCAAGGACGTCATCAAGTCCGGCGGCGAATGGATAGGCACCCTCGACCTGGAGAACGTCGCCATGTCGCACCCCGCGGTGATGCAGGCCGCGTGCATCGGCGTCGCCCATCCGAAGTGGGATGAGCGTCCCCTGCTGGTGGTGGTGCTGCGGCCCGGGCAGGAGCTCAGCCGCGACGATTTGCTGGCCCACTTCCAGGGCAAGGTCGCCAAATGGTGGCTGCCCGACGATGTGGTGTTTGCCGATGCATTGCCGGTCGGCGGCACCGGCAAGATCCAGAAAAACAAGCTGCGCGAACAGTACCGCGACTATCGCTTGCCGACAGCCTGAATCGGGCTGCTCCTATCGCTTGGCGGCAGGGTGCGCGGCCAGCGGCAGTTCGGGCAGGAACATCAGCATCAACAAGCCCAGGCCGACCATCACCGTGCCGGTCGTGAAGATGCTGGCGATGGCGTGGCGATAGATGTCGGCCGTGCCAGCCTGCCCGTGCAGGCGCAGCGCCAGGATCGCGCCGGAGCCGGTCACGCCGATCAGCCCGCCTAGCGAGCGGAAGAAAGTCAGCATCGCCGTGCCGACGCCGCGCCGCGTGGCGGGCAGGGCGTTCTGTACTGCCATCGTCATGTTCGGCATCACCAGGCCGAGGCCCACGCCCAATGTGAAGATGGCCGGTTCCAGCACCAGGTAGCCGGCCGCGTGCGCGATACCCCAGGCCAGCACGCCGAACGACAAGGTCGCCAGGCTCAGGCCCAGTGTCTGTGCCGGCTTGTAGCGGCCGCCGAACCTGGCCAGCACGCGGCCGTTGGATGACGACGCGATCACCAGGCCTATCATCATCGGCATGGTCAGCAGGCCGGAGTGGGCCGGGCTGACGCCCATCACCATCTGGAACAGCAGCGGGAAGAACACGCTCGAACCCATCATGCCGACGAAGGTCAGCGCCAGCACCGCGCTGGCGACGTTGAACACGCGGTTGTGGAACAGGTCCGGCGGCAGCACCGGTTCCGGCACGCGCCGCACATGCCACAGCAGGGTCGCGGCCAGCGCCACCGCCAGCAGGCCCAGGTACTTCACCTGGTCTGAATTCCATGGCCATTGGGTGCCGCCCAGCG
Organism: Duganella sp. Dugasp78; assembly: GCF_059491455.1. Lineage (NCBI taxonomy): Bacteria > Pseudomonadati > Pseudomonadota > Betaproteobacteria > Burkholderiales > Oxalobacteraceae > Duganella > Duganella sp. Dugasp78. The sequence continues at coordinate 5,590,326 of NZ_CP168506.1, read as the reverse complement.
CCAGCACCAGCAGCGCCGCTGTCACCGCGCCGGTCAGCAGTGCCGAGCCCAGGTAGTCGATCTTGTGCTCGCGGTGCGGACTGGTGTGATGCAGGGATTTGGAAGTCACATACAGCGCCAGCGCGCCCAGCGGCAGGTTGACGTAGAAGATCCAGTGCCACGACAACCAGTCCGTCAGCAAGCCGCCCAGCACCGGTCCGAGCACGCTGGCCACCGCGTACACGGCGGCGATGCTGCCTTGCCGCTTGCCGCGCTCGGCCGGCGGGATCAGGTCGCCGATGACGATCTGCGCCAGCGGCAGGAAGCCGCCCGCGCCCAGGCCCTGGATCGCGCGGAAGGCGATCAGTTCGGTCATGTTCTGCGCCAGGCCGCACAGGGCCGAGCCGGTGAGGAAGGTGATGATGGCCGTGTACAACAGCGGCTTGCGGCCGTACTGGTCGCTCAGCTTGCCGTACAGCGGCATGGTGGCGGTGGAGGCCAGCACGTAGGCCGTCACCACCCACGACAGGTGCGCCAGGCCGCCCAGGTCGGAGACGATGCGCGGCAGTGCGGTGGCGACAATGCTCTGGTCCAGTGCCGACAGGCTGATCATGATGACCAGCCCCATGTAGATCGCGTGGATTTCCTTGGCCGTGACCGGTTTGGTATCTGTATGCATCGTCATTCGCCGATCTCGTTCAGGTATTGGAGGGCGTTGCGCAGCGCCTGCGCGCCCTCCGGTGGTAATTGCGCCAGTTTGCGGGCCATCCAGTCCAGGCGGCGGCTGCGTATATCGTCCAGCAGCGCCACGCCTTGCGCGGTCAGCAGCAGGCCGACGCGGCGCCGGTCTTCGGGATTGGGCGTGTCGCGCCGCACCAGGCCGGCGCTTTCCAGTGCCTTAATGTGGCCGCTCATGGTGGGGCCGCGCAGCTTTTCCATGCGGGCCAGTTCGGCCACGCCGATGCCGGGCGTCTGGTGGATGGTCGATAACAGCAGCCTGTGCTGCAGGGACAGGCCGTGCGGGTCGCTGTCGCCTTCCTGGCGTATGCGGCGGAACACGTGGTGCAGCGCGGCCCGCAGCTCGTCTGCCAGCGCGATGGCTTCCTTGGGGATGGCGGTTTCTTTGGTCATGGCACTCAATATAGGTAGGCTACCTATCTATATTGAACCAAGCTGGCCCGAATATCAACCCCCCTATTGCGGTGCTCTACCAAAATTGAGACTCAGATCGAGGCCGTGGTATGAAAATCCATACGCTGGCACCGCCGCCAAGCCCCATCCATCTCAAAACAAGCACATGTAATCAAGGCCTTGATTCAATAGTCCGGCTTGCTATCCCCATGGCACGGATAGTGCTATCTCTGTCCGAATAAAACCCACAAAGTACCACCGGGGTTTGAACCCTGTCGGGATCTGACCCTTTTCCATCCCTTTATTTACCTTGGAGACTCTATGTTCGTTGCTATTTCCTCCCGTCTGTTGTCCGCGCTGTGCGCCATGGCGTTGCTGGCCGGGGCAGTCCCAGCGGTCCGCGCCGCTGATGCCGCGCCATCGGCCCATGTGACCATCCTGGCCACCGGCGGCACCATCGCCGGCAGCGGCGCCACCAGCACCACCACGGTCGGCTACACCGCCGCCACGGTCGGCGTCGAGCGTCTGATCCAGGCTGTGCCGGAACTGGCCAAGGTGGCCCAGGTCAAGGGTGAGCAGGTGTTTCAGATTGCCAGCGAAAACATGAGCAACGAGCATTGGCTGACCCTGGCCAAGCGCGTCAACACGCTGCTGGCCCAGCCTGACGTCGATGGCATCGTCATCACCCACGGCACTGACACGCTGGAAGAAACCGCCTACTTCCTGGACCTGGTGGTCAAGAGCAAGAAGCCGGTGGTGCTGGTCGGCGCCATGCGTCCGGGCACCGCGCTGTCGGCCGACGGCCCGATCAATCTGTACAACGCCGTGCTGCTGGCGGCCAGCAAGGAAGCCGTCGGCAAGGGCGTGCTGGTCGCGATGAACGACCAGATCCACGGCGCCCGCGACGTCACCAAGACCAACACCTCGACCCCGGACAGCTTCAAGACGCCGGAACTGGGCATGCTGGGCTACATCCAGGGCAACAAGCCTTACTTCTACCACGCGTCGACCCGCAAGCACACGGTCGACACCGAGTTTGACATCAGCAAGCTCGATGCGTTGCCGCAGGTCGACATCGTCTACGGTTACGCCAACATCAGCCCGGTCGCGCTGAACGCCCTGGTGGCCGCTGGCGCCAAGGGCATCATCCACGCCGGCGTCGGCGACGGCAGCCTGGCAAGCAAGGTCGTGCCTTCGCTGACCGCAGCCCGCAAGCAAGGCGTGCTGATCGTGCGCGCGGCGCGCGTCGGCCAGGGCATCGTGGCCCGCAACGGCGAAGCCAACGACGACGAGCTGGACTTCGTGGTGGCCGATACGCTGAATGCGCAAAAGGCGCGCATCCTGCTGATGCTGGCACTGACCAAGACCAGCGACAGCAAGGAAATCCAGCGCATGTTCTACACCTACTGATCATCACGGTAGTCCGCGATAACCAAAAAAAAGCCCGGCGAACCGGGCTGAGGTAGAAGACGCGCTGCTTACTTGAGGGCGCCGAACACCTTGCCGATCAGTTTGCTGCCTGCGCCGAGCGGATCGGCGCGGATGGCTTTTTCTTCCTCGCCTATCATCGTGTACAGGCCGTCCAGCGCACGCTGGGTCACATAGCCTTCGACCGTGGTCTGTTCCTTGGCCAGCACGCCCAGCTTGGGCGCCATCGCCATCGCGGTGTTGTACTTGTTGGCCAGGTCGGAGCGGTCGGTGATTTTTTTCACGATCGGCAGGAACTGCACCGCCAGCTTGGGCGCGGTCTTCTCGCGGAAGAAATCGGTCACCGAGGTGTCGCCGCCGGTCAGGATGTTCTTGGCGTCGGTGATGCTCATGGACTTGACGGCGTCGAGCAGCAGCGGCTTGGCCATCGGCACCGCCGCTTCTGCCGCGTGATTCATCTGCACCACCAGGTCGTCGAGCTGCTGGCCCTTGCCGGTCATCTTCAGCAGCGGGCGCGCCTGTTCGAGGATCTTCGGCAGCGGGATGCGCACCTTCTCGTTGTTAAGGAAGCCGTTCTCAGCGCCCAGCTTGGAAACCGCCATCGTCGAGCCCTTGTCCAGCGCCGCCTTGAGGCCGCCGCTGGCGTCCTGATTGCTCAAGTCGGCGAGCGACAGCGCATAGGCGCTGGCCGCGGCCAGTGTCAGGGGAAGCAGCAGGGCGATAGCGCGACGGGACATAAACATGGTGGACCTTTTGGTTGGCACGGCCGGCGGCCGCCGGCATGCCGCCAGTTTACCGCAGCGCCGCTCGTGCCGCCAGTTTGCGTGGCCGCCCGCCGGACCATCCTGTACCATGCTGAGAGGTCAACAAAAATAATAATACGACCGTTCTTTTATGCGGTATAGTGGGCGGGGTGACGATCGTATTAAAGCCCCACTAAAACATAAGGAAGAGACATGACTGCTGAATATGAAGTCCGCGGCACGGTTGCCGTCATCACGTTGAACAATCCGCCGGTCAACGGCCTGGGCCTGGCCACCCGCACGGCGGCGGTCAAGGGCATCCAGCAGGCGCTGGCGGACGACGCCGTCAAAGCCATCGTCATCACCGGCGCCGGCAAAGCCTTCTCCGGCGGCGCCGACATCAAGGAATTCAATTCGCCGAAAGCGCTGACCGAGCCCAGCCTGCACACGCTGATCGCCACCGCCGAAAGCGCGACCAAGCCGGTGGTGGCCGCCATCCACACCGTCTGCATGGGTGGCGGGCTGGAGCTGTCGCTGGGCTGCCACTACCGCGTGGCGATGCCGGGCGCGCAGATCGCGCTGCCGGAAGTGAAGCTGGGCCTGCTGCCGGGCGCCGGCGGCACGCAGCGTCTGCCGCGCGTGCTGGGTCTGGAAATGGCGCTGAACATGATCGTCTCCGGCACGCCGGTGCTGTCCGACAAGCTGGCCAACACCGCGCTGTTCGACGCCGTGTTCACCGCCGACGCCGACCTGGTCAGCTCGGCCGTCGCCTTTGCCGAAACCATCGCCGATGCGCGGCCGCTGCCGAAAGTGCGCGACCGCAAGGTCGACTACCCGAACCACGAAGCCTTCCTGCAATTCTCGCGTAACACGGTCAAGGCCATGTCCGGCCCGTTCCCGGCGCCGCTGGAGTGTGTGGAAACCGTGGCCGCCTCGGTCACGATGAAGTTCGAGGATGGCATGAAGTTCGAGCGCGAGCGCTTCCTGCACCTGATCCAGACCACCGAATCGAAAGCGCTGCGCCACGCCTTCTTCGCCGAGCGCGTCGCCAGCAAGGTGCCGGACGTGCCGGCCGATACGCCGGTGCGTGCCATCAAGCAGGCGGCCGTGATCGGCGCCGGCACGATGGGCGGCGGCATCGCCATGAACTTCCTCAACGCCGGCATCCCGGTGGTCATGCTGGAAACCAGACAGGAAGCGCTGGACAAGGGCCTGGCGACGATCCGCAAGAACTACGAAAATACCATGAAGAAGGGCAAGCTGACGCAGGAGAAGTTCGACCAGCGCATGGCCCTGGTCAGCGGCACGCTGGCGTATGAAGACATCGGCCAGGCCGACATCGTGGTCGAAGCCGTGTTCGAGGACATGGGCGTCAAGGAAGCCGTGTTCCGCAAGCTGGACGAAGTGATGAAGCCGGGCGCTATCCTGGCCTCCAACACCTCGACCTTGGACCTGAACCAGATCGCCGGCTTCACCAGGCGTCCGCAGGATGTCATCGGCACCCACTTCTTCTCGCCCGCCAACGTGATGAAGCTGCTGGAAATCGTGCGCGGCGCGCAGACCGGCAAGGACGTTCTGGCCACCGCGCTGGCCTTGTCCAAGAAACTCAAGAAGACCGGCGTGGTGTCGGGCGTATGCGATGGCTTCATCGGCAACCGCATGATCGAGCAGTACAGCCGCCAGGCCGGCTTCCTGCTGGAAGAGGGCGCCCTGCCGGAGCAGGTCGACAAGGCGGTCGAGAAGTTCGGCTTCGCCATGGGCCCGTTCCGCATGGGCGACCTGGCCGGCAACGACATCGGCTGGGCCATCCGCAAGCGCCGCTACGTCGAGAAGCCGGAGATCAGCTACTCCAGGACCGCCGACCTGCTGTGCGAAATGGGCCGCTACGGCCAGAAAACCGGCGCTGGCTGGTATGACTACAAGGCGGGCGACCGCAAGGCCTATCCGAACGAGCAGGTCAACGCGATGATTGTGCAGCACTCGGCCGACATCGGCGTGGTGCGCCGCAAGATCAGCGACCAGGAGATCGTCGAGCGTCTGGTGTATTCGATGGTCAACGAGGCGGCGCACATCCTGGAAGAGGGCATTGCCTTGCGCGCCTCGGACATCGACATGGTCTACCTGACCGGCTACGGCTTCCCGCTGTTCCGCGGCGGCCCGATGTTCTACGCCGACACGGTGGGGCTGCCGAACGTGCTGGCGGCGATCAACAAGTACGCGCAGGGCCACCAGGGCAGCGCCTGGAAGCCGGCGCCGCTGCTGGTCAAGCTGGCCGAAGAGGGCAAGGGTTTCAATAGCTGAGCCCTGACGGTTGTCTGAAAAAGCTCACATGCACAAAAAAATTCGTTGCATGTGAGCATTTCTCTCCAATTGTCGCTATACTTTATTCCAACCAGCAGCACCATCTTCGAAGCCCTAAAAAACGGTTCGAGTTGCGGCGTGAAGTACACGTTACTACCTTGATCATTTTTTAGAGGCCATCATGAAACGCACCATCATTGCCGCAGCAGCGGCCTTCGCAGCCATCTCTTCCGCGCACGCAGACGGCATCAATGGCCTGGTCAATACCGGCGTTGGCGCGGGTGGCAGTTCCGATACCCACTACAGCCTGAGCGCAGCCAGCAGCGATACGGTCATCGCCAACACGGCGCCCGTGATCACGCTCGACAACGTCTGGCCGATCACCCCGTGGCTGGCCAACGACGGCGTGTCGAAATGGATCACGCCGACCGCATCGCAGGGCCAGAGCTTTGACGCCTACAGCGCCGGCAGCTACATCTACACGCTGTCGTTCGACCTGAGCGGCTACAACGCCGGCAGCGCCGCCTTCACCGGCCGCTTCGCCGCCGACAACAGCGCTGTGGTCAAGCTGAACAACCAGGTCATCGCCAGCGGCACCGGTTTCACCGGCTGGAGCGACTTTGCCGCCGGCAGCGGTTTCCAGTCCGGCCTCAACACCATGCAGTTCGTCGTCAACAACTGGGCGCAAAACGGCGGCAATCCCACCGGCCTGCGCGTGGAGTTTTTGTCCTCCAACGTGACTGCCGTCCCGGAACCATCGACCTGCGCCATGCTGTTGACAGGGGCTCTCCTGTTGGGTGTGGTTGCTCGCCGTCGCATACGAATTCGATAAAATTACCGCTTTCTCGTTTAAGCGTTTCGGCCGCCTCTCCAGGCGGCTTTTTTTTGCCCGCCAGGTGCAGAGGGCAAAAAAATAGCCGCCATCGCTGGCGGCTATTTCGGGCTACGCAAGGCGGTTTAGTCGTTGGCGTAGATGTTGTTATCCTTGGTCTCGCGGACGAACAGCGCGCCGATCACAGCCGTGATCAGGGCGATGATGATCGGATACCACAGGCCGTAGAAGATGTCGCCCTTGAACGCCACCAGCGCGAACGAGATGGTCGGCAGCAAGCCACCGAACCAGCCGTTACCGATGTGGTAAGGCAGGGACATCGAGGTGTAGCGGATGCGGGTAGGGAACATCTCCACCAGCATCGCGGCAATCGGACCGTACACCATCGTCACATACAGCACCAGGATGAACAGCACGGCCACCATCATCGGCTTGTTGATCTGCGTCTCGTCAGCCTTGGCCGGATAGCCCGCGCCCTTGATGGCGGCGCCGACTTCCTTCTTCAGCGCGGCTTCGCTGTCCTTGCTGGCCTTGTCGAAGTTCAGGCCGTCAGGCGTCATGGTCGCGTTGAAGGAAGTGATTTCCTTGTCGCCGACCTTGATCTTGGCGACGCTGCCGGCCGGGGCAGCCTGCGTGGTGTAGTTGACCGAGGCCAGCGACAGCATGCCGGTCGCGATATCGCACGACGAAGGGAATTTCTTCTGGCCAGTCAGGTTGAACTGGAAGTGGCACGATTCCTGGTCGGCGATCACCACCACCGGCGAATTTTTCAGCGCGGCTTCCAGCGCAGGATTGCCGTAGTGGGTCAGCGCGCCGAACAGCGGGAAGTAGGTGGCCGCAGCCAGCACGCAACCGCCCAGGATGATCCACTTGCGGCCGATCTTATCGGACAGCATGCCGAAGAAGATGAAGAACGGGGTGGCCAGCGCCAGCGAAATCGCGGTCAGGATGTTGGCGTTGGCGCCGTCGATCTTCAGCACTTGCATCATGAAGAACAGCGCGTAGAACTGGCCGGTGTACCACACCACCGCCTGGCCCATGGTCAGGCCGATCAGCGCCAGGATCACCACTTTCAGGTTGCGCCACTGACCGAATGCTTCGCTCAGCGGTGCTTTCGAGGTCTTGCCTTCGGCCTTCATCTTGGCGAATGCCGGCGATTCGTTCATCGACAGGCGGATCCACACCGACACGCCCAGCAGCAGTACCGACACCAGGAACGGCACACGCCAGCCCCATGCTGCGAACTCTTTCTCGCCGATGGCGGTACGGGTGCCCAGGATCACCAGCAGCGACAGGAACAGGCCCAGCGTCGCCGTGGTCTGGATCCAGGCGGTGAACGAACCGCGCTTGCCGTGCGGTGCGTGCTCGGCCACGTAGGTGGCTGCGCCGCCGTATTCGCCGCCCAGGGCCAGGCCTTGCAGGATGCGCAGCGAGACCAGGATGATAGGCGCGGCTATGCCGATCGCCTCGTGACCGGGTAGCAGGCCGACAATGAAGGTCGAGGCGCCCATGATCAGGATGGTGATCAGGAAGGTGTACTTACGGCCGATCATGTCGCCCAGGCGGCCAAACACCAGCGCGCCGAATGGGCGCACAATGAAGCCGGCGGCAAACGCCAGCAGCGCGAAAATAAAGGTGGTGGTCGGATCGCCGATAAAGAACTGCTTGGCGATGATCGGAGCGAGCGAACCGTACAGATAGAAATCGTACCATTCGAAAATCGTCCCCAGCGAGGACGCAAAGATCACCTTGCGCTCTTCCGGCGTGATCGAGCCGGACGCCGGCATGTTGCGCGGATCGGCGGTGCCTGATGTTGTCGTCATTTTTGTCTCCTGTAATATTTTGGATTTCCCCAGCCGAGATAGTTACACCTTTGTCAGCATGTGCGCAGTGTGTACCGTGAACCTTACGTCAAGCTTGCTTCAAACTTACACGAACCTTACATAAATATTTGCGAACGACCGTACTAAAATATGCTATTCTGGTTTCACTAAAAAACACCCACCCATAGGAGACTTTCATGATCGATGCCGTCATTGTTTCAACCGCCCGTACTGGTTTGGCCAAGTCGTGGAAAGGCGCGTTCAACATGACGCATGGCGCCACGCTGGGCGGCCATGCACTGCAGGCGGCGATCAGCCGCGCGGGCATCGAATCGGGCGAAGTGGAGGACGTGCTGATCGGCTGCGCCAACCCCGAGGGCGCCACCGGTGGCAACATCGCGCGCCAGATCGCCATCCGCGGCGGCTGCCCGGTGACCACCGCCGGCATGACCATCAACCGTTTCTGCTCGTCCGGCCTGCAGACCATCGCCACCGCGGCCCAGCGCATCATCGCCGGCGAAGGCGACATCTACGCGGCCGGCGGCGTGGAATCGATCTCCTGCGTGCAGCAGGAAATGAATATGCACATGTACAAGGAAGTCTGGCTGTCGCAGCACAAGCCGGAAATCTACTGGCCGATGCTGCAGACGGCGGAAACCGTGGCCAAGCGCTACAACATCAGCCGCGAGCGGCAGGACGAGTACGGCGTGCAGAGCCAGCAGCGCGCCGCCGCAGCCCAGGCCGCTGGCCTGTTCGACGCTGAAATCGTGCCGATGACCACCACCATGGGCGTGGCCGACAAGGCCAGCGGCATGCTGCTGACCAGGGAAGTGACGATCTCGGCCGACGAAGGCATCCGCGCCGACACGACCTACGAGGCAGTCTCGAAGATCCGCAGCGCGGTGCCGGGCGGCGTCATCAGCGCCGGCAATGCCAGCCAGTTCTCGGACGGCGCCTCGATGTCCATCGTGATGAGCGCGCAGACCGCGGCAGCCAAGGGTTTGCAGCCGCTGGGTATCTTCCGCGGCTTCGCCGTCGCCGGTTGCGAGCCGGACGAGATGGGCATCGGCCCGGTGTTCGCGATTCCCAAGCTGCTCAAGAAGGCCGGCCTGAAGGTCGAGGACATCGGCCTGTGGGAACTGAACGAAGCCTTTGCCGTGCAGGTGCTGTACTGCGCCGACAAGCTGGGCATCCCCATGGATCGCCTGAACGTGAACGGCGGCGCGATCGCCGTCGGCCACCCGTACGGTGTGTCGGGCGCGCGCCTGACCGGCCATGCGCTGCTGGAAGGCAAGCGCCGTGGCGTCAAATATGTGGTCGTCACCATGTGCATCGGTGGCGGCCAGGGAGCGGCGGGCCTGTTCGAAGTGGTGTAAGCCATGCCGTCCCTCCTGCTGTCGCGCCGCGACATCGCCTTCATGCTGTACGAATGGCTGGATGCGGAGGCGCTGACCCGGCGCGCCCGCTTCCAGGACCACAACCGCGAAACCTTCGATGCCGCCATCGATACGGCCGAGCAGCTCGCCACCGAGCTGTTCGCGCCGCACAACAAGAAGGGCGACAGCGAGGAGCCGCATGCCGTGCAGGGCGAAGGCTGCCTGCGCGTCCAGCTGATCCCGGAGGTGAAGACGGCGCTCGACGCCTACTCGGCTGCCGGCCTGATGGCGGCCGGGCAGGACTACGAGCACGGCGGCATGCAACTGCCGGTGGTGGTGCAGAAGGCCTTGTCCGCGTACTTCACGGCAGCCAACGTCGCCACCAGCGCCTACACCTTCCTGACCATGAGCGGGGCCAACACCTTGCTCAAGAGCGGCACGCCGGAACAGGTGCGCCGCTATGCCGAGCCGATGTTCGCCGGGCGCTACTTCGGTACCATGTGCCTGTCGGAGCCGCAGGCCGGCTCCAGCCTGTCCGACATCACAAGCCGCGCCGTGCCCGATCCGCAGCCCGGCATGGAGGGCGAGCGTCAGTTCCGCCTCAGCGGCAACAAGATGTGGATCTCCGCCGGCGAGCACGAGCTGTCGGACAACATCGTGCATCTGGTGCTGGCCAAGATTCCCGGCCCGGACGGCAAGCTGATCCCCGGCGTCAGAGGCATCTCGCTGTTCATCGTGCCCAAGTTCCTGGTCAACGACGACGGCAGCCTCGGCGAACGCAACGACGTCGTGCTGGCCGGCCTGAACCACAAGATGGGCAACCGTGGCACCAGCAACTGCCTGCTCAACTTCGGCGAAGGCAAGTTCCAGCCGCAAGGCAAGGGCGGCGCCATCGGCTATCTGGTCGGTCAGCCGCACCAAGGCCTGGCCAATATGTTCCACATGATGAACGAGGCCCGCATCGCCGTCGGCCTGGGCGCGGCGGTGCTGGGCTACACCGGCTATCTGCACGCGCTGGACTACGCGCGCAACCGTCCGCAGGGCCGTCATCCCGCGCAAAAAGATCCGGCACAGCCGCAACTGCCCATCATCGAACACACCGACGTGCGGCGCATGCTGCTGGCCCAGAAGGCTTATGTTGAAGGCGGCCTCGGCCTGGTGCTGTACAGCGCCCGCCTGGTCGACGAGCAGAACAGCGCCGAGACGCCGGAGGCGCGCGAACACGCGGGCCGCCTGCTGGACTTCCTGACGCCGATCACCAAATCGTGGCCGTCGCAATGGTGCGTGGAGGCCAACAGCCTGGCGATCCAGGTGCACGGCGGCTACGGCTACACGCGGGAATACAACGTCGAACAGTTCTACCGTGACAACCGGCTGAACGCCATCCACGAGGGCACGCACGGCATCCACGGGCTCGACCTGCTGGGCCGCAAAGCCACCATGCAGGACGGGGCCTTGTTCAAGGCCTTCGGCGCCGAGCTGCGCAAGACAGTACGCAAGGTGCGCGGCAGCGTCGGCGCGCCGGATGCGATGCCGGCCGGGCTGGCCGGCATCAGCAAGGAGCTGCTGGCGCATGCCGATGCGCTCGATGGCGCGTGGCAGGCAGTGGAAGTCGTGACGCAAAAGCTGTATGCTGCCGGCGACCTGAACAAAACCCTGGCCAACGCCAGCCTGTACCTGGAAGCGGTCGGCCACGTAGTGGTCGCCTGGATCTGGTTGCAGCAGGCCTTGCTGGCCGCTGCCGCGCTGGAAACCGGCGACGCCGATTTCTATTGCGGCAAGCTGCAGGCCTGCCGTTATTTCTTCCACTGGGAATTGCCGAAGGTCGAACAGCAGCTGGAACTGCTGGCCAGCATAGACACCACCACGCTCGACATGCGCGACGCGTGGTTCTAACCGAGCGAGACAAGATGATCAAGCACATCGTAATGTGGAAATTGAAGGACCATGCCGAAGGCGCCGACCGCGCCGCCAACGCGGCCAAGATGAAGGCGCTGCTGGAGGGCTGCGTCGGCCTGGTGCCCGGCCTGCTGAAGCTGGAGGCCGTGCTGGCCCAGCCCGGCCTGGAGGCGACGTACGACGTGATGCTGTACTCCGAGTTCACTGACAAGGCTGCGCTGGACGACTACCAGAACCATCCCGACCATGTCGCCATCAAGCCCTTCTTTGCCGCGGTGCGCGACGCGCGCCAGTGCATGGACTACGAAATCTAACCCCCGTCATTCCCGCTAACCCCGTCATTCCCGCGCAAGCGGGAATCCATGCCGCGCATCCTGGCCGGCGAAGTATGGACTCCCGCGTGCGCGGGAGCGACGCTTTATAGGAAACTTTATGCGTACAACCCAAGAATTGTTTTCCCTGGCCGGCAAGACCGCGCTGATCACCGGCGGTTCGCGCGGACTGGGCCTGCAGATGGCGCTGGCGCTGGGCGAGCAGGGCGCCAAGGTCGTCATCTCCTCGCGCAAGCAGGCCGATCTGGATGAGGCGGTCGCGATCCTGAGCGGCCACGGCATCAGCGCCCACGCCATCGCCGCCGACCTGTCGCAGGACGCCCATGCGGACGCGCTGGTGACGGCCGCGCTGGCCCACCTCGGCCATATCGACATCCTCATCAACAACGCCGGCGCCAGCTGGGGCGCGCCCGCTGAAGACCACCCCGTCGAAGCATGGGACAAGGTGATGAACCTGAACATCCGCAGTATCTTCGTGGTGTCGCAGCTGGTCGGCAAGCGCTCGATGATCCCGCGCGGCTACGGCCGCATCATCAACATCGCCTCGATCGCCGGCCTGGCCGGCAATCCGCCGGGCACCATGCAGACCATCGCCTACAACACGTCCAAAGGCGCGGTGGTCAACTTCACGCGCACGCTGGCGGGCGAGTGGGGCCGCCACGGCATCACCGTCAACGCGTTGGCGCCGGGCTTCTTCCCGTCGAAGATGACCAAGGGCCTGCTGGAGAAGCTGGGACCGGACGAGCTGTCCAAGGACGCGCCGCTGGGCCGCCTGGGCGACGACGAAGACCTGAAAGGCGCCGCAGTGCTGTTCGCATCTGACGCCGGCAAGCACATCACCGGCCAGATCCTGGCGGTGGACGGCGGCGTGTCGGCAGTCTGACAATGGCCGCGATACCCGAGACTTACCAGCGCATCGTGCTGGCGGCACGTCCGCGCGGCCCGGTGGCGGCGGAGAACTTCCGGCTGGAGACAGTCGACGTGCCCGAACTGGCCGACGGCCAGGTGCTGGTCCGCAACCACTACCTGTCGCTGGATCCGTACATGCGCGGGCGCATGAGCGCAGCCAAGAGCTACGCCAGCTCCCAAGCGCTGGACCAGACCATGATAGGCGGCACCGTGGGCCAGGTGCTGGCGTCGCGCAACGACTATTACAAACCCGGCGACTTCGTCGGCGGCATGCTGGGCTGGGCCGAACTGGGCGTCTCCGACGGCGTGCTGCTGCGCAAACTCGATACCACGCGCATCCCGCTGTCGGCCTACCTCGGCGTGGTCGGCATGCCGGGCATGGCGGCGTGGTACGGCTTCAATCAAATTCTGGAGGCGGGCGTTGGCGATACGGTGGTGGTGTCGGCGGCCAGCGGCGCGGTCGGCAGCGTGGTCGGGCAACTGGCCCGGCTGCGTGGCTGCCACGTGGTCGGCATCGCCGGCGGGCCGGAGAAGTGCGAGTACGTCGTCAGCCAGTTGGGCTTCGATGCCTGTGTCGACTACAAGGCCGGCAACCTGGAGGCCGACCTCGCCGCCGCCACGCCGGACGGTGTCGACGCGATCTTTGAAAACGTCGGCGGCGCCTGCCTTGACGCGGCGCTGGCGCGCACCAACGCCTTCGCCCGCGTGGCCTTATGCGGCCTGATCGCCGGCTTCAACGGCCAGGAAATGCCGATCAAGAACTCGCGCCTGCTGCTGATCAACCGCTTGACGCTGCGCGGCTTCATCGTCACCGAGCACATGGAATTCTGGCAGCAAGGCTTGCAGGAGCTGGCCGTGCTGGTCGCCAACCATCAGATCAAATACCGGGAATCGGTAGCGGAAGGCCTCGCGGCCGCGCCGCAAGCATTCATGGGCCTGCTGCAAGGGCGGAACTTCGGTAAACAACTGGTGAAGCTTATCTAATCATGAAAACATTCAGAGACAAGGTCGTCGTCATCACGGGCGGCGCAAGTGGTTTGGGCCGGGAATTCGCCAACGTGGCGGCGCGCGAAGGCATGAAGCTGGTGTTGGCCGACGTGCAGGCCGACGCGCTGCACCGCGCCGTCGACGAGCTGAAGGCACAAGGCGCCAGCGTGATCTCGCGCCTGTGCGATGTGCGCAAGGGCGAGCAAGTGCAGGCGCTGGCTGACGCCGCTGTGGCCGAATTCGGCGCCGTGCATCTGATGTTTAATAACGCCGGCGTGGGCTCCGGCGGCCTGATCTGGGAAAACACCGAAGCCGATTGGGAATGGGTGATGGGCGTGAACGTGTGGGGCGTGATCCACGGCGTGCGCATCTTCACCAAGCTGATGCTGGAGTCGGCGAAAAACGATCCATCGTTCGAAGGGCACATCGTCAACACGGCTTCGATGGCCGGCCTGGTGAACGCGCCGGCGATGGGGGTGTACAACGTCTCCAAGCACGCGGTGGTGTCGCTGTCGGAGACCTTGTACCAGGACCTGCAACTGGTCGGCGCGCCGATCGGGGCGTCGGTGTTGTGTCCGTACTTTGTGCCGACCGGGATCAGCCAGTCGCACCGCAACCGTCCCGAGGACGTGCGCATGACGCAGGGGCCGACCGCCAGCCAGCTGGCCGCGCAAGCGATGACGGACAAGGCGGTATCGTCCGGCAAGGTGTCGGCGCAGGACGTGGCGGAGATTACCTTCAAGGCCATCGCCAACGGCGACTTCTACATCTACTCGCATCCAGGCGCGCTGGCCGGCGTGCAGGAACGCATGCAGCACATCGTCGACGGCACCAACCCCGGCGATCCGTATGCCGCCACGCCGCATGTGCGCGAAGCGCTGCGCGCCAAGATGAAGGTGGCCTGATTGAAAAGACAGGTATTACTGGTGTCTGTTCTCGTCGCAGGCGCAGGCGTTTGGTGGGGTGTCGACACACTGACCCGGCCAGCGCCGGAAATCCTGCGGCCCCTGATCGCGCCCAACAGGGGAGTACCGCAGGCGCGGTCCTCCGCTGTGGCAACGCCCTTGTCGCAAAAACGCCAGGTTCACGAGTCCGTCGAGGGCAAGCTTAAGGCGCTGGCCGCATCCAGTGATCCGGAGCAGTACTACCAGGCTTTCCAAATGATCGAAGAATGCTTGACGCTGGAGCGCGACAAGGAAATTGTCGACCAGGTGGATGTCAAAGTCGTCAAGGTCGGAAACGGGAATGAAGTTCAACTGCTATCCCACAAAGCGGATGAGCAAAAGCTGCAAGCACTGAGGGCCTCTTGCGCAACCATGACGGGGCGGGACAGGACGGACCGCTTCCAGCTGCTCCAATACGCACTCGATCATCATGTCGGCGGCGCGCTGGCAACATACATAATGAAGGGGCCGCAAGGGGATCGCGAAGCGTTCCATGAGCGGCCGGACGACCCCACGGTTCGTGCCTGGCGCGATGACGCCTTAAAACGGCTGGAGGAAAGCGTCGAGGCGGGCTATCCGGACGCCTTGCTGTTCTCTACCACCGGCTTCAACGTTTTAGGCAAGGAGCAGCCACTCGCTGCGCTGTATATGCAGTTTTTGGCGACCAATAAAGTGCTCGGAGCCATCAATTCCAATGAGGGGTTGCTCCCCCAGTCGACGCTCGATGTCTGGGCCAAGAGTATCAGCGAACAGCAAAAAAGCGATGCGGACGGGCAGGCCGAGCGCATCTTCCAGGCCTGGAAGAAACGTCAAACAGCGCCGCATACGCCTTAAGGGCACCTCGAAAAACCGTCATTTCCCCTCCCAGGGGAAATGACTTCCCGCGAAAGCGGGAATCCATAAGCCGCATGATTGGAGGCACCGCATGGATTCCCGCCTGCGCGGGAAAGACGAAATCTCGGTTTCGAGGTGCCCTTAAGCCAGGCGGACTTCCGAGAGAGTCGTCTTGCGTGCGACAATCCAGCTCTCCCCAACAAGCCTGCACGCCGATGACCAACACCGCCAAGCACGACATCCGCACCGGAGACTGGACCGCCCTCAACGCCGACGCAAAACTGATACGCTTTGAAGTCTTCGTCGAAGAACAGAAAGTCCCGGCCGAACTGGAAATGGACCACATGGACGCGGCCTGCCTGCACGCGGTGGCCTATGATGCCAGCGGCACGCCGGTCGGCACCGGCCGCCTGCTGCCGGACGGCCACATCGGCCGCATGGCGGTGCGTCAGGCCGCGCGCGGCAGCGGCGTCGGCGGCGCCTTGCTGCAAGTGCTGATGGCGCAGGCGCGCGCCCGGGGCGACACGCAGGTGGTGCTGAGCGCGCAATCGCACGCCGCGCCGTTTTACGAGCGCCACGGCTTCGCCATCGACGGCGACGAATTCTTTGAGGCAGGCATCGCCCACATCAACATGCAGTACACCTTTTAAGGAGCACAGCCATGACGCACATCGTCGAGAATTTCGATCCCAAGCTGGACCTGGTGTTTGAGCGCGACATCGATATCGCGCCGGAACTGGTATGGGCCGCCTGGACCAAGCCGGAGCATCTGGTGCACTGGTTCACGCCGTCGCCGTGGAAAACGCTGGAAGCGCATTGCGACCTGCGACCCGGCGGCTTGTTCAGCTCCGTGATGGCAGGCCCTAACGGCGAGCGCCACGACAATCGCGGCTGCTATCTGGAAGTGGTGGAAAACCGCCGCCTGACCTGGACCGATGCGCTGGGGCCCGGCTATCGCCCGACCGGCAATTCCTTCATCACCGCCGTGGTGACGATGGAGCCGCTGCCCAACGGCGGCACCCGCTACATCGCCTGCGCCCGCCACAAGGACGAAGCCACCCTTGAAACGCACAAGCAGATGGGCTTTCAGGACGGCTGGGGCAAGGCCCTTGACCAGCTGGTCGCCTACATGAAAGTGAAAGCGCAATAAAGCTAGTGGATGAGCATCTCTTGCAAGGTCGCCGGCGCGTCGGCGTAGAGCTTGACCACGGTTGAGGTGCGGGTGCCGTAGCTCGGGCTCTCGATGCGCACCGCCGACAGCACACGTTCCAGGTCCAGCGGCACGCCGGTTTCCGGCAGGCGCTGGTCGGGCGCGGGCGTGGTGTCGGCCAGCATTTCGAAGTAGGCGTCGTCCGGCGCGCCCAGGCACAGCAGGCTGGCGAACTGGGCTTTGGTCTTCAGCACCTTGGGCCACGGCGCGTCCAGCAGCGCGTTCGACAGGCCGTAGACACCCGGCTCCAGCGGCTTGCCGTTGCGCGGATCGTCCCCGCCGCGGTTGGAGAACCAGATCAGCGTGTCGCCGTCGCTCAGTACCAGGTTGAAGCCGTTGTAGGCGGCGGCATCGGCGCGGATGGCGTCGACGTATTCCTGCGGCGTCATGCTGCCGGCCAGGTAGTCCGCCACCAAGTGGCCGCGCGAGGGCGCGTCGTCGCGGTGCTCGGACGGCGCGCGGATGTTGGTGATGGCGGCGAAGCGCGAGGCCTTGCCGTCGGCCGCCGGCTGGGTGATGCCCATCCAGCTGCCGCCGGCCTGCAGGTCGCGGCCGGCGTAGATTTGCGGATGCTCCGGCCACGGGGCCGCCGGCGCGGTGGCGCGCTGGTAGAACTCATCACGGTTGGCGGCTGCCACCAGCGGTACTGCAGGTATGACCCGCCAGGCAAAGACGATCAGGCACATGGGACTAAATCCATAAACAATTCGGTGTGACGCGGTCCGGCGGTCCAGGCGGACAGGCCGGCCTGTTCGACGGCCTGGTCCAGCGCGGACGCGAAGCCGGCCGGCGTGGCGGCATACACTTCCATCCACGTCTGCTTGCCGTCCCTGGCCTCCGGGCGGCGCTTAAGCTGGCACGCGACCCCGTGCTGCGCGCGCAGCGCTGCCTGCATCGGGACGACCGCCGCCAGCAAGGACGCCGTGTCGGCATCCTTGACCTGATAGTAAATGTAGAGATCCATGCTAGAGGTCGAGTGGGTCCAGCACGTAGGGCATGTCGAGGAAGGCCAGCGGCGCGCCGCCGGCCGAGCCGAGACGGACCGAGGCCGCCTCGATGGCGGCCAGCTTCATTTCCACCAGCGCGTCGATGCCGCCTTTGCCGTTGGGCGCGGCGTTGACCACCATGCCGCATGGCTGCTCCGGATCGGCGGTGGCGAACACCTCGACCCCGGCCGCCGCGGCCGCGTCGGCGATGCTGACCAGCGTGGTACGCCGCTTGAGCTTGCCCAGATACTGGCTGCGGGCGACGATTTCCTGGCCCGGGTAGCAACCCTTCTTGAAGTTGACGCCGCCCAGCAGCTCGAAATTAATCATCTGCGGGACGAACTGCTCCTGCGTCGCCTTGGTGATTTGCGGGATGCCGGCGTGGATTTCCGACAGGTGCCAGGCGTCGGTGCGGCCCACCGACAGCTTGGCGGCCAGTTCGGGCGCCACCGTCTGTGCGACCTCGGCCGACATCAGCCACTGGTAGCGCGGCGCGCCGAAGGCATCGGCCACGCGGATCAGCGTGCCCAGTGGATGGTCGACCTTGGTGAACGGTTTGGCCGGCAGCGGGTCGAACCAGTTTTGCAGCACGTCTTCGGCCATGCCGCCGCCCAGGCCGAGGACGGCCTGGTTGGCCGGCAGCTCGGTTGCGTCGCTCAGCTTGGTCTTGGCGCGCAGCACGAACATCGCCAGCCGCTTCTGCACCGGCGCCTGGATCTCGCGCGGCAGTTGCAGGAAGATGGTGGTTTCGTTACGCCACATCAGGAACGAGGCCAGCAGCCGGCCCTTGGGCGAGCAGTAACCGGCCAGGCGGACTTCGCCCAGGCCCAGGTGCTCGACATCGTTGGTCAGCTGGTTGTGCAGGAAACTGGCCGATTCCTCGCCGTCCAGCGCGATCAGGCCCTGGTCGCTGATCGGCGCGACAAAGCCCACGGCCAGCTGGGTGGTGGTCAGCGCCTGGGCTTGCTGAGCTAAAAGTTCATTCCAAGAAGACATAATTTCCAATAATTTGACGATTAAAGCATTATCATTACGGGCTCATTATAGTGATGTCGGACGGATCGCGTCGGATACCGCGCAAAACGCGCACTGGCGGACTGTGCCAAGAAGTGGCAAGCTGTGCGACTTGTTCCAAACCCTACGGCTTTAACAATGGCTTTTATCAAAAAAATCATTACCTTGTGCATCATGCTGGCGGTCGCCGGCGGCGCTTATTTCATGTATTGGTCCCAGCACCCGATCATCGGCGATGAGATCGAAGCCATTGAATTCAACATCGCGCCCGGCAGCGGCGCGCACGCGGCCGGCCAGCAGATCGCCGAGGCGGGCGTGCCCATGGAGCCATTGCTGTTCAATTTGCTGGCGCGCGTGACCAACAAGAGCGGCAAGCTGAAAGCCGGCGCCTACGAACTCAAGCCCGGCACCACGCCGCTGCGCCTGATCGAGCAGCTGGTGCGCGGCGAGTTCGCGCAGGAACAGCTGACCATCATCGAAGGCTGGACCTTCCGCCAGATGCGGGCCGCCATCGCCGCCCACAAGGGCCTGAAGCACGACACGGTCGCCATGTCGGACAAGGAAGTGATGCGCGCCATCGCATCCGAATACAAGCAGCCTGAGGGGCTGTTCTTCCCGGACACCTACCTGTTCGCCAAGGGCGCCAGCGACTTGCAGATCTACAGGCAGGCGCACGCCATGCTGCTGACCCGCCTGAACGACGCCTGGGACAAGCGCGACCCGGCGCTGCCGTACAAGACCCCGTACGAGGCGCTGACCATGGCCTCCATCGTGGAAAAGGAAACCGGGCAGAAGTCCGAGCGCGGCATGATCGCCGGCGTGTTCGTCAACCGCCTGAAGCTGGGCATGATGCTGCAAACCGACCCCACGGTGATCTACGGCATGGGCAGCAAGTACGACGGCAAGATCCACAAATCGGACCTGGAGACGGACACCCCGTACAATACCTACACCCGCACCGGTTTGCCGCCGACGCCGATCGCCTTGCCGGGCGTGCAATCGCTGTCGGCCGCGCTGGCCCCGGCCAACACGGCGGCGCTGTATTTCGTTTCCAAGGGCAACGGCACCAGCCAGTTTTCCGATAATTTGACCGACCACAATCGGGCAGTAAACAAGTTTCAAAGATAAGTTTTAGAGAATTCATGACTCAACACCGCGGTAAATTCATCACGTTCGAAGGCATAGACGGCGCCGGAAAATCGACCCACATCGCCTTCGTCGGCGACTACCTGAAAGCGCGCGGCATCGACCTGGTCAGCTCGCGCGAGCCGGGCGGCACGCCGCTGGGCGAGAAGCTGCGCGACCTGGTGCTGCACGAAAAAATGCACCTGGAAACCGAAGCGCTGCTGATGTTCGCCAGCCGCCGCGAGCACATCGCCCAGGTGATCGAGCCGGCGCTGCATCGCGGCGCCTGGGCCATCTCCGACCGCTTCACCGACGCCAGCTTCGCCTACCAGGGCGGCGGCCGCGGCATGGACCTGGCCAAGCTGGAGGCGCTGGAGCAGTGGGTGCACCCGCATCTGCAACCGGACCTGACGCTGCTGTTCGACGTGCCGCTGGAAGTGGCGCGCGCGCGGCTGGACGCCACCCGCTCGCTGGACAAGTTCGAGCAGGAAAAGGCCGATTTCTTCGCCTCCACCCGCAACGAGTACCTGCGCCGCGCCACTCAGTTCGCCGCGCGTTTCCGCGTGGTCGACTCGACCCAGACCATCCCGGATATCCAGGTCCAGCTGGCCGCCATCCTCGATGAATTGCTTGCACTTTAAAAGTATTGCATAAGCGCTTGTTTTAAAACAGAATACCAATAATGAGTAATTCCATATATCCGTGGCAGGAAGCATCCTGGCAGCAGCTGCAACTGCTGCGCCAGCGCATGCCGCACGCCATCCTGTTTCATGGCGCCGCCGGGATAGGCAAATCCGATTTTATTGAGCGCTTCGCTCAGGGCTTGTTGTGCGAGGCCGTGCTGCCGGACGGCCATGCCTGCGGCCAGTGCGCGTCCTGCGGCTGGTTTTCCCAGCAAAACCACCCCGACTACCGCCGCGTGCGGCCGGAGGCGCTGGAGGACGAACCCGCCGCCGAGGGCGAAGAGGGCGACGGCGAAGCCAAGAAGAGCGCCAAGTCGGCCAAGGCGCCGTCCAAAGAGATCAAGATCGAGCAGATCCGCAACCTGGCGGACTTCATGAATATTTCCACCCACCGCCAGGGGCTGCGGGTGGTGGTGCTGTATCCGGCCGAGGCGCTGAACATGCCGGCCTCCAACGCGCTGCTGAAGACGCTGGAAGAACCGCCCCCGGGCACGGTGTTCCTGCTGGCCTCCAACAGCTTGGACCGGCTGCTGCCGACCATCCTGTCGCGCTGCCGCAAGTTCGCCTTGCCGATGCCCAGCCACGCCGAGGCGCTGGCCTGGCTCAAGACGCAGGGTGTGGCGGACGCCGACAGCTGGCTGCGCGAGCAGGGTGGCGCGCCGCTGGCCGCCATGGCGCAGGCCGAAGCCGGCAATCGTGACGATCTGGAAGTATTGCTGCAGCTGCTGGCACACCCCAGCGTCGAAGGCGCGTTGAAAGTTGCCGATAAACTGCAAAAAGTGCCGCTGAGTGCACAAGTTTCATGGTTGCAGCGCTGGCTTTATGATGTGTTTTCCTACAAACTGGCAGGTAACATCCGGTACTATCCTCGTTACCAGAAGGAACTAGCCAGCCTGGCCGGCAAGATCCACGTCAGCCGCCTGCTGGCCGCGATCAAGGGCGCCAACGAGCGCCGGGCGACGGCCGATCATCCGCTGTCGCCCAAGCTGTTCCTGGAGGATATGTTGCTCGACTACGCAGCCTGCTGCGCCTGAAAGGGATTCAATGTCTGCTGCCAGCCCACTCGACCCGAACACCGTGCCTGTCGCGCGGCCGACGGTATTGTCGCTGGCCATCAAGGAGAAGGCCGCGCTGTACGCGGCCTATATGCCGTTCCTGAAGAACGGCGGCATGTTCGTGCCGACCCAGAAGCCCTACAAGATCGGCGACGAGATCTACCTGATCCTGGCGCTGATGGACGATGCCAACAAATATCCGATCGCCGGCAAAGTCGCTTGGATCACGCCGGCCGGCGCGCATAACAACAAGGCGCAGGGCGTCGGCGTGCACTTCCCGGAAGACGAAAGCGGCCAGCGCGCCCGCCTGCGCATCGAAGAAATCCTCGGCGCGGCGCTGCGTTCCTCGCGCGCCACGCACACGCTTTAGCGCTTTAGTTTTAAAACACTCCCTCACCGTTTTCCGACATGACCACAGCTTTCCGCCATCGCCTCGCCACGCTCGACGACTTGCCGACCATCGTCGCCATCTACAACACCACCATCGCCTCGCGCGAAGTCACGGCCGATACCGAGCCGGTGTCGGTGGAGTCGCGCCTGGCGTGGTTCCACGAGCACACGCCGGAGAAGCGGCCGTTGTGGATCATCGAGCGGGCCGGCGATGCCTGCGCCACGCCGGAAATACTGGGCTGGATGTCGTACTCGAACTTCTATGGCCGCCCCGCGTATTCGGGCACGTCGGAGATTTCGATCTACATCGCCGAGGCCTGGCGCGGCAAGGGCATAGGCGGCTACTGCATCGCGCAGGCCATCGCCCATGCGCCGGCAATCAAGGTGCACACCTTGCTGGGCTTTATCTTCGGCCACAACCAGCCCAGCCTGGGCCTGTTCGCCAAATTCGGTTTCGAGACCTGGGCTAACCTGCCCAAGGTGGCCAATCTGGACGGCATCGAGCGCGACCTGATCATCCTAGGCAAGCGCGTAGGCTAGGCTTTATTTCAACGCGCGGTCGACCGCCGCGCGGATCTGGTCGGTCGCACAGATCACCGCCGAGTGGCCGCAATCGCCTTGCAACACCGTGGTGGTGGCCCGGATCCGGCGCGCAAACGCCAGCGCCGGCGCTGGATTGACGATCAGGTCCTGGCGCGGGTTGATGATGTGGACCCGCGCCTTGACCTTGCTGGCGGCATCGTCGCCGATGTCCTGTGTCAGGAAGGCACGCATCTGCCAGCGCAAGTCGTTGGCGTCAGCCGCGTCCGGGTCGTCCGCGACCGTCTCCGCGATAAACTTTTCCACTTCCGCCGGCCTGGTCTTGGCCGAGCGGTAGGCCGGCGTGTCGAAATTCAGCGAAAAGATCTGGTGGTACAGCGCCAGCTTGGGATTTTGCTGGTACTCGCCGTTGGCGTACTGCGGGTCGGCCAGCATCGCCGCCTCCTCGGTGCGCCAGAACAGCAGGTCGTAGCTGGTCTGGCGCGGCGTGCCGGCGATCGGCACGGCCACGTCCATAAAGCCGGGGTGGCTCACCATCCACTGGAAAGCCTGGGTCGCGCCCATCGAGTAGCCGACGATCGCGTGGACATGCTGGAGGCCCAGCTTCTCGCTCAGCAGCCGGTACTCGGACTCGACCATGTCGCGCACATTGAAGGCCGGGAAGGCCGTGCCGTGCTGCGTCGCGCTGTTGGACGGCGAGCAGGCCACGCCGTTGCCGATCGCATCGATGACGATCACATAGCGCCCGTCAGTATTGAACAGGCCCTTGGGGCCGAGCAGCGACACCGCCTCGACACTCTTGCCGGTGTGCCAGGGCAGGAACACGACGGCGTTGGAACGGGCCGCGTTCAGCGTGCCGATGGTGCGGTAGCCCAGCTTGCAATCCTTGATGACTGCGCCGCTTTCGAGCCGGACGTCGCCGAGGTCGGCAAACTGCTGCGGGGCGTCGGCGGCGCTGCCAGCCAAGGGCAGGGCAAGTGCAACAGCAAACGAAAGGCGGCTGAACATCAGGCGAACTCCTGAAGTGAATGGGAACGCCGATTCTAGGCCAGGCGCGCTTGGGTTACAATCACGGCATGTTTATCGATTCCCATTGCCACATCAATTTCCCCGAGCTGGCTGCTCGCATGCCCGAAATCCTGGCCAAGATGGCCGACAACAAAGTCACCCACGCGTTGTGCGTGTCGGTGGACTTGCCGGATTTCCCACAAGTGCTGGCGCTGGCCCACGAGTATCCGCACATCTACGCCTCGGTCGGCGTGCACCCGGATTATGAGGACACGCCCGAACCGACCGTCGAACAACTGGTGGAGCTGGCCGACGACCCGAAGATCATCGCCATCGGCGAGACCGGGCTCGACTACTTCCGCCTGCAGGGCGACCTGGAGTGGCAGCGCGAGCGCTTCCGCACCCACATCAAGGCGTCGCGCATCACACGCAAGCCCTTGATTATCCACACCCGCAACGCCAGCGAAGACACCATCCGCATCATGCGCGAAGAGGGCGCGGGCACGGAGGCGGGCGGCGTGGCCGGCGTCATGCACTGCTTTACCGAGTCGCTGGAGGTGGCGCGCGCGGCGATCGGGATGGGCTTCTACATCTCGTTCTCCGGCATCGTCACCTTCAAGAGCGCCAAGGACTTGCAGGCGGTGGCGCTGGAAGTGCCGCTGGAGCGCATCCTGATCGAGACCGATTCGCCCTACCTGGCGCCGATGCCGCATCGCGGCAAGATGAACGAGCCGGGTTTCGTGGCCCACGTCGGCGAGTACATCGCCAAGCTCAAGGGCATCCCGGTGGAGCAGGTGGCCCAGCAGACGACGGCCAATTTCTTCAAACTGTTCAACGTGGCTGCGTAAATCCTCATGCTGAATCTCACCAAACGCCGCCTGCTGCTGACCGCCCTGGCAGTCGGCCTGACCTTGCCGGCGCTGGCCGCCGAGCAGACCGGGGATGAAGTCGACCTGTTCCGCGCCGCGCAGCTGGACAATGTCTCCGGCGTTAAGAAATTGCTTGAGCGCGGGCTGAGCCCGAATCTGCGCGAGCCGGGCGGCGAAACCGCGCTGATCATCGCGATACGCTACGAGGCCTACCGTGTCGCCACCTTGCTGATGGACCAGCCCGGCATCGACCTGGAAGCCAAGGCGCCCAACGGCAATACCGCGCTGATGATGGCGGCCTTCCGCCAGAACAAGGCCACCGTGCTGGACATGCTCAAGCGCGGTGCGCAGGTGAACCAGAAAGGCTGGACCGCCTTGCACTACGCGGCGGCGGCCGGCAGTACCGAGATCACCGGCATCCTGCTCGACCACCACGCCTACATCGACGCCGAATCGCCATCCGGCATGACGCCCCTGATGATCGCCGCCCGCGAGGGCCAGGAAAAAGTCGTGGAATTATTGCTGGAGCAGGGCGCCGATGCGACCCTGAAAGACGGCGGCTTCCACCAGACCGCCGCCGAGTTCGCCCTCAAGGCCGACAAGCCCTGGATCGCGAAAACCATCGAAGCCCACCTGGCCGGGAAAAGCAAACATTGATCATATTCGGTGGCGGTGACTAAGAAGTGAAATTAGGGTATCTCAAATAACCTAGAATTTGTCGTTCCCGCGCAGGCGGGAATCCATGCTGCGCCTCTAGTCATGTGACATATAGAGATCCCCGCTTCCGCAGGAATGACGATTTTTCGCGCCCCCCCCATTGGCGCTTAAGCATAATGCGTTATGCAATGTTTCTCTTTTGTTTATTTTATCGGAATCCGTTGTTTCATTGTCACAAGGACGCCGTTTAGTGTATAGATATCATGAATTTCATTGTGACTGAAATTCATAACGCGGGAGGGCGAGTACAATTGCATTTAGGCTATTTTAAATGCACGATAAAAATATGATCTATACCCTTGAACCAGCTGAAGTTCGGGCAATCCACGAGATACTAACTGCCGATTTTGAGCGTGCAGAAGATCCAATAAGCCCTGCAGGAGTAAAATCAGAACACCTTCTAGAATCAGCTATTTCACGTCAACACACTGGATATTCAGGGCGAATGAAATATGATACCGCCGTTTTAAACGCGGCAGCATTAACGTATGGAATATGTTCAAATCACCCATTTCATAACGGCAATAAACGAACTA
This sequence comes from Duganella sp. Dugasp78, assembly GCF_059491455.1. Lineage (NCBI taxonomy): Bacteria > Pseudomonadati > Pseudomonadota > Betaproteobacteria > Burkholderiales > Oxalobacteraceae > Duganella > Duganella sp. Dugasp78. The sequence continues at coordinate 5,564,675 of NZ_CP168506.1, read as the reverse complement.
GTTTGGTAGCGATGCTATGCCATTTGGATAAAAATGACTTTACCTTCAAAGAAGATGTCTCGCATGACGAGCTTTATCAGTTTATGCTTGATATCGCGAGCCATAAGTTTGCCAAGAAATCTGTGAAAGGGAGTACTGACGCTTCGGATAGTGAAGTTCAGGAGATGGCGCAATGGATGCGTAAGAGGACGAGACGTGTCGAAAATGGAGAGCGCATAGTCACATATAGGGAGCTACGCCAGATATTGCAAGCGCATGGTTATCATCTCGAAGACCCGCATGATAACACTATTGATGTCGTGATGTACGAGAATTCAACTAGTTGGCTTGGGCTGAAAACTACCAAGAAGCGAAACAAAGTAATGCGCATGTCGTATCCGAGCGACGGACAAGTTGTTGGCCGTGGCTTGCTTCGAGATTTACGAAAACGTTGCAAATTGTCTGAGCGAGATGGAATCGACAGTAAGATGTTTTACGCTAAATCTCTACCAACAGATCACTTTGTCGCAAATTATCGAGGGACGTTGCGGCGGCTGGCCAGGGTCTAACCTGCACTGGCTCATAGTTGACTTGAGACTACTTGTGGTCCACTACCGGTTAGCGGCGGGCGGGGTATTCAGCTAACAGCAAAGGGCTCAATGGCCAGAAAGAATTTATTTCCCATTTAGCCAGAGAATCAATTGCCACAAGCCGACAATAATTGTAAGTAACGTTGCGAACAGCCCAATCGTTTTTGCTGTCCGGCTTTCAAAGATCCTCTCAAGCTTCACTCCAAATCCTTTTGATGCCGTATTAAGTTTTCCATTTACGAGCTTGCGCATCGAGGAGCTAAAGAATCCAACTTTTGAAAGTGTAGAGGCGTGCATGCGCAGAAATTCCTTGTTCGCAAAAGCCGTAACTTCTTCCTTTCCTTCGAGGAAGTCTCTGTGTCTCCCTCCATTTCTTTCCATCAGTGACGCCATTTTTGGATGCTTCGCATAGTCTGCCCCGTAGCGATCAGCTATTAGGTCATTCAAATTTAATCTCCGCTCTACTGCGATGACGGAAGCATCCTTTCCGCCTAGCGCGCGATAGCGATGATCCAAATGCTCGAATCCGAAGGTAAGATTCCGCATGTTCCAGTGCACCCAGTATTTATCTCGGCGGTCTCGAATGAATCTGTAGAATTGGGTCAACAACGCAAGTTCAACTTCATCAAATCTCTGAAGTACTTCATCGCGCGGAATTCGCAGTTCCTCTGCAATTGAGTGTGTAGAATAACTTACTGATTGGCCTGTAGCGTAGTGATTTATAGCAATGGAAGTTATGCGCGGCGAAAGCGCTTCATTTTCGTCGTTCAGATTTTGGCAGGAGTAATGAATAACATAAAAATTTTCGGGATTTGACTTGACTGATTTTATAAACTGATTGCTATCAACTATGCTCACTGCGCTCCCCATTGGTGTTGCAAAAAATCAATGCTTCCATGCGAAGTCGGTACTGTCATCGCTCAGCAGGTAATTGTACTATCAATATGTAAAATTCGATAAATGCCCGCCTCAAGGAGCTACCGCTCGTCGGACGTCTTTTGTCAATCAAGCCTGAGCTAGTACTTGATTTGTTCATGTTTCATCGGGATTGTTATTGCTGCATTTGTTTGACAAATCGCTCGATAGAGGCGATCCCTGATGTCATTTTAATACGAGCAGAAGAGTTGGCTGAATGAACAAAGACCTTGGGGGGGGTAAATCCTCTTAGCGCGACTGCTTCCTCTATCCACAAAATGACATCGTAACCAGTGCCTCGAGATTCATCACCGAGATCGTGGTCTAAGCTGAGTTCCTCAACTTCACCAGTTTTTAACAGTTCAAAAACCTCGTCAGGCCAGTACGTGCGAACCCAGCCCTCGGGTGTCGCACGCAAATCGTCCAAAAATACTTTCATAGGTTCCTCCTGTCGGCAAAATGCTATCTGTATCGCTCGCTTTTCGCGTTTGCTTAGATATTACCCACTACCGAGGTACTCGTTACTGGTTCTGTCAATGTTCCTGCCTCTGTGGCTAGACTTACTGATTCTTTCAATAATACCAAATGTAGGGCGTCGTGCTGCTGCGGGTGGCGATATCTTTTTACGCCTCGGCAAATGGAGCAACGCTAGCATGGCAGACCATCTTCTTGTAAAGCGAGAATTGGCACGGTTTCTGTGCGTAGTTCGTAGCTTGGTTCGTCAACATTGTTAAGGATAATGGTTCCAGTGCATTGCTTCCAGACGCAGTGCTCATCAACCAAGGATATCCATGCTGAACGAACGCGAGATTGAAAGCTGCTATCTGGGGCAATTCATTCCAGTCCACTACCATCACAATATGCTGATGGATCAAAACCGTATGCACGGCTTCAAGTCGGCCATCGACTACGCGGTCAAGCCCGGCGCGAAGGTGCTGGAGCTTGGCGGCGGCACCGGCGTGCTGTCGTGGTTCGCGGCGGCCAAGGCGGACAAGGTGTATTGCGTCGAGTTCAATCCCGACATGGTCAAGGAGGCCCGCAAGATGCTGGCCTTGAATCCCAACGGCGAAAAGGTCGAAGTGGTCCACGCTGACGCCTTCGAATACCTGCCTCCGGAGCCGGTCGATGTCGTCATTTGCGAGATGATTCACGTCGGCATGCTGCGCGAGAAGCAGGTGGAGGTGATCGAATCGTTCAAGCGCCGCTATACCGAGCGCTTCGGCGGACCGCTGCCGGTGTTCCTGCCGGAAGCCGTCATCATGGCGGTCCAGCCCCTCCAGCAGGAATACGACTTCGAAGGCTTCTACGCGCCCATCGTGCAGTTCCAGGAAACCAATGTGATTTATCCGGGCACCGTGGAAGTGGCGCAGCCGGCCGTGTACAGCATCATCGACTTCAACCAGCCGAATGATCTGACGTATACCTGGCAGGGCAAATTCGTGGTCGAGCGCAGCGGCGAGATCAATGCCATGCGCTTCGTCACCAAGAACATCCTGGCCGTGGTGGCCGAGCGTTCCACCACGATTGACTGGCTCAACCACTACATGACGCTGCCGCTGGCCAGCCCGGTCAAGGCGCGCGAAGGCGACGTGCTGCAGGTGAGTTTCCAGTACCGCGCCGGCGGCTCGATTCCATCGCTGCAAGCGTCGCTGCGCGCTGAAATCCTGTACGAAGCGGCGCTGCAACCGGCCAGCTACGTGCCGGCCTACGCTTAAAAAGCCCTTCACGCGGGTCGTTCTGAAGCGTATATTTCGTCTTTTGCAGAAAGAAATATATGGAAAAGAACGACCAGCGCTACCTCATCCAGCAGAACAAGATCGCAGACGGCGAGACCAAACCGCCGGTGTTTGCCAAAGTCATGCGCAGCAAGGACGGCGTCTTCGAGGGCGTGTCCTTCATCAAATCCAAAGAGAAGGCCACGGTGTTGACCATCGAGGAAGCCAATCAGGCGGTGGCGTGGGCGACCAACAAGAAGCCCAACGCCAAAGAGTACGTGACCAAGATTATCTGTGTTGGTCAGTAAGCCCCCCGCTAGTCTTAGCGCGTGTCGAAGGTCGCTTGTGCGGCCTTATCCAGATTGGGCGCGTTGGACGGCTTGCCGTTTTGCTGGCCGCTGAGGAAGTTGCGCGCATCCTGCAGGCCGGCGTTGTACTCCACATCCTGCATGACCATCGAATTGGCGATGGTCCATTCGCGGAACACCGTGCCTGAGGCCGGCTGCACCCGCATCTCCGCCAGCACCTCGGCCTGGCCGGCGCCCGCCGCCAGCTTGTCCAGCCAGATTTTCGCCCAAGCCCCGAGTTCCGGTTCGCGGATGTTATGCGCCATCAGCTTGAGGGCGTTGCGGGCCTGCGGCATCTCGCCGGCGTAGGCGTAGGCCAGCGCGGCTTGACGGGCCAGGGTGTTGACCTCGTGCGCGTTCTTCCAGCCGGTGATGGCCGCCTGCAGCGTGGCCTGGTCCGGCGTGGCGCTGGCTTTGAGCCCGGCCTGGTACAGCGCGGAGGCCGCCTCGGCCGATTTCGGGTCCAGCGTCAGCGCGCGGTTCAGGCTGGCGCGCGCCGCGTCCAGCTGGCTCAGGCGCAGCTGGGCCTGGCCCAGCAGATAAAACACTTCCGCGCCGGCATCCGGCTTGGCCGTCGCCGCGTTCAGGTAGGGCAGGGCGTCCTGGGGATTGCCCCAGTCGATCTGCGCGCGGCTGAGCACGCGCTGGGCGTAGGCGTTAGCCGGGTAGCGCGCGGCCGCCTCGGCGGTCCGGCGCAGCAGCGCCTCACCGGTCTTGCCATCCGGGCAGGACTTGAGCGCCGCCTCCGTCAGCACGAACTCGCCCGACGACGCCGGCAGGCTCTCGAAGTTCATCACGGCCGCTGGCAGCGTGGGGATGTGCACCGTCAGCACCAACTGCTTTTGCAGCCGGTAGCGCCACAGCGTGGTGCTCAGATCGTTCACCTTGAGGCCGTACGCCTGCTCGAAGGCCTCGGTGATCGGCACGTCGCGGTAGACCGCGCTCAGGTAGTCGACCATGCGCTTGCGGTTGTCGTCGGTCGACAGCATGTAGTTGGTCAGCAGCCAGGAGCGGGCGGCGAACTCCAGCCGGATGCCCGCGGTGGAGGCGTAGTTCTGGCCGCGCGAGTCGTTCTGCTCCAGCACGTCCTTGTAGTCGAGGCTGTGGCGGCGGCCGCTTTCCACGAAGTTCAGGTAGCGTCCCATATTGACCGGCGTGCGCCCGACCACCATCTCGGTATCGGTGAAGCGCACGCTGGCGAAGTAATGCGCCATGCCGTCGATGAAGGAGATCGGCGCGCGGATGTCGGTGTAGCGGTACAGGAAGTGGCGGGTGTAGGCTTCGTACAGCGCGGACAGGCCTTCCTGGTCGTCAGGGCTGAGCAGCACGCCATAACCTTGCACGCCGGCGCTGCAGCTGTTGTACAGGCCGATGGCATTGGCCGGCTGCCTGACGCCCAGCGGATTGAGCGCCACCGCGCCGTCGTGGTAGTAGAACGTCAGCTTCGGTTCGGCGCCGCTGGACTTGAGGAAGGGCTGGGTGTACAGCCGCAGCATGTAGTCAAGTTTCTCCAGCTGATTGAGCAGCAACGCCACCTGGCCGTTGCTGGTGTTCGAATACACCACCAGGTGCTGGCTCTCGACGCGGAACCACGGCGAGGCATGGCGCTGGCCGGCCACCGACACGCTGGGCGTGGTCTCAGGTTGCTGCTGGGCTTGCGCGTTCATCAAGGCGGAACTGCCGAGCAGGACCGCCGCATACCAAGGTTTGAGCATTATTTTTCCATTTATCCCATGAAAGTCGCGGTTGATCGCGGCTATGCGCAGCTGGTCGCACGGCAATTGCATCCGGCCGGCTACCTAAACTACAGTGGCATTATAGATAGTAATGACTTCGGGAGCATCGTATGCTGAGTTTTATTCTTTGGCTGGGCCTGCTTTTCCTGTGCTGGCCGCTGGCTTTGCTGGCGCTGGTGCTGTATCCGCTGTTCTGGCTGCTCACCTTGCCGTTCCGCCTGATCGGCATCGGCGTCGAGGGCGTGTTCGAGCTGCTGCGCGCCATCGTCCTGCTGCCGGCGCGCATCCTGCGCGGCTCGCCGGGCCGCTGATGTTCCCGCCGGCTCAGAAATCGACCAGGAAGCCGGCACCCAGCGACTTTTGCTTGTAGTTGTAGTCGATCAGGCTTTGGCCGTAGCCGTTGAACAATTGCAGGTAGCCCTTCAGGTTGGCGAGCACCGGGAAGGCCCAGCCGGCCTGCAGGGCGCCGCGTCCGTTGTTGAAGTTGTGGCGCGCCATCAGCGAGTATTCATGGCCGTCGCTGCGGTAGCTCAGGTTCAGGTCGCCATGTCCCATGTAGTCGACGATGTCGATGTTGTCGTTGTCCGAGCGGGCGTTATCCAGCCGCTTCCAGATGCGCAGTTGCGCGGCCAGCTTGCCGTGCTCGGCGCCCACCTCCGCATACACCCGGTTCCAGCTGCGCGACAGGGTCGAGGTCTGCCCGTTCGATTGGTGCACCAGGCCCAGCGTCAGGTAGCGGATATCGAGCGCGCTGCCCAGGCCCAGGTTCAGCGGCGTGGTCAGCATCAGTTCGGGCTGGTAGTTGGTCTCGCGGAAGGGGCTGGACGCGGCGCGGTTGTAGGCCTGCCAGTAGCTGTTCTGGGTGTAGCCGAACCACAGGTCGACCGGCGTCTTGAGGACCTGCTCGATCAGCTTCATCTTGAAACTGAGCTGGTAGGTCAGCTCGGTGTGCTGCGACTTGATGCCGGCCGGCGTGAAATCCTTGAAAGGCGCATCATTGGAGCTGGTGCTGTAATTGGCCAGCAGCAGATAGGTATCGCGGTGCGGACGGAAGTTGAACACGCCGCGCTTGGCCGAGCGGTCCAGCTCCCACCACTGCACCATGCGCGAGACGGCGTCTTCCGGCGGGATGGTGGTGATCGCGGCCACCTTCGGCGGCAGCACCGGCGCCACCGGCGGCTCGGCCGGCTGGGTGCTGGACGGCAGCGTCAGGGCAGCGGCCAGTTTGCTGACCTTGCCGGGGTCGGGCACGCCGACCGCGGCGCCGCCGGCGGCTTCGATTGCAGGGCCGGCCTTGGCCAGGCCGTCGTAGCAAGCCAGGCGGGCGCTGGCGTCGCCCAGCACGGAACAGCGTTCGATGCGCAGTTCCAGATCGGTGGCCGCAGGCGGCGTTGCGGACTGGGCTAAAGCCAGAGCAGGGCCCATGCCCAGGGACAGAAGCAGGGCGTGTTTCGATCGAACAGTCATGGAGAACTTTCAGTTAAACTTACTACCAAGCTTGCAACTTATTCTACAGCCTATATTAATTGCCGTTAGTCATGTCGCACGACAGGAAACCCATCCGTACTTGAAATTTGCAGGAAGCGCCGCACGTGAGACTTCCTGCATTCACACTGCATCAAGGAGAGAATGATGACCCGCAAGACCCCCATCGAGCGTTACCGCAACATTGGCATCAGCGCGCACATCGACGCTGGCAAGACCACGACCACGGAGCGCATCCTGTTTTATACCGGCGTCAACCACAAGATCGGCGAGGTGCACAACGGCGCCGCGACGATGGACTGGATGGAGCAGGAGCAGGAACGCGGGATCACCATCACCTCGGCCGCCACCACCGCCTTCTGGAAAGGCATGGCCGGCAATTTCGCCGAGCACCGCATCAACATCATCGACACGCCCGGTCACGTCGACTTCACCATCGAGGTCGAGCGGTCGATGCGCGTGCTGGACGGCGCCGTCATGGTGTATGACGCCGTGGGCGGCGTGCAGCCGCAGTCGGAAACCGTGTGGCGCCAGGCCAACAAGTACGCCGTGCCGCGCATCGCCTTCATCAACAAGATGGACCGCGTCGGCGCCGACTTCTTCCGCGTGCGCGAGCAGATCGCCTCGCGGCTGAAAGGCGTCGCCATTCCGATCCAGATCCCGCTGGGCGCCGAGGACAATTTCCACGGCGTGGTGGACCTGGTCAAGATGCGCGCGATTAACTGGGACGACGAGAGCCTGGGCGTCAAGTTCACCTACGAGGACATCCCCGCGCACCTACAGGCGCTGGCGCAGGAGTGGCACGACAAAATGGTCGAGGCCGCCGCTGAGGGCACGCCCGAGCTGCTGGAGAAATACCTGGACGGCGGCGTGCTGACCGAGGAGGAAATCAAGACCGGGCTGCGCCTGCGCACCATCCGCAACGAGATCGTGCCGATGCTGGCCGGCAGCGCCTTCAAGAACCGCGGCGTGCAGGCCATGCTGGACGCGGTGGTCGAGTACCTGCCGTCGCCGGTGGACGTGCCGGCGATTGCCGGCCACGACGAGGACGACAATCCGATCGAGCGCCATCCGACCGACAGCGATCCGTTCTCGGCGCTGGCGTTCAAGATCATGACCGATCCGTTCGTCGGCCAGTTGACCTTCTTCCGCGTGTATTCGGGCGTGGTCAATTCCGGCGACACGGTCTACAACCCGACCAAGAGCCAGAAGGAGCGCCTGGGCCGCATCCTGCAGATGCACGCCAACGAGCGCAAGGAGATCAAGGAAGTCTACGCCGGCGACATCGCGGCGGCGGTGGGCCTGAAGGGCGTGACCACTGGCGACACCTTGAGCTCGCCGGACCACGTGATCGTGCTGGAGAAGATGATCTTCCCGGAACCGGTGATCTCGCAGGCGGTCGAGCCGAAGACCAAGGCCGACCAGGAAAAGATGGGCATCGCCCTGAACCGGCTGGCGCAGGAAGACCCGTCGTTCCGCGTGCACACCGACGAGGAATCGGGCCAGACCATCATGTCCGGCATGGGCGAGCTGCACCTGGAAATCCTGGTGGACCGCATGCGGCGCGAGTTCAGCGTCGAGGCGACGGTGGGCAAGCCGCAGGTGGCGTACCGCGAAACCATCCAGCGCGCGGCCAGCGACGTCGAAGGCAAGTTCGTCAAGCAGTCCGGTGGACGCGGGCAGTACGGCCACGTGGTGCTGACGCTGGAGCCGCTGGAACCGGGCAAGGGCTACGAGTTCGTCGACGCCATCAAGGGCGGCGTGGTGCCGCGCGAGTTCATTCCGGCCGTCGACAAGGGCGTGCAGGAAACCCTGCGCAGCGGCGTGCTGGCCGGCTATCCGGTGGTCGACGTCAAGGTCACGCTGACCTTCGGCTCCTACCACGACGTCGACTCGAACGAGAACGCCTTCCGCATGGCCGGCTCGATGGCCTTCAAGGACGGCATGCGGCGTGCCGACCCGGTGCTGCTGGAGCCGATGATGCAGGTGGAAGTGGAAACGCCGGAAGAGTTCATGGGCAACGCCATGGGCGACCTGACGGCGCGGCGCGGCATGGTGCAGGGGATGGACGAGATTCCGGGCGGCGGCGGCAAGATCATCCGCGCGCTGGTGCCGCTGGCCGAGATGTTCGGCTACTCCACCACGCTACGTTCGCTGACGCAGGGCCGGGCCACGTACACGATGGAGTTCAAGCACTACGCGGCCGTGCCCAAGCACATCCTCGACCAGATCGCCGTCTCGTCCAAGGCGCGCCACTAAACCACGGGGGTCAAGTCTGACATTCGGACACGGCCTCTGCCGTAGCGGCTGCTACGGCAGAGGCCGTGTCCGAATGTCAGACTTGACCCCCACGCTTATTCGAAGACCTTCAGCTTGAGCTGGACGGAAATGGCGCCATAGAGCCGGTCCTTATAGGTCGGCACGATGGCGACATTGACGCCGACGCTCTTGTATTCGAAGCTGGCGGTGGGGATCGCCGCCAGGAACCAGCCGCCGTCGCGCATCTTGGGGTAGCCGCTGAAGCCGCCCGCCACCGCGCCCAGCCGCACCGGGCCGATCTTCCAGGGCTGGTAGTACAGGCCCACGTAATTCGAGTAGGCGCGGTCGCTGTTGTAGAAGCGGCCGGCCGTGACCGACGCCACCGTCGAGAAGCGGTATTCGCCGCCCAGGCCGGGATTGCTGTCATTCAGGCCCTTGTTGCGCTGAAAGTGGTAGGAGTAGAAACCGCCGTTCAGCCACACTTCCTTCAGCGGCGCCGCTTCGATGGTCTCGAAGGTGTCGGCCGCCGCCGCGCCGCACAGGCAGGCCACCAGCACCGCGCCGGCAATACGCAAACTTTTGATCATCCGAAGCTTTCTTCGTCAGGTTGAGGACGATGGATTATAGCGAAGGATTGCACTTGCCGGTCACAGCGCTGGCGGCGCCGTGACCGCGCCGGCGTCGATGTCGCGCACGTCGGCGGTCCCCAGCAGCGCCATGCATTCGCGCAGCCCGGCGTCGAGCAGCTCGATGGCACAGCGCACGCCGTCCTCGCCGCCAGCGGCCAGTCCGTACAGCCAGGCGCGTCCCGCCAGCGCCGCGCTGGCGCCGCGTCCCAGCGCCTTGACCAGGTCGGCGCCGGTGCGCACGCCGCTGTCCATATACACTTCCAGCGGACCGGCCGCCGCCGCCACCTCCGGCAGCACGGCGATCGCCGAGGGTGCGCCGTCGAGCTGGCGGCCGCCGTGGTTGGAGACGATGATGGCGTCGGCGCCCAGCGCGCCGGCCTGCCGCGCATCGTCCGCGTGCATCACGCCCTTGAGGATCAGCTTGCGCTGCCAGCACTGGCGCACCCAGCGCACCGCGTCGGCATCGAATCCCGGATCGAACTGCGATTTCACCCACGCCGACAACTGGTGCATGCCGCCGGCCCGGCGCACTTCGTCGGCCAGATTGCCGAGCGTGTAGCGGTGGCTGGCGGCCATGCGCAGCAGCCAGCCCGGATGGGACAGCAAATCCACCGCGTTGGCCAAGGACAGACGCGGCGGCACGCCCAGCCCGTGGTGGACGTCGGCCCAGCGGCTGCCCTGCACATGCAGGTCGAGCGTGAGCACCAGCGCCGCACAGCCGGCATCGTGCGCGCGCCGCAGCAGGCGTTCGGTGATGCCGCGGTCCTTCATCAGGTACAGCTGGAACCAGAAGGGCTGCGGGCTGGCCGCGGCCACCTCCTCGATCGAGCAGACCGACATCGTCGACAGGCAGAACGGCACGCCGCAGCGTGTGGCGGCGCGTGCGGCGGCGCATTCGCCATCGGGCCACAGCAGGCCCGCCAGCCCGGCCGGGGCCAGCGCCAGCGGCAGGCGGGCGTGACAACCCACCAGTTCGGCCTGCGTGCGCAGGTCGGCCACGTTGCGCAGCGTGTGCTGGCGCAGGACCAGCGCCTCCAGGTCGGTCCGGTTGCGCCGCAGCGTGAGCTGCTGTCCGGCGCCGCCGGCCACGTAGTCGTACAGCATGCGCGGCAGGCGCCGGCGCGCCTCTTGCTCAAGGTCGAAAATGCTGGCGATGGCGCGCATGCCGGGGCTCCTCGGGCAGGGATGGGTCATGGTCCGACCCGCACGCGGCCCGTTGGTTCCGCAACTGCCGCGATATGGCGACAGGCAAGGTAGCGCCGGACCGCGTCGAACTGTGAAAAGATCAATGCGCACATCCCATTCACTCACGCGGATAGCTCATGCCACAAACCTTTACGCCAGCGGGTGTCTTGCTGCTCAAAGCGGCGGCGTTGCTGGCCTGCGTGCTGGCGTTATGCGCGGTGGGCGCGGCGCGCTGGGCGATGGCGCCGGCCGCCGAACGCGGCGCCGCGCAGGACCAGCCCATCCCGTTCAGCCATCAGCACCACGTCGGCGAGGACGGCATCGATTGCCGCTTCTGCCACGCCACGGTCGAGCGCGCGGCCTTTGCCGGCATGCCGTCCACCCAGACCTGCCTGACCTGCCACTCGCAGCTGTTCCTCGACGCCGGCGTGCTGGCGCCGCTGCACGCCAGCGCCGCCAGCGGCCGGCCGATCGTCTGGCAGCGCGTGCACGACCTGCCGGACTTCGTCTACTTCGACCACCACATCCACGTCGGCAAAGGCGTGGCCTGCCAGGCCTGCCATGGTCGCGTCGACCGCATGCCGCTGATGCTGCGCCAGGCGCCGCTGGAGATGCAGTGGTGCCTGGGCTGCCACCGCGGTGGCGGCGGCCAGCTGCGACCGCTGTCCGAGGTCTACCAGATGGGCGAGCGCGCGCCGCTGTCGGCCGCCGAGCTGCGCCAGCTGCGCCGCCTGCTGCAGATCCAGGGCCGCGAACGGCTGCAGGACTGTTCGACCTGCCATCGGTGAACCCATGCCGGACTATCGCCGCATCCCCATCACCCCCGCGTCCGCAACCGGCGTCACGCGGCGCGACGCGCTGCGCTGGATGGCGGCGTCGGCCGCGCTGGCCGGTGCCGGCTGCAGCGGGCCGCCGGCCGAGTCCATCGTGCCGTGGGTGCGGATGCCCGAGCAGGTGGCGCCCGGCACGCCGCAGTTCTACGCCACGGCCTGGGAACGTGGCGGCGTGGCGCAGGGTGTGCTGGTCGAGAGCCACGACGGCCGCCCGACCAAGGTCGAAGGCAATCCCGCCCACCCGTCCGGCCTGGGCGCGACCGACGTCTTCGCGCAGGCCTCGATCCTGCAGCTGTGGGACCCGGACCGTTCGCAGGCGCTGCGCCGCGGCGATACCATCGCCGCCTGGGACGAGCTGCTGGCGGCGCTGGCCGCGCGCCGCGAGCAATGGCGCGCCGACGGCGGCGCCGGGTTGCGCATCCTCAGCGGCAATGTCGGCTCGCCCACGCTGCAGGCGCAGCTGGCGCGACTGCTGGCGCGCTATCCGCAGGCGCGCTGGATCTGCCACGACCCGTTGCACGACGAGACCGCCGCCGACGCGGCGCAGCTGGCGTTCGGCCGGCCGCTGGACGTGCTGCCGCACTTGGCCGCTGCGCGCTTCATGCTGTGCCTGGACGCCGATCCGCTCGGCGCCGGCCCCGCTTGCGTGGCGGCCGCGCGCGGCTGGGCGCAGGCGCGCGAAGGCCGGCCGCGCCTGGTGGTGGCCGAGCCCACGCCCAGCCTGACGGGCGCCGCCGCCAACGAACGCTGGACGCTGGCGCCGGCCGCCATCGAGCAGGCGCTGGCGCGCATCGCCGCCCGCTTCGGCGTCTGCCCGGCGCCGGGCGGGACGATGCAGGCGTGGGAGCAGGAGAGCGCGCAGGCGTTGGCGGCGCAGCGCGGGCAGGCATTAGTGCTGGCTGGCGGCGCGCTGTCGGCGCCGGCGCGTGCGCTGGCGCTGGCGTTGAATGTCCGGCTGGGCAATGTCGGCCATACGCTGGACCTGATCGCGCCGGTCTGCGCCCAGCCGCTGGGCCGGCGGGCGGCGCTGGCGCAGCTGGTGGCCGAGATGGCGGCTGGACAAGTCGACACGCTGCTGGTGCTGGGGGCGAATCCGGTCTACGACGCTCCCGGCGGCAGCGCGTTGGCCGAGGCGCTGGCGGCGGTGCCGTTGTCCATCCACTGCGGCCTGTACCGCGACGAGACGGCGCGCGCCTGCCAGTGGCATGTGCCGGCCGCGCATGCCTATGAACAGTGGAGCGACGCGCGCGGCCACGACGGCACGGCCAGCATCGTGCAGCCGCTGTTGGCGCCGTTGTACGGCGGTCGCTCGCCGCATAGCTTACTGGCATTGCTGGCCGAAGGTAGCGAGCAGCCGGCCCACGCGCTGGTGCGCGCGCACTGGCAGGGCAACCGCCAGGCCGGTGCGGACTTCGAACACTGGTGGACCGATGCCTTGCAGCGTGGCCTGATCGAAGGCAGCGCGCATGCGCGGCAGCGGGTGCGCGCGCCAGCCACGCTGCCGCTGCTGCCACCGTTGGGTGTGGCATTGCCGCCACGGTTGCGCGTGCCGCCGGCGCCGGCCGCGCTGACGCCGCTGTTCCGCGCCGACCCGTCCGCCGGCGCCGGCGAGTTCGCCAACAGCGGCTGGCTGCAGGAGCTGCCGCGCCCGCTGACCGGGCTGACCTGGGACAACGCCGCGCTGCTCAGCGCCGCCACCGCCGCAGCGCACGGTGTGACCAGCGGCGACGTGGTGCTGTTGCGAGCCGGGACCGGCCCAGAGGTGGCGGCTCCGGTGTGGGTGATGCCGGCGCAGGCGGACGGCTGCATCACGCTGCCGCTGGGCTATGGACGGCGCGCTGCAGGCCGGGTCGGCGACGGTGTCGGCTTCGACGCCTGCCCGCTGATGGCCGCCGCCGACGACGCGCCGCTGACCATGCGCGCAGCCGGCCGCCGCCACAGCTTTGCCCGCATCCAGACCCAGACCGACGCGCTGGGCCGCGCACCGGTGCGCAGCGGGTCGCAGCTGGCGCAGCAGGGCGCTGCGCCATCGCTGTACCCGCCGGTGCGTTACGACAGCTACCGCTGGGGCATGAGCATCGACCTCGATGCCTGCACCGGTTGCGGCGTCTGCACCATCGCCTGCCAGGCGGAGAACAACATTCCGGTGGTCGGCAAGGACGAGGTGGCGCGCGGCCGCGCCATGCATTGGATACGCGTCGACCGCTATGACAGCGCCGCGCGCAGCGTCTTCCAGCCCGTGCCGTGCATGCATTGCGAGAACGCGCCGTGCGAGGAGGTGTGTCCGGTGGGCGCCGCCGTGCACGACAGCGAAGGCTTGAACGTGCAGGTCTACAACCGCTGCGTCGGCACGCGCTTTTGCTCCAACAATTGTCCGTACAAGGTACGCCGCTTCAACTTCCTGCAATACAGCGGCGCCGACTGGCCGCTGCTGCGCGAAGGCCGCAATCCCGAGGTCACGGTGCGCCGGCGCGGCGTGATGGAGAAGTGCACCTACTGCCTGCAGCGCATCACCCGCGCACGGCTGGACGCGGAACTGCTGGGCCGGCGCGTGCGCGACGGCGAGGTGGTCACCGCCTGCGAGGCGGCTTGTCCCAGCGCCGCCATCGTGTTCGGCGACCTGGCCGATCCGGCCAGCCGGGTCAGCACTGCCCGCCGCAGCGAACGCGCCTACCTGCTGCTCGACGAGCTCAACACGCGTCCGCGCACCGCCTACCTGACGCGGCGCGGCGACCGGGAGGACGCATGAACGGCGCCGGCCAGCCGCCAACCGGCGCGCCTGCTGTCTCGGCCGGCTCGCCCGAGCTGGCCGCCGGCTGGGGCTACGGCGCCGTCACCGACAAGATCGCCGGCATCGTGCTGGCGGCGCCGCCCGGCCGGCGCTGGTGGCTGGCCTTCCTGCTGACGCTGGCCGGCGCGCTGGCCTTCTTCGGCGCCACGGCCTGGCTGTTCGCGCGCGGGGTCGGCATCTGGGGCGTCAACATCCCGGTGGCGTGGGGCTTCGCCATCGCCAACTTCGTCTGGTGGATCGGCATCGGCCACGCCGGCACCTTCATCTCGGCGGTGCTGCTGTTGCTGCGCCAGCGCAGGCGCACCTCGATCAACCGCTACGCCGAAGCGATGACGCTGTTCGCCGCCGGCATCGCCGGCATCTTCCCCATCCTGCACCTGGGACGGCCGTGGTTTTTCTACTGGCTGGTGCCGTACCCGGACGTCATGCAGCTGTGGCCGCAGTGGCGCAGCCCGCTGGTGTGGGACTTGTTCGCCATCAGCACCTATCTGCTGGTGTCGCTGCTGTTCTGGTACGTCGGCCTGATCCCGGACCTGGCCACGCTGCGCGACCGCGCGGCCACGCGCCCGCAGTGGCGCGGCCGCCAGCTGGCATACGGCCTGCTGGCATTGGGCTGGCGCGGCGAGGCGCGCCACTGGGCCGCCTACGAATCGGCCTATCTGCTGCTGGCCGGGCTGGCCACGCCGCTGGTGGTGTCGGTGCATACCATCGTCTCGCTCGATTTCGCGGTCGGCAACACGCCGGGCTACCATTCGACCATCTTCCCGCCGTACTTCGTGGCCGGCGCGCTGTTCTCCGGCTTCGCCATGGTGCTGACGCTGGCGCTGCCGCTGCGCCACGCCTTCGGCCTGCACGATTTCATCACCGCCCGCCATCTCGATTATGCGGCGCGCATTTTGCTGGCCACCAGCTGGCTGGTGGCCTATGGCTACCTGGCTGAAGTGTTCACCGCGTTCTACAGCGGCGACCGCTACGAGCAATTCATGACCGTCAACCGCTGGGTGGGGCCCTACGCGCCCGCGTACTGGACCATGCTGGCCTGTAACGTCGGCCTGCCGCAGCTGCTGTGGCACCGGCGCGCGCGCGCCAGCGTCGGCCTGCTGCTGGCGCTCAGCCTGGCCATCAACGCCGGCATGTGGATGGAGCGCATGCTGATCGTCGTCTCCAGCCTGCACCGCGACTTCCTGCCGTCGGCCTGGGGCATGTTCTATCCGACAGGATGGGACTGGATTATGCTATTGGGCTCGATATGCCTGTTCGCCTGGCTGTTCCTTGTGTTCGTGCGGCTGCTGCCGGCCATCTCGATGGCCGAGATGCGCAAGCTGATACGGGAGGAGGCATGAGCGCCGCGCTGTACGGCCTGCTGGCCGAATTCGCCGACGCCGATAGCCTGCTGGCCGCCTGCGCGCAGGCCCGCGCGGCCGGGCTGGGCCGGCTGGAAGCGTATGCGCCGTTCGCGCTGGACGGCTTGGCCGATGCGGTGGGCGCGCCGCCGCCCCGAGTCGCGCCGTGGACGCTGGCCGGCGGCGTGGGCGGCGCCGCGCTGGCCTACGGCTTGCAATGGTATGCGGCCGTGGTCAGCTACCCGATCAACGTTGGCGGCCGTCCGCTTAACAGCTGGCCCGCCTTCCTGCCGATCACGTTCGAGCTGGCCATGCTGGGCGCGGCCATCGCGGCGGTGGTGGCGATGCTGTGGCAGAACGGCTTGCCACGCCTGGTGCATCCGCTGTTCGGCGTGCCCGCTTTCGACCTGGCCAGCCGCAGCCGCTTCTATCTGTGCGTGCGGGCGCCATGCGATCCGGCGCGGTGCCGTGCTGTGCTGGCCCCGCTGGCGCCGCTGCTGGTGTGCGAGGTGCCGCTGTGAGCGCGCGCAGCGCATGGGCGGCCTTGCTGAGCGTGACGCTGTTGGCGGGCTGCGAGCCCGCGCGGCAGGACATGTACGACCAGCCCAAGGCCAAGCCGCTGGCAAGCAGCAGCCTGTTTGCCGACGGCACGGTGGCACGTACGCCGCCGGCGGGCGTGGTGGTGCATGCGGCCGGGGCATTCGCCGCCACCAGCAGCGGGCGGGTCGGCGAGGCCACGGCGCAGGCCGACCGCGCCGCGCGCGAAGCGCCGGCGCAGCCGTATCCCTTGACGGCAGCGTTGCTGGCGCGCGGCCGCGGGCGCTACGACATCTATTGCGCCGCCTGCCACAGCGTCAGCGGCGACGGCGATGGCTGGGTGGTGCGGCGCGGCTTCCCGGCACCGCCCAGCTACCACCTGGCGCGCCTGCGCACCGCCAGCGACCGCCATCTGTACGAGGTGATCACCAACGGCTACGGCATCATGTACCCGTTCGCCGACAAGGTGGAGGCGGCGGACCGCTGGGCCATCGTGGCCTACATCCGCGCGCTGCAATTGAGCCAGCACGCGCCGGCCGCCGAGCTGCCGCCGGCGTTGCGCGCGCGCTTGCCAGCGTGGCCGCCGGCGCAGTTGCCGACGCAGCCGGCGGCGCGGCGGCCGACACAATCGCCGGTGCGGGAGGGGCCATTATGAACGACGCGTCGCCACTCGCTTCGGCGCCTGATCCGGCCGAGGCCGGCCTGCCGCAGCCGCCCGGCTGGCGCGCCGACGTTCCGCCTGTGGTGGCCGGCGTGGCAGCGGCGCTGCTGGGCGTGGCCGGCTGGCGGCTGGCGCCGCAGGCTTTCCTGGCCGCCTGGCTGGCCGCCTGGTGGTGCTGGTTGGGCTGGGTGTTGGGCGGACTGGCCAACGTCTGGCTGCACAATCTGACCGGCGGTGCCTGGGGCGAGGCGATCCGCGCGCCCCTGCTGGCGCGCGGGCGGCGGCTGTGGCGCCACGCCGTGCTGTTCGCGCCCGTGCTGGCCGGCTTGCCGGTGCTGTATCCCTGGGCCGCGCCCGGCGAAGGCGCGTGGGCCGCTGCACTGGCGTCGCCGACGTTCAAGGTTGCGTGGCTGACACCGGCAAGCGTTGAAGCGCGCGCCGTCGCCTGCCTGTCGCTGTGGAGCGCGCTGGGCCGGGCCAGCAGCCGGCCGGCGCTGGCGCGTTCGCGCGGCTACGCGGCGGCGGCGCTGCTGCTGTTCGGCCTGAGCGTGAGCGTGGCGGCGGTCGACTGGATCATGTCGCTGCTGCCGCTGTGGTATTCCAGCGTGTTCGGCCTGCTGGCCGCCACGGTGCAGATGTTGGGCGGCATGGCGCTGGCGATCGCCGGCTGCACCCGGCGTACGCCGCCGCTGCCGGCACCGCTGCTGGGCGATCTGGCCAATCTGCTGCTGATGTACGTGCTGGGTTGGGCCTACCTGGAGTACATGCAGTTCCTGATCATCTGGGCCGCCAACCTGCCGCACGAAATCATCTGGTATGTGCTGCGCGATACGTACGGCGGACGCGCGCTGGCCTGGATGCTGGCGGGATTGCTGCTGGCGGTGCCGGCGCTGGTGCTGTTGCGGCGTCCGCTCAAGCGCTCGCCGCGCGCGCTCGGCGCTGTGGCCGCGCTGGTGTTGGGGATGACGTTGGTGCATGCGTGGTGGCTGGTGCTGCCATCGCTGACGCTGCCGTGGCGCGCATGGTGTGTCGGACTGCCGCTGGGCAGCCTGTCGCTGGCGGCGGCGGTATGGGCGACACAAATCGGAAAGGCAGGACCGGACGATGCCTGAGCGCGACGACATCGACCTCCAAGGCGTGCGCCGGGCCGCGCTGGCCTTGCTGTTCGCGCTGCTGGCGTCGGTGCTGCTGGCCGGGCTGGCGTGGTGCACCTGGCGTCCGCGCGAGCCGGCCGTGCCACCAGCGCCGGCCGCTCCCGCGCCGCAATTGCAGAGCGACCCGCGCGCCGACCTGCAGCGGTATCAGGCCGGGAAGCAGGCGCAGTTGCAGCGGCTCAGCTGGTCCGCCACCGAGCCGGGCATCGCCGTGATCCCGCTCGACGAAGCCATGCGGTTGCTGGTCGAGCGCGATGCGGCAAGCAGGAGACATCCATGAAGCGGCAGCCATTGGCGGCGCGCCGCGTTCGCCCGGCATCTATGCGTTCCATGCTGAGCTGCGCGCTGGTGGCGTGGCCGGTGCTGGTCGCGTCGGCGAACGCCCGCTTCAGCGCCGGGGCGCCGGCTACGCAGGCGACTGCGCAGGCGGCCGCGCCATCGCCCGGTTGGACGCGGCATCCGGGCGCGCCGCTGCCGCCCGGGCTGCCGCTGCGCGCCGCCGACGGCCATGCGGTCCGGCTGGGCGACTATTTCGGTTCCGGTCCGGTGGCGCTGGTGTTCGGCTACTACCGCTGCCGCAACGTCTGCAGCGTGGCGTTCGACGCGGCGTTACAGGCGCTGCTGTTGAGCGGCGCTCAGGGCTGCCGTTATCTCGGCGTCAGCATCGATCCGCAGGACGGCCCGGATACCGCCATACCGCGCCAAAGCCGCTACCGGGCACTGGCGGCCGGTACGCCGGTCGATCTGCTGACCGGCGCGGCCGAACCGCTGCGGACGCTGGCCGCCGCAGCCGGCTTCGGCTACCGCTACGACAGCGTGAGCGCGCAATACGAGCACGCGGTCGGCATGCTGATCCTGACGCCGTCCGGCCGCATCGCCCAATACCTGCCGGGCCTGCGCTACGACCCGCCGGCGCTGCGAGCGGCGCTCGCGCACGCGGCAGCGGGCGAGGGCAGGAATGCGAGCGAAGCAGGCGAGGCGAACGGAAACGGCTATGCGGGCGAAGGCGGCAAAGCGGGCGCGATCTCCGTGCTGCCGGCCGAGGTGCTGCTGTCCTGCTTTGGCGGCATGCCGGCCGGGCGCCACAGCGGCGCAGCCCTGCTGGCGGTGCGCCTGGCCGCACTGGGCGCGCTGGCCGTACTGGCCGCGTTCGCAATGGCGCGGCTGCGGGCACAACGCGCCGCCGGTAGGAGCCGGCCATGAATCCGCTGTTCGAATGGCTGCCGGTCGCCGCCTCCAGCAACGCGCGGCGGGTGGACTGGCTGTTCCTCGCGCTGACAACGCTGTGCGGGCTGGTCGTGCTGGTGCTGGCCGTGCTGATGGTGACGCTGTGCGTGCGCTACCGGCGCGGCTCGCCGGCCGACCGCCGCCAGGTGCCGCTGCAGGCACGGCTGGTCGAAGTGGCGTGGACCGTGGTGCCGCTGCTGCTGTTCGTGGGCCTGTGTGGCTGGGGCGCGTGGGACTACCTGCAGCAGAAGCGCTGGCCGGCCGACGCCATGCCGGTCTTCGTGGTCGGCAAACAATGGATGTGGACCCTGCAGCACCGCAACGGCCGGCGCGAGATCGGCGAACTGCATGTGCCGGCCGGCCAGCCGGTGCGGCTGGTGCTGACCTCGCAGGACGTGATCCACAGCTTCTATGTGCCGGCCTTCCGCCTCAAGCAGGACGCCGTGCCCGGCCGTTACACCGTGCTGGCGTTCACCGCCACCCGGCCCGGCGCCTACGAGCTGTTCTGCGCCGAATACTGCGGCACCGACCACGCCCGCATGGGCGGACGCGTGATCGTCATGCCGGAGGCGGCCTTCGCGCGCTGGCTGGCCGAAGGGCAGGGGACGCGGCCCGCGCTGGCCGCGCGCGGCCGCCAGCTGTTCGTCCGCCACGGCTGCGACGGCTGCCACGGCGCCGGCGCCACCGTGCGCGCGCCGCCGCTGGCCGGCGTGGCCGGCAGCCTGGTCACGCTGCAGGATGGCCGCCGCGTGCTGGCCGACGACAACTACCTGCGCGACGCCATGCTGCTGCCGGCCCGCGACGTGGTGGCCGGCTACGCGCCGGTGATGCCGTCCTACGCAGGCCAGCTCAGCGAGGAGGAGGTGCTGGCCATCATCGACTATCTGCGGGGAGGACAGGATGGACCAGTACGCTGAACCGGACTACGGCTACCTGGCCGCGGGCGCCAGCTGGCGCTCGTGGCTGCTCACGCACGACCACAAGCGCATCGCCGTGCTGTACGCGCTGGGCATCACGGCCTTCTTCTTCCTCGGCGGCGCGGCGGCGGCCATCATCCGGCTGACGCTGATGACGCCGGACGGCGCCCTGGTCGGCGCCGCCACCTACGGCAAGCTGTTCACCGCGCACGGCGTGATCATGGTGTGGCTGTTCCTGATTCCATCCATCCCCTCGGTGCTCGGCAACTTCCTGCTGCCGCTGATGCTGGGCGCGCGCGACCTGGCCTTTCCGCGCCTGAACCTGGCCAGCTGGTACGCCTACATGGCCGGCGGCCTGCTGATCGTGGCCGCGCTGGCGGCCGGCGGCGTCGACACCGGCTGGACCTTCTACACGCCGTTCTCCACCATGTTCTCCAACACCCACGTGCTGCTGACGCTGGCCGGCGTGGCGCTGACCGGCGTGTCGTCGGTGATGAGCGGGATTAACTTCATCGTCACCGTGCACACGCTGCGCGCGCCCGGCATGGGCTGGTTCCGGCTGCCGCTGTTCGTGTGGGCGATCTACGCCACCAGCGTCATCCTGGTGCTGGCCACGCCGGTGCTGGCGATGACCTTGCTGCTGCTGGCCGCCGAGCGGCTGCTGGGCGTGGGCATCTTCGACCCGGCGCTGGGCGGCGATCCGCTGCTGTTCCAGCACCTGTTCTGGTTCTACTCGCATCCGGCGGTGTACATCATGGTGCTGCCGGCGATGGGCGTGGTCAGCGAGATCGTGCCGTGCTTCGCGCGCCGCCCGGTGTTCGGCTACCGCGCCATGGCCTACGCCATTGTCGCCATTGCCGGCGTCGGCTTCCTGGTGTGGGGCCACCACATGTTCGTCAGCGGCCAGTCGGCGTACGCCGGCATCGTGTTCTCGCTGCTGAGCTTTGTGGTGGCGATCCCGTCGGCGGTCAAGGTGTTCAACTGGACCGCCACGCTGTACAAGGGCGAGCTGAGCTTCCCGGCGCCGATGCTGTACGCGCTCGGCTTCATCGGCCTGTTCACGCTGGGCGGGCTCACCGGCCTGTTCCTGGCGTCGCTGGCGCTCGACGTGCACCTGACCGACACTTATTTCGTCGTCGCCCACTTCCACTACATCATGGTCGGCGGCGCCGTCACCGCCTACCTGGGCGGGCTGCACTTCTGGTGGCCCAAGCTGAGCGGACGGCAGTATCCCGAGCGCTGGAGCCGCGCCGCCGCCATCCTGATCTTCTTCGGCTTCAACCTGACCTTCTTCCCGCAGTTCCTGCTGGGCGTGCAGGGCATGCCGCGCCGCTACCACAGCTATGCGCCGCACTACCAGCTGCTGCACGTGCTGTCGTCGGCCGGCGCGGTGGTGCTGGCGGCGGCCTATTTGCTGCCGCTGGGCTACCTGGGCTGGTCGCTGCGCTACGGCGCCCGCGCCGCCGCCAACCCCTGGCAGGCCACCGGACTGGAATGGCAGGCCGCGTCGCCGCCGCCGTCCCACAACTTCGACAGCCCGCCCGCGGTGGGGGATCCGTATGACTACCCGGTCGACCGCCGCGCCTGATGCCGCGCCGGCCCGGCTGGGCGTGTGGCTGCTGCTGGCGTCCGAGCTGATGCTGTTCGCGCCGCTGATGCTGGCCTACGCCTACTGCCGCCTGCGCTACCCGGACGGCTTCGCGGCCGGCAGCCGGCTGACCGACTACGCACTGGGCACGCTCAACACGGCGCTGCTGCTCACCAGCAGCATGACCATGGCGCTGGCTGTCGGCGCCAGCCCGCGCGCCGCGCGCCCGCTGCTGGGCGTGACCGCGGCGTTCGGGCTGGCCTTCCTGGCGATCAAGGGCGTCGAGTACCGCCATGACTGGAACCAGGCGCTGGTGCCGGGCCAGCATTTCGGCGCGCATGGCCACGCCGTCGAGCTGTTCTTCCTGCTGTACTTCGGCATGACGCTGCTGCATGCGCTGCACCTGGCCGCCGGCATCGCGCTGCTGGCGTGGCTGGCCGCGCGTCCGCTGGACCGATGGCGCGCCCGCACGGTGGCGCCGGCCGGCCTGTACTGGCACTTCGTCGACCTGATGTGGATCTTCCTGTACCCGCTGCTGTACCTGGTGGGGCGGGCCGGAGCGGCGCCATGACGCCGCGCCGCTTGCTGCTGGTGTGGGCCGCGCTGCTGGCATTGCTGGCGTTGACGGCGGCCAGCGCGCTGCTGCCGCTGGGGCCGTGGAACAGCATACTCAACCTCGGCATCGCCGCCGCCAAGGCCGCGCTGGTGGCCGGAGCCTACATGGAGCTGCGGCTGGCGCACGCTGCGCCGCGCCTGGTGGCCGCGACCGGGCTGGCCACGCTGGCGCTGCTGCTGGCGCTCAGCGCGACCGACTACGCCACGCGCGCGCACTGGCCGGCGCCGTGGCAGCCGCCGCCGCATCTTCATCGGTAGCTGCCTCAGGGCGACGGCGGGAACCATTGCTGCCACACCTGGCGCGCGGTGGCGCGCACCATGGCCACCGATTCCGCGTCGCCCCGGATCAGCGCCGACAGATAAGCCCTGGCCTGGTCCAGCGTGACGTCCGGCGGCAGCGGCGGCACGTTGGGATCGACGACCATCTCCAGCAGGCAGGGACGGTCGGCCGACAGCGCCCGCTCCCAGGCCGGCGCGATCAGGTCGGGATGGTCGACCCGCACCGAGTCCAGTCCCAGCAGGGCCGCGTACTCGGCGTAGGGGAAGGCCGGCACGTCCTGCGACGGCGCGTAGCGCGGATCGCCGGCCATGGCGCGCTGTTCCCAGCTCACCTGGTTGAGGTCGCCGTTTTTCAGCACCATCACCACCAGCCGCGGATTGCGCCAGCGGCGCCAGTAGTGGGCGATGGTGATCAGGCCGTTCAAGCCGTTCATCTGCATGGCGCCGTCGCCCACCAGCGCGATGACGTCGCGCTCCGGGTGGGCGAACTTGGCGGCGATGGCGTAGGGCACCGCCGGCCCCATTGTCGCCAGCCCGCCCGACAGGCTGGCCTGCATGCCGCGCCGCAGCTTGAGGTCGCGCGCATACCAGTTGGCGGCCGAGCCGGAGTCGCAGGTCAGGATGCACTGGTCGGGCAGGCGCGGCGACAGTTCCCAGAACACCCGCTGCGGGTTGACCGGATCGGCGTCGACCAGCGCCCGGCCCTCGATCACGCGCCACCAGCGCGCCACGTTGCGTTCGATCTCCAGCTGCCAGCTGCGGTCGGCCTGGCGCTCGAGCAGCGGCAGCAGCGCCTGCAGCGTCAGGCGGGCGTCGCCGATCAGGTTGTATTCCATCGGGTAGCGCAGGCTGGTCATGCGCGGGTCGAGCTCGATCTGCACGCCGCGCGCCCGGCCCTCCGGCGGCAGGAACTCGGAATAGGGGAAGGACGAGCCCACCATCAGCAGGGTGTCGCAGCGCTCCATCATGTCGTGGCTGGGCTGGGTGCCCAGCAGGCCGATGCTGCCGGTCACGTAGGACAGGTCGTCCGGCACCGCGGCCTTGCCCAGCAGCGCCTTGGCGACGCCGGCGCCCAGCCGCTCGGCCACGGCGATCAGCTCGTCGGTGGCGTGCAGCGCGCCGGCGCCCGCCAGGATGGCCACGCGGCGGCCGGCGTTGAGGATCTGGGCCGCGTGCATCAGGTCGGCCGCGCCGGGCACCTGCGCCGTGCCGCTGGCGCCGATGCCGCTGTGGACCGTGCCATGCTCGCGCGGCGGCGCCTCGGCCGGCAGCTCCTGCAGGTCGTTCGGCAGGATCACGCAGGTCACGCAGCGGCGCGCGGTGGCGATGCGCAGCGCGCGGTCGATCACATGGCGTACCTGCGCCGGCTCGGTGGCGGTCTGCACGTACTCGTGGGCGACGTCCTTGAACAGCGCCGCCAGGTCGACCTCCTGCTGGTAGTCGCCGCCCAGCGCGGCGCGGCGCTGCTGGCCGACGATGGCCACCACCGGCTGGTGGTCCAGCCTGGCGTCGTACAGGCCGTTGAGCAGGTGGATGGCGCCGGGGCCGGAGGTGGCCAGGCAGACGCCGGTCTCGCCGGCAAACTTGGCGTGCGCCGTGGCCATGAAGGCCGCCAGCTCCTCGTGCCGGGACTGGATGAATTCGATCCGGTCCTGGCGGCCCAGCGCGCCGATCAGGCCGTTGATGCCGTCGCCCGGGTAGCCGAAGATGCGGCGCACGCCCCAGTCGGCCAAACGCTGTATGACAAAGTCGCCCACTGTGCCCATGATGTCACCTCGCTGTCGTTGAATGGCCGTTAGACCGGCGGCGCGCGTAAAGATGCGGCCCGGCCCGCCGCGCGCTTGAGAGGGCGCAAAGCCTGCCCGGGCACCGCGTGCGCCGCGCCGATTCTGGCCTATACCGTAAGCTCACACAGACACCGGGAGGACAGCATGCGGAAATTGATATCGATAGGGCGCGCGGCGCTGGCCGCCGCCGGTCTGGGGGCCGCGCTGGCGGTGCCGGCCCGGGGCGCGCAGCCGGTCGCGGTGGTGGACGAGCTGCCGTTCGCGGTGGTGCTGATGCCGCCGGCGTTGCTGGCCAGCAGCACCCTGCAGAACGGCTGCTGGGCCAAGATCTACGACCGCAACGGTTACACCGGCGACAGCCTGACGCTGAGCGGCCCGGTGGCGCTGGCGCAGATGCGCGACGTGTTTGGCCTGCGCTGGCGCGACCGCGTGCGCAGCATCGAGGTCGGCCCCAAGACCACGGTGACGGTGTACGACAATGCCAACTTCCGCGACCGGGTGGCGCAGTTCCTGCCGGGCCAGCGCTACCCGGACCTGAGCAAGCGCATGGGCTTTTTCGACGACTTCGGGTCGATCCAGCTGACCTGTCCCGCCGCATGAACGCGCCGCCGTTCAGCCGCGCAGCCGCCCGCGATCTGGCCGCCGAGCTGGCGCGCCGCATCGAGGGCGAGGTGCGCTTCGACGACGGCAGCCGCGCGCTGTACGCCACCGACGCCTCGAACTACCGCCAGGTGCCGATCGGCGTGGTGCTGCCGCGCTGCCGCGCCGACGTGGTCGAGGCGGTGGCCGTGTGCCGGGCCCATGGCGCGCCGCTGCTGCCGCGCGGCGGCGGCACCAGCCTGGCGGGGCAGTGCTGCAACGTGGCCGTGGTGCTGGACTGCTCCAAATACCTGAACCGCATCGTCGCGCTGGACCCGCAGGCGCGCACCGCGCGCGTCGAGCCCGGCGTGGTGCTCGACACGCTGCGCACCGCCGCCGAGCGCCACGGGCTGACCTTCGCGCCCGATCCGGCCACGCACAGCCACAACACGCTGGGCGGCATGATCGGCAACAACAGCTGCGGGCCGCACTCGGTGATGGCCGGGCGCACCGCCGACAACGTCGCCGCGCTCGACGTGCTGACCTACGAAGGCCTGCAACTGCAGGTGGGCGCCACGCCGCCGGAGGCGCTGGCCGCCATCATCGCCGGCGGCGGCCCGCGCGCCGCGCTGTACGGGGGCTTGCAGGCGCTGGCGGCGCGCCACGCGGTGCAGATCCGCACGCGCTATCCGGCCATCCCGCGCCGCGTGTCCGGCTATAACCTCGACGAGCTGCTGCCCGAGCGCGGCTTCCACGTGGCGCGCGCGCTGGTGGGCTCGGAAGGCACTTGCGCGACGGTGCTGGAAGCCACGCTGCAACTGGTGCCCAGCCCGCCGCACAAGGCCTTGCTGGTGCTTGGCTATCCCGACATCTGCGCCGCCGCCGACCACGCCGCGCAGCTGGTGACCGAGGGCGTGACGGCGCTCGAAGGCTTCGACGACGCGCTGGTGCGCGACATGCGGCAGGTGGGCCTGCACACGGACGAGCTGGCGCTGCTGCCGGACGGGCGCGCCTGGCTGATGGTGGAGTTCGGCGCCGACACGCCGGCAGCCGCCACCGCGCTGGCGCGCGCGGCCTGGCAGCGCCAGCGGCAGGACGGTCCGGCGCCGCCGCACCGCCTGCTGGAGCAGCCGGCGCAGCAGAAGCGCCTGTGGCAGGTGCGCGAATCGAGCCTGGGCGCCACCGCCCACGTGCCGGGCCAGCGCCTGACCTGGGAAGGCTGGGAGGACGCCGCCGTCCCGCCGCAACGGCTGGGCGACTACCTGCGCGCCTTCACCGCGCTGCTGGCGCGCCACGGCTACCGGGGCGACATCTACGGCCACTTCGGCCAGGGCTGCGTGCACGTGCGCATCGACTACGAGCTGACCACGGCGGCCGGCATCGCCCGCTTCCACGCGTTCGCCAGCGAGGCGGCCGACACCGTGCTGCGCTTCGGCGGCTCGCTGTCGGGCGAGCACGGCGACGGCCAGTCCCGCGCCGAATTCCTGCCGCGCATGTTCGGCGCCGAACTGGTCCAAGCCTTCGAGGCCTTCAAGACCCTGTGGGACCCGCAGTGGAAGATGAACCCCGGCAAAGTGGTGCGGCCCAACGGCCAGACCGACAACCTGCGCCTGGGCACGCAGTACCAGCCGGCCCAGCCGCTGACCTTCTTCAAGTACCCGAACGACCGCGGCGACTTTGGCCGCGTCAGCCTGCGCTGCGTCGGCGTGGGCGAATGCCGGCGCGCGTCGCGCGGCACCATGTGCCCCAGCTACCGCGCCACCGGCGAGGAGCTGCACTCGACGCGCGGGCGGGCGCGCATGCTGTTCGAGATGCTGCAGGGCGAGGTGATCCGCGACGGCTGGCGCTCGGCCGCCGTGCGCGCCAGCCTGGACCTGTGCCTGGCCTGCAAGGGCTGCAAGGGCGACTGCCCGGTCGGGGTCGACATGGCCAGCTACAAGGCCGAGTTCATGGCCCACCACTACGCCGGCCGCCTGCGCCCGCGCGCAGCCTGGCTGTTTGGCCGCCTCGACTGGTG
Source organism: Duganella sp. Dugasp78 (assembly GCF_059491455.1). NCBI lineage: Bacteria > Pseudomonadati > Pseudomonadota > Betaproteobacteria > Burkholderiales > Oxalobacteraceae > Duganella > Duganella sp. Dugasp78. The sequence goes on along the minus strand of NZ_CP168506.1, from coordinate 5,537,507 downwards.
GGCCGGGCTCGGGCTGAGGGCGCCGCGCCTGGTCAACGCACTCAGCCAGGCGGCGCCGGGCGCCGCGCTGCTCAAGGCCGCCGCCGCCGTGGCGCCGCAGCGCCAGTTGCCGCTGCTGGCCACGTTCGACGTGCGCCGCTGGCACGCGGCGCGGGCGCGACGGCCGGGCGGGCGGCCGGTGCTGCTGTGGCTGGACACCTTCAACCGCAGCTTCACGCCGGCCGTGGTGCAGGCCGCGGTGGCGGTGCTGGAGGCGGCCGGCGCGCAGGTGCTGCTGCCGCCGCCCGGCCTGTGCTGCGGCCGGCCGCTGTACGACTACGGCTGGCTCGATGCGGCGCGCCGCCGCCTGCAAACCATCCTGGCGGCGCTGCGGGAGCCGATCCGCGCCGGCGTGCCGCTGGTGGTGCTGGAGCCAGCCTGCGCCTCGGTGTTCCAGGACGAGCTGGCCAACCTGCTGCCGGCCGACCAGGACGGGCGCCGCCTGCGCCAACAGACCATGTCGCTGGCCGCGTATCTGCAGCGCGAGGCGCCGTCGTATGCGCCGGCGCTGCATGGCGCCTTGCTGCTGCACGGGCATTGCCACCAGCAGGCGCTGACCGGCGTCGGCGCCGAAGCGCAGTTGCTGGAGAGGATAGGTATGGACTGCACGGTGCTTGACAGCGGCTGCTGCGGCATGGCCGGCGCCTTCGGTTTCCAGCGCGACCATTATCCGGTCTCGCAGCGCATTGCCGAACTATCGCTGCTGCCGGCGCTGCGGGCGGCGCCGCCGCAGACGCTGCTGGTGGCCGACGGCTACAGCTGCCGCGAGCAATTGCGCCAGGCCGGGATGCGGCCGGCGCTGCACCTGGCCGAGCTGCTGGCCGGCGCCATGGATGCGCGCTGAGCCGTCACCGGGGCGCACGCCCAGCCGCCCAGCCGCGCGCCGACCGCAGCGTATCGCGCCGCTACAGCCAGCCGCCGCGAAAGCCCGCCAGCCCCAGCGCGCGGCGCAGCAGCGGACTGCCGCGCCACAGCCGCCACGGGAAATCGTGATAGTGGTTGGCGATCATCAGCACCGTCGGGCCCAGGTTCAGGCCGTAGTGGTGGGGCGAGATCCAGCCGCGCCGGCCGTCGGCGTCGCGGTAGCTGGCATTAAACGAAGCCTTGAAACCGTAGGGTTCCTGGTTGCCCTTCAAGTCCATCTGCTGGAACTGCGCCACGGTCGCCTGCACCAGCTCGGGCGCGAACGGCAGGCTGGCGGCCACCGCCCACGGCGCCAGCGTGCCGTCGTCCGGGCCGCCGGGCGCGCCGCGCGCCAGGTAGCCGTGGAAACGCCGCGGCCTGCCGTCGATCACGCGGCTGACCTCGCCGGGTCCGTCGCACGCCGTGATCCCCCAGCAGTGGCCGCGGTAGCCCTCCCACTGCTGCGGATTGTCGATCGCGTACAGCTGCTGGGCCAGGGTGGCGCGGCGGCTGTTGTCGAAATAATCGCTGCCATGCGCGCGCATGCGCTTGTCCTGCAGGCCGCGCAAGTCCAGCCACAGCTGCGGCATCTGGTGGATGAACAGCGGCCCCGCGTGCAGGTAGTCGATGCCGTAATGACGCTGCCAGGCGCCGCCGGCGGCCCACGCCGCGTAGCTGTCGGCACCGATGGCCGCACCGGGCGATCCCAGCGCCAGCAGGTATAGCAGCAGCGCCTCGTCGTAGCCGGCCCAGCGCGACGGCAGGAAGCCGCGCTCCGGCAGCCATCCATGGCTGAGCAGGGGACCGCCGTTGAGCATCCAGCGCCAGTCCACGCGCTCGTACAGGACGCTGGCCAGGCCGCGCACGGCCGCCTCGGCCGGATCGTCGCGGTCGAAGTACAGCGCCGCCGTCAAGGCGCCGGCCAGCAGCAGCGCCGTGTCGATGCTCGACAGCTCGCTGCCCCAGGCGCGCCGCCCGCCGGCGGCGTCGAGGAAGTGGTAGTAGAAACCCCGGTGGCCGCTGGCGTCCGGCGCCGGTCCCTGCGCGCTGCCGGCAAAAAACCGCAGCGTGGCCAGGGTGCGGTGGCAGGCTGCGTCGCGCGCCAGCCAGCCGCGCTCGACGCCCACCGGGTAGGCGCTCAAGGCCATGCCGGTGGCGGCGATGCTGGCCGGCGCGCCCGGCGCCGTGCTGTCGCGCACCAGGCCGGTGGCGGCGTCGGCCTCGTGCTCGAAATAGCGGAACGACTGGCGCTGCAGGTCCGCCATCATGTCGGCGTGGCCGTTCATGCCGCTTCCCAGTCCAGCCGGACCAGGCCGGCCGATTGCGGCGCCATGTCCCAGCGCAGCACGGCCTTGCCGTCCGCCTCGTGGCGCTCCAGCGGATGTTCGTGCAGCGCCGAGGCCTGGTGCAGCCGGGACAGCTGCTGCGGCGTCAGCGTGGCCGGCCGCCCCATGCGCCGCCACAGCTGGGCCGGATTGCCGTGCTGCTCGTCGATGCGGACCAGCGTGGCGGCGCGCGCGCGCCGGCCCGGTGGCGGCGTCAGCGTCAGCTCCACCGTCTCGGTGGCGATCGGGTGGTGCGGCATGGCCTGGTTGATATACAGCACGCGGGTCTGGTGCGCCGCGCCGTCGCCATCGGCGCCCACCCACAGCCGCACCGTCGGATGGTCCTGTTCCAGCGGATGGCGGTGCGTGCCCAGCGCCGCCATCAGTTCGAAGCCGCGGTACGCGGGCTTGCGCACGCCGTGTATGTTGAACAGGCCGAAGCCGCCGTGGAAGGGCTGGTCGGGAAAGTAGTTTTCCTCGAACAGGTCGCTGAAGGTCCAGTAGCTGCAGGCGTCCACCACGTCGTCGACATCGAGCGCGATGCGCAGCGCCAGCGCGGCGCCGAAGGCGGCGTCGTGCAGCGGGTCGCGCGGGTTGGAGCTGATGCTCCATTCGGTGTACAGCAGCGGCAGGGCGCCGGCCTGCGCGCGCGCCGCCAGCGCCCGCTCGCGCATCACGTGCGGCGGCGCCTGCGCCAGCTGCTCCATCGTGTCGGCGCCGGGCTGGCCCAGCGCGTCGGTCGGATAGTAGTGGGTGCTGACGAAGTCCACCGGCGCCTCGTGCGTCGCACACCAGGCCAGGAACTCGGCGATCCAGGCATTTTGCGCGGTGGCCGGGCCGCCCACCTGCAGGCGCGGATCGACCTGCTTGAGCGCGGCCGCGGTGGCGGCGTACAGCGCGTGGTAGGCCTGCTGGCCGGCCGGCCAGAAGGCCGGCAGGTTGGGCTCGTTCCAGACCTCGAAGCGCCATTGCGCCACCTCGCCGATGCCGTAGCGCGCCACCCAGTGCGCCGCCAGCCGCCGCACCAGTTCCGCCCATAGCCCAAGGTCGGCCGGCGGCGAGATGTTGGCGCGGTAGCGGAACACGGTGTCGCCGCCGGAAGCGAGCGCGGACGGCATGAACGACAGCTCGACCAGCGGCCGCATGCCGATCGACAGCAGGAAGTCGCACAGCAGGTCGGCGTTGTGGAAGCTGTACAGCAGCTGCCCGTTCTGGCAGACCACGGTGCCCATGTCGTCGTCGAGCAGGCCGTGCATGCGGACGCAGCGGAAACCCAGTTCGTCGTGCGCCAGCCGCAGCTGCTGCTGCCAGTCGGCACGCAGCGCCATCACGGCGCGCGAGCTGCCGACGCATTCGCGCCATGCATGGCGCAGCGGCTGGGGCGCCTGGTTCAGGTCGCAGTGCAGGGAGATGTGCGTCATGGCTGGCCTCCATCGAACAAGGCCGATGCTAGCACCGCGCCGCGCGCGCCGGCGCAGGTTTGCCGCGCCGTATGCTGCGCGCGGCGCGCGCCTGCTTCTGGCATCATGGGCGCCTGGCACGGGAGGTGGGAGAGAGGTGGGAAATGCAGCACGCACCCGAAGGAACATCCGGCATGGACGCCGCGAGCGAGCGGCGCCTGCTGCTGCGTGCCACCGCGCTCACCGGCGGCGTGATGGTGGCGGCGACGGCCTGGCCCTTCATCGCCAGCCTGTGGCCCAGCGCCCGCGCGCTGGCGGCCGGCGCGCCGGTCGATGCCGACCTGACGCGGCTGGCCGCCGGCGATCTGATGACCGTCGAATGGCGCGGCCGGCCGGTCTGGATCCTGCACCGCACGCCGGCCATGCTGGCCTCGCTGGCGTCCGACGCGGCCCGGCTCAACGATCCGGTCTCGGCCCGGTCGCAGCAGCCGCCGGCTTGCCGCAACCCCGTGCGGGCGCTGCGGCCGGACTACTTCGTGGCTGTCGGCATCTGCACCCACCTGGGCTGCGTGCCGACGTTCCGGCCGGAGGCCGGCGCGGCCGACCTCGGCGCCGACTGGCCGGGCGGCTTTTACTGCCCGTGCCACGGCTCGCGCTTCGACCTGGCGGGCCGCGTGTTCCGCAACGTGCCGGCGCCGCTGAACCTGGAGGTGCCGCCGTACAGCTTTCCCGATCCCGCGCACGTGCGGATCGGCGCATGAGGGCGCGGCCATGCAGCCGATCGACACCGTCGTCATCACCGGCGCCTCGGCCGGCGTGGGGCGCGCCGCCGCGCAGGCGTTCGCGCGCGCCGGCAGCCGGACGGTGGTGCTGATCGCGCGCGACGCCGACGGACTGGCCGCCGCTGCGGACGAAGTGGCGATCGCCGGCGCTGCCGCGCACACCATCGTGGCCGACGTGGCCGACGCCGAGGCGTTGCGGACGGCGGCGGACGGCATCGAGCGCGACATCGGCCCGGTCGATGTCTGGGTCAACAACGCCATGGCCACCATCTTCGCGCCGGTCGAGCGCATCGGCGCCGACGAGTTCCGCCGCGTCACCGAGGTGACTTACCTGGGCGCCGTGCACGGCACCATGGCCGTGCTGCCGGCCATGCGCGCGCGCGACCGCGGCGTCATCGTGCAGGTCGGCTCGGCGCTGGCCTACCGCGCCATCCCGCTGCAATCGGCCTACTGCGGTGCCAAGCACGCGCTGCGCGGCTTCACCGACGCGCTGCGCTGCGAACTGCTGCACGACCGCAGTGCCGTGCGGCTGGCCATGGTGCAGCTGCCGGGCCTGAACACGCCGCAGTTTGACTGGGCCCGCAGCCGCTTCCCGCATCATCCGCAGCCGGTGGGCACCGTCTACCAGCCGGAGGTGGCGGCGCGCGCCATTGTCTGGGCCGCGCGTCATGCTCCGCGCGAGCTGCACGTGGGCTGGTCCTCGTGGCTGACCATTGCGGCCAACAAGCTGTGGCCGGGGCTGATGGACAGGCTGCTGGCGCGGCGCGCCTACGAGCAGCAGTTCAGCGCGGTGCCGCTGGCGGCCGACCACGACGACAACCTGTATGCGCCGGTGCCGGCGCTGGCGCGCACGCACGGCAGTTTCGACGACCGCGCCCATGGCCGCAGCACGCAGCTGTGGTTGTCCACGCACGGCGCCGCGGTGGCAGCCGGTGTGGCGCTGGCGTTGCTGGCCGTTAGCCGTTGGCGGCGCCGCGAGGTGACGCGGCGTTAGCTTCGCGGTTCGGCGGCAGGCGTTTCGCTGAGGCCGTAGGCCGCCGGCCAGCCGGCGGGCAGCACTTCCGCGATCAGCAGCGACAGCGGCGGCTTGACCGCCAGCGGCAGCGCGCCCACGGCGGCCGGCACGGCGGCCGGCAGCACCGCTTGCGCCGCCACGGTAATCACGGACATCAGCGCGCCCAGGATGGCGGCCGGCAGCAGGCTGTTGAGGAAGTACATTCCCAGGTTGACCGCCAGCCAGCGCTCAAGCGGCACAAACACCAGCGACAGCAGGACCAGCCACAGGCACAGCCGCGCGACGTTGACGGCAAAGGTGGGCAGGTAGGCGAGCAGTGCGGTCATCGAAGTCATGGTGCGGATAATGATAGCGGAAACAATAGCGGAAACGATAGCGGAAAAAAAATGCCGGACGCGAGCGTCCGGCATCGATGCAGGCTGGCGCCGAATTAAGCAGCCTTGGCTTTGCGACGGCGCGCGGCGAACGCGACCAGGCCCAGGCCCATCATGCCCCAGGTTTGCGGCTCAGGCACGGCGGCGGTCATCGACACGCCATCGAGCAGCGAGAACGGCGGCACGCCGGCAGGCGTACCCACGGCCATGAAGCTCAACACTTCGCTGGCGCTGTTGGCGGTGAAGGTGAAGGTCTCCTTCTGCCAGCCGGTGAAGCCGTGGCTGGTGTTGCTCTTGACTGCGGTCGACTGGGTCTGGTTGCCCAGCGATACTTCCGGGAGCGCTACCGCGATGAAGTAAAAAAAACGGTGGCTCAGATCGTGACGCGCCAGCCGCGTTTTTCGGCCCCGGCCATGGCCAGCCAGAAGAGCGCCGTGAAGCAGGCGGCAAACGCCAGCGAGGCGGCCTTCGGCCCCACTATCGGGGTCAGCGGGGCGCTGAAAACGCTGCGGTAAAGCGGCTCCATCAGGCCGCTGCCTTCAAGCACGCAAGTCGCAATCCATGAGCCGGCGTAAGCGGCGATGGCATTGAGACCCATCGCCCGGCCCAGCGCCGGCCAGCCGCGCACGTCAATCAGCTGGTGGGCCAGGGCGATGGCCAGCATGCCGCAGCCGCCGGTCCACAACACGAACGACGAGGTCCACAGCTGCTTGTTCAGCGGCAGCGCCAGCGACCACAGACCGCCCAGCAGCATCGCCGCCGCGCCGGCCAGCGCCAGCGCGCGGGTCTGGCCGCGCCGCAGCCAGTCGCCGGCGCGCAGGCCGAGGATGACCGTCGCCAGCGACGGCAGCGTGCCCAGGATGCCTTCGGGATCGTGGGCAATGCCGGTGGCAGCGTCGTACTGGTAGGCCAGGGGACCCAGCAGCGCGCTGTCGATGCGGTCGGACAGGTTCAGGCCCGGCTCCAGCGAGCCGCCCGCCGCCAGCAGCGCCCAGTAGCCGAGCAGGATCGCGGCGCAAGCCGTCCATTGCGCCCTTGCGCTGCGCACGTGGATGGCCAGCAGCCCGGCCGCCGCGAAGCAGATGCCGGTCCTCTGCAGCACGCCGAACAGGCGGAAACCGCGCCCGTTCAGCAGCAGCATCGCCACCACGTGCAGCGCGACCCCCAGCAGGATGATGCGCGTGGCGCGCAGCAGCACCGGGCGCGCCAGCGGCGCGGTGGCGGCGCCGGCGTCCAGGCGGGGACCGAGCGCCAGGTTGATCGACACGCCGACGATCAGCAGGAAGATCGGGAAGATGAAGTCCGGCGGCGTGCAGCCATGCCACTCGGCGTGCTCCAGCCAGGGGTAGACGTGCGACCAGTCGCCGGCGTCGTTCACCAGCAGCATGGCGGCCACCGTCAGGCCGCGCACCGCGTCGATAGAATTGATACGCATAGTTTTAAAGTTTAAAGCTGCAATTTGAGATGCATGCGGTTGAGGCCTGCCGCCAGTGCCATGACGATGGCGGCGTAGGCGAGGGCCCAGAGGAATCCCGGCATACCGGAGCCCAGCACCTCGGGGAACGACAGGTGCAGGACCTGCATCAGCGCATAGACGATGTAGGGAATGATGTAGACCAGCAGCGGGTTGGCCGCCGCCGGCCGGAACAGCGCGGTCCAGCCGCGCAGCCGTTTCAGGTCGACCACCCAGTACAGCAGCGCGAACACCAGCACGCAGATGGCGGAACTATACAGCGCCCAGGCAGGCGTGGCGTAGATCTTCGATATCCTGAAGCAGGGCCGCATTGCGTACGCCAGCGCGGCCAACCCCAGCGCCAGCAACAGCGCGTCGCGGAAAGGCCGCTTGCGTCCCTGGCCGAAGAAGATCAGCGATGTCAGCAAACCGCACAGCGCGATCGAGGTGTGTACCGCGTTCTCGGCCTGCCCGCCCAGCAGCTGCGTCAGCGCAAGCGGCTGTAATGCCGCCGTGTGGGCCGCGCTGTACAGGCCTGTGCAGGCCAGCACCAGCACGCCGAGCGGCAGCAGGCGGGCCCGCGTCAGCGCCCATGCCACCGCGCTGTACAGGTACGCCCAGCCTATCAGTCCCAATATGCCCCACCACTGCGGCGCCAGTCGCAGGCTGCCGTCGGCACCACCGCGGTACATGAGCGCCAATGCCAGCAAGCCAACCGCGCCGGCTGCACGCAAGGCCGTCGCCAGCGCCTTGTTCTCGAAACGGTAGACCGCCCACACCAGGATGGCGCAGGCGTAGAAAAGCAGCGACCACAGATGGATGGACATGCCCATGGCCGCTTCGTTGTAGCCATCTTCCGCGTTGACCATGAACACGCCCAGCACCAACAGCCCGGCGGCGCGCGCCAGCACATGCCGCCAGCGCCGCGCCGCCGTATCGCCCGCCGCCTGCCGCTGCGCCATGGCGAACGGTATCGACATGCCGACGATGAACAGGAAGGCCGGGAACACCACATCCGGGAAGGTCATGGCGTCGGCATCCGCCGCGGCATGCTCCATCCAGGCCGGCATGCCACGCACGCCGGCCAGCGTGTTCACGAAGATCATGACCAGGATGGTGATGCCGCGGAAGGCGTCGATCGCCAGTATCCGCGGGGGCTTAGAGTTTTCCACGCAGTCCCAGGTAGTATTGACGGCCGTTCGAGTACGAGGCGATAGGCTGGTCCTTGTTGGAACCGTAGTAGCGCAGCACGGCGTTGTTCAGGTTCAGCGCATCGAAGGTAATCGACAGGTTCTCGTTGATCTTGTAGCTGACCGACGCCGCCAGGTTACCGGTTCCCGCCATCACTTGCGGGAAGCTGTTGTACAAGCCGCCGGAGAAGCTGGAACGATAGGTATAGGCCAGGCGCGCGCTCAGTCTATCGTCTTCATAATAGGTCTCCGCGTTGTAGGTGTTTTTGGAATTGCCCACGACCGGCAGGCCGTCGCCGGCTTTGCCGTCGGTGTAGGTGTAGTTGGCCACCACGCCGAAGCCGGCGAACAGGTCCTGCTGGTATGCCAGCTCCGTGCCCTTGTTCTTGGCGCTGATATTGGTTGGCGACGAGATGGCGTAGCTGTCGAAGCGCTTGAACGAGTTGTTGAAGTAGGTGAGGTTGGCCGTGCCGTAGGTGACGTAGGACGACATGTCCATGTAGAACACGCCGGCCGACAGCAGCGCCTTCGGTGCGAAATACCATTCCAGCGCGACGTCGTAGTTGGTCGAGCGTACCGGCTTCAGCTTGGGGTTGCCGCTGCTGCCGGTCAGGTTGGTGTCGTTCAGCGTGACCGCGCCGACCATGGCGCTGAAGTCGGGACGGGCCATGGTCTTGGCGACGGAGGCGCGCGCCACCAGGTTGCGCGACAGGTCGAACTTGAAGTTCGCGCTGGGCAGCACGTCGTTGTAGCCGCTCTGGTTCAGCGTTGGCGTGTAGGCGCCGTTCACGTTGTCCTGGCCGATGGGATGGTCGCCGCCGGGGATGTTGGTGATGGTGGCCTGGTTGGTGTGCACATAGCGCACGCCCACGTTGCCGCGCCAGCCGTCGCCGGCCAGGTTGACCATGCCGTAGATGGCGCTGGATTTCTCCTTCACGTCCATCTCGCCGGCCCAGTTCTCTGTGGTCGGGCCGCCCGCCAGATCATATTTGGCGGCCCAGGCGGCGATGTCGCCGGGATTGATCTGCCACACATTGCGCAGGAAGCCCGCGCCGCTGGTGATGCCGTTACCGAAGTTGGATGGATAGGTCGAACCGTTCCAGGCCGGCAGCGGTGCCGAGGTGGTGCCGTCGCAGGCCTTGCAGCTGCGGTTCTCCGGCTGGCTCACGCTGCGATGGTGTTCCGCGTAACGCACGCCGAATTTGGCCGATTCCAGCACGCCGCGATCAAGCCGCAGTTCGCCGTCGGCCTGCGCATATTTTTCGCTGTCCTGCGTGATCACGTGCGAACCCCAGGCCGAAGCGGTGACGTAGTTGGTGAACCTGGACGTGTCCGCGCCGGGGAAGGACATGGTCGCCGGCGACAGGCCGTTGAGCGTGTAACTGGAACCGGCGCCGGTCAGGCCGGCCTCATAGCCGATATCGGCGGGCGTCTTGCCGGAGCCACGCGTGTAGCCGACGGTGCCGCTGACGCGCAGGTCCTGATTGACCTTGTAGCTGCCATCGAGATCGAGGTAGGCCGACGAGGACGACGAGCCGGGACGGTAGATCTGGTCGCCGAAGGCCGAGTACAGCGATGAGTTGTAGGTCTGCGTGGCGCTGACGGCGGGGTACTGCGACGCCGGTATGGTCGCCGCGACCAGCGTGCCGCTCTTGATGGTATAGGCCGAAGGCACCACGCCGACCGCAGCGCCGGTGTCGGGATTGGTGGCGTTGATGTTGGCGGCGATGTTGTTGTAGAAGCTGCGGTTGTAGTTGGCCGCGTCCAACTGGGAGCTGAAGCCGTTAATGTCGAAACTCAGGTCCTTGCTTGGCTTGAATTGCAGGTCGAAGGCGCCGCCGGTGCGCTTACGGGTCTGCTCGAACAGCGAGGCACTGATGCCGGCCGGCGCCAGGATGCCCGCCAGTTCGGGATGCGCCTTGGCTGCGTTGCTGTCGGCGGCGATGGCGGTGTAGCCGTAGAACTCCTGGCCGTCGCGGCGCTCATGGCGCTTTTCCGAGAACAGCTGCACCAGCACGCCGAAGGTTTTGGCGTCGTTTTTCCAGCCGATCAGCGCATTGAGCTGCGGATCGGTCTTGCCCGGCAGGTCGGCGCGGATGGCTTGCGCCGAGGCCTCCAGTGTCAGCTGCTTCTTGAAGTCGAGCGGCTTGCGGGTCTCGATGTTGACCGAGCCGGCCACGCCGCCTTCGACCATGTCGGCCTGCTGGCTTTTCTGTACCGTGACGGCGCTGACGATCTCCGACGGCAGCAGCGCGTAGCTGACGCTGCGCCCGACGGCGCCCGCCTGGTCCAGCACGAACCAGTCGCCGGTGCCGATGGAGTGGCCGTTGACCAGCGTCTGCGTCAGGCTGGAGCTGGTGCCGCGGATGCTGACGCGGTCATTCTCGGCGAAGCCGCCTTCGCCGCCGGCGGAGGAGGAGATGTTCACGCCGGGTACGCGCTGGATGGCGTCGGCCACGTTCTTGTCCGGCATTTTGCCGATGTCTTCGGCCGATACCACTTCGGACAGCGTGTCGCTATTGCGCTTGCGCGCCAGCGCCTGTTGCAGGGAGGCGCGGATGCCGGTGACGTGCACCTGGTCGGGCGGCTGGGTACTGTCGCTGGCCTGCTGTTGCGCCATCGCCGGCACGGCCGCCGCCGCGCATGCCAGCATCAATCCCACTGCCGAAGCGATCGGCGTGAGCGTTGTTTTGATCCCTGCTTTGCTGTCCATCTGTTCTCCCTCGTTTGACGACTGTTTTGGTGTGGGCAGATTGTCCGCAGTCTTCCTTAACGCAATCCAAAAGAAACCTTAAGGTTTTCCTAACGTTGTGGCGCGCAGGCGATTGACAGTCCGGCAGGAAGATGCGTAGATACGGGCTTCACGAATGAGGTGGCGACATATGAAGATATGCCTGGTCGAGGACGACCTGGAATTAGGCAAGGCCCTGCAGGCGGCCTTGCAGGATGCGGGACAGGAAGTGGTTTGGGTGCGCCGCGCCAGCGATGCACGCCATTGGGTGGAAAACGAGCCGTTCGATGCGGTGCTGCTGGACCTTGGCCTGCCCGACGGGAATGGCATCGACGTGCTGCGCGAGCTGCGCGCGGCCGGCCACACGCTGCCCATACTGGTCATCACCGCGCGCGACAGCCTGGAGGACCGCCTGAATGGCCTCGATCGCGGCGCCGACGATTACCTCGTCAAGCCCTTCGCCGTCACGGAACTGCTGGCGCGCTTGCGCGCGGTGATGCGGCGCGCGAGCGGCTGGAGCGAAGCCGGTGAGCCGGTGTGGAAGGTCAAGGACCTGGTGCTGGACGATAAGCGCATGCTGCTGACCCGCGCGGGCGTCAATGTCGTGCTGTCGAAAACCGAATTCGCGCTGCTGCACGCGCTGATGCGCTACCCGGAGCGCGTGCTGACCCGGCGCGAGCTGGAATCGCGCGCGCTGCCGCACAGCGAAGGCGCGGCGCTGGACGTGCACATGTCGCACCTGCGGCAGAAAATCGGCGAGGGTTATATCCGCACGGTGCGCGGCGTCGGCTACGTGGTCGACAAATGACGATACGCGACCTGACGATGCACAACCGCTCGCTGTTCAAACGCCTGCTGTTCGGCTTCATCGCGGTGATGATGCTGGTCTGGCTGGCGAACCTGGCGCTGGATGTCTACGAAACCCGCACCAGCAAGCGGCGCGACATGCAGCGCGAGCTGCGCGCCAGCGCTTTGCGCATCCTCGTGCTGATGCAGACCGTCGGCGAGCGTCCTCCTGAAGAGCTCAAGCCGCTGGTGCGCAGGATGGAGCGGCTGCATTACGCGCTCTACACGGAACTGGGATGGTACATCCCGGCGCTGCAAACGCAGGTGTGGCGGCATGGGCGGCTGGTCTACACCTCGCCGGACGCCGGCCTGCCGCCCACCGATGCCGCCGCCGGTCCGTATGCCCAGCCACTCAGGGACGGCTGGGTGGTATCGGTCGAGGAGGATCCCGCCACCGGCGTCACCGTGCGCATGGCGACGGAGGTGATCGGCGAGTGGCTGCTGCAGGTATCCAGCATCGGCTACTATTTCGCGCCGCTGCTGTTCAGCGTACCGTTCCTGCTGCTGCCGGCGTGGTTCATCATCCGCGTCGGCTTGCGGCCGTTGAAATCCATCGTCGGCGAGATCGAGGAGCGCTCGGCCACCGACCTGTCGCCGCTGGCGCCGTCGCCGTACCTGGAGTTGTCGCCGCTGGTGGGATCGGTCAACCGCCTGATGGAGCGGCTGACCGAAAGGCTGGAGCGCGAACAGGAATTCCTGATCGACGCGGCCCACGAACTCAAGACCCCGCTGTCCATTATCCAGATCAACGCCGATACGCTGACCACCGCCCGCACGGCACAGCGGGTGGAGGAGGCCGGGCGCGGCCTGCGCACAGGCGTGCATCGCGCCACGCACACGGTGCACCAGTTGCTGGCCCTGGCCCGCTCCGGCGGCGACCGCGACCACACCAGCCTGGTGCCGCGCGACCTGGTCGAACTGGTGGCGGACCGGTTGGCGGTGGCCGGGCAGATCGCCGCTACGCGCCACGTCGACATTGAACTGCAGGCGCCGGAGCGCTGCCTGCTGCCGATGCATCTGGAAAGCATGGCGTCGCTGATCGATAACCTGGTCAGCAACGCCGTCAAGTACTCGCCCGAGGGCGGCCGCGTGATGGTGACCGTGGCTGAAGCGGAGGGGCGCATCGTCTTCTCGGTGGCGGACCAGGGGCCGGGCATCGTGCCGGAGATGCAGCGCAAGGTGTTCGAACGCTTCTTCCGCTTGCCCGGCCAGGACCAGGCGGGCAGCGGCCTTGGCCTGGCGATCGCCGAGCGTGCCGCCGCGCGCAACCAGGGACGCATCGAGTTGGCCAACCGCGACGGCGGGACCGGATTGCGCGTGGCCGTGAGCTTCGCCGACATAAGGGAGTGACGTATATTTTCTTTATTATTTATCCCATATAATCGGGCCGCCGACATTCTCAAAAGCCGCCATGAACCATCTGACCCGTTTTCGACCACTGATCCTCGCCTTGCCGCTGCTGCTGGCGGGCTGCCAATCCACCATGCAGCGCATCGCCGATTGCAAGGTCGGCGACTGGAACGCCATCGGGCATAAGGACGGTGTGCTGGGCGACCCTTCCGACTACGCCGAGCGCAAGGACTTCTGCGACGATCACGCCGACGACAAGAAGCCCGCAGCCGTCGGCGCGGAGGCGCAGTACATCGCCGGCTGGACGCAGGGTAATTGGGAGCTGTGGTCGTTGCTTGGTCAAGACGACGGCGGCAAGGGACTCCAGCCGACGCAATACGATACGCATGCCGCCAGCGACAAGGTCCGCCAACACAAGACGCCGCTGAACCGTCCCGCCTACGACGCCGGCTGGGCGATCGGCAATGCCGAATACTGGAAAGGCCTGGGCAAACGCGCCGGCACCGACGGCCAGCCGCTGGCAGCCCAGAAGGATGCCGCGCGCGCCAAGGCCGCCGGCATGCAGCTGCGCTTCGACGAAGCCGCCTACAGCGATGGCTGGCAGATCGGCAACCGCACCTTCTGGCAGGATGCCGGCTACACCGACGCCCGCAACGGCACGCCGGACAGCGCCTTCCGCGACCGCGCGGCCAATGCCCGCAGCGCCGGCGTGCAGGTGCAGGAAGAAGCCTATCGCGCCGCGTGGAACGGGGAGATCGTCAACTACTGGCGCAATCTCGGCACGCAGGATGCCGTCAGCGGCAAGGACTTCGCCCTGCGCGGCAAGGAAGCGCGCGCCAAGGGCCTGAAGATTTTCGAATCCGAGTATCGCCAGGCCTGGGAAACGCGCCTGACCGACTACTGGCGCCAGGCCGGCGCCGACGACGGCTACGGCAAGCCCTTCATGCTGGACGACCGCATCGCCAATGCGGGCCGCAACGGCGTGTTCGTGATCGCAGCCACGCGCGATTTGTACACGGCGGCATGGGACGCGCAGAACGCCAAATACTGCATGCCGGAGAATGCTTTCGAACGAGGCCGCAGCAACAGCGGCATGGCGGTCGAGGTCTGCCGCGTCGAATTGCGCAACCAGTTAAAACATGCCTACGTCAGCGGGCAGGATTATGAGGTGACTGCGGCCAAGCATCGGCAGGCGGTCGAAGACTTCAACGAAGTAACGGGCCGCCTGAATGACGCCCACCACCGCCAGGACAGGCTGCAACGCGAGATCCGCTCGAACCTGGAGGCCAAGGACCGCGTGGTCAACGACGAGACCAGGAAGCAGGATGCCCGGCGCGAGCAGGAGCGCCGCGATCTGGCCGACTATATCCGGCAACTGGAGCGCCAGCTGGATGACGCCCGCCGCTGGGTGGAACGTCACGATCAGCAAATGCAGCGCCTGCGCCGAGAGATCTACTAGCTTGGATTATTCGGCCTCATGGTGTGCTGCCGGCACAAGGCGCTCGATCTCTCTGCAAAGCGCGATAGGGTCATGAGGTGGCGTGAAGCGTGACGCAATTAGCGAGCACTGAGCGCGAATGGTTTCAGCGCCGCAGAGATCCAGGAGGGCTCGCGCCAACTTGCGCGGTCGTAAACGCTTCGCATGAATGACCGTACCGACGCCGAGCGACGCGATGCGAGCTCCGTTGTCAAACTGATCCCAGGCGAATGGGACAATCAGCTGTGGCGTGCCGGAGCGCAGGGCTTCGGCGGTAGTGCCGACGCCGCCATGATGGACAAGTGCCGCGGCGTGCGGAAGAAGGGCGGACAGCGGCACATACGCTTGCCATAACACTGACCCAGGAAGGTCCGCTGGAATTTGCGCGCGCTCCTTGGACAAAAAGATGGCTCGACGCCCGAGCCTGTTGAGGGCCGAGAGGGCGCAGGCAAAGAATTCGGCGGCGTGAAGATTCCCGGTGCCCGCAGTGAAAACGAGCGGTTTCTCTCCTGCGGCAAGGAAGGCGGATAGCTCTGCCGGGAAGCCGTGTTCTGTGGCGGACTCAAACAACTGGAAGTCGCCTTCAATCAACGGGCGTGGCCAATCAGGTACGGCAGGCGCGAACCACGAGGGGAAAAGGGTGAGCGAGAGATCGGGAGCCTCGGCGATATGCGTCAGGAAGGAATCAACCTCGGAAAGCCCCAGCGGTGTTCGGACCGCGTTAAGGTGGGCAAGCGCAACAGGATCTATCCAACCTTTTTCCACGAACCGCCAGAGCGCACGTCGCCAGCTCATCGGCACCCAACGAGGCACGGCCAGCGCGCCGATGTTTAGCGGGTCATGGCAGGTTCGCAGGTTCGATGGTGCGAGATACGCGGCAACGACTGATTTCACCAAACCGCGTTCCCGGGCGATTACAGCGCCGGGCACGGCGAACGGATGGGCAATCACCACTTGCGGCGCCTGTATGGAAGAAGAGTGGATGGCGTCGAGAACTTGTCTTAGACCATTGCTGTAGTCGGCGAAAAGGGCAGCGAACCCTTTCTGGGGATCCCATATGTCTGGATTTCTGAGGACACGAAGAAAGTCTTCATCTGTTCCAACTCCGACAAACGGAAGCCCGGCATCACGAACGATGTTCTCGTAGTAGGAATGGGTTATGAACGTTACCTTCCGACCGAGCGTCTGCAATGCCCGCGCGATACGCATGAACGGGTGTAAGTCGCCGGTGGTGCCGACGGTGATAACGAAATAGTGTGGAGCGGTTTCTGGCATGACGACCAACTTTCAAACAACTGCATGGGAGGATTTTGTGGATGGCCAACGTTTGAAGTTAGACGCGTTGCGCGACAAGACGAACCATTCCACGCATTCCGGTCTCGCGCCGGACATTGAAGCCGCTTGACTGGAATCTGGTGATCAGATACTCAGGTGATAGCCGAAGCTTTCTGTAGTGACTTACCTGCGTTTGCCAGCCATCCGGTGTGCGCTGATGGAGAATGTCGTGAACCAGGACAGACTCCGGCTCGTATTCGAGGAAGCAGGTAAGGATGCGGCTGTCGTCGCTCCTTACCGGGATGAAGCGACCGTCTCCGACGAGCGGCTCAGAGTAGTCTCGGAAAGAGATGACGAACGTCCCGCCAGGCCGCAGCTCTGCAGATGCTTTCTCAATCAGATTCTCTACAGCTTTGAAATCCGGCAAATGCGTGATCGTGTCTCCCATGCACAGGATTGCGGAGGGCGCTTCTGAAATGTGGAGCTGGAATCTGAGTAGCTCGTCGTTGACTGTCTGGATAGATAAGCCGCCGCCGACTTCCGTGAGCGTGCGCAGCAGCTCTGTCGACGTATCGATAGCCGTTACTCGTGCGCCCCTGCGTGCGAGCGGGATGGCATGCATGCCAAAGCCAGCCCCAAGGTCGATGACGACGGCGCCTTGAGTGAGCGGCAAGTTCAACGCCTCTATCTCGGCGGTGCCGGCCTCAAGCGCTGCGACAGGGCCTCCCGCCATCCAAAGGTAGATCGGGGCAAGGTGTTTTGCGTAGTGCTCCGCGACGGTGCTCATATGCCAGGCGACGCCAGGGGCCAACCGACTCGCGCGGCGCTACGGAGGTTGGCCTGAACCACCATGCGGTGAAACGGCGCGATGAGACGAATATAGAACCGGCCGAGGCTGTTGTGGCAATGAACAACGGTAGACATGGTGACTTGCCCCTTACCTGTTGACGAAGGCTGGCCGGAGCAAAGGATGGAAAGCCTGAAGTCCAGGTGCTTGTCGTCTTCACCGAGAACGATTTCCGTCGGTGTTGTACTGTATATCTTGAAAAAGCCGACGCGGCTCCCCTTGTTCATCGCGCCTAGCGACTCGAGTTGCCCGGTTGTCTTGAGACCGAAGCCAGCAACCAGTGCGTCTCGAACGGCCAAGAGGCCGTTGATCCAAGCTGGTTGGTGGGAGAAGATGAACCGCGCCAGTTGCTCGGCGTTTGTTGAGGCTCCGATCGGGAGCTCAATCGCGTAGGCGTCGGCGAGATTCACTGAGGAATAAACCGCGGCTATTCGCGACTCAGGAGGGATCGACACAGGCTTTATGTGATGGTATTGGGTCGCTGTTGCGTCCGCCTGACGTAACAGTGCCCGGTCGGCTCGCCAGAGGGCGATGAAGACCACTGCTAGCGCAATCTCGGGGATGATGGCACTTCCGATGCCGGCCCCAGCAGCGCCGCTCGCATATTCGAATATCCCAAGCGTCGCAAGAATCAGGCAGGCCAGCGCGAAACCGGCACATATTCCTGCTCGAGCCACGCTGGCCGGAGCATTGCGCACCAAGAACAGCATGAGACCGATCCCGGCAAACAGCGCAGCATTGCGGCGCGCTACCAGTCCGGTCGGGGAGGAATAGCCGACACCCCAGAGTTGCAGCAGGGTGGCGGGAGCGAACATCCAGACGCAGAACAGGAGGCAGCAAATGGCGCAGGAGATTAGCGCGACATTCTTGAATCGAATAGTCATATTGACTTTCAGTTGGAAGTGGATAACTGGGTAGGAGTCGCTCTACGGTAGGCTCCGTTGAAAAAAAGCTGAATCATTTCCGCGTAGAGCGGCGCGAGTGGCGCTTCGGGTGTTGCAATCCACCGCATCAGAGTAGCCAGGCGCAAAAAGACCACGTATTCAGCCATCTTATCGGCGCTGATGTCGGTAACTATCTCGCCGTCGACTTGCCCCTGCCGGATCAGATCGGCAACCAGGCCTTCAAAGCCATCGCGTTCGATAGGATGTTGCTGGATTTTCTGCCCTCGCAGACGGTGGTAGAGGTAGGGTGCGGCATATGCGCGCATGCTTTCGCTATATGCCGCCTCGTTTTGGAACATATACAGAAAGCGTTCAGCGATAGTCGGCATGGTCGCCATTGCGGCGCGCATCTCAGCTCGGCGCGGCAACAGATCGTGGTAAAAACGGTGCTGAATAAACGCTTCCTTCGTCGGGAAATGCTTGTAGAGGGTACCTCGCGCCACGTCAGCGGCCTGAGCGATGGCTTCCATCGTCACCGCCTCGTAACCGTGCTCCTCGAACAATTGCCAAGCGCACGCCAATAGGTCGGCACTGGTCTGATGCAGCTTGCGGGCTCGACGGCCGCTGCCTGTCTGTGGCTGCCCGGTTTCGGACGGAGGGAAGTCGGAAGTCATGGAGCTATTGAATTATGTACGATGTCAAATATTGTACACTGTTCATTAATTCCCCTCCATTCAAAATTGCCTTGCATTTCAACTAAGATGCATTATCATTGCGCTAGTGTGCTGCATGACTACAACACTAAATCACTGCGTTTTGCGCCCAACTAATATCTTACGGAGCACCGATGCCATCATCGCCGAGCCACCGCATGCCCAGCGCGGTCGCGCTGTTTTCCTTGTTTTTGTTGGCGATGGCCGGCGCCGCCGAGCCCTTGCCAGCCCCACCGTCCACGCTGGAAGAGCTGGACCATCGGCTGGCAGAAATGTTTGTCCAGCGCGGCATCCCGGGGGCCGCCCTGGCTCTGGTGGAAGACGGCAAGATTGTCTTTATGAAGGGGTATGGCGTGGCCGACAAGGCCAGCGGTGTACCGGTCACGCCGGATACGATTTTCCGTGCCGCCTCGGTCTCCAAGAGTTTCACCAGCATCGGCATCATGCAGCTGGTCGAGGACGGCAAGCTGAAACTGGACGCACGGCTGGCCGACCTGGCTCCCGAGATCCCCTTCAATAATCCATGGGAGCAAAGCGACCCTGTACGTCTGGTTCATCTGCTTGAACATACGACGGGCTGGCCTGACATCAGTACGCGTGTCGAACTGCAAAACGGGCCCGGCTGGTCGGTACGGCGCGGCATCGAGTTCGCCAGCCCGGAGTTCGTCAGCCGTTGGAAGCCCGGTCAGTTTGGCGTCTATGCGAACGCCGGCCCGGCCGTGGCGGGCTATGTGCTGGAAAAAGTGGCCGGGCAAGATTTCGCGGCCTTCGAGCGCGAACACGTGCTGCGGCCGATGGGCATGGCCAGCGCCGATTTCACGCTGACGCCGGAACTGGCGACCAAGCTGGCCAGGAGCTACGCACCCGATGGCGCATCGACGCCGTACCAGCACATCATCATGCCGCCGTCCGGATCGCTGCTCACCAGCGTGCGGGAATTGTCGCGCCTGGTTTTGTTTTTTGTTGGCAGAGGTACGGTCGACGGGCATCGCATCCTGTCGCCGCAGGCAGTCGAACGTATCGAGCATGGCGAGGCCTCGCTGGCCGCGCGGGCAGGGTTGGATGGAGGTAGCGGCCTGGGCAATTTCCCGTTGAATGACACCGGGCCGGCCTTTCGCGGCCACAACGGCGAAATCGACTCCTTCACCTCCGTCTACGGCTATTCGGCAGCGCAAGGCAGTGGTTACGTGGTGCTGGCCAATGGCGGCGAGGGCGTCGACTTCCGCACGCCTGTTACCAGCCTGATCCAGGCTTACCTGAGCCGCAAGCACGTGTTTGCGCCGGCTCCCTTGTTCCCCGTCGACCAGGCGGAACTCGCCGCGCTGACCGGTTTCTACCGCAATGTGACGCCGGCCAAGGACTTGCTGCGGCCGTATGCGGAAGTATTAGGCATGTCGAGGGTCACCCTGGTCGATGGAGTGCTGCGTGTCGGCGGCAAGCAATATCTGCCGACCGGTAAGCACAGCTTCCGCCGCGCCGATCGCGAAGTGGCCAGCCTGGCCTTCGCCGAACAGGACGGACAAACCTATCTCCTGTCCGGCGGTCTGGGCGACCGCAAGCGCGAGGCCGGATGGCGCGTCGCCGGCTACGCGGTGGTGGCAGCGCTGGCCTTGTTTGGTGGAGTGTCCGGCTTGCTGGCATTGCCGGTCTGGGGCATGGCCGCCTATCGCAAGACCCTGCAAGCCAAGGGCGGCTGGAAGGTGCGGCTCCTGCCGTTGTTGGCCTTTGCCAGCATGTGCGCCACGTTCCTGCTGCCCCTGATCGGTATAGGCGGAGGCATAGGCACGATGGCGATGCTGGCCGCGCCAAGCGCGCTTTCACTGCCGATTCTGCTGTGCAGCACGGCGTTCCCGCTGTTGGCGGCAGCCGGCCTGTGGTATGCGCTGAGGGACCAGCGCGCCAGCCGGCTGGTGCGCTGGCATGCCGGGCTAAGCTCTACCGGCATCCTGGCCATCGCCTGCTACGCAGGGGCGATCGGCTGGATCGGCCTGCGCACCTGGACCATGTAACGCGGTCAGAACTTGCCGCTGGCAGTGACGAAGGCGGCGAAATTGCCGACGTTCAGGCTGCCGAAACCAGTGGTGTAATCCCAGCCCTTAGCGGCGGAGTAGCCGCCGTTGGTGCCGGAGATAACATCGTGGAAAAGCCCGGTCTGTGCCACGCCGTATTTGTACAGGGCCGGGGCAGGGAAGGCCAGGCGGTTGCCGTTGGCCGACTGGATCCGCGCCCAGAAGCCGGCGAAGATGGGCGCGGCCAGGCTGGTGCCGCCGTACTGCACGTACCTGCCTTTGACGATGGTGATCGCGCCGGTCGCCGGATCGCCGGCGAAGGAGATGTCCGGCACGCCGCGCCGCGTCGAGCTGCCCAGCACCCGGGAGCTCAGCTGCCACGCGGGTGCAGCTTCAATCAGGCTGGCGCCGCCGCCGGTGCCGCCATTGCTGGCGCAGGTGCTGTAATTGCTGCATGCCCAAACGGTTTCGCCGCTCCACGCACCGGTGCTGCTGGTGCTCACCGAGGTGCCGCCAACGGCGATCACATACGGCGACACGGCGGGATAGCTCTGGGCGTTGGCGCTGCCGCCGCATTCGAAGGAGCCTGAATCGCCGCTGGCGACCACGAAGGTCTGGCCCTGCGCCACGGCGGCCAGGAAGATCTGGTCGTCGGTGGCCTGGGCGCCGGTCAGGCGCGCATTGGCCTCGCACTCGCCCAGCGATACGCTGATCACCTTGGCGACGTTGGCGGCGACCGCCGTGTTATAGGCCGCGGTCAAATCCGCCTCGCTGAGCGAGTTCGCCGCGTAGAAGACGATGGACTTGGCGACGCCGCCCGCTGCGCCCAGCGCGTTCTGGCTGTCGATATCCCATTCCGCCGTGTTGTCCGTGCTGGCGCTGGTGGAGATGCTTTGGCGGCGGCTGGCGCTGGCGACCGTGACCACGCTGACGGTCGGCTGCGCGTAGCCGACGGTGCGGGCGAAAGTGCTCAGGTCCGTCAGCGTTTGCGTCATGCTGCCGGCGGTGATGATGCCGATGGTGGTCTTGGATGCCGTCGGCAAGGCGCTGGCGTTGTAGATGGTCGGCCACGCGGTCGGGCTGTGACCCACCTTGCCGGCCGTGGCGTAGACCGACGCCTGCGCCTCCACTTGCGCGGTGTGCGCCAGGTGGACGGTTTGCAAGCCATGCACGCCCAGCACAATGCCGCTGAGCGCCGTTGGCACCACCGGATCGTTGGTATTGGCGTAGGCGGCGCGTTCGCCTTTCGAATAGTGGCGCATCTGGACGTTGAAGGCCGCGCGCGCGGTCGCCACCGAGCCGTCGGCGCTGACCAGCATGTTGTTCGGGCTGACCTCGATGTTGGTGAAGCCGCTCTGGCTCAGGTGCTTGACCACGGCGGCGACATCGGCGGCCGTCGGCGCGTACTGGGACAGGAACTGCTCGCTGGTCAGCGGAGTGCTGGCCTGGCCCGACATCAGGCGGGCGGCGAAGGCGTCCAGCTGTTCGCGGTTGCGCAGCTGGAGCGAGACAGCGACGTGCAGCGTATCGCCCGAGCGCATCTCGGCGCCCGGCGTGTAGTCGCTGGCGTCGGGGGCGTGGGTGCGCGTGGCGTGCCAGTGCTGCGGCTGGGCCATGGCGGGCAGGGCGAGCGACAGCGTGAGGCCGCATGCCAGCGCGGACAAAATAGGGCGATGGGTAAAGTGCATGGCGTGCTCCTGATTGTTACTAGCTAAAGTTTATCTCAGGAAACTTATCTTGTGGAGGGATTTACACGTCTTTACAGCCCGCGTGGCGCGAAAGCCTTTTTGGATCGGCAATATTTGGTAACAATACACGGGCATTGGCGGGCCGGCCGGTGCGTTATCATTACGCCATGTCCGCGCCACGATCCGATGAAGTCCTCATGCTCAGCTATCGCGATGGCGATCTGGCGGCGTTCGCGGAACTGTATCGGCGGCATAGCCAGGGCTTGTACCTTTTTTTGACGTGGCGTTCGCCGCGCCGGGAGTGGGTCAACGACATCATGCAG
Organism: Duganella sp. Dugasp78; assembly: GCF_059491455.1. NCBI lineage: Bacteria > Pseudomonadati > Pseudomonadota > Betaproteobacteria > Burkholderiales > Oxalobacteraceae > Duganella > Duganella sp. Dugasp78. The sequence continues at coordinate 5,514,883 of NZ_CP168506.1, read as the reverse complement.
GACAGCTGGGCCAATCTGCATCAGGCCCGCGCGCGCTACGAGCCCGTCGCCAGCTTCCGCACCTATCTTTTCCAGATCGCCCGCAATCGGCTGATCGACCTGGTACGCATGAACGAACATGTGCTGCTGGCCAGCGACGGCGGCGAGGACGACTGGTTCGATCACGTGGCGGATGCCGCGCATGACAGCCATGCGCCCGACGGCGCACTGGAACGCAAGCAGCAGACCAGCCGTTTGCATGCGATGATACGGCTGCTGCCGGTCGATCAGCGCGAGGCGCTGGTGCTGCAGCAGTTCAACGGCATGAGCCTGGAAGAAATCGCGGAGCTGGTGGCCGCGCCGGTGGAGACTGTGAAGAGCCGCCTGCGTTACGCGATGCGCAAATTGCGGCAGGAACTGGCGCCGGCGGCCGTAGAGGCGAGAGCATGAATCCACACGATCATACTGAAGACGCGGAGTTTGAAGACTTCCTCAATGGCGAGGGGGAGTTGGCGCGCCAGTTGCAGGCCATGCCTCAGCCGCAGCTGCCGGAGGCTTTGTCCGCCGCCATCCTGGCGCGGGCGGCGTCGGATCTGAACGGTGCGGCAGCGTCGGGTGCATCGGCAAACGACGCGGTGCATGATGCGGCGCCCGCCGCACCGCCGGCGCGCCACTACCTGCGGCGGGCGCGGGTTCCGCTTGGCTTGGCCGCCAGCGTGGTGCTGGCGTTGTTCGTGGTGCGCGGCTTGATGCCGCAGGCGTTCGCGCCGGTGGCCGAACAGGAAGCTGTCCAGGAAGGGGTTGCGCACGAATCAGCGAAGCCTGATGCGAGCGTCGCTGCCCCAAGCCCCGCAGTCGAAGCGCCATCCGCTGCCGAATCGGCGGCCCCGCCGCCGTTCGCGCCGAAGGCAGCGCCGGTGGCGCGGCCGGTGATACGCCCAGTGAGGCCGTCGGCGCCGGCCGCTGATCTCGGAATCGCCGATAGCGCAATCGCTGATGGTGCAACTGCACCGGCGCCTGGGCAAGCCAAGTCGGTCCTTGCTGAACCGCCTGCCATTGCCGCCTACGCGCCCGCGCCGGCGCCGCTGATGCGGGCAGCGCCGGCGCCCGAGCAGAAGATACTGGGCTATTCCGGCGCGCCGCCAGCGATGGCTATGCGAAGCGCACTAGCGCCGGAGGTCTTGTCCGCGCCGGCCTGGCTGGCGCGCATGACCGCGATGCTGAACGCCGGCCAAACCAAAGAAGCGCATGCGGAATGGCTGAAGTTCCGCATGCGCTATCCCGATGCGGAGGTGCCGCCTGAACTACGGCAGCAGCTCGACGCGATCAATTAACGTCAAATTCTCCCACCAGTACAGTACTGCCGGTGTCGCGCAGACGCAGCGTCACCATCTGGTCTCGCTGCTTCGCGGTGCCGAAGCCGGTGCTGAGGCGCAGTTGTACGGTGGTGGCGCCGGCCACGATCTGCTGGCGATGTCCGAACGAGTTGACCTCCACCCGATACTTGCCCGGCTTGGCCACCCGCAGCGAAAACTCCTCCGGCCCGTAGCCGCCGGTGAAGTCGCGCGACATGCGGCCGCCCTGGTAGGTGTAGCGGTTGGCGTAGTAGCATTTCTCCCCGTTCGGATCGGTCACCCACAAATCGATATCGGTGTTGTCGGCATCCCAGGTTAGTACCGCCCGCAAGGCCAGCGGCAGGTTGCGCAGCAGGCGCGGATCGACGCGGCTGGTATCCGGCTTTGTGCCGGCCTTGGCTACGATAGCGTTCAGCTCCGCCAGCGTCACCAGTTCGACCTCGGCAAAGCGGGCATCCCACGGACGGTTCAGCAACTCCGCAAGTTGGTCCACCGCAGGCTGCACTTGCCCGGCTGCGGCGTATGCCAGGCCCAGGTCGCGATACGATTGCGGCTCTTCTTCGGCCAGCCGCAGCACCTGCTTGAAGACAGGGATCGCCAGCGCCGGCTCGCCGGCTTGCAGCAGGCGGTAGCCCAGTATCCGCAGCACCTGGCGATTTTCCAGATCCATCTCCGCCAGATTCGACAGCACGCGCAGCGCCAGGTCGCGCTGGCCTTGTTCGAGCAGCATGTCGGCGCTGTCCAGGAAGAAGGCGCTGCTGTTGGTGTAGTTCGGTTTTTCGTCGAGATAGATGGCATACAGCTCGCTGGCCTTGGCGGCCTTCATGCGCGCGCGGTACGGCTCGTCGGGCGACCACTTTTTCAGCTGGATGCCTGCGTTTGACATGTCGCCAACGGACGCCGCCACTGCCTTGCTGGCTGGCGCCAGGCGCTGTGCATCGGCGCGGCTATAACTCAAGCTTTGCGCAACCGGCGCTGGCGCTGGCACTGGCCGTGGAAGCGCCATTTCCGCGGCAACCATTGGCGAGTTTGCTGAGCGCGCCGCCCGGCTCAGTTCCGGCATGGCGTCGGCCGGCATTTCGCCGCTGGGTTCGAAGTCGAGATGCTTGGGCGGACCGGACTTCGGATATTTTTTTTCCCACCACGCGACCTTCTGTTCAAATTCGCGCACGATCTGATCGCTGTGCTGCCTGGCGCTGCGGCGTTGGAGCGCCAGGTAATTCTGCTTGAGCTGAGCGTATGCCTCCTTGTAGGCCGCAGGCGGCTCGATGTCGTAGCGCACATAGTCTTCGAGCCGGTCCAGCACCAGCAGCGAGGTCTCGCGCGTTGGAATGCCGAAGCGCTGGCCGATGCGGCGGATTTCGCCGCGTTTTAAATCGTAGTCCGCCTCCAACGCTTGCAGCCGGTAACTGGCCCACATGCCGGCGGCCAGCGGATGATATGGCGCGATGGCGTTGACTGGTACCGTCATCGAACTGCTCTTGCCCTGCTGCGTCAAGGTCAGCGTCAGTTCGGCCGAGGGTTGCGTCAGTCGTCCGGCGATGCGCAGCATGCCCTCGTGCGGTTCGTGCGATTCGACAGCGAGATCCTTGGCACCGGCGGCGGTGATGTCGCTCAATCGCAGCGTGTCCGCCAGCAGTGCCTGCGCCGCCTGCGCCGGCTGGTTCGCTTGCAGCTGCACCAGGCGGCCGCCGTTGCGTTCCGCCAGCGCGGCCAGGCGTCCGCTGTCCGATACCAGCGCCGAATTCAAGGCGTACAAACGCTGGGCCTTGCCCAGTGTGGGGAAGGGGGCATCGCCATAGTTGGACAGCCCGTCGCTGACCAACAGGTATTCATTGATGTCCGCTTCCGGTTTCCACGCGCTCAGCGCGCTGGCGCCGTCGTAGGCGGTGCTTGCCAGCGCTGCCCGCAAGGCGCTCCAGTTGCCGTTGACGATGCGGAAGCGCTGGCTGGCTTCAGCGCGGTCGCGAAGGCGTATCAGCCGTACCTCGACATTGGGCACGGCCTTGAAGTAGTGGTCTAGTACGGCCAGTTCGGCTTCGGTCTGGCGCTGCGCGCCAGAGCCGGAGCTGTCCCATAGCAGTCCCAGTACGGAGGGCGCCAGGCGCATTGGATGCGTACTGTCGCCGGCGATGGCGATCTCGCTGAGGAAGAAGGTATCGCCGTTAAACTCCTGCACGAAGGTCTGCGTTTGCGTGGATGCTGGCAGCGCCAGTTCCAGCGTACCGTCGGCGCGGTAGCTGCTCCTGGTCACGCGGGCGCGATAGCCGTCCTGTTGACGTTCGAACTGCATGCTGCCCAGCGCACCGCGTGCCTGCGGCGGTGCGGTAGCGCCATACACATTTAGCGCTAGATCAAATTCCGCAATGTCGTCACCGTAGGCCAGCGGCAGGCGATAGAGGCGCTGCGCCTCCTGGCGCGCCAGCGGTTCGGCATATTTGAGCTGCACGGCGCGGGTGCCGCGCGGCGGTATCGGGTACACGCGCAGCTTGAAGTTGTTCCCCTGCGTGACCTCCAGCAGCGCCGGATCGACGCGGCGGCGTTCGACCTCTTCGAAGATCATGCGACCCTTGGCCTTTTCGACCGGTACGGCAGACCGCAGCGCGCCGTCGATATCCAGCGCGAAGGCCGTCACGCGTTGACCGGGCAGCAGCGGGAATTGCAGTTCGCCTTCCAGCTGTACCGCATTGGGATTGTAGAACACCATCTCCACGGTGGTCTGCGCCAGGGCGCCGCTGATCTCCGCGCTGATGCGCAGGCTTTGCAGGCGCACCGGTGTCTGCGCGTGCGGCACGTTCAGGCGGGGCGGCATGATGGGCGGCAGCCGCGTGGCTTGCGCCACCATCGATACCATCAATAGAAATGCGACTAACAGTGGGCGTAACATGGGGTCTCCTTCACCGGAAAAGTCCGGCGTCCTGCATGTAACGGAGCGGCGGGACAAACGGGGTTAAACCGTCCGAAAAAAACCATGCGGCAGCGCAGCAATATTCAATTGCTTTATTTGCAGTTATTGCTATCATTTCCCTGGCTTACAGCCCAGGAGAGTAGATGAATGCCCCGAACACGCCTCACCCGAATTACGAAATACTGATCGCTGCGGCGCGCAACGCAGGGCCGGCGACGGTCGCCGTAGCGCATCCGTGCGACCGCTATGCGCTCGAAGCCGCGCGGCTTGGATTGATCAAACCGATACTGGTGGCGCACAGAAAATTGGCCGAAGGCCGCATCCTGGGAGCGTGACCTCATGGCACCAAACGATAGCATCGTCGTCATCAACGCAGGCTCGTCGAGCATCAAGTTCTCGCTGTTCAGCGGCGCCGCTCTGGCGTTGACCTTCAAGGGCAAGATCGAAAACCTGTACAGCGGCGTGACGCGCTTCAGCGCGCAGGACGCGCAGGGCCAGTCCATCGGAGAACACAGCTGGCCGGGCGCTCCGCTGGACCATGAAGCCGGCATGGGCTTCCTGATCGATTTTGCGCAAACCCATCTTGAAGGACATCGCGTGGTGGCGGTTGGCCATCGCATCGTCCACGGCGGCGTGGCTTACAGCGGGCCGCAGCGCCTGAATCCCGAAGTGCTGGCGGCGTTGGCGAAGCTGATACCGCTGGCGCCGCTGCATCTGCCGCACAACCTGGCGCCGGTACGCGCGGTGATGGCGATGGCTCCGCACGTTCCGCAGATCGGCTGCTTCGACACGGCCTTCCACGTCGGCCAGCCAGCCGAGGCGCAGGCCTTCGCTCTGCCGGCGCGGATCACGGAGCGGGGCGTGCGGCGCTACGGCTTCCATGGCCTATCCTACGAATATATCGCCGGCCGCCTGCCGGAAGCCGACCCCGCGCTGGCGGGCGCCAAGGTGGTGGCCGCGCATCTGGGCAACGGCGCCAGCATGTGCGCGATGGCGGCGGGGCACAGCGTCGCCAGCTCGATGGGCTTTACCGCCGTCGACGGCCTGCCGATGGGTACCCGCTGCGGCACGCTCGATCCCGGCGTGGTGCTGTATTTGATCGACGAACTGGGCATGGATGTCGGCGCGGTGCAGAAGCTGCTGTATCAGGAATCGGGCCTGCTCGGGGTCTCGGGCATTTCGTCGGACATGCGCACGTTGGAGCAGAGCGACGATCCGCGCGCAGAAGCGGCCATTGCGCTGATGGTCTATCGCATCGGCCGCGAGCTTGGTTCGCTGGCGGCGGCCTTGGGTGGACTCGACGCGCTGGTCTTCTCCGGCGGCATAGGTGAGAACAGTGTCGCCTTGCGCGCCGCCGTTTGCCGCGATGCCGCGTGGCTGGGCGTGAAGCTGGATGCGAACGCCAATGCGACCAATCCACGCGGCATGGCGCGTATCAGCACCACCGACAGCAAAGTGGCGGTCTGGGTGGTGCCCGCCAACGAGGAGTTGATGATTGCCCGCCACACGCTGACATTACTGGAGCAAGCATGAACACGGAAACGATTTATCCTATTTTGACCGGCAAGCGCGCGCTCGTGGTGGGCGTCGCCAATGAGCATTCGATCGCCTGGGGCTGTGCGCTGGCGTTTCGCAAGTTTGGCGCGGAAGTCGTGCTCACTTATCAGAACGAGAAGGCGTTGCCGCATGTAGCGCCGCTGGCTGAGGAAATCGGCGCGCAGTTGCTCCCGCTCGACGTGACGCAGCCTGCGCAGATGGAGGCGCTGTTTGCGACGCTGGCCGGGCAGGGCAAGCTGGATATCGTGGTGCATTCGATCGCGTTCGCACCCAAGGCCGATCTGCAAGGCGGACTGCTGGACTGTTCGCTGGACGGCTATTTGCTGGCGATGGATATATCATGTCACTCCTTCGTGCGCATGGCCAAGCTGGCGGTGCCGCTGATGACGGAGGGTGGTAGCATGTTCGCGATGAGCTACCACGGCGCCGAGAAGGTCGTCCCGAACTACAACGTCATGGGGCCGGTGAAGGCGGCACTGGAAGCGTGTTGTCGCTATCTGGCGTATGAGCTGGGCCCGCGCGGCATCCGCGTCCATGCCATCTCGCCGGGGCCTTTGCAAACGCGCGCCGCTTCCGGCCTGAAGGACTTCGAGCTGCTGCTGCGCGACGCGGTCGCGCGGGCGCCATTGGGGCAGCTGGTGGATATCCTGGATGTTGGCAATACCTGCGCCTACCTGGCCTCGCCGTATGCGGGCCGGCTGACCGGCAGCACCGTGTATGTCGACGGTGGACTGAATATAATCGCTTGAGGGAACCGGACTTTAATGGCATCAAACGTCACACTGCAAGACATCGATGAAGACAATTTTGAGAGCTTCATGGACATGGAACTACCGGAGCACCAGCGCGATTACCTGGACAGCAATGCCTACTCGATCGCGCAGTCCAAGTTCTATCCCGATTTATCCACGCGCGGGATCTACTGCGAGGGCGAACCGGCCGGCTTTCTGCTGTACGACTGTCGGGTGGACGATGTCCCCGGCCTGTATGGCATCTACCGCTTCATGGTCGACTATCCGCAGCAGGGCAAGGGCATCGGCCGCAAGGCGATGGCGCTGCTGCTGGACGAGTTGCGCGCCAAGCCCAACGTCCAGCGCATCATCATCTACTACAAGCCGGGCAACGCGGTGGCGCGCGAGTTCTACCGCAGCTTCGGCTTCCGCGAATGCGGGCTCGATGACCAAGGCGAGATGATCGCCGAGATCCTCCCGTAAGTTGCACTACCCACGGCGCGCAGCCATAAATCCGTCTTGGAATTTCGATAATCCACACTATAATGTTAAATATACTTAACATTAAATGGGTGTGACCATGGACTTGGCCCAGATCGGCGGCGAAATTCATAGCAGGCGTATCCAGGCTGGCCTGCTGCAGGAGCACGTGGCCAAGTTCGCTGGCCTTTCTCGCGTGACGATCAACCAGTTAGAGAACGGGACGCTGAAGGATCTCGGCTATACCAAGTTGAAGGCCGTGATGGATGTTCTGGGCCTTGATATGGAGACCGTGCAGCCATCCAGCATGAAGAGCGCGCTGGCGGTCGCCGCGCGCAGCATCAGCACCAGCTACCGGGACGTGATGACGCCAGACGTGCTGTCGTTGGCGCTGCGTTCCGGCCACGCGCCGGAACAGTTCCAACCACATTTGATGGCTCTGCTTGATGAGACACCGCTTCCTGTCGTGGTCAAGGCCGTCGCCGAGGCTGCCACGACCGACGTGCCAGCAAAAAAAATCATGAAAAACCTCGGCCAGTGGGCTAAACAATGGAAAGTATGCAGAGCGGTCTGGTGATGGCAGGTGCACCGGGAATTCCTCGCACCTGGGAGACGTTGTTCACCCAAGCGTTGAGGATTGTCGGCGAGATCGCCAGACATGGCCGGGATGATCCGTTCTGGACCTTCGGCGGTGGGACCGTCCTCATGCTGCGCTACGGTCACCGCTTCAGCAAGGACATCGATATCTTTGTACCAGATCCGCAGTCGCTTGGTTTCGCTACGCCCCGGAGTTTATCAATGGTGAAAAGGGCCTTTAGGCAACCCGAAAGCTACGAGTTGGAAAGCCGCTCCCGAGATGCAATTGCACCATTTCTGGAAAGCCGAGGGTTTTCTATCACGGAAGATCGACGTAATTTGCATGGGAAAGTGCAGTCCCAAGTCATCCTTGCCGAGGCGCCTGGCGGCGAGCCACTTAAAATGCGCGTACGCCTTTGTTGGCGCCGGGAGGCTGGAACTAAATATTCCGCTGCCCAACTTAAATCGGAATTGGTGAAAGGCGACTGGGATTTGACTCTGCAATATATCGTTGATCGAGACTTGGCAGAGTCAATTACACATGCATTGATCGCGCAGCGAGACGGCGACATAATGACATTTGCGGCCATGGTGCCGATTAGCCAATTGCCGGCAATTTGGCATACGCAAGCCGCCGTAAGTGAGCGACTGATCTCCACCGGAAAAATGGAACGTGTTAAAAAAAATCACGCGAGAAACGGCTCTAGTCCTACCATCTACCTGCAAGATACAAGAACGCCAGATGCGCATGAAGTACCAGACGTATTGTGGGAATGGCCAGATGTTATTGATCTGGTCGATCTCCCAGAAGTTCGAAGAATTCCGGTGGTTATAGACGATACTTTCGACGATTGCCCGCATCCGAATGAAGATCTATTCGGAACAGGTGCTCCTGAAACTGGCTTGGTAATACGATCGGAAGTCAAGCGCAATCCGCAGGTTCGCGCCGCAGTGCTGGCGCGCGCCGAGAGCATCTGCGAACGGCCAACCTGTGGCGCTACCAGGTCGTTTCCCGGCTTTCTCGACGTGCATCATATTCTTGGGATCGGCACAAGCGATCACCCACGAAATTGCGTTGCGATCTGCCCGAACTGCCACAGAGAGGCACACTACGCGCCAGATCGAGAGGTCATCAATACCACTATGTTGGAATTTGTCGAGCGAACATACATGGCCGATGGACTTACGCCTGCACGATAGACTCTTATAGACAGCGCAGCAGTGGCTTTCCAGCTTCCACTGGACGCGCAAGGGACTTCCATGTAGCGATGCTTTCCGAATGACGTTACGCCGACAGACAAACTAATGCTTGACCTTGCCGCAGTGGGAAGGTGTAAGGTGTGCAGAGTTGCCTGTTCAAGAGAGACTGCTGTACCATTTAGCCCACCATGCGTCCATTCATCCGTTTCCTGCTCTGGATTTTGATTGCAGCCCTGCCGCTGCAAGGGATGGCTGTCGCCTTGATTCCGTGTGCGACGGTGACGCTGCCGGTGCAGAAGGCCAGCCAGCCAGCGGCGCAGGCGGACCATTGTGCGCCCGCGAAATCGGACCTGCAGACTTCCGGTGCGCATGGCAAGTGTAGTCATTGCGCCAGCTGCGTTGGCGCTTCCGCGCCGCCAGGCGTGCCGTCTCTCGTGCTGCCAGCATCGTTTTCCGGTGCTGACTTCATCGCCGCCGAACCGTCGATGATCACCCATATTCCCGCCACGCTGGAGCGTCCGCCGCGCCTGTCCTGAATTTGCCGAAGCTGCGGGCCTGTCCCGCGTATCCGTAATTTTCCAGGAATCCTATGAAACACTTCCATATACTGCTGCCCGCAGGAGTTTCGCTTGCGCTGCTGACAGGGTGTGCCAGCTTGTCCAATGACGGCGGGCTGAATGAGGTCTCCCGTCTGACGCAGGAGCGCATTGGCCAGCCGGCCCGGTTTGCCCCCGACGCCAACAACGACCAGCAAGTAAGCACGTTGCTGGCGCAAGCGCTCACCCCGGAAAGCGCCGTGCAAGTAGCACTGCTGAACAGCCCAGCGCTCAAGGCCTCCTTTGCGGAACTGGGCGTATCCGAGTCCGAGTTCGTCCAGGCCGGCCGCATGCGCAACCCCAGCCTCGGCTTCGGCCGCATCCGCGGCGGCAGCGAGACCGAGATCGATCGCAGCGTGATGTTCGACATCGCCGGTCTGCTGATGCTGCCGGCGCGTTCGCGCATCGAACAGCGGCGCTTCGAACAGGCCAAGCTGCGCGCCGCCGCGCAGGCCGTCCAGCTGACGGCGGACACCCGGCGTGCCTACTTCATGGCGGTGTCCGCCGCGCAATCGGCCGCGTTTGCGGAGCAGGTACGCGGCGCCGCTGAAGCCTCGTCCGAGCTGGCGGCACAAATGTTCAAGGCCGGCAACTGGAGCAAGCTGGATCAGGCCCGCGAGCGGGCCTTCTATCAGGACGCGTTGACGCAGCAGGCCCGCAGCCGCCACGAAGCGCTGGCCACACGCGAACAACTGATACGCCTCCTTGGGCTGCGGGACGGACAGCAGAGCTTCACGCTGCCGGACCGCTTGCCCGATCTGCCGCAGCGGCCGCAGGAGATCAACAACGCAGAAGCCCAGGCGCTGTCGCAGCGGCTGGACATGGTGACCGCGCGCCGCGATACCGAAGCCACTGCCGATGCCCTCGGCCTGACCAAGGCCATTGGCTTTATCAACGTGTTCGACGCCGGCTACGCCAACAAGAGCACCACTGGCCTGCCGCGCGAAAACGGCTACCAGGTCACGTTTGAACTGCCGATCTTCGACTGGGGCGGCGCCAAGGTGGCGCGTGCGCAGGCGCAGTACATGCAGTCCGTCTACCGTGCGGCGGATACAGCGGTGCGCGCCCGCTCCGAGGTGCGCGAGGCGTATTCGTCGTACCGCACCACCTACGAGATCGCGCGCAACTACCGCGACGAGGTGGTGCCGCTGCGTAAAAAGATCTCCGACGAGGTCCTGTTGCGCTACAACGGCATGCTGGCCAGCGTGTTCGAACTGCTGGCCGACTCGCGCGAGCAGCTCAACAGCGTCAACACCGCCATCGAAACACAGCGCGATTTCTGGATCGCCGACACCCGCCTGCAAGCGGCCGTCAACGGCGGCAGCGCCAGCGAAACAAGGATGAACCCATGACTTCACGTAGAGACTTCTTCAAAGGCGCTGGCGCCATCGCAGTCAGCGCGGCCGCTGTCAGCAGGGCCGGCGCGGCGACGCTGCCGGAAGCGATGACGATGGATAACGCGAGCACTCACGTGCCGCCGCTGCCGTCCAACGGCCGCCCATTCAACCCTGTGGTGACGCTGAACGGCTGGTCGCTGCCGTGGCGGATGAATAACGGCGTCAAGGAATTCCACCTGATCGCCGAGCCGGTGGAGCGCGAAATGGCGCCCGGCATGAAGGCCAGGCTGTGGGGTTATAACGGCCAGTCGCCCGGTCCGACCATCGAAGTGGTGGAGGGCGACCGCGTGCGCGTCTTCGTCACCAATAAACTGCCGGAACACACCAGCGTGCACTGGCACGGCCTGCGCGTGCCGAACGGGATGGACGGCGTGACCGGTCTGACGCAACCGGGCATCGAGCCGGGCAAGACCTTCGTCTACGAGTTTGTCGCCAAACGCCCTGGCACCTTCATGTATCACCCGCACGCCGATGAGATGACGCAGATGGCGATGGGGATGATGGGCTTCTGGGTGACGCACCCCAAGGATCATACGCAGTACGCGGTGGACCGTGACTTCGTCTTCCTGCTGAATGCCTACGACATCGATCCCGGCAGCTACACGCCCAAGACCAACACCATGCTGGACTTTAACCTGTGGACCTTCAACAGCCGCGTATTCCCCGGCATCGATGCGATGCCGGTGCGGCAGGGCGACAAGGTACGCATCCGCGTCGGCAACCTGACGATGACCAACCATCCGATACACATGCACGGCCACGAGTTCTTCGTCACCGGCACCGATGGCGGCTGGACGCCGCCGGCATCGCGCTGGCCGGAAGTGACGACCGATATCGCGGTAGGCCAGATGCGGGCGATCGAATTTGTCGCCACCGAACCGGGCGACTGGGCCCTGCACTGCCACAAGTCGCACCACACCATGAACGCCATGGGCCACAACGTGCCGACCATGATCGGTGTGGACCATAGCGGCATCGCCGAAAAGATCAACAAGATCGTGCCGGACTATATGACCATGGGCGACAAGGGCGGTTCGATGGGCGGCATGCAGATGCCGCTGCCGGAAAACACGCTGCCGATGATGTCGGGCGAAGGTCCGTTCGGCGGCGTGGACATGGGCGGCATGTTCACGGTGGTCAAAGTGCGCAAGGAGCAGAAGCGCGGCGATTACACGGACCCGGGCTGGTACAAGCACCCAGCGGGAACGCTGGCCTACGAATGGACCGGCGCCTTGCCGGAACCAGCACGAAAATACACCGCCGGCGGCCAGTCCATGCCGGCCTTGAACCAACCAGACGTCGAGCTGACCGTGCGCAAGCCGAGCAGCCATAGCGGACATTAAGGAGAAAACACATGAAGATATTGCATACCCTGGTAGCCTCGTTGATCGTGGCGGCGGCGACGCTGACCACGCCATTCGCTGCGGCTCACGCAAGCCTGAAGAATGCCAATCCTCCCGCCAATGCCGTGCTGGACGCGGCGCCGAAAGAGATCGCGCTGACATTTAACGAAAAGGTGGAGCAGGCGTTCAGCAGCATCACCTTGATGGATGCCGGTGGCCATGCGGTTGCCGACAAGGCCAAGGCCACGGTCGATGTGGCCAATCCGGCTATCCTGCGGCTGGTCTTGCCGCCGCTGCCAGCTGGCGCATACACGGTCGGGTGGGCGGTGGCGGGCCATGACGGTCATCGCCGCAAGGGCGAGTTCACGTTCACGGTCAAATAGTGGGTGCTGGATTCGATGCGGTCTGGCTGCTGCAAATCAGCTCTGCGTTCCTGTTGATTTGCGGTGCCAGCTGGCTGGCCGGTTCCTGGTGCGCGCGGCGCTGGCTGCCGTCTGATGCCGACGTGCAGTTACGCAGTTTCGATTCGCTGGCGGCCGGTGTTGCCATCGTGGCCAGCGTCGTATCGCTGCTGGCTGCGACCGCCGTCATGGGCGGTACCGGCCTGCCCGAAGCGTGCGGCATGTTCTGGATGATGGTCACCAGCACGGCTTACGGATGGACTGGCGGCGTCGCCGCCATGGCGCTGCTCGCGGTGTTTGGGTTGCGTTGGGCGCGGCGCCTACCGGCCGCTGGCGAGCTGGCAGTTGCTGTGGGCTTGCTTGTCTTTGCGGTGGCCCGGTCGTCCATGGGGCATGCTGGCGAGGAGGGCATCTGGACCGTGGCGATGGCTGCGGAGTCCATCCACTTGTCCGCGATCGCGGTCTGGGTGGGCGTGGTGGCGGTGTCGGGTTGCTGCGTGCTGTATGCGCGGATGTCGGCGGCGCAGATGCACCGGTATCTGGATTCGATGTCGCGCACCGCGACGGGCGCTGTAATCGCCATTATCGCCACGGGCATTTACAGCGGCTGGCACCGTGTCGGCAGCGCCGACAATTTGATTAATACCGTTTACGGCTATATCTTGCTGAGCAAGGTGGCGTTGGTTCTGGCTGCCGTCGGCATCGGCGGCTATAACAAATTTGTCGGCTTGCCAGCCGCGTCCCGCTCGTATCAGGGCGTTGTGACGGTGCGGCTGGCTTTGCGGGTTGAGATGGTGCTGCTGCTCGGCGCCATACTGGCCGCCGCCATCCTCACGTCCCAACAGCCGCCGACAGCAATGTGACGGCGGCTGCCGTCGCTACAGGGATTTCAGGAAGGCCAGCAAGGCATCGCGGTCAGCCTTCGACAGGTTCTCGAAGCGCTGGCGCGATTTGTCGGCCTCACCGGCGTGCCACATGACGGCTTCGGTCAGGTTGCGTGCGCGGCCGTCGTGCAGGTAGCCGACCTTGCTGCTGTTGCCCATCACCTTGTCGGTATAGCCTATGCCCCACAGCGGCGAGGTGCGCCACATGCCCCCCTTGGCCTGGCCTTCAATGAACTTGTCGGCCAGGCCCGTACCCATGTCGTGCAGCAGCAGGTCGGAGTACGGATGGATGGTCTGGTTGCGCAGTTCCGCGAACAGGTGGCCGGAGCCGGTCTTCATCTCGGCGGTGTGGCAAGCCACGCAGCGCATGCCCTGGAATAGCTTGGCGCCGGCGGCGACCTGCTGCGCATCGACGCGATGCTCATCCAGCGGCGCCACGCCTTTCGGGAAGCCGCTTGGGATGCTGCGTTGTGCCGGTACCGCGACCAGCGACAGATAACGCGAGATCGATTGCAGGTCGGCTTCGGAGATGCCTTTCTGCGTGCCGCCGGCGGCGCAGCCGGTCGGGCCGGTGGCGCAGGCGCGGTTGGGATAGACAGGTGATGTGACGGCCATGTCCAGCAGCAGCGCCTCGCTGGCCTGGTGGCGCAGCGTCGATTTGCCGGCCTTCCAGCCGAAGCGGCCCAGGCGCACCGCGCCCGTTTCCGGTTCGTAGACATAGTTGGCTACGCCCACCACGCCATCGGGATCCGGCGTGGATCGGGCGCGGGCGATGATATCCGCCTCCGGTATGGCTTCCAGCAGGCCGGCGCCTATCATCGGCTGGGCGGCGCGCAGCGAGTAGATTTCCGGTACCGGGCCCTCGAAGGCCAGCGTCGGCTTGCGCAGTTCGACGGCAGTGCCGTCGGCCAGCTTGACGGTGTGGGCCTCGAAGCCGCCCACGCTGACAGTATTGCCCCAGTTTTGAGGCGCACCGCTGGCAGATACCGCGTTCATCTGGATTGCGGTGCCGTACTGCGCATGCGGCAGTTGCTGGCCTTGCGCGTTGGTGGTCGCGACACGGATGGCCATGTTGTCCAGCTTCTGGCTGATCGCGGTGGGCGCCGGGCTGCGGCCGTTGTTGACGTGGCAGGCGATGCAGGCGGATTGATTGAAGCGTTGTCCCTGCAAGCCCACAGCCGGCAGGTAGCGGTCGTTGCCCGGTTCATTGTGGTCGCCGGTGGTGAAGTTGGTGTGCACCAGGCGGCGGCCTTCAACGAAGCGCTGCATATTCTGCATGCCGATGTTGTTGTGCGGCTGCTGGAACATGAACAGGCCGTTGTCCGAGTAGTTGTACGACACCGAACCCTGGCCGCCGGACAGCGTCTCTTCCGGCAGCGGCACGGAGTTCAGGCGCGGCTGCACGCCATACCACGGCTTGAGGCCGGCGCCGACCACATAAGTCCACTCGTAGGAGTAGTAGCGGATGCCACCGGTGTCGCCGTGGGCGGTCATCGATGCAGTCGTGGAGAACATCGACGGCGAGACTTCGATGATGTCGCCAGCTACCAGTGGACGCGCCTTCACGTCCAGACCATTCGGCATGCCGTTGGCGTCAAGGTCGCCGTGGCCTGGATATTCCTTGATGCGTAGTGTGCACGCGCCGTTGATGCCGTCGACGCTGGCCAGCTTGCCGGCGGCGGGGAAGGCCACCGGGTTGCAGACCGCCACGCTGCGATCCACCAGCTCGCCCGGCGCCATCCAGCCGTAGCCGGTGACGCCGGGACGGTCGAAGCCGCGGAAGAAGGCGATGCCGCCGGACAGGAAGTCGACCGTGGTGTACTGGTTGACGATCAGCACAGGCTTGGTCACGCCGGGCACGCGGCTGTTGTCGATGATCTCGACGCCCCAGGTGCGGTTCTTGAAGTAGTTCGACACGAAGGTCAGGTAGTTGCCCGGACCTTTGTCGAGCGGCAGGCCGGTGGCGGGATCGACGGTGTCGTTCGGGCCGTAGCCGATTTCATTCCATTCCTCGCCGCGCTCGCGGCCGTGACGGGCCAGGCCGCGCGCGCCGAAGCGGGTGACCAGGGTGCCGTCAGGCAGCGTGAATTGCAGCGTTTCCAGCGGCTGGGCGGCGGCGGGCAAGGGCGCCCAGCCGGCGCCGCTGGCTGGATATTTCAACGGCGAGGTGGCGGTGCTGGCCAGGGTGTTGTCGCTGCCGGGCGTCTTGAATTCCACTTCGTACAGCGAGTAGCCGTACTGGGTGGCGCGCGCCACGCCTTGCAGGCGGATGTAGCGGGCGTTGATGCCGAGGTTGTAGAACTCCTCGGTGCCGCCCTGGCCGGTGCTGACGTAGCGCACCTGCGACCAGCTTTGGCCATCATCGGACACGCGCAGCGCGTACTGTTTGCCGTAGGCGTTCTCCCACAGCAGTTTCATGTAGCCGACCTGGGTCTTGGCGCCGAAATCGAACTGGATCCAGGCGCCGTCTTCGGCCGTGCTGGCCCAGCGGGTGGTGGTCTTGCCATCGATCGCCATGGCCGCCGACAGGCCGCCGTTTTCCACCGCCGACGACGTCGCGGCCACAGGCTTGATCGCCACGCCCGGCTTGGTCGGGTCGATCACCACAGGCGGCGGAGTGTCCACCGGCGGCGTCGTGACCGGGGTGCCGGTGAAGGCCTGGATCTCGAAGATCGAATAGCCGTACTGGGTGGAGCGCTTGACGCCTTTCATGCGCAGGTAGCGGCCCTGGCCGGTCAGGCCGGTCCAGTCCTCGCTGCCGCCCTGGCTGTTGTCGACGGTCTTGATCGTGGTCCAGGTCGAGTTGTCGTCGGATACTTGCAGCAGGTATTGGACGGCATGCGCGTTTTCCCACTCGATGTGGACGCGGGTGATGGCTTGGGACGTGCCGAAGTCCAGCGTCAGGTACTGGTCGTCGCTGAATCCGCTGCTCCAGCGGGTGCTGTCGTTATGGTCGATGGCGGCGGCGGCGGACAAGTCGCCCCGCTCGGACGAGCTGGCCGTGGCGCTGAGCGGCGTCAGCGCGGTTTCGGCCGAGGCAGCGCCGCCCTGGAGCTTCATCGCGCCGAGCGTGCGCGCCGCCTGCGGCGTGGCGGCCTGATCGCCACCACCGCCGCAAGCTGCCAGCAATAGCGACAAGGCGACGGGGAGGCCATGCAGCGCTAGATTCCTGCAACGATTATTCATTGTGCATCCTTTGTGTGAATGGAATCGATTCCATTTTCGGCCGTGGCTTTGCTGTCGGGCGCGGCTATTCAGTCAAGGTTAGGGTTGCGAGAGGCGTGTAGCTGACACTTGCCCCGCTTGCGTTTTGTGAAAACTTTCGATGGAGCAACAGCTACCAAGATAGCCCCAGGCATCGTGCATGTCAAGCGTGCGCGCGCGACGCCGGCATATTTCGCTTGACTATTCATAACCGGATGGCTATGATTTAATCCATAACTTAGTGGCTATGGATTGAAATGACTAACTCACATGACGAGCTGTTTCGGGCGCTTGCCGATCCCACCCGGCGGGCCATCTTCGAACGGCTATGTACTGGCGGCGAACAAACCGTAGGCGGGTTGACCGTCCACGCGCAGGTGTCGCAGCCGGCTGTGTCCAAGCACCTGGCTGTGCTGAAACAAGCCGGGCTGGTGCTGGACCGGCATGCGGGACGCCAGACCCACTACAGCGCCCAACCGAAGGCGCTCACGCCGCTGCTGGACTGGACCCGCCAGATGAGCCAATTCTGGAACGACCGGTTCGACGATCTTGATGACCTACTGAAAAGGATGGACCAATGAACGATATCGCATCTCAACTCCGCACCGTCGTAGTCGAACGGGAATTTTCACATCCGCCGGAAAAGCTGTGGCTGGCGCTGACCCAGCCGCACCTGATCGAGGCCTGGCTGATGAAGAATGATTTCCAGCCTGTGTCGGGCCACCACTTTAACTTCCGCGCGGACTGGGGCTCGGTCGATTGCGAAGTGATGGAAGTCGAACCGCAACGGACGCTGTCCTACACCTGGAACGCCATGGGGCTGGAGAGCGTGGTGACCTGGACGCTGGATGCGACCGCCAACGGCACCCATCTGCGCATGGAGCAAACCGGCTTCCGGCCGGACCAGGAGCAGGCCTACCAGGGCGCCCAATATGGCTGGCAGCATTTCTTCAACTCGCTGGAGCAGGTGGTGGCGAAGGAAGGCGCCTGATCGCCCGTCGGCGCGGCCGCTTCACATTAATTTACAAAAACCACATAAACCAGCATCGCAGTCCCCTTAAAGTCGGTTCCGGCGTGAGGAATCAACCTCACGTTCAACCGACTATCTAAGGGGACAATATGTATCACTCAGCACAGACCTTGGCCGACAAGCAGCAGCGCTCCGCAGTCCGCAGCGCCGGCCTGGCGATCGCCGCCGCGACGATCCTGTCGACGATCTTCGTCGCCCTGGACCAGGGCGCCACCGGCGCCACGCCGCAGGAAATCATGGCCAGCATGGTCGCGATGCGACCGATGAAGGCGTTGGTGCACACGGTGGCGATTGCCAGCGTGCTGGCATATGCCTTCGGCTACGCCACCCTGGCCAACCGGCTGGACCTGCGGCGGCCACTGGTGCTGGCCAGTTTGACGACCTACCTGATAGGCTGCGTGGCGATGATAGGCGCGACCACGCTCGATGGCTTTGTCAGCGGTGACCTGGCCGCGATGTTCGCCAGCGCCTCGCCCGATAGCGCCAAACAGGGCTATAACATGATCGCCTTCACAGGCGTGGCCTTGACCGATATGGCGCGCGTGGGTTGGGTGTTACAGGCCGTGGCGGGAATAGGGTGGTCGTTGGTGTTGCTGGGTGGGCGCGGCGTCCAGCGCGTGCTCGGCGTGATCGGGCTGTTGTCCGGCGCGCTGGTGGTGACCACCGTCGTTGTCGCCGGCGCTAACATGAACCTCACGGCCATCCTCAGCATTCTGGCTGCGCAAGCGATCGGGAATCTGGCGGTTGCGGTCCTGCTGGTGCGTAACAAGTTCACGGTTACCGTTCACGCCAGCGGCGGCGTACCGCTGCCGGCGTAAGGGGCACGGCCGGTCAGCAGCCTTTGCTGTCCGGCTAAAAGGGCGGATAATGCTGGATTATTTTGCGCAAAATTGGAATTCAGCTATGGAAATCAAGGTCAACTTTCTCGACAAGCTCCGTTTGGAAGCCAAGTTCGACGACTTCACGGTGATCGCCGACCAGCCTATCCGCTACAAGGGCGATGGCTCGGCGCCCGGTCCGTTCGACTACTTCCTGGCCTCGTCGGCCTTGTGCGCGGCTTACTTCGTCAAGTTGTATTGCTCGACTCGCAATATTCCTACCGATAACATCCGCCTGTCGCAGAACAATATTGTTGACCCTGAAAACCGTTACCAGCAGATTTTCAAGATCCAGGTTGAATTGCCGGCCGATATTTCGGACAAGGACCGCGAAGGTATCCTGCGCTCCATCGATCGCTGCACCGTGAAAAAAGTGGTGCAGGCCGGCCCGGAGTTCGTGATTGAATCGGTGGAGAATCTGGATGCCGATGCGCAAGCCTTGCTGACACTGAATCCTGACTCTGAAGCGAACACCTATATCGCCGGCAAGGATCTGCCGCTGGAGCAGACCATCGCCAATATGTCGGGATTGCTGGCGGGCCTGGGCATCAAGATTGAAATCGCCTCCTGGCGCAATATCGTTCCCAATGTGTGGTCGCTGCATATCCGCGACGCGCACTCGCCGATGTGCTTCACCAACGGCAAGGGTTCGACCAAGGAAAGCGCGTTGGCGTCGGCGTTGGGCGAGTATATCGAGCGACTGAGCAATAACCATTTCTACGCAGGTAGCTTCTGGGGCGAAGACATCGCCAACGCGGCGTTTGTGCATTACCCGAACGAACGCTGGTTCAAGCCTGGCCGCAAAGACGCGCTGCCGGCTGAAATTCTGGATGAGTACTGCCTGGAAATCTACAATCCAGATGGAGAGCTGCGCGGCTCGCACCTGTACGACACCAACTCGGGCAACGTCGAGCGCGGTATTTGCTCGCTGCCATACGTGCGGCAGTCGGACGGCGAGGTGGTGTATTTCCCGTCCAACCTGGTCGAAAACCTTTTCGTCAGCAATGGCATGAGTGCCGGCAATACCTTGGTCGAAGCCCAGGTGCAATGCTTGTCGGAGATTTTCGAAAGGGCGGTCAAGCGCGAAATCCTGGAAGGCGAAATCGCCTTGCCTGACGTGCCGGACGAAGTACTGGCGAAATACCCCGGCATTGTGGCCGGCATCAAAGGCCTGGAAGAGCAGGGTTTCCCGGTGCTGGTGAAAGATGCGTCGCTGGGTGGCGAGTATCCGGTGATGTGCGTGACCCTGATGAATCCGCGCACAGGCGGCGTCTTCGCGTCGTTCGGCGCGCATCCAAGCTTCGAGGTGGCGCTGGAACGTAGTCTGACCGAATTGCTGCAGGGCCGTAGTTTCGAAGGTCTCAATGATTTGCCGCGGCCTACCTTCGTCAGCAACGCCGTAACCGAGCCGAATAACTTTGTCGAACACTTCATCGATTCCAGCGGTATCGTGTCGTGGCGCTTCTTCAGCGCCAAAGCCGACTACGATTTTGTCGAATGGGATTTCTCCGGCCAGGGTGAAAACTCCAACGCCGAAGAAGCCGCGACCTTGTTCGGCATCCTCGAAGGCATGGGCAAAGAGGTGTACATGGCCGTGTACGACCAGCTGGGCGCCGCCGCGTGCCGCATCCTGGTGCCGGGATACTCGGAAATCTATCCGGTGGAAGATCTGATCTGGGATAACACCAACAAAGCATTGCGGTTCCGTGCCGATATTCTGAACTTGCATCGCCTGGATGATGCCAGCCTGGAAGCGCTGATTGAGCGTTTGGAGAACAGCGAGCTGGATGAGTACTCCGATATCGCGACCTTGATCGGCGTTGAGTTTGACGAGAATACGGTCTGGGGTCAATTGACTGTGCTGGAATTGAAACTGCTGATACAACTCGTCTTGCAGGACTTTGAAGCGGCACAGGAATTGGTGGAAGCCTTCCTGCAATACAACGACAACACGCTCGAACGCGGGCTGTTCTATCAGGCTTTGAATGTGGTGCTGGAGGTGGTCCTGGACGACGACATGGAACTGGACGACTACGTGGTCAATTTCCGCCGGATGTTCGGCGACGAGCGCATGGACGCGGTGCTTGGTTCGGCGGACGGCAGCGTGCGCTTCTACGGATTGACGCCGACGAGCATGAAGCTGGAGGGACTGGAAAGGCACCAGCGCCTGATCGACAGCTACAAAAAACTGCACGTGGCGCGCGCCAAGGCGGCTGAATCCAGCTAGGACTGTCTGTCACTGGAGTGAGGTGACGTGTCGGCACCAAGTGCCCGGTGACCGACAGCATCCTCACTCAGCCTCGGTATCTAAGTGCCTCGATAAATGCAGTAAAGGCAGGCGAGGCTTGTCGTCGATTCGGGTAATACAGGTGATAACCTTGGAAGTACGGGCACCAACTTTCAAGAATCCGTTTGAGTCTTCCATTCGCCAAGTAAGGTGCGGCCAATTCTTCGGGAACATAGGCCAAGCCGATTCCGTCCATAGCAGCATTTAGAACGTGCATGATGCTGTTGAAAACAAGCTGTCCCTCCACCTTTACGGTAAAAGCTTTGCTGTCATTCTCGAACTCCCACGCGTAAATGGAACCTGAAGGTCTATGTCTGATATTGACACAGGAATGCTTAGTCAATTCGTGAGGTGTTTTCGGTTCAGGATGACGGTCAAAGTAATCTGGTGATCCCACTACAACTAATCGCCAGTCTGGGCCGATACGGACAGCAATCATGTCTTTGCTGATTGCTTCGCCTAAACGGATGCCTGCATCAAATCGTTCTTCAACGACATTGGTGAAGCCGTAATCAACATAGAGTTCCAATGTTATGTCTGGATAGTTCTTCAGGAACTCGGCCAACCTAGGCCGCAGGCACATTTCAATTTGATCATCTGTGCATGTCACACGGATGTTACCTCTTGGCTTATCTCGTAGTTCACCAAGCGCATCAACCTCTAAGGCGATTTGATCAAATAGTGGCGCGATGGCACGCATAAGCCGCTCCCCAGCGTCGGTAGGGGCGACGTTGCGTGTAGTGCGGGTCAGCAGCCGCACCCCAAGCCTGTCTTCGAGAGTTCTCATCGTGTGGCTTAGGGCAGACGGCGTGAGTCTTAGCTTGGCCGCTGCCTTGGTAAAGCTCCGATCCTGTGCCACGGCCAGGAAGGCTTGAAGATCGTTGACTTTGAAGTTTGTCATTGCTGAAATTTTCTCACAACTGCATGAAGATTGCACCATCTAATCAACGGGCGGCATAGACGGCATCATTCGGGGTGTGATTTTTAACGGAGCCGACCATGAACATGCCAACAATTTCCAGCCTGGAGAGCGAACTGAGTTCTGCTGCCCGGCGCGATTTCCTCAAAAACAGTACCACATGCCTGGCTGCACTAGGGTTCATGTCTGTCTCTGGTACAGCCTTTGCAACCGATAAGAAAGTGAGTCCTGATATGTCCCATGGTGCAGATAACTTCTACAAGAGTGACAAGCTGAATGTGCAAAAAGTCAGCTTCAAGAATCAGTATCAGATGAATGTCGTGGGGAATTTGTTCACCCCTAAGAATTTGGATCAGTCCAGGAAATACCCAGCGATTATCGTGGGTCATCCAATGGGCGCCGTCAAAGAACAAAGTTCCAATCTTTATGCACAGAAGCTGGCTGAACAAGGTTTCGTTACCTTGTCGATTGATCTGTCATTCTGGGGTGAGAGCGACGGCCAACCACGCAATGCCGTCCTGCCCGATGTGTATGCAGAAGACTTCAGTGCGGCGGTGGACTTCATGGGCACACGGCCCTACATTGACAGGGAAAAGATTGGTGTTCTTGGTATCTGTGGCAGCGGTAGCTTTGTCATCAGCGCAGCCAAGATTGACCCTCGTATGAAGGCCGTTGCCACGGTTTCCATGTATGACATGGGAGGAGTCAATCGCAATGCCCTTCACCATTCAATGTCGGTTGAGCAGCGCAAAGCCATCGTTGCTGAAGCGGCCCAGCGTCGCTACGTGGAATTCCAGGGTGCTGAAGCCGCCGTTGCAGGAGGCACCGATCTGGAACTGACTGCGAACACGCATCCCATCCAGCGGGAGTTCTATGACTTCTATCGCACACCGCGCGGTGAGTTCACGCCAGCTGGTGTCTCCCCGTTGAGGACGACGAAGCCAACAGTCACAAGTAATGTCAAATTCATGAACTTCTATCCGTTCCATGATATTGAAACGATTTCCCCACGTCCGATGTTGTTCATCACCGGTGATCAAGCCCATTCCAAGGAATTCAGTGAAGACGCTTACCGGCTGGCTGCAGAACCGAAGGAATTACACATTATTCCTGGCGCTGGTCACGTTGATCTGTATGACCGTGTGAATCTCATTCCGTGGACCAAACTGAGTTCGTTCTTTGCACAGCACTTGGCATGAACGGCAATTTGACAGCAACCGCGGGAAGCGAACGCCTGACAAATTGGGACGGTGTATTTGCAATGACCCTTTGCGTGTTCGCCTTGATCGCCTCTGAATTCATGCCGGTCAGTTTGCTCACTCCGATAGCTGCTGACCTTCACGTAACGGAAGGAATGGCGGGAAAAGGCATTGCCATATCTGGTGCGTTCGCAGTGCTGGCAAGCCTGTCTGTTTCTACGCTCGCCGGTGGCATGAACCGCAAAACACTGCTGCTTGGGCTTACCTTGTTAATGGCGGTATCCGGAGCCTGTGTCGGGCTGGCTCCAAACTATGAAATCTACATGCTGGGCAGGGCACTGATTGGTGTGGTAGTCGGCGGCTTTTGGTCCATGTCTGCTGCAACTGCGATTCGTTTGGTGCCCGCTGCCCAGGTGCCAAAAGCACTAGCATTTTTTAATGGCGGCAATGCCCTGGCTACAGTGATCGCTGCGCCATTGGGTAGCCACCTTGGAGCCGTCATTGGGTGGCGTGGCGCCTTCTATTGCCTGATGCCCGTTGCATTGATCGCAGCGGCATGGCAGTGGATCAGTCTGCCTAATATGCGACCTGAGGCAAGGGCGGCAGGAATCGGCAATGCTTTCAGGCTGCTCAAGAGCCGAACCGTTGCTTTGGGCATGGTTGCATGTGGTGCATTCTTCATGGGGCAGTTCGCACTGTTCACCTATGTGCGGCCCTTCCTTGAGACGATAACGCATGTCGGGGTGTCCACACTGTCGTTGGTATTGTTGCTTATCGGCGTAGCGGGGTTCATTGGCACGGTAGCCGTGGGTCCGGTGTTGAAGCGCGGCCTCTACAAAACTCTGGTCGTCATTCCGATATTGATGGCCGTAATTGCCTTGACGCTGATTCCGTTTGGAGACCGGATTGCACCTGTGGCTGCTCTGCTGGGTCTTTGGGGCCTGGCAGCAACCGCTGCCCCAGTGGGTTGGTGGAATTGGATTACTCAAACCATGCCCAACGATGCCGAAGCTGGCGGTGGTCTGCTGGTCGCTGTGATTCAGTTGGCCATCGCCTTGGGCTCCACGATTGGCGGTGTATTGTTTGATCATCGTGGTTTTGAGAGCACATTCGCGGCAAGTGCGGCAATATTGGCGCTTGCTGCCATTCTCGCTGGACTGACTGCGCGATCAGTAGTGAAAGGAGGCGCACATGTGGATGTTGGCTGACAATGCCATGGCTCGTGCATTTACAGCATTCCATATCGAATGGCGTCATGCGCCGCCGGCGGGTACGGGCTTGATGTCTCGCCCATCCGCGAAGTGATCGAAGATCAGGCCGCGTAGCCATTTGTTGGCCGGGTCCTTGTTGAATTTGGCGTGCCAGAACACGTTGATATTAATCTCGGGCAGCGCCAGCGGATGGGCCACATAGCGCAGGCCGAACGGCTCCACGCAGGCCATCGCATAGCGCTCGGGCACGGTCGCGATCATCGTGCTGTTGGACAGGATGTGGCCCACCGCGACGAAGTGGGGCACGGTCAGGCCGATGTTGCGCTTGATGCCGTGCCGCTCGATGGCCTGGTCGGCAATGGCGTGGCCGGTGCCGGCTGAGACCACCGTGACATGGTCCGCATTGCGGAAGTCCTCCACCGTCAGCTTCTTCTTGTCGAGCGGGTGCCCCTTGCGGAACATGCACACGTAGCGCTGGTGGAACAGGCGGCGCTGGAAGTAGCCGGACTTCAGCTGCGGCAGCAGTCCCATCGCCAGGTCCACATGGCCCGCTTCCATTTCATCCTGCAGGTTCACCGCAGTGTTGCGCACGGTGCTGACGGTCACCCCCGGCGCGTGCTTGCGCAAGACCTCCATCAGGCGCGGCAAAAAATACACCTCGCCGATATCGGTCATGCCGAGCGTGAACCTGCGCGTGCTGCTGGCCGGGTCGAAGTGTGAGACTTCGTTCAGCGAATCGTGGATGGTTGACAGCGCATAGCCGATAGGCTCGGCCAGCCGCAGCGCGTACGGCGTGGGTTCCATGCCGCGCGCGGTGCGCACGAACACCTCATCCCCCAATAACAGCCGGAGGCGCTTGAGCGCGTTGCTGACGCCGGGTTGGGTCATGCCCAGCGCCTCCGCCACCTTCGAGACCCGCCGTTCGGCGAGCAGCTGGTTAAACACGAGCAGCAGATTGAGGTCGACGTCTTTCAGTTCCATGGCTTTGTAATATTGCTGACAGTGATTTGTAGCATTCACGAGATGCTATTTATTTATATTACTCTGCTTTCTATACTTTGCCCATCAATCAATAAAACAGATGGGGACAGGAGTCATGGAACTAGTCGTGCAACCGCTGGGGCGCACCCTGAACGTGGAGGCCGGCACCAATGTGCTGACGGCGCTGCGCGAGCACCAGATCCCCATCTCCTACAGCTGCACCGCCGGCCGTTGCGGCACCTGCCGCTGCAAGGTGCTGCAGGGCGAAGTGCTGGAAGCAGGCCGCGAAGCCAAGATCACCCACCCGGACGACGAGGGCTACGTGCTGGCCTGTATGAGCACCGTGAGCACCAATTGCGTGATCGAAGTGCCGGAGCCCGATGAAGTGGTCACCCACCCGGCGCGCATCATCAAGGCCACCGTGCTGGCGATCGAAGCGATGACGCACGACATCCGCCGCCTGCGCCTGAAGCCAGCCAAGCCACTGGAGTTTTCGCCCGGCCAGTACGCCACGTTGCAGTTCGGCCCCGGCCTGGTGCGCCCGTATTCGATGGCGAATGTCCCCGGCGACGAAGAACTGGAATTCCACCTGCGCCTGGTGCCGGACGGCCGCGTGACCGGGCATGTCGAGACCGCGCTGGCGGTGGGCGACGCGGTGCGCGTCAGCGGTCCGCTGGGCACCGCCTACCTGCGCCGCAAGCACCAGGGCCCGATGCTGTGCGTGGCCGGCGGCACCGGCCTGGCGCCGGTGCTGTCCATCGTGCGCGCCGCGCTGGCCGAGGGCATGAGCCAACCCATCCACCTGTACTTCGGCGTACGCACCGAGCGCGATATCTACGGCCTGGAATGGCTCGAACAGCTGCGCGCACGCCACGCCAACCTGCACCTGCACATCATCGTCAGCACCGGCGAGCACGATCCGCAGTGGCGCAGCGGCCTGGTGACCGACGCCTTCAACCATGACTGGGACAGCCTGTCCGGCTGGCGCGCCTACCTGTGCGGCGCGCCGCCGATGGTGGAGGCGGCGGCCATGCTGGCCAAGAGAAAAGGCGTGCTGCCCGAGCACGTTTATGCGGACGCTTTCTACGCCAGCGGCATCTGAACACCATTAACCGGAGACGAGACATGACCAACACTGCCCGCCAGGATTTCTACCGGCGCATCGACCAGCACTGCATGACTCCTTTGTGGGAGGTGCTGGGCGCGCTGGTGCCCAAGCAACCGGCATCGCCGCTGCAAGCCGCGCTGTGGCGCTACGCCGACGTGCGTCAGCATGTGATGGAAGCGGGCCGACTGATCACCGCCGCCGAGGCGGAGCGCCGTGTGCTGATCCTGGAAAATCCGGCCCTGCGCGGCAATTCGTCGATCACGCAGTCGCTGTACGCAGGCCTGCAGCTGATCATGCCGGGCGAGGTGGCGCCGGCCCACCGCCACAGCCAGTCCGCGCTGCGGCTGGTGCTGGACGGCGAGGGCGCCTACACCGCCGTCGACGGCGAACGCACGACCATGCGGCGCGGCGATTTCATCATCACTCCGTCCTGGACCTGGCATGACCACGGCAACTTGGGCGACGAACCGGTGGTGTGGCTGGACGGCCTGGACATCCCGACCGTGCGCTTCTTCGATGCCGGCTTCGCCGAGCATGGTGCGCAGGCGGTGCAGCAGGCGACACGGCCGGAAGGCGATGCGCTGGCCCGCTACGGCAACAACATGCTGCCGGTCGATTTCGCCCAGACTGCGGCGCAGCCGACCAAGGTGTTCGTCTACCCGTTTGCGAAAACGCGCGAGTCCCTGCTGGGCATAGCGCGCGGCGCCATCGACGCCCACTTCGGCCACAAGCTGCGCTACGTGAACCCGGCCACCGGCGCCTCGCCGATGCCGACCATCGGCGCCTTCGCCCAGCGCCTGTCTGCCGGCTTTGAAACGCTGCCATACCGCTGCACCGACAGCACCATCTACGTCTGCCTGGAAGGCGAAGGCAGCGCCGACATCAACGGCCAGCAATTCGACTTCGCGCCCAACGACGTCTTCGTGGTGCCGTCCTGGCAAACGCTGCGCCTGCGCGCCGGCGCCGACACCATTCTGTTCAGCTTCTCGGACCGCCCCATCCAGCAGGCGCTGGGCCTGTGGCGCGAAGAAAAGCTGGCGCACTGATACCACCTCCCTCACAAAACCTGGAGACCATGATGAAATACGCAGTCCCACCCGCACCTGTCTACAGCCTGGCCATCGCCGGCAGCGAAGAGCGCTTTCCCGTCAACCGCATTTTCTGTGTGGGCCGCAACTACGCGGCGCATGCGCGCGAAATGGGCCGCGACCCGGACCGCGAAAAGCCGTTCTTCTTCATGAAGCCGGCCAACGCCGCCGTACCGGTTGGCGCCGCCGAGGTGACGATTCCGTATCCACCCAAGACCAGCAACTTCCACCACGAGATCGAGCTGGTGGCCGTGATCGGCAAGGGCGGCGCCAACATCCCGCTCGACCAGGCGCTGGAACACGTGTATGGCTACGCCGTCGGCCTGGACATGACCCGCCGCGACATCCAGCTCGATGCGCGCGACAAGGGCCGTCCATGGGAGTTCGGCAAATCGTTCGCCAAGTCGGCGCCGATCGGCGTGATTTCGCCGGTGGCGCAGGTCGGCCACCTGGAGCAGGGCCGCATCGCGGTCACCGTCAACGGGCAGCCGCGCCAGGGTTCCGACATCTCCATGCTGATCTGGTCGGTGGCCGAGTCGATCGCCTACCTGTCCGAGTACGAGACGCTGGAGCCGGGCGACGTCATCATGACCGGCACGCCGGAGGGCGTGAACAGCGTGGTGGCCGGCGACGTGATGGTTGGCGAAGTGGCCGGCCTGGCACCGATCACGGTGCGCGTCGAGGGAGCCTGATCATGGCCGCCGTATTCCCCATCAAGCCTGTATGGGACCAGCCGGGATCGAGCCGCATTCCGTTCTGGGCTTACACCGACGAGTCGCTCTACAAGCGCGAACTGGAACGCCTGTTCTACCAGGGCCACTGGTGCTACGTCGGCCTGGAGGCCGAGATCCCCAACCCGGGCGACTACAAGCGCTCGGTGATCGGCGAGCGTTCCGTGATCCTGACCCGCGCCGCCGACGGCAGCGTGAACGTGGTGGAGAACGTGTGCGCGCACCGCGGCATGCAGTTCTGCCGCGAACGTCACGGCAACAAGAAGGAATTCGTCTGCCCCTACCACCAGTGGAGCTACACCCTCAAGGGCGACCTGCAGGGCGTGCCGTTCCGGCGTGGCGTCAAGCAGGATGGCAAGGTCAATGGCGGCATGCCCAAGGAGTTCGACACCGCCGACCATGGCCTGACCCAGCTGAAGGTGGCGGTGCGCGGCGGCGTGGTGTTCGCCTCGTTCGACCATGACGTGGAATCGCTGGAGGACTTCCTCGGCCCCGACATATGCGGCTACTTCGACCGCCTGTTCAATGGCCGCAAGCTGACCATCCTGGGCTACAACCGCCAGCGCATTCCCGGCAACTGGAAGCTGATGCAGGAGAATATCAAGGACCCGTACCATCCGGGCCTGCTGCACACCTGGTTCGTCACCTACGGCCTGTGGCGCGCCGATAACAAGTCGGAGCTGAAGATGGACGCGCACTACCGCCACGCGGCCATGATCTCGACCCGCAGCCAGCAGGCCGCGACCAGCGAGGTGACGGCTGGCGTCACCAGCTTCAAGGCCGGCATGGAGGTGAACGACAAGCGCCTGCTCGACATCGTGCCTGAGGCGTGGTGGAAGGGACCGACCGCCGTGATGATGACCGTGTTCCCCAGCGTGATCTTCCAGCAGCAGGTGAACAGCGTCTCGACCCGCCACATCCAGCCCAACGGCAAGGGATCGTTCGATTTCGTCTGGACCCATTTCGGCTTCGAGGACGACACGCCGGAGATGACCGAGCGCCGCCTGATCCAGGCCAACCTGTTCGGGCCCGCCGGCTTCGTGTCGGCCGACGACGGTGAAGTGATCGAGCTGTCGCAGAACGGCTTCGAGCAAAAGCCCAGCCACCGCACGGTGGCGGAACTGGGTGGCTACGACGCCGAAAACACCGACCACATGGTTACCGAGACCCTGATACGGGGCATGTACAACTACTGGCGAAAGGTGATGGACGTATGAGCGCGATAGACATCGACACCTTCCTGGCGCTGAACCGCCTGTACGCCGAGTATGCGGCGGTGGTCGACAACGGTGATTGGGACAAGTGGATAGACCTGTTCGTCGACGACTGCGACTACCGCGTGACGCCGCGCGAGAACCACGAGCGGGGCTTCCCGCTGGCCACGTTGGCGCTGCTGAGCAAGGGCATGCTGCGCGACCGCGCCTATGGCATCAAGGAGACGCTGTTCCACGACCCATACTACCAGCGCCACGTCACCGGCGCGCCGCTGGTGGAGAAGGTGGAGGACGGCGTGATCGTGGCGCAGGCCAATTACGCCGTGTTCCGCACCAAGCTGTCGCAGGAGAGCACGGTGTTCAACGTGGGCCGCTACCTGGACCGCATCCGCATTACGCCGCAGGGCCTGCGCTTCGAGCAGCGCCACTGCATCTACGACACCGAGATGATCGCCAACTCGCTGATCTATCCAATCTGAGGAGACCACCATGGCAAACAACTGGATCGACGCGGCCGCCGAGGCGGACGTGCCGGAAGACGACGTCACGTCGGTGGCGGCCGGCGGCACCGAGCTGGCCCTGTACAGCGTGGAAGGACAGGTCTACGCGACCGCCAACCTCTGCACCCACGGCAACGCGCGCCTGTGCGACGGTTTCCTCGACGGGCATGAGATCGAATGCCCTCTACACCAGGGCAAGTTCGATATCCGCAACGGGCGCGCCAGCTGCGAGCCCGCCACCGAGGCGGTGCGCTGCTATCCCGTGAAGATCGAAAACGGCCGGGTCTACGTAGATCTGGGCTGACCGAATAAAAACCAGGAGACAGAAATGAATAAGAAATACATCGCCGCCGCTCTCGCCATGATGCTGGCCGGCGTCGCACAAGCCCAGGCACAAATCAAGATCGGCTTCTCGGCGCCGTTGTCAGGCCCGGTGGCCGTGGTCGGCCAGGACCAGTACGACGGCTTCATGCTGGCGCTGGAGCAGGGCGGCGGCAAGCTTGGCGGCCAGACCATCACGGTGCTGAAGGAAGACGACCAGCTCAAGCCGGAAGTGGGCAACCAGATTATCCGCAAGTTCATCGACAAGGAACACGTGAACGCCATCGTCGGCCTGGGCTTCTCCAATGTCCTGATGGGCAGCCACAAGTTGATCGTCGATGCCGGCACCGTGGCCATCGCCACCAACGCGGGACCGTCGCCGGTGGCTGGCGCCTCGTGCGCGGCGAACGTGTTCTCCATCGCCTGGCAGAACGACGGCTCGGCCGAGAGCATGGGCAAGTTCATGCAGGAGAAGGGCTACAAGCGGGTCTACCTGATGGCGCCCAACTACCAGGCCGGCAAGGACATGCTGCAGGGCTTCAAGCGCTACTTCAAGGGCGAGATCGTCGACGAGGTCTACACCCAGGTGGGCCAGTCCGACTACTCGGCCGAGATCGCGCAGCTGCAGTCGGCCAAGCCGGACGCGGTGTTCGCGTTCTACCCGGGCGGCATGGGCGTCAACTACATCCGCCAACTGAGCCAGGCCGGCATGATGGCCAAGCTGCCCAACTACTCGGTGTTCACGGTGGACGGCACCACCATGCCGGCGCTGCGCGAGGCGGCCGTCGGCACCACCTTCGGCGCCATGTGGGATGCGGCGCTGGATACGCCGGAAAACCGCGCCTTCGTCAGCGCCTTCAACACCCGCTACAAGCGCCTGCCGAGCGAATACGCAGCCACCGGCTATGATGCGGCCCGCCTGCTCGATGCGGCGCTGCGCAAGGCCGGTGCGCAGGCTGGCGACAAGCGCGCGCTGGCTGCCGCCGTGAAGACGGCCGGCGCCGAGTTCAAGTCGGTGCGCGGTCCGTTCCGCTTCAACAAGAACAATATGCCTGTGCAGAACTACTACGCCTTCCAGGTCGTCAGCGAGGCCGGCAAGCCGACCGTCAAGCTGCTGGGCACTGCGCTGACGGCCCACGCCGACAGCTACCAGTCCAAATGCAGCCTGCCTTGAGGTAGAACGGCATGACCATCCAACTGCTATTGACGCAGCTGCTCAACGGGCTGCAGTACGGTGTGCTGCTGTTCCTGCTGGCGGCCGGCCTGACGCTGGTGTTCGGAATCATGAGCTTCGTGAACCTGGCGCATGGCTCGCTGTACATGCTGGGCGCCTATTTCGCGGCGACCGCCTGGCAGCATACCGGCTCCTTCGGACTGGCGCTGCTGGCCGCCATCGCCGGCTGCGTGGCGCTGGGCTTCGCGCTGGAACGCGCCGCCATCTCGCGGCTGTATGGGCGCGATCACCTGGACCATGTGCTAGCCACCTTCGGCCTGGTGCTGTTCTTTAATGAAGTCACCCGCATGATCTGGGGGCCGCAGCCGTATTTCTTGCCGCTGCCGGGCTTTTTGGAGAGCACCGTCGACCTGCTCGGCATCAGCTACCCCAGCTACCGCTTCGCGATCATCGTGGTCGGGCTGGCGGTGGCGGTGGGCGCCCATCTGCTGATGCACAAGACCCGGCTCGGCATGTTGATTCGTGCCGGGTCGGTCAATCCTGCCATGGTGTCGGCGCTGGGCGTGGACATCAAGCTGCTCAACGCGGTGCTGTTCTCGCTGGGCGCGGCGCTGGCCGGGCTGGCCGGCGTGATGGCCGGTCCCATCATGTCGATCCAGACCGGCATGGGCGAGCCGGTGCTGATCACGGCACTGGTGGTGATCGTCATCGGCGGCATCGGCTCGGTCAGCGGCGCGTTCTATGCGGCGCTGATCGTCGGTACCGCCGACACGCTGGGCCGCGCCTTCCTGCCCACGCTGCTGCGCGAACTGGCCAGCCGCGACGTCGCCAATGCGGCCGGACCGGCGCTGGCGTCGATGCTGGTGTATCTGCTCATGGCCCTGGTGCTGGCGTTGCGCCCGCAAGGCCTGTTCCCGACTGAGAGGACTCGATGACTCCATTTAACTCCCTGCGCCGGCCGGCGACGCTGGTGCCGGTGCTGCTGCTGGGCGCTCTGGCGCTGGTGCCCTGGGCCGCCGGCATCGCCGACCAGCCGTTCTACGTGGTCTTCTTTGCCCGCATCCTGATCTACGCGATCGCCGCCAGCGCGCTGAACCTGGCGCTGGGCTTCGGTGGACTGGTCAGCCTGGGCCACGCGCTGTTCCTCGGTATAGGTGCCTACAGCGTGGCGATCCCCGCCTATCACGGCATCGACAACGGCTGGCTGCATCTGGCGGTGTGCGTGGTGGCCTGCGGCCTGGTCGGACTGCTGACCGGCGCCATCAGCCTGCGTACCACTGGCATCGGCTTCATCATGATCACGCTGGCGTTTGCGCAGATGGGATATTTCGTCTTCGTCAGCCTGAAACAGTACGGCGGCGACGACGGCACGCCCATCGCCGCCACAAGCCGCTTCTTTGGGATGGACCTGGGCCAGCCGACGGTCGCCTACACCGTCGCCTTCGTCGTACTGTGCCTGGTGATATGGTGGTCGGCGCGGCTGCGGGTGGCGCCGTTCGGCATGGTGCTGCGCGGCGCGCGCCAGAATCCGCGCCGCATCAACGCCATCGGCTTGCGCGGCCAGCGCTATCAACTGGCGGCCTATGTCATGTCGGCGGTGCTGTGCGGCGTGGCCGGCATGCTGCTGGCTAACCTGACCGCGTTCGCCTCGCCGGCCACGTTGAGCTGGATGGTGTCCGGCGACTTGATCGTGATGATCGTGCTGGGTGGCCTGGGTACGGTGTTTGGTCCCTTGCTGGGCGCTGTGGTGTTCATGGGCGCCGAGGAGGTGCTGAAGATGGCCACCGAATCCTGGGCCGCGATCTTCGGCCTGGCGATCTTCCTGGTTGCGCTGCTGCGCACCGCCGGCCTGGCGGGCCTGCTGGAGAAGCTGGCGCCGCGCAAGGCCGCGGCGGTCCCCGCGATAGCGACGGTGCCGGTGCGCGCGGTGGAGGAACACGCATGACCATCCTGAGAACCGAAGCGCTGGTCAAACGCTATGGCGGCATCCTGGTCACGGACTCGGTGTCGCTCGACATTCGTCCCGGAGAACTGCACGCCATCATCGGCCCCAATGGCGCCGGCAAGACCACGCTGATCAACCAGCTGTCCGGCGAACTGGCCTCCAACGAGGGCAAGGTCTGGTACGACGGCGAGGACGTGACCGCGTTGCCGATCCACAGCAGGGCGCGGCGCGGGCTGCTGCGATCCTACCAGATCACCTCCATCTTCGAGGACTTCACGGTGCGTGAAAACGCCGTGCTGGCCGCAGTGGGTGCGCGCGAACATGGCTGGCGCTTCTGGCAGCCGATGATGTCGCGTACCGCCCAGGTGCAGGCGGCCGACGCGGCGTTGCGCGACTGCGGCCTGGCGCCGCTGGCAGAGCTGCCGGCCGCCGACCTTGGATACGGCGAGCGCCGCCAGCTGGAACTGGCGATGGCGCTGGCCGCCCAGCCCAAATTCCTGCTGCTCGACGAGCCCATGGCCGGCATGAGCGTGCAGGAGTCGGCGGAGGTGGTGACCATGCTGGCCCGCCTCAAGGGCCGCTATTCGATCCTGCTGATCGAGCACGACATGGACGCGGTGTTCGCGCTGGCCGACCGCATCACGGTTCTGGTCTACGGCAAGGTGCTGTTCAGCGGCACGCCGGACCAGATCCGCAACCACCCCGAGGTACGCGCCGTGTACCTGGGCGAAGAGGAGGGCGAGGCATGACGAATTTACTGGAAGTGCGCGACGTGCACGCATCGTACGGCCATGCGCAGGCGCTGTTCGGCGTCAGCTTCGACGTGCAGGCCGGCGAGGTGGTCACGCTGCTGGGCCGTAACGGCATGGGACGTTCCACCACCATCAAATGCCTGTTCGGCATGCTGCCGTTGAAGGCCGGCGCGATCTCGTTTGGCGGCAAGCCGCTGGCCAGCCTGGCGTCGCACCACATCGCGCGGTTGGGATTGGGGCTGGTGCCGGAAGGGCGGCAGGTGTTCGCCAATTTGTCGGTGGAGGAGAACCTGGTGGCTACCGCGCGCGCGCCGCGCCATACGCAGCGCAGCCTGCAGCCGTGGGACCTGGAGCGCGTCTACCGATTCTTCCCGCGCCTGAAGGAGCGGCGCGGCAACCATGGCTGGCAGCTGTCCGGCGGCGAGCAGCAGATGCTGGCCATCGGCCGCGCGCTGATGACCAACCCGCTGCTGCTGGTGCTGGACGAGGCCACCGAAGGCCTGGCGCCCATCATCCGCGCCGAGATCTGGGCCGCGCTGGCTGCATTGAAGGCGGAGGGCTTGTCGCAGATCGTCATCGACAAGAACGTCGGCGCCTTGCTCAAGTTCGCCGACCGCCATGTCGTGCTGGAAAAGGGCAAAGTGGTCTGGCAGGGCAGTTCGGAAGCGCTGCGCGCCGAGCCGCACATCGTTCAACAATACTTGGGAGTGTCGTAATGCAGGAAAGCGCAACGCAGCTGGTGCTGCACAATTATTTTCGCAGTTCTTCCGCCTACCGCGTGCGCATCGCGCTGGGCTTGAAAGGACTGCCGTACGAATACCTGTCGGTGCACCTGAACCGCAACGGCGGCGAGCAGTTCCAGCCTGGCTTCCGCGCCCGCAATCCGCACCAGCTGGTGCCGGTGCTGAGCGATGGCGTGCTGGATATCAGCCAGTCGCTGGCGATCATCGAATACCTGGACGAAGCCTATCCGGCCGTGGCGCTGCTGCCGGCCACACCGGGCGAGTGCGCCCGCGTGCGCCAGCTGGCGCTGTCGATGGCCTGCGACATCCACCCGCTCAACAACCTGCGCGTGCTGAAGTATCTCACCGGGCCGATGGGCCTGGACGAGGCAGCGAAAGGCGCCTGGATCAGCCACTGGCACGGCATCGGTCTGGCTGCGCTGGAAGCGGACCTGATCCGCGATGAGCTGCGCGGCCGCTACTGCGTCGGCGATACGCCGACCATGGCCGATTGCTGCCTGGTGCCGCAGCTGTTCGCGGCGCGCCGCTTCGGCCTGGACCTGACGCCGTTCCCGACCTTGCTGGCCATCGACGCGGCCTGCCAGCAGCTGCCGGCGTTCCAGCTGGCGCATCCGGGACTTCAGCCCGACAGCGAATAAACGAATAAACCGTTTCACCCCGTAGCACCTCATTTACAACCTGGAGACAAAGTAATGAAGAAAACCGCAATCGGTGGCGCCATCGCAATGATTGGCGTCCTGGCCGCCCATGCCGCCACGGCGCAGAGCAACGTGACGGTCTACGGCATCGTGGACAGTGGCGTGGCCTACACCAACAATACCAATGCGGCCGGCAATTCCGTCGTCAAAGTGCCCAGCCTGACCAGCAGCTTCCCGTCGCGTATCGGCTTCCGTGGCACGGAAGACCTGGGCGACGGCTTGCAGGCCGTGTTCGTGCTGGAAAGCGGCATCGGCGTGGACACCGGTACGATGGGGCAGGGCAACCGCCTGTTCGGCCGCCAGGCCAACGTCGGCCTGAAAGGGAGCTACGGCACGCTGACCGTGGGCCGCCAGAACAATATGACCTTCATGGCCACGCTCAAGTCGGACGTGATGGGGCCCAACCTGTTCAGCATCTCCAGCATCGACCCGTACATCCCGAATGCCCGCAGCGACAACGCCGTCGGTTACCTCGGCATCTTCGGCGATTTCACCGTGGGCACGACCTACAGCTTCGGCCGTGACGCCTCCAGCGCCGGCGGCCCGGCCGCCACCAACTGCGCGGGCGAGGTGGCGGGCAACGCCAAGGCTTGTCGCCAGGTGACGGCGCTGCTGGGCTATGACAACAAGCGTTTCGGCGTCACCGCCAGCTACGACATCATGTACGGTAACACCGGCGCAGCGGCCGGTTTGACCACCAGCGACAGCAACGACCGCCGCACCACGCTGAACGGCTACGCCATGGCCGGCGACGTACGCATCGGCGCCGGCATCATGGCGCGCAAGAAGGTGGCGGCCACGCTGGCCAATAACCTGGAGTCCAACCTGATCTACGTCGGGGCCAGCTACCCGTTGCTGCCTTTCATGACGCTGGATGGGCAGGTGGCGCGTCACGACGTCAAGGACAGTGGCAACGACTCCACGCTGGCGGTGCTGCGCTTGACCTATTATCTGTCCAAGCGTACCGCAGTCTACGGCTCGGTAGGCTACATGAAGAACGCCGGCCAGGCCGCCATTGCGCTCGACGCGGGCGGCACGGTGGGTACCGGGATGAACCAGTCCGGCGTTTCGACCGGCATCCGCCACTCGTTCTAATCAGGAGACCAGATCATGCGTGCAAAAGTGTTTAAATTTATCTTCGCCTGGTTGTTCATGTCTTCGTGCTTCGGCGCGATGGCGGCCGACCAGCAGGCTGCCTCGAAGGAGGAGGCGGTGGCCATGGTGAAGAAGGCCATCGGCTACGTCCGCCAGAACGGCAAGGACAAGGCGCTTGCCGAATTCAGCCGGCCGAAAGGCCAGTTCGTCGACCGCGACCTGTACATCGCCGCGCTGGACCTGAACGGCGTGATGCTGGCCCACGGCGTCAATCCCAAGTTGATCGGCAAGAACCTGCTCGACATCAAGGACGTCAACGGCAAGGCCTTTGTACGCGAGCAGATCGAGCTGGCCAAGACCAAGGGCAGTGGCTGGGTCGAGTTCGAATGGGTCAATCCGGTCAGCCAGAAGATGGAACCGCGCGTCACCTACCTGGAACGGATCGACGACTATTTCGTTCTCAGTGGCGTGTACAAGAAATAACGTAGAGGCAATGAGCCGGGGGCTGCAGCGCGCTCCCGGCTGGTCGTCATCGCGGTGGCTACGCCGATCTATGTGCCGACTATGGGCAGACGGTCACGGACTGTGTCTTTGCGAAGGCGCCAGTAAACGGAATAACGTTGATGGTGCAGGTCAAATAACGGTCGAAGGACTATTCCGTCTGCCGGACCGGCGTCCTTAATCTTGAACGCCGACGGATCGCCGGGGAGTGGGGCGAGCCAGTCCGCGGGATTGCTCGAGGTGCTAACGATATCGGGAACCGGCGCCCCCGCGTTCTTCAGGTAGGCATCCTTGTCGCCCACGTCGCTGCCAGGCATGTTGTCCTTGCCGAGTTCAC
Source organism: Duganella sp. Dugasp78 (assembly GCF_059491455.1). NCBI lineage: Bacteria > Pseudomonadati > Pseudomonadota > Betaproteobacteria > Burkholderiales > Oxalobacteraceae > Duganella > Duganella sp. Dugasp78. The sequence goes on along the minus strand of NZ_CP168506.1, from coordinate 5,477,560 downwards.
CGGCCAGCAATACAGGACCGTGGAATACAGAGACCATCGAGGAGATGTCCCTGGCTTGCTCCAGCCGCAGCCCTGCGGGAAGGGTAAGGACGATCACGTCACCGGCTTTCCATCGCCGCGTTAGCGAGATATAGCTGGTGGGCTTTGCGTCCACATTTTGCGGCTTCCCGTTGATCTCTAGTGCGACCGGTTTGGCGACCCACGCCGGAATTCGTAAATTGAGCGTCACGGCGTTGGGTCCAGGCTTGATCACCGTAAAGCGCACGGGCTCACCCCGCGTGATATCCCCTTGCTGCCTCAAAACAATTCCGGCCTCGTGCCAGCTGAGCTCGGATGGGATATACAGGTTCACCCACAGTGCATCATTCTTGTGAAAGTAAATGCCTTCGTTGTAGCGCCCGGTGTTTTCAATACCGGTGCCCGAGCAGCAAAAGCTGCCGTTAAGATAGGTGCGAAAGCCGCCATGGAACGGCGTGAAGTAGGTCATGGCGCCCGAATCGGTCGCCACCGACGCCAGCACGTGGTTGTACAACGCACGCTCGTAGTAGTCGGCAAAATCCGCACGCGGGTTGCGCTCGAAAAGCCGGGCGGTCAGCTTGAGCATGTTGTGGGTGCTGCAGGTTTCGGCGGTTGTGGCGGGCAATACCTTCCCATCATCGATGGACGGGCCGGCCTCCACGCCGGGTTTGTCGAACCATTCGTTGAACGAGTTGCCTCCGTTGGCAAACGTATGCTTTTGAACCACCAGTCGCCAGAAGTTCTCGGACGCCTTCAGTTCCACCAGGTTGCCATCGGCGTTCGCGCAGTTGGCCAAGCCCACTGCCTGCGCGATGTGCGTGTTGGCGTGCAAGCCGCCCAGCCTGTCCTCGCCGTCCGCAAGCGGGCCGACAAACCATGTGCGGTTGAACATGCGGGCGGCGTCGAGATGCCGGGGATCTTTGCTGATTTTGAAGAGTTCCGTCAGAGCGTCACTCATCGCGCCAAATTCGTTTTGCGGATTGCGGCTGCCGTCCGTGCGGAACATCTTGTCAATCTGCGCCGCGTCGAGCCCCGCGAGGCGTTTTTCAAAATAATCGGCCATCTGGGTGGCCACGTCGAGCGCCTGCGCGTTGCCGACATAAGAGTGCGCGTCGAGCAGGCCCGACATGATTTTCTGGATCGTATAGTAAGGCACACCGATGCCCTCGGCATCGGCCCCGGGCCTGCCTTCAAGCTGGTCAAAGGCGGCCGTGGAAAAGGCGGCCAGGTAACCATGCAGGTTCAGGGCCTTCTGACATTTGGCGAGCTCTCCCACGAGGTAGTTGACCCGGTCGCGAAAAAGGATGCTTCCCGTAGCCGCCGCCATGCGCGAGGCGGCGGACAAATAGTGTCCTGTCATGTGCCCCCGGAGAAATCCACTGTCCCAGCCGTCGTAGCCGCCCACTATGCCTTCTTTCTGGGGAAGCTTGGCCAAAGCGCGGTAGGAGTACAGCAACTTATCAGGATCGTAGGACGCGAGCACGCCTTTGCGATGCAGCTCCTGTCGCACATAAAACGGACTTCCCGGCAGCAAACGCACCTGGTTTGCCAGGAAGGCACGCGCCGCATCAACTGGAATAGTCACTGCGGCACCCGGCACGGGAGGCGCAAGCTCGTCAAGTTCGCGAGCGGCACAATGTGCCGGCAGCATCGCGAGGGTGGCCTTGAGCATGGAACGTCGGGTGAAGGGCATAAGAAAGTCTTTCTTTGGATGCGATAGTTGAAGTACGTGCCGCCGGAGCAGGGGAGCGGAGCGGGCGACTATCTGGCGTTGATTTCAAGCACCGACACGGAATATGCCGGCACGACGACCGTGAATTCCCGCGCCACGTTCTTGATGCTGCGTGTCACCGGTACGATGCGCTGCGGCTCGGCCAAGGTGTTGCCGACGTCGGGATGGGCCGAGCTCAGCACCGTCAGCGTGCCGGTGGGCGCCACGTGTTTCACGCCCGACAGGGAGACGCGCACCGACTGCGGCGTTGCGGCGCGGCTCGCCAGCTTGAGCTGCATACGCCCATCCTGCTCGCGCCGCGTGGCCACCCAATACAGCGCCGGCGCGGCCAGCGGGGCACCGGCGAGCAGCGCCGCGATGGTGCTGGCTGTCAGGAAGACTGGTCTCATGGTTTATTCGCTTTCTGTGTCGATGCTGACTGGGGATCAGGTCACGGTGAGCGTCGTCGGCTGGAGGTCGTCGTCATTGGTTTCGCGCCATCATGCGTGACGGATCCTACGGAAATACGTTTTGCGCGGCAATTGTGAAAAACGCCAATGCGGCAACGTTTTCTCTCCAACTTTGCGGCGGCGCCTAAATTTCGCATAATTTATATTATGTAAAATAGATTTTGGTGCCGAAAAGTAATTACTATTTCTTTGATCATGCACAGTTCCTCGGGGGCTGGATGTGGGCAACCGCATCTGGCTACCCTCCTGCGCGGAAGTGCTTAATTTCGATATGCATGCCTATCACGCAAATCGTCGAAAGTCCCGCACAGGATTGTGATTAGGTCGCGAACTATTTCGAGCGGCGATACATCGGTCCCTGCCCAGGCAGAGCGGTCGAAGGTTTAGGCAGCGGGCCGTTGACCTGATTTACCGTCACGTTGTCGAAATACGGCATGTCGAGCTTTTCCGCGTGCGCCCCCGCCATCAAGCCCGCCATTCCTTTGCCGTACAAACCGTCCGTCGCGGCGAGGACCGGTTTGCCGTCCACGTAGCCCGTGATCGCAGTGCCCTTGAACTGTAGCTTCAAGTTATGCCAGCGCTTCGCACCGACTCCCGGCACTTGCGCGACAGCGAGCACTTTCTCGCCGCCCTCGCTGGCATCATTCTGCGCTTTGATCAAAGCCTGCTGCTCGGCGTCGCCCACCAGCGCCTTTTTGTCCGCCGGTCCGCGCACCACCAACAACTCGATCTGGCCGCCCTCGCTCAATTGCAGGAAGTAGCCTTTCGGGACGACGCCGAAACCCGTTCCCACGTGATTGATGCGTCCCATCACCCCCGCCGTGTCACCGGGGTTCAGGTAGACGTCGGCGCTGACCTCGTAATCCGACCACTGGTCGTCGCCGATGATGGTATAGGGCTTCCATTCCGGCGCCCAGGAATGGGTGGGTACGGGAACGGCCTGCCGCATGCATTTGCCCTTCCCGCCCGGACAGGACGTCAGTTCAAATACGGCCGCAATGTCCGCGAAATAGCGCGGCAAATGGCCCCATTCCTTGGGCCGCGCGTACTGCTCGAAAGTCTCACGATATGGGAATGGGAAAGCCTTCAGCACGGGGACGTCGGAAAATACGCCTTTTTGCTGGCCCCGCGTCGTTGTCAGAGAATAGATGGAATTCGGATCCAGCGCGAGCGTGACCACGCCCTGCTGTGGCCGGAGATCGGCGAGGCGGACGAATTGCTCCTTCTCATTGCTGCGCCAGACCGCCAGGTCTTGCGTGGACAAGCCGCCGCCCACCTCGAGGCGCAGCTGCTGCGGCGCCTTGGCCTCCCTGGTTTCGATGATGACACTGAAGTCCTTGCGGGGCGACATGAGGGTGACGAAGCTGCCGCCGCCGGCCAGTTCGCCGCTTGCCCCGTTCAGGTAGGTCCAGCCGACCTCCGTGAACTGGCCGTAGTGGGCATAGGCCCACACCTGCGGATTCAAGCGGTAATGGCCACTCCACGGCCAGCTCGCGCGGATGGCCGCTTCCTTCTCGCCGTTATAGGGCTCCGTGGTGTAGACGCCGGCGATGCCATACCAGTTGACGATCTTGGTAATGCCGCTATGGATGTAATTTTCGTTGAAGGCGCGAACCACGCCTATCGCCCCGTCATAGCCCGCGATGTACACGTGTCCCTCGGAATTCCACAAGGGTTTGCCCATGCTGGCGGCCGCTTCCCGCACTGCCTGCGGGACCCTGTATTTATCGAGCACGTTGACGTGAGCGCTGATGATGTCGATGGAATCGCTCAGCTCCTTATCGCCAAGCATGTCCTTGACGAAATCATACTTCGAATCCATCCAATTGTCGAAACTGTGGACCTTCACATTGCCGAAGCCATTCGCGTTCAGCCTTGCGCGCAGCGTCTTGACGAAATCGTAGTTGACGCCCTTCTCATTGCGGCTGCCGATTGCGTCGAGCTCCAGCCTGTACACCGCGCGCAGTCCCTTGAGCCAGCTCACGTAGTAATCAACCGCGTCCGGTGTAAAAAAATCCCGATCCTTCGTGAAACGCTTGCCATTGTCGCCGAGCCACCCTGGACCGCTCCAGGCCGTGGCATCCAGGGTGAGTGCGGGATTTCGTCTCTTTGCCTCCTGCATCACCCACCAGGTATAGCCGCGGGTGTAATCGAGTTCGTTCCGGGTATGCATATGGCTGGGCATGGAGCCCTGCGTCGAGTTGCCGTCGCCGGGGATTTCAACCATCAAGGCGCTCACCGAGGCGCCGAACTTGGGCTTGTACATCAAGTCCAGGATCTGGCTACGCTGAGGCTCCGGGTAATCCTTCAGCAGGACCGACGTGGCCCCGCCACCGTCCACAATGCCGATGCCATCAAAGCGCTTTCCGCCGGCGTCCCCCTTCAGCTCGATGCGTTGGATGCCGGATGATTCGGCCGCGGCCATCCCGCTGGGCAGGACGGTCAATGCTGCGATCAATAGCGGCCAAATGATGTGCTCGTGCATCGTAAGATTCCCTCAGAGTTTTCTTTATAAACCTACGGCGGAGACGTCGGATCGGCCCGTACTACTATAAGTTGAAATTAAAGGTGAGCAATTTTATACAAGTTTATGGCCGCGAAGTTTGCCATTTCCGCGATTGTTGAGAACAAAAAGCCCAACATTTAGGAGTTGTAAGCGCAAATCGGCGAAAATTACAGAACCATAAAAATCAACAGGTTACATCACTGTCACTCGACCGGTCGTTGGCGTGACAGATTGCTCGCCAATGGTGTGTGAAGTAAATCTGACAATGTGCAGGAGCGTAACATTATCAAATCAAAGACTTACGTATTTGATGAGGCGACAGTTTTACTTCACTGGACGGACAGCGTCCTGAGCGCTCCGAAGTAAATGTGGGGATCGACTCAGCCTAACTGAAGCGCTGCGGCGAGATGGCGCCTGACTCGGTCAATCTGATCGCTGACTTCCTTGCTGGCGCCCTTCGCTCCCCGATCCTCGCCCTCGTCCAGTTTCTGCACTTTGCCGAAAGCACTGGGGTGCCGCAAAAACATGACCAAGACCTTGGACGCGCCGCCTTGCCTTTCAATCTCCCATTCGCGCGTCTGGACCTCACCGGCCCGGCCCTGAAAGTCGGTTAGGTCGTCGTCCTTGCCTAGCGCTAGATGGAGTGCACGGCACGCGACGACACCCATGCACACAATCACGGCGGCGCCGCTGAAATACAACGTGCGCCGCATGTACAATCCGGCGCAGTTTCCCAGCGCCTCATCCAAGCCAAGCGCATGTCTGGCTTTGCATCGCACGCCCTCCGTCAGCGCGTAGTCGCGGCCGGGAACTGGATTCCAACCTGGTCCATAAAGGTGCTGCGCCACTTTCTTGACACGGCCTAGAAACCGATTGGCGGGGGCATACTCCCGATCCTGGCCGGGCAGCTGCTTCACCCTGACGCCGTCCTGAATCCACTTATCAAATCGCTCTTGGAACCGCAACGTCATTACGGAACCGTCGCCATCCTGCAGCGCCTCCTTAAGTCGGGGGTAATCCTCGGCAAAACTTGCGGAAGGATTCTGGCCGATGAATAACAGCGGTGCGCGGGCCAGGTCACCGTTCCATGGCTCTGGCACCAGCCAGCGGTCCGCATTATCCTCCGCGCTGCGATGGGGATCGGTGGGCGGGCTGTCTTCCGCAATCAACTGCGACAGCACAATTGGTGCGCAGCGTACCGCGCTGCTATCGAGCGCCGCCCCGGCCTGTCCCAGCACCTTACGGGCCAGACGACATCGCGTGATATCCATCACTAACTGCTGCAACGAATCAGTCGCAGTGTTCGATATGTCAGGGTGTGAACGCATCTCTTTCCGTTAAAAATGTGCCGCGTCAAATCAATTCCCTGGCCGCCATGGCTCAGAAGTGCCTAGCCAATCGGTACGCTCGTACTCAGAAAATATCATGGATACGGTGCAATAAGGTGTTTTTGGGAACCGCGAACTGCTTGTCAGGCAGCTTCCCGGAAAATGGCGAAGCAGTACCAATAAAACATCAGAAATCATCACTTCGAGCCTATCTTTGCGCCCTCATGGCCTGATTGCGGACCAATGGCCAATTGGAATCCTTTCCGTGCGATACCAATTTAGATATCAATCGCAACAAAAAATTCATTGGTCAATTGATATATAACGATTACATTTGTCATATTGAAAAAAAATGTTATCGCAAACATTTTTGGCTTCACTAACATGGAACCTAACATGCGAAATAAAAAGGCCCGCCAACAGGGCCAAGCTGGAGACACGAATCGCAGGTGGAAAGGCATGGCGGCACAGGCATTCGTGCTGGCTGCTGCCATGCCCCTCCCCGCCCACGGCGCAGACACGCGCGGTGCTGCGGAGGCGCACGCCCATAAGCTGGTGGCGCAACTGACGCTGGACGAGAAGATCGATCAGTTGCTGAACGTGGCGCCAGCCGTGCCGCGCTTGGGCATCCCGGCCTACAACTGGTGGACTGAGTCGCTGCACGGCGCGCTGGGGCCGCTGCCCACCACTAACTTCCCCGAACCGATAGGCCTGGCCGCCAGCTTCGACGCGCCGATGCTACAACAGGTGGCCGCGGCCATCAGCACCGAAGTGCGGGCCCTGCACACGCTGGGACGTGAGACCGGCCACCTGGGACGCATCGGCACCGGGCTCGATACCTGGTCGCCCAACATCAACATCTTCCGCGACCCGCGCTGGGGGCGCGGCCAGGAAACCTATGGCGAGGACCCTTACCTGACAGCGTCGCTGGGTGTCGCGTTCATCCGCGGCATCCAGGGCAGCAACCCGGATTTGCCGGACGTGATCGCGACGCCCAAGCACTTCGCCGTGCACAGCGGACCGGAATCGACCCGCCATGCAGCGAACGTGTTCGTTTCCGCGCACGATCTGGAGGACACCTATCTGCCGGCCTTCCGCGCCGCCATTGTCGATGCCCAGGCCGGCTCCATCATGTGCGCCTACAACCGCATCGACGGCCAGCCGGCCTGCGGCAGCGAGCTGCTGATGAAGCAGCATTTGCGCGGCGCCTGGGGGTTCAAGGGCTATGTGGTTTCCGATTGCGATGCGGTGACCGATATTTCGGAACAGCACAAATACGCCGCCGACCCGGCCGCCGCCGTGGCGGTGGCGCTGAAGGCCGGCACCGACAACGAGTGCAATACCAGGACCCTGGGCGAAACGCCGGGACTGGGGGAGCGCTATCGCGAAGCCTGGCAGCGTGGACTGATCAGCATGGCCGACATCGACCAGGCCCTGGTGCGCCTGTTCTCGGCGCGCTACCGTAACGGCGACCTGGCCGGCCTGCCGCAGCGCCAGGTCCAGGCGGTGCCGGTCAGCGCCATCAACACGCCCGAGCACCAGGCGCTGGCGCTGCAAGCGGCTACCCGCAGCCTGGTGCTGCTGAAGAACGACGACGGTGTGCTGCCGCTCAAGCCGGGACTGAAACTGGCGATGATCGGTCCGCTGGCGGATGCCACGCGCGTCCTGCGCGGCAATTACTCGTCGACCCTGTCGGCGCCGCCGGTGTCGGTGCTGGAAGGCTTGCGCCGCGTGCTGCCGCAGGCGCAGATCACGCTGGCATCCGCCGGCGCCTCGATCACTGACGGCGATCCGGTGCCGGCCTCCGCCTTGCGCGCGCCGGATGGCCAGCCGGGCTTGCGCGTCGAGTACTACAACCGCAACGGTCAGCAATACGACAAGCAGCCGGTGTTGAGCCTCAATGAACCGGGACTCGAGGCGCATGGCCTGCAATTCAAGGCGGTCGCCGATCATCACAAGGTCGTCTGGGATGGCGAGCTGAGCGTGCCGGAAAGCGGCTTGTACCGGCTGGGCGTCAGCGGCGTCAAAGGCGCGCTGAAGGCAGGCGGCAAGGCGGTGGTCGAGGCCACCGAGTATTCGAAATGGGGCGAGCCGCTGCAACTGACCACGGTGCGGCTGGAGCAAGGCCAGCACTATCCCCTGCACTTCGAGGCGGAATCCGGCAGCTCCGGCGTGCCTGGCTTGTTCTGGAAGCGCATTTCCAGCGACGCCGATGCCGATCTGCGCCGCGCCACTGCGGATGCCGACGTGATCGTCGCCGTGGTCGGCCTGACGTCCGATCTGGAAGGCGAGGAAATGGCGATCAAGGTGGACGGCTTTGAGGGCGGCGACAAGACATCGCTGGACCTGCCGGCCGAGCAGCGGCAACTGCTGGAACGCGCCAAGGCGCTGGGCAAGCCGCTGGTGGTGGTGCTGATGAACGGCAGCGCGCTCGACCTGTCGTGGGCCAAGGAGAACGCCGCCGCCATTCTGGAAGCCTGGTATCCCGGTCAGTCGGGCGGCATGGCGATTGCCCATGTGCTGAGCGGCCGCGCCGATCCGGGCGGCCGCCTGCCGTTGACCTTCTACCGCAGCCTGGCCGATCTGCCGCCGTTTGACGACTACAGCATGCGCGGCCGCACCTACCGTTATTACCAGGGCACGCCGGTCTACGCCTTCGGCGCCGGCCTCAGCTATACAAGCTTCGGCTACGCGCCGCTGCACATTGCGCCGGTCGATGGCGCGCCGGAAAACGGTGTGGTGGTTACCACCCGAGTCACCAACACCGGCAGCCGCGACGGCGACGAGGTGGCGCAGCTGTACCTGACGCCGCCGGCGTTCGAGGGGGCGCCACGGCTGGCGTTGCGCGGCTTCCAGCGCGTCACGTTGAAGGCGGGCGAGAGCCGTCAGATCAGTTTCCGCCTGACGCCGCGCGACCTGAGCTTTGTCACGCGCGAAGGCAGGCGCCAGCTGACACCAGGGCAGTACCAGCTGAGCGTGGGCTCCGGGCAACCCGGCACGGGCGTGGCGGGACAGCAGGCGCCCGTGGTATTGAACCGCACCGTGTCATTAAAACTATAAAACATCAACAGTAACAAGGAGGCGAGCAACCGGATATCAAACCGTTAGACCACGTAAAAGATACGCAGTAAATAAAAATCGGAGATTTTATGCAGAAACCATTTCAACGTCGTTTGATGTACCTGGCAGTTGCCGGCGCTTGCAGCGCACTGGCCATGCCCGGCCACGCCCAGCAGGCGCCAGCCCCCTCCTCCCCCGATGCCCAGCAAGTGATGGTGACGGGTATCCGCGCCAGTATGCAGTCGACCCTGAACCTGAAGCGCAACGCGGACGGCATTGTCGACGGTATCGTTGCCGAAGACATGGGCAAGTTCCCCGATACCAACCTGGCCGAATCGCTGCAGCGGATTTCCGGCGTCTCGATCGACCGCAGCAATGGCGAAGGGCAGAAAGTCACCGTGCGTGGCCTGGGACCGGACTTCAACCTGGTGTTGCTGAATGGCCGCCAGATGCCCACCACCGATCTGAGCGATTTGTCCGGCCGTTCGTTTGACTTTTCGAACCTGGCGTCGGAATCGATTTCGCAACTGCAGGTGTATAAAACCGGCCGCGCCGACAGCCCGACCGGCGGCATCGGCGCCACCATCAATGTGATCACCGGGCGTCCGTTCGACAATCCCGGCATGCATTCCAGTATCGGCGTCAAGGCAGTCAAGGACACCTCCAACGACCATTTGCCAGATTCCATGAAGGGCAATAGCACCACGCCGGAGGTCTCGGGCATTTATTCGAACACCAGCGCCGATGGCCGCTTTGGCGTATCGCTGAGCGCCAGCTTCCAGTCGCGCGATTCCGGCTTCAACCGCGCTGGCCTGTTCAATGGCTACCAGGGCCCGTACCTGGGATCGGCGGTCATCGACGGACAGACCCTGCCGCAACCCGGCCAGCCTGGTTCGCAGAACATCACCAACCGTCCGGCGCCGGACGCGCTGTATTCGGTTCCACAGAATATGAACTACAACGTTGCCGCAGTCCAGCGGCAGCGCACCAACGGCCAGCTGACCTTCCAGTTCCGCCCGGTCAAGGACCTGACCACCACGGTCGACTACACCTATTCGGAAAACAAGATACAGACCAAGCGTAACGAGCTCAGCGTATGGTTCGCCCAGACGCCGACCTCGACCAGCAGCTGGCCGAGCGGACACGTGGTCAGCCCGCTGACCTATTCCGAGGTCTACCCGACTCCGCAGGATATCTCGATCGTGGGCAGCGACTTCGCCACCAAGACCAAGAACCAGTCGATCGGCTTCAACGCCGCCTGGAAAGTCAGGCCGGGCCTGAAGCTGGAGTTCGACGCCCACCACTCCACCGCCGAGTCGGGCTCGGACAGCCCGTTTGGCAGCGAGAACGTGCTGTCCAACGCCAGCTTCAGCCGTGGCACGACCAAGGTCGACTTTACCCACGAGCTGCCGATTCTGAGCATGCCGGCCGCCAACCTGGCCGCCGCACCGATCCAGGCCGCAGGCTCGTGGTTCCACAACGGCTACGAAAAATCGGTCATCAAGCAGGCGCAGGCCAAAGGCAGCCTGCAGTTGATGGAGGCATCCGAGCTGAACTTCGGCGTCGGCTACACCGACACCACCAACCGCTCGACCTTCTCCAACGTGCAGAACAACACCTGGGGCGGCGCGACCAAGGCGTCGGACTATCCGGCCAGCCTGTACCAGGCCAACTCCCTGCCCTCGTTCTTTAACAAGCTGGGCGGCGCCAACTCTCCCGACCTGTTCGCCACGCTGTACACCTTCGACTTCGCCAAGGTGCGCCAGGTGACCGCGAACGCGGTGGGCAACCAGGCGGCCTATCTGCCTAACTTTGGCACCCCCGACACCGACCGCACGCTGCAGGAAAAAACCACGTCGGGCTATCTGTCCCTCAACAGCGATTGGGATACCACGATTCCGTTCCACTCCTCGGTCGGGGTGCGGGTGGAACGCACCCAGGTCAGCTCGGTCGCCCAGGTGCTGCCGGCCTCCGCCGTGGTGTGGGTGGCGCAGAACGAGTTGCCGCTGACCTTCGGTGGCCAGGCATTCAGCAACACCGATGCGTCCTACACCAGCGTGCTGCCGGCCATCAACCTCGATGCCGATCTGCGCAGCGACATGAAGCTGCGGGCCAGCGTCGGCGCCACCATTGGCCGCGCGCGCTACGACCAATTGCAAGGCGGCCTGACGCTGGGCACCATCGCCAGCGTCTTCACCGGCGGCAGCGCCTCGGTCGGCAACCCGGCACTGAAGCCGGTCAAGTCCAAGAACCTGGATCTCTCGTGGGAATGGTATTACGACAAACAGAGCCTGGTATCGCTGGCCTACTTCCGCAAGCAACTGGATAACTACGCCGGCCAGACCCTGGTTTCGCAGACGCTGTACGACCTGCACACGCCGGTCGGCGGCACCTATTACAAGGCGGCCTTGGGCAGTGGCTGCGGCGCTGCGGATACCAACTGCATCCGCAACTACATCCTGGGTCATTACGACGGCCAGCCGGGCGTGACGAAAACCGGGGTGAAAGGCGATGGCATGCTGAACGGTACCATTACCGGCCTGCCGACCGACCCGCTGCTCGTTTTCCAGACCACCACCTATGCCAACCAGAAATCGGCCAACGTCAGTGGCGCCGAGGTCAACGTGCAGCATATGTTCGGCAACAGCGGTTTCGGTGTGCAGGCGAACTACACCTATGTGCACTCGCCGCTGAAGTACAACAACGCCGATGTCAACGATCAGTTCGCCATTCTGGGCTTAAGCAATTCAGCCAACGTGGTGGGTATTTTCGAGAACAAGGACTGGTCCGTGCGGGTGGCGTATAACTGGCGCGACGAGTTCCTGGCCGCGACCGTCGATGGCAGCAACCGTGCGGCGCCGGTGTACACCGATGCCTACGGTCAGGTCGACGTCAGCGTGGGCTACAACTACAACAAGAACCTGAGCTTCCAGCTTGAGGCGATCAACCTCACCGATGCCACCCAGCGTCAGCATGGTCGCACGGCAGCATCGACTTTGAACGTGACCCAAGCCGGGCCGCGTTACATGATCGGCGCGCGCTACAAGTTCTAAGCACCGTCTTCATCGCTCTCCCGACCACGCTCGTGGTCTTGGCCGCTCCCCTTGAAGGGAGCGGCTTTTTTATTATTGGTTCACGACACCATTAATTTGACGGATTTCAGCCGGACGCTATCCGGGCCGGCATGGATGGTGAAACTGCCCGGCTCGACAACCCGCTTCATGTCGATGTTATAGAACCACAGGTCGGCCGGCTTGATGTCGAAGGACAGCGTGCGTTGCTCGCCCGGTTGCAGCGTGACGCGCTGGAAGGCCTTCAGTTCCAGCACCGGACGGGTGACCGAGCTGACGTCGTCGCGGATATAGATCTGCACCACTTCGTCGCCGGCCAGCTTGCCGGTGTTGCGCACGTCCACTTCGACCCTGGTCGATTCGCCGGCACGGATGCTGGCCTTGGCAAGGCGCGGCGCCGAGATGTCGAAGCTGGTGTAGCTCAGGCCGAAACCGAAGGGATACAGCGGCGTGGTCAGGCCGTCGATGTAGCCGCGGCGCGCGGACGGCTTGTGGTTGTAGAAGACCGGCAGCTGGCCGACGCTGCGCGCGATCGACACCGGCAGCTTGCCACCCGGGTTGGCGCGGCCGAACAGCAGGTCGGCGGCGGCGTGGCCGGTTTCCTGACCCATGTACCAGCCTTCGATTAGCGCGTCGGCCTTCTCCGCCAGCAGGTTGACCGACAGCGGGCGTCCGTTCAGCAGGAACACCACGGTCGGCTTGCCCAGTGCGAAAATGGCGCGCGCCAGGTCGTTCTGCTGGCCCATCAGATCCAGGTTGTCGCGGTCGCCCAGGTGATTGTCGGCCCAGGCCTCGCGGCTGGTCTGCTCGTTGTCGCCGAGGACCATGATGATGGTGTCGGCCGATTTGGCCGCTTCCACCGCCTCGGCGATCAGCCTGGCGTTGACGTCCGGCGCCGTAAACTTGATCTCGTCCGCGCCCCAGACGTGGCCTTCGGTGATGCGCACGCCTTCCGCGTAGCGCAGTTCGAAACCCTGTGCCCGGCTCTCGGCCTGCAGGCCGTCGTAGATCGACACCACCTGGCGCGGCACGTCGGAGTAGCCGCCGATCGGGCAGTCCTTGGCGTGGGTGCCGAGCAGCAGCACCTTGCCGACCTTTTTCGCGTCCAGCGGCAGCAGGCCCTTGTCATTTTTCAGCAGTACCGGCGTGCGGGTCGCGGCGCGGCGCGCCAGCGCGACCGCGTCCGGCGTCGCGGTCAGGCTGTCGGCGGCCCTGGCGTCCACGTAGGGCTGCTCGAACAGGCCAGCCAGGAATTTCAGTTCAAGGATGCGGCGCACCACGGCGTCGATGTCTTTTTCGGCGATCTTTTTTTCGCGCACCAGTTCGCCCAGCGTCTTGTAGGCCAGGCCGTCCGGCGTTTCGATATCGACGCCGGCCTTGAAGGCGGCCAGCGCGGCCTCCTTCGGCGTGGCGGCCAGCTTGTGGCGGGTGATCAATTCATTGATGCCGAAATAGTCCGACACCGTCACGCCCTTGAAGCCCCACTCCTCGCGCAGCACCTTGGTCAGCAGCCAGCGGTTGGCGTGCGAGGGGACGCCGCCGATCTCGTTATACGACGGCATGACGGCGCTGATATGGGTTTCCTTGACCAGCTTCTCGAACGGCGGGAAGAACTCCTCGCGCAGCGTACGCTCGCTGACTTCGGCCGGGCCGATATTGGTGCCGCTCTCCGGCTGGCCGTGTCCCGTCATGTGCTTCAGCGTGGCGAACACCTTGTCCTTGCCCAGTTGTCGCGATTCGCCCATGAAGCCCAGCACGGCGGCCTTGCCCATCTCGCCGCACAAGTGCGGGTCTTCGCCATAGGTTTCCTCGATGCGCCCCCAGCGCGGCTCGCGCGCCACGTCCACCACCGGCGCCAGCGCCAGGTTGGCGCCGCGCGCGCGCATCTCGCGGGCGGCGGCGCTGAAGATGTCGCGCACCATGTCGGTATCGAACGACGATGCCAGGCCGATCGCCTGCGGGAAGCTGGTCGCGTCGCGGGCGACGTAGCCATGCAGCGACTCCTCGTGCATCAGCAAGGGGATGCCGAGGCGGGTTTGCTCCAGCGCCCATTTCTGCATGGCGTTCACATAGGTCGCGGTTTCAAACGCATTGCGGTTGGCCACCACGCCGGTGTCGCCGGCACCGGCCGCCTGGCCTACTTGGCGGTCCGACGGACGGGCCACCATGCCCAGGCCATGCGGGTAAATCCGCGTCGCCTTCTCGGCGGAGAATTCGTTCTGCGCGTCCTGGATCAGCTTTTTATCCTGCCAGATGCATTGCATCTGCGCGATCTTCTCGTCCAGCGTCATGCGGCCCAGCAGGTCGTCGACACGCCTGGCGAGCGGCAGCGACGCGTCCTTGTAAGGCAGGCGGGCGGTGGCACCCAGCGCCATCGCGGGCGCCAGCGACGCCGCGCCGGCCAGGCCGGTCATTGATTTCAGGAACTGCCTGCGCTTGTCATTACTCATTTTGTCTCCTTGGGTTTTTATTGGTAGCGTCGTGATGTCTATAACTTCTAATGAATAGCGCTACCATTTTCCCAGTGTGATGGATTGGGATTGCCAAGTCAACACGTCTTAGCCAAGCGCGCTGGACCTGGCCGGCATGGCCTTGATGGCATCCGCGATGGCTGCGCGCAGCGGCTTGCCGTTCAGCCGGCTGTCGAAAGGAGCGGGCCGCATCGGCAAGCCATCCATCCGCGGCGCCTCCTTCCACCCTTGCAGCCAATTCATATGATCGGCCATACCCCACATCACGAAATCGTGGCAGTTCGGGTAGCTGAGGGTCACATCCAGATAGTCCCTGGCCAGCGCCGCGACGCCCGCATCGCGCGCCGCGATATCGGCCGGCAGCTTGCGGTCGTTGACGTCGAATTCGGTGATCAGCAAGTCCAGTCCCATGCCGCTCACCTCGTCGAGGAATTTGCGCCACTCCTGCAGATCCTTGCTGCCCGGCCCCATCTCATCCCATGAGCCGATATGGCTCTGCAGCCCCAGCGCCTGCACCGGCGTGCCGCGCGCCTTCAGCGCCTGCAGCAGTTTCAGCACGCCTTCGCGGTGTCTGGCGCTGCCGTCATCGGGCCGCATGTAGTCGTTATAGACCAGCTGCGCCTGCGGCGCGTGCTCACGCGCCAGCCGGAACGCCAGGTCGATCTCCTCGACCGCACCCAGCCGCACGGTCAGGACATTCGGCCGCAGCGTGCCGTCGGCCGGATCGACGGCCTCGTTGACCACGTCCCAGCTATGGACCTGCGAACCGAAGTGCTGGCAGACGGCGCCGATGTGCTCGCGTATCAGCCGCTCCGCCGCCAGCGCCGGCCGCGCGCCGAAGTCATACTGATTCATCCAGGCCGGCTGCCACCTGGCCGTCTGCCAGAGCAGGTTATGCCCGCGTATCAGCATGCCCTGCTCCCTGGCCCAGGCGAACATCCGGTCCGCCGGTTCGTAGTTGGTTTGCCCCTGGCGCGGTTCCAGCGCCGGCCATTTGCATTCGTTCTCGGCGACGATGACGTTGCACTCGCGCGCCATCAACGCCCGGTAGGCGGGATCGCGAAAGCCCGCTGCGCCGATCGCATTGCCGACATGGAGGCCTTTGCGCTTGCCGAGCGCCTTCAAGGATTTCGGTTGATCGGCTCCAAACACGCTGGTCAGCGGCATCAGGCCGGCGCCGGCCAGCATGGCCAAGGTATTTCTGCGAGAAATCGTCATCGACACGCTCCGTGGTGAAAATGTTTGTTCATACTCATGGCACAATTAAAATGTTACGCTAACATAAAGCCAGCAGGCCGTGGATAAGGGGCAAAGTCTGTGGCCTGAGATCCACATGTGGTAAAGTCCCCCAGGCATGACGACCATACAACACAGGGTTAGCAAAAGGCCGATGACAAGCATCAAGGTGAAATTAAAACCCGCAGCGGGTTCCCGGTCGGGGGCCCCGACGATGATCGACGTGGCCAAGCTGGCCGGCGTTTCGCCGATGACCGTGTCGCGCGTGATGAACGGCGACACCCGTGTCCGCGAAGTCACCCGCAACCGCGTTGGCACGGCAGTGGCGGCGCTGAACTATGTGCCCAACCAGGCCGCGCGCCGCCTGGCGGGAGCGCCGCCCATCCGTGTCGGCTTCTTGTACAGCAACCCCAGCTCCGGCTACCTGAGCGAATTCCTGGTCGGCCTGTTGAACCAGGCCAGCCCCAACAACGTACAACTACTGGTGGAAAAGTGCGACGCCGACGAACAAGGCGCCGAACAGGCGCGCCGCATGATCGCCAACGGCATCGACGGCATCATCCTGCCGCCGCCGCTGTGCGACACACCCAACCTGATCGATGCCATCGTAGTTTCCGGCACGCCGGTCGTCACGGTGGCCTGCGGCAGCCCGGATGACCGCGTCTGCGCGGTCAGCATCGATGACTTCCACGCGGCGCACGCGATGACCTGCCATCTGATCTCGCTGGGCCACCAGCGCATCGGTTTCATCATCGGCCATCCCAACCAGACCGCCAGCGCGCGCCGGCTGGCCGGCTTCCAGGCCGCCATCGCCGAGAAACGCGCGCAAGGCGCGGCGGAGCTGATCGTGCAGGGGCTGTTCACCTACCGCTCGGGCCTGGACGCCGCCGAAAGCTTATTGGGGCTGGAACAGCGCCCCACCGCCATCTTCGCCAGCAACGACGACATGGCGGCAGCGACGGTGGCCATCGCCCATCGCCTGGGCCTGGATGTGCCGGGCGACCTGACGGTGGCCGGCTTCGACGATACCGCGCTGGCCACCACCATCTGGCCGGAACTGACCACCGTACGCCAGCCCATTACCGACATGGCGGCCGCGGCGGTGCAGTTTCTGGTCAAGCAGATCAACGCCCAGCGCGATGGCGAGGACGAGACGCCGGAGCACGTGGTGATGGATTATCAGCTGATACGACGCCAATCCGACGCCGCCCCGCGTACCCGCCCGTCGACCAAGATCGCGGGTAAGCTCAAGGTTTAACGCCTCATCATATTCATTAGTTGCGCGCGCAGCCTGCGGGCCGCGTCGCCATCGAACGGCGCCAGCACCCCGCGCGCATGCGGCGGAATATGGCCGGCTTCGCCGCCATCGCTGTCGAAGACGTAATGGCGGAAGATTTCCTGCCACGCCTGCCGCTGCGCCGGCGGCAGCTCGCGCAGCGTCATCAAGGCCTGCAGCAGCGTGTTGACCGGCGTGTCCATATAGTCGGGCGATTGGCGCCACCAGTAGTTCACCAGCACATTGAAGCTGTCCAGCGCCTCGATGTGGTGCCACCACATGCTGGGAATGAAGAGCGCGTCGCCGGCTTCCAGTTCGGCCGTCTGCGCGTGTTCGAGCGCGGTGGCGAATTTGGGGAAGGCGGCCAAATCGGGCGCGGCGAAGTCGACCAGGCTGATCGCCTGGCCGGCCGGCGTCAGGTCCAGCGGGCCGACGTACAGATTGCCCAGCTGGTCCGGCGGGAACAAGGTGAAGCGGCGCCGTCCGGCCGCCACGCACGCCAGGTTGTCCGGCAAGTCGTAGTGCGCCGGGATGCGCGTGCGGTTGCCCACCCAGATGCTGGCCAGAGGATCGCGCGCGCCCAGGTCGATATCGTTCTCGGCGCGAAAGCCCGGCAGGCAGGCGTCGATCGTGGTCGAGCCGACATAGAAGGCCGGAGGCTGCTCGTCATCCAGGTGCTCGCGCAGCGCGTCGAGCACAGCGTCGAAGCGGACGCGCACCGACGTGAAATTGAAGCCGGTCATATCGGCGTTGTAAAAGAAACGCCCGCCTATCCCGGGCGCGCCGTGCATCGCGTTGACGCTGGCGTCGCGGTAAAAGCGCCGCAGATAGGCGTCGGCTGCCTGCGGCGAGGTTTGCGCGACGCGCACCATCGGCCATGCCGCCGCCAAGCCACGCAGCACAAGCGGCTGCGTGGCCGTCAGGATGGCGTCCGTCAAGCCGTCCGGAGCGACGCCGTGGAGTTCTCGTATCGGCTTAGCGACGGGCGGCATGTGCGCGGTTCCCGTCGTGCCTGGTGATGACGCGAAGGCTCTTGTGATCGGCGTTGTTAAGTAAAACAGCTATAGGCATCGTGGTTCACCGTGGTTGCATGGCGCGTGCCATTTTTCACAAAAATGCTACTACGACGCAGTGTAGAAGGGTTGAAAAGTTATTGTCAATAAAAACCATTAAAAATGATATGCGCAACCATTATCAGGCTCGGCTACGAATGAAGGCCCCCCATCCCCGAGAAGGGTGGCGCCCTCCGGCCGGCGCCGAGCCCATGGCGGCGGCCAGCCTGCCATGCGAGAGAATGTATGCGACACTATATTCCCCGATCAAGACAGAACAGTCTGCATACGCATAGCACATGAAGATATTGATAGTTGAGGACGATCCAGACATCGCGGCCAACCTTTACGAATACCTGGAAGGCGCAGGCCATATAGTCGACCTGGCCGCCAACGGCGTGACCGGGCTGCACCTGGCGACGTCTCAAACCTGGGATGCATTGCTGCTGGACCTGTCCCTGCCCGGCCTCGACGGCCTGCAGCTGTGCCGCAAGCTGCGGGAAGAAGCCCGCTGCGACGTGCCGGTATTGATGCTGACCGCGCGCGACACCCTGGACGATAAGCTGCAGGGATTTCACCACGGCGCCGATGACTATCTGGTCAAGCCGTTTTCATTGAAGGAAGTCGCGGCCCGTCTCGGCGCCCTGGTCAAGCGTGCGCAGGGGCGCGTGACGCCGGCCGTCTTGCAGTGCGCCGACATCCGCCTCGACCCCGAACGGTTGGAGGTCGACCGTGCGGGTCGTGCCATCAAGCTCTCGCCAAAATGCCTGCAACTGCTGCACTTGCTGATGTTGTCACCAAACCGGGTGCTGCGCCGTGCCGACCTCGAAACCACCATCTGGGGCGAACCGCAGGCCGACAGCGATACCCTGCGCACCCACGTCTACAGCCTGCGGCGCGCGCTGACCGCAGGCGGCGAAGCCGATCCGATCGAAACCTGCCATGGCCATGGCTATCGGCTGTTAATGTCCGATGCGCCGCATTAGTCTGCGCCGCAAGGTCGCCCTGGCGTTTTCCGCGCTGACGATCATCCTGCTGCTGGCCCAGGCACTGGGGCTGAAGGCGCTGGTCGAACGCCAGGAGGAAAAGTTCATCGACGCCATCATCGCCGACGACATGCGGGATCTGCTGCAGTCCTATCGCAGCGATCCGGCGCTGCTGCCGCCATTGGATGCGCGGCTGGGCGGCCACGTCTCGCAGGAAGGCGGGCTGCGGCTCGCATTGCCGTCCACCGTCAGGCAATTGGCATCAGGCACCCACGAAATTATGTTGGACGACCGAGAGATCCACGTGGCCGTCAGCGCCTTCGGTGAGGAGCGCATTTATCGCATCTACGATTTCAGCGCCTATGAACGACGCTTCAAGCAAGTCTTCGAAGCGCTGTTGATAGGTACCGGTGTGATCTCGCTGCTGACGGCCTGGCTGGCTTATAGCTTGTCTGGATTGCTGGTTGCTCAGGTCGCGGGACTGGCGCAGCAGGTGCGTGCGGTCCGTTCCGGAGCAGCGCAGGAACTGCAGCCGGGCCGCTACGACGAGATTGAAGTGGCTGAACTGGTGGACACGTTTAACGACTACCATCGCCGCATGGCGCAGATGATAGCGCGCGAGAAGGAATTTACCGGCAATGTCAGCCACGAACTGCGCACGCCCCTCACCACCATCAAGACCAGTTGTGAGCTGCTGGCGCAGGATTCCTCCCTCAGCGAGAAGTCGCGTGCGCGCCTGTCGCAGATCGAACGCGCCTGCGCCAATATGGAAGCCATGGTCAATGCGCTGCTGTCGTTGGCGCGAGAGGAGTCCGCTGCCGCGCCAACACCGGTCGCTTTGTGTGAGGTAATCGCCGGTACGCTAGCCGACTTCGCCCCCCGTTTGGCAACTCAGGACATCGTGGCAAACAATGATATCGATCCTGCGCTGCTGGTGCAGGTCCATGCGCCGGCGCT
Organism: Duganella sp. Dugasp78; assembly: GCF_059491455.1. Lineage (NCBI taxonomy): Bacteria > Pseudomonadati > Pseudomonadota > Betaproteobacteria > Burkholderiales > Oxalobacteraceae > Duganella > Duganella sp. Dugasp78. Next base: position 5,457,418 of record NZ_CP168506.1, on the reverse strand, counting down.
GGCCATGGTGCTGTCCAATCTCGTGGATAACGCAGCACGCCATACCCGCCAGGGACGGTTGCACTTTTCTTATGCCGACGGCGAATTGCGGATCTCCGATACCGGCAGCGGGATCCCGGCCGACGAATTGCCGCGGGTATTCGAGCGTTTCTATCACAGTGGACCATCGCATGGAGGCCAACAGGGCTTCGGCATCGGACTTGCAGTTGTTAAGAAGATCTGTGAACGTAACAACTGGCCGATACGGATCGCCAGTGAGGTTGGCGCCGGCACCGAGGTGTTCCTAGGTTTGCCGTTGGCCAGCTGATTTTGCCGTCTTCACAAAATTTTGACGTGGCCCTCCGTATCATGACGCCTTTGACTGTCAACGGAATGCGCCTCGATGTACCGATCATGGATCTGCGCGTGCGCCCTCCTCGCCGGCTGCGCGAGCTACCAACCTAAACCGATCGCGCTGGAGCACGAGGCTCAGCTCTTTGCGCAGCGTACGCTGGCCGGCGCTCCACTGCAGCAGTGCATGGCCACCTCGGCCTGGCCAGTGAGCAGTTGGGACAGCGATTCATTGACAGCGGCGGCGCGCTGCTACAACCCGGCACTGGAACTGGCGCGCAAGCGCTGGGAGACTGCCAAGGCAGGCATCATGAGCGCGGGCGCCCGCAGCAATCCGGTGCTGCAACTCCCATTCGAATATGCCACCAACCAACGCGACGGCGCCAGCCCTTACACCACAGGCCCCATGCTCGACATCCCGCTGGAAACAGCAGGAAAACGTGGCCATCAACTTGACCATGCAAGTTGGCTGGCACAAGCGGCGGCACTGAATTTGACGAACGAGGAATGGCAAGTGCGCAGCCAGGTCCGCGACGCGTTGCTGGGCCTATACGGTGCGCAGCAACGCTTGCAGATTCAGGAACGGCAGACCATGCTGCGGCAGCAGATGACCGACATGCTGCGCCGGCGCGAGGACGAAGGCGCAGCCGCGCGGCCCGAGGTGCAGCAGGCCGCATTGCATCTGCTGCAGGCGCAAACCGAACAAGCGGCGTCCAGACAATTGGTGTTCGAATCGCGCGCCCGCATGGCCGCTACGGTAGGCGTACCGGTGGCCGCGCTGGATGGCGTGACCTTTAATTTCAGCGGTTTGGAAATGGCCGGTCCGTTACCGCCCCAGGAGTCGGTGCGTCAAGCAGCATTGTTGCGGCGCGCCGACCTGCTCGCAGCGCTGGCCGACTATGAAGCCAGCCAGTCCGCATTGCAGCTTGAAGTGAGCCGCCAATATCCGGACGTCCATCTCGGCGCAGGTTATACCTTCGATGCCGGCACCCGGAAGATCAGCCTGGGGTTGGCCAGTCTGACGCTGCCGCTGATGGACCGTAACCAAGGACCGATCGCGCAGGCTGAAGCCCGCCGCAGCGAGGCGGCAGCACACCTTGCGGCGCTGCAGGAGAAGATCATCAACGACGCAACGCTGGCCAATTCCGCCTACCTGGCATCTCTCCAGGCGTGGGAGCTGGCCAAGCGCAGCCTGGCGGCCGCCGCGCGCCAACGTGACAGCCAGCACGCCGCCTATGACGCCGGCATGCTGGATCGACTGGCACTGGTCCAAGCGCAGGCAGACTACCTTGGTGCCGCAGCCAGCCACCTGCATGCCCAGATCACCATGCAACAGGCCAAAGGCGCGCTGGAAGACGCCCTGCAGCAAGCCTTGCCGGCAGACGGCCGTCGCCGGTCCCCTTTGGAGTACCAATGAAACGCAATCACATTTTTATTGCATCAGTAGCCGTAGTGGTCGCCGCGGCAGCTGGCGGCGCAGGCGGTTATCTCGCCGGCGGCGGCCTGTCAGCGGCGGTATCGCCACCGCCACCGGCGCCGCCGCGTGTGCAGACCTTCAATGGCGAATCCGTGCTCACACTGGAAATCGCGATGCAGCGCGCCGGCGGCCTCGAAGTCGCGGCATTGGCGGCGCCGCTAGGCGGCGGTGAAACAAGCGCCTACGCCAGCGTGATCGATCCACAGCCGCTGTTCGATGTGGCGCAGCGGCTGGCGACGGCCCGTGCCGAACAGGAGGCGCTGCGAGCCGTGACGCAGACATCGCAGTCTCAGTACGAGCGTGTGCAGAAGCTTTACGACGACGAGCATAATATGTCAGCCCGCAGCGTTCAGGAAGCGCGGGCGGCCGCGCTGTCGGATCAGGCCAGGTTGAGTGCCAGCGGCGCAACTTGCGCCGCGCTGGCCGCCAGCCTGCGGTTGCAATTCGGCGAAGCATTGGCGCAAGCGGCAGAGAAACCAGGCACTCCCCTGCTCCACCATTTGGTGCAGGGACAGGCATCGATAGCGCGCGTCACCCAGGTTGCGACGGCACACATGTCCTTCCCCGATCGCATCACGCTCGACGCCGGCGACGGACGAATGGTGGCGGCGCGGCGGTTGTCGGCAGCGCCGCAGGCCGATCCGATTATGCAAGGCGTCTCCTATCTGTATCTGCTGGAGTCCGCGCTCCCGGCCGGCACGCATACGCAGGCCCGCCTTTCGGTACTGGCTGGAACGGCTGCGGGCGCGGGCGCAGTCATACCCGCCAGCGCCCTGGTCTGGTACGGCGGTCAACGCTGGAGCTACGTCCGCATAGCGCCGGAGCGCTTTGCACGGCGTCTGGTCGAGGCGGTATCGGAGACCCGCAACGGAGTCGTCGTCGCCAGCGGCTTCCATGTGGGCGATACGGTGGTGACGCGCGGCGCCCAACTGCTGCTGTCGGAAGAGCAGCGCCCGCAGGGCGTCGCAACCGTGTGCAAAGATCCGCCGGAGTGCGACGATTGATGAACGCCCTCCTCCGTTTTTCGCTGCGCTTTCGCGGGGTCGTCTACGCGCTGGCCGTACTGCTGTGCGGCTACGGGCTGCACACGCTGACGCGGTCTACCTTTGATGTCTTCCCCGAGTTCGCGCCGCCGACCGCGGTCATCCAGGTCGAGGCACCGGGCATGTCCAGCGAACAGGTCGAGACGCTGGTAACGCAGCCGCTTGAAAGCGTCCTGGCCGGTACCAGCAGCGCACAGTCGCTGCGATCGAAATCGCTGCAAGGCCTGTCGTTCATCACCATGGTATTCAAGGAGGACGCCAACCTGCTGCAGACGCGCCAGTTGGTTGCCGAGCGCCTCGCTGTGATGGGGGCGTCGCTTCCGAGCGGTGTGTCGCCACCCCGGCTGTTGCCGCTGACAAGTGCGACCGGCGTCGTCATGATGGCCGCACTCAGCTCACCGACGCGCAACTTGATGGAGCTGCACGATGCCGCCGAGTGGACGGTGCGGCGCCGGCTATTGGCGGTACCGGGCGTGGCCGACGTGATCGTGTTTGGCGGCGCGGTGCGGCAATTGCAGGTGCAAGCCGATCCGGCCCGCTTGCTGCGCCATGGCCTGTCGCTACAGGATGTCGCCAGCGCCGCGCGCCAGGCAGCGGGCTTGCGCGGCGCCGGCTTTATCGAGACGGCCAATCAGCGCATCACGCTGCATACCGATGGCCAGAACACCACGCCGGAGGCGCTGGCGCAGGTGGTTCTGCGCTGGAGCAACGGGGCTGCGATCCGGCTGGGCGACGTCGCCACCGTGGCCTACGGACCCGCGCCCGCGGTGGGAGCCGCTGCTGTCATGGGCCAGTCCGGCGTCATGCTGGTGATCGAAAGCCAGTACGGCGCGAATACGCTGGCTGTCACCGACGCCTTGGACCAGGCCTTCGCCACGCTCAAGCCGGCGCTGTCGAGGCAAGGCATCGAACTGCGGCAGGATGTCTTCCGGCCGGCCACCTTCATCACGGCGGCAACGCATCACCTGGGTGTTGCGCTGCTGGTAGGCAGCGCGCTGGTCGCGCTGGTGCTATTCCTGTTTTTGCTCAACGCGCGCACGGCCGCGATCTCGGCGCTCGCGATTCCGTTATCGCTGCTGGCCGCCGTGATCGTGCTGCACCATCTGGGCATTCCGCTCAATACCATGACGTTGAGCGGCCTGGCGATCGCGCTGGGCGAAGTGGTCGACGACGCCGTCATCGACGTCGAAAACATCTACCGCCGTCTGCGCGAAAATCAGGAGCTGGCGCAGCCATTGGCGCCGTTTCGCGTGGTATTGCGGGCCGCGCTGGAGGTGCGCGGCGCCGTGGTCTATGCCACCTTCATCGTCATGCTGATTTTCCTGCCGGTGCTCGCCCTGCCCGGCGTCGCCGGCAAGCTGTTTGCCCCGCTGGCGATGGCGTACATGCTGGCCGTGCTGGCCTCTCTCGGCGTCGCGCTGACCGTGACCCCGGCATTGTCGCTGGCGCTACTTACCCGGCGCACCTTGCCGCATGCGGTTCCGCCGCTGCTGGCAAGGATCAAGCAGCGCTATCTGGTGCTGCTGGAGCGGGCCGAACGCAACAGCCGCGCCGTTTTGATGCTGACGATGGTGTCTTGCATCGCTGCCCTGGCGCTACTGCCGTTCTTCCGCGGCAGCTACCTGCCCGCCCTGCGCGAGGGACACTACATTGTCCATCTTGGCCTGGCTCCCGGCACCGCGTTGAGTGAGACCATGCGGGTCGGAGGGCTGATGTCCAAGACGCTGCTGCAAGTGCCCGGCGTGCGCCTGGTGGCGCAGACCGCAGGCAGGGCTGGCGATGTGGTCGATCCTGCCGGCGTGCAGCTGAGCGAGCTCGAAGTCGATCTGAACGCCATGGACGGCGCGGCGCAGGAAGTGGCGTTGCGACGCATCCGCGCCGCGCTGGCGCTATTCCCCGGGGCGACCACGTCGGTCAATACCTTCCTGGTCGAGCGCATGGACGAGACCATTTCGGGCAGCACGGCGCCGGTCGTGGTGAACTTGTTCGGCGACGACCTTGACCTGCTGGACCGCGCTGCGCAGCAGGTCGCCACGGTGATCGGCAAAGTGCGTGGCGCGGCCAATGTGCGCACCGAAGCGGCACAGGCTCAGCCCCAACTGTCGGTGCGCCTGCGGCCGGAACGCCTGCAGCGTTGGGGCTTCAAGCCGATGGATGTGCTGGAGGCGATACAACTGGCCAGCCAGGGCATCACGGTAGCCCAGACGATACAGGCCGATCGCAGCTACGATGTGACGGTGGGGTTGGCACTGCCGGCACGCCAGGATATCTCCCAGGTCGCGGGTCTGTTGATACGCAATCCGGATGGTCAGGCGTTGGCTCTGCGCGAACTGGCGGAGATCCGCATGGAACAGGGCCGCTATCAGATCAGTCATCGCGGCGGCCAACGCAGCCAGACTGTGACCGTCGAACTGGGTTCACGCGCGGTCGCCGAATTCGTCCGCGAGGCGCAGCAAAAGGTCGCCAGCGAAGTGGCGCTGCCCAAGGGGATGTATCTCGCCTTCAGCGGCGAAAATGAAGCCCGCCGGCAGGCGATGCAGGACTTGCTGGTGCGCGGTGCCCTGGCGCTCGGCGGTATCACCATGCTGCTGGTGCTGGCCTTGAAGCGCTGGCGCAGCGTGGCGCTGATTATGGCTAATCTACCGTTTGCGCTGGTCGGTGGCGTCATCGCGTTGGCACTGGGCGGCGGAGATCTGTCGCTCGGCGCCATGGTCGGCTTCATCACCTTGTTTGGCATTTCGCTGCGCAATTCGATCATGCTGGTCAGCCATTACGAGCATCTGGTTCGCGCCGAGCGCCAACCATGGACCATGACAACCGTGGTACGCGGCGCCGGCGAGCGGCTGATTCCCATTTTAATGACGGCGTCGGTGACGGCATTGGCGTTGCTGCCGCTGGCCATTACCAGTGGCGCGCCGGGTAACGAAATCGAAGGGCCGATGGCGATCGTGATACTCGGCGGCCTGGTGACGTCCACGCTTCTCAATTTGCTGGTGCTGCCGACCATGGCATGGCGCTACGGGGCGTTTCGGGCGCCCCGGTGTCTTCCGCCTTTAACATTATATTGAATTATAGTTTATTATGTTATATAGTATTATCATGCAAATGACCAGAAGGACCAGTCAGCCATGAACCAACCCCGCCAGTTTGATCCGACCGCGATGCGCAGCGCCGCATCGCGGGCCTGTGGTCTGCTCAAAGTGCTCGCCAACCCTGACCGGCTGCTGCTGCTGTGCCAGTTGAGCCAGGGCCACCATTGCGTCAGTGAGCTTGAGGCCATTTTGGGCATTCAACAGCCCACGCTTTCCCAGCAACTGAGTGTGTTGCGCGACGAGGCGCTGGTGACCACGCGGCGCGAGGGCAAGCAGATCTTCTACAGCCTCGCCAGCGGCGAGGCGATGGCGGTCATGCAGGTGTTGTACCAGCTATATTGTGAACAACCGAATGGAGCGGCATCATGATGATCGATGTCGGCAGCTTCACGCTGTGGGCCGCGTTGGCCGGCGGCGCGTTGATTGGACTGGCGGCGGCGATACTTGCGCTGTTCAATGGACGCATCGCCGGCATTAGCGGCATCCTCGGCGGCTTGCTGGCCTGGCCGAGGGGCGACATCGCCTGGCGTGCCGCGTTCCTGTTCGGTCTGATTGCGGCACCCGCCGCCTACGGGCTCTTTGCGCCCTTGCCGGACGTGCGGGTCGAGGCCGGCACGACAACGCTGATCGCCGCTGGCCTGCTGGTCGGCGTCGGCACGCGTTATGGCGCCGGTTGCACCAGCGGCCATGGCGTGTGCGGGCTGTCGCGACTCTCGCTGCGCTCGCTGGTGGCGACGTGCGCCTTCATGGCGGCCGGCTTCGTCACCGTTTTCATCGTTCGCCACCTCATTGGATAAGGAGCGCGTCATGCACATCATCACCGCATTGGTAGCCGGTCTGGTTTTCGGACTCGGCCTGATCATCTCCGGCATGACCGATCCCTCCAAGGTGATCGGCTTTCTGGATCTGGCGGGGCGCTGGAATCCTTCGCTCGGTTTCGTCATGGGCGGCGCGATCCTGGTGGGGCTGGTCGCGTTTCGCTACGCCGCCGGCCGCAGCCAGTCGCTGCTTGGTGAACCGATGCGTTTGCCCGCCGCGACGCGGATCGAGCGTCGGCTCGTGCTGGGTGCTTTGGCTTTCGGCGCCGGCTGGGGACTGGCCGGCTACTGTCCCGGCCCTGCGCTCACATCGCTCGCCAGCGGCGGCAGCAAACCACTCATCTTCACTGCGGCCATGATAACGGGCATGGCGGCGTTCGAATTACTGGAGCGCATAGCGAGGCGCCGCCAGCAAACCGCCTAGGATTCCGCCATCTTCGGCGGCCAATTGTACGACCGCCACCAAAGCGATCGCCAAGGTCGGCAGATCGACGATAGAACGACGGGCGATCACGATGACCGAACCAGTGATCGCGCCCACTGCCGCTGCCGTGATGCCGTCGACAAAAGCCACCACGCCGGGCAGCTTGCCGTACTTCTTGAAATATGGCGCGGGCAGGACCGTGAACAGGTAGCACGGAAGGAAATCAGCGCCATCAAACCGGCCAGCTAAGCGTCGCCCGCGCCGTCCAGCCCATTGGCATTTCAGCCTGGCGTGGAGAAAACCGGATCGCGCAAGCCCTGCACGCTTGGCGCTTCCGCGTTGCCGTCCATGTCGAGAATGACGATTTCGTTGTCCCCTTGGCGTAGCCAGGGTGCGGGCAGGAACAGGCTTTGTTGCGGGCCAATGCGCCAATAGCGGCCGAGGTGATGGCCGTTCACCCACACATGTCCCTTGCCAAGCGTGCGCGTGTCCAGGAAAGTGCTGCCTGCCGCGTTGGTGTTGAAATGGCCCCGCCAGAAAGTGGGACCGCGTTTAGCCGGCGACCCGTGCGCAAAGCGCAGGCCGGATACATCGGCCAGCGGAAGGGGGAACACCTCCCAGTCGAGCAGCGGCTTGTCGCCAAGGGACACCGAACGTGTGAGGCCCTTGCGCTCATCCGCCAGCATGGGACCGAAGTTGACCCGTCCCATGTTCTCGACCACCACGTCCAGCGTGCTGCCGGCCGCGAGATCGAGGTCCATCACATGCTCGTCGCGCCGGCGATCCAGCGTGGCGATGGTGGTGCCGTCGGCCAGGACATGGGCGTAATCGCGGACCGCCCCGAGGTCCAACTTGCCGGACGCGCCTTCAGCAAAGCGCTTGCGGTAGACGATGAAGCCATAGCCCTGTCCATACGCCTCCATATTGCGGGCCAGGCGGGACGCGATGGGCCTGGGCAGCGCATCGACCAGCGCCACAGACTCATCCAGCGCGAAGCGCGGCACCGCGATGGTGGACGCGCTCTGTCTGGGCAAATCCGGCAGGCGTTCGCCTGGCGCCAGATGGCGTTCTATCGCGGCGCGGATGGCGTAGAACTTGGGCGTGGGCCGGCCTGCTTCGTCGATGGCGGCGTCGTAGTCGTAGCTGGTCGTATCGGGCTGATAGGTTGTGCCATGGCTGTTGGCGCCGGGCTGCCAGCCGAAACTGGTGCCGCCGTGCGCCATGTACAGATTGAAGGAGATGCCTTGCCCCAGCATCCAGTCCACCGCGTCGGCCGCCAGCTTGGGGCTGACCTGATGATGCCGCTCGCCCCAATGGTCGAACCAGCCGGCCCAGTATTCTCCGGCCATGCGCGGCACGTTCCGGCGGAAGCCTGCCAATTGCGCGAAGGCGTCCTTCACCTCGTCCACGTTGCCGTTGAAATTGACCACCGGCGTCAGGCCGGGCAAAGTGCCGCGGTCAAGCAGGGTCGGGTCGGGGCCGTCCGACGTGAACAGCGGCAGGTCGAAACCGGCATCGCTTAACTGCTTCTGGATGGCCGCCATGTAGGCGTGATCTTCGCCGTAGGAGCCGTATTCGTTTTCCACCTGTGTCATCAGGATCGGGCCGCCGCGCGAGGACAGCAACGGCGCCACCTCCTGCGCCACGCGCTTGAAGTAGCGCGCCGTCGCTTCCAGGAAGCGCGGATCCATGCTGCGCACCCGCAGCCCCGGTGTCCGCAGCAGCCAGGCGGGAAAGCCGCCGAAGTCCAGCTCGGCGCAGACATAGGGGCCGGGCCGCAGCACCACGTTGAGGCCGACCTCCTGCGCGGTGCGGATGAAGGCGGCCAGGTCCAGGTTATCGCTGAAGTCGAAGCGGCCCGGCTCGGGTTCATGCAGGTTCCAGAACACGTAGGTGGTGACGGTGTTGAGGCCCATGGCCCGCACCTGCTGCAGGCGCTCGCGCCAGAATGCGCGGGGAATGCGGGCATAGTGCATTTCGCCGGCGCGGATGACGTAGGGCTTGCCGTCCAGCTCGAAGCGATCTCCCGCCACGGCAAAATGCGGCACAGCCGCCTGGGCACCCAGAGCCGCCATCATGATGCCCAGCGCCGCGAGTTGCTTCATGTCTGTGTACGCCAATCTCGTCTCCCGAAAGATTTAAAACATAAACATAAGACCATAACGAAAGATGGTCGTCAATGTCGGCGAAAAATCGAAAGATATCGTGCTGCCTTCCTTGCGTTTCGAAAGATTGTTGGCGCGCCCTCTGGCCTGATGCCGCGACGCACGGAACGGAGTAATATGGCAATACTCGGAGGAACGTCATGAACGATCGCCGTACCATCATTGCATTGCCGCTGTTATTGGCAGGGCTATTGGCATTGCCGCCGTTCAGCGCCGCTGCTGCACCGGTCAGACGGCTGCTGGTCGTGGACACGCAAAAGACGGAACCGTATATCACCATCACCGGCGCCATGCTCGACGCGCTTGCCGGCCACGGTTTCGTGGTCGGACGTAACCTGGAGGTCGAACGCTATTCGCTCTCCCAGTTTGAGGGCGCGGCCACGCACATCTGGGAACTCAAGCACGGCGCTAGCTTCGACGTGGTCTACATCGCCGGCACGATCGCGGCCAAGGCCTTCGCAAAGATCGCGGCCGAGCATCCGCGCAGCCGTTTCGTATTCGCCTCGGTCACCGATCCGGTGGGCCTGGGTTTGATCGGCGGTTTCGGCACCGCACCGACCGGGAACGTCACCGGCGTTTCTTTTCCAGTGCCGGTCAAGGAACGTCTGCGGTTTATCCGGCGGCTGATGCCGCGCGCGCGTACCATCGGCCTGATTTACGGCGATATGCCGCAATCGCTCAGCTATCGGACGTGGCTGGAACAGTTGCTGTCCACCGATCCGGAGTTTAAGGATTTGAAGATCATTTACCGGAGCGTGAAGTTCGTCAGGGGGGACAACGGCACGCAACGCATGGCGATGCAGACGGTGCCGCTGATCGAAGAGCTGAATCCGCTGGTGGACCTGTTTCTCGCGCCGAACGATCAAATGGGGATCAACCCGGAGTTCGCGCGCACGATGGCGAAATATGCGAACAAGCCCCTGGTCGGCGTGATCGAGCCGGACGCCCGCGCGGGCTGGGGCGCGGCCATGTGCATGTACCCGTCGCTGCCAGGCATGGGGCAACAAGCAGCAAAAATGATCGCCCGCTTGCTTGCCGGCGTATCCATTGCCGCGATTCCCGCCGAGACGCCGTCCAGGACAGGCGTGGCCTTCGACTTCAAACTGATCAAGCACTTTGGGATTGCCGTGCCTCCCGACCTGATGGACGCCGCGAGAAATTCCGGTACGATCAGCGGCCAATCGCGGTGACGCCTAGCCGCTGTCGTAAAGCCGCTGTCGTAAAGCCGGCTTGCCGCCGCCAGAAAACCCCGGAATGCTTGATTCACGTCACTATGCGGTGTAGAACGTAAATAGTGTGCACTCAAAAGGCCCCCGACAATGAGGTCGCCCCGCCCGCTACCAGGCAGGAGAGATCGCGTGAAAACATGGCGAATTATGCTGCTTCCGCTTGCCTGCCTGGATCCCGGGGTGCGCACGGACAACACGGTAAAATACTCGCGTTGTTCGCAAGACGGACCGCTTGATCCGGAATGCGAATGCCACCCAGCTGGCGCTGGGTTATTACTACACACTTACAAAGCGGACCAATCTGTATGTCGTCAGTTCATATTTACGCAATGGCAGCGCCGCAAACTACCAGGCCACGCTGCCCGGCGGCACCCGCCGTCAGGTCGCCGCTGGCATGCGCCATCAATTCTTGGCGGGGAACGCCGTGAGTTCACGCCACCGGCTTGCGCCGTTGCTGCTGGGCGCCCTGCTGGCCTGCTGGAGTCCGCTGGCCGCCGCCGACACCGTCCGCATGGCCTTCGGCGAGAAGATCCCGCCGTTTTGTTTTCCCGAAACCGATTCCGGCATTGAAGTGGAAATACTGCGCGAGGCGCTGGCCTATCGCGGCCACGTCATGACGCCGCACTACTATCCCTTCGCCCGCATTCCGGTCGCGTTCAAGGCCGGCGACGTCGATGCCGCGATGACCGATCTTGGCGAGGACATGGAAAAATGGGGTGCCCACTACGGCGATCCGGCGGTTTTCTACGACAACGTCTTCATCAGCCTGAAGCAGCGCCATCTGGATATCAAGACGCCGGAAGACCTGCGCGGCCTGACCGTGATCTCCTTCGCCGGCGCCGCCAGGCGCTATCCGGAATGGCTCGACGAGGTCAGGAAGGCCGGCCATTATTTCGAGCAGAACGACCAGGCGCTGCAGGTGCTGACCCTGGATCGCGGGCGCTATGACGTCGTGCTCAGCGACCGGAATATTTTCAGGTATTTCACGCTGCAACTTAAGCTGAACAAAACCTTTCATCCCAAGCCCGTCGTCGAGCAGAGCTTTGTCAAGTTCAACCCGATGGACTACCGCGCAGTGTTCCGCGATAAAAAAGTGCGCGACGATTTCAACATCGGCCTCAAGCACTTGAAAGACAGCGGGCGGTTTAACGCGATCTATCAAAAATACCTGGGCGATGGCAAGGGCGGCTAGGCATAACCGGAGGGACGCTGATGCAGAACGTGGTCTATCACTTTCACTTCGCAGACGGCCAAAGCGCGCGCTGCGCGGTCGGCGACGAGGCCGGCGGCGAACCGGCGCACTTGCCGGCGTGGACCGCGCTGGAGTTCCAGCAGTGTCCCAACTGCGCGCTGCAGCCCGGCAGCACGTCGCATTGCCCGATGGCGGTGCGCTTCGTGCCGCTGATCGCCATCATGGGCAAGCTGCGCTCCTATGAGCAAGTCGAGGTGCGGGTGGAGACGGCGGAACGCAGCGTCGCCAAGCACACCACGGTGCAGCGCGGGGTGGGCGCCCTGATGGGCCTGCTCGCGGCCAGCAGCGCTTGTCCGCACACGGCGTTTCTGCGGCCCATGGCCCACTTCCACCTGCCGTTTGCCTCCGAGGAGGAAACCATCTACCGCGCGGCCTCCACGTATTTGCTGGCGCAGTATTTCATCGCCCGCGAAGGCGGCCAGCCGGACTGGGAGCTGGAAGGCCTGAAGGCGCGCTACCTGGCGCTGCAAGGCGTCAACAGCGCCATGGCCAGGCGCCTGCGGCAGGCGGTGGACGAGGATGGCGCGCTCAACGCGCTGATCATCCTCGACCTGCTGGCCAAGGCGCTGCCCTACTCCATCGACGATAAACTGGACGACATCAAAGCTGCCTTTGCATGCGCGTAACCGCCGCCGCTATAGGTGCGCTCATGCTGATGGCGTTGCTGGCGTGCGGAACGCAGTCGCACGTGACAATACGGCCGGCGCCCGCCGCCTTGAGTTCGGCGTAGGCGGCGTCGGCGAACAGCGCATGGACCCCGATGCAGATTGGCGCTTCGCAGGCGGCTTCTTTTAGCTGCGTCGTGGCGGCGATCATGGTCGCCGCGGTCGAGATGATGTCGTCCACCAGCACCGGCGTCCTGTCGGCCAGGACCGCGGCGGGCGGCAGCGATACCGCCACCTCGCGGTCGCCGCTGCGCACCTTGCGCAAGACAGTGTAGGGACAGCCGACGGCGGCGGCCACCTGTCCCACCCATTGTTCGCTTTCCTCGTCCGGTCCGACCAGCACCGGACGCGCCACATTGGCCGAGACCCAGCGGGCGATTTCCGGCGCGGCCGGCACCATCTCCGTGGCGATGCCATACAGTTCGGACAGCTTGTGGAACCGGTGCAGATGCGGATCGACCGTCACCAGCCAGTCGAAACAGCCCGACAGCAGGCGCGCAAAATGCCGCGCCGTGACGCCTTGCCCCGGTGCGAAGCTGGCGTCCTGGCGCATATACGGCAGGTACGGCGCCACCAGGCCGACGCTGCGCGCCCCCAGCTCGCGCGCCACGCAGGCGCACAGGTAGACGGCCATGATCTGGGTATCGGGCCGGTTCAGCGCCGCCACCAGGATCACGTCGCGGCCCGCCACGGCGGGCGTCAGCTGCGGGCAGGTTTCGCCGTCGGGGAAGCGGTGCACCAGCAGCTCGCCCGCGTCGCAGCCCAGGCTTGCCCGCAAGTGGCCGGCGAATTGTTCGGCGCCGGGCAGCGCCATCAACATCGCAGTCATCATGCCTCCTGTATCGAAAAGATATTGTCCTGCGCCTCGGCATATGCCAGGGCGTACGCCAGCTCGCCCGGCGATTCTGCGTGCAAGGTCAGCAAGGGCTGGCCCGCGCTCAGCATGGTGCCCAGCGGCGCGTGCAGTGCCAGCCCGGCGGCCGGCGATTTCGGCGCGCCGGCCAGCTTGGCCAGCCGCGCCAGGCGGCGGTTGTCGATCGCCACCAGCCGTCCCTGATGCAAGGCGGTCAGCACATGGGTGTAGGCCGCCCGTGGCGGCGTGCGCATGCCGCCCTGGGCCTCGCAGATGGCCTGCAGCTTGGCCCAGGCGGCACCGCTGTCGAGCACGCGGCGCGCCAGCGCCAGGCCCTCGCCGGGCGCGGCTTTGCGACCGAGCTCCAGTACCCGCGCCGCCAGCTGCAGCGCGCGCTGGCGCAAATCGTCCGGCGCGCCGGCCTGGTTCTGCAGCACCGCCAGCACATCCCACGCTTCCAGCGCCGGGCCGACGCCGTGGCCGACCGGCTGGTTGCCGTCGCTGAGCATGACGTTGACGTTGATGCCGAGCGCCTCGCCGACCGCATCCAGCCGCCGCGACAGCGCATGCGCCGCCTGCTGCGAACGCACCTTGGCGGTACGCCCGACCGGTATGTCGATCACCACATGGGTGGAGCCGGCCGCTATCTTCTTCGACAGCACCGACGCCACCATCATGCCGTCGCTGTCCAGGCCCAGCGGCCGCTCGACCCGGATCAGCACATCGTCGGCGGGACTGAGCGAGACCGCCCCGCCCCAGGCGATGCAGCCGCCTTCCCGCTCCACCACGCGCCGCATGGTCGGCAGGTCCAGCGCCACCGGCGCCAGCGTCTCCATCGTGTCGGCGGTGCCGGCCGGCGAGGTGATCGCCCGCGACGACGTCTTGGGGATGGTCAGGCCGCAGGCGGCCACGATCGGCACCACCAGCAAGGTGGTGCGGTTGCCGGGCAGGCCGCCGACGCAGTGCTTGTCGACCACCAGCTCGCTGTTCCAGTGCAGCCGCTGGCCCACCGCCACCATGGCGCGGGTCAGCGCGATGGTTTCGGCCACGTCCATCCGGTCGCCCGAGCAGGCGGTGATCAGGGCCGCCAGTTCGATGTCCGAATAACGGCCGTCGACCACGTCGCGCACGATGGCCTGGGCCGCTTCGGAGCCCATCGGGCGGCCATAGATCTTGGCCCGCACCGCCGACATCGAGGCCACCGGCTGCGCATGCGCCACCCGCAGCGGCGCGCCCTCGCTGCCGCCCAGCGCGCGCCACGCCGCTTCCGACAGGCCCAGTTGATTCATCGCTATCCAGTCGCCGTGCACCACGTTGAGGGTGGCCACTATGTGCCGCTCGCCGTGCCAGATCTCGATGCGCGAACGCGTCTCGAAGCCTTCCGACTTGCAGACCGGGCAGTCGCTGCGCAAATAGGCGACCGGCTCCTGGTAGGTGTCGATGCGCAGGCGGTGCAGGTGCAGGCCTGGGACCGGGCTGTCCAGCGCGGCCTGGCGGTTCATGTCAGCTCCTGCTGTTCCAGATAGTCGGCCACATGGCAGTCCCAGTGCAGCTGCTCCTCGATGCGGCGGCGCAGCGCGTCGGCCGCCGCCGGTTCGCCGTGGGTGATGAAGGTGCGCCGGGGCGGCTGTTCGAAGTGGCCCAGCCAGGTCATGATCTCGCCCGCGTCGGCATGTGCCGACAAATTGTCGATCTGCCGCACGCTGGCCCGCAGCGGCACGTATTCGCCGTAGATCTTGATCTCCGGCGCGCCGTCGAGCATGGCCGCGCCGCGCGTGCCGCCGGCCTGGAAGCCGGCGAACAGGATGGTGTTGCGCGGATCGCCGGCGAAGGCCTTCAGGTGATGCAGCACGCGGCCGCCGGTGGCCATGCCGCTGGCGGCGACGATCACCATCGGCAGCTGCTTCTGGTTGAGCGCGATCGACTCCTCGACGCTGTTGACGATATGGGCGGCATGGCACATCGCCTCGCACTGATGGCGGTCGAGGCGGTGCAGATGGCGGTGCTTCTGATAGAGCGCCGTGGCATCGGTGGCCATCGGGCTGTTCAGGTAGACCGGCAGCGCCGAAGGCAGCTGGCCCTGCTGCTTGAGCTGGTGGATGGCGTACAGTATCGATTGCGCCCGGCCCACCGCGAACGCCGGAATGATGGTGACGCCGCCGCGCGCAGCGGTCTCGCGGATGGTTTGCCCCAGCAGGATGGCGGGATCGGCCGGGTTGTGCAGGCGGTCGCCATAGGTCGATTCCAGCACCAGGTAGTCGCTGCGCGTGATGGCGGCCGGTTCGGCCATGATGGCGTCGTGCATGCGGCCCAGGTCGCCGGAAAAAGTGACGCTGCGGCTGCCGTCACTGACGGTGACGATGGCCGCGCCCAGGATATGGCCGCCCAGCGCCAGTTGGCCGCGCAGCGGGCCGCAGATGGCGAACGGTTTTCCGAACTCCACCGGCGAGAAATATTTCAACGCCCGTTCGGCGTCTTCCTCGGTGTACAGGGGCAGCGCCGGCGCGTGCTTGGAATAGGCATGGCGGTTGGCATGGTTGGCCTCCTCCTCCAGCAGGCGGCCGCTGTCGGGCAGCAGGATCTTGCACAGATCGTAGGTGGCCTCGCTGCACAGGATCTTGCCGCGGAAGCCGTTCTTGACCAGCAGAGGCAGGTAGCCGCTGTGATCCAGGTGAGCGTGGGTCAGCACCACGGCCTCAATCGTGGATGGCGCGACCGGCAGCTCCGCCCAGTTGCGCAGCCGTAGTTGCTTGTAGCCCTGGAACAGGCCGCAGTCGAGCAGCATGCGCGCGGCACCCGAGGTCAGCAGGTATTTGGAGCCGGTCACGGTGCCGGTCGCTCCTAGGAATTGTATTTTCATGGTCTCCACCTCGGCTGGATTGAACGGATGTGTGGTCCGGCTCGCTTTACAGTCTATTGAGGTGAAGTAACAAAAACCTTGACGCAGATCAAAAACGCCGGAAGGCGGGGATTTCACAGGACTTTGACGATGGGCAGGCACAAGGTCAGGCGGGTACCGGAGGCGTCCGACTCCAGCCTCAGCTCCGCGCCGATCGACGCCGCCCTGCGTATTTGATTGCGCAACCCCTTGCCCTCCTTGCTCAGTCCCTCGTCAACCGAGAAGCCGAGGCCGTTGTCGGTAAGGATGACCAGCACCGAGCCGGCCTCGACGCCGGTGGCGACGCGGATTTCGGTGGCCGCCGCATGCTTGACGATATTGGCAAACGCCTCCTGCAGGATACGCAGAATATGCAAGGCGTTGCGGGGATCGATCCAGGCCATCGGCGGGACATTGTCCACTTCCCATCGCAGCTTGATGCCGGCGCTCTCAAGCCGTGGCCCCAGGCGGTAGCGCAGGGTAGCCAGCAGCAGCAACAGGTCGGCCTGTATCGGTTCCATCGAGTCGATCGTCAATTTGAGGTCGTCGATGCAATTCTTGAGCACGTCCGCGACCATCGCTGTGTCGATGTGTCCGCGCTCCACCGCCAGCAGCGCGGTGAGCAGCGACGAGCCCATGCCGTCGTGCATATCCTGCGTCAGGCGCTGGCGCTCGTCGTGCAGCGTCTGGATCAGGGCGATCTCGCGCAGGCGCCGGTGGGTCTCCTGCAGCTCGTCCTCGCGTTGCTGCAAGCGCTGCTGCAAGCCGGCGTTGACCAGCCTGACGTTGTTGTTCGCTTCCAGAAAACGAAGGTAGATGATGTACATGAAAATCAGGAAGGCGCCGATGTTGTTGTAGGGACCCAGATAGATGTTCTCGATGTCCACGTAATTATTCTGCAGCAGCCAGTCGTAGATGCCGAGCAGCAGGCCGATGATGCCCCATGCGCTCAGGAGCAAACCATCGTGCGAATGCGTGCGCCAGCATTGGTAGCCGCCCACCGCCCCCACCGCCGTCCCCACCAGCATCAGGACGATATAGGCCAGCGGCGCCAGCGTGTAGGAGTCGAGCACGAAGGAAAGCCAGGGCAAGGTCAGGATGCCGATGCACACCGTGACCGCGCAGACCATGCGATTGAGCCAGCGCACCGGATGCCGGTGCAGAAAGTTCAGGAAGAAGTGGGTGACCAGCACCATCCAGAAGATCGCGTTGATGGTGATCCAGCTGAACCATTCGTCGCTGATGGGCAGCCGGCTCTCCCCCACGTGGTAATGCAGGGTGCGCAAAAAGGACGCGACCGAAATCAAGAAGAACAGCAGGTAGATGGTTTCGCCGCGCAGACGCAGCCACACGAAGAAGGAAAACAGGCCGACGGCCAGGAAGGCCGCGCTGCTGGTGTAGGGCAGTTGCACCTGCACCAGATAGCGCGCGCGGTAGCGCCAGTTCAGGCTGGCGTCGGTGCCCAGCCAGAGCGTGGAGATGCCGCCGCCGGAGGTGCTGGGACGCTCGATGCGCAGCAGGATGGTGCGCGGCGGTGCGGCGTGGGCGGTGCCGTCCAGCGCGATCCAGAGCGGGATGTTCCAGCCATTCCAGTACACGTTCTCATGCGACTGGTACAGCAGGCGGTGGTCGCCGTAGACGGCGATCTGGCCGTCGGTTTTCCAGCGCGGGATGTAGAGATAGCGCGGTGCGGAGGACGCCGGCAACGCCGGCACCTGCATGCGGTACCAGGTCACCACGGTAGCCGGGCCGGATGGCTGGTCCGGGCTGGCAAGCGGAGTCAATTGTCGGACTAGCGCATGCGGCAGCGCCACCGACTCCCATCGGCCTTGCAGTCGGCTGGTGTCGGCTTCGTAGGGCGGTGCGGAATAGCCGTGGCCTGCCGCGACCAGCAGCTCGGCTTTTGTGATATGCAGGGGTGTTTCGGCTTGCGCCGTGCCATACCAGAACAGGCTGCACAATATCGGCAGACATGCGACGCGCAACACCGTATTAGTTTCGGAGCAAACCCTGCTGCCTGGCCTCGTAGATCGCCTCGGCCTTGGAGTTGACCTGGAGTTTTCTATAAATGCGGCGCACGAAAGTGAGCACGGTATGACGCGATACCGCGATCAGTACCGCAATTTCATCTGCGGTAAAGCCTTTGGTGATGAGTTCAAGGACTTCCTGCTCGCGGGCGGATAGCAAAGGGCGCGTCGCTTCCTGCTCCAACGGGACAGGAAGCGACGGGGCAGGATTCTGCTGGCGAAAGCGCATCAGGACCTGGCGAGCGATAAGTGGGCTGATGGGGCTGCCGCCCAGATGCAGGCTGCGAATCTCGCCCACCATGCTGTGGGCTTCGCTATCTTTGAGCAAGTAACCGGTGGCGCCGGCTTCCAACGATTGCATGACATGCATTTCATCGCCAAAGACGGTGCAGACCATGATGCCGCAATCGGGCTGCTTCAGATGCGCGGCGCGAATGACGTCGATACCCGATCCATCCGGCAAACCCAGATCAACCAGCAGCACGTCCATCGCCAGCGCGTCAGCAGCCCGCAAGCCTTGCGCCCGAGTGCTGGCGACCGTGAGCAACTCCATGTCCGGCGCGCCGTTGATCATGTTCCGCAGCATTTGCTGAAAATCGACGTCGTCCTCCACGAGGACTACACGGATCGGGACGTTGGCGGAGGGTGTCTGCATGAGGAAGCGACAGGCCGATGCTGGTACTGGCCGGTAAAGGGTTATGCACGACGCGGGTTACGCATGATGCCACATTCGGGGGTCTCCGCTGATGCCCCGCGTTGATTCTTTGTCCGCAATTCTGGGGACAGACCGGAATAAGTTTGAAGCATACCATGATTACATCCCTGACAACACTGTATCCGGCGGATGCACGCTGGAACAGCGATGGCATGGTACCGATGCGGCACGCGGCAGCACAGCGCGCCGTCAATTTGAATCATTACATTAAGGAATGAAAATGAAAAACCTGACCACACAAGATGCACTGGGAATCGCAGCATCCATTAACGCCAGGCCTGAGCTGTCCCTGGCGGTGGGGAGCGCCGGTGCCACAGCGGAACCCGCCAGTCTGTTTGTCGGATATGACTCCTTCATGAGCGCGCCGCGTTCGACGGCGGTCAAAGGAACATTCACCAACGGCGGCCTGGCAGGCACCATGGGCTACACAGTGTGCACCTGCATCGAGGACGTCAGCAACGCCTTGAGCATTTCCGCCTCAGTGTCTGCCTCCTGTGGGTTTGGCTCGGTTGACGCGAAGTCCGATTTTCTCCGCAAACTCAAGGTGACCACGACGAGCGTGCATATCGTTGCGTACGTTAACGCCATCACGGCGGCCGCCCAATACTCCACCGTCTCGTTCGATGATCCATCGTACACCGATGCCAAGTCGTTCTTCTCGGTTTACGGCGACAGCTTCGTCGACGGCATCAAGCAAGGCGGCGAATACGCCGCGGTCTATTCCTTCCATTCCCGGTCGGTCGATGAACAAAGCTCGGTAATATCGACGCTGAAGGCGCACGGCATTGGCGAGGGCGGCACCATCGATGCATCGCTACAGGTGAGTTTGCAGAATGCATTTTCGAGCATAACAACCGAAAAGTCGCTGAAACAATTCCTCCGCGGATCGGCGGCGGCCTATCCTGCGACGGAAGATATCGTGCAGTTTGCGCTGAATTTCCCGACCCAGGTGTCGGCAAATGGTGCAGTGACTTTGTCCTTCTCGACTTCGCCCTATACCCGCGTGCCGTACTTCCCCGCAAACCTGGCGGATGACTACCAGAAGATCGTAACGAATGTCCAGCGCTTTCTGGAGGCGGCAGCTAGTCCAGCCTTGTCCACCGTGTACGCCAACACCTACGCTTTGGCCAACAGCGTGGCGGCGGTTGAGGATATTTACAGGACCTACGCGTATAACGACGATGCACTGTCCCGGAACGGCGCGCTGGTGATTGCCGACCTGGCTACATTGAGGGAGCTGTTCAACAGCTTGGAGAATAATCCAACGCAAACGCTGACGGTGCCCGCGTTGAACTCCACCGGTTGGCAAGCGCCGGTTCTCAATTGTACGCTCGGCTCGGTGATGCTTTCGACAGGCGGCGGCGATCAAGTCTTCACGGATGTCTCGCTGAATGACGTGCCGCAGAAGACAACCATCAAAAGCATTGCGCTAAAAGGCGACAAAGTGCTGGACTCGATCGCCATCGTCTATGCAGCCGGCGACAACACCAATCAGTGTACCCACGGTGGCGATGGCGGCTATGGCCCCAGCACCATCACCTTCGGCGAAGGCGAACGCATCACGAAGATCGCAACGACCTATGGCAATGTGATCAACCAGATCACCTTCACCACGTCGCGCTCGTCGACCCCCACCAGTTGGCCTCCCAATCCACGCGGCTGCGATTACAACGGCTCCTGGGAGGAGTCGGGCTCCACGCGGCTATTGGGCTTCTCCGGGTCGTATGGCGACTACGTCGACCTGCTCCGGGTTGTGACAGTCACGTTCGCGCCGGCGACGTTCGGCGCCAATTAACGGTTCGCCTGCTGTGACTCCCTGCCGGCCAAGCGGCGGCATGGGGTCATCAGGTTATAACAACTTCCAATCTATGAGGTCCATCATGATCCAGTCCCAAGCCTTTGATGCCGGCAACGGCATTATCGCAGCCAATCTGCAAATGAATGACATCCGGGCGGTATTCGAATCGCTGCCCATCCAGGCTACACGTGAATACTACGAATGCAAGAGCGCCCCGATTACGCCGGCGGGGCTGATCGAATCCCACTTCAAAGGCATCGCCGCATTCGGGGACAAGCTCATCTTTTCGCATACCAACCTCATCCCACTTTTCCCGGCATCCAACGGAAAATACTTGATCGGAGACGCCATAAGCGCGGGCGATCAAGGCCAGATTGATTGCACCTACAACACGGCGCATCCCGGCTGGTGTCATCCATGCGGCGCGCAGGCATGCGGAAGCTTTATGGCGATGGGCATCCAGCTATCGGCATCCGGCAAGGGAGCCGAAGTGTCTGAAATTCAGATCTACGATATCCGGAATGCACGGCACGATCAGCCGATCGTTCTTATCGGCGCAATCCCAAGGCCGAACGACGGGATCAATGGCGTTGCGATGACCAAGGAGGTTGGTGAGGATGGAAAATATATCGTGGCCGGCGTTAACGGTCGTTCGCTGACTGTCTACAAATCCGCCAACTCATCCTTGCTGCCTGACGGGACCGTCTCTTTCGCCGAAATATTTCGCGACGATGATTTTGAGGCGTCCGGCGCAGGCTTGGCACTCATCACTCAAGTGGACGGTGGCATTTACCTGGTCTCGATGAACGCGGACGATGACGGTTCCAATTCCCTGATCGCCCTTTACAAGTTGGATCTCGAGAGCGCACCGCCTGCTTGTATCCAATTGGCGCAGAAGGCGATGCCGGTCCCTGGGGTGAGCGACTCGATCACCCTTCTGGAAAAATACCTTGCCTGCATCGATCCGCCGATGGGACTTGCACTGGCGGCGCTGCTGGCACTCGGTAGTAGCAGCCTCAACAGCTCCTTCCGCTGGGGTAAAGGCCTTTCAATTACTTCGCCCGATAGCATCGAGATCTACGCCACGGACCGAAATGTCCTGCCGCTTTCCCACATACCGCAGATCGGATCGAAAAAGGACTTCTCCCTGGTTGTTTGGACCAGTCTGGGGTAGGAAGCATCATGAATCCCGAACGCCGAAGTATTTTGCTTGGTGGATTGGGCGCTGTCGCAAGCTTATCCATGCTATACCCCTATGCGCAGCGCATGTCCAAATTTGAGACGCTGTTTGCGCAAGCGCTCAACGATCCAGACCATTTGGAGCGGGTGCGGCACTTGCGTGAGCGACACCAGAACGGCGCAGCCAGCGCGGTTCCGCCACGCAGAAATCCCTCTGAGCGACACGTGGCCAACGAAGCCGTCCGACTGATGGTGCTGTTGGAAGTGACCAGCGAACCCCGCTACGAGGCCTTATATCGGCGACCTGTCTGGCCTGGCGGCAGGTCTGGCGCGACGATAGGCGTGGGCTACGATTTGGGGTATTCCAAGAGCGCCTGGATCAAGGAGGACTGGAGCGGCTATGTGGACACCGCCGATTTGGGGCAGTTACAAAAGGTCTGCGGAAAGACCGGCACCAACGCCGGTGGATTGATACTTGGCTTGCACGACGTTCTGGTGCCATGGACCGTCGCCTTTTCCCAGTTCAAGGAAAAGGCGCTGCCGTTGTACATAGGAGAAACGCTGAGCGCCGTGCCGTTGGCGAATAAGTTATCTGATAAATCACTGGGTGCATTGGTATCGCTGGTCTACAACCGAGGTGCCTCCTTCAACGCGCACGGCGATCGCTACAAGGAAATGCGCGCGATTAAGCATGCATTGGTGTCAGGCGACTATGCCGTCATTCCCGACTTGATTCGTCAGATGGCACGGCTATGGGAGGGTAAGGAACTTAAAGGATTGCGCCATCGCCGAGAACTGGAAGCGACGCTGTTCCAGGAAGGACTGGAGTGAGGGCTACAGCGCCTTCACCTCTTCCTCGGTGAAGCCGGCTTTCAGGCGCGCCTCAATGTTGAACGGTCCGCGCGGCGTCGGCGCCTTGTAGCGTATGGCCAGCTCGGCATAGGTGGCGCGCGGTTCCAGGCCGCGCTGCTGGCACAGGTAGTTGTACCAGCGGTTGCCGATCTCCACGTGGCCGACCTCGTCGCGCAGGATGATGTCCAGGATAGCCGCCGCGTCGCGGTCGCCGGCTTGGGCCAGCTTGGCGCGCAGCGGCGGGATCGCGTCCAGACCGCGCGCTTCGAGCGTGCGCGGCACCAGTGCCATGCGGGCCAGTACGTCTTCGGTGGTCTTGCCGACCATTTCCCACAGGCTGTCGTGTGCCGGGAAGTCGCCGTACTGGTAGCCGAGCGTTTGCAGGTGGGCGGCCAGCATCGCGAAGTGGGTCGCTTCCTCGGCGGACACGCGCAGCCAGTCGATGTAGTACTCCTGCGGCTGGTCGGGGAAGCGCCATAGCGCGTCCAGCGCCAGGTTGACGGCGTTGAATTCGATGTGGGCCAGCGCGTGGATCAGCATGGCCCTGCCCTCCACCGTCGCCATCGAGCGCCGTCCCACCGACAGCGGCGGCACCAGCTCCGGTTTGGCCGGCCGGCCCGGAATGGCGCCAGACGGCACGATGACGCTGGCCGGTTCCAGCCCGCATTGGCCCGCGCGCGATGCCGCCGCCATCGCCGCGACCGCCGCCACCTTGGCGCCGGGGTCGCTCTCCAGCAGGCAATGCAGCGCATAGGCGCGCAACTCGGTTGGGGTGGGCATGGGATTCCTTGAAACTTGAAAAAGCACGCAGTGTAGCAAATCCCCGGTGTGATGCGCGGCAACAACACTGCGTCGCCCGCACCCGGGCCAAGGCAACTTGATTCCAAATTAATATCTTCCCTGAGGTAAGATTTACTGATTGCACAGGAGAAGGTCCCATGTCGCACGCGATCATCCATACGATGGGCAGCACCATTTATTTTATGTTCGCGCTGCTATTCCTATGGGTCGGGACGATTCCGCGGACCAATCGGGGTTCGGGCTGGTGGGCCATGTCGATCTCGTGTGCGCTGATTGCGCGTCTCGTTGTCGTTTTGCTGCTCCCGATGGAAGACCGGCGCATCGCTACGGCGGCCTACGCGGTCTTCAACATCATGGAAAAGCCGCTGCTGTTGACCGGCATGGTGCGCTTCCTGAACATCGACATGCGCATCCGCGGTTTCTGGATCGCCGGCCTGGCCGCGGAAACCTGGCTGCTTGTGACCTTGATCGCCGACACCCATCCGCTGTTCCGGTCGATGGGCTACGCCACCGTCAATGCCGGCCTGCTGGCATGCATGGCCTGGCTGGCCTTGTGTCGGCGTGGCGACTACCCACGGTTTCCGCTGCGGGTCACGGCCGTGGCCAGCGGTCTGCTGGCGATCCACTGGTTCGTCGCGCCCATCGTCGTCTACTTCCATCCGACCTGGTTCAAGGACAGCTTCCTGATCGGTACCGTGCTGGTGTTGCTGCAATATCTGTCGCTGCTGGCTGCCGTGCTGACGCTGTTCCAGCTACGCCTGGTGGACGCCGAAGCCGAGGCGCTCGATCTCGCCTTCCACGATCCCCTGACGGGCCTGAGCAACAAGCGCCATATGGCGACCTTGTTCGACCAGGCCTTGTTGCTGGCGACCCGGCCACACCAGGTCGTCGCCATGTTGTACATTGACCTGGATAACTTCAAGCCCATCAACGACAAGGCCGGGCATGACGTGGGGGATGAGGTGTTGAAAATCATCGCGGCACGGTTGAAGACCCACACCCGCAGCACCGACATCTGCGCCCGGATAGGCGGCGACGAGTTCGTCGTCATCGGCACCCAGTTGATCAATGAGGAGCAGGCGCTGGAAATCGCCAACAAGCTGCTGGCGCAAATGATGACGCCGGTCGAGGTGAACGGCGTCTCTTACACGCTGGGCGCGAGCGTAGGTGTAGCCCTCTACCCCAGGCATGGCAGCAATCTGCCGGAGCTGATGAAGCACGCGGACTGCGCCATGTACGAAGTCAAACGCAGCGGCAAAAACAGATGCGAGCTGTATCAGGCCGGCATGGCTTGCGCGCCTAGCTGACGGCCGGCTCCAGCAGGGTCAGGGTTTGCTGCCCCGTGTCCAGCCTGGCGCGCAGGCCGACGGGGAGCGTGAACTGGTGCCGGATGTGGCCGAAGGAATAGCCCGCCACGGCTGGCCGGGTCAGCGGCAGCAAGTGCTGGTCGACGGTATCATCCAGCGACAGCGCGTTCTCGCCCTCCACGCCCTCGCAGTTTTCAAAGATGCCCAGCACGACGGCGGCGGCGTGGCGGTAGCCCTGGCTGAGCTGAAGCTGCGTCATCATGCGGTCGACGCGGTAGGGTTCTTCATTGACTTCCTCCAGGTAGAGGATGGCATCCTTGAAGTCGGCCGCGTACGGCGTGCCCGCCAGCGCGCTGACCAGCGACAGGTTGCCGCCGATCAGCCGCCCGGTGGCGACGCCGCCATGCACGGTGCGCGGCGGCGGATAGTCGGCGCACATGGCGATCGTGTAGTTGTCGTGCGGTGCCATCAGTACGTTGCGCAGCTGCTCCACCGAGTAGTCGGAAAAAGTGGACGTGGCCACCGGGCCGTGGAATGTGACCAGTCCCGCCTGTTTGAGCAGGGCCAGGTGCAGGCAGGTGATATCGGAATATCCGATCAGCACTTTCGGATGCGCGCGGATCAGCCGGTAATCGATATGCTCCAGCAGCGAGATGCAGCCGGAACCACCGCGCACCGCCCACACAGCCTTGATGTCGGGATCGAGAAACATCGCGTGCAGATCCGCCAGCCGCTGCTCGACCGTGCCGGCGTAATTGCCGTAGACGTAATGGATGTTGTCCCCCAGCCGCACGCGCAATCCCAGCGATTCGATATTGGCGACGGCCTCGGCCAGCGCCGCGTCATTGGTGTGGCCGCCGGGCGCGATCAGGCCGACCAGGTCGCCCGGCAGCAAGCGGCGCGGTTTGATCAGTGGCATGGTTTTCCTCCGGGCCGGCGCGGCGGTGGCGGCGGTGGACATACCCAGCGCGGCGGCGGCCACCAAATGGCCGAACCGCCGCCGGCTGTGCTCTGCCGACATTACAGGAATTTGTACTTGAGCAGTACGTTGAGCGCACGTCCGCGCGGATCGGCCACCCGTGGATCCCAGCCCGCGCCCACCACTTCATCCACGTTGTGCGCGGTGAACGGCGGATCGGTGTCGAGCAGGTTCTGGATGCCCAGGGTGATCGTCACGTTCTTGAAGCCGGTGTAGGTGGCCGACAGATCGTACTTGGTGTAGGCCTTCACGTTGGGATTGAAGCCCGGTGGCGGCGCCGCCTTGCCGCCGTCCGGCAGCTGGTCCTTGTAGCCGGAGCTGTAGCTCTGGATCAGCATGCCGCTCCAGTCGCCGCGCGACACGCTCAGGCTGGCGTTGTGCTTCCAGCGCAGGTACAGGTCGCGGGTGTAGAAGTTGCCGACATACTCTTGGTACGGCTGGCCTTCGATCTCGGCGAACTTGAAGCTCTGCGTATAAGTGCCGTCGAGGTTGAAGGTCCACTTGTAGCTGTTGAGCTTACCCTCGCCGCGCAGGCTCAGGTCGGCGCCGCGCGTCTTGGTGCCGGCCGCGTTGATCCAGCCGGCGTCGACGTACTTGATCGTGTTGTCGGGATTGCGGACGATGTTCTGGGACAGTAGCCCCGCGTTGGCCAGCACGATTTGCGGCGTGCGGTTCAGGATGCGGTTCTGCGAGTTGATGGCCCAGTAGTCGAGCGACGCCGAGTAGCCGCGCACCGGCTCGATCACCATGCCCAGGCTGCCCTGCTTCGAGGTCTCCGGTTTCAGCGCGGGGTTGCCGCCGCCGTAGTAAGGCAGGCGCGCGATGGCACAGAAGGCGGGATCGCCGGGATGGGTCGGGCAATAGACGGGATCGATGGTGCCGTTCGGCAGTTCCTGCAACAGGCGGCCGGAATACAGCTGCGTGAAGCTCGGCGCCAGGAAGCCCTTGTTGGCCGAGCCGCGGAACACCAGCATGCCATTGGGCTGGTAGCGGAACGAGATTTTCGGATTGGTGGTCGCGCCGAACACGCTGTAGTGGTCGCGGCGCACCGCCAGCTGCGTTTCGAGTTCCTTGGTGATCGGTACGATGAGCTCGGTGTAGACCGCCTTGATGTCGCGGCTGGCTTCCTTCAACGCGGCGTTCCCCGGCGACAGCAGGATCTGCGTGGCGTCGACATCCTGCTCGAAGTTGTAGCCTTCGCGGCGCAGGTCGAAGCCCACCGCCATCGACAACGGACCAGCCGGCAGCTGCCAGACTTCGCCGGACAGATTGCCGTCCAGCTGGGTCAATGTGGTTTTGCCGTGCTGGAAAGCGCCACGGAACTTGGTCGACTCGACCAGCTGCATGGCTTCCGGTGTCTGCGTCTGGCCGGCGGTCAGCCATGGGTTGATGATGCCGCTGCCCAGCGCCGAGTAGATCTTGCTGGTGTAGCCATAACCGTCAAGCAGCGCGGTCTTGGTGGTGCTCTCGCCATGCGACAGGCCGGTGCGGTAGTCCCACTTGCCGAACAATATCCCTTCCGCGCCGATCAGCAGCCGCGCGTTGTCGGTGACGTTTTCCTGGACGCGGTTGCCCCACGGGTTGGCGCGCCATTTGTAGATGATGGGCTTGGTCTTGTCGAAGGTCGGAATGAAGGCCGACAGGTCCTGGTAGTACGCGCCGCCGACCGGGTAGGCATTGCCGTTGGCCAGCGAGGTCGAGATCTGCACCGGGGTGAACTCCGCCGTGGCCTTGTTGTGGCCGTACAGCGCTTCAACGAACAGCTTGTGGTCCGGGCTGATTTGCAGCGTGCCGCGCGAGACCGCGTTCAGGCGCTCGACCGGGAAGCTGATGATGTAGTCGGCGCCGTAATCGTAGGCGCAGGAATAGGTGCTGCGGGTGGCGGCGGTGACATCCTTCCACAGCGCGGTCTGGTACTGCGACATGCCGGGGATGGAATCGCACTTGCCCTGGAAGCTCAGCGGATTCGCCTGCAGGTAGGTGGTGGGATCGCCCGGCCGCTTGAAGCCGGTGCCCAGCGCGGTGCCGGCACCGGTCAGCTGGTTGGCGTAGGGCGTGCCGGTGGTGTCCGGCGACAGGCCGCGCGCAGGCTGGAAGCCGTTGGCGAAGGCGCGGTCGTGCGAGCTCAGCTTTTCGTTGTTGTCATAGGTGACGCTGCCCATGACGTTGTAGCCGTCTTTTTGCAGCGAGCCGATGCCGCCCAGCAGAGACAGCCGGCGGTTGGCGCCGCCGCCGTGCTGGGTGAAGTTGTCATTGAGCGCGGCTTCGACGCCGTGGTAATCGGTGCGCAGGATGAAGTTGATGACGCCGCCGATGGCGTCGGTGCCGTAGATGGCGGAGGCGCCGTCCTTCAGGATCTCCACGCGCTGGATCGCGCCCAGCGGGATCGCGTTCAGGTCGACCGCCTTGGCGCTGGCGCCGAAGGTGGCGATGCGGCGGCCGTTCAACAACACCAGCGTGCTGTTGGGACCCAGGCCGCGCAAGGACGCATACGAGGCGCCGCCGCTGACGCGGTCGGCGTCCGCCCCGAAGACGTTGTTCCCGGAAGTCATATTGTCGGCGCCGGTGCCGTTGGCGGACAGGCTGCGGATCAGCTGCTCGGTGCTGGTGATGCCGGACTTTTCAATGGTGTCGTAGTTGATCACCTGGACCGGCAAAGCGCCCTCCTTCGCCAGGCGCTTGATGCTGCTGCCGGTGATTTCCACGCGCTGCATGACGGCAGCGCCATCCTGTGCGAACACCGGCCCCGCGGCCGGGACGAACACGCCCATCAGCGCAATCATATGCGCCAGTTTTTTAACCTTCACGGTCTCTCCCTGTGGTGAATCTGAAAACTTATCCGTCCAGATTAGCGCCTTGCTTCCTTGACCAGCCAATGAAATTAGCGCTTGTCGCTATAACCTTTAGTCATGAACTGGAGCTGTTCCCACCAGCATGCCAGTGGCGGGAACTTTCAGGAATGGCACTTGTAGCATTTAAGCCACATTTCCTTCGAATAAAGACTAGGCGAGCAAGGCGCGGGCGGCCTCGGCGATGCTGGCGGCCAGCTGGCTGGCGCCGTGGGACAGCGGCGCATGGGCCGGCGTCAGCAGATACAGCTGGATAGCGATTTCCGGCGCCCACGGCCGGCTTTGCAGGCGTCCGCGCCCGGAAGCGGCGGTGAAGGGATCGACCACCGCCATGCCGCCGCCCGCCTCCACCAGCGAACGGGCGATCTGGTAAGTCTGCACGACGGTATGGAAATGCGGCGTGATGCCTTGCGCTTCGCAGGCCGCCAGCACCTGGTCGCCGAGCGGATCGTTGTCGGCGTAGCCGATCAGCTCACCTTCCAGCTCCGGCGCGGAGAACGGCTGAGCGGTTCGCGCGGCGGACCAGCGGCCGAGCGGCGCGATCACCGTCATCACGCCCTGCGCGATCGGCTCGGCGACGATGCCCGGATGGCGCGGGTCTTGCAGCGACAGGCCGAGGTCGGCCTCGCCCAGCCGCAGCGTGTTGACGATTTCGCTGGTGTGGTGGGTCGCCAGTTCGCAGCGGGTGTCGGCGAAGGCGCGGCGCCAGTTGCTCATCGCCTGCGGCAGCACGCTGGCGGCCACGGTCGGCGTCGACACCAGGCGGATGGTCTCCACCGCGCGGCCCTTGAGGCTGGCCGCCAGGCGGCGTATGCCCTGCAGGTCGCGGTTCAGTTTTTCGGTTTCGGCGAACAGGCGGTGCGCTTCCGGCTTGGGGTACAGCTTGCCGCGCACACGTTCGAACAGCGGCATGCCCAGTTGCAGTTCGCAGTGCTGCAAGACCTTGGTGACGGCCGGCTGGGAGATGTGCAGTACCTGTGCGGCGCCGCTGATGGTGCCGACTTGCATGATCGCGTGAAAAACTTCTATGTGACGCAGCCGCATCTTCCTCTTTCGCTATGACGGTGCGCTACTGTAGCAGGAGTGCCGCCCGGACGCTGCCAGCGCTTTGGTCGAGCAAGGCCCGCGCCCGCGCCACCGGGACCTGGCGCAGCAGCACCACGATCGCCGCCTTGACGTGGTAGTCGCATTGCTCCAGCACGAAGTGCGCGCTGGGCTCGTCGGCGCCGGTGGCATGCATGGTCAGCGCCACGGCGCGCCGCAGCAGCTTGGCGTTGGTGGCCTTCATGTCGACCATCAGGTTGCCGTAGACCTTGTGCAAGCGCACCATGATGGCGCTGGAGATGGTGTTGAGGACGATTTTTTGCGAGGTACCGGCCTTCAGGCGGGTGCTGCCGGAGATCACTTCCGGTCCGGTATCGAGCGTAATGCCGAACTGGGCTCGCGCGGCGACAGGCGCATCGGTATTGTTGGCGATGCCGATGGTGAGCGCGCCGGCAGTGCGGGCGGCGTCCAGCGCGCCGAGCACGTAGGGCGTGCTGCCGGAGGCGGCCAGCAGTATGATCACATCGCCGGCTTGCGGCAGCAGGGCCGCCAGGTCGAGGAAGCCTTGCTTGCCGTCGTCCTCCGCGCCCTCCACTGCCTTGAACATGGCGCCCTTGCCGCCGGCCAGCAGCGACAAGGCGCGGTCGTGCGGCCACGAAAACGTCGGATGCAGTTCCACCCCGTCCAGCACGCCGAGCCGGCCCGAGGTGCCGGCGCCGACGTAGATCAGCCTGCCGCCGGCGGCGATGCGGGGCACGGCGGCTTCGACCGCAGCAGTAATGACGTCGGCCGCCGCGCGCACCGCGGCGACGGCGGTAAGCTGGTCGGCGATCAGCGTATTGACCAGCGCGGCTACCGGATACTGGTCCAGGCCGGCATGTTCCTGGCTGGGGGTTTCGGTTTTGAGCATGTTGAAAGTGTAAGCTCAGATATCGCCGCGTAGTCATGAAAGCTTGCTCGGCAGGCATTCCGAAAAGTTATACGGCAAGATCCGGTTTTCATTGGCAGGCGGCCTGCGCTCACAGTATTCTTGTCCATCGAGTATATTTTTAAGGCCACCATGAAACGCGAGATGCAGGCCTTGATGGGGATGTTGCTGATGGCCGGCGCCAGCGGCGGTGGCATGGCCGCCTCGCTGGACCAGGAACTGGCCGCCATCGCCGCCGATCCGGCGATGCCGCTGGCCAGCCTGTCGGTGCTGGCTGTGCGCGGCGGCAAGGTGCAGTACCAATATCAAACCGGCCAGCGCCGCATCGGCGCGGCGGCTGCGCCGGCCAATGCCGACACCATGTACCGCATCGCCTCGATCTCCAAGATGATGACGACCTTCGGCGTGATGCGGCTGATCGAGCAGCATTTGCTTGAATTGGATACGGACGTGAGCCAGTATCTCGGCTATGCGTTGCGCAATCCGCACTTTCCCGACCAGGCGATCACCCTGCGCATGCTGCTGACGCATACGTCGTCCTTGCGCGACGAGGCCGGCTACTTCTGGAGCGCGGATGTCGCCATCCGCGACAAGCTGAACAGCGGTACGGCCGGCATGTGGGCCGGCGATCATGGTCCGGGCGGCTACTTCATGTACACCAACCTGAACTGGGGCGTGATCGGCACCATCATGGAGAAAGTCAGCGGCGAGCGTTTCGACCGGCTGATGAAGCGATTGCTGCTGGAACCGATGGGCCTGCGCGGCGGCTACAACCCGTCCGAGTTCTCCGCCACCGAGATCGATAACGTGGCAACGCTGTATCGCAAGCGCACCGTTGATACCGAGGTGTGGAATCCCGATGGTCCGTGGATTGCGCAGGTGGACGACTACGGTGTGCGTCCGCCGGCGGCGCCGGCTGGCATGGCTGGCTACGTCATCGGCAGCAACGGCACGCTGTTCAGTCCGACGGGCGGCTTGCGCATCTCGGCCGCCGACCTGGGCAAGGTCATGCTGATGCTGACCAGTCACGGCCGCTATCAGGACCGTCAGATCCTTCAGCCCGAATCGGTGGCGCTGATGTTCAGCCAGCAGTGGACGTACAACGGCAGCAACGGCGATACCTATCGCGGCCTGTATCACAGCTGGGGGCTGGGCAGCCAGCGCTTTGACGACAACCGGCTGGTCGAGGGCGGCGGCTTCCGCGCGGCCGGCCATCTGGGCGAGGCGTATGGTTTGATCTCCACCTTCGTGGTCGATCTGCAGCGCGGCAACGGCATGGTGTCGCTGATCGGCGGCACCGGCACCGACCCGGACAGCAATCCCGGCCGCTACTCGGCGATGACGCGCAGCGAAGAGCGCATCCTGACGGCGCTGTACCGTCAGGCCATCCTCGGCAGGTGACGCGATGAGCGAGGTCATCGTTATCGGCGGCGGCGTGGTGGGCTTGACCTCGGCGTGGTGGCTGGCCGAGGCCGGCTATCGCGTGACGCTGGTCGAGCGCGAGGCCCAGGTCGGCAGCATGGCGAGCTACCGCAACGGCGGGCAGCTCAGCTATCGCTACGTGGCGCCGCTGGCCGATGCGGGCGTGCCGTTGAAGGCCTTGCGGTGGTTGTTCCAGCCGGACGGTCCGCTGCGCTTCCGGCCGGAGGCGGACTGGCGGCAGTGGCGCTGGCTGCTGCAATTCCTTGGCAACTGCAATGCCGCCGCCAACCGCCGCACCACCGCAACGTTGCTGCAGCTTGGCGAGTTGAGCCGCCAAGCAATGCAGGCGTTGTCGCTGCATGTGCCGCTGTCCGACTTCGCCTGGCGCGATGCGGGCAAGCTGGTGGTGTATCGCAGCGCGCGGCTGTTCGAGCATGCGGCCGCGCTGGCCGCCGCCGATGCCGAAGTGCTGACGCCGGCCGGCACGGCGCTGCGCGAGCCGGCACTGGCTGCGCTGCAAGGCGATCTGGCCGGTGGCATCTTCAATCCCGGCGAGGCGGTGGCGGACTGTCACGCTTTCTGCGAACTGCTGATGCGGCGCTTGAAAACCCATCCCAACTTTATTGGCGTGGTGCGTCGCGATGTGACCGGGATCAGGGCCGACCGTGGCAAGGTGGCGTGGCTGTGCACGGCGGCCGGCCCGCTGCGGGCAGACCATTACGTGCTGGCCGCCGGCATCCAGAGCCGCGACCTGGCGGCGAGCGCTGGCATCTATCTGCCGCTGTATCCGCTCAAGGGCTACAGCCTGACGGCGCCGATCCGCGCCGGCGATGTGGTGCCGGAAATCAGCGTGACCGACTTCGAGCGCAAGGTGCTGTATGCGCGCATCGGCTCGCAACTACGGGTGGCGGCCATGGTGGACATGGTGGGGGCCGACACGCGTATCGATCCGCGCCGCGTGCAGGGACTGGTGAGGTTGGCGAAGGAGGCCATGCCTGGTGCGGCCGATTACGACCGTGCCGACGCGTGGGCCGGCCTGCGGCCAGCCACACCGGGCAGCGCGCCCATCATCGGCGGCACGCGCTTTGGGAATCTTTGGCTGAATGTGGGGCACGGTCCGCTGGGATTCACCTTCGCCTGCGGCACGGCCAGCCTGCTGGCGGGCATGTTGCGCGGCACGGCCTCGCCCATCGCACTCGATGGGCTGACGCTGCGCCGCTGACAATCAGGCGTAGCAAGTCGGCATAGCCCCGCGATACAATCCCGTATGCAACGAGGATTCTTTATGAGATACAAGCAGCCGTCTGCGGAGCTGCCACATATGGCGCGCGCCTTGTCGGTGCGGCGACTGTTCCGGCATGGCGACCGGGGTGAACGGCTGTCGGTCGCGGCGCTGTGGCTGCTGTCGCTGGCCGCCAGTATCGGATTGGGGCTGGTTTCGGTGATTTATCACTGGTCCGGCCTGCCGCTGCGGCTGGGCGGGGCCGAGCTGTATATCACCGTCTATCCGCCGCTGGTGATCTGCCTGCTGTGGACGCTTACCTGCGGCTGGTGGTGGGGCGCCATTCCCGCCTATCTGGCGACGCTGACGCTGGCCCTGTACGGCGGCATGCCCCTGCCCTGGGCGCTGCTGTTCAGCGCCGCGAATCCGCTCGGCTTCGCCGTCATGGGGCTGGGCTACCGGGCGATCGCCATCAGCCGGCATTTGAGCAGTGCGGGCGCCATGCTGTTCTACATACAGCTGTCGTTCGTCGGGGCGATCTTCAGCTCCAGCGGTGCGCTGGTCTGGTGCTACACCAATCGTATCGACTCCACCGCGCTGCTGCCGATCTGGCAGGGCTGGTGGCTGGGCGCCTTCCTGCAAAGCGTGTTGCTGTGCGCTCCGGCGATGGCGCTGCTGTGGCCGCGCGTGGAGCGCTGGCAGCAGACGCGCCCGCAATTGCTGGCCGACGCCAGCCATGATCCGCGCGGTTCCGTGCTGCGCCTGCTGGGCTGTGTTGCCTTCGGCGTGCTGGTCTACGGCTTCGTGACGCTGCGACTGGCCGATAATCTGCTGCAAGTACAGGCTGCCGGCATTCCGGCCGCGCTGGCCCGCGCGCTGGACGTGGCGCGCGATACCACCTGGGCGTTCTACTGGGTGTTCGCGCTGATCATCCTGTTCATCGCGGCGTTCGGCTATCACATGTTCATCCACTGGCAGACGCTGACCAACCAGCTGCTGACCGACTTGCGCCATGCGAACCAGCGGCTATACATGCTGGCCGGCACCGACAGCCTGACCGGCCTGCACAACCGCCGCGTGGCGGACGAGCGCATCGCGGCCGAATGGCAGCGTTCGCAGCGGCTCGGTTCGCAAGCGGCGCTGGTGATGATCGACATCGACCATTTCAAGCAGATCAACGACCGCCACGGTCATCCGGTCGGCGACGAGGCGATCCGGGTGCTGGCGGCGCAGATCCGCGCGCTGTCGCGCGAGGTCGATTGCGCCTGCCGCTACGGCGGCGAGGAATTCGTCATCATCCTGCCGCAGGCCGATGCCGAGGGCGCCTGCCTGTTCGCCGAGCGCCTGCGGACCCGCGTGGCGGCGGCGCCGGTGGCCAGCGAGCACGGCCCCTTCCACTTCACGGTCAGTGTCGGCGTCGGGCTGTTGAACGCCGACGATCCCGGCCATGAAGCGTGGATCGAACGCAGCGACCATGCGCTCTACCGTGCCAAGCGCGACGGCCGCAACCGGGTGGTGGCGGCAACGGACCTGGCGGCCTGAGTTTGGTTCCTCAGGAACTCATCCCCGTCCTACATCCACACCGCTCGCGCACCTATAGCTGTACCGGGGCGCGCCAAGCATGATGAGTTTTGTCGCCGCGTAATCCAGCGCGGGACCTTACTCATCATCTGGAGACCACCATGAGCTACCTAGACCGCGATACCTACGGCATTTACAGCGACACCTCGGACGGCCCCGGCCCTCGCCTGATGGGCGCCGATACGCTGATCGGTGAAGACGTCTACAACCTTCAGGACGAAGACCTGGGCGACATCAAGGAAATCATGCTCGACATGCGCCAAGGCAACGTCGCCTACGCGGTGCTGTCGTTCGGCGGCTGGCTGGGCATGGGCGACAAGCTGTTCGCCGTGCCCTGGCAGTCCTTGCAGCTGGACACCGCCAACAAGCGCTTCCTGCTGGACGTGTCCAAGGAGCACCTGAAGAACGCCCCCGGCTTCAACAAGGATAACTGGCCCGACATGGCCAGCGCCGAATTCAGCACCCAGATCCACAACTTCTACGGCACCCAGCAGAACGCTCCCGGCGCCCGCACCGCCAGCGGCAGCGTGATGGGCAGCGGCACCGGCAGCCTGCAAAGCGATCCCGGCGCCAGCACCAGCCGCTCCACCCCCGGCAGCAGCAGCGGCAACTTGTAGCGGCTGGCCCACAGAACGCGCAGATTGGCTCGTCAAGGCATGCGATAGCAGGCATGCCTGACGGGCATCTCTGGTCTAATTGTTGCATCGACAGCAATTAGACCAGCCATGCAAAAATCCCTCGCCCTTCCCCTGATCGCGCTGGCGCTGTGCGCCGGCCATCTCACCGCCCTCGCCTTTGAACCCCTGCCGCCGGAAACGATGGACGACGCCCGCGTCTTCAAGGTCGAGATATTGCAGGTCACCGACATCGAGCCCTACCAGCAGGCCTACAACGGCTTCATCAAGTCGCTGCAAGGCAGCGGCCTGGTCGAGGGCAAGAACCTGAGCATCAACCGCGTGGCGATCGACTTCGATGTCGAGAAAGGCGGCTTCTGGAGCCGGCTGGGCGTGCTGCTGCGGATCCGGCAGGAAACCAGCCGCATCGTCACGGCCAAGCCCGACCTGGTGCTGACCATCGGCACGCCGGCCACCAAGTATGCGCGCGGCATGCTGGTCGACGCCCATATCCCGCTGGTGTTCACGGC
Organism: Duganella sp. Dugasp78; assembly: GCF_059491455.1. Lineage (NCBI taxonomy): Bacteria > Pseudomonadati > Pseudomonadota > Betaproteobacteria > Burkholderiales > Oxalobacteraceae > Duganella > Duganella sp. Dugasp78. Next base: position 5,421,344 of record NZ_CP168506.1, on the reverse strand, counting down.
GGTGGCCAATCCCGAGGATGCCGGCTGCGTGTCGCTGGTCGACGGCGGCGAAGGCGCGACCGGTTCCACCCTGTACACCGATATGTCCGATTCGCTCAAACTGGTGCGCGACGTATTTCCCAATGTGCACCGGATCGGCATGGTGCATACCGACGACGAGAACGGCGTCGCCAACGTGGCGGCGGCCACCCGCGACGGCAAGCCGCTGGGCGTGGACGTCAGCACGCGGCTGGTGAACAAGAGCGACCCGATCGCGCCGTCGCTGAAGGAGCTGTACGACGGCGGCCGCGGCGTCGAGATGTTCGCGGTGCCGCTCGATACCTACTACGGCCTGCACCGCTACGAGGCGGCGGTCGACCTGGGCGATTTCGGTATCGCGAACAAGATTCCGGTGGTGACGCTGGCGATGGTGCGGGTGCCGGGCGCGGCGCTGTACGTGGGCGCCGATTTCACCCGGGTCGGCCGGCTGGCCGGCGACCAGGCCGCCAAGATCCTGCAACGCCACACCAAGCCGGACGTGCTGCCCATCCTGCGCCAGGAAACGCCGACGGTGATGGTCGACCCGGCCCGCATGGCGGCGCTGAAGGTCACGCTGCCGGCCGCGATGGCGGCGCATAAAACCGAGACCAGCAACGGTTTCTGGCAGATCGACCTGGCCCAGTAAACGCACCAAGATTGGGCATTTCCTCTGGCACGTTTCTTGATAGAAGAGAAATGTACTCATCAGGGAATGTTCAATATGGCTAAATTCTTCAACGAAATGACTGCCGACGGGCTGGCCCATCATGCCAGCGCCGAGGTACGTGAACACTACCGCGAGTTTTGCGGCTGGCTGCAACGCCAGTCGGCCGAGACCATCGAGCGCAAGCGGGCCGAGGCCGATCTGACCTTCCGCCGGGTCGGCATCACCTTCGCCGTCTATGGCGACGATGCCGGTACCGAGCGGCTGATCCCCTTCGATACGATCCCGCGCATTATCCCGGCGGGCGAATGGAAGCAGCTGCAGACGGGGCTGGTGCAGCGGGTCCGGGCGCTTAACATGTTCATCCATGATATTTATCACGGGCAGAACATCATCAAGGCCGGCATCATCCCGGCCGAGCAAATCTACAAGAACGCCCAGTACCGGCCGGAGATGCAAGGCATCAAGGTGGTGTCGGACATTTATGCGCATATCGCCGGGGTCGACATCGTGCGCGCCGGACAGGGCGAGTTTTATGTGCTGGAGGATAACCTGCGGGTGCCGTCCGGCGTCTCCTACATGCTGGAAGACCGCAAGATGATGATGCGGCTGTTCCCCGAACTGTTCGCCCGCAACAAGATCGCGCCGGTGGATCACTATCCCGACTTGCTGCTCGATAACCTGCGTTCGGTGGCGCCGATGGGCATCAACGATCCCACCGTGGTCGTGATGACGCCGGGCATGTACAACTCGGCCTACTTCGAACACGCCTTCCTGGCCCAGCAGATGGGCGTGGAGCTGGTCGAGGGCAAGGATTTGTTTGTCAGCGATAACACGGTGTTCATGCGCACCACGCGTGGCCCCAAGCGGGTGGACGTGATCTATCGCCGCCTGGACGACGATTTCCTCGACCCGCTGGCGTTCCGGCCGGATTCGTCGCTGGGCGTGCCGGGCTTGCTGTCGGTGTACCGCGCGGGGCGCGTCACGCTGGCCAACGCCATCGGCACCGGCGTGGCCGATGACAAGTCGATCTATCCCTTCGTTCCCGACATGATCAAGTTTTATCTGTCGGAGGAGCCGGTGCTGAACAATGTGCCGACCTACCAGTGCCGCAAGAAGGAAGACCTGGCCTACACGCTGGCCAACCTGCCGGACCTGGTGGTCAAGGAAGTGCATGGCGCCGGCGGCTACGGCATGCTGGTCGGCCCGGCCTCGAGCAAGCAGCAGATCGAGGACTTCCGGCAACGCCTGATCGCCAAGCCCGACGGCTACATCGCCCAGCCGACGCTGGCCTTGTCGGCCTGCCCGACCTATGTGGAAAGCGGCATCGCGCCGCGCCACATCGATCTGCGTCCCTTCGTGTTGTCGGGCAAGACCATTTCCATGGTGCCCGGCGGCCTGACCCGCGTGGCCTTGCAGGAAGGCTCGCTGGTGGTGAACTCGTCGCAAGGCGGCGGCACCAAGGATACCTGGATTTTGGAACGCTAAGGAGACCCCATGTTAAGCCGTACCGCCGATCACCTGTTCTGGATGGCGCGCTACACCGAGCGCGCCGAAAACACCGCCCGCATGCTCGATGTCAATGTGCAGACGTCGATGCTGCCGCAGTCCGACGAGGAAAACGCCCACGGCTGGCGCGCCATGCTCGGCATTTCCGAGCTGCAATCCGCGTTCGACCGCAAGTATGACTCGCTGGAGGCGCGCGCCGTCATCGATTTCATGGTGCGCGACCCGGATAACCCCTCCTCCATCGTGGCTTGCCTGACCGAGGCGCGCGAGAACGCCCGCGCGGTGCGCGGCACGCTGACCACGGAGGTGTGGGAAATCCAGAACCAGACCTGGCTGGACATGCAGAAACGCCTGGACAGCGACCTGCTGGAGAACGATCCCAGCAAGTTCTTCGAATGGGTCAAGTTCCGCTCGCATTTGTCGCGCGGCGTCACCGTGGGCACCATGCTGCGCGATGAGGCCGTGCATTTCATCCGCCTGGGCACCTTCCTGGAGCGGGCCGACAACACCGCCCGCATCCTGGACGTGAAGTTCCACGGCGGCGGCGCGGAAAGCACCGGCGAGACCATGACCCAGCGCGACTTCTATTACTGGGGTGCGTTGTTGCGCTCGGTGTCCGGCTTCGAGATCTACCGCAAGGTGTATCGCGACGTCATCACCCCGGCGCGCATCGCCGAGCTGCTGATGCTGCGCGGCGACATGCCGCGCTCCCTGCTGGCCTGTATGGACGAGGTGGTGCAGAACCTGCGCGAGGTGCGCAACGGCGTTTCGGCCGATACCGAACGATTTGCCGGCCGGCTGCACGCCGAGCTGCAATTCGGCAAGATCGACGACATTCTGGAGGCCGGGCTGCACGACACCCTGACCCGTTTCCTGGCAGACATTTATCAACTGGGCAACCGCGTCAGCCGCGATTTCCTGGTGCCGCTGGCGGCATGACACGAGGCACTCTATGCAACTGACGATACGTCACGAAACGCGCTACACCTACACCACGCCGCTGGCCTACACCATCCAGCAGCTGCACCTGACGCCGCGCGCGGAGGCGCAGCAGCATGTGCTGTCGTGGAACATCGCCATGCCGGGCCAGGTTCACGCCTACACCGACGCCTATGGCAACCTGTCGCACATGATGACCATGGATGTGCCGCACCAGGGGCTGGCCATCGTGGCCTTCGGCGTGGTCGAGACCACCAGCCCGAAGCAGGGACGCATCCCGAGCGGCGACAGCCTGTCGCCGCTGATCTATACGGTCTCGACCCGGCTGACCGAGCCCACGCCCGGCATCCTGGAGCTGGCGGCGTCCTGCCTGCCGGACGGCAAGGCGCGCACCAAGGACCTGATTCGCCTGGCGGAGCACATCTTTGGTGCGGTTCGATACCAAAGCGGTGCGACCGCCGTGACCACCACGGCCAGCGATGCGCTGGCGCTGGGCGAAGGGGTGTGCCAGGATCACGCCCACCTGTTCCTGGCCTGCTGCCATGCGCACGGGATACCGGCGCGCTACGTGTCCGGCTATATCGACCCGGAAACGAGCGACCACGCCGCCAGCCACGCCTGGGTGGACGCCTGGGCCGAGGACAAGGATTACAGCGGTTGGGTCAGCATCGATGTGACCCATGCGCGCTTGATGACCGATGCGTATTGCCGCCTGGCCATCGGCCGCGACTATGACGCGGCGGCGCCGGTGCGCGGCGTGCGGCGCGGCGGCGGCACCGAGTCGATGAGCGTGGATGTGCAGATTGTGCCCCAGTGACGGAGGTGTACAATAATAATTATTCTAATCAATAACTTGTAACGATGACCTATTGTGTGGGCATGCGCCTGAATGCCGGGCTGGTGTTTCTTTCCGATTCACGTACCAATGCAGGGGTGGACCAGGTCGGCACCTTCCGCAAGATGAGTGTGTTTGAAATCCCCGGCGAACGCATGATGGTGATGATGACCGCCGGCAATCTGTCGATCTCGCAATCGATACGCCAGCTGGTGTCCGAACAGCAGAATGCCGACGGCCGCAGCATCTGGACCGCCAGCAGCATGCACGAGGCGGCCCGCCTGCTGGGCGACGCCGTGCGCCAGGTGCACGAGCGCGATGCCAAGGCGCTGGGCGAGTTCGGCATCGAGTTCAACGTCAGCATCATTTTCGGCGGTCAGATCAAGGGCGAGCGCTGCCGTTTGTTCCAGATCTATTCGGCCGGCAATTTCATCGAGTCGCACGACGAGAATACCTATTTCCAGATCGGCGAGGCCAAGTACGGCAAGCCCATCATCGACCGCGTGGTCACCCCCGCCACCAGCCTGGACGACGCCGCCAAATGCGCACTGATCTCCATGGATTCGACCTTGCGTTCCAACGTATCGGTCGGCCTGCCGCTGGATTTGCTGGTGTACGAGACCGAAAAGCTGGCGGTCACCCATTTCGTCACCATCGACGAGCGCAACCAGTATTTCCAGATGATACGCAGCACCTGGGGCGATCAACTGAAGCGCGTGTTCGAAGGACTGGACCATCCGGTCTGGGACGCGGCGCCCGAGGCGACCAGCAATGTGTTGCATTCCGCCAAGGCCAGCAGCAAGCCGGTGCGGGTGGCGCCGCCGGCGAATGTGGCGATGCCGCCGCTGTCGGACACGCCATTACAAACCCTGACGCAACAGTTCCATGACGGACAACAGTAACGCCTGCACCGGGGAAAGAGTATGATGCAGGAAGTTTTCACCTCACACGGAGCGATGCATGTCTGACGCCTTAACGCCGGCAGCCGAGGAACAAGTGTTTTCGGTCGATACCTTGCTTAAGTATATGGGCAACGACGATAAGGCGCTGGCCGTGGTGTCCAAGATCGTGCGCGACGCCTGCGCGCCCGGCATGGCGCCGATGCAGCAGGCCGCCGTCGCACTGGGCGAGGAGCGTTACACCGACGCCGGCAAGATCCTGCACAGCCTGCGGGGATCGATAGGTACGCTGGGCGCCAAGCGCATGGTGGCCTCTTCACTCAGGCTGGAACAGGCAATCGCCGGGCGCCTGCTGGACCAGATCCCTGCCCTGTTCACCGATCTGGAATCCGAGTATCAGCTGGTGTTGCAGTCGGCCGACCGCTGGCTGCAAGGTGGCGGGCAAACCGCCTACGCCTGAGGTGACCGTTACACGCCGGACTAACACCACTTTCACCGGCGGTCACCAGGACCGCTGCATCCGTTCCCATCCCATGCTTGTCTGAACAGTTCATTGCTGCCTCAGAGTCAACTATTTACAACGCTTTTCGTGTAAATAATCAAAAAAAACGGGCATATTATTCAGTTATTGTGAATACTTATCCGTGTTGCAGTGCAACCGGGCGGGGCCAATTACCGCTTGATAGCCTATCTTAACGAATGGTTACAATTGTTACCCCGAATATCGACTTGCGTACAGGTGCCCGAAAAGCTTCGTGATAATATCCGACCCGTACTGGCAAATCCACGCCGGCTAGCAAGGCAAAACCTAGTGTGCGCCATGTTTGCCCGCGATTTTGTAGAATGGAAAGATTAGTTTATTGCGCTAGAGCATCTTGCGCAATTGATAATTTGTCTCGGCGCAAGTATAATGGTGCATTGCGTCGAGACAGACAGATGACGCGCGCGGCATTTGAAGTGCCACAGCTGAAGGCCTCGGCTAACCAAGGGTAACTAAAATATGGAATTATTCAACAAGTCTGGCGTGCTGGTATCGTCGGTGCTGGTTCTGGTGGGAGCGTTGATCGCCTGCCAGGCACAGGAAGACGCGATCCCCTCGCCGACCGCGATTGAAGCCGCCGCCATGCAGTTGGGGCCACAAGGCCAGCCGGCCGCCGAGCGCCGCTTGCAGGAGTGGGCCGAACAGGGTTCGCCGGTGGCCCAGCGCGAACTGGCGCTGCGCTATCTGGCCAATCCGGCCAAGCGCGGTGAAGCCCAGCAGTTGTTCGAGCGCGCCGCCCACGCCGGCGATGCCCAGGCGGCAGTAGGCCTGGTCGGCATGTATCACAGCGATTCCGCCGACACCGCCGGCAAGGCGACCATCAACGCCGGCCGCGTGATCAAGGAAGCGGCCAACGTGAACTACCTGCCGCGCTGAACGTTTTGTTCCCGCCGCCATGGAGCCGCAACACCTGTTTGGTGCTGCGGCTTTTTTATTGCAAAACATGAATGGGAGTGCTGCATGGACCGCTTGCGTGCACTGGAAGTGTTCGTTGAGGTAGTACGCCGGGAGGGTTTCGCCCGCGCCGCGGACGCGCTCGATACGTCGCCCGCCAACGTCACCCGCTACATCAGCGACCTCGAGGCGCATCTGCAAACCCGGCTGCTGAACCGCAGTTCGCGCAAGATGTCGCTCACCGCCAGCGGCGAGGCGCTGTTCGAGCGTGCCAAGTCCATCCTGGACGACGTGGCCGAGGCGGAGGCCATCGTTTCCTCCGCCACCTTGCAGCCGCAGGGCGTGCTGCGCATCAACGCCCCGCTGAGCTTCGGCGTGCTGCACCTGGCGCCGCTGTGGGCCAGGTTCATGCAGAAATATCCCGATGTGCAGCTGGATGTGGCGCTGATCGACCGCGTGGTCGACATCGTCGAAGAAGGTTACGACATGGCGATCCGTATCTCGCGCGCCGGCTCGGCCTCCAACGTGGCGCGCAAACTGGCCACTTCGCACAATATCCTGTGCGCGTCGCCGGCCTACATCGCGCAGCGCGGCATGCCCATGCACCCGGCGGAGTTGCTGCAGCACAGTTGCATCGGCTACAGCTACGCGGCCACGGCCGACGAGTGGCAGCTGCTGGACGCTCACGGGCAGCCGCATGCGGTCAAGGTGCGCTGCGTGATGCACACCAATAACGGCGACACCGCCCGCAGCGCGGCGCTGGGCGGGCTGGGCGTGATCTGGCAGCCCAGCTTCCTGGTCGGCGCCGATCTGCGCGCAGGCAGGCTGGTGCGGGTGCTGCCCGATTACCACATGCCCGATATCGACGTGCTGGCGGTCTACCCCAGCCGCCGTCACCTGAGCGCCAAGGTGCGGGTGATGATCGACTTCCTGGTCGAGGAGTTTGCCGGCACGCCGCCCTGGGATCGCGCTGACTAATTTTCAGCCATAAAAATCCCCGAATCCATTTGATGTACCTCATATAGCCCGCCCGTCCGGGCGCGATACTTGACTGTGCTGACAGTACAGGAAGGGATGCGGCGATGGATCAACGCGAGGAATACCGGGAGCAATTGCAAGCCTTCACGCGCCAGCACCGGGCGGCCCACTGGAGCGGCAGCTTCGCGCAATTCATGGAGCAGGTGCTGCCGAAGGCGCCCTGCCAGTTCGCGCGCAGTTCGCATCAATACATCTGGGACATGCTGGGCTGGAGCGGCCAGCAAGACGAAAACGGCAAGCTGCGCTGCAAGCTGTTCGCCGACGAACTCTTCGGCATCGACGATGCGCTGACGCGCGTGGCCGACTATTTCAAAGCTGCGGCGGCGGGATCCGAAGTCGGGCGGCGGCTGCTGCTGTTGTTGGGGCCGCCGTCCGGCGGCAAATCCACATTGGTGATACGGCTCAAGCGCGGCCTGGAGGAATACAGTTACACCGACGCCGGCGCGCTGTTCGGCATCGCCGGTTGCCCGGTGCACGAGTCGCCGCTGCACCTGGTGCCGCACACCATGCGGCCGGGCTTCCGCGAGGCTTACGGCGTCGACCTGACCGGCGAGCTGTGTCCGCATTGCCGGATGCGCCTGGAACAGGAGCTGAGCGGCGACTTCCTGCGCATGCCCGTCGAGCGCATCTGCATATCCGAGGCCGGCCGCAGCGGTGTCGGCACCTATGCGCCGCACGACCCCAACACGGCCGATATCGCCGACCTCGTGGGCTCGGTCGACTTGTCCAAGGTGGCCGAGTTCGGCGATGAAGGCGACCCGCGTGCCTGGTCCTGGTCCGGCGCCGTGTATGCCGCCAGCCGTGGCATGTTGGAGATGATAGAGATCCTCAAGGTCAAGCGCGAATTCCTGTACTTGCTGCTGACGCTGACGCAGGAGAAAAACGTCAAGGTGGCGCGTTTCCCGCTGATCTATCTCGACGAGACCATTCTCGCCCACACCAACCTCGCCGAGTTCCGCAAGTTCCTGCAGGAGAGCGAGAATGAAGGCTTGCTGGACCGCATGGTGATCGTGCAGGTGCCGTACACTCTGAACTACCGGGATGAGGCGCGCATTTACCACAAGCTGATCCTGGGGGCGGCGCCAGCCTTCCGCAGCGTGCACCTGGATCCGCATGTGCTGCACGCCGCGGCCGTGTTCGCCGTGCTGACCCGCCTGCACGAAGGCGATGAGCGCGACGGCGAACTGGCGAGCCGTGTGCGCATTTATGCGGGCGAGGATGCGGACGGCGCCCACCCGGCCGAGGCCCAGCGGCCGCGCGGCAAGGAAAAGTCGCCCGACGAGGGGCTATCGGGCGTCTCGCCGCGCTTCGTGATCAATGCCCTGTCCAATGCCATCATTCAGTCCTCCCGCAACAGCCTGACCACGATGGACTTGCTGCTGGCGCTGAAGGACGGCATCGAAAGCGATGCGCGGATCGAGCCGGCGCGCAAGCGCAAATGGGTGGACTATCTGGTGTTGACGCGCAAGGATTTCTATAACCGCTGGGTCAAGGAAGATGTGCACAAGGCCTTGTTTGTCTCGTTCGAACAGGAGGTGGAGGATTTGCTGGGCAAGTATCTGGACGAGGTCGAGGCCATGCTGGACAACCGCCAGGTCAAGGACCCCATCACCAGCGAGACACGGCGGCCGGACGAACGCTTCCTGCGCGCGGTCGAGGAGAAGATCTCGATTTCGGATTCCGGCAAGCAGTCATTCCGGCAGGAGGTGGTGCGCAAGGCGATGAGCGCATATAAACGAGGCCAGCGCTTCGGCCTGGGCAGCCACGCACAGTTGCGCGAGGCCTTGCAGCAGTATCTGTTCGAGCAGCGCCGCGATGTGCTGCGCCTGGTCAGTTCCAGCAAGCGGCCCGACGACGAGGTGGGCGCCAAGATCTCCGCGGTTGAGCAGCGCCTGGTCGACGAGTATGGCTATGACAGCCACTGCGCGCGCGAAGCCTTGAACTATGTCACCACGCTGTTGGCGCAGGAGTGAGGTCAAACCATGCAGACCGGGCAACGCGACTGGTACGAATTGTTCTCTCGCGGCGCGCGCGACTGGTTGCGGCACAACGACAAGGTGCGCAACGCCGTGCGCGATCACTTGCCGGAGATCCTATCCTCTTCCGATCTGATGAGCACGCCCGACCAGCGCAGCGTGCAGGTACCGCTGCGCTTGCTGGAACACGCGCGTTTTCGCCTTGCCGAGAACAACACCACCGGCGCCGGCCAGGGCCCCGGTCAACCGGGCGACCTGCTGCTGCCGGCGGACGACAACGGTGGCGATGAGGGCGGCGCCGGCAACGCGCCGGGCAAGGTGACCTTGATGATGGAGTTCGGCATCGACGACATCGTGGACTGGTTATGGCAGGAATTTCAATTACCATCGCTGCAGCCGCGCGGCAACGCCACGCTGGAGCAGCCAGAGCACCTGCATCGCGGCTGGGATAAGCACGGCGCCCGTTCGCGGCTGGACCGCCGCCGCACCGTCAAGGAGGCCGTCAAGCGGCGCGCAGTGCAGAGCGCGCCAGCAGCATTTACCAATGAGGACTTGCGCTTCCGCCAGCTGATAGAACGGCCGCGTCCCAGCAGCAACGCCGTAGTGTTCATGGTGCTCGATGTTTCCAGCAGCATGACGCAGCCCGAGCGGCGCCTCGCCAAGACCTTCTTCTTTCTCGCGTTGCAAGGTCTGCGCCGTCGCTACCGGAGGCTGGAACTGCGCTTTCTGGCGCATGCGGCGCGGGCGTGGGAGTTTAACGAAAAGGATTTCTTCGAGGTCAGCGGCATGGGCGGCACGATGGCGTCGACCGGCCTGGACCTCGTGCGATCGCTACTCGATGCGCACTATGATCCCGCCAGCTACAACAGCTATCTGTTCTACGCTTCGGATGGCGACAACTTTTCCGAAGACCGGGCGGCGGCCGGCAAGCTGCTGGGTCAACTGGCCAACCGCATGAACTATCTGGGCTATGTCGAGACCCTGCCCGGCATGCCGCGCATGCTGGAGACCGAGATGGGGCGCTTGTGGAAGGAGCGCGAGCGGCAGGGGCTGCCGTTGTCCAGCGTGACGCTGACCCAGAGCGAAGACATCATCGGCGCGCTGAAACAATTCCTGACGCGGCAAGCGGCGGCCGAGGAAAAGGCATGAGTACGCTTTCCGACTGGAGCGACCGCATCGAACAACTCGCCCGCGAGCTCGGGCTGGAGTACTGTCCGGTCGATTTCGAACTGGTGCCGCAAAACTTCATGCTTGAAATCGCGGTGTACGGCGTGCCGGTGCGCATGCATCACTGGTCGTTCGGCTTGCGCTACATCCACCAGCTGCTGCATCAGAACATGGGGCACTCGCGCATCTTCGAGGTGATGTTCCCCGGCGATCCGTGCCGGGCCTATATGATGAACCAAAACAGCCTGGCCGAAAACACGCTGGTGGCGGCCCATGTTATCGGTCATGCCGATTTCGTTCGGCGCAATAGCCTGTTCGATCGCTTCCTGAAGATGGCTGGCGGACACATCCTCGAACAAAGTGCGGCCCGCGCCCACCGCCTGGAGCTGGCGCTGGCGCGGCACGGCCAACGGCGGGTAGAGGCCGTGCTGGACGCGGCGCTGGCTTTGGAACCGCACATCGACATCCAGCAAGAGTTGTACCGGCCGCCCTACTCCGACGCCAAGCCGCCGTTGCCGGCGGCTGCATCCGGGCCTTTTCAGCAACGCTACCGGTCGCTGCCGGGAGAGATCGCCGCGGCGCCACCGGCAACCGGGCGCGCGCCGCTGCCGCCCCATCCCGAATACGACTTGCTGTGGTTTATGGCGCAGTACGCGCCGGAACTGCAGGATTGGGAGCGCGACATCTTCCTGGCGGTGCGTGAGGAATCGTTCTATTTTTATCCTGTGCACGCCTGCCAGATCATGAACGAAGGCTGGGCTTGCTACTGGCACGCGCGCTTGTTGCGGGAGGCGGACTTCCTGCCGCACGCGGTCTACCTGCACGCCCTCAAGGCACACTCCGACGTGGTGCGGCCTTACGCGGGCGAGCAGCAGCTGGCGCTTGCGCTCAATCCCTACCACCTCGGCTTCAGCATGTGGGAGCGCATCGTCGAGCGGCAAGGCATCGAGGCGGCGCGCCGTATTTGCAGTGAGGAGGACGATTTTGGCTTCATCCGCAACTACCTTGACGCGGAGCTGGCTGCGGAGCTCGGACTGTTCAGCTACCAGATGCGCAAGGACGGCGAGACGCGCATGCTCAGCCGCGATATCCACGAAGTACGGGAAGCCATTCTGGGACCGAAATACAACTACGGTGCACCGCGCATCGCCGTCGACAAGGTGCAGGACGACCGCAGCCTGGTCTTGCGGCACGACCACGCCAGCGATGGCCGTGGGCTGGACCTGGCCACCGCCGAGCAGGTGCTCAATTATGTGGCCCGCCTCTGGCGCAAGCCGGTGACCTTATACACGGTGGATTTTCGCGGTGTGCCGCGAACGTTGACTGTCAGTCACCCAGATACTGCACATACCACCGCAAAGCCTGCCTGAGTCCGCGGCGCAGATCGTGCGTGGGCGCGTAGCCCAGCAGGTTCCTGGCCTTGGAGATGTCCGCTTGCGAATGGCGCACGTCGCCGGCGCGGAATTCGCCGTACTCGGCTTGATAGTCGCGCAGGTGCGGGTAACGCTCCACCAGCAAGCCATGCAGCATCAGGTAGAGTTCGTTCAAGCTGATGCGCGCGTTGAGGGCGACGTTGTAGACCTGGTTGACGGCGTCCTTGCGGTCGGTCAACGCTGCCAGCAGGTTGGCCTGCACGGCGTTGGCGACATAGCAGAAATCGCGGCTGGTTTCGCCGTCGCCGTTGATCACCAGCCGGCGCTGCCCTATCATCGCCGCGATCCACTGCGGAATGACGGCGGCGTAGGCGCCGGAAGGATCCTGGCGCGGCCCGAACACATTGAAATACCTGAGGCCGATGCATTCGGTGGCGTAGCAACGCGCATAGACGTCCGCGTACATTTCATTCACATACTTGGTCAAGGCGTACGGCGACAGGGCCTTGCCGACCTGGGCTTCCTGCTTGGGCAAGGCGGGATGGTCGCCATAGCTGGCGCTGGAGGCGGCATAGACGATGCGCCGCACGCCGGCCAGGCGCGCGGCCTCCAGCACGTTGAGATAGCCGCCGATATTGATGTCGTTGCACAGCAGGGGCTCGCGCAGCGAGCGCGTCACCGAGCCCAGCGCGGCCTGGTGCAGCACGAAATCGGCGCCATCGCAGGCGCGCTTGCAGGTCAGCGCGTCGCGTATGTCGCCCTCGATCAGTTCGAAACGGCGCCAGGCTTCCGGCGCCACAGCGTCGCGGACCTGGTCCAGATTGTGGCGATAGCCGGTCATGAAGTTGTCGAGCCCGACCACCCGCTGGCCCAGTTCCAGCAGGGCCTGCAACAAGTTCGATCCGATGAAACCCGCCACCCCGGTAATCACCCAGCGGTACTGCTGCTGTTGCAGATGCTCGCGCACGGTCTGGTAGCTGGTGGTGACGGGTGTGCCATCCTCGTAGTCGGTCATCATAGCCTCCAGACGTTGAGTCCGCTTTCGCGCAGGGCCAGCTCGTCGAACTGGGACTTGAGGTCGATGAAGCAACCGTCCTGGACGATCTTGGCGCGGATCTGGTGCAGGGGCCGCGCGGCCAGTTCGCGATGGGCCACCGCGCTGATCATGGCTTCCGCGCAGGGCAGCTCCTCCCACCGCTCCAGCCGCACCCCGTATTCGTGGTGCGCTTCGTCCGCGTCCGCCACCGGGTCGTGCACGTGAACTTGCAAGCCATAGGATTCAAGCTCGGTGATCAGATCCGCGACCTTGGAATTGCGCAGGTCCGGGCAGTTCTCCTTGAACGTCAGCCCCAGCACATTGACCCGGCATCCCTTGAGCTTGAACCCCGCGCGCACCATTTCCTTGACTGTTTTCTCGGCAACGAACTTGGCCATGCCATCATTGATGCGGCGCCCGGCCAGGATCACATGCGGGTGGTAGCCCAGCATTTCCGCCTTGTGCGTCAGGTAATAGGGGTCGACGCCGATGCAATGCCCGCCCACCAGGCCGGGCCTGAACGGCAGGAAATTCCACTTGGTGCCGGCCGCCTGCAACACCTCCAGCGTGTCGATGTCCAGGCGGTCGAAGATGATGGCCAGTTCGTTCATCAGCGCGATATTGAGGTCGCGCTGGGTGTTCTCGATCACTTTAGCGGCCTCGGCGACGACAATGCTGGAAGCGCGGTGCACACCGGCGTCCACCACTTCCTCATACAGCGCGGCCACACGTTGCAGGGTGGCGTGGTCGTCGGCCGCGACAATCTTGCGTATGGTCGCCAGCGTATGTTCGCTGTCGCCTGGGTTGATGCGCTCGGGCGAGAAGCCGACGTGGAAATCCCGCTGCCATTTCATTCCCGAACACCGCTCCAGTACCGGGATGCAGATCTCCTCGGTGGCGCCGGGGTAGACCGTGGATTCATAGACCACCACGGCGCCTGCCTTCATGTGGCGCCCCACGGACTCGCTGGCACCGACCAGCGCCGAAAAATCCGGCTGGTGGGCGCTGTCCACCGGCGTCGGCACGGCAACCACGATGTAGTCGGCCTCGCTCAGCGCCGCGGGATCGCAGCCCATCTCCAACATGTCTGCCGCAGCGAATTGCTCGCGACTCACTTCCCCTCCCGGATCGACCCCGCGCCGGTAGCTGGCCACCTTGCGTGCGGACAGGTCGACGCCAATGGTGCGCCGGCGCGCGCCGAAAGCCACTGCCAGCGACAGCCCCACATATCCCAATCCCACCACGGCCACGACTTCCATAACTCACCTCGCGTTTGAGCGTTAGATACACATCTCGGCCGATTCTACGGAGCGCTTTCAGGGTGCTGTTGAGGTGCCGCAAACCAGCGCCGATTGCACTGCGAGGCTGTTCCGTTTGTGGCGTATCAAGGAGCGACACATCCAGAGTTCCTACCCTGTCCCTACCGTTTGCCAAGGAGAGTCTGATGCTGCGCGTCTTGTGGAGATACGACATGGGAGCGATCGCGCGCTTTCCGATGTGGTGCGTCCGTCTGCTGTCCGTGGCTTTCTTCGGCGGATTGATACTGGCGCTGAGTGTCTATCCCTGGCAGGACAGCTGGCTGCCCGCCATCTTGCTGGGATACGGCGCGCTGCTGTGGTGGCGGCCCGCGCTGTGGCTGCTGGGCTTGCCGGCATTGCTTCCGGTACTGGATCTGGCGCCGCATACGGGCTGGTTCTTCCTGGAAGAAATCGACTTGCTCCTGCTGTTGACGGCTGGCACTTGCTACTGGCATTTCGAGCCAAGCGGGATGCGCCCGGTGTTTCCACCCTTATTCCGCCTCAGCTTATGGCTGCTGGCCGGCGCCTGCTGCATCGCGCTGTGGCGCGGGTTGCAGCCCTTGCCGCCGATTGACGCCAATTCCTTCAACAACTACCTGAGTCCCTATAACGCTCTGCGCGTCGGCAAGGCCTGGTTCTGGAGTTTCGTGCTGCTGCCGCCGCTGAAGCAAACGCTAGGGCCGGACCTGGCGGGCCTACGCCGTTTCCTGATACCTGGCATGTTGACCGGCCTGCTATTGACAAGTGCGGCCGCGACATGGGAGCGCTGGCAGTTTCCGGGTTTGCTCAATTTCTCCAGCGACTATCGCATTACCGCGCCGTTCTCCGCCATGCACACCGGCGGCGCGGCGCTGGACGGCTACCTGGCGCTGAGTTTTCCCCTGCTGGCCGCCTGGCTTTTCAGCAAACAATGGTCGCCGCGCCAGACTGCAGCCTTGCTGATGCTGCCGTTGGCGCTGTACGCCGGCCTGGCGACCTTCTCGCGCGGGCTGTACGCGGCCTATGCTCTGGCCGGGCCCATCCTCGCTGGCATCCCACTGATGCAGCGCTTACGCACCGGTCCAGCCAGGCGCCGATGGCAGGCGCCGCTCGTCATCATCGCCGCTGTCGCGCTGGCCGCCTGCGTGCTGGGCGTGGTATTTGAAAGCAGCGGCTATCGTGGTTTCGGCGCGGCCCTGGGTTTGTTAATAGCGGCGTTGATCCTGTCCGCCCTGCCGTTGCGACGGCTGGTCCTGGTGAGCGGCTTGATCTGCGGCGCCGTGGTCGCCGGCGGCCTGGCGTGGCTGTTGCCGGTTGGCGAACCGCCGCTGGGCATATTGAAAAGCCCCTATCTGCTCTTCCTGCTCTCGTGCGCCGTCTTCGCGCTGGCCGCCAGCCGCACGCGCCCGCTATTGCCGCTGGCCGTGCTGGCGTTGGCGGGACTGGCGGTCAATACGGTATGGATCGCCTACCATTATGCTGGCGCAAGCACGTTCTGGCCCAGTGCCGGCTTGCTGGTAACGGCCATGTCGCCGCTCGCGCTCAATGTTCTTCGGCGGCGTCCGCTGTGGCAGCTGCGACGCCGCAGCCTGACGGCGCTGATGACTTGCGCGATGGTGCTGGCAACCGCCGTCCCCATCTACCACGGCTACTTTGTCGCCGAGCGTTTTTCCAGCACCGCGAGCGACCTCACCGGCCGCTTGCAGCACTGGCACCACGCGATCGGCCTGATGGATGACGATCTCAACACCGCCTGGCTGGGCGCGGGACTGGGTAAATTTCCCTTCCTGTACTTCTGGCGTAATCCGCAACACGAAGTGCCACCGAGCTATCGTTACCTCGATCAGGATGGCAATCGTTTTCTGCGCTTGACCGCCGGCGAGTATCAGGCGGGGTACGGCGAATTGCTACGCCTGCTGCAAATCGTCCCCGTCGACAACGGCACATCCTACGTATTGGCGCTGGACGTCTGGAACAGCGGCGCTCCCGCCTTTCTGCAGGTGCAACTGTGCGAGCGTCAGCTACTCTATCCACAGGGCTGCATCCCCCTGCCTATGCGCCAGGTTGCGCACGCGCCGTACTGGCAAAGGTATCAGTTTCCCGTGTCGTCCGGCGCCCTGGGGAATTCCGGCCGGCGGGTTCAGCTGGAAATCGCCGTGGACGGCGAACATGCCACGCTGGATATCGACAATGTGAGCTTGCGCAATCTCGACAGCCGGAATGAACTGGTGCGCAACGGCACGTTTTCCGATGCCAACAATTACTGGTTCTTCAGCAGCGATCGCCACCACCTGCCATGGCACATCAAGAACCTGGGACTCAACCTGTATTTTGAAATGGGCTGGCCAGGGCTGCTGGCCTACACCGGCCTGCTGTGCAGCGCGGTCGCCGAATTGCTGCGCTGCGCGCGCGACAGCGCCGACAGCGCCCAGGCGCTGGCCTTGCTGGCCGCGCTGAGTGCGTTTCAAATCGTGGGGCTGTTCGACAGCTTGCTGGACGTGCCCCGCATCACGTTGCTGTTCATGTTGCTGTTATGCGCCGCCGCGCTGCGGCCCGCCCCGTCCATCCCTGCTGCCGCGAGTGCCCCATGTTAAAAACCATCTGCCTGCCAGCGCTGCTGGCCCTGAGCCTGGCCTCGCCCGTCGCCGCGGACGAACTCAGCCGCACAATTGAGCTCGTCAAGCCTTCCGTGGTCGGCATCGGCAGTTACCAGAAGACCCGTAGCCCGGCCTTGTCGTTTATCGGATCGGGCTTCGTCATCGAAGACGGCTTGACCGTGGTGACCGCCGCCCATGTGGTCCATGAGTTGTTGCGTACCGATCAGGGCGACAACCTGGGCATACTGGTGCGCCAGGGCGACAACGCCCAGTTCCGCGCCGCCGTCGTGACGATGGTCGACAAGGAACACGACCTCGCCCGCCTGCGGGTTCAGGGCGCGCCGATTCCAGCCCTCCGGATGGGTGACTCGGCCAAGGTGCAGGAGGGGAAATCGCTGGCCTTTATGGGTTTCCCGCTGGGCATGGTCCTCGGCTTGCGCCATGTTACCCACCGTTGCACCGTGTCGGCAATTACGCCCGTGGCCATGCCCTCGGTCAGTTCAAGCAAACTCGACGGAAAGCTGTTGAACCAACTGCAGAAAACCACCTTCGTCGTGTTCCAACTGGACGGCACGGCCTATCCGGGCAATAGTGGCAGCCCCCTGTTCGACCCCGATACCGGCGAAGTGATCGGTGTGGTCAACATGGTATTTGTCAAGGGCGTCAAGGAAACAGCGATCTCCGCGCCTAGCGGCATCGCCTATGCTATCCCCACCAGCTTGCTCGCACCGTCTCCGTCGAAATAATCAGGTCTTGCCCGCGATCAAACGCCCGGTGATACCCGGCTCGTCCCAGGTCGGGAAGAAAAACGGGTAAAACGAGCGTTCCGTGGTTTGCTGTTCCATCATGCCGCCGAACTTCCGTATCTGTTCGCCCATATAGTCCAGCTCCAGGCGCAGCAGCACGGCCGGCGCCCCCACGCGCGTGCACGGCCGCTCGCCGCCAAAATCGCGAAAGCCCAGCATGCGCTTATAGAACATGACATGACGCGGGTTTACCTCGATCACGTAGTCGGTAAAGCCATGGATGTTATGCGCATAAATATAGGAGATGTGAATCAGCGCCGCGAACACGCGCTTGGATACCCCCTTGTCGATCGCCAGCCGCGAAGGCTCGCACAGGCGCCGGTGCTGGGCGCGCAGATCGTCCAGCTTGTCCCGGAAATTTTCATCGGCCGGAAGACCCATCTCTTCGCTGTCCAGGCACAAGGACATGGTGCCCACGGTGTGTCCGCCGGTTTCCGCAAACAGGGTGATCTTGTTGAGCGCGTGGCTGGCGTTGGGGTCGACCGAATAGCCGCGCCAACCATACATCTTTTTTAGCAACAGGCTGGCCGCTTCCCGGCGCCCTTGCGAATTAGCCATACGGATGTGGAATATCTGCTGGTCGATTGTGTGGTCCCATTCCTTGTTGGTGTCGCCTTCGCCGACCACGAGGTCGCGCAGGCCTGGGCCAGCTTCAAATGAAACTATTGCGTCGTCATGTTGCACGGTTGGCATCCTGTCAGGTCTGTCGGCCAGCTGTCGGCAAAGGACAAACTGGGCTCATGCTCTTCAGACCTGCCTTGTGAACGAAAAGTTCCCCAAAATCGCAAATATTTTTGAGGCTCAGAACCAACTTTCGGGGATCACCAATACATCGCCGGGCAACACCGCTACGTTGGCAGAAATATCGCCGTCGCGCAACAAGTCCTGCAAACGAACAGGCAGGCTCTGCCGTGTACCGTTCACGGTGCGAATGATGTTGGCTTTGTTGCCTGCGGCGAAGTCGGTGATGCCGCCCACCGCGATCAGCACGTCCATCAGCGACATGCCCTGGCGGTAAGCCAGCGCCTGCGGCTTGGCCGCCTGGCCAATGACGCGGATCTGCTGCTCGTAGGGGCCGACGAAACTGGTGACGATGACGGTCGCCATCGGCTGCTGGATGTACTTCTCGAGCGCCTTTTCGACATCGCGCGCCAGCTGGGTCGAGGTCTTGCCGGCGGCCTGCAGGTCCTCGACCAGTGGCGTGGTGATTTTCCCGTCAGGCCTGACCGGCACGCTAACCGACACCTCCGGATTGCGCCAGACATTGATGTTGATTACGTCGCCGGCGCCGATCAGGTAATCGCCCTGGGGCGCCACCGGCGCGTCCGGCGACAGGGCGACGCGGTGCGCGCAGCTTGCCAACAGCCAGGCCGCCCCAGCGGCAGCGGCAATACGCAGAAGAGTATGCATGACCAATCCCGTTTGAATAATCCGGCTTCCATGATTGAGAAAAGCCGTCCGCCGCTGCTTGATCTGGCTCAATCACTGCTCAGTTAAGAAAAAACCCCATATTTCGAGCCATATAATTTGAATTCACCTTTCCTTGAACCCTGGAGAAAACACACTATGGAGCAGATGATTAGCCAGTTGTTAATCAGCTTGCAGGGGATATGGAAATATCGCTGGTACGCAATCGCGGTCATGTGGCTGGTGGCCTTGGCCGGCTGGACCAAAGTGGCGCTGCTGCCCGACGATTATCAGACCACGGCGCGGGTCTTTGTCGATACCCAGAGCATCCTGAAGCCGCTGTTGTCCGGCATGACCAGCGTGCCCAACGTCGAGCAGCAGGTCTCCATCATGAGCCGCACCCTGCTCAGCCGTCCGAATGTCGAGCGCGTCATGCGCATGGTGGACCTGGACCTGAACGCCAGGACCGCGCGCGATCACGAGCAGCAACTGGACGAATTAATGAGCAAGATAAAAATCGGTAGCACCAGCACCTACGACATTTACACCATCACCTATAACAACCGTAATCCGAAACTGGTGCGCGACGTGGTGCAGTCGCTGCTGACCATATTCGTCGAAGGCAGTTTCAAAGGGAAGAACGGCGAGACCAGGAAAGCCGTGCAATTCATCGACGAGCAGATTAAATCCTACGAAGACAAACTGATTGCGGCAGAAAACTCGGTCAAGGAATTTAAATTAAAGAATAACGGACTGTTGCCGCGCCAGGGCGTCGACTACAGCAACCAGCTGATGCAGTCGTCGGACGCGCTGAACGCCGCACGGCTGGAACTGCTGGAAGCCGAGCAGTCGCGCAACGCCATCCGCAGCCAGATCAGCGGCGACGAGCCAGTGCTGGGCGCCGACCTCAACCCTGCCAGCATTGACAGCCCCGAGATCGACGGGCGTATTGCCGCCCTGAACAAAAACCTCGACGCCTTGCGCATGCAATACACCGAGCTGCATCCGGACATCATCGCCGCCAAGCGCCTGGTGGCGCAGCTGGAAGCCCGCAAGGTCGAGGAGAACAAGCTCAAGCCGGCCGGCGATCCGGGCAAGAATTATAGCCCGATGCTGCAGCAACTGAAGGTCGCGCAAACCGAGGCCGATGCCAAGGTAGCGGCCGTCAGCGCCCGCGTTCAGGAGTTCGCGGCCCGCCACCAGCGGCTGCTGGCGCAAGCGAACGCGGTGCCGGAACTCGAATCCGAACTGGCTCAGCTGAACCGCGATTACCTGATCAACAAGGACAACTACGAAAAACTGATCGGCCGGCGCGAGGCGGCCAAGCTGTCGGGCGAGCTGAGCTCCACCACCGAGATGATGACCTTCAAGATCATCGACCCGCCCACGGTGCCGTTGACGCCGGTAGGGCCCAACCGCTTCCTGCTGTCGAGCCTGGTGCTGGGCGGCGCGCTGCTGACCGGGCTGGCCGCGGCCTTGCTGATCAGCCAGGTGCGCCCCACCTTCCTGAGCCCCAGCGAACTGCGCGAACGCACCGGTTTGCCGGTGCTGGGCACGGTCTCCATGAACTGGACCCAGCAACAGAAGATTAAACGCAAGCGTGGCCGTTATGCCTTCGGCACCGCCCTGTCCTGTCTGTTTGTAGCCTACGGCGCCGTGCTGGCGATGGCGGCGTTGCGATATTAGGAGTAGTGCATGGAGCAATCGACCGAACAAATACTGGCCGGCACCGCCGCGCCGCGCCATATCGAGATCAATCTCGAACGGCTCCACCAGCTGGGCATGGTGACCCATGACGGCGGCCGCACCGCCGTGGCCGAGGACTTCCGCATCATCAAGCGGCCCCTGCTGCGCAATGCCCGCGGCGATCACGACATCCCCGCGCTGCGACACGGCAATCTGATCGTCGTCACCAGCGCCCTGCCCGGCGAAGGCAAGACTTTTTGCGCGGTGAATCTGGCGATGAGCATCGCCATGGAAATGGACATCACGGTGTTGCTGGTCGATGCCGACGTGGCGCGGCCGTCGGTGCTCAAGGTGCTGGGTCTGCCCGCCGAGCCGGGCCTGATGGACATCCTGCTGCGCGAACGCAGCGAACTGTCCGACGTGATTCTGAAGACCAACGTCGCCACGCTCAGCATCTTGCCGGCCGGGCGCGCCAACAAGCACGCTACCGAACTGCTGGCCAGCCGCAGCATGAGTCGGCTGTTGACCGAAATCGCTGAACGCTACGCCGATCGCATCGTCATCTTCGACTCGCCGCCCCTGTTGATGACCACGGAGGCCAGCGTGCTGGCGGCGCAGATGGGGCAGATTGTCATGGTGGTCGAGTCCGAGACGACCAGCCAGCACGCGGTCAAGGAGGCCTTACGCCATATCGAGCATTGCCCGCACGTCAGCCTGATCTACAACAAGAGCAAGTCCTTCCCCGGCGGCGAATACTATGGTTATTATGATTAGCCTGGCTCCGCGCGGCGCTCCCTATCAGCTCAGCGTGCTGGTGTTGCTATCGCTACCGGCCTGCGCCATTCCGGCCGAGTGGAACGTGACGCCGACGGTGCGCCTGCGCGAGTCCTACAGCGACAATATGAACCTGGCGCCGCCCGGCCAGGCGCGCGGCGAGTTCACCACCGAGGTCTCGCCCGGCATCGCCATCACCACCAGCGGCCCGCGGCTCACATTGGCGCTCGACTACGCACTGCAAAGGATAGCCTACACTCATCAGGCTGACCGTACCACCCAGAACCTGGACGCCAGCGGCCACGCCGACGTGCTACGCGATTGGCTGTACCTCGACGCCCGTTCCAGCATCACGCAGCAAAACATCTCGGCCTTCGGCCCGCAACTGGTCGATACGACCCAGGTCACTGGCAACAACAGCACCGTGCGCGCGACCAGCATCAGTCCCTACCTGAAACACTACTTCCATGGCTTGGCAACGGCGCAGCTGCGCTACGACTATCAGCGCGTCAGCAGCGGTCGCCTGATCAGTGTACGCAGCGACGACACCACGCTGCAGCTGAGCGGCGACAACGGCGGCCAGGGATGGAATTGGGACTTGCGCGCCGACCGCAGGAATATCGACGATTCGGCGCTGCCCACCGTCACCATGAGCGATGTCGCGCTGACGTTGAGCTATCCGCTCAACAGCCGCCTGTCCCTGTTTGCCACCGACGGCTACGAAAAAAACGACTACCACTCGAGCGGCGCCCAGCCGCATGGCCGTCACTATGCTGTTGGCGGCAACTGGACGCCGTCGCCGCGCAGCAAACTCGTTGCCAGCGTGGGGCGTCGCTATTTCGGCAACACCTACCAGCTGGACGCCGAATACCGCCTGCGCAGCATGTTCTGGACACTCAGCTACAACGAGGACATCACCACCACGCACGGCGAGTTCCTCAGCATACCGCCTACCGGGCTGGGCGATTTCCTGAATCAGCTGTGGGCCAGCCGCATCCCCGATCCCCAGACCCGCCAGCAAACCATCAAGCTGTTCCTGCTGGTGTCGCAGTTGCTGGGCCCCAACGGCAACGTCAACTTCTTCAGCCATCGCTACTATCTGCAAAAAGACTGGCGACTGGCGACCGTCTACAGCGGTGCGCGCAGCGCGCTGGCGTTCACCCTGAACAGCACCCGCCGCACCGCCCAGACCAGCAGCGCCATCGACAGCCCTCTGCTGGGCCCCGACCAACTGGCGCTGGAAGACCGCACCCGCCAGAACGCCGCCCAGGTGGGCTGGAACTACCGCATGTCGCCGCGCAGCAACCTCACCGTCAGCGCCAGCCTCAGCAGGGCAGAATCGCTGAGCACCGGCCGCACCGACCGCAACAGCGCGCTGATCCTGTCCTTGAGTCATCAGTTGCAGCCCAAGGTCAGCGCCAGCGTCGATCTGCGCCATGTCCGTCACAACAGCAACGCCGGCGGCGACTACCGTGAAAACGGCATCGGCGCGGCCTTGATGGTCGCGTTTTAAACGGAGCCAGCCATGCACTCGCCTGCCCGCATCGTCTGTGTCGTCGCCGCCCGCCCCAATTTGATGAAGATGGCCCCCATCCTGCGCGCGCTGGCCATGTCCGAGTACCCGCTCGAGTCCGTGCTGGTGCACACCGGGCAACACTATGACGCCGACATGGACAGCGAATTCTTCACCGCGCTGGAAATGCGCGCGCCGGATGTGCAGCTGGAGGTCGGTTCCGCCAGCCACGCGGTGCAGACAGCGCTGGTCATGCAGCGTTTCGAACCGCTGCTGGACGCCAGCGCCCCGGCTGCCGTGCTGGTGGTTGGCGACGTCAATTCCACCCTGGCGTGCGCGCTCACGGCCGCCAAGAAAAACATTCCGGTGCTGCATGTGGAGGCCGGCTTGCGCAGCTACGACCGCAGCATGCCGGAAGAGCTCAATCGCGTCCTCACCGACCAGCTGTCGACGCTGCTGTTCACCAGCGAAGCGAGCGGCATGAGCAATCTGCTGCGCGAAGGCATACCGGCGACGCGCATCCACTTTGTCGGCAACGTCATGATCGATACCCTGCAGCGCGAACTGGCGCGGGCCACGCCGGTGCAGGACGTGTTGCGTCAAGTCCACTTGGCCGGCTTCCTCCCGCACGACAGCCGCTACGCGCTGTTGACGCTGCATCGGCCCTCCAATGTCGACGATCCGCGCCGCCTGCGCCTGCTGATGGAAACCATCGTCAAACTCAGCGACGACGTGCCGGTGCTGTTTCCGCTGCACCCGCGCACCCGCGCCAGCTTGCAGCGCCACGAACTGGGCCGGCTGCTGGACGCGCCGCGCGTGGCCTGCCTGCCGCCGCAATCCTACCGCGCCATGCTGGGCCTGATGAAACATGCCAGCCTGGTGCTCACCGATTCCGGCGGCGTGCAGGAAGAAACCACGGCGCTGGGCGTGCCCTGCCTCACCCTGCGCGACAGCACCGAGCGCCCCGTCACGGTGACCGAGGGCAGCAACGCCATCGCCGGCCGCGATCCCGCCGTCATCCTGGCGCTCAGCCGCGACATCCTGCGCTACGGTGGCAAGGCCGGACGCATCCCGGCCTGCTGGGATGGCCACGCGGCCGAACGCATCGCCGGCCATATCGGCCACTGGCTGGCCGCCCCCCGGGAGCTAACGTGATGCGCAACGCCTTATCGATCGATGTCGAAGACTATTTCCAGGTCTCGGCCTTCGCCGGCCATATCAGCCGTGCGGACTGGGCCACCTTGCCGTGCCGGGTCGAGCGCAACGTCGAGCTGATCCTCGGCCTGCTGGCGCAGCAGCGCACCCAGGCCACCTTCTTCACGCTCGGCTGGATTGCCGAACGCTATCCGGCGCTGGTGCGGCGCATCGTCGAAGGCGGCCACGAGCTGGCCAGCCACGGTTACGCCCACCTGCGCGCCAGCGAACAGACGCCCGCGCAGTTTCTCGACGACATACAGCGCAGCAGGCAGTTGCTGGAACAGCTGAGCGGTACGGCCGTGATCGGCTATCGGGCGCCCAGCTTTTCCATCGGCGCGGCCAATCTGCCGGCGTTGGACAGCTTGTACGCCGCAGGCTACCGCTACAGTTCCAGCATCTATCCGATCCGCCACGACCACTACGGCATGCCGGACGGCGCGCGCTTTGCCTGGCGCCCGCGCGGCGAGCACGGCGTGCTGGAGCTGCCGATCAGCACCGTCCGCCTGTTCGGACGCAACTGGCCGGCCGGCGGCGGTGGCTACTTCCGCCTGTTGCCCTACGCCGCCTCGCGCTGGGCCTTGCGACACATCAATTCCGTCGATGGCCAAGCTGGCATATTCTATTTTCATCCTTGGGAGCTCGATCCCGGCCAGCCGCGCCAACACGGGATCGCTTTCAAGACCCGGTTTCGCCACTACCTCAACCTGCACCGCATGGAGGGACGCATCGTCCAGCTGTTGCGTGATTTTCAATGGGGCAGGATCGACCACATCTTTCTGGGGAATGCATGATGCAGTGGAACGTCGGACAGATGGGGACGCATGACCACGCGCGCTGGGACGCCTTTGTGCAGCGCTGCCCCGGCGCCACCTTCTTTCACCGCGCCGGCTGGCAGCAGGTGATAGAAAGCGCGTTCGGCCACCCCACCTGGTACTTGTACGCCGAATCGGCGGGCCAGATCCAGGCGGTGCTGCCGCTGGCCCAGGTCAACAGCCGCCTGTTCGGCAACACCCTGTGTTCGCTGCCGTTCTGCGTCTACGGCGGCGTGGCCGCGATGGAAGATGGCGCCGCTGCTGCCGTCGACCAGGCGGCACAGCAACTGGCCCGCCGCCTGCGGGTCGACCATCTGGAATATCGCCAACTGCAATCGATCCACGCGGACTGGCTGCACAAAGACCTGTATGCCACCTTCCGCAAGCCGCTCGCCGCCGACCCCGAACAAAATCTGCTGGCCATTCCCCGCAAGCAGCGCGCCATGGTGCGCAAAGGCATGGCAGGCGGTCTGAGCAGCGTCATCGATACCGATACCGACCGCTTTTACGCCAACTACGCCACCAGCGTGCACCGCCTGGGCACGCCTGTGTTCAGCCGCCGTTATTTTCGCACCTTGCAGCAAACCTTTGGCGACGACTGCGAGATCCTCAGCGTGCAGCGCGGCGGTCAGGCGATCTGTTCGGTGATGAGTTTCCATTTCCGCGACGAGATCCTGCCTTATTACGGTGGCGGCGGCGAGGCTGCGCGCGTCCACGCCGGCAATGATTTCATGTACTGGGAAGTGATGCGGCGCGCCACCGAACGCGGCCGCCGGCTGTTCGACTTCGGTCGCAGCAAGTACGGCACTGGCGCTTTCGCGTTCAAGAAGAACTGGGGCTTCGAGCCGCAGCCCTTGTGCTACGACTATCAGCTGCATCGGGGGAAACAGTTAAAGGATGTCCAACCCTTGAATCCCCGCCTGCAACTGCTGATACGCGCGTGGCGTATGTTGCCCTTATCGCTGGCCAATGCAATCGGCCCCCACATTGTGCGGCAACTGGGCTGATGCCATGCGCGAGCTGCTGTACTTAACCCATCGCATTCCCTACCCTCCCAACAAGGGAGACAAGATCCGCGCCTACCACGTGCTGCGCTACTTGCAGCGCCATTTCCGCGTACACCTGGGCAGCTTCATCGACGATTCCGCCGATCTGGCCCATGCGGAACACCTGGCGGCCGACTGCGCCAGCTCCTGTTTCGTCCGCTTGCATCCGCGCCTGGCGCGGCTGGCCAGCATGCCGGCGCTGTGGCGCGGCGAGTCCCTCAGCGTTGCCTATTATCGTCACCCGGCGCTGCGCGACTGGGTCGCGGCCACGCTCAAGCGCCACCGCATCGACACGGCGCTGGCTTTTTCCGGCCCCATGGCGCAATACCTGCCGGCCCGCACCGCGCGGGGCCCGCTGCACCGGGTACTGGACCTGGTCGACGTCGACTCCGAAAAATGGCAAAACTACGCCGACCACCACCGTTGGCCGCTGTCATCGTTGTACCGGCGCGAGGGCCGCAGTTTGCTGGAATTCGAGCGCGCCGCCGCCCGCGCCTTCGACCAGACCTTGCTGGTCTCGCGCGCCGAGGCCGACCTGTTCCGGCTGCGGGCACCGGAATCGGGACACAAGACCGGTCATTTCAGCAACGGCGTCGACTGCGAATATTTTTCACCGCAGCCCGACGCGCCCGATCCCTACCACGGCGCCCGCGTGCTGGTATTCACCGGCGCCATGGATTACCGGCCGAATATCGACGCCGTCAGCTGGTTGGCGCAGCGCGTCATGCCGGTGCTGCGGCTGGAATTCCCCGAGTTGCAGTTCCACATCGTCGGCGCGCGTCCCAGCCCGGCGGTGGCGGCCCTGGGCCGCCTGCCGGGCATCCATGTCAGCGGCACGGTGCCCGACATCCGCCCCTATCTGCAGCACGCGGCGTTGGCGGTGGCACCGTTGCAAATCGCGCGCGGCATACAAAACAAGGTGCTCGAGGCCATGGCCATGGGCAAGACCGTGGTGGCGACGCCGCAGGCGCTGGAAGGCCTTGCCGCCGTGCCTGGACGGGATCTGGTCAGCGCCACCGGCGTGGCCGGCTTCATCGACCACATCGGCCAGCAGTTGCGCGCGTCAAGCGGTCTTGGCGCTGCGGCCCGCCAGCACGTGCTGCGCGATTATCAGTGGCACAGCAATCTTGAACGACTGGGCGTGGTGCTCTACGTCGCCGAGTCTGAGCGCCTGCCAGCGGAACCCCTGACATGACCGCCGCACTCTCGTCCGTCGCGACAGCGCGCGCCGAACCGCCAGCCAAGCCTGCCCGGCCCTGGCCCCAAGCCTGTTTGCTGGCAGCGCTGTGCGCGCTGCTGGCCGCCTACTGGCCGACGGCCGCCGGTATGATCAACCAGTGGTGGCACTCGCAAACCTTTGCCCACGGCTTCGTGGTG
Source organism: Duganella sp. Dugasp78 (assembly GCF_059491455.1). NCBI lineage: Bacteria > Pseudomonadati > Pseudomonadota > Betaproteobacteria > Burkholderiales > Oxalobacteraceae > Duganella > Duganella sp. Dugasp78. Next base: position 5,393,963 of record NZ_CP168506.1, on the reverse strand, counting down.
CCGCCGCTCTGCCTCTGGCTGGTCTGGCGGCAACGCGCCGAACTGGCCGGCCTGCCGCTGCAACCGGCGCCCATCATGCTGCTGCCGCTCGCTCTGCTGGGGCTACTCTGGCTGGTCGCCACGGCGGCCAACGTACCCGTCGTGCAGCAATACTGCCTGGTGCTGATGGCGGCGGCGATGCCTGCCCTGGTGCTGGGCTGGCGCTACGCGCGCGCCATCTCCTTCGCCCTTTCCTATCTGCTGCTGGCGGTGCCCTTTGGCGAAGTGCTCATCTCGCCCCTGATAGACTTTACTTCCAGCTTCACGGTAGGCGCCTTGCAGCTGGCAGGGATCCCCGTGTTCCGTGACAACAACTACCTTTCGCTGCCCAGCGGAAACTGGTCGGTGGAGGAGGCGTGCAGCGGCCTGCGCTATCTGATCGCGTCAATTGCCCTCGGCACGCTGTATGCCTACCTGACCTATCACAGCCGCTTGCGGCGGGCCGCCTTCATCATCGTGGCCCTGCTCCTGCCCATCGTCGCCAATGGCGTACGCGCCTTCCTGATCGTGCTGATCGGGCACTACAGCAACATGACGCTGGCGGTCGGCATCGACCATCTGATCTACGGCTGGCTTTTTTTTGGCTTGGTCGTCAGCTTGATGTTCGGGCTGGGCGCGCGCTGGCGGGACGACGCTCCGCCGGCACCACGTTCACCGGCCACCGGCCAGCCGGCCCAGCCGGCCAGGTCACGGCCATCAGCCTGGCTGGCCGCGACGCTGGCAGGAGTGCTGTGCGTCGCACTCTGGCCGCAACTTGCCCGGATCGCCCTGCGGCCGCCGACCGACGCCGGCCGCACAGCATCGTTCCTGACGCTGGCGCCGCCGCCCCCTCCATGGCGGGCCAGCGCTATGCAGGCCGGCGACTGGCGCGCCCAGCACGCGGGACAGCCACAGCGATGGTCCGCCAACTACCGCGACGGCCCGCGTCAGGTGTCGTTGCAACTGACCTGGTACCGCCACCAGTCCAAGGACGCGGAACTGCTCACCCAAATCTGGAGCACGCGAGCCGCCGGGCCCGCGTGGAAAGAAATGGCAGCCACCAGCCGGCAGATCCACCTGGGACAACAGCGCCTCCAGGTGCGGCAGACCATTGTCCAGGCCGGCGAAACCAAGATGCTTGTCTGGCGCTGGTACCGCCAGGCGCGGCGCGATACCGCCAGTCCCTTGCTGCTCAAGCTGCTGCTGGCGCGCAGCAAATTGCTCGGCGACGAAGACGACGGCGCCGAGATCGCGCTCGCCGCCCGCTATGACGAGCGGCCCGAACAGGCTGCCGACGCCATGCAGGCGCTGCTGTCGACCATGCGGCCCGCCATCGAACAGGGACTTGCCCATGTCGCCGGACGCTGAACTGGCCGCCGCGCCGTTGATCGTGCACCTGATCCATCGCCTCGACGTGGGCGGGCTGGAGAACGGTTTGATCAACCTGATCAACCACCTGCCGCCCGACCGCTACCGCCACGCCATTGTCTGCCTGCGCGACTACACCGACTACCACCTGCGCATCCAGCGGCCCGGCGTGGAAATCATCAGCATCAACAAGCGCGACGGCAAGGACTGGGGCCACTACCTGCGGCTATTCCACACGCTCAGGCGGCTGCGGCCGCTGCTGGTCCACACCCGCAACCTGTCCGGCATCGAAGGCCAGTTGCTGGCCGCCGCGGCGGGCGTGCGCCTGCGCGTGCACGGCGAGCACGGCCGCGACATGGATGACTTGCACGGCCAGAGCCGGAAATACCGCTGGCTGCGCAAGCTGCTGCGGCCGCTGATCGGGCATTTCATCGCCGTCAGCAAGGACCTGGAAGCCTGGCTGATCGACTCCATCGGCGCCCGGCCGCAACACGTCACCCACATCGGCAACGGCGTCGACAGCCTGGAATTCCACCCCCGCCTGGGCCCGCCCGCCGCCGTCGGTCCGCCGGGTTTTCTGTGCGAGGACGCCTACGTCATCGGCAGCGTCGGCCGCATGGCCGAAGTCAAGGATCACCTGACGCTGGTGCAGGCCTTCATCCTGCTGGTCGCCGAGCATGCGCTGCCGCGCACACGCCTGCGCCTGCTCATCGCCGGCGACGGCCCCTGCCGCCAGGCCTGCCTGGACCTGCTGCGCCAGGCAGGCATGGATGAGCTGGCCTGGCTGCCGGGCCGCCGCGACGACATCGCGCAACTGATGCGGGCCATGGACGTGTTTGTCCAGCCGTCGCTGGGCGAAGGCATGTCCAACACCATCCTGGAAGCGATGGCGACCGGCTTGCCGGTCGTGGCCACCACGGTCGGCGGCAATCCGGACCTGCTCGACAGCGGCCGCGCCGGCACCCTGGTCCCCGCGCGCGCGCCGGCGCTGCTGGCCGACGCCCTCAACGACTATTACCGCCTGCCGGCGCTGGCCAGCAGCCATGGCCAGCGCGGACGGCGGCGGGTGCTGGCCCACTACAGCCTGCATGCCATGGCCGACGCCTACCTGGCGGTCTACGACGCCCTGGCCACCCCACCCCAACGCGACCGATGAAAGGAACACCATGTGCGCCATCGCAGGGATCTTCGATCTTCACCGTCATGCCAACATCGACGCCGACATGCTGCACGCCATGACCGAGCGCCAGCGCCATCGCGGCCCCGACCAGGGCGGCGTCCACCTCGAGCCGGGCATAGGACTGGGCCACCGGCGTCTGGCCATCATCGACCTGGGCGGCGGCCAGCAACCCCTGTTCAACGAAGACCACAGCGTGGTCGTGGTCTACAACGGCGAGCTCTATAATTTCCAGGCCCTGATGCGCGAATTGCAGCAGTTCGGCCACACCTTCCGCAGCCATTGCGATACCGAGGTCATCGTCCACGCATGGGAGCAATGGGGCGAGCGCTGCGTCGACCGTTTTCGCGGCATGTTCGCCTTCGCGCTGTGGGACCGCCGCCAGCAGACGCTGTTCCTGGCGCGCGACCGGCTGGGCGTCAAGCCGCTGCACTACGCCCTGCTCGACGACGGCCAGTTGCTGTTCGCCTCGGAGATCAAGGCCCTGCTGCTGCACCAGGGACTGCGGCGCGAGCTCGACCCGCTGGCGGTCGAGGACTACTTCGCCTACGGCTACATCCCCGAACCGCGCAGCATTTTCCGCCAGGTGCGCAAGCTGGCGCCCGGCCACACGCTGCTGCTGCGCAAGGGACAGGCGCTGCCGGCGCCGCAGCGCTACTGGGACATTCCCTTCGCGGTCCAGCCGGCGCCCAGCGCGGCCCAGGCCGCCGATGAGCTGATGATGCGCCTGCGTGAAGCGGTGCGCATCCGGCTGGTGGCCGAGGTGCCGCTGGGCGCCTTCCTGTCGGGCGGCGTCGATTCCAGCGCCATCGTCGCGCTGATGGCGCAGGAGTCGGCGGCGCCGGTCAACACCTGCTCGATCGCTTTTGGCGATCCGCAGTTCGACGAAACATCCTACGCGCAAATGGTTGCCCAACGCTACGGCACCCGCCACCATTTGCAGCGCGTCGAGCAACACGACTTCAGCCTGGTCGACCGTCTGGCCGGCCTGTACGACGAACCCTATGCCGACAGTTCCGCGTTGCCCACCTACCGCGTCTGCGAGCTGGCGCGCCAGCGCGTGACGGTGGCCTTGTCCGGCGACGGCGGCGACGAGAACCTGGCCGGCTATCGGCGCTACCGCTGGCACCTGCACGAGGAGCGCTGGCGCACCCTGCTGCCGCTGGGCCTGCGCCGGCCGCTGTTCGGCGCCCTGGGCCGCCTCTATCCCAAGGCCGACTGGGCGCCGCGCCCGCTGCGCGCCAAGACCACCTTCGAGGCGCTGGCCAGGGACAGCGTGGCGGCCTATTTCCACAGCGTCAGCATCATGGATGACACCATGCGCCGCGCCTTGTTCAGCGCCGAACTCAAGCGCGACCTGGCCGGCTACCATGCCCAGGAAGTGCTGTACCGCCACGCCGCCAATTGCCCGGCCGAGGACCCGCTGTCGCGCATCCAGTACCTGGACCTGAAGACCTACCTGCCCGGCGACATCCTCACCAAGGTCGACCGCGCCAGCATGGCGCACGGGCTGGAGGTGCGGGTGCCGCTGCTCGATCATTGCCTGGTCGAATGGATGTCCAGCCTGCCGCCGGAACTGAAGCTGCGGGGCGGCGTCGGCAAATACCTGTTCAAGCGCGGCCTTGAGCAGCATTTGCCCAGGGAGCTGTTGTACCGCAACAAGATGGGCTTTTCGGTGCCGCTGGCCGCCTGGTTCCGGGGGCCGCTGCGCGCCCACCTGGAACGCAGCCTGCGCAGTCCGGTGCTGGCCGATTGCGGCATGTTCAATCTCGAGCAGGTCCAAGCGCTGCTCGCGCAGCACTTGTCCGGCCGGCGCGACCACAGCGCGCCGCTGTGGTCCTTGCTGATGTTCGAGTCCTTCCTGCGCCAGCTGCCCGCGGCCGCGCCGCACAAACTGATACGGCAGGCGGCATGACGATGCGCGTACTTCACATCCTCGATCATTCGCTGCCGCTGCACAGCGGCTATACCTTCCGCACGCTGGCAATCTTGCGCCAGCAGCGCAGGCTGGGCTGGCACACCGTCCACCTGACCAGCGCCAAGCAAGGCGGCGGCCAGCGCGAAGAGGAAGTCGACGGCTGGCATTTCTTCCGCACCCAGCCGCTGCGCCGCTGGTGGGCACGGCTGCCGCTGCTGCGCCACTGGGGCGTGGTGCTGGGCTTGCAGCAGCGTCTGATGGCGATCGCCGCCACGCAGCGCCCGCAGGTGCTGCACGCGCACTCGCCCGCGCTCAACGGCGTCGCCGCGCTGCGCGTGGGGCGCGCGCTGGGCATCCCGGTGGTCTATGAAATCCGCGCGTTCTGGGAGGACGCCGCCGCCGACCATGGCACCAGCCGCGCCGGCGGCATCCGCTACCGGCTGACGCGCGCGCTGGAAAACCACGTGCTGCGGCGGGCCGACGCCATCACCACCATCTGCGAAGGATTGCGCAACGATATCATCGCGCGCGGCATCCCGGCCGCCAAAGTCACGGTGATACCGAACTCGGTCGATGGCGAGCAGTTCGCGAAGGCCTCCGCCGCGCCGCCCAGCCTGGCCCGCAGCCTGGGCCTGGACGGCCATCTGGTGCTGGGTTTCATCGGTTCCTTCTACGCCTACGAAGGCCTGGCGCTGTTGATCGCGGCGATGCCGCGCCTGCTGGCCGGTGCGCCCACGTTGCGGCTGCTGCTGGTCGGCGGCGGTCCGCAGGAAGCCGAATTGCGCGCGCTGGTTGAGCGCCTGGAGCTGCGCGCCCATGTCAGATTTGCCGGCCGCGTGCCGCACCAACGCATCGCCGACTACTATCAGCTGGCCGACATCCTGGTCTATCCCCGCCTGCCCATGCGCCTGACGGAACTGGTGACGCCGCTCAAGCCGCTGGAGGCGATGGCGCAGGGCCGGCTGGTGGTGGCGTCGGACGTCGGCGGCCACCGGGAGCTGATCGAGCATGGCCGCACGGGCATGCTGTTCAAGGCCGGCGACGCCGAGGCGCTGGCGCAGCAGGTCCTGCAGCTGCTCCGCCAGGCCGACAGCTGGCCGGCCCTGCGCCAGCGCGCGCGCGCCTACGTGGAAAACGAGCGCAACTGGCCGGCCAGCGTGGCCCGCTACGGCCCCATCTATCAGCGCCTGAGCGCGCGCGCCGCATGAACGGCCCGCACCCGCTGCCCGCCGCCCCCATCGCCGGCCTGCGCATCGCGCTGGTGGGGCCGCTGCCGCCGCCGGCCGGCGGCATCGCCAACCAGACCGCGCAACTCGCCGGACTGCTGCGCCAGGCCGGCGCCGAGGTCGACCTGGTCCAGGTCAACCTGCCGGCGCGGCCAGCGTGGCTCGCGTCCGTGCGCGGGCTGCGCGCGGCGCTGCGGCTGCCGCCCTACCTGTGGCGCCTGTGGCGCGCGGCCGGACAGGCCGAGCTGCTGCACGTCATGGCCAATTCCGGCTGGTCGTGGCACTTGTACGCCGCGCCGGCGATCTGGATCGGCCGCCTGCGCGGCAAAGGCGTGCTGGTCAACTATCGCGGCGGCCAGGCCGGAGAGTTTCTCCAGCGGAGCGCCGCCCTGGTCCGCTTCAGCATGGGCCGCGCGCACGCGCTGATCGTGCCGTCGGCCTTCCTTGCCGAGGTGTTCGCCCAACACGGCATAGGTGCGCAGATCGTGCCCAACATCGTCGATCTGGCGCGCTTCCACCCGTCCGGCCCGGCGGCGCCGCACGCCGCCATCCTGGTCGCCCGCCATCTGGAGCCGCTCTACGACCAGGCCACCGCGCTTCGCGCCTTCGCCATCGTGCGCCGCCAGCTGCCCCAGGCCCGTCTGACCATCTGCGGCGCCGGTCCCGAGCTGCAGCGCTTGCAGCAACTGGCCCGCACACTGGCGCTGGACGACGATGCGCTGCGCTTCACAGGCAAGCTGGATAATGCAGCCATGGCCGACCTCTACCGCCAGAGCGACCTCGCGCTCAACGCCAGCCTGGCCGACAACCTGCCGATCTCGATACTGGAGGCGTGGGCCAGCGGCGTCCCGGTGGTCAGCACGGCGGTCGGCGGCATACCGTATCTGGTGCGCGACGGCGTCAACGGCCTGCTGGTCCCGCCGCAGGACGCGCCGGCCATGGCCGAGGCCATGCTGACCGTGCTGCAAGCACCGCAACTGGCCCGCACACTGGCCGAGGCCGGCAAAGCCGAAGCCCGGCGCTACGCCTGGCCGCAAGTCGCCCCCTTGCTGATGGCGCAATACCGGCGCGTGCTCAAGCGTCCACCGGCCAGCGGCTACACGGCGCTGGTGTCGCGCCTGCTTTTTCCGCTGCATGAAATGCTCAAGCAACATCGCAGCGTCGCCCTGCGCCACCACATGGAACAAACCCAGTGGTGGCCGCCCGAACGGCTGGAAGCGCTGCGCCTGCAGCGCCTGCGCGCGCTGCTGCTGCACGCGTCCGAACACGTGCCGTACTTCCGCCAGCTCTACGCCCGCCTCAACTTCGACGCCACCCGCGTGCACGACCTGCGCGACCTGCGCCGGCTGCCCATCGTCTACAAGGCCGACATCAATCACCACCGCGACGAGTTCGTCGCCGCCGACGCCGGCCCGCTGCAGCGCCTGAACACGGGCGGCTCCAGCGGCGAGCCCTTGATCTTCTACCAGGGCAAGGGCCGCGTCAGCCACGACGTCGCCGCCAAATGGCGGGCCACGCGCTGGTGGGGCGTCGACATCGGCGATCCCGAGGCCTTGATGTGGGGCTCCCCGATCGAACTGAAGGCCCAGGACCGCTGGCGCATGCGGCGCGACCGGCTGCTGCGCAGCCTGCTGCTGCCGGCCTTCGATTTGTCGCCCGCCCGCCTCGACGACTACCTGCGCCGATTGCAGCGCCAGCGCCCGGCCATGCTGTTCGGCTACCCTTCGGCGCTGTGCCTGCTGGTCAAGCACGCGCAAGCGCGGCAGGTTCCGCTTGACGGGCTCGGTGTCAAGGTCGTGTTCGTCACCGCCGAACGGCTCTACGACGAGCAGCGCGCCCTGCTGGCGCAAGCGTTTGCCGCCCCGGTCGCCAACGGCTACGGCGGCCGCGACGCCGGCTTTCTGGCCCATGAGTGTCCCGAAGGCGGCCTGCACATCACCGCCGAAGACGTCATCCTGGAAATCGTCGATGCGCAAGGCGCCGCCGTCGCGCCCGGGGACAGCGGCGCCATCGTCGTCACCCACCTGGCCAGCCGCGACTTTCCGTTCATCCGCTACGCCACCGGCGACGTCGGTGCGCTCGACACCCGCCCCTGCCCGTGCGGACGCGGCCTGCCGCTGCTGAAGCGGGTCGAGGGGCGGGTCACGGATTTCGTGGTGGCGCGCGACGGCACCGTCATGCACGGCCTGGCGCTGATCTACGTGCTGCGCGACCTGCCGCAGATCCGGGCGTTCAAAATCGTCCAGGAAAGCCTGGACCTGACCCGCGTGCTGCTGGTCAGCGTGAGCGGCTTGCCGGGCGCGCTCAGGCTGGACATCATCCGCCAGTTCCGCGCCCGCCTCGGCGCGGAGGTGGAGATACTCATTGAAGAGGTGACCGAGATACCGGCGGAGGCCTCGGGCAAGCACCGTTACGTCATCAGCAAGGTAGCCGCCAACTGAACCAGGAGCACACATGTCCATTCTCGCCTTCACCGCGCTGGCTTTGCTGCTGGCGGTATCGCTGTACGTCCTGCACAAGGTGCGCCAGGTGCACCTGCTGCTGTACGATGTGCGCGACCAGACCCGCCACGATCAAGCCGGCATGTTTCGTCAACTGGAGGCGCTGCAAGGCCTCTACGTCGAACTCGATCTCCAGCACGGTTTGCCGCCGACGCGGGGCTGGGCCGCCTCACCGGATTTTCTATTTGAAGTGGCGCGCCACGCCCGCAGCTTGCGCCAGGCCACCGTGCTGGAGTGCAGCAGCGGCATCTCCACCCTGGTGCTGGCCCGCTGCATGCAGTTGAGCGGCGGCGGTAAAGTCTACAGCCTGGAGCACGACCGCGATTTCGCCGCGCAGACCCGCGCGCACCTGCGGCGCCACGGGCTACAGGATTGGGCCACCGTAATTGACGCACCGTTGACGCCGTACGACATCGACGGGCAATCATGGCCCTGGTACGACCTTGCGCAGCTTCCCGCGCTGCCTGGCATCGACCTGCTGGTGATCGACGGGCCGCCGCAGGCGACCCGCCCTCTGGCGCGCTTCCCGGCCGGGCCGCTGCTGTTTCCGCGCCTGAATGCAGGCGCCGCGGTCTTCCTGGACGATGCCGCCCGTCCTGACGAGCAAGCGATACTGCTGCGCTGGCGACAGGTATTCCTGGAGCTGGCTTACAGCAATCAAGCTTGCGAAAAAGGCTGCGCGATCCTGCGCAAGGTCTAGCGCTGCGCGGCGACCTCACGCGCCATCCCGGTTTCCACGGGGTGCGCGCGATGATAGCGCTCGCGCTCCAGGCGCATCGCCGCCTGGAGGCCTTCCACATTTTCGGGCCGCAGCTCGACGCCGAAGTCCCGCGGCGCCGGGCCGCCGCCAAACATCCGCGCCAGGACCATGGCACCCACATTGCTACGGTAGTGCGACGCTTCCCAGTAATACTGCATGGTGGGCTGCCGGCTCACTTGCGGGATGGTCTCGGTCGTCACGCTGTTGAAACCGGAAAAATCATAGATACGCGCATCGCAGCCCGCGTCGCGATGGCGTTGTACCATGGCCGCCAGCGTGCGCTGCCAGGCTTCCATGGCCGGCCACCTGCCGCTCCAGTACAGGGCGTCGGTGGTCATCGCGTGGGTCGGATTAAGATAGAGGCGGATGCGGGTGCCGGCGCCACATAACTGGCCCATGCTGCGGTCCAGCGCCCGCATAGCCTCGTCCGTGGGCCCCGCGCCGCGCAGGTAGTCCTGCACCCGCGGCAGAATGGTCGCGGCGGTCCCGCCCAGTTCCTCGATGCGCCCCTGCGCGCAGGCCTCGTCCCGCTGCCCATGGGACGCGAGGCTGGAAAGACAAACGCTGCCAAAGGTTCCGCGCAGCAAGCGGAGGGAATCCGCTGTCATATCAAAAGCGAGGGCGCGCCTGACATTGATCAAGGCGCGCCGCCACAAATAGAACGGTCCATTGGCCACCAGCTCGCGGTCGAACTCGGTGTTTCCTGGCTCCATCGTGAACGACGGCGCGTCTATGCCCCAAACCAGGGTCTTCAGCTGCCCGACCTTCGCGGCATGCTCCACCATCGCGATCGCGTCGCCCAGCGTGGCGCCGGACAATGCGCCGTTGAATACATCCCGGTCGGCAAACGGTGCCGCCCGCGTCGGCAAACCCAGTTCCGTGCGGGAATTGCCGACGTACAGCACGGTGGGCTTGAATTTCGCCAGTGCATAAGTCTTGCCCCAGGCGCTAAGCTGCTCCTTGCCCGGCCGCAGTTGCTGAAGCCGCGGCGTTTGCCATTGATGGATCAGGTACGGATCGACCAGGTAATTCAACACCGTCACCCCGGCAATCACCAGGGTGCTGCTGGCGCAAAACACGGTCACATAGTTGCGCCATTCGGCGCCGGCTGCCTGGCTCATGGTCAGAATTGGAAATAGAGAAATTCGCTGACGTGGTTCATACTGAACAGGCAGCCGAGAAACAATAGGGAGAACGCCAGGCCCCACGCCTTGCGCGGCCGCCAGGCCCAGTGCCAACGTCGCGGCGCTGCGAAAAACTGTTCTATGCACGGGGCGTAGTGGCGGAAGATTTCCTGCGTGTTCGGCGCCATCAGCGCCAGCACCATCGCCAGCATCAGCACCGGCATCGCGATGGTGCCGAAGTCTATCCAGCGTATCCCGGCAAAACTGAAGCCGGGGGGGAAGTAGCCAGCATATGTGGCCATTCCGCGCGGCAAAGCCACGCCGTTCGCGCCCGCCATCGCGCGCAGGACATCGGCGGCGCTCGCCAGATCTGGCGCCCGGAACACCGCCCACGCCGCCACGACAGCGAACAAGGTCAACCACCTGCTCCACCAGCGCGGCGGCCCCTCCCCGGCCAGCGCCAGCCACCCGCGATACAGCATCAGATACAAGCCGTGCAAGCCGCCCCACACCACAAACGTCCAGCCGGCGCCATGCCACAGCCCGCCGAGCAGCATCGTCAGCATCAGGTTGCGATAGCGATGATGGCGGTTGCCCCCCAGCGGCACATACAGGTAGTCGCGCAGGAAACGCGACAACGTCATGTGCCAGCGCCGCCAGAATTCGCCGATATTGGCGGCCTGGTAGGGGGAGTTGAAATTCAGCGGCAATTTCACGCCGAACAGCCGGGACAAGCCGATCGCCATATCGGAGTAGCCGGAAAAATCGAAATACAATTGAAGCGTGTAGGCCAGCGTGCCGATCCAGGCCTCCACCAACTGCGGATGGGCTCCTGCCGCAAACACCGGCCCGACCAGCGTTGACAGCGGATCCGCCAGCAGCACCTTCTTGGCCAGGCCGAGCACGAAGATCGACAGCCCCACGGCGACATCGGCCGCGTTCAGGCCCGGCGGACGCTCGAATTGCGGCATCATTTCCTTGTGATGCAGCACCGGTCCGGCGATCAAATGCGGGAAATAGCTGACAAACAAGGTGTAGTGCATGAAGCGGTATTCGCCGGCCTTGCCACGGTAACAGTCAAGCAGGAAGGCGATCTGCGTGAAGGTAAAGAACGAAATTCCTATCGGAAGGACGACCTCCCACCCACGTGGCGGTGCGGCCGTCAAGGCATAGACGTTGTCCATGAAAAAGTTCGCGTACTTGAAGAAGGCCAACAACATCAGGTTCGCCGCCAGCGCCAGCACCAGCCAACGCCGGCGCAGGTGTCGGACCGCCGCCTGCATGCGGCCGGCGCTCCAGTAGTTGAACCCGATTGACAACATCAGCAAGGGCAAGTAACGCAAGTCCCAATACCCGTAAAAGAACAGCGATGCCAGCGCCAGCCAGCCGGTCGCCCAGCGTGGGCGCAGGCGCGCCAGCAGATAATAGCCGGCCAATACCGCCGGCAAATACAGGAACAAAAAACTGAAGGAATTAAACAGCACGGCTCGCCTCTTGTTCGCGGCGCGTGCGGTGATACAGCTCGGTATAACAGGCCACCATCTGCCCGGCGACCCGCTGCCAGCTGTAAGTTTCGACCAGGGCGCTGACCCGCGCCCGCTCCGGCGGATGGGCCAACCAGCCCTCCACGGCAAGGCGCTGGCCGGTCGCATCATCCCACGGCAACTGTTTCAAGGCGAAAGCGCTGTCGGGCAAGTTGAGCGCGCTCTCGTCGGTCATGACCACCGGCGTGCCCGCCGCCAGCGCCTCCAGCACCGACAAGGGCAACACCTCGCCCTGGCTGGGCAGCGCCAGCACGGAGGCACTGGCGTAGGCGCTGGCCAGCAGCGGATCGTCATGCTCCAGCTGCCCCAGCCAACGCACTCCCGGCTGCGCCAGTAATTGTTGTAAATAATTCTGATGCTGGCGTTGCGCCCGGCCGATCAGCACCACCGGCACGCCTGTCGGCGCCAGCGCGCGCACCAGTCCCAGCTGGTTCTTGTACGGCGAAATCGCGCCCACCATCAGCACGAACGGCCCGTTCAGTCCGGTACAGCGGCGGAACTCGTCCTGACGCGCGCCAAAGAAATGCGGACTGATGCCATTCGGTAGCACGCGGATCTTGCTCTCGTGGATCTGGAACGCGCTGACGATCGCGTCACGCTCGGCCGTGCCCAGCGCGATCACCATGTGCGCCAGTTGCAAGGCGCGCTTGGTTTGCGCATAACTGGTTTGCACGTTCCAGCCGGTCAGGCGCCCGGTCAAGCGGTCCGCCAACCGGGCGCGCATGCCGTCCAGCCGCCCCCAGCCCGGCGACAGCACCGACGACAGCAGCACCGGCACATCCAGATCGGCCGCCAGTTCCACCAGGCGGTGATTGCCATTGATCGCGGAAAACACGTGTATCAGGTCGAACTGGTCCAGCCGCTCACGATTGGCATCGACCAGCGACACCTCCAGGCCGGCTACCGATTGCTCCTGCAAGGCGCGCAGCGTGGCGCGCACCTGCACCTGCAGGCCGCCTTCGCGCTGGAACAACATGGGATAAGACAGGATGCCTACGCGCATAAGATGTCCCCTATTTGACTAGCCGCGCCCAGACCTTGCGTCCCGCCAGGCTGCATTCGGCGGCAAGCTCGTGCTGGAAAAGCAGGATGGCCGCCAGCCACAGCGGCACAGCCACCAAGCCGGCCATGAACAGCTGGTATAGCGCACGTTCCGGGGCCAGCGGATGCCAGGCAAACAGCAGCGCCGGACCGCTCAGGCTGGTGAGCGCGACCAGTGCACTGCGCTTGAGCGCGCCCAGCAAGGCTGGGGCGTGCAGCGCCGCCAGCTGCCGCAGGTAGCGAAACGTCCAGATGCTCCTGAACACACCGCCTACCACCACGGCCCACGCCACCCACTTCAGCCCGAACGGCGCGGCCAGTAGCACGGCCAGCACGCGCACCGGCGCCGACAAGGCGTCCAGCTTGGCCTGGGTGCGCACCGCGCCCATCGCCACGAACAGATAACGCGCCATGCTGAATATGCTATATAAGGCGCTCGACAGGCACATGATGCGTATCAAGGGCACGCAGGCATCCCACTGCGGGCCATACAGCACGCGCACCAGCGCCGGCGCCGAGATCGCCACGAATCCGAAGAACGGCCAGGCCAGCACGGTCACATAGCTGGCGGTGGTCAGGTAGGCCTGCCGCAGATCGCCGCCGGCCCGCGCCTGGGCCGAAAACAAGGGGAAGATGACGGGGGAAATAGCGCTGGTCACCAGCTGGTTGAACACGTTCAGCACGCCCTGCGCCTTGCTCAGGATGCCCACCTCGGCGACGCCGATCAAGCGGCCGACGATCAGGTCCGGCGCGGACACGCCCAGCTCGTCGATCACGCTGCCGGCCGTCGAAATCGTGCCAAACGACAGGATAGCCGCCATGCCGCTGCGCGCCGGCAGCCAGGGCAAGCCACTTGGCCAGCAGCATATGCTCGCCAACAAGCCCGCCGCCGTGCCGGCCACGGCGCCCCATACCAGGCTCAGATAGCCCAGCCCCCACCAGGCCAGCCCCACCGAGACCAGCAACTGCGCGCTGCTGCTGGCGGTGTTGATCGCGAAGATGGCCGAAAACCGCATCTGGCGCCGCAGGCATGGCAGCGCCAGCGCGCTGAACGGGATCAGCAGGAAATTGATCGACAGCAGTTGCAGCACCGAACTCAGTCGCGGATCGCGGTAGAAGCTAGCCGCCAGGCCGCTGCTCAGCAACACCACCAGCGCCAGCGACCATGCCACCAGGATGCTGCTGCCCAACGCCGCCCGCAATTTCTGCTCGTTCAGCTGTTTTTCCTGGATCACATATGGGCCGACGCCGAAGTCCCGGACCGCCTGCACCAGCCCGACCAACACGGCGCCAACCCCGTAGACGCCGATCTCGGCCGGCGTCAGCAGCCGCGCAAGTATCATCGTGCCGGCAGTGTTCAACAATAGCAGGGTGTACTTTTCAGTGAAGGACAGCAGGAAGGACATACGCGGTTGCATGGCGCCGCCTCAGATCAGCTGATCGTAGAAGGCCAGCACCTGCTTGCCCACCACCGCGCAGCTGTAGCGCTCGACGGCTTCCTTGCGAGCCTGGCGCGCCATGGCCTGGCGCCGGGCCGGCTGGTCCAGCAGTTCCGCGACCAGCGCCGCCGCCGCCCGGATATCATCGGCCGGCACCAGCAGGCCGCCGCCGCTGTCACCCAGGATATCCGCGCTGCCCGGCACATCGGTTGCCACGGCGGGGACGCCGCATGCCATCGCCTCGATCGTCGCGATGCCAAAGCCCTCGTTCCTGCTCATCAAGACGTGCAGGTCCAGCGCCGGCAGCAGCGTTTCCAGCGTCGGCACAAAACCGGTGAACACCACATAGGGCGCCAACCCGGCCGCCTCCACTTGCCGGCGCAGCCCGGCTTCGAGCGGGCCGCTGCCCATCATGACCAGATACAACTGCGGATATCGCTGCCGCAGCAACACGAACATTTCCAGCAAGACGGCCGGCCGTTTTTGCTCGGACAGGCGGGCGGCAACGCCGATCACCAGCGCCGACGGCGGCAGTTGCAGCGCCCGGCGCGCGGCGCGGCGCGCGCCCGCGCCCGGCTTGAATTTATCGGTGTCGACACAATTGGGAATCACGGCCACCCTAGCGGTGATCGGCAAATACGGGTGATAGATGGCCATGAAATGCGCCATCGCCGAGCGCGACACGGCGTACACCCCCCGCACCGCTCCGAAAGCATGGCGCAGCAAGGGCTGGTGCCAGTCGCTGATGGGTGCGGCGGGAAACGCGTTGTGCACGCTGATGACGGCGGGCAGGCGGCAGTAGCGGGCCAGCCACAGCGCGGAGGCGCCGTAATTGTTCCAGCACCAGGCGACATGTACCAGGTCGGCGCGGAAGGCGCGCAGCCGCCGCGCCGCCCCGAGCCGCGCCCGCAGCAAGTTCCAGCGGCGCCAGGCCCACTGCTCGAAGAACGGCGGCGGATCGAATTCCGCCACCACGATCTGCTCGTGCGCCAACCGTCCCGCCCAGGCGTCGATGCCGGCAAAGCGGCGCAGCGCCAGACTGCCGTCGGCGCCGGCCAGCCGCAGGTAGCGCAGCTCCTGCGCCATGCGCATCTCCATCCCGCCAAGTTCGCCCGAATAGCTGGTGATCAGTACCCGCTTGCCGGCTGCGCCGCGCCCCCGCCTGGCCTCAAAAAAATAGCCCCGCAGGAAGGCCAGCTCCCAGCGCCGCTTGAACAACGCGTCGGCATCTCTCCGCAGGCGCGCGCGCAGGTAGCCCAGGCACTCAAGCGCAAACCGCGCCAGCATCCAGCGAGGCACGCCCGACCATTCGGGAAAAGTGCCCGGCCGGTCTTGCCGATACTTGCCACGCCCGAAACGCCAGGCTTTGTCCAGCACGTACTCCCGCGTCAGCTGCTGCCTGCGGATGTGGTGCGCCACCTTCGCATGGTGGCAGAACCAGGCCGGATAGCCCGCCAGTGCCAGCCGACGTGTCAGTTCGGTTTCGCTGCCCATGGCATAGGCGCCACCGTTCGGGCCGATCGAGGTATCGTAACGATATCCGGCGTCGAACACCGCCCGCCGCACAGCCATATTAGCGCCCCATACCAGGCCTGGGAACACCGGCCCCTCGGGCAGGTCTGCGGCGGTCAGGCCGAACGTCAGCCCGACCGGCGCCAGGCGGGACAACCACGCCGGCGGCGCCACCGCCCAATCGGCCTCTATCGCTCCGCCAAACACGGCGTAATCGGCATGCGCGGCGGCGCAGCGCTCCCATTGCAGCAGCCAGTCCGGCGCCGGTGTCGCGTCGTCGTCGCTGAAAATGAACAGGGCGTCGGCGCCGCTGTGGCGCAAGCCCCACTCCACGGCCAGGTTCAGGGCCGCGTTCTTGCCCTTGTCCGGGATACTGAGCAGATGCAAAGGCAAGCGGGCCTGATATTGCGCAAGCAAGGCGCCGGTACCGTCGCTGCTGCCATTCTCGACGATGATCAACTGCCACGCCTGGCGGGGTGCTTGCAGGCGGCAATAGCCATCCAGCACTTTGGGCAGGGTTTGCGCACCATTGCAGGTCGCCATGAGAACGGTCAACAAGGGTACATCTCCCATATCCTAAGATTGCAGAACGTGACAACCCAGTGTAATGACAGGCTCAAATGCATCGTTGAGCCGCATCAACGAGTTCTATTACCCATGCGCGACATCCTGATCACCCTCATCGTCTTCGGCAGCCTGCCGCTCATCCTGCGTAATCCCGTCAACGGCGTGCTGATGTGGGTTTGGATCAGCGTGATGAATCCCCACACGCAGAGTTGGGGTTTCGCCGCCACCTTCCCGTTCGCCTACATCGTCGCGGTGGCCACCTTGTTCAGCTTTGCCATCTCGCACCTGCCCAAGACCCTGCCGGTGTCGGGCATCACTTTCACCCTGATCCTGTTGGTGCTATGGATGAACGTCACCACCCTGTTCGCCATGTTCCCCGCGTTCGCCTACGTGCAATGGAGCAAAGTGATGAAGATCATGCTGATGAGCCTGGTCACCATGATGGTGATACGCCATCGCGAAGACATCCAGCGCCTGCTGTGGGTATTGGTGATGTCGCTGGGCTTCTACGGCGTCAAAGGCGGCATCTTCACGCTGCGCAGCGGCGGCGTTGACCGGGTCTGGGGACCGGATGGTACTTTCATCGGCGATAACAACGAGATCGCGCTGGCCCTGATCATGACCATCCCCCTGATGCGCTACCTGCAACTGCGCAGCGGCCAGCGCTGGCTGCGGCATGGCCTGAGCGCGATGATGCTGCTCAGCGCGCTGGCGGCGCTGGGCTCGTACTCGCGCGGCGCCTTGCTGGCGATCGCCGCCATGATCGTGGTGATGTGGCTCAAGAGCCGCCACAAATTCACCGCGGGCATCCTGATCGCGCTGCTGGTGCCGCTGGCCCTGGTCTTCATGCCGGAGCGCTGGAGCGAACGCATGGACAGCATCGGTGCCTATGAGGAGGACGAGTCCGCGATGGGACGCATCAACGCCTGGCATATGGCCTGGAATCTCGCCAAAGACCGCTTCTTCGGCGGCGGCTTCGAGATCGCCGAGCCGACCACCTTCATGCTGTACGCGCCCAATCCGCACGACGTCCACGCCGCCCACAGCATCTACTTCCAGGCGCTGGGCGAACACGGCTTTGTCGGCCTGGCGCTGTACCTGCTGCTGCTCGGCCTGACCTGGCGCTCGGCGGCCTGGATCGTACGCCACAGCCGCGGCCAGGCGGATCTGGAATGGGCGCAGCAACTGGCCACCATGGTGCAAGCGAGCCTGGTCGGCTTTGCGGTCGGCGGCGCCTTCCTCAGCCTGCTCTATTTCGATGTCCCCTATTATTTGATGGGCATCATCGTTGCCACCCGCGTCCTGGTCGCGGAACGCCAGCATGCCGTCACCCCGGGCACGCAAAGCGGCCTGGGCAGCCGCCAACCGGCGATCGGCCCATCATGAGCCGCCGCCTGTCGATCCTGGTCTACCACCGGGTGCTGGCGCAAGCCGATCCCCTGCTGCCGGAGTTGCCGGACACGCGGCGCTTCGACCGCCACATGGCCTTGCTAAAACGCTGTTTTCAAGTGCTGCCCCTGAAGCGCGCCAGCGAACAGCTGCGCCTGGGCACGCTGCCCGCGCGCGCCGCCTGCATCACCTTCGACGACGGCTACGCGGACAACCTCACCCAGGCGCTGCCGATATTGCAGCGTCACGGGCTGAGCGCCACCTTCTTCATCGCCAGCGATTACCTGAACGGCGGCCAGATGTGGAACGACGACGTGATCGCCTGCGTGCGGCAGGCCCGGCCAGGCATGCTGCACGCGGGCGTGCCGGGTTGCGATGTCTTGCCGCTGCATACCGTGGGCCATCGGCAGCAAGCCATCGAGCAACTGCTGGAGGCGCTCAAGTACCTGCCTTGCGCCCAGCGCCAGGCGCTGGCGCGCCGCCTGGCTCCGCCGCACGGGGAAGCGCTGATGATGCGCCCCGATCAGGTCCGCGCGCTGCATGCGGCCGGCATGGAAATCGGCGCGCACACCGCCTCGCACCCCATCCTGGCGCGCCAGAGCGACGCCGACGCCGGCGCCGATATGGCCCGCGGCAAGTCGTTCCTCGAGGAGCTCATCCAGGCACCGGTCACGCTGTTCGCCTATCCCAATGGAAAACCCGGGGTGGACTACGACCACCGCCACGTAGACATGGCGCGCGCGCTCGGCTTCGCCGCGGCGGTCAGCACCGCGCCCGGCGCCGCGCACGCCGGCAGCGATCCGCTGCAACTGCCGCGCTACACGCCGTGGGAGGCGGACCGCCCGCGCTTTCTGCTGCGCCTACTTGCCAGCCGGCGCGCCTGATTTGGCCAGCCATTGCTCCAGCATCATCAGCACCCACACCATCGTGCCGTGATAGGCCGGATGTTCGGCAAGCAAGGTGTGCATCAGATGGTCGATGAAATCCTCGCGGATGAGGCGGCGCTTCTTCAGGTCGCTCAGACTATCCAGCACCAGCCCTTGCAATCGCGCATCCCGCTGCAACCAATGGCCGAAGGGCAAGCCGAATCCGTGCTTTTTCTTGCGCAGGATGGCGGCCGGCAGATAGCCCTGCAGCGCGCGCTTGAAGAAATAGCGCAGTTGTGTGCCGTTCAGCTTGTTCCTGGGCGTCAAGCGCGCGGAAAAGGCCAGCATCTCATCGCTCAGGAAAGGGAAAGCCACGTCCACCCCGCCGAGCTCGCAGGCCAGGCGCACCTTGCGCAAATCATTGTCGGCCAGGGTGTAGCGCAGGTCGAGGGTCTGCATGCGATTGATCTGGCTCAGTCCGTCGCCCTGCCAATAGCAATCGCTCAACTGGTCGCCGGGCGCGCGCTCGTCTACGCTGGCCAGAAAGTCGGCGTGCAGCACCGCGGCGGGTCCATACCGGTGCAGCAGATTATAGCTTTCCAGGCGGGCCGGCATCGGCATGACCGCCTGCGAGATATAGCTGCGTGCCTTGCGCAGCAACGCCAGGTCCAGCTTGCCGGTCAGGCCGAACAGCAAAGGCTCGAGCGCGACCTGCCGCACGGCCGAGGGCAACTGCTCATAGCGCGACAGCACCGCCTGATCGGCATAGCGCTCATTGCCGCCAAACAGCTCGTCGCCGCCGTCGCCGCCCAGCAGACGGGTCACGCCGTCGGTGCGCGCCATGTTGGCACAGTAGTAGGCCGGCACCGCCGACGAATTGCCAAAGGGCTGGTCCGATGCGGCGGCAATGCGCGGTATGGCGGCGGCGACGTCGCCCGCTGTCACGTACAGCTCGTGATGATCGGCGCCAAAATGACGTGCGGCGATGCGCGCGTAGCGCATTTCATCGTAGCCGGCCACATCGAAACCGATCGAATAGGTGGACGGCGCGCTGCCGCTGACGCTGGCCAGCATGCCGGCCAGCGTCGAACTGTCGGTGCCGCCGCTGAGGAAGGCGCCGGTGCGGGCGCCGTCTGCCGCGCGCCGCACCGAGCCCTCCAGCGTCGTCAGGAATTGCCGCTTGAGTTCATCGAAGGGGATGGTGGACTGTTCCTGGTATTCCATCTTCCAATAGTCGCCGGTCTCCAGATGGCCGTGCCGGTACTGCAGATATTCCCCAGGTTGCAGACGGCGCTGGCCGCGATACACCGTGCGCGGCGCCGGCACCATATGAAAATACAGATAGTTGTAGAGCGACTGCGGATCCAGGGCGCCCACTGCGTGCGGATGCGCCTGCAACGCGGCGGCCGAGGATGCGAACAACACCCCCTGCGTCACCGACTGATAATGCATGGCATGCACGCCGCTGCGATCTATGGCCAGCAGCAACTGCCCGCCCGCATCGGCCATCGCGCACAAAGCGAACGCGCCGGACAAGGCCGCGCAAGCCCGGGCGCCGTTGATCAGCCACAGGGCGGCAAACCGCTCCGCCAGATTCTCGCCGCTACCGTTCAGCAAAGGCCGGCCCCAGAGCGCGACCAGCACGCCACCGGCGCAATGCAGGCTGACGCTGTCCGCCGCGGCGGCCACGGCCACGCCGCCGCGCGGCGCCAGCACCATGCGGATGGGACTGTCGTCAAAGCGCGCCAGCGGCGACGCCATGCCAGCCAACATTTGTTGCACGCCGCCGGCGTCGGCCGCCGCCAGGTAACCGCACAGGCCGCTCATACCAGCACCTCCAGCGCCATGGGATGGCTGAGGAAGGCGGTCGGGCTGGCGGTCAGCCCGTAGGCGCCCGATTGGAACACCACCACCAGGTCGCCGACCTCGGCGCGCGGCAGCTCCATGCGCTCCGCCAGCATATCCAGCGGCGTGCACAAGGGCCCCACCACCGACACCGTCTCCAGCGGTCCGCCTTGCATGCGGTTGCCGATCGCGACCGGATAATTCTTGCGGATCACCTGGCCGAAATTGCCCGATGCTGCCAGATGCTGATGCAGGCCGCCATCGGTGATCAGAAAAATCTGACCGTGCGAGCGTTTGCGTTCCAGCACGCGGCAGACGTAGATCCCCCCCTCGGCCACCAGATAGCGCCCCAACTCCAGTATCAGCTGGGTCTCCGGCGAGCCCCGACGCAGCAATCCCAGCGAATGCTCCAGGCCATCGGCGACGGCCGGCAGGTCCAGCGCCCGTTCACCGGGAAAATACGGCACGCCGAAACCGCCACCGATGTTCAGCATGCGCATCGGCGTACGCGCGTGGCTGGCCAGGCGCAGGCCGAGCTCCACGCTGAGCCGTTGTGCCTCGCAAATCGCCGTTGCCGACAGATTCTGCGCCCCGCAAAACAGATGGAAGCCGTGAAAATCCAGATCCAGCTGCTCCAGCCGGCGCAGCATTGCCGGCACCCGCGCAGCGTCCACGCCGAACGGGCGCGGGCCGCCGCCCATTTTCATGCCGGCCAGTTTCAACTCGAAATCCGGATTGACCCGCACCGCCACGCGCGGCCGCATGCCCAGCGCCGCGCCGATAAGGGCGACCCGCTCCATCTCGCCTTCGGATTCCAGATGCAACAGCACCCCGGCCGCCACTGCGCGGCGCAATTCCGCGTCCTGCTTGCCGGGTCCGGCAAAGCTGATGTGGCCGGCAGCCATGCCGGCGTCCAGCGCCACCTGCATCTCGCCGGCGGAGGCCACGTCGAAGCCATCCACCAGCCCCGCCATCATCTGCACCAGCGCCGGCATCGGGTTGGCCTTCAGCGCGTAGTGCAGCTGCACGCCCTGCGGCAGCGTTCGCCGCAGCTCGCCGACGCGGGTGGCAATGTGGTTGCGCTCGTAAGCGTAGAAAGGCGTGCGCCCCACCCGCTCCGCCAGCCGCGTGAGCCCGATGCCGCCGAGCTGAAGCACGTCATCCAGCGTCGCGAACTGCTTGAGCTCAGCGTGGCGGGGCAGCCCGTCCGGCGCGGTCACGACTGACCTCGCGCGGCGGCCAGCTGATCGGCTATCTGGTCGGCCAGCAGCTTACGGTCGATCTTGCCATTCGGATTGCGCGGCAAAGGCAGGGCGCGGATTTCGATGGCGGTCGGCACCATGTAGGCCGGCAAGGCCTGGCGACAGGCCGCCAGCAGGGCCGCGCTGTCGATGGCGCCCTGCGGCATGGCAGCCGCAACCAGGGTGATCGACTGCCCCAGGCTGGCATGCGGCACGCCGATGGCGGCCGCTTCGGCCACCATGCCGGTGGCATACACCACCTCCTCCACCTCGGTCGGACTGACGCGGTAGCCCGAGGTCTTGATCATGTCGTCGCTGCGGCCGATGAAGTACAAATAGCCCTCGTCGTCGCAACGCACGGTATCGCCGGACCACACCGCCAGCTCGGGCACGGGCAGTCCGCCCATGCGGTCGGGCAAAGGCCGGAAGCGCTCGGCGGTGCGCTGCGCATCATTCCAGTAGCCCATCGCCACCAGCGCGCCGCGATGCACCAGTTCTCCCGGCTCGTTCGGCGCGCAGGGCGAGCCGTCGCCGCGCAGTACCAGGATTTCCGCGTTGGGGATGGCCTTGCCGATCGAATCCGGCCGGCGGTCCAGCTGTTCGGGCGCCAGGAAAGTCGAGCGGAAGGCCTCGGTCAGGCCGTACATCAGATAGATCTGCGTGTACGGCAGCGCCTTGCGCAGGCTGGCCAGCGTATGGCGCTGCATGGCGCCGCCGGAATTGGTGATGTAGCGCAGCCGTTGGGCGTGTCGCCAGTCCAGCTCCGCCAGCTGCATCCATAGCGGCGGTACGGCGGCCAGGCCGGTGATGCGTTCGTGTTGCACGGCGTCGAGTATATCGCGCGGCAACAGGTGGTTCAGCAGCACCGCGCAGGCGCCGACGGCAAACGCCGTGGTCAGCTGGCTCAGGCCGTAGTCAAAGCTCAGCGGCAGCACGCACAAGATGCGATCCTCCGGCGTGTTGGCCAGATAGGAGGACACGCTCAGCGCGCCGGCCACCAGATTGCGGTGCGACAGCACCACCCCCTTGGGCCGACCGGTGCTGCCGGAGGTGTACAGGATGGCGGCGACGTCGCTGTCGATACAGGCAGGCAAAACGGTCTGCGGCGCATCGCGCATGCACTCGCGCCAGGACAGCAGTTGCACGCCGTCCGGCGGCTCCAGCGATTCCATCGAACCGATCACCACCACCTTGCGCAAGCCCGGGCAAGCCACCAGCGCCGTCGCCAACAGATTGTAGCGCTCGCGCGTGGTGACCAGGATGCGTACCTCGCAGTCGCCCAGGATGTGCGCCACCTGCTCCGGCTTGAGCACTGGATTGACCGGCACGAACACCGCGCCGGCGGCCGTCGCGCCGAACATGGCCACCACCGCTTCCTCGCGCTTTTCCATGAACACCGCCAGCCGCTCGCTGCGCCCCAATCCGTGATGCGCCCAGGCGGCGGCCGCCAACTGCACCATCTGCGCCAGCGCAACGTAATTCAGGCCGACGCCCTGGTACGACAGCGCCTGGCGCCGCGGCTCGCGCTGCGCCGACTGAAAGATGAATTCATGAACTAGCTGCGTCATAGCGATATCCCATAGATAGACTGCCCTCTATGTTGAGATAAATCGCCATCCGGTCCTTGATGTTGCTCAAGCATGAAGCCCGCTTGTGCTGGCTCAAACTGGCGGCGTGACGGTCGCGGTCTAATCGATATTCCGCTTCCATCTGCCCGCCGCGATGACTACTGGACTGCGTCACACCTACATACAACTGGGCTGGCTGAATGCCATGCTGTACTGGATCGCCCAACTGCTGGAGGCGGCCAGCGCCGGCACGTGGGCGCTGCACCGCTACCATTTCGTGGCCCAGTACGTTGGTGACACGCCCCTGTGCGGCACACGCGGACAGGACATCGACATCCACCAGCATGACGCCGCCGATGCCACGGTGCCCGGCTATCCGCGACCGGAAAGCGTCGTCCGGCAACGCCTGGCACAAGGCGCCCTCAGCCTGACGGCCTGGCGCAAGGGGCGGCTGGCCGGCTTTCTGTGGCTGATATCCGATACTTACCTGGAAGATGAAGTGCGGGTCCGCTACCGGCTGGCCAGCTCACGCGCGTCCTGGGATTTCGACGTCTGGGTCCTGCCCGAGGAACGCCTGGGCTGGGTTTTCCCGCGCCTGTGGGAAGCGGCCCGCCGCCACTTGCGCCAGCACGGCATACGCTGGACATGCAGCCGCATCTCCGCCTTCAATCCGGCGTCGCTGCGCGCCCACGCCCGCATCGGCGTGGTGCGCATGGGCAGCGCCATTTTTCTGCGCTGCGGCCGCTGGCAATGGATGTGGGCCAGCCAGGCGCCCTATGTGCACCTGTCGCGCCACGCCGGCAAATGCCCGCAACTGCTGTTCGATACCAGCGCCTTACCCGAAATCATCCACGAGGAGCCACCATGCCGGTAATAGATCAAGTCTGCCAGACCTTGCGCGCCACGCTAGGCCTGGCGAAAATGCCACTCAATCAAGACACCCTCTTACTGGGCAGCCTGCCAGAACTGGATTCGATGGCGGTCGTCAACCTGCTCCTCGCGTTGGAGCAGCAATTCGGCATCACTGTCGACGACGATGAAATCAGCGCCCGCCATTTCCTCTCGGTCGGCACGCTCACGGCCTTCGTGCAGGGCAAGCTGGCGTGAACGGCTACGCACAACGCAGCCACGCGCTGCCCTTCTTTCTCAAGGCGGACGCCGGCGACCGTTTCTGCCTGTACTATCCGCCGCACCCGGAAACCCCAGCCCGCGGATCGCTGCTGTACGTGCCGCCCTTCGCCGAGGAGCTCAACAAAAGCCGGCGCATGGCGGCGCTCCAGGCGCGCGCCTACGCCCGCGCCGGCTACGGCGTGCTACAACTGGATCTGTACGGCAGCGGCGACAGCAGCGGCGACTTCTCCGACGCCCGCTGGGATATCTGGCTGGCCGATCTGGCGCTGGGCTGGCAATGGCTGGCCGCGCATTCGCCCGGTCCCGCCTACCTGTGGGGCCTGCGCCTGGGCGCATTACTGGCCCTGCAGTTCGCCGAGCAAGCCAGTCCGGCGCCGGCCGGACTGGTGCTGTGGCAGGCGGTCGTCAGCGGGCGGGCGCACCTGCACCAGTTCATGCGACTGCAAACCGCCGCCAGGCTCTTCGACACCAGCCCGGCGCCGGACACGGGCGAAGTAGCCGGCTACACACTGGCCACCGAACTGTGCGAAGCCATCAGGAACGCCGAGGCCGGCAAGCGCCCAAGGTGCGCGGTGCAATGGCTGGAGCTAGCCGCGCCCCCCCAGCCGGTGGCATTGCAGCCGGCATCGGCGCTGCTGCTGGAACGCTGGGAACACGCCGGCGCCCAGGTCGACGCCTGGCCGCTGGCCGGGCCGCCCTTCTGGTCCACCCCCGAGATCGCAGAAGTGCCGGCGCTGATCACCGCGACCCTGGCCGCCATGCCGTTGGGGCGAGCATGAACTGGCAACGCCTAGCCTTGCACTTCCCCTGCCGGGACAGCTGGCTGGTCGGCGTCCTGCACCTGCCGGAGCAGCCGCAGCCGCGCGGCGTGCTGATGGTCACCGGCGGGCCGCAATACCGCATCGGCAGCCACCGGCACTTCGTGCTGCTGGCGCAGGAATTGGCGGCGTCCGGCATCCCCGTCATGCGCTTCGACTATCGCGGCATGGGTGACAGCGAAGGCGATCCGCGCCACTTCGAACAGCTGGACGACGACCTGGACGCCGCGATCGCCGAGTTCTTCAGCAGACTGCCGGCCATGCGGGAGCTGGTGCTGTGGGGCCTGTGTGACGGCGCCACCGCGGCCGCCCGCCACGCCCCGCGCGATCCCCGCGTGAGCGGGCTGGTGATGCTCAATCCCTGGGTGCGCACCGAGCAAGGCAACGCACGCGCCACGCTCCGGCACTACTATGTGCACCGTCTGCTGGAACGCGACTTCTGGCGCAAGCTCAAGGGCGGCGGCGTGCAGATCGACCGCAGCTTGCGCTCCTTCATCGCGCTGGCCACCGCAGCAAGAACCGCGCCGGCGCCGGCTGCCGCCCTGCCGCAGCGCCTCTACCACGCGCTGCATCAATTCCAGGGCCGCACCCTGATCGTGCTCAGCGGCGCCGACCTGGGCGCGCGGGAATTCTGCGCGCTGTACGACCACCAGACGCACTGGCGCCAACTGCTCGACGGCCCGCGCGTGCGCCTGGTCCACGTGCCGCAGGCCAACCACACTTTTTCCAGCAGGGTCTGGCGCGCCGACGTCGCCACCGCCTGCGCCGACTGGCTGGCGTCATGGTGAAGCGCGTCCTGATGATCGCCTACCATTACCCGCCGCTGTCGGGCGGCAGCGGCATCCACCGCACGCTGGCGTTCACGCGCCACCTGCCGGAATTCGGCTGGCAGCCGACGGTGCTGACGGTGCACCCGCGCGCCTACGAAACCTGCGGCGCCGACCAGGCGGGCCACCAGGTCCCGGTGCATCGCAGCTTCGCGCTGGACAGCGCCCGCCACCTGGCGCTGCGCGGCCGCTATCCCGATCTGCTGGCCCAGCCGGACCGCTGGATTTCCTGGTGGCTGGGCGCGGTGCCGGCCGGCCTGCGCCTGATCCGCCGGCACCGCCCGGACGTCATCTGGTCCAGCTACCCCATCGCCACGGCCCACCTGATCGCCCTGACCCTGCACCGCCTCACCGGCATTCCCTGGATCGCCGACCAGCGCGACCCGATGGTGGACCACGATTACCCGCCCGATCCGCGCCGCCGCCGCATCCACGCCTGGATCGAGCGCCAGTCCATGCGGCAGGCGGCGGCCGTGGTGTGCACCACGCCCGGCGCCCTGCGCGGGCTAGGCCAGCGTCATCCTCAGGCGGACACGCGGCGCCTGGCCTTGATCGAAAACGGCTATGACGAGGCCAGCTTCCGCATGGCCGAAGCCAGCGCGGTGCCGCCCGGGCCGCGTGGCCCCTTCCGATTGCTGCACAGCGGCGTCATCTATCCCTCCGAACGCGACCCCGGCCCCTTGTTTGCGGCGCTGGCCCAGCTGTTGGCCGAGCGCCGCGTCGCGCCGGACAACTTCCGCCTGCTGCTGCGCGCCAGCGCACACGACGACCACCTGCGCGCGCTGATGCGGCACCACCCGGGCGTGGCCGAACTGGTCGAGCTGGCGCCGCCGCTGCCCTACCACGCCGCGCTGGCGGAAATGCTGGACGCCGACGGCTTGTTGCTGCTCCAGGCCGCCAACTGCAACACCCAGATCCCGGCCAAGCTGTACGAATACCTGCGCGCCCGCCGCCCGCTGCTGGCCCTGACCGACGCCGCCGGCGACACGGCGGCCGCGCTGCGCACCGCCGGCATCGACACCATCGGCCAGCTCGACAACGCGACCGACATCGCCGGCGCCCTGATGCGCTTCCTGCATCTGTGCCGGACACGGCAAGCGCCGCTGGCCGGGCGCACCGTCATCGAAGGCCACTCACGCGCCGCCCGCAGCGGCCAGCTGGCCATATTGCTGAACCACGCCGCCCACAAGGACACGCCATGAAACCACCACGCCACCTGGCCATTCCGCTGCTGCTCATCATCGCCGCCGGCGCCGCCGCGGCGCCGCCCGCGCCCGCCGGTGAGGACTGCGGCGTCTACGTCCGCCACGACCCCGGCGGCGACTACACCAACCCCACCGACCGCGAAGGCTTGAGCGTGGTCGAAACCTACCATTTCACGCCCGAGGTCGAACGGCTGGTGCGCGGCGCCTCCGGCTCGCTGGGCAGCGACATCGGCTACACCCTGGAGCATTTCCCCAACCATCACCGGGCGCTGGCCGCAATGAGCAAGCTGGCGCTGCGCGACAAGCAACGCAAGCCCTACGGCGCCCACTATTCGATCGACTGCTATTTCGACCGCGCCCTGCGTTTCCGTCCGGATGACGCCCGGGTCCACGCCCTGTACGGCGGCTATCTGCTGGGCCTGGGTCTGTCCGACGCCGCGCTGGAGCAACTGCAGGAGGCGGTCCGGCTCGAACCGAACAACGCCACCGCGCACTACAACCTCGGCTTGCTCTACCTCAAACGCAAGGATTATGCCCAAGCCCGCGCCAGCGCGCACCGGGCCTACGACATGGGTTTCCCGTTGCCGGGGCTGAAAAATCAGCTGACCGCGGCCGGCCAGTGGCGCGAGGCCGAATAGCCGCTACTTCAGGCCGTGGTGGTTCATCAGGTCGTACAGCGTCGGCCGGCTGACACCAAGCAGCTCCGCGGCCTTGACGATATTGCCGTCGACCCGCGCCAGCGCCTGCACCATCACCTTGTACTCGGCCGCCTCGCGCGCCTGCCGCAGATTGACGCTGGCGTCGGCGGCCGCGCCATCGGGCAAGCCCAGGTCCAGCGGGGAAATCTGCGGGCCATCGGCCATGATCACGGCCCGCCGTATGCAATTTTCCATCTCCCGCACATTGCCCGGCCAGGGATAGGCCTCGATCGCCGCCAGCGCCTCGGGACTGAAGTGCAAGGCCGAGCGCGACTCGCTGGCGCAAAACTTGTTCTTGAAATGGTGGGCCAGCAAGGCGCTGTCGCCGACGCGCTCGCGCAGCGGCGGTATCCTGAGCACGATTTCGCTGAGCCGGTAATACAAATCTTCACGAAACCGTCCGCTGTCGGCCAGCGCCTTCAAGTCCTGATGGGTTGCGCAGATGATGCGCACATCGATGCTGATCTCGCTGCGCCCGCCCACCCGTTCGATCACGCGCTCCTGCAGGAAACGCAACAGCTTGGCCTGCAGGTGCAATGCCATGTCGCCGATCTCGTCAAGAAAAAAGGTGCCGCCGTGCGCCAGCTCCAGCTTGCCCAGCGTCTGCCGCTGGGCGCCGGTGAACGCGCCTTTTTCGTAGCCGAACAACTCGCTCTCCAGCAGATGCTCGGGAATGGCGGCGCAATTGATCGCCACCAGACGCTTGTCGTGGCGTGAACTCAGGCGATGCAGGCCGCGCGCGACCAGCTCCTTGCCGCTGCCCGAATCGCCCAGCAGCATCACCGTCGCCGACGAGGGCGCCACCCGCTCGACGCTGCGGCACACCTTCAGCATGCCGGGATCGCGGCTGATGATGCCGGCCAGCGGCGAGTCCGACTGGATTTGCAGCATGCGCCGGTTTTCCTGCTGCATCGCATGCAGATAGAAGGCCCGCGCCACCACCAGCGACAGCGTGTCCCCGTCGAGCGGCTTCTGGTGGAAATCATACGCGCCCATGGCGATGGCCTTCAGCGCATGCTCGCGCACCTGGTTGCCGGACAGGATGATGACCTTGGTATCCGGCGCCGCCGCCAGCATCTGCTGCAGCAAGGCCAGGCCCTCGCGTGCGCCGTCAGGATCGGGCGGCAAGCCCAGGTCCATGGTCACCACCGCCGGCTGGTGCCGCCGCAGTTGCGCCATCGCGGATTCGCGATCGTCGGCCAGCACCACCTCGTAGGCGTCCAGCCGCCAGCGCAGCTGCTTCTGCAAGCCTGGATCGTCCTCCACCACCAGCAATTTACTTTTTCCCATGTCTCTCCTCTGAAGATCAGGCTGCCGCCGCGTCCACATGCAAAGGCAGGCGCAGGCGGAAGGTGGTGCCGCGTGACAGTTCGCTGCTCACCTCCAGGCGGCCGCCGATCTCGCGCGCATACTCGCGGCTCTCGAACACGCCGATGCCCATGCCGGCGCGCTTGGTCGATTCGAACGGGTGGAACAGCCGTTCGCGGATGAATTGCTCACTCATGCCGTGGCCAGTGTCGCTGAGCTCGATCACGGCGGCGGCGTCGCTGCGCGACAGGCGCAGGGCTACGCGGCCGGTGCGCGGCGTCGCCTCCACCGCGTTCAGGATCAGGTGTCCGATCACCCGCTCCAGGCGCTGGCGGTTGGCCAGCACCACCAGCCCGTCCGTGCACTGTTCCAGCACCGGCCTGGGCTCCAGTTGCGCGTAGCCGCGCAGAAGCTGTTCCAGCACCGTGTTCAGCTGCAAGGGCACAGCTTGCTCGGCCACCTCGTCGCGGCTCAGCTTGAGCAGCAGCGACTTCATCTTGCTCAACGAGTGGCCCAGCGTCTCCAGCATGTCTTCCTGAAACGCCGGATTGGCCTTGTGCCGCTCGGCGTTGACCAGCAGCAGCGACAGCTGCGACACCAGGTTCTTCAAGTCATGCACGACAAAGGTCGACATGCGGTTGAACGATTCGAACTGGCGCGCCACCGCCAGGCTGTTGGCCGATTCATGATGCGCCAGATAGCTGGCGGCCTGCCTGCCGGCAATCTTGAGCACATCGCAGACCTCCCAGTTCAGCAACAACCGCGCGCGCGGCGGCGCCAGGCAGATGTAGCCATACAGGCTGCGCTCCAGCATCAGCGGCACCACCAGCCGCACCGTGTCGGCCTCGGCCAGCCAGGACGGCAACGCCGGTATGCCGTAGCGCTGCGGATACTCGCGCCACTCGGCGATATCGATCACCCAGCCGCGCGCCTGCAGGAATGCACACAGCCCGCCGTCAGCCGGTTCCACCGCGGCTGGCAGCGGCATATTCCAGCGCGCCACCGGCTGGAAATCGGCACCATCGCGACACAGCCACAGCACTCCCGCAGGACTCTCGACCAATTCCGCCACCGCCTGGATTGCCCGCTGCGACAACGCCGCGCTGTCCTCGGCCAACGCGTGGGTAATACGCTGCCATTCCCGCCGGTAGTCGTAGCGCCCCTGATAAAAGTGCTTGCTGATAAATACCTTCAGCCGCGAGCGCACCGTGCCGGAAAACAGCACGCCCGACAGCAGCAGCGCCGCCCCGAACAGGCAAGCCAGCTGCATCAATGTGCCCCACACGCCGCCGATGTAGCGCAAATACCAGGCGCTGGCCGCCATCGCCATCAGGTACAGCGCGGAACCCAGCAACGCCGCCGAGCCGAACATGATCTGGCGCGACAGCAGCAAGCCCTCGGTCCACACCGGATTGCGCGCCACCGCCAACGCCAGCAACGGAACGCTGAGCGCGTTGACGGCGCCGCGCGCGGCCCAGATTTCCTTATTGACACGATGGAACAGCAGCGCCTCGCTGTACAGGTAGAAGTCGTAGGCGAACAAGGCGCCCGCGCCCAGACAGGCAAACTTGATGCCCCAGCGCGAGGGCGGCGGCGTGCCCCGGTACAGATGCTCGACCAGCAGCATCCCCAGCACGGCCAGCCCGAGGCGGATGACGATCGCCGTCAACGCCCGTTGATCGGCTGCCGCCAGCCAGCCCAGCACCGCCAGCATGCCGACGGCGGCCAGCCAGCCGCGCCGCCGCGCGCCACTGTCGGACAGCACCAGCAGCAACGCCAGCCAGGCCGCCGTGCGCAGCGCTTCCAGCCCGTCCAGTGGCGCCAGCAGATCGGCGCGCCAGGCCGATCCCGCAGCCGCCAGCGCCGCCCACGCGGCTGTGGCGACACAGGCCGCCCCGAATGCGCCAGCATGACCGCGCTGCCGCCAGCCGCCGCGCAGCAGCAAAGCCGCCAGCAGCGCGAACGCCAGCGCCGCCAGGCCGTAGCTGAATCCCGCCACCAGCGACCAGGACATCAACGCCCGCCCTTGCCAAACAACACCACTTGCACCGTGTCGATGAGTATCAACAAATCAAGGAACAGGCTGTTGTTCTTCACATAGTACAAATCATATTGCAGCTTGCGCAGCGCGTCCTCGACCGAGGCGCCGTAGCTGTAGCGCACCTGCGCCAGCCCGGTGATGCCCGGCTTGATGCTGTGGCGCACGTTGTAGTAAGCGATCTCGCCGCACAACTGCTCGACGAAATAGGCGCGCTCCGGGCGCGGCCCGACAAAACTCATCTCGCCCTTGAACACGTTCAGCATCTGCGGCAATTCATCGATGCGCAGCTTGCGTATCCAGTGGCCGACCACGGTCACGCGCGGATCGTTCAGCACCGCCCACCTGGGCTTGCCGTCCTGCTCGGCATCCAGACGCATGCTGCGGAACTTCAGCACGCGGAACAGGCGATTGTCGCGTCCCACCCGTTCCTGCTGATAAAACACCGGCCCACCGTCCTCGATCCGGATCGCCAGCGCGGTAAGCAGCATCACCGGCAGGGCCGCCAGGCAGATGGCGCCGCTGGCCACCAGGTCGAAGGCGCGCTTGACCGCCGCCCGCAGCAGGCTCTGGTCAAAACCGCCGCCGAAGATCAAATAGCTGGGCTGCAGGGAATCGACCCGGATCTGGCAGGCCTCGCGCTCGAAGAAGGTGGCGGCGTCGGTCACCGGCACGCCGCCCAGCGCGCATTCCAGCAGTTGCCTCACAGGAAACGCACCGTTGCGGCGGTCGCCGACCGACACCACGATTTCGTCGGCCGCGTAGCGCCGCGCCAGTGACAGCAACGACAGGTCGCCCGGCAGCAGCAGCGCCGCCGGCACGCAGGACGCCTCTCCGGCCACCGGCACAAAGCCCACCACCTTGAACGCGTGGAAGCCAACGCTGCTGGCGCCCAGCTCCAGGCACTCGCGCGCGATGGCGCCGTCGCCGATGACGATCAGGCGCTGCTCCAGCATGCCCGACTGCGCCGAGGTGAACACCACCAGCCGCGCCAGCACCACCGCAGCCCCACCCAGCACAAACACCACGCTGCCGACGCGGCCGAACTGCGCGCCCGGCAGCATGTTCGACAGCAAAGTCATCAGGCCGAAGCCCAGCACGAACGACGGCAGGATGCGCAGCAAGCTGCTCTTGATATCCTCCCTGGATTGATTGTGCTGATACATGCCCAGCGTGCCCATGCTCAGCACCATGACCAGTGCAAACGCCAGCGCCGGCAGATACAGCTGGTCGCCGCCATGGCGCCCCTTGAGCCACAGCGGCGCACTGGCCACTGCGGCCGTCAACAGCATCAGCAACTCCAGCAACAACAGCATGAAGGCTATTTTAGACACATAGTGGTGGAATATCCTGATCACGATCCGCTCCCCTACACCAAAACGGCGGTGTAACTCAGATCATCGCCAACTGTGGGCACCTGTGCCTTGAGCGGCCACAATTGGCTCGTCGGTTCAGGCCTGAAAAAGCCGAAAATCAGCCGGATATGACGCGTTCATGACAAATGGTCTATAGTCATGGTTCTCTACCGCATCCAAACGTAATCATGAAATTTGATGTTGCAATTGTCGGCAGCGGATTGGCCGGCCTGTCCGTCGCCCTCCACCTGGCCGAAACGCGCACAGTCGCGATCATTTCCAAACGTGCGCTGAAAGATGGCGCCAGCAACTGGGCCCAGGGCGGCATCGCCGCCGTGCTCGATTCCGGCGACAGCCACACCCAGCACATCGACGACACCCTGGTCGCCGGCGGCGGCCTGTGCGATGAAAGCGCCACGCGCTACATCGTCGAGCACGGCCGCGAGGCGATCGAATGGCTGATCGAGCAAGGCGTGCCCTTCACCAAGGACGACTCGGCCGAGCTGGGCTTCCACCTGACCCGCGAGGGCGGCCACAGCCAGCGCCGCATCATCCACGCGGCCGATGCCACCGGCCACGCGGTACAGGTCACGCTGGAGGAAAAAGTCCGCGCCCATCCGAACATCACCCTGTTCGAGCACCATTGCGCGATCGACCTGATCACCTCGGACAAGCTGCACCCTGTCAAGAAAGCCAACGCCCAGCCCAAGTGCTACGGCCTGTACGTGCAGGACGAGAAGAGCGGCCAGGTGCTGACCTTCGCCGCCGAACACACGGTGATGGCCACCGGCGGCGCCGGCAAGGTCTACCTGTACACCACCAATCCCGACACCGCCAGCGGCGACGGCATCGCCATGGCCTGGCGCGCCGGCTGCCGCGTGTCCAACATGGAATTCATCCAGTTCCATCCGACCTGCCTGTACCACCCGTACGCGAAGTCCTTCCTTATCACCGAGGCGATCCGCGGCGAAGGCGGCCTGCTCAAGCTGCCGCCGGAAGCGGGCGCCGCCGCCGGCACCCGCTTCATGCTGGCCCACGACGAGCGCGCCGAACTGGCGCCGCGCGACGTGGTGGCGCGCGCCATCGACTTCGAGATCAAGAAACGCGGCCTCGACTACGTGCACCTGGACATCAGCCACAAGCCGGCCGAGTTCCTGATCGAGCACTTCCCGACCATCTACGCGCGCTGCCTGGAACTGGGCATCGACATCACCAAACAGCCGATTCCCATCGTGCCGGCCGCACACTACACCTGCGGCGGCGTGGTCACCGACCTGCACGGCCGCACCGACCTGCCCGGCCTGTATGCGGTGGGCGAGACCGCCTGCACCGGCCTGCACGGCGCCAACCGCCTGGCCAGCAACTCGCTGCTGGAATGCGTGGTCATCGGCCGTGCCTGCGCCACCGACATCGCGTCCAAGGAAAAAGGCGAAGTGCCCTACCTGCCGGACTGGGACGAAAGCCGCGTCACCGACGCCGACGAGGAAGTGGTCATCGCCCACAACTGGGATGAACTGCGCCGCTTCATGTGGAATTATGTCGGCATCGTGCGCACCACCAAGCGGCTGGAGCGGGCCCAGCACCGCATCGCGCTGCTGAAGGAAGAAATCGACGAGTACTACCGCAACTTCCGCATCACGCACGACTTGCTGGAGCTGCGCAACCTGGTCGACGTCGCCAACCTGATCGTCAACAGCGCCTTGCAGCGGCGCGAAAGCCGCGGCCTGCACTTCAGCCGCGACTACCCCGAGACGCTGCCGAAAGCGCTGCCGAGCATCCTGACGCCGGCGCGCCGCAAATAAGGAGCGGGCTTGATCACGGTACGCGCAGCCCTGCCGGGCGATATCCCCGCGATGGAAGCGTTGATCGCCCGCTCGGGCATCGAGCTGAGCGACGGCTTCTACACGCCCGAGCAAGCCGAGGCGATCACCCGCCACGTGTTCGGCGTCGACACGCAACTGGTCGCCGATCAAACCTATTTTTTAATTGAGAAGCACGGGCAGCTAGTGGCCTGCGGCGGCTGGAGCAAGCGCAGCACATTGTTCGGCGCCGACCGCACCAAGCAAGGCGCCGATCCGCTGCTCGATCCGGCCACGGAAGCGGCGCGCATCCGCGCCTTCTTCGTCGATCCGTCGGCGGCCCGCCAGGGCCTGGGCCGGCTGCTGCTGACCCATTGCACCGACGCGGCCAGCGCCGGCGGCTTCCGCACGCTGGAACTGGCCGCCACCATGCCGGGCGTGCCGCTCTACCTGGCCTGCGGCTTCACGGAGGTGGAACGGTTTGAGATCACCCTGCCGGGCGACGTCAAGGTGGCGCTGGCAAAGATGAGCAAGCGTATCAACGCCTGACACCGGCCAGCGCCACCAGTTGACTTAAGCCGATTTCTTGCGGCGCGCCATGTAACCCAACAAGCC
This sequence comes from Duganella sp. Dugasp78, assembly GCF_059491455.1. NCBI lineage: Bacteria > Pseudomonadati > Pseudomonadota > Betaproteobacteria > Burkholderiales > Oxalobacteraceae > Duganella > Duganella sp. Dugasp78. Next base: position 5,359,065 of record NZ_CP168506.1, on the reverse strand, counting down.
CAGGCCGGCCAGCATCATGCCGTAGGTGCTTGGTTCCGGTACTGGCGGGGCAACCGAGCCGAAACCGTCCAGGTAGGCGTAGCCGGTGTGGGCGGTCGGCTCGCAATCGGAAGCCAGCAGCGACAGCGTGAAGCTGTGGCCGGACAACGATTGATCGATGGCCAGTTGCTCGACCTGCCATTTAGGCGTGTAGAAAAAATTCCCTTCGGTCGCAAAACGGCTGTCCACGCCACCGCCATCCAGGCCGGCGTTGTAGCTGCGGCTGATCAGCAAGTTGCCGGTGGTGTCATCGGTCAGGGTCAGCTTCATCAGCGCCGATTCATCGGCCACATGGCCGCCGTTTTCCAGCACAGCTTTCCATGTGAAATAGATATTCGCGTCGGTATAGTTGCTGACTTTCTGGCTGATCACGGTCGCAAAACCGCCGCTGTAGGTATCCTCGGCGCGATAGGCGTATTTGCCGGCGCTCACGGTCGTGCCCAGCAGCCCACCCAGATTAGGATCGACGTAGCTGCTGTCGATCACGGCACCGCGCGAGCCGTTGTCGCTATTCAAGCTGCCACCAGGCAGGAATTGCGAAGGCAGCATGCCCGCGTTATCGATGCTGCCGCGGTAGCCGCCCCCGGTCGCCCAGCCGGCCGTGGTGCCGGACTCGAAGTTACCGTTGACGAAACCATCCGCATGCGCCAGACCGCTCAAACCCAGCATTGCCACCACACCAGCCAAAAATTGCAATTTCATCTAGTTGCTCCTTTAGTTAATGGTATTAAAAAAACAAGCCAGATTATATTGCATTTAAGGCATTCATAATTAATAAATTTTACATTTATGCATGCTAAATTTTCATGCCGCGCGGAGCGCCGGCTTACTTCGGGATGGCGCCGATCTGCTGAAGCAGGCCAAACATATCCGGTAGTCCTCGTTCCTCGACAATTTGCCCGCCGGCATAGCGGTAGAAATTAAGTGCCTGAACTTCAATCTTCTTGCCAGTGGCGGGCACGCCAAAGAACGTACCTTGATGCGTACCCCGCATCGTAAATCGCGCGGCCACTTTGTCGCCTTCCGTCACCATCTCTTCCAGTGTCCATTGAATGTCTGGAAATCCAGCGCGCATCATCTGAATAATCTCCAGATAGCCGGCCGGCCCACGGACGGGTTCCGCACGGCCTGGCACGTAAAAGATCGCCTCGGACGACACCAACTCGGACGCCAGCTTCTCATCCGCCGTATTGATAAACTGCACGAATCGTTTCATTCCCATGCTCCTGTGTGTTAAGGTCAACCACTGTAATCTGGAAACATATTGTGATAAATAAGTGTTATGTTTCGTCATTCAAAACAGAATGCTTACAATGGACCGATTGACAAGTATCAGCATCTTCGTGAAAGCCGTGGAACTGGGGTCATTTTCAGCGGCCGCCAATGCGCTTCACATGTCGCCGCAACTGGTGGGCAAACACGTCCAGACACTCGAGCAGCAATTGGGCGTGCGGCTCCTGAACCGAACCACGAGGCGTCAAAGCCTGACCGACATTGGCAACACGTATTACGAACGCGCACGGATCATCCTGGCGGAAGTTGAAGCCGCGGACAACCTGGTTGCGGAAACCCGCGCCGTGCCGCGCGGTCGCTTGAAGATCAATGCGCCTGTCACGTTTGGCATACACGCACTCGCGCCGAGATTGCATGAGTATCTTGGAGCCCACCCGGACGTGTCGATTGAGCTCACGCTCGCCAATCGCTTTGTGGACTTGATCGATGAGGGATATGACGCTGTGTTCCGCGTCGGCGAGTTGTCCGATAGCGGCCTGATCGCACGGCCACTGGCGCCGTACCAGTTAGTGCTGTGTGCCGCCCCCGCCTACCTTGCCGCGCACGAAGCCATTCTGAAACCGATGGACCTGCAGCAGCATGAGTGCCTTGGTTTTTCTCACACTAGTCTGCGCACCCATTGGACGTTCGATGGCCCCGACGGACGTATTACGGTGCCGATTTCAGGCCGGTTGATGGTGGATAGCGGAGAGGCGCTGCTGTCAGCCGCCGTCGCCGGGCTTGGCGTGATGCTTCAGCCCCTGGAACTGGTGAAGGCCGAGCTGGCAGCCGGGGGCCTGGTGGCCGTGCTGCCGGAATACAGCATCCCGACGCGCGCGATGCATATCCTTTACGCCCCGGATCGACGTATCACGCCAAAGCTGCGCAGCTTCCTGGACTTTGCGCTGGCAACTTTTGGCCAGCCGTCCGCTTGACGGACAGGCTGGCTGCAACCCTAGCCGACGATGCGCAAGGAATAATCCGTTGCGCGCACGTCCTTGGTCAGGCTGCCGATCGAAATCCGGTCCACGCCGGTTTCGGCAATGGCGCGCACGGTATCGAAATTGATGCCGCCGGAAGCCTCCAGCAAGGCGCGGCCGGCGTTGAGCCGCACCGCGTCGCGCATCATGTCCAGGCTGAAGTTGTCGAGCAGGATGGAGCTGGCGTCGGCCGCCAGCGCCTCTTCCAGCTCGGCGATGCTCTCCACCTCGACCTGGATCGACACGCCCTTCTCCAGCCGCTTGGCCGCCAGCACCGCGGCGGTGATGCCGCCGGCCGCCGCGATATGGTTTTCCTTGATCAGGATGCCGTCGTACAGCGCCATGCGCTGGTTCTGTCCACCGCCCACGCGCACCGCGTACTTCTGCGCCAGACGCAGGCCCGGCATGGTCTTGCGCGTATCGAGGATGGCCGCGCGGGTGCCGGCGATCACGTCCACATACTTGCGGGTCGCGCTCGCCACACCCGACAGCAGTTGCAGGAAATTCAGCGCCGCGCGTTCCGCCGTCAGCAGCGCGCGCGCCGGTCCCTGGATGGTGCAGACCAGGCTGTCGGCCTTCATCAGATCGCCTTCGGCATATTGCCAGTCGATCTCGATGCCGGCCTGCATGCAGTTCATGATGCCTTCGAACCAGGGCGCGCCGCACAGCACCGCGTCCTCGCGCACGATCACACGCGCGGTGGCGCGGCCGCCGTCCGGCACCAGCAGGCCGGTCAGGTCGCCGCTACCCACGTCTTCCAGCAGGGCCGCCAGCAGGTTGCCTTCAAAGGCGGATTTCAGCGCGTCGTCGAACGGCGCAAAGGTGTTGATTAAGGTACTCATGCCGGACCGATTCCCGAAAACAGTTTAGCTTCTTTCGCCAGGTCAGCGCCCGGCTGGACCCTGGCCTTCTTGGCCGCCGCAAAATCGAGCATGCGGTTGATGGACGTGACCGCCTGCTTGCCGATCTCCGGATCGACGTGGATCTCGTTGGCCGAACTGTTGTCCATGTTCTCCAGCACGTCGGCCAGGTTTTGCAGGCCGTTCATCGCCATCCACGGGCAATGCGCGCAGCTCTTGCAGCTGGCGCTGTTGCCGGCGGTCGGCGCCTCGATGAAGCGCTTGCCCGGCGCGGCGGCGCGCATCTTGTGCAGGATGCCGTTGTCGGTGGCGACGATGAAGGTATCGGCGTCCGACTCGACGGCGGCGTTGATGATCTGCGTGGTCGAGCCGACCACGTCGGCCAGCGCCACCACATTGGCCGGCGACTCAGGGTGCACCAGCACCTTGGCGTTCGGATATTCCGCCTTCAGCAGATCGAGTTCGATGCCCTTGAACTCGTCGTGCACCAGGCAGGAGCCCTGCCACAGCAGCATGTCGGCGCCAGTCTGCTGCTGGATGTAGGAGCCCAGGTGCTTGTCCGGCGCCCACAAAATCTTCTTGCCCTGCTCGTGCAGGTGCTTGACGATGTCCAGGCCGATCGACGAGGTCACCATCCAGTCGGCGCGCGCCTTGACGGCGGCGCTGGTGTTGGCATACACCACCACGGTGCGATCCGGGTGGGCGTCGCAGAAGGCGGTGAATTCGTCGGCCGGGCAGCCCAGGTCCAGCGAACAGGTGGCGTCCAGGTCCGGCATCAGGATGCGTTTTTCCGGGCTGAGGATCTTGGCGGTCTCGCCCATGAAGCGCACGCCGGCCACTACCAGCGTCTTGGCCGGATGGTCGCGGCCGAAGCGCGCCATCTCCAGCGAATCGGAGACGCAGCCGCCGGTTTCTTCGGCCAGGTCTTGCAGGTCGGCGTCGACGTAATAGTGGGAAACGAGCACCGCCTGCTTTTCCTTCAGCAAGCGCTTGATGCGCTCCTTGAGGGCGATGCGTTGCTCGGGGGATGGCGTGGCTGGCGTACGCGCCCAGGCGTGGGCGGTGCAGCTGGCGCCGTCTTGTGGATGCTCGTACTCGACGGCTTTGATCTCTATGGTTTGCATGGTGTTCAGTACGTGATGCGAGAAACTACACTATCGCATATTACAAAAAACCCTGCCGACGGCACTTGTCATTCCCGCGAAAGCGGCGGTTCGCCGTCGCGAAATCCATAGAGCGCCGGCCAGGATGCTCAGTATGGGTTCCCGCCTGCGCGGGAACGACACCCTATCAGTCGATGCCCTGGCTGGTCAGGTAGTCTTCGTAGTTGCCGCGGAAATCGACGATCTCGTTTTCCTTGATCTCGATGATGCGGTTGGCCAGCGACGACACGAACTCGCGGTCATGCGACACGAAGATCAGCGTGCCGGCATATTTTTCCAGCGCGATGTTGAGCGACTCGATCGATTCCATGTCCATGTGGTTGGTCGGTTCATCGAGCAGCAGCACGTTGTGGCGGCCCAGCATCAGCTTGCCGTACATCATGCGGCCCTTCTCGCCACCGGATAGCACCTTGACCGATTTCTTCACCTCGTCGCCGCCGAACAGCAGGCGGCCCAGGATCGAGCGCACGGCCTGGTCGTCGTCGCCTTCCTTGGTCCAGTGGCCCATCCAGTCGGTCAGCGTCTCGCCGGCCGCGAACTCCTCGGTGGGATCCTGCGGCATGTAGCCGACGTTGGCGTTCTCGGCCCACTTGACTACGCCGTGGTCGGCGTGCAGGCCGGCGATATCGTCGCCGCCGATGCAACGCAGCAGCGTGGTCTTGCCGGCGCCGTTGGCGCCGATGATGGCGATGCGCTCGCCCGCTTCAACCATGATGCTGAAGTTGTTGAACAGCTGGCGGTCGTATTTCTTCGCGATCGAATCGACCTCGACCGCCAGGCGGTGCAGCTTCTTCTCGCCGTCGAAACGCACGAAGGGATAGGCGCGCGACGATGGCTTGATGTCGTCGACCTTGATCTTCTCGATCTGCTTGGCGCGCGAGGTGGCCTGGCGTGCCTTGGACTTGTTGGCGGCGAAGCGGCGCACGAAGTCCTGCAGCTCGGCGACCTTTTCCTTGGCCTTGGCGTTGTTGGCCAGTTGCTGGTTGCGCGCCTGGGTCGAGGCGAACATGTACTCGTCATAATTGCCCGGGTAGATCTTCAGCGTGCCGTAGTCCATGTCGGCCACGTGGGTGCAGACCTGGTTCAGGAAGTGGCGATCGTGGGAAATGATGATCATGGTGGAGTTGCGCTCGTTGAGCACGTCTTCCAGCCAGCGGATGGTGTTGATGTCCAGGTTGTTGGTCGGTTCGTCGAGCAGCAGGATGTCCGGGTTCGAGAACAGCGCCTGCGCCAGCAGCACGCGCAGCTTCCAGCCTGGCGACACACTGCTCATCGGGCCCTGGTGCAGGTCGATGCTGACGCCCGCGCCCAGCAGCAGCTCGCCGGCGCGCGATTCGGCCGTGTAGCCGTCGTATTCGGAGACCTTGCCTTCCAGGTCGGCCGCCTTCATGTAGTCGTCGTCGGTGGCTTCGGGGTTGGCGTAGATGGCGTCGCGTTCCTGCATCGCCGCCCACATCTCGGTGTGGCCCATCATCACCACGTCCAGCACGCGCATTTCCTCGTAGGCGAACTGGTCCTGGCGCAGCTTGCCCAGGCGCTCGTTCGTATCCAGCATCACGTTGCCGCCCGACGGCTCCAGATCGCCGCCCAGGATTTTCATGAAGGTGGACTTGCCGCAACCGTTGGCGCCGATCAGGCCATAGCGGTTGCCATCGCCGAATTTGACGGAAATGTTTTCGAACAGCGGCTTGGCGCCGAATTGCATGGTGATGTTAGCGGTCGATAGCACGAATAAAGCCCTTAAAGCGTTGAATTTAGCGGTGAAGCTGGATAACCGGGCATTTTACCATTGATGGACCGTTGCCGGAATGCCCCGGGCAAAATCATCTGCGCGGCCTGCCTCAGGCGACGCGACAGGCGACCAGTGGCAGCGCCATGGTGAAGCAAGTTCCCTGCCCCAGCTCGCTGTGGACGGCGATCCGCCCGCCCAGCACCCCGTGCACCGTGTTGTAGACAATATTCAAACCCAGGCCGGAGCCGCCCTTGCCCAGCTTGGTGGTGTAGAACGGGTCGTAGATGCGCCCCAGCCGGTCCGGCGCGATGCCCTGGCCGTTGTCGCGCACCAGCAGCTCGATCCAGTCGGCATCCAGCACGCGGGCCTCGACGTCGATTTCGCCGCCCTCGATCCCCTCCAGGCCGTGGATCACGGCGTTGTTGACCAGGTTGGTGACGACCTGCCCCAGCGGGCCCGGGTAGCTGTGCATGACGATGCCGGCCGGGATCTCGTGCGAGACCATCACGCCGCTTTTCTTCAGCGTCGGCCACAGCGTCAGCATGATTTCCGCGATCACCTCGTCCAGCGCGAACCGCCGCGCCTGCGAACTTTCGCGGTCGACCGCCACCTGCTTGAAGCTGGCCACCAGGTCGTCGGCCCGGCTCAGGTTGCGCAGCAGGATTTCACCGGCCTGGGTCACCTCGGCCAGATGTGCGTCCAGCTCGGATTTGCGCAAGCCCTGGGCGCAGGCCTGCTCGAACGTGCGCGCATGGTCGAGCAGCGAACTGGCGGCCAGCACGCCGTTGCCGATCGGCGTGTTCAGCTCGTGCGCCACGCCGGCCACCAGGGCGCCGAGCGCGGCCAGCTTTTCGCTGCGCACCAGGTCGTCCTGCGTCTGCTGCAGGGAAACGATCGACTGCTCCAGTTCCGCATTGGCGTCCTGCAAGGCGTTGCTGCGCTCTTCCAGCCGGTCGCGCATCACCTTCATCGCGAACAACAGGCTGCCGCGGTCGCGCGGAGCGATCGTGATGTCCAGATCCAGCCGGCCGGCGGCGATCTGGCGCGCGATCGAGGTCGCGTAGTCCGGCTCGCCGCCGAGCTGGCGCAGCAGCGTACGCGTGATGTAGAACGTGACGCCCACGCTGAGCAGCGCTGCGAAGGCCGTCAGCCCCAGCATCACCGTGCGTGCGCGGCGGTAGGACACGCGGATCTGGTCGCTGGCCTGCGCCATCAGGGTGCTCTCGTTTGCCAGCAGCAGGCCCAGCGCGCGGAAGTAGTCGCTCTGGTAGGGATCGAGGTCGACCAGCAGCAGGTTCTTGGCCTCGCCGCGGCGCCCGTCGGCCAGCAGGGCGATGAACTCCTCCTGGTTGACGATGTAGGCCGAGCGGATGATCTCGATCTGCTGCAGCAGCTCCTTGCCGCGCGGGTCGCGCACGCGCTGGTTGAGCTGATCGATCAGCCCGGCCATCTTGCGCTTGGCGTTGACAATATCGTCCAGCTGGGCCTTGACCTGCTCCGGCTCGGTCATGATCAGCGTGTTGCGCATGGCGCGGGCGATCGCGCCCAGTTCGCCGATGACTTCATTGACCGTCAGGGTATTCGGATACTTTTCGCGCAGCGCGTCGTCCGTGGTGCGGCTCAGCGCGCCCAGTCTGGCGACGCCGACCAGCGTCATCGCAATCAGCAGCAGGATGACCAGACCGTAGCCGAACGCCAGGCGCTGGCCTATCCTCAGGTGCGGGTAGCGCATGGCTGTACCCGCCCTTGCCGCCCGGCGTGGCGCCTATTTTGCATCGATGCCAAACACCGTCTTGTTCGCGACCGGCATCAGCTGGCTGATGTTCCTGCCGGTGGCGACCAGGATCGGCACCAGGATCTGCTTGGCCGGCGGCTTGCCCTGCAGGCTGGCCACCAGGGCCTCGGCCGCCTTCTCGCCCATCAGATAGGGCTGCTGCATGCCGACCGCCACCAGCGGGCCGGTCTTGAGCAGCTCGGCCACCTCCGGCATCGCGTCGAAGGAGCCGATCAGCAGTTCGTTCTGCTTCCTGGCCGCCTTGATCGCCTGCAGCGCGCCCATGGTCGGCTGGTCGGTCTCCACGAAGATGCTGCGCACGCCGGGCGTGGCGGCCAGCAGTTCCTTGACGTAGGCGCTGGTTTCCTCCGCCGAATAGGTTTGCATCTGCCGCAGCCCGCCTTCGCGCACGATGCCGGCGTCCTTCATCGCATCGCGGAAACCGTTGGTGCGGTCCTGGCCGTTTTTGCGCGCCAGCGAAATCGTCACCAGCGCGAACGGTTCGCCCTGCCAGCCCTTATCCTTGAGCGCAGCCGCCAGCGCCGTCCCCACGTCGTAGGCGCCGCGGTAATTGTCGGACTTGACGTAGGACACATACTGCCCGCCGTTGGTGCCGATATCGGCGATCACCACCGGAATGCCGGCCTTGCGCGCCAGCTCCAGCACGTCCGGCGCGCTCTGGCTGTCGATCGGCGAGATCACGATGCCGGCCGCGCCACGCGCGATCGCCTCGCTGGCGTTGCGCAGCTGGGTCGCGCGATCAAGCCGGCTGTCCAGTGCGCGATAGGTGTAGCCGCTGGCCAGCGCAACCGACTCGGCCCCCTTGCCCAGGGTGCGCCAGAACGGCAAGTCCAGCTTGGCGGTAATGTAGACAATTTCCCTGGCCGCCGCATCGACCCGGGCGTGGCACAGCAAGGCGCCGGACAGGACGGCACACGCCATGCTCCAGTGCAGAAATGAGCGCGGGTTCATCACGCCTCCCCTCCGGTCAGAATTGATGCCGCAGGCCGAGCGACGTCAGTCTGCGCGCGCCGCCCGGGACGGCGGCCTGGTAGCTGGCCGCGCTGTCGTTGCTGAGCCCGGAATGCGCGAGATATACATTGGTCCGTTTGGACAGGTGGTAATAGTAGCCCAGCGCGATCTGCGTGACATCGGCATGCTGGTGGTAGCGGTCATGCTTGTGCACGTAGTCGGCCGCGACGACGCTGGCGCCGAACGGCACGCTGACACCGATCAGCGCGTCGCGGGTGTCGAGCGTCGTATCGTTGCGGCTGCGGGCCAGCGCCATCCACAGCTTGAACCGCCCGAAGTCATGGGTGGCGCCAACCATGTGATTGCGCGCAGCCTTGTTGCCGAGGCTATCGTTGGTGGCGTGGTAGGCCGTCTCCAGGTTGACCGCACCAACCGCATAGCCGGCGTTCATGCTGACCTGGCGATTGCCGGCGCTGTTGCCCGCCACCTCGCCGGCGCCGTAGGCCAGCTCGCCATAGAAGCCGTGCAAGCCGTCCGGCAATGTGTAGCTGACCGTGTTATCCATCCGCACGCCAGAGTCGGCAAAGACGCGCGTCGATTCGCCGGGGCCGCAGGCATCGAAGGGATCGTTGCGGACGATCGCCGCGAAATACGGCGTAAACATGCGCCCCACCCGCAGCGTGCCATAGCGGCCGGCAAGCCCTGCCCACGACTGGAAACCGAAAATCCGGTCGGCGAAAAACAGCTGGCCGGTGTCTACCCTGAAGAACGAGGCAATGTTGAAGATGGCGCTCATGCCACCGCCGAGGTCTTCGCGGCCCCGCAAGCCCAGGTGGCTGCCAGTCTGCTGCCCGCTCTCGATCCTGGTGGCCGACTTGCCGGAATCGCTATCGGCCGCCAGGCCGGCATCGATGACGCCGTACACGCTGACGGCACTCTGCGCCCGTGCCGCCGACACTGCCACGACCAGCATGGCCAAGCCCCACAGCGATCGCTTCATGACGGCTCTCCCCGGTAAAGAAGAAACGGTCAACGATGAATAAGTTCACCGATGCAAGTACCGTTTTACTACCAGCGTTGATGCCCGTCAATCAATCCTGGAAAAGTGTGTCCCTGAGCCACAGTGTTCTGGCTGACTGTAACGCTGGCCACAGTTCACGACACACTTGATGCGCATCAAATGGCCGATTCAATGATGTTTTAGCATCATGTCTCCACGCATGCCTGCGGATGTCCATCGCATCCAGCTGCATGTCTCACATCAATAATCGTAAGGGGAACTTAATGAAGAAAGCAATTATCGCCATGGCGATTGCAAGCGCCTGCCTGGCTAGCGCCGCCGCAAACGCGGACACCTATGCCCGCGCCTACAACGAGGTCACCAACCTGGTCATCAGCTCCAGCAACGGTATCGGCACCGGCCTGTCGGTCAACAGTTCCTTCGCCACCGCATGCATGCCCAACGGCACATGCGTATCGAATGGCGGCGCCGGCGTGACCGACAGCGCACCAGCCCAGCTGGGTTGGTCCGGTTATGTCAACAACAGCTATGCCAGCAATGCGGCGTCCAGCACTTCCTTTGTAGTGGCCGATGCCTCCATCGACCAGTTGCAATTGAATGGCGCGCCATTCACCCGCGCCCGCAACTTCGCCGAAGGCAAACTGATCGGCAACGGCACGGCCAACGCGGTCGCCGGCAACTCCTCCGCCACGCTGCTGACCACCAAAATCGTCGCCGGCGCAGGCGACAAGCTCAGCTTCAAGTTCGACGCCAACCCCTTTATCCAGGCCTACCTGACCAGCAATGCGATCGCGCCGTCGCAAGCGCAAGGCTCGATCGGCCTGAACTTCAATCTGATCGACAATTCCGGCAAAATCGTCTTCAACTGGGCACCGGACGGTATTGCCGGCGGCATCCAGGGCGGCAACGAAACCGCGGACGCCTATACGCTCAACACCTCGTTGACCGCGTTGAACGGCAACCCGGGTCCGCTTACCTTCGCACCGACCAGCTGCGCAATCGGCGGTGGCGGCTGCTTCAGCGCCACCACCAACGCGCTGGCCGCCGGCGTCTACACGCTGAACCTGGCGATGCATGAAAACGTTGCGCTGCAATCCGCCGTGCCGGAAGCCGATACCTATGCCATGCTGCTGGCCGGCCTTGGCGTCATGGGCATCGTCGCCCGCCGTCGTCAGCGTCCGCATGCCCGCTAATCGCTGATCGCCAGACCGAACCCACGTTCGCTCTATCCCCATGCGCCATGCCGCCGTAAGGTGGCATGGCGTTTTTTTATCGTGCCGGCAGCGTCGGGTAATCGCTGACGCGCAGCTCGAAACCGCGCGCGGTCGACACCAGGTGGGCCATGCCGCCATACGGCAGCGTTGCCCGCTCCCGAACGTGGCCGAAAGGCAGCCCGGTCAACACCGGCATCGGCAGTCGCTCGCGCAGATAGGCCAGCATGGCCTCGAAATCGTAGCCGTTGTCGAAGGCGCTCAGCTTGTACCCGGAGAAATCGCCCAGCACCAGCGCCCGCTGGCCTTCCAGTGCGCCGGCATACAGCAGTTGCAACACCATGCGCTCGACGCGGTAAGGATGCTCGCTGATGTCCTCCAGGAACAGGATGCCGTTCGCCTGCGCCGAGAAATACGGCGTGCCCAGCAGGCTGACCATCATCGCCAGATTGCCGCCCCACAGCTTGCCGCTGACGTCGACCAGCGGATTGTCCGAGCCGCCGTCCGCCACCGTGCCGTGCACCGTGTGGACCGGCCCGCGCAGGCAATCCCAGAATTGCCGCATCGTGTAATCAACCGGCGTCTCGCGAATAAAATCGTCGCACATCATCGGGCCGCCAAAGCTGACGCGGCCGGTCTGCTTCATCAGCGCCATCTGGAACGCCGTGAAGTCGCTGTAGCCGACGAACAGCTTGCCGCTGTCGGCCATCGCCCGGAAGTCTATGCTCGGCAGCAGGCGGCTGATGCCGTAGGCGCCGCGCAGCGCGATCACCACCTGCACCTCGGGATCGGCGGCGGCCGCGTTCAGCTGCGCCAGACGGCCGGCATCGGTGCCAGCGAAGCGCTGGAATTTTTTATCGTCGTCGTAATAGTTGTGGACCAGATGGCCTTGCTGACGCAGGCGCTCGATGCCGTTTTGCAGTGCTGCATGGTCGGGCGCGTAGCCGCCCGTGGCCGCAATCGCGATGCCGATAGTGGATGTGCTCAAAGTGTCTCTGTCAATGATGGGTGCCGCTGCCCGCGCGGTGCGGCGTCGGCGGAGAAATGTCCGGCAATATATTACCGCGCAGATGGTGCTCAAGCAAGGCGAGCAGCCGTTCGATCAATTGCGGCGGCAAATCGTGACCCATGCCCTCGATCACGTGCAGCCTGGCGTTGGGGATGGCGGCCGCCGTGTCGGCGCCGCATGCCAGCGGCACCAGCGGATCGGCGGCGCCGTGGATCACCAGCGCCGGACAGCTGATCTTGCGCAGCAAAGGCGTGCGGTCGCCGGACGCGACGATCGCCACCATCTGCCGCGCCATGCCGGCCGGATAGACGCTGCGATCGAGCGCCCGTTCGATGTTGTCGCGCAGCTGGCGCTCCGGCGTCGGAAACGATGGGCTGCCGATGACGCGATACACCTGCACCATGCTGTCGATCACCTCGCGCCGGTTGTGCGCACTGGCGGGCGCGCGCATCAAGGCATTGCGTGCGGCCGGCGTCGGCCCCGGCAGCCCGCGCCGCCCGCTGCTCGACATGATGGAGCTCAGGCTCAGCGTGCGGTGCTTGAAGCGCGCCGCGAAGATCTGGGCGATCATGCCGCCCATCGACACGCCGACCACGTGCGCGCCGCCGATGCCCAGCGCATCGAGCAGGCCCAGCGCGTCGTCGGCCATGTCGTTCAGCGTGTAGGCGGCCGCCTGCTTCCAGCCCACCAGCGATTTCAGGTAGGCCAGCACCAGATTGGGTTGCTTGAGATGGGAGAATTTGCTCGACAGGCCGATATCGCGGTTGTCGTAGCGGATCACGTAGTAGCCCTGCTCGACCAGACCATCGACCAGGTCCTGCGGCCAGGCGACCAGCTGCATGCCCAGGCCCATGATCAGCAGCACGGCAGGATCGCGCGGATTGCCGCTGGCCTCGTACGCGATCGTTATTCCGTTTGCGGGTGCTGTAGCCAAAACGACCTCCCTTGATGGTGCCGGTGCCAGTAGCTTCAGCATACCATTTTTACCGGGCAGGGGAAAAGCGCCGCTAGTCTGAGGTGTTACGCTTGGCCGCGGCTGCGGCGGCGCGGCGGGCGGCAAAGAAGGATTTGAGCATGGCGCCGCACTCCTCGGCCAACACGCCGCCGGCGATGTCGGTGTGGTGATTGAGCTGCTCCTGCTCGAACAGATTCAGTACCGAGCCGCAGGCGCCGGTCTTGGGGTCGGTGGCGCCGTACACCACCTTGGCCAGGCGCGCATGCATCATCGCACCCGAGCACATCACGCACGGCTCCAGCGTCACGTACAGCTCGCAGCCCGGCAGGCGGTAATTGCCCAGCGCCTCGGCCGCCGCCCGCAGCGCGACGATTTCCGCGTGCGCGGTCGGGTCATGCCTGCCGATCGGCTGGTTGTAGCCGCGCGCGATCACCACGCCGTCCTTGACGACCACGGCGCCCACCGGCACCTCGCCCAGGTCCCATGCATGCTGGGCCTGTTCAAGGGCCTGCCGCATAAAGTCCTGCTCAGGCATCGGTGATTTCTGCCCAGCAGTTAGGGGTTTCGTGCAGCACAAGCTTGTGCAGGTGCAGGCCGGTGCCGTAGCGGTCCTTGTAGGCCGCCTTGAGGATCGCGAAGGCCACGTGGGCCAGGTTTTCCACGGTCGGGATACGGTCGATCACCACGGTCTTGTGGCCCGGCAGCGTGGCCAGGAAGTCGCGCACCGCGGCATCCTTCTCATAGACGATGAAGGCGTGGTCCCATACGTCGACCAGGTGCTCCTTGGCCAGCGCCTTGATGTCGGAGAAGTCCATGATCATGCCGTTGTCGGAATTGCCTTCGGCCGTGATGATGTTGCCGGTCAGCGTGATTTCCAGCGTGTAGCGGTGGCCATGCAGGTTGCGGCACTGGCTCTTGTGGTCGGGGATGCGGTGGCCGGCGTCGAATTCCAGCTTGCGGGTAATGGTCAGCATGATTAGGGTATCTGTAAAAGTTTATGGGTTTGCAAGCTCAGCTTCCATTTCGGATGGCGCTTGCAGGTTTCGATCGCCAGTTTGATATTGAACGCGGCCAGCGGGCCATCCATCGCCTGGACAAAGAAATTGTCGAAGTCCAGTTGCTCGTAGGCGCTCAGGTCCTGGCCGGCCTGCGGGATCACCACCTTGATTTCGCTGCCCTTGGTCACCACCAGCTTCGAGCCCATCTTCGGGCTGACGCAGATCCAGTCCACGCCCTCGGGCACCGGCAGCGTGCCGTTGGTTTCAATCGCGATCGTAAAGCCGACCGCGTGCATCGCGGCGATCAGCGCGGTATCGAGCTGCAACAGCGGTTCGCCGCCGGTGAACACCACGTATTTGCTGGCGGTGTAGGTCTCCGGCCACAGCGCGTTGATGGTGGCGGCCAGCGCTTCCGGCGTGGTGAACTTGCCGCCGCCCTCGCCGTCGGTGCCGACAAAATCGGTATCGCAGAACTGGCAGACGGCGCTGGCGCGGTCGCTCTCGCGCCCGGTCCACAGATTGCAGCCGGAAAAACGGCAGAACACGGCGGGACGCCCGGCGTGGGCGCCCTCACCTTGCAGCGTGTAAAAAATCTCTTTGATGCTGTACGTCACGGCAGTTCCCAATAGGACAACCCTCAATTATATCTTACGCTACACTTTCCGGTCCATGCCGGCAGAGGTTGACATTTCACAATGCTACCGTACAGCAACTACGATATGTTGGGCTGGTGAACGCTTACCGGGGAAAACCAACTATGCGCTACGCTCCACCGCTCCTGGAAATCGATATCATTGTCGCAGTCGCCGTCATCCTTGCCGGCATCGGAATGCTGTTGCTGTGGCGGCAGCGGCGCCTGCGCAGCGCCCTGCTCCTGCTGGAGAGCAGGCTGGGCGAGGAACGCGGCCGCCGCGAGCTGGCCGAGCAGGCGCTGGACGACACCCGCCTGCAAGTGACGCGCCTCAGCGCCAGCCAGCAGTCGCTGCGGGACGCCGAGCGCCGCCGCATCGCCCGCGACCTGCACGACGACATGGGCCAGCACCTGCTGGCCATGTCCTTCGACATCGCCGACCTGGCGCAGCGCCACAACAGCCTGGCCCAGCCGCTGGCCCAGGTCGAGGCCAGGCTGCGGGCCGCCACCCGCTCCATGCGCACCATTGTCCGCGATTTGCTGCCGGAGCAGCTGGAAAGCGGCCTGCAAGGCGCGGTCCAGCAACAGGTGGAGCAATTTTCGCGGCTCAGCGGCATTCCCTGCCGGCTGGAGGCCGAGCCGGCCGCCTTCAACATTCCCAACGACGAGCGGATGGACGCCGTGGTGTTCCGCATCCTGCAGGAATCGCTGAGCAATATTGCACGCCACGCCCAGGCATCCGAAGTATGCATCGGCCTGTGCCGCGTGGCTGGCGGCCTGAGCCTGACGGTGCGCGACAACGGCGTCGGCCTGCCCGACCCGCCGGCGCGGCGCGGCTGCGGCCTGCGCGGCATCGCCCAGCGTGTGGCCGAGGCCGGCGGCCGTTTCGACATCTCGAGCCAGCCCGGCCAGGGCACGGCGCTGACCATGTCTTTCCCGCTCCAATAAACAAACCGATAACGGGGATCATCCATGCCGACTCAAAAAATCCAGCACCTGATGGAGTACTCGCAAGCCGACATGCAACATGGTTTCGCGCTGAAGCTGATGGAATTGCTGGTCATCCCGACCTTCGTGATCGACATCCACGGCAAGGTCATCATCTGGAACCGGGCCTGCGAACGCCTCACCGGGGTCGACGCCTGGGAAGTGCTGGGCACCAGCGACCATTGGAAAAGCTTTTATCACGAACAGCGCCCGACGCTGGCCGACCTGGTGATCCAGGGACGGGACGGCGACGTCCAGACCCTGTACCACCAGCACGCCCGGCGCGCCGACAACGACAGCGGCCTGCGCGCGGAGAACTGGTGCGACATGCCGCGCGTGGGCCGGCGGCGTTACCTGGCGGCCGATGCCAGCCCCATCCTGGACGCCGACGGCAAGCTGGTGGCGGTGGCCGAAACCCTGCGCGACGTCACCGACGAGAAGCGCGCCCAGGTGGCGCTGGAGCAGCTGGCCACGCGCGACGGCCTGACCGGCCTGGCCAACCGCCGCTGCTTCGACGACACCCTGCGCGCCGAGTGGCAGCGCGCGCTGCGCCAGCAGCAGCCGCTGTCGCTGTTGATGGTCGACGTCGACAACTTCAAGCAGTACAACGACGCCTACGGCCACCTGGGCGGTGACGAGTGCCTGCAGAGAATCGCCTGCGCGGTATCGAGCGAAATGCGCGCCAACGACCTGGTGGCGCGCTATGGCGGCGAGGAGTTCGCGGTGATCCTGCCCAACCAGTCGCTGAAGGGCGCGGCCATCGTGGCCGAGCGCATCCGCTGCCGGGTCGAGCAGCTGCACCTGCCCAACCTGGGCAGCGCGCAACATGTGGTGACGGTGAGCATAGGGGCGGCCACCGCGCTGGCGGCGCCCGGCACCGACCCCAGCCAGCTGGTGGCCACGGCCGACTCGGCGCTGTACCGCGCCAAGCACATGGGCCGCAACCGCATCAGCCTGCCGGAACAGCCCTAGGCGGTCAGGGTGTATTCGAAGCCGTTGACGATGGATCCGACCACATGGGCGACATTCTCCAGCGATTCGGAGATGTCCGCCAGCACGGCCGCCCGCGACGCAGCGCCGATGGCGATGTTGTGCACGTAGAATTGCGCGCCGCCCGCGTCCGGCTCCCGGCCCAGCACATTGCGGTACACCTGGTTGACGAAGTCCGTATCGGTCAAATTGGCGCCGTAGGTGTGGATGAATTCGTCGCTGACTATAAAGTAGTCCGCCACCTGGGTCAGGGTGTAGCCGACATCGAGCGCCTTGACCCAGAAGCCCAGCCCGCCGACGTCCGGCGCCCGGTGGAACGCCGCCTGGTACAGGCGATATGCCTCGCCGCCCACCTGGTAGCGGCCGACGTCCAGCGCGATCGCGTTGCCGCTGTCAAAATACAGCCGCTCGACACCTGTCAAGGTATCGACCCCGCCGGAACCGGCGTTGGCAGTCACGGTAAAGTCGCTGCCGCTGGCGCTGATCGTGTAATCGCCATGCGCCCCGCCGTAACGCACGGTATCGAAGCCCGCGCCGGCGTTGATGAGATCGCTGCCGGGGCCGGCGACCAGCGTGTCGTTCGCGGCGGAGCCACTCAAGATCTGCCCTACGCCGGTCAAGTCGATCGTGCGATCGCTGAACCGCAACGTTTCGACGCCGCTCAGATGGTCCGTGCCGTCGCCGGCCACGACCAGGTCGGCCAGGCTCCCCGACAGCGCGTAGTGGGCATAGGCGCCGGAAAACACCACCGTGTCCGATCCGCCGTTGCCGGCGATCGTATCGCTGCCGGCGCCTTCGTAGATGACATCCGCGCCAGCCCCGCCGGTGATCGTGTTGCCGCTGTTGTTGGCGTAAATCGTCGAACCGCCGGAGCCGGCGACGGCGCCCTCGATCGTCACGTTGTAGGCGATCGAAATATTTTCAAAGCCCGGCGCGGTCGAGCTGAAACTGCCCGCGTTGAGGTTGATGGTCACCGCACCGGTGCAGCCGGAGAAATCGAACGTATCGTTGCCGCCCGCATCCCAGATACATTGCATCGGCGAACTGCGGACAAAACTATAATTATCATTGCCCGTGTGATAGCTCATGTTGGCGCCATACAGGTACTGCATCGCCTGGATATCGTACAGCGCCGGCGTGATGCCGTATTTATGGCTCAAGTCATAGCCGGGGCCGGTGTTATACGACATCTGGCTATATTCCAGGTTATCCGTCGCCGCCGGCAGGAAGGGACCGTCGATATCGCCACCGGTGGAATTGTAGTTGCCCGGATGCTTCAAGCCCAAGGTATGGCCCAGCTCGTGGATCAGCACCGACGGACCATAGCTGCCGGGCGTGAACACGGTATTCACGCCATCGGCGTTGTTGGTGAACAGATAAGTCGGATCCGCGCCGTTCGGCAAATACGCATAGCCGCTGCTCTGGCTTCCCTGATTGTTGGTCGCCAGCTGGATATCGCCGCCCGTAATCACCTCGCTGAACCTGATATTGGCCACAGCCGCCCAGCTGGCCAGCGCCGTGCGCGCGGCCTGCTGCTGAGAGAATGACATCGGTGCGAAACCGTTGACGTCGTCGGCACTGCCGTCGCTCGGCGCCACACTCATGAAGCTGTAGCTCAACGAGACGGCGGTGCCAGGGTTGCTGGCCCAGCTGCTGTAGACCAGCGCGTCGATCGAATTATTACCTGTCGTGAAGAAAGTCATGATGTGGCCAACGCGGTTGAATGCAATTGCACCATAGTATCATCAGCGTCCACCTAGGCAAAAGGATTCGGCACGGTTTCACCTGGCGGCGGCGGCAGTTTGGCGGGCAGTTGTTGCGCCTCCAGCCGCGCCACCACCGCGCCCAGCAGCGCGTGCAGGGCGCGGGCATCGGCCAGTCCGGCCTGGTCGGCTGTCAGGTCGACGTCGCCGCTGAGGGTGATGCGATCCAGCCGGTTCTCGATCATCAGCCGGCCGATGTTCAGTACGTCTGATTCGTTGGCATAGGGGACAAATTTGCTCATGACTGGCTCCGGGACTTACGTGGTTTGACCTTCGGCAGGCGCAACATCGCCTCTTTCTGGGACGCCGGCAGCGACGGCAGCAGGTTGATGCCCACCCGCGCCTCCAGCTGCGCCACGCTCAGTGTTTCATATTCGGCATCGGCACGGTTTTCAATGAAGAACGCGGCCCCCGCGCGCTGGCGCGGGCTGTACACCAGCTTGTACAAATGCGTGGGCACCAGCACGTTGCCTGCCTTTTGCAGATTGCCGCCGATGAAGGCCGGTCCCGTGATCACGTACAAATCGCCCTCCTTCCGCGCCAGCTTGCGCACCGCGCCCTCGATGCCGGCCCAGATATGGCGGTTATTATCCGCGTCCTGCGGCACCATGTTCGCCAGGGTGAAGCTTTCGTGCTGAGTCTCGCGGTCCGGCATATCGCCATTTGGCGCCATGTGGCCGCGGTCGTAGCCGCTGCGGGCGTAGTCCGTCAGCTCGGCGCGCTGGCCGGCCGGCAGCTGCGGCTCGGTGTGGAAGGAGTTCTCGCGCGACAGGTTCTTGGCCGCTTCGACATTGTCGGCGGTCAGATGCTCGGCCGACCACAGCGGCGTACGGGTGATCCCGGAATACATGACGCCGAACACGCCATAGCACAGCTCGGTAGTGGCGGCGGTCATCTTGACGTTGTGGATTTCCGGCAGGCGGCCATCGACATAGTGCGCCGGACAGTTGCCGGCCCAGGCCGGGCTGGCGCCCAGCAGTCCGCAGGCGAGCGCCGCCGCGGCGACGGTTCGTTGAATCAGATACATATTTTCTTCGGATAAATTGACGTGGCGGCATTCTAGCGGAGCTCGGCCGCCTGCAACAAGCGCGCGGCAACCGTGCGCAGCTCGTCGCGCAAGGCCGGCGGCTCCAGCACCGTGAAGCCGAACGGCGCCGCCGCCAGCTGCCGCGCCAGCCAGCCCAGCTCATCGGACTGGTTGTGCAGCAAGATGCCGTCGGGCGTCTGCTCAAACAGCCCGATGGTGTCGATGAAAGCGCGCCGCGCGGCATCCAGGTCGGTGTCCAGCAAGATCCTGGCGGTGAACTTGCGCGGCAGCGAAGCCACCGAGCGCCGCAGGTGCTCCAGCGCGTCGAAGCCGGCCGGCGGCTGGAACTGGCCGCGCGCCGGCGCCACCCGCAGCACGCGGTCGAGGCGGAAGGTGCGGATATCGCCGCGCAAATAACAGTGGCCGAGGGCATACCAGAAGCCGCCGTAATACACCAGGCCGTAGGTATCCACATCCCGTTCAGTGTCGACGCCGCCGGCACGGTAGTGCAGATGCACGCGCCGGCGCGCCTTGGCGGCCAGGCTGAGCGCGCTCAGCGCCGCATTGTCCGGCGGCGCCCCGCCCTGCTGGACGATGGAACGCAGGTCCAAGCGCACCGTCTCGTCGATGGCGTCCACGCGCTGACGCAAGCCGTCCGGCATGATGCGGCCCAGCTTGGCCTGGGCGCTGGCCACCGCCGGCGCCGCCTCTGCCAGCCCCAAGCCACGCGCCGCCAGCAAGCCCAGCGACAGGGCCAGCGCCTCGTCGTCGGTGAACATCATCGGCGGCAGCTTAAAGCCAGGCATCAGCGCATAGCCGCCGTAGCGACCGCGCTCGGCCGTGATCGGTATGCCGATCTGCTCCAGCATGACGATGTAGCGGCGCAAAGTGCGGCCGTCGACGCCAAGCCGGCTGGCCAGGTCGGCGCCGCTCATGCGGCCATGGGTCTGCAGCAGTTCCAGCACTGCCAGCACGCGGGTGGTTGGATGGTACATGCCGTAAAGATAGCAGATTTATAGGGCCAAATCCGTCCTATTTAATCGCTAAGCTTGCGCAAACACACCAACAAAGGAGCAAAACATGAGTCAAACCGCCAACCTCGGGCTGTATTTTGTCGTGGTATTCGGCGTGATCGCCCTGCCCGGCCTGGACATGGCCTTCGTCATGGGCAGCTCGATGCTGGGCGGGCGCCGCTCCGGCATGGCGGCGGTGGGCGGCATCATCGCCGGCGGCTTCTGCCACCTGTGCATGGGCGCGCTGGGCGTGGCGGTGGTGCTGCAATACTGGCCGCCGCTGTTTCGGATCATGCTGCTGGCCGGCGCGGTCTACATCGCCTGGATGGGCTACAGCCTGCTGCGCAGCGACAGCATCTTCCACCCGACACCGGGCGCCGAGGTGATGGCCGACGCCGTCATCTTCCGCCGCGCGCTGACCACCAGCCTGCTCAACCCCAAGGCCTACATCTTCATGCTGGCGATCTTCCCGCAATTCCTCAAGCCGGGCCAGGGGCCGCTGTGGGTGCAATCGGGCGTACTGGGCGGCATCACCGCGCTGACCCAGCTAGGCGTCTACGGCGCGCTGGCCTACGCCGCCAGCGGCGCCAGCGGCTGGTTCGCCAGCCATCCGGCGGCCGCCACGGTTGCCGCCCGCATCATGGGCGCGCTGCTGATACTGACCGCCGTGCTCAGCGCCAGCCAGGCCTGGGCCTGAAAGCGGCATGACTTCAAACGGTGCCAGCCGGGCCAGGTGGACTGAAAAAACCGCTGCGGCCCGCTTCCGGTGCCGCAGCAGTCATGCGCTACTCAGGGACGTACTGCTCAGTTGGTGTAGATCACGCCGCGGCCGGCGCCGCTGAAGTAAATGCGGCCATCGGTGTTCCAGTCGCCCGCGATCGCGCCGATGCCGCCGTACTGGTGGGCGTCATCGTTGAAACGCGACCAGGTCGCACCGCCGTCGTCGGAGCGGTAGATGCCCCACACGCCACTCCTGGTGCCGACGACGTAGACCGCGGCCGAGTACGACGAGCCTGTCGCCGCCTTGCCAAGCGCGATCTTGCTGGCCCCCTGTAGCGTATCCGTCGAGCCGCTGGCGGCGACCGTCGCGAAGCCGGACACGTTGGTCCAGTTCGCGCCGCCATTGGTCGAGTGGTACACGGTGTTGCCGTCGGCTACCCACAGGTCGCCCGAGGCATTGGGGTTGCCCACCATCGTCGTGATCCCGAACAGATTTTTGGCGAAGTTCGCCGTGACCGAACCCTGGACCAGCGTGAACGAATGGCCGCTGTCGGTCGAGAGATAGACCTTGCCCGTCGTGTTCATCCACGGCGCGCCGCCCCCATCGAAGGCGTAGACCTTGTTCGGACTCTGGCGGTCGACCACCAGACGATAGGCGTTAGAGATGCCGTTGTTATTGGGCACGGACAGGCCGCTGACCTGGGTCCAGCTCGCACCATTGTTCGTGGTGTAGGACGGGATCGTGTTGGCGGGCGCCCAGACGACGTTGTTGCGCGACGTCGTCACGATGCTCATCGTGGCGTCGGTATGGGCACCGTTGGGCAAGGTCGCGAAGTTCGACCACGTGGCGCCGCTGTCGCCGGACCAGGAGCCGTAGGGGACGTCGGGGTTGGCGGCGTAGCCGGCAGCGACGATGTACGACGAATCGGACCACAACACGTCGGCGGCGAGGCCATTGCCAAATGCGCTCGTCGGCGTCCTGGTTGGTGTCGCCGCGAGGTCGGTCTGGACCCAGGTGTTGATGTCGCCCGCGCTGTTGACGAACTTGTACGACGCGCCGGCCGGCGGCGTGGCGAGCGACAGGGTGACGGTTTCCTCCAGGTTGTTGACCGGGAAGTCCCAGCTCGGCGTGGCCGACGACGCGTTCCAGGTTTCCCAGACGCCGCCGCCGGTGACGTGCATGATGTGATCCTTGTTGCCCGGATCGATCTCGATGTCGTCCACCCAGCCCCGGTAGCCGCCGCCCCAATGCGTCATGCCGTCCGCGATTTCGCGCCAGGTGGCGCCGCCGTTGTCGGACAACTGGACGGCCTGCTGGCCGTTGTTCCATGAGGTCACGGTCAGCGCGATGCGGGCCGTCGAGCCGTTGCCATAGACGGACACGCCGCCGTAGGCGCCCTGATTGGTGCTGGCGAGCTGGGTCCAGGTCTCGCCGTTGGTCACGCCGCCGAACCGGTAGAGGACGCCGGGACCGGAGCCGCCCGGACTGGCGGTCCCGCTGAATGCCACGTAGTAGTTGCCGTCGGTGGTGCGCACCATGTGCGGGACGTAGTAGCCGGAGACGTTGGACGGCACCGACACCGGCGTCCACGAGTAGCCGCCGTTGGTGGACTTGTACATGGTCGAGCTCAGGCCCGCCTTTTGCACGTAGTCCGGCGCGACGGTGGCATACAGGATCCAGGTCGTGCCGCCGCCGCCCACGTTCGAATTGTCGAACATGATCTGCTCGACGCCCACCGAACCACCCATCGCATTGATCTCGGTGCCGGTCAGTACCTTGCTCGCCAAACTGGTCTGGGTCCAGGTCTGGCCCGAATCCGTGCTCTTCCACAGGCCGGCCGTGCGCGAGGCGTAGAACATGATCGACGGATTGGTGGGGTCGACTTTCAGGCGTTCGCCGGTGGAGCGGCCTTTCTCGTTGCCGCCCACCGGGAATGGCAGGTCGTAGTGCGTCCAGGTGGCGCCGCGGTCGCTGGATGCATAGATGCGTCCGTTGTACAGGGCGCTGCCGTCCCAGCTGGTCGTGGCGATGCCCGTGGTCAAGTACACCTTATTGTCGTTGGTTGGATCCAAGGCGAGGCTTTCGACGCCGTGGAATCGACCTTCGCCCCCGCCGAAGCCGAGGCCGTCGGTGATAGGCGTCCACGAACCGTTCGAATTATTCCAGCGGTAGGCGCCGCCGACGTCGGTGCGCGCGTACATGACGCTCGAGTTGACCGGATGGTAGATCAGACCGGGGACGTAGCCGCCGCCGCCCCACTTCGCGCTGGTCCAGCTGGTGGCCGCCGCGCCGGCGAGGGCAGTGCTGGTGATCGCGCCAGCGAGGGTGCGGGCCGGCGCGGCTGCGGTGGTTCCGCTATCGCCACCGCAGCCGGCCAGCAAGGTGGCCAGCAAGGCCGGTATGATCAAGTTGTTGTTTTGCCTCATGATTGTGTCTCCTCCATTTATAGATTGTCAACGAACGACCTTGGAGCATCTTCGAGCGAAGAGATACGGCACGCGCCGCCGGGGAGTCCGGTAGACACGCTCCCGGTAGAAAATGTCTTGGGGTCCATTTTTTATATTTCGCACTGCTCGGGCAGTGTGCGGAGAAGGGACTGCCTACCGCAATATTAAAAATCATCAAATGGCTGAATAAAATTTCACAATTCAAGATGTCATAAAACTATCATTCAGCAATCATGCGATCCCAGCGAGTGAATATTTAGTTGCGAGAAATTAAAGGGATATTTCTTCTGCGCCTACGTGCTCTCGTGGCTTGCGTAGACATCTGGCTATGTTGGACGCATAACAAAAAAGGGCTGGAACCATGACGGTTCCAGCCCTTCCAAACATCCGCCCTACCAGAGGCTTAGTTTCATTTCAATTGCGACAACTCTGCTTGCTATTTTACATCGATTTGCCATAAATAGGTGAAAGTTGTCAAGACGCCTTCTTGCGGCGCGCGGCCCGCGTGGTATTGGCGCGCCGGTGTCCGGTGCCGCCGCGCGGCGCCGGCTTGCTGTCCTTGGTCTCACCGGCCTCGGCCCGCTGCTTGTTGACGATGCGGGCCGCCACCTCCTCCTCGCGGCCCGGATAGCGGCCTTCCTTCTCGAATTTATGTTCCAGTTCCTTGTATTCGCGCTCGCGCTTGGGACTCGCTCCTTTGGGCATGATGGACTCCTTTACTCTGGTCTGCATAACCATGCTACCGAAAGCGCAACATTGTCGTCGCACGGCAGCCAAATATTGCTAAAAGTTATAGATTCGCACGACCGTTCGCTGATACACTTTCCGTTCCCCGGAGCAAATACCGGTTCTTACAAACATAAAAAAGACGAGACATGAACATTGCCGACATAAAGATAGGGCCCCGCCTGACAATTGCATTTTCACTCACAACATTGATGATGGCCGTGGTGGTCGCGGTGGGCATCCTGGGCCTGCGCGCCACCAGCGTGGAACACGCTACCGGCAACGCCCAGCGGATCGCCGCCTTCTACAGCGAGCTGATGATCGCCCTCGGCGTGGCCGGCGGCGTGATGAGCCTGTTTACCGCCTGGCTCATCACACGCGGCATCGTCGGCCCGATCCGTCACGCGGTGCGGGTGGCCCGCACCGTGGCCAGCGGCGACCTCAGCTCCAATATCGAAGTGCGCTCGCGCGACGAGATCGGCCAGTTGTCGGCCGCGCTGAAAGAAATGAACGCCAGCCTGATCGGCATCGTTTCCGAAGTGCGCGGCGGCACCGAAGCCATCGGCACGGCGTCGGCAGAAATCGCCGCCGGCAATATGGACCTGTCCGAGCGCACCGAACGCCAGGCCGGTTCGCTGGAGGAGACCGCGTCTTCGATGGAGGAGCTCACCTCCACCGTCAAGCAGAACGCCGCCAACGCCCACCAGGCCAACCAGCTGGCGGTGTCGGCGTCGGCCGTCGCCGGCCAGGGCGGCGCGGTGGTGGCGCAGGTGGTCGACACCATGGCCTCGATCAACGCCTCCGCGCGCAAGATCGTCGACATCATCGCCGTCATCGACGGCATCGCCTTCCAGACCAACATCCTGGCGCTGAACGCCGCCGTGGAAGCGGCGCGCGCCGGCGAACAGGGACGAGGCTTCGCCGTGGTCGCGAACGAGGTGCGCAATCTGGCGCAGCGCTCCGCCGCCGCCGCCCGCGAAATCAAGGGCCTGATCGGCGACTCGGTCGACCAGGTCGATGCCGGCGCGCGGCTGGTCGACCAGGCCGGCGTGACGATGACCGAGATCGTCGCCAGCGTGCGCCGCGTCACCGACATCATGAGCGACATCGCCGCCGCCAGCCAGGAGCAGCTGTCCGGCATTGAACACATCAACGGCGCCATCGTCGAAATGGACCAGACCACGCAGCAGAACGCCGCCTTGGTGGAGCAGGCCTCGGCCGCCGCCACCACCATGCGCGACCAGGCGGCGCATCTGCAAGCGGCGGTGGGCGTGTTCAAGATCAGCGGCGACGGCCCGCGCAAAAGCGCCGTCGTCAAGCCGATCAAATCGGCGCGGCGCGCCAGCATCGATCCGTCGGAACACTTCGCCGAACTGAAAACGCCGCCGCGCCGCTCCTCGTCGGGCGGTTAAGGGACGTCAATCCCGCGCAGGCGGGAATCCACACCCCGCGTGCCCATAGTCTCAGCATGGACCGCGACGGCGGACCGTCCCGCCTGCGCGGGAACGACAGTTTGCTAGTTTTTCGAAGCGCCCTTAAGTAGCGGCAGGCGCCGCGATCAGCAACTCGATTTCGGCCAGCAGCTGCGGCATGGTGTCGACCACGCGCCAGGCGCCGGGGAAGTCATGCCCGCGCGTCAGCTCATTGCGCAGGATGATGCAGCGGATGCCGGCCGCCGTCGCCGCCTGCAGGCCGCGCGGCGAGTCCTCCACCACCAGGCACTCGCCGGCCTGCACGCCCAGCCGCTCAAGCCCCAGCAGATAAGGCTCCGGCGACGGCTTGCTGGTCGCATAGGACTCTTCCGTCAACACGAATTCAAAATGCGGCAGCAAATCCAGGCGGTGATGGATGATCTCGAAGTGCTCGCGGTTGGCGCTGGTGACCACGCCCATGCGCAGGCGCGGCGACAGGCTGGCCAGCACGGCGCCGACGCCGTCGATGGCAGGTATCCGTTCGGAAGCCAGCGTGGCGGCGTAGCGGCGATTGCGCTCGCTGCGCCAGGCATCCATCCCTGCCTGGTCCATTTGCGGATCGAGCAGATGCCACGCGCCACAGTTGTCGGCCAGGTACCAGTCGAAGAAGTGCTGTTCGCTCAGCTCCAGCCCCAATGGCCGGAACAGCTCCCGGTTCGCCTCGTAAAACAGGCGTTCGGTATCCACCAACACGCCATCGTTATCCCACAAAATCGCCTGCAGCATCGTCACTGTCCCGTGTAAATCGTCACAGCGCGCATTGTACCCGCTGGCCTTGCGGGGCCGGGTATGTAATACTCCGTCCAACATACTTAGAACAGAGCAAGATGGCCGTTTTAGCACTGCTGCCTCGCAGCCTTAAATTCCGCATGACGGTGGTGGTCGTCATGCTGGTGCTGGCTGCGACCGTCATCGTCACCTGGGTAGCGCTGGTGCTGGCCGAACGCGATATGAAAAGCGTGATCGGCGACCAGCAATACACCCTGCTTTCCTCCGCGGCCGCCCAGCTGGATGCCCAGATCGCCGCGAAAAGAACCCTGTTGGCCAGCCTGGTCGACGACATGCCGCCCGACGCCGGCCAGGACCCCGAGCGCATGAGCGCCTTCGTCGCCCGCCATCCGGCCATACGCAGGGAATTCCTCAACCTGCATATCTTCAACCAGAACGGCGTCCTGATACACACCAATGGCGAAGGCGCCGCCGTGCTGGCGCTGGATGCGCGGGCGCACGCCTACATGCAAAAGGTGCTGGCCGGCGGCCGTGCGGTGGTATCGCCGCCGTTCAAGAGCATCTTGTCCGGCAAGCCCGCCATCATGTTCATCCAGCCGGTGCTGAACAAGCAGGGCAAGGCAGTGATGCTGCTGGGCGCCACCATCGATCTGATCCACTCCGACTTCCTGGCGCAGATCGCCGCGCAAAAGCCCGGCAAGACAGGCTATGTGTTCATCATGACCACCGGCGGCATCCTGGTGCACCACCCTAATCCCAAGCGGCTGCTGGAACACATCAATGCGCGGCCGGGCTACAACCGCGCCACCGAAATGGCACTGCAGGGTTTCGAAGGATGGACCGAAGCGGCCAACAAGGACGGCAGCGACGGCATCTACTCGTACAAGCACCTGTCCTCGACCAACTGGATCATCGGCGCCCGCTTCCCGGTCGACGAGGCCTTCGCGCCCATGATCGAAATGCGCCGCCACGCGATGCTGGCGGCCGGCGCCTTCGCCGCGTTGGCCGGCCTGATGGCGTGGCTGGCGATCCAGGTCCTGCTCAAGCCCCTGGGCCGGCTGCGCAGCAACATCAACGACATCCGCAGCGGCGAGGCCGGCATCAGCGTGCTGCAACGGCGCCGCCGCGACGAGATCGGCGAATTGAGCGGCGCCTTCCACGAACTGATGGCGGAGCGCGAACAGGCGCAGGAGGCGATACGCGCCAGCGAATCCCTGATCGCCGCCAGCGAAAAGCGCCTGCGCATGATCGCCGACAGCCTCCCCGCCATCGTCGCGTATATCGACCGGGATTACCGCTACCACTTCACCAACGAATACTTCCGCACCATGCTGGGCCTCGATCCGCAGGCGATGATAGGCAGGACCATGTCCGAGGTGCTGGGCAAGGATTTCGTCGCCTCCATCGCGCCATACCACGAGGCGGCCCTGCGCGGCGACCGTGTGCACTACGAACGCGAGGGCCGCAAGGACGGTCTGCCGCAACAGGTCATGGGCGACCTGATACCGGACATCGCGGCCGACGGCAGCGTCGTCGGCGTCTACGTCATGGCGGTCGACATCACCGAGCGCAAGAACGCCGAGCTGCGCCAGGCCGCCAGCGAAAAACGCCTGAAACTGTTGACCGACAATCTGCCTGTGCTGATCTGCTACCTGGACCAGAAGCGCCGCTTCCAGTTCGTCAACGCCACCTTCTTCCAGTGGTTCGGCGTGGACCCGGGCCGGCTGATCGGCCGCCACCTGGTCGATGGCATAGGCCGCGATCACTACGAGCACGCGGAGCCGCATCTGGCGCTGGCCTATCACGGCCAGAACGTCACCTACGAACTGAAGGCGCAGATCGACGGCAGCCTGCACACGCTGGAGACCACCTTCGTGCCGGAGCTCGCGGCCGACGGCACGGTGATCGGCATCTACTCGCTGACGCACGACACCACGCGCATGAAGGAAATCGAAGAGCGCCTGACGCAACTGGCGCGCATCGACACGCTGACCGGCATCGCCAATCGCCTGATGTTCGAAGAGATCCTGCAACTGGCGCTGGTGCGGTCCCGGCGCAACCGCCGGCCGCTGGCGCTGGCCTACCTGGACATCGACAACTTCAAGACCATCAACGACACGCTGGGCCACGGCGCCGGCGACGCCGTGCTGAAGGAATTCGCCTCGCGGCTGGTGGGCAATGTGCGCGCCTCGGATACGGTGGCGCGGCTGGCCGGCGACGAGTTCGTGATCGTGCTGGAACAGGTGGACGGCCCCGGCGAATGCGCGCGGCTGGCGGCCAAGATCATCGAATCGGTGCGGCGGCCGTTCGAGATCGCCGGCAAGCCTATGCAAATCACCACCAGCATCGGCATCGCGCTGCACCAACACGACACGGAAACCGCGGCCGAACTGGTGGCCCGCGCCGACGGCGCGCTGTACGCGGCCAAACGCGATGGCCGCGACGGTTACGCGCTCGCCGATTAGGCGATATCAGGCAGGGATGCCGCTCGCCTGCGGATTCGGCAGCGGCTCGGACACCTTGAACAGCAGGTTGCGATCGACGTGGTGGAACGGTTCGTCCTGGCCGCGTATCATCATCACGGTGTCTTCCTCGTAGCCCCAGCTGCCGTCATCGTTGATGGTGACCTTGATGCGGTACTCGACGGTCTTGAAGCCATATTCCAGGAAGGGATTGGAACGGATGCCGTAGGTATCGGACTCCAGCCGCGCCACCAGTTCAAACTCCTTCGCGTCCGGCGCCACCACGGCCGAGGCCATGGCGATCTGGCCGCGCGGGATGCCCAGCGTCTGGATCACGGTGCTGGTGGCGGGTTCCCACAGCCAGTAGCCAACCTGCTCGTGATAGGTCTTGGCCTGGCCAGGCTTGTTAATGATGATCAGGTAGCGCAAGCCGTAGAACAGCTGCGGACCATTGGTGACCGGATCGATAGGCTGCAACTCGATGCGCTCGACGTAGGCCTGCTTGCGCGGACCATCCGCTTTCGGTTTGATATCGAGGCCGCGCTCGCCCTTCCAGATGCCCGCCATCGGCGCCAGCGGACCAAGGTTGTCCAGGGTGTTGATGTCGATCGGGGTTGGCTCGGTGTAGATATCTTTGGAAAACTCGCTCATGCAAAATCCTGGGTGGTTGGTGATAGTCGCTATTGTAAGGTGATCTCGATACGGTTGCGTCCTTCGACATAACGATAGGCCACCGCGCTGCCCAACTGCCGTATCAGCAGCAGCCCCACTCCGCCCACCGCCAGCTCCTCGACAGGGCGGGCCGGATCGGGCGGCTGTGGCCCCTCGGTGAGCGGATTGAAGGCCGGCGCGTCATCCTCGTACACCAGGCGCCCGCCATCCACGCCGACCCACACCGAATGCGAGCTGTCGCCGCCGTGGCCGTGCAGGATGCTGTTACGCAGCAGCTCCTCCAATATGAGTTCCGCGCGCGCGACCATGCCCGGCCCAAGGCCAGCCTGTTGCAGCGCCATCGCGGCAAACGACATCGCACCGGAGACCGCGTCCAGCCGCGCCGGAAACCGCAAGAGGTGCGCAATACCGGTTTCTTTTCTGTCCATTCGAGCATATTATCGGAATGCTCATCTCAGGAGAAGAATCATGCAAAACTTAAAAGCCGCCGTTGCGACCCTTGCCACAGCGGCCGCCCTGCTCGCCATAGGCGCCGCCAGCGCCGCCGAACAGCCGGCCGGCATGATCAAGACCACCAAGGGTGCCGCCGCCATAGAGCACGCCGGCAAACAGACCCCTGCGGCGGCCGGCGCCGCGCTGATGGCCAGCGACCGCGTGGTCACCGGCGCCGACGGCAGCGTAGGTATCACGCTGCGCGACGAGACGCTGTTGGCGGTGGGCCCGAACAGCAACGTGTGGCTGGAAAAATACGCTTTCGATCCGACCTCGCACGACGGCGTGCTGAATGCCACCGTCAAGCGCGGCACGCTGGGCGTCATCTCCGGCAAGCTATCCAAGCAATCGCCGGGCGCGGTGCAGTTCCGCACCCCGACTTCCATCCTGGGAGTGCGCGGCACCGAATTCGTTATCGACGTCAAAGATGGAGAGTAAAGCATGGCTATGCTGATCTGGATCGCCTGCCTGCTGGCCGCCGTGTCGCAGCAACGTACCCCGACCGAACAAATCACACTGCTCCCCAGCCAGGACGGCAAGGCCAGCGCGGTGATCATCACCACCGCCGGTGTCGACACGGTGCTCGACCAGCCCTACCAGACCGCCTCCATTGACAGCAAGGGCGCCATAGTCAGCGCCGGCAACAGCGCAGACATCGGCAAGCGCTACGCCTCCACGCTGAGCGCGATGCCGCAACGGGCGGCGGTATTCACCTTGTACTTCATCACCGACACCGACGCGCTGGTGCCGGAATCGGCGGCGCGGCTGGCGGACATCAAGGCGCAGCTGGCGTCGCGCCCCGCTCCCGAGATCATCGTCATCGGCCATACAGACACCGTCGCCAAGCAGGATTACAACGACCAGCTGTCGCTGCGGCGCGCGGCCACCGTCAAGCGCCTGCTGGTGGAAGTGGGCATCGACGCCGACCGCATCACCGTGCAGGGACGCGGCGAGCGTGAGCTGCTGGTGCCTACCGCCGACGGCGTGGACGAGCCGCGCAACCGCCGCGTCGAAATCCGCGTGCGCTGATCAGGCCACTCCGTCCCAGCGCAGCACCAGCAAGGTCAGGTCGTCCGAAGGTTCGGCCTGTCCCACGTGCAGGCGCACATCGTCACGCACCGCCCGCACTACTGCGGCGGGCGTGGCAGCCTCGGTGGCCGGCAGTGCGGCCAGCAAGCGGTCCAGCCGTTCATTGCCGTACAAGTCCCCTGCTTCGTTCATCGCCTCGTTGATGCCGTCGGTGGTCAGGCACAGGCATTCGCCGGCTTGCAGCTGGTAGCGCTGCACCGGATATTCGAAATCGTCCAACACGCACAGCGGCGGGCCGTCGGCCGCTTGCAGGTGCTCGACGCGGCCATCCACGGTCAGCCGGCGCGGCGCGTCATGACCGGCGTTGCAGAGGAAAACCTGGCCGCTCGACGCATCCAATATGCCGGCCACGCTGGTCACGAACAGCATCTCCGGATTCTCGCGGGTCAGCTCGCGGTTGGCGCCGTTCATGATGGCCGCCATCTCCGACGGTCCGCGCAGCGCGATGCTCTTGGAGAGTGCCTTCGCCACCACCATGAACAGGCTGGCCGGCAAGCCCTTGCCCGACACATCGCCGACCATGAAGAACACACGGTCGCGGTCCAGCATGAAGAAATCATACAGGTCGCCACCCACTTCGCGCGCGGGCTCCAGCAAGGCCTCCAGCGAGAAGCGCCGCTCGCCGGGGAAGGACAGCGCGGCCAGCGGCAGCGTCGCCATCTGGATGCGCCGCGCCGCCCCCAACTCACCGGCGGTTTTGGCGGCGGCGACACGCGCCACCTGCAAGGCGCGTTCGCTGTGCTTGCGGTCGCGCACCGCCGCCGCCAGCATGCTGGTCAACAGGCTTAGTCCGATCAGGACCACGGCACACGCCACGCTGGTCGCATCGAACAGCAAGCCGGCCCGCGCAAACAGCAAGACGCCAACGCCGTACGTGGCCAGCACCAGCGCGCCGCCGAACGGCACGGCCAGCAGCAGGCGCAACTTGGGCAGCTGCCACACCAGCAGCAGGCTGCACGCGCCGAACGTCGCCACCTCGGCCCAGCGCATCCATTCGGGGCGGCGCAGGAAGGCGCCATCGAAGAAGCTCTCTATCATCTGCGCATGCGTATCCACGCCGGGCATGAAGTCGCCGCGCGCATTGGTCTTGTAGTCGGTCAGGCCCAAGCCGGTCATGGCGACGATGACGATCTTGTTCTGCAGCGCGCCGTCGGCCAGGCGGCCGCGCATCACATCCAGCGCCGAGATGTAGCGGTCCATCGCAGGCTCGGAGTAGTTGACCCACACCGTACCATCGGGCGCGGTCGGAACGCGCAGGTCGCCGACTGACACGCTGTGGACGCCGTCGGCGTCAGCCTCGACCTCCAGCGCGGAACTGCCGGTGGCCACGCGCAGCAATTCCATCGACAGCGCCGGCACCAGGGTCTCACCGATTGCGCCGACCAGCGGCGCGCGCCGCACGATGCCTTTTTCCAGATGCACCGACAACAGGCCCTGTCCCCGGGAAGCCGCCTGCAACAAGGGCAAGCTGGACATCGCCTGCGGGAAGCGCATCACCGGCAGCGACGACGCCGCCGCCTTCACATGCACCGGCCACACGCGCAGCGCATCGCTGGTGCCGGCCTCGGGATGCTCGAAACCGGCCGCGCCCAGCACTATCGGCGCACGCCGCATGGCCGCCGCCAGCACATCGTCGTACGCGGGCAGCGCCGCCAGGCTGTCGCGCAACGCACCGGCCGGCAGCCGGGCAGCCAGCGCCTCGGGCGAAGTGGTATCCGGCTCCGGCATCAGGATATCGAGGCCGATGGCCAATGGCTGCTGGGCGTTGATCCGTCCTATCAACTCGGTCAGGCGGGTGCGCGGCCAAGGCCACTGACCGAACTCCTTGAGCGAGGACTCGTCGATGGCGATAATCTGGACCGGCCCCGATGCGCGCTGGCGCGGAAAGTGGACCTGGTAGGCGTTGAACAAGGCAAGCCGCAGTTGCGGCAGCAGGCCGTCGCCGCCGGCGGCCAGCGCCACGGCCAGCAGGCAGGCCAGCACCAGCGCCAGCGGCCTGCCCTGGCCTGCGCGCACGCCGCCCAGGGCCTGGGTTCGCAAACGGAGCAGCATGCCGCGCTTACAGTTCGATTTCCATGCCGTCGTAGGCGGAGACGATTTCCAGCGGCGCCTCGCCGGTGATCTCGGCGTAGCGCCGCGTCTCGGCCAGCACACGGGCGATCTGCGCGTCGTCGTAGATGGGTTCGTGGTGGAACAGGCAAAGCTGGTGCACCCCGGCCAGCTGGCATAGCTCGACGCCGACCACGTTGCTGGAGTGGCCCCAGTCGGCCTTCACCGATATCGAATCGGCCAGCGAATACATGGCGTCGAAGATCACCAGGTCGGCGTCGCGGAAGAAGTCGACGAAGGCCACGCGTTCGGCGGCGTTATCCAGCTTGTGCTCGGAGTCGGTGCTGTAGATCATGACCTTGCCGCCCTGCTCCAGGCGGTAGCCGTAGGAGTCGCCCGCATGTAGCTGCAGCTTGGCGGTCACGGTCAGGTCGTGCAGGCGCAGCGGAACCCCAGGCTCCATCTGCACAAACTCGATGGTCGCGCCCAGCTGGTGGAAGCCGACCGGGAAGCTGATCGGCTCCTGCTGGCGGCGGAAGGCCGTCTCCAGCTCCGCATGGCAGCCGTAGATGATGATACGGTTGCCGGGTATGTAGGCCGGCGTGAAAAACGGGAAGCCCATGATGTGATCCCAGTGGAGATGGGACATGAACACATGGTAGGTCTGCGGCTTGGCCGGGCCGTAGCGCGCCAGCTTGGCGCCGGCCAGGGCGCGCACGCCGGAGCCCAGGTCGAGGATGATATGTTCGTGCGTGGTGTCCGGGTTCCACACCTCGACCTCGACGCAGCTGGAATTGCCGCCGTAGGTGCCGCGCACATCGAAGCCCAGGTCGTTGTCGATATACGACGCCACCTTCTCCGGCGTATCGAGGTTGCGGCCGATGGCGCCTTCCAGCGCCGTCACCAGCTTGGAGCGGATCTGCTTGTGGTTCAGCGCCACCGGCAGCGAGCCGCGCGCGCCCCAGATGCGGGCTTTCATGAGGCGCCGCCCACGGCTGCCAGCGCGCCGGCGCGGTCCGGGAAGATCTCGAACAGCATGTCGAAGCGGCTGATGGTGAACACCTCCAGCACCAGCGGCTGCAACGCGGCCAGCACCATGCGTCCGCCCTGCGCCTTGACCTGCTTGATCGCCAACATCAGCGCCCGCAGGCCTATGCTGCTGATGTAATTGACGTTGCTGAAATCGAGCACCAGCCCGGCGCCGTCCCTGGTGCAGTCGCGCAGGTGCGGGTCGAGTGCGAGCTTGAAAGCGTCGGCGTGGGTATGATCGATGCGGCCGGCGGGGCTGAGCACCACCGTGCTGCCGGCTTGCTGCGGTTGAAGTTCCATATGGGTGCCCTGTGCGCTGTGCGGCTAAAGATGGCGTTTTGTCCTGATTTTTTCCATTTTTACATCTTTCTGTGCAATAAGCAATTCCGAGGAGAATCGCCTGCGCATGATATTCTTCCGACCTCGACGCAATCAGGGAGAACGCACATGTCGCCGCTCGACAAATTTTTCAAGCTCACTGAGCATGGCAGCAACGTCCGGACCGAAGTAGTCGCGGGCGTGACCACCTTCCTGACGATGGCCTACATCATCTTCGTCAACCCCGCCATCCTGGGCGACGCCGGCGTGCCGAAGGACGCCGTGTTCGTCGCCACCTGCCTGGCGGCCGCGCTGGGCACCGTCATCATGGGCCTGTACGCCAACTACCCGATCGGCATGGCGCCGGGCATGGGCCTGAACGCCTACTTCGCCTACGCCGTGGTGCTGGGCATGGGCGTGCCCTGGCAATCGGCGCTGGGCGCGGTGTTCATCTCGGGCTGCCTGTTCATTTTGGTGAGCGTGTTCAAGGTGCGGGAATGGATCGTCAACGGCATACCGCATTCGCTGCGGGTGGCCATCACCGTAGGCCTGGGTCTGTTCCTGGCGCTGATCGCCATGAAGGGCGCCGGCCTGGTGGTCGCCAGCCCCGAGACACTGGTGCGCGTGGGCGACATGCACAAGCCGCAGACCATCATGGCCGTCTTCGGCTTCCTGCTGATCGTCACGCTGGACCGGCTGCGGGTGCCGGGTGCGCTGTTGATTGGCATCGTGGCCGTGACGGTGATGAGCTTTTTCTTCGGCGGGAACACCTTTCACGGCTTCATGTCGCTGCCGCCGTCGCTGGCGCCCACGTTGTTCAAATTCGACTTGAAAGGCGCAGCCTCGATAGGATTGTTCAACGTGGTGCTGGTGTTCTTCCTGGTTGAACTGTTCGACGCCACCGGCACGCTGATGGGCGTGGCCAGCCGTGGCGGCCTGCTGGTCGACGGCAAGATGAAGCGCCTGAACAAGGCGCTGCTGGCCGACAGCTGCGCCATCGTGGCCGGCTCCATGCTCGGCACCTCCAGCACCACGGCCTATCTGGAAAGCGCGGCCGGCGTGCAGGCCGGCGGACGCACCGGCCTGACGGCGCTGGTGGTGGCGCTGATGTTCCTGGCGGCGCTGTTCTTCGCGCCCATCGCCGGCGTGGTGCCGGCCTACGCCACCGCGCCGGCGCTGCTGTTCGTCGCTTGCCTGATGCTGCGCGACCTGGTCGAGGTCGACTGGAGCGACACCACCGAGAGCGTGCCGGCCGCCATCACTGCGCTGGTGATCCCGTTCACCTACTCCATCGCCCACGGCATCGCGTTCGGCTTCATCACCTATGCCGGCCTGAAACTGCTGACCGGCCAAGCGCGTCAGGTCAAGCCGGTGGTGTGGGTGATCGCCGCGCTGTTCCTGTTCAAGTACGCCTACCTGAAGGCCTGAGCGCGGCCAGCCATCGCCCGCTCCGGGGATGCCACCAGCGTCGGCATCTCCCGCACCGCCAGGACGCCGACCACGTTGTTGAGCCGCATGCGGCATAGCGTCAGCGGGTCCTCGTCCTGCGCCGCCAGCCGCAGCTGCACGTCCACGCCCTGCGGATGCGTGGTCGTGCGCAGGCTGCGCAACTCCAGTCCCAACCGGCGCACAATCGCCAACACCGCTTCCAGCGTGGCGATGGGATCGTCCGGCTCGATACAAAATCGGTAGCTTTTTTGTGTGGTATTCATGCAACCAGAATATCCGGGAGCCGGCAAAATAGGCTCCTTTGTTTTGCTCGATATACGGCCTAACAAAGGAGATTATCCCGTCCCATGTAAAATATCGGGAATAATCATCTTTTATGGGCAGGTAACATGGAAATCGACGAACTCGACCGCCGCATCTTGCGCGAACTGCGCCGTGACGGCCGCCTGAGCAACACCAAGCTGGCGGAAAAGGTCGGCCTCTCCACCACACCATGCTGGAACCGCGTGCGGGCGCTGGAGGAAGGTGGCCTGATCGAGGGCTACACGGCGCTGCTCAGCCAGCAGGCGCTGGGCTACCCGGACACCGTCATCATCGAAGTCACGCTGGACCGCCACGACGACGACATCTTCGAAAAATTCGGCCAGGCGCTGGCGGACCTGCCGGAAGTGATGGAAGCCTACCTGCTGACCGGCGAATACGATTACCTGATCAAGGTGGCGGTGGCCGGCACGGCGGGATACGAGGAATTCCTGCGCCGCAAACTATACAAGCTGCCCGGCCTGCGCCACAGCCGCTCCACCTTCGTGCTGCGCTGCCTGAAACGCGCGCATTCGGTCGAACCCTGATCCGGCTATGTTGTCGACCGCACAGATGGCCCGCCGGAAGCGGCGCATTGTGCAGGTGCTCGAACAACTATAAAAGGATGACCATGAACAAGCCTACTAAAATTGCCTTCGCGCTGGCCACGCTGACACTGGCGTCGCAAGCCATGGCGCAAATCACGTTTTACGAACATGACGGCTGGCGCGGCCGCACCTTCACCGCCGACCGCCCGGTCAACGACTTCTCGCGCGCCGGCTTCAACGACCGCGCCTCGTCCGTGGTGGTCGAACGCGGCCAGTGGGAGGTCTGCGACGACGCCAACTTCCGCGGCAACTGCATGGTGCTGCGCCGCGGCAGCTACGAGTCGCTGCGCGGCATGGGCATGAACGACCGCATCTCGTCGGTGCGCCCGGTCGGCCATCGCGTCCGCTACGACAACGAAGCGCCGGCACCGCTGCCGCAACCAACCTACGAATACCGCCGCCGTCCGCGCGAGCGCGTGATCGACGTGCCCATCACCTCGGTGCGCGCCGTGGTCGGCACGCCCGAGCAACGCTGCTGGGTCGAACGCCAGCAAGTGACGGAGCCGGCTCGCAGCGGTAACAACGTCGGCGGCGTCATTGCCGGCGCGCTGATCGGCGGCATCCTGGGCCACCAGGTGGGCGGCGGCACAGGGCGCGACGTCGCCACGGCAGGCGGCGCGGTTGCCGGCGCGGCCATCGGCAACAACATGGCCAACAACAGCAACTCGCAAAGCTATGCCCGTGACGTGCGCCGCTGCGAAAACGTCAGCAACCCCACGCCGGAATACTGGGATGTGACGTATAACTATCGCGGCCAGCAACACCGCGTACAGATGAGCACGGCTCCCGGCGACACCATCGCCGTCAACGCCAGCACCGGCGAACCGCGCATGTGATCCTGAGCTCCGGTACCGAAGAAATAAAGGGCAGCCACGGCTGCCCTTTGATTGCCCGGTCGCAGCAGCTTAGAAGTGGTACTCGGCCCGGAGCATCGGCGTCTTGGCCACGTAGCCCTGGCCGCCGGTGGTGGCCGAGGTGTTGCCGAACTTGTTGCGCCAGTACTGGTACTCGACGCCGACGCGGAAGGTGTTCTTCGCGCGGCCCATGGCGGCGCCCGCGTCAAACATCAGCTGCATGTCGATATTGGTCTCGGCGCCGGTATCGTTGCCCGTTTCGTCCTTGCCCTTGGATGCGATAAAGTTCGCAAAGCCCTCGAAGGCCAACAGCGAACCCACTGGGATGCCCCATTCCGACGACAGCATCGCATGCGTCTTGTAGGTATAGCGTCCATTGACGGTGGAGATCGGAGGGAAGGCACCGCTCGGCGCGTTGCTCTCGTTGAGCAGCAACAGGCTGGTGTTGAAGTGACCGGCCGGCACGTTCCACATAAAAGTCGGTCCCAGTACGAACATGCGCTTGCGCGAGTTGTAGCCCACGTCGTTCTTGGTATTGACGTCGAAACCGCCGGTGATGCCCAGGCCACGCACCGGGCCGAATTTGTATTCGCTGCCGGTCACCTTGCTCAGGTCCACCGTGTTGCGGTACAGGATATAGGCTTCGTTGGCGCCGGACTTCTGCGTCAGCGAGGCCGGATCATTTTTGTCCGACATCAGGAAGTCGGCGTTGAAGAAGTTGGTGCCGTACTTATAGCCGCTGACGTGGGTCAGCGCCAGGATGTTCTTGGAGATGTCGTTCGGATTAAACGGCTCGCGATAGTCGTTACCGTAACGCCAGCTGACGGAGGTGTCGCTCCAGTCGGCGGCATGGGCCGATCCGGCCAGACTCAAAAAGGCGATGCACAGCAGCTGTGGAATTTGTCTCGTTTTCATTTTAGTTTTCCATATTTTAGGACGTGACTATCCCCTCCGGCGCCGTGAGGGCACGCCGGTGACGGGACAGTCGTTGGGGTTAGTTCCTCAGCCTGCGCCGAGGTAGACGAACTTGAAGGTGAACACGCAAGCGATCGCCCAGATCACTGGACGCACTTCGCGCACACGGCCGGTCAACAGCTTCAGCACCGCGTAGGAGATGAAGCCGAACGCCACGCCAAGTGCGATCGAGTACGTGAACGGCATGGTCAGCGCCGCGATGGCGGCTGGCACGCTTTCGGTGGTGTCGGACCAGTCGATGTCGACCAGTTCGCGCAGCATGAGGCAGGAAACGTAGAGCAGCGCAGGCGCCGTGGCGTAGCTAGGCACCACGCCGGCCAGCGGCGAGATGAACAGGCAGGCCAGGAACAGCACGCCGACGGCGACGGCGGTCAGGCCGGTGCGGCCGCCCGCTTGCACGCCGGCGGCGCTTTCGATGTATGCGGTGGTACTGGAGGTGCCCAGCAGCGAACCGGTGACGATGGCGGTGCTGTCGGCCAGCAGCGCCTTGTTCAAACGTTCCATCTTGCCGTTGACCAGCAGGCCGGCGCGGTTGGCCACGCCCATCAGGGTGCCGGTGGCGTCGAACAGCTCGACCAGGAAGAACACCAGCACCACGTTCAGCAGGCCGACCGAAATCGCGCCCATCAAATCCAGCTTGAACAGAGTCGGCGCCAGCGAAGGCGGCGTATCGATGATGCCGTTGAACTGGTTGCCGGCGACGAAAAAGCTCAACACCGTCACGGCCAGGATGCCGATCAGGATCGCGCCCTTGACCTTCAGGCGATCCAGCGCAACGATGATGAAGAAGCCGACGATGGCCAGCAAGGTAGGCGCCTTGTGCAGGTCGCCCACGCGCACCAGCGTCTCGGGGCTGCTGACGACGATGCCGGCGCTCTTCAGCGAGATCAGGCCGAGGAACAGGCCGATGCCGACGGTGATGGCGGTGCGGATCGAATGCGGAATGCCGTTGACGATCATCTCACGCAGCTTGAAGATACTGACCAACAGGAACAGGCAACCGGAAATGAAGACCGCGCCCAGCGCCATTTCCCAAGGCATGCCCATGCCCTTGACCACCACATAGGCGAAGTAAGCGTTCAACCCCATGCCCGGCGCCATAGCAATCGGATAGTTTGCGTACAGGCCCATAATCAGGCAGCCCAGCGCCGCCGCGATACAGGTGGCGACGAACACGGCGCCCTTGGGCATGCCGGCGTCACCGAGGATGGAGGGATTGACGAAGATGATGTAAGCCATCGTCAGGAACGTGGTCAGACCCGCCACCAACTCGGTGCGAACATCGGTCCCGTTCTCTTGCAGCTTGAAGAATTTTTCTAGAAATAACATAACGTCTCCGTGTTCTATTTTTAACTGCTTTTAGTGTCATCCGCCGATTAAACATGGGAACAATCGACCTAGACCTTATCTCAGGGGCCACCGCTTGAAATTCATCCTGTGGCATACCTGCTATCTGTTATGACCTATAACAGCCGGGGCGCGCCGTATTGAATTACGGCGTAGCCCCGTTTTAACCCTCCTAAACGAATTCGCCGATTTTCGACACCACGGCCTTGCGTACCGAGCCGCTCACGATGAAGGAGCGCGCCACTTCGAGGTCGTTGTGCAGCCAGCGGTCGCCATCAAGGCAGGCCGGAATCTGCGCGCGCACCGATTCGTAGGCCGCCTGCGTGCCTTTGCCGAGCACAAAACCGGGTAGCAGATTTTCTGTCATCGTCAGTGCCTGCGAGGCCAATAACATTTCTACGCCGACAATGTACTGTGTGTTCGACACCACAGTGGCGGCCTTGCGCGCGCACCACGTGGAGTTGGACACGTGGTCTTCGCTGTTGCCCTTGGCCGGAATCGAGTCCACGCTGCCCGGCATGCACAGCGTGCGGTTCTCCATCACCAGGGAACTGAGCGAGCATTGCATCACCGGGTAGCCGGTGTTCACGCCGCGCACGCCGGACATCAGGTTGCGCGGCAGGCCCCACGACAGCGTAGGATCGATCAGGCGCGCGACGCGGCGCTCGACGATGCTGCCCAGGTCCGCCACCGCCATCGCCAGCAGGTCCATCGCCTGCGCCAGGTATTGGCCGTGGAAGTTACCGCCGGAGATAATCTCGAAGCCGCCGCCGTCCTTGCCGAAGATGAGCGGGTTGTCGGTGGCGGAGTTCACTTCCTTGTCGAGGATGGTGTCGATATAGTCCAGCGCATCGAACACAGGGCCATAGACCTGCGGCGCGCAGCGCAGCGAGTACACGTCCTGGATGCGGGCCGTGTACGGGATGTCGGTGCGGCGCAGCTCTTCAGGGAACTGCACGGCGCGCGCTTCGTGCGTGGTGCGGGTGGAACCGTCCAGCAGGTCGCGGATGATGGCGGCGGTCTTGATCTGGCCAGCATGCGGGCGCGCCTCATGGATGCGCGGATCGAAGGCCGACATCTCGGCGCGCATCGCTTCCAGCGTCAGGCCCAGCGACAGGCAGGCGTCGGACAGCATGTTGCGCGCATCGGCGGCGGCCAGCAGCGCCACCGCCAGCGAGACGGTGCAGCCGTTGATCAGCGCCGACGCATCCTTGGCCTTCAGTTCAAACACGACCGGGCCGACGTTGGCAGCGCGGATCGCGTCGGGGGCCGACATGCG
This sequence comes from Duganella sp. Dugasp78, assembly GCF_059491455.1. Classification (NCBI taxonomy): domain Bacteria; kingdom Pseudomonadati; phylum Pseudomonadota; class Betaproteobacteria; order Burkholderiales; family Oxalobacteraceae; genus Duganella; species Duganella sp. Dugasp78. Next base: position 5,317,650 of record NZ_CP168506.1, on the reverse strand, counting down.
CTGGCCCTTATACATCACTTCCGCTTCGTCGAAGCCGGCGATGGCGGCTGCCAGGTAGGCCAGCGGCGCCAGGTCGCCCGAGGCGCCGACTGAGCCCTTCTGCGGCATGATCGGATGGATGCCGGCGTTGACGAAAGCCAGCAGGCGGTCGACCACTTCCACGCGCGGCGCGGAGTAGTTACTGGCGAAGGCATTGGCGCGCAACAGCATGGTGGCGCGGCTGACCTCTTCGGAGAACGGCTCGCCCATGCCGCAGGCGTGGGCCTTGATCAGCTGCGTCTGGAACAGGACGATGTCCTGGACCTTGACGCGGGTGTCCTTCAGCATGCCGACACCGGTGTTAAAGCTGTACATCATCGGCGCCTCGTCGTGCATCCAGGTCGACTCGATGTAGTCGCGGCTTTCCTTCAACGCGGCGCGCGACGATGCGGCCAGGTTCACTTCGATGGAGTGGTCGCGGGCGACGGCGACAACTTGGGCCGCGGTCAGGTTGAAACCATTGATGGTGGTAGTAGTCATAATCATCTCTTTCGATATCCAACGTCGTCCCCGCGAAAGCGGGGACCCATGCTGAGCGGTCGAAGCCAGCTCAGTATGGATTCCCGCCTGCGCGGGAATAACGGGGTGTTAATTGGCGCCGGCGGCGAACCACGCACCGAGTTCGGAGCGTTCTTCTGGCGTGATGTTGGTCATATTCCCGATCGGCATAGCCTTCAGCACCACGGCCTGCTGGTTGATCTTGGCCGCGTTCTGGTGGATCAGCTCCGGCGTGTGCAGCATGATGCCGGCAGGCGCGGTGGCAAACCCAGGCTGTGTAGGCTGCGCAGCATGGCAGCTGACGCAACGCTGGTTGACGATCGCCTGCACACGGTTGAAGTCAGGCGCCGCAACACTGGCGTGAGCCGCACCGGCTGTATCGCCGGCGATCGCTGGCGCAGGTGCAGCCGCCGGACGAGGCGCAATCACCACCGCAACCGCAGCGAGAATCGCCACACCGGCCGCAGGGAACTGCCAAGCAGTCTTACCATGATGGCGCAGATTGAAGAAGTGACGAATCAGCACACCGGCGGCGATGATCGCGCCCAGCAGCGCCCAGCTGTACGCATGGCTGTAAGTCATCGCATAGTGATTACTGATCATGATCAGCAGCACCGGCAGCGTGAAGTAGTTATTGTGGACGGAACGCTGCTTGGCCTTCTTGCCGTGGATAGGATCGGGCGACTTCCCCTGCTCCATCGCTTCCACCAGCTTGCGCTGACCAGGAATAATCAGCATCAGCACATTCCCGACCATCATGGTGCCGATCATGGCGCCAACGTGGATGTAGGCAGCGCGGCCGCTCAGGAACTTGGTCAGCACATAGGCCATCGCCACGATGAACACGAACATCACAATACCCAGCAAGCCATCCTTCTGGCCCAGCGGCGAGCGGCACAGCGCGTCGTAGAACAGCCAGCCCACCAGCAGCGAGCCGAGGCCCACGCCGATCGCCTGCAACTGCGTCAGGTCCGCGACCGACTTATCGATCATCATCGCCGAAGCGTTGAAGTAGTAGACGATGAACAGCAGCGAGAAGCCCGAGATCCAGGTCGCGTAGGCTTCCCATTTAAACCAGTGCAGGTCCGACGGCAGTTCGGCCGGCGACACCAGGTATTTCTGCGGATTGTAAAAACCGCCACCATGCACAGCCCACAACTCGCCGGACACGCCCTTCTTGGCCAGGTCGGAACCCGGCTTCGGCGGACGTATGCTGTTGTCCAGCCAGACGAAGTAAAAGGATGCGCCGATCCACGCTATCCCCGTGATGAGATGCAGCCAGCGCACCAATAGATTGAGCCAGTCCACGCCGTAAGCGAGCAGTTCCATGTTGTCCCCATGATTGGATTAAGCTCGTCTGCCACCGCGGGCGCTCCAGACGATTGGGATGATTTCCCATTTTGGCCGCGAACTGTTGAAAGCTCCGCTGCGACCGATTGAAAACCACGCGCAGAATACGCATGGTGCGGGACGAACGATAAAACTAATTCTGGCTTTTCGTATGGCAGTAGCCGTATATTAAAAATAGGCTCACCGTTATAGATAGACCATCATGGCACAACTTCCCGACCACCTCGACCTGCACCTCATACGCATTCTGTACATGCTCCTCTGCGAGAAAAACGTTTCACGCGTCGCGATGAAACTGGATCAAACGCAGCCCTCCATCTCGGCCTCGCTGCAAAAACTGCGCGAGCTTACGGGCGATCCGCTGCTGGTGCGCGGCGGCCGTGGCATGGTGCCGACCCAGCACGGCGAGAGCCTGAAGGCGCCCGCCAAACGCATCCTCGACGAAGTGGGACAGCTGTTCCTGCACAAGACACCGTTCGCCTCCAAGGAGGAAGGGCGCACCTTCCGCATCGGCGCACCGGACTACCTCGATATTCAATTCCTGCCCAACGTTGTGGCGCGCCTGCGACGCGAATCGCCCAAGAGCCGGGTCATCATCCACAGCCTGGGCGCGGAGGTGGACGCGATCCGCATGCTGTCCGACGGCGACCTCGATCTGCTGATCGGGAACTGGGAGCAGCCGCCGGAGCACCTGCACCTGTCGCGCCTCTTCGAAGACCCGATCATCTGCGCCATGCGCGCCGACGCCCCCTACGCCAAGCGCACCGACTCCAACGACATGACGCTGGACGATTATCTGAGCCTGCCCCACGTGGCCCCCTCGCCCACGCTGCCCGGCTTCCACGGCGTGATCGACTCCTTCCTGGCGCAGCAGGGCTACCAGCGTAACGTGGTGGTGGAATCGGCGTATTTCAGCCTGATTCCCTACATGTTGACGCAGACCGATATGGTGCTGACCACCGGGCGCCAATACCTGCGCTTCTACGAGCGCAACCTGCCGATCAAGACCTTCACGGTACCGGTGCGCTTCCCGACGATGCGCTTCTACCAGCTATGGCACGAACGCGTACACCAGGCACCGGAGCACAAGTGGCTGCGCGACCAAGTCACGCAAGCCGCGCAAGCCCTCACCGCAAAGCACCCCTAAGACGAAGGGGTCTGACCCCACGGGGTCAGACCCCGGCCTCCGGTGTGCGGGGTAAACAGTCGCACATCCACAACACTCTCCATAAGCCCCGGCTGAATGCGGATATGGCTACGGGCGTATATAACAACCTCCCTCGCCATATATCATTCCTCTTATACCAAGAGGAGACGGGCCACCGCCTGCACAACAATGACAATCACACTAGATCACCTGAACCGCTGCGGCGCCGAAGAATTCACCCAGCTGCTGCATGGCCTGTACGAGCACTCGCCGTGGATCCCGGAGCGCGCCGCCGCGCAGCGCCCGTTCGCCACCCTCTCCGCGCTGAAACAGGCCTTGCAAGGCGTGGTGCGCAAAGCCACCGAAGACGAACAACTGGGCCTGGTGCGCGCCCACCCGGAGCTGGCTGGCAAGGCAGCCCTCGCCGGCGAACTGACCGCCGAATCGACCGGCGAACAAGCGCAGGCCGGCCTGACCCACTGCACCGCCGAAGAACTGGCGACGCTGCACAAGCTGAACGCCGACTACAACGCCAAATTCAGCTTCCCCTTCATCCTCGCCGTCAAAGGCCCAACCGGCAACGGTCTGACGCGCCAGGAGATCATCGCCGCCTTCAGCCGCCGCCTGCGCTCGCAGCGCGACGACGAGCTGGCCGAGTGCCTGCGCCAGATCGGCCGCATCGCCGAGATGCGTCTGAACGCGCTGCTGCAGGTGGAGCTGCAATTCGGCCCCACCATCATGCAATGGGCCGAAACCATCGGCGCCTGGAGCGACGACGCCGACAACCTCACCTGCGCCTACATGACCGACGCCCACCGCAAAACCGCCTCCCAGCTGGCGACGTGGATGAAGGAAGCCGGCATGGAAGTAGCCATCGACCCGGTAGGCAACGTCGTCGGCCGCTACAAGTCGGACCAGCCGGGCGCCAAGGCCCTGCTCACCGGCTCCCACTACGACACCGTGCGCAACGGCGGCAAGTACGACGGCCGTGAAGGCATCCTGCTGCCCATCGCCGTGGTCAAGCACCTCAATGAACGCGGCGAACGCCTGCCGTTCGACCTGGAGATCATCGGCTTCTCGGAAGAAGAAGGCGTGCGCTATCAAAGCACCTTCCTCGGCTCCAACGCCGTCATCGGCCAGTTCGACATGGCCTTGCTGGACAAGGCCGACGCGCACGGCATCACCATGCGCGACGCGCTGACCGCCGCCGGCCACGATGTCAGCAAGATCGCTTCGGTGGCACGCAAGCCGGAAGACGTGCTGGCCTTCGTCGAAGTCCACATCGAACAAGGCCCGGTATTGCTGGGCAAAGGCCTGCCGACCGGTGTCGTCACCTCAATCGCCGGCAGCTGCCGCTTCCAGGTGGAGCTGACCGGTCTGGCCAGCCACGCCGGCACCACGCCGATGATCATGCGTAAAGACGCCGCCGCAGCCGCAGCGGAAATCGTGCTGTACGTCGAAGACCGCTGCGGGCGCGAACGCTCGCTGGTTGGCACCGTCGGCCAGCTGCACGTGCCGGACGGCTCGGTCAACGTGATCCCCGGCGCCTGCAAGCTGTCGCTGGACATCCGCGCCGCCGACGACGCCACCCGCGACGCCGCCGTCACCGATATCCTCAATCAAGCGGAAGCCGTCTGCGCGCGCCGCCAGATCGGCCTCAAAGTCACCAAGATCATGCAGGCGCCTGCCGTACCGTGCGCGCCTTGGCTGGTCAAGCAGTTCGCCGCCGCCACCGAGCGTGCCGGCGTCGAAGTATTCGAACTTCCGTCCGGCGCCGGCCATGATGCGATGGCGCTGGCCCGCATGACCGACGTCGCCATGCTGTTCACGCGTTGCGGCAACGGCGGCATCAGCCACAACCCGCTCGAAACCATGACCGCCGACGACGCCGAAGTATCGGCACAGATCTTCCTGGACTTCCTGCGCCAGTTCCAAACCAAGTAATTGCGGAGCAATCATGTCTGAACCTATTCGATTCTTCTACCGCGGCGAAGTACACAACGTCGCAGACGGCGCACCGACCCGCACCCTGCTCCAGCACCTGCGCGAAGACCTGCACTGCACCGGCACCAAGGAAGGCTGCGCCGAAGGCGATTGCGGCGCCTGCACCGTGGTCGTGGCGGAACTGCAGCCCGATGGCGAAGTGGCAATGAAGTCGGTCAACTCCTGCATCCAGTTCGTGCCTACGCTGGATGGCAAGGCCGTCTTCACCATCGAAGACCTGAAGCAGGCCGACGGCAATATGCACCCGGTGCAGGAAGCGCTGGTCGAATGCCACGGATCGCAATGCGGCTTCTGCACGCCGGGCTTCGCCATGTCGCTGTGGAGCCTCTACCTGAAACAGGAGGGCCAGACCACACCGCCATGCCGCAAGACCGTGGACGAAACCCTGTCCGGTAACCTGTGCCGCTGCACCGGCTACCGCCCTATCATCGATGCCGCGCGCCGCATGGGCGAGCTGCCTCCCGTCAGCTTCGACCGCGAGGCGCTGAAAGCCTCGCTGCAAACCATCCAGCGAACCGAAATGTACAGCTATACCCACGACGGCCAAACCTTCTACGCCCCGCGCACGCTGGCCGAACTGGCCGCACTGCGCGCAGAAAAGCCCACCGCCACCATCGTCGCCGGCTCGACCGACGTAGGCCTGTGGGTGACCAAGCAAATGCGCAACCTCGGCGACATGATCTACGTGCGCCAGGTGCAGGAGCTGCACCGCATGGAAGAGGAAGACGGCATGCTCTATATCGGCGCCGCCGTCTCCCTCAACGACGCCTACGAGGCAGTCTGCAAGCACTACAAGGAAGAGCTGCACGAAATGTGGCAGCGCTTCGCCTCGCAACCGATCCGCAACACCGGCACCCTGGGCGGCAGCGTCGCCAATGGTTCACCGATCGGGGACTCGGCGCCGTGGATGATCGCACTGGGTGCGGAAATCGTCATCCGCAGCGATAAGGGCCAGCGCTCCATGCTGCTGGAGAAGTTCTACCTCGATTACATGAAGAAGGATTGGCAGCCGGGCGAATTCGTCGAAGCCGTGCGCATTCCGCTGCCGCGCAAGGACATCCACTTCCGCACCTACAAGCTGGCCAAGCGCTACGACCAGGACATCTCCGCCGTCTGCGCCGGCTTTGCCTTCACGCTGAAGGACGGCATTGTCAGCGACGCCCACATCGCCTACGGCGGGATGGCCGCGACCTCGCGCCGCGCTCCGCTGGCCGAAGCAGCCGTCAACGGCAAGCGCTGGGACGAAGCCACGCTGAAGCTGGCGATGGCGGAACTGGCGAAGGACTACACGCCGCTGACCGACATGCGCGCCACCGCCGCCTACCGCATGAAGACCGCGCAAAACCTGCTGCGGCGTTATTGGCTGGAGACCAATCCGGACTCCGCCCAGCCGCTGCAATCGATCAACGCCTATCACTACGCAGAGGGAGCCTTGACAGCATGAACAGCAAAACCGAAGCATTCCTGACGCAACCCGCCACCCCAGGCGTCCCGATGGCGTGGGCCGAAGTCGGCCTCTCGCGCCCGCACGAATCGGCGGTGCTGCACGTCCTCGGCGAGGCCACCTACACCGACGATATCCCCGAAGCCGCCGGCACGCTGCACGCCGCGCTGGGCATCTCGGCCAAGGCCCACGCCAACATCCTGTCGATGAACTTCGACGCCGTCAAAGCCATGCCTGGCGTGGTGGCCGTGTACACCCACAAGGATATCCCCGGCACCAACGACTGCGGCCCTATCATCCACGACGATCCGATCCTGTCGGAAGGCCTGGTTGAATATGTCGGCCAGCCCATCTTCATCGTGGTGGCGAACTCGCACGACAATGCGCGCCGCGCCGTCAAGAAGGCCGTCATCGAATACGAAGAACTGCCAGCCATCCTGACGCCGCAAGCAGCACGCGACGCCAAGTCCTTCGTCGTGCCGCCTATGCACCTGGCGCGCGGCGATGCGCAGGCCGCGTTCGAGCGCTCCAAGCACCGCTTGAAAGGCGAGCTCCATGTCGGCGGCCAGGAGCAGTTCTATCTGGAAGGCCAGATCTCCTACGCCATTCCAAAGGAAGGCAAGGGAATGCTGATCTACTGCTCGACCCAGCATCCCACAGAGATGCAGCACGTTGTCGCCCACGCCCTGCACCGCCATTCGCACGATATCGTGGTCGAATGCCGCCGCATGGGCGGTGGCTTCGGCGGCAAGGAATCGCAGTCCGCACTGTGGGCCGCATGCGCCGCCATCTCGGCCGCGCATCTGCGCCGCCCGGTCAAGCTGCGCGCAGACCGCGACGACGACATGATGGTCACCGGTAAGCGCCACTGCTTCTACTACGAGTACGAGATGGGCTACGGCGACGACGGCCGCATCGTCGCCGCCAAGGTGGAGATGGTCTCCCGCGCCGGCTTCTCGGCCGACCTGTCCGCGCCCGTCGCCACGCGCGCCGTCTGCCACTTCGACAACGCCTACTACCTGGGCGACGTCGACATCCGCGCCATGGCCGGCAAGACCAACACGCAATCGAATACCGCCTTCCGTGGCTTCGGTGGCCCGCAGGGCGCCATCGCCATCGAATACATCGTCGATGAAATCGCCCGCAACCTCGGTATGGACTCGCTGGACGTCCGCAAGATCAACTTCTACGGCCGCAACGACGAAGAAGGCCGCAACGTTACCCAGTACAACCAGAAAGTGGTCGACAACGTCATTCACGACCTGGTCGCGCAGCTGGAAAACGAGAGCGACTACCGCAAGCGCCGCGAGGACATCAACGCCTTCAATGCGAAAAGCAAAGTGCTCAAGCGCGGCCTGGCGCTCACGCCGGTCAAGTTCGGCATCGCCTTCAACGTCACGCACTTCAACCAGGCCGGCGCGCTGGTTCACATTTACACGGACGGCTCGGTGCTGGTCAACCACGGCGGTACCGAAATGGGCCAGGGTATCAACACCAAGGTATGCCAGGTTGTAGCACATGAACTGGGCATCGACCTCGCCATGGTGCGCGCCAGCGCCACCGACACCAGCAAGGTCGCCAACACTTCGGCCACCGCCGCATCCACCGGTGCGGACTTGAACGGCAAGGCGGCACAGGACGCGGCCAACACGATCCGCAAGCGCCTGGCCGAATTCGCAGCCAAGCGCCACGACGGCGACCCGGCCACGGTGCGCTTTGAGGCGAACTTCGTCCACGTCGGCGACGAGGCGATTCCGTTTGCCGAGTTGGTGCAAAAGGCCTACATGGCGCGCATCCAGCTGTGGTCCGACGGCTTCTACGCGACGCCAGGCCTGCACTGGGATCCGAAAACCATGAGCGGCAATCCGTTCTCGTACTACGCCTACGGCGCCTCGGTGTCGGAAGTAGTGGTCGACACGCTAACCGGCGAATGGAAGCTGCTGAAAGCCGACGCGCTGTACGACGCTGGCAATTCGCTCAACCCGGCCATCGATGTTGGCCAGGTCGAGGGCGCGTTCATACAGGGCATGGGCTGGCTGACCACCGAGGAGTTGTGGTGGAACCCGGCCGGCAAGCTCATGACACATGCGCCATCCACCTACAAGATCCCCGGCGTGTCGGACTGCCCGGAGAACTTCAACGTTCGCCTGTTCAAGAACCGCAACGTCATGGACAGCATCCACCGCTCCAAGGCGGTCGGCGAACCGCCGCTGCTGCTGCCGTTCTCCGTGTTCCTGGCGATCCGCGACGCCTGCTCCAGCGTCGGCGATCATCGCTTCAACCCACCGCTGCGCGCGCCGGCAACCAGCGAGGCGATCCTCGACGCGATCAGCGCCGTGCAGGAACGCGCTGCGGTGCAGGATGCGGCGGAAGCGGCGAACTGATTATGTCCACTCCGTTCAATCTCAACGCACTGACGGCGGCGGCCAGCAAGGCTGTGCCGCGCGTGCTGGTCACGGTGGCCCAGGTCGCCGGATCCGCGCCGCGCGAACCTGGCGCCAAGATGCTGATCACCCAGTATCACGCCTTCGACACCATCGGCGGCGGCCACCTCGAAATGGTCGCCACCGACATCGCCCGTGAAATGCTCGCCATGCCGGCCGGCGAGCTGCGCGCCGAACGCCGGCTGGAACGCTTCCCGCTCGGCCCCAGCCTGGGTCAATGCTGCGGCGGCGTGGTGCACGTGGCGTTCGAGCGCATCATGCCGGAAGCCGGGGAGCACTTTGGCGCCCTCGCCCGCCGCTGGCGCGACGGCCAGGACAGCTGGCGCATGGTGCCGCTGGATTGGGTCGAACCGGCCAGCATCTATGACGCCACCGGCGCCCATCTGTGCGGTCCCGGTCCTGTCGCGCTGGCGCGGCCCGGTCCCGGCATCGAGTGCAAGGTGCGCATCGACGATCACGGCAAACGCTGGCTGATCGACTCCTGCCTGCCCTATCGTCCGCGCCTGTACCTGTTCGGCGCCGGCCACGTGGGCGCCGCCATCGTGCGCGCCTTGTCCGAGCTGCCATGCCAGGTGGTGTGGATCGATGAGCGCGAGGATATGTTCCCGTCGGTCTTGCCGGCCAACGTGCGCGTCGAAGCCACCGATACGCCGGAAGCCGTGGTGGAAGAAGCGCCGGCCGGCGCCTCCTTCCTGGTGCTCACGCACAGCCATGCGCTGGACCAGCAGCTGTCCGAGCATATCCTGCGCCGCACCGATTTCACGTGGTTTGGTCTGATCGGCTCCAAGACCAAGCGCGTGTCCTTCGAGCGCCGTCTGCAGGAGCGCGGCATTCCCGCCGCGCGCATGGCCGACATGACCTGTCCCATCGGCCTGCCGGGCATCCACGACAAGGCGCCGGCGGTGATCGCCATCTCGGTGGCCGCGCAGTTGATGCAGGTGTGGGAAGCCGCCGCACTGGCCGCGCCGGTGGAAAACGGTGCTAAAATGAGCGCATCTGCTCAAACCGTATTGTCGGAAACGCAAACCACATGCACCAACTGATGTTCTTCCAACTGCCTGCACGCCGGGCGCCCTCACTCTCCGGCAGCGCCGGGGCGGGAGCGCGCTATCGCAGCTCAACGCGCGCCTCTCAATAACTAGCCACCGCGCTAGTTAAAAAACCAGCAAGTACAGATCCGGTGTGGCGCCAAGCGCCCGCCATCATCGCCGACGACCATGTCAGTCGCGCAGCGCAGCCGCGCGCGTCAACTGGCGTCCGCAACACGGAACAAGGAATGAATATCATGGCAAGCATCATCACCCAAAGCGGCACCTTCCAGGCCTATCGCGCCAGCCTCCTGCACTTCAGCGACGACCCGGCGTTCGCCACCAACGCCTGCTCCTGGCACGAGGACGGCCTGTTGATCGTCAACGACGGCAAGGTCCACCTGGCCGGCGATTTCAGCCAGCTGATCGCCTTTCTCCCGCAAGGCACGCCGCTGCACGACTATCGCGGCAAGATCATCATGCCGGGCTTTATCGACACCCACGTGCACTACCCGCAGACGGACATGATCGCCTCGCCGGCCCCCGGCCTTCTGCCATGGCTGGAAAAGTACACCTTCCCGACCGAACGCAAGTTCGCCGATCCAGAGCATGCGGCCAACGTCGCCAGCTTCTTCCTCGATGAGCTGACCCGCTGCGGCACCACCACCGCCATGGTCTACTGCACTGTGCATCCGCAATCGGTGGACGCGTTCTTCACCGAAAGCGAAAAGCGCAACCTGCGCATGGTCGCCGGCAAAGTGCTGATGGACCGTAACTGCCCGGACTTCCTGCAGGACACCGCAGAAAGCGGCGCGCGTGAAAGCGAAGCATTGATCAAGAAATGGCACAAGCGCGGCCGCCAGCTGTACGCGATCACCCCGCGCTTCGCACCGACTTCCACCGAAGAGCAGCTGGAACTGGCCGGCGCCCTGGCCAAGGCCTACCCGGACACCTTCCTGCAGACCCACGTCGCCGAGAACACCGACGAAGTGGCCTGGGTCAAATCGCTGTTCCCGAATGCCCGCAGCTACATGGACGTCTACGACCATTTCGGCATGATGCGTCCGCGCTCGATGTACGCGCACTGCATCTGGCTGGACGACACCGACCGCGCGCGCATGGGCGAAACCCAGTCCGCCATTTCGATCTGCCCTACTTCCAACCTGTTCCTGGGCAGCGGCCTGTTCGACTTCGAACGCGCCGATGCCAAGCGAGTACCGCTGTCGCTGGCCACCGACGTCGGCGGCGGCACCTCGTTCTCGATGCTGCAAACGATGAACGAAGCCTACAAGGTGGCCCGCATGGGCGGAACCTACCTGCAGGCGATGCGCATGTTCTATCTCGCCACGCTGGGCGGCGCCCGCGCCATGCAGCTGGAAGGCACGATCGGCAACTTCGTGGCCGGCGCGGAAGCGGACTTCATCGTCCTCGATCCGAAGGCCACGCCGCTGCTGGCGCGCCGCACGGAGCGCACCGATTCGGTCGAGGAGCTGCTGTTCGCCATCGCCATGCTGGGCGACGACCGTTCCATCTCCGCCACCTACGCCGCCGGCAAGGTGGTGCACCAGCGCCAGGACTGAGCATGAGCCCAAGCGAATGGCAGGCACGCGTCGATCTCGCCGCGTGCTACCACCTGTGCGCGCTGAACGGCTGGGATGACGTGATCTACACGCATATCTCGGCCGCCGTACCGGGCGAGGCGGAGCGCTACCTTATCAACCCGTTCGGGCTGCGCTTCGATGAAGTGTGCGCATCGAACCTGGTGAAGGTGGACCGCGACGGCAACCCGGTCGACGCCGCGCAGTACGACATCAACCGCCCAGGCTTTGCGCTGCACGCGGCGGTACACGGCGCCCGCCACGACATCGCATGCGTCATGCATCTGCATAACGTGAACGGCATCGCGGTCGGAGCCCAAAGCGAAGGATTGCTGCCGCTGTCGGCGCACGCGCTGCGCTTTTACGGCGTGCTGGCCTATCACGACTACGAAGGCCTGGCGATGACAGACGGCGAGCAGGCGCGCCTGCTGGAGCGCCTGGGCAGCCAACCCGCGATGCTGCTGCGGAATCACGGATCGCTGGTCTGCGGCAGGACCATCGCCGAGGCCTTCGTGTTGATGGAGGCGCTCGACAAAGCCTGCGCGATCCAGTTGAAAGCGCAATCCGCCGGCGGCCGGCGCCACGTGCCGCCGCACGAGATCTGCCTCAAGGCGCACCAGGAACTGCTGGGCGACGGTACGCCGGACGGCAAGCTGGAATGGCCAGCGCTGCTGCGCAAACTGGACAAGCTCAGTCCCAACTATCGCTCCTGAAGGAATCGCCATGCCAACTATTAACGTACAACTGTTCGAAGGCCGCACGCTGGAGCAAAAGCGCGCATTTGTCAAAGCCATCACCGAAGTCACGGTGCAGACCCTGGGCGCATCGCCGGAATCGGTGGACATCATCATCCACGAGTGCAAACGGGAGAACTGGGCCACCGCCGGCAAGCTGTGGTCCGAACAGGATTAATCGGTTACGATACGGTCAGCACAACCGGCGCTGATCAGCCTATCGCACTATGAAACGAAGAACTTTACTCAGCCTCGCCGCGGCTCTCAGCTGCGGCGCAGGCTTTACGCGGGCGGCGCAAGCCAGGGAACTACGAGTCGTCACCACGCACCTGCCCCCGCTGGTCATCGAAAACGACGACCAACATCCTGGCGCGCTGCGCGAACTGCTGAATGAGCTCTGCAAGCGGCTCCAAATGCCCCTCAAGCTGGAGTTCGTACCGTGGAAGCGTGCCTTGTTCCTTGCCACTTCGATGCCTCAAACTGCGATCTTCCCCGTCACGCGCCTATCAGATCGCGAGACCAAATTCCGCTGGCTGGCGCCGCTGTATGAGGAGCACTACATGTTCCTGGCGGCGCGCAGCAGCAAGTTCGACATCCTGCATCCAGAGGACATGAAGGCCCGTCCCATTACTCTGCTGCGCGGCGCGGCACAGGCGAAGATTTTGCAGGAACTCGGCTATCAAAATATCATCGAAGCCAATTCGATCGAAGAAGTGCACCGCTATCTGCTCAAAGGAATGGCCGATGCGGCGTTCGGCGAGGAGCACATCATCCAGAGTTCACTCCATAGCCGCTCCGCGCAAAAGGACTTTCATCTCAGCGCGCCGGTACGCACCACCACCGCGTGGCTGGCCGGCTCGCTGGACTTTGACGAGGCCACCGCCCAGCTGTTCCAGCATGCGAAGGCCGCCATGGACGCCGACGGCACCAGCCGTCGCATCCTGGCCAAATACAAGCTCGCTTAAATGCTGCCCAAGCCGGACAAGGTGCGCTTCACGGCGACGTCCAGCGGCGTGCGCGGTTCGGCGCCGAGCATCCGCACCAGACGCTTATTCGACATCTGAACCGGCTGCTGCCACAGGTAGCGCATCTCGCGCAGTTCGCGGAACACCGTCACAAACGGCGAGGCCAACGCCAGCAGCCACCATGGGAAGGCGCTCGCCTTCAGATCAGGCTTGCGTGCCGCGCGGGCGATGGCCGCGACCATCTGGGTGCCATCGGCATCCCAATGGCCTTCCATCTGGAACCGGGCGAAGGCCGCCAATTGGTCCTCCTTCTCGACCAGCTGCACCATCGTCTCGGCGACGTCCGGCAGGTAGGCCCATTGGTGGCCCACGCCTGTACTACCCGGATAACTGATGCCCGTCACAGGCTTGCCCGGCTTGACCAGGCCTTGCGCGAACCAGTTGTTGCCGGCCTTGGGACCGAAGAAATCGCCGGCCCGTACGATCAGAGTACGCACGCCATCAGCAGCCGCGGCCTGCAAGCGCGCTTCCATCTCAACGCGGATGGCGCCCTTGCGGGTGACCGGCTGTTGTGGCGATTCTTCGTCGAGGAGCGGGAATGCGTCAGGCCCGTAGTTGTACACGGTGCCTGGCAACACGATACGGGCGCCACTGGCGCGGGCGGCGGCGATGCTGTTGTCTATCATTGGCAGCACCAGCGCGCCCCAGTTGCGATAGCCGGGCGGGTTAACCGCGTGGACGATCAGCTGGACACCTTGCGCGGCGTTGACCACATCGTCGCGGTTCATCGCATCGCCGGCCAACCACTGCATGCCGTCGCCCGGCTTGGCGGCGCGTTGCGGATCGCGATGCAAGGCCTTCACCTGCCAGCCGCGCGCCATCAAAACACGTGCCACCTCGCCGCCGATGCCGCCAGTGGCGCCCAGTACCAATGCTGTTTTTTTCATGGTGTTCTCCGTTTGGTGAGTTGATGCAGCCAGTGTCACTCAAACCGGGCTAAAAGAAAATTACCGAAAACAGCATAGCCGCTATACAATTTCGTATGACTAAAAACGAACCGAACTGGGATCTTTACCGCTCCTTCCTGTCCGTGCTGACGGAAGGATCGCTGTCGGGGGCCGCCCGCGCGCTGGGTCTGACCCAGCCGACGGTCGGCCGCCACATCGACGCGCTGGAGCAATCGCTGTCGCTGTCGCTGTTCACGCGCTCGCAATCGGGCTTTATTCCGACCGAGGCTGCCCATGCGCTTCAATCGTACGCCGAGACGCTGGCCGCCACCTCCTCGGCGCTGCTGCGCGCGGCTTCCGGCCTGGGCCACGGGGAAATCAAGGGCACGGTCCGGATCACGGCCGGTGAAGTCGTCAGCGTTGAGGTGCTGCCGCCGATACTGGCGCGGCTGACGCGCACACACCCCGGCATCACCATCGAGCTGGCGACGTCCAACCGCATCGAAAACCTGTTGCGGCGCGACGCCGATATCGCGGTTCGCATGACGCGTCCCGAACAAGACGCGCTGGTGGCACGCCGTATCGGCAATATCGACCTGGGGCTTCATGCACGTCGCGACTACCTGAAACGCCGGGGCACACCACGCACCTGGGCCGAGTTGGCCGGCCATGCCATCATTGGCATCGACCGCGAGACAGCGTTCACGCGCAAGCTGCAGCATCTGATGGGCGACCTGCAAAACAGCTCCTTCGCGCTGCGCAGCGACAACAACCTGGTGCACCTGGCCTCGATCCGCGCCGGACTGGGAATAGGCATCTGCCATACCAGACTGGCCGAGCGCGACGACCGGCTGGTCCGCGTACTCCCCGACCTGCTGACCATTCCGCTCGATACCTGGCTGGCGATGCATGAAAACCTGCGCAACAATCCCGCCTGCGCCACCACCTTCGCGGCCCTCGCCGAAGGCCTCACCGAATACGTCAACGCTTGATCAAAATCATAGTTAAGCGGAATTTGTTGTTTCAAGAATGGAAATTAAGTTATTTTTATTGCAGTTAAAAAAATCCATGATAGCATTGCTACTTAATTAAGTAAGATTTTTAACTGCAACTTTTCAATTACCTTGGGAGCAACGATGTCCATAGCTAAAAAAGCCGTATTTGCAATTGCCCTTGCCGCATCCTCTTACGCGTCCGCGAAGCATAACAATCCACCTGCACCTGCTTCTGGTCCTTTGTGGGTAAACATTTCCAACCCGAGCATGAGCGGCTTTACCGTTGGCTCCCAGACGGTTAGCTATGGCGCTTTAGCCGCAGCCCAAGTATGGGTATATGACGGCGCCAATCCCCCAGGCAGCCAGGGCCTGGCGGCTATCGAATCGCTGGTTGAAAGCAAGTTCAGCCTGCCATCCAGCGGCCCAGGCTCGCTGACGCTGACCAGCAGCGGCGATCTGGCGAGCACCAAGAGCGGCAATTTCACTATCGATACCAGCTATAACTACCTGGCAGTGCACTATGGCCAAGGCGAATTGCTGTTCCATTTTGACCAGCCGGTGGCAGCCCACACGGTATTCAGCTTCTCCAATTTGCCTCACGGAATCAGCAACTTCCGCGCATTTTCGACGATCTCCGCCGTGCCTGAGCCAACCACCTACGGCATGCTGCTTGCCGGCCTGGGCCTGATGGGCTTTGCCGCACGTCGCCGCGCACGTCGATAAGCGCTACGCCAGCGCCCGCACCAGCCAGATCGCCAGAATAAACGGCAAGGTGAAGTACGGAAGACTCAGGATGCCAAAGGCCATGGACAACGCTATGCTGAGCGATGCGCCAGCAAAGCGCCAGGACCAGCGGCATTGACGAGACGCCAGCGCAAGCATCACAAGTGTGCAGTTGATGCCTGCGCCGGCGGCGCCGGCTTCGATACCCGAATCCGGACACAATCGGCCTGCCAGCATGATCGCCAACCACGCCAACATGGCGCCGGATAACGCCCACATCGCCAGATGCCAATCACGGCGCGCCAACGCTGCCCACAACAACATGCCCAGCGGCGCAACGCCGACAAATGCGGCCTGCCCCATCGAACAAAACAGATAGTTGACGACGGACGTTCCGCAAACGCCAGCCGATGGCGCCAGCGCCGTTAAGCCAAAGTCCGAGCCCACCGCGCCCGCAAGCCACATCATCACAACAAACGGCAGCGTCAATGGCGGAACGCGCAAACGCTCGACGCACCAGGTCAGCATGGCCGTCAGCAGGCCGGCCATCGCGATCCATACCAACAGCGCACCGCCCGGCTGATAGCTGGCGCACAGGCCGATACCGGTCAGCGCACCGTTAAAACCATATAAACCATTATGCCGGCGTTGTTCCGGAAACCTCAGCGCCCAGGCGGCAAACGAAGCGCAACCCACGCCCAGCACACAACCCAGCGCCAGCACCGGTCCGCTCAGATACAGGCAAAGCAGCAGCACCGTGCCAAATATCGGCGAGTCCTGAAGGTAGATCTGCGCTATCGCCGTCAGCTGGCGTTGCAGCGCCACGGGCACTGCAACGCGAGGAACCGACGATAAAATCACGCCGCTGCCGGCTCGTCGTCCGGCCATATCTGCGCGATGCGCAGCAGGTTGGTACTGCCCGGCTGACCGAACGGCACACCCGCCGTAATCGCGATCTGGTCGCCCGGCTTACCGAAGCCCTCCCGCAGTGCCGCCCGGCAAGCCGCAGCCACCATGCGATCCACATTGCGCACATCCGGACTCACCGTCGAATGCACGCCCCAGGCCAGCGCCAAACGACGCGCCGTCGACAGGTTCGGCGTGATGCTCAGAATCGGCGCCATCGGCCGCTCGCGCGCCGCGCGCAGGCTGGTGTGGCCGGAGCTGGTGTACGTCACCGTCGCCACGGCGCCCACGATCTGCGTCACATCGCGCAGTGCCGAGCAAATGGCGTCGCCGCTATTGGGCATCGGCGCCTGGTTCTGGGCGTCGATCATCTGGCGGTACAGCGGGTCCTTCTCCACCTCGCAGATGATGCGGTTCATGATCGACACCGCCTCCGTCGGATAAGCACCGCTGGCCGATTCGGCCGACAGCATCACCGCATCGGCGCCGTCATAGATCGCGCTGGCGACGTCCGAAGCTTCCGCCCGCGTCGGCACCGGCGCCGAAATCATCGACTCCAGCATCTGCGTGGCGATCACGATAGGCTTGCCTTGCAGGCGGCAGGCGCGCAGGATGCGCTTCTGCACGCCGGGCACCCGCTCCGGCGGAACCTCCACGCCAAGGTCGCCGCGCGCCACCATGATCGCGTCCGACACAGCGACGATGGCGTCCAGCGCATCCAGTGCCGCCGGCTTCTCCAGCTTCGCCAGCAGCGATGCGCGCTTGCCGACAATCGCCCTTGCCTGTACCAGATCCTCCGGCCGCTGCACAAACGACAGCGCGATCCAGTCCGCGCCCATCTCCAGCGCAAAGTCCAGGTCGCGCAAATCCTTCTCCGTCAGCGCGGGGATAGGCAGCACCACGTCGGGCACGTTGACGCCCTTGCGGTCCGACAGCACGCCGCCGTTGACGACGCGGGTGCGTATCACCCGGCCTTCATTGCCCAGCACCGCCAGTCGCAGCTTGCCATCGTCCAGCAGCAGCGATTGACCGGCGCCGATCACCTCGAACAGTTCGGGATGCGGCAGGCATACGCGTTGTGCGTTGCCGGGCGTGGTATCGCGGTCCAGCGCGAACTCCTGCCCCGCCGCCAGCGTCACTTTACCTTCGGCGAACTGGCCCACGCGCAGCTTGGGGCCCTGCAGATCGGCCAGGATGGCAATCGGTCGGCCGGCGCTGCGTTCGATTTCGCGCACGATGTTGCAGCGCGCCTGATGGTCCTGATGGGTGCCGTGGCTGAAGTTAAAGCGGAACACATCGGCGCCCGCTTCAAACAATGCCTGGATGGCTTCCCTGCTGCTGCTGGCAGGACCGAGCGTGGCCACGATTTTGGCCTGACGTTGACGTCGCATTGGGTGTTCCTTTTTTACAGAATTAAGACGGCGCGGAAGTCGTTGACGTTGGTGCGGGTCGGGCCGCTGACCACCAGGTCGTTCAACGCGCTGAAGTAGCCGTAGCCGTCGTTGTTTTCCAGCAGAGCCTTGGCCCGCAGTTTCTGCGTCAGGCCGCGCTCCAGCGAATCCGGGCCATACAGTGCGCCGGCGTTGTCCTCGGAACCGTCGATGCCGTCGGTATCGCAGGCCACCGCATGAATGCCGGGGTGGCCGTCCAACGCCACCGCGAGGCTGAGCAGGAATTCGGCATTCCGTCCACCGCGTCCGGAACCGCGCACCGTAACCGTGGTCTCCCCGCCGGAGATGATCACGCAAGGCCGCTGGAACGGCTGGCCGCGCGTCGCCACCTGACGCGCCATCGCCGCGTGGACGATGGCGACATCGCGCGATTCGCCTTCGATGCCGTCGGACAGGATGTAAGGCGTGATGCCGACCGCATGCGCGTGCGCTGCCGCAGCCTCCAACGCATCCTGCGCGATGGCTATCACGTGATGGCTGTTGCGGGCAAAGCGCGGATCGCCCGGCTTCGGCGTCTCGCCGGCGCCGGATTCCAGATGCTCGCGGATGCTGTCCGGGATGGCGATGTCGTACTTGCGCAGCACCGCCAGCGCATCGGCGCAAGTGGTCGGGTCGGGCAGCGTAGGGCCGCTGGCGATGATCCCTGGATCGTCGCCAGGCACGTCCGAGATCAGCAACGTGACCACGCGCGCCGGCGCGCAGGCCAGCGCCAGCCTGCCGCCCTTGATGGCCGACAGATGCTTGCGCACGCAGTTCATCTCGGAGATGGCGGCGCCGCTCTTCAGCAAGGCCTTGTTCAGCGCCTGCTTCTGCTCCAGCGTGATGCCGGGCGCCGGCAATGCCAGCAGCGAGGAGCCGCCGCCGGAGATCAGGCACAACACCAGATCGTTCTCGCTCAGGCCCCGTACCATCTCCATCATGCGACCTGCGGCAGCAAGCCCCGCTTCGTCCGGAACCGGATGGGCCGCCTCGATCACTTCGATGCGTTCGCAGTCCACGCCATGCTCGTAGCGCGTGACGACCAGCCCGGAGATGTCACCCTTCCAGTGACGCTCGACGGCGCGCGCCATCGCGGCGGCGCCCTTGCCTGCGCCGATCACCAGAGTGCGGCCGTTCTTCGGCGGCTCCGGCAGGTAGGCCGGCAGGCACTTCTCCGCACTGACAGCGTCCACCGCGCTGCCGTAGAGATCGAGCAGGAATTGGCGTGGATTCAAGGTATTCATTACGCCTCGGCGATCTGGTGGTTGGACATCAGTTCGATCGCGCGGCACAGAGCCGAGTGATCCATGCCGCCCAGACCATTGGCCGCGCAGGCATTCATCAATTCCTGCGCCATGGCGGTATTCGGCAGCGACACACCCATCGCCTTGGCGCCTTGCAGTGCCAGGTTCAGGTCCTTCTGGTGCAGTTCGATGCGGAAGCCTGGATTGAAGGTGCGCTTGACCATGCGCTCGCCGTGCACTTCCAGGATGCGCGAGTTGGCGAAGCCGCCCATCAGCGCCGAACGTACCTTGGCAGGATCCGCACCGGCCTTGGATGCGAACAGCAACGCCTCGGCCACGGCCTGGATGTTCAGCGCCACGATGATCTGGTTGGCGACCTTGGTGGTCTGGCCGTCGCCGTTGCCGCCGACCAGCGTGATGTTCTTGCCCATCAGTTCAAACAGCGGCTTGACGATGTCGAACGCCGCTTCCGAACCGCCGACCATGATCGTCAGCGAACCGGCCTTGGCACCCACTTCGCCGCCGGACACCGGCGCATCCAGGTATTCGCAGCCGAGGGCATTGATCTTCTTGGCGAACTTCTTGGTTTCGATCGGCGAGATCGAGCTCATGTCGACCACGATGGTGTTCGGACGCAGGCCCTTGGCCACGCCCTCTTCGCCGAACAGCGCTGCTTCAACGTGCGGCGTATCCGGCACCATGACGATGATGATGTCGGCGCGCGCGGCCACTTCGGCGGCCGAGGTGCAAACCGTGGCACCGGCTTCGATCAGCGGGAACGGCGGGTTCTTGATGTCGTGCAGGTACAGTTTGTGGCCGCCGTCCAGCAGATGCTGCGCCATCGGAGCGCCCATGATACCCAGACCAATAAATCCAACTCGAGACATGATATTTTCCTTTAGATGTTATGTTGACTTGTCGTTCCCGCGCACGCGGGAACCCATACTTCGCATCCGACGCCAATTCAGCATGGATTCCCGCCTGCGCGGGAACGACGCGTTGGTAACTCTCGTTACACCCCGTGCGCTGCGCGCCAGCCCAGGCCCGCTCCCGTCGTGGTGCGCGGCTTGTATTCGCAACCGATCCAACCGTCGTAGCCGGCGGCGTTCAACTGGTCGAACAGGTAGCGGTAATTGATTTCGCCGGTGCCTGGTTCGTTGCGGCCGGGGTTATCCGCCAGCTGCACGTGACCGATCAGCGCCAGATGCTTCTTGATAGTGTTCGTCAGCTCACCCTCCATGCGCTGCATGTGATAGATGTCGTACTGGATGAACAGGTTGTCCGACCCGGTAGCGGCGATCAGCGACGCCGCCTGCGCGGTGTTGGTCAGGAAGAAGCCGGGAATGTCGTAGCTGTTGATCGGTTCAATCAGCAGGCGAATGCCCTCGTCCTTCAGCGCCGCGGCGGCGAAGCGCAGGTTGTCCACCAGCGTGATTTGCGCGTCCTGCCGCGTTACACCTTGCGGCAAGATACCGACCAGGCAGTTCAACTGCTTGACGCCCAGTTCCTTGGCGTACGCGATAGCGGTCCACACGCCGTCGCGGAACTCGGCCACGCGGTCCGGATGGCAGGCGATGCCGCGCTCTCCGGCTTCCCAGTGGCCCGCAGGCAGGTTATGAAGCACCAGCTCCAATTGGTTGGCCTTCAGTCGCTCGGACAGGTCGCGGGCGCTGTACGCATACGGGAACAGGAACTCCACCGCCTGGAAACCGGCGCGGGCCGCCGCCTCGAAGCGCTCAATGAACGGCACTTCGGTGAACAGCATGGTCAGGTTGGCTGCAAGTTTGGTCATGACGTTTTCCTCTCAGTCCAGCAGGGAGATTGCGGTCGGTGCGTCGGTGCCGCGCAGCGCCAGCTCTTCAAACTCGTTGACCTTGTCGAGGTCTGTGCCCATTGCGATGTTGGTCACACGCTCCAGTATCACTTCCACTACCACCGGCACCTTGAACTCTTCCATCCACTTGTGGGCCTGCTCGAAAGCGGCCGGCAGATCGTCCGCATTCATGACGCGAATCGCTTTGCAACCCAGGCCTTCCACCACAGCGACGTGATCGACGCCGTAGCCGTTCAGCTCAGGAGCGTTGATGTTCTCGAACGCCAGCTGGACGCAGTAGTCCATGTCGAAGCCACGCTGGGATTGACGGATCAGGCCCAGGTAGGAGTTGTTGACCACCACGTGCAGGTAAGGCAGCTTGAATTGCGCGCCCACGGCCAGTTCCTCGATCATGAACTGGAAGTCGTAGTCGCCCGAGATCGCCACCACTTTGCGCTGAGGATCAGCAGCGGCCACACCCAGCGCTGCCGAGATGGTCCAGCCCAGAGGGCCAGCCTGGCCGCAGTTGATCCAGTGACGCGCGTTGTACACGTGCAGGAACTGCGCGGCGGCGATCTGCGACAAGCCGATGGTGCTGACGTAGCAGGTGTTGCGGTCGAAAGCCTTGTTCATTTCTTCGTACACGCGCTGCGGCTTGACCGGCACTTGTTCGAAGTGGGTCTTGCGCTGCATGGTGCGCTTGCGTTCCTGGCACTGCGACACCCATGCCGAACGGTTTTTCAGCTTGCCCGCCGCTTTCCACTCGGTGGCCACCTCGATCATGAGCTTCAGCGCGGCGCCGGCGTCGGAGACGATGCCGAAGTCCGGACCGAAGACGCGGCCGATCTGGGTCGGTTCGATATCGATGTGGACGAACTTGCGGTCCTTGGTGTACACCTCGATGGTGCCGGTGTGGCGGTTGGCCCAGCGGTTACCGATACCGAACACGAAGTCCGATGCCAGCACGGTGGCGTTACCGTAGCGGTGGCTGGTTTGCAGGCCGGCCATGCCGACCATCAGCGGGTGATCGTCGGGGATGCAGCCCCAGGCCATCAGGGTCGGGATCACCGGAATGCCGGTCAGCTCGGCGAATTGCACCAGCAGTTCGGATGCGTCGGAGTTGATCACGCCACCGCCTGGAGTCAGGATGGGGTTCTCGGCATCGTTCAGCATCGTCAGCGCTTTTTCGATCTGGGCGCGGGTGGCCTTCGGCTTGTAGGCTTCGAGCGGCTGGTAGGTATCGGGGTCGAATTCGATTTCAGCCATCTGCACGTCGAACGGCAGGTCCACCAGCACCGGGCCTGGACGGCCGGAACGCATGATGTGGAAGGCCTGCTGGAACACCATCGGCACCAGCGCCGGCTCGCGCACGGTCACGGCCCACTTGGTCACCGGCTTGGCGATCGATTCGATATCGACCGCCTGGAAGTCCTCCTTGTACAGTCGGGCGCGCGGCGCCTGGCCGGTGATACAGAGGATAGGTATGGAATCCGCCTGGGCCGAATACAGGCCGGTGATCATGTCGGTGCCTGCGGGGCCGGAGGTGCCGATGCACACGCCGATGTTGCCGGCTTTGGCGCGGGTGTAGCCCTCGGCCATGTGCGAGGCGCCTTCGACGTGACGCGCCAGTATGTGCTTGGCGCTGCCCTGCTTCTTCAACGCCGCGTAGAATGGGTTGATCGCGGCGCCCGGAACTCCGAACACCTGATTCACGCCCTCTTTTTCCAAAACGATTGCTGCTGCCTGCGCTGCTGTCATCCGTGCCATGCTAGTCCCCTGATGGTTAAGTTCTGAGTTGATGGGATCATCGTAGCGGGAAAGGTGGGCCGTGATAAGAAGACAAACTCTCGCTTTATTCGGTACTCAAAATATCGAATAAGTGTGAAATAATCCGGATATGGATAAATTGACGCAAATCGAGGCCTTCGTCGACGTGGCCGAAAAAGGCAGCCTGGTACGGGCGGCGATGGGTCAGCACATCACGCCCGTCATGCTGGGCCGGCGCATCGACGCGCTGGAAAAGCGCCTGGGCGTGAAGCTGATGCACCGCACCACCCGCCACCTGACGCTGACCGAACAGGGCACGCTCTACCTGGACCATTGCCGCAAATTGCTCGCGGATCTGGGCCATGCGGACCGCATGGTCTCCGAAGGACGGCACCGCGCCACCGGCCACCTGATCGTCTCGGCGCCGGCCGCCTTTGGCCGCAAGCACGTGGCGCCCCATGCTGCGGGCTTTGTACGCGCCCATCCCGACGTGCAGATATCGTTCAACCTGACCGACCGCGTGGTCGACCTGGTGCGGGATGGCTATGACGTCGGCATCCGCATCGGCGGCGTGATCGATCCGAGCTTCGTGGCCGTCAAGCTGGCCAGCAACCGGCGCGTGGTGTGCGGCACGCCGGAATACTTCGAACGCCACGGCATTCCGCGCACGCTGGACGACCTGTCGCAGCACAACTGCCTGGCCTTCAACCTGCAAGGCGGCCAGCAGCGCGGCTGGTACTTCCAGGATCAGGGCAGGCAGGTGACGGTGCGGGCGGACGGGAATTTGAACTGCAACGACGGCGAGCTGCTGCACCGCTGGGCCACGGAAGGCCTGGGGCTGGCGTGGCGGTCGTCATGGGAGATCCAGTCGCAACTGGCCTCCGGGGAGTTGATTACGGTCTTGGACGACTACGCGCTGCCGCAGTACGACATCGTCGCCGTCTACCCGCAGCAACGGCACCTGCCGGCCAAGGTGCGCTTCTTCATCGACATGCTGAAGGAGATCTACGCCCGGCCGGACTACTGGCTTACGACTTGAACTTCCCGCGGCTGGCGAGTCCGAGCACCGCCAGGCCCGCAGCCAGCATCAAGCAGGCGGCGGGTTCCGGCACCGGCGACGGATCGGTCGAAGGCGCATCGTCGACGACCAACTCCCCCATAGCCTGGAACTCGGCGATCGAATAGTGATTATCACCGCGCGCGGATATACGGAACGCCCGCGCCTCCACCGGCGCCCCCAGCAGGCCGTCGAACATGTTTTGTCCAGGAGGGTCGCAATTCGTATCGAGAGCAGTCAGCCCTTGCCAGACATGGTCGCGGTCCAGGTATTCGATGTGGTAGTCGCTATTGCTGCTTGCCTCCAGCACCAGCCGGCTCACCACCGCGATATGCGCCAGCGTGACGATCACGCCACTGTCCGTCCCGGACCAATAGACCGAATCGAAATTCCACTGCTGGCCGACCGGATTGAACCCGCCGTCCGTCACGCTGTTCAGCCGCGCCATGCCGCCGCCCCAGAGCGCGCCGGCCGAGTCGCCGATGCCGGCGCCGTATGTCGTGACGTCGGCAAGATAGGCCACATTGTCGTCGGCGCGTACCGCGCAAGAGAACATCACTGAAACCACTAATGCGACAGTCAAGAACCTCATGCCGACTCCTGGTTAGCGCAGCAGGACAGGATGCCGTTGACGGCGCATCTCATCCTGTATCTGCATGGTCTGATATGCAGCCTGCAGCGTTCCCGCATCCAGGCCTATGCTCTTGCGTACCAAGGGATGCGGCAGATCGGCCCAGGTGCTGCGCGGCAGCTGCGGCGCAGCCGTCGCCACGCCCGCCGCCACGCGCTCCACGTCATCGACAGCCTTGCGCGCGACATCGCCACTGTTGATCGCAACGCCCACGGCACCATCGTCGCTGGCGTCCGGCCGGCTGCCCTGCGGACAATCGGCGTCGGTCAACAAGACCTTGCCGTCCTCAGAAACGCAGCGGTTCACCCCGGGGCTGGCGTAAACGGTACTGGCGACTAATCCAACGCATAACAACAACTGAGATACCTTGAGCGCGGCGTCCATGATCAATATCCCTTTATTAAGTATATTGATCTTCGCGCAAGCTTGGTTATTTTTCTGTACGGGCCCGCACGTACCCTTGGCGCGCTCTTGAATGCGTTGTTTTTTGAGCTAAGGTACAATATCGCCATGAAAGCGATCTTCCTCATCCCCACCCTTACCCTCGCCCTGGTCCACGGCTATGCCGCCGCAGGCTCCGCCCCTCCGTACGGCTGGAACAATTCCGCTGAACTGGGCGCCATCTCCACTTCCGGTAACACGGTCGGTACTTCGGTGACTGGCAAGCTGGATGCCAAGCAGGAGCTACCCGAGTGGAGTAACGAATACGTCCTGGCCGGATACTTCAAGGACGAACAGGTCACGCAAGCCGACGGCGAAAAAGTGCGCGAGCGTTCCGCCCAGCGCTATTCGTTCTCCGCCAAGGCCGCGTACAAGCTGCTTCAGGATCACGACAAGCTGTTCGCGCTGGCCACCCACGTCAACGACAAATTCGGCGCATACACGCGCTACTCCACCGTGGGCGTCGGCTACGGCACCGAGACTTACAAGTCGCCGGACCACAGCATGGACGTGGAAATCGGCCCTGGCTATTTCAACGGCATCCGTTCGAACGGCGAGATGGAAAGCGGCATGACGGTACGCGGCGCGGCCAACCTGAAATGGAAGTTGAGCGATAGCGCCCTGTTCACGCAGAACGTTAGCGTGGAACGCGGCACCTCGAACATGCATTCGCTGGCCGAGACGGCGCTGCGCACCAAAATCAACAGCACCATGCAGATGAAGGCCGCGTTCAGCGTCCGCAACGACACCAATGTGCCGGAAGATAAAAAGAACACCGATACCCAAACGTCGGTGACGCTGGTCTACTCGTTCTGATAGCGCTACATGCCCTTGAACCGGTGCTGGAAGCGCTGGCTCACGGGCAGTTTGTCCTGATGGCCGCGCAGGCTTAGCCACAATGCGCCGTCGGCATCCCGGCTGACCGCTGCGATGCGCTTGACCGCCACCACGTAACCCCGGTGTATCTGCCAGAATCCCGCCTCCTCCAGTTCGGACGCCAACTCCTTCAACGGCGTGCGGATATGGGCCTCGGCCTGCTGCGGCGTCACCACCCGCGTATATTTGAACTCCGCGCAGAAGTAAATCACCTCGCTCAAGTCGATGAAATGTATCGAGTTGCCGACGGTAGCCTGCAACCATGACGGTGCGGCCGGTTTAGGCGACAGCTGTTGCATCAGCCGCGCCAGGTCGGGCGGCGGCGTGCCGAGACGGGCGCGTACCCGCTCGATGGCGCGGACCAGCCGCACAGGATCGGTGGGCTTGAGCACATAATCGATCGCCCCTTCGTCGAACGCGGCCAGCGCATGCTCCTGATAGGCCGTGACGAACACCACATGCGTGCGCGTGCCGAAGGTGCGGGCCACTTCCAGCCCGCTCAAGCCGGGCATGCGGATGTCGAGAAAAGCCACATCCGGCTCCAACGCGCGCGCCAGGCGCAGCGCTTCGTAACCGTCGGCCGCCTCGGCCACCAGTTCGGCCTCCGGCCACAAGGCGGCCAGCGACTGCCGCAATTCCGCACGCAGCAAAGGCTCGTCATCCGCGATCAATATACGCGGGCGATGAGGTGACATCGACATCATGCGGCCCCCAAAGGTAAGGTGATTTCAGCTTCGGTCCAACCGTCCGCCGCCACTTGCAGCCTGAATCCGGCGGCGCTGCCGTGCAGGGCCGCCAGCCGTTCACGCAGGTTGCGCAATCCTACGCCGCTGCCCAACACGGATTTTCCGGGACCGGCGCCGTTGTCGCGCACCGCCACTACCAGCGCCCCCTCGCGACGGCGCACCAGCATCCGCACGGTGACGTTGCCGGGATGCGGCTCCACGCCGTGCTGTACGGCGTTTTCCACCAGTGGCATCAGCATCAGCGGTGGCAGCTCCACCGCTCCCAGCTCGACAGGACAGTCGATCTCGAATTGCAGGCGGTCGCCGAAACGTATGCCCATCAGCGCCAGATAGTGTCCCGCCAGTTCGCATTCGCGGCCAAGGCTGGACATCGGGCTGCGCAAATCCGGCAAGGCGGTATGCAGATAGCCGATCAGATGATCGAGCATCGCCACCGCGCGTTCGGGATCGTGGCGCGCCAGATAGCGCGTGTTGGCGAGCGTGTTGTACAGGAAGTGCGGTTCGATCTGTGCCTGCAAGGCCTTCAGGTCGGCGGACAGCGCGGCCTGCGTCAGCTGCGCCATCAACAACGCGCGCGACTGGTGCTGCGCGATCCACAGGCGCGGCACCAGCAGCAACAAGGCCAGCGCCCCGACCGAAAACTGCACCGTCAAATCGTTGTGCGTGCTCACGCCCACCGTTAACAAGCTGCGGTGATACAAGATGCCGGCCACCCAACTCGACAAGCCGACCAGCAGTAGCAATCCCGCCCACAGAAAACGCCAGTCGCGCAGCCGGGGCGCGGTCGTCAGCGCGGCCAGCAAGGCGGCCGCACTGATCCCCACCGGCAGCAGCATCGCACCGAACAAAGCCAACAAGGTATAGGCACGCAGCGCCAGGCACACCAGCGCGAAACCGGCGGCCAGCGCCGCGCTCAGCACCTTTTGACGAACGGTGCTGAGCGCCGCGCGCCGCAGTCCATCGAGAACGGCGATGCCGTTCATAAGCTCGGCGACTCCGGCAGTTTATTGTGCGGCATCGTATCCACCGGCACGTCCTTGCCGACCGCATCCAGCGACAACTCGTCGATCCAGACCTGGCCAGTGCCTGCATTAATCACGCCGAAGTTGATACTGGTCGCATCGTCCGGAACATCCAGCGTGACGCTGCGGATTTGCCAATCGTTGGAACCGACGATAGGCTTGTCCATGCTGTTATAGAAAGCGACGTTATGGCCGACAGGGCCATCGATACGCAGCCACAAACCCGCCCAACCGTTAACGTCGCGCGACTTGACCCGCGCCTGGAAACGCACACGCTGCCCCTGATAGCGTTGCGCTGATACAGACTGCATCAGCGTACCCCAGCCCTTGGCATCGCCCTGCGCATAGCGCAGGAACTTGGAGCCCTTGCCGCTGGTGGTTTCAACGTTATCGATACCGGCCTGGTAGGAAGACGGCGTCTGGCCGGCCACGATCCATGGCGCTGGCAGCTTGGTGGTCGATTCAGCGGCAACGACCCACAGCGAGGTGGCGGCGAGTGCGGCGGCGATTACGTGCATTGGTTTCATCTTTTTTCCTTAGTCATGTCCATGACGAGATGTCATGGTCACACTGTGCCTGACGACTCGGTGGCGCGGGTGGCCATGCGACTGGCGCAGCCCGCGACGGATAAACGCGGCAGCCCCGCGATAAGCGCTCCGCTTAATCCGGCGCCAAGGTTGAGTTTATTACAATGCCGCTGCCGCTGTCCAAAATTGCCGCATTTTGCTATAGTCGGCCCGCCCTCATTTCCTCTTTATCCCCGGACGATTACATGAACACTCCCCGCATTTTCGGCACGCCCCTGTCTCCCACCGCCACCAAAGTCATGCTGCTCGGCTCCGGTGAACTCGGCAAGGAAGTCATCATCGCCTTGCAGCGCCTGGGCGTTGAAGTGATCGCCGTCGATCGTTATCCGAATGCGCCAGGCCACCAGGTTGCGCACCGCGCCCACGTCATCAACATGGCCGACGGCGCCGCGCTGGCCGCGCTGATCGAACAGGAAAAGCCGGATCTGATCGTGCCGGAGATCGAAGCCATCGCCACCGACACCCTGGCCACGCTGGAAAAAGCCGGCAAGATCACCTGCATCCCGACCGCGCGCGCCGCCCAGCTGACCATGAACCGCGAAGGCATCCGCTGCCTGGCCGCCGAAACCCTGGGCCTGGCGACGTCGCCATACCGCTTCGCCAGCAGCCTGGCGGAACTGGAAGCGGCCACCGCCGCCATCGGCTTCCCGTGCGTGATCAAGCCTGTCATGTCCTCGTCGGGCAAGGGCCAGTCCAAGATCGACAGCGCCGCCGAAGTCAAAGCCGCGTGGGACTACGCCGCCGCCGGCAGCCGCGTGGATTCGGGCCGCGTCATCGTTGAAGGCTTCATCGACTTCGACTACGAAATCACGCTGCTGACGGTGCGCTCCATCGGTGCCGATGGCCAGGTCGAGACCCAGTTCTGCGATCCTATCGGCCACGTGCAGGTGCAAGGCGACTACGTCGAATCCTGGCAGCCGTGCCGCATGAATCCACTGGCGCTGGCGCGCGCCCGCGACATCGCCGAGAAAGTCACCGGCGACCTGGGAGGCCTCGGCCTGTTCGGCGTCGAGCTGTTCGTCAAGGAAGACATGGTCTGGTTCTCGGAAGTGAGCCCGCGTCCGCACGACACCGGCATGGTCACCATGGCGACCCAGGTGCAAAGCGAATTTGAGCTGCATGCCAAGGCCATCCTCGGCCTGCCGGTCAACGTGGCGTTGAAGGCGCCGGGCGCGTCGGCCGTGATCTACGGCCAGCATGAAGCGGCAGGCATCGCCTTCGAAGGTGTGGCAGAAGCGTTGCGCGTGCCGGGTACCGACATCCGCCTGTTCGGCAAGCCGGAATCGTTCGCACGCCGCCGCATGGGCGTGGCGCTGGCCGTCGCCGACGATGTCGAAACCGCGCGCGTCCGCGCCAAGGAAGCGGCAGCCAAGGTCAAGCCGGTACTGGGCAAGTAAGACCTTTGGTCGCGGGCCGCCTACATCTGCCGGAACAGGTCGACGTAGTTGCGGCTCACGACCAGCTGCTCCTCGCGACCCTTGAGCTGCACCATCAGGCGGCCGCGAAAATCGTGGCGGGTGCCGGCCACGTGGCGCGCGGCGACGATCACGCTGCGGTGGATCTGCCAGAACTGCTGCTCGTCCAGCTGCTCGCGCAGCTTGCTGATCGGCGTGCGTATCAGGCTCTCGCCGTCCGCCAGGAACACGCTGGTGTATTTGTCGTTGCTCTGGAAGTAGATCACCTCGTCGATCGCGATCAGGCGCGTATGTTCGCCTTGCGAGGCGCGTATCCATTGCAAGGTCGGCGCCGGCGCGGCGGCGACGGGCGCAGCACCGCCCAACTGCTGCAACAGCGCCTGCAGCGTCGCCGCGGTGACACCCGTCGCAGCCGCAGGCTCGTTGGTGCGCAGCGCCGCTTTCAGCTTGCTCACTGTCTTATCCAGCCGCTCCAGGCTCGCAGGCTTCAACAGATAATCGACCGCCGAATGTTCGAACGCCTCCACCGCATACTGGTCGAAGGCGGTCACGAAAACGATATGCGGCGGCTTGGCGCCGTCCACCAGTCGCGCCGCCACATCCAGCCCCGTCATGCCGGGCATGCGGATATCGAGAAACACCACGTCCGGCGCCTCCTCGTCGATCAGCCGCAAGGCTTCAAGGCCGTTGGCGGCCTTGGCCACCACCTTCAGTTCAGGCCACGCTGTCTTCAGCTGGCCTTCCAGATAATCGCGCAGATGTTCTTCGTCATCTGCGATCAAGGCACGGAATGTATCGATGTCGGACTCGCATTCAAAGGCAGCATGAGACGCACCGTCATGCCGCAGGGTTGATTTTCCAATAATTCTACCTTAGCGGCGCCGCCATACAAACTGCGCAAGCGCTCGCGCAGATTGCTCAGCCCCACCCCGCCTCCAGGCTTGGCCGACATGGTGCTGCCCAAGCCCACGCCGGTGTCGCTAATTTGCAGGTACAGGTGCTCGCCCTCCGTCCGCGCGCTGACGACGATCTCACCGCCCTCCACCTTCGGCTCCAGTCCGTGCGAGATGGCGTTTTCCACCACCGGTTGCAGCAGCATGGGCGCGATGACGTGGTGGCGCAAGGCGTCCGGCAACTCGACGCGATAGCGCAGCCGCTCGCCCATGCGCACCGCCAGCACATCCAGGTAGGCGGCGATCAGTTTGGCCTCGGAGCCCAGCGTGGCTTCTTCGCTGCGGCTCGCGGCCAGGCTGGCGCGCAGGTAATCGATGAACCGCTCCAGCATATGCTGGGCCTTGGCCGGCTGCGGGCCAATCAGGCTCACCACATTGGCCAACGTGTTGTACAAGAAGTGCGGCTCGATCTGCGCCTGCAATGCGCGCAGCCGCGCCTCCGCCAGCAGCCGCGCTGTGGACGCGATCAGTTCCTGCTGCCGCGCCTTTTCCATCGCATACGCCACCCGCCGCTCGGCGCTGCGGCTGACCACATACATCAGCAAGGCGACGGCCCCGGCCAGCACCAGCGACTGGCTCAGCGCATTGCGGTTGTCCACCACCTGCACCACGCCTTGACCGTTCAGCAGCGCGGTCCCCAGCCCCAGGCCCAGCAGCACACTGGCCCCCACCAGCGAGATGCTGAATACCAGCCGTGGCAAGCCCTTGGCGCGGCGCGGCCAGCCGCCGCTGACGGCGTTGGCCAGCAGGTGGCCGAAGTGGATCAGGAAGCCGATCAGGTTCGAAATGAGCAGCATCGGCAGCCAGTGCCCCGTCACCAGCCGCTCGCTCCCCGACAACAGCACATCGACCGCCGTCAAGACCGTGCCCAGCCCGCAGTTCCAGATCAAGGTGTACAGCAGGTTGCGCCGCGTCGACGCCGGCCAGCGCTGGAAAAACGGCATCATGTCCAACGGATGCGCCAACCGCGCGTTGTCGGCGTTCAAAGGCGCGGTGGCTTGCTTGCAGCTGTCGTTCATCGTGGTATCCAAAATAATCAGGCCGGCAGAAAGTTACCATGAATGCAGGGTGGCGATGCATAAGAAAGCCGCGCCATTGCCCGTGGCCCCGCTTTGATGTTGTGCGCATCAAACACCGTCAACACCGTCTGGCCGCGCCGCGCATCCTGGGCGACGCCGACCAGATAGCCGTCGATCTCGGAACGCGCCCCGCGCCGTGGCACCAGCACGTGCTCCTCCGCCACCCAGCCGGCGTCGAAGCGGTAGCTGTCTGCCTTGCCGCTGTCGATATCGATCAGGTTCACGGTATTGAAGCTGTCGTCCGCGCTGCCGGGCGCCACGCCTAGCACCGCCAGCTTGCGGTGGCGGACCGATACCACCTGCGGCGCCACCCTGGGGAATTCGCTGGCGCCGAACAGTCGCGCCTCGCGCGCCTGGCCGGTGGCGTAGTCCAGCGTGATCTGCACCGTGCTGGAGCCGTCACGGAAAGGCCGTATCTCGCCATGCATCACTTCCGCCAGCTCGTGCAGCGTGTCGCCCTCGTGCATCACGGCGTCCAGGCGGGTGCAGGCGCCGTCTTCGAAGGCGTTCCCGAAGTGGAAGACGGTGCGCGCCGGCAGCTCGAACACCTGGCGCAGTTGCAGCGTGTCCTTGGCGATGACGACCGCGCGCAGCGGCCGCGTCGCGCCAGCCCAGTGCAAGCTGTCGCCCAGGCTGAGCTCCGGGCCGGATTTCATATCGTAAGGCGGCACCAGGAAGATCAGGTGCCGTGCGCTGACGACAAAGTCGTGCACCATATTCAGTTGCGGCACATCGACCACGGCAGTGCGCATCACTTCTCCGGCCGCGTTCAAACGGTAGATCATCAACTTGTCCGCGCCGGGCATGTTCCCGAAGTTCCACAGGCCGCCGTCCGGATCGATTTTCGGATGCGCGGAAAACGGCATCGCCTTCAGGTCCGGGCGCCAGGTCTTGACGCCGCGCGTATCCAGCGTCTGCGGATCGACTTCGATGGCCGAGCCGCCTTCCCACAAGGCGTACACGTGGCCGCCGAACGGCAGCAGATTGGTATTGGCGACGTTGACGGTGTCGTTGGTCTTGACCGGCCGGCGGTCGATGTAGGTGCCGAAGGCCGGATACAGGAACTGGCCGGCCGCCGTCTCCTCGGTGAACTTCTGGGTGGCGACGAAGCGGCCGCGATGACTAACCTTGCCGCCGCCGAGCTGCCAGCGCTGGACGTAGCCGTCGCCGTCGAACCAGTGGTGATAACGCTCGCCGCCCAGTTCGAAACGGCCAGGCCCGTTGCGGTAAAAGGCGCCTTGCAGGTCATCCGGCATGCGGCCGTGGATCGCCGCATCGCCCGACAGTTCGCCGGCAACGCCCGCATAGGCCGACAGCCGGGGGGCGTGTTCCAGCGCCTGGTGGAAGCGGCGGAAGGTGTCGCTGTCTGCCAGCGCGGTGCCGGAGCTTAGGCCCAGGGCGGCCAGGCTGATGCTGCGGGACAGGAATTTGCGGCGCTGATTCATCGCGTGGCTCATGTCTGGCTCCCGGATCAGCGCAGGCTGACGCTGGACACCGCACCGGCGGCAGGCAGCGCAAAGTGCGCGGCCGCATACTCCGGCGCACCGCGCTTGCCCATGGCGTTGTTACTGAAGGCATAATCCTCGGTCGGCATGCCGACCAGGTTGCGGTCCATTTTTCCGTTGGCGTTGACGTCGTGGTACAGCGAGAAGGCGTAGTCGCCGGCCGGCAGGTCCTTGAACTCGACTTGCGTGGTACCCGCCACCGCTGGCACGGCGATCGCGCGGAACGGCTTGTCCAGGAAGGTCTCGGCCGAGTTATACAGGGCGATCATGATCTGGCCGTCGGCGCTGGCGACGCCGGTCACGGAGACTTTCAGGTCGGCGGCGGCGGCAGGCGCCAACGCGGACATGAGCGACAGGACGGCGACGGCAAGGCTGGTGGATCGCATGATGAACTCCGGTGAGTGAATGTGACTCCACTCTAGCCAGCGGCCCGCCGGCCCGGATATCGATGCGACGAAATGCGTGGCTGCGGCGCGAAATGCGTCCGGCCGGCGCGAAATGAACAACGTCAGGAGCGACGTCCAGCCGGTATGTGGCGCGAAATGATGTCCAGCATCTGCTCGACGTCGACCGGCTTGGCGATGAAGTCGTTCATGCCGGCGGCGATGCAGCGCTCCTGCTCCGATTGCATCACGCCCGCCGTCATCGCCAGGATGGGCAGGTCCAGTTTGAGCTCCCGCCGTATCACGCCGGTCGCGGCGAAACCGTCCATCACCGGCATCTGCACGTCCATCAGCACGATGTCGTAGTCGTTGGGATGGTCGCGCAGGCGATCCACCGCCAGCTGGCCGTTCTCCGCCACGTCCACACTGGCGCCAGCGTATTCCAGCATGCCGCGTGCCACCACCTGGTTGAGCGGATGGTCCTCCACCAGCAGCAGGCGCACGCCCTTCAGGCACTGTGCCGCCGGGTCCTCGCCGTTCGGCTCCGGCTCCGGCTCCTGCTCCAGCGCCGGCGGCAGCTCGGCCTTCGGCAGCAGGAACGGCAGCGTGACGACAAATTCGCTGCCCTTGCCCGGCATGCTGCTGACGGCGATGGCGCCGCCCATCAATTCCGCCAGCCGGCGGCAGATCGCCAGTCCCAGTCCGGTGCCGCCGAAGCGCCGCGTGGTCGAGGCGTCGGCCTGGTTGAAGGCTTCGAACAGGCGGCTCTGCTGCTCCAGGTCCATGCCGATGCCGGTGTCGCGCACCACGAAGCGCAGGCCGACGGCATCGCCCGCATAGCCGGCCATGCCGTTGGCCGAACGTTCCACCCGCAGCTGCACCTGGCCATGCTCGGTGAACTTGATGGCATTGCCGACCAAATTGATCAGGATCTGCTGCAGGCGCATGACATCGCCCACCAGCGCCCGCGGCACCGCGGCGTCGGCGACGATGTCGAACCGGATGCCGCTGGCGGCCACCGTCGTCATCATCACCGTGTTCACCGCCGCCAGCACCTCGTCCAGCTGGAAGGTCGACGGCGCCAGTTCCATGCGCCCGGCCTCGATCTTGGAAAAATCCAGCACATCGTTCAGGATCCCCAGCAGCACATTGCCGGACGACCGTATCATGTCCACGTACTCCTTCTGCTCTGCGCTCAGTTCCGTATTCCCCAACAAATACGCCACGCCCAGCACCGCGTTCATCGGCGTGCGGATCTCGTGGCTCATATTGGCCACGAACTCGCTCTTGGCGCGGCTGGCGGCGGCGGCGCGCTGCTCGCCGGCGGCCTGGATCAGCTCCGCGTTCTTGCGGTCCGTGATATCCATCGCCATCAGATAGGTGCCCACCACCTTGCCGTCGGCGGCGACGTCCGGCACCAGGTCCACCATGAAGTGCTGCGTCAGGCCATGCTGCTCGAAGGCGCGCTCGAAGTGCAGGCGCCGGCCCAGCAGCGCCTGATCCAGGTCGCCCAGCCAGCTGTCGGCGGCGTCACCGAAAACGTCGGACACGGTCTGCCCCAGCATCGCCTGCGGATCGAGGCCGAATTGGGTGCGATAGTGCTCGTTGGTGAACAGGAAGCGCCGCTCGCGGTCCAGGTAGGCGATCAGCAGCGGCAGGTTGTCGGCCAGGATGCGCGCCCGCTTTTCGCTCTCGTAGGTGCGCAGCTGGGCCGCCTCGCGCTCGGCCATCAGGCGGTAGAAGGCGCCGCTCAATTCGCCGATTTCATCCTTGCGGTCCAGTTGCAGCACCTGGATGCCGGCGCGGCTGTTCTTGATCTCGGCGATGTTGCGGCGCAGCCGCTGCAAGGGCCGCAGCAGCCGCGCGATGCCCAGCCAGGACAGCACACCGGCCAGCACGGCAAACACCGTCGCCGCGCCCGCGGCCTCGTAGCGCATCTCCCGCAACGGCGCCAGCGCCTCGTCGCTGGGAAAACGCGCCGCGACGATCCAGCGCGCATGCTGCAGGCGGCGATAGGAGTAAATGCCCTTGACGCCGTCCTTGTTCTTCGCCTCGGTCCAGCCCTGGAAGCCGTTGAGCGCCATCTCGGTGGCGCGGTTGGCGCCCGGACGCTCGTTGATACTGTGCAGCAGCCGCGCCTTGTTCGGATGGCTGAGCAGGACGCCTTCGGACGTCATGATGAAAGTGAAACCGGTGCTGCCCGGCCTGAGCGCGCTGAGCGACTCGAACGGCGCATAGTGCAGCAGATTGATGCCGCCGGCCAGCACCAGCGCCACATGGCCGTCGCTGTCGAGCACCGGCGCCGTGATCAGCACCGTCGGCGCGCCGGCCAGCTTGCTGGCGAACGGCGCCGACACCACGCCGCGCCCGCGCGCCAGCGTCAGGTCGAACCACTCCTGGCCTGCCGCGTGGTGGGGCTGTTGGGGCATGGCCTCCTCCAGCGCGCCGGTCAGCAGGCCGTCGGCATTGTAGACTTCGAGGAAGGAGAACTGGCCGCGCGCGGTCGGCCGCGCCTTCAGGTAGGCCAGCAGCGCGGCCGGATCGTGCAGCGTGGCCGCCGGCAGCGATTCGGCCAGCGCCGCCAGCATGGCCTTCTTGCCGGCCAGGTGCTCGTCGATATGGGCGGCGGCGCCGGACAGCAAGGCATACTGCTGGCTGCCGATGACCTCCTTCATATCGCGCTCGGCCAGTATCAGCGCCACCACCGTCACGGTGACGGTCGCACCCAGCACCAGCAGCATGACCAGGCCGCTGAGGCGAAACCGCAGGGTGGACGGCAGATACTGTTTCAACGCCATTGGCAGCGCACTCGCTAGAAAGATGATATTAAAGTATTACATGCTGCAGCCCGGTTTGGCTACGCCCGCACGCCATAAACCCAACAAATATACAGCCACCGCCATATCCTGAGTACCCAGCATGACGACGTTTCGGAGTATAGTGATTGCCACCGAGACAACCCATGATCCGCCATGCGCGCAGGCTCCGAACCGCTCACGCCGGCCCCATCTCCACCTGGTCCCGCGCCGCTCGCGCTGGTGCTGCTGACCGCCTGCTACTACCTGATCGCCCATACCAGCCTGCTGCTGGCCTTCGCCCACACCAACGCCACGCCGGTATGGCCGCCGTCCGGCATCGCCTTCGCCGCCGTGCTGCTGCTGGGTTACCGGGTCTGGCCGGCCATCCTGCTCGGCGCACTGGCCGCCAACCTGGCCACCTTTACCGCCAACGGCCTGCCCTTCAATGCCGGCCTGGTGACCGCCTCGCTGCTGATCGCCGTCGGCAATACGATGGAAGCCCTGGCCGGCGCCTGGCTGATGCGCCGCCACACCGACGCCGCGCGGCCGCTGAGCCAACTGCAGGACGTCTACAAGTTCGCCATCATCGCCCTGCTGGCATGCCTCATCAGCGCCGGCATCGGCAGCGGCACGCTGGTGCTGGGCGGCCTGGTGTCGGCCGGCGCCTGGAATACCGTGGCGTTGACCTGGTGGGTGGGCGACGTCTCCGGCGTGCTGCTGGTGGTGCCGGCCATCCTGGCCTGGCGCCGGCTGCGCTGGCGCCAGGCCGTCGCGCTGGAAGCCGCGCTCTCGCTGTTGCTGCTGGCCGCGTTGATCGCCGCGGTCTTCGGCCGCCATTACACCGCCAACGACGATCCCGGCTGGCTGCCCTATGTCTTCATGCTGTGCGTGGCCTGGGCCTCGTACCGCTTCGGCCTGCGCGGCGCCAGCCTGGCGTGCCTGGCCACCGCCGGCGGCGCCGTGCTGTGCACCGTCCGCGGCCTGGGACCGTTCGCGATTGGCACCTTGAACGACGCCCTGATTTCGCTCGACAGCTTTGTCATGTTGTGCAGCCTGATCGGCATGGTGCTGTGCGCCGATGCCAGCGAGCGCCGGCGTATGAGCGGCTCCCTGCGCAGCCACAGCGCGGCGCAATGGGCCACGCTGCTGGTCGGCGTCGGCCTGACCGTGATCGTCTGGCACCTGGTGGCGCTCAGCACCGAGCGCCGCGCGCGCGAGCAGTTCGACACCGAGTGCGCCGACATCGCCGAACGCATCACCGCCCGCATGGCCTTGTACGAATCGGGCCTGCGCAGCGCCCGCGCGCTGTTCAACGCCCAACCGGATCCCACCCGCGCCCAGTGGCGCGACTTCGCCGAGGCGCTGGACTTGCGGCACAGCTTTCCCGGCGTGATGGGACTGGGCTACGCCGCCGAAGTCACGGCCGGACAGCGCGACGCGCTCGAGGCGCAAGTGCGCAGCCACGGCTATCCCGGCTTCCGCATCTGGGCCAGGCCGGGCGGCGCCATGGGTCCCGTCTCCACGGTGGTGCTGTACCTGGAGCCGTTCGAGGGACAGAACCTGCGCGCCTTCGGCTATGACATGATGTCCGAACCAATCCGCCAGGCCGCGCTGCTGGAGGCCGCGCGCACCGGCGAACCGGTATTGTCGGCCAAGGTGGTGCTGGTGCAGAACGACGCCGAACAGGGCCAGCCCGGCTTCCTGATGTACTTCCCGATCTACCGCAAGCTGGCCGCGCCGCCGGGCAGCGCGCTGTCGCCGCCGCAGCGCATGGCGGCGCTGCAGGGCTACTCGTATAGCCCGATCCGCGCCGACGACATGATGGCCGGCCTGCTCGGACCGTCCGATCGCGTGGTACAGCTGGAGATCTTCGACGGCAGCGAAGCCGATCCCGGCGCCCGCCTGTACGCCAGCGGCAACCGCACCGGCAACGACCACCTGCAATACCCCAATCCCTACCTGCACACCTCGCCGCTGGTGCTGATGCAGCACCGCTGGACGCTACGCTTCACGTCCCTGCCGGCGTTCGAGAATTCCATCGACCGCCAGAAGTCGCACATCGTGCTGCTGGCGGGCGTGATCATCAGCCTGTTGTTCTTCGGCGTGGTGCGGGCGCTGACCGCGCGCCAGGCCTACGCCACCGCGCTGGCCGAGGAAAAGACCGCGGCGCTGCGCGAATCGGAAAGCTCGCTGATCGTCGCGCGCGACCTGGCCGAAGCGGCCAGCCGGGCCAAGTCGGAATTCGTCGCCAACATGAGCCACGAGATCCGCACCCCGCTCAACGCCGTGCTGGGCATGACGCACCTGTTGAACAACACCTCGCTCTCGCCCGACCAGCAGAAATACCTGGAGATGATACGGTCGTCGGGCAACTCCCTGCTCAGCATCCTCAACGACGTGCTGGACTTCTCCAAGATCGAGGCGGGCCGCATGGAGCTGGCGCCGGCGCCGTTCCAGCTGAGCGCCGTGCTGGAGGCCATCGCCACCATCATGACCGTCAACTCCGGCGAGAAAGACCTGGAGCTGGCGATCGGTGTCGAGTCGAACGTGCCGCAGGCGCTGCTCGGCGACGGCCATCGCTTGCAGCAGATCCTGATCAACCTGGTCGGCAACGCCATCAAGTTCACCGAAAGAGGCTCGATCTCGGTGCTGGTGGAGCGGACCGGCGGCGACCTGGCCGGCGCCGTCACGCTGCGCTTCACGGTGCGCGACAGCGGCATCGGCATTCCGCCCGACCAGCTGGCGCAGTTGTTCGCGCCGTTCTCGCAGGCCGACGCCTCGATGACCCGGCGCTTCGGCGGCACCGGACTGGGACTGACGATCTCGCGCCGCATCGCCGCGCTGATGGGTGGCGCGATCGAAGTGCAGAGCATCGCCGGCGCCGGCAGCGTCTTCGTGCTGACCGTGCCGCTGCAAGCCTCTGACGACGTGGCGCCGGCCGGCGCGCCGCTGCCGCTCCAGCACCTGCTGGTGGTGGACGACGATCCGGTCAGCGCCGACTATCTGGGCCGCACCATCCGCGCGCGCGGCTGGAGCAGCGACAGCGCCGGCTCCGGCGAGCAGGCCCTGACGCTGTTGCGCCGCGCCGCCAGCCGCTACGACGCCATCCTGGTGGACTGGGACATGCCCGGCATGAACGGCCTCGAAACCATGCAGGCGATCCGCAAGGCCTTGCCGCAGGACTGCCCCGCCATCATCCTGATGGTCAGCGCCTTCGGCCAGGGCAAGCTGCTGCACACGCAGGGCGCGGATGCGGCCAACGCGGTGCTGCTTAAACCCGTCACCATGGCGCGCCTGAGCGAGACCTTGCAACAGGCCCTGGCCGGGACGCCGGTCCGCGCCAGCTCGGACAACGGCGCCCAGTCCGGCCTGCGCATCGATGGTGTGCGCATCCTGCTGGTGGAAGACAATCCGATCAACCAGCTGGTGGCGCAAAGCATGCTGTCCTACGCCGGCGCCAGCATCGACGCGGTCGACAACGGCCGCGCCGCGCTCGACCGGCTGCGCACCGACGCCCACCGCTACGACCTGGTGCTGATGGACGTGCAGATGCCGGAGATGGACGGCTTCGAAGCGACCACCCGCATCCGCACCGAACTCAAACTGTC
Organism: Duganella sp. Dugasp78; assembly: GCF_059491455.1. NCBI lineage: Bacteria > Pseudomonadati > Pseudomonadota > Betaproteobacteria > Burkholderiales > Oxalobacteraceae > Duganella > Duganella sp. Dugasp78. The sequence continues at coordinate 5,277,473 of NZ_CP168506.1, read as the reverse complement.
GCTGCCGGTGCTGGCGATGACGGCAGGCGTCCTGCTGTCCGAGCGCGAACAGTGCATCGCCTCCGGCATGAACGACTTCATCGCCAAGCCTATCGACGTCGAACAGATGCTGCGCGCGATCGCCCGCAACCTGCCCGCAGCCCAGCGCGCGGCCGCCGGCCGCTAAACAAACCAAACGCCCGCGCCGGCGCCATGCGGCGATTGTTTTTTGTTGAAAATTAATGTAGTATTACATTTACTTGTTTAAGACCAAGGCCCTTTTATGGATACCGTCACCATACTTTTGTCCTCGTTCGTCCTGTCGCTTACCGGCCTGTTTGTCTTTATCTGGTCGCTGCGCAAACGCCTGTTCGACACCACTTCCGCCGCCGCCCATGTCATCTTTTCGTCGGGCGAGATCGGCCGCGGCGAAGAGCCCTCCGCCACCGCCGCCCAGCGCGCCGGCCTGGCGCTGCGCGTCGCCGGCGACACCCGCGTCGAGCTGACGCCCGCGCAGGAAGTCACGCTGCAGCGCGAACTGGCCGAGCGCATCGAGGAGGACCGCTCCACCGCCTTTGTCTCCTTCGTGTTCCTGTCCTGCGCCGTGGTGTGGCTGGTGGCCGGCTCGCTGGCGGGCCTGACCAGCTCCATCAAGCTGCACGAGCCGGACTGGCTGGTGCAGCAGGCCTGGCTGAGTTTTGGCCGGCTGCGCACCATCCACCTGAACATCGTCGCCTACGGCTGGGCGCCGATGGCGGCTTTCGGCATCGCCAACTGGATGCTGCCACGCCTGCTGAAAACACCGCTGGTCGGCGGCCGCTTCGCCATCCTCGGCTGCATGATCTGGAACGCCGGCCTGATCGCCGGCGTCGGCTGCATCGCCGCCGGCATCAGCGACGGCATGGAGTGGCTGGAGATACCGTGGCAGGTCGACATCCTGATCGTCGTCGGCGGCGCGCTGATGGGACTTCCGCTGGTGTACACGCTACAGGCGCGCAAGGTCGACCACCTGTACGTGTCGGTCTGGTACATGGGCGCCGCGCTGTTCTGGTTCCCCATCCTGTTCCTGATCGCCAACCTGCCGGCGATGCACTTCGGCGTCGAGCAGGCCACCATGAACTGGTGGTTCGGCCATAACGTCCTGGGCCTGTTCTACACGCCGATGGCGCTGGCCTCGGTCTACTACTTCCTGCCCAAGATCATCGGCCGCCCGGTGCAGTCGTACAACCTGTCGCTGCTGGGTTTCTGGACGCTGGCCTTCTTCTACGGCCAGGTCGGCGGCCATCACCTGATCGGCGGCCCGGTGCCGGGCTGGCTGATCACGCTGTCCATCGTGCAGAGCGTGATGATGATCGTGCCGGTGATCTCGTTCTCGGTCAACCAGCACCTGACGATGAAGGGTTACTTCTCCAAGCTGCTGTATTCGCCGACGCTGCGTTTCATCGTGCTGGGCGGGATGATGTATACCCTCAGCTCCCTGCAAGGCTCGATCGAAGCGATCCGCGCGGTCAACACGGTTGCCCACTTCACCCACTTCACCGTGGCCCACGCCCACCTTGGCCTGTATGGCTTCTTCACGATGGTGATGTTCGGCGCGATCTACTTCGTCATGCCACGCGTGATGTCGTGGGAATGGCCTTATCCCGGCCTGATCGCCGCGCATTTCTGGCTGGTGGTGCTGGGCTTCTCGATCTACTTCATCGGCCTGTCGATAGGCGGCTGGCTGCAAGGCCTGGCGATGCTCGATGCGGCCAAGCCGTTCATGGAGTCCGTCAAGGTCACCATCCCTTATCTGCAAAGCCGTTCCGTGGGTGGCGCCATCATGACGCTGGGCCACCTGGTATTCGCCGGCCACTTCGCCGCGATGGCGCTGCGCCACGGCCCGGCGCGCACCGGCGCCGCGCTGCTGCACGTCGGCCCAACCAGCCTGGCGGGAGCCTGATCATGCATGATGAACTCAAACTGCTCAGCGGCGCCATGGTCACGCTGGCGCTGGCGACATCGGCGCTGGTGGTGGTGCCCTTCCTTCAACTGAAAGACGTCGAGCCACCGGCCGGCCTGAAGCCCTACACCTCGGCGCAGCTGCGCGGGCGCGAGGTCTACATCGCCAACGGCTGCATCTACTGCCATTCACAGCAGCCGCGCGACAAGGCGCTGGCGCCGGACGACAAGCGGGGCTGGGGCCGTGCGCCGGTGGCCGGCGACTACCACTACGACAAGCCGCATCTGCTGGGCACCATGCGCACCGGTCCGGACCTGTTCAACATCGGCGCGCGCCAGCCCAGCCAGGATTGGCACCTGGGCCACCTGTACCAGCCACGCGCGTACACGCCCGGCTCCATCATGCCGGCCTATCCCTTCCTCTTCGAGATCAAGGACAAGGCCGATCCCGGCGACCGCGTGGTGACGCTGCCGCCGGGGTACAAGCCACCGGGGAAAGTGGTCATCGCCCGCCAGGAGGCGCTGGACCTGGTCACCTACCTGCAAGGGCTGGACCACACCTATCCGGTATTCGAGGGGAAGATAAAATGATCGAGCAGCCCAAGCATGACGCGCGCCAGCGCGAAAACCCCGATCCGCACGAAAGGAACCGTCCGGTGCCGCGCCTGGTGCTGGTGGTGGTGTCGGCGCTGGTGATCTGGGCGGTCGGCTACATCGTCCTCACCCAGCGCAACGACGCGCCGGAACTGGGCGACCGGCGCACGCTGTCCACGTTGGAAGGCAAGCCGGCCGGCGCAGGCGGCACGGCCGACGGCGCCCAGGTCTATACAGCCAATTGCGTGGCCTGCCACCAGGCCACCGGCGCTGGCCTGCCGGGCGTGTTCCCGCCGCTGGCCGGCTCGGAGTGGGTGCTGGCGGCGGACCGGCTGCCGGTCAATATCCTGCTGCATGGGGTCACCGGCAAGCTGACCGTCAAGGACGCGCCGTACAACGGCCAGATGCCGGCCTTCAAGGACAAACTCAGCGACGCCGAAATCGCGGCGGTGCTAAGTTATGTGCGTGCCAGCTTCGGCAACGGCGCCGGCAAGATCGGCGCCGACATCGTCAAGGCCGAACGCGAAACGGGCAAGGATCGCAAAAATCCATGGAACGGCGATGAAGACCTCAACCAGCTCAAACGGTAGCAGCCTGCTCTCCACACTGGCCGCGCTGGCGGTGGTGTGCGCGGCCGGCATGGCGGCACTGTACCAGGCCACCATGGGCTACCAGGTGGTGTCGACCGAAGATGGCCGGCGGCTGGCCGTCAGCCGCAGGCCAGTGGGCTTGCCGGCGGCCGCGATCCACCAGCCGCAGGTCGGCACGCTGGCGCGGATGCTGGGAGAGGATGGCCGCGTCGCCATCGTCAGCTTCTTCTACAGCAGCTGCAACGCCGTGTGTTCGGCAGTGGGCAGCGAGTTCCAGCAGATGCAGGACGAGATCCGCAAGCGCGGCCTGCAGCGCGATGTGCGACTGCTCAGCATCAGCTTCGATCCGCGCGACACGTCGCCGCTGCTGGCGGACTACGCCATGCGCATGCACGCCGATCCGGCCTTGTGGCGCATGGTCGGCGTGGATCGGGCGGACCAGCGCAAGGCGCTGCTGGACGCATTCGGCATCGTGGTGCTGCCTGCGCCGCTGGGGGAGTTCCAGCACAACGCCGCCTTCCACCTGATCGACAAGCAAGGGCGCCTGGCGCGCATCGACGACTACGACGATCCGGCGCAGGCGCTGGAAGACGCGGTGGCGCTGGGCCGCATGGCCCGCACCGCTGCGCGTGGAGGCCAGCCTTGAACCGCCGCCGCATCCGCATCGCCGTCGGCCTGACCTGCCTGGCGCTGGCCGCGCTGCCGCGCCATTGGCTGGAGGCCGCGATGCTGCGCCACATGCTGCTGCAATTGCCGCTGCTGGTCGCCGCCGGCTGGCTGCTGGCCACTGGCGCCACACGGCCAACGGCGCCCGCCGCCATCGCACGCTGCGACCAGCATGGCGTCTGCGGCCTGGCCTTGCTGCTGTTCGCCACGGCGTACTGGATGATACCGCGCGCGCTGGAACAGAGCATCACGGCCCCATGGTCCGAAGCGGCGAAATTCGCCTCCCTGCTATCAGTGGGCGCCATCCTTCCCGGATCGCTGAAGCGCGCCAACTGGATCGTGCAGCTCTTCTTCCTTGGGAATTTCAGCTGGATGATGGCGGTCGCCGGCATCCAGTATCAAAGCATGCCGCAACGCCTGTGCAACGCCTACCTGCTGGACGACCAGGGCTGGACCGGCATCGGCCTGGTCGCAGCTTCCGTAACGATTGCAGCTATCTGGTGCTGGCGCCTGGCGCCAGCGTTTATCAACAACTCAAGCAAAGCACATCATGTCCCCACTACCGCTGAACCCCACATCGATCGCCACGCTGGTCCACGAATTTTATGACGAAGTCCGCGCGGACCCGGTACTGCAGCCGGTGTTCGACGCTGCCATCGGCGGGCACTGGACGCCGCACCTGGAGCGCATGGTCGACTTCTGGTGCACGGTCATGCTGGGCAGCCGCAACTTCCAGGGCAACGTCTTCGGCAAACACATGCTGCTCAACGGTGTTACGCCGGAGCACTTCGTGCGCTGGCTTACCCTGTTCGAAGCCGCCGCCACCCGTCTGTTCAATCCCACCGACGCCACCGAATTCAAAACCGTAGCCCGCCGCATCGCCGCCAGTCTCCAGTACGGTTTTTTCGGCGAAGTGAAGGTGACCACACCCCAGGAGCAAACATGAAAACCCTACCCGACACCGTCAGTCACTACAAAAGCAGCCCAGTCTTCACGCAGGACAGCGTGCCGGCGGCCCTGCAACGCAGCCACACCACCGCCGCCGGCGTGTGGGGCCGCATCACGATCCTGGAAGGCAGCCTGCTCTACCGCATCACCGATCCGTCGCAACCGGCAGAGGAAGTGCTGCTGTCGCCTGAGCACCCGGGCGTGGTCGAGCCGCGCATCGAACACGAAGTCAGCGTGGTGGGACCGGTGCGCTTCCGCGTCGACTTCCACCGTTAATCCCTCACCCTCAGTCAGAATCAGGAGCCAACATGAACATCGACAAATTCAAACACCAGCACATCGACATCCTCAGCGCCATCGCCGGCCTGCGCAAGCTGGTGCAAGCCGGCATCGCCGAACACGCGGCCGATATCTCGCAGCGCATCGTCGCCATGAGCGGCATCATCAAGCTGCACCTGGCCGTCGAGGACCGCATGCTCTATCCGACGCTGGAGGCCAGCGGCAACGCCGCGCTGGCCAGCATGAGCCAGCGCTACCGCACGGAGATGGACGGCATCGGCGGCGAGTACCTGGGCTTTGCCGGCCGCTGGAACACACCGCGCCAGCTGGCCGAACAACCGGAAGCCTTCCGCGATGAAGCCAACCGCGTGCTCAAGACGCTGTACGAACGCATGAAGAAGGAAGACCGCGAGTTCTATCCCGCCATCGAAGCGGCGCACGCGATGGCCTGACGCGCCGGCTTGGACTAGCGTTTTTTGACGTGATTGGCCTCCCGCAGGCCGTGATTGGTCTCCTAGAATGGACTCACTGACCAACCACTCTGAAGGAACCCATCATGAACGCACGTACCGACTTCTACACCGCCTCGCCGGACGCGATGAAAGCCATGATCGCGCTGGAAGTCGCGGTCAACAAGCTGGGCCTGGAAGCGCCGCTGCTGGAACTGGTGAAGCTGCGCTCGTCGCAGATCAACGGCTGCGCCTTCTGCGTCGACATGCACACCACCGACGCCCGCAAGGCCGGCGAGACCGACCGCCGCATGCACGGCGTGGCGGTATGGCGCGAGACGCCCTTCTTCACCGAACGCGAACAGGCCGCGCTGGCCTGGACCGAGGCCCTGACCCAGCTCTCCATCACCCACGCGCCGGACGCCGACTATGAACGGCTGCAAGCCCAGTTCACGCCGAAGGAACAGGTCGATCTGACGCTGGCGATCAATACCATCAACGCCTGGAACCGGCTCGGCGTCGGCTTCCGCAAAATGCCGGCGCTGTAACGGCGCACGCCGGCGTCAATTGTGTCTTATATGTTCAGAACAACGTTGCTCGCCGGCGCAAAAAAAACCGCTCCAGATCAAGCACATCCTTTAGACAAGCTTGCCGTTTGCATCATGTGATACCGCTTCCAACATGCTATTCGTTGCCTTCGAACAACGAGATTGTGACATTTTGCCATAAAAACACCCACTCCTCCCCTGCTCCGGTCCACACTAAAAAAGGCACACAACACCACATAACATCGCCATTAACCAACGGAGGGGTACACGATGAAACAACCCAAGCTTGCGATTACCACCTTAGCGGTCCTGAGTGCCCTGGCGGCCACCGCTCACGCACAAGACGGCATACCCATCACCGTCAGCGGATTCGGCACCGGCGCCCTGACCATGACCAATTCCGACCAGGCAGAATTCAACCGCGTCAACCAGGCTGCCGGCGTCGGCAAGGACGCCCGCCCCGGCGTCGATTCCAATCTGGGCATCCAGGTCACGGCCAAGTGGAGCGACACCGTCTCCTTTACGGCGCAAGGCCTGGTGCGCAAGAACGGCAACAACGATCAATTCGGCGCCGAGCTGGCATGGGCCTTCGCCAAGATCAAGCTCAACGACGACTTCTCGCTGCGCGTGGGCCGCGTCGGCCTGCCGGTGTACATGATCTCCGACGTGCGCAACGTCGGCTACGCCAACACCATGCTGCGCCCGCCCAATGAGGTGTACCGCCAGGTCACCGTCGACAACGCGGATGGCGGCGACGTCGTGTACCAGCACAGCTTTGGCGACACCACCGTGACGGCGCAAGCGGCGATCGGCCGCTCCAAGGTGCGCGCGCCCGGCAATTACTACGTCGATTTCAAGCCGGTGATATCGACCCAGCTGGTGGTCGAGAACGGCCCGTTCACCTATCGCCTGGGCCGTTCGCAAGCCACCTTCGGCATCTACGACAACCCCAGCCTGACCGGCCTGGTCGGCACGCTGAACAAGGTCGGCCTGACCTCGGTGGCCAGCGAAGTCCAGCTCACCGACCTCAAAGGCACCTTCACTTCGGCCGGCATCGCGATGGACTACAACAACATCATCGGCCAGGCCGAATACGCCAAGCGCAAGACCGAATCGCGCCTGGTGCCGGACACCAGCTCCTGGTACATCATGGCGGGCTACCGCTACGGCAAGTTCGTGCCGTTCATCGTGCACGGCGACGTCAAGCAGGACAGCATCCGCGACTTCGCCGGCATGCCGACCACCGGCCCGCTGGCCGCGCTCACCGCCGGCACCAATGCCGCCATCAAATCCGGCCTGCAGTCGACCACCGGCATCGGCCTGCGCTGGGACTTCTATAAATCGGCCGCGTTCAAGGTGCAGATGGACCGCATCAAGACGCGCGACGGCGACGGCTACTTCATCAATCCCAAGCCGGGCTTCGCGGGCAGCACCGTCAACGTGTACGCGGCCGCCATCGATTTCGTGTTCTGAGGAGAGCCCACATGAAAACGATAATCGGAAAACTATTGCTGGCGGCCGGCGCATGGCTGGCCGTCGCCCCGGTGTTCGCGGCGGAGATCGTCGTCATCGTCAGCCCGAAGAATCCGGCCACGCGCATGTTCAGCGAACAGGCGGCCCAGTTCTTCCTCGGGAAGTCGACGCTGTTCACGCCGATCGAGCACACCGACGGCCCGCTGCGCAACGAGTTCTATAAGAAGGTGCTGGACAAGGACTCCACCCAGGTCAAGGCCATCTGGTCCAAGCTGGTGTTCACCGGCAAGGCCAGCGCGCCGAAGGAGCTGGGCTCCAGCGCCGAGGTGAAAAAGGCCGTGGCGGCCGATCCGCAGGCCATCGGCTACATCGAGAAGTCGCAGGTCGACGACACCGTCAAGGTGATCCTCACGGTGCAGTAAGCGGCACCGGCCCCCGAAAGTTGGGCGCCAGCTTTCGGGGCATCACAGATAACGCGCCAGTTCATCGAACGACAAGCTGCGTTCCGCGGTACCAGCCACGCTGCAGGCGAAGGCGCCGGAGATGGCGCCCAGGCGCATGCAGTCCTCTATGTCCATGCCTTGGAATTGCCCGTGCAGGAAAGCGCTCACGAAGGCGTCTCCCGCGCCGTTGCTATCGACCACCGGTAGCCCAAGCTTTGCGCATGGCACATGCAGCACGTCGGCATCGCCGCGCCGCAACAGGTAGCTGCCCTGCGCCCCGGCCATGGCGACGACCGCCCTGGCGCGTCCCGCGTCAAGCATCCCGCGCATCACCTGCTCGTGCCGGCCACGCAAGGCTGCCGTGCTGAGAAAGACCAGGTCTGAGCGCCGCGCGAAATCATGATAATAGGGATGGCTGCCGTCCCAGTCGTGCAGGTCGGTCGATACCGGCAAGCCGCAGGCGGCGGCGTCGTCGTACCAATGGCGCGCCCACGGCATGATGGTCAGGTGCAGATGCTGTGCGCGCTCCATATGCGGCAGGTAGAAGTCGCGTTCCATGCGCAAGTCGTCGGGATGGCGGCCATCGTACAACGACAGGCGGCGGCCATCGGGCGATACCAGATTGACGCTGCGCCGTGTGCCGCTTGGGTGCACCACGCCGTGAAATTCCAGGCCGCGCTCGCGGTAGCGCGCATGGACCAGTTCCGCTTGCGCATCGGCGCCGATGAAATCGAGCAGCACGGGACGGTGTCCCAGCGCCTGCAGACCCAGCGCCACGCCATTGCCGGTGTGGGCCACGTAGTCGTGCACGGCGGGCACGTGGATGGAATCCGCCTCGGCCAGCGGCAGCGATGGCACCATCACTATGGTGTCGATGCCGACACCGCCGGCGACCAGCACGCGCAAGTCAGAAAGCTGTTGCATTACACACTCCCGGAAGGCTGAGAATGTAGCAAAGTAACAGTCGATATTTATTAAGTCAACAACATCTCGTGGGGATATCGATGTAAATGTAGCTTAATTACAAAATTAAGCTAGCCCTCGACCACGATGGCAGGCCGCAAACGTTTGCGCGATGTGCGCGCGTGCGGCACCCAGGCGTGGGTCTGCCAGCGGCGCCACATGATCAAGCCGCGTATCCATTCGTCCGCGGCGTAGGCGATCCACACGCCCGGCAGGCCCCAGCCCAGCACCACGCCCAGCAGCCAGCTGCCGCCGGCCAGCACCAGCAGCATCGACAAGGCGCCCGCCATCACGGGAAAGCGCGCGTCGCCCGCCGCGCGCAGCGCGTTGATCACCACCAGGTTGAAGGTGCGCCCCGGCTCCAGCAGCACGGTGATCCACAGCAGCATGGCGCCGGCAGCGATGATCTCCTGGTCCTGCGTGAACCAGCCCAGCAGCCAGCGCCCCAGCAGCGCGGCACAGGCCGCGATCAGGATGCACACCACCAGCCCGCGCGCCAGCGACCGCCGCACCACGCCGTGCGCCTCGCGCAGCCGTCCGGCGCCGATCAGATAGCCGACCACGATCTCCACCGCCAGGCCGGTGGCGATGCTGAACATCATCACGCCGCCCATCAACTGCAGCACATAGGCCTGGGTGGCCAGCGACTTGGCGCCCAGTTCGGCCGCCGTCGCCACGCTGACCATGAAGGCCAGCCGCCAGGCGATGTTCTCGGCCGCGCCGGGCAGGCCGATATGCAGCACCGCGCCCAGTTCGCGCCGCGGCAGGCGCCACCAGTCGTCGCGCGCCACGCGGATGCCGAGATGCAGGCGCCACATCAGCAGGTGCAGGCCCAGGCCCAGGGCGCGGCTGATCGCCAGCGCATACGCGTAGCCGGGCAGGCCCAGCGCCGGTATCGGGCCCCAGCCGTGCATCATCGGGATCGCCAGCGCCAGGTGGCTCAGGTGCATGATCACCAGCACCACCAGCGTGTCGCGGGTGCGCAGGTGGGCGCGCATCACGCTGGCCATCGAGGCGTTCCACGCGTCGAGCAGCATGGCCGGCGCCAGCGCCTGCAGGAATGGCGCGGCCAGCGGCAGCACCTCGGCCGGCGCGTTCAGCAGATGCAGCAGGCCGTTCGCGCCCAGCAGCGCCAACATGCCGGTGACTGCGCCCAGCCAGGTGCTGGCGCCCACCACCGCGCAGGCCACCCGGTTGGCGGCCTCGCGCTGGCCGCCGCCCAGGTTTTGCGTCACCACCACGCTGACGCCGGCGCCGATGATGCGGAATAAAATGAACAAGGTGGCCGACACCTGGCTGGCGATAGCGAAAGCGCCGCCAGCCTCGTCCGAAATGCGCGACGCCAACCCGGTGCCGATGACGCTGGAAGCGATCGCCAGGCCCAACTCGACGAGCAAGGGCCAGGCCAGATTGAACATGGGTGGGGTAGGTATGGGCGTTTTGGCTGCGTGCATCTTGAGCTGGCGGGTGGTGTTGTGCAAAGTGTTGCGAATTAATCTTAGTTTACATCAACTGGAAGCGCTCTCAGTTCCACCATTGAAATTATCTATGGATGTAAAATCGTTAGCAAAGGATACACTTCCGCTGACTCAACACGCTACGACTATCACTGTGCGATTAACCCTCAACGTCGTTGCCCTTTTGACCACCTTGCTGCTGACCTTGCTTGGCGGGCGGGCCGACGCCCAGACGCTGACGGTGTTGTATCCCGACATCGGCGAACCCTATCGCACCGTGTTCGCCGAAATCCTGCAGGGCGTCGAAGAACAGGCCAAGGCCAGGCCGCGCGCCATCGCCCTCGGCGCCGGCAGCGACCTGGGCGAACTGCGCAACACGCTTAAAAACGGCAAGGTGGTGATCGCGCTTGGCCGCCAGGGCATGAAGGCGGCCGCCATGCTCGACCCGGCCCAGGGCGTGGTGGTGGGCGGGGTCGGCATGGCGCCGGATGCCGAGCACCTCAACGGCATCAGCCTGGCACCCGACCCGGCCCTGCTGTTCGGCCTGCTCAAGACCCTGCTGCCCGGCGTCCGGCGCGTGATCGTGGTCTACAACCCGGCCAGCAATGAGGCGCAAATCCGCCTGGCGCGCGAGGCGGCCTGTGGGCTGGGGCTGGAACTGGTCGCGCTGGAGGCGAGCGACCTGGCCGGCGCCGCGCGCGCCTACGAAACCCAGTTCGCCACCGCCGACGGCCGCCGCGACGCCCTGTGGCTGCCGCAGGACGCCACCACCGTCGAGGAAACCACCATCTTGCCGCTGGTGCTGAAGGAATCGTGGAGCCGCAACCTGCCGGTGTTTTCCAGCAGCGTGCTGCACGTCAAGAAAGGTGTGCTGTTCGGCATGTATCCAAACAACGTGCAGCTGGGCCGCGACCTGGCCGCGCTGGCCCTGTCCATGCAGAACGGCGAGCCGCTGAAACGCGGCGTGACCCCGCTGCGCGCGGTGCGCAGCGCCCTCAACTCCCGCACCGCCAGCCACATCGGCCTGAATCTTGTATCCAGCCAACAACGCAGCTTTGACGCCATATTCCCGGAGCCTTAGCATCGATTTTATTTCCGAATTGCAAAGTCTCGGCTTATACTATGAAAGCATCCCAACAGTGCCGTTCCTGGCGCCGTGTAGCGATGCAAAGAAGATAGTATGATGAAAAAAACAATACTTAAACTGCGACGCTTGCCGCGCGCCGGCGCCCTGCTGCTGGCCGGCGTCGCCGGCGCGGCGCACGCGGCCGGCGGCATGCTGCCATCGAGCATCGCGCTGGTCAGCGCCAGCGCGGCCCACGGCGGCATGCTGATCGCCCCGATCGAGACGCTGACGCCGCCGCCTCAGGCGCCGCTGCGCGACGACGTCCGCGCCGTCACCCTGGCCCAGCTGGAGGACCAGCTGCGCCGTCCCGAATTGCAGGCCTCGATCGGCAAGGGCAGCATCGCCGTGGTCTATCCGAATGTCGAGGAACCGTTCCGCTCGGCCTTCATCGCCATGATCCAGGGCATCGAAGAGCGCACCAAGCTCAAGGTGCGCAGCTACCCGGTCGATCCCAAGGTCGATACCGCCGAACTGAACGCCACGCTCAAGCGCAACGGCACCAAGGTGGTGATCGCGCTGGGCCGCCAGGGCTTGAACGCCACCGCCGGGCTGGACCGTGAGATCGCGGTGCTGGCCGGCGGCGTGCTGCTGCTGTCGGACGCGGAAAACGTGATGGGCATCAGCATGACGCCCGATCCGGCCATGCTGTTCTCGCGCCTGCGCACGCTGCTGCCCGAACTCAGGCGCGTGATCGTGGTCTATAACCCGCAGAAGTCCGAATGGCTGGTCAAGCTGGCGCGCGAGGCGGCCAGGGCCCAGGGCCTGGAGCTGCAAACCCACGTGGCCGGCGACCTGGCCCGCGCGGCCCAGCTGTACACCCAGGTGATCGGCGCCGCCGACAACCGCCACGACGCCGTCTGGCTGCCGCACGACAGCACCACCGTCGAGGAGAGCACCATCCTGCCGCTGGTGCTGCGCGAATCGTGGAACAGCGGCGTGCCGCTGTTCTCCAGCAATGTGCTGCACGTGAAGAAAGGCGCGCTGTTCGCCATGGTGCCGGACAACGTCGAGCTGGGCCGCACCCTGGCCGCCTCGGCGCTGGGCGTGATCGCCGGCGACGTGCGGCGCCGGCCGCTGGTGCCGCTGCGCGAACTGCAGACCGCCATCAACCTGCGCACCGCCAGCCATATCGGCCTCAACCTGGGCGCATCGCAACAGCGCAGTTTCGACTTTGTCTACCCGCAGCCCTGATGATCTCCATAGTCCGTAACTTCCTCCGTCGTACCGGTTTTCAGCGCCAACTGACGGTCATCGTCTCGGCCGCCATCCTGGGCCTGGCCGTGTTCTCGGCGCTGATGAATTCGTGGGAAGCCAATGCCCGCATGCGCGATTACTTCATCGGCCAGGGCCAGCGCGTGGCCGACAACCTGGCCCGCCAGAGCACGCTGGCGCTGCTGTTCCATTCGGCCGAGAACGCCCGCGAGGTGGTCAACTCCACGCTCTCCTTCCCGGACGTGGCGGCGCTGCAGATCATGGACGCCAAGCGCAAGGTGCTGCTGTCCAAGGTGGTGGCCGGCGCCACGCTCGACGTCGCCAACCTGAACAACGCGGTCCCGGCGCGCGCCGGCCTGGTCGGCGAAACCTCGGACGGCTGGCTGTTTGCCGCGCCGGTGTATGGCGGCCAGAGCGAGGCCTCGCCGTTCGAATTGCAGGAGCACCAGCAGCAGCTGCTGGGCTATGTGCACGTGCAGATCGCCAAGAACACGCTCAAGCAGCTGACCTGGTCCCTGCTGCTGGGCAACCTGGCGCTGACCCTGTCGTTCGCCGTGGTGCTGCTGGTGCTGGGCCGCCTGCTCACGCGCCACCTGATCGATCCGCTCAACGCGCTGTCGGCGCTGATGCGGCGCGCCGAGTCGGGCCAGTCCGGCATGCGCGCCGCGCCGGCCGGCCCGCGCGACCTGATCGACATGGCGCACGCCTTCAACCAGATGATGAACGTGCTGGAGCAGCGCGAGGCCGAACTGAAGGAGTCGCGCGACGCCGCCGTCAACATGGCGCAGATGAAGGCGCAGTTCGCCGCCACCGTCAGCCACGAGGTGCGCACGCCGCTCAACGGCGTGGTCGGCATGCTCGACATGCTCAAGGAAACCCGCCTGACGCCGCGCCAGCAGGAATTCATCGACGTCGCCTGGAACTCCTCGCGCACGCTGATCGCGCTGATCAACAACATCCTGGACTACTCCAAGATGGAGGCCGGCAAGCTCAAGCTGGAGGAGACCGAGTTCAGCCTCGGCACCCTGCTGTCCGAGGTGCTGGAACTGGTGGCCCGCCCGGCGCAGCAAAAAGCCGTGGCTGTGAACTGGAGCATCGCGCCCGACGTGCCGGCGCGCATCGCCGGCGATTCGCTGCGCCTGCGCCAGATCCTCATCAACCTGGTCGGCAACGCTGTCAAGTTCACCGAGCAGGGCGAGGTGGCGGTCAGCGTGGCGCGCGCGCCCGGCGCCGAGTTCGGCCTGCGCTTCGAGGTGCGCGACACCGGCATCGGCATGAGCGAGGAGGTGCGCCGCCACCTGTTCGAAGCCTATGTGCAGCCGGACCCGACCACCACGCGCCGCTACGGCGGCACCGGCCTCGGCCTGGCCATCTGCAAGCAGCTGGTCGAGCTGCTGGGCGGCCAGATCGGCGTCGACAGCGTGACCGGCAACGGCACCACCTTCCACTTCACGATACGCTGCCGCCCGGCGCAGCAGCAGGAGGCGGGGCCGCCGCTGCCGATGCGCCCGCCAGCCGGCGCGCCGCTGGCGGCGGAACTGCCGCTGCCGTCGATCAGCCCGCCCGCCCTGCCCGATCGCCAGTTCCGCGTGCTGGTGGCCGAGGACAACCGCACCAACCAGATGGTGGCCGCCGGCATGCTGGCGATGAACGGCTGCGTCTGCGAGTTCGCCGCCGACGGCGTCGAAGCCGTGCGCGCCGCCCAGCGCGAACGCTTCGACCTGATCCTGATGGATTGCAGCATGCCGGAAATGGACGGCTACGAAGCCACCGCCCACATCCGCCTGGCCGAGCTGGCCATGGGCCGGCGCACGCCGCTGGTGGCGATGACCGCCAACACCCAGGTCGGCGACGCTGAAAAGTGCCTGGCCGCCGGCATGGACGATTACCTGGCCAAGCCGATCACGCTGGTCGAGCTGCGCCAGAAACTGGAGCGCTGGCTGCCGCACGGCGGCGCGCTAAACGCGGCAGCCCACCAGCCGGCGCCGGCCGCCGCAGCCAGCGCGCCCAGCGAGCCGCGCAGCCACGGCGGCCCCTGCCCGGTCGATCCGGCCGTGTTCGACAAGCTGCGCGAAGTGCTGGGCGACACCCTGCCGCACGCCGTCACCCCCTACCTGGAGGACACGCCGGCCTGCCTGGACCAGCTGGAGCAGGCCGTGCTGGCCGGCGACATGGCCACCGCGCGCATCCGCGCCCACGCGCTCAAGGGCGCGTCGGGCAACTTCGGCGCCGAGACGCTGGCGCAACTGGCGCAGCAGGCCGAGCTGTACGCGGCCGCCCAGCAGCCGCAACAGATCGAGCCGCTGCTGGCGCCCTTGCGCGCGCACTACGAAGCGCTGGCCGCCTTCCTGCACGCCGAGATCAGCGACGCCATGCCGCTGGCGCCGCTGCCCGGCGACGACCGCCCGCAGGTGCTGGTGGTGGACGACGACCGCAGCACCCGCAGCACCCTGCGCCACACCTTGCAGCGCGACGGCTTCCACGTCGAGG
Source organism: Duganella sp. Dugasp78 (assembly GCF_059491455.1). NCBI lineage: Bacteria > Pseudomonadati > Pseudomonadota > Betaproteobacteria > Burkholderiales > Oxalobacteraceae > Duganella > Duganella sp. Dugasp78. The sequence goes on along the minus strand of NZ_CP168506.1, from coordinate 5,262,315 downwards.
AGGCGGCCAACGGCGCCGAGGCGCTGGCGATGCTGGCGCGCTTCCAGCCCGACGTGATCCTGATGGACGCCATGATGCCGGTGATGGACGGCTTCACCGCCTGCGCCCGCATGCAGGAGCTGCCCAACGCCGGCGCCGTGCCGGTGCTGATGATCACGGCGCTGCAGGACAATTCCTCGGTCGAGCGCGCGTTCGCCGCCGGCGCCAGCGACTACATTCCCAAGCCCATCCACTACGCCGTGCTGTCGCAGCGGGTGCGCCGCATCATCGAGGCCAACCGCGCCGAGAAGCGCATCCGCCACCTGGCCTACAACGACGTGCTGACCAACCTGCCCAACCGCACCCTGTTCTTCGAACTGCTGGGCGCCAGCATCGACCAGGCGCGCCAGGCCGGCGACGGCCAGCAGGTGGCCGTGCTGTTCATGGACCTGGACCGCTTCAAGTACGTCAACGACAACCTCGGCCATGACGTCGGCGACCGCCTGCTGCAGGCCGTGGCCCAGCGCGTGCGCCACACGGTGCGCGCCGACGACGCCGTGGCCCGCCTGGGCGGCGACGAGTTCACCGTGGTCCTCAACGAGCTCGACAGCCCGGCCGCGGCCGCCACCGCGGCCCACAACATCGTGCGCGTGCTGTCGGCGCCGTTCCCGATCGACGGCCACGACATCTTCGTCACCGCCAGCGTCGGCATCGCCATGTACCCGCACGACGGCGCCGACGTCGCCACCCTGGTCAAGCACGCCGACAGCGCCATGTACCGCGCCAAGCGCACCAACACCGGCTTCCAGTTCTACGAGGCGTCGATGGAGCATTCGATCTCCGAGCACGTGCGGCTCGAGAGCGACCTGCGCCGCGCCATGGAACAGCAGCACCAGCTGGAGGTGTTCTACCAGCCGCAGGCCTGCCTGGACAACGGCAAGATCATCGGCATGGAGGCGCTGGTGCGCTGGCGCCATCCGACGCGCGGCATGATCCCGCCGGTGGACTTCATCCCGCTGGCCGAGGAAACCGGCCTCATCAATCCACTGGGCGACTGGGTGCTGCGCACCGCCTGCGCCCAGCTGCAGCAGTTCATCTGCGCCGGCCTGCCGGCTATGCGGGTGGCGGTCAACCTGTCGGTGCGCCAGCTGCTGCAAAAGGATTTCGCCGCCTCGGTCGAGGCCGTGCTGGCCGACACCGGCCTGCCGCCGCAATTGCTGGAACTGGAGATCACCGAGAGCACGCTGATGGAAAACGCCCAGGACACGCTGGCCGCGCTGCACCGCCTGCACTCGCTGGGCGTGCGCCTGTCGATCGACGACTTCGGCACCGGCTACTCCTCGCTGTCCTACCTGAAGCGCTTCCCGGTCGACATCATCAAGATCGACCGCTCCTTCGTGCGCGACGTGCCGCAGGACGCCGACGACGCCGCCATCATCAGCGCCATCATCGCGCTGGCCCACAGCCTGCGGCTGGAGGTGGTGGCCGAAGGCGTGGAAACCGAGGCCCAGCTTCAATACCTCAAGGGCCGCGAGTGCGACATGATGCAAGGCTTCTACCTCAGCCCCGCGGTGCCGGCCGAGCAGTTCGCCGAACTGGTACGACGACATATGGACACGGCTACAACAGTTGCGGCGCGGATCTGCTGATTTTTACACCGGCGCAACAAGGCTCGGGCTAGAATCGGAAAAAAGTAACAGGAGATAGCATTTTGAAAGCCTTGAGCGCCCACCGGTTGTATCTGTCCGCGGCACTCACCCTACCGCTGCTTGCAGCCCACGGCATGGCCCAGGCCGGTCCCGTGTCCGAGGAGGACGAACTGGCGCTGGTCTACGGCGCCAGCGACAGCGTCAGCATCGCCACCGGCAATCTGCAAACGCTGCGCCGGGCGCCGGCGGTGGCCACCGTCATCACCGCGGCCGACATCGCCGCCATGGGCGCGACCGACCTGGACCAGGTGCTGGAAAGCGTGGCCGGCGTGCACGTCAACCGCACGCCCAACAGCAACTCGCCGCTGTACGTGGTGCGCGGCATCGTCAGCGCCTACACGCCGCAGATCCTGATGCTGCAAAACGGCGTGCCCATCACCACCGCCTACGTCGGCAACAAGGGCAACATCTGGGCCGGTTATCCGCTCGAACACATCGCCCGCATCGAGATCATCCGCGGTCCCGGCTCGGCGCTGTACGGCGCCGACGCCTTCTCCGGCGTCATCAACCTCATCACCAAGGGCCCCGGTGAAGTGCAAGGCACCGAGATCGGCGCCCGCACCGGCTCCTTTAAATCGCGCGACGGCTGGCTGCAGCATGGCGGCAGGCTCGGCCCGGTCGAGGTCGCGGCCTACCTGCGCGCCGGCCGGACCGATGGCAACGACCGCACCCTCGAGGCCGACGCCCAGAGCCGCAACGACACGCTGTTCAAAACCCACGCCAGCCTGGCGCCCGGCCCGCTCAACAGCCAGTACAAGGCCATCGACGGCAACCTCGACCTGATCTACGGCCAGTGGCGCGCGCGCTTCGGCTACAAGAAGCGCTACGACATGGGCACCGGCGCCGGCATCGCCTCGGCGCTGGACCCGCTGGGGCGCCAGCAGAGCGAACGCATCACCGGCAACCTGGCCTGGGCCAACCCGCAGGTCACGCGCGACTGGGGCCTGGGCGCCAGTCTCAGCAGCCAACAATATTCGCAGGAAGTGAACCGCTGGTACCAATTGCTGCCGCCCGGCGCGACCTTCCCGACCGGTACTTTCGTGAACGGCATGATCGGCGTGCCGCAGAGCTGGGAACGCATCTACCGCTTGTCCGGCTATGCCGATTACAACGGCTACAACGGCCATCACGCGCGCATCGGCCTGGGCCACGACGACATCGACCTGTACCGCGCGCAGGAATTCCGCAACTTCAACTATGCGGCCAACGGTACGCCGATTCCGCTGCCAGCCGTGATCGACACCTCCAACACCACGCCTTTCTTGCGGCCGCAGCGGCGCAAGGTCGACTATCTGTACCTGCAGGACGAGTGGAACTTCGCCAAGGACTGGAACCTGACGGCCGGCATCCGCCACGACCACTATTCGGACTTCGGCGGCACCACCAACCCGCGCCTGGCGCTGGTGTGGGACGCCAGCTTCGACCTGACCGCCAAGCTCCTGTACGGCCGCGCCTTCCGCGCCCCGGCCTTCCTGGAAAGCTATGGCATCAGCAATCCGGTCGCGCTGGGCAATCCGAACCTCAAGCCGGAGCACAACGCCACCACCGAGATGGTGTTCAACTGGCAGGCCCGCGCCGACGCCACCGTCAACCTGACCTGCTACCGCTACGACATGCAGGACATCATCCGCACCGTGGTCAACCCGGTGCCGGGCACCGGCGCCACCTACGCCAACACCGGCAACCAGACCGGCCACGGCATCGAGCTGGAATCGAACTGGACGGTGACGCGCGACCTGCGCCTGGCGGGCAACTATGCGTGGCAGCGCTCGATCGACCAGACCACCCACACCGACGCCGGCTATGCGCCGCGCCATCACGCCTTCGGCCGTGGCGACTGGGCGTTTGCCAGCGGCTACCAGGCCGGCGCGCAGCTGAACTGGGTGGCGGGCCGGATGCGCGCCTTCGGCGACGCCCGTCCGGCGATCTCGGACTACACCACCGTCGACCTGACGCTGGCCACCCGCAATGGCCGCAACCAGTGGAACTTCGCGCTGGTGTTGCGCAACGCCTTCAACACCGACGTGCGCGAACCCAGCCCGGCGCCAGGCCTGACGCTGCCGCACGACCTGCCGATGGCGCCGCGCACCATCTCGCTGCAAGCGTCGTACAAGATGTGAGCCCCACCGCCGCTACGCCAGCATGTCGGCGTAGCGGCGCGCGAAGGTGTGCACATCGCCCGGCCAGCGTGCCGACAGATAGTTCCCATCCCGCACCACCCACGCCGCGCGGTCGTCGCCGGCGCGATCACGCACCAGGCCGCCCGTTTTGCGGAAGTAGTCCGGCGCACTGCGCGGGACGTCAATGAAATCGGACTCCGACGCCAGTGCGCGCTTGACCTCCTGCTCCACGCTCCAATAGCCGGCGGGCTCGCCCTTGTCTTCGCCGTAGGTGCGGTAGTAGCCGGGGTCCCAGAAGCGGGCCAGGAAGCGCGTCAAGTCCCAGGCGCTGCGTTCCAGTTTCCAGGTCAGCGCCGTGGTCTTGCGGCCGTACAGCACCGAGCGTTGCGTGCGCGGCGAGACCGCGCGGGCCGCCAGCAGCACGCCGTGGCAGACCGCCGCCACCGGCTTGCCGCTGTCGAAGAAGTCCGCCACAAACGCTTGCAAGACCTGGTCTTCCAGGTAGGGCCGCATACCCTTGGCATGGCCGCCCGGCAGCAGCAAGGCGTCGTACTGCGCCACGCCCAGGTCCTGGAAGCGCTTGGGTTGCAGGAACGCCGGATCCAGCTCCAGCGCGGCGTAGGCCTGGCGGCCGTGATGGTCCGCGCGCAGCATCAGGCCGAACAGCCGCAGCTTGCGCAGGCCGGGCAGCCAGCCCCACGGGTCCAGGCCTTCGCCGCTGAGCATCAGGGGATCGGCATGGCCGCGCGTGCCATCGACGGTGGCGAACTCGATATGGTGGCCGGCGTCGCGCAGGATGCGCCAGCTCAGCGCGACCTCGGTCGGGTCGAAGTCGCGCAGTGGAATCGGGATCAGGATGCGGCGGGAATCAGTCATGGAATGAACGCGTGGTCGGCACGCGTTCATTCTACAGTCAATGCGGCCCTCAGGCGGCGCGACGCAGGCCCGCGGTCTGCGGCGCCGGCAAGACGGGGCGTGGCGCGGCGGCCGGGAAAGCGCGCACGTCGCTCCGGCTCCAGCCGTCGGCATCGACCTTGAACGAGCCCACCAGCTGCGCCAGCTCGCGCGCCTGGTCCTGCATCGCATCGGCCGCCGCCGCGGCTTCCTGCACCAGCGCGGCGTTCTGCTGGGTGACATCGTCCATGTCGCCGATGGCGGCGGTGACCTGCTCGATGCCGTGCTCCTGCTCGGCGCTGGCGGCGCTGATGGCCGACATGATGCCGGTCACCTTCTCCACGCTCAGCACGATCTCCTCCATCGTGGCGCCGGCCGCCTGCGCCAGCTCGCTGCCGCTGGCGATGCGCTCGGCGGACTCGTTGATCAGCAGCTTGATCTCCTTGGCCGCGCTGGCCGCGCGCTGGGCCAGGTTGCGCACCTCGGACGCCACCACCGCGAAGCCTCGGCCCTGCTCGCCCGCGCGGGCCGCTTCCACGGCGGCGTTGAGCGCCAGGATGTTGGTCTGGAAGGCAATGCCGTCGATCACGCTGGTGATGTCGACGATCTTGTGCGCGTAGGCGTTGATGCTGGCCATGGTCTGCACCACCTCGGACACCACCTTGCCGCCCCTGCCCGCCACCGCCGACGCCGACACCGCCAGGTGGTTGGCCTGGCGCGCGTTGCCGCTGTTCTGCCTGACCGCCGAGGTCAGCTCCACCATCGCCGACGCCGTCTCCTGCAGCGCGCCGGCCTGGTGCTCGGTGCGGCGCGACAAATCCATATTGCCCTTGGCGATCCCGCGCGAGGCGGCGTCGATGGCCACCGCGCCGTCGCGCACGCGGCCGACGGTATCGGCCAGGCGGCCGGTCATGTGGCTGAGCGCGTCAAACAGCTGGCCGATCTCGTCGTTGCGGCCGTGCTTGATGGCGACATGCAGCTCGCCGGCCGCCACCTGCTCGGCCAGCGCCACCGCCTGCGTCAGCGGACGCACGATGCTGCGGGTCAGCGCCAGCGCCAGCCCAGCGCCCAGCACCAGCGACGCCAGGCCCAACCCGGCCAGCATCGCGCGGCTGCCCTGGAACTGGCTGGCCGATTCGTCGGCCAGCGCCCTGGCTTGCTGGGTCTGATACGCCAGCAACTTGCCCAGCGCGCCGGTGTAGGCCCCGAACACGGTCGCCATCCTGTTGTCCAGCAGATCGCCGACTTCCTGGGTGCGGCCGCTGTCCTTCAGCTTGAACAGCTGCGCCCGCAGCGCCAGGTAGACGCTCTTGTTGGCCGCCACGGCGCGCAGCAGTTCGGCCTCGGCGCCCTGCGCCGGCATGGCCGCGAGTTTGGCTTCCATGGCCGCGGCCAGCTTGTCGCCCGCGTCCAGCTGGGCCTGGAAGATGTCGGCCACTTCCAGGCTGTCGCTGCGGGCGATGGACGTGGCGCGCAAGCCGTTCAGTTCGGTCATGCCCAGCAGCTCGGACGTCAGCTGCTGCCTGGCCAGCTTCTGGTTGACCAGGTTGGAGGTGGTGTCGTTGGCTGTCTGCAGGCGCCACAGCGCCACGCCGGACATGCAGGCCATCAGCAACAACAGGGCGGCAAACGAGGCCATCACGCGGACAGCGGTGTTGAGTCGGGGAATATTCATGGCGTTTCAATAAGAGAAGTGCGGTTCGCACAAGATGGAGCCGACTATACGCGCCGAATGTGACCGCGCTATTACCATGCGGAAACTAATTCAAATGTATTTATTAGGAAACAATAGATATTTTTCAAGAGCAATATTTTGGCAAATCCGTATATACTGCTTTTACCACTTGCTTCCCTTGGAAATCGTGAGCCCTCTCCCCGCCGCCGAAGCCGAACTGCTGCAATCCGAACAAGAAGCTCTGCTTGCCCTGAGTAAATTGTTGCACATCTGGTACAACGAGGCCGGCCTGCACGGCATGCTGCGCTCGCTCGACGCCACGCTGGCGCAGTGCCACGCCATCCGCGACGACTTCGCCGCCGAGAGCGAGGAATTGCACCTGGCCGCCGAACGCGGCGCCATCAGCCAGCACCTGAGCTTCATGCTGTCCTTGTGCGCAGACTGATAACACTCTTTTCTTTTGGTTAAGATGTAATCGGCTCGTAACAATTTCCTATTAGCATTACCGGCACTGTAGTCAACCAAAGGTTACTGGCCGTGGAGTTCAACGCCTCTCGTTTGCACCTGCCCCGTTTTCGCCTGTCCGTCGCCGCCGACCTGTGCGTAGAAACGGTCTCGGTGCTGTCCGACACCAGCAATTTCAGCGTGCTGGAATTGTTCACCGAACGCCGCGACCTGATGAGTTTGCCGGTGCTGGAAAGCGAGCGCCCCATCGGCCTCATCAGCCGCAACATCTTCATGTCGCAGATGTCCAAGCCCTTCTACCATGAGCTGTACGGCAAGAAGAGCTGCATCGCCTTCATGGACAAGGAACCGCTGATCGTCGATGCCGCCATGAGCATCGAGGCGCTGACCTTCCGCGCGGTCGAATCGGGCGAGAAGGCGCTGGCCGACGGCTTCATCGTCACCCGCGACGGCGGCCTGGCCGGCGTCGGCTTCGGCCTGCAGCTGATGAACGTGGTGGCCAATATGCAGGCCGAGAAGAACCGCCAGATCATGCACAGCATCGACTACGCCAGCGTGATCCAGCGCTCGCTGCTGCGCCCTTCCGACCTGGCGCTGGCCGCCACCCTGCGCGACGCCCACCTCGAATGGCAGCCGCGCGACGTGGTCGGCGGCGACTTCTATCACTTCGCGCGCTACCCGGACGGCTGGTTCGCCGCCATCGCCGACTGCACCGGCCACGGCGTGCCGGGCGCCTTCATGACCCTGATCTCCTCGTCGACCCTGGCGCAGGCCTTGCAGCAATTGGGCCCGCGCGATCCAGCCGCGCTGATCGCCGAGGTCAATCGCGGCGTCAAGGGCATGCTGGGCCAGGTCGACCAGCGCCACAGCCAGCACGGCGCGCCGGCCTCCAACGACGGCATGGACGCCGCCTTCCTGTGGTTCGACAACGCCAGCCGCCAGCTGCACTACGCCGGCGCCAAGCTGCCGCTGTTCCAGCTCGACCCGGACCAGCAGGCGGTGCAGACGGTGGACGGCAAGCGCATGGGCGTGGGCTACGTCGACACGCCGCTGGACTATGCCTGGACCAACAAGGTCATCGCCATCCCGGAGCGCAGCCTGCTGTTCCTGACCACGGACGGCCTGATCGACCAGATCGGCGGCCCCAGGGAAATCGCCTACGGCAAGCGCCGCATGCGCGACGTGATGCTGGCCCGGCGCGGCGCCGGCGCGCGCGACGTCAGCGACGCCATGCTGGCCGACCACCGGGCCTGGCAAGGCGGGCAGCCGCGCCGCGACGACCTGACCTTTTTCTGTTTCCGCCCATAGGAGCACCGATTTTGCTGTACCAAGAATTCAACGATTTCTGGGACGTGGCCCGCAAGCGCCACATCATCTTTTTCTACGTCGGCTATTTCTCGCAGCACGTGGTGGCGGCCATTTCCGAGACCATCAAGGCGCGCCTGGACACGGCCGGCGCAGCCGGGCCGACGCGCCGCCGCATCTTCTCGTCCTTCGTCGAAATGTCGCAGAACATCATGCACTACTCGTCGGACGCGCTGACGCCGCACGAACAGAGCGACCAGCAGATGCGGCGCGGCTCCTTCTGCATCGGCATGAAGGACGACAGCTTCTTCCTGCTGTGCGCCAACCCGGTCGACAACGCCAACGTCGAACGCATCCGCAGCCGGCTGGAGCCGCTGCACACGATGACGATGGAAGAGATCAAATCCGCCTACAAAAAGGCGCTGCGCGACGAGACACCGGCCGACAGCAAAGGCGCGGGCCTGGGCTTCCTGACCATGGCGCGCGACGCCAGCGAACCGCTGGAGTTCGAGTTCGTGCAGGAGGCGCACCACCCGGACAGCACGGTGTTCTGCATCAAAGCGATCATTTAAATCAGTACTGGAACAGTTATGGAACCACTCTTCATCAGCGCCTCGCCCACCTCGCCGGAAATCGACTTCCGCTTCGACCAGCACACCCTATCGATCAAGGGCGAGTCCTATCCCGAAAACGCGGCCGCCTTCTACGGTCCGCTGATCGCGCGCGTGCAGGCGTGGCTCGATGGCTGCGCCGACGCCAGCATCACCGTCAACGTCTCGCTGGCCTACTTCAACAGCTCCAGCACCAAGATGCTGTTCTCCTTCTTCGATGCGCTGAACCAGGCCGCCATCGCCGGCAACCAGGTGCGCCTGAACTGGTACCACGACGAGGACGACGACACCATCCTCGAATTCGGCCAGGAATTGCAGGACGATTTCGGCGCGCTGGACTTCCGCGATCACCCGGTGAGCAACTGATGATGACCATCCCTGGCCGCGAAGAAGCCGATCTGTTTGCGCTGGAAAGCGCGGCGCTGGCCAACGCCAGGGCGGCCCACGCCGATCCGCGCGCCGACGCCCGCGCGGCGCTGGCCGAAATGATCGTCCACTACGAGCGCCTGATGCGCGAGAGCCGGCGCCTGATCCGCCGCAGCGACCGCGCGGAGCTGGACATGAACCAGATGAACCGCCAGCTGCACGAACTGGCGCAGCAGCTGGAATACCGCGCCACCCACGATCCGCTGACCGGCGCGCTCAATCGCGCCGCCGTCATCGAGCAGGCCTCCGGCTGCCTGGAGCAGGGCGACCTGGCCCTGATCGTGCTCGATATCGACCACTTCAAATGGATCAACGACGATTTCGGCCACCCGGCCGGCGACGCCGTGATCCAGACCGTGGTGCGCTGCCTGCAGGCGCTGCTTGGGCCCACGGTGGCGATAGGCCGCGTCGGCGGCGAGGAATTCTCGGTGGTGTGGCCGACCAGCGCCGTCGACGAGGCGATGCGGGTCGGGGCCAGCATCTGCGACGCCATCGCCGACCAGGTGTTCGCCGCGCCGATCGACCGCCAGATCATGGCCAGCGTGGGCGTCAGCTGGAACCGCGCCGGCACCAGCTTCGAAACCGCCTACAGCCATGCCGACGAGGCGCTGTACGCCGCCAAGCGCGCCGGCCGCAACTGCGTCAAGCTGCACACGCAGCTGCCGCCGCCGTCGGGGACACCGCCGGCGGCCGAAGACACCGCGGCGCCCTGCCACTCCTGAAGCGGCTTGAAGCGGTCAGGCGACTGGCGTCAGCAGCGGCCGGCCGCCGAAGTAAGCCAGCAGGTTGTCGACCACCAGCTGCCCCATCGCGTGGCGGGTCTCCACCGTCAGGCTGCCCACGTGCGGCGTCAGCACCACGTTCTCCAGTTCGCGCAGCGCGGCCGGCACATGCGGCTCGTTGTCGAACACGTCCAGCGCCGCCATGCCCAGCGTGCCGTCGCGCAGCGCGGCGATCAGCGCCTCCTGGTCCACCAGCGAACCGCGCGCGACGTTGACCAGCGTGCCGTCCGGCCCCAGCGCCGCCAGCACCTCCGCGTCGACCGCATGCCGCGTGGCCGCGCCGCCGGGCGCGCACACCACCAGATAGTCGCTGGCCCGCGCCAGCTCCAGCAGCGAAGCGCAGCGCACGACCGCCACCCCGTCCACCGCGCGCGGCTGGAAGTAGCGCGTGCGCATCCCGAACGCCGCCGCCCGCGCCGCCACCGCCTGGCCGATGCGGCCGAAACCGAACACCCCGCACACCTTGCCCCGCAGCGCGCGGGTCGGCGCCAGCGGCATGCCGCGCTCCCAGGCGCCGCTGCGCACGTGCCGTTCCAGCGCCGGCAGCCGGCGCGCGGCCGACAGCAGCAGCGTCAAGGCCAGGTCCGCCACATCCTCGGTCAGCACGCCAGGCGTATTGGTGACAAAAATGCCACGCGCGCGGGTCACATCCAGCGCCACCGCGTCGACGCCGATGCCGTTGACGGCGACGATCTCCAGCCGCGGCAACTGCGCCAGCAGCGCCGGGCCGATGCCGATCGCCCCGGTCGTCAGCACCCCGCGTATGCGCTCCGCCACACCGGCGAGCCAATCGGGCTGGGCCTCGCAGGGCTGGCGCCACAGGTGGTGGCAATGGAACGCGCGCTCCAGCTGCGCCATCACGCCCGCCGACGGACTCGCGGCCAGCACCAGTATCTCCGGCTTTATATTGGTTTCATGGTCCATGTGGCGATTGTACCGATTGTGCCGATTGTGCATACGGCGGCGCAGGTTTCGCGTGGCTTTGCGTAGACTTTCTGCCGGCATTTCCGTATGCTGGAAGCTACCTATCAGGAGCGCGCCCCGATTTGAACGACCACGCCCCCACCCTGCCCACCTGTCTGGCCGCCCGCCGCTGGCTGCGCGCGGCGCTGGCCGCCTGCATGATGCTGTGCGGCGTCGCTGTCGCCGGCCCGGAGCGCTGGGACCAGCTGGCCACGCCCCTGTTCGAGCACCTCGGCCTGGAACAAGGCCTGCCCCATCCGGTGGGCATGGCGCTGGCGCAGGACGGCGACGGCTATATCTGGGTCGGCACCCAGGCCGGCCTGGCGCGCTGGGACGGCTATCATATGCGTAGCTTCCATCACGACAGCGCGTCCCTGATGGCGCTGCCCGGCGACTTTATCCAGGCGCTGCACGTCGATGTGCGCGGCCGCCTGTGGGTGGGCACCGCCACCGCCGGCATCACCATGTTCGACCAGCGCCGCGAACAATTCACCCGTCCCATCGAGGAGCTGAGCAAAGGCCAGATCAACGCCATCGCCAGCGACGCCAAGGGCAACCTGTGGATAGGCACCTCGGAGGGCCTGAAGTACTACGACACCGTCGAGCGCACGCTGCGCCGCTACACCCACGAGGAGCATCCCGGCCTGCCGGACAACCAGGTCCGCTCGCTGCTGATGGACCGCGCCGGCACGCTGTGGATAGGCACCGGCACCGGGCTGGCCCGGCTCAGGGAGGGCGGCGCCATCGCCCAGGTGGCCGTCACCGGCGAGGGCCGCGGCGGCTGGAGCGACACCGTCATGTCGCTGGGCGAGAACAGCCTCGGACAGATCGCCTTCGGCACGCTCAAAAGCGGTATCGGCCTGGTCGACGCCGGCGCGGACAACGGCCGCATCCTCGGCATCCCGGGGGTCAGGGAAATGCAGGGCAATATGGTGCTGGCGGTGATCGAGACCACGCCCGGCACCTGGTGGGCCAGCACCTACGGCGGCGGCCTGGTGGAGTACCGCAACGGCAAGGGCCATCGCATCCTGCACCAGCCGGCGGTGGCGCAAAGCCTCAGCAACGACCGCACCGCCGCCCTGCTGCGCGACCGCAGCGGCATGATCTGGGTGACCACCGAGCGCGGTGTCGACATGTTCGATCCGCATAACGAGAGCGTCGATTCGGTGTTCGGCGCGGAGGGCGCGCCGGAAGCCGGCGTCAGCGCCCTGATGACCGACAGCCAGCGCCAGGTCTGGGTCGCGCTGGCCGACCAGGGCATCGACATCGTGCGCCCGGACGGCGCGCGCCGCGCCGCGTTGCGCCCCGACCCGGCCCATCCCGACACCGCGCTGCCCAACCGCATGGTCCTGTCGATGACCGAGGCCGACGCCGGCGACGCCTGGATCGGCACCCAGCTGGGCCTCTACCGCACGCAAGGGCAGGCGCGCGGCGTGCGCCGCGTGCCGCTGCCGCAGGCCAGTGCCTATCCGCGCATCGGCACCATATTGCGCCAAAAGGATGAACTCTGGCTGGGCACCTTCGACGGCCTGCTGCGCTACGACCCCAAGGCCAACACCGTGCGGCGCTACGCGCAGGGCACGGCCGATGCCGGTGGCCTGACCGACAACCGCATCCACGCCGTGATCCAGGACGTCGACGGCGCGCTGTGGATCGGCACCCGCGATGGCCTGAACCGGCTGGACCCGGAAAGCGGCAAGGTGGAACAGATCCGCGCCGATCCCGGCCAGCCGACCGCCTTGTCGGAAGCCGTTATCAGCTCGCTGGTGCTCGATACCCGCGGCCGCCTGTGGGTGGGCACCTACGGCGGCGGCATCTGCGTCATGACCGGGCGCGATGCGCAGGGCGCGCCGCAGTTCGCGCGGATCGGCACCGCGGCGGGCCTGGCCACCGGCAGCATCACGGCCTTGCAGTCCGACCTCGTCGGCCGGGTCTGGGCCTCCACCGCCGACAGCATCGCCGTGATCGACGCCGCCAGCCTCAAGGCGCGCGCGCTGACCCGCGCCGACGGCCTGGCCTTCCGCACCTTCTTCCTCGGCGCCAGCACCGTCACGCCGGAACGCGACCTGGTGTTCGGCGCCACCGCCGGCATGGCGGTGGTCTATCCGGGGCGGCTGAACGACTGGGGCTATCGTCCGCCGCTGGTCATCAGCGCGGTGCGGGTGGACCAGCACGCGTTGACCCCGGACCGGCTGGCCGGCGACCAGGGGCCGACGCTGACGCTGAAACCGGAGAACCAGAACTTCGAAGTGGAGCTGGCGGCGCTGGACTTCTCGGCCCCGCAGCACAACCGCTACGCCTACCTGCTGGAAGGCTTCGACCAGCGCTGGGTGGAGGTCGACGCCAGCCGCCGCATCGCCAGCTACAACCGCCTGCCGCCCGGCACCTACCGCCTGCGCCTGCGCGGCAGCAACCGCGACGGCCAGTGGACCAGCGATGAACTGCAACTGCGGGTGGTGGTGCTGCCGGCCTGGCACCAGACCTGGTGGGCGCGGCTGGGATATTTCCTGGCCGTCTGCGCGCTGGCCTGGGCGCTGGTGCGCTGGCGCCTGCGGCAGCTGCACCACAAGGGCGAGGTGCTGCAAGCGCTGGTCTACTCGCGCACCCAGCACCTTGAAAAGCTCAACGCCATCGTCAAGTCGATCAACGAGCAGCTCGATTTCGACGCGCTGCTGCACGCCATCCTGCATGAATCGACCGTCATCCAGGGCATCGACTCGGCGGTGGCGCTGGTGCGCGAAGCCGGCACCGAGACGCTGACGCTGCGCGCGGCCTGGGGCCGCATCGACACCGCGGCCGACACCTACAACATCGACCTGCGCCAGGCCGAGCTGCGCTACGCGCCGGCCAGCAGCATGATCGCGCCGGACATCTTCGAGGTCCACCACCAGCACTCGCTGCCCGGCGACGTCTGCGCGCTGCTGGCGGTGCGGGTGGTGATCGACGGCCAGGTGGAAGGCTACCTGGTGTTCGAGAACTACCAGTACCGGGCGGCCTTCGCCGCCAGCGACCTCGATCTGCTCAAGGCGCTCAAGGAGCCGTTCGTATCGGCCTACCAGAAGGCGCGCGCGCTGCGGCTGCTGGAGCAGGCGCGCGCCAACGCCGAAGCGGCCACCCGCGCCAAGAGCGACTTCCTGGCCAATATCAGCCACGAGATCCGCACCCCGATGAACGCCATCCTCGGCTTCGCCGGCCTGGGCACCCACCTGGACCTGCCGCCGCAGCCGCTGGACTACTTCCGCAAGATCGGCCGCGCCGGCCAGAGCCTGCTGGAGATCATCAACGACGTACTGGACTTCTCCAAGATCGAATCGGGCAAGCTGGAACTGGAGGCCCTGCCCTTCGACCTGCCCGACACCCTGAGCCAGCTGGCCGACCTGTTTGCGTGGCGCGCCGCCGAACGCGGGCTGGAGCTGGTGATCTGGGCCGCGCCGGACGTGCCGTCCAACCTGCTGGGCGACCCGCTGCGCCTGAGCCAGATCCTGGTCAACCTGGTCGGCAACGCGCTCAAGTTCACCGCGCGCGGCCACATCGAGCTGCGCGTCGAACGCGATCACGCGGCGGCGGTGCCGGCGGGCGGCCCGGCGGACAACTCTATCGCGCTGCGCTTCGTGGTCGAGGACAGCGGCCTCGGGATCAGCCAGGAACAGCAGGCGCGCCTGTTCCAGGCCTTCGCCCAGGCCGACGCCAGCACCACGCGGCTGTACGGCGGCACCGGACTGGGGCTGGCGATCTCGCAGCAGCTGGTGCGCAAGATGGGCGGCGTGATCCAGGTCGACAGCGAGCCTGGCGTCGGCAGCAGCTTCAGTTTCACGGTGGCGCTGCAACCGGCCGCCGACCAGACGCCGCGCCAGGCGCCGCTGCCGCCGTCGGTGCTGGGCAAGCGCGTGCTGGTGGTGGACGACAGCGAAGCGGTGCGCCACATGATGAAAGTCCAGCTGGCCAGCATGGGCCTGAAGGCGCGCGCGGTGGCCTCGGGCGGCGCGGCGGTGGCGGCGATGCAGCAGGAGGACTACGACATCCTGATGATGGACGCCGACATGCCCGACCTGGACGGCATCGAGACGCTGCGCCTGATGGCCGAGGAGCCGCCGCTGGCGGCGGTGCCGGCGGTGCTGATGGTGACCGCCTACGCGCGCGAGCATAACCGCCAGACCGCCGAGCAAAGCCGCCTGATGCCCTTCCTCGACAAGCCGGCCAATCCCTATCTGCTGCGCAGCGCGGTGCTGGCGGCGCTGGGCCTGGAGAGCGGCCAGCCGGTCGCCAAGCTGGCGGCGCCGCCGTCGGTGGCGGTGCAGCGCATACGCGGCGCGCACGTGCTGGTGGTGGACGACAACAGCATCAATCAGCAGGTGGCCAGCGAGATCCTGCAACGCGCAGGCGTCAAGGTGGACCTGGCCAACAGCGGCGAGGAGGCGGCGCGCATGACCGCCGCCGGCGACTACGACGCGGTGCTGATGGACATCCAGATGCCGGACATGGACGGCTACCAGGCCACGGCCCTGATCCGCGCCGACGAACAGCACGGCAAGCTGCCGATCATCGCCATGACCGCGCACGCGGTGGCCGGCTACCGCGAGCGCTGCCTGGCGATGGACATGAACGACTACGTCACCAAGCCGATCGACCCGGACACCCTGTACGCCGTGCTGGCGACCTGGGTCGAGCCGGACCTGAGCCGGCAGGACAGCGCCGTGCCGGCGCCGGCCCGCCATTCCGACCACACCGCCTCCGCCAGCGCGCGGCGCGGCATCGACCTGGAAGCGGCGATGGCGCGGCTGGGCGAGCACGGCGGCCTGCTGTCACGGCTGCTTGGCATATTCGCCCAGGATTTTGGTGCGAGTTTGCAACAGATTCAAGATGCAATCCACCACGGCGATTTTCTGGAAGCGGCCGAGCTGGTGCACAAGATACGCGGCGCCGCCGGTAATATCTCGGCAACGGAATTATTTGAAACCGCCACCGCGCTGGAAGACCGGCTACGGGACGATCCCTCTGGGCTGACCGAATTGCTGCACGCATTCGCCGAGTCGTTCGGGATCGTGATGGGAAGTGCGCATCAGGACATGCTTGAGCAAGATGCAAGGATGGCCGACCTGGCCCAGACTACCTAGCAATTTGCGAGTTGCAAGGCGCATGCGAAAGATGCTTGAGATCATTTCGGCTTTGGCCTAGGATGAACTTGCGTTTCGACACGCGAGATTTCCCTAAACCCACACGAAAGGTAACGACATGGCCACGCATTCCCCGCAAGATCTCGATCTGCTGCTGTCCAAATTGTCCGGCGACGACGCGTTCCGCGCCAGCTTCCTGAATGATCCGCAACTGGCGCTGGGCACGCTGGGCATCAAGCTCGACGCCGACAAGATCCCAGCCTTGCGCAGCCTGCCGGCCAAGGAAGTTTTCATCGCCAGCCGCCACGCCATCAAGGGCAAGCTGGAAAACGCTGCCGGCGCGATTCCGTTCTTCCTGTCCGGCCAGCGTTAAGCGATACCCGGGGATCGCTCACGGTTCGTAGCGCATTTCCACCGTGTCCTGCGCGCCGGACGCCTGTCCGCAACCGCACACAGCGATCACCATCTCCTTCAAGGGATCGAGCCCAAATACCCGCTCGATATCGATCTCGTTCACCGCCGCCGTCACAAATGCCGGCATTCCCGCCTCCGTCGCCAGCAGATAAAAGGTCTGCGACAGATGGCCCGCGTCCAGCAGCAGCGCGCGATAGGCCTTGGCGTGATTGCGGTACTTCCAGAAATTGCGCTCCACCCGCGCCGCCAGCACCACCATCATCGGCGCATCGACAAACCAATCCTGGTCGGCCACCATGCGCATCGCCAGTTCCGCCGTTTGCGTGGTATCCATCGCCGCCAGCGGCTCCAGCGCATGACGTACCGGATGATAGTGATACAGGCCGGGCGCGACGCCTTCGATGCGCTGCGCCAGCACATAGGCCTCGACCGGATGCAGGCCGCCGGCCGAAGGACTGAGCTTCTTCAGCACGAAGGCGCCGGGCGCCATTTCGCGTTCGCCCTGCGAGCCGAAGGCGCGCTGCAATAAGCGGGCGACGGTGGCGACGGGCAGCACGGCGGCCGGATCGAAGTTGCGGCCGGTGTAGCGTTGGAACAGGGTGTCGTCGAGCCGCGCACGCTCGGGAAACGGCAGCGCGATGGCCTCGCCCTCGGCGCAACACTCGATGGCCGGACCGGGCGGCGTGCCATATGAAACCACCAGCTCTTCAAAGCTGGGGAACTGCATGCCTTTGTCGACCCGCATATCGCCCCAGCGGCTGAAGATGTGCGCGGCGGCCGACAGCGGCCGCCAGTTCTGCGAGCGCAGCACCTCGTCACGCTCGCGGAAGCGCGCGTCGTCGCCGATCAGCAGGCCGCATTCCAGCAGGCGGGCGATGACGGCGGCGCCGTACTGCGCGGCGCAGTCGGCGCTTTCCTGCCACAGCGTCAGGCCGATGCCGCCCAGCGCCTCAACCTCGTCCGCGGAGACTTCCACCTCCTCGCCCAGATGCGGCGCCAGCGCCATCCAGCGGATGGATGCGCCGAGCGGGCCATCGCCGGCAAACAACGCCGACCAGTCGATATCCAAATCCTCGCGGGGTTCCAGGAACAACACGGCGCAACGTCTGATCAGCATAGTGGACTCACCTTGAAAGTTAGCCTTGCAAGCTCCAGCGTCCCAGAGCGGTGTAAGGCAGGTTCTGGCCGATGTGGCTGTGGACCAGCACCAGCTCGCGCACCGTCCACTCAACGGGGACGACGGCTTGCGGCGGTGCCGTGACATCATCGTACAGCAGCGTGACGTGCGGCGTATAGCCCGGCGGATTTCCGGGCAGGCCCGCCTTGAGCAAGGCCGTTGCGAGACTTTTATATAAGGAGCCAAGGCCGGTCGTGCCATCGCCGCCGGTCAGCACGAACGGCCGGTTGCGGGCGCGGTTGATGAAGGTCTGGGCGACGTCGAAGCTGACGGTGAAAGGCGCCGTTGCCGCGGCCACCGAAGCGGCGGCCTGCCCCGCCAGCGCCACCAGGCGGTCCGGCATGCCGGGGAAGTCGCCCAGGTTGCACAGCGTGGCATGCAGGCGCGTATCGGCGATGGGCCGGCCGCGCATGGCGTGCGCGGTCTTCAGCTCGGCGGTCAGCTGGCGGATGCGGGCGATGGCGCCGGCGTCGGGCAAGACCGCGAAGAAGATGCGGTCCGTCAGCTGAGGTTCGGGTTCGAAACCCGGCAATAAGGTCTGTTGTGTCATGCCTGGCAGTTTAACGCTTGACAGTGTCGATTACAACTGTAATCATTTGCAGCGATTACACTTGTAAATGAAGAAAGCGATGAAAGCCATCCCACAGATCAGCGAAGCCGAATCGGTCGTCATGGAGGCGCTTTGGGCGCATAGTCCGCGCAGCGCGGAGGAAGTCGCCGCCGCAATCGGCAGCGAGCGCGCCTGGCAGGAGTCCACCGTCAAGACCCTGCTCAACCGGCTGCTGCGCAAGAACGCGGTCAAGGTATTGAAGGATGGGCGGCGCTATCTGTACTCGGCGGTGTTCACACGCGAGCAATGGCTGCACAGCGAAAGCAAGGGCTTTTTGGATCGCATGTTCGACGGCCGCCTCGCGCCGCTGGTGGCGCACTTCAGCCGTCACCGCAAGTTGAGCAAAGCGGACCTGGAAGAACTCAAGCGCCTGATTGGAGAGCTCGATGACGGCAAATGACATCGACACGCTGCTGTCCATGCTGCTGCGCGCCACCGGAGCCCTGAGCGTGGCCGCCGTGGTGGTGATGGCGCTGCGCCAGCCCTTACGCCGCAGCTTCGGTCCCGGGGTCGCCTATGCGGCGTGGCTGGCCGTGCCCTTGTGCGGACTGGCCGCGCTGCTGCCCGCCGCACCGGCCGGCAGCGTGCTCGCGCTGCACGCACCCGCCACTGTTCGGCCGTTGGCAGCAGCAATGCGTGGGCTGGCGCCGGCGGCTTCGTCAGCGCCGGCAAACACCCTGATTCTGCTGGCCTGGCTGGCCGGCGCCCTGTATTGCGCGGCGCGCCTCATGGGCCAACAACGCGCTTACGTGCGCAGCCTGGGCAAACTCGCACGGCGCGGCGACATCGCCAATGCGGAGTGCCTGTGCGCTGGCCCCGCACTGGTCGGCCTGTGGCGGCCCATCATCGTGGTCCCGGCGGATTTCGATCTTCGCTACACGCCGATCGAGCGCGACCTGATACTGGACCACGAACGCACCCACGCCAGGCGCCGCGACCCGCTGGCAAACGCCGCCAGCGCCGCGTTGCGCTGCCTGAACTGGTTCAATCCCCTGATCCACGTTGCCGACCGCCTGATGCGCACCGACCAGGAACTGGCTTGCGACGCCGCGGTGGTCCGCAACCACCCGCACGCGCGCCGCTGCTACGCCACCGCCATGCTGAAGACCCAGCTATCCGCCAGCGACGCTCCGCTTGCATGTCAATGGCAATCCGCCCATCCACTGAAAGAGAGAATCATGAGCCTGAACCACGCCACGCCGTATGCTCTACGTCTGACCGGCCGCATCGTCATCGCCGCCGCCATCGCAACCGGCAGCTGGACCGCCTGGGCGGCGCAGGACGCACCCGGCGGCCCGCTCTACGACGTCGCAGTGAAATTGAATGGAGACGGCGCCGCAAGCACGCCGCACCTGCATGCGCGCAGCGGCGAACCGGCCACCATCCGCAGCGGCGAAGGCGCGCAGCAATGGGAGACTCAATTCGTGCTTAAGCCGACCGGCGACGGCAAGATGTTCATCAGCGCAGTCGTCAAGCACGCCGGCAAGCCGGTCGGCCAACCGGGCCTGCTGGTGGCGCTGGGCGAACCCGCCACGGTCAAGATCGACCTCGATGACAAGACCCACATGGAAATGCAACTAACGGTCACGCAACTCGCGCAGTAAACATGGGGGGTCAAGTCTGACATTCGGACACGATCCCTGCTGTAGATAGCTCTACGGCTGACCTCGTGTCCGAATGTCAGACTTGACCCCGCTTTTATTTGACGCGCTGCTTTTCCAGCTTGCGCGCCAGGGTGCGGCGGTGCATGCCCAGGCGCCGCGCCGCTTCCGAAATGTTGAAGTCGGTCTCGGCCAGCACGGTGTGGATGTGCTCCCACTCCAGCGTCTTGACCGATGTGGCGCGGTTGGTCAGTTCCAGCTCGGCCGCGCCGGCCACGTGCTCGAAGGCGGCTTCGATGTCGTCGGTGTTGGACGGCTTGGCCAGGTACTGGCAGGCGCCCAGCTTGATCGCTTCCACCGCCGTGTTGATGCTGGCGAAGCCGGTCAGCACCACGATCAGCATTTCAGCGTCGTGCTGGTGCAGCATCTGCACGCAGGCCAGGCCCGATGAATTGCCCTTCAACTTGAGGTCCACCACCGCGTAGCCGGGCGAGTGATCGACCAGCAGCGCGCTGGCTTCGTCCACGTTCTCGGCCAGCAGCACCTTGTAGCCGCGCCGCTCAAAGGAACGTCCCAAGGTACGGGCGAAGGCGGCGTCGTCCTCGACCAGCAACAGTACGCGTTCTTCTTCAGTAGTCATATTGATTCGTTTCCGGTTGAATTTCAATCTCCGACAGCGGCAGCGTCAGGCGCACCAGCGCCCCGCCCTGCGCCCGGTTCGACGCCGTCACCGCGCCGCCCAAGGTGCGCGCCACGTTCACCACCAGGAACAGGCCCAGGCCACCGCCCGGCCGCCCCTTGCTTGAATTGTACGGCTTGCCCAGCTGCGCCAGGATGTCCGGCGCGAAGCCCGGGCCGGCGTCCATCACCTGCAGCACCAGTTGTTCCTCTTCCACGCTGGCCTCCATCCGCAACCACTGCGGCGATGCCTCCAGCGCATTATCGAGCACGTTGCAGATCATCTGCTTCAGCGTCGAGTCCGATACCACCGGGTGATCCGGCACGATGCGGTTTTGAAATTCAAACTCCACCACCGGCCGCCCCACCCGCCATTCCGCCACCAGGTCCGCCAGGAAGGTGTTGATGGTGGTGGCCGCCGACGATTCGCCGCGCGTCTCGCCTGCCGACAGCAGGATGCCGCTGACGATGGACTTGCAGCGCTTGAGCTGCGTCTGCATCTCGACGATTTCCTCCAGCAGCACGGCGTTGGCCTTGAACTCGGGCATGTGCTGCCAGTCGCCGAGGATCACCGCCAGCGTCGCCAGCGGCGTGCCCAGTTCATGCGCCGCGCCCGATGCCAGCAGGCCCATGCGGATGATATGGTCTTCCTCCGCCGCGCGCTGGCGCAGGTCCGCCAGCTTGGACGCCGTCACCCGCACGTTGCTCATGATGCGCGTGATGAAGACCACCAGCAGCGCCGCATCGAGCACAAAGCAGATCAGCATGCCCTGCACATACAGGCTGAAGATGCCGCGTCCGTGGTCCAATGGCAGCGCCAGCGGTTCGGAGAACAAGGCCAGCCCCGCGATGCAGGTGCCGGTGACGCCGACGATGGTCCAGGTCGACCATGCCTCCAGCAGCACCGCGCCCAGGATCACGTGCAGCAGGTACAGGAACACAAAGGGATTGGTGGCGCCCCCGCTCAGGTAGAGCTGCGCCGTCAGGCTGGCGATGTCCACCGTCAGCGCCAGCAGCAGCTCGCTGTTGGACACCACCTGGTTTTCCTGCCAGCGCAGGGTGCTGGCGATGTTGAAGGCGATCAGGCAAGCCAGCACGTTCAACATGGCCGGCAGCGGCAGGCGCACGTCGAACACCATGGTGGTGGCGAAGATGGTGGTGATCTGGCCCACCACGGCGATCCAGCGCAGCTGGATCAGCTGCTGCATGTTCTTGTGGCCGGCCGCGTGGGTGATGGTGTTGGCCGACGCCTTCACCGCCGCCAGCGGTTCGATCACCGGCGCATTCGGCCGGCCCCTGTCGTACGGATTGTCGTTTTTCCTGGCCATTTACGCTTTAGTCTTTGATTTGCGCCCTTCGCGGACGACCCATGCGGCGCCCCCGGCGACCATCAGCGCCAGCGCGTACCAGGTGACAGCATAAACCAAATGGTTGTTGACGAAGGAAACCACGGTCAGGCCGCCGATCGGCTCGCCCTCTGCGACCGCCGCGCCGGCGTCGGCATCGACGAAGTACGGCGCCACGGCCGGCAGACCGCGCGCCCGGGCGATGGCCTGCACGTCGCGGGTGTACCAGTAGTTGCGGGCCGGCTCATTCTGGCGCAGACGGCCGGCGACTTCGCCCAGGCGCAGCAGGCCGGTGACCGTGACCGCATCGCCGCCCGCAGCGCAGGCATCGGCCGCGGCGGGCGGCGGCGCTGGCTGTGGCGCCCAGCCACCGGAACCGGCGCGGATAAAGCCCCGGTTGACCATGACGATGGCGCCGTCGGCGGTGCACAGCGGCGTCAGCACCCAGTAGCCGATGCCCCGGTCCAGCGAGGCCAGCACCTGCGTATCCGAACCCTTCAGGTAGTGGCCGCTGACGCGCACGCGGCGGTAATCGTCCGCCTCGGCGTTCAGCTGCGGCCATTGCGTCACGCCGGGCGCGTCCACCGGCGCCGCGTGCACGCGTTGCTCGACGCGCTCGATCAGCGCCAGCTTCCATTGCAGGCGGAATAATTGCCACGTCCCCAAAGCAAAAAACCCTGCGAACATCAGCCCGGCCGCAAGGGCCAGGATGACGCGCAGGGCGCGGGAACGTGGGCGCGATGCCCCGTCCATTATTGCATGTCGCGCATGTTGTGCACGTCCGTACCCATGGACGGCATCATGTTGACGTTCATGTGGTACATGACCCAGATCGAGCCGGCCAGTACGATGACCAGCAGCACCAGCGTGAACAAGGTGGCCAGCAGCGACCAGCCGCCTTCGATCTTGCCGTTCATGTGCAGGAAGTACACCATGTGCACCACTACCTGAACCGCCGCGAAGGCCAGGATCACCGCGGCGGTGGTGCTGGACTTGTCGAAGGCCTTGTGCATCACCAGCCAGAACGGGATCGCGGTCAGGATCACCGACAGCACGAAGCCGATCGCGTAGTCCTTCAGGCTGCCGTGCGGCACGCCGTCGTGGCCGTGGCCGTGGTCGTCATGGCCGTGGTGGTCGTGATTGTGTGCGCTCATGGCAGGACTCCCATCAGATAAACAAAGGTGAACACGCCGATCCAGATCACGTCCAGGAAGTGCCAGAACATCGACAGGCACATCAGGCGACGGTTGTTTTCCGGCGTCAGGCCGTGCTTGGCCAGCTGGAAGATCAGCGTGACCAGCCAGATCGAACCGAAGGTCACGTGCAGGCCGTGGGTGCCGACCAGCGCGAAGAACGAGGTCAGGAACGCGCTGCGCTGCGGACCGGCGCCTTCGTGGATCAGGTGAACGAATTCATCCAGTTCCAGGTACAGGAAGGCCATACCGAACAGGCCGGTGATGGCCAGCCAGACGATGGTGGCCTTCACGCTCTTGCGCTGCGCGGCGATCATGGCGAAGCCGTAGGTGATCGACGACATCAGCAGGAAGCCGGTGTTGAGGGCCACGGTTGGCAGGTCGAACAGCTCGGCGCCGGTCGGGCCGCCCGCGTAGTTGCGGCCCAGCACAGCGTAGGCGGCGAACAGGCCGGCGAACAGCAGGCAGTCGCTCATCAGGTAGAGCCAGAAGCCCAGCAGCGTGCCGTTCTCCGGGTGGTGTTCGCGCACGTAGTAGCGTGCGCTTGGGTCGGCGCTCACGGCGCCGTTAGCGATAGTTTCAGACATGGCTTTCCAGCAAACGAGTATGCGCTTCTTCGGTGCGGACGACTTCTTCCGCAGGGATGTAGAAATCGCGCTTGTAGTTAAAGGTATGCGTGATGATGGCGGCCATCATGGCGATGAACGACAGGCCGGCAGGAATCCACATCTGCCAGATCATGCTGAAGCCCAGCGCGAACGACAGCGCCGAGATGATGAAGCCGGCAGCGGTGTTCTTCGGCATGTGGATAGCAACAAAACCTTTGGTCGGACGCTGGTAGTGGTTGGCCTTCATGTCGGCCCAGCTGTCGCTCTCGTGCACCACTGGCGTGAAGGCGAAGTTGTAGTCCGGCGGTGGCGACGAGGTGGCCCACTCCAGCGTGCGGCCGCCCCATGGGTCGCCGGTGACGTCGCGCAGCTTCTCGCGGTTCTTCCAGCTGACGTAGAACTGCACCAGCATCGCGCCGATACCTGCGGCGATGATCAGCGCGCCGATGGCGGCGATCACGAACCATTTTTGCAGCGAAGGATCTTCGAAGTGGTTCATGCGGCGGGTAACGCCCATGAAGCCCATCACGTACAGCGGCGTGAAGGCCACCCAGAAGCCCACCAGCCAGCACCAGAACGAGACCTTGCCCCAGAATTCGTCGAGCTTGAAGCCGAACGCTTTAGGGAACCAGTAGTTCAGGCCGGCGAAGCAGCCGAACACCACGCCGCCGATGATGACGTTGTGGAAGTGGGCGATCAGGAACAGCGAGTTGTGCAGCACGAAGTCGGCAGGCGGTACGGCCAGCATCACGCCGGTCATGCCGCCGATGGTGAAGGTCAGCATGAAGCCGACGGTCCACAGCATCGGCACGTCGAAGCGCACGCGGCCCTTGTACATGGTGAACAGCCAGTTGAAGATCTTGGCGCCGGTCGGGATCGAGATGATCATCGTCGTGATGCCGAAGAACGAGTTCACCGACGCGCCCGAGCCCATGGTGAAGAAGTGGTGCAGCCATACCAGGTAGGACAGGATGGTGATCACGACGGTGGCGTACACCATCGAGGTGTAGCCGAACAGCTTCTTGGAGCTGAAGGTCGAGACGATTTCCGAGAACACGCCGAACACCGGCAGCACCAGGATGTACACCTCGGGGTGGCCCCAGATCCAGATCAGGTTGACGTACAACATCGGGTTGCCGCCGAGGTCGTTGGTGAAGAAGTTGGTGCCGACCATGCGGTCCAGCGACAGCATCGCCAGGGTGATGGTCAGGATCGGGAAGGTGGCGACGATCAGGGCGTTGGTGCACAGCGCGGTCCAGGTGAAGACCGGCATTTTCATCATGTTCATGCCTGGCGCGCGCATCTTGACGATGGTGGCGATCAGGTTGACGCCCGATAGCGTGGTCCCTACCCCGGCCACCTGCAGCGACCAGATGTAGTAGTCGACCCCGACATCCGGCGAGGCGGCGATGCCCGACAGCGGCGGGAAGGCCAGCCAGCCGGTGCGGCCGAATTCACCGACGAACAGCGAGACCATGGTCAGCATGGCGCCGAAGGTGGTCATCCAGAACGAGAAGTTGTTCAGGAACGGGAACGAGACGTCGCGCGCGCCGATCTGCAGCGGCACCACGTAGTTCATCAGGCCGGTAACCAGCGGCATCGCCACGAAGAAGATCATGATCGTGCCGTGGGCCGTGAAGATCTGGTCGTAGTGGTGCGGCGGCAGCATGCCGGCGTTGTCGCCGAAGGCGATCGCTTGTTGGGCGCGCATCATCAGCGCGTCGGCGAAGCCGCGCAGCATCATGATAATCGCCAGCACCATGTACATGATGCCGATCTTCTTGTGGTCGATGGAGGTGATCCAGTCGCGCCACAGCGGGCCCCACAGGCGGAATTTGAACATCGCGGCCAGGAAGGCCAGGCCGCCGATCGCCACCATGGCGAAGGTGCCGATCAGGATGGGCTCGTGGTATGGAATTGCTTCCAGCGACAGCCGCCCAAAGATCAGTTTGGTCAGGTTGAGATCAGACATGGTCATTCTTTACGGAGTGGTTGGGCCGTGGCGGTGGCGACTTTAGGCTCGCACACATCTTTCGGCAGTTCTTTCGCGGCGGCGGCGGCCTGCATGCGCATGGCGTCCTGCTCCATCTGCGCGTTCATGCAGGTCGAGCCTTCGGCCACGCAGCGGTTCAGCACCAGGTCGTACAGGCCTTTGTCGACGCTGCCGAAGTGCATGATCGGATGCTTGATGGTCGGCTTGTCCAGGTCCAGGTAGCCGGCGCGGGTCAGCGTGCCGCCACCGGCGCGGGTTTTCGCGACCCAGGCGTCGAAGTCAGCCTGGCTGACGCCGTGGTACTTGAACTTCATGTCCGAGAAACCGGCGCCGCTGTAGTTCGACGAGAAGCCGTCGTACACGCCCACCTTGTTCATCACCGCGTTCAGCTGGGTCTCCATGCTGGGCATGGTGTAGACCATGCCGGCCAGCGCAGGGATGTAGAACGCGTTCATCACGGTCGACGAGGTCATGTGGAAACGCACCGGCACGTCGATCGGGGTCACCAGCTCGTTGACGGTGGCGATGCCCTGCTCCGGGTAGATGAACATCCACTTCCAGTCCATCGCCACGACCTGCACTTCCAACGGCTTGACGCCGACGGCCACAGGACGGTTCTCGTCGATGCGGCTCAGCGGACGGTATGGGTCCAGCAAGTGGGTGTAGATCCAGGTGATCAGGCCCAGCACGATGATGATCAGCAGCGGTGCGCCCCAGATCAGCAGTTCGAGCTTGGTCGAATGGTCCCAGTTCGGTTTGTATTCAGCGGAGGTGTTCGACTTCCTGTAGCGCCAGGCGAACAGGCAAATCAAAAACATGACGGGTACGATAATCAACAGCATCAGCAGCGTTGACACAACAACAAGGTGTGCCTGCTGGGCTGCGATATCACCGGACGGGTTCAGCACCACCGTGTTGCAGCCTGCTAGCCACAACAGCGGTGCGAGGAACAGTCCACGACGCGCGAGAGGAGGAATCATGAGGTAATCTACGTTACAGTATGTGGATGATGTGGTACTGTACCAATCACGGAATGTTCTTGCCATTGGACACTTTGTCCTAGGAGCCGGGACATATTCGTGATAAAAAAATCAACGTAAAGAGACAGAGATTATGGCCACTACGACTACACCAAATGGCGTGCATGTTGGCGCCCAAGAACCATCTCAGGCCGGTAATGATGCACGCAACATCAATGCACGGGACGACGATCACATTTCACCAGGCGAAATAGCGGTCGGCGTGGTGATAGGCCGCGCTTCCGAGTATTTCGATTTCTTTGTCTACGCGATTGCTTCCGTACTGGTGTTCCCTTCGCTGCTGTTCCCGTTCGACGGGCGGCTGGAAGGCACCTTGTACGCGTTCACCATCTTCTCTTTTGCCTTTATTGCAAGGCCTATCGGTACCGTGATATCAATGGCGA
Organism: Duganella sp. Dugasp78; assembly: GCF_059491455.1. NCBI lineage: Bacteria > Pseudomonadati > Pseudomonadota > Betaproteobacteria > Burkholderiales > Oxalobacteraceae > Duganella > Duganella sp. Dugasp78. Next base: position 5,235,229 of record NZ_CP168506.1, on the reverse strand, counting down.
TTCAGCGCCGCTACGGGCGTGAGGCCAAGCTCACCGGCGCGCTGCTGCTGCTGGGTTCGACCACCGCCGGCATTGCTTTCCTGCCATCCTACGCCGACACCGGTTTTTACTCCATCCTGATATTGTCGGTGTTGCGTATCGGCCAGGGCCTGGCGCTGGGCGGCTCGTGGGATGGCCTGCCGTCGCTGCTGGCGCTCAACGCCCCTGAAAACAAGCGCGGCTGGTACGCGATGCTGGGCCAGCTGGGCGCGCCCACCGGCTTCTTCATCGCCGCCGGCCTGTTCTGGTACCTGATCGGCAACCTGAGCGACCTGGACTTCATGGACTGGGGCTGGCGCTATCCGTTCTACGTGGCCTTCGCCATCAACGTGGTGGCGCTGTTCGCCCGCCTGCGCCTGACCTCGACCAGCGAGTACGCCAAGCTGCTGGAAGAGCGCGAACTGCAGCCGACCAGCGTGATCGAGATGGCCAGCTCGCAGGGCCGCAACCTGATCATCGGCGCCCTCGCCGCCCTGGCCAGCTATGCGCTGTTCCACCTGGTGACGGTGCTCCCGCTGTCGTGGATCACGATTTACTCGCCACGCTCGGTGACCGGCTTCCTCGGCACGCAGATGGTGGGCGTGGTGCTGATGGCTGTCGGCGTGGTAGCGTCCGGCGTGATCGCCGACCGCATCGGCCGCCGCCGTACGTTGGGCTCGCTGGCCATCCTGATCGCGGTGTTCAGCGGCTTCGTGCCGATGCTGCTCAACGGCGGCGAAGGCGCGCAGGATACCTTTATCATGCTGGGCTTCGCCCTGCTGGGTCTGTCGTACGGCCAGGCAGCAGGCGCGGTCACGGCCAACTTCCCGGCGCAATACCGCTACACCGGCGCGGCCTTCACGTCCGACCTGGCATGGCTGGTGGGCGCGGGGTTCGCGCCGCTGGTGGCACTGGGCGTGTCGTCGCAGTTCGGGTTGGCGTATGTGGGCTTGTACCTGCTGTCGGGCGCGGTCTGCTCGCTGGCGGCACTGAGCCTGAACCGCGCGCTCGACATCCGTAACTAACATACCCCGTCGTTCCCGCGAAAGCGGGAACCCATGCTGAGTCAGCTACGGCTGCGAAGTATGGATTCCCGCGTGCGCGGGAACGACGTGCGTGCTTCTCTGCTGTGGCAAAATAAGCAAACTTTCCCACACGGAGTATCGAATGAAAGTATGCATAGCAGGCGCCGGCGCCATCGGTGGTTTCATCGGTGCGCGCCTGGCCGCAGCCCGGTCCTGCGACTTGAGCGCGTACGCGCGCGGCGACACGCTCGCCGCCCTGCGGCAAGAAGGCTGGCGCCTCCAACAGGACGGCGTGCTGACCCAGGTCCCTGCCCGCGCCAGCAACGACGCAGCCGAACTGGGCCCGCAGGACGTGGTGATCATCGCCGTCAAGGGCCAGGCGCTGGCCGCCGTGGCCCTGCAGATCGCGCCGCTGATCGGCCCCGACACCCTCATCCTCCCCGCAATGAACGGCGTGCCCTGGTGGTTCGGCCAGGGCGTGCCCGCCATCGGCGACGAACCGCTGGCCAGCGTCGATCCCGGCGGCGTCATCGCGGCCGTGCTGCCCTACCGGCAAGTGCTGGGCTGCGTGGTCCACGCCAGCACCGCTGCGCCGTCGCCAGGCCTGGTCAGCCACAAGATGGGCAATGGCCTGATCATCGGCGAACCGGCCGGCGGCGACTCCGAACGCGCCCGGCAACTAGGCGCCCTGCTGCGCCTGGGCGGCTTCGACGTCAAGGTATCGGCCGATATCCGCTACGACATCTGGTACAAATTATGGGGAAACATGACCCTGAATCCAGTCTCGGCCATCACCGGCGCGACGGCGGACCGCATCCTGGACGATCAATTGGTGGCAGAGTTCTGCCGCGCCGCGATGCGCGAGGCGGCCATCATCGGCGAGCGCATCGACTGCCGCATCGCCGAAACGCCCGAGCAGCGCCACCTCGTCACGCGCAAGCTGGGCGCCTTCAAAAGCTCCATGCTGCAGGACGCCGAAGCCGGCCGCATGCTGGAACTGGACGCACTGGTGGGCGCCGTGCGCGAGATCGGCCAGCGGTTGCAGCTGCCCACCCCGCACATCGACGCCCTGCTGGGACTCACCCGGCTGTTCGGCCGCGTCCACGGCCTGTATCCCGAGGCCCCCCGCTAAACTACGGGCCTAGCGCTCGTCGCGATTACCCCGCTCATCGCGGCTGCCCGACTGCCGCTGGGCAGGATCGCTGTTTTCCTTGTTCTTCGTATCACGGCTGGTGTCCACGCTTTGCTGCTGACTGCCGCCACGCGTGCCGCTCTGCTGCGAGCCTGGCGTGCCCGATTGCTTAGCCTCTTCCGGTTTTTGACGCTGAGTCATGATGATCTCCTGTAGAAGTAGTTGTATGCCGGCATTACCGGTAAACCATCATCTTCCAGCCAGCCACAGCGCGGTATAGGAGCGCCGCTCAGGCCGATGTAAGACCAGACTGAGTTCCCAGCGAACATAGAGCGTTGCGCAAATGCCTCAATATTGCAAATGGGACCATATCCGTTTCTCCGGTGCTCACTCCGCATGACTCGCGCAGCCATGCGTTTGGCTTCCAAAGCCACTGCAAAATCGCCAGTCACTCCCCGGTTTCGCTCTAAGATCGGCTCATTGCAGTAATGACACCGTTTCTGAGAAAACCTCCTATGAAACCAGCATTGAACGTACACGCAGCACTGTCCGGTAAGCGCGTACTGATTACCGGCAGCACCGGTTTTCTCGCCAAGGTAGTGCTGGAAAAGCTCATCCGCAGCGTGCCCGACATCGGCCGCATCGTGCTGGTGATCCGCGGCGGCCGCGGCAAGACCAACGGCGACGCCCGCACCCGCTTTGAGCGCGACATCGCCACCTCCTCCATCTTCGACCGCCTGCGCGCCGAACGCCCGGCCTTCCTGGCCGAGTTCTTCGCCGAGCGCATCGAATGCGTGACCGGCGAAGTGACCGAGCCCTGCTTCGGCATGCCGCTGGCCGAGTTCAACGCACTGGCCCGCCGCATCGACCTGGTGATCAACGCAGCCGCCAGCGTCAACTTCCGGGAAGCGCTGGATGTGGCGTTGGCCATCAACGCCCTCAGCGTGCAGAACGTCGCCGAACTGGCGCGCGCCAACAACGCGCCGCTGGTGCAGGTATCCACCTGCTACGTCAACGGCTACAACCGGGGCGACATGCTGGAGCAAAACGTGACCCCGGCGCGCGCCGCCATCCCGCGCCACGCCGACGGCCATTATGATTTATACGGTTTACTCAAACACCTGCAGCACCGGGTGGCCGCAATCAAGGCCGACACCAGCGACGCCGAACAGCTGCCGCGTCGCCTGACGGAGCTGGGCATCGCCGAAGCCAACTACCACGGCTGGAACGACACCTACACCTTCACCAAGTGGATGGGCGAGCAGCTGGCGATGCAGGCCATGCGCGGCAAGACGCTGACCATCGTGCGCCCGTCCATCATCGAAAGCACCCTGCAGGAGCCGGCGCCCGGCTGGCTGGAAGGCGTGAAGGTGGCCGACGCCATCATCCTGGCCTACGCGCGCGGCAAGACCAGCTTCTTCCCGGCCAAGCCGAACGAGATCGTCGACATCGTGCCGGCCGACATGGTCGCCAACAGCATCGTGCTGGCGGCCGCCGAGGCGCTGGCCGCTCCCGGCGCCACGCGCATCTACCAAGCCTGCACCGGCTCCGCCAACCCGATCTCGGTGGGCCGCGTGATCGAACTGATCCAGACCGAATCGCAGCGCAACTGGCGCAACTACGAGCGGCTGTTCTACAACGAACCTAAGCACGGCTTCCGCGTCGTCAGCCGTCCGGCATTCCTGTTGATGCTGCGGGCCATGAGCCTGGGCGCGACAGCATGGAGCGGCGTGCGCCGCCTGCTGGGCGCGGGCGAATCGCCCAAGCTCGAAGCACTGCGTACCACGCAGCTGCTGGCGTTGACGTTCTCGTTCTACACCGCGCCGCGCTACGTGTTCCATAACAAATCGCTGATGGCGCTGGCGCAGCGCTTCGGCAGCGAAGACCGGGCGCGCTACATGGTCGACCCGACCGTCATCGACTGGCCGGAATACCTGTGCCGCATCCACATGTCTGGCTTGAACCGCTATGCCCTGCGGCCGCGCTCACCCAAATCCGTGGAGGCGGTGGCGGCAGCGGCGCCGGTTCCAGAACAGGAAGCGGAAGCACGGCCAGTAAAAATATAAGCGAAATATAAGCGGACATCGGCAAAGATCCGGTGCCGCATGAGGAGACAGCATCAAATGAGCAAACCAACCGCAGCACCGGCGGCAATGACGCGTCGCGACTATGCGTGGCATCGCATGGACACAGACAAGAACCTGATGGTCATCAACAGTATCCTGCTGTTCGAGGGCGCGGTTGACATGGAGCGGCTGATCTCCACCATCGGCCTGCGCCTGCCCAACTACCCGCGCTTCACGCAGAAGGTGGTGCAGCGGCGCGGCCGTCCGCACTGGGTGGAGGACGACCAGTTCAACATCGCCCAGCACATCAAGCTGGAACAGATGTCGCAGGAAGTCAGCCGCGAAGAGCTGCAAGGCCACATGACCCGCATCGCCCACCTGCCGCTGGAACGCGAGCGGCCGATGTGGCACATGACGGTGCTGGACCGCGTCAACGGCGGACACGCCATCGTATTCCGCGTCCACCACTGCATCACCGACGGCCTGGGGCTGGTACACGTGCTCAATCACCTGACCGACGACAACGGCGTGCATGGCCGCACGCCCTCGCCGGTCGGCCATCCGCACCGCGCAACGGTGGCGCACAACGCCGTGTGCTCGGCGGTGGCGCGCGGCGTGTCGTGGTTGAAGATCGCCTTCCACGTGGCGCGCCTGTCGGTGCTGTGGCCCGATGCGCCCAGCCAGTTTAAGGCGCCGATGACCGGCACCAAGCAGCTGGTGTGGTTGCCGCCGCTGGAGATGGACCGCGTGCGCGCCATGTCCAAGCGCATGGGCGTGACGTTGAATGATGTGTGGGTGGCGGCCGTCTCCGGCGCGCTGCGCCAATATCTCGGCGAACGCGGACAGCGTCCCGATGGCCGCGCGCTGCGCGCTGCCGTCACCTTCAACCTGCGCGAGAAAGCCAATGCCTTCCAGCTGGGGAATGAGTTTGGCCTGGTAGCGGTGGACCTGCCGACCAATATGGACGATCCATGCGTACGCCTGCGCCAGTCCAGCGAACGCATGACAGCTATCAAACGCTCGCACCAACCGCGCGCCACGATGGCCTTCTTGTCGATCGCCGGCTGCCTGCCAACGGCCTTGCAGCACTTTGCGCTGAACCTGTTCACGTCCAAAGGCTCGGTGGTGCTGACCAATATCGAAGGCCCCGGCAGCCGCCGCTACCTGGCCGGTTCGCGCATGACGGATCTGATCTGCTGGGTGCCGCAGGCCGGCAAGCTGGGTGTTGGCCTGGCGTTCATTTCGTATGCGGGACAGATCCAGCTCGCGCTGTTCGTGGACACCGACTTGGTCCCCGACCCGGAGCGCCTGATGACGCTGACCTACGACGCCTTCGAGGAGCTGGAGCTCGCCACCCGCACCGCGCCGTTCGAAACTCCCGATGAAGCAGCCGAAAGTGAACTGACAGGAACCCCGTTAGCCCCGGCACGCTGATCAAAACGGCTTCCGTCGGTCCGGTAAGCCGCGCCTCAAAGATTCCAACTGTGGGCTTCAGCCGCCGAAATAACGATCGGCGGCTACCGCCCCGTTACGGACCTTCGCAGTTCCGCCCTCTTACTAAGCACTTTGTTATACCTAAAATGTAACATATTCGCTACAGAAACTCGTGACGGTTCAATCGAAGAAACATCCGGTCAGGGGTGTATGCCGACGCACACTATCGTGTTCGGCGCTCCAGGCTCACAATAGGATTTCTTGGGATCGTAGGTGGACGTCTTTATGTTGTTGAACTTGTAGGGACCGTACCAGCCCTTGCCCTTGCTCTTGACCATATCAATCATGCCTTTGATGAAAGAATTGCCATCGACATCCTTAATGATGAGCAAATTCTTGCCTACCATCTTGGGATTTGCCCCTTGTGCCAAACAGTTCCCGTCGAAGTCATATACAAATACATAAAGATCGCGGTCCTTGAATGCGCCGCCGGGATGTTCGGTGAATACCTTGTAGGCTTTCTCCGGCCCGGCGGATTTGATCAAGGCAACGGCCTGCTTGACCATGGCTTCGCCTTCCGGCGCACTGGCTTGCTCATTCTCCGCCAGGGCGCTTGCACATACAATAAATTGAACTGCGGTCAGCAGCGCAATAGACTTCCTATTCTTACTCATGTTGCCCCCTGAGAAAGGTTTGCGCCGTTGTCAATGGCGAGACTGTGCCTGATTATGCTCTTATTTCAGACTCGCACAAGAGTCTCCCTCGTAGCCGTTAAACGAACACGCAGCATCGACGCACAGGCTGAATGTCGCGATTCAGCCCAATTTATGCCCTTCATTTTGTTCGAGCTTAGCCCGTTGGAAGAGATGTATGGCTACCCGCGCCCGCTTGCGCCAGACGGTCTCGGAACAGCCAGATCGTCTTGGCGTCGGGGATGCTGCTACTCTCGGTCAGATCCAGAAATAACGGGCTGTCGGTAGTTATCCAGATGTCTATCAAAGATTTACTTGATGCAGATCAAAGCGATCCATCATGCACAGGCCAGCAATGCCAATCCTGCGGGATTCTTTTTGTGGAGGTGGGAGCCACTGAAGAGAATGAGACAATCTTATCGAAAATACTGGTGTGCTCCCCTTGCTCAGCTCAGGCAGAATTCGCCCCGAAGCGGTCGATGGGTAATGTCGTGCAGATTTGCAGCGTAGCTAAAATGAGCTCTGTCACGCATACTGGCCTTAACTTGCCGCATTGCTTGACGATGATTCTGATGTAAATCAAAAAGCGACTTGGTGTTACTTGGTCAATCCAGCCACTAGAAGCGAAGGCGGTTTTAACTCCCTATATTTTCTCTCAATCAAATCACAAGCCAGATGTATGGCAGCCTCATCAGATTGAACTTCCTTAAAAGCAAACTCAAATGCATACATAACAAATCTTTTCATTTGGTGGTATTGCACTAACTCTAGCAATCTGATTAGTTTCTTTTTTGCAAATTCATCAGTGTATTTTTCTTGATTTTTATAAATTGCAATATTTGAGGAAGATAAAAAATTATCTGGAACTTCTATGGCAAACTCTTTTCCTGTGATAATATCAATTCCGTGACTAGTGTCGCATAAAACATTTCCAGGAAGAAAAACCAATGCGGAAAAAATGTCGAATACATTAATGTAAGCTTTGCATATCGCCCCTTCGTTCTTTATGACAATAGAGTGCGTAATCGAATAAAGCGGGGCTTTAATTTTGAATTTGCTTTCACACAAAAAGATATATTCAGTTGACTTTCTGTCGACTATTTTTTTGAATTTTTGACCAAAATTTAGACCGTTTCCCGCAGCATAAGTGCATGCAAATATATTCAATGCAGGAAGAATTTTTGAATAGTCGAATTCAAATTTTGTTGCTATTTCTGGAGAAAATATATCTGTACTATTGATATCGACTAGCTTTAAATTGTCTTCCCATGATTGAAATTTTTCTATTAACTTTTTATTTTTTCTCTTGCTCGGAGAATAAAGAAAAGTATTTTCACCAAATTTCAATTTAAATGGCTCAGCGATTTCCAATTGGACTCCGCCAGGAGATTTTACGACCTTGATTCCATCTTTGGTAACGTACTCCTTTGCAAGTGGCGCCCCACGCTGTCTTACTGGATTTATGTCAAGCAATAAACATCCGAAGAGGTCGCAAAAAGGCTTTTCAATAGAATTTCCGATTGTGGAATTAGAGTCTTTTGACAAAATTCCTCTGTAGCCTTTATGACCACCTATAGAATTTGGAAATACATGCGCAAGAGAATCCTTGTTTTTGTCGCTTGCCAACTTATCTTGCACAATGATTTCGCCGCTATAAATACATCTTTTCATCAAACAACCATTTTCGTAGAAGTCATCGCGTATTATCCTATGTCTCGTCGGTCCGCTGGTGGCCGAACTGGCAACTACGCGCCGTCTATTACTTGGTTGCGATATGCCGTCCAGCTTTCAAGTCCTGCGGCCGAGGCTGATGCTTTTTCCAAAAACACACCCTCGCTACAATCAAGAGCCTGCCAACGTTCCGACAGACACATGGCCACGATTATGGGGATTACATGATTGGAGGCGCGCACGTGCATCATGAATCCATTATTCTGTTCGTCTGCTCCTATGTTGAATTCCACAGAACCATAGTCAGACTCGAAGATACCCCAGGCACTGTCAGTCCAATCGACAGCAAGAAAAAATCGACTTATCACAGTCCGAACCTCCGCGCTGCTTCCAAGAACTGAACACTACTCGTCGTCTGGAATTTCGGCGATGGATGCATACTCCTTGCTGAAGCGCTGGACAGTTATGTCCCAACTCATAACTATTCCCTTTCTCACACTCTTTGACCGGCTGGTTTTGGCCGATTCCAGCCATCAATATTTTTTTAATAGCGATTATTTTAGCAAATTCGGCTTAACGCACAAAAGAAGTAGCCATAACGTAAAAATGCAAAATATAATTGCAATTTCCTTTGGTGGGAACTGCGTTCGACTGGCATTAATTAAAATAAAACTAACTACTAGCGGAAATAGTAAAAATAAAAAAGTTAGGCGCCTAAAATTCAATCTTGTGAAAGTTTTTGACCACCCTAAAGAAAACATAATAAAGCCCGCTGCTACTAGAATTCCGTTTCCTACAACGAAGCCGATAATTTCCCAAGTTGGCGTAGATGGTTCTCCCTGAGGAAATGCGGCGGCAAGTAATGAAAGTGGCAAGGAAAGAATAACAAAACCGAAACCCACAAATCCGCTCAACAATCGCGTACTATTTGTGAGAAAAATTAGAATTTTTTTCATTTTTATTCCTATGATTCGTCAATCGAGCGGTTGCTTCTGACCGATCTCGGCCGAAAATTATCAAAATGTAACGCTATATTAGCGAGGCTTATTAACGCGGACACGGACTAAATTCTGTAGAACCTTGACGTCGTAGGTTGCAAAATCAAATGGCTGTGCCATATCGTGCGCTGGCATCTGAGTATCAGACTGATTTCGGTATAGAAGCCATTTCCGTGACAAAACAATCGGACCTTTATTTCCATTCCATTTTTCTACAACATAATTGGCACAAGTGGTGTACGTATTAAGGATCAGTTTGCCGCCTGACTTTGCGCTTCCCTTGAATACACGATCGATCCTGAAGGTTGACTTTTCTCCCTGAAGCTCAATTTCCATTTCTATCTTTTTTACTTTCCTAACATCAAGGAGAGTAACGAGCATGACCGAATCAACGCTCTCAAATCGTTCACGGACACGTTCTTCTGTCTTTGCATAATCTTGAGATGCTGCCGGCCCACACGCAAGCGCTGGAACAGCGCTCCCAGCCATAACGATAGCTATAAAATTGCGGAAGATTCGATTCATGGTAACCAGGCGTTGGTGGATGCAATCTTAGGCAAAGCTGATGCAGCGATGAAGACCGCTTTTGGCCGGTGGCAGCCAGGCAGATTTTCCACCGGCGGTACGGGGACCTATTTCGTCGCTCAATCGCGGAATTCACACACTGCAGAGGAACAGTGATATTCTAGGATTTCGGCTTTGAAAGGAACAGGGAAGGTTTCGTCCTTGCCGTTGATTGAAAATATCAACTGATCCGACTTCTGTTTAACCGTAATGTTGATCGCTTGGCCCAAAGCAGATTTGTGACCCACCAAGATCAGGTTATGATGGCGTGGCGCCTGCTTGTTATCCAGGTAGTAGAAGGTTGCTCTGAAGTCGGGGCCCATATCCGAGATCCGTAGGAACTGCATGCACGCCGATGCTTCGGAAGATGACTGCTTGAGGCAGACACCAATTACCGGCGACCATTTTATAACCGCATGCTCTTCTATCATGCGCATCTTAAAGCTCAATTCATCGGAAAACTCCTGGCTAACTTCTCGCATAAATCCACCTTCCACATTCATGCTGATCCTTGTGTCGTTAAGCTTCAGAGGCTCAGACACGATAGGCGAACCCACTTGAGAAGATTTCGCTACGGGTGCGCTTTCCTCTATGCGAACATCAGGCGCAGTCACACAGGCGGATAGGACACTGGAAAGCAGAATAAGGATTACAAATTTTAAGGTACGCATTTTCTCTAAATAATTCGAATTGAATGCAAGTAGTTCAATGTCCGCTGATGGCCGAATGGCGACGGTCGATTGTCGTCCGAAGCGGCCCGTCATTGAATGACAAATTGCGATGCCTTTCTAACAGCTAATGTCTTGCCTTATTGTCTCCCATCCGTAATATCAGCACATAGTAACGGTGCGGAGATCGTCAGGCTTCCAAGCACCTCCCGCATCCCGAGCGATAAAGAAGTGCTCAGTCACACCGCAGTTTAGGTTGGCATTTTTTGGGATAACACCACTCGTACTTCGGAATTCAAAACGGTCGCCGCTCAACGCAAGCTGGCGCACCCTGAGGTAGCCCCCTGGCGGCAATTCAAAGTTGTCTTTGTTTGGGAGTTCGTTAATTGATATCGTTTTGCGTAAGTGTTTTATAGCATTCTGAGCGGGTATGGGTAGGTTATCGTCGATCACGATAATGGACTGGTTTGAATGGTCAACTGCCGCTAGAGAAACCCGGGCGGCAGCAATCCAGTCGTCGTCACTCAACGTCGCGGGCGGATTGGCGTTCGCAGCCGCAGCCCAGATAGCGCTAATAAACATCAAGACCTGCACAGATTTTTGCATATCAATCTCTCCACTAACTCGGCCACAGGGGTTCAGGATAGCAGCTTGCTAATCAAAAAAACTCACAAATTCTCATTTCATGCTGAAGCCGCCCATAAACGTCCATAGCGTGCTCCCGAAACCGGCAGGTCGATGTTACATTAGCTCATCCGCTTGGATAATCCCAGTTAACAGGGCAGGGTTGCGTTTCGCGGCCTTCCATCTCGATAAGCTTCGTTAGTGCTATATCTTGCCGACAGTCCGTGACATCAATGCAAACGGTCCAATCAATACCGGTTCGCTCTTTAACAAGGGTCAATTGTGACTTGCAATAAAAGGCAAACGCCTTCTTCAAATCGGATACGTAAATGCCTACGTGGTAGCCGGCAATAAAATGCTCTAGCCCGAGTCTGGCCACATCGCTTTGCTGGTTTTTTGAAAAATATGTCGCCAGCGTTTTTATTGGAAGAATAATATTTGTTGGGCAGATATCGACGTAATCCTTACCATCAGCACCTTTATACTTGTAAGGTGTAAATGAAACAAAATACGTGCCGCTCCCCATCTCCAATCCGCCATACACATAATAGAAGCAGAGCGCCTGCCTTAAACGCGTGCCATCCAAATTTTCAATGCTTCCTGTATCCTTATAAAAGTCTACACGAACACTTTTTTTCCTATCGATGACGCAACGTGAATGTACTAACTCAAACGCCATCGTCTACACTCCAGATTTCTGAAAATCACTCATAATTTAGCTCTTTAGCTTCGTTAAATGTATCTGCTAGAAATCAGGAAAATAAAAGACGACTTTTCCGGCGACAAAAAATCACTAATAAAACTTCATCACATTCGTCGGTTACGCGAAAGTCTGAAACTGGCCGTTAGCTGAATCGTCGGACGAGCTTGGCGCATGTTGACTCCGCCTGCTCCCTGGCCCAAATTTCAGCAGCGTCAATTTCAGGCTGAAGCCGGTCCAGCGCGCCCCTGTCCCAGTGCTGTCGAGCAGTCCCCAAGGGGAAATCGTCCGTTTCTGAAGCAATCGCGACGAACACTCTAAAATCTGCATCGTCATCCTTTACCGAGGCTTCATGTCGAAGGGCATCGAGTTTTCTTGCGCCGAGAAGGTAACTAAGTTCGCCGTTTTGCATTGCCTTTGCGGTTTTTACGACTTGGTCGCGAACCGATTGGACGTATTCCTCATGACTAATTTTCTCGCGCATAGCATGTACCGTTCATTCAGTCGCTAGTGTCATCTGCCGGTCGTTTAGCGTCGCTGATCTTTTTCAAAACCCGCAAAATATTTTCGAATGCCGTCAACATGTTCGATTCGTATATCGCGGCCATTCGATTCCATTGTCACGACTCGGCACGCGTCAGGAATACCGCGCTGGTTAGCGTAATCAAACGCCACGCTCCATCCCGATTGCCCACTTTTTCGACCATATTTCGCTCCAATGGCCGTTGGCAACAAGGTGTTACGTCGCCCCTTTAAAAGCTCTTTTCGGGCAGAGGTCCACTCAATGCTCTCGTAATCGAGTGCATGCTTAACGCCTGACTCGGGCAGGTCTGTATAACCGTTCGCCGCGACAAAGACTTCGGCAAGCTTTACGGCGGTCTCCATGGTTACAATTTCGGAGGCATTCACATGAAGACATGCCAACAGAACGACCAGACTCACAACCAAATTCCGCATTTTAAAGTCCTCAATATCGCTCAACGGCTACTCTTGGCCGGTAGCCGATGCGTCTCAATTCATGTTTTTAAAAAAGCGAGAACAAAAACAGGCCAACCATCACTGCAAAGGCGGCAAAGCTCACGATACGCCAGCGCGAATACCTTTCAGTGAGAGGCGACTTGACCGTCATTTTTGGAATACCCGTTGTTATGGCAGGCTCATGTCCGCTAGTGGTTACACATTCAGCCAAGTGGTAGGCGTTTCATTGCCAACACAGCTTGCCCTGCTGAAACGTAAGCTGTAAGTCTACTCAGAAGGATCGGCGGAAGCTCATCCGCCTCCGCAACTGCAAAATTAATCTGCTCATAAAATCGGACTAAGTGATTGTATGGCAAACAGTAGGCATGACCGTCATTAAGATGAGGCACGCAATGAGATAGCAGAACGCTGCCGACGCCTTGCTGCTGGAAATCGGGATGCACATGCATACCTCGTAGAACTTTAAATGCCCCCTCATTACATAGGCGAACCTCGCCAATCAGGCGGCCTTCCTTTCGAGCTATGACTGTTACGTCGTCAGCGGAGACCCCGCCACCGTACCCAACAATTTTGTACAACTGCACGACCTCGGCAAGCTCATCGCCCTGTGCCACGGTAACTGAAATATCTGTCATTTTGAAAATACGGTTAAATCGGCACTTGCAGAACTATACAGTGACTCCCAAGAAAGATATTCACGCATTCTCACTATGCACACTGCAACCATAGATGTCGTCATACCTCTGTCATATTCGACAAGTACATTCAGCTACCAACTTTAGACTGGAGCTGAATGGCATGAATACGGTCGTCCAACCCGTGCGGGTCAGCCCCGCAGACAGCAAGAACACCCCCATCACCGCCCTCATCTTCTTCGTGCTGCTGGTCGCTGGCCTGCTGTTCAGCGGCTACAGCCTGCGCTCCGACGTCACCGAAGCCGGTCCGGTCGCCACCAGCTGGCTGCCTTACATGCTGCTTGGCCTGGCCCTGCTGATCGCCCTTGCCTTCGAATTCGTCAACGGCTTCCACGACACCGCCAACGCCGTTGCCACCGTCATCTACACCAACTCGATGCCGGCCAACGCCGCTGTCGTCTGGTCCGGCTGCTTCAACTTCCTCGGCGTGCTGACCTCCAGCGGCGCCGTCGCCTTCGGCATCATCTCGCTGCTGCCGGTGGAGCTGATACTGCAGGTAGGCTCCGGCTCCGGCTTCGCCATGGTGTTCGCGCTGCTGATCGCCGCCATCGTCTGGAACCTCGGCACCTGGGCGCTTGGCCTGCCGGCGTCGTCCTCGCACACCATGATCGGCTCCATTCTCGGCGTCGGCATCGCCAATGCGCTGATGCATGGCCGTGACGGCACCAGCGGCGTCGATTGGGCGCAGGCGGCCAAGGTTGGCTACTCGCTGCTGCTGTCGCCGATGGTCGGCTTCTTCTGCGCCGCCTTGCTGCTGCTGGCACTGCGCGCCTTCGTCAAGAGCCGCGAACTGTATGAGGCGCCGGTCGGCAACACGCCGCCGCCCTGGTACATCCGCGGCCTGCTGATCTTGACCTGCACCGGCGTCTCCTTCGCCCACGGCTCCAACGATGGCCAAAAAGGCATGGGCCTGATCATGCTGATCCTGGTCGGCACCGTGCCGATGGCTTATGCGCTGAATCGCGCGCTGCCGGTCGACCATGTGACGCAGTTCGTCGCCGTAGCCCAGGTCACGCAGCAGTCGCTGCAAAAATATGCGCCGCCTAGCGCTCCGGCGCTGGCCGAGCCGCGCCCCGTGCTGACGACCTACATCCGCGACAAGCAGTTGACTCCAGCCGTGGTGCCAGCGCTGGCCACACTGGTCGGCGATATCGGCCAGGCGGTCAAGCAGCATGGTTCGCTAGCCAAGGTGCCGGCTGAAACCGTGGGCAACGTCCGCAACGATATGTACCTGGCGGCGGAAGCGATGCGCGTCATGGACAAGACCAAGGCCCTGCCCTTCGATGCCGACACCACCGCCAATCTGAAGGCCTTCAAGCAGCAACTGGACGACGCCACCAAGTTCATTCCGCTATGGGTCAAGGTGGCGGTGGCGATCGCGCTGGGACTGGGCACGATGGTGGGCTGGAAGCGCATCGTCGTGACCGTCGGCGAGAAGATCGGCAAATCGCACCTGACCTACGCGCAAGGCGCGTCGGCCGAACTGGTAGCGATGCTGACCATCGGCGCGGCCGATATGTACGGCCTGCCGGTTTCGACCACGCACGTGCTGTCGTCCGGCGTGGCCGGTACGATGGCCGCCAACCGCTCCGGCCTGCAATGGTCCACCGTCCGCAACTTGGCCATGGCCTGGGTGCTGACGCTGCCGGCCGCGATCCTGTTATCGGGTTCGCTGTTCTGGCTGTTCTCCCACATTTTCTGAACCAAGGAATCAGCATGCGATTGAACGAAACCGATTTGATGGAACGCGTGCAGCGCGAACTGACCGACAGCTATGACGAAGAACTGGAGATGGAACTGGAAGACCGCGAGATCGACCCGGTCACGCGCGAGGTGGTGGTGAGCGAACGTAGCGAAGCGGCCAAGGAAGCCCGCCGCCAGTACTTCCGCGAACTGTTCCGTCTGCAGGCGGAGCTGGTCAAGCTGCAGGATTGGGTGGTCCACACCGGCCACAAGGTGGTGATCCTGTTCGAAGGCCGCGACGCCGCCGGCAAGGGTGGCGTTATCAAGCGCATCGTGCAGCGCCTGAATCCGCGCGTGTGCCGCGTAGCCGCGCTGCCGGCGCCGAACAATCGCGAACGCACGCAGTGGTACTTCCAGCGCTACACCTCGCACCTGCCGGCCGCCGGCGAGATCGTGCTGTTCGACCGCAGCTGGTACAACCGCGCCGGCGTCGAACGCGTGATGGGCTTTTGCACCGACGAGCAGTACGAAGAGTTCTTCCAGACCGTGCCGGAGTTCGAGCGCATGCTGGCGCGTTCGGGCATCCAGTTGATCAAATACTGGTTCTCGATTTCGGACGAGGAGCAGAACGCCCGCTTCCTGGGCCGCATCCACGATCCGCTCAAACAATGGAAACTGAGCCCGATGGACCTGGAGTCGCGCCGCCGCTGGGAGGAGTACACCAAGGCCAAGGAGATCATGCTGGAGCGCACCCACATCCCGGAGGCGCCGTGGTGGGTGGTGCAAGGCGTGGACAAGAAGAAGGCGCGGCTGAACTGCATCCATCACCTGCTGCAGCAGATGCCTTATGTGGAAGTCGAGCATCCATCGATCCAGCTGCCGGAGCGCGAGTACCACGAGGACTATGTGCGCCGTCCGGTGCCGGCCGAGATCATCGTGCCTGAGGTGTACTGAGCGGCGTCGGTGTGCTAAAGTTAGTCGATCGGCTATGTTAGGAGATCGGCATGCAACTCGGCGCATTTTCCATCAGCCTGGCGGTCAAGGACTTGGCCGCCTCGCGGGCTTTCTATGAAAAGCTGGGCTTCAAGAAGTTCGGCGGCGACGCTACGCAGAACTGGCTGATCCTCAAGAACGGCGACCATCTCATCGGCCTGTTCCAGGGCATGTTCGAAAAAAATATGCTGACCTTCAATCCCGGCTGGGACCAGAACGCCAAGCCGCTGGACGGCTTCACCGACGTGCGCGAGATCCAGCGCCAGTTGAAGGCACAGGGCATCAGCCTCGCTGCCCAGGCGGACGAGAACACCACCGGTCCGGCCAGCATCATCCTCACCGACCCGGACGGCAATCCCGTCTTGATCGACCAACATTTATAACATGGCCGCGAGCCGCCTCGATCATCTCACCGTTACCGCGCCAACGCTGGACATCGGCGCGGCCTTCGTAACGAGCGCGCTCGGCGTCGTGCCTCAGCCGGGCGGCGAACATCCGCGCATGGGCACGCACAACCTGCTTGTGAGGTTGGGCGACACGCAGTTCCTGGAAATCATCGCCCCGAATCCCGCCGCGCCCTCCCCTGGACGACCGCGCTGGTTCGGACTCGACAAGCTGCAACCGGTATCGCCGGCATCGCTCACCACCTGGGTCGTCAGCACCGACGACATCGGCTCGGCCGTGGCCGCGAGCTCCGAAGATCTGGGGCAGATAGAGCCCATGTCGCGCGGACAGCGCAGCTGGCTGATCACCATACCGACAGATGGTTCCATTGCGCTGGGCGGGGCGGCGCCCGCATTGATTGAATGGGATGACCATCCGCACCCCGCCGCAGGCTTGGCCGACCAGGGTTTGTCGCTATCCAGGCTGGAGATTTTTCACCCCGATCCGCAGCGGATCGCCGCACTGCTGACTTCCCTCGCGCTGACAGATGTGGTTGAATGCCGGCATGGCGACCAGCCGCGACTGGTCGCCCACATCAACACGCCGCATGGCATGAAAGAACTTTCGCTATGACCCTGAAACGCGTCACACCTGTCCTGAGAAGCTGCAACGAAGCGCAAACGCGTGAGTTCTATATCGACTTCCTGGGCTTCAAGGTCGACTGGGAACATCGCTTTGAGCCCGGCACGCCCCTGTACATGCAAGTCTCCAAAGGCGACTGCGCCCTGCACCTGACCGAGCATTTCGGCGATTGCACTCCTGGCGGTGCGATCCGCATCGCCACCGATGGCCTGGATGAATTCCATGCCGAACTTATCGCCAAGCAGTTCAAGTATGCCCGCCCCGGCGTCGAGGACATGCCCTGGGGCAGCCGCGAAATGTCGATCCGGGACCCGTCCGGCAACCGTCTGACCTTCGTCGCCACAGACGGCGATGAATAAGCTGGCGCTTCCGCTATTGATCGGGTGTCTTGCATCAGTCGCGGCGCACGCCGCGGATGCGGAAGGAAAGTCGCGGACGACCGAGGCCGCACTGAGTTCATCCGGCGGACAGCTGGCCCGGCTCACATTTGACAAAGGGCTGCGAGAATTCGGCTTTGAGACCATACGTGACAACACCAGCTCCCGCAACGCGCAGCTCTCCGTAGCAATTGCCGGCGCCGCGAAAAAAGACTTCATCGAAGCAGGCATCGAGGAATCCAGGCGCGCCTTGATCGAATGCCAGAAGGAGACGTCTACCCTGCTGGTCATGCCATCGTTGCGCAGCGATAGCCAGCAAGCCCACTGCTATCGATTTTAATCACCACCTACAGGAAGGCAAGGCACATGGCCTGGCTCATCATCAAATATCTATTGACGTCCGCCGTCGTGGTCGGCGTCTCCGAGTTCGCCAAGCGCAGCGACCGGATCGGCGGACTGATCGCGGCGCTGCCGCTGGTCACGCTACTTGCGCTGATCTGGCTGTACGTTGAAAAACAGCCCGAGCAGAAAATCGCTAATCACGCGTGGTACACCTTCTGGTATGTGGTGCCGACGCTGCCGATGTTCCTGGCGTTTCCGGCGCTGTTGCCACGGATCGGCTTCTGGCCGACCCTGCTGGCCTGCATCGTCATCACGATAGTCTGCTTCGGGCTGTTCGCGCTGCTGGTGCGTCGATTTGGTATCGACTTGCTGTAGCGCTTAGAAGCGGTGGCGCAGTCCGACGGCGAATTGGCGATTGCCGATACCCGGTTCCTCGCTGTTACCTTCCGTATAGCCGCCGCCGTTGTGGTTGCGTATCATCGCGTACGAGGTGTAGATGTCGGTACGGCGGGAGAACGCGTACATATAGGCTAGCGCATATTGCTGCGCATCCTGGTTCCGTATAGTGCGGTCATTCTTGCGGATATAGGTCGCCACAACAGTGCTGAAGCCAAACGGCGCCGATACGCCTAGCAGCATATCCGTACTGTCGGTGGAAGCGACCGGCGCCGGGCCTCCGAAATTGATCGCCGAACTATTGAGCGGCGCGCTGTTCAAGCCTTGGTCGACTCCATAACCAAAAAATACTTTGGCCGGACCGAAATCGTAATTCGCACCCAACAGCGTGTTGCGCGCCGTGCTGGTGTTCTTGAGCGTCACCGTGTCGTTGTTCTTGTTGTGGTAGGCCAGGCGCACATTCAAGGGACCATTGCTGTAGCCGAAAGAGCCGCCCAATGCCCGGCTGGCGCTCTGGTCGCCGGCTACCTCGCCTGCCACATACATGGCGTCGGCGCTGAAACCGTTGATACTCGGCGTGCGATACAACACCGAGTTACCGGCGCGGAAGCCGGTCGACGCCATCAGGTTGTTGGAGCGCGCGATGCCGTTGCGCAGAGGGTCGACGATGGTGTTGAGTGTCGTGAACAGCGGCGTATCCTGCAAGCCGATCGACACCGCACCGTACTTGCTGCCAAGGCCGACGATACTGGTGCGGCCGAACAGCGTGTTGTTCTGCGTGGAGCCGCCCGTATCGGCGTGAATCCCGCCTTCGATCACGAAGAAGGCGTTCATTCCGCCGCCCAGGTCTTCGCTGCCACGGAAGCCCCAGCGGCTTTGGGTCGCCATGCCGCTGGTGGCGCGGGTGGAGGTGCCGGCGATGCCGCCGCGATCCTGCGAGATGCCCATGTCCATCACACCATAGAAAGTCACGTTGCTCTGCGCGAAAACGGCGCCGTTGCAAGTGGTAAGGACGAGCGCACCCAGCGCATATATGCATTTTTTCATTTTGGTCTCCAGGGATAAAAGGTCGTACGGCTTATGCGGCGGTGCGTGGTTCCGGGTCGGGAATCGCTTCGATCTTGCCGAGTACGAAAACAAACGAGATGATGCCAACCAGCAGAATGACGCCGGCAACCATGAACGCGTTGGTGAAGGAGTTGGTGGCGCCGACGATCATGCCGGTAACGATCGGTGCTGCCGCGCCCATCAGGTTGTTGGCGAAGTTCATGATGCCGCCGATGGTGCCGGCGCCACCCTTGGGTGCGATCAGCGATGGCAAGGACCAGCCCACCGGTGCCGCCGAAGCCAGGCCGCCCAGCGCGATCGAGATCCAGAAAATCGCCCAGACCGGATCGGTGGTCTGCGTGGCGCCGAACACAGCCAGGCCCAGCACCATGCCGCATACCAGCACGCCTTTGCGCACCAGCGATTCGTCCTTGCCCCGCGAGACCAGGTGATCGATCAGCCAGCCGCCAACGAACAGGTCGGCCACCGTCGCCACCAGCCACGGGATCGCGGCAAAGCCTGCCGACTTCAGAATACTCATGTGCATGGTCTGCACCAGGTAGCCAGGCAACCAGGTCAGGAACAGGTAGAACGAGTAGCCATACGCCGCGAAGCCGATGGTCAACCCCCATATCTTGGATTTGGTCAGCAGATAGCCCAGCATGTTCAGCGCGCCGGCTTCGGACGGACCTTCTGGCGAGGCGCCACCGTCCTGGATGTAGCGCAGCTCTTCCTTGCTCAACTTGGGATCGGCGCTAGGGTCGCGGTACAGCACATAGAACGCGATGAAGTAACTGAAGCTGAGTGCAGCGGTCAAGCCGAAGCCCCAACGCCAGCCGAAGGTGACGATGGTCAGCGCCAGCAGCGGCACGCCGATCACGTTGGAGAATTTGGCGGCGGCGTCGAAGATCGCCGTGGCCATGCCGCGTTCATTGCGCGGGAACCAGTAGCCGGTGGCCTTGGCGCTGACCGGGAAAGCCGGCGCCTCGGCGATACCCAGCAGGATGCGCGCCGCGAAGATGCCGGCGAAGCCGCTCGAAAAAGCCGTGATGGTTGCGGCCAGGCCCCACAGGAACGCGCCCCAGCGGCCGACGCGGGTAGGACCGAAGCGGTCCATCACCATGCCGACCGGAATCTGCAGCAGCGAGTACGACCAGGCGAAGGCGCTGAACAGCAGGCCCAGCTCGACCGGCGTCAGGTTGAACAGCTCCTTGATCTGTGGCGCAGCCACGGACAGGCCGATACGGTCGATGTAGTTGATCAGTACGCCTACGCCCAGCAGCGCGCCTATGCCCCAGCGCCGCTTGGGAATTTTTGTTGTCATTGATGTTTTCATGGTATCTCCAGAGTGGTTATCGATTGCCCGCTATTGCTGCGGCTTTGGGTACTGCAAAATAAGGCTGACCAGCTGCTCGGGCGGCAAGGTCAGGTCCAGGCGCAGGCCGGCTTCATCGGCCTGCAATGGTTCGAGGTCACGCAACTGGCTGTCGAGCAGACTAGGCGGCATGTAATGGCCGGCGCGGGCGCGCATCCGGCCTTCGATGACGGCGCGTTCGCCGCTCAGGTGGGCAAAGCGCAGGTCCGGGTCGGCCTGCCGCAACAGATCGCGGTAGCGGCGCTTGAGCGACGAGCACGACAACACCAGCCCCTCGCCGCGCTGCTTCGCTTCGCGGATTTTTCCCTGCAAGGTCAGCAGCCAACCGGCGCGGTCGTCGTCATTGAGCGGAATGCCGGCCGACATCTTGGCGACGTTTTCCGCCGGATGGAAACTATCGCCCTCCAGGAACGGCAGTCCCAGTTCAGCGGCCAGGCGCGAACCGATTTCGCTCTTTCCGCAGCCACTGACACCCATGACGACCCACCGGGTAACCACACCACCGCTCATATTCCCTCCGTTTGATAGCGCTAACATGTTTGTAGTGTAGCGATTCGTGAGTCGTTGTAAAGAATATTTCGTGCTGCAACGCAGCAAATGTGGTGCCGCTTAAACGCTGGGAGATAAGCTGGCCGCTTCCACGTCGAAGTCATTGAAAATCTTTGCGCTGTGTGGTAGCGCTATCAGAGATGCGGGTTTTAACGGCGCCCGAAGCGCCGCTAATGATCCTCTTAGTAAGCCGTTTGCGTGTAGGGTCGAGCGATGCGCTCCTTGCCCCACTCGGCGTTCGGCTTGCTGGACATGGTGAATACCAGCTCGCCGCCCGCAGTGATCTGCTCATGCCGCAGGAAGCTTTGCGTCAACGGTTTGCCGTTCAGCGTGACGCCAGCGACGTATGCATTCTCCGCGCTCAGGCCCACGCTGCGAATGGTGAAGACCTTCCCGTTCGGCAGGTTCATCACCGCCTTGTCCAGGAACGGCCGGCCGATCACGTACTCGTTGCTGCCCGGCGCCACCGGATAGAAACCCAGCGCCGTAAAGGTCAGCCATGCCGACATCTGTCCCAGATCGTCATTGCCCGACAAGCCGGCCGGCGTCGTGTTGTACTGCGACGCCACCACCTGCGTCAGCCGCTTCTGCGTCTTCCACGGTGCGCCGGCGTAGTTGTACAGATACGCCACATGATGCGAAGGCTCGTTGCCATGCGCGTAGTGGCCGATCAGGCCGGAGATGTCCTCCATGTGGGCGTAAACCTTCTCGTCCACCTTGGCGTCGAACATCATGTCTATCTTGTTCTGCAAAGCGGCATCGCCACCAAGCATCTTGATCAGACCCGCGTTATCGTGCGGCATATACCAGGAATACTGCCACGCGCTGCCTTCGGTGTAGTCGCTGCCGAAGTTGGACAGCACCGGATCGAACGGTTCGCGGAAGCTGCCATCGGACTTCTTCGCGCGCAGGAAGCCGGTCTTGGTGTCGAAGGAATTGCGATAGTTCTGCGCCCGCTTGTAGTAGCGCGCAGCGATATCCTTCTTGCCCATCTTCTCCGCCATGCGAGCGATGGTCCAGTCGTCGAAGGCATATTCCACCGTCTTCGACGCGGCTTCCGGCTCCAGGTCAATCGGCACATAGCCGAGCTTCATGTAATGCTGAAGGCCGCCGTATGGGCCGTATTCCGCGCTGCTGGTCATCGCCTTCAGCGCCTCTTCGGCATCGAAGCCCTTCAGGCCTTTCATGTAGGCGTCGGCGATCACCGGCACGGCGTGATAACCGATCATGCACCAGGTCTCAAGCCCGTGGAACTGCCACACCGGCAGGATGCCATACGGGCTGGCCTTCTGCGATTCGATCAGCGAGCGCACGAAATCCGCGTTGCGCTGCTCCGGCTGGATCAGCGTCAGCAAGGGATGCAGCGCGCGATAGGTATCCCACAGCGAGAAGGTGGAATGGAAGCGGAAGCCCTGCGCCTGGTGCACCTCGTTGTCCGGTCCACGATAGCGGCCATCGCGGTCCATGAACAGGCTGGGCGCCAGCATGCTGTGATACAGCGCCGTGTAAACCATCTTGCGCATATCGGGCGCCGCTTCGATCGCCACCGCGCCCAGCGCCTCGTTCCAGGCGGCGGAGGCCTTGGCGCGTTCAGCGTCGAAGTCCCAACCCGGCATCTCGCCCAGGTTGGCAATCGCGCCCTCCTCGCTCACCGCAGATATCGCCACCTTCACTTCCAGCTGCCCGTCCGCCGTCACGCCGAAGTCCAGCGCGCCGACCAGCGCCTTGCCCTCGACCACGGCCTTGTCTCCCGGACCGCTGCCGGGACCGGCGAAGCCCTTGTACTCGATGTCCGCCTCCATGTTACGCAAGGCGCGCGACGTCAGCGGATGCGAGAACGCGATGGCGAAGTATAGCTGGCGGCCAGCTGCCCAGCCGCGCGTCTCGCGCATGCCGGTGATGAGCGTGTTGTCGCGCACGCGCAGGCGCGACCACAGGTTCTTGGCCTTGTAGTCGTAGATGCTGCTGCGCAGATCCAGGATCACCTTGGCCTCCGCTCCTTTGGCATAACGGTAGCGATGCAGACCCACACGTTCGCTGGCGGTCAGCTCGACATCGACATCGCTGTCCATCAGTTTGACGGCGTAGTAGCCCGGCTCCGCATGTTCATCCTGATGCTTGAAGCGCGAGCGGTAGCCGCTGAAAGGACGCTCCGGGTAGCCCGGTTCCAGCTTGGTCTCGCCGCTGTAAGGCATCAGCAGCAAGTCGCCCAGATCGGAATGGCCGGTGCCGGAGAAGTGCGTATGCGAGAAGCCCAGTATGCTGTCGTCCTCGTAGCGGTAGCCGGCGGCCCAGGGATAGCTTTGGCGGAACGGCCGCACTTGCGTATCGGGGCTCAGCTGGATCATGCCGAACGGCCGCGCCGCGCCGGGGAAGGTATGGCCGTCGCCACCGGTGCCGATAAACACATCGACGGCAGCGGCAGGACTGGACGGTTCCGCGGCGATGGCGGGAAGGACCAACGCCAGCGCGAGTGCGCCGGCAGGTATCAGTTTAGTGGCGTGCATTCGGCTTCCTGAGGTAGGGACGATCTAACTTTATAGCGCTGGACGCCGAACCGGTCAACCGCATGGCCTTGTGCAAGCCGATTGTTTAGCGAATCCGCTAAACAATCGGCCTATTTGTACCAGGGCCGCGTTATTTGCAGCGGTCGCACGTCGAGCCGCAGGTTCAGGATCGAATAGCCCTCGGTCGTGGCGGACGCGTAGCCGACGCTGTCCGCCAGGCGGCTGAACCTGAACTCGAAGCCCAGCTCCTGGCGCGGCTGTCCCGGCCCTGCGGTGGCGATGCCGATTGCCTCGGTCTGTGCATTGTCGATCAGCTTTTCCATCACCACCAGCACGGCGTTGTGGCCGAGGATATCGGCGGAATACACCGCCTCGCTCATTGCCGGCTTTCGCGGATCGACTTTGCCGTCCACCTTGTCCGCCGACGGCGTGAACTGGCGTGTCTGGAGGTTATAGCGGTCGCCACGATCCAGATAGCTGATGCGTACATTCGAGATGTTGAACTCCCCGGCGGCGCTGTCGCTGGCCGCCTGCGACAGGTCGAGCAGCAACGCGCCCTGATAGCCCAGCACTTCAACCTCCCGCTCCGGGTTGATCACCATCGCCGTATTTTCGTCGATGCCCAGACCGAGCTTGTATCCCTTTTTCAGCATGGCCGGCAGCATGCGGGCAAAGCGACCGCGCGCCAGCAGGTGCTGGTCGACGAAGACGTCGTTGCCGATGAAGCCCAGCCCCGCCGCCAGCTCGCGGCCGTCGTTGACGCCTTGCGCGAGCGTGTCGAACACCGTCCTGGCGTTGTAGTACATGGTGCTGCTCATGATCGCCGCACCGGCGCTGGTGCCGGCGATAACGCCGCCACGCCGGTAGACATCCCAGATCGCCTCCAGCACCGCAGTGCGGCTGCCGTCCGGCCGAACCAGCGCCTGCGTGATCCGTGCCTGGTCGCCGCCTGCGAAGTAGACGCCGCCGGCCGCGCGGATCGTTCCGGCCAGCGCATCGTCCTCGGCGTCGCGGCGATAGTCGCGATCCTTCCACTTTGCCGACAGCGGCACCACAAAGGCGGCCGCGCCATAACGATTCAGGTAGTTGGCCAGATTAGCGCCGGAACGTTCGGGATTGCCGGCGGCGCAAGGCAGGACGGCGATACGTGCGCCCGCCCCACCCGCCAACTGCACCACGCGCTGCCACACCACGGCGTTATCGGCGCGCAGCGCACCACCGACGATGACCAGCGAGCCTTTGGTCGCAACGTCCGCCGCGCCAACCTGCGCGCACCAGACCAGCCCCGCCAACAACAACCCGACCAAACGCTTCATGCCTTGCTTCCCTTCCTGACTTTGCGCTGCTTTGTCTCCGGGCCGTACAGATAGGCCGATATCGCCTCCGTCAGCCGCGCGGCTTTTTCCACATTATCCTTGTTCGACACCATCAGCGACACCGCCAGCGCCTCGATCACCGCCACCGCCGCCGTCGCGCTGCTCGGCAGCACGGCATGGCCGCTGTGCGCGTACAGCACGTGCTCGGACACCTCGACCAGCGGCGAAGCCGGAGCGTCGGTGATCGAGATCACGCAGGCGCCATGGTCGCGCGCGAACTTGGCGAGCCGGATCACGTCCAGCGCATAGCGCGGGAAGGAGATCACCACCAGCAAATCGTTGGGGCCAACCGTCGCCAGATGGCCGGCCGCCACTTCGGTGCCGCCCTGCCCCGCCACCTCCACCACGTGCGGGCAAAACGGCTGCAAATGCAACGACAGCAAGCCCGCGAGATAAGACGACAGTCCGAAACCCAGCACGTACACGGTGCGCGCGCGGCTCAACTTGCGCACCACCTGCTCCATCTCCGCCTGCGACTGCGCATTGCGGGTCGCGCTGATATTGGCCAGCGCGCACTGCATGCTCTGGTCGCACGGCCACACGGCCCCCTCGCGATTCTCGATCATGAGGCGCAGCTTGTCCACCGGCTGCATCTCCGAATGCAGCGTTTCGGCGACCGCGCTGCGCATCGCGCCGTAATTGGCAAAACCGATGTCGCGCGCAAAACGGCTGATGGTCGCGGTGGATACCTGGCAGCCTTCGGCCATCTCGTCTATCTTCAGGGCCGTCACCCGCATCGGATTGCGCAGCACGAAATCGGCGATGCTGCGGTTCGACGCCGAACCCTCGGCCAGGACGCCTGACAGCACATGGCCCAACGGCGACTGCGCGAACGCGACATCCGCCGACGACGACCGTGCCTTGCCCCCTGATCTACTGCTTGTCATCCAGCTCTCCCACATCCGAAAGATCGTAAGCATACTTACATTTTCTGAGATTATGGCATCCTATTTTCAGTCAACTGGAAGTTACAAGGAAATTCGACTACCATAGTAAAAAAATCGACCAGGAGGCTAACCGATGACGCGTACATGGCTGAAGAAGTTGGTCTGCATGCTGGCCGTATTTGCGTCCGGCGGCGCCACCGCCATCGACTTCTACAACAAGGGCAACGAGCCGGGGCGCCCGTTCTCGCTGGCGGTGCGCGCCGGGGATTATGTGTTCCTGTCCGGCCAGCTGGGCACCGGCCCCAATGGCCTGGTCAAAGGCTTCGAAGCGCAGTCCCGCCAGGCGATGGATAACATCGCCACCATCCTCAAGGGCTACAACCTCGGCATGAACGACGTGATCAAGTGCACGATCATGATCGTCGACATGGCCAAGTGGGAGGACTTCAACAAGGTCTACGTCAGCTACTTCAAGCCCGAACGCCTGCCGGCACGCAGCGCTTTCGGCGCCAACGCCCTGGCGCTGGGCGGCGAGGTCGAAGTGGAATGCATGGCCTACTCGCCGCGACGGTGAAGGCAGCGGTAAATGCAGGCCTCCCCGATTTTCTGTTCTACCAGCCTGCTTATGCATTAGAATCGTCGTCTTTGCTCACCACTCAGGGAATCCGATGGCAGATGGGAAGAACGAACTCAAACGCGGCCTCAAGAGCCGGCACATCCAGCTGATCGCATTGGGTGGCGCCATCGGCACCGGCCTGTTCCTAGGCATCGCTCAGACCATCCAGATGGCCGGGCCCTCGGTGCTGCTGGGCTACGGCATGGCCGGGCTGATCGCCTTCTTCATCATGCGCCAGCTGGGCGAGATGGTGGTCGACGAGCCGGTCGCCGGCTCGTTCAGCTATTTCGCCGACAAATATTGCGGCCATCTGGCCGGCTTCATGTCGGGCTGGAACTACTGGGTGCTGTATGTGCTGGTCAGCATGGCCGAGTTGTCGGCGGTGGGCATCTACGTGCAGTACTGGTGGCCAGCGGTGCCGACCTGGATGTCGGCGCTGGCCTTCTTCCTGGTCATCAACGCCATCAGCCTGGCCAACGTCAAAGCCTTCGGCGAGATGGAATTCTGGTTCGCCATCATCAAGGTGGTCGCCATCGTCGGCATGATCGTGTTCGGCGCCTGGCTGCTGATCTCCGGCGCGGCCGGCCCGGAGGCCACCGTGGCCAACCTGTGGCAGCACGGCGGCTTCTTCCCCAACGGCCTGGGCGGCCTGGTGATGGCGATGGCCGTCATCATGTTCTCCTTCGGCGGCCTGGAGCTGATCGGCATCACCGCCGCCGAGGCGGACGATCCATCGCGCACCATCCCCAAGGCCACCAACCAGGCCATCTACCGCATCCTGATTTTCTACATCGGCGCGCTCGGCATCCTGCTGTCGCTCTACCCCTGGCAGAAAGTGGTCACCGGCGGCAGCCCGTTCGTGCTGATCTTCCACGCCCTGAACAGCAACCTGGTGGCGCACGCGCTGAACGCCGTGGTGCTGACGGCGGCGCTGTCCGTGTATAACAGCGGCGTCTACTCCAACACCCGCATGCTGTACGGCCTGGCCAAGCAAGGCAACGCGCCGCAGCTGCTGTTGAAGGTGAGCCAGCGCGGCGTGCCGCTGGCCGCGCTGGGCGTCTCGGCGCTGGCGACCGGCGTCTGCGTGCTGGTGAACTACTTCATGCCCGGCAAGGCCTTCGGTTTCCTGATGGGCCTCGTGGTCTCGGCACTGATCATCAACTGGGGCATGATCAGCTGGATCCACCTGCGCTTCCGCGCGCAGAAAAAAGCTGCGGGCCAAAGTACGGCATTCCGCAGCCTCGGTTACCCGCTGACGAACTATCTGTGCCTGGCCTTCCTGGCCGGGATCCTGGTGGTGATGTACCTGACGCCGGACCTGCAGCTGTCGGTCTACCTGATCCCGGTGTGGCTGGCGGTGCTGGGTGCGGGCTACCTGGCACGCCAACGCCAGAAGGCCGTAGCAGCCTAACGCAGCCGGCCGCGGAACAGCAGGTTGACGAGCGCCAGCAAGACCAGCGCGCCGACGAAGGAGACCGCCAGCGATTCGATGCTGAAGTCTTCCGTGTTGATGGTGCCGGTGCCCAGCATCGGCGCCAGCAACCATCCGCCCAGCAGCGCGCCGACCACGCCCACCACCACGTTCAGCACCAGCCCTTGCTGTGCATCCGTCTTCATCACCAGGCTGGCCAGCCAGCCCAGTATGCCACCTATCACTACCCAGATTATCAGATTCATCGCATCCCCCTTTTCAAAACGCCCGGCCTTTTGGCCGCTGTGATGATTATCCGAAGCCGCCGATGCCGCGGCTATCGGATCGCGCGCCGCACCGGCGTCGGACTACTCCTGCGTCGTGATCGAACAAGGTCAGCTCTGACTGAGCACTACGATGGCCAGCGCCAGCCGCTCCAGCTGGCGCGGCTGGGTGAACAACGCCGGCGTCACACGCACGCAACTGCCGCCCAGCGGACCGTTGCGCGACACGGTGAAAATGCCGTGTTCGTCCATCAGCCGCCTGGCCAGCCGCTGGTTGTCTTCCTTGCTGGTCTTGCCGGCGAAGCGGAACGAGGTGCTGGCGCCGTACATGGCCGGATCGTCCGGGGTCAGTATCTGCAAGCCCTTGACGTGGCGCACGCGCTCCACCCAGTAGCTGCGCAGGTACTTGAGCCGGGCCGACTTGTTGGCGACGCCGATCTGTTCGTGGAAGCGGAACGCCGCCGGCACCGTCATGATGTTGGCCGTGTTGAGGGTGCCGGAATGAACCCGCGAACGGATGTCGGTGACCGCATAATCCTGGTCCGACATGTGGACGCCGATATCCGCCAGCCGCGCCTTGCGGATGTACATAAAACCCACGCCCAGCGGCGCGCCCAGCCACTTGTGCAGATTGAAACCGATGAAGTCCGCCTTCAGGTCGGCCACCATGAAATCGGTCTGCCCCCAGGACTGGGCGGCGTCGGCGATGACGTCGATGCCGCGCTGGCGCGCCATTTGCACCAGCTCCGCCACCGGCAGCGCCAGGCCGGTGCGGTGGCTGATGTGGGTCAGCAGCAGCAATCTCGTGCGCGGATGGCGCTGCATCGCCTGCTCGTAGGCGTCCAGGATGGCCTGGCGGCTGGGCGGCTCCGGGATGCGCACCACGGCGACCTCGGCGCCGCGCCGCAAGGCCAGCTCGTTCATCGCGTATTGCGTGGCGTCGTAATCCAGGTCGGCATACATGATCGTATCGCCGGCCTTGACCTGCTTGTAGTTGGTGATCAGGTTTTGCAGCGACTCCGTGGCGCCGCGTGTGATGGCGATCTCCGACACGTCGGCGCCGACAGCGGCCGCGATCTGCGCCCGTATCGCATCCATGCCCGGTCCGTCGAACTGCTGGCGCAGGAAGCGCGAGCTGTGCGCGTTCAGGTAATCGATGTTGCGCTTGTAGTCTTCCGCCACCGGACGCGCCATCATGCCGAAGTAGCCTTGCTCCAGATTGATGAAGTCCGGCGCCGGATCGTACTGCGCGGCGACCTTGCTCCAGTAGGCTTCGTTCTGCGGCAGCGCCTCGGCGATGAGCGGCAGCTCGGCCAGCGCGGGCGGCGAGATGAGCGATCCGCCGGCGACGCCGGCAGCAACATGAAAGAAACTGCGGCGTGTGAGCATGCGAACTCCTGAAGGCGAATTGGTGCGCCCAATATAGCACCGGGCGGCGAGGCTTAGGCTAGAATCTCCTTTCAACCACAGGAGCGACACTTGACACGCACGACCGCAATGCTGGAACTTGAAAATCAACTGCTGCACCCGGGCGTCAAAGGCCTGCCGGTCACCGCGCCGCTGCGCCAGGGCGACATCGGCTCCCGACACTGGAACGTGCTGCGCGCCGACACCAGCTTCCCGGTCGCGCTGTTGAAGACCTCCGCGCTGGAGCACAACCTGCAATGGATGCGCAGCTTCTGCGAACAATACGGCGTGCAGTTGGCGCCGCACGGCAAAACCACCATGAGCCCTCAGCTGTTCGACGCCCAGCTGGCCAACGGCGCCTGGGGCATGACGCTGGCGACGGCGGCGCAGGTGCAGATCGCCTACCGCTACGGCGTGCGGCGCGTGCTGCTGGCCAACCAGCTGGTGGCGCCGGCCGACATCAAGGCGGTGCTGACGCTGATGGGCGACGATCCTTCATTCGAGTTTTATGCGCTGGTCGATTCCAGCGCCGGCGTTGCGCGCCTGTCGCAAGCGGCGCAACAGCAAGGCATGGAACGGCGCCTGCCGCTGCTGGTGGAGCTGGGCCTGGCCGGCAAGCGCGCCGGCTGCCGCAGCATGGACCAAGCCCTTGCGTTGGCGCGCGAAGTGGCTGACGCGCCGGGCCTTGAACTGGCCGGCATCGAAGGCTACGAAGGCCTGCTGGTCAGCCCGGACCGCGACCAGGACCACCAGGCGGTGCGCAGCTTCGTTACCCAGTTATCCGAATTGCTGCGCCAGGCCGACGCCGAGCAGCTCTTCAAGCGCGGCGAGATCCTGCTGTCGGCCGGCGGCTCAGCCTATTTCGATTTCGTCGCCAGCGGTTTTGCGCAAGTGAAGAAGCTGTCGCGCCCCGTTCTGCCGGTGCTGCGCAGCGGCTGCTACCTGACCAATGACCACGGCTTCTATCACGGCCTGATCGAGCAGCTGAACGCGCGCGAAGGCCTGGCGCCAGGACAGGGGCTGCGACCTGCGCTGGAGGTCTGGAGCATGGTGTTGTCGCGTCCCGAGCCAACGCTGGCGATCCTCGGCATGGGCAAGCGCGATGCATCCTACGACATGGAGCTGCCGCGCGCGCTGGTGTCGCACCGCCCCGGCGCCACGGAGCCTGTCGCGCTGCCGGAGGGATGCGTCATCGAGAAAATGAACGACCAGCACGCGTACCTGCGGCTGCCGGCAGCGCATGCGATCAGCGGCGAACTGGCGGTCGGCGACCTGATAGGCTGCGGCATCTCCCACCCCTGCACCACGTTCGACAAATGGCCGTTGCTGCTGGCCGTGGACGACGACTACAACGTGCGCCGCGCCGTCAACACCTTCTTCTAACCGACCACGGGACGCAGATGCTTCGCGATGGTGGCGAACATCTGCTCCAGGTCGAGCGGCTTGCCGATGAAGTCATCCATGCCGGCGGCGATGCATTGTTCGCGCTCGGACTCCATTACGCCGGCCGTCATCGCAATCACCGGCAGCGTCAAGCCCAGTTCATCGCGGATCGCGCGGGTGGCAGTAAAGCCATCCATGACCGGCATCTGCACATCCATCAGCACCAGGTCGAAGGACGTATCCCCGCGCAGCAGCTGCAGCGCCTTCTCGCCGTGTTCCGCCAATGTCACCTCGGCGCCGGCCTGCTCCAATATCCCTTTCGCCACCTGCTGGTTGATGGGATTGTCCTCCACCAGCAGCATGCGCACGCCGTTCAGCGCCTGGGGGCCGGATACGTCCGGATCTTCGTCGACATCGGCATGGCGATGCGCCAGCGCGGTCTGCACCGCGTCGTACAGGCTGGACGCCGTCACCGGCTTGGTCAGG
The DNA here is from genome assembly GCF_059491455.1 of Duganella sp. Dugasp78. NCBI lineage: Bacteria > Pseudomonadati > Pseudomonadota > Betaproteobacteria > Burkholderiales > Oxalobacteraceae > Duganella > Duganella sp. Dugasp78. Next base: position 5,203,819 of record NZ_CP168506.1, on the reverse strand, counting down.
AACACCGGCGCGCTGATGCCGGCCATATCCTGTACCAGCTTGCTGCGGCCGTAGGCATTGACCATGCAGATCACCGGCGTGCCCGATTCCTCCTGCAGCGCGCGCATGGTGGCCGGGCCATCCACACCCGGCATCTGCCAATCGACCAGCGCCGCGTCGTAGACCCGCCCGTCGCGTATCAGCGCCAGCGCCTCCGGTCCCGATGCCACCACGTCGCAGCTCCAGTTCCAGGCCTCGATGGTCTTGCCGAGGAAAGCGCGGCTGGTCGGGTTATCGTCCACCACCAGCAAATGGCGGCGATAGGCGGCCCTTGGCGGCTCGGCCTCGTCGGCGCGCTGCATCGGCAGCGTGAAGGAGAACGCGCTGCCTGCGCCCTCCGCGCTGCGCACTTCGATGGCGCCGCCCAGCAATTCGATCAGGCCCTTGGAGATGGTCAGTCCCAGCCCGGTGCCGCCGTAGCGGCGCGTGGTCGACAGGTCGGCCTGCGTGAACGGCGAGAACAGCCGCGCCAGTTGTTCATCGCTCATGCCGATGCCGGTATCGCGCACAGTGAACCGCAGCGACAGCGCGGCACCTTCGCCGCCGGCGTGCTCCACCAGCACCGAGACTTCGCCCTGCTCGGTGAACTTGATGGCGTTACCGGTCAGGTTGACCAGGATCTGCTGGAGCCGCAACGCATCGCCGACCAGCACGCGCGGCACGTCCGGCTCCACGCCGAGGCACAGCTCCAGGTTCTTGTCGCCGACGGTGACGCTCATGATGCTGGCCAGCGAATGCAGCACCTCCTCCAGCAGGAAACGCACCGGATGAACCTCGATCTTCCCGGCCTCCATCTTGGAAAAATCGAGGATGTCGTTCAGTATGCCGAGCAGCGTCTGTCCCGAAACCCGTATCATCTCCAGGTAGCGCGCCTGCTCCGGCGACAAGCTGGTGGTGTTGAGCAGATGCGCCATGCCCAGCACCGCGTTCATCGGCGTGCGCAGTTCATGGCTCATGTTCGCCACGAAGACGTCCTTGGCGGCGCTGGCGATCTGCACCTGCTCCATCGCCAGCCGCAGCTCCCGCTCCGCCCGCTTGCGTTCCGTGATATCGCGCACGATGCCGACGAACAGATGCTGGCCATCGATCAGCAGCGCGCGTATCGACAGCTCCAGCGCGAACGTGGCGCCATCCTTGCGCAGGCCTTGCAGTTCGACGTTGTTCTTGCCCACCACCGTGGGTACGCCGCCGGCGAGATAGCGCGCCATGCCGGCATGGTGGGCGCCGCGCAGACTGGCGGGCATCAGGCGCATGATGTTGGTGCCTATCACCTCTTCCGGCGTGTAGCCGAAAATGCCGCAAGCCCCGTGGTTGAAGGCCTCGATGACGCCCTGGGCATTGATGGTGATGATGCCGTCGCCGACATTGTCCATCACGGTGCGGGTGCGCAGCTCCCTGTTGATCGCCTCGCGCTTCGCCGATTGCAGCTGCAAGGTGCGCTCTTCGATCGCGCCTTCCAGGCGATTACGATATTGCTGGAGTTCCGATTCCACCGCCCGCAAAGTCTGGATGGCGTCGTCGGCCTCGCGGAAAACCGGCCGCGCCTGGTCCAGCCGCATGTCGCCATTTTTCCCCAGCGCGCTGGCGGCGTAGGACAGCGCGCTGACCGAATGGTCGATGCGGCGGGCGAAATACCAGGCGCAGGCCAGACCGACGCCAAGCAAGCCGGCCACGGTCAGCACGATCCACTGGATCGAGGCCAGCATCTCCGACAGCACCGTGCTGCGTGGTACGCCTATCGCCACCGCCCATCCGGACAGACGGGAATGGCTGTACATCGAGTACACCTGCATGCCGTCCAATGTGACCGATTCCAGCGTGCCTTCGCCGCCGCTGGCCATCCGGGCCCGCAGGATCGGAGAGCCGGGCTTGCCCACATATTTTTCCGGATCCCTGGAGCGGGCGACAATCACGCCGCGCGAATCGAAGATCCCGGCCACACGCTCACTGGGCAGGTTCTGCTCCCTGAGCACCATGCCCAGGCGCTCCGGCACAAAGCCGACCGACAGGCAGTAAATCACCTTGCCGTTCCTGATCACCGGCACGTGCACCGCGACCAGCGGCCGCTTCAAGGCGCCGCCGACGAAGACGTCGGAGATCACCGTCCGGCCGCTGTCGAACACCTTGGCGATCCGTTGCCGGCTGACGGGATCGGACACGGGCGGGCCGAAAGGACGGGCGGTGTTGAGCAGCTGGACCGAGTCGCGATCGCTCAATACAAAATTAAATCCGGGGAATTCGGGACGCACCGCCTTGCTGGCCAGCGTGTAGAACGCGGCCAGGTCGCCGCTGTCGAGGCTGGGGGAATTGGCCAGCGCCAGCGCCATGATGATGCCGGTGTTGAGGTCGCGGTCGACCGCCTGTATCAAGGCGCGTGCCGTGATCAGCGATTCCTGCTGAATCTGGGTGCGCTCGCGCTCGTAGAAGTGCGACGCCAGCAAGGAGAAGCCCACCACGGCCGGCAAAGCGCAGGCCCACACCAGCGTGTAGATTTGCGCTCGGATCGATGGCAGGGGGCGATGGACTGCTGGCTTCATTCTCGATGGCGGTGGCTCTGACGAGAACGACTCTAGCACAGATGAGCGCGTATCAGCGCCTGTTGGGTGCAGCCGTTTTCACAGGCTGATGCCAAGGCTGAGCACGGCAGCGATATTGCGGGCGGCGCTGCGCACATTCTGCGCCGCCTCGGCCAGCGCCTGCTCGACCGTGCACGGCCGGCTGACCGCGCCGAACACCGCATGAATGCCGTGCCCGTGCACCACCGCCGCGCCCTGCGCCAGGCAGCCGGCAATCGCGATCACCGGCTTGCCGTGCCGCTGGGCCACGCGGGCCACGCCGATCGGCGTCTTGCCCTGGATGGACTGGCTGTCGAGGCGGCCCTCGCCGGTGATGACGAGGTCGGCGTCGGCCACGGCCGCATCCAGGCCCACCGCCGCCGTGACGATCTCGCTGCCCGGACGCAGGCGGCCGCCCAGGAATACCAGCATCGCCGCGCCGATGCCGCCGCCGCCGCCGGCGCCCGGCACGTCGGCCACCTGCTGGCCCAGTTCATGGGCAATGACGTTGGCGTAGTGGCGCAGGTTGGCGTCCAGCTGTTCGACCATCGCCGGGGTGGCGCCCTTTTGCGGGCCGAAGACCTGCGACGCGCCTTGCGGCCCCACCAGCGGGTTGCTGACATCGCAGGCGATGTCGAACACGCAGTCCTTGATGCGCGCGTCCAGCCCGGACAGGTCGATATGGCGCAAGCCGTCCAGCGCGCCGCCGCCGGCTTGCAGGTCGCGGCCGGCCTCGTCCAGCAAACGTCCGCCCAGCGCCTGCACCATGCCGGCGCCGCCGTCGTTGGTGGCGCTGCCGCCCACGCCCAGCACGAAGCGGCGGGCACCGGCGTCGAGCGCGTCGCGGATCAGCTGGCCGGTGCCGTAGCTGCTGGTGCGCAGCGGATCGCGTTGCGCCGCCGGCACCAGCTCCAGGCCGCTGGCGGCAGCCATCTCGATCACGGCCGTCGCGCCGTCGCCCATCAGGCCGTAGAACGCGGCCACCGGCTCGCCCAGCGGGCCGGACACCTGCAATTCCACGCGGCGGCCGCCGCTGGCGTCGATCATCGCCTGCACCGTGCCCTCGCCGCCGTCGGCCACCGGCAGCTTGACGTAGTGGGCGTCGGGGAAGAACTCGCGGAAGCCGGCCTCGATTTCGTTGGCGACCGCCATCGCGGTCAGGCTCTCTTTAAACGAATCGGGCGCAATCACTATTTTCATTCAGGGACTCTATCAACGGTTGACCAGTTTGGCGGGTACGCGCAGCACCAGTATCGCACCAAGCAGCAGCACGCTGGACAAAATATACAGCGCCGTGTCGGTGCTCTGGGTGGCGTCCTTGATCCAGCCGACCAGGAAGGGGCTGACGAAGCCGGCGATCTGGCCCAGCGAGTTGATCAGCGCCAGGCCGCCGGCCGCCGCCGCGCTGCCCAGGAAGGCCGACGGCAGCGACCAGAACATCGCCAGCGCGGCCAGCGCGCCCATGGTGGCCATGCTCAGGCCGACCATCACGATCAGCGCATTGCTGGAGAAGTTGGCCGCCATCATCAGACCGGTCAGGCCCATCAGCATCGGCAACGAGACGTGCCAGCGGCGTTCGCGGCGCTGGTCCGCCGAACGGCCGGCCCACACCATGAACAGGGCCGCGCACAGGTAGGGAATCGCGCTCAGCCAGCCCACCGTGGCCGGGCCCTGGTAGCCCAGCGACTTGATGATGGACGGCAGCCAGAAGTTGATCGCATACACACCCATCTGGATGCAGAAGTAGATCACTCCCAGCATCCAGACACTGCCATTGCGCAGCACGGCCGAGAAGGTCTGGCCCACATCGCTGCTGGCCTGGCGCTGTTGCTCATCGCCCGCCAGCGCGGTTTGCATCGCGGCTTTTTCCTCGACAGTCAGCCACTTGGCGTGGGCGATGCCGTCGTTGAGGTAGAAGTACACGGCCACGCCGAGTATCACGGTCGGCAAGCCTTGCAGCAGGAACAGCCACTGCCAGCCCGCCATGCCGCCCTGCCCGGCAGAAAAATGCTGCAACATCCAGCCCGACAACGGGCCGCCGACCAGGCCGGAAATCGGTATCGCCGACATGAACAGCGCCATCACCTGGCCGCGCTTCTGGGCGGGGAACCAGTGGGTGAAGTACAGCACCATGCCGGGGAAGAAGCCGGCCTCGGACACGCCGGTGAAGAAACGCAGCACGTAGAACGAGGCCGGGTTGTGCACGAACAGCATGCTGGCCGACAAGGCGCCCCAGGCCACCATCATCGTCGCGATCCAGCGCCGGGCGCCGATCTTGTGGAGGATCAGGTTGCTCGGCACGCCGCTCAGCACATAGCCGACGAAGAAGATGCCCGCGCCCAGTCCGTACACGGTATTGCTCAAATGGAGGGCGTCCAGCATCTCCAGCTTGGCGAAGCCGACGTTGACGCGGTCCAGGTAGTTGAAGAAGTAGCAGATGAAGATAAACGGTATCAGGTGCCAGCTGGCCTTTTTGTAAGCGCCGTCCAGGACGGACGCCGCCGGCCACGGCGTGGCGGTGGTGGTCGTGTTCATATTGTCTCCTTGGTTTTTATAGGTGGTCTGTGCAGACGATTATCTGGAATCGACGTTGAAAAAACATCGGCCATATGCACCATATTTCCGGCGCCATTGCGGTTTTTATTGGGCGTTTGCACAACAAACACCACCAAACCACCGAAATTTATGCGAATTCCTTGTTCTTTGGCACAATGTAGAACCAGGAGAAACGCCCATGTACATACTCAGCACCGAGCTGGCCCAGGACATCGTCGGCCGGACCATGAAAATCATCCCCTACAACGTCAATGTAATGGACGCCAACGGCACCATCCTGGCCAGCGGCAATCCCACCCGCATCGGCGAGCTGCATGCGGGCGCCATGCTGGCCCTGGCCAAGCGGTTGACGGTGGAGATCGACAGCGCCAGCGCCCGCAATATGCACGGCGCCCAACCCGGCATCAACCTGCCGCTGACGGTCAATGGCCAGGTCTGCGGCGCGGTCGGCCTGAGCGGTGCGCCGGACCAGGTGCGCCAGTTCGGCGAACTGGTGCGGCTGACGGCGGAGATGATCCTCGAGCAGGCCCACCTGGCCGGCGAGTTGCAGCGCGACTCGCGCTACCGCGAAGCCTTTGTGCTCAACCTGATCCGTTATGAAGCGGCGCGCGAGGCCGACCTGGCCGCGTGGGCGCGCCGGCTGGGCGTCAATTTCGAGCGCAACCACCTGGTGTTCCTGCTGGAGCTGGACGACAAGGCCATCGGCACCGATCAGGCGCTCAGCGAACTCCAGCGGCTGCAACTGCGCATGCTGGCCCGGCAGCCGTCCGCGCTGACGGCCTCCGCCGGCGCGCACCAGCTGGTGCTGCTCGACTTCTACGACGTCCCGCCCGCCCCCGACGCCCATTGGCCGCAGCGCCAGCTGCAAGCGCTGGCCGCCATGCTGCGCGAGGAATGCCAGCAGCCGCACACGCTGACGATGGGCATCGCCCAGTCCGGCATGGCCGGGGTGGCGATTTCCTACCAGAGCGCGCAGGCCGCCGCCCGCATAGGCCGCGCCCGCCATCCGCGTCGTACGCGCTTCAGCTACTACGAGCAGACCTTGCCGGTGCTGCTGTCGGGCCTGGATTCCGGCTGGGAGGCGGCCCAGCTGCGCCTGCCCATCGCGCGGCTGAAGGCGCAGGACAAAAGCAAAGAGTTGCTGCAACGCACGCTCAATGTGTGGTTTGAACACGACGGCCACCCGGCCGCCACGGCGCTGGCCCTGCACGTCCACCGCAACACACTGGATTACCGGCTGCGCCGCATCGGCGAGATCACCGGCCTGGACCTGGCCAGGCTGGAGGACCGCTTGCTGTTATATATCTCGTCGTTATTAACCACATAACTCTCTCGGCATAGCCAGAAACTTACTGTAATATGTGCCGTCGCCCGAGCGCCCACAAGGCACACATTCGGGCACGGAGATAACCAAAATAAAACTGGAGCCATTTTGAGCCTTTTTCGCACTAAGAACCTGGACGATATGATCGCCAACAGCCGCAAACCCGGCGGCCTGGCGAAGGTACTCGGCCCCTTCGACCTGATACTCATGGGCATCGGCGCCATTGTCGGCACCGGTATTTTCGTACTGACGGGCACGGGCGCGGTAACGGCCGGCCCGGCGCTGACCATGTCCTTCGTGGTCGCCGCGATCGCCTGCGGCTTCGCCGCCCTCTGCTACGCCGAATTCGCCTCCACCGTGCCGGTGGCCGGCTCCATCTACACCTACACCTACGCCACCCTGGGCGAACTGGCCGCCTGGATGATAGGCTGGGACTTGCTGCTGGAATACGGCCTGGCCACCTCGGCCGTGTCGGTCGGCTGGTCCGGCTACTTCCAATCGCTGATCTCCGGCTTCGGCATCAACCTGCCGGTGGAGCTCACGGCCGCGCCCGGCGCGCTGCCCGGCGTGCATACGCTGATCAACCTGCCTGCGCTGTGCATCATGCTGGTCCTGACCGCGATGCTGAGCTGGGGCGTGCGCGAATCGGCCCGCCTGAACAACATCATGGTGGCCATCAAGGTCGGCGTGGTGCTGCTGTTCATCGTCGTCGGCGCGCGCCACGTCGAGCCCGCCAACTGGAAACCGTTTATGCCGTTTGGCTACAACGGCATGCTGAGCGCCGCCGCGCTGGTGTTCTTCGCCTTCATCGGTTTCGACGCGGTGACCTCGGCTGCCGAGGAAGTCAAGCGTCCCGAACGCGACCTGCCGATCGGCATCATCGGCTCGCTGGCAGCCTGTACCGTGCTGTATGTGGTGGTCTCGGCCATCATGACCGGCATCGTGCCCTACCAGCAGTACCTGGGCATCGACCATCCGGTGTCGCTGGCGCTGAAACATGCCGGTGAAAACTGGTTCGCCGGCTTCGTCGACCTGGGCGCGATCCTGGGCATGACCACCGTGATCCTGGTGATGGCCTATGGCCAGACCCGCATCATCTTCGCCATGTCGCGCGACGGCCTGTTGCCGAAGCGCCTGTCGACCGTGCATCCGCGCTTCCACACGCCGTTCTTCGCCACCTGGCTGGTCGGCATCGTGTTCGGCCTGATCGCCGCCGTGGTGCCGCTGAACGTGCTGACCGAACTGATCAACATCGGCACGCTGGCCGCCTTCAGCCTGGTGTCGATCGCCGTGGTCATCATGCGCAAGAAGCGTCCCGACCTCAAGCGCGCCTTCCGTTGCCCAGGCGTGCCGGTGATCCCGGCGCTGGCCGTGATCTTCTGCGTTGTGCTGATGACCTACCTGAGCTGGTTCACCTGGGTCGCTTTCGCGATCTGGCTGGTGGTCGGCCTGGTCATCTACTTCGGCTATGCGCGCAAGCGTTCGGCGCTGAACCCGGCTTGATGCCAGGCGCCGGCCCCTGAGCAAACGGGGCCGGCCTGCGCGCTCAGGGCGAGTAGCTCGATATCAGGCTGTCGGCGATATCCTTGATGCACTTGCCCAGCGCATGCTCGCGTGCATTGGCCTGGCTGAATCCATACACATAGCGCTTCATGCCCACCATACGTCCCAGCGCGCCGCTCTTGTCCCGTTGCGACAATATGCGCGCGTGCATTTCCGCGATTTCAGGCCGATACCACTGATAGCGCTCCTGCAGATAAAAAAAGTCCACTGAAGGCTGTGACCAGGATTGCAGGGCCGTCAACTGGATTTTGATTTGCTGCGCTTGGACTATCCTGTCCAATGCCAGCGGCACCGTCGGGTCGGCGGCCGCCAGGCTGAATTTGATTTCGCTTTCATCTATTTCAGTGGGATGCCTGAGCTTTTCATCCAGGGGATTCTTGCTGCTTTTTACCGACGAGTTACATTGGTAGCAGCTGGGAACCAGGTTATGCAGGCTGACGCCCAGGTAGGGATAACGCGAACGCGGATAGAAATGATCCAGCGGCGGACGCATATCCTTGGACTGGTAAAAATGAAAATTCAGGTGCGAGGCGTGACAGTAAGGGCATATCCTCAGCCTGTGCGCCGCCACCAGCGCGTAAGCATTCCAGCCCGGCGGCAGCCAGTCGCAGAACCCCTTGTAGTCGAAAACCCATTTCATGCCCTCCGCCAGATCGCTTTCCTGCGCCGAGCGGGATTGCCCCGGCCTGGCCAACGCCCGGTCCAGTTCCGGGAACTCTTTGCCGAACTCCAGGATAATGTGCCTCAAACGGTCGGGTTTCGCGCGCAGTAGGTCCTTGACGTTGGCCCGCAGATAATCCAGCAGCCGGTCCAGGAACGGCGTGTTGAAGGAATTTGACCGCCGCAGTTTTTTTGTCTTGATCGTGCCGAGACGCGCCAGCACATGCGGTTCCAGCGTAGCGACGTGCGTCTGCACCACGTCGCCGCCGAGATCGTTAATTTTGATCATACCCCGCCGCGCTCCATCGCTTCGGCAACCTGCCCCTCAAGAAATTCCCTGACGGGCACATCGGCAAGCGCCGCCGTCAGCGCCAGCACTTCCTGATAATCTGCAGGGCGAGGCTCGCGTATAAAGTCTTCAATACGCTTGAATTCCGCCTCGGAGTGCTCGCCATGAAATACCTCGACCTGATAAATATCGGCCAGCGTGCTGCGCGGCCCCAGTCCGAATCCGTTGACCTGCCGGCCGGTCAACACATTGACCAGGGCATGGGGCGGCGCATCGGCCGCGACGATAAGCGAATGCGTCGCCAGCAGCAGGTACAGGCGCCCTTTCAGCTTGGGCAGCAGCCGTACAAACTCCAGCAGCCTGGCGATGTACGCGCGTTGCCAGCGCGGATGCAGGAACATCTCCCCCTCGTCCAGCAGCAGCAGCACCGGATGGCGGCCGCCGATCCGGCTGATCCGCTCCAATCCGCCGTGCAGCGACGAAAACAGCATCGCATAAGCCGTCTCGCCCGAGCTCAGGCCGGACATCGAAAACTCCAGCAACCCCAGGTCGGTACACTGCCGCAGGCTCTCGTTGCGTCCGCCAAGCTGCTGGTCTATCAGTTCCTGCAGTGCCGCCGGCGTGAATTGCCGCGCGAGCTTCTTGGCAAATTCGGGCTCAGACAACAGCTGCAGCAGTTCCATGACGCGCTCCATCTGATCCCGCCCCATGCAGCTGTCACAGGCGCGGATGATGTCCTTCCACAGGGCATACAGATCGGCGCGCGGATTGCTGGATTTCGGGAACTGATCCAGCAAGCGGGTGAATCGGACCGGGAACGGCCGCTGTTCCCGCTCATGGACTGCGGCAAATAAACTCAGCCAGCAGCGCAGCTGCATTTGCTCGTGCTCGGGCAATTCCCCGGCGGCCGCGGCCAGCGCGCGCCGGACCAGCGGCACGTGCGGGCTGCGGTTGTTGCCCATCTGGTTGGATATGGCGATGAGCGTGTTCGACACGCTTCTCACCAACAGTCGGACGCGGATGCTGGCGCGATCGACAAACGGCATCCCCAGCTGGCCACGGATTTTCAACAAGGACAGGCCGTCGAAAGTATTCCTCTCGCCATAGGCCGGCGATACATCGCGCGCCAGCCGGTTACGCCAGAGTCTGCCGCGGCGATCGGCGTCGAAGGGCGAGGTGGTGTAGAACACCGATACGCAGCGCATGCTCTCATCGGCCTCCGTGGCAATCGTCCGCCCGCAAGATACCTCATACTCCTGCAGCGCCTTGCCGCGACGCAGGAACAACTGACCGTCGCGCTCATATAGGCCGCCTGCGGTTTTAGCCTTCCTGTTGTCGCCGAACACATTGGCGGCATCGATCATCGCGCCGGTCTTGCCCGCGCCATTCTCTCCATACAACACCGCCATGCCCGCCACGCCAGCGTTCCTGACGCTGTCCGTCACATAGCGCACTTCGTTGGGCGTGATGGTCAGCGCCTTCGCCGATGGGAATGTCACGATAAAAGCATTGGTCAGGTTGATGACCAGCGGCGGCCGATCCTTCATCTCGATAAACAGACAATGTACGACTTCGGTCATCAACGCTCCCATTGGCAAATGATTATTGTTGCAAGCATTGTAGGAGCACGCCTACATTATGTATAGCCCCCGACCTGATGCGCACGGTGAACCACGCCACAGACACAACCCGGAGGCCGGGCCACACTACGCGGCAAGTCAGCGCCCCGCTGCGAAGGAGACTTGTGAACACCACTCTATGGTTTTTGCTCGTCGGCTGCCTGATGCTGGCACGCGGGCTGGCGGCCACCACGATCTCGAAATCGCCCTTTACCTCGGCCATCGTCTACCTGGGGGCCGGCATCCTGCTGGGGCCAAGCTGCCTCAACATCTTTGGCTTCGATCCCAAGTTGCAATCGGCCCTGCTGGAAGTGCTGACCGAGGTCGCGCTGCTGATCTCACTGTTTTCGGCCGGGGTCAAGATGCCGGTGCCATTCAAGCGCCAGCGCTGGGACGCGCCGCTGCGGCTGGCCTGGCTGTCGATGTCGCTGACGGTGGGGCTGGTGGCGCTGTTCGGCTACTACGTGCTGCTGCTGCCGGCCGGGGCCGCGATCCTGCTCGGCGGCATCCTGGCGCCCACCGATCCGGTGCTGGCCACCGACGTCCAGGTCCGCCACGCCGGCGACAAGGACCAGCTGCGCTTCACCCTCACCTGCGAAGCCGGCATGAACGACGGCAGCGCCTACCCTTTCGTCATGCTCGGCCTCGGCATGCTCGGGTTGGCCGATACCGGCCACCATCACCTCGGCTGGCTGCTGATCGACGTGTTGTGGGCCACGGCGGGCGCGGTGCTGGTGGGCGTGGCGGCCGGCGCGCTGCTCGCGCGGCTGAGCTGGCGTCTGCGCGGCAGCGATCCGAAACATGAAATCATGGACGACCTGGTGGGCTTGGGCACGATCGCCATTGTCTATAGCATTGCCACGCTGCTCAAGGCGTCGGGATTTTTGGCGGTATTCTTCGCCGCCGTCGCGCTGCGGCAGACCGAGCTGGTGCTGGCCGGCGCCCCCAAGGACCGCCACGGACTGATGGAGCCGGACACGGCGAAATCCGAATCTGCCAGGACCAGCGAAACCCACGAAGCACCACTCACCGTCAGCGCCGAATCGCTGGTGTTCAAGGAACATCTGGAACGATTGTCGGAGCTGACCCTGGTGCTGCTGTTGGGCGGCATGATCGCGCTGAACAGCGTGCAATGGGATGCCTTGTGGACAGCCTTGTTCCTGTTCGTGATCGCCCGCCCGCTGAGCGTGTTCGCGGGCTTGACCGGCAGCGACACCAGCCTGCGCATGCGCGCCATGACCGGCTGGTTCGGCGTGCGCGGCATCGGCTCGATCTACTATCTGATGTTCGCCATCGAAGCGGGCCTGGCGCCGGAGCTGGCGGCCAGGCTCACGCGCATCGCGCTGTTCGTGGTCATGCTGTCGATACTGGTGCACGGCTTCAGCGTCAAGCCCTTGATGGACACAGTGTGGCGCCGGCGCCGCTGATCGCGCTGCTTCGATGTGCATCAAGGAGCACGGGCGCGGGATGTGGGATCGTCTTGCGACCATGTCCAACGATACCTACCTTATTGAAGACGCCAGCGAGCGCATCGGCGACAGCGCCCTGCTGCAGCGCTGGCGCGAGCTGCTGACCGAGAGCGAAAGTCATGATCGCATATATCAGAGTCCGGAGTTCTTCAACTATCTGCTCAGTACAGCATCACAGCATGCGCCGCCGCGGCTGTTCACGGTGCTGGAGCGCGCCAGCCGCACCGTGGTCGGCATCGTGCCCCTGATGCTGAGGCATCGCAGTTTCGAGTTTGCTACCGGCCGCCTGCGCCTGGGTTCGCTGCCTGCGTTCAGCATTGTCCTGCTCGGGAGCGCGCCGTTGATGTCCGCGCGGCCTGGCTTGCTGGATTTGCTGTTCGAATTCCTGCTGGAGCAGTTCCCTCAGTGCCATGCCGTCTCGCTGACGTCGCTGCCGCTGGACAGCCAGCTGTGGCGCTGCATCAACGATGCCGCTGGCAACGCACGCAACTATCGCAAGCACTTGCTGAACAACTGGCGCGACTGTCATCGGATTCCCTTACCAGCCAGCTTTGAAGCGTTCATGGCACAGTTCGGTTCCAAGCGACGCTACAACCTCAAACGGCAGCAGCGGCAGTTGCGCGATCATGGTGGCGGCCAGTTGGCTTTGCATCGCATTGAGCGGCCGGAGCAACTGCCGTCCATGCTGGAGGCGCTGTCCAGGCTGACTACGCCAGAGCATCGCGCTCAATTGTGGACGGCGGAGGAAATGCAGGGACTGGCGCAACACGGCATGCTGCTGTGCTATCAGGTCGATTGCGGAGGCCAGCCCTGCGCGCTGATACTCGGCTTGCGATCCGGCGACACGCTACACCTGTTCAACATCTTCCACGATAACGCGCTCGACCATCTGTCGGTGGGAACCACGATACTGCACATGGCCATCGAAGACCTGTGCGGCCATCGCTTTGCCTGCATCGATCTCGGCTACGGCACGCCGGCCCACAACTACCAATCCAGCAACGTCACCGTGCAGCGCGGGCATGTGCTGCTGATGCGGGCGGGCCTGAGAAATCGCCTTGTCTGCGGCTTGCATGGCGGCTTCGTTGCCGCCACCGCAATGGCCCGACGGTTCATCAAATAACATGACTGACGCACGCCTGAGGTGCAGGTACCGCTACGGGCGCACGATTGAAGAGCTAACGTTATTTTTGCCGATAACCAAGTTAAAATAAAGGCAATCAAGACTTGAGTAACTTCCGTAGCATATGCCAGACACCTCCAACCACGATCCAGACGATCTCCGAAGCACAGTCAACTTGCACTTGCTTGATCCGCTGGGAAAAAGCATCGCAGGCTTGAAATATCACATAGTGCAACAGGGAAAAATTATTGCCAAAGGCGTGACCGCTGCCGACGGTCGTATCGCTTCATTTGTATCGGAGATAGGTCTCCCCCTAAGCTTGCATGTCGCCCGGTTTGCCAGCGATGAAATGAAGAAAGTAAAAACTTTCGTTCCATGGGCAAAAGATTTTTCAATCAAGCTGCTAAGTGGAAAAGTCAAACAGGAACTCCCGTTGGCCAAAGACAGCGGCGCAGCCGGCGAGTACAAGCGCAAAACGTATATCGTCAAGTCTCACGACACACTCGATAAGATAGCTAAGAATAACGGCACCACCGCGCAAGCGATCGCGAAATTGAACGACATTCCGCTGTCCGCCATTATTCATCCGGACCAGGTCCTCAAACTGCCTCCGGATACCCGAGGCGGAGCGGCACCCGCCGGCTCGCCAGCTCCGGCATCGCCCCCGCAGACGTCAGCGCCTGCGGCAAAACAAGCGCCGCCTGCCCAACCACCAGCAGACACGCCGCCACAGGCAAAAGCTCCTGCCGATAGCGTTCCCGTGCCAACCCAGACCGTTGATGACCGCGGGCAGACCGGCACCCCCAAGACGACTGTTGCACTCGAGTGCGACAAATCTGGCTGTATCAAAGTGGGCGACAAAGGACCGCTGATCGAGGAAATCAATATTCGGCTGACGGGATTCGGCGGTACCGTCATGGAGTCCAAGGGTTGGGATGAGTTCACGTCCAAAACTGAGGCCGCCGTAAAGCAGTTTCAACGCGATTACATGGGTGTGCCGGAAACCGGCAAAGTCTGCGGCAACGTTCTGGTGGCGCTGGACGACTTCCGCAAGAAATATCCGATTAATCTGGCCGACATGAAATGCAAATGCGGCGAGTGCGGCGGATTCGGGAATGGTCAGTCTACATCGGCACAGGCCAACATGCTCAGTGCCTCCAAGCACCCGCACGCCGGCATCGAGTACCCGGGTATGCATCGCGGTCTGCTGTGGGGCTTCCGCGCAGCACTGTTTTATATTGCGGACAAGGACAAGCAGCTGGGATATCACTTCCTGCGTATTTCTTCCGGCTATCGCTGTTGGATGGACAACAAGGCCCACAGTCGGCTTACCACTAACCATATGGGTAACGCGCTTGATCTTCAGTTCCGCAAAGGCGCGGTCCAGACCCGCTGTGCCGGCGCCGACATCGACAAGCTAAGGAAAGATGTCTTTATCGGCCGCCTCGGAGCCCAGATGAACTGGCCCGACAGCACCAAGCTCTCGATGGAGCCAGCCAGCATGGGTGCAACCAGCTGGGTGCATGTCGATGTTCGTGAATTTGACGATGCCTTCAAAAAGGATCGCTATTACGCGACCACGCAAGCGATGGCGGATGGTGCCCCGCTGATGGAGGCGGCAAAACTCGAAGGGCGTTTAAAACTCGTCAATTGCGGCGGAATTCCCCCAAAGCCTGCGCAGGAAAAAACCGACCGCATTCCCATGGCGTCGCTGTCGCTGTCGAAAGCCGGACTGGATTTCATCAAAGGCTGGGAAAAATTCGGCGAAAACCCTTATGACGATTCTGAAAATTACTGCACGATAGGCTGGGGGCATCTTATCGCCAAACAGACCTGTGCCAGCATGGCAGCCGCCAAGGATCCCAAGTATGAAAAATATAAAGGCGGTGTAACCGGACCTCAAGCAGAGGAAATCCTGAAGAACGACGTTCGCCGCATCACCGATAAGGTTGCGTTGTTTGTGCAGGTTCCACTCTATCAGCAAGAGTATGATGCCTTGGTCAGCCTTGCCTTCAATACAGGCGGGTTCAGCAAGTTCCCCAAGTTGCTATCCAAACTTAATACCAAGGACTACAACGGTTGCTGCGACGAATTTGCGGACATCACGAACAACGGCACCGACGGTCTGGTAAAACGTCGCAAGGCGGAAATGAGGATTTTCAGGAATAACGTATATGATTCATCTCACTAAAGGATTTTCGATGCACCCCAAGCTTACTGTACTGTTTTCCCTTGCCATCCTGCCGTCAGCTGCAGTTCATGCGACCGATCTGTCGGGTACCTGGCAATACGAAAAAGGTGCGGAATATTTCGGCCAGCTGAAAAGTGTCCCCGCTCCCGCGTGGCAGACACTGCAGATAAGCAATGGCCAACTTGCGTTGTCCGCCAAGTGTATTGTCACCCTAAAGCCACAGAAATATACTTATTCTGATGCCTTTCAATCTCTGGCCAAGGAAGACGTGGACGAGCCTTCATTGGAAAAATATCTGCTGAAGAATTTTTCCGTTACGCTGACAAAAGCCACTAGCTACTACCAGGCCAGCACGCAGCCGTCCGATTGCAACAAGCCGCTGCGCGATTTTTTTGTCGTTGACAATAAGCTGATCATACCGTTTGCCGGCTCGGCGTTTTACAGCTTTGTGCGAGCGGACGCCACAGGGAGCAAATCAGCAGGAGCGGCTGCCCCCTTGTATGGCCACAAGCCTAGCCAGCTGCCTTTTAACATGGCAAGCTATGCGAACTTGTGCCTGGCAACGCTGCCTCGCATTAAAGGCGCTCCACAGGCTATCGAGAAATGCGGGCCCGTGTACTTCCCCTATGTGGCGGCACCCAACAGCGACGTTTTGACGCAGTTGATCGGCACACATGATTATCAGAAAGGAGGCGCCCGCCATGCGGACGATTACGCTAATCCGTTCGCCCACAAGCTGCATCCGACGTTCGTTGTACTGCCTCCGCTCAATGACATATTGCTTGTACGCGTAGACGACCTGGAGCCGGGTGCAGGCGAAAAGCGGGACACCATGTCGGGCGCATTCCTGGCGATCAAGGATGGCAAAGTTACCGATCAAATCAATCGAGGCTGCATCATCACCAAGGACTATATTTGCACCGATGAGGATGGAAAGCCGCAGTATCAGCTTCAAAATACCGGAAAATTCCAGAAGCTAAACTAGGGTCAAGGGAGTGTGATTCTATCGAATCACGCTCCCACCCTATGCGTCTTTGTAGTCGACGATCATGTCCCATTCATCCAGAGATGCCCCGGCAAGTATCTCCAACTTGTCCGCATCATCCTTGGCATAAATTTGCTCCGACCTTCCATGCTGGTCCAGCACTCCCTTGATAGCGCGCTTCTTACCTACCTTTGCGGTATAAGCGATGTTGCCAAACGCATGTTGAACAAAGACATCATAGATATCCAGGCGATTGCTATATTTATCCGGCAGATTTGAAACCGGTAGATATGGCATGGCGTAACTGGTACGCTCCGGTCCCTGGAAATTCTTGGTGCCTGCATGTATAGTCAATTTTCCGGGGCACTGCACCGTGATGTTCCCCCCAGTGATAGTGATATTCGCCCCACCCGCTGTCGACAAACTGATACTCTTTGCAGCAGCCCAATCAATTGCTGCATTAGCACTGATCACATTGATCTCATCGCGCGCCTGCACCTTCAGCACATCTGCTTGCGCCTGGATATCAACCGCATCCTTGGCAGCGATCATCTGCACACCAATATTGTTGTCGCCCGCTTTGACCGCGCCGCCCAACACGCCGATGGCCTGCTGGCTTTGCACACGCAACTGTCCGCCACTGACGAACTGCGTATCGCCGCCGCTCATCAAGGCGATCGTTTCACCGTTGGAGATCTGCATCGCCTGACCCGCCGTCACGCTCAGGCCACCCTTGCCGCTGACGGCGATGATCGGCGAACTGGCATGCGGTAACTGATCATCCCCAGGTGCGGTTTTCTTCTCACCTGCATCGGCCTTGGCTGCATCCAGGCTGGCGTTGCCCACCATGCCAGACACTGCGGCCAGCATCGCCTTCAACGGCGCCGACTTCTCGTCCAGCACGCTGCCATTTGCCTTGGTGGCGCCCAGATGCGTAGCCAAGGCAACCGTCTCATGCGTCTTGGCCGCATCGCTGAACGTCTGGCCCAACTGCACCGCCTGTTTCAACAACGCGATGCCGGCCGTGTTATCGCCCATCGGCTCCCGCTCACTGCCGCTGTGACTGATCGCATAGCTCGACACCAGCAAGCCGCCTGCCGCACGCACCGCGCCATACGCATCGGTGCGCAGCTCGGCCCCCTGCCCGCGCAGACTGCCGCGATAGTTGTCGGCGCTGTGGATCAGATGACCCAACGTCAGCTCGCTGGCCGCGTGCGTCGAGCGCAGCTGCACGCGCCCCTGCGCATCGGTATCGTCGAACAGCAACTGGTTATAGCCAGTCCCACCAAACTCCTTGCTGCGCAAGCCCCACTGCGCCGTCGCGTTGCCGTGACCGGCCGTATCGGCGGAAGCGCCGTGCCACACGGGACTGTTGCCGGCCGCCAGATTGCCCTGCGCCGAAGGCGCATGATCGCTGGCCGGATTGAACACCGAAGCCTGGCAGTCGCCGGCAGCCTGTCCCGCCGGCGTGGGCGCCACGCCACCCTCGCCCTGGCCGTTGTACAAGGCGCCAACGATGACGGGCCGGTCGATATCGTTCTCGATGAATTGCACCAGCACCTCCTGCCCCACGCGCGGCAGGAACTGGCTACCCATGCCGCCACCGGCCGAGCGCTGGGCGACGCGCACCCAGCAGCTGGCGTCTCCGCTGTCCTGCCAGTGATAGCGGATGCGCACGCGGCCCAGCGCGTCGCAATGCAGCTCGTCGGCGCCGGCCGGCTGGTCTGAACCGTCCGCGCTGATGACGATGGCGCTCTGCGTGCCCAAGGCCGTCGGCTTCTGATGGTTGCGGCCATCGCTGTCCGGCAGTTGAGGACGCCAGATCACGTCCGCGGCGACCGCCTCGAAGCTATTCGCATAGCCGGTCTTGCGCGCCTGCTCGATCACCAGCGCGAACTCGTCGTCGTGCTGCAGCGCCAGCTCTTCCAGCAATTCGGGGATGGGGCCGAACAGTTCGGCCAAGCCGTGCTGGGCCGGCGACGGCAAATTGTTGACGCCGACGCTGCTCACGCGCAGCACCGTGTAAGCCGGCACAGCAGCCCCCTCGGCGGCCACCAGCGGCCCCTGCGTGACGCTGACGCGCCGGCCCGCTGCCAGCGTGCGCACCGTCGAGCGGCCCCGCCACAACTGGCTGCGGGCTTCGCGCGCCTGCATCTGCAATTCGGCGTAATGCTGCGCCAGTCCGTTGTTCGTATAGGCGTATTGGCCGGGAACGTCGTAGCTCTCCAGCGCCGGCAATTTCTTGTACTGCTGCATGGCCGGCGCACTGGCGCCGACAGCCTGCTTGGCCTTGTAATCGTAGCTGAGCAAGGTGGTCAGCGTCGCCGAGATGGCCCGCCGCGCCTGTAAGGCCTGGATGGTGTCCTGCTGCTCGCCGGCGCGCACGCCGTGGTAGCGGATGCCGCCGCCAGCCTCGCTGCTGGCGTCCTCCGGCACCGCGCTGAGCTGGCTGCTGTCGGCAAACAGCACCAGGCACAAGCCGTCCTCGGTCTCCTCGAAGCGCCAGGCAAGGCCCTCCTCGGTCAGCAGGCGCAGCACGAAATCGTAGTCCGACTCGCGGTATTGGCAGCAATAGCTGCGCCGCGGCACGTCGGCCAGGAAGCTGTCGACCTCGTCGCTCCAGCGCCATTGCGCCAGCGGCTGATATTGTTCGAAGACCGATTCGACGATCTCGACGACCGTCTTGTCCTGCCATACGCGGCTATTGCGCGCTTGGCTCAGGCGCCACAGCCACGGGGTCAGCCGCAAGCGGAAACGCGCCAGGCCACCTTCACTGCCCAGCATGGCCGCCTGCGAGATGTCGCCACTGAAGGTGATGCGGCTGCCGTCCGCCAGGCTTACTTCGAGGCTGGCCGGCTTGCCCAGCAACGATGCCAGCTCGACGTGCGCGTTGGTCGACAGCACGATGATGTCGCGCACGCCCGTGCCTTGCACCAGATCGTCGGCGGCAAAGGCTTCCACCAGCAAGCCGCCTGAGCCCAGGTCGGCATCGTCGCTCTCCAGCTCCAGCGCGTACAGACGCGTGGCGCTGGAAAATTGCGCCAAGGCGGTGGTGATTTGTTCCAGTAAGGCGGTACTCATGAGTTCGATGCGGTTTTCGCTCCGGGAGCAGCCTTGCATTCCGGCTCTTTCTTGGCGTCGGCTGCGCACAGGCGTGCGCGGCACTGCTCTTCGCCGGCAGCGTTGTACTGCTTGCAGGTCTTGAGCTGCTCGGCAGGCGTGCTGGTCTTCTTGACCGGTGGACGGGTCTGCAAGTGCGCCATCAGCGCGGTAATCAGCGTAACGTCGTTGTCAGGCTGCTTGGCCGCCGGCTTGTCCTTATCCTTGGCCGCCGACGTCTTCTGGGCCAGCTTGACGTTGTCGGCTTTGCGCTCAGGCTTGTGCTCGGCCTTGTGTTCAGTCTTGTGCTCAACCTTGGCCAACTGCGGCGCCTTCGCTTGCGGCCGTTCCAACGCCCGCGTCAATTCGTCGGGCGCGGCTTTCGGCTTGGCCGGAGCGACCAACATTTCCTTCAGTGAGGGCAGCTTCTCGGGAACGGCAGCGGCGGCGGGCGCCTCCTCCAATATCGCCGCGGTCGACACCTCAGGCTCGGCCGGAGCAGCAGTCGCCGCCACCGCTACCGGCTTGACCGGCGCAGCGGCCACAGCGGCCACAGCGACCGCCACGCTGTCCTCGTCCGGCGTATTGCTCATCCAGGCCAGCGCGCCGCCTGCCGCCACCAGCACGCCAGCGCCCAGCGCGCCCCATACCATCAACCTGCCGGGGCGTTTGTCCGCGCTGCGGGCAACGGCGGCCCCAGGCGCAACCGGTTTGCTGTCCAAGGTGCTCAGAATGCGCTGGCGCTCGGCCTCCCCTTGCTGTTCCGAGGAAAGAAGACTGGGCCTGCCTCCCTTCGAAGGGCGATCGTCTTGACGTTGCAAAATGTACTCCTTGTTAATTTCGCATTACTTTACGCGATTCAAGGAAAACGCGACGCATAGTACGAAGTCAACAGTGCGCACCCCGGATTCCCGTCGTTTCATAGGGCGATTTCAATCGTGCGCTGGATTGTCATAACTGTAAGATATACTGAAAGCAATGCTTTAAGGACACTATTGATGCAACGCTATGCTGGAGAGGAACTGCCGTGCTGATACTGGCAATCGCACTCTATTTCGTACTTGCCTGCTTGATCAGCTGGATGGTCTTGTTCCCGGCCGGGCGCGAATTCGTGCTCAACGCGCTGGCCGGCGCCGGCCAGCGGCTGCAGCAACGCATGGGCCAGATTGCCCGCCGCCGCCAGCAGGACGCCAGCGCGTTCGGCCGCACGGGGCGCGCCTCGGCCAGCGAGCTCGCCGGCTTCCTGCGCCAGCACTATGCCTTGTGCCTGGGCGGCGCGGTGCTGATCTGCGTGCCGCCGCTACTGGCCCTGCTGATGAGTTCCAAGACCACGCTGAGCGGCTTCGACACCTCGACCAGGGAAGTCAACACCCAGGTCGCCGATCTGCTGCAAGGCGAGCAGCTGGTGCCGCCGCAGGCGCTGCCGCCGCTGGTGTTCGCCTCGGCCGAAGTGGCGCTGGAGCGGCCGATGCTGGTCTCCGCGAGCCGCGACTGGGCCTTGATGGACGCCGCCTACGCGCAGCGCTTGCTGATGGCCTTCAAGATCATGAAGGAGAAGCACGGCTACGATATGGCGATCCTGGAAGGCTACCGCAGCCCGGAACGCCAGAACGCGCTGGCCGCATTGGGGCCTAACGTCACCAACGCCGCCGCGTTCCAGAGCTGGCACCAATACGGCCTGGCCGCCGACTGCGCGTTTCTGCGCGACGGCAAGCTGGTGATCTCGGAAAAAGACCCGTGGGCCATGCGCGGCTATCAGCTCTACGGCGAAGTGGCCGAGTCGCTGGGCCTGACCTGGGGCGGGCGCTGGAAAATGATGGACTTCGGGCACACGGAACTGCGTATGCCCGGCGTGATGAAACGATAAGGTACGGGCAAAACATGGCGGTATGGCTTAAAAATCTGATGATAGCGATCCTGGCGTTCGGCGCCAGCTGGATGGGTGCCGTCTGGTACTGGCGGGCGAACAACCGCATGCCGGCCACCGATGATCTGGTGCTGTACCTGCTGGTGCTGCCGCTGGCCTTGCTGGCCGCGTTCTGGCTGGGCCGGCAGATCTATCGCGCCATCAGCGCGCCTGCCGCCGGCGCCGCAGCCGGCGATGTCGCCGCGCAGGGCGAAGCACCGGTGGAACCAGCACGCGGACCATGGTTGTCGCTGGTGGCCGCCGCAGTGCGCGCGCCGCACGGCATGTCGCCCGCTGAACTAAGCGCCGCACTGGCTGACGACAATCCGCGTCCCGCGCTGGACCCGGAACTCATCGACGCATACGGCTACCCGATCATGAGTGCCCGCATCGCCGACCTTGATGCCGAGGCACTGCGCGCGGAAATGATGGACTGGCTGGCCGCCAACGCACAGGAGCCGCACTTCAACGACGAGCAATGGCGCGCGCTGAGCGCCGGCAGCGAAGTGGTGAACGAACTGTCCGGTCATCTTGCCGTCCACACGCTGCTGGAGGCCCACGCCGGCCACATCGCCCAGCGTGAACCGTCACCGCTGCCAGTACTGAATCTACATCCCGTATGGCCGCCAGAATGGAAACCTGAACAGCGCCAGGCCGCAGCCCTCTGGTTCCGTCACCTGGCGATCCAGGCCGGATGGCCAGAAGACCGCATCGCCATCGCCCCCGAACGCGGCGCGGCCGACACCGAGGCGGGCACCGTGCTGGCGCGGCTGCTGTCGAGTGAGCCGCCCGCACTGAGCATGGTCGTGGCCTGCGGCTCGCACATCGGTGCCGACAGCGTCGAACGCATGGCCAACGCCACCGCGCTGTTCAGCTCCAATCATCCGCAAGGCCGCATCCCCGGCGAAGGTGCGGCCGGCCTGCTGCTGGCCGACGCCACCCAAGCCAGGCTGCTGGCGTACGGCGGCGAGCTGCCGCAATTACTGGCCATGAGCAGCGGCCAGCTGCCCCATTCCGCCGACGACTCCAAGCGCTCCAGCGCAGACCTGCTGCAGGAACTCAGCACCAAGGCCCTGCACGGCGCCCGCCGCGAGGCCTCGTCCATCGCCCTGGTCGCCGCCGACACCGATCACCGGACCAGCCGCGTCATGGAGTTGATGGGCGTGATATCGACATCGACGCCGCAGCTCGATCCCGGCATCGATGTGCTCAGCGTCGGTGCCAGCTGCGGCAGCTGCGGCGGCGTTACCTGGCTGACCGCGCTGGCCCTGGCGCGGCAGGAAGCCGAGAACCGCAGCGCCGCCATCCTGTGCATCAGTAATCTTGACCCGTTCCGGCGCGATGTCGCCGTGATCGGCCCCGCCGTTGCCGTACCTGTTTGACTTTGACGAATTTTTCTAGAGCCCCAATCATGATGCAAAAAACCTGGCAATTCCTGACGACCCGCAACAGCCTGATCGTGATCGGCTGGCTGGCTTTCGCCGCCTGTTTGCTGATCGCCTCCGCCATCTTCCAGTGGCCGGCCAGCGTCGCCTGGACCGTGCTGGCGATTGCGCTGCTGTTCGGCGCCATCGTCTGGCTATGGCGTCGTCAACGCCGCCAGCGCGCCGCCGCGCAACTGGGCGACATGCTGGAACAGCAGGTCAACAAGGCGCCCGCCAAGCCGGATCCGGCCCAGCGCCAGGAGACGGACGTGATCCGCAAGCGCCTGCTGGACGCCATCTCGACCATCAAGGGCTCCAAGATCGGCCAGTTCTCCGGTAACGCCGCACTGTACGAACTGCCGTGGTATATGGTGATCGGCAATCCGGCGGCCGGTAAGAGCACGGCCATCGCCAGCTCCGGCTTGCAGTTCCCGTTCGCCGACACCAAGATCGTGCAAGGCGTAGGCGGCACCCGCAACTGCGACTGGTTCTTCACCACCGACGGCATCCTGCTCGATACAGCCGGCCGCTACTCGGTCGTCGATGAGGACCGCGGCGAGTGGTTCGGCTTCCTCGACCTGCTGAAAAAATACCGCAAGAAGGCGCCGATCAATGGCGTCATCATCGCCGTCAGCATCGCCGAACTGACACGCAACCGTCCGGAGTTCGCCATCAACCTGGCCAAGAACCTGCGCCAGCGCGTGCAGGAACTGACCGAGCGCCTTGAAGTGTATGCGCCAGTGTACGTGGTCTTCACCAAGGCCGACCTGATCACCGGCTTCAACGAATTCTTCCAGGACTCCGAACGCGGCGAGCGCGATAAAATCTGGGGCGCCACCCTGCCCTACAGCCAGTCCACCACCAGCGAGCAGATACTCGACCAGTTCGACGCGCGCTTCGATGAGCTGTACGACGGCCTGAAGGACCTGAGCCAGGCCAATATGGCGCTGCAATGGCGCGAGCGCATGCCATCCGGCGTGTTCACCTTCCCGCTGGAATTCAGCTCGATCAAACCGTCGCTGCGCGCCTTCATCGCCACGCTGTTCGAAGAAAATCCATTCCAGTTCAAGCCTGTATTCCGCGGCTTCTACTTCACCAGCGCGCTGCAGGAAGGCGAATCGGTATCCGCATCCTCGCACCGTGTGGCGCAACGCTTCGACCTGAAGCTGCAACCGCAGGAACACGAAGAAACCCATCAACAGCAAGGCTACTTCCTGCTTAACCTGTTCCGCAAAGTGATCTTCGCGGACAAGGACCTGGTCGCCCAATACGCCAGTCCGGCCAAGACGCGCATGCGCTACGCCGCCTTCTTCGCCGCCACCGCCTTCGTCGGCCTGGCGCTGGCCGGCTGGAGCTGGTCGTACATGAACAACCGCCAGCTGGTCGCCAACGTCCAGGCGGACCTGGACCAGGCCATCAAGGTGCAGCAGAACCGCATGGACCTGCAATCGCGCTTCCAGGCGCTGGAGATCCTGCAGGACCGCATCGAGCAGCTGGACAGCTACCACGAACACCGCCCGCTGTCGCTGGGACTGGGCCTGTACCAGGGCGACCTGCTGGACCGCAAACTGCGCGAAGAATACTTCGCCGGCGTGCGCGAAGTGATGCTGAAACCCGTAGGCCAGTCGCTGGAAGCCTTCCTGGCGGAAGTCAACAGCGGCGCCGCGCAGCTGCAGCCGATGGCCAAGCCGGTGACGGCCGCCACCACCGCGGCAGTGGGCGGCGCGCCAGCCGATGCCACCGCTTCCGCCGCGCCGGTCAACAACGGCGCCACCCAGTTCAAGGACGCCTCGCCCGCCAACGCGGAAGACGCCTACAACGCGCTGAAAACCTACCTGATGCTGAGCGATAAATCGCGCGCCGAAGCCGGCCACCTGAACGACCAGCTGACCCGTTTCTGGCGCGTCTGGCTGGACGGGAACCGTGGCGCCATGCCACGCGAGCAGATGATACGCAGCGCCGAACGCATGATCTCCTTCTACCTCGCGCAGATCAACGATACGTCGTGGCCGCAGATCGACGGCAAACTGGCGCTGGTTGACCAGACCCGCGACAACCTGCGCCGCGTGGTGCGCGGCATGCCGGCGCGCGAGCGCGTCTACGCCGACGTCAAGGCCCGCGCCGCAACACGCTTCCCATCGATGACCGTGGCCCGCATCGTCGGCGACCAGGACAAGGAACTGGTACTGGGCAGCTACGCCATTCCCGGCAGCTTCACGCGCCAGGCTTGGGAAGGCTTTGTGCAGGAAGCCTTCCGCGATGCGGCCAACCGCGAAATGCAAAGCGCCGACTGGGTGCTGAAGACCTCCTCCAAAGACGACTTGACGCTGGAAGGCAGCCCGGAACAGATCCAGAAATCGCTGGTTGAACTGTACAAGAACGACTACGCCAAGGAATGGGAGAAGTTCATTCAAGGCGTCACCGTCCGCGACCTGGAAGGCTTCGACAACGCCGCCGTCGCAATGAACCGCCTGGGCGATCCGCAAACCTCGCCGATCAACAAGCTGGTCACGACGGTCTACGAACAGACCTCGTGGGATAACCCGTCGCTGCTGGACGCCGGCCTGCAACGCGCCCAGCGCGGCGTGACCGGCTGGTTCCGCGAAACCATCCTGCGCCAGAAGCCGTCGCAGCTCAACATCAACGTCAGCACGACCGGCAATGTGCAGAACGCCGCGCTGCCGCTGGGCCCTGTCGGCCGCGAGTTCTCCGGCGTCGCCCGCCTGGTGGTCGCCAAGGACAAGGATGCATCGCTGATGCGCGGCTACATGGAGCAAATGTCCAAGCTGCGCACCCGCTTCAACCAGATCAAGAACCAGGGCGATCCGGGCCCCGGCGCCAAGCAGCTGATGCAGCAAACGCTGGACGGCAGCGGCTCCGAACTGGCCGACGCGCTCAAATACGTCGACGAGCAAATGCTGACCGGGATGACGGACGCGCAGAAGCTGGCGATCCGCCCGCTCCTCGTGCGCCCGCTGATGCAGACCTTCGCCGTGATCGTCAAACCGACCGAGACCGAAATCAACAAGGTATGGGCCGCCCAAGTGCTGCAACCGTTCAGCAAGAACCTGGCGCTGAAGTATCCGTTCGCGACCGAATCGCGCGCGGAAGCCAGCAACGCCGAAATCGGCGAGATCTTCGGACCGGACGGCGCCATCGCCAAGTTCTTCAACACCACCATCGGACCATTGGTGGTGCGTCGCGGCGACTCGCTGAGCGCCAAGACCTGGGCCGACATGGGCGTCAACCTGGCGCCGCCAGTGGTGGCGGCCTTCCCTAACTGGATCGCTCCATTGTCGGCGGCAGGCGTCGCCAACACCGCGGCATCCAGTGGCGGCGAGGCGCAGACCATGTTCGACCTGCAGGCGCTCGGCTCCACCGGCGCCAGCGAATTCACCATCGAGATCGACGGCCAGTCACTGCGCTGGCGCGGCCAGCCGCAGCCTTGGGTGCACATGGCCTGGCCGAATCCGCAAGGCGTGCCTGGCTCGAAGATCACCGCCATCACGCCGGAAGGCCGCAGCGTGATACTGCTCAACGAGCCTGGCCACTTCGGCCTGAAGAAAATGATCGACGCGGCCAACCGCAAGCGCAAGGACAACGGCGTGTTTGAACTGAGCTGGGACAACGCCGGCGTGGTCGTCACCGCCAACCTGAAGATCGTCACCACCACCCAGGCCCCGGCGCCGCAGCCGGTGCAAGCGGCGCAAGGCTTCAAACGCCTGCGCCTGCCGGAATCGATCATCGCCGCCGGTCCGCTCGCCGCCCCGGCTGCAGCGCCAGCCACGCCTGTCGCTCCTGCCGCGCCGGCGGCAACGCCCGCGCCAAAACCGCCGGCCGCGCCATCGCGCACCGCCGCCGCCACCTCGGGAGCCGTTCAATGAGCCGCGGCGCCACGCCGATCAGCGTCGGATACTTCGGCAAGATTCCGAGCCGGGGCGATTTCGTCAAAGGCAGCGATAGCCCGGCACTGATCAAGGTGCTGGACGACTGGCTATCGCAGGCGATGGACCTGATGAGCACAGACGCGCGCTGGAAGCTGAACTACGACGCCGTCGCGCCGCTGCACTTCGCCTTCGTCGGGCCGCGCCGCCGCCACGCCATCGCCGGCCACATCGTCGCCAGCAGCGACCAATCCAGCCGCCGCTATCCCTTCCTGATGATGGGCTCAATGGAAGTGGCCGAACCGACCGCCTTCGTGGAAAAGTCGCCCATGGTGCTGACGCGCATGTGGAACCGTCTCGAATCGCTGACCGCCAGCGTGCGCGAAGCGGGCGACCCCACGCTGCCGCTGCAAAGCGCGGCCAACCACCTGATCGAACTCGATCTGCGCTCGGCCGCCTACGACGCCGCCTTCGAGGACTTCCTCGAGCTGCAAACCGTGGGCGCGCTGGACGCCATGCTGGCGCAAACCGGCTTCAAAGGTTCGGTGAGGCAGATCCTGCTGGCCCTGGGCATGCTGCTGCAACCGGTCATGGCCAGCAGCTCCAGCCGCCTGGAGAAGAGCCTGCTGCTGCCGCTGCCGACCGATCCGATGTACCGCAACCTGGTGGCCGCCTTCTGGATGCACCTGATCACGCCATTCCTGGCGCGCGCAGATTTCGAACTGGCGCTGTTCGTCACCCGCATCGAGCAGCGGCCGTCGCTGGTGCTGGGCTTCAGCGGCGCCTCGGCGCAGACGCTGCGCGCCATCATGGATCCGCAAACGGCACTGGAGCACCACATCGACTTTGAACAACTGGACTGGGTGGAAGAGCAAATCGACTCCGACTACGGCATCAAGAAGCTGTCCACCTATCTGGCGCAAGCCAACCTGTCACTTAAGTCCGCGCTCGATTCCGTCGGCGCGGCGTTTATCGGAACCTGATCATGCGCTCTAACCATTACATCGCCAACGCCCTGCTGGCCGCTCTGTGCGCGCTCAGCGCCGCCGGCGCCGGCGCCCAGAACCAAGGTCTGGCGCCTGCCGCGCCGGAACCTGGCCAGGTACTGGCCACCGGCACCGTGCCGGACGAAGGCAGCAAAGCAGCCGTGCTGGCCAAGCTGCGCGAAGTCTACGGCGCCGACAAGGTGGTCGACCAGATCGCCATCGGCCCGGTCGCCATGCCGGCCAACTGGAACGGCTACGTGCAGAAGCTGATCACCACTGACCTGAAGCAGATCAGCCGCGGCCAGCTGAAAATCGACGGCAGCAACGTCAGCTTGCGCGGCGAAGTGGCCAATGAAGCGGTGCGCCAGCGCATTGCCAGCACCGTCGCCACCAGCCTCAATCCGACCTACACCGTCAACAACGGCTTGCGCGTGTCTGCGGCCGACCAAGGCATCCTGGATACCACGCTGGCCAACCGCACGGTCGAATTCGAAAGCGGCAAGGCGACACTGACGCCGGCCGGTAAAGCCATACTCGATGAGATGCTGGCTGCGCTGCTCAGGCTCAAAGGCCGCAAGGTCGAAATCATCGGTCATACCGACAGCGCCGGCCTGCGCGCCACCAACCTGGGCCTGAGCCAGGCGCGCGCGGAGACTGTCAAAACCTACTTCGCCAGTCACGGCCTGAATGGCGACCTGCTGACCGCCAGCGGCCAGGGTCCCGACCGGCCAATCGCCAGCAACGACAGTGCGGACGGACGCGCGCGCAACCGCCGCATCGAGTTCCGCATGGCCCAATAATCAATCAGAGGACATCATGTTTTCAGCAGAGCAGTTATTAATCCCCATCAGCGACAACCGCCCTTCGGGCGAGGACCTGTCCTTCTCGTCCGACCTGGACGCCATCGGCCAGGCACGCAAGTTCGACGATCCATCGCTGGACCAAGGCGAATGGGTAACGGAGTTGAAGGAAGCGGATTGGGAATTCGTCGTCAAGCGCTGCACGGCGCTGCTGACGGAAAAGAGCAAGGACCTGCGCCTGGCAGTATGGCTGACCGAAGCAGCCGCCAAGCAGCATCACCTGCGCGGCCTGGCGGAGGGCTATCGCCTGTTGGCGGGCCTGTGCGAGCAGTATTGGAACATGGGCTTGTACCCGGAAGCGGACGATGGCGACAACGAACAGCGCATCGGCAATTTAAGCTGGATATTGGCACGCACACGCACGCTGATCCGCGAGCTGCCGCTGACGGAAGGCCGCAACACGGCCTACTCCACCATCGACTTCGAATATGCCCGCAAACGCGCCAATGGCGGCGACGACCAATCCGGCGCGCCCAAGCTGGCGGACATGGAAGCAGCCAAACGCTCCAACTCCGCGCAATTCTGCGACAAGTTCGCTGCGGATGCACAGTACTGCATGGACGCCCTGCTGCAACTGGAAAAAGCGGCCGACGCGAAGCTGGGCCAGGACAGCCCCGGTTTCTCCGCCGCGCGCGACGCTGTGCAATCGATGCTGCACGCGATGCCGGCGACAAGCAAATCCAACGGCGCGCAGGTCGACGACGCGGACGACGCACAACCATCGCACGCGGAAAACGGCGCAGCCGCACCGCAGCAGCGCGAAGGCGCCTCCGGTCCGATCCGCAACCGCACGCACGCCATCGCGCAGCTGCGGGCGGTAGCGAAGTTCTTCCGCGATACCGAGCCGCATAGCCCGGTCTCCTACTTCGCGGAGAAGGCAGCCACCGCCGGCGAACAAGACCTGCACACCTGGCTGCGCTCCGTCATCAAGGACGAAGGCTCGCTCTCCCACATCGAAGAGATGCTGGGAGTGCGCCCCCCCAACTAAGCCCCCGTCGTTCCCGCGCAGGCGGGAACCCATACACAGCATCCGCAGCCGCTCAGCATGGGTTCCCGCTTGCGCGGGAACGACGGCAGGGACTTTACTCGCCAACCAGCTGGACGGCTTCTACTTGCTTGTAGCCGTGCTGGATGTTGTTGGCGATAGTGATCTTGGCGCCTTTGACTTTATAAGCGGTCTTGTCGAAGGTACGCACGAACCAGGTACGGTTGCCGCGCCCGTCCTTCTTCACCTCGCTGATGCCGGACCAGATGGTGTTCCACTTGCCATCCGTGTCCTGCAACTCCACCTTGTTCACGGCCTCCACACCTTCGCCACTGGGAATGATCACCCGCAGCTCGGTCGCATTGACCGGTTTGGCGTAACCCACCTCCAGCCAATCGAATCCCTTGTCCTGATTGTTGTTGGTCCAGCTACGGTCATCCGAAGGGCCGACCACGTTCTTGGCCACGTTGACGTCCGATGGCGTCTTGCCTTCGTCATCGCCGAAGGTCGAACTGGCCTTCGCCGTCGCCGCCCACTGCCCCTTCGGGTCATTCAGGTACTTGTCTTCCATCGTGCCATAATCAAGCAAGGCCTGCTTGTGCGCCATCTCCTGCTGGTCGGCGGTGGGTTCGGCGGCCGGAGCAGCTGGAGCCGGCGCAGCCGCCGGCACTGGTGCGGCGGCGACCGGCGCCTCTTCCACCTTGTCCTTCTTGTGGCAAGCGGTCAGGATCAATGTGGACATTAACATCGCAATGGTGGCTTGGCGTTTCATAATCATGGTTCTCCTTATTTAACGGTATATTTAAACTGGCCCTGTTTGTTGGCACTAACCTTGATCCTGCTGATCGCGGCTCCTTCGGCCATCTTGGTCAACACGGATTCGGCCACCTCCGGCAGCAGCGTGCCGTTGAGGATATTGTCGACGTTGCGTGCGCCGGAATCGACTTCCGTGCAACGCGCCAGCACCGCTTCGACCAGTGCCTCGTCGTAGCTGAAGTCCGCCTTGTGATTGACGCTGATGCGCTGCTGGATCTTGCCCAGTTTGAGCTTGATAATCTCCACCAGCACATCGTCGGGGATCGGGTAGTACGGGATCACCTTCAGGCGACCCAGGAAGGCCGGCTTGAACTGCTTCATCAGGTGCGGACGGATCAGCTCTTCCAGCGCCGCCGGATCGGGCAACTCATCGCCGGTCTTGTTCAGGCAGGCCTGCATCATCGCTGCGGATGCCACGTTCGAGGTCAGGATGATGATGGTGTTCTTGAAGTCGATCTCGCGACCTTCCGCGTCGTCCATGACGCCCTTGTCGAACACCTGGAAGAACAACTCCATCACATCCGGGTGCGCCTTTTCCACTTCATCCAGCAGCACCACGCTGTACGGATTGCGGCGTACGGCCTCGGTCAATACGCCGCCTTCGCCATAGCCCACATAACCCGGCGGCGAACCTTTCAGGCCGGAGACGCTGTGCGCCTCCTGGTACTCGCTCATGTTGATGGTGATGAGCTTGCGTTCGCCGCCGTACAGCACATCGGCCAGCGCCAGCGCGGTCTCGGTCTTGCCGATGCCGGATGGGCCGACGAACAGGAACACACCCTTAGGCTTGTTCGGGTCGTCCAGATTGGCGCGCGACGTGCGTACGCGCTGCGCCACCGCCTCGATCGCATGCGGCTGGCCGAGCACGCGCTGCTCCAGCATGGGCTTCAGGTTCAGCACCGTCTTGATCTCGTCCTTGACCATTTTGCCCAGCGGGATGCCGGTCCAGCCGGCGACGATCTCCGCCACCACGTGACCGTCCACCTGTACCGGCACCATCGGCGTTTCGCCTTGCAGCGACTTCAATTCGGTCTGCAGCGCCTGCAGGTCCTTGCCCTGGCTGGCGTCACCCGCGCCGCCAGCCTCCAACGTCACGCGGCCGGCCTTGATCTGCTCCGTCAGCGCTTTTTCCTTCTCCCAGCGTGCGGACAACTCGGCGTGCTGCGCAGCAGCCGCAGCGCGGCTGGCTTCCAGCTCCGCCAGGCGGGCAATGTGCGCGCTACCGCCGGTGCTCTGCTCACGTTGCAGCGATGTCGATTCCGCAGCGATGCGTTCCAGCTTGCGTGCCAGGTTTTCGATCAACGCCGGCGTGGCGTTCTGGCCCAACGCGACCTTGGCGCACGCGGTATCGAGCACGCTGATCGCCTTGTCCGGCAGCTGGCGACCCATGATGTAGCGATGCGACAGGCGCACCGCCTCGGTGATCGCCTCATCGTACACGCGTACGCCGAAGTGTTTTTCCATCAGCGGCGCCATGCCGCGCAACATGGCGCAAGCCAGTTCCTCGCTCGGCTCCTCGACCTTGACGACCTGGAAGCGGCGCGCCAACGCGGCGTCCTTCTCGAAATACTTCTTGTACTCGCCCCAGGTAGTGGCTGCGATGGTGCGCAGTTCGCCGCGAGCCAATGCTGGCTTCAGCAGGTTGGCAGCATCGTTCTGGCCAGCCTGGCCGCCCGCGCCGATCATCGTATGCGCCTCGTCGATGAACAGGATGATGGCGTGCGGGCTTTTCTTCACCTCGTCGATCACATTCTTCAGCCGGTTCTCGAACTCGCCCTTGACGCTGGCGCCGGCTTGCAGCAGACCCATATCCAGCGTGTGAATCTCCACGCCTTTCAACACGTCCGGCACGTCGTTCAGCGCGATGCGCAGGGCCAGGCCTTCCACCACGGCGGTCTTGCCGACGCCGGCCTCGCCGGTCAGGATAGGATTGTTCTGGCGGCGGCGCATCAGGATGTCGATGGCCTGGCGGATTTCCATGTCGCGGCCGATCACCGGATCGACCTTGCCGTCGCGCGCACGCTGCGTCAGGTTGGTAGTGAACTGGTCCAGCGCCGGCGTCTTGGACGCGGCCTTGGCCGACAGATCGCCGACCGGATCGCCGTCCAGCTCTTCGTGTTCGCCGCCCTGCGATGCCGCCACCGCCTCGTCCGAACCGACGGTCAGCTTGTCCAGGTTATGCTTAATCTGATCGACTTCGAATTTGGCAAACAGCTTGGAGCCGCGATACGCCAGCTGCGCCAGCTCCGGCTCCGTCAACAGCGCTTGCAGCAGATGGCCGCTGCGGATCTGCGCCTGTTGACCCGCTTGCAGGTCCAGCGATGCGATCAGCCATGCGTGCTCGAACAGCTTGGGCAAACGCTCCGAAAATACCGGCGTGCGCGAGTTGCCTGTCTTCAGGCGCGCGATCTCGGCCTGCAAATCCGCCTCCAACATGCTGACGCTGATGCCATTCTGGCGCGCGATGACGACGAAATCGCTCTTGGGCTGCTCCAGCAGCGCCAGGAACAGGTGTTCGATGTCCACCTCATACTGCCCCAGCGAGACGCACAGGCTGGCGGCGCGGGTGGCAGCCGTACGGCTGGTGTCGTTCAGTTTTCCGATCAGGGTTTTCAGATTGATGCTCATGATAGTTCCTTATTTTTTATACTGTATGGATCTCGTAGCGCACATCGGCGCGGTCTTGCGTCTGGGCGTCGCTCACAAGGAAGCTGTCCCACCCCAGGCGTCCGCCGACGCGAGCATCTTCCAGCCGCGCACCCTGCACGTCGGCCGCGCGCAGCACCAGCTGCACCTCATACTCCAGCGAGAGGCCGGTAAACATGGTCAACATGCTTTCCAGCGCCTTCGCCGCTTTACCGCCGGGCAGGAAGGATTCGTAGCCTTCCAGGTCCAGCGGGCCTATCACCAGCCGCAATCGCAGGTCGCGCTGCCACACGCGCGAGCCAGCCATCGCGCCTGCGCCCAGCATGGCGTTGCCCAGGCCTAGCGCCGTCTGCTGCTCTTGCGGCACGTCGTACCAGCAGCCGATGAACTGCTCGGCCTTGATTTTCTGGTTGAAGTACTCCGACAGCACCTTCGCAATCTGCACCGCCGACGCTGGACGCTGGCGCATGGCGGTGGCGAAGTAGCCGATCGACTCATCGAGCACGCCGTCGCCTTCGTCCGACAGGCGCTTGCGCAGCGACTCGTTGCCCATGCCGGCCAGCGACAGCAGCAACGGCAGGAAGGTGTCCTTGCCATCGACCTCGTACCGCAGCTCCAGCCGGTACTTGCGCCAGGCTTCGTAGAACAGGGCCAGCGCACGGTTGGAGAAAGTGTCCAGGAAGGCGCGCGGGCCATCGTCCTTTTCGTACAGCGCATGGGCCGCGATGCGTTCCGTGTAATGCGCGGGCAGCGTGCCGCTGCTGCCCAGGAAGCCCATGAAGGCCGGCGTGATGCGGATGTACTTCAGCTGCGTCGATTGCAGCGCCTGCGCCAGCGCGCGGGCATCGGTCGGCACTTCGCGCGGCTCCGGCTGCATCGCTTCCAGCTGGCTGGCCGGGAAGTTCAGCGACGTCGAGTTCTGGAAGCGCAGGAAGTTGGCGACCGCGCCCTCGCCCGGCGCGCCATGGCGCTTGAGCCACAGCTCCAGCATGCGCACGGCCTGGAAGTATTCGAACCGGTACGGCTGCGCGAACAGCCGCTCGATTACAGCAGGCTCAAATCGCCGCTTCGTGGCGTGCATCGCAACAGCTCCTCTCCGGTTTTATTCGATACGATCACCAGCTGGGTGAAGCTGTTGGCATGCACGTACAGGCCGAGGAAGCGCTCAACGATGTGGGCGAAAGCGTGGATGCCGCTACCCACGAAGGCTTCCTCGTCGATGGTCAGGCGCACCTCGATGCCGCGCACCAGGCAGGCGAACGGATTCCCCGGAAGCCAGGTGTTGGCTGCCTTGTGCGACACCGCCAGGATGCCGCCGATCTGCCGCTGCGACGATGGTGAACGCGGCAGGTCATACAACGTCAACATCTCGCGGAAGGCATCGAGGCCGCCGTCGGCCAGCGACAAATGGTTCAGCGACAGGTGCGAAATCAGGCGCCAGTGCGCGCCGCGGCCACGCTCGAAGCGATGCGAGGACGTCGGCTTGCGCAGGAAGCTGATGGCGCGCACGCTGGAGCCGCCTTCCAGGAACAAGTCGCCACCGCGCTGGCCGTAGCTCAACGAGGCCGGCAGGTCGCGGTTGGTGCAGCTCAGCTCCAGGCTCAGGGTATCCGTTTCCACCTCGGCCGGATCGAAATCGATATCGACGATGGAAATCTGCGTTTCATAGCCGGGGCTCTTGTCGGCGATGATGTCGTCGCGCCGCATGACCCAGTAATGGCCATTCTTTTCCGGCGTCTGGCCGTGGCGCAGCGAGTAGAACGGACGGAACTCCAGCACCGATTCGCCCTGCGGCGTTTGCCGCACCAGCTTTACGGAATCGATGGACTGCACCTCGTAGGCGAACGCGCGGCGCGCATCGGCCAGCACCGGATAACTGGCGGAGGTATGGGTCAGGCGAATCGGCTCGCCGCGCTGGCGGAACAGGTTGACCACCGGCGTGCAGCCCAGCAGCACGTTGTTGATGTTCAGTGTGCCGAGCATGCGCGCGGTATTGGAATCGGTGCGCATGCCGGACAAGGCCAGGTGCAGCGTGACCGACTTGCAGCCGGACGGCAGCACGCCGGCCAGCGCGTGCAGGTCGATGTCGAAGAAGTTGAACTTCTCCGGGAAGCAGAAATATTCGGTCAGCAGCCGGTAGGCGGCGTGCGAACGGGCGGAAAAATCGATCAGCGATTCCTCTTCCTCGAACCCCGCCGGCGCCACCGGGCTTTTGTGCAGCGGTATCC
The DNA here is from genome assembly GCF_059491455.1 of Duganella sp. Dugasp78. NCBI lineage: Bacteria > Pseudomonadati > Pseudomonadota > Betaproteobacteria > Burkholderiales > Oxalobacteraceae > Duganella > Duganella sp. Dugasp78. The sequence continues at coordinate 5,168,612 of NZ_CP168506.1, read as the reverse complement.
AGCGGCCATTGCCGTCCGCTTCCGCATAGGCGCATACGCCGCGCATGAACAGCGCATCGCGCAGCGCGGCGCAGAAGGATGGCTCGCCGTCGATGAATACGCGCAGCTTGGACAGCCCAAGCTGCGGCACCGCGACCTGGGCCGAGGTGCTGGCAATGGTCAGGCTGATGCTGGAGGTGGCATTTGGCGGCGTGCGCGTCGCCTCAGGCGCGTCGATGATGGCGGCGAAGGCCGCATGCGTCAGCGCCAACGGCGCGACCGTCACCGGATACGCGGTGCGGAAGGTGCACACGGCGCCGCGCACCGGGCGCGTGGTCAGCTGCGTGCCGCGCGGGATTTCGCTGGCGGTGGTCAGCTGCGCTGCGGCGCCGCTGAAGTCCATGCGGGCGATCGAGCACGATGGAAAAGGCCGCAGGTAGTGCGGATACAGCACCTCGAACAGTGCTTCGGTAAATTCTGGATAGTCGTCGTCGAGCCGTTTGGCGATGCGCGAATTGAGCAGCGCGAACGATTCGATCATGCGTTCGATGTGCGGGTCTTCGCACACCTCGCCGCCGATCAGCAGCCGGCCGGCGATCTTGGGGTAGCGTTCGGAGAATTCGCGCGAGTAGCGGCGCAGGAATCCCAGCTCCCTTTCGTAATACGGTAATAATTGGTCCAACTCAGGCTCCCGATTGCGCCACGCGGCGCGCCTTGCTTATGGTGTAGTGCAGGCTGGACGGCTGCAGCACAGCGTCAAAATTGACCGGTTCATGGGCCGAACTCACCACCAGCAACGCCGTGATGGCGAAGTTGAGGCGGTTGATGGAGTCGGCGCGCAGCTCGAGCGAAGCCTGCACATTGCGCAGGCGCGGCTCATGGCGCGCGATGGCCTTTTCAAGACATCGGCAGATGAAAGCACGATCATCGGTGCTCGACAATGACAAGCCGGCAAAATCATTCAAGCCGTATGTCACGATCGAGCGTCCGCATTCGGGATACCGCTTCAGCAGCTCTTCCGGGATCACGGTGCGCGTATTAAGGAGCGCTTCCAGATCGCGCGCGACCGAGTCCTTCAGGTCCTCGATCGACAAGCGCGATACCGTGCCGCTGGAGGCGCCGTTGACTGGCATATCCATCAGCCGGTCAAACAGTCCCGGCGTAAAACCCTTCATCGGTATCCCATCAAACAGTCAGTCGCAGTCGATTACGCGGTCTTGTTAGCCGACAGATCCCAGCCGCCGGAAGTGTTACCGCCCGAACCGCCGCCAACTTTCTGTTGGGTGTACTTCCACTTCACTTTCGAATACTTGATCGCGACGTCTTCCGTCAGGATGTTGCCCTGCTTGACGGTTGGTGCGACGCTGCTGATCAGGACATTTTCCAGTTCGATTTCGAAGTACTTGATACGCTCGCCATTGCCGTCGGCGCGCAGGAATTCCAGCTTGGCCTTAGGAATGGTTTTACCCGACGAGCAGGTTTGCAGCAGCAGAGGAGTAGCCAGGTCAGCCAGCTTCGAGACCACAATGTCTTTGTGCTCGGTGCGTTCGGCAGTGTGGCCGCCGCCGGTCGATGCGGTAGCCGACTTAGGCTGCAGCACTTCCCATTGTACGGTCGAGACCTCGATCCAGTCCTTGTGGGTAGAATCGGCGGATTCGCCTTTGATACCGTCGATTTGCAGATAAACGTCGATTGCCATTGTTATTCCTTTCGGTTGTTAAAGTAAGTACTGCTTAGTTCTTGGTCGATGCAGGGAGCTCCGCGACCAAACGGAGTGAAACGGACAGCTCGTCGAGCTGGAAGTGCGGACGCAGGAACGACACGGCGCGGTAGACGCCTGGACGGCCCGGCACTTCGGATACTTGTACCGACGCTTCGCGCAGCGGGAACTGGGCCTTCTGTTCCTGGCTGGCGTTATCGTCCAGCAGCACGTACTGGGTCAGCCAGCGGTTCAGGAAGTCTTCCACGTTCGAGGCGGCAGCGAAGCTGCCGATTTTGTCGCGCATCATCGCCTTCATGTAGTGGGCGATGCGCGAGACGGCGAAGATGTACTGCAGCTGCGCCGACAGCACGGCGTTGGCGTTGGCGGCCTCGCTGGCGTACTTGCGGGCCTTCTGCGCCGATTGCGCGCCGAAGAAGGCGGCGTAGTCGGTGTTCTTGCAGTGGACCAGCGAGATGAAACCGAGGTCGCTCAGTTCTTTTTCGCGGCGGTCGGTGATGGCGATTTCGGTCGGACACTTGAGCGCCACTTCACCTTCGTCGGTCTTGAAGGTGTGGGTCGGCAGGTCTTCCACCAGGCCGCCGCCTTCCACGCCGCGGATCGCCGCGCACCAGCCGTAGTCCTCGAAGGCCGCGGTCAGTTTGGTGCCGAAGGCGTAGGCGGCGTTACACCACAGGTATTTCTGGTGATCGGTGCCGTCGACATCCTCGACGAAGTTGAAGCCTTCGGTGGTGGCGCCATCGGCCGGATTGAACGGCAGGCGGCCCAGGAAGCGCGGCAGCGTCAGGCCGACGTAGCGCGAATCTTCCGATTCGCGGAACGACTTCCACTTCGCGTATTCGACGGTGTCGAACACCTTGGACAGGTCGCGCGGCTTACCCAGGTCGCTGTAGCTCTCCAGGCCGAACAGCTCCGGCGACGCGGACGAAATGAACGGCGCGTGCGCGGCGGCGGCCACGTGCGACATCTGCTCGATGAAGTACATGTCTTCCGGCTGGCGAGTGATCTCGTAATCGCCCAGCAGCGCGCCGAACGGCGCACCGCCGAAGGTGCCGAATTCTTCTTCGTAGACCTTCTTGAACATGGTGCTCTGGTCGAATTCCAGCGCGGACTGGAAGTCCTTGACCAATTCCTTCTTGGTCGCGTTGAGCATCTTGATCTTCAGGTTCTGGCCGGTGGAGGTATTGCGCACCAGGTAGTTCAAACCGGTCCAGCTGCTTTCCAGCTTCTGGAACTCCGGCGCGTGCATCACGGCCGACAGCTGCGCCGAGATCATGCGGTCCAGTTCCGCGACGCGGGCGTCGATGGTGGCGGCCAGGTTGTTGGACACAACCACGGTACCGTCCATGACCTGGCTCACCAGTTCGGTGATCAGATCCTTGGCGCGCGCGTGTTCGGCGCTGGATTTGGCGACCTTGCTTTGTTCGACGATCTGGTCGAGCAAAGCCATTTCAGAGGCGGCGGCGGGTGCGCCGCCTGGAGTCAATTGAGCGGACATGATCAGGCTTTCGTGGTTTGCTGGCCCAGTTCGGCCAATTTCTCGGTGCTGTTCAAGACGTCGTTGAGGATGTCTTCCAGCTTGTCGTTACCGGCCAGTTTGTTGCGCAGGTCGGCCAGCTTGGTGCGCGCTTCCAGCAGCTTGCGCAGCGGTTCCACCTGCTGCACCACGGCTTCGGGACGGAAGTCGTCCATCGATTTGAATTTGAGGTCGACCGCGAACTCGCCGCCCGCCTCGCTCAACTCGTTCGATACGCGATAGGCCGCGCGCGGCTCCACGCCCTTCAGCACTTCGTCGAAGTTGTCGGCGTCGATGCCAACGAAGGTGCGGTCCTTCAAGCGCTTTTGCTCGACTTCCGAATTGCCGCCGAAATCGCCAACCACGCCCATCACGAAAGGCAGTTCCTTGTTTTCGATGGCGTCGCCGATTTCAACGTCGTAGGTCATCTGGACCCGTGGCGGGCGAATTTTTTGCAGCTTTTTCTGGACACTGGAATTTTTTGACATGGGAGTCCCCTATCGTTGGGTTAAATACAGATTTTTTACGATCGTTTATTACTTCAAGGCGTTGAACGGATTGGCGCTCGAATCATCCTGGACCTTGGCCTTGCCTTTTTTACCCTTGACGTTGCTGTGCGGCGGCGTGACGGCCTGCGGCGCGGGAGGCGGCGGCACCAACACGGTCTCGCCCAGGCTTTCGCGCAGCAGCTTGGCCAGATCCTGCGACTCGGTGCGCAGCGATCCGGACAGATTGTTCTGGCGGCTCAGGTCAGACAGCGCGCGCGTCGACAGGCGCAGGCCGCTGATGGCGATGATGCTGTTGGCCAGGCGGTCGTTCGGATCGCGCACCAGCACTTCCTGTGCGCTGACGATGGCGTCGCCGTATTGACCGGCTTCATAGCGGGTCTGCGCGATATTGGTCCACGGCGTCTTGTCGGCCGGGTAGGCGACGGCCGCCTCTTTCCATATCGTTATGGCTTGCTCCTTCTGGCCCGAACCGCTGGCCTGGCTGGCTTTGGCCAGCATGTCTTCCATGGTAGGGACCACGGGTTTCTGGACTACCGGGGCGGTCATACAAGCGCTGAGCGATGCGGCGCAGACAGCGGCGCCAATGAAACGGCCGATGCGGCCAAGGGTGATAACGGTGTTCATGCTGTCCTCAAACTAAATATCAAAAAAGAATGCTTAATCACTAATTGTTCCAACAGGCGCCACGTTATCAGAAATTTATTATTGACCGCGTTCAATTGAATTTTTGGTTGTGGACGGGAACTTTTTAGTGCTGCAGAGGTCCGAGTTGCTTATTTTTTAAGCTGCGCACGATAGAAACCAAGCGAGCGCGCCAATTGGACAAGAAATGTTATTGTTCTGCTACTTAACAAATGGCATCAATGCGCCACACTCTCAAGGACGCACGCATGAGCAGCAAAATTTTATGGGGCGAAGGCTTATTCCTGCGCCCGCAGCACTTCCAGCAACAGGACCAGTACCACGAACAGCGCCTGCATCACAGCATGCTGGCGTTGCATCCCTACGCCTGGGGTGTGAACCAGCTGCAAATCGACCGCGACGCATTGGCCAACAACACCTTGCGCGTGCTGGAGCTGTCGCTGCGCTTCCAGGACGGTGAGCTGTACAGCGCCCCCGGCGAGGACGACCTGCCGGATACGGTGGACCTGAGCCAGCTGCTGCAATCGCAGCAGAGCGTGACCTTTTACGCCGCCCTGCCCGCGTTCAAGCCCTTCGGCGGCAACTTCGGCGACGGCGCCAATGGCGGCAACGCGGTGCGCTTCCTGCAATCGAACCGCGAGACGCCGGACCTGTACACGCAAGCCGCATCGGCGCAGCTGAGCTACCTGAAGAAGACCGTGCGGCTGGTGTCTGAATTCGAAGCCCGCGACTCGTACACCCACTTCCCGCTGCTGCGCCTGCGCCGGGCGGCCACCGGCGGCTTCGAGCTCGACGCGGCCTTCGTCGCACCGAGCCTGTCGATCCGCAGCTCGCCGCAGTTGTTCCTGCAACTGCGCCGCCTGATCGATGCGCTGCAGGCGAAAGTGAGCGCGCTGTATGGCCACCACCGCGAGCCCAGCAAACATGTGATCGAATTCCGCTCCGGCGACATGTCTTCCTTCTGGCTGCTGCATACGGCCAGTTCGGCGTTTGCGTCGTTGTCGCACTACTTCCATCATCCGGCGCTGCATCCGGAGCGGCTGTACGAACAGCTGCTGTCGCTGGCCGGCGCGCTGATGACCTTCTCGAAAAGCTGGACCCTGGCCGACCTGCCGCCCTACCTGCACACCGATCCCGGTCCCGGCTTCGCCAAGCTGCACCAGATCATCCGCGAGCTGCTCGACACGGTGATCTCGTCGAAGTACTTCGCCATCGCGCTCAAGGAAGTCAAGCCCTCGTACCACCACGGCATGCTGGATTCGCAGAAGATCGACGACAAGACCACCTTCTACATCGCCGTCTCGGCCGACCTGCCGGCCAGCGAGATGGTGGACATCGTGCCGCTGCGCTTCAAGATCGGCGCGCCGGACGACGTCGAAAAGTTCGTGCTGTCGGCGATGCCGGGCGTGCGCCTGTCGCACGCGCCGCAAGTGCCGGCCGCCGTGCCGGTGCGTCCCGACGCCTGCTACTTTGCGCTCGAAGCCAAGGGCCAGATGTACGAGCGCATGATGCAGGCCCAATCGATTTCCATTTACGTCCCCGGCGGCATGCACGACCTGAAGCTGGACCTGGTGGCCGTTACTTCCTGAACTGAGGATCAATGATGAATACCGTAACCGCACCCTCCCTGATGGGCGCAGGCGCTCCGCCCAGCGCGGCCAGCGCGCCGCAAACCCTGCTCGACCTGATGTACGACGGCTTCTACGCCCTGTTCATGCTCAAGAACGGCAACGGCCCGCAGGACGACGGCGAGTTCGCCCGTAAGATGACGGCCTTCCTGGACGACTTCGGGCGCGGCGCGAAAAAGCACAACGCCTCGCCGGACGATATCGACAACGCCAAGTACGCTTTCTGCGCGGCGGTCGACGAGATCATCCTGCGCTCCAGCTTCAGCATCCGCGACGCGTGGGAACGCCGTCCGCTGCAGCTGGTGCTGTTCGGCGACCAGCTGGCCGGCGAGAACTTCTACAACCGCCTGGAGAACCTGCGTGCACGCGGCAGCGCGCACCTGCAGGCATTGGAAGTGTTCCATATGTGTTTGCTGCTGGGCTTCCAGGGCAAGTACATCCTCGAGGGTTCGGAAAAACTGAACTACCTGACATCGCGCCTGGGCGACGAAATCGCCCACATGAAGGGCAAGCGCGGCGGCTTCGCGCCGCACGCCGAGCGCCCGGACCAGATCAAGCACAAGCTGCGCAGCGACCTGCCGGTATGGGTGCTGTGCTCCGTATTCGGCTTGATCTGCGTGCTGGGCTACATCGGCCTGCGCACTTCGCTGGACCACAATGCCGAGAACCGCATGAACGCGTATAACGACGTGGTGAAAATGGCGCCACGCGCCGCCAACCTGACGATCACACTACCCTGATGGACCTGCTGTCACAAATTCCCTCGGCGCTTGGCCTGTTCGGCACGGGCCTGAGCCAGCACGCGCGCCTGCTCACGCTGGCCAGCGCGCAGGCCTCGGACCTGCCCGAATCGCTGATGGCCGAACGCTTCAGCGGCCGCGAAGGCGTCAACGAACTGTATGCGTTCGACGTGGACGCGTTGAGCGCCTCGACCGATCTGGATCTGAGCATCTTCATCGGCGAGGAGCTCACCGTCACGCTGCTCCAGCCCGACGGCAGCCGCCGCGCATGGCATGGCCTCTGCACCGAAGCGGCCTGGCTGGGCGCCGACGGCGGCGTGGCACGCTACCGCCTGCGGCTGGAGCCGGCGTTGTCGCTGCTGCGGTTGCGGCGCGACAGCTACATCTTCCAGGACCAGAACGCACAGGACATCATCACCGAACTGCTGGCCGACTATCCGCAGCTGCGCTTTGAATTCGACGTCGCGCAAACGCTGGAACCGCGCGCGATCTGCACGCAATACCGCGAAAGCGATCTCGAATTCTTCACGCGCCTGCTGGCCTCCGAAGGCCTGAGCTGGCGCTTCGAGCACGATCAGCCCGACGACGAGAGCCAGGACGGCCAAGCCAAACACAAACTAGTCATCTTCGACAGCAAGGCGCGCGCACCGGATACGCCGGGCGACGCCGAGATCCGCTTCCATGGCGTGCGCGCCACCGACACCGACGACGCCATCGACCGCTTCTCCGCGCGGCGCCAGGTGCAAGCCAACGCCATCAGCATCAGCAGCTGGGATCCGGCGCAGTTGCTGGCGCCATCGGCCGAGCAGGCATCGAGCCTCGACGCGGGCGAGCTGCCGGTGCTGGCCGTGTACGACGGCAGCGGTGAACGCATCGCCAGCGGCGCGGACAACGGCATCGCCGCAGATCCGCACAGCCAGTTGATGCTGCAAGCGCTGGAGCTGGAGAACAAAGTCTTTGAAGGCAAAGGCGCGGTGCGCCGTCTGGCTGCGGGCCACGGCTTCCAGCTGACGCAGCACGAGCGCTACGCCGATGGCGACAATCGTTTCCTGGTGCTGTGGGTGCACCATGAGGCGCGCAACAACTTCCAGGCGCAGATCAAGACGACGGCCTCGCTGATCGGCGGCGGCATCGAGAACGGCACCTACCGCAACAGCTTCGGCTGCGTGCGCGACAGCGTGGCCGTGGTGCCGCGCGCTACCGCCGCGCCGAACGCCAGCACCGCGATGGGGCCGCAGACGGCGGCGGTGGTAGGCTTGGCCAGCGCGATCGCCACCACCGACCGCGATCACCAGATCAAGATCCAGTTCAGCTGGCAGCGCGGGCAAAGCGCCAACGCCGGCGGCATGGACCACAACACGGACAACAAGGGCAACGCGCCCGGCGACGAGACCTCCGGTACCTGGGTGCGTGTGGCCGAAGCGCTGGCCGGCCCGAACTGGGGTTCGCAATTCACGCCGCGCATTGGCACTGAGGTGCTGGTCGACTTCATCGAAGGCGATATGGACCGGCCGATGGTGGTGGCGCAGCTCTACACGGGCGCCGACCTGCCGCCGTTTTCGGCGGGTGTGGATTCGGGCGCCAATCATGCTGGCACGCTGTCCGGCATCCATAGCCACAATTTCGATGGCGACGGATACAACCAGTGGCAGCTGGACGACACGCCCGGTCAGGTGCGCACGCGCCTCGCCACCAGCAGCGCCGCCACGCAGCTGAACCTGGGCTATCTGATCCAGCAGGATCCCTCCTCCGCTCAACGCGGCGCCTATCGCGGCAGCGGTTTTGAACTACGCACCGACGCCTGGGCCACGGTGCGCGGCGCCGAAGGCGTGCTGCTGACCACCAGCGCGCGCGCGACGCAAGGCAGCGGCGTCACGTCGACGCAGATGGACGCGAACGAGGCGCTCGGTTCGCTGAAGTCGTCGAAGGAGCTGGCGGATAGGCTCAGCGAAGCGGCCGCGCAGCAGCAAGCCCTGTCCAGCAAGCTCGCAGCCGATGCGCACAAGGACTTCATCGCGCAGCTCGATCCGAAGGACAAGGGCAAGCATGCCGGCGCGGTCAATGGCCAGCAAGCCAACCAGGCCAAGGAAGGCGCGCGCGATCTCGACGCGGCCAAGCCGGTGGAAAAATTCGGTGCGCCGCTGGTGCTGATGGACGCACCGTCCAGCATCAACTGGGCCACACCGGCATCGACCGTGCTGTTCGCCGGCCAGCAGCTGCACTGGGTGACGCAGGGCGACCTGCACATGACGGCAGCGTACACGGTATCGTCGGTGGCGGCCAATGCAGTGAGCTACTTCTCGCACGCAGGCGGCATCCAGGCCATCGCGGGGAACGGCCCGGTATCGTTGCAGGCTCACACCGACCAGCTGGAGATCCTGGCCGACAAGTCGATCACCGTCATCTCGGTCAACGACAGCATCGAGATCAAGGCTAATCAGAAGATCGTGCTGCAGGCCGGCCAATCGTCGATCACGCTGGAAGGTGGCGATATCACGTTTGCTTGCCCAGGCAATTTCACGGTCAAGGGTGGGAAGCATGTATTTGAAGGCGGCGCGAGTATCGCAACCGCTATGCCTACCTTGCCGACCGGCTTACAGGACATTGCTCCGTCAGAGATTCCCCAGCCTGGAGAGCACAGCCTCAGATTCGCCTTCGCCGGGGCCGATGATGTGGTCAAGGACCACGCAATGGTCGGGAAAAAATACAGCATCGTAAATGCACTCGGAAAAGTTTTGTCAACCGGCGTCATTGCAAGCAGCGGCCGCTTGCCTCGTCTAGACTTCCCCGAAAAAGAGCTACTCACGTTTAGCGTAGGCGACGACAAATGGAAAACGCTAACGGTCATCCCAGAGGCCGAAAGCGAAGACTTGAAGCTCGTGTCGGACTTGCTGGCAGACGCTTCCGACCCCTATCATGCCATGCTCGGCCAAATGGGCGACGAGTTTCACCTGCCCGCAGATTTGCTGAAAAAACTGATAGAAGATCCACAAGGAGAGGAATAGTTCTAGATGATTAAAATGAAAAATAGCGCAGTCACGATGGCACTGGTGCTGGCCGTGACGGGGGCTGTCGTTCACACCGGCTTCGCGAAGGCCGAGACGATATCGACCGCGCAGCAGGGTATGCACGAATGGCGGGCCCTGAACGGTAAACTGATAGCCGTAGCAGGCAGTTATCACGACACCACCAGTTACAAACGCAGCCTGACATTTTACTTTGTCGAGAAGCCGGGCGGCGAGTGGTTACATGTCCCAGTGATCGAATCGGAAGCCGACCACACGTTGACGCTATTCAGTGTTTCGAGCGGCGAAAACACCGTTGAAGACGCGCTGCTGACAACCCAGAGCGATAGCTCGTATCTGATCGTCGCAGAGAAAAAAGCAGCAGGCATAACCGCCACCTGGTACAAATTCGGCCCGGCGGGGACAGAATTCCCTGACGGTCCGGCGTACATGTTTAAGCCGATATCGTCCAACGTCTACGCCAAGGCCAAGAATCCTACTATCGAAGATGTGCTGCAAAAAGAAGCCAAGCAGAAGGCGAAGAAATAGAAAGAGTCCGAATGAGCACCCGTTATATCAGCGCGAAATACGATGTTTCGATATTGACAGTCGACTACGCAGGTGGCGACGGCACACACCTGCTGCGTACCGGGGGAACCATCGCCTGGCGTTTCAACAATCCGGGCAATATCCGCCCGGTCAGCGAGACCGAATTGATCATGGGTGCCATCGGCATCGGCGTGACCAAGAGCAATGGCGCATTCCTGATCTTCGCCAGCTACGAAGATGGACGGGCGCAGAAAAAGTCGCTACTGCGCCGTAAGTACAATCAACGCACCATCTACACCATGCTGGCTGGCATACCCGATAAAAATGGCAAGATGGTGATGGGATACGCGCCGGCCAGCGACAAGAACGATCCGCAAGCTTACGCCGACTCTATCAGCAAGCATACTGGATTTTCTACCGACACCAAGCTGTGCGACCTTGACGATGCCCAGTTGGACAAAGTACTGGACGCTATGGAGATCAAGGAAGGATTTAACAACCAGAAGTCCACCCGCAAGGAAAAGCTTCTGGCAACGACCGGCGTTGTCATCTCCGATGGCGCCATGCCCAAACCGAATTTCCCGGCTCAGGTAAAAGTCGGGGATAAGACCTATGAGCAGAAAACTGATGCACGTGGCCAACTACCGCGCATTGCTCACACCAAAGCGGGTGAAAAAGTGGAGGTGTATCTGCCCACGCTGGACGGTTCATGGAAAAAGGAACTGGACTTCGTGATGGACGGCATCTCCGCCGCTCACGTCCTCTTCAGCGACCTAACCAGCTTCTTTTCGCCGACCGCGCCGAAGAAAGCACCAGCCAATCCAACCACGGCCGCGCGCCAGCCCATACGCTACATCGTACAAAAAGATGACACCTTGGGCAGCCTGGCGACCAGATTTCAGACCACCGTTATCGAAATCAAGCGCAGTAATCCCGAAATCAAAGATAACAATATGATTTACACCGGGCAGAAGCTGGGCATTTATGGCCCCCCACCGCCGCTGAAACCGCCACCGCCACCGCCGGCGCCTCAAAAAAACGCCGCAGCCGCACGGCAAAAAAGTGCAGCGGCCAATCCGCCCGCACAAGCAGCGGGTGCTGCGCGCACTAATGATGGTAAAGGTGCTCCTATCGCAGTGGTTCCCGCCGATCAGAAGCAAGCCCCGTGGATGCTCAAGGCTATTGAAGAGGCGCAGACCTGGGCCGGCAAGGATGAAAAGGAAATCACCAAGACTGAGAATTTTCACAAGAACATCGGGCAAGCTGGCACGTTGGCAAACACGCCTTGGTGCGCGTCGTTCGTCAACTTCTGTCTGAAAAGCTCTAACACTCCTTTCGAGGCCAGCGCCTCGTCACAATTTGCCGTATCGTCAAAGAAATTTATCAAAATCGACAAACCGGTCTATGGCGCATTGATGGTCATGCGAAATTATGTTCTTGAAACCGGAAAGTTCGCTGGAACCGGCCATGTCACCTTCGTCTATGGTAAAACCACGGGCGGAGATATCGCAGGGCTCGGCGGCAATCAGAAAGATTCCATTAAAATTTCGGAATATGCAACAACCGGGGACTCTGCTCGCTTCAAACTCAAGAAGGTGGCGATGGCGCAGCGTTTTTATGGTTTCTATATTCCTGCGACTTACGCTGAATACGCAAAACAGGCCGGTGAGCTGGCCACGGTCAATGCTCTCGATGTAAACAAGAACCTGCTAAAGATCAAGAACGCCGGTATATCAAAAAATGAAAGCGGCCGCTAATGAAAATCGTTAAGTACACCCTGCTCGCGCTGATTGCGGTAGCGTCGAATCCCATAGCATGGGGCGGCACGCCGGATGGACTGCAAATCATTTCTGTCGCTACCGAACGGGCCGAACCCTACGCCACTGCTATCAATGCATACTTCGACCGCTATGACAGCGACGCCACCGCGTCGCACTGCGAAAATGCGCGTCTGAACATCGGCGGCGTTTATGTCAAAAAGGGGAAGAAGGGAATTAGCAGCGAGTTGGTGCTCGCTGCGGCAACGAACAGGAAGAAGCGTCAGCAATTAGGCCTGCTGATGACAAAATTCAGAGATAAGAATCATGATCGCGGATTTGATGCCAGCTTGGTGTACGACGTAAAAGATGAGAGCCTGGTTCTGTATGGCGTGTCTGCTGACATTGATACCAAGGTTGTTTCGTCGGTACTGCCTATTGCGGACCTGCATAACCCGGCCAAAGTGAACGCAGCCATCTGCCATGCATTGGTGAACATTCCGGTACTAGCCGAACCTTAGCGGGCGGGCTGAACAATGCCTACGCTCAAATCTTGCTCTGCTCCCCAATAAGATGAAGAAGTCCTTGCCTTACTTGTTAAATGATCGTATGCGTTCGACGTGGACGCGTTGAGCGCCTCGACCGATCTGGATCTGAGCATTTTCATCGGCGAGAAGCTCGCCGTCACGCTGTTGCAGCCGGACGGCAGCCGCCGCGCATGGCATGGCATCTGCACCGAAGCGGCCTGGCTACGCTAGACTTGGCAAAATGGACAATCCTCCACGAAGTAGGCCACACGGCGTTGAATCTTATGGATATTGTCGATCCCACTGATTTCATGCACTTTAGCCAGGATAATACGGATCATCGCCTGCGCTATTGCCCACGGGAGAGCCGTTATAACTCAACAATAAAAGAAAATCAATGGGACACAATTCCGCGTCCGGCGCCTCGAAGCCTATGAGCTTACCCGTTATTCGGGCAACGCTATTTGCCCTTCTTACTATGACAACGGTGCTGTCGCAAGCTGCGGCAGAACCAGGAGGTACATCCGTGCAAAAAACCGCACAAAGCTATATCACTGCATTTCGCAATGGCGAGAACTTCAACCCCAGCGATTCGGTTGCAGGCATCCTGATCAATCACCGCGTAGAGAATGGCACTCTTACGCTCTTGACCAAAGAACTCTCCAGCGGCACAAGGGAAGTTCGCGTGAATATAGTGCTTCTGCTAGAAAAGCTTGGTTTGGAAATGGATACACCCACGCCGGACAAGTTTCCTATTATCCGCGACCAGGCGATTATTCGAGCGCTAGTCGTGGCTGGCTTTGCCAAAGACGACGCCGCAGCAAGCCGTGCGGCGACCATTTTGACCGAGCGCTGTAAGCCATCTGATCTGGCAGCGTTTAACGATGTCTACGCAGCTTCACTACGCCAATCGAAAGGCGAATACCTGTATATCGCCGCCAAAGCAAAAACGCTGGAGGCACGACAATCTGTCGAAAATATGGCCTTACAGCCGAAGTGGCGCGACGAACCAGAGCGACGCGAAGCGGTTCGGATTGCTCAAGCGGCACTGGGCAATATTCAAATTGAAGATGAGTTCATCAATGCCGTCATTCAGGCCGAAAAATCCGCGCCGCCCGCGCCACCCAATCGCTTCTACAACGTGGGGGCGGCCAAAGACGGCACAGAACTTGCCAAGCGGTTGGAACCCCTCGGTCTGATCGGCACGCGACGCAGCCTTTTGGTCCTATGCGGCCACCTTCGCTCACCACTGAAAAGCTATGTTCCCGATGTAAGCGAGAAATCGGTACGGTATGCCGCACTAGATGCCCTGCTCTACAATTTTCCTGACGAGCGGGTATTGACCGACCCGAGGGACCTGGCTGGTTGGAGCGCCGCTGAACAATTTTGCATCAAGAACGTCGGCGCGGTATTCGTCGGCCCGACCCCAGACATTCCGCCAGATCAGGCCTACCCTACCCGGGTCCTGCCGCGACCAGCGCGCAAGTAGCGATACGTCACATAGCCAGTAAGAGGCGCCGTCAAACCTGAGAACCGGACTAAGCGATGAAACGATGGATGCAAGCAGCCTCGTTACATATTCCACTTTGCACCCAATCGAAAACCTTGCTGTCGGCTACAGCACTGCTTGGTCTGAGCTCGGCATGCAGCGCCGGGGTGCCCGCACCGGACAGCCAGCCTGCGGATGCTTCGAAGCAAGGAACATCAATATGACAAAGCCCTCATGTCACCGTCCAACGCCGTATATAAACGACATTTAGATCAAGTGTGCAGTGCCGTTTCAGTCGATATTCGCAAGTAGTCCTGGCAAAAGCACCGATCTGACCAAAAATCGTTGGCTCGGCCAACAGGAATCAGCCTATCCCGACGGCCCGTTCTATCTGCTCAAGCCGGTGGGCCAGAAGTTCTACGCCAAGAGCAAAGACCTGACCGTCGAATTCATCCTGAAAAAAGAAGCCGCCGCTAAACCTGAAAGCCGCACAACACAATGAGATCATTCCTCGCAGCCGTGGCCTTGTCCGCCGCATTTTCCCTCGACGCGGCCCAGGCGCAACCTTCCCAGCCAGCGCCGCCCGATTCCTGCTCAACGAAAAACAAATCCGCCCTGCGCGCACAACTGCTCAAGGTTCCGGCACCGGACGACGCCTGGAACCTGGCCGAGCTGCTGTTGTGCGGCGCCAGGACGCCGGTCAACGCCGCCTATCTCCGCCGCCACATGCCGCCCAAAATCAAGGACAGCATCTTCGACACCGATGGCAAAGAGCAAGTTTCCGTCGTCAAAGTGGACGCCGCGCTGATCGACTTCCTGTTCGCCACCGGCGTTCCCACCGAAGCCGAACTGAACATAGCCGACGACGAAATCATCTTGCAATATCAACCAAACGAAGCCTGCATCAATAGCCGCACGCTGCGCTATGGCAAGGGGACTTGGCGCCTGGCCGCCATCGGCGTGGCGTGCGATTGATGCACCACGGGGCTACGGCGCGGCTGTCGCTTTTTCGCCGCAGCTTGCATTAATGCAGGCAACGGCGGGCTGCAAATTGAATTGACTTTGGGCAAGCAATCGTCAATCATACTTGTCAGGCAGCCGACCGACGCATCACAGACGCTCAACAGCGATGGAGGCGCGGAACGTTGCCGGGAACACGATTGCATGACCGAGCCAGCCTCCGGCAAAAGACCGCCGGCATCGCGTCCTCGGTTCGCGCCGGCCCAGCCCCTCGCCCGCGTTCGATGCCGATTAAGTCCCATCTCCGGCCGCCCTCCCTCCGCGGCCATCCTGTCCACCCCAGCTTGAGGCGACCCGTCGTTGCCGGGCGAGGTGCGGCCGTCGCGCAACATTGAACAAACATGAGCAGCATCCCGATCAAGACAAGGAACACCATGCATCCGACCGACGTCATTTCCCGCCGCGCCGATAAATCCGGCATGCCGTCGCACCCGCCGCGATCGGCTGGCGCCGCACCGGCGCGCCCTGTCGCCCGCCCTGCGCAAGCGGTGGCCGTGGCGCCGCAGCGTCAGCCGGCACGCATCCTGGTCGTCGACGACGACGACGTCACACGCATGGCTATTTCTGCCGGACTACAGCGCCTGGGCTACCAGACCACGCAGGCCGATTGCGCGCTGGCGGCGCTGGAGCGGGCGGCCGACTGGCAACCCGATTTCGCGATCATCGACATCACGATGCCCGGCATGTCCGGCATCGAACTGGCGGCGCGCCTGCGCGAACTGGGCGAGCTGCCGTTCATGTTCCTGTCCTCGCACGACGGCCCGGACGTGGTGCGCGCGGCCAGCGCCCATGCCGCCGTGGCGTACCTGGTCAAGCCGCTCGGCGTCGCGCAGATCATTCCCGCCATCGAAGTGGGCCTGGCCCGGGCGGCGGAATTGGCCGCGCTGCGGGAAAGACAAGCGGTGCTGTCGCAAGCGTTGTCCGACGCGCGCGACACCAACCTGGCCATCGGCGTGCTGATGGAACGCCATGGCCTGGAACGCGAGCAGGCGTTCGACATCCTGCGCGGCCAGGCACGCGCGCAGCGGCGCAAGGTTAACGCCGTCGCGGCGGAAGTGCTTGCCGTCGGCGGATCCGGCGCCATGCAGGGAAAATATTGAGCCTCGCGTCAGCAGTTTGAAGTCGTTGTAAAGCAAGCAAACCGGCCCTACCCCCGCCTATCGAAACCAGTCATCGCATGCGCCAAGCGGCGCAGGCCTTGACTGGCCGTCACGGTATGCAATCTATTTGGGGGCAAGTCACATGACAACATCCATTCGGGCGGCCGATCATTCGGCTCCCTCGCGGCGGCCGGCCGCCATCGCAGCGCGCGCCACGGCGCAGAGGCTGGTGCCGCGATGAGCGCGCTTCGTCTGCAGATCGATGGCGAGTTCAGCATCTATCGGGCCACCGAGCTCAAGGAGATGGTGCTGGCGGCCGTGGCGCAAGCGCCCTGCCTTGAGCTGGACCTGTCCGCCGTGAGCGAACTGGACACCGCCGGCGTCCAGATCCTGCTGCTGGCGCGGCAGACGGCGCTGGCGCGCGGCCACGCCCTGCGGCTGGTGGCCAGCAGCCCGGCGGTGCAAGCGACACTGTCGCTGCTGCGGGTGTGGCCGGAAGTCGATGGCGCGGAGGCCGGCCATGTATCTTGACCAGGCACTGCCCACCTTCATCGCGGAAAGCCGCGAACTGCTCGACGCCATGGAAAGCGCGCTGCTGCAGTTCGCGCTGGCCGCCCCGCAGGAAGACACGGTCAACGCCGTGTTCCGCGCCGCCCACACCATCAAGGGCTCGGCCGGCCTGTTTGGCCTGGACCATATTGTCGCCTTCACCCACGTGGTCGAGAGCGTGCTCGACCGCGTACGCGACGGCACCGTGACCGTGGCCGAGCCACTGGTGACGCTGCTGCTGTCGTGCGCCGACCACATGCGCGCATTGATCGAGACCACCGCCGCCGGCGTGTACGAATCCAACGCCGCCAGCACCGCCACCGGCGCCGCCCTGCTCGACCGCCTGCAGCAGCACCTGCCGGGAGCGCTGGCCGCCGCCGCGCCGGCCCCACGCGCCGAGCCCGTCGCCGCGACCGGCGCCGGCCACTACTGGCACCTGTCGCTGCGCTTCGGCAGCGAGGTGTTCAGGAATGGCATGGACCCGCTGTCCTTCCTGCGCTATCTCGGCCAGCTCGGCACCATCGTCGCGCTGGAAACGCTGGCCGACGCCTTGCCGCCGGCCGACGCCATGGACCCGACTCTGTGCTATCTCGGCTTCGAGATCGCCTTCGACAGCACGGCCGACAAGGCGGCGATCGAGGACGTGTTCGAGTTCGTGCGCGAGGATGCCCAGGTGCGCATCCTGCCGCCGCATAGCCGCGTGGCGGACTATCTGCGGCTGATCGCCGAGCTGCCCGAACAGGCCCCGCGCCTGGGCGAGATCCTGGTGCGCTGCGGCAGCGTGACGGCGCAGGAGCTGGAGCAGGCGCTGACCGCGCAGGCGGCCGCCGGCACGCCGCAGCCGCTCGGCAGCATCATGGTGGCGCAGGGCGTGGTGCCGCCGGTCGTGGTCGAGGCGGCGCTCGCGCAGCAGCAGCAAATCCGCGGCAAGGGCCAGGAAAACCAGACGGTCCGGGTCGATGCGGAAAAGCTGGACCAGCTGATCAACCTGGTCGGCGAACTGATCATCGCGGCCGCCGGCGCCAGCCTCACGGCCCGGCGCGCCGGCGATGCCGCGCTGCAGGAAAGCGCCGCCACCGTCTCGGAACTGGTCGAGCAGGTGCGCGACCGCGCGCTGCAGCTGCGCATGGTGCGCATCGGCGCCACCTTCGGTCGCTTCCAGCGCGTGGTGCACGACGTCGCGCGCGAGATCGGCAAGGATATCCGGCTCCAGCTCAGCGGCGAGGACACCGAGCTCGACAAGACCGTGGTGGAAAAGCTGGGCGACCCGCTGACCCACCTGGTGCGCAACGCCATCGACCACGGCATCGAACCGGCCGCGCTGCGGCTGGAGCGCGGCAAGCCAGCGCAGGGCACGGTGCGGCTGCACGCCTACCACGACGCCGGCAACATCGTGATTGAAGTCAGCGACGACGGCGGCGGCCTGCGGCGCGAGAAAATCCTCGCCAAGGCCGAGGCCCGCGGCCTGATCGAGCCCGGCCAGAGCCTGAGCGACGCCGAGATCTACAACCTGGTGTTCGAGCCCGGCTTCTCCACCGCCGAGCAGGTGACCAACCTGTCCGGGCGCGGGGTCGGCATGGATGTGGTCAAGCGCAACATCGTGGCCTTGCGCGGCAGCGTCTCGCTCGCCAGCACCGAGGGCGTGGGCACCACGGTCAGCGTGCGCCTGCCGCTGACGCTGGCGATGATCGACGGTTTCCTGGTCAGCGTCGGCAAGGCGCCCTTCGTGGTGCCGCTGGAGATGATCGAGGAATGCATCGAATACAGCGCCGCGCCCGGCCACCAGTACACCGACCTGCGCGGCGAGGTATTGCCCTTCGTGCGCCTGCGCGACGTGTTCGCGCTGGACGGCGCGGCCGCGCGGCGCCAGAGCATCGTCGTGGTGCGCCAGGGCGGCACCAAGGCCGGCCTGGTGGTCGACGCCCTGCACGGCGAGTTCCAGACCGTGATCAAGCCGCTGGACAAGATGTTCCAGCGGGCCGACCGCCTCAGCGGTTCGACCATCCTGGGCAGCGGTGAAGTCGCGCTGATCCTGGACGTGCCTGCCCTGATCCGCCAAGCCACGGCCTTCGCGCCGCCGGCCCAACCCCAATTTTCATGCAACAACTGACGTTCATCCTGGAGGAAAGCACCATGTTCTCAAACGTAAAAATCGGCGTCCGGCTCATTGCCGGCTTCATCCTCGTTGCCGCCATCAGCGCCGTGGTCGGCGTGATCGGCATCTCCAACGCCGGCAAGATTAATGATCTGGCCGACAAGATGTACACCAGCGAACTGCTGGGCATTTCCTACATCAAGGAAGCCAATATCGACCTGGTCTACGTCGGCCGCGCCCGGGGCAACGCGCTGCTGGCCACCACCGCCGAGGAACGCCAGAAGTACATGACGCTGACCACCAAGAGCCTGGCCATGGTCAAGGAAAACATGGACAAGGCCCGGCCCCTGTTCTATCGTCCGCGCGCCAAGGAAATCCTGGCCAAGTACAACAAGGTCTGGGAGGAATACGAAAAGGAAACGGCGCACACGCTGGCCCTGGTGGCCAACGAACCGCTGGGCCAGCGCAGCGACCAGCTCAACCAGACCATGCGCAGCGCCGCCGAGAAGGCCGAGCTGCTGGACGACTGGATGACCGACCTCACCAAGATCAAGGAAGAGAACGCCAAGGAGGCGTCGGACGCCACCACGGCCATGTATGAGAACAGCCGCAGCATCATGATGGCGGCCATCGGCTTCGGCCTGCTGCTGGGCATCTTCCTGGGCTACGTCATCAGCCGCAGCGTCACCGTGCCGCTGTCGAAGGCGGTGGAGGCGGCCGACCGCCTGTCCCAGGGCGACCTGACCATCAAGCTGGAAAGCCGCGGCAAGGATGAAACCGGCCGCCTGCTGCAATCGATGCAGAAGATGATCGAGAAGCTGTCGCAGGTGGTGGCCGAGGTCAACAACGGCGCCCAGTCGCTGGCCAGCGCCTCCGAGGAAGTCAGCGCCACCGCGCAGTCGCTGTCGCAGGCGTCCAGCGAGCAGGCCGCCGGCGTCGAGCAGACCAGCGCCTCGATCGAGCAAATGACCGCCTCGATCTCGCAGAACACCGAGAACGCGCGGGTCACCGACGGCATGGCCAGCAAGGCGGCGCGCGAGGCGACCGAGGGCGGCCAGGCGGTCAAGTCCACCGTGCTGGCCATGCGCCAGATCGCCAGCAAGATCGGCATCATCGACGACATCGCCTACCAGACCAATCTGCTGGCGCTGAACGCGGCCATCGAGGCGGCCCGCGCCGGCGAACACGGCAAGGGCTTTGCCGTGGTGGCGGCCGAGGTGCGCAAGCTGGCCGAGCGCAGCCAGGTGGCCGCGCAGGAAATCGGCGAGGTGGCCACCAGCAGCGTCAAGCTGGCCGAGCAAGCCGGCAGCCTGCTCGACGAGATGGTGCCCAACATCCGCAAGACGTCCGACCTGGTGCAGGAAATCACGGCCGCCTCGTCGGAGCAGTCGAGCGGCGTCAGCCAGATCAATTCGGCGGTCGGCCAGCTGAGCCAGACCACCCAGCAAAACGCCTCCAGCTCGGAAGAACTGGCGGCGACGGCCGAGGAAATGAGCAGCCAGGCCGAGCAATTGCAACAGACCATGGCGTTCTTCCGCCTGGAGGCCGTCGCGCGGGCGCCGGCGGTGCCGATCCGCAAGGCCGCGGCGGCACGCGCGGCGCGCCAGGCCGGCGCACCGCGCGGCACGGGCGCGCTGGCGCTAGCGCCTGCCGGTGAGGTCGACGAAGCCATGTTCGGTCGATTCTGAGGTGGCGGCCATGAACGCGCGCATCGAGGCGAACAACCTCCAGGCGGCCAACGACCGCACCCAATACCTGACCTTCATGCTCGGCGGCGAAGTGTTCGCCATCGGCATCCTGGCGATCAAGGAAATCATCGAGTACCAGGGCGTGACGGTGGTGCCGATGATGCCGGCCGCGATACGCGGCGTCATCAACCTGCGCGGCGCCGTGGTGCCGGTGATGGACCTGTCGGCGCGCTTCGGCCAGCCGCCGGGCGAGGTCAGCAAGCGCACCTGCATCGTCATTGTCGAGATCGAACTGGACGGCGAGCGGCGCGACGTCGGCGTGGTGGTCGACGCCGTCAACGCGGTGCTGGAGATCGCCCGCGCCGAGATCGAACCGGCGCCGGCCTTTGGCGCCCGCATCCGCACCGACTTCATCGCCGGCATGGGCAAGGTCAACGGCCGCTTCGTGATCCTGCTCGATGTCGAGTGCGTGCTGTCGAACGCCGACATGGAGTCGCTCGGCGAAGGCTGGCCGCCGGCCCCGGCCGCGCTGGCCGCGTGAGGCGGACCGATGAGCGGCATCGACATCACCGACCAGGAGTTCGGCCAGTTCCAGCGCTTTATCTATGCGGCGGCAGGCATCAGCATGTCCGACGGCAAGAAGGCGCTGGTCACCGGGCGGCTGGCCAAGCGCCTGCAGCAGCACGGGCTGGGCAGCTATGGCGCCTACTTCCGCCTGCTCAGCAGCGGCACCGCGCCGCAGGAAGTGCAGACCGCGGTCGATTTACTGACCACCAACGAGACCTATTTCTTCCGCGAGACGGTCCACTTCGACGCGCTGCGCGCGCATGCGC
This sequence comes from Duganella sp. Dugasp78, assembly GCF_059491455.1. NCBI lineage: Bacteria > Pseudomonadati > Pseudomonadota > Betaproteobacteria > Burkholderiales > Oxalobacteraceae > Duganella > Duganella sp. Dugasp78. Next base: position 5,147,266 of record NZ_CP168506.1, on the reverse strand, counting down.
TCAAGGTGAGCGAACCGGGGCGGCCCTACCGGGTGTGGAGCGCGGCCTGCTCGTCCGGCGAGGAAGCGTACAGCATGGCGATGGTGCTGGACAACGGCCTCGGCCAGCGTCCCTGGGAAATCGTGGCCACGGACATCAGCACGCAAGTGCTGCGGCGGGCGCAGGCCGCGCATTATCCCGAGGAGCGCGCGCGGCACACGCCGCCGGAGTATCTGCGCCGCTACTGCCTCAAGGGCCATGGCGAGCAACAGGGCACGCTGCTGGTCGCGGCGGGCCTGCGCGAACGGGTGCGCTTCGCCCAGGTCAACTTGAACCAGGCCCTGCCGTCGCTGGGCACGTTCGACGCCATCTTCCTGCGCAACGTGATGATTTACTTTAGCTCGGAGACCAAACGGCAGGTGGTGGCCCGGGTCTTGTCGCTGCTGCGCCCGGGCGGGCTGTTCTGCATCGGCCGGTCGGAGAGCCTGAACGAGATCAGCGATGCCGTGCAGCCAATGGCGCCGTCGGTGTACCGCAAGGCTTGAGCGCGCCTGGCTGCAGCCGGAGGCGGTATCGCCGCCGGCGTATAGCGGCTATCGGCGCGGCGCGGCCACAGCCGCGCCGGGCTCACGTAGGATGCGCTCTCAACCGGGAGACTTCTATGGATAACACGCGCTTCAACGCCGAACAACTGGCGGTGCTGCAACCGATACAAAATTACTTCCAGGGCCATGCCCGGGATGACGCCGACTTCATGCGCAAGGCCTTCCTGCCCAGCGCCCACATCGAATCCATGCGCGACGGCGTCTTCACGTCGTGGCCGCTGGCTGTGTATTGCGAACGTTTCAAACGCACGCCGGCCGCCGACGAGGCGCAGCGCCGCCGCACGGCCGACTGGATCGAGGTACACGGCAACGCCGCCTGCGCCCGCATCACGCTGGAGCATGGCGCCACGACCTTCGTCGACTACTTTGTCTTGCTCAAGACCGGCGAAGGCTGGAAGATCGCCAACAAGGCCTTCCACGGCCAGGCAGCGCATTGAGCTGATTTTGATGCAGATCATATATTTTTCGCAGGGCACTTGTTAGTCTGAGTTTTTCACTTGACCAGGAGAACGTCATGTCCTACAAGACCATACTCGTCCACGTCGACAGCTCAGCCCACGCCCCCGAACGCATCGCCCTGGCCGCGCGCCTGGCCAGCCAGCAGGATGCGCACCTGATCGGCGCCGCCACCACCGGCATCGCGGCCGAGTTCTACCGCAACAGCGCCATGATGTATGCCGGCATGGTGCCGCAGGACCAGCTTGACGAACTGGTCAGCAACGCCGAACAGTCGCTGGCCCGCTTCGAGGCCCAGGCGCGCGCGGCCGACGTGCGCTACGAGCGCCGCATCAGCGACGACGAGGCCCAGGACGGCCTGGTGCTGCAGGCGCGCTATGCCGACCTGGTGGTGCTCAGCCAATGCGAGCCGGGCGAGGAAGGCATGCTGCTCGGCCCGGGCCTGGCGGCCCATCTGGCGCTGCACGGTGGCCGGCCGGTGCTGGTGGTGCCGTATGCCGGCACCTATCCGCACATGGACCGCCACGCGCTGGTCGCCTGGGACGGCAGCCGCTCCGCCACCCGCGCCGTCACCGACGCGCTGCCGCTGCTGCGCCGCAGCGCCCGCGTGTCGCTGGTGGTGTTCGATGCCGAACATCAATATGGCGTGCACGGGGCCGAGCCGGGCACCGATATCGCGCTGTTCCTGGCGCGCCACGGCGTCGAGGTCGAAGTCCTACAGCAACCGAAACCGCAGGCCATGAACGTGGGGGAAGCGCTGTTGTCGCTGTCGGCCGATCTCGGCGCCGACCTGCTGGTGATGGGCGCCTACGGCCACCTGCGCTGGCGCGAAACGGTGCTGGGCGGCGTCACCCGCACGCTGTTGGCGTCGATGACGTTGCCCGTGCTGATGTCGCATTGAGGCCCGGCGATGAGCTATAAAACCATCGCCGTGCATTGCGACCAGTCGCCGCACGCCGCCGCACGCTACGCGCTGGCGGCCAGGGTCGCCCTGGCCACCGGCGCCCACCTGACCGGGGTCGCGCTGACCGGCATTTCGCGCTACGTGGAATGGAACGACAGCCTCGGCGCTTGGCCGCTGCCGCCGCACGTGCTGGACCACTTGCGCCACCAGGCCGCCGCCGCGCTGGCCAGTTTTGAACGCGATGTGGACGGCGCCGGCGTCAAGCTGTGGTCCAGCAGCCTGTACGAGGACGACGCCGAAAGCGGCCTGCTGCTGCACGCGCGCTATGCCGATTTACTGGTACTGAGCCAGACCGATCCCGGCGACATCCAGTTCGGTGTCAGCCGCCCGCTGCCGCCGGAGCTGCTGCTGCACGGCGGCCGGCCGTTGCTGCTGGCGCCGGCGTCAAGCGATGCCGGGGTCCAACCCACGCCGGCCGTCATCCGTCACCCGCTGCTGGCCTGGGACGGCAGCGCGCAGGCGGCGCGTGCCTTCAGCGACGCCCTGCCTTTGCTGCGTCTGGCCGAACGCGTCACGCTGCTGGTGCTCAACGCCGACCGCGACCCGGCCCGCCATGGTGCCGATCCGGGCGCCGACATGGCGCTGTTCCTGTCCCGCCACAGCGTTCAAGTGGATGTGATGCGCGAGTTCACCACGGAGGAAACCGGCTCGGCCCTGCTGTGCGCGGCGGCCGAGCGCGGCTGCGACTTGCTGGTGATGGGCGGCTACGGCCACCGGCGCCTGCATGAAACGCTGCTGGGCAGCGCCACCCGCAGTATCCTGCGGCAGATGACGCTGCCGGTGCTGATCTCGCACTGAGATCAGTCTCTCTTCAATGCTCCAGCACGAAGTGGCCTGGCGCCGGGCCCAACACCCGGCCCAGGTCCATCGCCGGCGGCGCCACGCGCTCGCGGCTGCCATGCCGCACCAGCCATTGCTGCCAGTGCGGCCACCATGAACCGTCGCTACGCTCGGCGCTGTCCAGCCATTCGTCGGGACTCTTGTAGCCGGCCGCCGGCACGCTGGCGGGACGGCTGCGGTAGCTGCGATTGGCGTGGCCGGGTTCGGAGACGATGCCGGCGTTGTGCCCGCCGGAGGCCAGCACGAAATCGATGGTCGTACCGCACAGCAGATGGATCTTGTACACCGAGCGCCACGGCGACACGTGGTCGCGCTCCGTGCCGACCACAAACGTCGGCGTGCGGATATCGGACAGCGCGATCGGTTTGCCCAGCGCCAGATACCGCCCCTCGGCCAGGTCGTTGCGCAGGAACAGCCCATGCAGGTACTCGCTGTGCATGCGGAACGGCAGCCGCGTGCTATCGGCGTTCCAGGACATCAGGTCGTTCGCCGCGCTGCGCTCGCCCATCAGGTACTCGCGCATCATGCGCGACCACACCAGGTCGCGCGCGTGCAGCAGCTGGAAGGACGCGGCCATCTGGTCGCCGTCCAGGTAGCCCTGGTCCCACATCAGCGCATCGAGCAGGGCCAGCTCGCTGTCGTCGATGAACAGGCCGAGCTCGCCCGGTTCGCTGAAATCGGTCTGCGCCGCCAGCAGCGTGATGGAGGCCAGCTTGCCACGCTTGCCGAGCTCGCCCGAATCGATGGCTGCGGCGGCGATCGCCAGCAAGGTGCCGCCGAGGCAATAGCCCACCGCGTGCACCGGCGCGCCGCCGCCCAGCTGGTCGGCCTGCTCCAGCGCGGCCAGCACGCCGTATTGCAGATAATCGTCCATGCCCAGGTCGCGGTCCTGCTGGCCGGGATTGCGCCAGGACAGCATCAATACCGTGTGGCCCTGCTGCACCAGGTAGCGCACCAGCGAATTGTGCGGCGACAGGTCCAGGATGTAGTACTTCATGATCCACGACGGCACGATCAGCACCGGCTCACGGTAGACCTGCCCGGTCTGCGGCGTGTACTGGATCAGCTCGATCAATTCGTTGCTGTAAATGACCTGGCCCGGCGTGACCGCCACGTCCTGCCCCGGCACGTAGCTGGGGCCGGTCGGCTCCGGCACCGCCATATCGGGCGGTGCCAGGCGGCGGCACAGGTCGCGCCGCCAGTTGAGCGCGCCGTCGATCAGGCTGCGCCCGCCGCTGGCGGCCGCGGCCTGCAGCACTTCCGGATTGGTCCAGAGGAAATTCGATGGCGAGCACAGGTCCAGCAGTTGGCGCGCGGTGAACGCCACCACCTCGGCGTGGTGCGGCGCCACGCCGCGCACGCCCGAGGTGGCCTCGCCCCAAAACCGCTCCGCCTGCTTGAAGTTGCTCACGTATTGCGAGAACGGCCATTGACGCCAGGCGAAATTATCGAAACGGCTGTCTTCGGCGGCGACCGGCTGGCCCATCCCGGCCAGCTCTCCCAGACACTGCGCCGCCAGCTCGCTGCACTTGCCCGGCGACACGGCCAGGTGCTGCCACCAGTCCTGGAACGCCAGCGACATCGCGATCGGCGACACGCCGCCGGTCAGCCGCGCTATCTGGCTTTGCACGTACAAATCCAGCGCGTTGCCAGGCTGTTCGGCTTGCCGTTTTGGCGCCGGGGTGTCGGGAACTACTTTCAACTTTGCGGTCTTCACATGCCCTCCTGATTTAACATGCACAGATTATGGTTGGCGGGTGTCCCTGAAGTATTTGATCTGGATCAAATACTTCCCCGACCGCGCTCACTAGACTGCCCAGCATTGCCCACCAAAGCCACTACCATGAACGAAGCCGACGACATTATTGAAAACATCACCTACGATGAATTGCAGCTGGGCCAGAGCGCCCGTCTGAGCCGCACGCTGAGCAAGGATGATATCGCCGCCTTTGCCGCCGTCTCCGGCGATGTGAATCCCGCCCACGTCGATCCGGAGTACGCCGGCCACACCCTGTTCCACGGCGTGATCGCGCATGGCATGTGGGGCGCGGCGCTGATCTCGCGCCTGCTGGGCACCTGCCTGCCCGGTCCCGGCACGATCTACCTGGCCCAGACGCTGCAGTTCCTCAAGCCAGTGCGCGTGGGCGACGAGTTGCGTATCACCGCCACCGTGACGGCCAAGGAGCCGACCAAGAAACACGTGCTGCTCGACTGCGAGATCAAGAACCAGACCGGCGCCGTGGTGCTGACCGGCGTCGCCACCGTGATCGCGCCGGCCGAGAAAGTACGCCGCCCCCGGGTCCACCTGCCGCCGCTGAGCCTGTCCCAGGTGCACGCCAATTATGCCAGCCTGATGGAGGCGGCGGCGCCGCTGACGCCGGTGCGCTGCGCCGTGGTCCATCCCTGCGACGAAGCCTGCCTGCGCGGCGCCCTCGACGCCGGCACGCACGGCCTGATCGTGCCGGTGCTGGTCGGCCCGCAGGCGCGCCTGCGCGCGCTGGCCGAGAGCACCGGACTGTCGCTGGACGGCATCGAACTGGTCGACGTGCCGCACAGCCATGCGGCAGCCGCGCGCGGCGCCGCCATGGCCGCCGCCGGCGAAGTGGAGATGCTGATGAAAGGCAGCCTGCACACCGACGAGCTGATCTCAGCCGTGCTGGAAACGCCGGGGCTGCGCACCGCGCGCCGCCTGTCGCACGTGTTCCGCGTCGAAGTACCGCTGTACGACAAGGTGCTGCTGATCTCGGACGGCGCGCTCAACATCCAGCCCACGCTGGACCACAAGGTCGACATCGTGCAGAACGCCATCGACCTGGCGCATGCGCTGGGCACGGCCGAACCCAAGGTCGCCATCCTGTCGGCGGTGGAAACGGTAACGCCGAAAATCCCGTCCACGCTGGACGCGGCGGCCCTGTGCAAGATGGCCGACCGCGGCCAGATCAACGGCGCCCTGCTGGACGGCCCGCTGGCCTTCGACAACGCCATCTCGCCGATGGCCGCGCGCACCAAGGGCATCGACTCGCCGGTGGCCGGCCACGCCGACATCCTGATCGCGCCCGACCTCGAAGCCGGCAACCTGCTGGCCAAGCAGCTGGAGTACCTGGCCGGCGCCGCCGTCTGCGGCGTGGTGCTGGGCGCGGCCGTGCCGATCGCCCTGACCAGCCGTGCCGACAACGCCGCCGCCCGCACCGCCTCGGCCGCGCTGGCGCTGATGCTGGCCCACCGCTACCGCGAGCAACGGCCGTAAGCGGTGCCCCCCATGGACGGCGGCCCCCGCCCGCCGCCGTCCATTTGTTGAAATTTGATCCACATCAATTACACGCGCTTGACTGCCGCCGTACACTGCCCTCGTCGCTTAACCGAGCGGCCGCTCTGTCCTTCTCAAGGAGTTACCCCATGTTCCAGCCTGCGCCGTTCGCCAGGCCGCGCACCGCCGCGATCGCCGCTGCGCTCGCCGCGTCGCTGCTGCAAGGCTGCGCTTCGATGGCGCCGCCATATGCGCGGCCGCCGCTGCCGGTGGCCGCCAGCTATGCCGGCCCCGCCACTGCAACCACGGCCGCCACCGCCCTGCCCGAATGGCGCGGCTATTTTTCCTCGCCGGTGCTGCAAGCGCTGATTGTCGAGGCGCTGGCGCAGAACCGCGACCTGCGCATCGCCGCCCTGCGCGTTGAGCAGGCGCGCGCGGCCTACGGCATCGAACGCGCCGGCCGGCTGCCGCTGCTGGCCGCGCAGGCAAGCGGGCAGCGCCAGCAAGTGCCCGCCGACCTCAGCCTGACCCGCCACGAGATGATCGCCAGCCAGTACCAGGCCGGGCTGGGCGTGAGCGCCTGGGAAATCGACCTGTGGGGCCACCTGGCCAGCCTGCGCGACGCCGCCCTGCAAGACTACCTGGCCAGCGACGCCGCGCGCCGCGCCGTCACCATGAGCCTGATCACCCACGTGGCCGAGGGCTATTTCGACGTGCGCGAAATCGACCAGCGCATCGCGCTGGCGCGGCGCACGCTGGCCACCCGGCAGGAAAGCTACCGCATCTACTCGCGCCGGGTCGCCGTGGGCTCCACCTCGCGCCTGAACCTGACGCAAGTGGAAACGCTGCTGTTGCAGGCGCAGGCGCTCACCCGCCAGCTGGAACAGGAGCGCGACCGCAAACGCCATGCGCTGCAACTGCTGATCGGCAGCGCCGACGCGCTGGCGCCGCTGGACGCCGAAGCCGCGAACCTGGCCGCGAACCACGCCGATGCGCTGCCCGCGCTGGCCCCCGGCTTGCCATCCGTGCTGCTGGAGCGGCGCGCCGACATCGTCGCCGCCGAACACCAGCTGCAATCGGCCAACGCCAACATCGGCGCGGCGCGCGCCGCCTTCTTCCCGCAAGTGAGCCTGACCGCCGCGCTGGGCACCACCAGCGCCGAGCTGAGCGGCCTGTTCGCCGGCGGCAGCCGCTCGTGGACCTTCGCCCCCAGCATCACGCTGCCACTGTTCGACGGCGACCGCCGGCGCCAGAACCTGAGCCTGACCGAAGCGCGCCGCGACAGCGCCATCGCCAACTATGAAAAGACCATCCAGGGCGCCTTCCGCGACGTCGCCGACGCGCTGTCGGCCCAGGCCTGGCTCGGCCAGCAGCTGACCATCGCCGAACGCGCCCTGCAGGTACAGCGCGAACGCGCCCGCCTGTCGCAACTGCGTTACGACAGCGGCGCCGCCGCCTTCCTCGACGTGCTCGACGCCCAGCGCGACCTGCTCAGCGCAGAACAGCAATTGATCCAGCTGCGCCGCGCCCTGCTGGGCGCAGGCATCGCCCTGTACAGCGCCCTCGGCGGCGATCCTGCCATCGCCGCGCCGCCGCTCGCCGCTTTCATCTACCTACCCCCATCCCGCACATGACTCCTACCCTGACACGCAAACTCGGCGTCGCCGCCGTCGGCGCCGCCCTGCTGGCCGGCGCCGCCTACGGCTGGCAGCGCATGCACCCGGCCGGCCCCGGCCCCGAATTCACCAGCGGCAATGGCCGCATCGAAGCAACCGAGATCGACATCGCCGCCAAGCTGCCGGGTCGCCTGCAGGACATCGCCGTCAACGAGGGCGACTTCGTGGCCGCCGGCCAGGTGCTGGCTCACATGCAGGCGACCTCGCTGCAAGCCCAGCGCGACGAGGCCGCCGCGCGCCAGGCGCAAGCCCTGACCGCCGTCGCCAGCGCCGACGCCATGGTCTCCGTGCGCCAGAGCGATTACCAGGCCGCGCAGGCGCTGGTGGTGCAGCGCGAAAGCGAACTCGACGCGGCCCAGCGCCGCCTCAAACGCTCCGAAACGCTGGTGCTGGAAGGCGCCTCGTCGGAACAGGAGCTGGACGACGACCGCAGCCGCGTGCGCTCCACCAGCGCCGTGATCCGCGCCGCCAAGGCGCAGGCCGAAGCGGCCCGCAGCGCCATCGACGCCGCGCGCACCCAGGCCAGCGGCGCGCGCGCCTCGGTGACGGCGGCCCGGGCCACGGTCGACCGCATCGACGTTGACCTGGCCGACAGCGCGCTGACCGCGCCGCGCGCCGGCCGGGTGCAGTACCGCATCGCGCAGACCGGCGAAGTGCTGGGCAGCGGCGGCAAGGTGCTCAACCTGGTCGACCTGGCCGACGTCTACATGACCTTCTTCGTGCCCGAGCAGGCGGCAGGCAAGCTGGCGCTGGGCGCACCGGTGCGCGTGGTGCTGGACGCCGCGCCGCAGTACGTGCTGCCGGCGCGCGTGTCCTTCGTCGCCAGCACCGCGCAGTTCACGCCCAAGACCGTGGAAACCGCCAGCGAACGCCAGAAGCTGATGTTCCGCGTCAAGGCCCAGATCGATCCGGCGCTGCTGCAAAAGCACATGAAGCTGGTCAAGACCGGCCTGCCCGGCGTGGCCTGGGTCCAGCTTGACGCCAAGGCACCATGGCCGGCCAAGCTGGACATCAAGGTGCCGCAATGAGCGATGACGTCGCGGCCGGCGTCGCCGGTCTGCGCGGCGTGGCGCTGCAATACGGCGACACCCGCGCGCTGCGCGCCATCGACCTGGACCTGCCGGCCGGCTGCATGATAGGCCTGATCGGGCCGGACGGCGTCGGCAAGTCCAGCCTGCTGTCGCTGGTGGCGGGCGCGCGCGCGGTGCAGCAAGGCAGCGTGACGGTGCTGGGCGGCGACATGCGCAGCAAGCGCCACCGCGACGCCGTCTGTCCGCGCATCGCCTACATGCCGCAGGGCCTGGGCCGCAACCTGTATCCGACCTTGTCGGTGGAAGAGAACCTGCAATTCTTCGGCCGCCTGTTCGGCCACGACGCAGCCAGCCGCCGTCGCCGCATCGACGAGCTGACCGCCGGCACCGGCCTGGCGCCCTTCCTGCAGCGGCCGGCCGGCAAGCTGTCCGGCGGCATGAAGCAGAAGCTGGGCCTGTGCTGCGCGCTGATCCACGATCCCGACCTGCTGATCCTGGACGAGCCGACCACCGGCGTCGATCCGCTCTCGCGCGCGCAGTTCTGGGACCTGATCGCCCACATCCGGCGCCAGCGCCCCGCCATGAGCGTGGTGGTGGCCACCGCCTACATGGAGGAAGCCGACCGCTTCGACTGGCTGGTGGCGATGGACGACGGCCAGGTGCTGGCCACCGGCACGCCGCAGGAGCTGCGCGCCCGCACCGCCACGGCGACGCTGGAGCAGGCCTTCATCGCGCTGCTGCCGGCCGAAAAGCGCGGCGACCACCAGGCGGTGACGGTGCCGCCGTTCCAGCCGGCCGAGGGCAACGACAGCATCGCCATCGAAGCGCAGGGCCTGACCATGACCTTCGGCGACTTCACCGCGGTCGACCACGTGGACTTCCGCATCCGCCGCGGCGAGATCTTCGGCTTCCTGGGCTCCAACGGCTGCGGCAAATCGACCACGATGAAAATGCTGACCGGCCTGCTGCCGGCCACCGAAGGCAGCGCCCTGCTGTTCGGCCGTGAGGTCGACGCTGGCGACATGGCGACCCGCCGCCGCGTCGGCTACATGTCGCAAGCGTTCTCGCTGTACGGCGAGCTGACGGTGGAACAGAACCTGGTGCTGCACGCGCGCATGTTCAGCGTGCCTGAGGCCGACATCGCCGGCCGCGTGGCGGACATGGCGCAGCGCTTCGGCCTGGCCGGCGTGCTCGATACCCTGCCCGAACAGCTGCCGCTGGGCGTGCGCCAGCGCCTGTCGCTGGCGGTGGCCATGGTGCACAAGCCGGAACTGCTGATCCTGGACGAACCGACTTCCGGTGTCGATCCCGTGGCGCGCGACCTGTTCTGGCGCCTGATGATAGACCTGGCCCGCAACGACCAGGTCACCATCTTCATCTCGACCCACTTCATGAACGAGGCCGAACGCTGCGACCGAATCTCGCTGATGCATGCGGGCCGCGTGCTGGTCAGCGCCGCGCCCGCGGAGCTGCCGGCCATGCGCGGCGTCGCCACGCTGGAGCAGGCGTTCATCGCCTACTTGGAGGCAGCGGCCGGCAACGTGGCGCCGCCGGCCGCCGCGCCTGCGTCCCCCGTCGTGGAGGCCGCGCCGCGTGCCGGCTGGCGCCGCAGCCTGCAACGGGCCTACAGCTACACCCTGCGCGAGACGCTGGAACTGCGCCGCGACCCAGTGCGCGCCACGCTTGCGCTGCTGGGCACAGCAATCCTGATGTTCATCATCGGCTACGGCATCAACATGGACGTCGAGAACCTGTCCTACGCCGTGCTCGACCGCGACCAGAGCGGCCTCAGTCAAAACTACGCGCTCAACCTGTCCGGCTCGCGCTATTTCATCGAACGCCCGCCGCTGGCCGACTACGACGACCTGGACCGCCGCATGCGCAGCGGCGAACTGGCGCTGGCGATCGAGATCCCGCCCGGCTTCGGCCGCGACCTGCAACGCGGCACCCCGGTCGCGGTGGGCGCCTGGGTCGATGGCGCCATGCCGATGCGCGCCGAAACCACGCGCGGCTATGTGCAAGCCATGCACATGGGCTGGCTGGCCGACCTGGCGCAGCACCGGCTGGGCATGAAGCTGGCCGGCGCCGGCACGCTGGAGACGCGTTACCGCTACAACCCCGACGTCAAGAGCCTGCCGGCCATGATCCCGGCGGTAATCCCGATGCTGCTGATGATGATCCCGGCGATGCTCAGCGCGCTGTCGGTGGTGCGCGAGAAGGAGCTGGGCTCCATCCTCAACCTGTACGTGACGCCGGTGACGCGGCTGGAATTCTTGCTTGGCAAGCAGGTGCCCTACGTCGCGCTGGGCATGCTGAACTTCGCGCTGCTGACCGTGCTGGCGGCCACCGTGTTCGGCGTGCCGGTCAAGGGCAGCCTGCCGGCGCTGACGCTGGCCGCGCTGGTCTACGTGATCTGTTCCACCGGCCTCGGCCTGCTGGTGTCGACCTTTACCCACAGCCAGATCGCCGCGCTGTTCGTGACCATGATAGGCACCATCATCCCCTGCGTGCAGTTTGCCGGCCTGCTCAATCCGGTGTCCGGCCTGAGCGGCATGGGCGCGCTGATCGGCCGCATCTACCCGGCCACGCACTTCCTGACCATCAGCCGCGGCGTGTTCAACAAGGCGCTGGGGCTGGGCGAGCTGGGTGGTTCACTGTGGCCGCTGCTGCTGGCGGTGCCGGTGATCCTCACCTTGTCGGCGCTGCTGCTGGACAAACAGGAGCGATGAGCATGCGCACTCCCCTGACCACGCGCGCGGCGCATATCTACCGGCTCGGCATCAAGGAGTTGTGGAGCCTGCTGCGCGACCCCGCCATGCTGGTGCTGATCGCGTACACCTTCTCGCTGTCGATCTACGTCGCGGCCACGGCGATGCCGGAAAGCCTGCACAACGCCGCCATCGCCATCGTCGACCTGGACGGCTCGCCCTTGTCGGCCAGGATAGCCGCCGGCTTCTATCCGCCGCACTTCCGCACGCCGTCGCTGGTGACCGCCAGCCAGGCCGACGCGGGCCTGGACAGCGGCGACTACACCTTCGTGCTGGCCATTCCGCCCAACTACCAGCGCGACACGCTGGCCGGGCGGGCGCCGGCGATCCAGCTCAATGTCGACGCCACGCGCATGAGCCAGGCCTTCACCGGCAACGGCTACATCCAGCAGATCGTCGGCGCCGAGGTGGGCGATTTCCTGCGCCGCCAGCAGGCGGCGGCCGCACCGCCGGTGGACCTGGACCTGCGCATGCGCTTCAATCCCAACCTGGAGCAATCGTGGTTTGGCTCGCTGATGGAGATCATCAACAACGTCACCATGCTGTCCATCATCCTGACCGGCGCCGCGCTGATACGCGAGCGCGAACACGGCACCATCGAGCACCTGCTGGTGATGCCGGTGACGCCGATGGAAATCATGCTGGCCAAGGTCTGGTCGATGGGATCGGTGGTGGTGCTGGCGGCCCTGGCGTCGCTGGTGTTCATCGTGCAGGGCGCACTGCACGTGCCGGTCACCGGCTCGATCGCGTTGTTCGTGCTGGTGACGGCGCTGCACCTGTTCGCCACCACGTCGATGGGGATTTTCCTCGCCACGCTGGCGCGCAGCATGCCGCAGTTCGGCATGCTGCTGGTGCTGGTGCTGCTGCCGCTGCAAATGCTGTCGGGCGGCTCGACGCCGCGCGAGAGCATGCCGGCGCTGGTACAGGACATCATGCTGGCGGCGCCGACCACGCACTTCGTGGCGGCCGCCCAGGCCATCCTGTACCGGGGCGCCGGCCTGGGCGTGATCTGGCCGCAGATGCTGGCGCTGGCGGCGATCGGCGCGCTGCTGTTTGCGCTGTCGCTGCGACGCTTCCGCAAGACCATCGGACAGATGGCCTGAGCGGCGTCAGTCGTGGAAGGCGTCGACCAGCTTGCGTTGGCCGAGCATGAAGGCGTCGGCCACGTGGCGCAGCGGCGCCACATCGACATCGGCGCGGCCCTCCTTGACCAAGCCGGCGAAGCGGCGGTACAGCGACGGGTACTCGGCCTCCTTCTCGAGCGGCTGTTCGACGCCGTGTATCCACAGGCGCGCGCCGCCGTCGCTCAGTTTAAGCTCGCCATCCGCTGTCTGGACGACGATATCCCAGCTTTGCTTGCCGGTCTGGCGCCAGTCAAACACCGCATGCACCGGCATGCCGGCGCCGTCCTGGAAATGCAGCTCGGCGGCGATGGGGGCGTCGCGGTTCTCGGGGAATTCCAGCGTGGCGCGGTTCAGGAAGATCAGCGACGGCAGGATCTCGGTGACGATGGACAGCGCGTTGATGCCCGGATCGAACACGCCCAGGCCACCGGCCTGCCAGATCCATTCCTGGTTCGGATGCCATTGACGCACGTCTTCCTTCCAGGTCACCTGCATGCCGGTAGGCGCGTGGGCGGCCAGGTAGGCCTTGGCCGGCTGCACCGCCGGCGCGTAGCGCGAGTGCCAGCTGGTGAACAGGGTCACGCCCTTGGCGGCGGCCAGCGCCTCCAGATCGGCTACTTCGGACAGGGTCGCACCCGGCGGTTTTTCCAGGAACACGTGCTTGCCGGCGGCCAGCGCCACGCGCGCGGCCTGGTAGCGATACTGCGGCGGCATGCACAGCGACACGGCGTCGATCTCCGGCATGGCCGCCAGCATCTCCTCGATGGACTTGAAGCCGGGCAGGCCGTCGATAGTGTTATTCCGGCTGGCCGAGGCCACCAGTTGGAAATCGGCGTTGGCCGCGATGGCGGGCAGATGCTGGTCGTGGACGATCTTGCCGACGCCGACGATCGCAAGTTTGATTGCTGACATCATGTGTCTTTCATAAAGTGGGGGCTTGTACATCATCATGCTACGACGAACCATACCCGCTTAACCAATCATTTTTATCGCTGCAAACATACCGAAACGGCATGGGAGGGTTCTGAAACCCGCACAATAGTGCGAAAATACCGGGCATTGCTACTGCCTGAAGATCCCGCATGTCCCTGACCGCCGTCTCTCCCCTCCTCGCGCGCGACGCCCGCCGTATCGAGCGCTACGCTGCAATGGCCGATGCCGCCCGTTTTCTGCATCCGGTGCAGCAGGCCTTGCTGCACCGGCGCGGCTGGTTCAGGATGCTGGCTCCGCGCGCCAGCGGCGGCGCCGAGCTGTCTTTGCCGCAAGCGGTGCGTCTGGAGGAAGCGGTGGCCGGCATCGACGGCAGCATGGGCTGGGTGCTCACGCTGTGCGCGGGCGCTGGATGGTTCGCCGGTTTCCTGCCGCCGGCGCTGGCACGCGACATCATCGGCGGCAAGCGTGTCTGCCTTGGCGGCAGCGGCGCCCCGACCGGCTACGCCGACCAGGAAGGCGATGGGGAAGCCGCAGGGTTCCGCATCACCGGCCGCTGGGACTACGCCAGCGGCGCGCCGATGACCACCCACTTCACGCTGAACGCTGTCCTGCGCGCCAACGGACAGCCGCTGCTGGACCAACAAGGCGCGCCGCGCATCCGCGCCTTCCTGGTGCCGGCGCAGCAGGTACAGATCGTGCCGTCCTGGGGCAGCATCGGCCTGCGCGCCAGCGCCTCGCACAGCTACCGCATCGACGGCGCGTGGGTGAGCAAGGACCATGGCTTCACGATCAGCCCTGCTGCTGCTACGGCCGATGGTCCGCTGTATCGCTTCCCGTTTTATTCGCTGGCCTTCGTCACGCTGGCGGCCAATGTGGCGGGCATGGCGAACCATTTCCTGCAGTTGGCGCGGCCGTGCATGGCACGCCGCCGGCACGCGCTCAAGAACCTGCCGCTGCTGGAGGTCCCCGAAGTCGCCAGGCTGCTGCGCGCCAGGGAGCAAGTCCTTGCCGCCGCCCGTGCGCACTTCTACCATATACTGGACCGCAGCTGGGCGCTGGTCGAAAGCGGCGCACCGCTCGCTGCGGACGATGTGCACGCGATACAGGCAAGCTCCCTCGCGCTGGTGGCCGCCTCGCGGACGGCGGTCGATGAGCTGTACCCGTATTGCGGCCTGTACGCCGCCCACGAAGACAGCGCCATCAACCGGGTCTGGCGCGACTTCCACACCGCCAGCCAACACTCGCTGCTGCTGCCTTAAGGTCACTTCGAAAAAACGTCATTCCCGCGAAAGCGGGAATCCATAAGCCGCATGATTGGAGGCGCCGCATGGATTCCCGCCTGCGCGGGAATGACGAAATCTCGGTTATTCGAGGTTCCCTTGATGGCACTTCGAAAAACCAAATTGTCGTTCCCGCGCAGGCGGGAATGACGTTCTGTCTCGTCAAGCCAGAAGCAAAATAGCCGGCAGCAGCATGCCGGCGGCCAGCGTCAGGCCGACCGGGAGGCGCACCCGTGGATTGCTGAAGGCGATGTACAGCCCTGCCAGCGACGACGCGCACAAGCCTATCGCCAACGCCAGCACGAACAGCTTCAATGGCATGCTGGAGTGCTCCTCCGGCTGCGCGGCCTCATGTTCCGGCTCGGCCCTTGCGACTGGCGCGGCTGGCACGGCCTGCACCGGCTTGCTGACGTGCGGCTTGGCCAATTCCTGGTCCTGATGCAGCGACGCCATCGCCGCTATCCAGGGATAGGTCGGCGGATCGCCGCGATGCGGCCCCTTGTGCAGATCGAAGGTTTGCAATGCGCCTGAAAAGGCAAAGAACACAATGGCCGGTGTGAAGAAGACACCGAGGTAACGGTGCAGTTGTCGTATCGTAGGCATTTCCCTGTCCTCGTTAAAATATCAAACCGCCGAAAAATAAACGCTTACCACCAGGCCTGCCGCGCCGTTGCCGGATAACTCGATCTCGGCACCATGGCCATCGACGACATTCCTGACGATGGAGAGCCCCAGGCCGCAGCCCCAGACGGCATTGCCGTCCGGGCGATAGAAGCGGTCGAACAGGCGGCCGCGCTCCGCCTCCGGCACACCGGGACCGTTATCGGACACCCGCAAATATGGCCGTCCACGCTCCACGCCGGCCGTGACGTCCACCTGCCCGCCCGGCTGCGTGTAGCGCACCGCATTGTCGACCAGGTTGCTGAGCATGACCGACACGGCTTCCGGATGGACCGGCACCCACAGCGGCTCGTCGCTGCCCGCCACGCCCAAATCGATTCCGCGATTTTCGGCAAGGATGCTGTGATCGGCGACCACCTGCCGCGCCAGCGCCAGGACATCAACCGGCACCGGCGCAGGCAGCGCCTGGTGCTGTTCGTGACGGGCCAATGTCAACAACTGGTGAACCAGATGGGTGGAACGGTCCAGTCGCTCATGCAAGCGTTGGAAGGCGATGTCGCGCTGTTCCTCGCTGGCGGCCCGCTCGGCCAATTGCAGCTGCAATTTGAGCGCGGTGAGCGGCGAGCGCAATTCGTGCGCCGCATCGGCGATGAAGCTGCGCTGCGCCGTCATCGCGCTCTCTATCTTTTCCAGCAAGCCGTTCAGCGCGACCACAATAGGTAGCAGTTCGGGTGGCATGCCGCCAGTCTCCAGCGGTTGCAACACGCCCGGTGAGCGGCCGCGCACGGCCTGCGCCACCTGCTCCAGCGGCCGCAACGCCATGCCCACCACGATCCAGATCAGTGCCGCCAGCGCAGGCAGCAGCACCAGCAAAGGCGGCACGATGCGCAGCGCCATACGGGCCGCGATGCGTTCGCGTATCGCGACCGGCTGCGCGATCTGCATGTGGTAGTCCGTCCGCGATTCGCTGTACACCCGCCAGCGCTCTCCCCGGTAAGTGATGGTGATGTAACCCGCCATGGTCTGCCGCGGCAATGCCTGCGACGGTTCCGATACATACGCGGGCCGGCCGGCGCGGTCCCATACCTGAACCAGCACCGCGTCGTCCTCGTCATCGTCTTCGGGCAGCTGCACGCCATCGCCCAGATGCGGCGGCAACGCCCATGCCACCTGGCGCAGACGCAGGTCGGACTGTTCGTCGGCCTCATGATCGGCGCGCTGGTAGACCATCAATCCGGCGACCAGCGTGAAACACAACGTGCCAAACATCAGCCCCGCCAGCAGGCGCGCGCGGATCGACTTCATGCCACGCTGGCCAATTTATAGCCGACGCCACGCACGTTCTTGATAAAATCGCTGCCCAACTTCTTGCGCAGATGGTGGATGTAGACGTCGATGGCGTTGCTCTCGATTTCCTCGCCCCAGCCGTAAATTTTTTCCTCCAGCTGGGCCTTGGAAACCACACTGCCCGGCACATCGAGCAAGGCGCGCAACAAGGCGAATTCACGCGATGACAGATGCAGCGCCACGCCGTTGAACGTGGCCTCGTGCGCGGCCAGGTTGACGCTCAACGCGCCATGCGTGACCAGCGAATGAAGATGGCCGCCGCGCCGGCGCAGCACGGCGCGGATGCGGGCCAGCAGTTCGTCCAGGTCGAAGGGCTTGACCAGGTAATCATCGGCACCGGCGTCAAGACCCTCCACGCGTGACGCCGTGGCATCGCGCGCGGTGACGATCAGCACCGGTGTTTGCGCGCCCTGCGCGCGCAGGCGTCGCAGCACATCCATGCCCTGCCGCTGCGGCAGGCCCAGATCCAGTACCAGCAAGTCGTAGATATCCTGGCGCATCGACAGCTCGGCCGCCACGCCATCGCGCACCCAATCGACCGCATACCGCTCGCCGCGCAGCGCTTCGAGCATGCTTTCGCCGATCATGGGATCGTCTTCCACCAGTAACAGGCGCATGGTCAGTCTGCTCAGGGCTTGGCCACGATGACCGTGAAGTGTTTGTCGACCACGGTCGGCAGATACAGGCTGCCGCTCTCATGGTCCATGGCCATGGTGCGCGCGCCCTTCTCGGTGCGCACCGTCACTGCCTTGGCATAGTGGTCGGCATCGTCCTGATGGATGACGCTGAGCGTGCCGTCGCCGTTGGACGAAAACACGGTGGCGCTGGCAGCATCGAAGACCACCGCATCCGAATGCTGGCCGATGGCGGCGCGCGCCACAGCCTTGCCGGTGCTGGCGTCGGTAATGGCCAGCACGCCATTCTGGCACGCCGAGAACAGACGCTGGTGCGCGATGTCGAGCGCCAGGCCGGTCGGTTCCTCGCAGCCGCTCAAGGGCCAGCGCGCGAGCTGGCGGTCGCCGGCGATGTCGATCACCGCGATCTCGCCCTTGTCCTCGATGTTGACGTAAATGCGCTTGCCGTCGGTGACGGCGAATTCCGGCTTGCCGCCGACGGCGATGGTCGCCTTCAGCGCCATCGTGGCGGCGTCGAACACCGAGATATTGTTGGTTTTTCCGTTGAAGGCGTACAGCTTGCCGCTGCCTTCGTCGAACAGGATGGCGTCGGGATTGGCGCCCGACACCTTCACTTCCTGGCGGGTTTGCAGCGTCGCCAGATCGAAGACGACGATGCTGTTGCTGCCGCCGCTGCTGGCAAAGCCCAGGTTGAGCTTCTGCGCGAAGGCCACGCCGTGTGCGCGATCCAAACCGCTGATCTGGCCGGCCACTTTGCCCGACGGCAGATCGAGCACCTGCACGCGATCGCCTCGTGTGATGAACAGGCGATGACGCACCGGGTCGACTTCAAGATAGTCCCAGCGGCCCGCCTGGTCCAGCGTCCAGGTCTGTCGTACGCCGTAATCGGCCGCGTGGGCAGCCTGCATGGGTGCCGCCAGCAGCAGGCCAAGGGACAGCAGCGCGCTCGATATCGTAGTTTTCATTGCAGTGTGCCGAAGTGAGTGAAGGTCGCAGTGTATGGCAACCTTCATTAAGCGACTATTAACCCCGGCATTTTCGCACGAATAGAGCGCGCCCCTCAGAATGCGCCGACGTAGTTCTCCGCCAGCGCCGTCGCCATCGCCCGCGAGCTGACCACGCATTCCAGTTCGGCGCGCTGCACCTCGCGCTTGAACGGCGTAGCGTCGGCAAAGGTGTGCAACAGGCTGGTCATCCACCACGAGAAGTATTCGGCGCGCCAGACGCGCTTCAAGGCCGCCGCCGTGTAGCCCTGCAGCCGCTCCTCGCTGCCCTGGCGGTAGAACTGCTCCAGCCCCTGGGCCAGCAGTGCCACGTCCGACACGGCCAGGTTCATGCCCTTGGCGCCGGTCGGCGGTACGATGTGCGCCGCGTCGCCCGCGAGGAACAGGCGGCCCGACTGCATCGGCGTCGACACGAAGCTGCGCATGCCGATGATATTCTTCTGGAAGATGCGGCCTTCGTTGACGCGCCAGCCGTCGTTGTTCTCCAGCCGCGCGTGCAGCTCGGCCCAGATGCGGTCGTCCGACCAGTTGTCGACGTGGTCTGCCGGATCGCACTGGAAGTACAGGCGCTGCACGGTCGGCGTGCGCGTGCTGACCAGCGCGAAGCCGCGTTCGTGCCGCGCGTAGATCAGCTCATCGGACGATGGCGCCGACTCCACCAGCACGCCGAACCATCCGAAGCCGTAATTGCGCTGATAGTCCTGCCGCCCCTGCCCCGGCATCGCCGGCCGCGTGACGCCGTGAAAGCCGTCGCAACCGATGACGAAATCGGCTTCGATGCGCGCCGCCTCGCCACGATGGACGAAGCCGACCGACGGGCTGGCGGTATCGACACCATGCAGCTCCACGCCGCTGACTTCGAACAGCAACTGCCCCTGCGCCGCCAGCCGCGCCGCCACCAGGTCCTTGATCACCTCATGCTGCGGATAGACGGTAATAGATTTGCCAGTCAGTTCGGTCAGGTCGATCCGGTGGCGTCGGCCGCCGAACGCCAGCTCTATGCCGTGGTGCAGCGCACCCTCGGCCCGCATGCGGGCACCCACGCCGGCGTTGTTCAGGATGTCCATGGTGCCTTGTTCCAGCACGCCGGCGCGGATGGTCGCCTCGATGTCCGCCTGGCTGCGCGATTCCAGCACAATCGATTCGATGCCGTTCAGATGCAGCAGATGGGATAGCAGCAGGCCCGCTGGGCCGGCGCCGATGATGGCTACCTGGGTACGCATGATGTCTCCGTTATGGTGTTAATGTGTAGTCATCGTAGCGCCGGAGCGCGCCAAAAAAAATGGATGAAACTTCATAAAACTTGTACTATTTCGACACTCCATTCTTTTAAACGGCACGCCCCGCCATGTCCCGCACCGCCCGACCAGCACTACCAGATGTCCCTCAATTTGGCCTGTACGGCGAGCAAGCACGGGGAGAAAACGCCGAATTCGTACATATCGAGCTAATCGAAACCCGCAGCCGGGTGCATCATTGGCATATCGACAAGCACACCCACAGCGGCCTGTTTCAGGTACTTTTCCTCTACGGCGGCGAGGTGAGCGCCAGCGTCGACGGCGCCGTCTGGGAGTGCAGCGCACCGACCGTCATCACCATCCACCCATCGGTGGTGCACGGCTTCGACTTCTCGGCCGAGGCGCACGGCTATGTGCTGACGGTGGACCAGAACGTGATGTACGCCGGCCACGGCGATCTGTATTCATCTCTGTTTGTGGAACCGCTGGCGATCGACCTGTCCGGCCAGCCGGAGCTGCATGCGCGCCTGGAATCGCTGCTGCAAAACCTGCTGACGGAGGCGGCCTGGCCGCAGTATGGCCACACGCTGATGCTGGAGTGGCTGGCGCGCAGCGCCTTGCTGCTGCTGGTGCGCCTGCAGGCGGAACGGCGCCTGGCCGACCAGTCGGGTCGCAGCGATTTCGAGTTGTTCAGCCGCTTCCGCGCCGAGGTGGAGCGGCGGTACAAGGAACAATGGCAGGTCGGCCAGTATGCCGAAGCGTTAAGGGCCACGCCGACGCGGCTCAATCGCCTGTGCCTCAAACTGTCGGGCAAATCGGCGTTCGACATCGCCCAGGACCGGCTGATGCTGGAAGCCTGCCGCAAGCTGACCTATCTTCCGGCCAGCATCGCCAGCATCGCCTACGAGCTGGGATTCCAGGACCCGGCCTACTTCAGCCGCCTGTTCAAGAAGCGCATGGGCCTGACGCCCAAGGACTTCCGCGGCAGTTGAGCGCCAGCCTCCCTACAACAAGGCGCTCAGCTCCACCTGTATCTTGATCAGCGCCGGCAGGCAGCGCTCCACCATCTGCTCGCGCGGCATGCGGCCGGCGTGCACGCTGATATTCATCGCCGCCACCACCTCGCCGCGGAAATTCTTCAGCGGTACGGCGATGGTGCGCAGGCCCAGTTCCAACTCCTGGTCCACCAGCGCGTAGCCTTGCGCGCGGGCGCGGGCGATCTCCAGCGCCAGGCGCTCCTTGCCGACGATGGTGTGCTCGGTGATCCGCTCCGGCTGTGCGCGCGCCAGGAAGGCATCGATCTGCGGCTGCGGCAGGTGTGCCAGCAGCATGCGGCCATTGGCGGTGCAGTAAGCCGGCACGCGGGTGCCCGGCTGCAGCGTGACCGACACCAGCTGCCCGGCGCTGACGGCGGCCACGCACACCAGCTGGTCGTGATCGAGCACGCCCACCGATGCCGCCTCGCCCAGCGCGTAGGCCAGCCGGTATAACAAGGGCTGCACGATGCGCGGCAGACGCGCCGAATGCAGGTAGGACTGGCCAAGCCGCAGCACCATGGGCGTCAAGGCGAACAGCTTGTTCTCGTGCCGCATATAGCCCAGGTGCGTGAGCGTGATCAGGTAGCGGCGCGCCGCCGCCCGCGTCAGGCCGGTGCGCTCGGCCACCTCGGCGATGCTCAGGCGGCTGCGCTCCTGGTCGAAGGCGGCGATCACCAGCAGGCCTTTTTCCAGGCCGGCCACCATGTCACGCTGGGCTGGAGGGTCGTTTTCAGCGGTCATAAAGAGGAAATTGAGTCATTTGTGCGAGTATCGCACAAAATGTGCGGATAGCGAATATCACACGACTTCGGCGTATTGTGACGCGGCCCGGCCTTGCCTACTATGGTTTCCACGCAAACTACAACAACCATCAGGAGGCCAGCCTTGAAATTCGATGCCATTCCTTCCGGCGTCTATCCGGAACTGATCTACCCGCCCTACAAATCCACGCTCAAGCGCGGTCCCACCCAGCCGCTGCTGCGCATCCGCGCCGACCAGCCGGTGCAGGACAATGTGATCGCCTCGCCGCGCATCCTGCTGCCGAACGATATGGACCTGACGGCCCACGGCCACGGTGCGCCGCTGGGCGAGAAGATCGTTGTCACCGGCCGCGTGGTGGACGAAGACGGCAAGCCGGTACGCAATTCGCTGCTGGAAGTCTGGCAGTGCAATGCGGCCGGCCGCTATTGGCACAAGAAGGACCAGCACGACGCGCCGCTCGATCCGAATTTCTACGGCATAGGCAAGATGATGACCGACGACGATGGCCGCTACCGTTTCGTCACCATCAAGCCGGGTCCTTACCCATGGGGTAATCACGACAAGGCCTGGCGCCCGGCGCACATCCACTTCTCCCTGTTCGGCAACGTGTATGCGCAGCGCCTCGTCACGCAGATGTACTTCCCCAACGATCCGCTGTTCGACTACGATCCGATCTTCCAGAGCATCCCGGACCTGGCCGCGCGCCAGCGCCTGGTTTCCCGCTATAGCCTGGAGTACACCGACAGCGACAAGATGCTGGGCTATGAATTCGATATCGTGCTGCGCGGCCGCGACGCCACGCCCATGGGCATTTAAAGGAGCTAACGGCATGAGCCACATCACCACATCGCAGACCATCGGTCCCTTCTCGCACGCAGCCTGGCAGTGGGCGGTCGACGCCAGCGCCGCCGGCCAGCTGGAAACTACCGCTCCCACCATCACCATCAGCGGCACGATCTACGACGGCGACGGCACTCCGATCAACGACGCCCAGATCGAAGCCTGGCAACCGGAGGCCGCAGGCGCGGAGGCGGCGCAGGCGCTGCCGGGCTTCCGCCGCGTGCCCAGCGGCGAACAGGGGGAATTCAGCCTGCGGCTGTCGCAATGCGCGGCTCCGGCCAGCGGCACGCCGGCCACCTTCATCACCGTGTTCGCGCGCGGCCTGGTCAAGCACCAGTTCACCGCCGTGTTCCTGGAAGACGACAGCGGACTGGCCTCATCGCCGATACTGGAGCAAGTGCCGGCCGCGCGCCGCCCCACACTGATCGCCCGCAAGACCGCGCCGGGGGTCTATCATTGGGACATCTGGATGCAGTCCGAAAAAGAGACCGTATTCTTCGACTATGCCTGACCTGCCAGCGGAGTTCTCTTGAGCGTATCCATCTTCGACAGTTTTCTCACCACGCCGGACATGATCGCCGTCTTCGACGACGCCGCGATCGTGCAGGCCATGCTGCGCTTCGAGCAGGCCTTGGCGGAGGCCCAGGCCCGGCAAGGCATGCTGCCGCCGGAGTCGGCACGGGCCATCGCCGGCGTCTGCAACGCGCAACTGTACGACATCCCGGCCATCGTCAGCGCTGGCCGGCGCGCCGGTAGCCTGGCCATTCCACTGGTGCGTGAGCTGACGCGTACCGTGGCGCTGTACGATGCCGAAGCGGCCGCGCGCGTCCATTGGGGCAGCACCAGCCAGGACGTGATCGACACCGCCATGGTGCTGGCCACGCGCGACGCGCTGCAACTGCTGGACGATGGCCTGCACGACCTGACCGGACATCTGCTGCAACTGGCGGACCAGCATGTGGCGACGCCGGTGCTGGCGCGCACGCTGATGCAGCCGGCGCAGGTGAGCAGCTTCGGTTTCAAGATCGCCGGCTGGCTGGCGCCGCTGGTGCGGTCGCGCGCACGCCTGCGCGAGTGCGCTGCGCGCGCGCTGCAACTGCAGCTGGGCGGCGCGGTCGGCACGCTTGCCGTGATGGGCGAACAAGGCAAGGCCGTGGCGGCACTGGTGGCCGCCGACCTGGGCCTCAAACTGGCGGATGCGGCCTGGCACACGCAGCGCGACGAGTGGGTGCGGCTGGGATTGGAAGTGGCGGTACTGACCGGCAGCATGGGCAAGATCGCCACCGACATCAGCCTGATGGCGCAAGGCGAGATCGCCGAACTGGCCGAACCGTCCGGCAATGGACGTGGCGGTTCTTCCGCCATGCCGCACAAGCGCAATCCGGTATCGGCCATGATCGCACTCGCCGCCGCCACGCGCGCGCCGCAGCACGCCGCGGCGCTGCTGGCCAGCATGGGACAGCAGCATGAACGCGGCCTCGGTAACTGGCAAGCCGAACTCGCCGAATGGCCAGGCCTGTTCCTCGGCGCGCACGGCGCCTTGCAGGCCTTGAACGACGCCTTCGCCGGCCTGCATGTCGATCCCGCGCGCATGCTGCGCAATATCGACGCCTTGCAGGGACTGGTGTTCGCCGAAGCGGCATCGGCCTGGCTGGCGGGCGCCATCGGCCGCCCGGCGGCCCACGATCTGCTGGAAAAGATGAGCGCCGAAGCGCTGGCCGGCGGCCACCAACTTGCCGACCTGCTGGCAGATGCGGTGCGGGCCGACGAACAACTGAGCCAGCGGGTCGATCTGGCCGCACTGGCATCGCTGTTCGATCCCGCCACCGCCGCCGGCACGGCACGGCGCCTGGCGGAACAGCAGTTACCAGGCCTGCGCAAAGACATCGCCGCACTGAATTCCACCCCATTCCATCACAGGACACCCGCATGAGCTTCGATCCGATCGACCACGACTTCGAACGTGGACTGAACAACCGCCGCGCCATCCTGGGCGACGCCTGGGTGGAGAAATCCCTCGCCAATGCCAACAGCTTCAACGCGGAGTTCCAGAACCTGATCACGCGTTTTGCATGGAACGAAATCTGGGGCCGCCCTGGCCTGGAGCAGAAGACGCGCCGGGCAATGGTGCTCGCCACCACCATCGCGCTAGGCCGCTGGGAAGAATTCGAGCTGCACACCCGCGCCGCGCTGATGGGCGATGCCGCGAACTGTTTGTCGCCGGACGAACTGAAGGAAGTGCTGATCCAGTCCGCGATCTATGCAGGCGTACCGGCCGCCAATACCGCCTTCGCGCATGCGCAGGCGATCCTGCGCGAAGTGGGGCCGCAGATCGGCTACACGCTGGAACCGGTGGCGCCAGCCACCGCCTGCCATCCCGGAATCGGCCGCGAAGGCCGCAGCGCCGGCCAGCCCGCGCTGCACTACACGGTGCGCGAACCGCGCAACGGCAAGGCTCCGCGACACACCGTGGTGCTGAGCCACGCGCTCGGCTGCGACCTGACGATGTGGGACGGCCTGGCCAATCAACTGGCTGCGGACTGCCGCGTGATCGCTTACGACCATCGCGGCCATGGAAGCTCGGCCGCGCCGCAAGGCCTGTACAGCATGGCCGACCTGGCCGACGATGCTGCCGCCCTGCTGCGCGAACTCGATACCGGACCAGTGGTGTGGATCGGCCTGTCAATGGGCGGCATGGTGGGCCAGGAACTGGCGCTGCGCCACCCATCGCTGGTGCGCGCTCTGGTGCTGAGCAACACGACCTCGCGCTACCCGGAGGCTGCCCGCGAAGCCTGGCAGCAGCGCATAGTCACCGTGCGTGAACAAGGCATCGCGGCGATCGCAGACGCCGTGATGGGACGCTACTTCCATGATGCGTTCCGCGCCGAGCACGCGGCCACAGTGGCACGCTTCCGCCGCCGCCTGCTCAGCACAGACAGCACCGGCTATATCGGTTGCTGCAACGCGGTCGGCACGATAGCCACCACGGAACGGCTGGGTGCCATCGTCGTACCGACGCTGGTCGTCGCCGGTGAGCTGGACCAGGGCACGCCGGTCAGCATGTCGGAGGCCATACAACAAGCCATCCAGGGCGCCGCGCTGCTCGTGCTGCCCAACGCGTCGCACCTGGGCGCGGTCGAACAGCCGGCGCTGTTCGCGTCGGCCGTCGCCAGCTTCATCGCCGGTTTGTAGGCCTGCCGCTACACGCCAGGATCACGCACCTTGTCGGTCTGGTCGAACTCGATGTTGAAGTAAGAGCCGGCGCTGGCTTCGGCCTTGCGGATGTACACGGTCTGCACGATGTCGCGGCTGGCGGCATCGATGCTGACCGGGCCGCGCACGCTGGTCCACGCCATGCCCTTCATCGCCGCCAGCAGCTTGTCGCCGTCGCTGTCGCCGTTGGTCTGCTTGAGGGCCTGGTACAGCAGGTGCATACCGTCATAGGCGCCGACCGAGTGGAAGTTGGGCCGCATGCCCTGGTTGGCCTTGCCGAAGGCTTCGACATACGCCTTGTTCTCGGCCGACGGATGGGCCGCCGAATAATGGTGGCTGCTGACCACACCCGCTGCGGCCGGGCCGATGCTGGCCATCAGATCGTCGTCCAGCACATCGCCGGTGCAGATCAGCCGTATGCCGGCGGCGGCCAGGCCGCGCTCGGTGAACTGCTTGAGCACCGCCGCGCCCTCACCCGACGGCACGAACACGAACAACGCATCCGGCTTCAGGTCCCGCACCCGCGCCAGGAACGGCGCATAGTCCGGGTTGCGCAGCGGCGCGCGCAGGCTGTCGACCACCTTGCCGCCACCTTCGAGCAAGCCCTTGACGAACACCTTCTCCGCATCCAGCCCCGGGCCGTAATCACTGACCAAAGTCACCGCATTCTTGATCTTGTTCTTGGCAGCCCATTGCGCCATCGGCGCCGTCACCTGCGCCAGCGTGAAGCCGGTGCGCACGATGTACGGGGAACGTTGCGGCACCGCCGACGCGGCGGCGGCCATCACGATCATCGGCACCTTGGCCTGGGTGGCGACCGGCGCGGCGGCGAAAGCCAGCGGCGTCAGGCCAAAACCGGCCAGCACCTGCACCTTGTCGCGCGCCACCAGCTCCTGCGCCAATCGCTTGGTCACGTCCGGCGACACACCGCCATCGTCCTTCAGAAGAATCTCGATCTGGCGGCCGGCGACGCTGGCGCCGTTCTGCCGCATGTACAGCTTGACCGCCGCATCGATCTGGCGGCCGGTGGAAGCGAACGGGCCGGACATCGGCACGATCAGGCCGACCTTCAACGGCTCGCTGGCGGCCGAGGCGACGTTGGGCAGAACCCCGGCCGACAAGGCGGCGGCGCCCAGCAACAACTGACGGCGTTGGTGATTGATATAACCTGGCATGGTGTCTCCTTTTTTATAGGTCCAGCAGCAGCGTGCCGGATTTGGAACGTGAACAACAAGGGGTGAACTGGTCGTTGGCGGCTTGTTCCGATTCGTCCAGGTACAGGTCGCGGTGATCCGGCACGCCGTCCAGCACGCGCGTCAGGCAGGTGCCGCACACACCCTGCTCGCAGGAAGCTGGAATGAACACGCCGGCCTCGGTCAGCACGCGCAGCACGGTGCTGTCGGCGGGAATGGTGTACATCTTACCGCTGGACGCCAGCTTCACCTCGAATGGCTGGTCGCCGCCTGCGGCTGGCGCGGCAGCGGCGCCGAAGTATTCGAGGTGCAGTTGCTCCTGCGGCCATTGCTGTGCCTTGGCCGTGGCCTTGACGTGGTCGATGAATCCGGCCGGCCCGCACAGGTAGATGTGGGTCTTGCGGTCCAGTTGCGTCAGCAGGTCGGCCAGGTCGAGCTTCTGTGCGGCGTCACCGCTGTCGTAATGGAAGTGCACCTGCTGCGCGAACGGCGCGTCGGCAATGCGCTGGCGGAACGCGGTGCGCTCGGGCGAGCGTGCGCAGTAGTGCATCTCGAACGGCGCGCCGCTGGCCGATAAGGTTTCCGCCATCGCGAGGATGGGCGTGACGCCGATGCCACCCGCCAGCAGCAGGCTGCGTTCGGCGTCGACCAGTGGGAAGTGGTTCTTGGGCGCGCTGATGTGCAGCGTGGCGCCGGCCCGCACTTCGTCGTGCATGGCCTTGGAGCCGCCGCGCGAGGACGGATCGCGCAGCACGCCGATCAGGTAGCGGTGCCGTTCCTGCGGCGGATTGCAGAGCGAGTACTGCCGCACCAGGCCATCTCCAACGTGGACGTCGATATGCGCGCCCGCCGTGAAAGGCGGCAGCGGCGAACCATCGGCGCTGACCAGCTCATAGGTGCAGATATCCTCGGCCTCGGCATGACGGCGCTCCACCCGTACTTGCAGCAGCTCCGTACTCATACCCGCTGCTCCTTCTCCAGCCACTGATCCAGCACACGGCGCGACTGCACGCCGCCGGCGTCGATATTCAGCATCAGCAGCTTGCGTTCAGGATGACGCAGGATGTTGGCCTGCTGTAGCTCCAGCATTTCCCGGTCCTCGCCGAAGATCTTTCCCTGACCGGTGCGTATGGTGTCTGTCAGCTCCTTGTCCTCCGGCTTGAAATTGCGCGCCATGCCCCAGAAGTACCAGTGAGAAGTCTCGCTTTCCGGCGTGATGAAATCGACCACGATGCTCGACGCCTTGTGCTCTGGCGCGGCGTCGTAGCCGCCCTTGCCCGCATGCGCCACGCCGACTTCGATCATCACATGGCTGGGCGCCGTGAAGCGGCAGATCTGCCAGCGGTCCACCGGCACGTCGTCCGCCAGGCCGTTGCCACGCAAGGCCGCGCGCCAGAACGGCGGCGCCATGATGTTCTCCATGTAGCGGCTGGTGATCACCTCTTCGCCTTCGACCCGCGTACTGACCGGTGCTTCATCGATCTCCTTCTGGCCGATGCTCGACGCGTGCACATAGGTCTCGTGCGTCAGGTCCATCAGGTTGTCGATCATCAGGCGGTATTCGCAATTGATGTGATACAGGCCGCCGCCGTAGGCCCAGGCGGGATTGTCCGCCCACTCCAGATGATGGATCAGCGCCGGATCGGCCAGCTCGCGGTCGCCGGTCCAGACCCAGATAAAGCCGTAGCGCTCCTCCACCGGATAGCTGCGGATGCAAGGGAAGCCGCGTACGCGCTGGCCCGGCATGCTGATCACCTTACCGTCGCAGCCCATCTCCAGGCCGTGATAGCCGCATACCAGCTGGCCGTCGCGGACGAAGCCCAACGACAGCGGCGCGCCGCGATGCGGACAAAAATCCTCGACCGCCGCCACCTTGCCCTCCGCGCCGCGATAAAACACGATCTTTTCGCCGCAGATCTGGCGCCCCAGCGGCTTGCCTTCGATTTCATCAGGCGTGCAGGCCACGTACCAGGTATTTTTTGGGTACATCTCGTCTCCTTGTTCGATTTTCAGTTTATATTCAGTACACTGAATGTTGTAAAGTATAGACCGTAAATCAGCAAAGTAAACGGCCCAAACAAATTCTTTTTACCTTGCACCGCAACAGCAACAACCGCAGAGGCCACGACATGCCAGACACAGAGAGCAAATTGATCAACCTGTACGAACACCCCGGCCACTTGCTGCGTCGCGCCCAACAAATCTCGGTGTCGATTTTTTACGACGAGATGGGCGAAGAGCTCACGCCCGTGCAGTACGCGATGCTGCGCAACCTGGAAAGCCACGCCGGCATCGACCAGGTATCGCTGTCGGCCATCAGCGGGATCGACACCTCGACCGGCGCCACCGTCTGCGCGCGGCTGGAGGAAAAGGGACTGCTGACGCGGACCGTAATTCCCACCAATCGCCGCCAGCGCTCCCTCACCATCACGGGCGCCGGCGAGCAGCTGCTGAGCGACCTGATACCCGGTTCCCAGCGTTTGCGGCGTCGTTTGCTGGCGCCGCTGAACAGCGCGGAGCAGCTGCAGTTCATGGCATTGCTGACCAAGCTTGTGCAGGAAAACAACGAGCAAAGCCGCGCACCACTTGCAGATAGCACGCCGGCCGCGCGCGAGGTAAGCTGATAGCGGCATACATGAAAGCCACTATCATCAAAAGAGGAGACCCAATGAAACGCTACGCTATCGCCGGCCTGACCGCCATGCTGCTTGTTCCCGCCCTGCCCGTTCTCGCTCAAACCGGCACCAAGGCCGACGCCATCGCCCTGGTCGACAAGGCCGTGGCGAACATCCAGAAAAAAGGGATAGAACAGGCATGCAAAGACTTCGCCGACCCGAAGGGCGGCTTTATGCAGGGCGACCTGTATGTATTCGTGCAGGACGCGCAGATGATGATGGTCTGCCATGCAGCGACGCCCAAGATGAACGGCAAAGATATGTCTCAGCTGAAGGACGCCAACGGCAAGAAGTTCGTGCAGGAGATGCGGGACGTGGCCCAGTCGAAGAAACCCGGCTGGGTCGATTACGTCTGGGTCAATCCCGTCACCAAGGCACTGGAGGACAAAACCTCCTATATCCGCCAGGCCGAGGATAAATACACCGTCGGCGCCGGCATCTACAAGCCTAAATAAACCGCCTCAGGCCACGGCGACCAGGCGATCGAGCTTGTCGCCGTCGGCCAGCAGGCTGGCGCTGTCCGAGTCGTGCACGACTCGGCCGCGGTCCAGCACAATGGCGCGCTGGGTCAGCGATAGCGCCAGCCGCGCGTGCTGCTCCACCACGATCACCGACATGCCCTCCTCCTGCACCAGCCGGCGTATCACCCGCACCAGCTCCTGCACGATGATGGGCGCCAGTCCCTCCATCGGTTCATCCAGCAGCAGGATGCGCGGGTTGGTCATCAGCGCGCGGGAGATCGCCACCATCTGCTGCTCGCCACCGGACAACTGGTTGCCCATGTTGGTGCGGCGTTCATGCAGGCGCGGGAAGATCTCGTAAATCTTTTGCAGGTTCCAGCGGCCAGGCCGCGCCACCACCGTCAGATGCTCCTCCACCGTCAGCGACGGGAACATATGCCGTTCCTGCGGCACCCAGCCCAGGCCAGCGCGCGAGCGCCGGTGCGTGGGCATGCGCGCGATATTCTCGCCGGCCCAGCGGATGCCGCCGCCGTGCAGGCGCGTCAATCCCATCAGCGTCACCAGCAAGCTGGTTTTGCCGACGCCGTTGCGGCCCAACAGCGCCAGGCTATCGCCCTCGTTCAGCGTGAACGATACGTCTTCCAATACGATAGACTCGCCATAGCCGGCGGTGACTTTATCGAGCGCCAGTAATTCAGCCATGTTCGGCCTCCCCCAGATAGACTTCCTTGACGCGCGGGTCGGCCGCGATTTCCGCCGGCGTACCCTCGGTCAGCACTTTGCCACCGACCAGCACCGTGATGCGGTCTGCGAAGCGGAACACCAGCCCCATATCGTGTTCGATGAAGAGCACCGTGACGTCGCGCGGCAGCTGCGCCAGCACTTCGAACAGTTCCTTGCTCTCCGCCTGCGGGATGCCGGCGGCCGGTTCGTCCAGCAGCAGGATGCGCGGCTTGGTGGCCAGCGCCAGTGCGATTTCCACCAGCCGCTGCTTACCGTAAGCCATGCTGCGCGTGACGCTGTTGGCCTGGTCGGTCAGCTTGAGCGTGGCCAGCAAAGCCATCGCCTCGTCGATCACGTCGGCATGCCTGGCGACCGTCTTGTACCAGACCGATTGCAGGCCGCGTCGCTCGCAGATCGCCAGCGCCACCGATTCCAGCACGGTCATGCCGGCGAACAGGGTGTTGAGCTGGAAGGTGCGCGTCATGCCGCGCCGTACCCGCTGGTGCTGCGGCAGGTGCGTGATGTCTTCGCTGCCCAGGTAGACCTTGCCGCTGCTGGGCATGAAGCCGCCCGTCAGCAGGTTGATGAAGGTGGTCTTGCCGGCGCCATTGGGGCCGATCAGCGCGTGGCGCGCCCCTGGTTCAAAGGTCAGGCTCACATCGCTGTTGGCGACGAACGGCCCCCAGCGCTTGGTCAGGCCTTCCGTGCGCAGTGTAATGTCCTGGCTCATCCCTGCTCCTTCCGTTTGAAACGCGACGCCAATTTTTCCAGGCCGCCGAGGATGCCGCCGCGCGCGAACAGCACGATCACCATCAGCAGCAGGCCGATATAAAACTGCCAGTAGGCCGGATTGAGGCCGGCGATGTAATCCTGCGCCAGCATGAACACGGCGGCGCCGACCAGCGCGCCGTACAGCCGGCCCGTCCCGCCCAGCACCAGCATGATCAGCAGCTCGGCCGAGCGCGGGAAGCCCAGCGAATCCAAGCCGACGAACTGCGTGGTCTGCGCCAGCAAGGCACCAGCCAGGCCGGCCACCGTGGCGGCCAGCGTGAACACAGCCACCAGGCGGCGGTTGACGTCCACACCCAGCGCAGGCATGCGGCGCACGCCCTCGCGGATGCCGATCAGGCTCAAGCCGAACGGCGATTTCACCACCCGGCGCAGCACCACGAACACGATGAACAGCACGGCAAAGCTGTAGCAGTAAGCCACGTTGCCGTTCAAATCGAATTCAAAGGTACCGAACAATTTACCGACCACCATGCCCGACAAGCCGTCCACGCCGCCCGTGAGGAAGGAGGCTTTGTTGGCCGCCTCGAACAGCATCAGGCCTATGCCCAGCGTGACCATCAGACGCGTCAAGTCCTGGCCGCGCACCACCAGGAAGGACACGAGGAATCCGAACAAACCTGCCACCACGGCGCCGGCCAGCAGGCCGCTAAACGGCTCGCTCCAGCCGTGCACCGACAACAGCCCGGCGGTGTAGGCGCCCAAACCGAAGAAGGCGGCGTGGCCCAGCGAGACGATGCCGGCGTAGCCCAGCATCAGGTCCAGCGACAGCGCGAACAGGCCGACAATCATGATCTGGCTGATCAGGACCAGATAGCCGGGGAAGGCGAAATACGCAGCCACCGGCAGCAGCCAGAAGGCGATTTCCAGCGGCGACCAGCGGTCGTCGGGCAAACGGAGTGACGTCATGCTCTGCACCTTATTAACGGCGACTGGCGCCGGTTTGACTTCAGCATCGGTGAAGGCGTTCATGCTTTCCTCCTGATCAGGCCTGCCGGGAACAGGATCAGCAGCACCACCATCAAGCCGTAGATGACGAAGGCGCCGATCTGCGGCACGTAGTATTTACCCGCCACGTCGAACACGCCCAGTATCAGCGCCGCCAGCAGCGGCCCTTTGATGGTGCCTGCACCGCCAACGGCGACCACCAGCAGGAAGTAGACCATATATTTGATCGGGAAGGTCGGGTCCAGGCCCAACACGTCGATGCCCAACCCACC
This sequence comes from Duganella sp. Dugasp78, assembly GCF_059491455.1. Classification (NCBI taxonomy): domain Bacteria; kingdom Pseudomonadati; phylum Pseudomonadota; class Betaproteobacteria; order Burkholderiales; family Oxalobacteraceae; genus Duganella; species Duganella sp. Dugasp78. Next base: position 5,114,605 of record NZ_CP168506.1, on the reverse strand, counting down.
GCCCAGGCCAGCCAGGCCGGAGCCCAGCGCGAAGGTCAGGCTGAACACCAGCCCGACATTGATGCCCAGGCCTGCGGACGCGGTTTGGTTGTCCACCGACGCGCGGATCTGCGCGCCGAAACGGGTGCGCTCGATCAGCAGCCCCAATGCCAGCGTGACCAGCACCACCACGCCGATCAGGAACAAGCGATAGGCGCCAACCTCAAGGCCCAGCAGCGATACCTGGCCGCGCAGCCAGTCCGGCAGCGTCACCGGCTGCTGCGAAGGACCGAACAACCAGGTCGCACCGGCCACCGACATGAAAGTCAGTCCGATCGAGAACAGCACCTGATCCAGATGGCTGGCGCGGTACAGGCGGCGGTACAGCAGCCGCTCCAGCACCAGCCCCGCCGCTGCGGAAGCCAGGAAGGCCAGCGGCAACGAAGCCAGGAATGGCACGCCGAGCCGCGACAACACCGTCACGCTGACATAGCCGCCCAACATGGCAAAGGCACCATGGGCCAGGTTAATGAAGTTCATCATGCCCATCGTGACCGACAGGCCGACACTGATGAGGAACAGCAGGCTGCCGTAGGCGATGCCGTCGAACAGCACGCCGGCGAAATTGGCTAGCATATCCGCCCCCTCGTTTGATTTTGTTTATTCATTTTTTTGTCTCCGCTACTTCTCTACGCACTACATTGAATCACACTCTTTCGATAATCATCGCAATGCCCTGCCCCACGCCAATGCACATGGTGCACAGCGCGTAGCGGCCGCCGCTGCGGTGCAGCTGATAGGTCGCGGTGGTCACCAGGCGTGCGCCGCTCATGCCCAGCGGATGGCCCAGCGCGATGGCGCCGCCGTTGGGATTGATGCGCGCATCGTCGTCGCGCAGGCCAAGCTCGCGCAACACGGCCAGGCCCTGCGCGGCGAAGGCTTCATTCAGCTCGATGACATCCATCTGCTCCAGCGTCAGACCGGTTTGGCGCAACAGCTTTTGCACAGCAGGCACCGGGCCTATGCCCATCACGCGCGGCGCCACGCCAGCCGTCGCCATGCCGACGATGCGTGCCAGCGGCTTCAGGCCGTGGCGTCCAGCCGCCTCGCCGCTGGCGATCAGCAGCGCGCAGGCGCCGTCGTTGATGCCGGAGGCATTACCGGCGGTGACGCTGCCGTCAGGCCGCACCACGCCTTTCAGCTTAGCCAGCGCCTCGATGGTGGTGGCGCGCGGATGCTCGTCCTGAGCGAACACCAAAGGATCACTTTTCTTTTGCGGCAGCGACACCGGCACGATCTCGCGCGCGAAGATGCCTTCGGCGATGGCGATGGCGGTCTTGTTCTGGCTTGCCAGCGCAAACGCATCCTGGTCGGCACGGCTGACGCCATAGTCCTGGGCGACGTTTTCGGCCGTCTCCGGCATGGTCTCAACGCCGTAGGCTTCCTTCAGCGCCTTGTTGATGAAGCGCCAGCCCATCGTCGTGTCCTGCAAGGACGCATTGCGCGAGAACGCCGCATCCGGTTTGCCCATGACGAAAGGCGCGCGCGTCATCGACTCCACGCCGCCGGCGATCATCAGGCAGGCGTCGCCCGCCTGGATCGCGCGCGCCGCCGTGCCAATGGCGTCCATGCCGGAGCCGCACAGGCGGTTCACGGTGGAACCCGGCACCTCCTGTGGCAGCCCGGCCAGCAACAGCGACATCCGCGCCACGTTGCGATTGTCCTCGCCGGCCTGGTTGGCGCAGCCATAGATCACGTCATCCACCTGTTCCCACTGCACGCCGGGATTGCGGCGCATCAGTTCACGCAGCGGCACGGCGCCCAGATCGTCGGCGCGCACGTCCTTCAACGCGCCGCCGTAACGGCCGATCGGTGTGCGCACGGCGTCGCAGATATATGCTTCGTTCATGTTATCTCCCATTATTTCAGCGGCAGCAAAGGCGCGCCAGTGACGGCCTGCAGCTCTTCAAAAGTCAATCCCGGCGCCATCTCGCGCACCGCCAGCCCGGCCGGCGTCACGTCCAGCACGGCCAGGTCGGTGTAGATGCGGTTGACGCAGGCCACGCCCGTCAGCGGATAGCTGCACTGGCCGACGATCTTGCTTTCACCGGTCTTGGTCTGGTGCTCCATCATGACGAACACCTGCTTGGCGCCGATCGCCAGGTCCATGGCGCCGCCGACGGCCGGTATCGCATCCGGCGCACCGGTATGCCAGTTGGCCAGGTCGCCGTTGGCCGCCACCTGGAAGGCGCCCAGCACGCACACGTCCAGATGGCCGCCGCGCATCATGGCGAAGGAATCGCCATGATGGAAGTAGGCGCCGCCCGTCAGCAGCGTGACCGGCTGCTTGCCGGCGTTGATCAGGTCTTCGTCTTCCTCGCCCGGTGCGGGCGCCGGGCCCATGCCCAACAGGCCGTTCTCGCTGTGCAGGAACACTTCACGTTCGGCCGGCAGGTGATCGGCCACCTTGGTCGGCAGGCCGATGCCCAGATTGACGTAGGCGCCTTCGGGAATATCCTGCGCCACGCGGGCCGCCATCTGGTCGCGGGTATATTTGTTCGTCATGCCGCCTCCTTCACTACGCGCTGGACAAAGATGCCGGGGGTGATGATCGCTTCCGGGTCGAGCTCACCCAACGCCACCACCTGCTGCACCTGGGCGATGGTGGTCTTGGCCGCCATCGCCATGATCGGGCCGAAGTTGCGGGCGGTCTTGCGGTACACCAGGTTGCCCCAGCGGTCGCCGCGCAGCGCCTTGATCAACGCGAAGTCGGCGTGGATCGGCGACTCCAGCACATAGTGGCGGCCGTCGATCAGGCGCGTTTCCTTGCCTTCGGCGAGCAGCGTGCCGTAGCCGGTCGGCGAGAAAAAACCGCCGATGCCGGCGCCGGCGGCGCGGATGCGCTCCGCCAGGTTGCCTTGCGGAGTCAGTTCCAGCTCGATCTCGCCGGCGCGGTACAGCGCGTCGAAATGATGGGAGTCGGCCTGGCGCGGGAAAGAGCAGATGATCTTGCGCACCCGCTTGGCCTTGAGCAGCGCGGCCAGCCCCGTTTCGCCGTTGCCGGCGTTGTTGTTGACGATGGTGAGGTCGCGCGCGCCCTGCGCGATCAGCGCGTCGATCAGCGCAGACGGCATGCCGGCATTGCCGAAGCCACCGATCATGACCGTCGCGCCGTCGTGGATGTCAGCCACGGCGCGCTCCAGTGATGCAAATGTTTTATCAATCATATGCCTGCCTTTTTAAGTTCATTGTGCGATAATCGAACTAATGATTGATTACCGCACAGCCAGTGTAGCAACGTATGCGCGCCACGGTCAACAAAAAAACACCTATCGAACTTGCCTACTGCATTAAAATCACGCCATGTCCAAGACCACCAAACCCAAAACCGTCGCTGCGGCCGAGCCGGAGCACGAACCAAGCATCTCCGAGCAGATCGACGCACTGACCGATCCAAGTTTCATGACCTCGCTGGCGCGCGGCCTGGCCGTGGTGCGCGCCTTCAGCGATTCGCGCAAGCCGCAGACCATCGCCAACATCAGCCAGAAAACCGGCATCCCGCGCGCCGCCGTGCGGCGCTGCCTGCACACGCTGCGCGAGCTGGGGTATGTGGATGCGGAGCTGAACAATTTTTCGCTGCGTCCCAAGGTGCTGACGCTGGGTTATTCCTACCTGTCGTCGACGCCGCTGACGGTGTCGGCCCAGCCCTACCTGAACAACATCAGCCGCGCGCTGAACGAATCGAGTTCGCTGGCGGTGCTGGACGACGATGAGGTGCTCTACGTGGCGCGCGCCGCCACTTCGCGTGTGATGTCGGTGGCGCTGAACACCGGTAGCCGCCTGCCCGCCTACTGCACCTCACTGGGCCGCGTGATGCTGGCGCACCTGCCGCCGGCGGAGCTGGACCAGTACCTGGCCCGCACCGCGCTGCGGCCGATGACGGAAAACACGGTGGTCAACCAGAAGCGTCTGCGCGAGATCCTGGCCGGCGTACGCCAGGCCGGCTACGCCATCAACGATGAGGAACTGGAACTGGGATTGCGCTCCGTCGCGGTGCCGGTGCGCGGCGCATCCGGAACGGTGCTGGCGGCGTTGAACGTTGGAGCGCAAGCGTCGCGCGTCAGCGTCAAACAGTTGGAAAAAGAGTTCCTGCCCGTGCTATTGCGCGGGGCCCAGGAACTCTCGATACTGCTACCTTGAAGCCGTTCAAAATGACCGTGGCGTCGTTGCGGCGCCTTGCCGTGCTAGCGCACTGTCTTCGGCGCCGCGCCTAGCCACGCTCATTTTGAAACGCCTTCTTTAGAAACTGTGGCGCAGGCCGGCCATGACGCCGTTCTGTGTCAAGCCCGCGCCCACGGTGCCGCCGGCATCCAGCGCCACAGCCGACGCGCCGGAATTCTTCATGCGGCCCAGCGCTCCGTACACGGCGGTGCGCTTCGACAGGTAGTAGGTCAGGCGGGCCACCGCCATATTGACGTCGGAAGCGCTGTTCTTGGTGTCGCGGCGCGCCACCTGCACATCCAGCGTGGACAGCGGCGTAACCGGATAGCTCACACCCAGGAAGTACAGATCCGATTCGGTCAGACCGGTGACCGCACGCGTGGTGCGGTCGACGATACCGCCGCCGATCTTGGCCGCACCCACCTTGGCATAAGCGTTGACGGTGATGCGCTTGTCGCTGTTATCGCTGCTCGTCAGGCCGCCGGCCGCGCCGACGTTACCGTACATGATGTCGTAGGAAGTGTTCAGGCCATACTCCGGCGTCTCGTAGCCCAGCAGGCCGGTGATCTGGCGGCAGGCCTTGGAGTTACCCGCCACTTCGCCGGGGCAGCCGGTGGCGGCAGGTCCGCCCGCGGCCGACGCATCGCGCCCGGTGCTGTAGGTGGCACCGACCACGAAGTTATTGAAGTTGCCCAGGTAGCCGATGGCGTTGTCGCTGCGCGCGTTCGGCAGATAGGGATCGATGCTGCCGATCGCGAACAGGTTAGGTCCCAGCACGTCGGCTTTGATCCCCGCCAGATACGTCATGTTGATCTGGCGGCCCAGCGTCACCGTGCCGAAGGCGCCCTTCAATCCCACCGAAGCCTGGCGGCCGAACAGGCGGTTGCCCTGGCCCATGGTGCCGGTGTCCATCGACAAACCCATCTCCAGCGTGAACACGGCCTGCAAGCCGTCACCCAGATCCTCCGCGCCGCGGAAGCCCAGGCGCGAAGGGAAGGAACCGGTCAGCGACGGCATCTTGGTGATGCTGGCGCCGGCGGCGTTGGCGTTGGTCGTATAAACCAGACCCGTATCGACAAGGCCGTACACCGTGACACTGCTTTGCGCCATGGCGCCGGATGCGCTGACCCCAGCCAGCAGCGCCGCAGCGCATCGGATTGCGTTCTTCATTCCAGTCTCCTGTTATTTGACAGTTATTTATTTTCGAGATGTGCGATCATCGAACAATAGGTTGTTAATCGCACATAGATTAGATACTATGCATGAAGCGCTGCGCTGTCAATAAACGCAACATGGCAGAATTGAAGCCGTCGCCGCCGGCACACGGTGCGCCGCGCCCTTCTTCATAGAGAAAACAGAACAACACGGGAGACCAGCATGACCCTAAAAAAAATTGTAGCAATTGCGACACTCGCCACCGGCGCGTGGTCCGCGATGCCATTGGCGCAGGCCGAAGACACCATCAAGGTCGGCGTAATCGCGGCCTTCTCCGGCCCCTTCGCCGACTACGGCAAGCAGATGGAAGGCGGCATCAAGGCCTGGATGGCGCAGAACGGCGCCACGGTGGCGGGCAAGAAGATCGAGATCATCTACAAGGACACCACCGGCCCGTCGCCCGAAATCGCCAAGCGGCTGGCGCAGGAACTGGTGGTGCGCGACAAGGTCGACTTCCTGGCCGGCTTCGGCCTGACGCCGGAAGCGCTGGCCGTTGCCCCCATCGCCGAGCAGGCCAAGAAGCCGATGATCGTCATGAACGCCGCCACCTCGGTCATCACCACCAAGTCCAACTACATCGCGCGCTTTTCGATGACGCTGCCGCAGGTCTCCGCGCCGATGGCGACGTGGGCGGCGAAGAACAATATTAAAAAAGTGGTCACGCTGGTGGCGGACTACGGCCCCGGCATCGACGCCGAAACGGCCTTCAGGAATGAGCTGGTCAAAGGCGGCGGCGCGGTGACGGAAGCGATCCGCGTCCCGCTGCGCAATCCGGAATTCGCACCCTACATCCAACGCATCAAGGATGCCAAGCCGGACGCGGTGTTCATCTTCGTTCCGGCCGGCGAGCAAGGTATCGCCTTCATGAAGGGCTACCGCGAGCGCGGCCTGGCGGCTGCGGGCATCAAGGTCATCGCGACCGGCGACCTTACGGACGACCACGTGCTGCCGGCCATGGGCGACGCCACGCTGGGCGTGATCACCACCTTCCACTACTCGGCCGCCCACAAGTCGCCGGAGAACGCCGCCTTCCTGAAAAGTTTTGCGGCGGCCAATCCAGATGCGGGCCGCGCCAACTTCATGGCAGTGGCGGCGTATGACGGCATGGCGGCGATTTATGAAGTGACGCGCAAATTGAACGGCAAGATCGACGGCGACCAAGCCATGGCCATCCTGAAGACCATGCAGCTCAACAGCCCGCGCGGACCGATCAGCATCGATCCGCAAACCCACGATATCGTGCAGACGGTTTACGTGCGCAAGGTCGAAAAGGTCGGCAACGAATTCTATAACGTCGAATTCGATCAGTTCACCAACCAGAAGGACCCTGGCAAGTAAGCCGTCCTACCAGCTGGCGGCGATGTACTTCGTCTCCAGGTATTCCAGTATGCCGTCATGGCCGCCCTCGCGGCCGACGCCGCTCTGCTTCCAGCCGCCGAATGGGGCCGCCGGCTCGGACACCATGCCCCGGTTGATGCCGACCATGCCCGACTCGATGCGCCCCGCGACGGCCAACGCCGTGCCCAGGTCGCGGCTGTGGACAAAGGAGACCAGGCCGAATTCGGTATCGTTCGCCAGCGCGACCGCTTCGTCGACGGTATCGAATTCGCAGATCGCCGCCACCGGGCCGAAAATCTCCTGCGCCAGTATGCGGTTCCCCGGCCGCACGCCGGTCAGCACCGTCGGCTCGTAAAAGTAGCCCGGCCCCGGCGGTGCCTGGCCGCCGGTGAGCAAGCTGGCGCCATCTTCCAGCGCCTCGGCCACCAGCGCCGCGACTTTGGCGCATGTCTTGGCGTTTACCAGTGGGCCGAGCTGCACGCCGTCGTCCAACCCCGCGCCCATTTTCACCTGCTGCATGGCCTGCGCCAGCTTGCCCGCGAATTCGCCGGCGACCGGCCGCGCCACGTAGAAGCGGTTAGCCGCCGTGCAGGACTGGCCGCCGTTGCGCAGCTTGGCCACCATGGCCGCCACCACCGCCGCATCGATATCGGCGTCGGCCAGCACGATGAAAGGCGCATTCCCGCCCAGCTCCATCGAGCACTTGACCACCTGGTCGGCCGCCTGGGCCAGCAGCACCCGCCCCACCTCGGTCGAGCCGGTGAACGACAGCTTGCGTACGCGCCGGTCGTGCAGCATGGCGTTGACCACCGTGCCGGACTGCCGCGACGGCACCACATTAATCACCCCCGGCGGCACGCCAGCCTGTTCGAACAGCTCCGCCAGCAGCAAGGCGGTGAGTGGCGTCTCCGAGGCTGGCTTCAGTACCACGGTGCAGCCAGCCGCCAACGCGGGGCCAATCTTACGGGTCGCCATCGCGGCGGGAAAATTCCACGGCGTGACGAACAGCGCCACCCCGATCGGCTGGCGCATCGTCATGATGCGATAAGCGCCGACCGGGGCGATGCCAAGCTCGCCGGCCGTGCGCACCGCCTCCTCGGAATACCAGCGCAGGAATTCGGCGGCGTACGCCACCTCGCCTCGTGCCTCGGGCAGCGACTTGCCGCTCTCCAGCACGATCAGGCGCGCGATCTGCTCGCTCCGCGCCGTCATCAGCTCGAACGCGCGACGCAGGATCTCGCTGCGCTGGCGCGGCGTCTGCGCGGCCCACCCCGCCCCCGCCGCGTCGGCCGCCGCCACAGCCGCCAACGCATCGGCCACCGACGCACTGGCCACTTCGGCCAGCGCTTCCCCGGTGGCGGGATTGAGCACCTCGATGGTGGCGCCGTCGGCGGCCGCCAGCCATTGGCCACCGATGTACAGGTTCTTGTTTACTTGGTTCACTTCCGGGTAGTTCATCTTATGCACCTTTCAAGGTTAGGCCGGATGGCGGCCGACCAGATACTGGCTGTCGTCATCGGGCGTCGGACGCATGCCGGATGCCGCCATGCCGCCGCGCAGGGACTTCATGATGCGGTCCGGGACCCGCATCGCCGGCGCGCGCAGCGGCCCGCCATTGAAGCCCGCCAGCCAGTCCTGGTACTTCCACATCGAACGGTTCAGCACCCCGGTGCCACCCGCGTAGCTGGCGGCCGCCGCGCCGTTGGCCAGGCGGGCCGGCTGGAACTGCCAGTACAGCGCCATCGCCTCCTCATACCGTCCGGCCCGCGCCAGCTCGAAGGCGCGCGGATAATAGTCGCCCATCCACTGGGTATTGCTGGTGCCGGAAAACTGCAGCGGCATCACGTTCATCAGGGGAATGGCGTCGCCCTCGATCGGGCAGCTGATGACGACTTCGTCGCGGAAGTGGTGCCACATCTCGCACAGGCCGGCGACCAGCGGGAAGCCCTGCTCCGACTTGATCGCCACGATGTTGGGAATATCATCAAGCAGGCGGCGCACCAGCGCGGTCGACATGCCGGCCGGGTGGATGCGCTCGAAGCCCCACAGCGGAATCGGGAACAGCATCACACCCAGCTCGGTGGCGTCGCAGAAGGCCTTGGTGTAGTCATAGATTTCCTGCTCCGTGGTCGGCCAGAACTGGGCCGGGTAGGACAGCAGCACCAGGTCGGCCCCGGCCTTCTCGGCCAGCTTGACCGCCGCGATATTTTCCTGCAGCGTGCCGAAGGCGGCATGGAAGAAAAGGCCCATGCGCCCGGCGGCGCTTTCCCTGGCCCAGGCGGTGAACCGGGCGTTTTCCTCGATGGTGATGGCCACCTCGGAGCACAGCAGCGTATAGCTGTAGCCATACCGCGCCGCCAGTTCGATGTCGTGGCGGATCGCCTTTTCGTTGAGCTGTTTGTGGTCCGCTGTCACCGTCGGTATGGTGACCGAGCATACGCCCCGCAGATGTTCGCGGGCCCAAGCGCGCGCGTCCTGTTTTTTATAGTGTGCCATGGCAGTCCTTATCAAGTTGAGTAAGCAGTTGTTATTTCCCGACCGGTGCGATCGTCACCGGCAACGGCGTGCCTAGTCCCAGCTGCAGCGCGCGTTCCAGCAGCATCTCGGCCACCACCACGTCTTGCAGCGCCGATCCCACCGATTTGTAGAGCGCGATGTCGCCGTCCACGCGTAGCGTTTGCGGCGCGCGCAGCAGCTCGGCCAGCGAGCGCATTTTTTCCCTGAATGGCACCTGCTCGCGCGTGGCCGCCAGCATGTCGCCGGTATCGTCCGCGACCTCGTGCACCATGTCGGCCACGATCACGCCGGCGCGCCGTATCACCCCGGTGTCGACCTCGCGCTGTTCCGGCAGCGTCGAGCCGATCGACACTACCGTCATGCCCGGCTCCAGCCACTCTCCCAGCAGCGTCGGCGATTCATCCCGCGAACGCGCCGCGCAGATGACCACGTCGGCGCCGCGCACCGCCTCGCGCGCGCTATCCTGCGCCAGCACCGGCAGCGCCAGCGCGCGCCCGCAGTCGTCGGCAAAGCGTTGTCGGTTGGCCGGGGTCGGGCTGTACACCTTGACCGATTCGATCCAGCGCAGCGCCGCCAGCGCGTGCAACTGGCCGTGCGCCTCGAAACCGGAACCGAGCAACGCCACCTTCAGCGGGCGTTGCGGCGCCAGCGCGTCGATCGCCACCGCCGACGTGGCGGCGGTGCGCAGCGCGGTAACCCGGTTGCCGTCGATGAGCGCGCGCAGGCCGCAGCCTTCGTGCTCGAACAGCGCCACCAGATAGCTGGCCTTGCGGTTGCGGGTGGAAGCGCAAATCAGCTTGGCGCCCATGTGGCCGCCGCTGGGGGACGCTGCGCTGAGTGTGCGCAGCCAGCGGCCGTCGGCGCGCGCCATGGCGCGCGGCGGCACCATGGCCTCGTCGTGCGGCGCGCGGTAGGCGGCGCGCAGGGCGCCGGCAGCGGCGGCCCAGTCGGAGGCGGCGCCGACGTCGGCGTCGGTCAGGAACAGGGTTGGGGGAAGCGTTTCAGCCGCTTCGTGGTGTGCTTGGTGTGCCATGCAGGTATCTCCGGTTTGCGATGACAGCCAGTGTAGGCAGCCTGCACGCGCGGGGATACGGGGGTAAATTCAAAGCAGATTTCCACAAACCGCTATACCGGCATGCGGAGCGGAACTACGGTGCCGGCAAGCGCTCGGCCGCGATCGACCGCATCAGCTCCGAAACGCGGCGGGTCGCCAGCGTGTGGGCGCGGTGTGCGGTGGTCCCCAGCACGACGGTGCGCAGTAATTGCGGCGCGACGATGGGCGCCGCGCTCAACTCGCCGCGGCGTATCTGGCCAGGGGCCGACACGGCGGCGATCACCGCATAGCCCGCGCCGGCCGCCGCCAGTTCGATCTGCAGGCCGACGGTGTCCGCCTCGATCGCCAGTTGCAGCAGCGTGCCGCGCTGGCTGGCCAGCTTTTCCAGCTGCGAGCGCAGCACGTGGGGCGCGCCGGGCAGGATCAGGGGCAGCGCGAGCACCTCGTCCAGCGTGACCGAGACGCGCTCCGCGACAGCGTCGCCGGCCGGGCCAAGCAGGCATAGCGCCATGCGCGCCAGCACCGGCTCGTCGCCGTTGGGCTGGCCGCCGTCGCGCAGCAGCATGGCCAGGTCCAGGCGGCCCAGCGCCAACCATTCCTCCAGTTCGGCGCTGGAGCCCTCGACCAGGTGCAGCCGCACGCGCGGCAGCAGCCGGCGCACTTCGGCGAAAATCGGCCGCGCCATCGTGCCCACGGTGGAAGGCAGCAGCCCGACATGAACCTCGCCAGACGGCACGCCGGCCGAGCTGCCTATCTCGTCCTGCAAATCGTCGGCCAGCCGCATCAGGGCCTGGACCCGGCCGTGCATCTGCTGGCCGAAATCGGTCAGCACCACGCCACGGCCGGTGCGCCGGAACAGGCGCGCGCCGCATTGCTGCTCCAGTTGCGCCAGCTGGCGGCTGACGACGGACTGCGGACAGTCCAGCGCCAGCGCGGCCCGGGTGACGCTGCCGGCAACCACGATCCGCATGAAGACGCTCCACTTCGGATCGAGTATCGATTGCACCGCCGCCATCCCCTGCGGTCAGTCGAAGATCGCCACCGCGCGGGTCCAGCCGGCGGAGGCGGCGCGGATCTTGTGCGGGAAGCAGCTGATGGTGAAGCCGGTCGGCGGCAGCGACTCCAGGTTGTGCATCTTCTCCAGATGACAGTAGCCGATGTCGCGGCCAGCCTTGTGGCCTTCCCAGATCAGGTCCACGTTGCCGGTCTCCTGGATCTTCTTCGCGGTGAAGCTGAACGGCGCATCCCAGCTCCAGGCGTCGGTACCGGTCAGGCGCACGCCACGCTCCAACAGGTACATGGTGGCCTCGTAGCCCATGCCGCAGCCGGCGTTGACGTAGTCCGGCTGGCCATAGCGCTCGCCGGCGCGGGTGTTGACCACCACGATTTCCAGCGGCTGCAGCGTGTGGCCGATACGCGCCAGCTCCGCCTCCACTTCCACCGCCGTGACCACATGTCCGTCCGGCAGGTGGCGGAAGTCCAGTTTCACGCCCGGCTGGAAGCACCATTCCAGCGGCACCTCGTCAATCGTGATTGAGCGCTCTGCCTCGCCCAGCTTGCGGTTCATGGTCGAATGAAAGTGGTAAGGCGCGTCCAGATGGGTGCCGCTGTGGGTCGTCAGGCGCACCCATTCAGCGGCCGCCGCCTCGCCGTCGGGGAAGTCGCCCGCCTTGGTGCCGGGCAGCAGGTGCATGAATTCGCCCAGCGTCTCCTTGTGGTTCTGATACTCGATCCTGGGCGCCAGGATGGGCGGGTCGGACAGTACTTCGTTTTCCAGATAGATCGACAGATCGACAAAACGGCGCGGCATGGGTTTCCTTTCGATGATGGGAGAGGCCATGCTAAGCGCTGAGCACCGCCCTTGTACAATCACTTCTGTCGATCCCGCCCATCCACCGCTTCGATACCGCGTCGCGGCGCGCTATCCATTGGGCGCATAGCTGGTTTCGCGCCGCGCCGCTGGCCGCAGGCGCGCACCAGGGCGTACCATCGGCGCTCCGATTCCCTTTTTGAAGAGACGACCATGATCAAGATGTTAGCGGCCATCTGCCGGCGCCCGGGCATGACGCATGCCGAATACCTCGCCTACGTGCAGCACGTGCACGGCGCCATAGCCCGTGAAAATCCGGTGGCGATGAGGCGCTACGTCCAGAACCATGTATTCGATTCCGCCTTCGGCAGCGCGGCAGAACCGGCCCATACCATGGTGGCCGCGCGCGATTCGGTGACGGAACTCTACTGGGACAGCGCGGCGGACATGAGCGCCACCTTCGGCCATGAACACGTGCGCACCAGGGTCGGCCCGGACGGCGCCAATTTCAGCGACACCAGCGTGGCCCTGAGCATGGTGACCGTGGAAGTCGAACAGCCGGTGGCCCGTCCGGGCAGGTTCGGCGGGGCCAAGGTGCTGCACTACCTGCGCGCCGCCGAGGGCTTGCCGCTCACGGAGTTCTTCGAGCGCTGGAGCCGCGCGCATGCTTACGCGCTGGAAGCCGCGCCCGCCGCCGCGGCGGCGCTGCGCCGCTGTGTGCACAACCGCCAGCTGCCCGAGTTCAACGCCATGCTGGCCTACTTCGGCGGCAAGGGCGTGCCCATTTACGAAGGCGTCGGCAGCCTGTATTTCGACGATGTCCATGCCATCGGCGCCTTCCGCGCGTACGAAAGCGCTCTGCTCGCGTACAACGCCGATCCGGTCACGCGCTTCTATGTCCCGGAACAGTCGTTCTTCCTTTACGCGACCGAGGTGCCGATCTACGACCGGCCGCTTCCGGAGCCGGCCGCCTAGGCGCCGCCGCCCTCGGCGTCCATGCGGCACACCGCCTGCTGCAGCAACTGGCGCAGCCACACCAGGCCCGGGTCCTGGGTGCGGTATTTGTGCCACTGCATGACCTGCTCCATGCGCTTCATCTGCATCGGCATCGGCAGCATCGCCAGCGGCAGGCCCCGGCTCACCACGCCCGCCAGCCGGCGGTGCACGGTGGCGACCCGCTCGGTGCCCACCACCAGATAAGGCGCCGCCAGGAAGCTGAACGACGTCACCTCGACCCGGCGCGTGATGCCGGTGCCCTCCATGAACAGGTATTCGAAGGTGCGGTCCATCCCCGGCGGCTGCATCACCACGGGCCGGCGGCCTTGTAGGCGTCCAGCGTCATCTCGCCGGCCTGCGCGTAGCGGCTGCGGTCCCACACCACGCAGCAGAACTGCTCCTCGAACAGCGGCTCGGTCGGATGATCAGGCGAGCAATAATCGCGCGGGATCACCAGCAGGTCGGCGTCGCCCTGCTCCAGGGTGCGCTGCGGCTGGCGCGTCTGCGGCAGCAGGTGGAAGCGCACCGTGCTCGATTGTTCCTGCGCCAGCGCCAGCGCGTGCGGCATCAGCACCGCCATCGAAAAGTCCGACACGAAGATGCGGAACTCGCGGTCCGATTGCGTGGGGTCGAAGTGCGGCGTGGCCGTGATGGTGGTGTTGACCCGCACCAGCACGTCGCGCACCGCTTCCTGCAGCACTTCCGCGCGCGGCGTCAGTTCCATTTGCCGCCCCACCTGCACCAGCAGCTCGTCGTCGAAATAGTCGCGCAGGCGCGCCAGCGAACTGCTTAACGCCGATTGGCTCATGTGCAGCTGCTCGGCCGCGCGGCTCACGCTGCGCAGCGTGAACATGGCGTCCAGCGCCACCAGCAGATTCAAATCCAGCTTGTTGAAACGCATACGGTCCCCTCCTGTTTTTTATGTATCCATGATATCGATACATTGAATGCACACAATCAATTTTACACATATAGCCGGCATCGGCACACTGGGGGCTCCAAACAAAAAAACATCGATGGAGACGCAGATGAACAAATCACTGACCGTGCTGGCGGCCGCCCTGGCCGCCGGCGCAGGACACGCCAGCGAGATCGAACTGGCCAACCCCGATTGGAGCCTCCGCTTCGACAACACCGTCAAGGCCAGCGCGCTGTATCGCCTGCACGACGCCGACCCACTGCTGGTTGGGAGCACCCGGCAGCTGGTGCCCGGCGTGCCGGCATCGGCCTTCCCGCAGGCGCTGAACTTCAACGCGGGCGACGACAACTTCCGCAACCAGGGCTGGGTCTCCAAGCGTGTCGACCTGCTCAGCGAATTCGACGCGGTCTACCGCAAGGCCTATGGCATGCGCCTCAGCGTGGCCGCGTGGTACGACCAGGCCTACGACGGCAGCACCGGCGCCGCCGACGCCGGCAACGGCCAGACGCCCTACAACGCCATGCCCGGCGCCACCCGCAAGCTGGCCGGCCGCAAGGCCGAGGTGCTGGACGCCTTCGTCTTCGGCGGCTGGGAGCTGAGCCCCGGCCACAAGCTGAGCGTGCGCCTGGGCCAGCACGCGCTGGTGTATGGCGAAACGCTGTTCTTCGGCGATAACGGCATCGCCCGCGCGCAGGGTCCGACCGACGTGATGAAGCTGCAGTCCTCGCCCAACGCCCAGTTCAAGGAGATCATCCGGCCGGTGCCCCAGGTGTCCGGCCAGCTGCAACTGAGCCCGGACCTGGCGCTGGGTGCCTACTACCAGTTCCGCTGGCAGGCCGACCGCATGGCGCCGGCCGGCAGCTACTTCAACACCTCCAACAATATCTGGGGCGGTTCGACGCTGCCGGAGATTATCAACGGCAGCGTGCTGACGCCGGGCGCCGACCGGCGCCCGTCCAACCGCGGCCAGTTCGGCGCCCAGCTCAAATGGCGGCTCGATGAAACCGACCTGGGATTCTACGCCGCCCGCTATCACGACAAGTCCGGCCAGTTCTACTCGCGGCTGAACGTCACCGGCGCCGCGCCGGGCAGCTGGTACTACATCTTCCCCGAGGCCATCACCACGGTCGGCGCCAGTGCCACCCATGCGATCGGCAACACCAGCCTGGCGCTGGAAGCGTCGGTCCGCAACAACATGCCGCTGACGAACCAGAACGTGGTCTATCCAAACGTGCAGCCGGAACCCGGCTATGCCACCGGCCGCACCGCGCACGTCAACCTGTCGTGGATTAGTAACCTGAGTCCCAACTGGCTGGCGCGCGAGTCGTCGCTGGTCGGCGAACTGGCCTGGAACCGCGCGCTGTCCAAAGATGACCCCAACCACACACTGGACGGGGTGCGCACGCGCGACGCCACCGCGCTGCAAGTGATCTACACGCCGAGCTACCGCCAGGTGATGGCTGGCATGGACCTGAACGTGCCTGTGGGCCTGCGCTACGCGGTCGACGGAAACTCCTCGGTCACAGGCCTGGGTTGGGGCGCCAAGCATAGCGGCACCGCCACGCTGGGAGTGGACGGCACCTACCGCGGTGTGTGGCAGTTCTCGATCAGCTACAACCAATATCTGGGCAAGGCAGAACCCTTCGTCAACTACCGCCCGCTGCTGACCAACGGCGCCGCCGTCTACGGCAGCGGCAACGCGCTGGCCGACCGCGATTATCTGGCGCTGTCGCTGCGCCGCACCTTCTAAAAAAACCACAGGAGACCTTATGAAACACCCACGCACGATATTCGCGCTGGCGGCGCTGGCCGCGCTCAGCGCCGCGCTACCCGCCGCCGCCGTCACCGCCGAGGAAGCGGCCAGGTTGAAATCCGACCTGACGCCGCTGGGCGGCGAAAAGGCCGGCAACAAGGACGGCAGCATCCCCGCCTGGACCGGCGGCTACACCACGCCCATCGCCGGCGACAAGGCCGGCGGCCGCCGTGGCGATCCGTTCAAGGACGAGAAGCCCCTATTCGTGGTCACCGCGAAGAACGCCGACCAGTATGCGGCCCTGCTGACCGACGGCACCAAGGCCATGCTGAAAAAATATCCCGACTACCGGCTCGACATCTACGCCACCCACCGCACCGCAGCAGCGCCGCAATGGGTGTATGAAAACACCTTCAAGAACGCCACCCGCGCCAAGCTGGCCGGCGATGTGGTCACCGGCGCCTTCGGCGGCGTGCCCTTCCCGATTCCCAAGACCGGCGCCGAGGTGATGTGGAACCACCAGCTGCGCTGGCGCGGCGTGTCGCTGCAGATCCCGCTCGCCCAATACCAGCTGACCACCGACGGCAAGGCAGTGCTGACCACCAGCGGCACCGCCGACATACAGATGCCCTACTACTTCCAGGAAGGGACACCGGAGCAGTTCAGCAAGGCCAACGAATTCTGGCTTCTGCGCCTGATTAACTCAGGCCCACCCATCCGCGCCGGCGAGGCCATCGTCGGCCGCACCAACCTCGATCCGAGCAAGGACCAGGCGTGGGTCTACCTGACCGGCCAGCGCCGCGTGCGCAAACTGCCCAATCCATGCTGCGACACGCCCACCCCGGCCACCGCCGGTGTGATGAGCTTTGACGAACTGTCCACCTGGACCGGCCGCACCGACCGTTTCGACTGGAAGCTGCTGGGCAAGCACGAAATGCTGATCCCCTATAACGGCAACAAGCTGCTGCAGGCGAAGAGCGACGCCGACGTGCTGGGCAAGAGCTTCCTCAACCCCGACTACGTGCGCTGGGAACGGCACCGCGTGTGGGTGGTCGAGGCCACGCTGCGCGCCGGCCAGCGCCACCAGGCGCCAAAGAGCCGCTACTACTGCGACGAGGACACCTGGAACTGCGTGCTGGGCGACCGCTGGGACGCCAACGGCCAGCTGTGGAAGACCCTGTGGTCGCAAACCTTCGTCGCGCCGGACCTGCCGGGCACCGTGATCGGCGCCTTCGGCTTCACCGACCTGGTCTCCGGCACCGCCTTCGTGGGTGACCTGTACAGCTCACAGCCGGCGCAATACATCGTCAAGCCGCGCTACCAGGACAGCCTGTTCACACCGGACGCCATGAGCGGCGAAGGTGCGCGCTGATGTCCGCCAAACGGTTCCTGATCGAGTGTGCATGGTTCGCCGCAGTGGCGCTGGGCGCCTCGCCGTCCTGCGCGCTGGCCGGCGACGGCGTGGCGGAAGAAGTACACAGCCCAGTCACGGCGGCCCGGCTGCGGCCCGCCGTGGCGGCGCGCAACCCGGCGCAGTCGGTGATGCTGGGCGCCGCCCTTGCCGGCACGCGCGTCGTCACGGTGGGTGAGCGCGGCATCGTCATGCTCAGCGACGACCAGGGCAAGCACTGGCGCCAGGCCGCCGGGCCGGTCAGCGTTACGCTGACGGCGGTGCGCTTCGCCGATGCCCGCAACGGCGTGGCGGTCGGCCATGCCGGCGTGGTGCTGGTGACCGCCGACGGCGGCGAGCACTGGCAATTGACGCTGGACGGCCGGCGCGCGGCGGCGCTGGCGCTGACAGCGGCCAGGGCCCGCAACGACGATGCCGCCATCCGCGAGGCCGAACGTCTGGTGGCCGACGACGCCGACAAGCCGCTGCTGGACGTCTGCCTGCTGGACGGCGGCCGCATGCTGGCGGTGGGCGCCTACGGCCTGGCCTTCGCCAGCGCGGACGGCGGCCGCACCTGGACCTCATGGATGGAGCGCTTCGATAATCCCAAGGGCCTGCACCTGAACACCGTGCGCCGCCACGACGACACCATCCTGATCGGCGGCGAGCGCGGACTGGCGCTGCTGTCCGGCGACGGCGGCCGCAGCTTCCGGCGCCTGGAACCGCCCTACCACGGCAGCTTCTTCACCGCCGAACTGCCGGCGGGCGGAGAACTTGTGCTCGCGGGCCTGCGCGGCAACGCCTGGCGTTCCGCCGACAACGGCCGCAGCTGGAAGCAACTGGCCAACCCGGTGCCGGCGTCGATCACCGCGTCGGCCGTCCGTGCCGATGGCTCGCTGGTGTTCGCCAACCAGGCCGGCCAGTTGCTGGCCATGCAGGGACAGGCGCTGGCGCCCATCCCCGGCGCGGTGCTGCCGCCACTGAACGGTGTGCTGGATCTGCATAACGGCGACCTGCTCGCGCTGACCATCCAGGGCGCCATGCCAGCCAAGGGAGGCGCGCAATGAATATGTCCGAACATCCGGTGCAATTCGACCGCGCCTCCGGCTCCATCGTCGAACGGCTGCTGTTCAACAACCGCCTGCTGGTGATGCTGGCCTGCGCGCTGGTCACGGCCTTGCTGGGCTGGCAGGCCACGCGGCTGACCATCAACGCCAGCTTCGAAAAGACCATCCCGGCGCACCACCCTTACATCCAGAACTACCTGAGCTACCAGGCCGAATTGACGGGACTGGGCAACGCGGTGCGCATCGCGGTCGATAACCCCCGCGGCAGCATCTACGACCCGGCCTATCTCGACACCCTGCGCAAGCTGAGCGAGGAAGTGTTCCTGCTGCCCGGCGTGGCACGCAATCAGATGAAGTCCCTGTGGACGCCGGGGACGCGCTGGGTCGGCGTGACCGAGGACGGCCTCGAAGGCGGTCCGGTGATCCCGGACGGCTACGACGGCGGCGCCGCCAGCCTGGCGCAGCTCAAGGCCAATATCGCCCGCTCCGGCGAGATCGGCCAGCTAGTCGCCTTCGACGCCACGTCCAGCGTGATCTACGTGCCGCTGCTGGCGCGCGACAGCGACGGCAAGGCGCTGGACTACGGCCAGTTCGCGCAGCGGCTGGAAACCCTGCGTGCCAAGTACGAGCAACAGGGCGTGCGCATCCATATCGCCGGCTTCGCCAAGCTGGTGGGCGAACTAATCGCCGGCGTGCGCGCGGTGCTGCTGTTCTTCGCCATCGCGGTGGCCATCGCCACAGCCATGGTCTACTGGTACACCCGCTGCTGGCGCTCGACCGCGTTGGTGGTGCTGGCCTCGCTGGTGGCGGTGGTGTGGCAGCTCGGCATGCTGCCGATGCTGGGCTACGCACTCGACCCCTACTCCATCCTGGTACCGTTCCTGGTGTTCGCGATCGGCATGAGCCATGGCGCCCAGAAGATGAACGGCATCATGCAGGACGTGGGACGCGGCATGCACAAGCTGGTGGCGGCCCGCTACACCTTCCGCCGCCTGTTCCTGGCCGGCCTGACCGCGCTGCTGGCCGACGCCGTCGGCTTCGCCGTGCTGTCGGCGATCGATATCGACGTCATCCGCGAACTGGCGGTGGCCGCCTCGCTGGGCGTGGGCATGCTGATCTTCACCAATCTGATCCTGCTGCCCATCCTGCTCAGTTACACCGGCGTCAGCACCAGCGCCGCGGTCCGCAGCCTGCGCGCCGACGCGGCCGACGCCTCGGGCCAGGCGCGCCATCCGCTGTGGGCGCTGCTGGACCGCTTCACCGGCCGCCGCTGGGCCACGGGCGCCATCGCCGTGGCGCTGCTGCTGGCGGCGGGCGGCTATGCGCTCAGCACCCGGCTGAAGATCGGCGACCTTGATCCGGGCGCACCGGAACTGCGCGCCGACAGCCGCTACAACCGCGACGTGGCCGCGCTGTCGGCCGCCTACGGCGCCTCCAGCGACGTGCTGGCGGTGATGGTCAAGACCCCGGACGGCCAGTGCGCGCAATACGATACGCTCAACAAGATCGACGCGCTGGAGTGGCAGCTGCGCCAGGTCGACGGCGTCGAAAGCACCAACAGCCTGGCGCTGCTGAACCGCCGCGTGCTGGCGGGGCTCAACGAGGGTAACCCGAAATGGTATGAGTTACTGCCCAACCAGGACATGCTCAACACCGTCACCGCCGGCGCCCCACGTGGCCTGTACAACGACAGCTGCAACCTGCTGACGGTGTACGCCTACCTGCGCGACCATAAGGCCGACACGCTGGCGCGGGTGGTGGCCCACGTCGAAGCCTTCGCCGCCGCCAACGACAGCAAGGACGTGCACTTCCTGCTGGCGGCCGGATCGGCCGGCGTGGAAGCGGCCACCAACATCGTGGTGCACCAGGCCTGGCGCCGCATGCTGCTGCTGGTGTACGCGGCGGTGGTGGTGCTGTGCTTTATCACCTTCCGCTTCTGGCGCGCGGTGCTGGTGGCCGTGCTGCCGCTGATGCTGACCTCCGTACTGGCCGAGGCGCTGATGGTCATGTTCGGCATGGGCGTCAAGGTCGCCACGCTGCCGGTGATCGCGCTCGGCGTCGGCATCGGCGTCGACTACGCGCTGTACATCCTCAGCATCACGCTGACGCAGCTGCGCCAGGGCGCTAGCCTGTCGGCCGCCTACTACCGCGCGCTGCTCTTCACCGGCAAGGTGGTGATGCTGACCGGCGTCACGCTGGCCATCGGCGTCATCACCTGGGTCGCCAGCCCGATCAAGTTTCAGGCCGATATGGGCCTGCTGCTCGGCTTCATGTTCGTGTGGAATATGCTCGGCGCGCTGATCCTGGTGCCGGCCCTGTCCCACTTCCTGCTCAAGCCCGCAGCCAAACCGATTTAACCACAAGGAGCATTAATGTTTCGCTACTTCCCCACCAATTATGTCTGGAATCTCTCGGTCAACCTCGCCATCGAAATGGGCGCCAAGATGGGCGAGATCCAGGAAATGTGCGCGCCCCTGAAGGAGGCCGCGAAGCAGCCCGACGCCGCCGGCTCGCAAGCCTTCCGCGCCACCTGGGTGCGCATGGCCGACAAGCTGTGCGAGCTGGCGGCAGAGGACGAGGCGCGCGGCCGCATGATCTCCGCCGGCGACAAGTACGGCCGCGCCGCCACCTACTACCTGACCGCCGAGCGCCTGCAGGCCCACGGCGCCGAGGGCCGGGGCGCGCTGTACCGGCGCTTCCTCGACGTTTTCGCCAAGGGTATCGCGCTGACCGGCGAGAACTGCGAGCGGGTCGAGATCCCCTACGGCGACGCCCACATCTCCGGCCTGTACGTGCGTGCCGAGGGCGTCAAAGGCCGCGCGCCGCTGCTGCTACAGCTGAACGGCCTCGATTCAACCAAGGAGATGAAGTACCGCGTCGGCCTGCCGCGCTGGCTGGCGCAGCGCGGCGTGTCCTCGCTGATCATCGACCAGCCGGGCACCGGCGAGGCGCTGCGCCTGCACGGCATGGCGGCGGTCTACAACACCGAAGTCTGGGCCAGCAAGGTGGTCGACTGGCTGGAGACGCGCGACGACGTCGACGCCAGGCGCATCGGCTGCGAAGGTGTATCGCTGGGCGGCTACTACTGCCCGCGCGCGGTGGCGTTCGAGCCGCGCTTCGCCTGTGGCGTGGTATGGGGCGCCAACCACGACTGGCGCGACGTGCAGAAGAAGCGCCTGCAGAAGGAAGGCAGCTTCCCGGTGCCGCACTACTGGCAGCACGTGCAGTGGGTGTGGGGCGCCAGGGACATGGACGACTTCATGCGCATCGCCGAGAACGTGCATCTGGACGGCGTTGTGGAGCGCATCAAGGTGCCGTTCCTGGTCACCCACGGCAGCAAGGACTCGCAGATTCCGCTCCACTGGGCCGAGCGCACCTACGAACAGCTGGTCAACAGCCCAAAACGCGAACTGAAGATCTTTACCGACCGCGAAGGCGGCGTGCAGCACTCCAGCTTCGACAACTCCGCCAACGCAGGCGCCTACATCGCCGACTGGGTCGCCGAAACCCTGGGTGGCCGGGTCGCCCTCTAACCAAAAAGGAAGCACACATGAATATCATTGGACCAGATGCACTCGTTTTCGGCGTCGACGACGTCGCCGCCTGCAGCCAGTACCTGACCGACTACGGTCTGACGCCAGTCGGCGTGACCGCCGCCGGCGGCCGTTTCGAAGCGCTGGACGGCACCGCCATCGTCATCGTCCACCAGGACGATGCCTCGTTGCCGCCGCCGCTCCCCACCCGCACCATGCTGCGCAAAACCGTCTACGGCGTGGCCGACAGCGCCACGCTGGACGCCATCGCCAGGGAATTGGGCAAGGACCGCGAGGTGCTCCGCCGGACGGACGGCTCGATCGAAAGCACCGACGACATGGGCTTTGCGCTGGGCTTTCAGGTGAGCATGCGCCGCGCCATCGCGCTGGCGGCGGAAACCGTCAACGCGCCCGGCGCGCCGGCGCAGCGCGGCGCCAACGTGGTGGCGGTGAACGAACACGCGCCGATCCAGCCACGCACCCTGTCGCACGTGGTCTATTTCGTGCCCGATACAGCCAGGGCGGAAGCGTTCTACGTCGAGCGCCTCGGCTTCCGCTGCACCGACCGGCTGGGCGGCGCCGGGCCGTTCCTGCAGCCGGCCGGCACGCTGGACCACCACACGCTGTTCCTGATCCAGACCCCACCGTTCATGCAGGGCGTGGAGCACTTCACCTTCCACCTGGGCGGACCCACCGAATTGATGCAAGCCGGCACCCGCTTCGTCGCCAAGGGCTACCAGTCGTTCTGGGGGCCGGGCCGCCACAAGTTCGGCTCCAACTGGTTCTGGTACTTCAACAGCCCGTTGGGCTGCCACGTCGAGTACGACGCCGACATGGACCTGCACGACGCCGACTGGCAGCCGCGCGAGGTACCGATGAGCGCCGACGCCTCCCAGCTGTTCCTGTTCCAGCAACGCGACAAGTGGGCGCCGAGCGGACCGCCACCCGGCGCCGCCGGCGGGCCGCCGGGCGCGCACTAGGATCGGCGGCATGTCGGCCACCGACATCCTGCTGTGCCACCTGGACGACCTTCCCGACGGCGAGGCGCGCGGCTTCGATCCGCTGGGCTCCGGCCAGGACAGCGTGCTGGTGGTGCGCCAGGGCCGACGCCTGCACGGCTACCGCGACCTGTGCCCGCACTACGGCGACACGCCGATGGCGTGGCGCCGGCATGCCTACCTCAATGCGGAGCGCAGCCACATCGTCTGCGCGGCGCACGGGGCGCTGTTCGAGATCGACGGCGGCGCCTGCGTGCGCGGCCCCTGCCTGGGGCGTTCGCTGACGCCGGTGGCGCTGGCCGTCGGCGCCACCGGCGAGGTCCATCTGGCCGGCACGCCATGGAACAACGAAGATCAACAGGAGAACACATGAAGCCACTACGCTGGCGCCGGGCTTTGCCGCTGTCGTTGCCGCCGCCGCTGCGATGTCGGCGGATCGGCCTGCGGCCACGCCTTTTGCTGGGCATGGGCGCACTGGTTCTGCTGTTCGGCGCCACCACCGTGCTCGCGCTGTGGTACCTGCAGGGAGCGTCCGATCA
Source organism: Duganella sp. Dugasp78 (assembly GCF_059491455.1). Lineage (NCBI taxonomy): Bacteria > Pseudomonadati > Pseudomonadota > Betaproteobacteria > Burkholderiales > Oxalobacteraceae > Duganella > Duganella sp. Dugasp78. The sequence goes on along the minus strand of NZ_CP168506.1, from coordinate 5,091,276 downwards.
GTTGCACCTCGTCGAAAACGACGCCCGCCGCGCCGACCTGGCGCACCGCCTGCAGACCGCACTGCTGGAAGTGGGCATGCAGGAACGCACGCTGCTGCCGATGACCGACCCGGCGGACCTGGCAGCCCAATTGGCCCTGCTGCGTGGTGCCAGGGAACGCTACGACCGCACCGAGACGCTGTTGGCCGCGATGCCGGCCCAAGCGGGCGAATCCGCTCCCACGTTGTCCAGCCGTCTGGCCGCCATCCGCACGCTGCGTGCCGAGATCGACCCGGTGCATGCGCGGGCGGTGCAGATGGTGATGCAAGGCGCGGGCGCCGAGTCGGCATTCACCTTGCTGCTGCAGACCGAACGCGCGGAGCTGCAATGGCGCGAGCGCATCGCCGACATCGTCACCAGCATCGGCAACAATAACGAGGCAGTGTATCTGCGGGCCCGCCAGCGCGCCGGGGAGGCCCGCATATTGCTGCTTTCGGCGCTGGCGCTGGCGGCGCTGGCCGGCCTGCCGTTGGCGCTGGGCCTTGCGCGCAACATCACGGCGCCGGTGGCGGAGGCCACCAGGGTGGCCGAATCGATCGCAGGCGGCGACTTGGGTTCGACGGTCCAGCCGCGCCGCGCCGACGAGCTGGGAAGACTGCTGGGCGCGATCGGCGGCATGCAGGGCAAGCTGCGGCAGATCGTCGGCGGGCTGGCGGCTTCCGCCGATTCGATCGCCGACGCCAGCGGCCAAATCGCACGTGGCAGCCGGGAGCTGTCCGAACGCACCGGGCAGACCGCGTCCGGCCTGCGGCAAACCACCGCCGCCATACAGGACCTGGCGGCGATGGTGACCCGCAGCGCCGACGCCGCCCAGCTGGCGAAGACGCGCACCGACGACGTCCGGCGCCAGGCGCAGGACGGCGGCAGCGCGATGGCGCAGGTCACGGTCGGCATGGAAGGCATCCGCCAGGCCACCCGCAAGATCGACGACATCGTCGGCATCATCGGCGGCATCGCGTTCCAGACCAATATCCTGGCGCTGAATGCCGCCGTCGAGGCGGCCCGCGCGGGCGAGCATGGACGCGGCTTCGCGGTGGTGGCCGCCGAGGTCAGGACCCTGGCGCAGCGCGCCGCCAGCGCAGCCACCCAGATCGGGAACCTGAGCCGCGAGGCGGAGAGCCGCATCGCCGCCAGCAACGCCCAGGTGGGCCACGCGGCCGCCACCGCCGGCGTCCTGATGACGATGACCGACGGCGTGGCGGCCCTGGTAAGCGACATCTCCAGCGCCGCCATCGAACAAAACGCCAGCCTGCGGGAGATCGGCGCGGTCTTGAACCAGCTGGACGAGATGACCCGGAAAAACGCGGTCATGGGCGCGGCCTCGGTGCACACCGCCACCACGCTGGGCACCGAGGCGGCGCGGCTGGTCGGCCTGGTGCACCTGTTCCAGGCGCCGCAACCATCGATCCGCCCGATATGAGGCATGCGTAGAATCGATTTTACAAGCACGCTCCAGCTACCCATACTGGATCGCGATAACACCAATAATCTGAATCAAACAACGGAGACACTTATGACATCCCCAGTACAAAACATCCTGATCATCGGCGGCGGCTTTTCCGGCATGGCCGCTGCCATCCAGCTGCGCAAGCACGGTTTCGCCGTGGAGGTCGCGGAAATCGATCCGGGCTGGCGCTCCTATGGCGCCGGCATCAGCTTGGGCGGCGCCACGCTGCGCGCCTTCAAGACGCTGGGCATCCTCGATCAGTTCATGGAGCATGGCGCGGCCTCCGACGGCGTCGACCTGTTCCTGCCGCACGGCCAGCACTTGGCCACCCTGCCAACCCCGCGCATCGCCGGCCCGGACGTCCCCGGCGGCGGCGCCATCATGCGCCCTGTGCTGGCCCGGATACTGGCCGACGCCACCATCGCCAGCGGCGCCAAGGTCCGCCTGGGCTGCACCTTCACCGCGCTGCGCCAGCAGGCGGACGGCGTCGAAGTCGCCTTCACCGACGGCACGACCAGCCACTACGACCTGGTGATCGGCGCCGACGGCCTGTACTCCAAGGTGCGCGAGGCCGTGCTGCCGGAGGTGCCGCAACCACGCTACAGCGGCCAGTGCGTATGGCGCGCCGTGCTGCCGCGCCCCGCCGAAGTGGCACGCGCCATGATGTGGGTCGGTCCCAAGATCAAGACCGGCGTCAATCCGGTCTCGCGCGACCAGATGTATTTGTTCGTCACCGAGGACCGCGCTGAAAACACCCAGATCGATCCCAAGCAGTTCGCGCCCATGCTGTCAGAGCTGCTGGCGCCGTTCGCGGCGCCGCTGATGCAGCATTGTCGCACCCTGATCGACAGTGACGCCCAGATCGTCTACCGTCCGCTGGAATCGCTGCTGGTGCAGCAGCCATGGCACAGCGGCCGCGTGGTGCTGATCGGCGACACCGTGCACGCCACCACGCCGCACATGGCCTCCGGCGCCTGCATCGGCATCGAGGACGCCATTGTGCTGGCCGAGGAACTAGGCCGCCGCACCGGTCTGGAACAGGCGTTGACGCAGTTCGAGGAGCGGCGCTGGGAACGCTGCCGCATGGTGGTGGAGAATTCGGGCCGGTTGGGAGAGATCGAGATCAGCGGCGGCGACAAGGCCGAACACGCACAGATCATGGGCGACACCCTGATGGCCCTGGCCGCCCCGATCTGAGCACGGGCATCCCATGGACAAGCTCAATCGACAAGAAGAACGCTGGCCCGGCCGCATCGCCCTGATGGTGGCGCACTGCGCAGGCATGGTGGACCTGGTCGCGCTGCCGGTGTGGGTCGGCACGCTGATCACCCACTACGGCTACGACCCGCAACGGGCCGGCGCGCTGGCCACGCTGTTCCTGCTGGGCGCCGTCGCCAGCAGCCTGTTTTGCGCGCCGCGCTTCCACCGGCTGCGCGCCGGCATCGTGGCGCCGTGCGGCTTCACGCTGGCCGCCGCCGCCTTCCTGGGCGCGGCCAACACCACCGACTACATGCTGATGGCGGCGCTGCACGCACTGGCCGGCATGGCGGCCGGCAGCGCGCTGAGCATGACGCATGGCACCATGGGCCGCAGCAGCAGTCCGCACCGCATGTTCGCGCTGGCCGGCATGGCGCTGGGCGTATTCGCCATCGCCTTCCTGGGCCTTGTGCCCGGGCTGGTGGCCGGCGCGGGCGGTCCGGCCCTGTTCCGCGTGTTCAGCGCGGTGATGATGGTGGCCGCCGTCGTCGCGGCGCTGGCCTTCCCTTCGTGGAGCGGCGCTGATGCCCAGCCCCCGGCCACGGCTCGTGTCAGCCCGGCCGTCTGGTATGCGGCGCTCGGCATCGGCGGCATGGGCCTGGTGCAGGCCATGATGTTCAGCTTTCTCGAGCGGATAGGCGCCGACCGCGGGTTCGGCCAGGGCGCCGTCACCGGCGTGCTGATCGCGCTGGGCTTCGTCAACCTGTTCCCGGCGCCGCTGGCGGCGCTGCTGGAACGGCGCTGGCCGGCGCACCTGGTGGTGCTGGCCGGCCCGGTGATCCAGGCTGGCCTGGCGCTGACCATCGCCGCCAGCACCGCCTTCGCGCCTTATGCGATCGCGGGCTCGGTGTTTGCCGCCGTGATGATTTTCACGCACACCTTCGCCTTCGGCCTGGTGGCCCAACTCGATCCCGGCGGCCGCGCGCTGTCGGCCACTCCGGCCATGCTGATGGTGGGCGCCGCCATCGGGCCCGTGCTGGGCGGCACCCTGGTCAAGAGCCTCGGCTACGGCGCGCTGGGCAGCGCCGCCGTGGCGCTGGGCCTGGCCGCCGTCTACTGCTTCGCCCAAGCCGGCCGCCGTCGCGCCGCCGTGCTGTCCTGACAACCGATACTGGAGTTTTGATATGACCTTCCCCCCGATCCACCGCGTCATCACCGGCCACGACGCAGCCGGAAAAGCCATCGTCAGCAGCGAAGGCCCGCTGCCCAGCGTGGTCGAACTGTCGGCCATCCCCGGCACCGTGTTCCACGAAGTGTGGAATACCGCCGCCACGCCGGCGCCGCTCGACAACGGCGCCGATCCGACCACCGGCCCGCTGGTGCTGCCCCCGCCCTCGCACGGCACGCGGCTGCGCTTTGTCGACATACCACCCGACACTGCTGAATTCCTGGCCCACGGCGCCGCCCGCATGCACGATGCCTTCGGCGAGGTCGGCGACGCCGCCGCATCGACAGTCAAGGCCTCGTCGCCGCACCCGCTGATGCACCGCACCGAATCGATCGACTATGGCATCGTCATCGAGGGCGAACTCACGCTGGTGCTCGACGACTCCGAAGTGCAGCTGCGACCCGGCAGCGTGGTAATCCAGCGCGGCACCAACCACGCCTGGGCCAACCGCTCGCAACGGCCTTGCCGCATGCTGTTCGTGCTGATTGGCGGCACCTACGAAGCCGGCCTCGCCGCCGCGCTGCAACAACGCTGAACCCGTCCACTCCATAGAACCTACCCATGAAATTCGCTACCCTGCAAGACCACACGCTGGACGGCCGCCTGCTGATCGTCTCGCGCGACCTGGCCCGCTGCGCCGAAGCCGGTGCCGTCGCGCCCACCCTGTTGTACGCGCTGCAGCACTGGAGCAGCGTCGAACCCGCGCTGCGCGAGCGCTACGAGGCGCTCAACAGCGGCCAGCTGGCCGGCCAGCCTTTCGATCCGCGCCGCTGCGCCGCCCCGCTGCCGCGCAGCCCGCAGTGGTGCGACGGCTCCGCCTTCCTCAACCATGCGAGGCTGATGGAGCAAGCCTTCGGCACCCCGCCCATCCCCGACCTGGACACGATCCCGCTGATGTACCAGGGCGCCAGCGACGACTTCCTCGGTCCGCACGACGACGTGACGCTGCCCAGTGAGGCGGACTGCATCGACTTCGAAGGTGAATTCGGCGTCATCGTTGACGCAGTGGCGATGGCCAGCACACCGTCCGCAGCACTGGACCGCGTGCGGCTGGTGGTACAGCTGAACGACTGGAGCCTGCGCGCCATGGGGCCGCGCGAAATGCGCACCGGCTTCGGATTCCTGCAGGCCAAGCCATCGACCAGCTTTGCGCCGGTGGCCGTCACGCCCGACGAATTGGGTAATACCTGGCACGAGGGCCGGGTGCACCTGCAGCTGGACGTGAGCTGGAACGATATGCACTTCGGCCAGCCGCATGGCGGCGAAATGAATTTCGGCTTCGGTGAGCTGATCGCCCACGCGGCGCGCACGCGCCGTCTGGCGCCGGGCACCATCATCGGCACCGGCACCGTATCCAACGCCAGCCGTGGCGCAGGTTCGGCCTGCATCGCCGAGCGGCGCGTGATCGAAATGATCGACCAGGGCGCCGCCAGCACAGGTTTCATGCGCTTCGGCGACCGGGTGCGCATGGAGGCGCGCTGGCCGGGCTCCGGCAGCGGCCCGTTTGGCGCGATCGACCAGCAGGTGATACCGCTGGAGCGCAAGGCATGAGCCACATCGTGATCACGGGCGCCAACGGCTTCGTCGGCCGCGCATTGGTGCGGCGCCTGCAGGACGACCCGCAACACAGCCTGACACTGATCGACCAGGCGTTCGACGCCGGCTCTTGCGCGCCCGGCATGCGTCAGATTCAGGGATCGTTCGGCGATCCCGCCGTGCTGGACGCGGCCTTGCAGCAGCCGGCGGACATCGTCTTCCACCTGGCCAGCGTGCCGGGATCATTGGCCGAACGCGAACATGCGCTGGGCTATCAGGTCAACCTGCAGGCCACGCTGGCGCTGGCGCACCGGCTGGCCGGCCAGGGCCGCCAGCTGCAGCGCGCGCCGCGGCTGGTGTTTGCCAGCTCGGTCGCGGTCTACGGTCCGCTGGATGGACAACCGGTGCACGAAGACCAGCCGCCGCGTCCCGCCATCAGCTACGGCGCGCACAAGCTGATGGCCGAAATCGAACTGGCTGACCTGAGCCGGCGCGGCGAGCTGGATGCGGTCAGCCTGCGCCTGCCGGGCATAGTCGCGCGTCCGCCCTCGGAGTCAGGACATGGATCGGCCTTCATGAGTCTTGTCATGCACCGGCTGGCGGCCGGCGTAGCCTACACCTGCCCGGTGTCGGCGCACGCCACCGCCTGGTGGATGTCCCTGCCCTGCTGCGTCGACAACCTGCTGCATGCGGCCACCATGAGCACCGCCGGCGCACCTGCTTCGCGCAGCTGGCAGTTGCCGGTGCTTCACCTCAGCATGGAACAGCTGCTGGAAGCGCTGGCGCAACGCTACGGCGAGCGATGCCGGGAGCTGCTCATGCACGCGCCGGACGAGCAGATCGAAGCGCTGTTCGGCCGTTACCCCGCGCTGCACACGCCGGCCGCGCTGGCCGCCGGCTTCAGTCACGATGGCGACGCAGCGAAGCTGATCCAGCGGGCCATGGCGCCGTCACCGTGAACAACATGCCGCCCCCGGCACGGGACCAGGGGCATCCGACACTCCGTTACTTGCAGCTGAAGTTGGCGGCATCCTCGATGCTGCCGCTGCCGTTGTACTTCGCCACGCGCGGATAGGGGCACAGCGGGCGGGTACGCGTCGCCGACCAGGATGCCGGCACGTCGGCATTGGCACCGCCGGCGTTGCCCGGGCCGCGCGCGCTTGCCACCACGCGTTCCGGGGCCTGTCCTTTCTCGACCCAATTGACCAGGGGCGTCAGCATGTCGAATTGGTCGGTCGACGGTCCGCCGGAACAATGGTTCATGCCCGGCACCTGGAAGTAGCGCGCGAAGCCGGAAGCGTCGCCGCCGTTCGCGGCGCGCAGATTGTCGTACCACGCCTTGGTGTCATCGCTGGAGAAAATCGGGTCGCTGGTGCCGTGGTACAGCATCATCTTGGCGCCACGGTTCTTCACGGTGCTGTAGTCGGTCAGGTGCGGCGGCAGCATGAAGGACATCGCGCTTTCGGTGTAAGTGCCGTCGGTTGCCGCGACCTGCCCCAGCAGCGAGTCTATGCTGGAGGTCAGCGCGAAGCTGGCGCCGTTGAAGGTGGCAGGATCCACCGGCGGCACCTTCCAGATCATCGCCACCGCGCCCGAATCCAGTTGCAGGGGACTGAAGAACTTCCAGAACGCCCAATTGCCAGTGCCCAGGCCCGCATCGTACGGGAAGCTTGAATAGAACTTCGTCTTGGCGCTGGTGGTGGCGCCCGTGAACAGCTGTCCGATCGCCGTCTTCTGCGCCGCGCTCAAGCAGGTGCCGTCGCGGCCTTGCGCGCCGCAGGTCGGCACGTCGCGTTCCAGGCTGAAGGCGGCCTGGCAGGTGCCGGTGTCCTGCACCATGCCGTCCTTGACGCCGTCGAGCGCATCGCACTTGTCCAGTACCGCGTTCGATACCAGCGCGCGTTCGGCCAACGTGAAGCCGGTCGACAGGTCACCCTGCGTGGTCGCCAGGGCCGCGTAGGATTGGCCGCCGGCGATATTGGCGATGGCCGCCAGGGGCAGGCGGAAACCGGGATCGCCGACCAGGTAGCCGTCGAACTGTTCGCCGTAACGGGATGCCGCCACCATGGTGTGACGGCCGCCGTTGGAACAGCCGCCAAAATACGAGCGGTCCGGCCCTTTGCCGTAAGCGGTCTGGATGACGCTCTTGGCCATCGGCGCCAGTTTGCCCGACGCCTGGTAGCCATAGTCCAGCCGCGCCTGCGGATCAAGGCCGAACAACGGTGTGGCGGCGCCGTGGCCGGCGTCCGAACTGATCACCGCAAAGCCTTGATTCAGCGCGCTATCCAGTTGCCCGCCACCTCCAACCTCGCCGTTCGCCGTGAGGACCGCGCCATCAAGACCGCCGTTGGCCTGGTAGAAGAATCGTCCGTTCCAATCCACCGGCAGCCGCATCTCGAAGCCGATCGCATAGCTTTTGCCATCCACGGAACTCACACGCTGATACATCGATCCCTTCACCAGGCAGTGCGCCGGCACCGGCTTGCCGGCCACCGTCAGCACACCTGCAGCCACCGACTCCGCGCTGGCGATCGTCGTATTGGGATAAGCGATCTTGCTGGCCAAATCCGTGCAGGAGGCCAGCTTGGCGCCGCCGGCCAGGGCTAACTGCGGTAACGTCTGCGTAACATCGGGAATAGTAGCTCCGTCACCACCGCAGCCACTCAGGGCCGCCGCCGACAGGCAAAGCGCCGCCAGCGGCGCGCCATTCAAGACACGTCGTTCGATCATCATGAAGTCTCCTTAGTTAGGGCTGACGTCGCGCAGCACGGCGATCGGGTCGTTTACCAGCTTGCCGTTGATTTTTTTCACCTCGCGGATGTACATGTTCTGCACGATGTCGCGCGTGGCCGGGTCGATACTGATTGGACCACGCGGACTATCGCGCTTCATCCCGGTCAGCGCCTGCATGGCCTTGTCGCCGGTGACGACGCCGCCGAGTTTGCGGACGGTCTCGTAGATCATGCCCATGGTGTCGTAAGCCGCCACAGTGACGAAGGTCGCGGGCGGGCGGCCCGGATTGGCCTGTGCATAGGATTTCAGGAAGGCTTTGTTGGCGTCGTTGTCCAGCGTGGGCGCGTAGTTCAGTACCGTCACCGCGCCCAATGCGCGGTCGCCCAGCGCCTCCAGCGTCGGCGTTTCGCTGGTCATGTCGCCCACGCCGAGGAACTTGATGCCCGCCTTGTCCAGGCCCTTGTCGCTGAAGGCTTTCAGCAGGCCGATGCCGTCCTCCACGCCGGGCGCGAAGAAGAACAGCGCATCCGGCTTTTCATCCTTGATGCGCTGGATGAAGGGGGAGTAATCGGGATTGGCCAGCGGCGCGCGCGCCGAGCCCAACACCTTACCGCCGCCGGCGTTGAACTCCTTGGTGAAACGCGCCTCCGCATCGAGCCCGGTGCTGTAGTCGCTGACCAGCGTGTAAACCTTGCCGATCTTGTTCTTCGCGGTCCAGGCGCCGAACGGCCCCGTCATCTGATGCATCGTCATGCTGGTGCGCAGCATGTACGGCGACTTGGCGGTAATGCCGTTGGTGACCGCGTTCATCACGATCATCGGCATCTTGGCCTGGGTGGCGATGGGCGCTACCGCCATGGCGCTGGGCGTCAGCGAGAAGCCGATCAGGAAGCTGACGTGTTCGCGCGTGATCAGCTCCTGGGCCGCCCGCTTGGACTGGTCGACATTGGTGCCACCATCGTCGCGGTAGATGATCTCGATCTTCCTGCCGGCCACCTGGTCGCCATACTGCAGCATATAGGCCCTGATGCCATCCTCGAACGGCTTGCCGGTGTTGGCGAACGGCCCGGTGAGCGCGGCAATCACGCCGATGCGGATGGGTTCCTGAGCCTGGGCCGCGCCGGCGGCCAATGCGGTGAACAGTACGGCGGTGAGTGCGCTGCGTTTCATCGTGTCTCCTCGATGGATGATGTTGAGATAATTAGTTATGTTTTATAATGATTATAGACTATACGCATTTTCATGGAATTGCAAGCATCGGGATGGCCCGGACGGCGCTTCTTTGCTAGAATCCGGACATGACAACGCTGCCCAAGAAAAAGAAGATTAACCTCATCGATGCCGTCCAGGAGGCGGCCGAGCAGCCGCTGGACCAGCGCGCACTCCAGGATCTGGTGGGCTATAACTGTCGCCGGGCCTATATCCGCATCATGCCGCTGTTCGAAAAGCGCATGGCGAAGTACGAGCTGCGGCCGGTGGATTTCAGTGTACTGAGCCTGCTCAAGGCCAATCCCAACATCAACCAGAAACGGCTGTCGGATGCGGTGAACGTGTCGCCGCCCAATCTCGCCATCCTGCTCGACAGGCTGCAGGAGCGCGGGTTGCTGCTGCGCCAGCGTAGTCCGCTGGACCGGCGCTCGCAGACGCTCGCGCTCACGCCCGCGGGCCTGAGCATGTGCACCAAGGCGGAAAAGACCGCCAGCGAGCTGGAAGTGGATGCGACCGGCAGGCTCACCGACGCCGAGCGCGCGCAGCTCATCAAGCTGCTGCAGAAGATCTACCTGGAGTGACCGGGCTTCAGCCCTGCCGGAGCTTCTTCATCCGGTAGGACAGTTGCGGCCGCGTCAGGCCCAGCGTGCGCGCCGCCGCCGACAGGTTGCCGTCGGCCCGCTTCACCGCCGCCAGTATCAGCGTGCTTTCCAGATTGTCCAGCGACCAGTCCTGCTGTTGTTCAGATGCCTGCCGCAGCATCTCGGGCAGCACGTCGAGCAGTGCACCGCCAGATGCCGCCTGCGGCGTGGCCGCTTCGTGGCTGGTCAGGCGCCCTGTCTGCGCCAGCGAAAAATAGGAGGTGCGCGACTCCTCGCCGCTGGTGAACAGGTGCGGCAAATCGATAGGCCCATCCTCGTCGGCGTAGATCACGCCGCGCTCCACCAGGTTTTGCAGCTCGCGGATATTCCCCGGGAAGTCGTAGTTGAGCAGCGCATCGACCGCGCGCGCCGTGAAGCCGGTCACACGGCGCTGGTGCTTCTGGCCGTAGTGCCGCATGAAGTAACCCATCAGCAGCGGGATGTCATCGCGTCGGTCGCGCAGCGGCGGCAGGCGGATCGGGAACACGTTCAGGCGGAAGAACAGGTCTTCGCGGAAGCGTCCCTGGCGGATCTCCTCGCGCAGATCGACATTGGTGGCCGCCACCAGCCGCACGTCCACCTTCACGCTGCGCACGCCCCCTACCCGCTCGATCTCGCCCTCCTGCAGCGCACGCAGCAGCTTACCCTGCGCCACCAGGCTAAGCGTGCCTATCTCGTCGAGGAACAGTGTGCCGCCGGAAGCGCGCTCGAAGCGGCCGGGCCGCGACTGGCTGGCGCCGGTGAAGGCGCCGCGCTCCACGCCGAACAGTTCGGACTCGATCAGCGTCTCGGGTATCGCCGCGCAGTTGACGGCCACAAAAGGCTGCTCCTTGCGGGCGCTGATCTGGTGCAGCATATAGGCGAAGAGCTCCTTGCCGACGCCGGATTCGCCGGTGAACAGCACCGTGGCGGCGGTCGGTGCCACGCGCTTGAGCATATGGCAGGCCGCGTTGAAGGCCGATGACACACCGACCATTTCCTTCTCGCCGTACGAACGTCCGTCATCGCCCGCCAGCACCGCCGCCTGCTGGTGCTGGCCCGGCCCGCCGTACGCGGTGGTGCTGACGAACGACTCCGCGTTAAGGAAGCGCAGGTCCTCTTTCACATTGTCCCACTCGTCGGCGGGCTTGCCGATCAGGCGGCAGTGCTTGTGCCCCATCGCCGTGCACTCGGTCTCGCGATAGATGGTCAGCCGTCCGATCATCGCGCTGGTGTAGCCGATGGCGTAACCGGTCTGCATCCAGCAAGCCGGCTCGGTGCCGACGCCGAAATCGGAGGTATGCACCTCGGCCTCGCTGGAATGGTGCCACAGGAATTCGCCATGGTAGGTGCCGCGTTCGAAGTCGAATTCGAAATGCAGCGGCTCGACCTTGACCGCGCCCTCCAGCGAGTGCATGCGCGGCCCGGCCGCGAACAGCGATCCAGGTTCGGCGTCGGGCCAGCGTTCGCGCAGCAATTGCGCATCGCGCGCGCCCGCCGAATAGCCGATCCGCGTCAGCAGGCCGCGCGTGCGCTCGGGGCCTATGCTCTCCAGCAGTTCGCGCCGCATCGCCCCCAGCGACGTGATATGCAGCAGCTGCATGCGCTGCCCATTGAGCCAGATGCGGCCGTCGCCGGGCGAGAAGTGCAGGCTTTGCGTCAGGTCGTCCAGCGTGGGCGCCGCACCGGCTTTCAGGTGCTGGCTGTCGCCGTGCGCCAGCACCTTGCTGACGCGCGACATCTCCGCCAGCGACACGCGAGGTGGTTTGCTCATGTCTCCACTTTCATCGTCTTTTACCAAATCATACATCGGCTGTTCTCCCATTTGATCATTTCATCAATCGCCTGCACATCTTCTTTTTTGCTGCGCTGCGCCGCAAGCGGCCATTCAATACAGCGCTACGCCCAGTGCGGGCGCCGCATGGTGCGCCGCAATAGACCCGTTCCACAAAGAGCTGGCACGTAACTTGTAATAGCTAACGCAAGAGCGGCAAGCAGACCTTCATGCAACTAGCGTGCTAACAGGCTGACTTCCCCAACACCCATCATTCAAAGGAGACAGCATGACCAACGCGAATGCGCTTTTACGTCCATCGATCTGGCAAGGCCGCATCTTCACCGGCGACTGGATCGCGGCCCACGGCGGCGTCCACACCTTCATCGAACCCGCGACGGGCGAACAGCTGGGCCGTATCGGCCTGGCCGACGCCGACGACGTCGCGCGCTCCGCCGCGCAGGCACGGGCCGCGCAGGCCGCGTGGGCCGCCAGCGACTACAAGGAACGCGCCGCCATCTTCCGCCGCGCCGCCGCCGTCATCGCCGAACACCACGACGAACTGGCGACGTGGATCGTGCGCGAGACTGGCGCGATCCGCCCCAAGGCCGACCTGGAACTGCGCGAAGCCAGCGCCCACCTGCAGGAAGCCGCTTCCATGCTCACCCAGCCCAAGGGCCAGCTGCTGGCCTCCGCCAGCGGCCAGATGAGCATCGCCCGGCGCATGCCGCACGGCGTGGTCGGCGTGATCTCGCCGTTCAACTTCCCGCTGATCCTGTCGATCCGCTCGATCGCGCCTGCGCTGGCCACCGGTAACGCCGTGGTCCACAAGCCGGACCTGCAGACACCCGTCAGCGGCGGCGTGCTGATCGCCCGCATCTTCGAAGAAGCCGGCCTGCCCAAAGGCGTGCTGCACGTGCTGGCCGGCGGCGCCGAAGCGGGACAGGCGATGTGCAGCCATCCCGACATCGCCATGATCGCCTTCACCGGATCGACCGCGGTGGGCCGCAGCATCGGCGAACTGGCTGGCCGCAACCTGAAGAAAACGTCGCTGGAACTGGGCGGCAAGAACTCGCTGATCATCCTCGATGACGCCGATCCCGACATCGCCGCCGCCAACGTGGCCTGGGGCGCCTATCTGCACCAGGGCCAGATCTGCATGGCCTCCGGCCGCATCCTGCTCCAGCGCGGCATCGCCGCCGCCGTCATCGAACGCCTGGTGGCCAAAGCCGGCCAGCTGCCGGTGGGCGATCCGATGAGCGGCAAGGTGGCGCTTGGGCCGCTGATCAACGCCCGCCAAGTCCAGCGCGTGCACGCCATCGTGCAGGACAGCGTGGCGGCCGGTGCCACCCTGCTGGCCGGCGGCACCTACGAAAACCAGTTCTACCAACCCACCGTGCTGACCGGTGTACGTCCCGGCATGCGCTGCTTCGAGGAAGAGCTGTTCGGCCCCGTGGCCTCGATCACCGTGTTCGACACCGACCAGGAAGCCATCGCCCTGGCCTCCGCCACCACGGGCTGCCTGGCGCTGGGAGTGATCACGCCGACGCTGGCGCGCGCCATGTTCATCGTCGACCGCGTGCCGGCCGGCCACGCCCACATCAACGACCAGACCGTGCTGGCCGAAGCGCACGCGCCGTTCGGCGGCGGCGGCACGTCCGGCAACGGCGGCCGCCACGGCGGCAGCTCCGACTGGGACGAGTTCACCCAATGGCAATGGCTGACGGTGAAAACCGAAGCGCCGCGCTATCCCTTTTAAAAACCACGTCGTTCCCGCGCAGGCGGGAACCCATAGTGAGCTGGATCGGCTACTTCAGCATGGATTCCCGCTTGCGCGGGAATGACGGGGATCAGTCACTACACCAACAAGGAGACCATATGAAGTTACGTAACAAGACCATCGTCGTTACCGGCGCCGCATCCGGCATCGGCGCCGAAGTGGCGCGCCTGGCGCGCTTCGAAGGCGCCACCGTGATTGGCATGGACCGCACCGAGCCTGGCCTGACGCTGGACGGCTTTATCTCCGTCGACCTGGGCCAGACCGCCAGCATCGACGCCGCCGTCGCCCAGTTGCCGCAGCGCGTGGACGCGCTGTGCAATATCGCCGGCGTGCCCGGCACCGCCGATCCGGCGCTGCTGGCGCGGGTCAACTACCTTGGCCTGCGCCACTTGACTGAAGCCGTGCTGCCGCGCATGCCGGCCGGCGGTTCCATCGTCAACGTCGCCTCCATCCTGGGCGCGGAATGGCCGGAGCGCCTGGCGCTGCACAAACAACTGGCCGAGGTACGAGGCTTTAGCGAAGGCCAGGCCTGGCTGGATATGCACGCCGTGCCCGCCGACACCTGCTACCAGTACTTCAAGGAAGCGCTGATCGTCTGGACCTATGTCCAATCGCAGAAATGGTTCCTGCAGCATTCGGTACGCATGAACAGCGTGGCGCCTGGTCCCGTCTTCACGCCGATCCTGGGCGACTTCGTCTCCATGCTGGGCCAGGAGCGCGTGCAGCGCGACGCCCACCGAATGAAGCGCCCGGCCTATGCCGACGAAGTGGCCGCCGTCATCAGCTTCCTGTGCAGCGACGACGCGCGCTGGATCAGCGGCGTCAACCTGCCCATCGACGGAGGATTGGCTTCCACCTTTATCTGATGCCCGCCATCCGCCCCGCCGCGCGTCAGCGGCCATACAAAACTATAACTAGGAGACTGACAATGCAAGCGAATAAACGCCTGAGTCCAACCCTGTTGGCATTGGCCGTGACGGCCGCCATGCCGGCCGCCCATGCCTTCGAATTCGAGACCGACAATCCCGAACTCAAGATCAGCTGGAACAACACCTTCAAGTACAGCAGCGCCTACCGCCTGAAGGACGCCGACGCGCGCCTGCTGGCGGGCGGCTATCCATCCTCGGGCCCGACCGACTTCACCGGCTATAACCTCGACGACGGCAACCAGAACTTCCGCCGCAAAGGCATCGTCTCCAGCCGCATCGACTGGCTGTCCGAGTTCGACGCAGGCACCCGCAACCTGGGCATGCGCGTCAGCGCCGCCGCCTGGTACGACAGCTCGTACACCGGCACCAACGACAATGCTTCCGCCGCCAGCAATGCCGTCACGCTGGCAGGAAAATCCGGCAACAGCTTCGCCGATGGCACTCGCCTGCTACATGGCCGCAACGCCGAGCTGCTGGACGCCTTCGTCTTCGCCAAGGGTTCACTGGGCGAACTGCCGGGCACCGTGCGCGTCGGCCGCCACACGCTGCAATACGGCGAAAGCCTGTTCTTCGGCGCCAACGGCATCGCCAACGCACAGGGACCGGTGGACCTGGTCAAACTGCTCAGCGTACCGGGCGCGCAGTTCAAGGAGATCCTGCGGCCGGTCAACCAGGTCTCAGGCCAACTGCAGGTGCTGCCCAACGTATCGATCGGCGGCTACTACCAGTTCGAATGGCGGCCCACCCAAATCCCCGGCGTCGGCAGCTACCTGAGCTCCTACGACGCAGCGGGCGCCGGCAGCACCGCCTTCCTGGTCGCGCCGACCAATAGCGGCGCACCGGCCTTCTACACCCTGCCGGACATGAAGGCAAAGAACTCTGGCCAGGGTGGCGTACAGGTCAAGTTCTCGCCGGCCGGCTCGGATGTCGAATACGGCTTCTATGCCGCCCGCTACCACGACAAGACGCCCTACTTCTACCTGGGCTTCGCACCCGGCTTCCCACCCGGCGCGCCATCCACCGTGCGTGCCGTGTACGCGGAAGGCATCCGCACCTTCGGCGCCAGCGCCAGCACCGTGCTGCTGGGCGCGAACGTGGCGGCCGAAGTCTCGGTCCGCCGCAACACGCCGCTGGTCAGCGACCCGACGCCCAACTTCCTGTCGCGCGCCGGCACCGGTGTGTTCGCCGATAACAGCGGCAATCCAGCCTACGCGGTCGGCAATACGGCACACGTCAACCTGTCGGCGATCTACGTGATGCCGACCAATCCCTTCTTCCAGGGCGCTTCGCTGCTGGGCGAGCTGGCGTGGAACCGCGCCACCAGCGTCACCTGGCAAGGCTCGCTCGATCCCAACACCACCCGCGACGCCACTTCGGCGCGCATGATCTTCGAGCCGGCCTACTACCAGGTGATCGATGGCCTCGATCTGTCGATCCCTATCGGCGTCGGCTACAACATCGACGGCCGCTCGCGCGCCGTGTTCAATTTCAACGGCGGCAGCTCGCACGGCGGCGACTTCAATATCGGCGTCAACGCCACCTACCACCAGGACTGGAAGTTCGGCATCAGCTACGTGCGCTTCCTCGGCGCCGCCGGCACCTTCCTGAAGAATAATCCGGTCACCAACACCCCCATCCTGAGCTACGCCCAGTCGCTGGCGGACCGCGATTACATCTCCTTCAACATCAAACGCGCATTCTAAGGACAAAACTATAATGAAGACGACCCTGACTCTCACTGCCGCCGCGCTGACGCTGGCCTTCACGCTGACGCACGCCGGCGCCGCCGTCACCGCCGACGAAGCGGCCAAACTGCACTCCACCTTGACCCCGCTGGGCGCCGAAAAGGCCGCTAACAAGGACGGCACCATTCCCGCCTGGGACGGCGCCTACGCCAAGGTGCCAGCCGGTTTCAAGGCGGGCGACTTCCGCGCCGATCCCTTCGCCGCCGAGAAGCCGACACTGTCCATCACCGGCAAGAACGTCGACCAGTACGCCGCCAAGCTGTCCGCCGCCACCGTCGCGCTGCTGAAGAAGTATCCGACCTACCGCATCGACGTCTATCCGACCCACCGCACCGGCGGTGCTCCGGCCTGGGTGTATGAGAACACCTTTAAGAACGCCACCCGCGCCAAGTCCATCGACGGCGGCTTCGGCGTGGAAGGCGCGTTCGGCGGCATTCCGTTCCCGATTCCGAAGACCGGCTACGAGGCCATGATGAACCACCGCCTGGCCTGGACCGGCGAGACCACGGTATTCCCGCTGCGGACCACCATCGTCACCCCGGACGGCAAGCGCGCCACCGCCACCGAGGCCGAACAGACCATCATGCGGCCGTACTACTTCAAGGACGGCAGCCTGGAAAAATTCGACGGCATCTTCCAGTTCGGCCGCCTGATCACGCGCGCGCCAGCCTCCAAGGCCGGTGAAGGTATCCTGGTCCACGACGGCATCAGCGACGCGCAGCCGCGCGCGATCTGGCAGTACCTGGTGGGCCAGCGCCGCGTGCGGCGTGCGCCGTCGGTGTCCTACGACACGCCGGACTCGGTCACCTCCGGCATCGGCCTGTTCGACGAAGCCTTCATGCTGTTCGGCCCCATCGACCATCATGAGCTCAAGCTGGTCGGCAAGAAGGAGATGTACATCCCCTATAACAATAACCGCGCCGCATCCGCCAAGATCAGCGACCTGGTTGGCCCGCAGTTCCTCAATCCCGACCTGGTGCGCTGGGAGCTGCACCGCGTGTGGGAAGTGGAAGCGAGCCTGATCCCCGGCAAACGCCACGTCGTCACCAAGCGCCGCTACTACCTGGACGAAGACACCTGGCAAATCATCCTGGTGGACGGCTACGACGCGCAAGGCCAGATCTGGCGCGGCAACTACACCCTGACGCTGCTGGCGCCGGACTTGCCGGCCGTGGTGGGCAATGTCATGTGGGGCACCTACAACGTGCAGACCGGCGCCTACCTGCTGAACGAAGCCTCCAACGACCTGGCCAGCCAGTACAAGACCATACCGCGCCTGCCGGCCAGCTATTTCGGTCCTGAGGAACTGGCCAACCAGGGCTCGCGCTAAGTGAAGGGGCGCTCGATGAACAAGTCAAATCCACTCGCTGCCCGCCGTGCCGCGCTGGCGGTTCTGCTGACGTCAGCCTGCGCGCTGGGGCCGTGGGCACGGGCCGACAGCACTACCGCTGCGGCCACCGCTCCGGCGGCGTTGACGCAGCCGGCGCTGGTCACGCCCAAGGCGCTGAACGCCGCCAT
Source organism: Duganella sp. Dugasp78 (assembly GCF_059491455.1). NCBI lineage: Bacteria > Pseudomonadati > Pseudomonadota > Betaproteobacteria > Burkholderiales > Oxalobacteraceae > Duganella > Duganella sp. Dugasp78. The sequence goes on along the minus strand of NZ_CP168506.1, from coordinate 5,073,521 downwards.
GCTGGCCATCGCCGCAGCAGGCCAGCGGTTGGTGGCCGCCGGCGAGCGCGGCACCATCCTGTACTCGGATGATGCCGGCGTCTCCTGGCGCCAGGCCAGCGTGCCGGTCGGCGTCAGCTTGACAGCGCTGCAGTTCGTCGACGCCCAACACGGATGGGCGGTCGGCCATCAGGGCGTGGTGCTGCACAGCGCCGATGGTGGCGCCACCTGGCGCAAGCAACTGGACGGCATCCAGGCCGCCGCGCTGGTGCTCAAGGCGGCGGCCAATGCCGCCGGTCCGGACCAGGAGCGCGCCCTGGCGGATGCCCGGCATCTGGTGGAGGACGGTCCGGACAAACCGTTCCTCGACCTGTACTTCGCCAACGCCCGCAACGGCTACGTGCTGGGCGCCTATAACCTGCTGTTCAAGACCGAGGACGGCGGCTCCACCTGGCAACCGTGGCAGCAGCATGTCGCCAATCCCAAGGGCCTGCACCTGTACGGCATGCGCGGCGCCGGCGACGTGCTATATCTGGCCGGCGAACAGGGCCTGCTGCTGCGCTCCACCGACCAGGGGGCCAGCTTCAGCGCCCTCGCCAGCCCATACAAGGGCAGCTACTTTGGCCTGCTGGCCACGCGCGGCGGTGCGCTGGTCGCCTACGGCTTGCGCGGCAATGCATACTGGTCCGGCGACCAGGGCGCCAGCTGGAGCAAGGTCGATACCGGTGTCCAGGCTTCGCTGGCCGGCGGCGCCGAGCTGGCCGACGGCACGCTGGTGCTGGTCAGCCAGGGCGGCGACGTTCTGCTAAGCCGCGACCAGGGCCGCAGTTTCGCCGCGCAGACCGGCGCTGCCCTGCCGCCCGCGCTGCCGCTGGCTGCCGTAGCGCAGGCGCGCGACGGCGCGCTGGTCGTGGCGGGGCTGCGCGGCCTGCGCCGGGTCGCACCGGCCGCCGTACCACGCTAGCTCTTCCCCTACATATGAATATGGCTGGAACATCATGCACACAGATCAAGATTTAGAACAACAGCCGGTGGTACGGCGGCTGCAGGACTTCGACACCGGCTCCGGCAACCTCGGGGAGCGCGCGCTGTTCAACTACCGGCCGCTGGTCATCCTGCTTTGCCTGCTGGCGACCATCGTGCTGGGCTACCAGGCCACGCGCATCAAGCTCAATGCCAGCTTCGAGAAGATGATCCCCAGCGCCCATCCCTATGTGGTCAACTACCTGGCCAACAAGGCCGACCTGAATGGGCTGGGGAACTCGGTTCGCATCGCCGTCGAAGCGGGCGGCGGCGCCATCTACGACCGCGCCTACCTCGACACCCTGCAACGCCTGAACGATGAACTGTTCCTGCTGCCGGGCGTGGACCGGCCCTTCATGAAATCGCTGTGGACGCCCAGCACGCGCTGGGCCGCCGTGACCGAGGAAGGGCTGGACGGCGGCACCGTCATCCCGGACGGCTACGACGGCTCGGCCGCCAGCCTGGCGCAGCTGCGCGCCAACGTGGCCCGCTCCGGCGAAATCGGCCAGCTGGTGGCGGCCGACTTCAAGTCCAGCATCGTCTTCGTGCCGCTGCTGGAGCAGATTCCGCAGACCGGCCAGCCGCTCGACTATGGCGCCCTGTCCGCACGGCTGGAACAGATCCGCGCCAAATACCAGAAGGAAGGCGTGCGTATCCACATCACCGGCTTCGCCAAGATCGTCGGCGACCTGATCGAAGGCCTGCAACAAGTGCTGATGTTCTTCCTGCTGGCGATCGCCATCGCCGGCGCGGTGCTGTTCTGGTACACGCGCTGCTGGCGCAGCACCACGCTGGTGGTGGTGTGCTCGCTGGTGGCGGTGCTGTGGCAGTGCGGCCTGCTGGCCACCCTGCACTACGAACTCGATCCGTATTCGGTGCTGGTGCCGTTCCTGGTGTTCGCCATCGGCATGAGCCACGGCGCCCAGAAGATGAACGGCATCATGCAGGACGTGGGCCGCGGCACCCACCGCGTGGTGGCTGCGCGCTACACCTTCCGCCGCCTGTTCGCCGCCGGCCTCACCGCGCTGCTGTGCGACGCGGTCGGCTTCGCGGTGCTGGTCAGCATACAGATCAAGGTGATCCAGGACCTGGCCATCATCGCCAGCATCGGCGTGGCGGTGCTGATCTTCACCAACCTGGTGCTGCTGCCGGTGCTGTTGTCCTACACCGGCGTCAGCACCAAGGCCGCCGCGCGCAGCCTGCAAGCCGACAGCGACGACGGCGCCCAGCCCTGGCTGTGGACCTTCCTCGACCGTTTCACCCAGCGCCGCTGGGCCGCCATGACGGTGGCGGCCAGCCTGCTGCTGGGCGGCCTTGGCTACCTGTATAGCCTGAACCTGAAGGTCGGCGATCTCGATCCCGGCGCACCGGAACTGCGCGCCGATTCGCGCTACAACCGAGACAACGGCTTCATGGTCGCCAACTACGCGGCCAGCTCCGACATCCTGGTGGTGATGATCAAGACCGCGCCCGACCAGTGCACCCAGTACGGCACGCTCGCCAGTGTGGATCAACTGGCATGGCAGCTGGAGCAGCTGCCCGGCGTCGACTCGACCAACTCGATGGCTGCACTGAGCAAGCTGGCCACCACCGGCTACAACGAGGGTAACTTCAAATGGTATGACCTGATCCCGAATGCCGGCGCACTCGGTGCGGTGCAGACCCGCGCTCCGCGTGAGCTGTTCAACCAGAGCTGCTCGCTGCTGTCGCTATACGTCTACCTGAAGGACCACAAGGCCGCCACGCTGACCCGTGTGGTCGACTCGGTCGAGGCCTTCGCCGCCACCCACAACACGCCGGAAGTGCAGTTCCAGCTGGCCGCCGGCAGCGCCGGCATCGAGGCCGCCACCAACATCGTCGTCAAGCAGGCCATGCACGACATGCTGTTCTGGGTCTACGGCGCGGTGATCTTGCTGTGCTACGCCACCTTCCGCAGCTGGCGCGCGGTGGTTGTGGCCATCCTGCCGCTGGTGCTGACTTCCATCCTGTGCGAAGTGCTGATGGTGGTGCTGGGCATGGGCGTGAAGGTCGCCACGCTGCCGGTGATCGCGCTGGGCGTCGGCATCGGCGTGGACTACGCGCTGTATGTGCTGAGCGTGATGCTGACCCGCATGCGCGCCGGCGCCAGCCTGTCCGAAGCCTACCTGCACGCGCTGCGCTTCACCGGCCGCGTGGTGATACTGACCGGCGTGACGCTGGCCGTGGCGGTCGCCACCTGGCTGTTCTCGCCGATCAAATTCCAGGCCGATATGGGCATCCTGCTGGCCTTCATGTTCTTGTGGAATATGGTGGGCGCGCTGGTGCTGGTGCCGGCGCTGGCCTGCTTCCTGATGCCGCCGAAGCCCGGCCGCATGGACGCGGCAACGCAGGCGCCGCAACGCGCCGTGGCCGGAATCCACTGACGCCATGAGCACCTCCGACATCAGCATCGGCGCCCGCCTGCGCCTGGGTTTTGGCCTGATCCTGGCGCTGCTGCTCGCCGTCGTAGCGCTCGGCCTGGGCCACATGGACCAGATGCAGCAGCGCACCGACCAGATCACCCTGGTCGGCAACGCCAAGACCCGGCTCGCCACCCAGATGCGCGACACCGTGTACGAACGCATGATCGCGCTGCGTAACATGGCGCTGATCGGCTCCCTGTCCTACCTCCAGCCGGAAGCGGAACGGATGCGGGACCAGGCCAGGCGCTACGCCAGCGCGGAGCAGCACTTGCGCGAGCTGCTGGCCAACGCCGCGACGACCGAGGAAACCGCCTTGCTGGCGCAGATCGGCCAGCAGCACGCGGCGGCCCAGGCACCGATCGCGCAGGCGATGGAGCTAGCCATGCGCAGCGAATCGGACCAGATCTACACCGTGCTGGTAGAGCGCCTGCTGCCGGTCCAGACCCGCTGGATGGCGGCGCTCGAACAACTGGTCGCGCTGGAGACCCGCCAAAGCGAACTGGCCGTGGCGCAGGGACGTTCATCCGATGCCGGCGCGCGCACCTGGATACTGGCACTGAGCGTGGCCGCCCTGCTGCTGGGCTGCCTGCTGTGCTGGCGCCTGACGCGCAGCATCCTCGAACAGCTGGGCGGCGAACCGGCCTACGCCGTCAAGATCGCCGGCCGCACCGCCGCCGGCGACCTGGCGGGGAACGTCAGCCTGCGCGGCGGCGACGCATCCAGCCTGCTGTTCGCGATGCACACCATGCGCACCGGGCTGGCCGCTATGGTCGGCCAGGTGCGGCGCGGCGCCGACCATATCGCCGGCGCGGCCAGCGAAATCGCCGGCGGCCACCAGGATCTGACGAGCCGCAGTGACACCCAGCGGCAGTCGCTACGCGCCACCGCCGGCTGCGTGGAGCAGCTGGCCGCCGCCGTGCGCGACAACGCCAGCCACGCGCGCCAGGCCACCGAACTGGCGGCCAACGCCAGCGCGGTGGCACGCGACGGCGGCAAGGTGGCGGCGGAAGTGATCCTGACGATGGAGTCCATCACCGGCTCGGCCCACCGTATCGGCGAAATCATCGGCGTCATCGACGGCATCGCATTCCAGACCAATATCCTGGCCTTGAACGCGGCGGTGGAAGCGGCGCGCGCCGGTGAACAGGGACGCGGCTTCGCGGTCGTCGCCGGCGAGGTGCGCAACCTGGCGCAGCGCTCCGCCACCGCCGCGCGCGAAATCCGCACTCTGATCGGCCATTCGGTAACGCAGGTCGAAGCGGGCAACCGGCTGGTGGCACGCGCCGGCGCCACCATGAACGAAGTAGTCGACAGCGTGCAGCAGGTCAGCGTCATCATCGGCCAGATCGCCGCCGCCAGCATCGAGCAGCAGGCCGGCATCAGGCAGGCCGGCGCGGCCTTGCAGGCGATGGAACTGGTCACGCAGCAGAACGCGGAACTAGTCGGGCAAGCCACCGGTGCCACCGCCGGCCTGCGCCAGCAGGCGGCGGAACTGGCGCGGCTGGTGCACGCATTCAAACTCGACGACGGCGCCGACGCCGGCCAAGGCATCCCTTCCCAGCCACATCCCGCACTCTCACTAGAAGAGGAACTCGATCATGCCTGACATCCTGCTTTATGTCGCCGGCGCCACGGCGCTGGCCGCCCTGCTCTGGCGCCTGCGCCGGAACTCGTCCACTGCAGCGGCCAGTCCCGCCACGACCGCGCTGCCCGCCGCCGATTCGCTGCGCCACACCGCGCTGGGCCACGTGGTGGGGCGCACCGATCGTCACCACACTCACGCCTGGCTGGGACTACCGTATGCGCAGCCTCCGGTCGGCCCGCTGCGCTGGAAGGCGCCGCGTCCGCCGCAAGCCTGGCAAGGTGTGCGCCAGGCGCTGGCCTGCGGCCAGCCCGCACTGCAACTGGCCGGCGTCACGCTGGAACTGCCGCCCGACCAGTGGGGGCAACTGGCCGGCTCGGAAGACTGCCTGACGCTGAACGTGTTCGCGCCCCAGCTGACGGCCGAAGAAGCGCAAACGGCCGCGCTGCCGGTGATGTTCTGGATCCACGGCGGCGCCAACACCGCCGGCACCGCCGCCACCTACACCACCTTGCGCAACCTGGCGGGCCAGGACCGAGTGCTTGTGGTGTCGGCCAACTATCGCCTGGGCATCCTCGGTTGGTTCGGCCTCGATGAGCTGGCGCAGGACGACGACACCGCCGCCGACCGCTCCGGCAACTTCGGCACGCTGGACCTGATCGCGGCGCTGCAATGGGTGCGCGAGCACATCGCCGCTTTTGGCGGCGATCCCGATAACGTCACGGTGTTCGGCGAATCGGCCGGCGGGCTGAATGCCTACACCCTGCTGGCCAGCCCATTGGCCAAAGGCCTGTTCCATCGCGCCATCCTGCAATCGCCGCTGACGGTCAGCTACTCGCCGGAGCAGGCCAGCAACTACACGGACGACGCCCGGCCCGGCCACGCCCTCAGCTCGCGCGAGCTGCTGTGCCAGTGGCTGCAGCGCGACGGCCGCGCCGCCGACCGTGCCGCCGCCAAGGCCTTGATCGCATCCATGCCGGCAGCGCAGATAGCGGCCTATGTGCGCGCCCTGCCAGCTGGCGCGCTGCTGGCGCCAATCACGCCGGGAGCGCTCAGCTTCTACGACGCGCCCTGCGTGCTCCAGGACGGCCACGTGCTGCCCCCCATGCCGCTGGCCGAAGTGTTCGCCGACCGTAGCCGCTACCACGCGGTGCCGGTCATCATCGGCACCAACCGCGACGAATACAAGCTGTTCATGTCCAACAATCCGGAATACGTGCGCATGCTGTTCGGCCGCATTCCGCTGATGCGCGACCGCGCCCGCTACCAGCGCCACGCGGCCTATATGTCCGCCCTGTGGCAGGCCGCCGGCGCGCTGGAACCGGCCAGCGCGATGGTGGCGTCCGGCCACCGCGATGTCTGGACCTACCGTTTCGACTGGGACGAACAGCCAGCAGTGCCGCTGATCGCGCCGCGCGTGCTGCTGGGCGCCGCCCACGTGCTGGACATCGCCTTCGTATTGCGCGACCTCGATGGCGAGTTCGATCCCTTCCACTCCTTCACCGCCGCCAACCTGCCCGGCCGCAGGGAAGTCTCGGACGCCATGGCCGGCTACTGGACCCATTTCGCCCGCCACGGCGAGCCAGCCAGCGGACCGGCCGGCACGCTGCCTGAATGGCAGCGCTGGAGCGGCGACGCCAGAGTCCCGCGCCTGATGGTGTTCGACACCAGCGCCGACGGCGGCACCCGCATGGTGGCGCACGAAAACAGCCTGGCCACGCTGAAGGCGGCACTGGCGCGCGACCCGGCGCTGCACGGCGATCCGCGCGAGCGCTGCGAACTGTATGGCCGCATGTTCCTGTGGTCGATCTTCGGCCGCTACGAAGCGCCACAAGCGCTGGAAGCGTTCGCCCAGGCCCACGGCTACGCCGGCGCGACCGGGCAGCTGCGCCCAAGCTACTGGCCATGAGCACGACCGCCAACCAGGGTTTCTTCCGGAACTACGACGACTTGTGGCTGATCGACGGCCTGCGCACGCCGATGGCCGATTACTGCGGCCCGTTCGGCCAGGTCTCGCCCACGGACCTCGGCATCAAGGCCGCGCGTGCGGTACTGCGGCGCAGCGGCGTGCCGGCCGCCGACATCGGCTCCGTCATCAGCGGCAGCATGGCGCCGGGCGACTGCTACCAGTACATGCTGCCGCGTCATATCGGGCTGTACGCCGGCGTGCCGCTGACGGTGCCGGCGCTGAACGTGCAGCGCATCTGCGGCACCGGCTTCGAACTGTTCCGCCAGGCCGGCGACCAGATCGCTCTGGGCTACACCGACGCAGTACTGGTGGTGGGCACCGAATCGATGACACGCAATCCCATCGCCGCCTTCAACCACCGCAGCGGTTTCAAACTGGGTGCGCCGGTCGGCTTCGAGGACTTCCTGTGGGAGGCGCTGACCGATCCCGCCCCCGCCATCACCATGCCGCAGACCGCTGAAAACCTGGCGCTCCGCTACGGCATCACGCGCGCGGAGGTGGACAAATTCGCGGCGATGTCGCACGCCCGCGCGCTGGACGCCAGGACGGCAGGCTTCTACGCCGGCGAAATCGCCGCCGTCGCCAACGAGGTGTTCACGCTGGACGGCTATGCCGACCGCCGCATCCGCCTGAGCGGCCCGCTGACCGAACTGGCCCAGGACACCCATCCGCGCATCTCGCCGCCGTCGGTGCTGGCCACTCTGCGCCCGCTGTATCCGCAAGGCGTGCAGACCGGCGGCAACAGCTGCGCGCTGGCCGACGGCGCGGCCGCCGCGATCGTCACTTCCGGCGCCTACGCCATGCATGGCGGGCATAGGCCGCAGGCGCGCATCGTGGCGGCGGCGGTGGTCGGCGTGCCGCCCGAAGTAATGGGCATCGGTCCGGCGCCGGCGATCCGCCTGCTGCTCGACCGCTGCGGCTTGAGCATGCAGCAGGTCGGCCTGTTTGAAATCAATGAAGCGCAGGGCGCGCAGATCATCGCGGTGGAGCGGGAACTGAAGCTCGACCGGGACCGCCTCAACATCCACGGAGGCGCCATCGCGCTAGGCCATCCGCTGGCGGCGACCGGCGTGCGCCTGACCATCACGCTGGCGCGCGCGCTGGACCTGCGGCGCCAGCGCTACGGCGTGGCGGCGGCCTGCGTCGGCGGTGGCCAGGGCATCGCCCTGCTGCTTGAGAACCCGCGCTGGCGGCAGTTACAGCACGATGGCGCTCAATGAACGCAACAGCACGCGCAGCTGCGCATGCAGTTCGCCGCGCTGGTCGGTGCCCAGTTCGGCCAGCATCGCGCGTTCCAGCTCCGCCACCGCCGCATCGCCCTGGCGCAGCAAGGCGCTGCCCTCGGCGCTGAGGCGCAGTTGGATGATGCGGCCATGATTGGCGTCAGCCTGGCGCACCACCCAGCCGCGTGCCTCCATCGCCTTGACCATCTCGTTGGCCGACTGCGGCGAGATCATCGAACGCTCTGCCAGCTGCGCGTTCGACAGCTGCTGCTGGGTGTCGAGCACCGCCAAGGCCGTGTACTGGGCCGCCGTCATGCCCAGCAAACCGAGGCTGTCGCGCAGGCGCCGGCTCAGCACATGGTCGATGCGGCCGATCAGGTAGGCGATGCCGGTGGGCTTGTCGTGTGCGGCGGAAGGGTTTTTTTTCATCGTGGTCCGGAATTCAAAGGAAAGCGTTCGAAAAGCGCTTGCATTACAGGCCAAGCAGCATATATTATAAGACACGTATCAGGCAACCTGATATTAACCTAACATAAAGCGAGACCGAGATGAGCCAATACAACAACCGCTGGAGCACCGTAAAAGTCGACGTCACCGGCGGCATCGCCTGGGTGACCCTGAACCGCCCGGAAAAGCGCAACGCCATGAGCCCGACGCTGAACCGCGAAATGATCGACGTGCTGGAAACCCTGGAACTGGATGCCGAAGCCGAAGTGCTGGTGCTGACCGGCGCCGGCGACAGCTGGACCGCCGGCATGGACCTGAAGGAGTACTTCCGCGAAAACGACGGCAAGCCTGAGATCTTCCAGGAGAAGCTGCGCCGCGACTGCTCGCAGTGGCAGTGGAAGCTGCTGCGCATGTACAGCAAGCCGACCATCGCCATGGTCAACGGCTGGTGCTTCGGCGGCGCCTTCTCGCCGCTGGTCGCCTGCGACCTGGCCATCTCCGCCGACGAAGCGGTGTACGGCCTGTCGGAGATCAACTGGGGCATCCCTCCCGGTAACCTGGTCAGCAAGGCAGTCGCCGACACCATGGGACACCGTCAGGCGCTACACTACATCATGACCGGCGATACCTTCACCGGCAAGGAAGCAGCCGCGATGGGCCTGGTGAACAAGAGCGTGCCGCTGGCGCAGCTGCGCGAAGCCACCATCGAACTGGCGGAAAAGCTGCTGGCCAAGTCGCCGACCGTGCTGCGCATCGCCAAGAACGGCTTCAAGCGCTGCCGCGAACTGACCTGGGAGCAGAATGAGGACTACCTGTACGCCAAAGTCGACCAGTCCAACTACCGCGACCCGGAAAAAGGCCGCGCCCAGGGCCTCAAGCAGTTCCTGGACGATAAGACCATCAAACCAGGCCTGCAGACCTACAAGCGCGCATAAGACGCCCACCACGCCAATAACACAGGAGATATGCCATGCTTGAAGCCCGTTTGCTGATCGGAGGCCTGGACCAGGCCTCATCCACCGGCGCCACCTACCAGCGCCTCAACCCGGCCACCGGCGACACCGCCTCGGTGGCTGCCGCCGCCACGCTGGATGATGCCGACGCCGCCGTCGCCGCGGCGCATGCCGCCTTCCCCGGCTGGTCCGCCACCGCGCCGGGCGAGCGTCGCCGCCTGCTGCTCAAGGCGGCCGACTGCCTGCAAGCGAGCGCCCCCGAGTTCATCGCGGCCGGCGTGGCCGAAGCGGGCGGCGCGGCCGGTTGGTACGGCTTCAACGTGATGCTGGCCTCCTCCATGCTGCGCGAAGCGGCCTCGCTGACCACCCAGATCGCCGGCGAGGTGATCCCCTCCGACGTGCCGGGCCTGATGGCGATGGGTGTGCGCCAGGCCTGCGGCGTGGTGCTGGGCATCGCCCCGTGGAACGCGCCGGTGATCCTGGGCACGCGCGCCATCGCCACGCCTCTGGCCTGCGGCAATACGGTGGTGCTCAAGTCGTCGGAGCTCTGCCCCGCCGTACATCGCCTGATCGGCAAGGTGTTCGAGGACGCCGGCTTCCCGGCCGGCGTGGTCAACGTCATCAGCAACGCGCCGCAGGATGCCGCCGCCGTGGTGGCGCGCCTGATCGCCAATCCCGCCGTCAAGCGGATCAACTTCACCGGCTCGACCAAGGTGGGACGCATCATCGCCCAGCAGGCCGCGCAGCATCTGAAGCCGGTGGTGCTGGAATTGGGCGGCAAGAATCCGCTGCTGATACTGGACGACGCCGACCTCGATGAAGCGGTGCAGGCTGCCGCATTCGGCTCCTTCTTCAACCAGGGGCAGATCTGCATGTCGACCGACCGCATCATCGTCGACAACAAGGTGGCCGACGCCTTCGTCGAAAAACTGCGCATCAAGACCGCAGGCCTGCGCGCCGGCAAACCGGGCGAAGAAGGCGCGGTATTGGGCGGCATGGTCGACGCCTCGGCCGCCGGCCGCGTGGCCGGCATGATCGCCGACGCCCAGGCCAAGGGAGCAAAACTGATCTGCGGCAGTGCAGACCGCGACGGCAACGTGCTGCAACCGGCCATCATCGACCACATCACGCCGGCCATGATGGTGTACCAGGAAGAGTCCTTCGGCCCCATCGTCGGCATCATCCGCGTCGATGGCGACGAGCCGGCGCTGGCCGCAGCCAACGCCAGCGAATACGGCCTGTCCGCCGCCATCTTCAGCCGCGACGTCTCGCGCGCGCTGGCACTGGCGCACCGCATCGAATCGGGCATCTGCCACATCAACAGTTCCACCGTGGCCGATGAAGCGCAGATGCCGTTTGGCGGCGTCAAGGCCAGCGGCTACGGGCGCTTCGGCGGCAAGGCCGGCATCGCGGAATTCACCGATCTGCGCTGGATCACCATCCAGAGCGGCCACCGCCACTATCCGGTGTGATGAGGAGCACGCGATGACGCAGCTCCCCACCACCGCCAGCACCACCGCGCTGGACCTGTCGCGCTATCGCCCGGTGCGCGTCGGCGGCGCGCCGGTGCGGATCGAAACCGACGCCCAAGGCGCCTGGCGCCTGACGTCGGAGGAAGCGCTGGGCGCCTATCCCGACCGCATCACCGATTGCCTGGTGCGCGGCGCCGAGCGCCATCCCGAGCGCACGCTGGCCGCGCGCCGCGGTGCCGACGGCGCCTGGCAGCACATCAGCTACCGGCAGATGCTGGAACAGGCGCGCGCCGTCGGCCAGGCATTGCTGGACCGGGGCCTGTCGGCCGAACGTCCGCTGATGATCTTGTCCGGTAACGATTTGCAGCACCTGCAACTGGCGCTGGGCGCGCTGTACGCCGGCATACCATATTGCCCGGTCTCGCCCGCGACCTCCGGCGCCAGCACCGACCACGCCAAGCTGACTCACTTCGTGCGCCATCTGACACCCGGCATGATCTACGCCACCGACGGCGGCGCCTGCGCTGCGGCGCTGGCGGCGGCGGTGCCGGACGACGTCGAGATCGTGGTCGACCACGGCGATGCCGGCCGCGCCAGCACGCCGCTGGCGCAGTTGCTGGCGGCCGCGCCGCGCACGGTGGATGCGGCCAACGCCGCCACCGGTCCGCACACCATCGCCAAATTCCTGTTCACGTCAGGATCGACCAAGCTGCCGAAGGCGGTGATCACCACCCAGCGCATGTTGTGCGCCAACCAGCAGATGCTGCTGCAAAGCTTCCCGGCCTTCGGCGACAAGCCGCCGGTACTGCTGGACTGGCTGCCGTGGAGCCACACCTTCGGCGGCAGCCATAACGTCGGCATCGCGCTGTACAACGGCGGCAGCTACTACATCGACGACGGCAAGCCCACCGCACGCGACTTCGCGATCACAGTGCGCAACCTGAAGGAGATCGCGCCGACGGTGTTCTTCAATGTGCCCAAGGGCTGGGAGCTGCTCACCGCCGCGCTGGACGAGGACCCGGAACTGTGCCGTCACTTCTTTTCGCAGATGGAGCTGTTCTTCTTTGCCGGCGCGGGCCTGTCGCAGGCAGCGTGGGATGCGCTGGAGCGCGTCAGCGAGAACCGCTGCGGCCAGCGGATCCGCATCATGGCCGGCCTGGGCATGACCGAGACGGCGCCCTCCTGCACCTTCACCACCGGCCCGGTGATGATGGCCGGCTATGTCGGCCTGCCGGCGCCGGCCTGCGAGGTCAAGCTGGTGCAGGTGGACGGCAAGTACGAGGCGCGCTTCCGCGGCCCGCATGTCATGCCGGGCTACTGGCGCGCGCCGCAGGCCACCGCCGAGGCCTTCGACGAGGAAGGCTACTACTGCAGCGGCGACGCGGTACGCTTCGTCGATCCTGCGCGTCCGGAGCTGGGTTTGATGTTCGACGGCCGCATCGCCGAGGACTTTAAACTCAGCAGCGGTACCTTCGTCAGCGTCGGGCCGTTGCGGGCGCGTGTCATCAGCGCCGGCGCGCCCTACATCCAGGACGTGGTGGTGGCCGGCATCGATCGCGACAGCATCGGCCTGCTGGTGTTCCCGCGCCTGGACCAGTGTCAGTTGCTGTCCGGGCTGGGCGCCGATGCGGATACCGCCGCCATCCTGTCCAGCGCTCCGGTGCGCAGCCACTTCCAGCAGCTGCTGGGGCAGTTGAACGCGGTGGCCACCGGATCGGCGTCGCGCGTCGAACGCATGCTGCTGCTGGAGGAAGCGCCTTCGGTGACGGCCGGCGAGCAGACCGACAAGGGCTCGATCAACCAGCGCCTGGTGCTGCAGCGGCGCGCTGCGCTGGTCGAGGCGATGTATGCGGGCGCGGATCCGGCGGTGTTGGTCGCCACGTAGTTTCCCCCATCGCGGGACGTCTCAACCTGCCGCTTTTCGGTAAGTGGTGATGTCCCGCAGCGGCGGCGCGCCGAACAGGCGGTTGTATTCGCGGTTGAACTGGGACGGGCTTTCATAGCCAACTTCAAACGCGGCGGTGGCCGCCTCCATCCGCTCCTCCAGCATCAGGCGGCGCGCCTCCTGCAGCCGCAGCTGCTTCTGGAACTGCAGCGGGCTGACCGCCGTCATCGAACGGAAATGGTGGTAGAACGTCGAGGAGCTCATACACACGCGCGCCGCCAGTTCGTCGATGGAGACGGCCGACCTGAAATGCTCCGACAGCCATGCGATCGCCTGCGCGATCTGATGGGTCCTGGTTCCGGCGGAGACCATTTGCCGCAGGCGGTCGCCCTGCTCTCCGATCAGCAGGCGGTAGAGGATCTCGCGCTGGATCAGCGGCGCCACGATGGGGATATCGCGCTCCTCGCCGGCCAGGTCGATCAGCCGCTGGAACGCCGCCAGCAGCGGCACATTGGTCTGGCCGGTGGCCATCCCCCGCCGTGGCGCCTGCGCGGGCGCCGGCGGCAGTCGGCTATCGAGCACCAGTTGCGCGATCTCGCGCTGGTCCAGTTTCAGCGCCAGCCCGAGATATGGTTCCTGCGGACTGGCTTCGAGGATGTGCACGACGCCCGGCATGTGCAGCGAAGAGACCAGGTAGTTGTTGGCGTCATAGACGTACGAATCCTCGCCGAGGAAGACGCGCTTGCGTCCCTGCGCCACCAGGCAAATACTGGGCTCGTACATGTAGCTCTGCGGCTCGGTCGGGGCATCTTGCCGAAACAGCATCAAGCCGGGAACGGCACCGGCTGCCTGCTCGCCCCTGGCCAGAACGCGGGAAATGCTGCGCGCCAGCGCCTTGAGCGCCTGCCGGCCTTCTCCAGTCTCCTCCATCCCCACCACTTGCTCCCCGCTGTATGTTCACAGCGGCCAGCATAGCGCGAAATGGCGGGGCCGTGCGGCCGGCCGGAGGATCAGGCAAGAATTGGCGACAGTCGGGCTATCGGCTGTCGCGCGGGAGGGGCTAAGCTGTGCCCACCCTGCATTCATCATTCAAGGACCAACCATGCCAGTCAACGTACTTTCCTACGCAGCCGTTTCCGCGACCGAACCACTGCGCCCATATCGCCTCGACCGCCGCGATCCACGCCGCGACGACGTCGTCATCGACATCCTGTATTGCGGCGTGTGCCACTCCGACCTGCACGCCGCCCGCAACGACTGGGGCTGGACCAGCTACCCCATCGTGCCGGGCCACGAGATCATCGGCCGCGTCACCGCCGTCGGCGCCCAGGTGAGCCGCTTCAAGGTGGGCGACGTGGTCGGCGTCGGCTGCATGGTCGATTCCTGCGGCGTGTGTGCCGCTTGCGGCCAGGGCCACCAGCAGCATTGCCTGGAAGGCCCGACCTTCACCTACGGCGGCGCCGACCGCATCGACGGCAGTCCCACCCAGGGCGGCTACTCGGAAAAGATCACCGTCAAGCAGGGGTATGTGCTGCGCATTCCCGACGGCCTCGATCTGAAGGGCGCGGCACCGCTGCTGTGCGCCGGCATCACCACCTGGTCGCCACTGAAGAACTATCACGCCGGTCCCGGCGCCAGGGTTGCCGTGATGGGTCTCGGCGGGCTGGGACATATGGCGATCAAGCTGGCCAAGGCGCTGGGCGCCGAAGTCACCTTGCTGACGCGTTCACCGGGCAAGGAAGCCGACGCGCGCCGCCTCGGCGCCGACCATGTGGTGCTGTCGTCCGACCCGGCGCAGCTGGCGGAGGTGGCCGGCCGGTTCAACCTGATCATCGACACCGTGCCGTATGTGCATGACCTGAATCCCTACATCCCTACGCTGGCGTTCAAGGGCACGCTGGTGCTGGTCGGGTATCTCGGACCGCTGGAGCCGGCGCTCAATTCGGCGGCGATGGTCATGGGCAGCAAGGTGGTGGCCGGATCGCTGATCGGCGGCATTCCGGCAACCCAGGAAATGCTGGATTTCTGCGGCCGGCACGGGATCGCCTCGGACGTCGAAGTCATCTCCATGCGGGACATCAACGACGCCTATGAGCGCCTGCTCAAAAGCGACGTCAAATACCGTTTCGTGATCGACATGGCCTCGCTACGGGCGCCGGCAGTTCCTGCCTAACGACTCCCCAGTTCATGCATCGGCACGCGGAAGGTCTCGCGTGCTGTCGCCACAGAGATCGCCGAAATCAAACTGGTCACCGTCACGAACGCCGCCACCGGTATCCAGCCGCCCGGCCCCGGCTGCAGCACCGCCGCGCTGATGGTCGGTGCGAAGCCGCCCAGCGCAAAGCCGATCTGGGTGCCGATCGCCATCCCGGACAGGCGCACGCGTGTGCTGAACATCTCTCCGTACAGCGAAGGCCAGACACCGTTGGCGGCGCTGTACACCACGCCCGACAGCAGCAGGCCGAAGGTGAACACCAGCGGCAGGTTGACGACGCTGATGCTCCACATGTAAGGCCAGATCAGCGCCGCCGATCCCAACGCGCCGAAGATGAACACCGGCTTGCGGCCAACGCGGTCCGACAGCGCCGCGAACAGCGGGATCGCAGCCAGCGCCACCACGTTGGCCAGCACCAGCACCGTCAACATGGTGGTGCGTGGAATGTGCATGGTGTTGACGGCGTAGGACAGCGTGAACACGCTGAAGATCGTGCTCACCACCGAGACCAGCGCGGCGAAGATCACCCGCAGCAGATTGGCCTTGTGGTCCTGGAACAGCAGCGCCACCGGCATGCGGCTAGGCTTGTGGTCGGACTCCTCGGCGAAGGCCGGCGTCTCGGGCAAGGTGCGGCGCACCCATATGCCCACCGCCACCACGATCGCGCTCAGGAAGAAGGGAATGCGCCAGCCCCACGACAGCAGCTGCTCTTCCGGCAGCGCCGACAGCGGCAGGAACACCAGCGTCGCCAGGATCAGCCCTGCCTGCGTGCCGCTCAGCGTGAAGCTGGTGAAGAAGGCGCGCCGGTGCGCCGGCGCATGCTCCAGTGTCATGGAGTTGGCGCCGGCCTGTTCGCCGGCGGCCGATATCCCCTGCAGCATGCGCAGCACCACCAGCATGATGGGCGCGGCGATGCCGACCTGGCCGTAAGTCGGCAGCAGGCCGACCATGAAAGTGGAAATCCCCATCAGCAGCAGGGTGAAGGTCAGCACCCGCTTGCGGCCGTAGCGGTCGCCCACGTGGCCCAGCAGCACCGCGCCTATCGGCCGCGTGACGTAGCCGACGCCGAAAGTGGCGAAAGCCGCCACCGTGGCCGCCGCCGGATCAAAGGCGGGGAAGAAGATTTTTCCGAACACCAGTGCTGCCGCCGTGCCGTAGATGAAGAAGTCGTAGTATTCGACCGCGCTGCCGATCCAGCTGGCAAAGGCTGCCTTGCGCGGCGAGCGTGGCGGCGGCGCTGCCGCGGGCTCCTTGCCCGCCTTGTCTCTCATCGCTGCTATTGTCATGTCGTCCTCCAGTTAGCTATTGTAGTTGGGTTAAAACTTGTGCAGGATGCCGGCCTGCAGGCCGGTCAAATGTTTGCCGTTGATGTCGGCGCCTGCCAGGTTGGCCGAAGGTCCGGCCGAGCCGCTGAAGCGGAAGCCGGCGTTGGCCTGGTTCTGCATCACGCTGGCGAAGCCGTACAGCGTGGTGCGTTTGGACAGCTCGTAATAGGCGCCTGCATTGGCGCCGCGCGCACCGCCCTCGCCGCCGGAGGTGTCCTTGATCACGCCATACAGCGCGCCCACGCGCAGCCGGCTGCTGATGCCGTAGTCGGCCGACACCTGGTAGAAATTGTAGTAGCGGGCCGCATTGCGGTCGGTGCCGGCGAAGAAGTTGTTCGGGTTGCTGACGTTATTGAGTATCACGCCGGCATTCAGGCCATTGGCGTTGGCCGTGGAGTTGTTGCTGCGCGCCGCCGCCAGATATATCGTGCCGCTGCCGTACTGATAGTCGGCGTAGACGTTGTGGTACACCACCTTGTCCCGCACCGTCGCGGTGACCGTGTTGGGGCTGGCCTGCAATCCCGCATAACCGACGCGATAAGGCCCGTTGCGATAGTCCAGCGCCAGCTGGTAGATCGGGCTGTTGCCACGCGTGGCGGCGCCGTTTTCCGGCAACGCGTAGTGCAGCACCAGCTGCGCCCCGGCCAGACGCGGCGTGCGGTAGGACAGGTCGTTGTCGTAGCGCGAAGGGATCCCGAAGGTGTTGAACAGCGAGCCGAAGGTGGTACGGTCGGTATAGTCGATGGCGCCGCCGATCAGGAAGATCTCCGTGTTCTGGCGGCCGATGCGGTATTCGCCGCTGGGTGCCTCGATGCCGACCCATGCCTGGCGGTCGAACAGGCGGGTGGTATCGGCGCCGGTGCCGGTATCGGCGTTGATGCCCTGCTCCAGCGTGAACTTCACCTTGTAGCCGCCGCCGATGTCCTCCGTGCCGCGAAAACCGAGGCGGCTGCGCAGGATGGCGCCGTCGTTCAGGCCCGTGATATGGGCGCCGCTGCTGCTGCGGATGTAGCCCACGTATTCGTCGAAATTGCCGTAGATTTCCACGTTGGACTGCGCCTGGGCGGCGGCCTGCCATGCTGCCATGCAGGCCAGCGCGATTGCTTGCTTCTTCATTGTGTCTCCGTTTTATTCACATCGTATGGTTGCTGCGGATTCCCCTCGGTACTGCTGCGAAGCGAGGGAGCTTCGTTCTTTAAACCTGTGCCAGCGCGGCGATCGCCAGCGCATAGCCCTGCACGCCGAAGCCGGCCATCACGCCATGCGCCACCGGCGACAGCCACGAGTGATGACGGAACGGCTCGCGCGCATGGACGTTGGAGATGTGCAGCTCGATCACCCGCACCGACGCGCCCTTGATGGCGTCATGCAGCGCCACCGAGGTGTGGGTGTAGGCGCCGGCGTTGAACACCACACCGGCCAGCGTGCCCTGCGCCTGCGCCGCGCCGGCGGCGTGGATGGCGTCGATCAGCACACCCTCGTGGTTGGACTGGCGGAAATCGAGCGAGTAGCCGTGCCGCTCGCAGGCTGCGGCGCACAGGCGCTCGACGTCGGCCAGCGTGGCGGCGCCGTACACGGCCGGCTCGCGCTGGCCGAGCAAATTCAGATTGGGACCGTTCAATACCATCACGGTCTGGCTTGCGTTCTGCATGGTCTGGTCTCCGTTTCAGGCCATCGTCGGGTGGGCCGCGGTGGGCCGCCGCACCTCAAGGCTGCGCCGCAGCACCTGGTCGGTGACCCACTTGGCGGCGCGGTGAGCGCGCTGGCCGACGATCTCCGGCGCCAGTTGCAGGTAGTCGTCGTTGAAGACCTCGAAGCTGTAGTCGCCGCGATAGCCGCCGCGATCCAGCCGGCGCAGCAAATCCGTGAGCTCCGCCGAGTGCGCGCCCTCGCCGGGGAACACGCGCAGATGGCGTGCCGTCTCCAGCCGCTCCTCGGCGCTTCGGATGTCGCGCCACATGTAGTCGGACAGCTGCACCATCGCGATCTTGTGGCTGGGGATGTCCTCCAGCCCTTCCAGGCCGGCCTGGTTGGCCAGCATGTGGAAGGAATCGATCACCACGCCCAGATTGGCATGGTCGGCCAGTTCCACCGCTTCCCACGATTGCTCGTACTGGTTGACGTGGCGGCCCCAGGACAGCGCCTCGTACCCCACCCGCACGCCCAGCGGCACCGCCAGCGTCGCCAGCTTGGCCAGGTGGCGCGCGATCAGCCGCATGTCGCCGCTGGCGTGGCTGGAAGTGCTGGAGCAGACCATCAGCAGCGGCGAGCCAACCGCCTGGCACACCCGCAGCATCTGGCGGGCGATATCGAGCTTGTATTCATGCAGTGCGCCATCCAGGCCCTCGTAGTCGCGCATCACCTGGATGCCGGTCACGCGCACGCCGCTGGCGCGCACCAGCCGCACCGCTTCATCAAGGCCGCCGGGGTGGCCGGCCAAGTCGCGCGCCCACAGCATGATCTGGCTGAAACCTGCCGCGCGCGTGGCGCGCAGCTTCGCTTCCAATGGACCGGCCAGGGTGATGCTGTCCATGCCGAAGTTGGAGAGGTTCACAGGGCCTCCAATGCGCGGAAGGCATCCGACGACACGCCGGGCCAGCCAAACAGCTCCAGATACAGGGGCGCCTGCTCGATCAGCATCTCCTTGCCCTTCTGAATGCGGCAGCCCAGTTCCTGCGCCTGGCGCAGCAGACGGCTCATCTCGATCTTCATGCCGCAATCGGCCACGATGCAGCGCGGCGACACGCCACGCAGGTCGATCGGCAGCGCATCGTCGGGATGCATGCCGAGCGGAGTCGAATTGATCACCAGGTCGAAGCCGGCGGCAAGCGGCGGTGCGATCTCGATCCGCGTGGCGGGGAACGCCAGCCGCAGGCGCTGCTGCAAGGCCTGCGCCTGGTCGGCACGGGTATCGTAGATGGCCACCTCGCCGATGCCGCGTTCGGCCAGCGCATAGGCCACCGCGCAACCGACGCCGCCGCTGCCAACCACTAGCGCGCGCGACGCCGGCCAGTCCAGCGGTGCGTCGCCGCAGGTGCGGTCGAAGGCGCGGATGAAGCCTTCGCCGTCGATCAGGTCACCCAGTATGCGGCCCTGCCCGTCCTTGTAGATGGCGTTGCAGGCGCCGGCCAGCCTGGCGCGTGGGCTGGGCACGTCCACCGCGTCCACGCTCATCGGCTTGTGCGGAATGGAGACGAAGATGCCGCCCACGTTGGGGAAGGACATCAGCAGCCGCACGGCGGCCGTGTAGGACTCGGGCGGCACCTTCAGCGGCACCACGCGCGCATCGATGCCGTGGCGTTGGAAATAGGCGTTGAACAGCGCCGGCGCCTTGACCTGTTCGACCGGCCAGCCGATCACGGGGAAAATGCGGGTAGTGCCGGAAATCTCAATCATGGTTCTTCTCCAGGTGGCTGACGACCAGCTCGAAACTGACGCCACCCTTGTACAGTTGTGTCAATGCGCCGCGTTCGTTGGACTGCGCCGGTGCGCGGTCGATGAATACGATGCCCCTTTGCTGCAGCGCGCGCACCGCCTCCAGCACGTCCGGCGCGCCGAAGCCGACCCGTATCAGCTGCTCGCCCCATTGCAGGCCGCCCGCACCTTCGGGCGGTTCGACCAGTTGCAGGTAGAAGCTGTGGCACGGGCTTTCGAGCAGTGTCCCTTTCGGCACCACTCCGAAGTAGCGGCCTTCGGGCAGGACGCGGAAGTCCATCAGCTGCTGGTAGAAATCGATCCACTCCGGCGCGCGGCTGGCGCCGATGGCCTGCACCACGCCGAAGAAATGCATGCCCGCCAGCGCCGGCGGATTGACCGGCGCGTTGGGGATGGGCTTGAAGTCGACGTCGTAGATCGAGAAGTCGCGGAAGCGGTCGACGAAGTACAGGATCGAATCGCCGGCGCCGTGCACGCCGGGGATGTTCAGCTCCATCACGCCGGCGCGGGTCTGGATCGCCCAGGCGCCCATGTCGAGCGCGTGGCGGTAGGCGGCGTCGGCGTCGCGCACCCGCAGCGCGATGGCGCTGATGACGGTCGACTGCGGATCGGCGCCCGATTGCGGCAGTGCGCGCGGGTCGGCGTTGACGATCACGTTCATGCCGCCCTGGCGGTACAGCGTGACCTCACGCGAGCGGTGGCGGGCGGTGGCCACGAAGCCCAGCTGCTCCAGCAGCGCGCCGAACGCCAGCGGCTGCGCGCTCGCATATTCGACGAACTCGATGCCGTCGATGCCCAGCGGATTGTGCGGTTCCGGGTTGTGTTCCTGTGCCGTCATGGTGGTCCTCGTTTGCTTGAATGAGGCCAGTGTAGAAAAGCCGGGGACCGAAAAACAGCCCGAAAAACGGTTGAAATTGCACTAATCGCGCGAAGTGCGCGATAATCGCGCAAAACAAGGAGCTGGCGATGAAGAAAAGCGCGTTGCAGGATGTGGTGGTCGACAAGCGCGACCAGATCGAGGGCCTGATCAAGGGACTGGAGGTGATACGCGCCTTCGACCATGAGTCGGTGCGGCTGACGCCAACGGAGCTGGGGGAGAAAGTGGGCCTGAGCCGCACGGCCGCGCGGCGTTATCTGCTGACGCTGGTCCATGTCGGCATGGCGGCCACCGACGGCCGCACCTTCTGGCTGCGCCCCAGCGTGCTCAGCATCGGCCATGCGTATGTGGATTCGGCGCGCCTGCCGCGCGCGGTGGTGCCGTATCTGCAAAGGCTGACCAACCAGCTGCAGGAATCGACCAATTATTCGGTGCTCGACGGCGACGACGTGGTCTATGTCAGCCGCGTCAACGCGCCGCGCATCCTGCTTGCGGGCTTTGATCCCGGCATGCGGCTGCCGGCCTACACCTCGACCGCTGGCCGGGTGCTGTTGTCCTCACTCAGCGATGATGCCCTAAGGGCCTATCTGGAGCGCATCACGCCGATCGCCTACACCCACCTGACGGTGACCGACAAGGAGCAGCTGTTCGGCGAGATCGTCGCCATACGGGAAGATGGTTTCGGCTCGACCGAAAACCAGTATGAAATGGGCTTGCGCGGCATCTCGGTGCCGGTCAAGAATCGCGTGGGCCAGATGGTGGGCGCGCTGTCGACCTCGATGCCGGCCACCCACGGCAGCCGCAAGGAGGCGATCGCGCGCTGCGTGCCGGCCATGCAGGCGGTGGCCAACACGCTGATGCTGTGGGTCTGACGACGCCAGGCCCCGCTTACTTGCCTTTGTAGATGCCGGCTTCGAGGATGATGTCGCCCTGCTTGACGAAGTAGGTCGACTTCTTCTCGATCTCGCCGGTGGCCGGATTGTTGTAGCGGTAGTCGACCCAGCCCTTGCCCTTGCTCTTGGCCGTGTCGATGATCTCCTTGCGGAACAGCTTGCCATCCGCATCGGGCAGCACCACCATGTTCTTGCCGACCAGCTTGGGGTTGGTCGGGTGCGCCAGCTGGGTGCCATCCAGCGCCCGCACGGTCAGGTAGGTGTGCTCATTGACGAACTCGGGATTCTTGCTGTTGACTTCCTTGATCAGGGCGTCCTTGCCATTTTTTTGCAGGTAGCTCGCGCCCTTGTCCACCATCTCAACGGCGGCGGCGGCCGCGTCCGCAGCCAGCGCAGGCACGGACGATAACGCGCTCGTAGCCAACAACACGGATAGGATAGTATTTTTCATGGTGTCTCCGAAATTAGTCTGTCGTCGCTGCAATGGCGACAAGCCACTATATCAGTTCTACACAGGAGGCCGGCCCCTCCTCCGCTACGTAATTTCCCTTATAGGCAAAGGATCAACGTAGTCGTTCCAGCATCAGGAAGTACCACATGCCCAGTGCCAGCATCTGCCGTCCCAGCCAGTCGCCGACCGGCGCCCGCACATGGCTGAAGCGCTGGAACACGTCGAACCGGTCCATCGTTCCCGCGATGGCACTGGCCATGACCTCGCCGACGATGTGCGAGGTGGCCAGCCCGTGCCCCGAATAGCCCTGCGCATACCAGACATTGTGCGCCAACTTGCCCAACTGCGGAATCCGGTTGAAAACGATGCCCATGTCGCAACTCCACTGGTAGTCGATCTCCACCCCGCGCAACTGCGGAAAGGTACGCTCTATGCATGGCCGCAGTTCGGCCGCGATGTCGCGCGAGGCCTTGCCGGAATAGTTGGCGCCGCCGCCGAACAACAGCCGTCCGTCGGCCGTGGTGCGATAGTAGTCCAACACGAAGCGGCTGTCGTACACCGCCACGTCCTGCGGATTGAGCTGGCGCGCCAGCTCCCCCAGCGGCGCGGTGGCGACGATGCCGCCAGCGGCCGGAAAGATCATGCCGCCCAGCCGGCGCCGCTCCAGCTTGTGGCTGACGTCACCCGCCAGCAGGATCTGGTCGGCGACGATGCGTCCACGCTCCAGGCGCAGCGCCGGCGTGGCGCCGTGGATGATCTCCAGCACCGGCGACTGCTCGAAGATCAAGCCGCCCAGGCTGGCCAGCGCCCGCGCCTCGCCCAGGCACAGGTTCAGCGGATGCAGGTGCAGGTTGTTGCGGTTGTAGATGCCGCCGTGGTACAGCGGCGTGGCGAGGAAGCGCTCCAGCTCGTGCGCCTCGACCAGCTCCACCATGTCGCCCTTGCCGCGCCGGACTATCGCCTCATAAGTAGCGCGCATGGCGTGCATATCACCCGGCTTGTAGGCGGCGTGCAGGTGGCCGGACTTGAGGTCGCAATCGATGCCGTAGCGGGCGATGCGCTCGCGGATGATGTCCTGTCCGCGCCAGCGCAGGTGCCAGATAAATTCCTCAGCCACCCCGCGCCCGGCCTGGCGCGTCAGTTGCCGCAGGATGGCGCCGTCGCCCGACAGGCTGCCCGTCACCTGCCCGCCGTTGCGGCCGGACTGGCCCCAGCCGATGCGATGGGCCTCGACCAGCGCCACCCGCTTGCCCTGCTCGGCCAGCTCCAGCGCCGTGGCCAGGCCAGTGAAGCCGCCGCCGATGACGGCGACATCGACCCGCAGCTCGCCCTCCAGCCTGGGGTAGCGCGCCGTGCTGTTGGCGGTGGCGTTGTAGTACGAATGGATGCGTTCGCTACTCATGCCAGCTCCAGGTAACGTTGCAGTTCCCAGTCCGTCACGCTCTGGTTGAACTGGGCCACTTCCCACTGCCGGGTCTGGACGAAATGGCGCACGAATTCCTCGCCCATCAGCTCACGCGCCAGCGGCGAGCGTTCCATCGCGGCGGTGGCCTCGGCCAGCGTGCGCGGCAATCGCTCGACCTGCTCGGCGCCGCGATTGGCGCCGGCCACCGGCGGCAGCTCCAGCGCCAGCTTGTGCTCGATGCCGTACAGGCCGGACGCCAGCGCGGCGGCAATCGCCAGGTAGGGATTGGCGTCAGCGCCGGCGGTGCGGGTCTCCAGCCGCATGCTGTGGCTGCCGCCGGGGATCACGCGCAGCGCGGCGTTGCGGTTGTCCACCGCCCAGGTCGGCTTGACCGGCGCCAGGTTGTGATCCACCAGCCGTTTGTAGCTGTTGATGAACGGCGCCAGCATCGGCAGCAGATGCGGCAGGCAATGCAGCTGGCCGGCGATGAAATGGCGCATGGTGTCGCTCATGCGGTGCTCGCCGCGCTCGTCGTGGAAGCAGTTGCGGCCGTCCCGCCACAAGCTCTGGTGCAGGTGCTGGCCGCAGCCCGCGTAGTCGGTCGAGTACTTGGCCATGAAGGTGTTCAGGAGGCCGTGGCGGCGGCCGATCTCGCGCACCGATTCCTTGAACAGCACCGCGCGGTCGGCGGTCTTGAGGGCGTCGCCGTAGCGGATCGCCGCTTCGAAGTTGCCGGGGCCGGCCTCGGTGTGCAGGGCTTCCAGCGGCACGTCGATGGCGTTCAGACCTGTGAACAGTTCGCGCACAAACGCTTGCCGGGCGCCGAGGCGGAACGGCGAGTAGTTGGTCAGGCCGTGGGTGGCGGTCTGCAGGTCGCGGTAGCCTTTGGCGCGTACCGACACCTCGGTCTCGTCCAGGACGAACCATTCGAACTCGGCGCCCACCTGGGCGGAATAGCCGAGCGCGTCTGCCTTGGCCAGCACCCGCTTCAGCACCTGGCGCGGGCAGATCGGCAATGGCGTGCCGTCGGCGCGGGTGTGCTCGCCGAGGATCAGCCAGCAGTTGTCGTCCCACGGCAGCTGGCGCGCGGTGGCGGGATCCAGCACCAGGCCGATGTCGGGAAAGCCGGTGTGGAAACCGGTGAAGCTGACCTGCTGGTACAGCTGGTCCTGGATATCCCAGCCGAACACGGCGCTGGCGATGGTGCCGCCGCCGTCCAGCATGCTGGCGATCTTTTCGCCGGACAGGTGCTTGCCACGGCTGACGCCGTCGATATCGGTGACGAGGAAGCGGGCATAGGGCTGGCCTGCCAGCAGGTCTTTGGAAAATGTAGTGTTCATGATGTACTCTCGATGCGGTTGGTCCTGCGGACGCGCAGGCGCACGCCACCGGCGCGAACGCCGGTGGACGGATGGGACTGGAGTGGGAGCCGGTAGAACTTAGGGAAACCTCGAAATACCGTCGTTCCCGCGCAGGCGGGAACCCATAGGCCGCGTACTCAGAGGCTCAGTATGGATTCCCGCATGCGCGGGAATGACGAATTGGAAGTTTTTCGAGGTGCCCTTAGGTGACGTCGGGCGGCGCTTCAGGGCGCGGCTTGGCCAGGCGCCCCTGTTCGTTCAGCAGCATCATGTGGCTGGCCAGCGCGTGATGGCAGATCAGGCGGTGGCTCTCGAACAGCGCTGCATGCGCCGGATCGCGCATGATCGACTCGATCAGCAGATGGTGGTCCAGGATGGTCATGGTGCGCGCCATGACGCCGCAGTGCTCCTTGTCGACATACGGCACCAGGAACTGGATGGCGTCGGTCAGCAAGACTTTCACTTGCAGGTCGATCTCATGCTCCAGCGCCTTCAGCGCCGGCACCGAGGACAGCAGCGTGATCAGCTCGCTCACTCCCGGCACCTGCTGGTACAGCGGCTTGACGGCCGCGTACACCATGCCGAGGTAACGGATCAGATCGTTGCAACCGGTCTTGGACGGATGAATGGCGGCCACCGCCTCCTTGACCTGTTGCAGCCACTGGCTGGCCAGCGCGTGGACCACCGCCTCCTTGTTGGGGAAGTATTCGTACAGGCCGCCCACCGACAGGCCCGCCGCCTCGGCGATGCGCTTGGTGGTGAGTTTGCCGAGGCCGCCGCGCGCGATTTCCTGTCCGGCCGCCTTGAGGATGACCTCGATCGTCTTATGGCCGCGCTCCTGCTGCGGCACGCGCCGCTTGGCGGCCGGCTTGACGGCGGCCTTGGCGCTGGCCGGCGCCACCTGGGCGAGGGATTCTTTTTTTTGCATACGTTTCAGTGACTATTCGAAGGGCGGCGCACAGCGCCGATTATGCCACAGCAGTTCAAGCTGCCGGGCCCACGGTGGGAAAGCGTTCGCTGAACAGCGGCGACGTGCCGGCCCGCGCATGGTTGGCACCGATCCGGAACACGGTCTCGTCGTCGTAGGCATTGGCGACGATCTGCATGCCGGTCGGCACGCCGAGATCGGACAGGCCGGTCGGCGCCGCCAGCACCGGATAGCGGTTGAGCAGGTTGAACGGTGGCGTCAGACACCAGCCCAGGTAGGCGTCGACCTGGTGGCCGTTGATGTCGAGCAGCGGCTCGGCCACCGGGTCCTGGTCGGCGGCCAGGTCGGTGGTCAGCATCGAGGCGCAGATGAAGGCCGTGTAGCCCTGGCCCCAGACCTTGTCCTGCATCTCGCGCTGCAGACGCTGGCCCAGCGCGGCGCTCGGCATGACCGAGGCGCGCGGACCGCCGGCCTTTTCGTGCAGCTCGGCGGTGTAGCTGTTCAGCTTGTGCAGGTCGGCGTGCGGAATCTCTCGCATGAACTCGTCCACGAACAGCGCGCGCAAGCCTTCCAGCAGCACCCGGTTGATCTCCTCCAGGTCCCAGTTCAGCGCCACCTCCTCGACCACGGCGCCGCGCTTGCGCAAGCCGTCCAGCGCCGTCATCAAGTTGCGGCGGATGTCGTCCTCCAGCGCCGGATGGCCGAACGCCGGGCTGTAGGCGATGCGCATGCCGTGCAGGTCGCCGTATTCGGTCGGCAGCGGCGTGTACGGCAGCGTGGTGTAGGAGCTGGGATGCGGACCGGCCAGCACGTTCTGCATCAGCACCAGGTCGTCGAAGGTGCGCGTCATCGGCCCCTCCACCGCCTGCGTCATGTATTCGTCGCCTGGCGCGCAGGCCAGGCGGCCGAAGGGCGGCTTGTAGCCGTACACGCCGCACAGCGAGGCCGGCAGGCGGATCGAGCCGGCCATGTCGCTGCCGGTGGCCAATGGCGCCACGCCGGCCGCCAGCGCCGCGCCGGAGCCGCCGCTGGAACCGCCGCAGGAATACGCCGGCGCCCAGGGATTGCCGGTCACGCCATACAACTTGCTCCACGTGTGGCCCAGCACGCAGAACTCGGGATTGGTGGCCTGGAAGTACGGGATCGCGCCCGCCTCCAGCAGCTTGTCGACGATGGGATGGTTCTCGGTGGCGATCTTGTCGCGGTAGACCAGCGAGGCCAGCGGCCGCGGCCAACCCTTGACGCTGGTCTCTTCCTTGATGATCACCGGCACGCCCTCCAGCGGGCGGGCGGTGCCGTCCGCATAGCGGCGGCGCGCCTCCAGCGCCATCGCGCGCGCGGCGTCCAGGTGCAGGCTGGCGGCGCAGTTCACCGTGGCTTGCTGGCGATGGGCCGCTTCGATCAACGTTTCCAGGTAATCGGCCGGGTCCAGCGTTCCGGTGCGGAATTGCGCCAGCAGTTCGGTGGCGGGCAGGTAGTTTGCGTGTTGCATGAAATATCCAGTCATTATGCTTCGGTTACGGCCGCTTGGGCCGGGTAAAACGCCGCGTCCGGGCGCGGCAGCCACCAGTCGTGGATGCGCGGCTGGTGATCGAGGATGACCATCTTGCTGCGGCGGAAGGCGTCCAGTCCCTGCCGGCCCAGCTCGCAGCCCAGGCCGGACATCTTGCTGCCGCTGAAAGGCAGTGCATCGTTGTCGATCAGCGGGTTGTTGATCCAGACCATGCCGGACTCCAGCTTGTCGGCCGCCTCCATGGCCTCGGCCAGGTCGGTGGTGAAGACCGAGGCGCCGAGGCCGAATTCGGAATCGTTGGCCAGCCGCAGCGCCTCGTCGAAATCGGCCACGCGGCAAATCGCCGCCACCGGGCCGAAGCATTCCTCGCGCATGATGGCCATCTGCGGCGTGACGCCGGTAAGGATGGTCGGCTCGTAGAACCAGCCGGGCGGACAGTCCGGCGGTATGCGACCGCCGCAGACGATGCGTGCGCCCTGCTCCACCGCCTGCTGCACCAGCCGCGCCACCTTGTCGCGCGCGGCCTGGCTGACCAGCGGGCCGATCTCGGCCATGCCCATGCCGTCGCCGACGCGCAGCTGCGTCGTGCGGCGCGCGAACTCGGCCACGAATTCATCATGGATCTGGTCGACCACGAAGAAGCGTTCGGACGAGGTGCACACCTGCCCGCTCAGCAGGAAGGCCGAGTTGACGCAGCCGGCCGCCGCCACTTCCAGCGGAGCGTGGCGCGAGATGATCATCGGATCGCTGCCGCCGGCCTCCAGCACGCACGGTTTCATGCGCTCGGCGCAGGCCACACCGACCGCGCGCGCCGCCGCCACGCTGCCGGTGAAGGCCACCGCGTGGGTGCCCGGCGATTGGATCAGCAGCTGCGCCGTGTGGGCGTCGCCCGGCAGGCAGGCCACCAGGCCGGCCGGCAAGGCGGCGAAGTATTCCATGAAGCGCAGCGTGCACAGCGCGGTCGCCTCGGCCGGCTTGATGATGCAGGCGTTGCCGGCGGCCAGCGAGGCGGCCACGGTCCAGCACAGCAGCAGGATGGGATAGTTGAACGGCAGGATGTGCACGCTGACGCCGTAGGGTTCGTAGCGCATGTGCTGGAAGGAGCCGGCCTGGTTGGTGCCGGCCACCTTGCCGCCGTCGTCGCGCGCCATTTCGGCGTAGTAGCGGAACACCGAGGCACAGATCGACAGTTCGCCATACGCGTCCGGATAGGGCTTGCCCATCTCGCCGCAGATCAGCTTGGCGACCTCGCCGCGGATGGGCGCCTGCTCCAGCGCGTGGGCGATGGCGTGCAGCAGCGCGGCGCGGCTGGCGGTGTCGGTCTGCTTCCACAACTTTTGCGCGCGGTTGGCCGAGGCCACCGCCCGCTCGACATCGGCTTCCGCGCACACGGCGTAGCGCCCCACCGTGGTCAGCGTAGCCGGATTGATGGCTTGCTTGGCCTGCCCGGTCAGCGGTTCGACATAGCCACCGTCCAGGTAGACTTGTGCGCGCAGCGGGGTGAAACAGGAAAAATTCACATGCATCTTAATTCCAATTATTTAAGTTAAGTCGCCCCGTCGTTCCCGCGAAGGCGGGAACCCATGGAACCGCTCTGGAGCAAGCTCAGCATGGATTCCCGCTTTCGCGGGAATGACGCGATATCAATGCAGCGCGCGGGCGATGGCCTTGGCGCAGCGCTGGCCGGTTTCCACCGCGCCGTTCAGGAAGCCCGAATGCTGCACCGATGCGTGTTCGCCGGCGAAATGGCAGTTTCCCTGCCGCACGCCGGCGTAGCCGTACCATGTGGTGTAGCTGCCCTTCGGATGCGCCGTGTACGCGCCCTTGGTCCATTGGTAGCCGGGCCAGTAGTTCAGCACCACGCGGCCATTCCACAACGGCTTGATGCCGGGGAAGGTCAGGTTCAGGCCATCGAGCATATCAACCGCCTTGAGGTTGGCCGGCTTGTCGTTCATCGCCAGCGCCACCGCATCGCCCGTGAAACAGGTCAGGATGCCGGCCGTGCCGGGCTGGGCGCGTGTGACTTCCCAGCTGATCTGGTAGCCGGTGTCGCTATCGCTCAAGCCGGTATAGCCCTGTTCGCGCCAGATGCGGCGTTCAAACTGCATCTGGAATTTCGCATGCATGCCCATGCGGAAGGTGCGGATGGTGTCGACCTTGCGCGCATCGAAGCCGGCGCCGCTGTAATCCACGGCGCTTTGCAGGATGGAGAACGGCAAGGCCAGCACCACGTGATCGGCCTGCACCAGGACCGTGTTGGCGCCGTTCTTGAAGGTCAGGCTGTAGCTGTCGTCGGCGTTCTTGACGATGCGGGTCAGCGCATGGTTCTTGACGATTTGACCGCTATCCAGCGTGGCCGCCATGCGGCTGACCAGTTGGTCGTTGCCGCCACGGATGTGGAAGCGCTCGTCCGACGCCTTGGGCGCGAAGAAGCCCACCAGGTCCAGCGCGCTGGTCTCGGTGGCGGCGATGCCGGCCGAGGCGTCCATCAGCAGCTTCAACAGCTTGCCCAGACGCGAATCGAGGCCACCCGGCACGTAGGCGCTGATGTAGTCGGTGCACGACATATTGTCCAGCTCCGCGCCGCGCGCGGTGTGGTTGTCGTAGGTCTGCGGCCACGGCGCTGCCTTGTTGTCGGCGTCGAACTGCGCGACGACGGCATCGAAGTCGGCAACTTGCTCGTCCCAGGTGTAGCGCGCACCGTCGATCCAGAAGGTGAGCTCGCCGCCCTGCTGTTGATCGTAGGCGTTCAGGTCATCCAGCGTCAGGCCCAGTTCGGCGGCCAGCAAGCGCAACTCAAGGTGATCGGTATCGATCAGCTCGCCACCGTTTTCCGCCACCTGGCCGGGGAAGCTGGTGGTGTTGGAGGAGCAACGTCCGCCCAGGTGGTCCGACGCCTCGTACACGGTGGCGCAGATGCCTGCCTTCTTCAACTCGTAGGCGCAGGCCAGGCCGCCCAGACCGGCGCCGACGACCACCACGCGCGCGTCGACGCCGGCACGATGGATGCGGCTTGCCGCCATCAGCGGGCCGCTGGCCAGCATAGTGGCCGAACCGACGGCCGACAGCTTGAGCAGCGCGCGCCGCTCGCGCAGCAACGCCAGCGCCGCTTCGCTCGTCAAGCCGCGCCGCTTGCGCAGGCGGGCCACCTCCATGACGGAGGCCAGGATACGCTTCAAAGGAGAATGTGCCATGTTGTCTCTTTCTAATGGTTATGAGTTGGTCTGCTGGAAAACGTCGCGGGGGATGCCCTGGCTGCGTCGCGAAAACAGCCAATAACCCAAACCGGCCACGAACCAGCAGCCGCCCACGGTCAGCGCCGTGGCGTTCAGGTGGATGAGGATGGTCAGCACGGCGAACATGCCACACAGCGGCACGATCACATGCGCCCACCAGCGCCGCCCTGCGTGCCGGCCAAAGTGCGCCAGCACCGACAGGTGCACGAACAGGAAGCCGACCAGCGCGCCGACGCTGATGAAGATCGCCAGGTCGCTGATGTTGTTGCGCATCAGCAGGGCGATGCCCAGCGAGATGGCGGTCGACACCATCATGGCGACGTAGGGATTGCCGTGCCGGCGATGCACCTTGGCCAGCACCGACGGCAGGCTGCGGTCGCGGCCCATCGCGAACAGCACCCGCGCCACGCCGACCTGCATCGGCAGCACGTTCGGCACGCCCACCACCAGGATCAGGAACCACGCCAGCGCGAGCGAGGCTTTGTGGCCGGCGATGGCGGCCAGCAGTTCGTAGATCACGGTGGCCGGGTCCTGCACCGGGAAGCCCGGCAGCAGGTTGCCCACCACCCACGAGCACAACACGAAGATGCCGCTGGTGATCGCCAGGTTGGTCAGGATGGCCTTGCCGACCACGCGGGTGTTGCCGTCCTTGACTTCCTCGGCCAGGGTCGAGACGGCGTCGAAGCCCAGATACGACATCACGCAGATCGAAGTGGCGGCCAGCACGCTGGTGCCATGGAACTTGCCGGCGTCGAACAACGGCGCCAGCGTCAGCGCCCCGCTGCCGTGGCCGCCGAAGAGCGCAACCAGGAGCAGCCCCACGATGACCAGCACTGCCAGCAGCTGCAGCACCACCGACAGGAAGCTGACGCGCGAGGTGACGCTGATGCCGAACCAGTTCACCGCGAACGTGGCCGCCACCGTCGCCACGATCCAGGTGGCGCGGTCGCCGTGCGGCATCAGTTCCTCCAGGCTCACCGCGCACAGGGCGTAGGTGAAGGCCGGCACCAGCAGGTAGTCCAGCAGTATCATCCAGCCGGCGATGAAGCCGGCGAAGCGGCCCATGGTCTGGCTGGCGAAGCCGTACACCGAGCCGGCGCTGGGCATGGCCGAGGTCATCACCGCGTAGCTGCTGGCCGTGAAGTACACGCACAGCGCGCCCAGCAGGTAGGCCAGCATCGGCAGGCCGCCGGACACGGTCCAGACGAAACCGGCCATCGTCAGCGGCGCTACCGGCGCGGTGTAGGCCAGGCCGTAGAACACCAGGTCGCCGTAGCTGAGCGCGCGCTGGAGCTTGCCGTTTGCATCATCGGCGGCCATCTCAGCGCGCTCCCTGCGGATGACGGGCCAACATGGCCGGATCGGGACGCTTGCCCTGCCACACGCCCGCCTCCACCGCCGCGCCAATGCGGAACACAGTGGTCTCGTCGAAGGTGCGGCCGACCACCTGCACGCCGGTGGGGATGCCGTTGCTGGCGATACCCGACGGCACGCTCAGCACCGGGTGCCGGCTCAGCAGGTTGAACGGGAAGGTCAGCGCGTCGTTGCGCAGCACCGCCATGCTGTCCCGCTCGCCCTCGGCCGCTGCGCCGATGGCGCCCATGGTCGGGCAGATCAGGGCGTCGTAGCGGGTCATCACCTCGGCCAGCGAGTCGTACATGCGGCCGGTGGTGACGTCGGCCGCCAGGTACTGCTCGCCTGTCATGCACAGGCCGGCAGCGGCGAAGTGGCGGATGTAGTCGCTGGTCTCCTGCTCCTGCTCCAGGATGCGGACGGCAAACACGCGGCCGGTCTCGTAGCCCAGCCGGTGTTCCAGCGCATCGGCGGCGCTGCTGTCCCAGCCCAGCGTCACCTGCTCGACGATGGCGCCCTGCGCGCGCAGCGTCTGCACCACCTGGTCCATCGAGCGGCGCACGTCGGCGTGCACCTTGCAGAAGTCCAGGTCGTAGGACAGCGCAATGCGCAAGCCCTTCACCGGCAGAAAGTCCAGCGGCACTTCCAGCTTGGGGCTGATGGTGGCCGGGTCGCGCACGTGCGGGCCGTTCATGATGTTGAACATCAGCGCGCAATCGGCGACGGTGCGCGCCATCGGCCCGATGTGGTTCATCGGATGCAGCGCGTAGCCGATCGGCGTGACCGGCACCCGGCCGTAGCTGGGCTTGAGGCCGACCACGCCGCAATAGCTGGCCGGGATGCGGATCGAACCGCCGATGTCCGAGCCGGACGCCAGCGCTGTCAGGCCGGCCGCCAGTGCGGCGCCGCTGCCGCCGCTGGAGCCGCCGGGTGTCATGGCAGGATGCCACGGATTGCGCGTCACGCCGTGGCGTACCGAGCGGGTGAAGCCGGCCATGTAGAACTCCGGCACATTGGTCTGGGCGTGGATCACCGCGCCGGCGTCGAGCAGGCGCTGGCTGACCGGGGCGTTGACCGTGTCCGGCGTGTTCCCTTGCAGCCAGGAGCCTTTGGTGGTGACCCAGCCGACCAGCGTGTGTTCGTTCTTCAGCGACACCGGGATGCCTTCCAGCGGACGCGGCACAGCGCCACGGCCGGCGTAGGTTTGTTCGGCCTCGCGGGCGGCAGCCCTGGCTTCCTCGCGGCGCTGGGCGCTGAAGGTGTTCAGCACCGGTTCGAGCCGGTCGGCGCGGTCCAGGCAGGCGTCGAGCAGCTCCACCGGCGACAGGTCGCGCGCGCGGAACAGCTGCAAGGCCTCTGTCGCGGGCAGGTAGCAAAGTTCATCGGATTTGTGCAGCATGGTCATGTTCGTGTGTCCTTGTGAATACGGTCTAATAAGTTCCATCCAACCCCGTCATTTCCCCCATTGGGGAAAATGACTTCCCGCGCAGGCGGGAATCCATGCCGAGCGTCCTGCCCGGCGAAGTATGGATTCCCGCCTGCGCGGGAATGACGAGTTAACGGTTATTCCAGATGCCATGATCAGTACCAGCTAACGGCGGTCCGCCGGGGCCGGGCCGCGGGAGGACATCATGGGTGGGGTGTCGCCGGCCAGCGGCAAGGCGGCTGACAGCGGCAGGCGATCGGCGCGGTAGCTGGCCTGCACGCTGACACCGTTGTCGGCGCTGCGCAGCATCAGCCCGTTCTGGCCCACCGCCAGCATCTGGCGTGCATTGCCGGTGCGTACCACGCTGGTGATCGAGGCGGTGCTGCCGGTGGCGACGCGGGTCCAACTCTGGCCGGCGTCGCCGCTGCGGTACAGTGCGCCGCGCAGGCCGCCCACCAGCAGCGCGCCGTCCTGCAGCGCAGTGCCGGCCCAGAACGAGCCCTTGTAGCCGGTGGCCAGGTAGTTCCAGCTGAGGCCCTGGTCAGCCGAGTGCAGCACATAGCCTTTTTCTGCGGCGGCGTACAGCGCCCCGCCCTGGCCCGCAAACAGGCCCAGCAGGTTCAGGTCGGCGCGGCGGGCGCCGGGTGGCGCTTCAAGTTCGCGGGTGCTCCAGTGGCGGCCGCCATCCACGGTGGTCAACACCAGCGACCACAGGCCGACCGCCACGCCGTGCTGCGCATCGAAGAAATGCACGGCGAACAAGGGACGGTCCTGCTCCGGCTGGCTGCGCTGCACGGCCCACTCCTCGCCACCGTCGCTGGTATGCAAAACCACACCGGCGTGGCCGACAGCCCAGCCTTCCTTGGCGTTGGCGAAGGACACTGACGTCAGCGTGACATCCAGCGGCACCTTGCCGGCCTGGCGCCAATGCTTGCCCTGGTCGTCCGACAGCAGCACCACGCCGTGCGCGCCGACCGCGATGATGCGCGTGCCGGCCCAGGCGGTGGCCAGCATGTTGGCCTGGCCGGCGTGAGCCACCTTGGCGGCCGCATGCAAGCCCACCGGCCAGGCCGACGGTTCGGCGCCGCACGCCAACGGCAGCAGCGCGGCCGCGCCCAGCAATCCGGCCAATATGTGTTTCAAGTTACGGTTCATGGTTTCCCCGTCGGTTCAATGCTGGAGCAGACCCGGCGCGCGGGCCGGCGTCTTGCGTGGGAAAAGTCGTTCCAGCCACACGGCGAAGGCCGGCAGTGCCGTCATGGCCATGATCATGTTGACCATGAACATAAAGGCCAGCAGCTTGCCCATGTCGGCCTGGAACTTCAGGGCCGAGAACGACCAGGTCGCCACACCCACCGCCAGCGTGACGGCGGTAAAGATGGTTGCCGTGCCCACCTCCAGGATGGCCTGCTCTACCGCCTTGACGATGGGCAGCCCGTTCGCCAGGTGCATCTGCAAGCGGTTGTAGATGTAGAACGCGTAGTCAACGCCGATGCCGACCGCCAGCACCATCACCGGCAGCGTGGCCACCGTCAGGCCGATGTTGAGCTCTTTCATGAACCAGTAGCCGATGAAAGTGCCCACCGTCAGCGGCAGGCAGCAGGCCAGCACGGCCCGCAGGTCGCGGTACGTGACCAGCACCAGCAACACGATGGCGGCGTACACCCACAACATCATCGGCAGCTCGCTGCGCTCCAGCGTCTGGTTCACGGCCGCCAGCACGCCGGCGTTGCCGGAAGCGAGACGGATCGCGATGCCTGGCGCCGACTGGCTGGCGGCAAACGCCTCGACAGTGTCGATCACGCGGTTGATGGTGACGGCCTTGTGGTCGGTCAGGTACAGATGCACCGCCGTCATGCTGCAATCCTTGCGCATGGTGCCGCGAGTGCGGGCGATTTCGGTGGCCAGCGCCGCGAAGTTGGCCGAGTCCAGTGGGATCGCCTCCATCTTCGGGTTGCCTTCGTTATAGCCACGGTTGTATTGCTTCATCTGCTCGGAGAACGAGGCGATCGACAGCACGCCCGGCACCGGCTGCATGGCCCAGGTAAAGCGGTCCTGGAACAGGCCGATATTGGAATTGCCGCAGAAGCCGACGCCCTGCCCGTCCGTCGGCGCCGAGGCCGAGGCACCGCCCGCACCGGCAATGGCCTTCGCTTCAAAGATCACGGTCAGCCAATCAAGCCCCGTGTCGTAGTTGCTGGCGATAGAGACGGCGTCGCGGTTAAACCGTGCATCCGGCCGCAGTTCCGGCGCACCCGGTTCGACCGTGCCCACCACCCGGCCCTGGCTCTGCCACACCGCCAGGCTGAAGATGGCACCCACCACGGCCAGGCAGATCGCTGCGTCGCGCGGCCGGGCCACGCGGGCCAGCACGCGCAGCCAGCCGGCCCGCTTTTCGCGCAGCACCATCGCGGCGTCGGCATAGGACTGGTCGATGCGGCAGTACGAGGCCGCCACCGGCAGCATCACGAGATTGGTGACAATCTTGAAGCCCACGCCCAGTGAAGCGGCAATCGCCAGTTCGCGCACCATCGGAATCGGGATCATCAACAGCGTGACGAAGGAGACGAAGGCCGTGGCCAGCGCCAGCGTGCCCGGTATCAGCAAGCCGGAGAAGCTGGCGCGGCAAGCGTCCATGCAGCTCTTGCCGAGCGAGACTTCGCGCACGATGTAGTTGATCTGCTGAACGCCGTGCGAGACGCCGATGGCAAACACCAGGAACGGCACCAGCACCGCCAGCGGATCGAGCCCGAAGCCCAGCAGATGCAGGGCGCCGAACTGCCACACCAGCGAACTGAGCGAGCAAACGATGGGCAGCAGCGTGAACCGCACCGAGCGGCAATACCAGTACACCGCGCCGGCCGTCAGCAGCAGGGCCAGCCCGAAGAAGCGCAGCACCGACTTGGCCGAATCGGCGATCTCGCCCACCTGCTTGGCGAAGCCGATGATCTCGATGCTGAAGTTCTGGTCTTCGTAGCGCTGGCGCAGCTGCTCCAGGATGGCGTTGTAGGCGACGTAGTCCAGCTTGTGGCCGTCCTTGTCGGTCTCCAGCAGCTCGGCGCTGATCATGGCGCTGTCCTGGCCGCGCGACACCAGCGTGCCGACGAAGCCGCCCTGCACCGCCGCCGCCTGGATGCCGGCGATGGCGGCCGCGTCCAGCCGGTCCGGGGTGATGCTGCCGTCGATCAGCGGATCGGCGCGAAAGCCCTCCTCCGTGATTTCGTTGACGAAGGTGTTCGGCGTCCACAGCGACTGCACGCCGAGCCGCTCCACGTTCGGCAGGAAGGTGACAGCCTGGGTGACCTCGTACAGCCGCTTGAGGCCGGCCGCGCTCCAGATGGTGCCGGTGCGCGCCCGCACCACGATGTTGAGGCGGTTGGCGCCCATCACATCGTCACGGTAGGTATGGAAGGTCTCGACATACGGATGGTTGGTCGGCATCTGTTTCTCGAAGCCGGCCTCCATCCGCAGGCGCCAACCCAGGCAGCCCATGAGCACGGTCAGTCCCAGCAACGCAAGCATCAGCCAGTTGCGCCGCGTGAAGCAGACCGTTTCAAAGCGCGCCAATAAACGGGCGGGGGAAGAAGTCATTGTTACGGTCCGGTCAGAAGTTGCGGGAAAGGTTAAGGCCGACGAAGCTGCGGTCGCGGTAAGGCTGGTCGAACACCGAGTTGCCGCCCATGAAGCGCCCGTAGTTGATGGCCGCCTGCCAGTTGGCCGGGTTCTGGATGAAGCTGACCGTGAAGTTGACCGACTGCGCCCCCTTCATGAATGTCGCCGCGCTGTTGGGCGTGCGGCCGCTGAGTGCGCGGAAGTAGAACACCTCCGGCACCACTTGCCAGCCGGGGATCAGCGTGCCGTCATAGACCCAGCTGAAATCGAAGTTCACGCCCGACGAATTGCGCGTGCCGACCGCGCGCGGCATACCTGCGGGCGAATACTCCTGGCCCCAGCCCCAGCCGCCGGCCGACACCAGGTCGTCGCCATATTGGCTCTGCATGTCCGGGAAACGGATCGCCACCGCCTCGGCCATCAGGTTGCCGGAATCCGCGTGCAGCAAGCGCAGCAGGGTTGGCGCGGTGTCCGGCGTCAGGCTGAACATGCCGGTGACGGCCGTCTGCATGCGGGTGGTGTCGACCCAGCACTTGCCGCCCTGCGAGGCGCAGCCGGTGGTGGCGGCGTTGATCGTCACGGCGTCTTTCGGACGGTAGGAGAACTCGGCGCCGACCGCCCAGTCGCCGACCGGGAAGTTGGCCGATACGCCGTACAGCTTGCGGTCCTCGCCGTACACCCAGCCCATCGCGCCGTTCGGGTTGTTGAAGGTGAACGACGGCGACTTGTCGTGGTAGTTGAGGGCGTAGACGCCCAGGTTCAGCTGCGTGCCGGGCGGCTGGTAGCGCAGCGACAAGCCCCACTGGCCGCCGTTCCTGGCCTTGGTCTCTTGCAGGAAGTAGTCGTCGTGGCCGGCGCCGATGCCGTTGTAGGTCGACCAGAAGCTGCCGGTCGGCGGCATGTAGTTGGCGTTCCAGCCCAGTTGCACATAGGCTTCGGCGTTGAAGCCGTTGCCCAGCCCTGCGGCCGCGCTGACGATGGGCGCCGGCAGGATGGCTTCCTTGAGCTGCGTGCCCGGCTGCGACAGGCGCATCAGGTCGACCGCGTTGGTGACGTTGATGCCGCCGGGGATGAACAGGCTCTCGCCCCAGCTGATCACCTGGTTGCCGGCGCGGATGCGCAGCATGTGGCCGTCGATGTCGAAGCGCTTGCTGATCCACAGGTCCAGTACGCGGGCCTTGAAGCGCAGGTCCTTGCGGGCATCGTCGGACAGGTTGTCGCTCAGGCCGGGCGGCGTGCCGGCGCTGGTCCAGCCGGTGGTGTGGGTGGCCGAGAAGTCGCGCAGCCAGCTGACCCGGCCCATCGCCGTCACGCCCTCCGGAAAGCTGAGCAGCAGCTCATGCGAGCCCTTCAGGTAGGTGGTGAAGGCATCGCCCTTGCCGTAGTTCAGGTCGCCCTGGTCGCCAAGGCCGCTGGTGGGCGACAGCTGGCCTTCCGGCCCGCCGCTGTTGCCGGCGCTGATCAGGGTCGTATTCGGGCCGCGTGTGCGGATGCCGGTGCCGATGCTGATGGTCGAATCGAAACTGCCCTTGACGTATTCATTGCTAAAGGTTTCGGCGCGCGCGCCCAGGCTGGCGACGGACGTGCCGATCGCGCAGGCCATGATAAATGGCTTGTTCATTGAAGACTCCGGTATGTGGTCGACGGATCAGCGGTCGCTGATGGCGCGCAGGTTTTCTGACGTGTAGAAGGACGCCTTGGTCCGCTCTCCCCTGCTTTCCGTCAACCACTTGACGTCGACGCCAGCACCGACGGTGGTGAAGTCGAACACATAGCGACCTTCGGGCAGGTTGTACTGGCTGAATGCCAGCACATCGCAGGTTCCCGTCTCGTAGACCGGTACCAGGTAGCCTTCACGGACCTTCCACAGCGCGCCCTGGACGTCGTAGTCCTCGGCCAATACCGCGTTCCAGCTGTCTTCATCGAGGTAGTAGGTGCGCTTGGGCGAGACGTGGCGGGCGCCCTGCTTCACCGTCGCCTCGACCACCCACACGCGGTGCAGCTCGTAGCGGCGGGCACTGGCAGCCAGCGCGTTGCGGCCCACCACATCGGCGATCTTGGCCTTGAAGTCGTACGCGCCGAACACGTTGTACGGCACCAGCACCTCTTTTTTGCCGACGATCTTCCAGTCGAAGCGGTCCAGCGTGCCGGTGAACATGGCGGTCTCGTCGAGCAGGTACTGGTTCTCGAAGCCGATCTGCGGCGCATCGTAGGCATAAGCCGGCAGGCGGCGCACGCGGCGCTGGCCGGGGAAATAGTAGAAGGTTTCGCTGCTCGGATTGTCGAGGTAGATGTTGGCGGCCAGCGCCTGGCCGGCCAGCGCCGCCGGCGACTTGTAGGTGAAGTAGGTGTAGTACTCGATGTTGCTGCCGTCGCTCAGATTAAACGAGCCCTTCTTCCCGTTCGGGAAAAAGTAGTTCTGCTCGTAGCCGGCCATGATCCAGTCCTCGCTGCCGCGCCGTGGCGATACCATGGTGTAGCCGTTCTGGTATTCGACGCCGACGCCGCGATAGCGCATCTTCATGTTCATCATCGCCTGCGCGCCGGTGGTCGGCAGCGGGAATGGCGTGCCCGGTACGACGGCGGCCTTCAGGCTCCAGCCGTCGGCCCCCATCTTGGCGGTGGCCACGTTCTTGCGGGTGTTGTCGGCGACGAAATCCGGTACGCCGCAGCTGCGGCGGGTCGGGTAGACGTCCATCTGGAATCCGGGGTTCTGTTTCAGCAGCGCCATCTGGCCCGGCGTCAGTACGTCGGCGTGCTGGGCCATGTTGGCGGCGTTGATGGTGTATTGGGCGGCGTCGTTCTTGTATTTCCAGAACTCCTTGCGCGGCTTGCCCCAGGCCCAGCCGTCGATGGACTGGACTTCGTTTTTCCACGCCGGGATGCGGCCGTCTTTGCTGCCCGCCATTTCCGCGCCCAGCGGGGTCAGCGTGGTGCCGAGCTGGGTCGCGTCGGCTGCCATTGCGGCGCCGCTGGCGCCTGCCAGCCACAGGCCGCTGAGTATCAAGCGGCGCATGACGCCGTAAGGTGTTTGCTTAACCATCTTCTTGTCTCCGATTTGATTATTTTTATGTGCAGACTATATCCGAATAAATATTCAGTTTTCCACACGTTTTTTATACAGCGTTGTTAATTGGACTATTTGCCTTCCACCGCCGCCGGCTGGTACCAGTTCCAGTCGGCGCCGGAGTCGAAGCGGGTGATCTGCTTCACCTCCAGGTAGGCCTCGTAGCCGTGCCGCCCCAGTTCGCGGCCGATACCGGAGGCCTTGTAGCCGCCCCATGGCAATTGGGTAAAGGTCGGCTGCGAACAGTTGATCCACACCACGCCTGCACGCAGTGCCTTCGCCACCCGCTCGCAGCGTTCCAGGTCGGCCGACATCACCGCCCCGGCCAGGCCGAAGCGGCTGTCGTTGGCGACGGCAATCGCTTCGGCCTCGGTGTCGAACGGCCGCACGCACAGCACCGGCCCGAACACTTCTTCGCGCCAGATCCAGCTGTCGAGCGGGACGTCGGCGAAGATGGTCGGCTGCACGAAATAGCCGCGTACCAGATGCGGCGGACAGCAACCGCCGCTGACCAGCCGCCCGCCCTCGTCCAGGCCGCGCCCGATGCCTTCCAGCACCCGGTGCAGCTGCCCTTTCGAAACGATGGGCCCCATCTGCACGCCATCCCGGTCGCCCGGACCGATCTGGATGCGCTCGGCCGCCGCGACCAAGCGCGCCAGCAGTGCCTCGTAGATCGGCCGTTCGACCAGCAGGCGCGAGGTGGCGGAACAAATCTGCCCCTGGTTCCAGAACACGCCGAACTGTATCCACTCGACTGCCTTGTCCAGATCGCAGTCGGCGAACACGATGAAGGGCGACTTGCCGCCCAGCTCCAGGCTGACGTTGCGGATGCCGGGCGCGGCCGCCTGCATCACCCGCGTGCCGGTCGCCTGCGAGCCGGTGAAGGCCAGCTTGTCGACTCCGGCATGCATGCTCAACGGGACGCCGGCATCCGGCCCGGTCCCCGTCAGCAGGTTGAAAGCGCCAGCGGGCAAGCCGGCTTCATGCAGGTAGTGCGCCAACGCGCCGCAAGTCAGCGGGCACAGCTCGGACGGTTTGAGCACCACGCAGCAACCGGCCGCCAGTGCCGGCGCCACCTTCCACGCCGCCATCAGCAGCGGGAAATTCCACGGCGTGATGGCGCCCACCACGCCCAGCGGCTCCTTGCGCACCCGGCAGTGGAAGCGGTCGTCGCCGACATCGTGTCTTGCTTCGCCTTCGGCCTCGGCCTGTTCGGCCATGTCGGCGTAGTAGTCGAAGCAGTAGGCGGCGTCGGCGATGTCGCCGCGCGCTTCCTTCAGCGGCTTGCCGTTGTCGCGCATTTCCAGCGCCGCCAGTTCCTCCAGGTCGTTGCGGATGGCGCCGGCGACACGGCGCAGCACGACGGCGCGCTCGCTTGCCGGCATGCGCGGCCACGGGCCATGGTCGAAGGCGCGGCGGGCGGCGGCCACGGCGGCATCGACATCGGCTTCGGTCGCGGCGGCGGCCAGCGCGAAGCAGTCGCCGGTGGCCGGGTCGATCACCTCCAGGAAGCCGCCACGGGCCGGTTCGACCAGGGCGCCGTCGATATAGAGCAGGTTGCGCATGGTTTCTGTCCTTCCGCTCAGCCGATGTCGCGCGTCATGGTGATGTCGAACTCGCGCTTCTCGGCTTCGCGGAAATAGCTGACCGCGTTGAAGTACGCTTCCGGCGCATACACACCGGGACGGCGCGGCTCGCTCAGCATCAGCTGCACCGCGATCGACGCGTTCATCGACGTGGCCGCATCCACATAGCCTTCGTACATGGCGTTGGGACGGACGATGACCTGGCAGCGCGCCGTCGCGCTCTTGCCGCCGACGCGGCCACGGCCGACGGCGAAATGGATCTCGTGGCTTTTTTGCTGAGGGATGCGTTCCTGGTTCTCGGCGATGTTGCGCTGGATGACGGCGTTGAGCACGTCGAGCGGACGCACCGCGACGCCGTTGATATCCACCGTGCGATCGAAGTCGCCGAAGCCGGCCTTGACCAGCCCAACCCACGCCTCATGCTCGCGATTTGGCAGGTGCAGCTTCCAGGTGAATTCCTTGATGCCTTTTTCGCGGATGCCATCGGCCAGCGGCACGGTCAACTGCTCGGAATGGATCGAGTACATGAACTCGCAACGGCCCCACGGCGCCGGCAGGTCGATGGTTTCGATGCCGGTCTGCGGCGCGCATTCGACGTGACGGCCACCAAGGAATTGCAGGCACGGATGAGCGTACTCGGCCAGCACTGTCGACACGCTGTACGGCGGCACCAGCACCGGATTCTCGTCGCCGGTCAGGGTCGCGGCCCAGTACAGGTTGATGCTATCGATCTCGTCCAGCTCGTCCGCCACGGCGCGGCAGATCACATTCGACATGCCGGGATCGGCGCCCACGCCCAGCACCGCCACCACGCCGACGTCACGGAAACGCTGCTGCCATTGCAGCTGCTTGACGGTGTAGGTGCCCAGGCCGCCCAGGTCCACGTAATCGACGCGGGCGCCCAGCGCGGCTTCGAAGATCGCCATCTGGTGTCCGGCCAGCGTCGGCACGGAGTTGACGCAAATGTCGGAACCGGCCAACGCGCGGGCCAGTGCCGTCGGATCGGCCACGTCCAGGTCGTGCAGTGTGAGGCGGGCGTCGCCCAGTTGATCGCGCAGTGCCGTCATGCGGCTGCGGTCGCTGTCGAATACCCGTACTTCGCCGATCTCGATGATGCTGCGGTCAGACAGCAGATCGCGGATGATGCCCTGCCCCATCATGCCGCCGCCGCCCAGGACGGAGATGATTGCCTTCTTTGCCATTGGTAGTGCTCCTTATCGTTTGCGTCATAAACCGAACAATTCGTCGGCTTTTGAAAAATAGTACCCGAAAAGCGGATCAAGTCCGCAAATACTTTTGTAAAAACTGATCTTTTATTCGCTTTTTTACGACAGCTGCGGCTGCCCTGCGAACAGGCGTGCGGAAGCACGACCATCGCTGGCCGTGCTTCCTTTTGGAGGGGCTAACTTACTGGTTCGACGGGAAGCTGAACACCGTGGCTTCGCGCACGCCGGCGGACGGCCAGCGCTGGGTGATCGTCTTGCGGCGGGTGTAGAAGCGCACGCCGTCCGGACCATACGCGCCGAGGTCGCCGAACAGCGATCGCTTCCAGCCGCCGAAGGAGTGATAGGCCACCGGCACCGGCAGCGGCACGTTCACACCGACCATGCCGACCTGGATGCCGTCGCTGAAGTAGCGCGCCGCCTCGCCGTCGCGGGTGAAGATGCAGGTGCCGTTGCCGTACTCGTGCGCGTCGATCATGTCCATCGCCGCTTGCAGCGAGGCCACCCGCACCACGCCCAGCACCGGCCCGAAGATCTCTTCCTGGTAGATGCGCATGCGCGGCGTGACGTGGTCGAACAGACACGGGCCGAGGTAGTAGCCATCCTCGTAACCCTTGGGCAATTCGATCTCGCGGCCGTCGACCAGCAGCGTCGCGCCTTCGGCCACGCCTTGCGCCACGTAGCCGCGCACCTTGTCGTAGTGCTGGCGCGTGACCAGCGGGCCCATGTC
This sequence comes from Duganella sp. Dugasp78, assembly GCF_059491455.1. Taxonomy (NCBI): domain Bacteria; kingdom Pseudomonadati; phylum Pseudomonadota; class Betaproteobacteria; order Burkholderiales; family Oxalobacteraceae; genus Duganella; species Duganella sp. Dugasp78. The sequence goes on along the minus strand of NZ_CP168506.1, from coordinate 5,029,911 downwards.
GCTGCGCGCGTCGTTGCCCGGGCCGACGCGCATCTTGCCGATCTCGGTGCGCAGGCCGGCGATCAGGGCGTCAGCTGTCGCATCGCCGACCGCCACCAGCAGCGGGATCGCCATGCAGCGCTCGCCGCACGAACCGTAGGCCGCGCCCATCAGCGCGCTGACTGCCTGCGGGATGTCGGCGTCCGGCATGACGACGGCGTGATTCTTGGCGCCGCCGAGCGCCTGGATGCGCTTGCCCTGCTCGGTGCCGGTGGCGTAGATGTACTCGGCGATCGGCGTCGAGCCGACAAAGCTGACCGCCTGCACGCGTGCATCCATCAGCAGCGTGTCGACCGCTTCCTTGTCGCCGTTGACGACGTTGAGCACGCCCGGCGGCAGGCCCGCCTCCAGCGCCAGCCGGGCGATCAGCAGTGTGGACGAGGGATCGCGCTCGGACGGCTTGAGCACAAAGGTATTGCCGCAGGCGATGGCCAGCGGCCACATCCACAACGGCACCATCGCCGGGAAGTTGAACGGCGTGATACCGGCCACCACACCCAGCGGCTGCATCTCGCTCCAGGAGTCGATGGACGGGCCGGCGTTCTTGCTGTGCTCGCCCTTCAGCAGCTCCGGCGCGTAGCTGGCGTATTCGATGTTCTCGATGCCGCGCTGCAGCTCTCCCATGGCGTCGCTGAGCACCTTGCCGTGCTCGGCGGTGATCAGCTGGCAGATTTCTTCGGCGTGTTGTTCCAGCAGCTGCTTCAGGTTGCTCATGATACGCGCGCGCTTCAGCGGCGGCGTGTTGCGCCAGGCCGGAAACGCGGCCTGGGCCGAGGCGATTGCGGCTTCGACGGTGAGACGGTCCGCCAGCAGCACGCGCTTTTCCGCCGCGCCGGTGGCCGGGTTGTAGACGTATTGCGAACGGCCAGTGCCGTAGACGTCCTGGCCGTCGATCAGATGGCCGATGAGGGTGTTCGATTCCATATGCGGTGTCCTGTGTTGTGTGCGTCAAGCGGTTTCGTGGATGGCGTCGCCCAGTGCGGAGACCAGGCTGTCGATCTCGGCGGGGGTGGAAATGAATGGCGGCGCCAGTTGGATGGTGTCGCCGCCGTAGCGTACGTAGAAGCCTTTGCGCCAGCACTTCATGGCAATCTCGTAGGGCCGGCGCGCCGGTTCGCCCGGCAGCGCCGCGATGGTCAGGCCGGCGGCCAGGCCGATGTTGCGGATGTCGGTGACGTGCTTGCTTCCCTTGAGGCCGTGCACGGCGTCTTCGAAATGCGGCGCCAGTCCCTGCACCCGCTCGATCATCTGCTCGCTGACCAGCACATCCAGCGCCGCCAGGCCCGCCGCGCAGGCGACCGGATGCGCCGAGTAGGTGTAGCCATGCGCGAACTCGACCATGTAGTCGGGGCCGCCGTTGGCCATGAAGGTGTCGTAGATGTCCTTCGACGCCAGCACGGCGCCGAGCGGCTGGGCGCCGTTGGTCACCTGCTTGGCAAGGTTCATGATGTCGGGCGTGACGCCGAAAGCCTGCGCGGCGGTGTAAGCGCCAACCCGGCCGAAACCGGTGATGACTTCATCGAAGATCAGCAGGATGTTGTGGGCAGTGCAGATCTCACGCAGGCGCTGCAGATAGCCTTTGGGCGGGATCACCACACCGGCCGAACCGGAGAACGGCTCGACGATGACGGCGGCGATATTCGACGCGTCGTGCAGCGCGATCAGGTCCAGCAGGTCGTCGGCCAGTTCGATGCCATGCTCCGGCGTGCCGCGCGAGAAAGCGTTCTGCTTCAGCTGCGTATGCGGCAGGTGGTCGGCTTGTATGCCCTGGCCGAACATCTTGCGGTTGCCGGCAATGCCGCCGACGGAAATGCCGCCGAAATTGACGCCGTGATAGCCCTTCTCGCGGCCGATCAGCAGGGTCTTGCTGGCCTGGCCTTTGGCGCGCCAGTAGGCGCGCGCCATCTTCAGCGAGGTGTCCGCCGCTTCCGAGCCGGAGCCGGTGAAGAACACGTAATCGAGTCCGTCCGGCGTCAGTTCCTTCAGGCGGTTGGCCAGCGCGAACGACTGTGGATGGCCGAACTGGAAGGCCGGCGCGTAATCCAGCGTCGCCATCTGCTGGCTGACGGCTTCGGTGATCTTCGGGTGGCCATGACCGAGGCCGCTGCACCACAAGCCCGACAGGCCGTCGAAGATGCGCCGGCCGTCGACATCGGTGTAATAGCTGCCCTGTGCACCGACGATGATGCGCGGATCGGCCTTGAAATTCCGGTTGCCGGAAAACGGCATCCAGTGCGCCTCCAGCCAAGCGGCGTCGGTGCGGGTGTCGCCTTGCTTCATATTCGTCTCCTGTTAAAAAGCGTTGATGGCATCGATTTTAGGGTAAGATTTAACTTCCATATTTATCAAGCTATCAATGCTTAGTTAGCGTTTTATGCAAGTAAAGACCAAGGCGGTACTGGGACAGTTGAGCGACATGGATTTTCGCTTGCTGCAGGTGTTTAAAAGCGTGGCCGATTGCGGCGGCATGGCGGCTGCCGGGTTGGAACTCAACATCGGCATCTCCACGGTCAGCCGGCATGTGAAGGATCTGGAAGAGCGGCTGAAACTGCGCCTGTGCAGCCGTGGGCGGGCCGGCTTTGCGTTGACCGCCGAGGGTGAACGCATCTACGAGGAGACCCAGCGCCTGCTGGCCTCCGCCGACATCTTCCGCGCCAGCGTGGACGATATCCACCGCCGCATGGGCGGCCAGCTGCATGTGGCGGTGTTCGACAAGACGGCCAGCAACCCGGCCTGCAAAATCAGCGAGGCGATTGCTTTGTTTGCCGAGTTGGCGCCGGATGTGGCGTTGAACTTCCACGTCGCGACGATCAACATGATCGAGCGTGGCGTCATCGACGGCCAGTTCCAGGTGGGGATTATCCCAGCCCACCGCAGTTCGGAAAGCCTGAGCTACGACACGCTGTTTGGCGAGACGATGCTGCTGCACTGCGGCGCGCAGCACCCGCTGTTTGCGCGGGATGACAAGGGATTGGATTGGCACGGCATCCGCAACTATCAATTTGCGGGATTGGGCTATCACTCGCCCAATATGGAAATCAGCCAGCAGGTGCGGCTGCCGCGCAAGGCGACTGGCTTCGACCAGGAATCCATCGCTACGTTGATCTTGTCCGGCAAGTACCTTGGGTTCTTGCCGGACCATTATGCGCGGGGCTTTGTTGCGGATGGCAAGATGCGCGCCGTGCATCCGGAGCTGTTCCGCTACGAGTGCGATTTCGTCTCGATACTGCGCGGCTCGCCCCGTCCGTCACGGGTGGCGCTCGCATTCCAGCAATGCCTGCTGGATGCGCATGCCCGTTAGATGCCGCCCAGGCAGACGTATTTCATCACGAGATAGTCGTCGATGCCATGGCGCGATCCCTCGCGTCCCAGCCCCGATTGTTTGACGCCGCCGAAGGGTGCGATTTCATTCGAGATCAGGCCGGTGTTGACGCCGACCATACCGCTCTCCAGTCCCTCGGCCACGCGCCAGATGCGGCCGATGTCGCGCGAATAGAAGTAGCTGGCCAGGCCAAACTCGGTGTCGTTGGCCAGCGCGACGACTTCGTCGTCGGTGTGGAAGCGGAACAGCGGCGCCAGCGGGCCGAAGGTCTCCTCGGTGGCGACAATCATGTCGCTGGTGATGTCGGCGATCACGGTCGGCTGGAAGAAGCTGTGACCCAGTGCGTGGCGCTTGCCGCCGGCCAGCAGTCGGCCGCCCTTGTCCAGCGCGTCGGCCACGTGCTGCTCGACCTTCTGCACTGCCTTTTCGTCGATCAGCGGGCCTTGCGTCACGCCTTCTTCCGCGCCGTTGCCGACTTTGAGTTTGGCCACGGCGGCCACCAGTTTTTCAGCAAACTGCTCGTACACGCCGTCCTGCACGTAGATGCGGTTGGCGCAGACGCAGGTCTGGCCGGCGTTGCGGTACTTGGAGGCCAGCGCGCCCTCCACCGCCGCATCGAGGTCGGCGTCATCGAATACGATGAACGGCGCGTTGCCGCCCAGTTCCAGCGACAGCTTCTTGATGGTCTTGGCGCTCTGCTCCATCAGCAGGCGGCCGATCGCCGTCGAGCCGGTGAAGGTCAACTTGCGTACCGTGGGGTTGGAGGTCATTTCGCCGCCGATGTCTTTCGGCGCGCCAGTCACCACGCTGAACACGCCGGCCGGTACGCCTGCGCGTTCGGCCAGCAGGGCCAGTGCCAGCGCGGAGAATGGCGTCGCTTCGGCCGGCTTGAGCACCATCGTGCAGCCGGCAGCCAGCGCCGGGCCGACTTTGCGGGTGATCATCGCGATCGGGAAATTCCACGGCGTGATGGCGGCGCAGACGCCGATTGGTTCCTTGGTCACCAGCAGGCGGCGGTCGGTCCATGGCGAGGCCAGGGTCTCGCCGGCCACGCGCTTGGCCTCTTCGCCGAACCATTCGATGAAGGAGGCGCCATATGCCACCTCGCCGCGCGACTCGGCCAGCGGCTTGCCCTGCTCGGCCGTCATCAGCTGCGCCAGGTCTTCGCTGTTTTCCAGGATCAGGTCATTCCACTTGCGCAGGATGGCGGCGCGTTCCTTGGCGGTTTTTTTGCGCCAGGCCGGCCAGGCCGCGTTGGCGGCCGCGATTGCGCGGCGTGTTTCAGTGGCGCCCATCAGCGGCACGGTGCCGAGCTGCTCGCCGGTGGCGGGATTGGTGACGGCCAGCGTTGCGCCGCCGTCGGCATCGCTCCACTCCCCGTTGACGTAGGCACGCTGGCGCAGCAGGGTTGGATCTTTTAGCTTCAGTGTCATTAGTCTCTCCTTAGGATACGCTGATCCGTCATTCCCTCGAAGGCGGGAATGACGGGTTCTTATGCGCGCAGGGCTGCGTCGAGGATATCGAGCGCTTCATCCAGCACCGCGTCGCCTATCGTCAATGGGCACAGGAAGCGTATCACCTGGCCGTAGCCGCCGCAGGTCAACAGCAGCAAGCCGTTGCTCATCGCGTGTGCCTGAACCTTCTTGGTGAAAGTCGGATTCGGCGCGCCGCTCTGCGGGTCGCGGAACTCCACCGCCAGCATGGCGCCGATGCCGCGCACCTCGGCGATCTCCGGAACATCGGCACGTGCCGCCTCCAGCCTGTCGCGCAAGCGCTGCGCCACCGTCACCGCGCGTTCGCACAGCCGCTCCTCTTCGATCACATCCAGCACCGCGTGCGCCGCCGCCACCGCCAGCGGATTGCCGCCGTAGGTGCCGCCCAAGCCGCCCGGTCCCGGCGCGTCCATGATCTCGGCGCGGCCGCACACCGCCGACAGCGGCAAGCCGCCGGCCAGGCTCTTGGCCATCGTCATCAGGTCCGGCACCACGTCGTAATGGTCCATCGCGAACATCTTGCCGGTACGGGCGAAGCCAGTCTGGATCTCGTCGGCGATCAGCAGGATGCCGTGGCTGTCGCACAGCGCGCGCAAGGCCAGCATGAATTCGGGCGGCGCGACGTAGAAACCGCCCTCGCCCTGCACCGGCTCGATGATGATGGCGGCCACCCGCTTCGGTTCGATATCGGCCTTGAACAGCGTGTTCAGCGCGGCCAGCGACTGCTCCACCGTGACGCCATGCAGCGCATTGGGGAACGGCGCATGGAACACCTCGGCCGGGAACGGACCGAAGCCGGTTTTATAGGGTTCGACCTTGCCGGTCAGCGCCATGCCCATCATGGTGCGGCCGTGGAAGCCGCCGCTGAAGGCGATCACGCCCGCGCGGCCAGTGGCGGAACGGGCGATCTTGATCGCATTCTCCACCGCCTCGGCGCCGGTGCTGAAGAAGGCCGTCTTCTTGGCGTGCGTGCCCGGCGTGATCTGATTGATCTTCTCGGCCAACGCAACATAGGAGGCGTAAGGCACGATCTGATAGGCGGTGTGGCTGAAGCGCTGCAGCTGCTCGCTGACGGCGGCCAGTATGCGCGGGTGGCTATGGCCGGTGTTGAGCACTGCGATGCCGGCGCCGAAGTCGATATAGCGGCGGCCTTCGATGTCCCACAACTCCGCATTCAACGCGCGCTCCGCGTAGAAATCGCACATCACACCCACGCCGCGCGGGGTGCTCTGGTTTTTGCGCTGCTGCCAATCGCGATTGGTATCCATTCTGCTTCCTGCCATGACGAGTTAAGAGGCCTCCATGGTCGCGTTCTTTGGCACCAGTTGATAGTGCCAATTTCGATTTTTAGATGGTACCAAGATTCGCGCTATACTGAACCATGCGCACCTTCACCGTATCCGACTACCTGCTGCTGCATCTCGACCGATCTCCCGGCCAGCCCCGCAATCAGCGCATCTACCAGCTGCTGCGCCAGCTCATCCTCGACCGCGTGCTGCCGGCCGACACGCGCCTGCCGTCGAGCCGCGACCTGGCGCTCCAGCTGGGACTCTCGCGCAACACCGTCCTGTATGGCTACGAGCAGCTGCTGGCCGAAGGCTATCTGGAGACGCGCGGCAGCGGCGGCACCTACGTGACCGACACCGTGCCTTTACTCGACGGCGCGCCGCCGGCCAGCGCACGCCGCAAGCCGGCGACGGCCACTGCACACAACGCGCTGTCGCGGCGCGGCCGCAAGCTGGTGGCCCACGCCGGCGCCTCGCAGCAGCAATGGGGCGCTTTCGTCCCCGGCGTGCCGGATGTGACGCAGTTCCCGCACAAGACCTGGAACGCGCTGCAATCGCGCATCTGGCGCAATCCGCCGGTCGCCAGCCTGACCTACGGCGCCGGCGGCGGCCACCAGCCGCTGCGCGAGGCGCTGGCCAACTATCTGAAGGTATCGCGCTCGGTGGACTGCACGCCGGAGCAGATCGTCATCACCGGCGGCATCCACCAGTCGATCGACCTGTGCATGCGCCTGCTCAGCGATCCGGGCGACGCGGCATGGGTGGAAGATCCCTGCTACTGGGGCGCGCGCAATATGCTGGCGGCGGCGGACGTGGAGATCCGGCCGGTCGGCCTGGATCAGGAAGGTCTCTGTCCCAAGCCGGGCCAGCTGGCGCGGCCGCCGCGCTTCATTTTCGTGACGCCGTCGCACCAGTATCCGCTGGGGACGGTGATGAGCCTGTCGCGCCGCCGCATGCTGCTGGAGTATGCGCAGCGCCACGGCTGCTGGATCATCGAGGACGACTACGACAGCGAGTTCCGCTACGGCGGCCGGCCGCTCGCTTCACTGCAAGGCATGGACCGCGGGGAACGTGTGCTGTACATGGGTACCTTCAGCAAGACCATGTTCCCCGGCCTGCGGCTGGGATACCTGGTACTGCCGGAAGCGCTGGCGCCGGCCTTCGTCACCGGCATGGAAGAGGTGTACCGGTCCGGCCACGCGCCGTTGCAGGCGACCATGGCGGCGTTCATCGAGCGTGGACATTTCAACGCCCACATCCGCCGCATGCGGCTGTTGTATGGCAGCCGGCTGGAGATTCTGCAGCGCGCCATCGCCGCCGAGTTCACGCCGGATCAGGTGCATGCGGCCGGCGCCGATGCGGGCCTGCACCTGACGCTGTACCTGCCGCCGGGCTGCGATGACCGCGCGGTCGCGCAAACGGCGCAGGAGTTGGGCATCGCCGTGCGGCCGTTATCGGGCTACTACCATCAGCAGGCGCGCAGCCAGTCCGGGCTGGTGCTGGGCTATGCCTGCGTGGAATCGGCCCATATCGCGCCGGCGTTCGCGCAACTGGCGCGGGCGATACGCGCCCACCTTTGAGAGACTTCAATAGGGTTCAAACGGGATACCCGCTTTTCGTAGCTGGGACACCAGCAAGCGCTTCCAAGGCCCCTCCGGCGACCACACCCGCGCGACCGATTCATAGGCGAGCTCTGGCTTCTCGTGAAGGACGATGGTGCGATACAGGAAGGTCATGCTGGAGGCGCGCATATTGATCTGGCAATGGACCAGGACTTTGCGATCACGTAGCCGCTCCATGGCCGCCACGAACGACTGGAAGTCGGCCTCGGTCGGATTTCCGAACTGGATGGGAATATTAACGAACTCAAGGCCCTGCCGGCGAACGATCTCCGCTTCGCCAGCAACGGCGTCCGACACGGTAGGCGGCGCCAGGTAGATAACGGCGCCAAAGCCCTGCGCAGCCAAGCCAGCCAGAGCCTCAGCGCCGGGCTGGCCCGATGTGACGAGCCGTGGCGAGATCGCGACCACATTAGGTGCTTCGATCACCGAATCCGCCGCCGATGCCGTGCCACACGCCAGCAGCCCGCCAAGCAGCGTGACCACCGCCAGGGCCCTGAACTGGAAGTGCCGTAAGGTTTCAGCCACGATATGGCCCCTTGACTTCGCCCCAGCCCCACTTGGGCCGCCCAGTACCTCGGCAAGAAAGGCCGCAACGTGCGCTGGATGATCGTCGCCCATGTGGGCAAACACTGGGGCCAGCAAGTTGTCGTGCTTGACGTGCTCGTAGAAGCGCGCGGTCAGACGACGCAGGGCATCGATACCGCCCAGCCATTCGTACAGCGTAGGAATGTTTTCGGACATGCTTAACCTTTCAAATGCGGTCTAAAGTACGATGGGGTTCCCTCTGTTTTTCGTCTTCCATCTGGCGACTCTTACGCGGCCTATTGTTTTACGTAACTGTAAAAAGTGGCACCCGCCACAAACAGAATCCGATCACCGATCACGAAGAAGTCGCCCATTGGATCTTCGCAGTCCGTCGGCGTGGATTTCAGCCTATAGACATCATTGGTTCCCGACAGCGACAGCTTAAAGTGTTTCAGGAGGAAGTTGTCGACCTGCTTCGCCGAAATGCCTTGTTTGGTGAGCGGCTGAAATAGTCGGGGGAAGGCATAGTCTTTGAGGCTAAGCTTGGCCACGCAGGCTTCGGACAATCTGACTTCATCGCCACGAAAAGTGATGGTGGTGAACGGCGGCGCCTCGTTAGCCGGCATCCGTCCAAAATAGTCAGCCGACCGATCGAATTTCCAAGCTCCCTCAGGAACCGCCGCCCACGCGTTTGTGGCTGCAAAAGACGTGCAGATCGACAGCCACATACTAAACATCCATCGCCATTGCATCAATTAGCTTTCCTAAACTTGCCGTCATCGGTCAGTTTGGCCACGGGGCGGCCCTCTTCCATGCAGACATAGTCGCTGCTCATATCGCAGCCCTGAATCTGATCGACCACCCTGCCGTCCACGATGGAAAGATAGACGCCCGACATGATCTCGCGCTGCTCGTTGCGGACCAGTTCAAAATCGTCGACGCGAACCAGGATCACCTGCTTCATCGGCGCAAACACCAGGAACATCGCCGGAACCTTCTGCTTGAATGGCGGCGAAAATCCTTGGGCATATTCCTGTCCACCTTTTACATAGTCGTGATTGCCGACCAGCTTCATGATCGGATCCGCGCTTTTCGGATCGGCGACATAAGGGAAGTAATCCGGCGCGCATTTGTCGGTGGCCTGCGGCTTGCCTTTGGCGTTCAGGATTTTCGGCGTGCAGAAAGAGTTGTAGCGCTCGAAATTCATCGGCAGCTTGCTCAGTTTATATCCGGCTACCATGGCAGCCGCAGGACCGCCAGCGGCCGCTGGCGCAGCCTCAGCCGGGACCTTGACGTAAGTGTAGAAGGTGACGCCGACGGGAACCAGAATCCGGTCACCGACTACGAAGAACTCCGTCACCGGTCGCGAGCAATTGCCTGGCGTATCTGCCAAGTTAAAGACTTCCTTGGTTTTGGACAGCGACAGGTTCAAGTTCTTCAAGAGGAATGCATCGACTTGCTTTTCCGTGACGCCCTGTTTGATCAGCGGCTGGAAGACATCGGAGAACAGGTACTCTTCCGGCGCGAACTTGGCCACGCAGGCGTCGGACAAGCGGACCTCGTTGTTATGAATAACGAGGGTCGGGAAACGCGGCGCCTGGTTGACCGGCGTCCGGCCTAAATAGTCGACCGAACGCTCAAACTTCCAAGTACCTTCAAGAGTCACCGCGCTGACATATGTACTCATCAGTGCGGCGCAGATAGACAGCCCCGTCCTTAAAAATTGGATAACCATTTCGTTAACACAGAGCGCCATGAGATTAATCCAGTTTCAGAAACTTCCCGCTCTCGGTCAGCTTGCCCACTGCTTGATCTTTCGCCATACAGACATAGTCGCGGTTAAACCGACAGCCCGAAATCTGATCAACGATCTTGCCGTCTACGATGGAAAGGTAGGCAGGACTCATCACATCGCGTTCTTCATTACGGACTCTAACGAGGTCGTCGACGCGAACCAGAGTTATCCCTTTGATCGGAGCAAACACCAGGAACGTCGCGGGAATCTTTTGTTTGAATGGTGGCGAGAAATCAAAAGTGTAGCGCTGCCCCCACTTCCCGTAGTTATGATTACCGATCAACTTCATAAGCGGATCGGCACTCTTGGGATCTGCAACGTAAGGGAAGAAATCAGGAGCACATTTGTCGGTTGTATGTGGCTGACCATTGGCATCGAGGATTTTCGGCCTGCATGAAGAAGTGTATAGGTCCGTATCCATTGGGAAGCGAGTCAACTTATACCCGGCGACCAAGTCCGCCTTCGGTGACACGACTCCCGTGGGCACCGCGTCCGGCGGGTTTTCAGACTGGACTTTAACGTACGTGTAAAAGGTCACGCCAGCGGCAAATAGAATCCTATCGCCCACCAAGAAAAACTTCCTCATTGGCCCTGCACAGCGCTCTGGCGCAGATTTCAACACATAGATTTCTTTGACTGCAGAAAGCGACAAGTGAAAGTGCTTCAAGAGAAAATAGTCGACCTGCTTAGCTGAAATACCTTGCTTTGTAAGCGGTTGAAAGGTTTGCGGAAAATAATACGGAATTGGACTGAGCTGAGCAACACAAGCTTCGGACAATCTGACTTCGTTGTCATGAAAAACAATAGTGGTAAACTCTGGTGCCTCGTCGTCCGGCGTACTGCCAAAATAATCTGCCGAAGCCGCAAATTTCCAACTACCTTCAGGAACTGCCGCCCAAGCGGACGCACTTAAAAAAAAGCCACATGTCAACAACCACATCTTAAAAAAACGCATAATCATTCCTTAGTGCCTAGCATCATAAACATTGTTTCTAAACAACTTTATCTCGGACTTTCGCCGGTTGGCTAAACTCTGATCCCCGCCGTTGGTGATGTCCGCAAACTCATCGCAACACCCGCTGTAATTTCCCGTATTTAGCTTGGCTAAGAGCTTTTTAAACTTGGTCAGCCCGCCGGTATTAAAGGCCAAGCACATCAATGCATCAAATTCATGTTGATGCAACGGTACATGGATAACTGATATCGTACTGTCGATCACCTGTTGCACGTCTTCCGCGAATAGCGCGCGCTCCGCAGCCTCGTCTGCAAGGCCTTTCTCATATATTTTATACTGCACGCTTCCCGCTTTCTTAAGCTCTGCACATGATCTTTTCCCATCAACGAGATGTCCGACACCAATAGTACAGAAACCCTTATTATCCTCGTAGAGTTTAAGGTGCTGCTTATTCAAATCACCGCTCTCCCATGTGCGGATGAAATCCAAACCCAATGCTGAGACTTGGAGCGTCCTTGCGTTTTTTCGTTCAGCGGAGGCTGGACCTGCTGTAGCGCCGCTCGAATTTCCGGAAGGCGCAGGCGGCGTAGGATTGGCCTTCGACGCAGGTGGCTTGGTTTTAGCCGGCGCAGCACTAGGCGCTGGTCCCGTCACAGGCATATCGACAGGCTGGAGAGATTTGGCCGCGATGCCACCACAGTTAATCAGACCAAACCTCCCTTCACGCTTGGCCATGGTAACCAAGGAGTCGCCATCGGCCGCTTCCCTAGTCTTTGCATAAAATCGGTCTAGCGTATAGCGTTCGCCAAACTGGCGAACATCCATGTGCACCCACTTGTCGGTATCCGATTGCGGTTCGAGCGAAATTCTGTTAACTACGCTCCAATCAGGGTTAGCCCCCATTCTACCCACGAATACCTTGTTCTTCAGAGATTCCAGCGCATTACCTTCCACATGAGAGCCGTTGCTGGCGCGCTTGAAATGAACGTCCATGGCATTGCCAAGATGATTGATCGTGAAAATTTCCATCTGCTTAGCCCGCTTCCAGCAGCGGTAGCCAGATGAGACATTTGAGAACCTAAATCCTAGCTGGCTTTCTTTTTCGTGCAGATAGAAGATCGCCGCACGCAAACTCCAAAACAAACCACGGTGAATGCCGGGTCTCTCAATGCCGGGCTTGCTATGGCCATTTTTCAGATGACCAACGGAGCCCGACTCTGTCCGTCCCAAACCAAAACCGGGGCATCCCTGATTGCCTGGGTTGTTGGCGTTACATTGGCACGCCAGATTGGTGTAAGGCAGCGGATACTTCACCAGGAAATCATCGATCGCCGCAAGCACCTTTCCACACGCCTTTCCAGTCTCCGCCACACCCATATAGTCGCGCTGAAACTGCTTGACCGCGTTTTGCGTCGCGGCTGTGAACTCGTCGAGCGGCGCCGGGGAGTGCACTGTGTTACCGAAGCCCATCAAGCGCAGATTGACCTCCTCGACCAGCTGACCTTTATCACCGAGCTTGATGCAGCCACTCTGGTCGCACACCGGGCTGAGGCTGGTTTTCGGCGTACCGTTCTCGCCGCGATCTTCTTCCTTTACGATCGGCACTGGCGTGGTGACAGGCTGCTCCTTGGCAGGGCCAGGCTCGGCATCGGTGCCGGCATCGCTCGGCGCGGCTTCTTGCTGCTGCTTGAGATCGGCCGGTGGTGCGGCTGGCGCCTCCGGAGCCGGCTCAGGTTCAGTCGTCGGCGCTGCGGCCGGTGCTGCCGGAGCAGCCGCTGGTTCAGCTGGTTCAGCCGGTTCAGCAGGCGCGGCAATCGGCGCCGCAGGCTTGCCGTCCGGCCCGTTCGGCACCTTGAGTACCTGGTCGATATGCAGGATGCTGGTCAGCGACAGGCCGTTCAACCTGGCCAGTTCAGCTGCCGTGGTACCGAACCGTGGCGCGATCTTGCCCAGCGTATCGCCGTCCTTGACCAGGTAGGTCTTGCGCTTGTAGTTGCCCGGATCGCCCTCGTCCTTCTGCGGCACCAGCTTGTCCTTGCGCTTGCCGCTGGCGAGCTTCATGGTGAAGTCCTCGGACCATGGAATAACCTTCCTCACCAACTTCATCTCTTTGGTGTCGAACTTCTCGACGAACACCCCCAGGATTGTGCCGATGGCGGACACAAACGGCGCCAATTTTCCTTCGGCGTCGGTGACGCCCTTGGCGATGATCTTCTCCAGCTCCCGGACCTGGTACTTGAGGCCGACGATATTCTTGCCGGTAGCGTCCACCAGGCGTAAGCCCACCTTGCTTTGGATAGTGTCTGCTGCTGTTTTTGGAGCGGTCATGATGTACTCTGAAGCTAATTAGGACTGTTAAGGTTTTCGGGTTCAGCCGACGATGTCATCGCTTTCGTTCGGATCGATCTCGGCGATCAGATCCCATTCTTCCAGCGACTGGCCGTAGAGGATTTCAATCTCCTCGCCTTCCGGCGCGTAGATCTGCGGCGAGCGGCCGTGCTGATCGAGCGATCCGGTCAAAAGGCGCTTATCCGGCATCAGCGCCTTGTAGACGATGCCGGAGAATTCATGCTGGACAAACAGGTCGTGCACATCGAGCCGGTTGCTGAACGGGCCGACCATATTGGCCGCCGGCAGCAACGGCATCTCGCGCTCCAGACGCTGCGCTCCGCCGAAGCTCTTGGTGCCGGCGTGGATCGTCACCTTGCCCGGGCATTGCACCGTGATGTTGCCGCCCTCGATGGTGATGTTGGCGCCCCCGGCGGTCGACAGCGAAATGCGCTTGGCGGCAGCCCACTCCACGTGCGCGTTGGCGCTGACCACGTTCACTTCATCGCGCGCCTGCACGTTGAGCACGTCCGACAGCGCCTGCACGTCGACCGCATCCTTGGCCGCGATCATCTGCAGCCCGACGCCGCCATCGCCCGCCTTGACCGCACCGGCCAGCACGCCGATGGCCTGGCCGCTGTGCATGCGCATCTGGCCGCCAGCGGCGAACTGCGTGTCCTGCCCGCTCATCAGCGTCACGGTTTCGCCGTTCGCCAGCTGCACGCTCTGTCCGGCAATCACGCCAAGCCCGCTCTTGGCGGCGATCGCGATGATGGGGCTGGCGACATGGGGCAGCTCGCCGTCCGCGCTCTGCACCGTGCCGGAGACCGCCGCCAGCATCGCCTTGAGCGGCGCCGACTGTGCAGCAAGCACGCTGTGATTGGCCTTGGCCGCGCCCTGATGTGCCGCCAGCGCCACGGTCTGATGGGTCGTCGCGGCCTGGCTGAAGGTCTCGCCCAGGGTCACGGTTTGCTTCAACATGGCGATCACGGCCGAATTGTCGCCCATGGGTTCGCGACTGCCCGCCTGGTGCGAGATGCCATAGCTGGAAACCAGCAGGCCCGCGCCGGCCCGTACCGTGCCATAGGCGTCGGTGCGCAGCTCGGCGCCAAGCCCGCGGAAGCTGCCGCGATAATTGTCCGCGCCGTGGATCAGATGGCCCAGACTGAGCTCGCTCGCCGCATGGCTGCTTTTCAGCTGCACGCGCCCCTGCGCGTCGGTGTCGTCGAACAGCAGCTGGCTGTAGCCGGCACCGCCGAATTCCTTGCTGCGCAAGCCCCACTGGGCCGCGCCATTGCCGTGGCCGGCCGTATCGGACGATGCGCCATGCCACAGCGGACTGTTGCCGCCGGCGAGGTTGCCCTGCGCTGAAGGGACATGGTCACGCGCCGGTTCAAACAACGACGCCGCGCTGTCCGCATCCGCCTGCCCGCCCGGCGTCGGCGCGACACCACCCTCGCCCCGGCCGTTGTACAGGGCGCCGACGATGATGGGCCGGTCGATATCGTTTTCCAGGAACTGCACCAGCACCTCCTGCCCGATGCGCGGCAGGAACTGGCTGCCCATGCCGCCGCCGGCCGAACGCTGGGCCACCCGCACCCAGCAGGTTGCCCGACCATCGTCCTGCCAGTGAAAGCGGATGCGCACGCGGCCGAGCCGGTCGCAATGCAGCTCATCGGCGCCGCCGGCCTGGTCGTTGCCGTCGACACCGACCACGATGGCGGTCTGCGCGCCCGGCGCGGTCGGACGCGGATGGCTGCGGCCATCGCTGCCCGGCAGTTGCGGACGCCAGGGAACATCGGCGGCGACCGCTTCAAAGCAATTCGCGTAGCCGCTCTTGCTGGCCTGCGCCAGCGCCAGCGCGAAGTCTTCGGGCTCGTGGTCGTGCACGATTTCCTGCAGCAGTTCCGGGATCGGGCCGAACAGCTCGGCCAAGGCCTGCTGCGCCGGCGACGGCAAGTTGTTGACGCCCACGCTGGTCACGCGCGTCAGCGTGAAACCGGCGCTCTCGCCGAGCTGTTGCAAGGGGGCGTCGAGGATCGTGAAGCGGGTGCCGGCGCGCAGCGTGCGCACCGTGGAGCGGCCGCGCCACAGCTGGCTGCGCGCTTCGCGCCCTTCCATTTGCAGTTCCGCGTAACGCCGCGCCTGTTCGGCGTTGGCGTAGGCGTATTGCCCGGGCGCGTCGAACGACTCCAGCGGCGGCAGCTTGCTGCTGCTCTGTTGACGCGACGGGGCGTTGGCCGCCACCGCCTGTCTGGCTTTGTAGTCGTAGCTCAGCACAGTCGACATCGACGCGGTGATCATGCGTTGCGGCTTCAGCGATTGCACCGTATCCTGGCGCTCGCCGGCGCGCGCGTTGTGGTAGCGGATGCCGCCGTCGGCTTCGCTGCTGGGGTCCTCCGGCGTGGCAGTCTGCTGCGTGCTGTCGGCGTAGATCACCGCCGCAGGGCCGTCCGCGCCCTGTTCGAAGCGCCACGTCAAGCCTTCCTCAGTCAGCAGCCGTTGCACGAAATCCAGGTCGGACTCGCGGTACTGGCAGCAATAACTGCGCGGCAAGGCGCCGTCCATGAACGGCGCGGTCTCGTCGCTCCAGCGCCACTGCGCCAGCGGCAAATACCCCTCGAACACGGATTCGACGATCTCCATCACCGTTTTATCCTGCCACACGCGGCTGTTGCGCACCTGCCCCAGCCGCCACATCCATGGCGACAGCCGCAGGCGGTAGCGCGCCAGGCCGCCTTCGCTGCCCAGCATGGCCAACTGGCTGATGTCGCCGGCAAAGGTGGTGCGGGTGCCATCGGCCAGGCTGATTTCCAGGCTGGCCGGCTGCCCCAGCAGCGGAGCGAGTTCGATATGGGCGTCGGTCGATACCGCGATGATGTCGCGCGCGCCTATGCCCTGCACCATATCGTCGGCGGCAAAGGCCTCGACCATCAAGCCGCTCGGGTTCGACTCGCCGCCGCCATCGCCAACGGTCAGGGCGTAGAGCCGGGACTCGGCGGAAAACTGGGCCAAGGTCGCGTATAGCTGTTCAATCAGGGGAATGCTCATTCGATTTCGCTGGGACGGGTTACCGGCTGGACAAGCTTCCAGCTCAACAATATTTATTGTATAACAATATCCAAAAATGCAACTTCCCCGATTTCAATCGGAACAGCCCCAGCCAAACCTATACGAACAGGAACTCAGTCAATGCGCGGTTGAAGTCCTCCTCGGCTTCGATGTTCGATATGTGGGACGCACTCAGCGTCACCAAAGTGGCACACGGGATCTGCTCCTGCATGGCAGCGGCATCGGCGACCGTGGTCACGGGATCGTGGGTGCCGGCGATCAGCAGCGTCGGCGCCGCAATCGCGGCTAGCCGTTCGCGCAGGTCGGCGGCGGCCAGTGCGTCGCAGCATGCCGCATAGCCTTCGACGCTGGCGCCGCGCAAGGCGGCAACCAGCGCCGCCACCCGTTGCGGCTCGCGCTGGATAAAGCCTGGCGTGAACCAGCGTCCCGCCGCGCCGTCGGCGACGCCGTCCAATCCCGCCGCCCTGACCTGCGCCGCGCGGTCCTGCCAGCCCTGCGGTGTGCCGATGCGCGGAGCGGAATTGGCGATCACCAGTTTGTGCAGACGCTCCGGCGCATGGACGCCCAGCCACTGCGCGATCACGCCGCCCATCGACAGTCCGCAAAAATGGGCGCGCTGAATATCGAGCGCATCCAGCAATGCCAGCACATCCCGGCCCAGCTGCTCCAGGCCGGCCGGCCCCGGCACCGTGCCGGAACCTCCATGACCGCGCGTGTCATAGCGGAGGATGCGGAAATCCCGCCGCAGGAATTCCACCTGCGCGTCCCACATGCGCAGGTCGGTGCCCAGCGAATTGGAGAACATCAGCCAGGGCCTGCCCGGCTCACCGTCCACCCGATAAGAAATGTCGTTACCGTTAAGCCGCATCACGGACATCATGATCTATCCCTGATCGCCGCCGCCCACCGGCAGCACAGTGCCGGTGATATACGACGATTCGCTGGAAGCCAAAAACAGAATCGCGTTGACCTGCTCGTCGATGCTGCCGTAGCGGTGCATCAGGCTACTGGCGACGGTCTGGTCGATGATGCCCTGATACCACTGCTGCTCCTGCGCGTTGAGCGGCTGCGCGTTGCGCGGAATGCGGCGGGGCGGCGCCTCGGTGCCGCCGGTGGCAACCGCGTTGACCCGTATGCCGTCCTGTGCATGCTCCATCGCCAGGCTTGCGGTCATGGCGTTGACGCCGCCCTTGGCCGCCGAATACGGAATGCGGTAGATCCCGCGCGTGGCGACCGACGACACGTTGACGATCACCCCCTGCTTACGGGCCACCATCTGCGGCAGCACCGCGCGGCAGCACCACAGGGTCGGGAACAGCGAACGGCGGATTTCGGCTTCCACCTGCTCCGGCGTGTACTCCTGGTAGGGCTGCACCCAGATTGTGCCGCCGACGTTATTGACCAGCACATCGACCCGGCCATAAGCCGCCATCGCGATCTCGTTCAACTGCGCGGCGCCGGCCCAGGTCTCCAAATCGCTGCGCGCTATCACCGCCATGGCGCCCAGGGCCTGCACTTCGGCCGCCACCTCCTCCACCAGCGCGGCGCGGTCGGCCAGCACCAGCTGCGCGCCTTCACGCGCCAGCGCCAGGGCCACACCGCGTCCTATACCTTGCGCGGCACCGGTGACGATCACCGCCTGGCCTTCAAAACGACGCGCGCTCATGCTGCCTCCTGTGCGGTCGCATCGGTGCTGGCCGAGAATTTCTCGAAGTAGAAGTTGGCCGGCGTGATCGCGCAATCGACCAGCCAGCGCCGCACCGCATCGACCATCGGCACCGGTCCGCACAGATAGACGTCGACATCGCCGCCGTTGAGCCATTCCTGCTCCACATGCTGCGTCACATAGCCCTTGCGCGGATGCGCGCTGTCGGCCGAGACCACGCAGGTGCGGAAGCTGAACTCCGGATGCGCGGCCGCGATGCGCTGCAGTTGGTCGATGGCGACCAGGTCGACGTCATTCGTCACGCCGAACACCATGCGCACCGGCTGGTGGAATCCTGCCGCCGCCATCACCTGCAGCATCGACAGGAACGGTGCGATGCCGGTGCCGCCGGCCAGCAGCAGCAAGGGCCGTTGCACGTCGCGCAGGTAGAAGCTGCCGTAGGGGCCGGAGAACGAAATCGGCTGCCCCACCTTGGCATCGCGCGCCAGGAAGGTGCTCATGCGCCCCTGCGGCACGTTGCGCACCACGAAATCGTAGCGCAACGCGCCAGGCGCGGAGCTGAAGGAATACGAGCGCGTCAGGCCAGTGCCGGGAATCTCCACGTTGACGTACTGGCCCGACAGGAAGCCAACATCGGCGCCCGCCGCCAGCTCGATCGAGAAGCCCAGCGTGGTGTCGGACAGCTGCTGCACCTGCGCCAGGCGGCCGTCATAGCGCGCCACGCCGGTCTTGCAGGCAGCCGAGGTGGCCGGGATGCGCACCACACAATCCGAGGTCGGCTTCATCTGGCAGGCCAGCACCTGGC
This sequence comes from Duganella sp. Dugasp78, assembly GCF_059491455.1. Taxonomy (NCBI): domain Bacteria; kingdom Pseudomonadati; phylum Pseudomonadota; class Betaproteobacteria; order Burkholderiales; family Oxalobacteraceae; genus Duganella; species Duganella sp. Dugasp78. The sequence continues at coordinate 5,011,003 of NZ_CP168506.1, read as the reverse complement.
GCTGCGCCGCTTCTTCCCGCGTCAGCGCATCGTCGATGTAGCTCGATGCGGGCATGTCGTAACTGCCCGATTCGCACAGGCCACGGCAGGTGCCGCATGCGCCGTCGCGGCAATCGAGCGGTATGTTGACCTTCTGCCGGTAGGCGGCGTCGGCCAGCTTTTCGTCCTGGTTGCATGAAATGAAGCGGGTCACCCCGTCCTCGAACTGCAATGCGATGTGGTAGCTCATCGTCGGTCTCCTTGTTGCGTGCTACAGGTGATAGATATCGATCACCTGATGGATGTAATCGTTCTTCAGCACGATGTACTTGTTGGTGATCAGCGGCTGCGCGCCGGAGAAGTCGATCTCGTAACGCATCATCCCGAAGTGGCTGAAATCGGTCTTGTAGCGGTGGCTCAGCGTGTGCCAGTTGAAGCGCACCGTCACCCGCGCGCCTTCCTGCTTCTCGATCTCCACGTTGGAGATATTGTGGCTGGTGCGCGTATCCGGCATGGTGGCGCTGGAGCGCTCGGTCTTGATGCGGAACACGCGGTCCTCCAGGCCCTGGCGGGTCGGGTAGAAGATCAGCGAAATTTCGCGCTGCGGATCACCGATCAACTGGTCGTCATCGTCCCACGACGGCATCCAGTACTGGGCCTCCGGGTGATAGCATTCCAGCCATTCGTCCCATTGCTGGTCATCCAGCAGGCGGCTTTCGCGGTACAGGAAGGCGCGGATATCGTCCAAGGCCGGGGCGTTCATGCGGCACCGCCTTCCTGCTTGACCGCGCGCTGCATCACTTCCAGCCAGTAGCGGTGCTGGATGGTGTACAGTCCCTCGTCCTCGGTCTTCACGCCGCTCATCACCGGCTGCAGGCCGATCTCGCGCGCAGCCGCGTCGGGGCCGGCGATCCAGTGGCTGGCGCCGCGGCACATGTCGTTCCATTCCAGCGCGCTGCCCATGTAGCCCTGCTGGCAGGCGCGGAACTCTTCCAGATCGTCCGGCGTGGCCATGCCGCTGACGTTGAAGAAGTCTTCGTACTGGCGGATGCGGCGCGCGCGCGCCTCGTCCGGCTCACCCTTGGGCGCGATGCAGTAGATCGTCACTTCGGTCTTGTCGACCGAGATCGGGCGCAGCAGACGGATCTGCGATCCGAATTGGTCCATCAGGTAGACGTTCGGATACAGGCACAGGTTGCGCGAGCGGCCTATCATCCAGTCCGCCGTGGCGCCGCCGAACTGCTGCGCATATTCCTCGCGGCGCGGGAAGTTGGGGCGGTCCTGCGGATTGGCCCACTGGGTCCACAGCAGCAGGTGGCCATGCTCGAAGGCGTAGAAGCCGCCACCCTGCTTGCCCCACTTGCCGGCGTCCATGGCGCGGATCTTGTCCTCGCGGACCTCGCCCTGCTCCTTGCGGCGGTTGGTGGTGGCCGCATAGTTCCAGTGCACCGCCGAGACGTGATAACCGTCAGCGCCATTCTCGGCCTGCAGCTTCCAGTTGCCGTCGAAGGTATAGGTCGACGTACCGCGCAGCACTTCCAATCCATCCGGCGACTGGTTGACGATCATGTCGATGATCTTGCCCGCCTCGCCGAGGAATTCGGCCAGCGGCGCCACGTCCGGATTCAGGCTGCCGAACAGGAAGCCCTTGTAGCTTTCGAAGCGAGCCACCTTCTTCAGGTCGTGCGAGCCTTCCTTGTTGAAGCAGTCGGGATAACCTGCGTCTTCGGGGTCCTTCACCTTCAGCAGCTTGCCGCTGTTGTTGAAGGTCCAGCCGTGGAACGGACAGGTGTAGGTGGCCTTGTTGCCGCGCTTGTGGCGGCACAGCTGCGCGCCACGGTGGGTGCAGGCGTTGATGAAGGCGTTCAATTCCCCCTGCCGGTTGCGGGCGATGAACACCGGCTGACGGCCGATGTGGGTGCTGTAGTAGTCGTTGTTGTTGGGGACCTGGCTTTCGTGCGCCAGGTAGATCCAGTTGCCTTCGAAGATGTGCTTCATCTCCAGCTCGAACAGGGCCGGGTCGGTGAAGGCGCTGCGATGCAAGCGGTAGTCGCCGCGCTCGTGATCCTCCACCAGGAAGCCATCCAGGCTGGCCAGCTTGGGGGCCGGTGCGGGAATAATCGGAATCATGATGCGATCCCTCCTCAGGCTGCGGCACGCACGCGGTCAACCACTGCGGCCGGCGCCACCGGCGTCTCGGCATGCAGCTGGAAGTCGAAGTCGATTTCGGCGTACGGCGCCTGCAGGCCCTTGGCGGCGATCTGCTGCGGCGACGTCACGTGGCGCACCGGTGGCACCAGGCCCTCGCGGCTGGCGAAGGCGAAATCGTCCCACAGGTACTTGTCGCCGTCGATGTTGATCTGCGTGGTCAGCTTGCGCTGGCCGGCGGCGCTGACGAAGAAATGGATGTGCGCCGGACGGTGGCCGTGACGGCCCAACTGGTCCAGCAGGCGCTGGGTGGTGCCGTCCGGCGGGCAGGAATAGCCGACCGGCAGGATGCTGCGCAACTGGTAGCGGCCCTCGCCGTCGGCGATGATGGTGCGGCGCAGGTTGAAGTGCGACTGCGATTTGTCGAAGAACGAGTAGTTCCCCAGCAGGTTGCAGTGCCAGACTTCGACCTTGGCGCCGGCCAGCGGCTTGCCGTGCTGGTCGCGTACGGTGCCCTGCATGAACAGCACTTCGGCGTTGTCGCTTTCGGTGCCGTCGTCCAGCCGCGCATAGCCCTGGCTTTCCGGCGCGCCGGCCACGTACAGCGGTCCCTCGATGGTGCGCGGCGTGCCGCCGGTCAGGCCGGCCTGGGCTTCCGCCTCGTCGGCGCGGATGTCGAGGAAGCGTTCCAGACCCAGGCCAGGTGCCAGCAGGCCCAGTTCATTGCGGGCGCCCGCCTCGCTCATGTACTCCAGGCCTTTCCAGAATTCGCTGGGCTGGATGTCGAGGTCTTCGATCGCCTTGCACAAGTCGCCGACCAGGCGTGCCACTACTTGCTGCACTCGTGCGTTGACCGGGCCTTCGGCCTTGTCGATGATCCAGCCTTTTACCAGGGTGTCGATTTCGTTGTGTGTCATGTCAGTCTCCTTCGTTTTGGGTTTGGTGGAATGAAGCGGATCACGGATCAAGCATCGCCGTCGCGCACCGATGATGGGTGGCGGCACAGCGGCATTACCTGGATTTGCATATACGGGAACAGCGGCAGGGACGTCAGCAGCGCGTGCAGCTCCTCGACGTCGGCGACGTCGAACACGCTGACGTTGGCGTACTGGCCGGCGATGCGCCACAGGTGGCGCCATTTGCCGCTGCGTTGCAGACCTTGCGCCAGTTCGCGCTCGGTTTTTTTCAGTTCATCGGCTTGTGCGACCGGCATTTGCGGCGGCAGCTGCACATCCATACGTACGTGAAACAACATGAGGATCTCCTTTGAAATTAACGGCGGCGCAGGTCGCGCAGTTTGTCCATGTCCGGTTCGACGCCCAGGCCCGGGCCATCGGGCACCTGCAGCATGAAGTCGCGGTAGACCAGCGGCTCGCGCAGCACTTCGCGCGTCAGCAGCAAGGGGCCGAACAACTCGGTGCCGAATTCCAGCTCGCCGAAGGTCGAGAACAGCTGGGCCGACGCCGCGGTGCCGATGCCGCCTTCGAGCATGGTGCCGCCATACAGGGCGATGCCCGACAGCTGCGCCACCGCCACCACCTGTGCCGCCGGCAGCAAGCCGCCCGATTGCGCGATCTTCACCGCGAACACGTCGGCGCCGTCGGCCTGGGCGACGGCCAGCGCGTCCTGCGGCCCTTGCAGGGCTTCGTCGGCCATCAGCGCCACGGCGAAGCGTTGCGCCAGCCGCGCCATGCCGCCGTGCCGCGTGGCCCTGGTGGGCTGTTCGATCAGGTCGATGCCGCCCGCCTCCAGCGCCGCGATGCCGCGCATCGCTTCGAGCTCGCTCCAGGCCTGGTTGACGTCGACCCGCACACTGACCGCATCGCCCAGCGCCTTCTTAATCGCCAGCACGTGGGCCACGTCTTCAGCCACCGGACGGGCGCCGATCTTCAGCTTGAAGATACGGTGGCGGCGCAGTTCCAGCATCTGCTCCGCTTCGGCGATGTCGCGCGCGGTGTCGCCGCTGGCCAGGGTCCACGCCACCGGCAGCGCGTCGCGCACCCGGCCGCCCAGCAGTTCGCTCAACGGCACGCCCAGGCGGCGCGCCTGCGCATCCAGCAAGGCGGTCTCGATGGCGCACTTGGCGAAGCGGTTGCCCTGGATGACCTTGCGCACCTTGGCCATCGCCTTGGCCACCTGGCGCGCTTCCATGCCGACCAGCAGCGGCACGATGTGGGTATCGATATTGACCTTGATGCTCTCCGGGCTCTCCTCACCGTAATTCAGGCCGCCGATGGTGGTGGCTTCGCCCCAGCCAACCACGCCGTCCGCGCAAACGACGCGCACCAGCACCAGGGTCTGCGACTGCATGGTGGCCACCGAGAGCTTGTGCGGCCGGATGGTCGGCACGTCGGCCAGGATGACTTCTATATTCTGGATCATATTTAATTTGCATAATGGGTTCGATAGATACACAATATTCCACGCGGATCGTCAGGTCCAACACCGAGTTAGTATGTTTTTCATACCCGAAAGGTATGCAATGGAATTGCGCCACTTGCGTTACTTCGTCGCCGTAGCCGACGAGAAGAACTTCACCAGGGCCGCCGAGCGGCTGCACATCGCACAGCCGCCGCTGAGCCGCCAGATCCAGCAGCTGGAGGAAGAATTAGGCGTGGAGCTGATCGAGAAAGGCACGCGGCCGGTCAAGCTGACCGAGGCCGGCGCGTTCTTTCACGCGCATGCGCAGGAGCTGCTGGCCAAGGCGGCCGAACTGAAAACCATGACCCAGCGCGTGGGCAAGATCGAACGCACGCTGTCGATCGGCTTCGTGGCGTCGACGCTGTATGGCCTGCTGCCGCGCATCGTGCGGCGCTACCGCGCGCAGCATCCCAATGTGGACGTCACCTTCCACGAGCTGACCACGATGCAGCAGATCCAGGCGTTGAAGGATGGCGTGATCGACGTCGGCTTCGGCCGCGTCAAGAGCGAAGACCCGAACATCCGCCGCATCGTGCTGCGCGAGGAGCGGTTGATCGTCGCCCTGCCCGCCGGCCATCCGCGCGCGGCGTCAACCGACCCGATACAACTGGTCGACCTGCAAACGGAGTGCCTGCTGGTCTATCCCAAGACGCCGCGTCCCAGCTTTGCCGACCAGGTGCTGTCGGTGCTGTCGGAGCGCGCCATCACGCCACAGAAGATCGTCGAAGTCAGGGAGCTGCAGATCGCTATCGGCCTGGTGGCGGCCGGCCAGGGCGTGGCCATCGTGCCGGACAGCGTGCAAGGCATGCGGCGCGATGACGTGGTGTTCCGCGCCATCGTCGACCGCCATGCGGTGTCGCCGGTGATGTTCAGCGTGCGCAAGCTGGATCGCTCGGAAGAGCTGCAGCAGATGCTGGCCGTGATCTATGACGTCTACGATGCGGCCGGCATCAGCTACGTGCGCGAGGCGCTGTAACCTCAGGCGGTTGCCGGCAGGCGGCCCGTGACGGCGGCCGCCGATGCCGAGCGGCCGTGACGGATCAGCGACACCGCCACCATCGCGATCACCGCTGGAATCGAGATGGCCATGAAGTTCTGCTGCAGCGGCAGCGCCATGCCCACCAAGGTGCCGATCACGATGGGCGCCAGGATGGCGCCGCTGCGGCCCACGCCGGAGGCCCAGCCGATGCCGGTCGAGCGCACGGCGGTCGGATAGAACTGGCCGGCGTAGGCATAGGTGACGATCTGGGTGCCGATGGTGGAGGCGCCCGCCAGGCCAACCAGCAGGTACAGCACTTCTGTCGGCACCTTGTAGCCCAGCAGCGTGATCGACACGGCCGCCAGCGCGTACATCCCGACCAGCACATGCTTGATGTGGAAGCGGTCCGCCAGCCAGCCGCCACCCACCGCGCCGATCACCGCGCCGAAGTTCAGCACCAGCACGAAGGTCAGCGCGGAACCGAGGCTATAGCCGGCGCCGGCCATCAGCTTGGCCAGCCAGGAGCTGAGCGCGTAGACCATGAACAAGCACATGAAGAAAGCGATCCAGAACATGACGGTGCTGAAGCCGCGGCCTTCCACGAACAGCTTGCGGATCGGCGCGCCCTCGGCCCGCTCGGTGGCCGGCACGGCGAAGTGATCGTCGGCGCCGGCGCGGTAGCCCGGCTCCATGCGCGCCAGGGTGGACTTCAGCTCGGCCAGGCGGCCTTGCCGTATCAGGAACGGCATCGATTCAGGCAGCGACTTCAGGATGAACGGAATCAGCACCACCGGCGCCCCGGCGGCCAGGAACACCGACTGCCAGCCATGGGCTTCGATCATGCCCTTGCCCAGCAAGGCTGCCAGCATGCCGCCCACCGCATAGCCGCTGAACATCAGTGTCACCATGGTCGAACGGATTTTGCGGGGCGAGTATTCGGTCATCTGCGCCACCACGTTCGGCATCACGCCGCCGATGCCAAGGCCGGCCAAGAAGCGCATCGCGCTGAACGCGTATGGGTCGCTGGTCAACCCGGCAGCCGCGGTGAATACGCTGAACAGCGCCAGGCAGATGGCGATGGCGCGGCGGCGGCCGATGCGGTCCGCCACGGTGCCGAGGAAGATCGCGCCGAACATCATGCCGAACAGCGCCGAGCTGACCATGAAGCCGGCATTCTGCGCCGTCACGCCCATGCCCTTCATGATCGACGGCAGCGCGATGCCCGCCACGGCAAGGTCGTAGCCGTCGCAGATGATGATGATCGCGCACCAGGCCAGGACGCCGGCGTGGAAGCGGTTGAAACGGGCGTTGTCCGCCAGTTGGTGGATGTCGATGTGCTGCATGGTGCTGGTCTCCCTGTTGTAGTTGTGTGGGTGCTGCGGGGTGGTGTTATTCAAACGGCGGCCGGGCGCAGCGTGCGGTGTGCCAGCATGCCGATCAAGATGCCCCAGAACGCCGAGCCGAGACCGAGGAAGGTCATGCCGGAGGCGGTGGCGAGAAAGGTCAGCACGGCGGCCTCGCGGTCCGGCGCGGTGGCGACGTGCGCCAGATTGACGGTGATGGGACCGAGCAGCGCCAAGCCGGCCAGCGTGACGATCAACTCCTTGGGCAAGGCCGCAAACAGCATCACGACCGAGCCGCCGCACAAGCCGGCCAGCAGATAGAAGGCGCCGTTGGCGATGCCGGCGACATAGCGCTTGCGCGGATCCTCGTGGGCGTCGCGGCCGGTGCACAAGGCTGCCGTGATGGCGGCGATCGCGATGGTGATGCCGCCGGCGAAGGCGGTCACCAGCGAGGCCAGGCTGTTGACCACGACGATCCTGCGCACCGGGACGTCGTAGCCGGCGCTCTTGAGTATCGCCATGCCGGGCAGGTACTGGCCGCTCAGCGTGGTGAGCACCAGCGGCAGCGCCAGGCTGAAGGTGCTGGACCAGCTCCAGGCGGGCGTGATGAACTGCGGCGTGACCAGTTGCAGGTGGACTCCGCTGAGATGGGTCTGTCCGGTCAGCACGGCGATGATGATGCCGGCCGCCAGCAGCAGCACCACGCTGTAGCGCGGACACAGGCGCTTGAACAGCAGGTAGGCGCCCAACATGCCGCACACCAGCAGCGGCAGCGTGCCCATGCCCTTGAACGCGTTCAGGCCGAACGGCAGTAAAATGCCCGCCATCATGCCGCTGGCAACGCCCTTGGGCACGTAGGACATCAAGCGGTCAAAACCGCCGGACAGGCCGATCGCCAGCAACAGCAACGCGGCCGTCAGATAGGCGCCGACCGCCTCGTGGATGGACAGCGCGGGAAACAAGGGGATCAGCAGCGCCGTACCCGGCGCCGACCAGGCGGTGATGACGGGGGCTTTCAGGGTCCAGCTGAGGAAGATGCCGGCCACCGCCGCGCCCAGCGAGATGCCCCAGACCCAGGACGCGAACATCTCGTTGGACATCTGCCCCGCCTGCGCGGCCTGGTAGAAAATCGCCAGCGGCCCGGCCAGCGACACCAGCACCGCCAAGAAGCCGGCGGCGATGGCCGACAGCGAACTATCGCCCCAGCGCGACGCGACGGCGCCGATGGACGGAGGCCGGACGCGCTGTCCGGACGAAGGTGATTGCATGGGTGTCTCCCGCTGTCATGGTCTTGTTTCGTGTGCCCTGATGCTGCATGGGCAGAGTAGACAAGATCGGACAGCGGGTCCAACACCGATTGAGTATGCTTTTGATACCCGGCGAGTATGCGCGCGGTGCCGGCAAGGCAGAAGGATCGACCTTACTCTTTTGCCTTAGCCGCTTTCGGTTTAGCCGGCGTGTCCTCAGGCGTCACAAACCCAATGGGCCGTTTGACTGCAGGCACCGGCGGCGCCATTAGTTCGCGGATGGCGTCGAAGATCTGCTTCAACTGCTCACGGGTGTTACGCTCGAAGGTATCGGTTTTCAGCGACATCAATTCCGCCTTATTCTCCAGATCGTCCAGTCGCAGCGCCAATTCCTTGTTCGATACAACCAGCTCACGCAACTGCACGAAGGCGCGCACCGCGTACACCGACACATCGACCGCGCGCGCCGACTTCAGCACGGACGCGGCCATAATGGCGCCATGCTCGGTGAAGGCCAACGGCAGATTGCGGCGACCGCCCCAACTTGATGTCGCAAAATGCGACTTCAAGTTGGCGAACTCGTCGTCGGTGAGCTCGAAGATGAAATCTTCCGGAGAACGTTACGGGTTGCGCCGCACCTGCTCGACGAGGTCATTTAACGGCAGTTCGACACCAATGTGTTCGGCGTCTGCAATGTCACGCGCGCCGCGCTGCCGACGCTGCGCCAACACGGCGGCGTCATCGTCAATGTGGCCTCCGTCGGCGGCCTGACCACGCTCCCGTTCAACTCGCTCTATCATGCGGCCAAGTATGCGGTGGTCGGCTTTACCGAGGCACTCAAGCTGGTACAACAAACCTTCGGCCTGGCTAACCCGCCGGCGAATTAAAGACCTGTACCGGCCGCCACGTGCTTGTTCAGGAACTGCGCATGGTCCGGCATGCCGTCCACCGCGCGCGCCATCGCATCGCGCAGATTCCAGAAGTGCACCTGCACCTGGCGCAGGTCCAGCAGCTCCGTCATCGGGTCATGGAGCCGGGGGCGCACACCAAGCCCCGTCAGGATCGCCAGGTGGGACGCCTCGCGGAAGCCCTGCAGATCGTAGATCATGACGTGGCCCGTCTCACGGAACAATTCAATCTGATGCTGCAGCGTGTCGGGAATCGGCATGTCGGCGCAGTAGCGCCAGAACTCCGAATCGTTGCGGTCGGTGATCTTGTAGTGCAGGATGATGAAGTCGCGCACATACTCGTAGCGCTCCGATACCAGGCGGTTGAATTCGTTCGCCAGTTCCGGGCGGCACTCGCGGCCAGGGAAGTACTGCAACAGCCAGCCCACCGCGTTTTCGATTATATTGATGCTGGTCGATTCGAGCGGCTCCAGGAAGCCGCTGGACAAACCGATGGCGACGCAGTTCTTGATCCACGACTTGCGGCGGCGGCCGGCGGTAAAACGCAACTGGCGCGGTTCACCCAGCGCCTCGCCGTCCAGGTTGTCGAGCAACAGGCGCCCCGCTTCCGCATCGGACATAAAACCGTCGCAGTACACATGGCCGTTGCCGGTGCGGTGCTGGAGCGGGATACGCCAGGTCCAGCCGGCCGGGCGCGCGGTCGAGATGGTGTACGGGGTGATCTGCTCGCCCTTGGCGCAAGGCACGGCCTGCGCGCTGTTACAGGGCAGCATAGCACTCCAGTCGTCATAGCCGGCCTGGTACACGCCCTCGATCAGCAGGCCGCGGAAGCCCGAACAGTCGATGAACAAATCGCCTTCGATACGTTGACCGTGGCGCAGTTTGATGGCAGTGATGAAGCCCGTTTCGGGATGCTGCTCCACGTTGGTGACCATGCCCTCCACGCGATGCACGCCAAGCTTCACCGCATAGTCACGCAGATAGGCCGCGTACAGCCCGGCGTCGAAGTGGTAGCCGTAGGAATAGGCAGGCCCCGCTCCCGGCACCAGCTCGAACGGCGGCGCGAAGCGCTGCTTGCGCGCCATCATGGCCGTCATCGACCATTCCTCAAATGGCGGCATGTCCTTGAATTCGCGCGCCAGCCGCATCCAGTGCAGATACGGCGAACGGCCCTGGACCAGCGGACCGTAGTCGCTGAAGCCGTGGAAGAAGCGCTTGCCGACCTGGCCCCAGTCCTTGAACTCGATGCCGAGCTTGAACGTCGCCTGCGTCTTGCGGATGAAGTCCGTTTCGTCGATGCCGAGCGAACGGTTGAAATAAGGCAGCGTGGGCAAGGTCGCCTCCCCCACCCCGACCGTACCGATTTCCGGCGACTCCACCAGCACGATCTGGCACGCTTTACCCAGCAACTTCACCAGGCCCGCGGCACTCATCCAGCCGGCAGTGCCACCGCCGACGATAACAATTTTTCGGATAGATTGGTCCGTCATCTCTGCTACTCCTTATGCGTGGCAACATTATGCCATCGCCGCCGCACAACCACGCCGTGGCTGCGCGGCCGCCACCTCCTGCGGGGGCCGCAGGAGGCGGGTGCTACATCAACTTAGAACGAGTAATGTGCCTTCAGGTAGAAGCTGCGGCCAGTGAAGTTGGCAAAGTGCTCCTTCAGGCCGATCTGCTGCTGCATGTACTGCTTGTACATGGAGTTGGTCAGGTTGCCGACGTCGAACGAGACGGTGAAGTTCTCGCTCACCTTGTACTGCACGCCAACGTCCACCTGGCCATAAGCCCCGCCCCACAGCGGCAGCGCGTAGTTCGCCGAGCTGGCCTGGCCCTTGTTCGGGCTGTTCGGGTTCAGGTCGACGCCGTCGCTGCCGTTGGTGCCGAACAGATTGATCCCCTGCAGGTAGTCCGAACGCCAGCTGTACGCCATACGCGCCGACCACGGCCCTTGGTCGTACAGCAGGGCAAAGTTGGCGGCGTTCTTCGACATGCCCAGCATCGGTTCGCTGCCCAGCACGTGGCCGTCGGTGTCGCAGCCGGCCAGGTTAAGCAGCGTGGCCGAGTCCAGCGTACCCTTCGGCGTGCACCACAGCGAAGTCGGCGCGTGCATATCCTGCTTGCTGCGGATATAGGTGTAGTTGCCCTGCACCCCGATGCCCTTCAGCCAGTTCGGCACATTGTCGAAATAATGCTGGAAGCCCAGTTCGGTACCGTAAGCGCGGCCATCGGCGCCGTTGGCCGGCCCGTTGGTCAGGAAGTCATGCTTCCCGCCGGCGGAGTCGGTCAGCGTATTGATCACCGTGCGCTGGATGATGATGTCCTTGATGTGCTTGTTGAACACCGACATCGTCACCGAACTGCCTTTGCTGGAGTACCACTCCGCCGTCAGATCCAGGTTGTTCGACGTGACCGGCTTGAGCATTGGATTGCCGGCGTTCTCGCCCTTGAAGTCGATCCCGTCGAGCACGGACAGATTGGTCACCGGATCGGTGTGCGTGGTCGTCTTGACCTCCAACGAGGTGTACTGCTGCATCTGATAGAAGTCCGGCCGCGTCATGCCTTTCGAGGCGGCCAAGCGGAACTGCAGCTCTTCGCTGGCCTTCATGCGCAGGTTCAGGCTCGGCAAGACGTTGTTGTAGGTATGCTCGATGTTGCGCATCTCGTTCACGGGCGCAAGCGTAGGCACGCCCGGCGGCTGGACGCCGGTCGGCGGGCTGAAGACAAACATGCCGACCGCCTTCTCGTTGGTCTGCACGACACGGACGCCGACATTGCCGTCGATCGGATAACGCAGGTTATCGAAGCCGAAGCGCAACTGGGTGTAGGCGGCCTTGGTGCGTTCTTTCTGCTGGTTGGTGTCGGTCGGACCGCCAAATACCGAAGGCTTCCAGTTGGTGCAGTCGCCGTTGGCGGGTGGGTTGGCGCAGTAATAGTTGGCGTAGTTGTGCAAGTCCTGGTACGCCGTCGGCACCATGTTAAACGAGCTGGTCACCGTCGACTGGGCCGGAACGATGATGGTCGGCGCCGCCGGCAGCGTGCCGTTGAAGAAGTTGCCGAAGCTGTGCGCGGTGTAGTTCGTCTGGCTCAGGCGCGGATCGGTCAGGACCGCGAAGTGGTTGTACGGCTGCCAGCTATTGCCAACCGACCAGGACTGGGTGATGTTCTGCCACTCGTTACCGCCGTTGCCGCCGTGGGTACGGTTGGTGATCGAATCGCGGTCGGTCATGCGCACGCCGAAGCGCAGGTCGCGCAGCACCGGATCATCGAACACGAACTTGGCGTCGATCCGCGCCGCATCCAGGGTGGCCACCGCCGCGTCGCGGTGCTCCTGGGCGAAGCTCCAGTAGTAGTTATGGGGATCGGCCAGCCAGGCGCGGTCGGCGGCATCGAAGGTGTAGGTCGGCACCGAGGTGCGCAGGTCCACCGTCTCCTTGGGCATGAAACCGCCCAGGCCAACCGTGTTGTCATAGGCCTGGGTGGTGGCGCGCGTATGCTGCAAGTCCACCTTGAACGTCCACTGGTCGTTGGCGCGCCACTCGGCGTTCCAGGACAGATCGGAGGTATCGGCCTTGCGGCTGGACTGGCGCGCGTCGGTACCGAAGCCGATGCCATTGCTCAGGCCGTAACCGCCATCGGTAGGGTTGTGCAGGACACCCGTCAGCAGCGCCCCTTTGGCATCGTAGGTCGCGCCCGGATCGACGGTCAGGGTGGACGGCGTGGTGGCCATGAAGAAGCCGCTCTCCTCGGTGTACATCTTGTACTTCGATTTGAAGTAGGTCATGGAGGAAGACAAGTTGTCTTTCTTCCATTGCAGGGCGCCATACAGGCCGTCACGGGTACGGTCGAAAACGTTCGAGCTCCAGCTCGCGCCCGGGCTGATCCAGCGCGTCTGGCCAGGCGTGATGTCGGTGCGCGGAATGTAGGGGCTGACGCCCATGCTGTCGCTGGCGGTGGAAATCTCCGAATGCGCCAGGTCGAGCAGCGCGCCGAACTGGCCCAGCGGGGTGGTCCAGCGGTTCGAGATCAGTCCGGACAGGCCAGGCTTGGTTTTCGCGCTGCGGGTGGCACGCGACTCTTCCACCGACAGCGCCGCCTTGAAACCTTTGTAGTCGAACGGCAACGCAGTGCGCAGGTTGACCAGGCCGCCGATCGAGCCCTCGGTCTGCTCGGCGGACGGATTCTTGTAGACGTCCACGCCGGACATCAGCTCGGGCGGCACGTCTTCAAAGCTCAGCGCGCGGCCGCCGTTGGCGGAGAACGAGTCACGCCCGTTCAGTTCCGAGCGCACATAGTTCATGCCGCGCACCGACACGCCGGTACCCTCGGCGGCGAAGCGCTGCTGACCGTCGCCCGTGCTCTGCAGCGGATCGGCGCGCATCTGGGTGCGGTCGATGGAGACGCCAGGAATGCGCTGCAGCACTTCGGTCACCGAGCGGTCCGGCAGTTTACCGATGTCGGCGGCCACGATCGAATCGACGATCTCGTCCGAATTCTTTTTGATGTTGGCGGCCGATTGCAGTGCGGCGCGCTGGCCAACCACGACCACTGTGCCGGGTTGGGTTTCCTTGTCCGTGGGGGCGCTGCCGGTCTGCGCATACACGACACCGCTGGTCAAAAGCATCACCTGTGCAACCGCTGCAGCGATCGCTGTTTTTTTAAATTCGCTCAATTTTGTCTCCGTCTTTTTCCTGGCCAATCGGCACATTTGTATCGCCTGATGCCACGCTACTACTATGTGGCAAGCAAATTTTGCTTGCAGCGCCCAGCACACTCCATCATAAAAACCCTCAACCCAAAGAATGAAATTCCGCATCGAGGGCGCGGTACCCGTATAGGCCGTCTTCGAGCTCGTGGCACCGAAGCGCTATTTGTGGTGTGCCAGCAACACCCGGTCGCGCGCCAGGCAACGCCGGGGGCTCGGGCAGCGTCATGCCGGGGGTGCCGAATTTAACGGCCCCGGCGCATCAGGAAGGTACCACCAGTTAGAAAAGACTGTCCAGGACGGACGGCTGCTTGCCAGCGCACTTGATGCCGCCGTGTTCGAGATCGAGATCGAGCATCCTCTGGAACCGCGCGTCATCCAGTGGCCGCGCCATCTCGTCGATCCAGTCGGCAATACGCGTCAGGATGGCGAGGGCATGGCATTCCCCAGATGCAAATGTGTGTCGCCGTCGGAAAATGCGCATACGAGGCGCTCGGCGGCCGCCCCCATCATCGGGGCGGCGCCCAAGAAGTGCCGCAAAGTGCGGCCGGGGCAAAGATCCGGCGCCTCCCCGCCGCCATACACGGGCGCCTTGGGCGCCAGGCCGACATCAGGGCCTATTTGGTCGACAGCACCAATACTGTCACAGAATACGGCGCGAAGCTATAGCTGAACTCCTTGCCGAGCCCGCTCGCCTTGCTCGTCACCGGCACCACCTTGGTCGGTTCGGCGATGGTGTTGCTGTCCTCTTTCTTCGCCGAGGCCAGCACGATGGCCTTGCCATCCGACGCCACCTTGCCGGCGCCGGCGAGCTCGACCTGCACCGCCTGCGCCGTGCCGATGGCGTTGACGACCTTCAGGTAGATCTCGCCGCGCTGCTCCGACCTGGTCGCCGAGAAGAACATGGTCGGCACTTCTCTCGCCGGCGGCAGCTGCTGCGGCGTCTCCTGCGAGGCTGCCTCCTGCCAGGTCTGCGTGCTGACTTTTTGCGCGGTCACCGGCAGCGACACGTTGCCCAGATAATTGCTGAACACTTTCTGCACGTGGTAGGACGGCGAGCCGTAGCTGGCCTGCGCGTCGTAGCCGATCATGTTGAATCGCCACTGCACGCCGCCCGGGTTCACGTTCACCAGCAGCGGCGCGTAGCAGGACATCTCGACGACGTCGGCATTGCGCTCCATGCCGGTCATGAAGGCGGCGTCGGCCAGCGCGGAGTGCAGGTTGGTGGTCGGATCGCCCTCCTGCGCGGCCCACTCGCCGATGAACACCTTCGGTCCCTTGCGCTCGTAGCTGTCGTAGCGCGCGGCGTCGTTCATCATCTGCATCGGGTTGTAGTAGTAATGCTCGTCGACCAGGTCGGGCTCCCGGCTGGTCACCTTCTGTTGCTGGCCCAGCCAATCCTTGCCATTGACGGTGGAGATCAGCTTGAGCTGCGGATACTTCGCCCTGATGGCGTCGTGGAACTGGGTGTAGCGGCCATCGTAGTTCTTCTGCTTGTCGAAGCCGTCCTCGTTGCCGATCTCGACGTAGCGCAGCTTGAAAGGCGCCGGATGGCCGTCCTTGGCGCGCTGCGCACCCCACTTGGTACCGACGTCGCCGGTGACGTATTCGATCTCGTCGAGCGCTTCCTGCACAAAGGGTTGCAGCCCCGGGCCGGCGGGAACGTTCTCGCCGTTGAGCGCGTAACCGGCGAACACCGCCAGCACCGGCTCGGCCTTCATGTCCTCGCACCACTCCAGGAATTCAAGCAGGCCCATGCCATCGGACGAGCGGTATCCCCAGGTGCCGGGATGGCCGGGCCGCTGCTCGATCGGGCCCAGGGTTTCCTTCCACTTGTAGCGGGTATCCACGCTACCGCCCTCGACGTAGTTCCCGCCCGGGAAGCGCAGGAAGCGCGGCTTCATGTCGACCAGCTTTTGCATCAGGTCGATCCGGTTGCCGTTCGGCCGGTCCTTGTAGGTCGGCGGGAACAGCGAGACCTGGTTGAACCAGACGGTGCCCGGGCTTTCGGTGGAGATCACCAGGCGCGCGTCGGCGGTCGGCTTGACCTTGGCGCCGGTTCTCAGGGTGACGGTGTAGCGTTTCCACTCGCCGTCGACGCGGCCGCCCACGGCCTGCGCGTAAACGGTCTTGCCGTCCGTGCCTTCGATGCTGACGGTCAGCGGCACGCCGCCGGTGCCGGAGGTCCTGGCGTAGAAGCTGGCGCGGTAGCGGGTGTCCGGCTTGACCGGAATGCCCCAGTAGCCGTCGTTGGCGACACCGACCCGGTGGCCCGGCGCGGCGCGCGCGGCGTCCAGGCGCAGGCTGGTGGTCAGCGCGGTGGCGGGGACCGGGTAGCGCTCGTCGAGCTCAATCGCGGCGCCGCCGTCGGCGTCCTGCACCACCGACCAGTGCACGGCCGTCTTGCTGTCGTCCTTGAAGGCGCGGTTGCGCACCAGCTCGGCGTACAAGCCACCATCGTAGGAGTAGTTGATTTCCTCGGTCATCAGGCCATACAAGGTCGGGCTGACCGGAATGCCGGGCTTGGCGAGGTCGATCTTGAGTGTGGTCTGCGCCATCGCCAGCGGCGCGACGAGGGCGGCGAGCGACAGCAGGCGGGAGGCGCGCATGCGCGGTAAGGCGTTCGAATTCATGTTCAGGATCTGTCGTGGAATGAAGCTGCGCTTACGGGGCGCATTCGAAGTTCGTTGTAAAAAGAGTAGCGCGCAAATTATTGTGGCCGCCGCCCTGCCATCGCCAATCATATTTTGACGGCGACCGATACCCGAATCGACATCATTCGCACGATCGCCACGGCGCAGGCCAATCACTAAAAAAATGCTGCCCTCGCCTACAAAAAAAGACTACGCGTTTTGGCGGTTTTGAAAACTGCGGCGCACACGATGACGGATCTGCCGGTCGCCACGGCTAGTGTTCGCTTAGCGCCCAGATTCTTGAACGGTCGCCAACTCGATCTTCAGGGCGGACGAGTGCGCCGTGGGCAGGCTTGCCGGCAGCACGACCACCAGTGCGTCGTCGCGCTGCGTCCATGCCAACTCCGCGCTGTTGCCCAGCAAACGCACGCTGCGGATGGCACCACCGGCGTAGCTTGCCTGTTTGCCCAGCGACGCGATGTTCACCTGTTTCGCCGGCACGCCGAGCGTGATGGCGTAGACCAGATTGCCCTTGGCGGTGAAGCGGATATCCTGCGGCGTGTAGGCCGCGCCTTCCGAGAAGTGGCCGCCGGCCGGCTGTGTCGGGCCCTCGCCAAATACTTTCCATGGCCGGGTGCCATAGATCGCCTCGCCATTCACGCCCATCCAGACTGCCATCTCCTCCAGAAACTTGCGCGGCTC
The DNA here is from genome assembly GCF_059491455.1 of Duganella sp. Dugasp78. Classification (NCBI taxonomy): domain Bacteria; kingdom Pseudomonadati; phylum Pseudomonadota; class Betaproteobacteria; order Burkholderiales; family Oxalobacteraceae; genus Duganella; species Duganella sp. Dugasp78. The sequence goes on along the minus strand of NZ_CP168506.1, from coordinate 4,993,938 downwards.
GGGCGGCAGGCTGCCGTCGGCGTACTGCACCACATTGAGCAGCAGGTTGCCGTTCTTGCTGACGACGTCGGCCAGCGTATGGATGATGTCCGTGGTCGACTTGTAGCCGGAGTTTTCGTTGTAGAACCAGTCGCCGATGGAGGTGTCGGTTTGCCATGGCAGAGGACTGATGCCTTGCAAGGCGCCGCGCTCCACATCCTGCACGCCCGCCTCGGCGATGAATTCGCCGGATTTGTCCAGGTTCTTGTGGGTATAGACCGCTGTCAGCTTGCCCCCGTGCGCGGCCATGTTGCCGTTGTAGAAGTTGGCCACCAGCGTGCGCCCCACCACGCCGAACGGTATGCCGCCATCGGAATACAGCAAGTCGGGATGATAGTTGTCGATCAAGTCGCTGATGCGCTTGAACCATCGCTCATGCCAGCCGGGATTGGTCGCGTACAAGTTCGGCGTCGTGTACATGGCCTCGTTGTGTTTGGGATGGTAGAGCTCCTCGTACGCGGGATCGTTGCCGTCGTAGGGCACGCCAGCCATCGGCCCGGTCTTGTCGGCGCCGTGGCTCAAAGCAAACCAGCCGTAGCTGTAGCCAAGATGCTCGGAGACGCCGAACGGCAAGCCGGCCTTTTTCGCCGCCTGCTGCCACGCCCCGACGATGTCGCGCCGAGGGCCCATGTTGACCGCGTTCCAGCTGTGGTAGCGGGAATTCCATAAATCGAAATTATCGTGGTGGACGCCCATGCTGACGAAATACTTTGCGCCGGCTTTTACGTACAGCGCCATCAGCGCATCGGGATCGAAGCGTTCGGCCTTCCACAACGGAATAATGTCCTTGTAACCGGATTTGGATGGATGGCCGTATTGACTCAGGTGATGCCGATATTGCGACGTCTGTTCGTCATACATGTTGCGCGCATACCAGTCGCCCTGGCGCGGCACGGCTTGCGGCCCCCAGTGGGACCAGATGCCGAATTTGGCGTCACGGAACCAGTCCGGTGTACGGAAACGTTGCAGCGACGCGCCATCGGCGTTGAACGGGCCTGGCTGCTGCGGGGGCACATATGCCTCGCTGCCGATGGCCGGCAGACAGCATGTCAAGAGGAAGGAGAAAATTCCGCCTTGAGTGATTTTGATCGTCATAGTAATGTCTTCAGGATGCTGTCGGGGGGGGGGGGGCGCGGCCCGGGGGGCCGCCCCCTCCCCCGTGTCGATCAGTTGGAATACAGCAGGCCGCGGCCCGTGCCGTTGACGTAGATCCGGCCATAGGTGTTCCAGTCGGCCGCCATCGCGCCGATGCCGCCGAACTGGTGGGCATCGTCGTTAAAGCGGGTCCAGCTGCTGCCTGCGTTGTCGGACACCCACACGCCCCACTGGCCGTTGATCACGCCCACCACGTAGATCGCGGCCGAGTACGACGCGCCAGCGGCTGCCTTGCCCAGCGCCACAACGCTGGCACCCTGCACGTCGGGCCAGCCATTGCCGTTGCTGAAGATCGACGCGAAGTTGTTGAGCTTGGTCCAGCTGGCACCCGAGTCGACCGAGTGGTACACGGTATCGCCGTCGGTCAGCCAGACGTCGCCCTCGACGTTCGGATTGACGGCGAGCGAGGTGGCGTGCCACGGATTGGCGCGCAGCCCCGCCGACACCGAGCCCTGGCTCAGCGTGAAGGTATGGCCGCCATCGGTCGAGACATAGACCCTGCCTGGCGTTCCCGACCACCAGACACCGCCCGAATCGTAGGCATAGACCTTGTTCGGATTCTTGCGGTCCGCCGCGAGCCGGTAGGCGCGCGTCCAGCCGCCGAACGCCGTCAGCGCGGGCAGATTCGTCGCCGTCCAGCTGGCGCCGTTGTCGGTGGTGTAGGACGGCACCGCATTGGACGGGGCCCAGATCGCCTTGTTGCGGGCCGTGACAACGATGTTGGACGCTTCACGCCCGTCGGCCGCGGCGCCGGCTGGCAAGGTGGCGAAATTCGCCCAGGTGACGCCGCCGTCGCCCGACCAGTACCCGTATCCCGCGCCGCCGGCCCCGTTCTTGGCGGCGACAGCGGCGATGTATTGCGGATCGGACCAGCTCATGTCGGCCGAATTGCCATTGATCCAGTCCGTGGTGGGGCCTCGGGTCGGCATCGTCGCGAGGTCCGTCTGGACCCAGGTGCCGATGTCGCCGCCGCTGTTGATGAGCTTGTACGTCGCGCCGGCTGGCGGAGTGACGACGGCCAGGGTGGCAGTCTCCTCGATGTTGTTCACCTTCACGGTCCAGCTCGGTGTCGCCGACGAGGCGTTATACGTCTCCCAGATGCCGGGGCCGTCAAGGTGCATGATGTGGTCGCGGTTGTTCGGATCGATCTCGACGTCATCATTCCAGCCCCAGTACCCGGAGGCGGTCTGCGTGTGCGGCATCTGGGACTCGATCTCGCGCCAGGTGCTGCCGGCGTTGTCGGACAGCTGGGTGATCTTCTGGCCGGCGAAATCGCCCCAGGTATTGGTTACCGCCAGCGCGATGCGGGTGGTCGCGCCGCTGCCATGGACGGACACGCCGCCGTAGCCGCCCGCGGTGGTGGAGCTCAACAAGGTCCAGACGCCGCCATTGATGCCGGTGTACCTGTAGAGATAGCCGGGGCCGTCGCCGCCCGGGCCCGCGTTCTTGTTGAAGACCACGTAGTAATTGCCGTCCGCGGCGCGCGCGTAGTGCGGAATGTGATACCCGACGACTGCGGCCGGCACCGCGACCGGCGTCCAGGAATAGCCGCCGTTGCTGGAGCGGTAGAAGGTCGAGGTCAGGCCCGCCGCGTTGGCATAGTCGGGCGCGACCGCGACCCACATATTCCAGGTCGTCTGGCCGCCGCCCACGTTCCCGTTGTCGAAGATGATCTGCTCGACGCCAATCGCGCTGGAGCTCAGCGTGGTGGAAGACAGGCCGGTGACCTGCGCCCAGGTGTGGCCCGAGTCCGAGCTCTTCCACAAGCCGGCCGTGCGCGAACCGTAGAACATCGTCGACGGATTGGTCGGATCGAGCCGCAGGCGCTCGCCGATCGCCCGGCCGGCCTCGTTGCCGTGCACCATGAATGGCAGGCCGATCCACGTCCAGCTGGCGCCCTGATTGCTGGAAGTATACAACCGACCGTTGCCGCCCAGGCCCGCGACCAGATAGACGAGCTGGTCGTTCGTTGGATCGAGCGCGATGCTTTCGACGCCGTGGTAGTTAGCCTCGGCCTGGCCAAAACCCAGGCCGTCGGTGATCGGCACCCATGCCGACGTCGCCTGGTTCCAGCGGTAGGCGCCGCCGATGTCCGTCCGCGCGTACAACAGGTTCGGCGAGGTAGGATGATAGATCAGGCCGCTGACATAGCCGCCGCCGCCCCACTTGACGCTGCCCCAGGTCGATGCCGGAGCCGCCAGCGCAACGCCGGCGTTGCTCCTGGCACCCATGAGGACCGTGCCAGGTTTGCTGTCAGACCCGCCGCTGCCACCGCAAGCTGCCAGGAACGCCGTGGCGCCCATGGCTAGCAAGGCAATTCTGTTACCGAATGCGCTCATGCTAGTTTCCTCCAAGAAGAACATCTGATTAGAGTCATTGTGACAATCCGCCTTGCGGTCGTCGTCGGCGGCATCCTTTGACCCCGCTGCGTTGGCATCTGCGTGCCGTCGGTCATTGTGGGCATTTCGCCGCGCTTTTTTCAATTGCCCATTCCGCCAAAACGCCGAACCATTTTTCAGCGAGAACCTCGCCTACCGAAAAAGGTTCCATGCATTGGTGAATTTTGGAATTGCGACGCACACCAGGACTGCGCAGAATGGCCGCTTCGATCATCAATAGCGATATGTAGATGCGTACACTGACACAACCTCCGGCGATCAGGACCCGAGCATTTCGTTCGGTCGGGCTTCTGGCCGCGGTTCTGGTGGCCAGTTGCGGTGGCGGTGGAAACAGCAGCGGCTCGTCTGGCAATCCGGGCGGGTCGGGTCCAGTTGTGCCGGCTCCCATGCCGACGCCTACCCCGACGCCGACGCCTCCGGTGATCGCCACCTGGAGCAGCGCGAAGTTCGGCGGCGGCGGCTACGTCAGTGGTCTCGTCTTCCATCCGGCTTCCGCCAACGTCCTGTACGCCAGAACCGATGTCGGCGGCGCCTATCGCTGGAGCCAGGCCACGTCGTCGTGGACGCCCATCGCCGACGGGGTGGGTTTCGGCGCGGCCGACAGCAGGTATCACGGTGTGGAGAGCATCGCCCTCGATCCGAACAACGACCAGCTCGTCTACATGGCCGCCGGCATGTACACCTCCGAAGGCAACGGCCGCCTGTACATCTCCAGCGACCGGGGCGACCACTGGAGCTACGTCGCCCTGCCCTTCCCGCTGGGAGGCAACAACCCCGGCCGGGCCATCGGCGAACGCCTGACGGTCGACCCCAACCAGCCTTCGACGCTGTTCTATGCCACACGCACGGCCGGCCTGTGGAAGAGTACCGACTCGGGCCTCAGCTGGACCCAGGTGACGTCGCTGTCGAGCGCCAGGTTGCCCCAGGATCAGGTCAACGCCCTGGGCATGGGCAGCGCGATGGGCGTCGAGACGGTAATCTACGATACCGGCACCAAGGGCAGCGGCACGGCCACCCAGACGATCTACGCGGCCATCGCCCCGGACTACGTCCAGACAGCGGGGCTGGGTTCGAACCTGTACAAGTCGACCAACGGCGGCACGTCGTGGGCCGCGGTGCCGACCCCGATCTCCGGCTATCACATCCCGCACATGGTGCGCGCCGCGGACGGCATGTTCTATGTTGCCTTCACCAAGGAGACCGGCCCCGGCGCCGCCGGGCCCGCTCGTTTCTACAAGTTCGACGGCACGACGTGGACCCTACTCAGCAGCAACGACTCCGCCGGCTACGGCGGCGTCTCCGTCTCCGGCACCGGCCCGACCACGCGGATTGCGCTGGGAGTGACCAACACCTGGGGCAACTCCAGCGGCCAGCAAATCATCCGCCTGTCAGACGACGCCGGCCGGAACTGGCGCGAGATCGCCGCCACCATGCCGCATACGCCGGCCGACGCGCCTTTCTGGGGATGGCCCGACGACGTCGAGATCGATCCTGCCAACCGGGATCACATCCTGTACGGCCATGGCGGCGGAGTCTGGGAAACCCGTAACGCTTCCTCATCCACGCCGAGCTGGAACGAGCTGAACGACGGCATCGAGGAGACTGCCGTCCTGAGCCTCGCCACGCCGCCGGCCGGCGCCACGTACACCGTGATCAACAGTTCGGGCGACGTCGGCACCTGGGTGCACACCAACCTCGCGACCAAGCCCACCTTGACGCCGGGCACCAGCTGGAGCAACGGCTTCGCGGCCGACATGGCGTGGTCCGACCCGCAATACATCGCCACCATCGGCGTCGTCCTGGGCACCAGTACCGGCTACGGCGTCTGGTCCGGCGACGGCGGCAAGAGCTGGGCGAAGTTCGCCACCTACCCGCCCGGCGTCGCGACCAACACGGGCCAGGAAGCGAGCATCGCGGTCACCGCGCGCAACAAGGCGGTCTGGGCGCCTGGCTACTCGGTGCCGTCCTACACCACGGACAACGGCGCAAGCTGGGTGCCGACCAATCTGCCGGCGATCAACAGCATCTTCCCGCGCGCCTACCACCTGGCCGCGGATCGCAAGAACCCGAACAAGGTCTATGCCTACGATTCCGGTGCCCATTGGTGGGGCACGCCGGGCAAGGTCTACGTCTCGACGGATGGCGGCCACACATTCACGTTGAGCCAGGGCTCGGTAAGCGCGGGGCTGACCCCCAACTACTTCTCGAACACCTCGCTGGCGGTCAACCCCAACGTCGAAGGCGAGCTCTGGCTGGCAGACGGCAACACCGTGTACCGCTCGAGCGATTCGGGTGCGACCTGGACCAAGCTCAGCAACTTCGCCTCTATCTTCAGCGGCAACCCATGGGCCCAGGTGCAGGGAGCCAGCGCCATCGCGCTGGGCAAAGCGAAAGCCGGCGCCCCGTATTCGGCCGCGGTCTACGTCGTGGGCGTGATCAACGGCGTGTGGGGTGTGTACCGTTCCGACGATGGCGGCGCCACCTGGGACCGCTACAACGACGATGCGCACCAGTTCGGCGGCATCGGCGCGATAGCGGCCGACTGGAACACCTACGGACGCATCTACATCAGCGGCACCGGCCGCGGGCTGTTGTTCCACAACTAAAAAACTTTAATCAATTGACTTTGTATTTGGAAGCATATGCGTTCAACACCGGAATCCAGTTCTCCCCCGCCTGCAACTGAAGGGCAGCCGTCGTTCCAGCGCGAAAGCCGGCGCTACGCGCTGGGCATCGTGCTGCTCCTCCATCTGGTCTTGCTGGCCGCCATACTGCTATCGCACGCGCGCCGTTCCCCGCCGCCACCACCGCGCGTCGTAGAATTGGCCATGTACCAGGAGAAGGTACCGGAAAAAAGATACCCGAACCTCCGCCCCCGACCATCGATGCGCCGCCCCCGCTCGCCCCACCTCCTCTCGCCCCGCCGCCGCTGCCCGTGCTCGACTTCGTGCCCGACGCCGTCCGGGCGCCAGCGCAGGCACCGGCCGCGGCGCCGGCCCCCGCCGCAGCCCCGGGCGCGGCCCCGGCCTCGCCCCCGGCCGCGCCCGCGCGCGCGAAGGAAGCCGTGGTCAGTACGCCTCCCAAGCTGTTCGAAGAATGTGCCGAATCGTCGGATCGGAATATGATCGTCGACGTATATCGCCTCAGCAGGGACACCCAATCGGTGTCAGAAATGCGCCGGCGCAAGCCGATCAAGCGCGTTTGCCTCGCCCAACTCGATATCACGCCACGCTCCTTCCGCGAAGGCTTTCCCGGCTTGGGCTCGATGGTCGAATGGTTCGGGCTGGATATTCGCTTCACCGTCAATATTCAGGAGACCGCCACGTGGGAACTGATGCTGTTGGCGGACGACGGCGCCATTCTCACCATCGACGATGAAAACGTGATCGACAACGACGGCATCCACCCGCCGACACCCGTGGCGACCAGGCAAAAGCTGGAAAAAGGCTTGCACAATTTCCGCGTGCGCTACTTCCAGGGTCCAGGACCCGATCTCGCATTGATGCTTGCGTGGAAAAAGCCCGGCGCGGCCGATTACAGCTACGTGCCGCGCAGCCTGCTCGGCCGGCCGCCGGCCGCCATGCTGGCGCCGATCCAGTCCAAGGAATGAACGCCAGCTCGGGCTCCTGCGCTTAAATTTCAACTGGGACATTTTGTCTCAATGTATGGAAATTGTTTTTAAGTACTATGCTTCACAACGTCCAGCAGCACCGTCCTTGCATGGCAGTCGCTGACGTTTTCTCCTGGATAGTGTCAAGTAATAGACTGGAAATACTCAAAATGGAATGGATCCCTGTAGTGTTCGTTGCGTTCAAGGCTCTCGTGCTCGGCACGGGCATGTTCTTCGCCATCAAGTGGCATTACGATCAAGGCAAGAAGGGCAATGTGAAGGAGAGGCGCGCGGTGTTACGGGCAAGCGGCCAGGTGGCCGCAGTCTTCGTGCTATCGCTCCTTGGCGTGGGGGGCTGCGCCTTCTTCCTTAGCAGAATGCTCGGTTTGGACATGACCTTGCCATGATGGCGAAGAATAGCCGGCCTCCTGAATTTTTGGGGTGATTCAATTTCCAAACCACCTGGATAAGCAAGAGGCGGCGTCGCTTTCGGCGCCAGCGGAGCCACAAGCCCAGGCAACGATCCCGTCAGGCCGTATCAGCAAGGCACGCAAGCCCAGGCAATCAGCCGCTTCGCTCGCGAGATAATCCACCCGGTCATCCCAACGGCAAGCGAGCGACTTCAAGGCATGGCATTCCGCGAAGTCGAGCAATAAACCGCGTCCAGTGCGGAGCCGCAGATGCAGGCGCATCCCGTCAGCCAGCTCGAAGTCGGGCACGCTACGGCCGACCAGCGGATGTGCCTCCCCCAGATCATAACGAAGTTCGAGCCCCCAAACGCGCCTGGCGAAATAGGTCGCGCCGTCGCAAGTCTGGATCAGGTCGCGCACGATTGCTTCCAGGGCGCGCGAACTCTCGCTTGGACGCATTAATGCGACCTGCGCACGGGACCAGTCAAGGACGCGCAAACCTTCCGGCCGCCGCTCGCATGCGTAGGTATCCAGCAAATCGGCAGGGGCGCGTCCCCGTATCGTTGCGGCCAGCTTCCAGCCCAGGTTCATCGCGTCGCCAATGCCAAGGTTCAGCCCCTGGCCGCCCAGCGGCGAATGGATGTGGGCAGCATCCCCAGCCAGCAGAACGCGGCCTTTCCTGTATTCCGTTGCCTGGTAAGCGCGGTCCGTCCAGGTGGTGGCGAGTTCAAGGTCCGTTACCCGCACGTCAGCGCCGGACAACTTGCGTAACACGGCCTCGATATGCTCGCGCGTGATCGGATCGCCGCGGTGAAAAGCGCCGCCGTCAAAATCGACCATCCCGATCGTGCCTGGCGCTGCGAAGGTGTACATGCCTGTCGCGGTATAGTGACGACCGGCTTTGAGCACGCCCGGGCCGGCCAGCTTGACCTGGGCTGAATATCCGGTGAACTCCGGATCTGTCCCCGTGAAGCCGATGCCAGCGGCCTTGCGTACGGTGCTTCGCCCGCCGTCGCAGCCCACAAGCCATTGTCCCCGGAATGCTCTTGCGCCTGAAAAGACTGTCACCCCATTCTCTGAACGCTCGACATTCTCAACACCGCAACCACGGAGAATCTCGACACCCATGCTTGCTGCACGGGCGGACAAGACGGCCTCGATACTCGCCATGTCCGCAGCGAAGTTGCTGACCGGGCCAGGCAGCTGGTACTGCCACTGCTCGGTGTCGATCTGATCGTGGAAAAACTGAATACCGGCGAAATGACCAGCCGGACGACGGCTTTGCTGCATCCAGTGAGCGGAACCGGGCACATCACGGCTGGCCACGAGCGCCTCGAGCGGACGAAGCAAGTCGCGGCGTCGAAGGCTTTCAATCGTCGGCACGGAAAGGCCGCGAAGCCCGAACGGCAGCTCCTTCAGCGGGCTGTTCGGTGTTTGCGCCTGCTCCAGCACAAGCACAGTGCAGCCTGCAAGCCGCAACTCGCAGGCGAGAAACAGGCCTACAGGGCCGGCGCCTGCGATCAGGACATCATGGGGATGGGTGGGGTACATGTCTGGCTCCTTCAGTCGATGTTCGACCGGAGCGTTCCCCAATTCAGGATGCACACGGACGAACTATTGGCCGCGATGCGGCATCAAGAATTCGTCGTGGGGATCTGATGCAAGGGCCAAAGACCAGAGCTTTCGTTACCGAAAGGACTTGGGCTTACCAAACCAAGTCTGCCTTTTCCGACAGCGGGACTATATCACCATTGACAATATTCAACCACTCAGTTTGCCGCGCACCAGCACTCCATTTCATCGATTCATGCAATTGTAATTTTCAATAGCGGCAGTTTATCTCCTCAATTGATGGGAATAAAGTACGCCTTGCTTTGCAACCATCTCAATTCAGGAGATCGCCATGTTTTCGCTCAAGAAGATTGCTCGTTTCGCCATTCCCCAAACACTCGCCCTGTCCCTGTCCCTGGCGCTCGGCGGCACGACGCTGCCCGCCGCCCAGGCCGCCGAGGCGCAACCAGCCGCGCCTGCCAAGTCCCACGTGCACAACCCAGCTGCCGCCAACAAGGCACTGGTGCTCAAGGCCTACCAGGCGCTGTTCGGCGACCACGACCTCGGCGCCGTCGACCGCTACTGGGCGAAAGACTACATTCAGCACAACCCGTACATGGCCGATGGTACCGAGGCGGTCAAGCAGTTCGTCGAGAAAATCGGACTGCTCAAGGGACCGAAGTTCAAGGTCGAGTTCCTGCGCGTTGCGGCCGAGGGAGACCTGGTCTTCGTGCAGACCCGCCAGCCGAAGATGGGCGACAATCCCGAGATGGTCATCGTGGACATTTTCCGCGTCGCCAACGGCAAGATCGCTGAACACTGGGACGTGATGCAGGCGGTGCCGGCCGACGCGGTAAACCAGCGCCCGATGTTCTAAGGAGAGCCCCAATGAGCACCACTACGCTGCACTACATTTACGATCCGCTTTGCGGCTGGTGCTACGGCGCCGCGCCGCTAGTGAAGGCTGCCCGCGAGGTCTTGCCCGTGCAGGCTCACGGCGGCGGCATGATGGCGGGCGACCGCCGCCAGCCGGTCACGCCGCAGTTGCGTGACTACGTGATGCCGCACGACCGGCGTATCGCGGCTCTCACCGGCCAGCCTTTTGGCGATGCTTATTTCGAAGGCCTGTTGCGCGATACCTCGGCGGTATTCGATTCCGCCCCGCCGACCGCTGCGGTGTTGGCGGCGGAAAGACTCGCCAGCCGCGGCCTGGACATGCTGTCCCGCCTGCAATCCGCGCACTATGTCGAAGGCCGGCGCATCGCCGACCGCGAGGTGCTCGTCGAAATGGCGGGCATGCTCGGGCTGGACGCAACTGCCTTCGCGCTGGCTTTGGACCAAGCTCAACGCGAGGAGCTTCCCTCGCACATCGCCGGGACGCGCCGGTTGATGGACCGTGTGGGCGCACGGGGCTTCCCCAGCTTCGCGCTCGAACGTGACGGCAGGTTCACCATGCTCGACGCAGGCGCTTTCCTCGGCCGTCCGCAGGAGCTGCAGGAGTGGCTGAAGGCTCAACTGCCTGATGAGGTGGCCTCGCCTGGAAGCACGGCGGCGGAGTTCGGCTGCGGACCGGACAGCTGTTCAATCTGAAGACAGGAAGCATAACCATGCGAAGCAACTTGCAGATCGTTTCCGAGCACTACGCCGCATCCGACCGGGGCGACATCGCCGGCATGATGGCCGATGTCGCGCCGGACGCGCGCTGGACGGAGATGGCGGGTTTCCCTTGTGCGGGCACGTGGATCGGCCCCGCGCAAATTGTCGAACACGTGTTCAAGGTCCTGGGCGGCGAGTGGAATGGCTACCGCATGACGCTGGAGTCCCTGGTCGACGGAGGCGACTGCATCGTCGGTATTGGCAGCTATTCCGGCACGTACAAGCGCACCGGACGAGCCATGCAAGCGCGTGTGACCCATGTGTGGCGGCTGGCCGGCGGCAAGATCGTGGGCTTCGAGCAGTTCACCGATACCCTGCTGGTGGCCAGGGCCATGGCGATGTAACGCCATGACACGCCGCCAGTACTACTTGAACCGATCAAAAAACGCCTTGGACTCCTGCGCCGAAAAGTTGGGGTACCAGTGACCGCCCGCCTCAGTGCCGCACCAGATTACGGGCTTGCCGCTGTCGCAGCCTTGGTACTCTACGCAGCCGTTGCTACCCAGGGGCACTGTGGCGGCACTACAGCTGTTGCGCTTAAGGAAAAGGTCGCGTGCCTCCATCCCTGCTGTGTAAGGCACGACATTATCGTCTTTGGCGTGAATGAACAGGGCCGCCACCTTGTTGGGGGAACTGGCACAACCGCTCCAGAGCGAACCGGCCATGGGCACGATTGCTCGCACCACGTCACCCATCTGGCATCCGATGGTGTTGGACATCATGCCACCAAAGCTGAAGCCGGTAGCAAAGACACGCTGCGTGTCGGTGCACGCGCCCTGCTGTACCTCGCTGATCATGGCGCGCAAGAAGCGAACATCGCGGTCGCCAGTGTTGGCCCAACCCTTATCCAGGCCCTGCGGGGCAACGAAGATGGCATTGTCGCCGTACAAATTCTTCAGCCCGAAAAAGCCGCTCCAACCGTAGACATCGGCGGCGCTGCCATCACGCCAGTGCAGCCCGATAATCACCGGATAGGCCTTGTTGCGGTCATAGGTGGCCGGCATCTCGATCCAGTAGTCGCGCTGGGTAGCGTCGCTAGTGAGCGAATGTAAGCCAGTAGTCAACCTGGAACCGCCGCCGCAGCCCGCCGTGCTCGTAGACGGCGGAGTGACGGGAGTTGATGATGTTGGTCCCGGTACGGGTGCCGGTGTTGTAGCGCCGGTGGCGCCTGTTCCCCCTCCGCAAGCGACGAGCGCGATGAAAAGTAACGCGGCCAATACATGTCTCATATCTTCCCCTTGTTTGCATCGGGCCTTCTATGCGAGGTAAGTTTAATGGTCTCGATCGTGTCCGTCTTTTACGATTTTCGCCATTGGACGACATGTTTTTTGAATTTCAGCCGGGGCCGAGATCGGACGACAAACCACCGCCGCCGAAATCGACCCTGATGCTATGAGCGGAAATGGGCGCAAGCCCAAGGATCGCTAGAAGTAGTAGCCAGCCTGCAGATTGACCCGATGGGTGACACCGTCATACTTGGTCGAGGTCGAACCGAGGCCGCCAAAATCCGGTCCCATATACGGCTGGTGCTTGCCCGCCATGAAGTCGGCGTAGAAGTACCATTTTCCGGACGCGAAGCTCAACCCGGTCACATTCTGCTGCGAGTCCTTGTAGTTGCCGACACGCTTGGTGAGCATGCTGTAGTCGTTGTAAATCTTAAACCCGGTGAACGGACCGATGGACCCTGGGATGTCATAGCTGATGTTGGCAACAAAGATGTCACCCTTGGCCGCCACCGGGTATGGATAACCAAATGCGCCCAGCATCACGAAACTGTTCGGGTCCAGGCCGCCGTAGGTCTGGGTCGCCGTATGCCGGGTATGGTAGTCGTAACGCAGCGCTTCCAACATCACGCCGACCGGGCCAAAAGCGCCTTTATAGTGGACCGCGAACGCATTGCGGCGGGACGTCTGGCCTGCGCCGTTGTGGATTTCGCCGGTCAGTCCGGACAGGCCGACTTCCTGCTTTTCGCCAGGACCGACGTGCCAGGCGACGCGTCCGACCAGGGTATTGTGCTCGCTGTCCTTTTGGCCGGTGGCGTAGCCCTGCGCATTATCGTCCGACACAATATTGAACGAATAGCGGTTCGAGGCCCCGGCCGTGTTGGAACTGCCGCCATACGATCCGCCATCGCGCGGATAGAAACCGACCTGCCATTCCAGCGCGCCGGGCTTGCTGGCGTAGGTCACGCCCAGGTCGTACATGTCCTCGAAGCCGGTATAGAACGCAATCGATTCGTAGAAGTTATTGGAGGCAAACGGCTGCAGGCCAAACGGGATCTTGTCCAGTCCCACATGCACGGTGCTCTTGTCGTCAAAACGCATGCCGACCCAGCCGTGATGCAGGAAGTGCTCGGTGTAGTCGCCCTGCCCCAGCGGAAAATCATTGTACCGATATTGACCGGAACCAATCCACCGGCCATCGTCGTAGTTGACGTCAAGGCGCGCCGTGTCCAGGCCAAAGAAGCCATGCGGATGGTCTTTCTGCCAATTCTTGTAGACGTAATTAAAACGGATCGCCCCGCCGATGCTTAATGGCGACTGGGCCGCATCTTCGGCATATACCGTGCCGCTCACCAGCGCGGCCGCCGCGCACAGCGCGCCACCACAAAAACCTTTGATCAAATTTACGTGCATGATTTTCCCTCGCATGGGCGCATTGCGCCTTGTGTTATTTGGACGTTTTATATTTTTTACCCGGCACTACCGACCACTACCTGGCCCCCTCTTCCAGGCGTTTCAGGTAGCCCGCCTCCAGTTTGGCGACGTCGACTTTTTTCAGCTCGGCGTCAAACGCCTCTTGCAGTGCCTTGCCTGCCGGAGAACGGCGGAAGCAGACGTGCAGCGTATTTTGAGTCAGCAACTGGTGGCCGAACATCACGCTGTCCTTGGCCGCGCTGTGCATCGTCAGGTAACGCAGCACCAATTTGTCGACGACAATCCCGGGGATCTTTTTGCTCACCAGCTTACGTACGTTGTTCGTATCGCTGCTGACCACCTCCACCGGCTGCTTGCCCTGCTTCACGGCGGCGTCGAACTCGGCGCTGTTGGCATAACCTTCCACCACGCCGATCTTGAACGCAGCCAGATCGCTGGTGGTTTTCCATGGCACAGGAGAGTCCTTCAGGTAACCGATCCCCGTTTCACTCTTTCCTATCGGCTGCGACAGGTAGCATTTGCTCTCCGCCCTTTCAACCGTGTAATACACCGGGAAATATCCGGCATATTCGGAATCGGTCTCGCCTTTGGCAACCGCTTCCTTCCATTCGAAATACCTGACCTTGACACTGTTGCCCAGCCGCTTTTCCACTTCCGCGACAACCGTACCGGACAGGCCATCGCCAGGCAGGGTCGCGCCGGTAAATGGCATCCACTCAAGGCTGGCCAGCTGCAGGTTTTTTGCGGGCTCCGCCGCGACCGCGTGCAGTGAGGCCGTGATAGCTGTCAACGCAATGATTTTTTTCATTATTCCTCCGACTACGTTAATGGACATCTGCCAGGGAACGCCCGGCAGGCGGCCTTATTTTTTTTCCGCAGCGCGCGCCGCCGTCAGCCAGCCGTCATAAGTGCGCTGCTTGGCCTTGATCCATGCGGCTACGTGACGGTCGATGTCCGCCGAACTGTTCTCGCCTTCATGCATGCGGAAATTCTGCGCGTTGATATCGTTCACATCGATATTGACCAGCTCAAAGAACTTCGCGGCGGCAGGATTGGCCTGCACAAATGCCTTATTGGCCAGCACGTGCTGCGTGTTTGCCACAAAGCCGTAGTCTTTTCCATTCGGCAGTTTCGTGCTGGCCGCCGTATTGCCGGGCTGTGCGGAGAACGGTACTTCCAGCCATACCACGTCCTTGCCCGGCACCAGCACCGAGCTCACGTAGTACGGGGTCCAGGTGTAATACAGGATGGGTTTGCCTTCCTTGTAGCGGGTGAAGACATCGGCCATCAACGCGGCATAGGAGCCCTGCTTGTGAGTCACCGTGGCACGCAATTTGTAGGCGTCGAGTTGATGTTCGATGACTTTTTCGCAGCCCCATCCCGGTGTGCAGCCAGCCAGGTCGGCCTTGCCGTCACCGTCCGCGTCAAACAGCTTGGCAATCGCCGGGTCCCGCAGCTGTGCGATATTGGTGATCTTGTATTTGTCGGCGGTCTTCTTGTCGATCAGGTAGCCCTGCAATGCATTCGACGAGATGACGCCTTTGCGCACCAGCTTTTCATCCCCGCCGGCGCTCTGGAAGAACGATTCGTGCAACGGTTGCCAGTGCGCCGCCATGAAGGTGCCGTCACCGTTCGCCACTGCCACGTGGGCGGTGGCGTACTCGACTTCCGAGGTGCGCTTGACGTCGTAGCCCAGGTCTCTCAGTCCCTGCATGACGATCCGCGTTTGAAACGCTTCCTCCTGCTGCGCCGACTGCACGGGCACCACCACCACCCCTTTGCCGGGCGTGAGAGACTGGGCGCCGGCGCCCGCCGTGATCAGCGCCAGCGCTGCCGATGCGAAGCCCAGTTGCATGAAGCTGCGCGCAATGATTCCTTGTTTCATTAATTCACCCCCCTTGGTTAAAATTGGCTTGTATTGAATGATGGTTCAGGTGCCTTTGCGTGCCTGGCCCATCGATTGCGTCATGCGGTCGAGTACAATCGCCATCAGCACGATGCCGACGCCCCCCACCGTCGCCAGCCCCATGTCGAGCCGGCCGATTCCTCTCAGTACCATCTGCCCCAGGCCGCCCACCGCGATCATCGATGCGATCACCACCATCGACAGCGACAGCATCAGCGCCTGGTTCACCCCCGCCATGATGGTGGGCATCGCCAGCGGCAGCTGCACCTTGACCAGCAATTGCCATGGCGAGGCGCCAAACGAGCGCGATGCCTCGATCAGGTCCGGGCGCACCTGGCGTATGCCCAGATTGGTCAGGCGTATCAGGGGCGCCAGGGCAAAGATGATCGTGACCACGACGCCGGGCACGTTACCGATACCGAACAACATCACCACCGGCACCAGGTAGACAAAGGCCGGCGTGGTCTGCATCGCATCCAGTCCGGGCCGCATCACTTCCTGCAGCCGGTCGCTGCGCGCCACCGCGATCCCCAGCGGCAGCCCGATCAGGATGCAGAAGATGAGCGATGTCAGCACCAGCGACAGCGTCACCATGGCTTCCGACCAGGCGCCGATCAGGCCGATGAGGACAAACGCCAGCACGCTGCCGATGGCCAGCTTGCGCCCGTTCACCCGCCACGCGATCACGAAGATAATCAACAACATCAACAGCTGCGGCACCGATTGCAGGCCGAGCTCCACGCTGCTCAGGATGTAGTCGATCGGCACGCGTATCGCCTGGAACGCCGGGCGGAAGTGCGCCACCACCCAGGCCAGCGCCGAACCCACCCAATCGCTCAAGGGGATCACTGCATCATTGAAGGGATGCCACCAGTCGATGCCGGTCGTCGCCGCGCTGTGGGCTCCGCCCAGAAAATCGCTGCCGCCGCTGGCCGCCGCTGCCGGCGCCGCGCCCCACTGGTCGACCGGGATGGACGCCGCCGCGCTGGCGGCATCGGAGGCGGCATCGGAGGCCGCCGCGCTGGCGGCCTGTGCAACGGGCTGCGCTATGGAAGTGCTCATGAATAGTTTCTCCTTATTGTTGAACTTAGGCCGTGACCAGAACCACATTCGACGGCTCGCGAACCGGCGCCGCCGATCGACGCCCCAGGAACTCCAGCACGCGCGACTTGCTGACCGCGCCCATGTAACGACCGCCGGCATCGCAGATCGGCACATCGTGCGGGCAGTTGGCCAACGGTTCGTACAGATCCGAGATCGGCGTATCCGCCGCCAGGCTGGCCGTGTTGGGCATGAACGCGTTGCGCAGCCGCGGCTGGCTGTTGCCGCGCAACTCCAGTTCGAGCGCGTCGACCGACACCACACCCTGGAACTTGCGGTCGCGGTCCACCACATAACCGTACTGGCAACCATTGGACGACAACTGCGCCAGCACATCGCGCAAATCCTGCGTGTCCAGTTCGACGATGGCTTCGGCCCGCATGTCGGAGACGTCCACCGCCGTGAACAGATTGGTGACATTGACGTTCTTGAAGAAGGAGCGCACATAATCGTTGGCGGGATTCTTGATGATCTCCTCCGCCGTCCCGACCTGCACCACGACCCCGCCTTCCATGATGGCGATGCGGTCGCCGATCCGGAACGCTTCTTCAATGTCGTGCGAAATGAAGATGATGGTGCGTTTGTCGTTGCGCTGCAGCTTGATCAGTTCGCCTTGCATCTCGTAGCGGATCAGCGGATCCAGGGCCGAGAACGCCTCGTCCATCAACAGCACCGAGGGATCGTTGGCCAGCGCGCGGGCCAGGCCCACGCGCTGCTGCATCCCGCCCGACAGTTCATGCGGGTAGCTGTTGGCGCGCGTGCCCAGGCCAACCTGGTCAAGCGCCCGCTGCGCTTTTTCATCCCGCTCCGCGCGCGGCACGCCGGCCAGTTCAAGCCCGAAGCCGGCGTTCTGCAACACCGTCAGGTGGGGCATCAGCGCGAACGACTGGAATACCATGCTGATGTGCCGCCGGCGCAGTTCGCGCAGCTGCTTTTCCGACATGCTGGCGATATCGACACCGTCGAATATGACCTGGCCCGCCGTCGGATCGGTCAGCCGGTTAAGCAGCCGCACCAGGGTGGACTTTCCCGAACCGGACAGCCCCATGACGACGAAGATCTCCCCCTCATAGACCGTAAACGACGCATCATTCACACCCAGGGTCTGCCCGGTCCGGGCAAAGATCTCTGCCTTGTCCACGCCGCTCCGCACCAGGCTCATGGCCTCGTCCGGTCGATCGCCGAAGACTTTGTACAGGTTCTTAACGATAAGTCGCTCTTTCATTTCTGCCATCTCCATTGATTGCCGGCTGCACGAACTTGCGCTGCGCGCCACGGCGTCTGATTGCTCTACAACTTTCATGTCTGAACCATAAGATACACTGCCCCGCCGCCACAAATTGCCCGATTCCGACATCCTGTTGACCGCGCACGTCAGGTTTGTTCCGGGCCGTGCGCGCCCCCTTCCAGAAGGTCCAGTGGGCATAACACTTGCTAACAACAACGGTGCGGACCCCGGCCACGCACCACGAAGTGGCGTCGGTTGCGCTGGCGTGCGCGGGTTACGCGCGCCATCATCCGCACAAGCGAAGGAGACTGACTTTGTTGAACACGCGACACGCCGGCAAAAGCAAGCTGTCCGTCGGCTTTATCCTGGCCCCCAACTTCACGCTGCTGGCGTTTTCCGCCTTCATTGACACGCTGCGCCTGGCGGCCGACGACGGCGACCGCAGCCGGCCCATTCATTGCGAATGGGCGCTGCTCAGCCACGACATGCGGCCCATCAGATCGAGTTGCGGGGTGGAGATCACGCCCACGGTGCAACTGGGCGCGCCAGCCCAGTTCGACTACATCGTGGTGGTGGGCGGCCTGCTGCACGCGCTCAAATTGCCGGCGCCGGTGAACGACTACCTGCGCGCGGCCGCCGCCGCTAACGTGGCCCTGGTGGGCATCTGCACCGGCAGTTTCGCGTTGGCGCGCCTGGGGCTGATGCAGGGACGACGCAGCTGCGTGAGCTGGTATGTGCACGACAATTTCCAGAACGAGTTCCCCGACCTGGAAGTCAGCTCGGAAGAATTGTTTATCGACGACGTCGACCGCCTAACCTGCGCCGGCGGCACCAGCGTGGTGCACCTGGCCGCCTTCCTGATCGAACGCCACTGCGACAAGGCGCGTGCCGCCAAAGCGCTGCGCATCATGATCGAGCACGCGCCGCTGCCGGCCGGGACGCCGCAGCCGCAGCCGCTGTTCACCAGGAACACCAGCGACTTCCGCGTGCGCAAAGCGATGCTGCTGATCGAACGCCATCTGGCCGATCCCTTGCCCACCGAGTTCATTGCGCAGCACGTCAACGTCAGCGTGCGCCACCTGGAGCGACTGTTCCAGAGCGAACTAGGGATGAGCCCGCTGGCCTTCGCCTTCGAACTGCGCCTCAACAACGCCTACCATCTGCTGCTCAACACCAGAAATCCTATCCTTGATATCGCGCTGCAGTGCGGCTTCCAGTCCAACTCCCACTTCTCGCGCAGCTTCCGCAACGCGCACGGCAAGACGCCATCACAGGTGCGGGAATCGGTGCGCCAGGCGGTGCCGGCGCTGTTGTGAAGCTGGGCAGGCCCGCTTATGCAGCGTGGCCATGCGCGCCGGCCGGCGCAAACGACACGGCGTGCTCGGCACGCGTCAATGCCATCCGCAAGCCCACGCCAAGCGCCTGCGGGCAAGCCTGGGGTTTGGACAGCGCCACGTCCAGCCACACGATACGGGGATCGCAAGCGAAGACGAAATCCATCAGCTCACGCAGCCGCGTTTCAAGCAGCGGCGTGTGCGGCGCGTCCGCCCACTCCCCCTTAATCCAGCGCACGATGGGCTGGTGATCGATGCAGCCGCCGCCAGCCGACATGATCAGGTTGACCCGGACCGGCTGGAACTCGCGCTCATGCTGCCAGATGCCGACCCGCGAGCGGGTCTCCAGGTTGGTGATGGCGATGACCGCACCCTTCGGCCAGTCGGTAAATTCCATCATGGCACCCGCATGACGCGCGGCACATGGCCTGTATGCTCGAGGAACGACGCCAGCGCGGCATGGGTGACCGCCATCGTGGCGGTATTGCGCAGCGGGTGGCCCTGTACTTTTTCCGCGGCCCATATGGCTTCGTCCACCACCAGCTCGACCGCATGCTGCTTGTCGTTGACAAGGGCAAAGATGCTGACGCCGCCCGGCGTCACGCCGAGGCAGCGCTGCAAGCGGTCGGGCGAGGCCATGCTCAGCCGGCTGGCCGGCAATTGCCGTCCCAGTTCAGCCGTGTCGACGCGCCGGTCGTGCGGCACGATCACCAGGATGTGACGCTGCCCCTTGCCATCGCGGATGAAGACATTCTTGGTCTTGATCCCCTCCAGGCGCGGCACCGCGGCCAGCGCTTCTTCGATGGTAAACACCGGCGCGTGTTCCACCGCTTCGAACGGCCATCCCTGCTGCGAAAACAATTCGTACAAGCCATCGTTTGCCACGCTCAGCGCCACATTGTCTTCCAATATTTCCACGTTCCCTCCGATTCATTTTCAGGTTGCACCCGCATCCAATTGTAGTGGTGCGGGTTGCGCGGCCATGACTGGAAACGACATCCGCTGGCACGCTTGCGCCAAGCGCACCGGCCTGCCACCGTGTCGCGATCGTGCCGCGATCGTGTCGCAATCGTGCCGCTGTCTGGCGTTCCGGTGACGTTGCCGGCGCCGCGGTTGCGGTGTAATGCACGCAGAACATCACACCCAACCACCGTCACCGGAAACATCATGACCTTGCCTCAAACAGAATCGACCTACATCCTGACCGTGTCCTGCACCAGCTCGGCGGGCCAGGTGGCTGCCGTCACCGCTTTTCTCGAACAGCACCAGTGCTACGTCGACGACATCGCCGCCTACGACGACAAGCGCGAACAGCGCTTCTTCGCGCGCTTCGTGTTCCACCGGGCTAGCGGCGCCCCGCTCACGCTGGAGGAAATGCGCGCCGGCTTTACCCCGATCGGCGCGCGCTTCGACATGGACTGGTCCATCAGTGACGCGGCGCGACGTCCACGCGTGCTGATCATGGTGTCGAAACTGGACCATTGCCTGCACGACTTGCTCTACCGCTGGCGGCTCAATGAACTCCGGATCGACATCGTCGCGGTGGTGTCCAACCATCCGGACCTGCTGCCGCTGGCGCAAGCGCACGACCTGCCCTTCCACCACTTGCCGCTCACCCCCGACACCCGCGGCGCGCAGGAGGAAGCGCTGCTGGACCTGATCGACAGCAGCGGCGCCGAACTGGTGGTGCTGGCGCGCTACATGCAGATCCTGTCGACGGCGCTGAGCGCGCGCCTGGCCGGCCGCGCCATCAACATCCACCATTCCTTCCTGCCCGGTTTCAAAGGCGCGCGGCCCTATCACCAGGCGCACAGCCGGGGCGTCAAGCTGATCGGCGCCACCGCGCATTACGTCACGTCGGACCTGGATGAAGGGCCGATCATCGAGCAGGTGGTGGAGCGGGTCGACCACAGCTACGATCCGGACCAGTTGCTCGCCATGGGCCGCGACATGGAATGCCTGGCGCTGTCGCGCGCGATCAAGCTGCAGGTCGAAAAGCGGGTCTTCCTGAACGGCCACCGCACCGTCGTGTTGCGCTAGCGGCCGCACCAGCGGCGGGGCAACGCAAGGGTTGCGGCCCCGCCGGTGGATGGAGCAAGGTCAGGCGGCTTTCGCCAGCAGGCGGTGCGGATCGATCACATATTTCTTCGGCGCGCCCGCGTCGAAGGCCGCATAGCCGGCCGGCGCCTCGTCGAGCGTGATCAGCTGCACGCCGACGATTTCCGCGATATTGATGCGGTCCCACAGGATCGCCTGCATCAGCTGGCGGTTGTACTTCATCACCGGCGTCTGGCCGGTGTGGAAGCTGTGCGACTTGGCCCAGCCCAGGCCGAGGCGGATCGACAGGCTGCCCTGCTTGGCCGCCGCATCGACGGCGCCCGGATCGTCGGTCACGTACAGGCCCGGAATACCGATCTTGCCGGCCGCGCGCGTGATTTCCATCAGCGAGTTCAGGACCGTGGCCGGCGCTTCATGCTGGGCGCCCGCGTGGCCATGGCCGCGCGCTTCGAAGCCCACGCAATCGACCGCGCAATCGACTTCCGGCGTGCCGAGGATTTGCTCGATCTGTTCGCCCAGGGTGGCGTCCTGCGACAAATCGACCGTTTCAAAGCCGACCTTGCGCGCATGCTCCAGGCGCGCCGGGTTGATGTCGCCAACGATCACCACGGCCGCGCCCAGCAGGCGCGCCGACGCCGCCGCGGCCAGCCCGACCGGACCGGCGCCGGCCACGTACACCGTCGTGCCGGGGCCGACACCGGCCGTCACCGCGCCATGGAAGCCGGTCGGCAGGATATCGGACAGGCAAGTCAGGTCGCGGATCTTGCCCATGGCCTGGGCCTTGTCCGGGAAGCGCAGCAGGTTGAAGTCGGCGTACGGCACCATCACGTATTCGGCCTGGCCGCCGATCCAGCCGCCCATGTCGACGTAGCCGTAGGCGCCGCCGGCGCGCGCCGGGTTGACCGTCAGGCACACGCCGGTGTGCTGTTCCTTGCAGGTCTGGCAGCGGCCGCACGCCACGTTGAACGGCACCGACACCAGGTCGCCGACGCTGAGGGTTTCCACGTCGGCACCCACTTCGATGACTTCGCCGGTGATCTCATGGCCCAGTACCAGGCCGGCGGGCGCGGTGGTGCGGCCGCGCACCATGTGCTGGTCCGAGCCGCAGATATTGGTCGACACCACGCGCAGGATCACGCCATGGCCGATCTTGCGTCCTTTCGGCGTCTGCAATTTCGGGAAGGGAATCGACTGCACTTCGACCTTGCCCTGCTCAATGTATACGACACCACGGTTTTCTGACATTGCTGTTATCTCCTCGTTTTTAATTTTGCTGGATTAACGGTCCAGCACCACGTCGGCCAGCGGCTTGCTACAGCACGGCAAAATCCAGCCCTGGTCGATTTCGCGCTGGCGGATGCCGCCGGCGTGCTTCATGTCGACCTGTCCGGCCGTCATTCTGGTCTTGCAGGTGCCGCACATGCCCTGGGTGCACGAAATCGGCAGCCGCAGGCCGGCCGCGCGCGCCGCCGCCAGGATGGTCTGGCCGGGCGAGCACGTGAGCTCGTCGCCGCTGCGGCTGAAGCTGACCTTGAAGCCGGCCCCGCCATCCTCCCCGGCCGGGGCCGGCGGCGCTTCCGGCTCGCTGTCCGCCAGCGCCAGGGCTTCGAATGAAAAACTCTCTTCGTGGTAGCCCGCCATATCGAAGCCGGCGCCCTCGAGCATGGCGCGCACCGCCGCCATGTAGGGCGCGGGGCCGCAGGTGTAGACCTTGCGTTCGCGGAAATCCGGCGCCACGTTTTGCAGCACCGCCAGGCTCAGGAAGCCGTTGAAGCCGGCCCATGCCGCCTGCGCGCCGCGCCGTTCGCACACGGCGCCCAGCCGGAACAGGCCGTCCCGGTTATGCGCCATCAATTCCAGTTCCCGCGCGAAGATGATGTCGTTCGGCGTGCGGGCGCTGTGCACGAAGGCGATGTCGGCGTCGAGCACCAGGTCGTGCATGGCGCGCGCCATCGACATCAGCGGCGTAATCCCGCTGCCGGCCGACAGGAACAGGTATTTTTCGCCCGCCGGCATCGCTTGCAGGAAGCAGGAAAAGCCGCCCGACGGACCGCGCACCTTGATGTGCGCGCCGGGCGCCAGGTTGTCGTGCAGCCAGTTCGAAACCTGGCCGCCCGGCACCCGCTTGACCGTGATCGAGACCGTATCGGGCCGCGACGGCGTGGACGACAGCGTGTAGCAGCGCTGGACCGGCTGGCCGCCGATCTCGAGCTCCAGCGTGATGAACTGGCCGGGCGCGTAACGGAACAGGCGCGGCGCCGGGGCGGAAAACACAAACGTCTTGACGTCATGCGTTTCCTGCCGCACGGCGCGGCACACCAGCGTATCGTCGCGGTCGCCGTCCCAGGAAGTGGCCATATTGGTGAGCGTTGCGTTCGACATGGCTTATCCGAGCTCCGCCGACAGGCGGGCGGTGTACCAGTTGCAGAATTTGTCGACCAGGCCTTCGGTGAAGGGTGAATACGGCCCCGGTTCATAGGCCGGGCTGGCGATGCCGCGCTGCGACTGTTCGCACAGTTGGCGGTCCTGGGCATTGGTGGCGTTCCACACGGCGGTCAGGTTGTCGACGTTGTAGTCCACGCCCTCGACCGCGTCCTTGTGCACCAGCCAGGTGGTGCGCACCAGGGTCTTGTCCACCGCGATCGGCAACACCGTAAACGTCACGATGTGGTCGGCCATGAAATGGTGCCAGGAATTGGGCTGGGTCCAGAACGACAGCGCGCCCAGGTCGGATTGCTGGAATTGCCCCAGCCGCTTGCTGCTGGCGGCCTTGCCGTTCATGGTCTGGGCTTCGCCCCCGCGGTCCAGCGGCAGGCGCTCGGTGCGGAAGCCGGTGACCCGGTCGTCCAGGTGGTCGATCTCACGGCATGGCAAGCCCAGCGCCTCCCACTGCGCATGGCGCTCGGCCAGGAGGCGGTTGTATTCGTTGATGCCCTCACAGGTCTCCGGCGTGGGCGCGTAGCCGAAACCGTACTCGAACAGGGAGCGGGTCAGTTCCGGATGGCTGCCGCGGCAGTGGTAGCACTCGCGGTTGTTTTCCATCGTCAGCTTCCAGTTGCAGTTTTCCACCATGTCGATCTGCACCGCCACCTTGCAGTCGGCCACGCGGTGCTGCTCGATGTAGGGCGTCATCTCCGCCGCCAGCTGTTCGATATCTTCCGGCGGATGGTCGGCCAGGCAGATGAACAACAGGCCGGCGACGTTGCGCAGGTGGACCGGCTTGAGGTTGTGGGTATCGCGCTCGAAGCCCTCGCCCATGTGTTCCGCGAACATCAGTTTGCCCGTCAGGTCGTACGTCCACTGGTGGTACGGACACACCAGGTTGCCGACCGCGCCCTTGTGCTCGTTGCACAGCCGCGAACCGCGGTGGCGGCACACGTTGTGGAAGGCGTTCACGTTGCCGTCGCCGTCGCGCACCAGCAGCACCGAGGTGGACCCGATGTCGACGGTGAAGAAGTCGCCGTCTTCCGGCACGCAGGCTTCCGGCCCGGCATAGATCCAGTGCTGGCCGAAGATCAGCTTCAAGTCCTGTTCGAACAGCACGGGGTCGAGGTAAAACGGCGCTTCCAGGCTGTAGCCGGGCTTGCGGCGTTCCAGCAGGGTGCGAAGATTCGGGGTAATGTTCATTGCTGTCACTTTCTTGCTAGAGATGTCACACGGAATAACGTTATGTTCAGCCAAGGCCGCCAGCGCGGCTTGTCTTTTTACGACGACTTTGGCGCTCTTTACGACCTCGCCTCCGCCGCCACGGCCTTCATGAAGCCGGCCATCAGCACCAGGATCAGCGCCAGGAACGGCGGCCCCATGGCAATGGCGCCCGCCTCTATCCCTTTCAGCGCGGATTCATCGCCGACCACGAACAGGATCACCGTCACCAGCGCGATCATGACCAGCCAGATCACTTGCTGGATGGCCGGCGTGTCGGGATTGCCGCCGGCCGCCAGGTTGCCGACCACGATGGCGGCCGAATTGACCGACGTGACCATGAAGATCACCAGCAGCATGACCACGGCCACCGCGGTGAAGCCGAACATGGGCAGGGTTTCCAGGAAGCGGAAGATGGCGGTATCGACACTGCCCAGGCCATGGCCGAAGGCGGACGAGCCGGAGGCGATGGAGTCGATCGCGCTGCGGCCAAACGCGGTGAACCACAGCAGCGAGACGACAGTGGGCGCCACCAGCACCACCCCCACCATCTGGCGCAGGGTGCGGCCCTTGGAGATGCGCGCGACGAACACCCCGACCAGCGGCCCCCAGGTGCACCACCAGGCCCAGTAAAACACGGTCCAGCCCTGCATCCACGCCTGGTCCGGGCGGTTCATCCAGTTGCTCAGGGGTACGAAGTAGCGGGCATAGTCGATGGCGCTGCCGGCCGCGTTGGCAAAGAAGGTCCAGCCGCCCACGGCCGCCACGACAGTCAGGAACAGCGACAGCGCAATCAGCATGTTGATGTTGCTGAGCACCCTGATGCCGTTATTCAAGCCGCGCAACAGGGTGAAGGCGGCGACAACGACGACCAGCGCGATGAACAGCATTTGATAGGCGAAGCTGTTCGGCACGCCAAGCACGTAGGTAATGCCGGCGGTCGCTTGCATGGCGGCCAGGCCGACCGACGTCGCATGGCCGAACACCGTCAGGATCACGGTGAACACATCCACGATGTGCCCGAGGGTGCCCTGGTGCGCCTTGCCGACGAAGGGCTGCAGGCCGGAGCTGAGGGAAAACGGCAAGCCCTTGTTGTAGCCGAAGTAGCCCACCACGACCGCCGTGGACAAGTACACCGCCCACGGATGCAGGCTCCAGTGGAATATCGTCGCCCCCATGGCGGCGTGCGCGGCCTCGGGCGTGTCTTTGGCGATATTGAGCGGCGTCTTGAACCAGGCGGTGTAATGCGCGACGGGCTCGGCCACGCCCCAGTACAGCAGGCCGACGCCCATGCCGGCCGCAAACATCATGCAAAACCACGACAGCGTGCTGAATTCCGGCTTGGCATGCTTGCCGCCCAGCCGGATGCTGCCATAGGGCGTGACGGCCAGCGCCACGCAAAACACCACCATGATGTTACCGGCGAACATGGTGAACGAGCCGAAGTACTTCAGGCTGGCCTGCTTGACTTGTTCCAGGAAGTGGGCGGCGGCTGGCGGATCGACCAGTGCGGCCGCCACCAGGACCAGCATGAAGAGGAGGGATACCGGAAAAATAAACCGGTGGAAATTCAATCCGAGGACACTGATATTGGCTTCGGGCCGAAACCCGCTCCCACCTGCTGCGTGATTCATTATTGCTCCTATCTTCGGAATGCAGCTTCTGCGCTGACTCCGGCCGCCTCTCTGCGGCCAGGATCAAACATACACGGCGCGCGGCGCGGCAATTGTCGGAATTACGACAATTTGTTGACTGTCTCCGCCAGCGCTCGACTGGGGCGGCTCAATAGCGCCGCCCGGCTCCCGGGATGGTGGTCCGGCAGCGCGGGGCGGGAAAAACGATGGGCAAGGCTGGGGGCAAGCGGGCGGCACCATGCGGCCTCCTGGGTTGGCACCGCGCGCGGACGCGTGCATAGCGCGATGCTAGCCGCGCACAGCCGTGGTGTCAAACCGCGCCGCGCCCGCCGTCAGGCGCGGGCGGCCAGCCTGAGCTCCGCCCGTTCCTGGGCCTGCGACAGCCGCCAGGTGGTATCGGCTATCGTCAGCGCCACGTCGACATCGCCGATCCGCCCATCCTGGCCGAGGATGAAGCCGGCCAGCGCGCGCACGGCCTGCTCGGGGCGGGCGCCGGACGCCGCGTCCGACCAGCTGCCCAGGATGTGTTCGCAGATCGGCTGGTAATCGATGCAATCTTCGATGGTTTGCGGGAATGCCGGCGCCAGCGCCCGCACGGTGACATCGACACTGGCGGCCAGCCGAGGGCCGGCGCGCAATTCGGTGGCCAGGGCGCGGACTTCGACCGTCCATGGGATAGCGTAGTTGGCCATGGCTCAGAAGTCGATCAGCCGGTGTTCACGCAGGTAGTCCAGCAGGATCTGCGCTTTTTGTTCGGCGCTGCCCTGTTTGACCACCTGTCCTCCGCGCGCGCCGGCGTCGCCGCCGATCGCGCCCATCATCCGGCTGTGGCCACTTTGCACCACCTTGGCCTTGAGCGGGCGCGGGCGCCGCGTGACCGGCTCCAGCAGCCATGCCGGCGCGGCCGCCGGACTGACGCCCACCACGCCCGCCACCCCCGCCACATAATTGACGCGCCCCGCCATGGCGCGCGCATAGGCGTACTGGCGGGTTTGCGCAGCGCGCGCATGCACGGCCAGCACGGCCGGCAGGCTGACTTCGAGCCGCCGGCGCATGCCCTTGGGCAGGAACTGGCGCACGGTCAGGGTCCGGCCGCCGGCGCTCGCTTCCAGCACGTCGCCCACCAGCGGCACCCGCAAGCCCTCTGCCAGCAGGTAAGGCAGCATGCCGGAAGCCGACTGGCCGTCCGAACGCATGCCGCACAACACCAGGTCGAAATTCTTCAGGCGCGCCAGCAGCGCCGGCAGCACGTCGGCGCTGTCCGCCACGGTCAGCACTTCGATGGTTTGAGCGCCCAGCCCGAGGTAATCGTCCAGGCTTTCCTTGCTGGCCATGCCGGCCGACAGCACCGTGAGGCGTTCGGGTGGCGCCAGGCGGTAGCCGAGTTCCAGCGCGGCCGCGTCGCTGACGCTGCGCACCGGCCGGCCGCTGACCGGGTGGCGGGCCGGCGATACCAGCACCGCGATCCTGAGCGTAGTTGTCATATTGTGCCTCTCATAGTCGTTATGCCCCGGCGGCGGCGCGTGCCGCCTGCACTTTCGGCAACAGCGCGCGCATCAGCGCCTGCGCATCTTCCACCAGGGTCAGGTTGGCGCGCTTGGCGATCGGCGCACTGTCGTCGAGGTTGACCGCGATCACATGGCGGCAATCCTTGATCCCCTGTAAATGCTGGACCGCGCCTGAAATACCGAACGCGATGTAGGCGCTGGCCTGCACGGTCTTGCCGGTGGCGCCGATCTGCTTGGCGCGCGGGAAGCGGCCGTCGTCCACCGCCACCCGCGACGCCCCGGTGGCCGCGCCCAGCGCCGTGGCCAGCGCGCCGAAGGTCTCCATGTCGCGCATGCCGTTGCCGCCCGAGAGGATGAAATCCGCCTCTTCCAGCCCGATCTGGTCGGGCGCGCTGGTTTCCAGGCCCAGGTCGCGCACGCCCTGCTGCGCAGCCTGCTCCGGCGCCAGGCCCTGCTCCACCACGCCGTGCCCCAGAAACGGCAGGCTGGCGTCGGCGGCATTGCGCGCCAGCAGGACGATGCGCGGCAAGGCGCAACGGGCGTAGCGTCCGCCCGGCACCACGCGGCAGGCCCCGGCGGCGTTGAGCTCGACCACGTCGGTGGCGATGCCGCAACCGATGCGCGCGGCCAGGCGCCGTCCCAGGTCGCCGTCGGCGCCGCGGTCGGGCAGGAAAATGTGGAGCGGCTGGTAGCGCGCGATCAATTGCTGCGCCATGGCCAGCACGCGCTCGGGACCGAAGACCGCCGCGTCCAGCTGCGGCAAGTCGATCACGGCGTCGGCGCCACTGGCGCCCAGGTCGCCCGACGCGCCGCCCAGCACCGCCACCGCGACCCCGGTGGCGCTATCGGCCAGCAGCGCGGCCGCGGCGATTGCCTGGTTCGCGTGTTCGTCCAGCATGCCGCGGTCGGCATGCACCAGCACCAGCATGTGGCGCTCGAACGGCAGCGTGCCGCGCAACTGCTTGCGCGCCGCGGCGTGCTGCGACTGCAGCACATCGCGCAGGCCGTCCTGGGCGCCCAGGACGATGCGCTTGCGCCCTTCCGGCGTGACCACGTAAGGGCGGCGCGGGTTGACCCGGCGCACCACGGTTTGATGACGTTCCATTTATTCCCCCAATCGCTGGGCAACCAGCTCGGCAAGTTCCATCACTTCGGGACGCGGCCCCACCACGCCTTCCAGCATGGCGGTGCAGTTCGGGCACGCCACGGCCACCACTTCGGCGCCGATGGTGCGCGCGTCGACGATGCGGATGTCCGGGATACGCGTGGTGCCCGGGATGTCGGTGAACGGCGCCCCGCCGCCACCGCCGCAGCAGCGCCCGCGCTCGCGCGAGCGCTCCATTTCGCGCACCGCGATGCCGAGCGCGGCCAGCACATCGCGCGGCGCGTCGAGTTCGCCGTTGTAGCGGCCCAGGTAGCACGGGTCGTGGTAGGTCAGCGGCGCTTGCAGCGCTTCGCCTTTCAGGCGGATGCGCTTCTCCCGGAACAGCGCGGCGATCAGGCCGCTGTGGTGCAGCACGTCGTAGCGCCCGCCCATGGCCGGGTATTCATTCTTCATGCAATGGAACACGTGCGGATCCGGCGTGACGATGTGCTTGAACTGGCGCTTGGCCAGCATGGCGATGTTGGCGCGCGCCAGTTGCTGGAAGCCCGCTTCGTCGCCCAGGCGGCGCGCCAGGTCGCCGCTGTCGATTTCCGCCTCGCCCAGCACCGCGAATTCGACGCCGGCGTGTTTCAGCACTTTCACCAGCGCCCGCAAGGCGCGCTGATAGCGCATGTCGAACGCGCCTTCGCCGGCGATCAGCAGGTAATCGGTGCGCCCGCCCTCTTCCAGCACCGGCACGTCCATGTCGACCGCCCAGTGGTAGCGCACGGCGCGCGGGAAACCGCCCACGGTTTGCGTGTGGCGCAGGTTTTCCAGCGCCTGGGCGCCCTTGCCGGGCACCGCGCCTTCCACCATGGTCAAGGCGCGGCGCATGTCGACCACGGCGTCCACGTGCTCGATCAGCATCGGGCACTCCTGCACGCAGGCGCGGCAAGTGGTGCACGACCAGATCGTGTCGGCGTCGACCAGGCCCGGAAAGATCGGCAATTGCGGCGCGCCGCCATGCTCGCCCACCGGCTTGCCGGGATAGGGCGTGCCGGCATAGGCCGCGTCGGTCTTGCCGGACAGGCCAACCACCATGTCCTGGATCAGCTTTTTCGGGTTGAGCGGCTGCCCGGCGGCCAGCGCCGGGCAAGCCGCCTCGCACTTGCCGCACTGGACGCAGGCATCGAACTGCAGCAGGCGGTTCCATTCGAAATCGGCCGGCTTGGCCACGCCGAAGTCGCCGTCCCCCAGCTTCAGCGGACGCAGATCGGTGGAGCGCTTGCCTTCAAAACGCTGCTGGCGCGGATGGAAAGCCAGGTTCAGCAGACCGGCCACCGCATGCTTCATGGGCCCGCCCATGCCGATACCCAGCGCCAGTTCGGCGGCGCCGGCGGTCAGCAGGGCGATCGCCAGCAGCGCGGGCGCCTGCGCGCCCTGCGGCGCATACCAGGCGGCCAGGCCGGAGCCCAGCGCGAAGGCGGCCAGCGTGAACGGCAGGCGCATCCACGGTCCGCGCGACAGCCGGGCTGGCGGCGCGCGGCGGCGCCAGGCCACCATGGCGGTGCCGGCCAGCATCAGGCACGAGGCCGCCAGCAAGACCCGGTCCAGCACCGGCGAATACAGCGCCAGCCCATAATTGACGCCAATCACCAGCAGCGCCAGCACGGCGCCGCCGGCCACCGCCACGTGGGTGCGTGCGATGAACGGTTCGCGCGCCACCACGTGGTGCAGGTCGACGAAATAGCGTTTCGGGATCGCCAACAGCGCGCCCAGCGCCACCGCCTGGCTGCGGCCCTTGCTCCACAGGCGGGCCCGCTGGCCCAGGCCCACCAGCATCAGCGCCATGCTGGCCCAGAATGAAATGGTCAGGAAATTTGCCAGCATGTCAGAAGTCCTTGCACAGGCGCAGAGAATCGTAAATGGCCGCGTGGATGTTGTGCATCGAGACGCAGTCGCCTACCCGGAACAGCAGGAAGTCGCCGGGACCGATGTCCTGCTCCAGCCGCGGCTGCGGCTCGGCGGCAAACAGCCGGTGCACGTCGGTCTCGCCGCGGTTCAGCGAGCGCTCCTTCAACTCCCAGTACAGGCCATCGTTGGGCGTGATGCCGTTTTCAATCACCACCTGGTCGACTTCGCGCTCTTCCTGCTCTTCGGTGTATTCGTTGCGGATGGTCGCGACCAGCCGGTCGCCGTCGCGCGCCACCGCGTCGAGCCAATAGTTCGGCGTCATCACCACACCCTGCGCATACATCCGACGGTAAAAGATCGGGAACGTGGTGCCGCCGACGTCGTCGCTGACCTTGACGTCCGGCGTCACGATTTCCACCAGGCTGCCGCGGCTGGCGATGAAGTCGGCCACGCCGGCGCCGGCGTGGGCGCTGATGCCGTCATACACCAGCACGTTCTTGCCCGGCGCAACCTTGCCGGACAGGATATCCCAGCTGCTCACGGCCAGGCCCTCGGCCACGTTCCAGTTCGGATTCTCGGCGGTATGGCTGCGCCCGCCCGTGGCCAGCACCACGATGTCCGGCTTTTCCGCCATGATGGCGCTGACGGTGGCCTCGGCGCCCATGCGGCGGTCCACGCCCAGGCGTTTGGTTTCCATGTCGAACCAGCGCACGATGCCGGCCATCTGTTCGCGCTGCGGCGCCTTGGCCGCCAGCATCACCTGCCCGCCGACGTAATCGTTCTTTTCAAACAGCACCACATCGTGGCCGCGCTCGCGCGATACCCGCGCCGCTTCCAGGCCGGCCGGACCGGCGCCCACCACTACCACCTTGCGCTTCTTGCCGCGCGTTTTTTCTATCACGTGCGGCATGGTTTCTTCGCGGCTGGTGGCCGCGTTCTGGATGCACAGCACGTCCAGGCCGTTGTACTGGCGGTCGATGCAATAGTTGGCGCCGACGCATTGCTTGATCTGGTCTTCCTTGCCGTCGCGGATCTTGATGACCAAGTAGGGATCGGCCATGTGGGCGCGCGTCATGCCGACCAGGTCGCACATGCCGTTGGCCAGGATGCGCTCGGCCTGGACCGGGTCGCGGATGCTTTGCGCATGCATCACCGGCAGGGTCAGGACCGACTTGATGCCGGCCGCCAGGTGCACGAACGGCTCGGGCGGCAGCGCCATCGGCGGCATGCAATTGACCAGCGTGTTGTGGGTGTCGGCGCCGGAACCGACGATGCTGATGTAGTCGATCAGGCCGGTCTTTTCCATGGCCAGCGCGATTTCCTTGAGCACTTCATGGCTCAGGCCATCCTCGTGGAATTCGTCGCCGCACATGCGCAGGCCGACGCAAAAGTCCGGGCCCACCGCCTCGCGCACGGCGGCCAGCACTTCGACGCCGAAGCGCATGCGGTTGACCAGCGAACCGCCATATTCATCGGTGCGCTTGTTGGTGCGCTGGCTCCAGAACTGGTCGATCAAATGCTGGTGTGCGGCCGAGATCTCGATGCCATCCATGCCGGCCGCCTTGACCCGCTTCGCCGCCGCGGCGAAATCCTGCACGATGCGCTGGATTTCATGCAGCTCGATGGTCTTGGCGTTGCCGCGGTGGACCGGCTCCCGCACGCCCGAAGGCGTCAGCAGGTGCGGCCAGTGTTCGCCGTGGTAATTCGAGCGGCGGCCCATGTGGGTGGCCTGGATCATGATCTTGGCGCCGTGCTTGTGCATGGTGGCGGCCAGGCGCGCCAGCGGCTCGATCACACGGTCGTTGGACAGGTCGACCGACTTCCACCAGCCTTGCGGGCTGTCGATCGACACCGGGCTCGATCCGCCGCAGATGCACAGGCCGACGCCGCCCTTGGCCTTTTCCTCGTAATAGCGGATGTAGCGCTCGCCGGGCACCCCGTTTTCGGCGTACACCTCGGCGTGGGCGGTGCTAATGATGCGGTTGCGGATCGTGAGCTTGTTGAGGGTGATCGGCGCGAACAGGTTAGGGTAACGCATAGCTGCCTCTTATTTCGGTTCGACAGTGAAGACGCAATAATCGAAGCCCTCCGCCGCGCACTGCGCTTCGCGGCTGGTCGTGAGGTAATCGCGGCCGGTATCCTTGCCCACCCAGTCCATGGCGCCAGAGAACCAGCCGGCGAACATGTAGCACAGCTTGTCGTGCGCTTCGGGCTGGGCCAGCACGAACGAGGAATTGAGCAGGCGGATGCGGGCATGGCCGGTCTCGGCGTCGGCCGATTCGAAGGCGAACAAACCCCAGCCGCGCTGCGACAGGCGGCGCAGGTAGTGCTCATACACCGCCAGGCCGGACAGTCCATGCGTCACGGCCTCCTTGGCGCACCAGAAATAAGCCGACTTGTAGCCTGCGTCGTACAACTGTTGCGCGTAGCGCTCGCGGCCCAGGGCCGCCTCGATGGCGATGTGGTTGTTGGTGAAGAAGTGGCGCGGCACGTACAGCATCGGCAAGCCGTCGGTGGTCCAGACGCCGGTTGCTTCGTCGACTTCAATCGGGAGTTGAGGCTTCATCAGTAATACCTTTCAATAGATTTCAGTGGCATCCAGGGACAGGGACGGACGGCGCGTCAGGCGCCCCACACTTCCCTGAACGTGTTGACCCAGTTGGCACCCATCACCTTGCGGATGCGGCTTTCCGTCCAGCCGGCCTTTTCCATTGCGGCGGTCAGGTTGGGGAACTCGCCGATGGTGCGGATGCCCAGCGGATTGACGATGGGGCCGAATTTGGTCAGCTGGCGGTGGCGGCCCTTGTCGTGGGTGATCCAGTCGAAGAAGCCCTTGTCGTAGCCCTGCGTGAAGTCGGTGCCGACGCCGACACAATCCTCGCCGGCCAGGTTGATCACGTATTCCAGCGCCTCGATGTAATCGTCGACGGTGGCTTCGATGCCGCGCTTGAGGAACGGCGGGAACATGGTCACGCCGATGAAGCCGCCGCGGTCGGCGATGAAGCGCAATTGCTCGTCGCTCTTGTTGCGCGGGTGTTCCTTCAGGCCGGACGGCAGGCAGTGCGAGTAGCACACCGGTTTGCTGGACGCCAGGATCGCTTCTTCCGAAGTGGAGCCGCCCACGTGCGACAGGTCGACCATGATGCCGACCCGGTTCATCTCGGCGATGACTTCGCGGCCGAAGCCGGACAGGCCGCCGTCGCGCTCATAGCAGCCGGTGCCGACCAGGTTCTGGGTGTTGTAGCACAGCTGGACCACGCGCACGCCCATGTCGGCGAACGCTTCGATGTAACCCAGGTTGTCCTCGAACGCGTGGGCATTCTGGAAGCCCAGGATGATGCCGGTCTTGTTGTTTTTCTTGGCGTCGAGGATGTCTTCGGTGCTGCGTACCAGCGACACCATCTCGCTGTTTTCGCGGATCAGCTTTTTCATGTCCGCGATATTGGCCACCGTGTCGCCGAAGCCCTCCCACACCGAGACGGTGCAGTTGGCCGCCGTCAGGCCGCCGCGCCGCATGTCTTCAAAAATCTCCTTGTCCCACTTGGCGATGATCAGGCCATCGATGACGATCGATTGTTCGTGCAATGTACTCATGGTTCTCCTCCGCTCGATGGGGTCAGTAAATCGGGAATTCCTTGCACAGCGCCGACACTTCGGCGCGCACGCGCTGTTCGACGGCGGCGTCGCCTTGCGGGTGGTCGCGCAGGCCCTGCAGCACTTCCAGGATCAGGGCGCCGATGCGGCGGAACTCGGTCTCGCCAAAGCCGCGCGTGGTGCCGGCCGAGGTGCCCAGGCGTACGCCCGAGGTGACGGTGGGTTTTTCATCGTCGAACGGAATGCCGTTCTTGTTGCATGTGAAGCCGGCGCGTTCGAGCGCCTGTTCGGTGGTGTTGCCCTTCAGGCCCATGGGGCGCAGGTCGACCAGCAGCAGGTGGTTATCGGTGCCGCCGGTGACCAGGTCCACGCCGCCCGCCGCCAGCACTTCGCCCAGCGCCTTGGCGTTGCCGACCACGCGCTCGATATAGGTCTTGAACGATGGCTGCAGCGCCTCGCCGAAGGCTACCGCCTTGGCCGCGATCACGTGCATCAACGGGCCGCCCTGCAAGCCGGGGAACACCGCCGAATTGATCTTTTTCGCGATCTCTTCGTCGTTGGTCATGATGATGCCGCCGCGCGGACCGCGCAGGGTCTTGTGGGTGGTCGAGGTGGTGACGTGGGCGTGCGGCACCGGGCTGGCATGCACGCCGGCCGCCACCAGGCCGGCAATGTGCGCCATGTCGACCATCAGGTAAGCGCCCACCGCGTCGGCGATGGCGCGGAAGCGCGCCCAGTCCAGCGCGCGCGGGTAGGCGGAAAAGCCGGCGATGATCAGCTTGGGCTTGTGCTCCTGCGCCAGCCGTTCCACCTCGTCATAATCGACGCGGCTGTCTTCGCGGCGCACGCCGTACTGGACGGCGTTGAACCATTTGCCCGACAGCGCGGGTTTGGCGCCGTGGGTCAGGTGGCCGCCGGCCGACAGCGCCATGCCCAGCACGGTATCGCCCGGCTGCAGCAGCGCCAGCATCACGGCGCCATTGGCCTGCGCACCCGAGTGCGGCTGCACGTTGACGTGGGCCGCGCCGAACAGCGCCTTGGCGCGGTCGATCGCCAGGGTTTCGATGACGTCGACTTCTTCGCAGCCGCCGTAGTAGCGCTTGCCTGGATAGCCTTCGGCGTATTTATTGGTCAGCACCGAACCCTGGGCTTCCAGCACGGCTTTCGAGACGATGTTTTCCGACGCGATCATTTCGATCTGGTCGCGCTGGCGGTGCAGCTCGCCGGCGATGCCCGCCGAGACGGCCGAATCCGATTCAGCCAGGGTGTTGCGGAAAAATGCGGTATGCGACATGGGATCTCCAGTGTGATGCTCAGCAGCTGACGACGTTGACCGCCAGCCCGCCAAGCGAGGTTTCTTTGTAATTGCTTTGCATATCGACGCCGGTCTGGCGCATGGTTTCGATCACCTGGTCGAGCGAGACGATGTGGCTGCCGTCGCTCATCAGGGCCATACGGGCGGCATTGACGGCCTTGATCGCCCCCATGCTATTGCGCTCGATGCAGGGCACCTGCACCAGGCCGTTGAGGGGATCGCAGGTCATGCCGAGGAAATGCTCCATCGCGATCTCCGCCGCGTTTTCAACCTGTTCCGGGGTGCCGCCCAGGACCGCCGCCAGCCCGGCCGCGGCCATCGAGGCCGACACGCCGATCTCGCCCTGGCATCCCATTTCCGCCGCAGAAATCGACGCGTTGCGCTTGTACAGCATGCCGATGCCGGCCGCCGTCAGCAGGAAGGTCAGGACGGCGTCGTCGCCGGCCTGCGGGTGGGCGCCGGTGTAATAAGTCAGCACGGCCGGGATCACGCCGGCCGAGCCGTTGGTGGGCGCCGTCACCACCCTGCCCCCGGCCGCGTTTTCTTCGTTGACCGCGATCGCGTAGGCGGAAAGGATGTCCATCATCGCGAAGTCGGCCGACAACCTGCCGGCGGCGCCATCGCGCGCCTGCCGGTACAGGCTGGAGGCGCGCCGCTTCAGCTTCAAGCCGCCCGGCAGCACGCCCTCGGCATGCAGGCCGCGCTCGACGCAGTCGCGCATCACGTGCCAGATTTCCAGCACCCGGGCGCGGGCCTCGGCCGCGCCGTGGTAGCTCGCTTCATTGCACAGTACCGCCTCGGCGATGCCGCAGCCCTGGCGCTTGCACCACGCCAGCAGCTCGGCGGCGCTGGCGAACGGGCACGGCCCCTCGTGCGCGCCGGGCCCATCCTGGCCGCCCCGGCCCGTCCGCGGCGCGATTTCATCTTCATCCTTGACCGCCCCGCCGCCGATGGAAAAATACTCGCGCGCCAGCAGCAGCGCGCCGTCCGCATCGAAAGCGCTAAGGCGCATGCCGTTCGGATGCTGCGGCAGACTCTCGCGCTTGTGAAACAGCAGGTCGGCCGCTTCGTTGAACGGCACCTCGTGCACGCCGGCCAGCGGCAGGCGGCCCTCGGCGCGCACGCGCGCGACCCGCTGCTGCGCCAGCGCCGGGTCGACCAGGTGCGGTTCCTCGCCCAGCAGGCCAAGCAGCACCGCGCTGTCGGTGCAATGCCCGACGCCGGTCAGCGCCAGCGAACCGTACAGGTCGACCTGGACCCGCGCCACCTGCGCCAGTTGCGGGCGCAGCACCTGCAGGTAGCGGTTCACCGCCAGCATCGGCCCGACGGTGTGCGAGCTCGATGGCCCGATGCCGATGCGGAACACGTCAAAAATACTGAATGGCATGCCGTCCTCCTTACACCAGGCGCAAGACCGGGTGCGATGCGTTGGCCTGGATGGTGGCGATGCCCAGGCCATACGGCCGCGCCGACTTGGACAGCAGGCGCCACACGTAATCGGCAAAGCTGCGGCGGAAGATCACGAAGATGCCCTGCTGGTCGTGGCGGAACACCGTCAGCGTGGCCTTGCCGCACACCGTGCTGGCCAGGCGGCCGGGGGCCAGCGCCTCGAAGTCATACACGCCGATGTGGCGCAGCAGGGTGACCTGGTGGGCGCCGCTCAGGTAGACCATGGTCAGGCCGCCCGAGTTATCCACCACCTGGGCATGCACGCCTTGCAGCGCCGCCTCCAGGCCGTCGATGCAGGACTGGCAGGCGCTGCGGGCGCATACCAGCAGCCATTCGTCCGGCGCCTGCCACAGCGCGACGCCGTGCGCAAACGGCACCACCGTACCGGGTTCGCGCGGCAAGGCGATGCCCAGCACTTGTTGGCAGGCGCCCGCGAAGGCCGCGTCCCGGGCGTCGCCGCGCACGATCACGTAGCCGAGCAAGGCCAATTCATTCATCCACACGCCGCAGCGGTCGTCCTGGCGGCGCGCCTTCGCGCCCAGGCCGAAGCCATGCAGCGGGCTTTGCGCATACGGTGCGAAGGCGACCTCCGCGCGCGCTTTCGGCTGGACGACTTCGGCAAGTTTGAGGTTAGTCTTAGGCATGTTGACGCTTCCCTTCCGGATCAATGAACACTGGCGATACGATCTTTGCGGCCGTGGTGGCGCCGCCATCCCAGGCGTGGAACACTTCGCCATCCTTGGCCAGGCCGCCTTCGATCAGCGCCAGCGCGATCGAACGTCCCAGGAAGGCGCTGTGGTAACTCGAGGTGACGCGGCCCACGCTGCGCTGTCCCGCCCCCGGCTTGACGACGATTTGCGCGCCTTCGGCCAGCACCACCTTGGGGTCTTCCGTCATCAGGCCGACCAGTTGCTTGCGGTCGCCGCGGGCCGTGTCGGCGCGCGCCAGCGAGCGCTTGCCGAGGAAGCTGAACGGCTTTTTCATGCTGACCGCCCATCCCATGCCGAGGTCGATCGGCGAGACCGAACCGTCCGTATCCTGGCCGACGATGATGAAACCCTTTTCCGCGCGCAGCACGTGCATGGTCTCGGTGCCGTAGGGCGTGATGTTGAATTCCGCGCCGGCCGCCATCAGCGATTCCCACATGTAGTGGCCGTAGCCGGCGTCGACGTTGACTTCATACGCCACCTCGCCCGAGAAGCTGATGCGGAACACGCGGGCCGGCACGCCGGCCACCGTGCCGACGCGGCAATCCATGTACTTGAAGGCGTCCGGCGACAGGTCGATGTCGGTACACAGCTTGGCCAGCACGGCGCGGCTGTTGGGGCCGACCACCGCGCTGGTGGACCAGTGGTCGGTGACCGAGGTCAGGTACACCTTCAATTCCGGCCATTCGGTCTGCAGCCATTTTTCCAGCCAGGTCAGCACCCGCGCCGCGCCGCCGGTGGTGGTGGTCATCATAAAATGCTGGTCGCTCAGGCAGGCGGTCACGCCGTCGTCCATCACCATGCCGTTTTCGTCCAGCATCAGGCCATAGCGGCACTTGCCCGGCGCCAGCTGGCTCCATGCGTTCGAATACACGCGGTTGAGGAATTCGCGCGCGTCCGGGCCGCGGATATCGATCTTGCCCAGGGTGGACGCGTCCATCATGGCCACGCTCTGGCGCGCAGCCAGCGCTTCGCGGTTCACGGCGGCGTGCATGTCTTCGCCTGGTTTCGGGAAATACCACGGGCGCATCCACTGCCCCACCGTCTCGAACAGCGCGCCCCGCTGCACGTGCGACTGCTGCGCCGGCGCATAGCGGCGCGGCTCGAACGTGTCGCCCACCATGGCGCCGGCCAGCGCGCCGAAGGCGACCGGCGTATAGGCCGGACGGTAGGTGGTGGTGCCGACTTCGCCGATCGGCTTGCCGAGCGCGTTGGCGGCGATCGCGAAGCCGTTCACGTTCGACAGCTTGCCCTGGTCGGTGCCGAAGCCCAGGCCGGTGTAGCGCTTGACGTGCTCGATCGAACGGTAATTCTCGCGCACCGCCAGCTCGATGTCGGATGCCGCGACGTCGTTCTGGAAGTCGACAAAGGCCTTGGCGCCGTGGCCTTCGCGCTTGCCGTCCGGCACGCGGAAGATGCGCCGCGCCGGCGCGCCCTCGACCGGCATCCTGCCGCCGCCCACCTTGGGCGTGGCGGCCGACGATGTGCGCCCCAGCTCGGCGCACATGGCGTTCACGGCGCCGGTGGTCTGCGACATCGCGCCCTGCAGGTCGAATTCGCCGACCACCGAGCCGACGCAGGCGATGCCCGGACGGCCCTGCGACGGGGCGACGAAGGCCAGCTTGCCTTCATCCCACGCGGGGCGGCTGCCGTTGTGGCAAAACAGGTGCACGTTCGGCGACAAGCCGCCCGACGACAGCAGCAGGTCGCAATCGACGCGCGGTCCGGCACCGGTCACGGCGTCCTTGCGCGGATCGAGCTTGACCAGGCGCGCGCCGCTGACGCTGCGTCCGCCGGTGGCCTGGGCGATGCCGTAACCGTTGAGGATTTCCACGCCGGCCTTGCCGGCCACCACGCTGCGCGCCGCCAGGGCGCCGATGGCGCGGGTGTCGCACAGGGTCACCTTGGCGCCGGCCGACGCCAGGTCGGTGGCCGCGCCATAGGCCCAGTCGTTGCTGGTCAAGACCAACACGCGCTGGCCGGCGCGCACCGCGTAGCGGTTCAGGTAAGTCTGCCCGGCGGCGGCGGTCATCACACCCGGCAAGTCGTTATTGCCGAACACCAGCGGACGCTCGATGGCGCCGGTGGCCAGCACCACGTGGCGCGCCCGGATCTTGTGCAGGCGCTGGCGCGGCTGGTCCGGATCGCGCACGGCCGGCGGCAGATGGTCCTGCAGCAGTTCCACCGCCTGCACCAGGTTGGCGTCATGCATGGCGAACGCCGTGGTGCGCGCCAGGCGGGTCACGTTGGACAAGGTGTCCAGTTCGGCGAGGCAGCGGCGCAGCCAGGTGGTGGCGGGATATTGGTCCAGTACCGCGTCCGGGTCGGACAGCAGCCAGCCGCCCATCTCGGCCTGTTCGTCGACCAGCAGCACGCGCAGCCCGGCGCGGCCGGCCAGCAGCGCCGCCCAGATGCCGCAGGCGCCGCCGCCGATCACCAGCACGTCCGGATGGTGGTGCAGGTGGTCGTAGTGTTCCGGGTCCGGGTCGACTGGCGCGCGGCCATAGCCGGCCGCGCGCCGGATCACGTCCTCGTACAGCGGCCACATCTTCGCCGGCGCCATGAAGGTCTTGTAGTAAAAGCCGGCCGGCATGAAGCGCGCGGCGCGGCCCATGATGCTTTTCACGTCGAAATCAAGCGAGGGCCAGCCGGTGGTGGAAAAAGCCTGCATGCCGTTGTACAGCTCGACCTGGGTCGACTTCAGGTTGGGCACCGTGACGGGGCCGCGCTCCAGCTGGATCAGCGCATTGGGCTCCTCGGCGCCATGGCCGACGATGCCGCGCGGACGGCCATACTTGAAGCTGCGGCCGATCATGCGCACGCCATTGGCCAGCAGCGCCGAGGCCAGCGTGTCACCGGCGCAGCCGCTGTAAGACTTGCCGTCGAACGAGAAATTGACGGGCTTGTCGCGGTCGATGCGCGCGTCGGGACGATTGATGCGGTGGGAGTTCACGCTTGCTCCTTGAGGTAGATCTGTTTGCCTTCGGCCAGCGTCCAGCAGCCGCCGATCTCGTGGGTAAAGGTATGGCGCTTGACCGCGACGACTTTGCGGCAGGCCGCCGAATGCAGCCATTGCTCCCAGTGCCAGCCCTTGCTGTTCTTGCGCATGAACACGTAGTCGCCCCAGTCGGCGTCGCTGCTGGTGTCCGGCGCCGGCGGGCGCACGATGTAGGCTTCGCCGGCGTAGCTGAATTCTTCTTCTTCGCGCACTTCGTTGCAGTGCGGGCAGTGAAACTTCAACATGATCAATTCCTCTGTCAGTGGGCGACGCCGGCGGCGCCGTGTTCGTCGATCAGGTGGCCGCTGTGGAAGCGGTCCAGCGCGAACGCCTCGTTGAGCGGGTGCGGCTGGTCGCGCGCAATGGTGTGGGCAAACACGTTGCCCGAACCGGGCGTGGCCTTGAAGCCGCCGGTCCCCCAGCCGCAATTGAAATACAGGCCTTTGATGGGGGTCTTGCCGATGATCGGGCAGGCGTCCGGCGACACGTCGACGATGCCGCCCCACTGGCGGTTCAGGCGCACGCGGGAAAACATCGGGAACAGTTCGATGATGGCGGCGGCCGTGTGTTCGATCACGTGCGGGCTGCCGCGCTGCGCATAGCTGAGGTAACTGTCGATGCCGGCGCCGATCACCAGTTCGCCCTTGTCGGACTGGCTCAGGTAGCCGTGCACGGCGTTCGACATCACCACGGTATCGAGCACCGGCTTGAGCGACTCGGACACGAATGCCTGCAGCGGATGGCTCTCGAGCGGCAGGCGGATGCCGGCCATCTTGGCCAGCGTGCTGGAGTGGCCCGCCGCCACGCAGCCGATGCGCTCGGCTCGGATGACGCCGCGCGACGTTTGCAGCCCGCGGATGCGGCCGCCCTCAATGTCCATGCCGGTCACTTCGCACTGCTCGATGATGTCAACGCCAAGATTGCTGGCGGCGCGGGCAAAGCCCCAGGCCACCGCATCGTGGCGCGCCACGCCGCCGCGCGGCTGGAAGCTGGCGCCCATGATCGGATAGCGCGCGCTGCTGCTGGCGTCGATCAGCGGGATGCGCTGCTTGACTTCGGCAGCCGTCAGGACCTGGGCATCGATATCGTTGAGCAGATTGGCGTTGACCCGGCGCTCGATATCGCGCATGTCCTGCAGGGTGTGTCCGAGGTTGAACACGCCGCGCTGGCTGAACATGACGTTGAAATTGATCTCCTGCGACAAGCCCTCCCACAGCTTGAGCGAATGCTCGTACAGCATCGCCGCTTCATCCCACAGATAATTCGAGCGCACAATGGTCGTGTTGCGCGCGGTGTTGCCGCCACCCAGGTATCCTTTTTCCAATACAGCAATATTCTTGATGCCGTGTTCCTTGGCCAGGTAATAGGCGGTGGCCAGGCCGTGCCCGCCGGCACCGACAATGATCACGTCGTAGGACGGTTTCGGTTCCGGGCTGCGCCAAGCCTGGTCCCAGCCTTCCTGGCGCTTGAAGCCCTGCTGAAGCAGGCTCCAAAATGAGTAGTTCTTCTGTGCCATATCGTGCTTTCCACGTTGAGGATCGTGGGGTCCATTATTGGGATCGTTGCGAATTGCAAATTGATCGAATCAGACGGCGGCTTGCCTGATTCCGACAAACTGCGCTTTGCGCGTGCCGTTGGGGCCTCAATGCAACAAGGCTTGATTGGGGTGGACAAGGATTGTCCTGATTCCGACATGCCGGCGTCCCATCCATTGTTCGACGCGGCATCGGAGCGTATATTTTGAGCACGATAAGGCGCGCCGGTCCGAGTGCGCCAAGGGAGACAGCCAAATGAACGCCATCCACTTGAAAAAACCCCGGCTCACGGTCGGATTCGTGCTCGCGCCCAGCTTCACCCTGCTGGCGTTTGCCGCCTTCATCGACACCTTGCGGCTGGCCGCCGACGACGGCGACCGCAGCCGCCCCATCCACTGCGCATGGGACGTGCTGAGCCACGATATGCGCTCGGTGAAAGCCAGTTGTGGGGTTGAAATCACGCCGACCGCCGGGCTGGAGGATCCCGCCAGATACGACTACATCGTCGTGGTCGGCGGCCTGCTCGGCGCGCTCAAGCTGGCGCCGGCCGTGAA
Source organism: Duganella sp. Dugasp78 (assembly GCF_059491455.1). Taxonomy (NCBI): domain Bacteria; kingdom Pseudomonadati; phylum Pseudomonadota; class Betaproteobacteria; order Burkholderiales; family Oxalobacteraceae; genus Duganella; species Duganella sp. Dugasp78. The sequence continues at coordinate 4,950,897 of NZ_CP168506.1, read as the reverse complement.
CGATTACCTGAAGCGGGCGGCCGCCGCGGTGCCGCTGGTGGGCATTTGCACCGGCAGTTTCGCCCTCGCCCGGCTCGGCCTGATGCAGGGACGGCGCAGCTGCGTCAGCTGGTATGTGTATGGCGACTTCACCAGTGAATTCCCCGACCTCGATGTCAGCTCGGACGAGCTGTTCATCGACGATGGCGACCGCCTTACCTGCGCCGGCGGTACCAGCGTGGTGCATCTGGCGGCCTACCTGGTGGAGCGCCACTGCGACAAGGCGCGCGCCAACAAGGCCACCCGCATCATGATCGAGCACGCGCCGCTGCCGGCCAAGACGCCGCAGCCGCAGCCGCTGTGCACGCGCAGCTCCGACGACATCCGGGTGCGCAAGGCCATGCTGCTGATCGAGCGCCACCTGGCCGACCCGTTGCCGGCCGAATTCATCGCGCAGCATGTGAATGTCAGCATGCGCCACCTGGAGCGCCTGTTCCAGGCTGAACTGGGCATGAGTCCGTTGGCGTTCGCGTTTGAATTACGCCTGAACAATGCGCTGCAATTGCTGGTGTCGACCAACAATTCCATCATCGATATCGCGCTGCAGTGCGGCTTCCTCAGCAATTCGCACTTTTCCCGCTGTTTCCGCATCCAGTTCGGCAAGACGCCGTCGAAAGTGCGCGAAGAAGCCGGCGGCAGGGCTGCCGCCGCAAGCATGGCGGCGGCGACGGCGGCGCCGGTGCTGTGGTAGCGGGACCCGGCAGACTTAGCGCAACGCCTCCGCCAGGGTGGCGATGCGGCCCGCCTCGGCGCCATCGTAGCCCGGATGTTCCAGCAAGCTGGTGCGGAACGCCGGCCCCTGCAAATACGCCGGGATGGCGGCGAAGCGCGGGTCGGCCAGGATGGCCTCGTTGCATACGAGGAAATATCGCTCAACCAATACCGGCACGAAATCAAGGTCGAACTGGCGCGCGGCGGCTTCCACGCCCAGTCCGGCATCGGCCTTGCCGGACGCGATGTAGGCCGCGATGGCCGCATGGGTCAGCTCCACCGTTTCCATGCCATCGATGTCGGCGCCCAGCAAGCCGGCCCGCTCCAGGAGCAACTCCAGGATCATGCGGGTGCCCGAGCCAGGTTGCCGGTTCACGAAACGCACGCCCGGACGGGCCAGGTCGTGGATGGTCCACACCTGGCTTGGGTTGCCTTTTCTTACCATGAGGCCGAGGCGCCGGGCCGTCACCGTGATGCAGCGGTAACCGTCTTTCAACAGCGCCTGCATGCGCGCCACCACCACCGGCTGCAACTCGCCGACAGGAATCGGGAAGCCGGCCACGTCGCAACCGCCCCGCGCCAGGGCGTGCAGTGCTTCGACGCTGCCGCGATAGCTGAGCTCGACAGGCGCCTGCACCCGCTGCAAATGCGCGTTGAGCGCGGCAATCGCATAGCCGTGGCTGGCGTAAATGCGCAGGTAACTCTGCCCGCGCGCCAACGCCAGCTGGACCTGGCCGTCGATTTCCGCCGCCATGGAATCGAGCAGCGGATCGAAGCGCGCGTGCACCAGCTTCAAGGCCCACACCAGGCGCTGGCCCAGTTCCGTCAGCGACGAGCCGCGGCCGCGCTGCATGTCCAGCACCGGCCCGCCGACCCGCTGCTCCAGCGCGCGCACCATATCCCAGGCGCTGCGGTAGGACATGCCGAGGCGCTCACACGCCATGCGCAGGTTGCCATGCCGCTCGACCTCGGCCAGCAGGCGCAACGGCCGGTCGATCGGATCATCGCCGTCGGCGCCGGTGATGGAAAAGCTGGGTTGCAGGCGAATACGCATGATGGAGGGCGAATTTAGTTGGTAAGAACATGCATATTAATGCATATTTAAATCAACAAGCAATGCCGGTGTTTCGCACATTTTCCAACATATTGCGCTATCTGCCGTTCTACGTCTACCATCGCACTTGCCTTGCCGGTCCCGCGAAATAGGCAAGCCCCTGCATCTTCACCCTTGACGGCTAGGAACAATATGCAAACGTCACTTGCTGCAACCGAGGCTGTCGAGGCAGCCATCCAGGCCCACCAGGGCATGCCTGGCGCCCTGCTGCCCATCCTGCACGCCATCCAGGACCGGCTCGGCCACGTGCCGGCCGATGCCGTGCCGGCCATCGCCGACGCGCTGAACCTGTCGCGCGCCGAGGTCCACGGCGTACTCACGTATTACCACCACTTCCGCCAGCAGCCGGCCGCGCGCCATGTGGTTGAACTGTGCCGCGCCGAAGCCTGCCAGGCGCGCGGCGCCGAAGCGCTGGCCAGCCACGTGCAGCAGGTGCTGGGCTGCGGCTTCCATGGCGCCAGCGCGGACGGCCAGGTCACCCTGGAACCCGTGTATTGCCTGGGCCACTGCGCGGTGGGCCCGAACATCGCCATCGACGGGCGGCCGTACGCGCGCGTCGGCGCGGCGCGTTTCGACGCGCTGCTGCGCTCCTGCGGAGATGGGCAATGAGCTGCACCATTTACGTTCCGCGCGATTCCACCGCCCTCGCGCTGGGTGCCGACGAAGTCGCCGAGGCCATCCGCGCGGAAGCGCAACGCCGCGCCATCGACGTGCGCATCGTGCGCAACGGGTCGCGCGGCATGTTCTGGCTGGAACCGCTGGTGGAAGTGGCGACGCCGCGCGGCCGCGTCGCTTACGGCCCGGTGGCGCCGGAGGACGTGGCCGGCCTGTTCGACGCCGGCCTGGTCGATGGCGGCGCCCACCCGCTCGCGCTGGGGCTGACCGACGAGCTGGCGTTCCTGAAACGGCAGGAGCGGATCACGTTCGCGCGCGTCGGCATCACGGACCCCGTCTCGCTGGACGATTACCTGGCGCACGGCGGCTACGCCGGCCTGCGCCGCGCGCTGGCGCTGGAGCCGGCCGCCATCGTGCAGGAGGTGCTGGATTCCGGCCTGCGCGGACGCGGCGGCGCGGCCTTCCCCACCGGCGTCAAATGGAAGACCGTGCTGGACGCGCAAGCGGCGCAAAAATACATCGTCTGCAACGCCGACGAAGGCGATTCCGGCACGTTCTCGGACCGCATGGTGATGGAAGACGACCCCTTCATGCTGATCGAGGGCATGACGATCGCCGGCCTGGCCGTGGGTGCCACGCAAGGCTACATCTACGTGCGCTCCGAATACCCGCATGCGATCGCGGCACTCGAGGAAGCCATCGCCCGTGCCTTGGCGGCCGGCTATGTCGGCCACGGCCTGCTCGGCAGCGCCAGGACCTTCCATCTGGAAGTGCGCAAGGGCGCCGGTTCCTATGTGTGCGGCGAAGAGACCGCGCTGCTGGAAAGCCTGGAGGGCAAGCGCGGCATTGTGCGCGCCAAGCCGCCGCTGCCGGCCCTGTCCGGCCTGTTCGGCCGGCCGACCGTCATCAACAACGTCATCTCGCTGGCGGCGGTGCCGCTCATCCTCGACAAGGGCGCCGCGTTTTACCGCGACCTCGGCCAGGGGCGCTCGCGCGGCACGCTGCCGTTCCAGCTGGCGGGCAACCTCCAATACGGCGGCCTGGTGGAAAAAGCCTTTGGCGTGACCTTGCGCGAATTGCTGTACGACTTCGGTGGCGGCAGCGCCAGCGGCCGGCCGCTGCGCGCGGTCCAGGTGGGCGGCCCGCTCGGCGCCTACCTGCCCGACTCGCGCTTCGACGTCCCGCTCGATTATGAAGCCTACGCCGCCATCGGCGCCGCCGTGGGCCACGGCGGTATCGTCGCCTTCGACGACAGCGTCGACATGGCGCGGCAGGCGCGCTACGCGATGGAGTTCTGCGCCGCCGAATCGTGCGGCAAGTGCACGCCCTGCCGCATCGGCTCGACGCGCGGCGTCGAAGTCATGGACAAGATCATCGCCGGACAGCAGCGTCCCCAGCAGATCCACCTGCTGCGCGACCTGTGCGACCTGATGCTGGCCGGCTCCCTGTGCGCGATGGGCGGCATGACGCCTTATCCTGTGCTGTCGGCATTGAATCACTTTCCGGAAGACTTCGGCGCCAGCGCCGGCGATGCGTCCCAATAAGGAAAACCTAGATGAATATTACCGAGTTCAAGCGGCCCGACATGGGTACGCCGCCGAAGGAATCCGAGGTCCTTGTGACACTGGAAATCGATGGCGTGGAAGTCACCGTCCCGGCAGGAACGTCCGTCATGCGCGCGGCCGCCATGGCCGGCACCAGCATACCGAAACTGTGCGCCACCGAGAGCCTGGAGGCCTTCGGTTCCTGCCGGGTATGTCTGGTCGAAATCGAAGGCAGGCGCGGCTATCCGGCCTCCTGCACCACGCCGTGCGAGCCTGGCATGAAGGTGCGCACCCAGACGCCGAAGCTGCAGGACTTGCGCAAGGGTATGCTGGAGCTCTACATCTCCGACCACCCGCTGGACTGCCTGACTTGCGCCGCCAACGGCGACTGCGAGCTGCAGGACATGGCGGGCGTGACCGGATTGCGCGAGGTGCGCTATGGCTACGAAGGCAGCAACCACCTGCGCATGGAGAAGGATGAGTCCAACCCCTATTTCAGCTACGACCCGTCGAAATGCATCGTGTGCAACCGCTGCGTGCGCGCCTGCGAGGAAACCCAGGGGACGTTTGCGTTGACCATCGATGGGCGCGGATTCGACTCGCGCGTCGCGGCCGGCCAGAATGACAGCTTCCTGGCGTCGGACTGCGTGTCCTGCGGTGCCTGTGTCAGTGCCTGTCCAACGGCGACCCTGACCGAGAAGACCGTCATCATGCTGGGCCAGGGGGAACACAGCAAAGTGACCACCTGCGCCTATTGCGGCGTAGGCTGCTCGTTCCGGGCCGAGATGAAGGGCAATGAAGTGGTGCGCATGGTCCCCAACCCGGACGGCAAGGCCAACCACGGCCACGCCTGCGTCAAGGGCCGTTTCGCGTGGGGCTATGCGAGCCACAAGGACCGCATGCTCAAGCCGATGATACGTCAGCGCATCACCGATCCCTGGCGCGAAGTGTCCTGGCAGGAAGCGGTCGACTACGCCGCATCCGAGTTCCGCCGCATCCAGGCCAAGCACGGACGCGCGTCGATCGGCGGCATCACATCGTCGCGCTGCACCAACGAAGAGACCTATCTGGTGCAGAAACTGGTCAGGGCTGCGTTCGGCAATAACAATGTCGATACCTGCGCACGGGTATGCCACTCCCCCACCGGGTATGGCTTGAAGCAAACCCTGGGCGAGTCCGCCGGCACCCAGACCTTCGATTCCGTCATGAAGGCCGATGTGGTGATGATCATCGGCGCCAACCCCGCTTCCGCCCATCCCGTATTTGCCTCCCAGATGAAGCGCCGCTTGCGCCAGGGCGCAAAACTGATTGTCATCGATCCGCGCACCACGGAAATGGTCAAGTCGCCGCATATCCAGGCCGACTATCACCTGAAACTGCGGCCGGGCACCAATGTCGCCATCGTCAACGCGCTGGCCCATGTGATCGTCACGGAGAACTTGTGCCAGGACGCGTACGTGGCCGAGCGCTGCGACATGGCATCCTTCACCGAGTGGAAAGAATTCGTTTCACTGCCGGAGAACGCGCCGGAAAACGTCGAGGCCGCCACCGGCGTGCCGGCCGAACACATCCGTGGCGCGGCGCGCCTGTATGCCACTGGCGGCAATGCGGCAATCTACTACGGCCTCGGAGTCACCGAACACGCCCAGGGTTCGACCATGGTGATCGGCATCGCCAACCTGGCGATGGCCACCGGGAACGTCGGTCGCGATGGCGTCGGCGTCAATCCCTTGCGGGGCCAGAACAATGTGCAGGGTTCGTGCGACATGGGATCGTTCCCCCACGAACTGCCAGGGTACCGCCATGTATCGGACAGCACGGTCCGCGCCGAGTTCGAAGCGGCGTGGAACTGCACGCTCGATCCCGAACCCGGCCTGCGCATCCCCAATATGTTTGACGCGGCGCTCGATGGCAGCTTCATGGGGCTGTACTGCGAAGGCGAGGACATCGTCCAGTCCGATCCCAACACCCAGCACGTCACCGCCGCCTTGTCGGCCATGGAATGCATCGTGGTGCAGGATCTGTTCTTGAATGAAACGGCAAAATACGCCCACGTATTCCTGCCCGGCTCGTCGTTCCTCGAAAAGGACGGCACTTTCACCAACGCGGAGCGCCGCATCTCCCGCGTGCGCAAGGTCATGCCACCGAAAGCCGGCAAATCGGATTGGGAAGTGACCATGCTGCTGGCGAACGCCCTGGGCTACCCGATGCACTATCGCCATCCGCGCGAGATCATGGAAGAGATTGCCAGCCTGACGCCCACCTTCCGCGGCGTGAGCTACCGCCGCATCGATGAATTGGGCGGCAGCATCCAGTGGCCGTGCAACGAGGCCGCGCCGGAAGGCACGCCGATCATGCATATCGGCGCCTTTGTACGCGGCAAGGGCCGCTTCATACCGACCAAGTTCTTCGGCAGCAGCGAAAAAGTCACACGTCGCTACCCGCTGATCCTGACGACCGGACGCATACTGTCGCAATACAACGTCGGTGCGCAGACCCGGCGCACCGCCAACAATGCCTGGCACAGCGAAGACCGGCTGGAGATTCATCCACACGATGCGCAGGAGCGCGGCATTGCGCAGGATGACTGGGTTGGCATCGAATCGCGCGCCGGACAAACGGCGCTGCGTGCCACCGTCACTGAACGCATCCAGCCCGGGGTGGTCTACACGACCTTCCATTTCCCGGAGTCCGGTGCCAATGTCATCACGACCGACGCATCCGACTGGGCAACGAACTGTCCGGAATACAAGGTCACCGCGGTGCAGGTCATGCCCGTTACCCAACCATCTTCATGGCAAAAGGAATACGCGCGCTTCAACGCGACGCAGATTGCATTGGCGGATGGGGAGCGCATTCCGCTGCAGACAGAGACCGCGACGGGTCCAAAGCGGGGATAAGCCATGGAACAGCCCCTACAACAATGCGTCGAAAAGGAAACGGGATGAATGCGAACGTGGATGTACTGATTACGATGGCTAATCAGATAGGCGATTTTTTCGGCACCTTAAAGAACCGCGCGCAATCGTTGGAAGAAATTGCCAACCACCTGCGCCGCTTTTGGGAGCCACGCATGCGTCTCGCCCTGCTCGCGCATGTCGACCAGAAAGCCGGGGCGGGATTGAGCGACATCGTGCTCGAGAGCCTGCACACCTACCGGAACATCGTTGCCTTGCCAGCCATCCGATAACGGAATACACCAACCGCCTTTCTCACTTTATCGGGGTAACACTATATGAAAACCAAAGCCGCCATCGCATGGCAAGCCGGCGCACCGTTGACGATAGCAACCGTTGACCTGCAAGGGCCCAGAGCCGGCGAAGTCCTGGTGGAACTGAAAGCTAGCGGCATCTGCCATACGGACTACTACACCTTGTCCGGCGCCGACCCGGAAGGTATTTTCCCGGCCATCCTGGGCCATGAAGGGGCGGGCGTGGTGGTCGATGTCGGCCCCGGTGTCACCACGCTGAAAAAAGACGACCATGTGATCCCGCTGTACACGCCGGAATGCCGCCAGTGCAAATTCTGCCTGTCGCGCAAGACCAACCTGTGCCAGGCGATCCGCTCCACGCAAGGCCGCGGCCTGATGCCGGACGAGACCAGCCGCTTTTCCCTGGACGGCCAGCCGCTGTTCCATTACATGGGTACCTCGACCTTCTCGAATTACATCGTGGTGCCGGAAATCGCCCTGGCGAAAATCCGCGAAGATGCGCCATTCGACAAAGTGTGCTACATCGGCTGCGGCGTCACCACGGGCGTGGGCGCGGTGCTGTTCTCCGCCAAGGTGGAGGCCGGCGCCAACGTGGTGGTATTCGGACTGGGCGGTATCGGCCTGAATGTGATCCAGGCGGCACGCATGGTGGGCGCCGACAAGGTCATTGGCGTCGACATCAACCCGGCCCGCCAGGAGATGGCGCGCAAGTTCGGCATGACCCACTTCGTCAACCCGAAGGAAGTGGAGAACGTGGTGGACGCCATCGTACAAATCACCGATGGCGGCGCCGACTATTCGTTTGAGTGCGTCGGCAACACCACCACCATGCGCCAGGCACTGGAGTGCACGCACAAGGGCTGGGGCAAGTCCTTCATTATCGGCGTGGCCGCGGCCGGCCAGGAAATCTCCACCCGACCGTTTCAGCTGGTCACCGGGCGCGAGTGGCGCGGTTCCGCGTTTGGCGGCGCGCGCGGCCGTACCGATGTGCCGAAGATTGTCGACTGGTACATGGAAGGCAAGCTGAACATCGACGACCTCATCACGCACCGTCTGCCACTGGAGCGCGTCAACGAAGGCTTCGACCTGATGAAGGCCGGCGAGTCGATCCGCTCGGTCATCCTGTACTAAAGGAACGCGCATCCCCGCCTACGTTCAAATTCCGCGTAGCCGCTCGCCACTTCCGGACCAAGCAGGAACCCTATGGCTTCGCAGGGCCGCTCAGGAGTAGCATCAGCACGCTGTGCGGCGCCAGTCGCGCGTCCAGTTTGGTGCTGGTGTCGCCTGTCTTCTTGCTCCACAGGTCGGACCACCGGTAGACGGTCTGCTTGAAGTCGACCGACCGCTTGCTCAGGTCATCGATCAGAATTTGCTTCTTCCAGTCATGGTGAACGTCGGCAGGCTGGTTGGAGCGATTCAGGAACATCAGTGCCCATTGGCCGCCGTCAAGCGGCTTGGCATAGACCTCCAGCGGACCATCGGCCAGGACGCGCAGCGCCTGCACACCCAGCTTGTCCTGGTTCACCGCGATCACGCCGGGGTTGGTCAGGATCCGGCGGGTCGACTCGGACATGGAACGCAGGTCGTTGCCCAGGATGAGGGGCGAGGCCATCATGGCCCAGATCGACAGATGGGCGCGGTCTTCATCCTCGCTCATGCCATTGCCCACTTCGAGCATGTCCATATCGTTCCAGTGGCCGGGCCCCGCGAACTTGCGCAGGTTTGCCTGCTTGTCGAGGACGCGCAGCACGCCCAGGCCAGTCGAGAGGCCGGGACTGAATTCGCAGTCGAAGCAATTATAGATATCGGGCGTGGTGCGCCACGAATGGGCGACCTTGCCGGCCCACTCCCACGGCTTGCTCATGCCCCACTCGCACACGCTGAACACCATCGGGCGGCCCGACTTGGCGATCGCGTCGCTCATTGTGGTGTAGGCCGGTTCGGCGTTCATGCCCGGGGTGTCGCACCAGTCGTACTTGACGTAATCGATGCCCCAGCGCGCATAGGTGCGCGCATCCTGATACTCGTGGCCGCGGCTGCCGGGACGGCCGTCGCAGGTGGTCGCGCCGGCGTCCGAGTAAATGCCCAGCTTGAGTCCCTTGCCATGCACATAGTCCGCCAGCGCTTTTATGCCGGATGGGAAGTGCTTGGCGTCGGGCTGGATGTTGCCGTCGGCGTCGCGCTGGCCTTGCCAGCAATCGTCAATGTTCACGTACTGGAAGCCGGCGTCCTTCAAGCCGGACTTGACCATGGCATCAGCGGTCTCGCGGATCATGCGCTCGTCGATTTCGCAGGCAAATTTGTTCCAGCTGTTCCAGCCCATTTGCGGGGTGCTGGCCACGCCTTCAGCCTTTTGAGCCCAGCAATTGCCTGCCGCGCCTACGAATAGGGTCAATGCCGCAGCAGCCGCTCTCATTGTCGTGCTCGTCAACAGCGGCTTGTGTGTTATGTGCTTTGTTTTCATATCTAAATCATTCGCAAAAAAAGGGGATATCGTACAAATCCATGATTCAAAAAAAATCACTATACTGTTCAGGGCGCAGGCGGCACGATAGTGACAACGACGCGCCCGTAGCGCGTCAGCGCCGGACGGCCCATATCGGTCACCTGAACGATGAAGTGCGCGGTCTCCGGCTTGCTCACCACTGGCGCCAGCCCCGAAACGGTATGATAATTTTCCGCATACCCCAGCTTGATCGTCTCCTTGTAGCTGCCGGCTTCGGGATACTGAAACCACAGGTAGCTCAAGTGATCCCCATCGGGGTCTGAGCTGCCGGCGGCGCTCAGCGTGAAGACTTCGCCAGATTTGATGGTCAGCCGATCGCCAGGGCTGAGCTTGACGACTGGCGGATGATTGGCCCCCTTGTACGGCTTGGTGCTCCAGTCCATGCGCGCGGCGAAATCGTTCTGGAACTCTTTACGCCAGCGCCAGATCGTCGTCCTGTACCCAGTGGAGACCTTATCGTGGGCGCGCACGGTGCGGCCGTAGTCGTTGTGAACAGTCGGCCTGTAACTGTCCACGGCGTTCGTCCAGATGGCATGCGGCTCTTGCAATACAGGTACGTTGCCGGTGAAGCCTTCCGGGTTGGTCGTCTCCAACGCTGGCGTGTAAAACTCGTAGCGCCCACCCCAGCCGCCCCAGTCCGGATGCTCGGGTGCGTTCAGGCCGTTAGGTATCAAGGACATGAAGGATGGCGAATCGCCCTCCATGCCAAAGGAGACATCCGGATACATCGCCCCCAGCGGTCCATGCCCCTGCTGAATATTCGCTGCGATCCAGTTGTTGCTCACCTCCGTGCTGTCGAAGCCCGGCTCGGCCGTGTGGATGCCAGTCCAGGTGCCGTTGCCATACCCGCCGGGGCTGACGATATAAAACAGATCGGGAAACTTGGTGCGTATCCAGATACCGGAATCGTCCTGATCGGAGATCGTGTAGACGCGCAACTTGCTGATCAGGCGAGCGGCCTGCTCCGGCGTCCGGTCGTGGCCAATCCGATACAGCGCTTGAGCAAGGGTATTGACACCTCCCCAGACTGAAACCCAAAGCGGTCGCGCATCGTTTTTCTCCAGGGCCTGGATGATGGCGTCCGATCCCGGCGAGTCCTTGTCGTCGCCGACACCTTGCATGCCGTAGAGTTTCGAGCCGGAGCGCACCACCGCCTTCAGTGCCTGCGCTTTCGGAAAACCCGGTTCGTGCTTCAGCAGATTGGGTTGTACTTGGCCGTAGGCGTCGATGATCGCGTGCATGGATTCCGGTGCGATACGCCACTTCTGATGCGTGGAGGTGGTGGCGACGATGCCTTCGATATCGATCTGGTTCGCGTACAGAAGCAAGCGCACGAGCGACTGGCTGTCATCGGGATCGGCCTCGATATCACTGAGAACAATCAGGCGTTGTTTGGGTTCGGCAAAGCCAGGGGTCGGCACGCAAGCCAGTAACGCCGCCAACATCACCGTGATTGGAAGTAGTTGCATTATCTCTGTGTTGAATTGAGCTGCAAGGAAACGGATACCCATGTTCTTCCTGTCTGCATATTATGTGGTTATGGGGCCGGCCGCTTACGGGGTTGCGCCCTTGACCAGCGCATTGAGGAGGTCCGGGTCGAGGACTGTATTATTGCTCCGGTCGATCAGGCCGCCCACGTCCCAATAGAACGGTAATAAACCATGAGTCACTGCCGACTTGGTGGCGTAGTTTATATAATAGACGCGTGACTTCTTATGCAGGGCCAGTGCGTCGCCCGTCAGATTGGTACGCAGCATCGCGGCGTACTCGCCGAGTACGACCGGAATGCCCTTGTCGATAAACTTCTGCTTCATCAACAAAAACTGCTGGTCGACATAAGCCTCCTCCATCTGGGTGGGGTTGTGGGCGGTGTCCGTGGCCGAATGGTTATCCTTGCCCCAATAGTAGAATGCATTGCCATATGATTCATCTTTTTCCATCAAGGTAAATTGCCAGGGGTAAAAGTGCACCTCCGCCATCAACTTATTGCTGACGGTGTCGGTCGGCATGCCCGTCCACATCGCCATTGTTTTATCGATGTCCGTTTGCGGTCCCTGGATCACCAGGACGCGGTAGGCGTTCTTGCCACCGGTGGCGCGCACCGCGCTGACGAAGGTCTGGTGGTAGGAATTGAGCACCGGAATTTGGGTGGCCGTGTCGATACTTGGCTCGTTGGCGCTGGCAAACAACAAATGCTCGTCAAAGTCGCGTAATTGCGTGGCGATCTGAGTCCAGAACGCCCTTTGCTTCTCATTGACTGCCACTTGCTTGTCGGGCACAACGTTTCTTTCGAGCCAGCCGCCGTCCCAATGGATGTTCACGATCACATACATCTGGTTGTCGACGCAGTATTTGACAACGAGCTTGACGCGGTCCAGCCAGGCTTGGTCGATCTTGGCGGTCTGCTGGTTGGCGTACTGGTCCCAGGCCAGCGGCAACCGGATGGCGTTAAATCCGTCCGCCTTGGCCGCTTTGATCAGCGCCTCGGTGATCAGGGGATTGCCCCAGCCAGTTTCTCCGCCGATCGCCTCCATTGTGTTGCCAATATTCAAACCCAGACGAATCTTGCTGGCGAGCTGGACAGCGGTGCTGCCCATGCCGGTGGTATCGGGCGCGACCGGGTTCTTGTTGTAGTCTGGATAGAGATCCGCAGCCGGCGCCGGCGTCGACGGCGCTGGCGTTGTGGGGGCTGGCGTTGTGGGGGCTGGCGTTGTGGGGGCTGGCGTTGTGGGGGCTGGCGTTGTGGGGGCTGGCGTTGTGGGGGCTGGCGTTGTTGGGGCTGGCGTCGTTGGGGCTGGCGTGGTGGCCGCTGGCATCGGTGCCGCGATGCTGTCCGAGCCGCCGCCACAGCCGACGCTTAATAACAGAATTACAATTGATATAAATGTACTGGCGAGCTTCATCATAACCTCGAAATATTCATGCTGACAAATTGTCATGCGGCCTAGAAAGTTTTCTAAGGCCAAGTGTCAGCATAGGGAGGATGGCGCAGTCGTCGGTAGCGATATTCCTGAAAATGCTTGCAGTGTGCGGATAGTTGATAAACTTGGGGATTTACATCTACTGATTGCCGAGTTCTGAAGGCCTGGGGTTTCAGCCGTGCCCTTCCTGGAATAACTTGTTGAAATACGAAACGTTGTCCTTTTCCGCGATCACGGCAGGCCGCTCACCTTTGAGACGCAAAAATCCTTCTCTTTCCTTTACCGACCAGAGCGTTTTATCCGGATTATCGTTCCATTGCCAGACTACGGGCAATGCAACCCCGCAGTGACAGGCGGCACCGCATGCTGTACATTGCGAGACCTGACGACTGCTGCCGCGCACGCGCCAGCGGCCTCGCCTCGGTCCAACCATCCAACTTTTATCTGTATGCACGCGTTATATTCAAAGGCACTGCTTCGGCTGGTCCTACTGCTCGGTTTGAGTATCTTGATCGGGTATCTGTGCGTCAACCGCAGCTATCACCGTGTCCCCTTGTTCGAGCAAGAAGATTTTTCTTGGCAGTTGCGCAAGGCGCACAACGGCGCCCCCGCGACCACCAGTCTGAACGTGAAAGTCGACGCCGAGCGCTTGATCATGGAATACGTTCTGTCAGGCAACGACCCCGATCCCTATGCATCGAGCGCCCTGCTCTTTACGGACCGCAAGGGCAACCCGGCATTATTCGATTGGTCAAGGTTCAGCAAGATCAGTTTCGAGGCACGCTGCTTCCCTGCCGGTACCATCCTGGTCGGCCTCACCACCTTCGACGAGAAGCGGTCCAAACTGGAAGACCTGACGACCTACCGCTCCCCATCGGCATACGTCAACTGCAATCCGAACGGGGGCCGCGTCGAACTCGACCTGACCCATTTGACCATTCCGCAATGGTGGGTCGACATGCACAAAATCGACCCATCCGATCTGGGCTACTCGCTGGCCAAGGTCGCGCAAATCGAAGTCGACACCAGCCAGGTCAGCCGCGTCGACACCCCGTCGCGTATCGAAATCGCTGGCATCGAAATGCACGAGCGGAAATACGGCTACCTGTATTTTTTCGCCGCGTACCTGATACTGACCTGTGCCGGGTTCGCATTCTGGTTCGTCAAGCAGTACGCGGTGGCCCTGGCCAACGACCTGCACGCGCGCATGCAGAAAGACCTGCCGCTGGTGGCGTACCAGCAGCTGGCGCTGGAGCCGCACCGGGAAAGGGAAAAATCCGCCATTTTGAGGTTGCTGGCGACGCGTTATGCGGATTCGGAACTGGATCTGGAAACCGTGGTCTCGGAAACCGGCGTCAACCGCAATAAGGTCAACGACATATTAAAAGCGGAGATGGGGTACACCTTTATCGGGTACTTGAACAAGCTCAGGTTGACCGAAGCATCGCGCCTCCTGGTGGAAAACACCAGCGCCAGTATTGCGGAAATCGCCTATTCGGTCGGATATAAGAATTCCTCGTATTTCAATAAGCTCTTCAAGGAAGAATACGAATGCACGCCCAAGGCATTCCGCGAAATATGCAAAAAGGAAGCCCGCGAGCCGGCGCCATAAAGACCATATTTCGCCGGCGGCGCTGAGCGCAGCCGCTGGCAACCAGCGATTCCATGAGTAATCGCTTCCGCTACACCACCCGTCCTATTTCAAAATAGCGCCGCCGTTCCTCCACGTTCACCCGTCTGCCGTGCCGGCATGACAGCCCCGCACGGTATCGCGCTACTTCAGCAATCCAGTACGGCCGTATGAGCCCTCACTGCGCGTCGCCGTCGCCGGCCAGGCGAGCAACAAAAGAACACCGGCGGCGTGCACCTCAATAGCGCGAATGCTGAAGATATTACAAGGGTGCAAATAATCGCATTGATACTGCACTTTCGTGCATTCCACCTGCGGCCACGGCGTCGCGGCCACTGGCGCAGAGGTGGCAGCCGGATCGCACAGCAGGTCCGAAAAGCGATCAATAGCAAAATCTGCACGAACAGCAATCGACGCCGTGCAGAATTTTTGCGCGAGGCTGCCATGGCAGGCGGCGGCCCGTTTTCGCATATATTTTTGTCGCACTCTTTGGGATAGACTCCGCCGAATTGCCGGGCAGATGGACCCGCGCCCCGCAAGCGAAAGCAAAGCTGTCAACGGACAGCACGTCTATAAAAATGGAGAAGACATGAGTGTAGTGAAGAGCGGCGTACTGGCGCTTGCAATGCTGGCGACCACGCCCGTGTTCGCGGCCGTGACCATCAACATCGATCCGGCCAAGCCCGGTCCGGTCATCAACAAGTACGTGTATGGCCAGTTCGCCGAGCACCTCGGCACCGGCGTCTACGAAGGCATGTACGTCGGCGCGAAGTCGACGATCCCGAACACCAGGGGCTGGCGAAATGACGTCGTCGGCGCGCTCAAGCAGTTGCATGTGCCGCTGGTGCGCTGGCCGGGCGGCTGCTTCGCCGACACCTACCATTGGCGCGACGGCGTCGGTCCGCAGGACCAGCGCCCGAGCAACGTCAACGGCGGCAACGTCGACGCGATCAACGCCGTCGGCACCCACGAATTCTTCGACCTGATCGACATGCTGGGCGCGGACGCCTACGTCAACGGCAACGTCGGTACCGGCAGCGTACAGGAGATGTCCGATTGGGTCGAGTACATGACTGCGGACGGCGGCTCGCCGCTGGCCAGGCTGCGCGCTCAGAACGGACGCGAAAAGCCGTTCAAAGTCGCTTTCTTCGGTATCGGCAATGAGCTGTGGGGCTGCGGCGGCAACGTCAAGCCCGAGTACTACGCGAACCTGTACAGGAACTACGAAAATTTCCTGAGGGCGCCCGACCAGTACAAGCCGAAAATGATCGCCAGCGGCGGCAGTGGCTTCGACACGACGTGGACCGACGTCCTGAGCAAGGAACTGAAGGGCCATACGGTCGGCATCAGCGTCCACCAGTACACCGTCCCGACCGGCAACTGGGAGGTCAAGGGCGAGGCCCTCGGCTTCAAGGAAGCCGAGTGGATCTCGACCCTGGCCAATACCATGAGAATGGATCAGCTGATCAACGATCACGGGGCCGTACTGGACAAGCACGATCCCGAGAAGAAGATCGGGCTGATGGTCGACGAATGGGGCACCTGGTACGAAGAGAAAGGCGCCAGAAGCGCCCTGTTCCAGCAGAACTCCCTGCGCGACGCGCTCGTGGCTGCGCTCAACTTCAACATCTTCCACCAACACGCGGAGCGGGTCACGCTGACCACCATCGCCCAGATGGTCAACGTCCTGCAGGCGATGATCCTGACCGAGAAAGAAAAGATGGTCCTGACTCCGACCTACTATACCTTCCAGATGTATGTGCCGTTCCAGGATGCCAAGTCGCTGCCGCTGACCATCAAGGACAACACCAGCTACACACTGGGCGTAACGACCATTGCGGGCGTGAGCGCTTCGGCGGCACGCGCCAAGGACGGCAAGCTGTACCTGGCGCTGGTCAACACCGATCCGTCCAAGGCGGTCGATGTCGCCGTCGACGTCGCCGGCACGAAGGTAAAAGGCGCGGCCGGCAATGTGCTGACCGCGGCCGCGATGGACGCGCACAACTCGTTCCAGCATCCGCAGGCCATCAAGCCGGCGGCGTTCAGCGCGCGCGCGGCAGGCGGCAAGCTGTCGATCAAGCTGCCTGCCAAGGCCGTGATGGTAGTCGCATTGGAGGAATAAACACATGAAAAAAACAACCCGCTCCGCTGCCCTGCTCTTGTCCGTGTTGGCTTCGCTGCCCGCAACATCATTCGCGGTCAACCCGGTGATTCAAACCATGTACACCGCCGATCCGGCCCCGATGGTCCATAAAGGCACGCTCTACCTGTTTTCCAGCCACGACCAGGATGTCGGGGAGAAAAACAACTTCAACATGAAGGACTGGGTGCTCGCCACGACGACGGACATGGTGAACTGGACCCAGCACGGCGCGGTCGCCTCGCTCCGGGATTTCCCCTGGGCCTCCAAGGAGGATTCCGGTTGGGACGGCTTTGACAACGGCGCCTGGGCTCCCCAGGTGATTGAGCGCGATGGCAAATGGTATCTCTATGGCCCGGTACAAGGCCGGGGCATCGGCGTGCTGGTGGCCGACAATCCCCTGGGCCCCTACGTCGATCCCATCAAAAAACCGCTGATCGCCGGCCACGCCGGCGGCCTCTACGACAGCATCGACCCGACCGTCTTCATTGACGACAAGGGCCAGGCCTACCTCGCCTGGGGCAATCCCAATCTGTGGTCGGTCAAGCTGAACAAGGACATGATTTCCTACGACACCAGCGTCGGCGACAAGGGAATCATCGGCCATCCGATGACCGCCAAGGCCCTGGGCGAGCGTACCCCTCCAGACACACAGGGCACGACGCTGCCCAAGCCCGCCCTGCGCGGCACGTCCTACGAAGAGGGCCCATGGCTCTACAAGCGCAACAATCTCAATTACCTGTTCTTCGCCGCCGGTCCCATCCCCGAGCATCTCGGCTACTCCACCGGCCCGACAGCCGAAGGCCCGTGGACCTACGGCGGCGTCGTCATGCCCCCGCAAAGCGCCTTCACCAACCACCCCGGCGTGGTCGATTTCAAGAACAAGACCTACCTCTTCTACCACAACGCCAACCTTCCGGGAGGCGACGGCTTCAAGCGTTCCGTGTCCGTCGACGAATTGAAGTTCAACCCGGACGGCTCGGTCCAGCCGGTGCAGCCGACCAAGGAAGGGCCTGCGCCGGTGGCCACCCTCGATCCCTACCAGCGCGTCGAAGCCGAGACCATCGCCTGGTCTTCCGGCGTCAAGATCGAGCCCAACAAGGCCGGCGGCCAAAATGTGCGCAACATCCACGACGGCGCCTTCATCGAGGTGCGCAATGTCGATTTCGGCGCGATCGGCGCGCGTGCCTTCATGGCCAGCCTCTCCAGCACGGCCAAGCTGAAGGAGGCCACCGGGGCGAAGATCGAGATTCGCTTGGGCAAGGTCGACGGACAGTTGATCGGCACGCTGCCGGTCTCGGGAACCGGCGGCGAATGGAAGCCGCAATCGACCCGGATCTCCGGCGCCGCCGGCGTCCAGGATGTCTTCTTCGTGTTCCGCGGAGCGGGCGGCGAAGAACTGTTCAAGTTCGATTACTGGCAGTTTTCCCAGAATGCCGACGCGTCCCAGCCCGCGCCAGCGGCACTGGCGCATCCTGCCCATAATCCCCTTATCTGGGCCGACGTCCCGGACATTGCCGTCATCCGCGTAGGAAAAACCTACTATATGAGCAGCACGACGATGCACATGACCCCGGGCCTGCCGATCATGAAGTCGACCGACCTGGTCAACTGGAGCATGGCCGCCTACGCCCATGACACGCTGGCCGACAACGAAGCCTTCCGTCTCGAGAACGGCAAGAATGCCTACGGGGCCGGCTCATGGGCCAGCAGTATTCGTTACCACGACGGCATGTTCTATGCCTCGACGTTCGCCGCCACTACCGGCGGACGCACCCATGTCTTCAGCACGCGCGACCTGGAACGCGGCCCGTGGAAAGAGACGAGTTTCGAGCCCTTGATGAATGACCACAGCCTGTTTTTCGACGATGACCATCGCGTCTACATGGTGTGGGGCTGCAATCGCATCATGCTCACCGAGCTCAAATCCGATCTCTCCGGCATCAAGCCCGGCGGCGTGAACAAGCCCATCATCGAACAGGTCAACGCCCTCTTCGGCCCCGACCAGGGCGGGCTCTGCGGCGAGGGCTCGCAACTTTCCAAGATCAACGGCCGCTACTACCTGTTCAACATCGCCTCGCCGAAGACCCGCTGGGCGCGCACCGTCATTGTCC
The DNA here is from genome assembly GCF_059491455.1 of Duganella sp. Dugasp78. Lineage (NCBI taxonomy): Bacteria > Pseudomonadati > Pseudomonadota > Betaproteobacteria > Burkholderiales > Oxalobacteraceae > Duganella > Duganella sp. Dugasp78. The sequence goes on along the minus strand of NZ_CP168506.1, from coordinate 4,932,352 downwards.
ACCGCGCCGACACCATCGACGGTCCCTACGAGGGCCGCATCGTGCTCGATGACCGCGGCATCGCGCAAGGCGGCCTCGTCGACACCCCGGAAGGCAAATGGTATGCCTATCTGTTCAAGGACAACGGCGCTGTCGGCCGCGTTCCCTACCTCGTGCCCGTGACCTGGAAGGAAGGCTGGCCCGTGCTCGGCAAGGACGGCGAGGTGCCCATGACGCTCGACATTCCCGCCGGCGCACAGGGTACCTCCGGCGCCTCCGGCATCGTCGCCTCCGACGAATTCGACCGCCTGCCCGGCGCCCGGCCCCTGCCCCTCGCCTGGCAATGGAATCACAATCCCGACCCGCGCAACTGGTCGCTCAGCAAGCGCCCGGGCTACCTGAGCTTGGTCACCGGCCGGGTCGATGCCGGCCTGCTTGATGCCAGGAATACCCTCACCCAGCGCACTTTTGGCCCCGACAGTTTCGCCAGCACCAGCATCGACGTGAGCGGCATGAAGGACGGCGACTGGACCGGCATCGCCGCATTTCAGGCAAAGTATGGTTTTGTTGGCGTCAAGATGAACAACGGCGCCAAGTCGCTCGTCATGGTGAGCGCCGATGCCGACAAGCCCGAGGAGATCGCCGCCATTCCCCTCTCCGGCAACACCGTTCACCTCAAGGTCGAATGCGAATTCCAGTCTGCGCCCGACGACGCCCGCTTCGGCCTCGACGAGAGTGGGTCCAAGATCTACGGCATACCAGGCAAGCCTGAAGTAGCCCGCTTCTCCTACAGCCTGGACGGCAAATCGTGGACCCCGATCGGCCGTCCCTCGCGCCTTGTCTACACCTTCCCGCACTTCATGGGTTACCGCTACGCGCTCTTCTATTATTCGACCAAGACCGCCGGCGGCCGCGTCGACTTTGACTATTACCGCATCGGGCAAAACAGCGCCCCGCGCTGACCTGCGCCCGGCAGGCGCCAGGTTCGCTATATGAGCTTCGTCACCAGCCGGGTCAATTCGAGCGGGACCGAGGCCAGGAATAAGCACCGAAATAGCGCGAATGGTGAAGATGCTTCAAGGGTGCAAATAATCACATTAATTCTGCAATTCGGTGCACTTATGGTGCGGTAACGACGTCGCCGCCGCTGTCGTACAGTAAATGGCCAGACCGGACGGCGGACTTTCAAGCGATTATTTAAGCGATCAATATTAAAATCTGCACGACCATCGATGCCAGCTGTGCATAATTTTCGCCCGAGGCCATTTTGGCAGGCGCAGGCGCATTTCAGCGTGTTTTTTTGCCGGAATATATGGGATAGACTCGGTTGGTTTGCTGGGCAGGAGGGTGCGCTCTCCGTCCTGCAGGCACAATTCGCGGAAATGGCGCTCTCGCGGGCTTGTTTTCACCATTATTCAAATAATGACGGAGATTATTGACATGAACAAAAAGCGTTTGATCATTACATCCCTTCTTACGGCTTTATTGGGAAGCGTTGCGAGCGTGCAGGCTCAGACTTGCGCGCCGACCGCGGTAACACCCTATATTTACGAGTCTCTCCAATGGAGAATAATACAAGATGCAATATTTAATGGAGCTCAAATCCCACTTGGACCATGGGCGGAAACGCCGTCGCAAAACGGCTCTTGGTCATGGAGCGGCTGTGGAACATCAGGTTCTTCGCGTGAACAATACTTAACGCCAAGTGCTAGCTGTACTGCAACAGTTGTTTATACAAACGATTGCGGTGCAAAAACCACGAGAGCTTTTAACCTCACGGTTCCTAGTTATCCTAGCTACAACACCAGTCCAATTGCTGCGGATTCATCCGGCATGAGCAGTAACGCTACCCAGCTGGCTGCCAAAATAAAACTGGGAATAAACATTGGTAACACAATGGAATCGTGGTGCCGGATTAACCCGTCAGAGACTTGCTGGGGCAATCCGGCGGTGACTGCCGCTTATATCAAATTGATGAAGGACAGCGGTTTCGACGCGATTCGGATCCCTCTGGCATGGGAGCAATATGCCAATGCGGCAAATGGAAAAATCAGTGACGCCTGGCTCGACCGCGTGAAGGCAGTAGTCCAGATGGCGGTGGATAACGGGCTCTACGTGATCGTTAACATCCATTGGGACGGCGGTTGGTTGGAGAGAAATATTTCCGAGGCAAGTAAAGTTCGTACCAACGCCAAACAGAAGGCCTACTGGGAGCAAATTGCCACGAAGCTGCGCGACTTTGACGAGCATGTCATGTTTGCCAGCGCCAACGAGCCCAGTCTTAACACTGCAGTTCTAGAACCGATTCTTGCGAGCTATCACAAAACATTTGTCGATGCGGTTCGTTCGACGGGTGGTAGAAACGCTTATCGCGTGCTGGTGCTCCAGGGCCTTGCTACCGACATCGATTTGACGATGAACTACTGGTCTGGCATGCCTGCCGACACGGTACCGGATCGCCAAATGATGGAAGTTCATTATTACCCAGGGTTCTTTTCAAACAAGGGCGAGGATGATGCTAATGGGCTGATGGAATGTTACTGGGGTAATGGCTACCATTCGACGACTGATACTACGCGCAACGCCGATAACTTCTGGCGCGATGAGGAAGAAGCTTTTACCGATTCGCAATTTGCGAGAATGAAAACACAATTTGTGGACCAAGGGATTCCAGTTCTGTTGGGCGAGTTCGCCGCCATGTTGCGTTCGCCGCAAACTTGCGCTGAATACGACCTGCATCTCGCTTCGCGGGAATATTTCTGGAAATATGTCACCAAGTCGGCAGTTGCACATGGCCTCATGCCAATTGCATGGGAGGTCGGCAAGGCTGAAGGTTATTTGATCGACCGTTACACGCCGGCCGTGCATGATACCCAAGTCGTTGATGCTATGTTGGTAGGCGCAGGAAAAGCTATCGGAACGAGTAATCGCCCACATAGTTGGAACCTGAATGGCAACGCTACGGATAGCAGTTCAACCGCGTATATGGGATTGACAATCAACCAGTCCAACGCTGCCGCTTCTTTTAATTTTGACAGCCCAGTTAATTGGAGTGGCAAAACCTTGAAAGTGGTCCTTAATTTTGATCAAGCATTTGTTTCAAATCGAAATGGCGGGATGGCTGACTTGCTCCAGTTTTATACATACTCCGCCGGTTGGGCTTCTGCCGAGTGGAATTGCCTGACTTCCAATAAAGCGTTGGTTGCAGGTCAAGATACGGAATTTACGTGTTCCAGTTTTGGCGTCCAGAACGCGGTGGGGATGGGTATTCTGTTCTCTGGAACAGCAGGGTCCGTTACCATTAAGCGAGCAATTATTAAATAGGATACATAAAACCTCTGTTTTACCGCCGGCTTCGTTCAAGAAGCCGGCTTTTTGTATTCGAAATCCAATCTGCTTGCCTTGTTCTGCTGGCGTGCATTGTTTTTTATTGTCTGTTGAAACGTATGAGCCCTTTACCGCCGGACACCAGTGTTCCCCCAACCGCAACCGAGGGCCAGCCGTCGTTGCCGCGCTCAAACCGGCGCCTCGCACTGGTCGTCGTGTTCTTGCTCCATCTGGCCTTGCTGGCCTGGATTCTGCTCTCGCGCACGCATCGCCCCCCGCCGCCTGCGCCGCGCACCGTCGACGTCGCCATGCTCGAGGAGAAGGTACCGGAAAAAAAGACCGAACCTCCGCCACCCGCCGTCGAACCGCCGCCCCCGCTCGCCCCGCCTCCGCTCGCCCTGCCCCCGCTGCCGGTGCTCGACGTCGTGCCCGACGCCGTCCGCGCACCGGCGCAGGCGGCGGCTGCTGCCGCGCCCCCCTCCCCGGTCGCGGGCGCGGGCGCGGCCCCGGCCACAGCGCCGCCTCCGCCCGCGAAGGAGGCCGTGGCCAGCGCGCCCCCCAAGCTGTTCGAGGAATGCTCCGAATCGTCGGATCGGCATATGGTCGCCGACGTCTACCGCCTCAGTCCGGACATCCGATCGGTGACTGAAATGCGCCGGCGCAAGCCGGTCAAGCGCGTTTGCCTGGCCCAACTCGATATCAGCCCGCGCTCCTTCCGCGAAGGCTTCCCCGGCTTGGGCTCCGTGAACGAATGGTTCGGCTTGGATATTCGCTTTACCGTCAATATTCAGGAAACCACGACGTATGAATTGATGCTGCTGGCCGACGATGGTGCCATCCTCAGCGTCGACGATGAAAACGTGATCGAGAACGACGGCATCCACGCCCCAACGCCCGTGGCAACCAGGATGAAACTGGAGAAGGGCTTGCACAATTTCCGCGTGCGCTACTTCCAGGGGCCCGGCCCGGATCTCGCATTGATGCTTGCGTGGAAAAAACCCGGCGCGGCCGATTACGGCTATATTCCGCGCAGCCTGATAGGGCGGCCGCCGGCCACGTAGCTGGCGCCGATCCAGACCCAAGAATCAGCGACGACCGCAGCACACGGCCCGCAGCCGTGTGCTAGCAGGGAGACATACGTGAATATTGCATGCAAACGTAGCGTCATCGTGGGCGGCGGCACCGCCGGCTCGATGGCGGCCTGCGCAGAAAAAGCGAAATAAGCAATCTGCCCCGGCGTCCGCCGCGCTGAACTGGATGCCCAGCTTGTAGCTGCCATTGGTGGCGCGCAGGAACTCGGCCTCGTCGATGCCGAGCAGGCGCTGGAGGGGCGTCACGGCGCGGCGCAGTGCCGGGCAATGTACTCGCCGTGCTCGGGCGTCGCCTTGACCACCTTATGGGCACAGTAGCGCCAGAATTCCGAATCGGTCCGGTCGGTGAGTGTGTAGTGCAGGATGATGAAGTCGCGTACGTATTCGTAGCGTTGCGCGATCAGGCGGTTGAACTCGTCGGCTAGTTCGGGACGGTATTCGCGATTGGGGAAATACTGGATCAGCCAGCCGACCGCATTTTCAATGAAGTTGATGCTGGTCGATTCGAGCGGTTCAAGGAAGCCGCCCGAGAGCCCGATGGCGACGCAGTTCTTGACCCAGGACTTGCGCCGCCGGCCCGTGGTAAAGCGCAACCGGCGCGGCTCGCCGAACGCCTCGCCGTCGAGACCTTCGAGCAGCACGCGCGCGGCCTCGTCGTCGCTGGTGAAGCCATCGCAGTAGACATGGCCGTTGCCGGTGCGGTGCTGCAGCGGGATGCGCCAGGTCCAGCCGGCGCCCTTGGCCGTCGAGGTGGTGTAGGGCGTGAACGGCAGGGTCTTGGCGCACGACACGGCCAGCGCGCTGTTACACGGCAGCATGGCGCTCCAGTCGTCGTAGCCGGCCTGGTACACGCCTTCGATCAACAGAGCGCGAAAACCCGAGCAATCGACAAACAGGTCGCCTTCCACCCGGCGTCCATCACTCAGCTTGAGGGCGGTGATGAAGCCGGTCTCGGGGTGCTGTTCGACGTGCTCGATCATGCCCTTGATATTTTTGACGCCGCGTTGCATGGCGTAGTGGCGCAAATAGCCGGCATACTGTCCGGCGTCGAAATGGTAGGCGTAGTTAAACGAGTCGGTGATGGTTGGCAGCTCGTCTTGCGGCAGCAAGAAGCGGTTGCTGCGCGCCAGCATGGTCGCCATCGACCAGTCCTCGTAGGACGGCATGTCCTTGAACACGCGCGACAGGCGCAGCCAGTACATGAACGCCGGGCGGTGGTCGATGGCCGGGCCGAAATCGCCGAAGCCGTGGAAAAACCGGTTGCCGACATGGCCCCAATCCTTGAATTCGATGCCGAGCTTGAAGGTCGCCTGCGTCTTCCTGACGAAATCGGCTTCGTCCAGGCCCAGGGCGACATTGAAATGGCGCAGGGTCGGAAGCGTTGCTTCGCCGACGCCGACGGTGCAGATCTCGGGCGACTCGACCAGCACCACCTCGCACGTCTTGGGCAGCTTGAGCGCCAACGGCGCGGCGGTCATCCAGCCGGCGGTGCCGCCGCCGACAATGACGATTGTTCGAATGGCGTTGTCTGCCATAGTCACCCCACATAAAAAAAGGGACGGCCGGAGCCGCCCCTAAAACCACCGGCAACGCGGCGGGAGACAACTGAAGGTCCATTGCGCCCGGCGGGCAATGGACCCGATGTCGGAACAACGCGGGCGGCTTGGTCCGGGTTCGCCGCCAGCGTCGTCTTAGTACGTGTAACGCAACGCCATGCGATAACTGCGGCCAGGCTCGAACCAGGAACGGGTCATGTTGCCGATACCCTGCTGTTGAGTCTGCTTAACGACGGTGTCCAGGAGATTGCTTGCGTTCAGACTGAGCTGGACATGCTCGCCGAACCGGTAGTCGAACCCGAAGTCCAGCTGTCCGGTCGCTTCCTGCCAGGTCGGCAAGCCCCAGCCCACGTCCTGCGGATAGACCGTCTTGCCATCGACAATCGTGGCCCGCGTCGGATCGGAACTGGTGGCTTTGTCGCCCTGGGTGCCGTTGACGGACACGCCCTGCAGGAAACGACTGCGCCAGCTGTAGGCCAGACGCATCGACATCGGCCCCTTGTCGTAAAAGGCCATCAGGTTGTAGGCGTTCTTCGACAAATACTGCAAGGGCATATCGGTGAACGGCATGCCATTGGTGTCGCAGCCCAGCAAGTTCAAGGAACTGTTGTTGAACGATCCGTTGGCCGGGCAGTACTTCAGATTGAACGGATGGTGCAGCGTCTGCGAGCTGTTGATGTAGGTGTAGTTCGCCGACACGCCGAAGCCCTTGGTCCATTCCGGCATCACCTTCGCCAACGCAGGCACATTGTTGAAGTAGGTCTGGCCAGCGAGCTCCAGACCAGCCACCTTACCGTCCGCCGCATTGTCCGGTGCGGTGATCAAAAAGGTTTGCGGGTTGCCGGCCAGGTCGTTGTAGTCGCGGGTATAGGCCGAGCGCATGATGATGTCACGCACTTGCTTATAGAACATCGCGCCCGTCAGCGAGGTGCCATTGCCCGGATACCATTCGAGCGTCACGTCAAAGCTGTTGGCCTTGGTGGGCTTCAGATGGACGTTGCCCTGGTCGTCACCATGATAGGTGACGTTCGTCACGGTGCCGCTGGCTTGGTCAACAGTGGTATCCTGGTAGATCTTGATGTACTCCCTGAGGTCTTGGAAGTTCGGCCGATACATCGACTTCGCGAACGCGAAGCGCGCTTGCAGCTCGGGCGTAATTTCCATCTTCAGGTTAAGACTCGGCAGCACGTCGACGGCGCTGCGGCCCTCGACGATCGGCTCGTTGATCTGTCCAAAGCGCGGCACCTCCGGCAAATAGCCGTTGCCATAAGTCGGCAGGAACACGGTGTAGCCTTGCGCCTTGGTGTCGGTGTGGACCACGCGCACGCCGGCGCTGCCCTCGACCGGGAAACGCAGATTGTCGAAGCCGAAGCGCGCCATCACGTAGGCGGCCTGCGTGTTCTCCGACTGGCGGGAGGTTTTGGACGGGTCGCCGTCGTAGACGAGCGGCACAAAGGGGTCGACGATCTTCGAGCAGTCGTTGTTGGTGTTCGACTGGTCGTTACCCTGCTGACATTGAATCTTCATGATCGGATTCGCCGCCGCCACGTAGGCGTTGGGATAATCCTTGACCGCCGCGAGGCTCGGCACGACCAAAGCGCCCGGCGTGGGGATCTTGCCGTTGAAGAAGTTCTTGAAGGTGTACAGGCTGGTCGGCACCAGGGCTGCGACCCGCGGATCGCTCAGGTAAGTGAAATTGGCGCGAGCCGCCCAGGTCGGTTGGTCCGTGGTGGCGGCAGGCTGCCCGGGCGTGGACGTATTCCTCACTTCCCATGGGCGGGCGACGTTGTACCACATCGAGCCGGTGCCGTCGATGTGGCTCGCCGTGCGCCGGGTCGCGCGCAGGCCGAAGCGCAGGTCGCGCATGATCGGATCGTCGAACTTGAAGCGGACGTCGCCTTTCCAGGCATACAGGTCGGCATCCGCCTTGGTCCGCTCAGGCCCCAACATCTGCAGGTAGAAGTTAGCCGGATTGCGCAGGAAGGCTTGGGCCTTGTCGTCGAAGGTGATCTCGCCAATATTTTTGCTCAAGTCGATATTCATGCTCGGCACGAACGTGGCCAGCGTCATGTTTTCGTTCTCAGTCTTGTTGGTCGCATGGACCCATTGCAAGTCGTTCTGGACCGACCAGCGCTCGTTGACGGTCCACTTGGTGTTCCAGGCGATCTCGCGAGTCTGCGAGCGGCGGTCGAAATAGGTTTGGTTGGTATTGAAACCCAGTCCGCCGTCCACGAAATTGTTCGCGCCCGCGCCGCCGATCGGATAGGTGAACCGGGCCGACTGCAGGATGCCCCTGCTGTCGAATACGGGGTTGATGAGCTTGGACTTGTAGGGGTTTTCCACGCCCGTGTACAGGGCGTTCTCGGTGCCGGTTTCCTTGTAGCCGGAGTGGAAATAGGTCAGCGCGGACGTGGCGCCCCCCTTCTTCCACTGCAGCGCGGCATAGACGCCGGCGCGCTCGTTCTTGCCGAGGTTGGTGCGCCACGACGCCGACTGGGGCACCCACACGGTTTGTCCGGGCACGATGTCGGTGCGCGGGAAGTAGGCGTCCACTTGTACCGTGTCGTTGTGGGAATTGGTCACGTTGCCGGACAAGTTCAGCAGCGCGCCCCATTGGCCGAAGTCGTTTTCCCAGCGATGCGAGGCTAGGCCGGAGAGCGCGGGCGAGGTTTGGCCGCCGAGCTGGTTGTAGTTCACATAGGTCGAGGCCGCGAATTTATCGCCCTTGTAGTCGAACGGCAGCGCGGTGCGCAAGTCGACCTGGCCGCTGACGCCGCCTTCGATCAACTCGGCGGGCGGATTCTTGTGCACGACCACCGCGGACATCAGTTCCGCCGGAATGTCGCCCCAGCTCAATTCGCGTCCCGGCCAGCCGGCCGAGAACGATTCGCGGCCGTTCAAGGTCGACGAGCCCCAGGTCAGGCCGCGCACCGAAATGCCGGAACCCTCGACCGAGAAGTGCTCCGGGTCGCCGCGCGAGCGGTTGCGGTCCATCGTCACGCCGACGACGCGCTGCAGCACCTCGGTGATCGACTTGTCGGGCAGCTTGCCGGCATCTTCGGCAACGACGCCGTCGATGACTTCCTCGGCATTCTGTTTGAGCTTGGCGGCTGACTGCAGCGCCGCGCGCTGGCCGCTCACGACCACGGTCACGGTCTCCTCTCCCTTCGCAGCCGGCGCCGTTTGCGCCTGCGCGGCGCCGCTGTAGAACGCCGCGAGCTCCGCCGCCGCGATCGCCAGCGCGGTCAAGCGCAAGGGTTTCCGTTTGATCACTGATCCGATTGTCCTCATTGTCTCTTCCTCTTCAAATCCTATAGTTGCTTTGGCTGCCCGCCGCGCCGCGCAGGGCAGTAAATGGTCGTGCGCCATCACTTAAAGGTGATTTTCCCCATCGTCACGCTGGTCGTGTAGACGTCGGTCCCCGCGGTTGGCATCTTGTTGTTGATGTCAGGTACGTTGAACTCAAGCTTGGCGATCGGGTAGTTCTGCAGCTCGTTCCAGACGTCGAGGTCGGCCAGGCCGCAACTACTTTGAACGGTGAACGACTTGAGATCGATACTTTGTTCCTGCAAGCCTTGCACGGGCGCCGCAAACACGGGTGTCATGAACTTCTCCAGCACCACGTTGCAATTGTTGGCGTAGTGGCCGAGGTACAGCCAGACTCTGAGCTGGGTCTTTTGCGCCGCGACCATTTCGGGGTTCATCATGAGATCGAACTTGATCGCCTTCTGGGAATCGATCCGCACACCGGTAATCGTGTCGGCGCCCGGGGTGAGCGCTTCCATGCCCGCGGCGTAAAACCGGAGACCGTAGTAGCCGCCGAAATCAGGCGTGCCCGAACGGACGTCCATGTTGAAGTTGAAGGTGCTGCCGTCGGCGGCCACGACGTTTGTGGCACTTGAAGAGGAGTACGCTTCGATTTTGCCAGCCTCCGCGGTACGCCAGGAATCGGTTGGCTTGTAGCCGCTTGCGAAATTGAGCGCAGGCCCTTCCGCGGTGCCGACCGGGATGGTCTTGGTCAGCGAAACCGCGTTAAAGAAATCGCTGCCCGCCTGAGTGGCGGTGACGAGGCATAAGCCATCGGCGAGCATTTTCACCGTGGTGCCGCTCACCGAGCACACTGTGGGCGAACTGGTGGTAATGCTGACGGGGAAGTCGGTCAAGGAACCCGCGGTGGAAGCGGGCGCCACCTGCACCGACGCCCCCACGGGCTGCGTGCCCGGGTTGGAGAAGCCCCAAATACCCTGCTCGTTCTTGGGAACGACGAACAGCTGGCGCGCCGTGGCCGCAGCGTAGCCATCCCCACCGGCCTGGTTGGCATTCACCGAGCACTCGCCCGCTTTCACCAGCGTCAGCGTGGCGCCGCTGACGGTGCAGGTGCCCGGCGTGTTCGACACATAGGTGATCGGCCCGCCGGAACTGGCCGTGGCCTTCAGCGTGACGGTCGCGATTTCCGGCGGACGCGCTATCTTCATCCCGCCCGGGAACGGGAAGGAAACCGATTGCGCCGCCCCGGTGCCGCCGGTATTACCACCACCACCGCCTCCACAGCCAGCGAGCAGCGTGGCGCAGGCCAGCCCAACAGCCGTATGCTGGAATCTCATTGTTTGTTGTCCCCTCATGATTTATGCTTCCTCTCTGTTGCGTCTACTACAAGGTGCTTGTCACCGGCAGCGCCGCTGACAAGGTGAAATTCGCCTCCGCCTGAACACTGGGTGCGCAGGACGACGGTGAGATGGACTTTCAACGGCGACCACCACCACTGCCCAGGCCGGGATTTTTGGGCGCAATTTGCCATCGACCGCCTGCGCCGCGAACGGCGCGGGGCGATCACAACTTTTTGCGTGAAGGTGTTATGCGCGTGCGTCGCCGCTGCTGTCAGCGCCTGGCCGCTTGGGCCGGAAACGTTCTGTCCGGTGACATTGACCGCCCCGTGCAACGCCGAGTTCGGGATGGTGTTGACGATCGCCGGCCATAAACGTTCTTGTTGATAAGGCCAACAGGCCTGGCCGGATCGACGTCGATGGTCGCGGCTGCGAACACGGGCGCGGTCGCCAGCGCTGCAGGCGTCTGTACGTTGCTCTTCATTACACTCATGTCTTCTCCATTTTCATGTTCGGGCGTCCTGTTCATCGACAGTTTGGTCTTCGCTTGCAGGACGGGGAGCAGGTCCGCCTGTCCAGCAGTTCGGCGGAGTGTATCCCGAAAATTGCGGCAAAAATACTGGCCAAAATGCGCCTCCACCGGCCTTGACAGCCTCGCGCAAAAATTCTGCACGGCTGGAATCCGCACTCGTGCAGATTTTGTTATTGATGGCTTAAAAGCCCCACTATTCGATCCAGCTGCCACCTCTGCGCCAGCGACCGTGCCGCCAGCGCTGCGGGACCAATGCACGGAAGTGCAGTATCAATACGATTATTTGCACCCTTGTAATATCTTCACCATTCGCGTTATTTCGGTGACGGTGCGCCGGTGTCCTTTTGCTACCCGCCTGGCCCGTGCCGGCGACGCGGAATGCCGCGCTATTTGGCGCGGTATCGCATTGCTAAAGCAGCACGCAGACCGATCAGTTGCACACGTTTCATTGGATAATCAGGAGCCGAGCGTATTGAATTGGACTCATCAAGAGCCATGGCGCTCATGGTCGCCGTGGGGGACGGGGCGACGAATGTTGAATTGGGAATTGCGCTACGCTAGGCGGTACGCACGCAGATTGGGTACACCCATGAATGCGGCCGCGCTCAGCGCAGCCGGCGAAATATGCACCTTATGGCGCCGGCTTCCGCACCTCTTTTTTGCATACTTCCCGGAATGCCTTGGGCGTGCATTCGTATTCTTCCTTGAAGAGCTTATTGAAATACGAGGAATTCTTATATCCGACCGAATAGGCGATTTCCGCAATACTGGCGCTGGTGTTTTCCACCAGGAGGCGCGATGCTTCGGTCAACCTGAGCTTGTTCAAGTACCCGATAAAAGTGTACCCCATCTCCGCTTTTAATATGTCGTTGACCTTATTGCGGTTGACGCCGGTTTCCGAGACCACGGTTTCCAGATCCAGTTCCGAATCCGCATAACGCGTCGCCAGCAACCTCAAAATGGCGGATTTTTCCCTTTCCCGGTGCGGCTCCAGCGCCAGCTGCTGGTACGCCACCAGCGGCAGGTCTTTCTGCATGCGCGCGTGCAGGTCGTTGGCCAGGGCCACTGCGTACTGCTTGACGCACCAGAATGCGAACCCGGCCCAGGCCAGTATCAGGAACGCGGCGAAAAAATACAGATAACCGTATTTCCGCTCGTGCATTTCGATGCCAGCGATTTCGATACGCGACGGGGTGCCGACGCGGCTCGCATGGCTGGTGGTGACTTCAATCAGCCCGACCTTGGCCAGCGAGTAGCCCAAGTCGGAGGGGTCGAGTTTGTTCAAGGTGAGCCACCATTGCTGAATGGTCAAATGGGTCAGGTCGAGTTCGACGCGGCCACCGTCCGGATTGCAGCTGACGTATGCCGTTGGCATGCGGTAGGTCATCAGCTCATCCAGTTTGGACAGCTTGTCATCGAAGGTGGCCAGGCCGACCCGGATGGTACCTGCGGGGAAGCAGCGCGCCTCGAAACTGATCTTGCCGAACCTGGACCAGTCGAACAATGCCGGCTTGCCGCTGCGGTCTCTGAAAAGCAGCCCAGTTGTCACGTAGGAATTGGGATCGCTCCCTGACAGAACATACTCCACGATCAGGCGCTCGGCATCGACTCGCGCGTTCAGGTCCGTCGCGTCTTTGGAGCTATGCGTGCGCAACTTCCAGGAAAAATCTTCTTGCTCGAGCAAGGGGACGCGGTGATAGCTGCGGCTGACGCACAGAAACCCGACCAGGATACTCACACCGAGCAGCAGGACCAGCCGCAGCAATGCCTTTGAATATAACGCGTGCATATAAATAAAAGTTGGATGGCCGGACAGCGGCAAGCCCGCCGGGCAACGGTACGGCGGCAGTCGTCAGGACTCGCAATGTACAGCATGGCATGCCGTCTGTCACTATGCCGCTGATGCACGCGACAGTGGCGCGCGCAGCGCTGTCACAGAGTGTGCCGCCCCCCCTGCACGTTCATGTGGTATTGCCGCCATGCCCAAACCCGTCGTCGCCAGGCGCTCTTGTCGACCGGAGCGCAAAACGACGTCACGAGCTAAGTGAGCAAGCGCGCGACGCGTGCATGCGAGCTTCGCCAATACGCGCCTGTTCGGAGGAGAAGGCCTCCGCCCTACTTTGCTACTGGTTCTCGTCTGGCGAAGAAATTAGCCGCGCGCTTACCCACCAGCGCGCCTTCGCCTAGATCGTTCGAAGTGCTGCAGCCTCAAAAAAATATTCGGTACAGCGGTGAAGGCCGCCTTCAGGCGCGTTTGCCGCCGGTTGCTGAACACGTAGGCCGTGCCATCGCCGGGTGCTTTGCCCAGCGCCTGCTGCACATGCAGCGACAGCCGGTCGATGCCGGCGCGAATGTCGACCGGCTGGGTGGCCAGCCAGACCGCATCTGCCCGCAGCTCCATCACAGGCTGCGCAGGAGCTCGGCCAGCCAGCTCACTGGTATTGCTGCGGGTAATTCGAGCGACCAGTCTCGTGCCGCAAGCTTGATCGTCCCATTCGCCTGAACCGGCTTGACCAGTACCGGAATCAAAGCCGGCGTCTTCCCCGACATGCCCAGAAAGCGCTTTTTCCAATACGCGATCTGGCGCGGCGGCCAGCCCTGCTGCAGCGCGAAGCCATGCATCGATTGCCCGCTGGCCTTCCACATCGCCATGCGCTCTTAGCACAATGCTTCCTTGTCTTTCTCCGTCATTCGGGTCTCCGATAAAAAGCTCGGAGTATCCACGTGCTCAGCACGAAATCACAGATGGGACGGTTGAACGCTTACACCCGTCAAAATTGGTTGGCAAACATCCTTCTACTACCCAGACGTCTCCGACCAATTTGGCTTTAAGGGGTTCTTCAGACTGAATTTGAGCCTTCCCGTATATCTGAGAAAGAATGCATAAAAATCAATTGCAAGCCGTTCCACGCAGTTGGCTGTCTGGGGCCGAGGTCAGAAAACCAGTGTTTCAGCAGCCTACTAAGTTGAACATTTCCGACCTATGCTATTTACAATCGAGCTGAGCACTGGCGCAATAGCGTTACGATAACTATCTGGCTCAATCGTTCCTTTCCCAACAAAAATTATTTTTACGTTTTTCGCATCAGAATGTTTTACATGCACACTCAACGAAGGTATTGTTTTTTTCAAGCCTCACATTTAAAACAATATCTCCAGGTATAGAATTCACGTGATCAATTCCAATGTTGGGAACGTTCACCAATGCAGATAACAGACACTGTTCGATATTCGCATTACTTACTATTATGGAGCGCTCCTGTGTCCAGACAGCGTCAGAAATTAATTCATCGCATCCCGACGAAATTGTCGCCACTAGAAAAAGACATATCCAAAACTTCAGCCACTCAAGCCGCCCTCGATAAATTAACGTCATCATAATTTAATGGGTGATTAATCAGTATTACCTGGGCTTCCCAAACAAGGCCGCCCCTATTGGTTATGATGAAAATGTTTTCTGCAGCGAATTTATCACGTCGACTGGGACACCTAACAACTCTAACAGCTCGTGGCGGATGGCGCCGATATCCAACAGAGTGGTATCCGGCGTTGGATCGATGAATAAATCCAAGTCGCTATCCTCTGTATCACATCCCTGGAGCACCGAGCCAAAAACTCGAGGATTACAGGCACGATGCTCCTCCACGATCCGGCGAATCGCGTCACGGTGTGTCTGGAACGCGGTGGAAGGCTTCATTTCGCCTGATGTTGGGTGTATCTCAGGCGATTCTAACATCATGCCGCACAGCCCCCCCTGGATCTGACGACATGTTTTTGAATTTCAGAAATCAACTATAAATTCAACTCACCTGAAAACGCAGTGCAAATACCCATGGCTACGGCCTGCATATGGTGACCCATGGTATCGACGGGCAATTTGAAATCCGAGCGCACCCACTCTTTCGCCATCTGGTAAAGCGCGCCCAGTATTCCCTGCGCTAATACATAAGCCGTCAAAGTGCTGGGGCTACTTTGCACCACTCTGGACAAGAACCAGTCGACAAATAGCTGCGTGGACTTCGCCATTTCCTGTGCATAGTGGGCATCGACTGCAGCACTGACACCCTCCATCTCAAACAGAACGATCCGCCCGGCAGCGGGACACTCCACCAAGTCGGAGAAATAGGTATGCGCCGCAACCCGTATACGCTCCGAAACAGAGTCGCCAACTTGCTCCATTGCCTCAACTGCCCGTTGGCGCATGCCATCCATAATGACCGTGCAGGTTGCGCAGAGCAACGCCTCACCGTTGGCGAAAGACTCATAAAAATAGCGCTCCGTTAGCCCCGCCGCCAGACACACCATCTTGACTGATGTGGCACGGAAACCATGCGCTCCATATAGCTCAATACCGACTTCAATGATGCGCTTCCGGCGCTCGCCGACCCGCTCGCCGGCACTCCGCCCCCGATAAACCTTAGAGCTCGAAGGGATGACCTCAACGTCCACATCCTTCATGCGCCACCTCCCGTGAAATTTCATATTGACATGATAGCGTGTCAGAAATAAGATATCAACAGACATGAGCTCATGTCACTTGAGGACGCACGCCGCACCCGGCACCACAAGGCATAGACGCTAAGGAGACCTGCCATGCAACGGCAAGATATTGATTTCACTTCCGAAGGATTGCGCTGCTCAGCGTGGTTCTACCCCGCAAACAGCAAGGGCCAGCGACCGTGTGTCGTGCTGGCCCACGGACTTGCCGGCATCAAGGAGATGCGCCTTGATGCCTATGCCGCAAAGTTCGCCGAAGCCGGCTACCACGCCCTCGTGTTCGATTACCGGCACTTCGGTGACAGTGCCGGCGAGCCCCGGCAATTGCTCGACATTGCGAAACAACATCAGGACTGGAGGGCCGCGATCGCCTACGCCCGCAACCGTCCGGATGTCGACGCGACCAAGATCGTTCTTTGGGGCTCCTCGCTCAGCGGCGGTCACGTTGTCGCCATCGCCGCGCAGGACAGGAATATCGCAGCAATCATCTCGCAAGTACCCCATATGCTCGGTCCGACTTCAGGCTTGGCTGGCGGATTGTTGGCTGGAACCCGCCTGACCATCCACGCGCTCATCGACCGACTGGGAAGTTTGATCGGATTGCAGCCCCATTATGTCAACGCTGCAGCTAAGCCAGGTCGGCTTGGATTAATGACGGCACCTGGGGCGGCCCACGGGTATTTGAAACTCGTCCCAAAGAGAAAGGCGTTCGACCAACGTGTGGCTGCCCGCTTCGTTTTTGCCGCCATGCGCTACTCTCCAGGCAAGTATTTACGGCACTTGACCATGCCGTCGCTTCTCCAGGTGGCCGCTAACGACCTGACAACACCTGCATCCGCCGCCTTGCGATCTGCCCGCGGCGCCACGATTGTCACCGTCAAGAAACATAGTGCTGACCACTTCGATCCTTATGTCGAACCACTGTTCAGCGCCTTCATTGCTGAGCAATTGGATTTCCTGACGCAGCACCTGGATTCCATACCGCAGCCTACCGTTAAGAGCAATAAACCGGCCGTTTTCATCACTGGTGCGGCTAAAGGGATAGGCGCGGAAACTGCCTTGCTGTTTGCACGGCAAGGGTACCGTGTAGGTGTTACCGATATTAACCACGGCGACCTGGACGCCTTGAGGCAAGCTCTTGGCAATGGTCATTTCTATCGCCAACTGGACGTGACAAAGCCAGATGAGTTTGCCTCTGCGTTAAGTGATTTTGCGGCAGAGAATGGCGGCGCCATCGATGTGCTGATTAACAATGCCGGCATCGCTTTTATTGATGACTATGAGGCGCTTCCGCTGATGAAACACCTTGCCGTCACCGAAGTGAATGTAAAGGGCGTTCAAATCGGTACCTATCACGCCCTGCCTTATCTCAGGAAGAGCGAGCGCCCCACCGTGATCAACATGTGCTCTCTGAGCTCGGAATATGGCGTACCTAGTGAGGCCTCATATTCGGCGAGCAAGTTTTGGGTCAAGGGTTTCACAGAGGCTCTGAATATCGAGTGGGAACGCTATGGAATCTACGTCTGTGACGTGATGCCCAATTTCGTCGCTACCCCCATGATGGAGGCGGCACACGGAAAAATCGTTGAATCAATCGGCGTATTTCTTCAAGCACACGACGTCTCTGCTGTCATCTTGAAGGCGGTAAAAACCCGCAGCAACGTCCACTGGGAAGTCGATACCTGGCGGCCCCGCCTGCTCCGGGCAGTCAGCAGGTTGCTACCCAAAACAGTGCGCAGAGCTGCCATACAACATTTATCAGGCTATTAACTTCGATAAATCAACAGATCATAACCAATCATATACACGAGACAACATACAAGCAAAAAGGTCGTTGATGATAGAAACCGCATCACCAACGACCTTTTATCTATCGCATTAAATCAATGACTCAAAGCGAGCTCGTCACTCCCACTCGATGGTCGCGGGCGGCTTGCCCGAGATATCGTAGACCACGCGGTTGATGCCGCGCACTTCGTTGATGATGCGGTTGGACACCTTGCCCAGCAGCGCGTGCGGCAGGTGCGCCCAGTGCGCGGTCATGAAGTCCTGCGTCTGCACGGCGCGCAGCGCCACCACGTATTCGTAGGTGCGGCCGTCGCCCATCACGCCCACCGACTTCACCGGCAGGAATACGGCAAACGCCTGCGACGTCGCCTCGTACCAGTTGGTCGGCACGCTGTCCTGGTCGAAGCCGGGCACCACCACCGGCTCGTACGGCGTGTTGCGCAGCTCTTCGATGAAGATCGCATCGGCACGGCGCAGCAAGTCGGCGTAGTCCTTCTTCACTTCGCCGAGGATGCGCACGCCCAGGCCTGGGCCCGGGAATGGATGACGGTAGACCATGTCATGCGGCAGGCCCAGCGCCACGCCCAGCTTGCGCACCTCGTCCTTGAACAGTTCGCGCAGCGGCTCCAGCAGCTTGAGCTTCATCGTCTCCGGCAGGCCGCCGACGTTGTGGTGGCTCTTGATGGTCTGGCCCTTCTTGCCCTTGCCGGCCGACTCGATCACGTCCGGGTAGATGGTGCCCTGCGCCAGCCACTTGGCGTTGACCAGCTTGCCCGACTCGACCTGGAACACCTCGACGAATTCGCGGCCGATGATCTTGCGCTTCTGCTCCGGATCGGCAACGCCGGCCAGGTGGCCCATGAACTGATCTTCGGCGTCGATGCGGATCACCTTGACGCCCAGGTTCTTGGCGAACATGTCCATCACCATCTTGCCTTCGTCCAGGCGCAGCAGGCCGTGATCGACGAACACGCAGGTCAGCTGGTCGCCGATGGCGCGGTGGATCAGCGCGGCGGCCACCGACGAATCGACGCCGCCGGACAGGCCCAGGATCACTTCATCGGTGCCCACTTGCGCGCGGATTTTCTCGACCGCTTCCGAGATGTAGTCCGGCATGTTCCAGTCCGATTTGCAGCCGCAGATCTCGTGCACGAAGCGGCCCAGCATGGCCTTGCCCTGCACCGTGTGCGTCACTTCCGGGTGCCACTGCACGCCGTAGAAGCGCTTCTCTTCGTTGGCCATGGCGGCGATCGGGCAGCTCGGGGTGTTACCCATCAGGACGAAGCCGGGCGGCATGTCCAGCACCTTGTCGCCGTGGCTCATCCATACCTTCAGCATGCCGTGGCCTTCTTCGGTGACGAAGTCGTTGATGCCGTCGAGCAGTTTGGTGTGGCTGCGGGCGCGCACTTCGGCGTAGCCGAATTCGCGCACCAGGCCGTTCTCGACCTTGCCGCCCAGCTGGGCCGCCATGGTTTGCATGCCGTAGCAAATCCCCAGCACCGGCACGCCCAGTTCGAACACGGCATCCGGCGCGCGCGGGGCGTCGCCTTCCAGGGTCGAGCTGTGGCTGCCCGACAGGATCACGCCGGCGGCGCCGTAGTTGCGCACGAACTCGTCGCTGACGTCATACGGGTACACTTCCGAGAACACGCCGGAGTCGCGCACGCGGCGCGCGATCAGCTGGGTGACTTGGGAGCCGAAATCGAGAATGAGGATTTTTGAGTGCATGAGTAATGTACTGGAGAGGTAAAGAATAGAAAAACGCCGGCTTAGCTAAGCCGGCGTTGCAAGGACTGGTTAGTCGCCGGAACGGTAGTTCGGCGCTTCCTTGGTGATTTGCACGTCGTGCACATGCGATTCGCGCATGCCGGCCGAGGTGATCTCGACGAACTCGGCTTTGTTACGCAGCTCGTCGATGGTGGCGCAGCCGCAGTAACCCATCGATTGACGCACGCCGCCGACCAGCTGGAAGATGATCGCCAGCACGCTGCCCTTGTAGGCGACGCGGCCTTCGATCCCCTCGGGCACGAACTTGTCGGCCTTCATGGTGGCGTCCTGGAAGTAGCGGTCGGCCGAACCGTCAGACATGGCGCCCAGCGAGCCCATGCCGCGATACGACTTGTACGAACGGCCCTGGTACAGGATCACTTCGCCTGGCGCCTCTTCGGTGCCGGCAAACATGGAGCCCATCATCACGGTCGACGCGCCGGCCGCCAGGGCCTTGGAGATGTCGCCCGAGAAGCGGATGCCGCCGTCGGCGATGCACGGCACGCCGGTGCCTTCGAGCGCCTCGGCCACGTTGGAGATCGCGGTGATCTGTGGCACGCCGACGCCTGCCACGATGCGGGTGGTGCAGATCGAGCCCGGACCGATGCCGACCTTGACCGCGTCGGCGCCGTATTCGACCAGCGCCTTGGCGGCGGCCGCGGTGGCGATGTTGCCGCCGATGACGTCGACCTGCGGGAACTTGGTCTTGATCCATTTCACGCGGTCCAGGATGCCTTGCGAGTGGCCGTGGGCGGTGTCGACCACCAGCACGTCCACACCGGCAGCGACCAGCAGTTCGATCCGCTCTTCATCCTTGGCGCCAACGCCGACTGCGGCGCCGACCAGCAGCTTGCCCTGCGAGTCTTTCGACGCCAGCGGGTGCTCGGTGGATTTCTGGATATCCTTAACGGTGATCAGGCCGCGCAGTTCGAAGGCGTCGTTGACGACCAGCACGCGCTCGAGGCGGTGCTTGTTCATCAGGCGCTTGGCTTCGTCGCGGTCGGCGCCTTCCGCGCCCTCTTTGACGAACACCAGCTTTTGACGCGGCGTCATCTTGGCGCGGGCTTCGGCTTCGAGTTCCTGTTCGAAGCGCAGGTCGCGGTTGGTGATGATGCCGACCACTTCCTTGCCTTCGACGACAGGGAAGCCGGAAATGCCATATTGCTCGGTCAGCTTGATGACGTCGCGGATCTTCATGGTCGGTGGGATCGTGATCGGATCACGCAGCACGCCGGCCTCGAAACGCTTGACGCGTGCCACTTCGCGCGCCTGATCTTTCGGATTCAGGTTCTTGTGGATGATACCTATGCCGCCCTCTTGTGCCATGGCGATCGCCAGGCGGGCTTCGGTGACCGTGTCCATCGCTGCGGACAGCAGCGGGATGTTCAGACTGATGTTGCGGGTCAGGCGAGTTTTGAGGGACGTATCGGCAGGCAGAACATTCGAGTACGCGGGGACGAGAAGCACGTCATCAAACGTGAGTGCTTTTTGGAGAAGACGCATAGCATTTCCTATAGGCGCAAAAGCAGATTATACAGAATCAGCCGTGGTTTGTCCGAAACTTCTGCAAACCGCCGGAGACGGCCGCCGCCTGCCTCGTCGAAAATTTACTTGCCTCACGTAATGTCTTCCCGACCATGTTGCAAAAAAGCCTCGACTCTGGACTCTAATTGCGGGGGCCATCAACTACTGCTGTGCTAGCCAATATCGGGCATGGGAGCGCTTTCAGGCCCGGATTCGTGGATATTTTATAAATAATATATATAGATAGCCAAGAAAAATTGCTGTACTTTATTAAACGTAGTCATTTGGGCCAGAGGCACACAACCGTTGCCGTCTGACATGTTCAACGCGCTCGCTTGCCGTAGCGAATTGTATGCAAGCAAACAATACCATTGGGGCATCATGAACTTGAATAAATACCTGATCGGACTCGTAGCCACCGTTGCTACCAGCTCCGTCTTCGCCAGTCCTTTGCTAAACGAAGGATTCAATGACATCAGCACCCTCGGCGCCAGCGGCTGGGTGATGACCAACAACAGCACCGGCTCGGTTGGTGGCGTCAATAACGAGGTTGGTTCGACCAACTGGTTCCAGGGCAACCCCGCCTATTTCCCCGCTGCTTCCAACCCCGCCAGTTCCTACATCGCAGCCGACTATACCAACGCCACCTACGGCGGCGCCATCAGCAATTGGCTGATCACGCCGGAAGTCGCCATGACGAACGGCGAAAAGCTGAACTTCTCGATGCGCCTGCTCGGCGAGAGCAGCCTCGGCGCGGTCGATAAGGTTGAAGTCTATTACAGCACGCATGGCGCAAGCGCGAATGTGGGCTCATCGACCACGTCGACCGGTGACTTCGTCCTGCTGCACCCAGCGTTCTCCAGCACCGACGGCAGCGACTGGAAAGAAGATTATTCCCTGTCATTGTCGGGCCTGTCCGGCGCGACCACCGGCCGCTTTGCATTCCGCTACGTCGTGGACGACAACTCGCTTAATGGCAACTACATCGGCATCGACTCGGTCAACATCAGCGCCGTGCCGGAACCAAGCGCCGCGCTGATGCTGCTGCTGGGCCTGGGCGTGGTAGCGTTCAGCCGCAAGAAACTGCGCCTGCTGGCTCTGGCCGGCCTGTCGGCCAGCGCCCTGGTGGCGCAAGCGGCCGAGCCGCAAACTGGCGCCAACGGCCTGATGAGTTTTCCGAACGCGCGCGTCGTCGTCGCGCCTGAGCTAAGCGCGAACGCCGCGCCTGCCGGCGCCGGCATGGTGGCCTACAAAGATGCGAGCACCGGCCAGCTGGTCGGACCTTCGGCCGAGCAAGCCGCCGAACTGGCCGCAGCAGCCGTACCTGCCACCAGCGCCAAGGCCGGTGGCCGTCTGGCGTTGGGCGGCCGCATTGCCCCGCTGACCACCGCAAAGGGCGGCATCGGCCGCAAGCTGGACGACTCCAGCGTCAGCTTTGCCGTGATCCACAAGGATGCCGACGGCAAGCTGGTCGAGTCCTGCGTCCCCGGCGAAGATGTCGCCCACCACCTGGCGCACGGCCCTAGCCTGCCTGCCGTGAAAGGAGAACAACAATGAAGCGCCTTACCCTGAACGCCCTGGCCGCCGCTGCCGCCTGCCTGTTCGCCTCCTCCAGCTGGGCTGCCGCGACGATCGTCATCGTCAACGGCGATCCTGCCAACGTCGGCTTCAATGACCCGACCGTGGTCGCACCGGTCGGCGGTAACGCCGGCACCACGCTGGGTGTGCAGCGCCTGAACGCGTTCCAGGCCGCCGCCAACAAATGGGGCGCCACGCTAACCAGCTCGACCACCATCCGCGTGCTGGCCACCTGGGAACCGCTGACCTGCACCGCCACCTCGGCTGTGCTGGGCAGCGCCGGCGCCACCGAGGTGTTCCGCGATTTCGCCGGCGCCCCGCAAGCCGGCGCATGGTATGGCAAGGCCCAGACCGGCAAGCTGACCGGCAGCGATCCTGACACAGACGTCGCCGACATCCGCGCCCGCTTCAACATCAACCTGGGCAAGTCGACCTGCCTGTCCGGTTCGCCGTTCTACCTGGGCCTGGACGCCAACCACGGTACCGCGGTCGACCTGGTCACGGTGCTGACCCATGAATTCGGCCACGGCCTGGGCTTCCAGACCTACACCAACGGATCGACCGGCGCGCAGCTGAGCGGCACGCCCAGCATCTGGGACTTCTACCTGAAGGACACCACCACCGACAAGCTGTGGAAAGACATGACCGACGCCGAGCGCGCCGCCTCGTCGCTGAAGTCCGGCAAGCTGGTCTGGAACGGTCCGATCGCCAACAGCTATGTCAGCACCGTGCTGCAACAAGGCGCTCCGGCCTTGACCTTGCTGAGCCCGGCCAACATCGCCGGCACCCTGCAGGTCGGCACCGCCAGCTTCGGCCCGGCGCTCAGCAGCCCTGGCATGACCGGCGAAATCATGCCGGTGGTCGATACCGCGCCTAACCTCGGTCTGGCTTGCGGCCCGCTGTCGGCGCTCAACGCCGCCGCCGTCAACGGCAAGATCGCCCTGGTGGACCGCGGCGTCTGCGCCTTCACGATCAAGGCCAAGGCCGTGCAGGACGCCGGCGCGATCGGCATGATCGTCGCCGACAACGCCGCCGGTTCGCCTCCGCCCGGCCTGGGTGGTTCGGATCCCAGCGTCACCATTCCAGCGGTGCGCATCTCGCAGAGCGACGGCGTTGCGCTGAAAACGGCCCTGGCCAAGCGCACCCGCCTGCACTCGAACGTGTTTGCCAACCTCGGCGTGAACCTGGCCCTGCGCGCAGGCGCCGATACCGCGGGACGTTTGCTGATGTTCGCGCCTAACCCGTACCAGGGCGGTTCGTCGGTGTCGCACTACGACGTCAGCGCCTTCCCCAACCTGCTGATGGAACCGGCGATCAACAACGACCTGACCCACGAGGTAACGCCGCCGTTCGACCTGTCCTTCCCGCTGCTGCGTGATGTAGGCTGGTAAGCACCGCCGCGGCGCGTGGCTGGCCCGTCCGGCAGCCACCTCCGACCAGCCCGTCGCCCCCGGGACGACGGGCTTTCTCGTTTACTGTTGACAGTTGCCGCAAATCATGGCGAAATCGGTGCCTGCCTTACTGGTTTCTGGAGCGTCACCATGACTGACCGTACTTTGCATTGCCTGGCCGGCGCCCTGCTGCTGGCGGCCTCCTCGCTGGCGATGGCCCAGTACATCTGGATCGACGACAAGGGCGTCAAGCAGTTGTCGGACCGCCCGCCGCCGCCCTCGGTGCCGGAGCAGCGCATCCTGAAGGCGCCCGGCAAGGCGCCGTTCAACCCCAATGCCGAAGCCGAAGCGCCAGCGACCGAAGCTGCGCCGGAAGCGCCCGTCAAGCGGCCGCCGACGCTGGCCGAGCGCAATGCCGACTTCAACAAGCGCAAGGCCGACGCCGCCGCGGCGGACAAAAAGGCCGCCGAGGAAGCCCAGCAAAAAGCCGATATCGCCGCCAATTGCGACGCCGCCCGCAAGAACCAGCAGGCGCTGGCCGACGGCGTGCGGCTGACGAATTACGACAGCAACGGCGAACGCGGCATCATGGGCGACGCCGAACGTGCCGAAATGGCAAAAAAGAACCAGAAAGTGTTGGCTGGATGCAAATAGCCCCTGTCGGCGGACCGCCAAGCTGCCGTATGATATCGCTATCAACAAGCGCCAGCGATTACCTCCTATGAAGACAGCAACGAACAAGAGCCGCGCAAGCGGCCGCATCACTTTGGCGATGGTGGCCGAGCACGCCGGCGTGGCGACCATGACCGCCTCGCGCGCCATCACCCAGCCGGACATGGTGTCGCAGGCGCTGCGCGACCGCGTGGACAAGGCGGTCGCCGAACTGGGCTACGTGCCCAACCGCGCCGCCCGCGCGCTGGCCTCGTCGCAATCGAAGGTGATCGCGGTGCTGGTGCCGTCGCTGTCGAACGCGGTGTTCACCGAAGTGCTGGCCGGCATCCAGGATGCGCTGGATGCCGACGACTACCAGATCCTGATCGGCAATACCCGCTACTCCGACAAGGAAGAGGAAAAGCTGATCGGCACTTATCTGCAGTCCAATCCCGACGGCATGCTGCTCTCCGGCCTGAGCCACAGCCCGCGCGTGCAGCAGATCCTGACCCATTCGCGCGTGCCGGTGGTGTCGATGATGGACATCTCGGCCGATCCGTCGCAGCTGACGGTGGGCTTCTCGCAGGTGCAGGCCGGCTACGCGATGACGCGCTACCTGATCGACAAGGGCCACAAGCGCGTCGGTTTCCTCGCCGCTCAACTGGACGAGCGCACCCTGCGCCGCGCCGAAGGCTATCGCCAGGCCATGCAGGAAGCCGGCCTGCTCGACAGCAAGCTGGAGGTGATGGTGGGCGAGCCGTCCACCATCGCGCTGGGCGCCGAGCTGCTGGGCCGCATGCTGGCGCAGGCGCCCGACTGCGACGCCATCTTCTGCTGCAACGACGACCTGGCCCACGGCGCCGTCTACCAATCCCAGCGGCGCGGCATCGCCGTGCCGGGGCAGCTGGCCATCTGCGGCTTCAACGACCTGCCCGCCTCGGCCTGGATGAATCCCTCGCTGACCACGGTCGCCACGCCGCGCTACCGCATCGGCTACGAGGCGGCCAAGCTGCTGCGCGCCGTCATCAAGGGCGAACAGCCGGCCAGCCGGCAGATCGACCTCGGCTTCACGCTGATGGCGCGCGAGAGCGCGTGAAAACGGCGCGCCGCCGCTGCGCCGCAGCATCAAATCTTGTTTACAAATTTTGCCAAACGCCTACACTGCGATCAGCATTGTTAGCGCTACCAATTGAATGAGACGACTCAACCGGTGAACACTCCCCTGACCTGGCGCGAAAAAATCAGCTACGGCGTTGCCGATATGGGCTTCAATTTTTATTGGACCAATATCGCCACCTTCCTGCTGATTTTCTACACCGACGTTTTCGGCATCTCGGCCGCAGCAGCGGCGGCGATGGTCTTCGCCATCAAGCTCGTCAACGCCTTCACCGATCCGCTGATCGGCGCCCTGGCCGACCGCACCCGCACCCGCCACGGCAAGTTCCGCCCTTACCTGATCTGGCTTCCCGTGCCGCTGGCCTGCGCCGCCGTCCTCACCTACACCACGCCCGACCTGCCGGAGGGCGGCAGGATCGCCTGGGCCTACGGCAGCTATCTGCTGATGATGGTCTGCTACACCTGCATCAACATCCCGTACAACGCCCTGTCCGGCGTGCTTTCGGCCGATCCGCAGGAGCGCTCCACCGTCAACGGCCTGCGCTTCGTCTTCGCCTTCGCCGGCGGCACGCTGGTCACGGCGGCCACGCCGGCGCTGGTGCGCTGGCTGGGTCACGGCGACGATCGACTCGGCTGGCAGCTGACCATGCTGGCGTGGGGCGTGCTGGCCTCGGCGCTGTTCGCGCTCACCTTCCTCAATACGCGCGAGCGCATCGCACCGCCGGCCGCGCAGGACAGCAAGGTCTGGCAGGACGTGCGCGACCTGTCGCGCAACCGGCCGTGGATGGTGCTGTTCTTCCTGGCGCTGATCATCATGATCACCATCACGCTGCGCACCACCAGCGCGGCCTACTACTTCAAGTACGTGGTCGGCAGGCCGGAGCTGATGCAGGGCTTCGTGCCGGCCTATATGCTCTCGGCCGCCGCCGGCGCCGCCCTGACGCCGCTCCTGACGCGCTTCATCGACAAGAAGGCGCTGATGATGATCCTGATGAGCATCACCGCCCTGCTGTCGCTGGCCTTCTTCTTCGTCGGCAAAGAGCAGGTCACGCTGATGTTCGCGCTGCAGATCGCCACCGGCCTGGCGCTGGGCCCGAAATCGCCGCTGGCCTTCTCGATGTACGCCGACACCGCCGACTACAACGAATGGCGCACCGGCCGCCGCGCCACCGCAATGACCTTCGCCGCCGCCACCTTCTCGCAAAAGCTGGGCACCGCCGTCGCCGTGGCCGTCATCGGCTGGCTGTTCACGCGGCTGGGCTATGTGGCCAATGTGGCGCAGACGTCCGGCTCGCAGGCCGGCATCGTCTGGCTGATGTCCCTGATACCGGCGGCGTTCGCGCTGTGCGCCGTCGCCGTGATGTTCTTCTATAACCTCGACAATGCCACGCTGGCCGGGATCCAGACGGACCTGGCGGCGCGCAAAACAACCATGGAGACCGCTTGATGTTGCGCCCTACCCACGACGGCGACCGCTACGAACTGACCAGCCCCACGGCCATGCCGCGCGCGGCAGGCTTCCTGTGGAACCGTAAAATGATGATACAGGCGACCTGCCGCGGCTACGCCACCGCCCAGTTCATGCAGCCGGAGCCGGCCAAGTATGCCTACGCGCCCAACCTGGAGGCCAAGACCTTCATGCAGCCGGAGCAGAACTACTACGCGCATCATCCGGGCCGCTTCTTCTACATCAAGGACGAGGAAACGGGCGAGCTGTTCTCGGCGCCGTACGAGCCGGTGCGCGCGCCGGTGGACGCGTTCACCTTCTCGGTCGGCAAAAGCGATATCGGTTGGGCCGTCGAGCACCTGGGCGTGCGCGTCGAGCTGACACTGAGCCTGCCGGTGGAGGACGTGGTGGAACTGTGGTCGCTGCGCGTGACCGACCTGTCCGGCCGCGCGCGCAAGCTGAGCGTGTACCCCTACTTCCCGATCGGCTATATGTCGTGGATGAACCAGTCCGGCGAATACCGCGCCGACCTGGGCGGCGTGGTGGCCAGCTGCGTCACGCCGTATCAAAAGGTGGACGACTACTTCAAGCAGAAGGATTTCAAGGACAAGACCTACTTCCTGTGCGAGGAAGCGCCGCAGGCGTGGGAGGTGCAGCAGACAGCCTTCGAAGGCGAAGGCGGCCTGCATCATCCGTCCGC
The DNA here is from genome assembly GCF_059491455.1 of Duganella sp. Dugasp78. Taxonomy (NCBI): domain Bacteria; kingdom Pseudomonadati; phylum Pseudomonadota; class Betaproteobacteria; order Burkholderiales; family Oxalobacteraceae; genus Duganella; species Duganella sp. Dugasp78. Next base: position 4,904,804 of record NZ_CP168506.1, on the reverse strand, counting down.
CATCCAGGCGGAGCAGCTGTCCAACGGCGACGCGCGCTATGAAACGCCAGCCGCCGTGGTGCAGTACCGGCTGGCGCTGGCGGCGGGCGCATCGCACGACTACCGCTTCATCTTCGGCCCAGCCTTCGACGACGCCGAGATCCGCGCGGTGCGCGGCAAATACCTGAGCGCCGCCGCCTTCGACGCGGCGCGCGCCGATTACGCCGCCTACATCGCCGGCGGGCGCGGCTGCCTGCGGATCGAGACGCCGGACCCGGACCTGGACAACTTCGTCAACCACTGGCTGCCGCGCCAGGTGTTCTATCACGGCGACGTCAACCGCCTCAGCACCGATCCGCAGACCCGCAACTACCTGCAGGACAATATGGGCATGAGCTACATCCGCCCCGGCGTGATGCGCGCCGCCCTCCTGCACGCCTTGTCGCAGCAGGAGGCCAGCGGCGCCATGCCGGACGGGATACTGCTGGCCGAGGGCGCGGAACTCAAATACATCAACCAGGTGCCGCACACCGACCATTGCGTGTGGCTGCCGGTCGCGCTCAAGGTCTATCTCGACGAGACCGGTGACTACGGCATCCTCGACGCCGACGTGGCCGGCCATGACGGCGGCACCGCCCTCACCGTCGCCCAGCGCATGCACCGCGCCATGGACTGGCTGCTGCAGGCGCGCGACCAGCGCGGCCTGAGCTACATCGCGCAAGGCGACTGGTGCGATCCGATGAACATGGTCGGCTACAAGGGGCGCGGCGTGTCCGGCTGGCTGACGGTGGCCACCGCCTACGCGCTGAACCTGTGGGCGGAGATCTGCGAACAGCACGGGGAAGCATCGCTGGCGGAAAGCGCCGGCCGTTACCGCGCCGGCGCCGTGGCGGTCAACCGCGCCGCCAACGAACACCTGTGGGACGGCCAGTGGTACGCGCGCGGCATCACCGACGACAACGTCACCTTCGGCATCGGCAAGGATGCGGAGGGCCGCATCTGGCTCAATCCGCAGGCGTGGGCGATCCTGGCCGGCAGCGCCGACGCCGGCCAGCGCTCCTCCATGCTGGAACAGGTGGAGCAGCAGCTGGCGACGCCCTACGGCGTGGCGATGTTCGCGCCGCCGTACAGCGCCATGCGCGACGATGTGGGACGCGTCACGCAGAAGCATCCCGGCTCGGCGGAGAACGGGGCGGTCTACAACCACGCCGCCGTGTTCTACATCTACAGCCTGTACACCATCGGCGAAGGCGAACGCGCTTACCGGCTGCTGCGCCAGATGATCCCCGGCCCCGACCAAGCCGACTATCTGCAGCGCGGCCAGCTGCCGGTGTTCATCCCCAACTACTATCGCGGCGCCTGGCGCGAGTATCCGCGCACGGCCGGCCGCTCCAGCCAGTTGTTCAACACCGGCACCGTGTCATGGGCCTACCGCTGCTTCATCGAAGGCCTGTGCGGCCTGCAGGGCGACGGCGACGGCCTGCGCATCGCGCCGCAACTGCCCAAGGCATGGGATGCCATCAAGGTCACACGCGAGTTCCGTGGCGCGACGTTCGAGGTATCGATACGACGGGCGGATGTCGCGGACATCCAGGTCTGGCGCGACGGCGAGCGTCTGGCCGATGCGCGCGTGGCCGGCATCGTGGCCGGCGAAGTCCAGGCGCTGGAGGTGTTGATTCCGCGCTGAACGATAGCTGCGGCGCGCTTGCGCAAACCGGCGCGGCGATCGGCCGCCGCGTCGTACACTGGCGCGAAAAGCAACCAGGAGATCGCCATGCAATTCACCAAGCATGCGGAACTACAACGGGCTCTGGCCGACGCCGCACCGGACATCGTTGCGCCGCCCTTGACGCTGCTGCCGGCAGCCCCGCTAGCACCGGCCGAAATCGCCGACGAGCACCTCAATATCGTGCGTCACAAGGACAGCGGCTGCATCCAGTTCGTGTTCCCGGCCGGGACCGCGCCCATGCTGCTGGTGCCCATGCACCCGGCCGCAGGCCGCATGGACTGGATCAAGCAGGCCGCCCTGCGCGTCAGCGAGCGCATGACGCAGCAGATGGCCGAGACCATCGAAGCCCACAACAAGCAGGAAGCCTTGCTGAGCCTGCGCCACGGCTGGCGTCAGCCGGCGACGGCGGCGGAACTGGCGGCCTCGCGCGGACGCAAGGTGCTGCTGTTCGTGCACGGCGTGTTCAGTTCCGTCGAAGGCGCGTTCGCCGACCTCGCGTCGGACGGCACCATGCAGCAGCTGCTGGCGCGCTACGACAACCAGGTGTTCGGCTACGACCACTGGACCATCGCCAGGACACCGCAGCAGAACGCGCTGGACCTGCTGGCACTGTTGCCGGCCGATGCAGGCTGGGAGGTCGATATTATCTGCCACAGCCGGGGCGCACTGGTGGTGCGTTCGCTGCTGGCGTCCGCGCCGAACGCCGGCGACGCCGTGCTGGCCGCGATCGGCAAGCAGCGCGCGGGCCGGATCGCCAGCGTGGGCAAGGTGTTCTTTGTGGCGGCGGCCAATCAGGGATCGCCGCTGGCGTCGAAGGAAGATATCCGGCACTTCCTCAACGTGGCGGCCATGTTGGCCTCGTTCAGCGGCGGCATGGCGCTGGACCTGGTGATCGGGCTGGCGCGGATGGCGGTGTCGCTGGGCTTCGAGCTGCTCAGCGTGAAGGCGCTGGCGAGCGGCTCGGCGCTGATCGGGCAGCTGAACCGCGGCGATACGCTGCTCGCCAGCGCCAGCACCTACTACGCGCGCGCCGACTTCGATTTCGGCCATTCGAAGCTGGCGCAAGCCGGCACGCTGATCGACCGCATGCTAATGCAAACCGACAACGACGTGGTGGTGCCGTACGACGGCGTGCTGCTGCCCGAGGCCCAGGTGGCCGAGGCCAACATGCTGACCTTCGGCACGCCGCAGCAAAAACAGTCCGAGGTCTGGCACACGGAATTCTTCAAGCAGCCGAAGCTGCGCCAGTTCCTGATCGAGCGCGCAGCCTGAGCGTCAGGCGGCAGCCTTGCGCCGCCGACGGGCGTGCTTGGGATCGGCGATCAGCGGACGGTAGATTTCAACGCGGTCGTGCTCGCGCAGCACGGTGTCCAGCGTCTTCTTCCTGGCGTAGATGCCGACCTGCATGGTGACCAGGTCGACCTCCGGCGCCTCCTGCAGCACGCCGCTGATGGCGATAGCTTGCTCGATGGTGGTGCCCACCGGCACCCGCAGCGCGCGCAGGAACTGCACCGCGTCGCTGGCGTAGCACACTTCGATGTTGAAGGTTTCAGCCGCCATACACCGTCTCCGCCCGCTTGCAGAAGGAATCGACCATGCTGTTGGCGATCATGCCGAACACCGGCCCCACCAGCTGCGCCAGCAGGGCGCTGGAGAACTCGTAGTGCAGGTCCAGCTCGATCTTGCAGGCGTCCTCGCGCAGCGCCTTGAAGGTCCACACGCCGTCCAGGCACTTGAAAGGACCGTCCACCAGCTTCATCTTGATCTCGGTCGACGGCGTGTTCTGGTTGGAGGTCGTGAAGCTCTGCTTCACCCCGTGGTAGTTGATGCCGACGCTGGCCGTCACCGTATTGCCGTCGCGTTCGCGGATTTCCACACCACCGCACCAGGGCAGAAATTTGGGATAGTCCTCGATCGCGGCGACCAGATCGAACATCTGCTGCGCGCTGTAACCGAGGAAAACTGATTTGTGTACTACTGCCATAGTCTAACCATTTGCTATGATGTTGAATTATTCGCGTTTCTGTGCGCGAAGCAGTAGTTTAACCGATACCATCCCATGACCATAGCCGATAACAAAAAAGCCTTTTTTGACTACTTCATCGAAGACCGCTACGAAGCCGGCATCGTCCTTGAAGGTTGGGAAGTCAAGGCCATCCGCGACGCCCGCGTGCAGATCAAGGAAGCCTACGTCACCATCAAGGGCGACGAGCTGTTCCTGTTCGGCGCCCACATCAGCGCGCTGCCGACCGCCTCCACCCACATCAGCCCGGAGGCGGTGCGCACCCGCAAGCTGCTGCTGCACCGCCAGCAGATGGACAAGCTGATCAGCAAGGTCGAGCGCTCCGGCTACACCCTGGTGCCGCTGAACCTGCATTACAAGGGCGGCCGCGTCAAATGTGAAATCGGCCTGGCCAAGGGTAAAAAGATGCACGACAAACGTGCCACCGAGAAAGACCGCGACGGCAAGCGCGAAGTGGCAGCCGCCATGAAGACCAACCGCCGCTAAAAAACCCCGCCGCACTGTTGCGCGCCCTGTACAAAACCCGGTCCCGCACCGGGTTTTTTATCGCCCGACGAGTTTCTAATTAGAAACACCCATGCTAAACTGGCAGAAGAATGATTTTACATTCGCGGCTGTTGCCTGCCCATGGCGCGGCGGCCGCGAACCGGACTGGACTCTTGACGACGAGGCAAAGATGGCGCTGAAAACTGCAATGGCTCTGGCAGCCGGAATCTTGCTCGCAGGCTGTGCCTCGCGCTACACGCCGACCCCGGTGGCGAGCAACTTCCCCACCACCAAGCAGGCCAAGCTGCAGGCGGCCTACCACTGGGGCGTCATATCCGACAATATCGAGAAAAGCATCGTGGCCGAGCTCAAGAAGAGCCCGCCGCGCCCGGTGTTCCTGAACGAGCCGCGCGAGCCCAGCCCGTTCCAGCGCGCGCTGACCACCCAGCTGACCACCTCGCTGGTCAACGACGGCTACATGGTCACGCGCACCCCGGCCGGCTCGCTGAAGATCGACATGGACGTGCAGGCCGTGACCTTCACCGCCAACCGTCCGCAATACCGCTACCACGGCGAGCGCGCGGCGCTGGCCACCGGCGTATGGGTGCTGAGCGAGATCGAGGCGCCGCTGATCGCCAGCGTGGCCGCCGGCGCCGGCGCCTGGGATTCCTACGACTGGTTCAACGCCCAGTTCGCCCCCGGCGCCACGCCCCGCACCGAAATCATCGTCACCGTCTCGGTCTCCGACCAGTTCCGCTACGTGGCGCGCAGCACCTCGGCCTATTACGTGGCCGACAGCGACCGCATCCTGTACGGCATCATCGATCCCGAACCGGAAGAACCCAAATTGACCCGTATCTTCAAAGTCCGCGGAGACATGTAATGCCGACCCACGTTTTGACCCTGGCCCGCGCCTCCGTGCTGGCGCTGCCGCTGCTGCTGGGCGCCTGCTCGTCCGCCCCCGTCAAGGACGAAGGCAATTATTCGACCATCTCCTCCAACCAGTTCATCGACGCCAACTACAAGGCCGCCGATTCGCTGATGCACCAGCTGAACGGCAAGCTGATGGCCGACAAGCCGCTGATCATGGCCACCGTGGTCAACATCGACGCGCTGGAACAGACCACGACGCTGGGCCGGCTGGTGTCCGAGCAGCTGTCGACGCGCCTGGCGCAAGGCGGCCTGAGCATGCTGGAGATGAAGCTGCGCAACAGCGTCTACCTGAAGCGCAACCAGGGCGAGCTGATGCTCACCCGCGAGATCGGCGAAGTGGCCACCGCCCACAACGCGCAGGCCATCGTGGTCGGCTCGTATGCGGAGACCTCGGACATGGTGTTCATCAACATCAAGGTGATCCAGCCGAACACCAACTTCGTGCTGGCCGGCCAGGATTATGTGCTGGCCAAGGAAGCCATCGTCCGCTCGATGCTGCAGCGGAACTAGGCTACAACAGGCGCGGCAGCACTTCGCTGGCCGTCGCCTCCACCTTCAGGCCGATCAGGTCGTCCGCCCGGGTCTTGCCCAGGTTGATGGCAGCGATCGGCTTGCCGGTCGCCGCCGCCAGCTTGCAGAAGCGGTAGCCGGAAAACACCATCAGCGACGAGCCCACCACCAGCAAGGCATCGGCCTGCTCCATCAGGTCCAGCGCGGCCGCCGTGCGCGCGGGCGGAATGTTATCGCCGAAGAAGATCACGTCCGGCTGCAGGGTGCCGCCGCAGGCGCCGCAGCTGGGCATGTGGAAGTCCTGCAAGGCATCGAGCTCGATCTCGGCGTCGCCGTCGGGGCGCGCTTCCGGCACGATCTCGCCGCCGGCCGCGTCGGCCGCCGCCAGCGCCGGATTGGCCGCGGTCAGCCAGGCCTGGATGTCGGCGCGCCGGTGCAGCGTGCGGCAGTCCAGGCAGATCACGCCGTGGATATTCCCGTGCAGCTCGATCAGCCTGCTGGTGCCGGCGCGCTGGTGCAGGCCGTCGACGTTCTGGGTGATCAGCGCGTCGATGCGGCCGGCCGCCTCCAGCTGGGCCAGTGCCTGGTGGCCGGCGTTGGGCGCGGCCTGCGCCAGGGTCGGCCAGCCGGCCATGCTGCGCGCCCAGTAGCGGCGCCGCACCACCTCGGACTTGCGGAAATCCGGCCCCTGGATGGGCGTGCGGCCGCGCCGGACGCCGTCCTTGTCGCGGTAATCGGGAATGCCGGAAGCGGTGCTCAGGCCGGCGCCGGTCAGCACCAGCACGCGCCGGTGGCGGTGCAGGAAAGTGTTCAGATGGTCAACTTGTTGGCTCAGGTTCATGTGCGCCATGTTAGCCGAGATTGATGGTGGTAGCATGGGACGATTAAATTTCCCGGCTTGTAGAACCGTTTTCGCTCGGCAAGGTATTAACAGGAAAATGGAGGATGGCGGATGCAACAAGAACGGGGCCGGACGAGCGGCCCGAACCCGGAATCGGAAGAGGTGCGCCTGCTGGCCAGGATAGCGGCCGGGGACCGTGTCGCCTTCGAGGCGCTGTACCGGGCGTATTTTCCGCGCCTGTCGCGCTTTATCGGCCGCATGGCGCGCAACGCGGCGCTGATCGAGGAAGTGGTCAACGATACCATGTTGGTGGTCTGGCAAAAGGCCGCCAGCTTCGACGGAACGTGCAAGGTGTCCACCTGGATCTTTGCGATTGCCTATCGCAAGACCCTGAAGGGCTTGAAGGCCAGCGACGAGCCGGTGGAATCGGACCCATCGCTGTACGAGGACGAGAGCGGCAACCAGCCGGAGCAGACCATGAAGCGCCAGCAATTGCAGCAGACCGTGGCCGAGGCGCTGGAACAACTGCCGGCGGCACAGCGCGCCGTAATGGTGCTAACCTACTATCACGACATGGCCTACAACGACATCGCCGAGGTGGTGGAGTGTCCGCTGAACACGGTAAAGACCCGCATGTTTCATGCGCGGCACAGATTGAAGGATTTGTTGTGGAACGAAAGAGAGAGCAGCCAATGAACGGGCGCATCTTCAGAATGGATATCCCGGCCCACCAGGCGGTGCAGGAACTGCTGCCCTGGTATGCGAGCGCGCAGCTGGCGCCGGACGAGGCACAACGGGTGCAGGAGCACTTGCAGGCTTGCGCCCAGTGCCGCAAGGACCTGGAATGGGAACGCGAACTGCGCGCCGAGGCCGCAGCATCGGACGCCCTGCCGGAAGGCGTGGACATGGAGCGCGCGCTGGCGCGGCTGATGCCGGCGCTCGGCCCGCAGGAACACACCGCATCCGTGCCGGCACCGGCCGTCGATGTCCGTGTGTCGTGGTGGCGCGCGGCGGCGGCCAACCAGCCGTCGTGGCTGCGCTGGACCGTGGCGGCGCAATGGGTGGCGATCATCGGCCTGGGCGCCCTGCTGCTGCGCCCGGACAGCGATCCGGCCCCCTACCGCGTGCTGGGCTCGGCCGTCAGCAGCGGCGGCAACCTGGTGGTGATCTTCCAGCCCGACACCACCGAACGCGAACTGCGCCGCATCCTGCAGGCCCAGGGCGCGCGCGTGGTCGACGGCCCGACCGTCACCGACGCCTACCTGCTCAACGTGCCGGCCGCCGGCCGCGAACGCGCCCTGCAGGGCTTGCGCGCCGACCCGGCCGTCAAACTGGCCGAGGCACTCGATGGGAGCACCGCACCTTGAACACCTACTGGCTCCGGGTCGGCGTGATGATGGCCAGCCTGGCCGGGCTGGCCGGCAATCCGCTTGCCGCGCGCGCCGCTGAAACGGCGCAGGCGGCGCCGCCGGCCGGCGATGAAATATTGCAGCCGGTGCTGGCGCCACCGAGCCACGTCCCCGGCGAGCACCAGCTGCTGGTGATGCTGCGCCTGCCGGCCACGCACTTCCGTCCGGACGCCAGCTACGGCGGCCGCTACATCGACGACAGCAGCCGCGCCGCGCGCCGCCGCCGCGCCGAGGAACTGGCCCGCCAGCACGGCCTGACGCTGGTAGACGACTGGCCAATGCCGGTGCTGGGCCTGGATTGCTACGTGATGCGCTACCCGGACCAGGACAACCCCGACCGCATCATCGCCCGGCTGGCGCACGACCCGCAGGTGGAATGGGCGCAGCCGGTATCGAGCTTCGAAGGCATGGCGACCATCCCCTCCCGCAATGCCGCCGACACGCCGCAGGCGCTGTCCGCCCCCGACGCGCTGTACCCGGTCCAGCCCGCCGCCCGCTACTGGCATGTGGCCGAACTGCACCGCCAGACCACCGGCCGCGACGTCCGCGTGGCCGTGGTCGACAGCGGCATCGACGACAGCCATCCCGACCTGCTGGGCCAGCTGGCGGTCAACGCCAACTTCGTCGACAACGGCGCCACCCCGGCCGAGAACCATGGCACCGCCGTGGCCGGCATCATCGCCGCGCGCGCCGGCCACGGCGGCATCCTCGGCGTGGCGCCGCAGGCCCGGCTGATGGGCTTGCGCGCCTGCTGGCAGCAGGCCGACCTGGCCACGCGCTGCAACAGCTTCACGCTCAGCAAGGCGCTCAACTACGCCATCCTGAACGGCGCCCAGGTTATCAACCTCAGCCTGGCCGGCCCGCCGGACCGGTTGCTGGACCGGCTGCTGGACGTGGCGCTGGAACGCGGCATCGGCGTGGTCGGCGCGATCGACGCCAAGGCCGGCGGGCCGGCCTTCCCGGCCAGCCATCGCGGCGTGCTGGCGGTGGCCTCGCAGGCCGAGGCCGGCAAGCAGAACCCTGTATCCAACGCCGTCGGCGATCCGCCGCTGCTGGCGCCCGGCAACGACGTACCGACCACGGCGCCCGGCGGGCGCTGGTCCTTTGTCAGCGGCAGCTCGTATGCGGCGGCCCACGTCAGCGGCATGCTGGCGCTGATGACGCAGCTGCAGCCGGGCGCCACGCCGGCACAGCTGCGTAACATGCTGCAACCCGGCGTAGCGTTAAACACTGTTAATATTGACGCATGCGCCACCATTTCCCGCCTGCTCCATCACTGCAGTTGTTCCTGTACCGCCGTCGGCCTCACGCAACGTGGCGTCGGTCCGTGACACTGCGTGCCACTCTTGTCCTCCTTACGATCCTGCCCGTGCTGCCCTGGCGGCCGGCCCTGGCCCAAGCCGATATCAGCGGCAGCGTCGCGCTGCAATCTGACTACCGCTACCGCGGCCAGTCGCTCGGCGACGACCGGCCGGCGCCGCAATTCACGCTCAACCTGGACCACGCCAGCGGCTGGTACGCCGGCCTGTTCGGCAGCGGCTTTTCGATAGCCGACACGCACGGCGCCAAGCTGCAAACCTACGGCGGCTATGCGCTGCGGCTGCGGTCGGGCTGGAGCGTGGAGGCCGGCTGCAGCCGCTCGTCGTACACCCAGCTGCACAATGCCGACTACAACGAATGCTACGCCGGCGCGTCCGGCGAGCGCTTCACCACGCGGCTGTACTACGCACCGCGCTACCTGGGGCGCATGGCGCGCGCCTGGTACGGCGAGGCCAATCTGTTCTATCCGGTCCACCCGCGCTTCAACCTGATCGCCCACGCCGGCCTGCTGCGCACCCAGCGCGGCCTGGGCTGGACGGGCACGCCGGCCAGCACGCGCTACGACCTCCGGCTGGGCGCTGGCATCCCGTTCGGCAACTGGACGGTGCAACTGGCGCGCGAGCAAACCCAGGACGACGGACCGCAATACAGCAACTACCCGGTGCACACGCCGCGCGCCTGGGTGCTCGGCGCCACCTACGCTTTCTGACAGTTTATTCAAGCGCCGGCAGAACCCCGCGACGGTGCGCAGGAATCCACGGGACATCAACCCTGATCCCGAAAGGAGTTGCCATGCGCACCCAATCTATCACCGCCCTGACCGTCCTCGCCCTGTCCGCCTGCGGCGGTGGCGGCTACTCCACGCCGATGGCGCCGGCACCGGTGGTCACGCCGCCGATGGCCGCCAGCCAGTTCAAAGTGAGCAAGCTGGTCGCCGACACCGCCGGCGGCGCGGCCCAGACCGACGCCAAACTGGTCAACGCCTGGGGCATCGCCTTCAACCCGACCGGCTTCGTCTGGGTCGCCAACAACGGCAGCTCCACCTCCACGCTGTATGACGGCAACGGCGTACTGCAATCGCTGGTGGTGGCCACGCCGCCCGCGCCGACCGGCATCGTCTACAACGGCAGCAGCGATTTCCGCGCCAGCCCCTTCCTGTTCGCCACCGAGAGCGGCAAGATCGCTGCCTGGTCGCCCAGCGTCGACCGCAACAACGCCCTCACCGTGTTCGATGGCGCCGGCGCGCAGGCAGTCTACAAGGGCCTGGCCATCGCCACCTGGAACAACGCCAACTATCTGTACGCGGCCGACTTCCACAACAACCGCGTCGACGTGTTCGACGCCGGCTTCAACAAGGTGACCCTGAGCGGCGCCTTCCGCGACGCCGCGCTGCCGGCCAACTACGCGCCGTTCGGCATCCAGGCCGTCGGCGACCGCATCTACGTTGCTTTTGCCCAGCGCGAGAGCTCCGGCGATGACGAGGTGGCCGGCGCGGGACTGGGCGCCATCGACGTGTTCGACACCGCCGGCAACCTGGTCAAGCAACTGGTCAAGGGCGGCGCGCTGAACGCGCCGTGGGGCATGGCGATGGCGCCGTCCAACTTCGGCAGTTTCAGCGGCAAGCTATTGGTGGGGAATTTCGGCGACGGCAAGATCAACGCCTACGATGCGACCAGCGGCGCCATGGCCGGCACGCTGTCCACGGCCGACGGCAGCGCCATCGTCATCGACGGTTTGTGGGGCATCGCGTTCGGCCCGGGCGTCAACAACCAGCCCACCAACACGCTGTTCTTCGCGGCCGGTCCGGGCGATGAAACACACGGGCTGTACGGCCGTATCGATATGCGCTAACGCCGCAGCCATGCGGCTTTCAAACCGTCCATGGCAAATAATGCTGGCCAAAAAGAGATTCATGAATTACAATTCACTTGTCTTTGGGGAAATACAAGTTACCAATAATCAACACCACGGGGAATCTCAAGAATGCATATCATGAATCTGATCAAATCCGCCGCGCTCGTCGCCCTGCTGTCCAGCGGCAGCGCCTTTGCTGCGCCAGTCGAACTGCTGATCAACGGCAGCTTCGAAGCCAACCATCAAACGGCCGGCACCTGGGCCAATTACGCCAACCTGACCGGCTGGACCGGCGGTGAGCACGGCATCGAGCTGCGCAACAACGTCGCCGGCGTTGCCGCCCAAGGCGTCAACTTCGTCGAGCTGGACACCAACAAAAACAGCAGCATGACCCAGTCCGTGCAGACCGTGCTCGGCCAGAAGTACACGCTGACGTTCCAGTTCGAGAACCGTCCGGGTGTGGCGATCTCGTCGCAAGGCCTGTCGGTGGACTGGGGTAATGCCGAGATCGCCCACGTCAACAACTCGCTGAACGGCGCCTGGGAAACCCGCACCTACTCGCTGATCGGCAACGGCAGCGCGATGAAGCTGAAGTTCATCGCCACCGGCACTTCGGACAGCTACGGCAGCTCGCTGGACAACGTCTCGCTGACCACCGCCGTGCCTGAGCCGGAAACCTATGCCATGATGCTGGCGGGCCTGGGCCTGGTCGGTGTGGTGGCGCGCCGCCGCAAGGCCGCCAAGTAATCTGGACTCATGTCCATAAAAAAAACGCCCTTCGGGGCGTTTTTTTGTTTCAGGCGCTGATCCGTCCGCGCAGCGCTTCGACCGAGGCGCGCCAGTCGGCGTAATGTTCGCTGTCGGCCCACAGTTCGCGCAACTCCGATTGATCCGACAGGATGCGCTCGATGGCACGGCCAGCCTTGTCGGCCAGGTCGGTGCGCGCGCGGGCCTTGGCCTTGCGCACATCCACCCACTCGTCGACGGCCGCGCTGTCCTCGCTGCGCTCGCCGCCCTTGCCCTGCAGCCGCGCCAGCACTTCCACCGCCACCAGCGCCTCGGCAGCGAACGGCGCTTCAAGCATCTCGCCCGGATGTTCCAGCGCCACGTCCAGCGTGTTTTCCACCGCCTCCAGGTTGCTGGTCTGCGCCAGGTCTTCCGCCCAATCCTGCGCGTAGTCGTTGCCGAACGCGTCCACCGCCCATGTTGCCATCGCTGCTCCTGTATTGTTTCGTGCGGCATTCTATCAGCGCACGTGCCGCCGGTCAGCCCTTGACGATGGCCTTGGCCGCCGGTCCGTCCTTCTGCGATTTGACCACCTGCATGGCGGTGGCGATCAAGCCGCTCATCTCGCCCAGGTTGGCCGGAATGATGATGGAGTTGTTGGTCTTGGCCAGCTGCGAGAAGGCGCCCACGTACTGCTCGGCCACCTTCAGGTTGACCGCGTCCTCGCCGCCCGGTTCGCGGATCGCCGCGCCCACCTGGCGCAGCGCCGACGCGTTCGCCTCGGCCAGCGCGACGATGGCGGCGGCCTGGCCCTGGGCGCGGTTGATGGCGGCCAGCTTGTCGCCCTCCGAGCGGGCGATCTGCGCCTCGCGTTCGCCGTTGGCGATGTTGATCTGTTCCTGCTTGCGGCCCTCCGAGGCCGAGATCAGCGCGCGCTTCTCGCGTTCGGCGGTGATCTGCGCCTGCATCGCGTGCAGGATTTCCTTCGGCGGCGTCAAGTCCTTGATCTCGTAGCGCAGCACCTTCACGCCCCAGTTGGCGGCCGATTCGTCGATGGCGTTGACGATGGCGGTGTTGATATGGTCGCGCTCCTCGAACGTCTTATCCAGTTCCATGCGGCCGATCACCGAGCGCAGGGTGGTCTGCGCCAGCTGCGTGATGGCGGTGATGTAGTTGGACGAGCCGTACGAGGCGCGCATGGCGTCGGTGATCTGGAAGTACAGGATGCCGTCCACCTGCAGCTGCGTGTTGTCGCGCGTGATGCAGACCTGCGGCGGCACGTCGAGTGGGATCTCCTTCAGGATATGCTTGTAGGCGATGCGGTCGACAAAGGGAATCACGATGTTCAGGCCGGGACCCAGCGTGGCGTGGTATTTGCCGAGCCGCTCGACCACCCACGCGTGCTGCTGCGGGACGACGTTGATGGTCTTGAAGACGAACACCAAGGCCAGGATGAAGATGATGAAGGTGACATTGCCGAAACTGATATCCATAAAACTCTCCGGTGGGTAAATCTTAAGCCGCCACGATCAGGCGGCTGCCGCGTACTTCGCGTATCGTGAACTGGCCTGGCGCCGGCGGCGTGCCCGGCGCCAGTTCCACATCCCACAGCGCGCCGCGATACATCACGCGCGCCGCGCCGTCCTGCCAGGCCGGCACGTGCACGGTCTGGCCGATGTCCATATTGACGTTGGGGTCGTGCTCGGCCTTCGCGCGGTTGATTAACTTGCCGAAGCGGCTGCGCCTCAGCAGCACGGTGGCGGCGATGCCGACCACGGCGGCGAACAAGGTCTGCGCGGCCATGCCAAAGCCCAGCAGCGCGGCCAGCGCGCCGGACACCAGGCCGATGGCGATCATCAGCAGGTAGAACGTTCCGCTGAACAGTTCCAGTATCACGGTGGCGCCGGCGGCGACCAACCAAAAACTCCAGTCAGCCATGATGCACTCCTCTCAGGTTTAAAAATGCAAAAACCCCCGCTTCCCGGTGCGGGCTGCGAGGGTTTTTGCGGCAAGGTGCGTTGGTATTGATAGAGTGATTGACTACTAAATTCGATAACTCCAGTCTAAACCAATTCGCGCTGACGTCAACTTATTTCAACTTCACTATTACTTTTGCAGCGCTGCCAGCTTCTGCCAGGTGTCGATCACCGAGTCCGGGTTCAGCGACATCGACTCGATGCCCTGCTCCATCAGCCAGACCGCGAAGTCCGGATGGTCGGAAGGACCCTGGCCGCAGATGCCGATGTACTTGCCCCGTGCGCGGCAGGCCTTGATCGCCATCGACAGCATGGCCTTGACCGCAGGATCGCGCTCGTCGAAGTCGGCCGCCAGCAGCGCCATGCCGGAATCGCGGTCCAGGCCCAGGGTCAGCTGGGTCAGGTCGTTGGAACCGATGGAGAAGCCGTCGAAGTGTTCGAGGAACTGGTCGGCCAGGATGGCGTTCGAAGGAACTTCGCACATCATGATCAGGCGCAGCTCGTTCTCGCCGCGTACCAGGCCGTTCTTGGCCAGCAGGTTGACGACCTTCTCGGCCTGGCCCAGCGTGCGCACGAACGGCACCATGATCTCGACGTTGGTCAGGCCCATGTCGTTACGCACGCGCTTCATGGCCTGGCATTCCATTTCGAATGCGCCGGCAAAGTCGGCCGCCAGGTAGCGCGCCGCGCCGCGGAAGCCCAGCATCGGGTTCTCTTCGTCCGGCTCGTAGCGCGAACCGCCGATCAGCTTTTTGTACTCGTTGGACTTGAAGTCCGACAGGCGCACGATGACCGGTTTCGGCCAGAAGGCGGCGGCGATGGTGGCGATCCCCTCGGCCAGCTTGTCGACGTAGAAGGCTTTCGGCGAGGCGTGGCCGCGCGCGACCGACTCCACCGCTTTCTTCAGGTCGGCGTCGATGTTCGGGTATTCCAGGATCGCCTTCGGGTGCACGCCGATGTTGTTGTTGATGATGAACTCAAGGCGCGCCAGGCCGACGCCGGCGTTCGGCACCGACTGGAAGTCGAAGGCCAGCTGCGGATTGCCGACGTTGAGCATGATCTTGGTCGGTAGCTTGGGCAGCTCGCCGCGCGACACTTCCGAGATTTCCGTTTCCAGCAGGCCGTCGTAGATCTTGCCCTCGTCGCCTTCGGCGCAGGACACGGTGACGAAGGTGCCGTCCTTGAGGATGTCGGTGGCGTCGCCGCAGCCGACTACCGCAGGCACGCCCAGTTCACGGGCGATGATCGCCGCGTGGCAGGTGCGGCCGCCGCGGTTGGTGACGATGGCCGAGGCGCGCTTCATGACCGGTTCCCAGTTCGGGTCGGTCATGTCGGCCACCAGCACGTCGCCAGGCTGCACGCGTTCCATGTCGGCCGGGTCGTGGATCACGCGTACCGGGCCGGCGCCGATCTTCTGGCCGATGGCGCGGCCGGAGGCCAGCACGGTGCCGGAGGATTTCAGCTTGAAGCGCTGCTGCACGTCGGTCGCCTTCTGCTGCGACTTGACGGTTTCAGGACGCGCCTGCAGGATGTACAGTTTGCCGTCGCGGCCATCCTTGCCCCACTCGATGTCCATCGGACGACCGTAGTGGTTCTCGATGATGACGGCGTACTTGGCCAGTTCCACCACTTCGGCGTCGTTCAGCGAGTAGCGGTTGCGCAGCTCGACCGGCACGTCCACGGTCTTGACCGAACGGCCAGCCTTGGCTTCGTTGGTGAACTCCATCTTCAGCAGCTTGGAGCCGATGTTGCGGCGGATGACGGGCGATTTGCCTTTTTCCAGCATCGGCTTGTGGACGTAGAATTCGTCCGGATTGACCGCGCCCTGCACCACCGTCTCGCCCAGGCCGTAGCTGGAGGTGACGAAGACCACGTCCTTGAAGCCGGACTCGGTGTCGATGGTGAACATCACGCCGGCCGCGCCCAGGTCGGAACGGACCATGCGCTGCACGCCGGCCGACAGCGCCACTTCGGCGTGGGTGAAGCCTTTGTGCACGCGGTAGGAGATGGCGCGGTCGTTGTACAGCGAGGCGAAGACGTGCTTCATCGCGTCGAGCACGTTTTCGATGCCGACCACGTTGAGGAAGGTCTCCTGCTGGCCGGCGAACGAGGCGTCCGGCAAATCTTCGGCGGTGGCCGAGGAGCGCACCGCGAACGACATCTCGGTGCTGGAATCGGCCACCAGCTGCTTATAGAAGCTCTCGATTTCCTGCTGCAGGCGTGGCTGGAACGGGGTTTCGACGATCCATTGACGGATCTCCGCGCCCGCTTGCGCCAGGGCGCGCACGTCGTCGATATTCAGGTCGGCCAGGCGATCGGCGATGCGCTCGGCCAGCGGCTTGCCGCCGTCGACGCTGTGCGACAGGAAGTCGCGGAAGGCCTGGGCCGTGGTGGCGAAGCCGCCCGGAACCCGGACGCCGGCGCCAGCCAGCTGGCTGATCATTTCGCCTAATGAGGCGTTTTTGCCGCCGACGGATTCAACATCCGTCATGCGCAAATGTTCGAACGATGCGACATATACCGCTCCGTTGCTCTGCTCCTTCAATGCTGCGTTGGACATAATGACACCCTTTTGATGATAGAAATCTTCCAGCGAGGCGCAGACTTTGTTTCTTGTTATTCTGGTCGTCGTGCAGCACAATCTTACCTATGGCGCCCATTCTACAGCCTGCGGCCCAAATTGACGATTCACAATATTGACAGGCCCTTTTTACATGACACAAGAACAACGTTCTTCCCTGCCCACAGTGGCCCGCACGGTCTTCTTTGTTTCCGACGGTACCGGCATCACGGCGGAAACCTTTGGTCACTCCGTATTGACCCAATTCGAGCTGCGCTTCCGCCAGTTCCGTCTGCCGTTCATCGATACGCTGGACAAGGCGCACGACGCGGTACGCAAGATTAACGAAGCCTTTGCAACCGACGGTCAACGCCCCATTATCTTTTCGACACTGGTCAAGACCGAGCTGTCGGATGTGATCCGCCAGTGCAAGGGCATGTATATGGACATGTTCCAAACATTTGTTGCGCCGTTGGAACAAGAGCTGGGCGTCAAGTCGACCCACACCATCGGCCGCTCGCACAACATCGTCGACAGCGAGGAATACAAAAACCGCATCGAGGCGATCAACTTCTCGCTGGCGCACGACGACGGCCAGTCGCACAAGAACCTGTCGTCGGCGGACGTGATCCTGGTCGGCGTGTCGCGCTCGGGCAAGACGCCGACCAGCCTGTACCTGGCGATGCAGTACGGGATCAAGGCGGCCAACTACCCGCTGATCCCGGACGACTTCGAGCGCGGCAAGCTGCCGTCCTCGCTGTACGAGTTCAAGTCCAAGATCTTCGGCCTGACCATTACGCCCGAGCGCCTGTCGGAGATCCGCAACGAGCGGCGCGCCGGCAGCAAATACGCGGCGCTGGAAAACTGCCGCTACGAAGTCAACGAGGCCGAGATGATGATGAAGCGCGAAGGCATACGCTGGCTGTCGTCGACCACCAAATCGATCGAGGAAATCTCCACCACCATCCTGCAGGAGATCAAGCCCAACCGGCGCGAGTACTGAGATGCGCCTGATTGCGCTGTTGTTCGCCGCCTTGGTACCGGTCGCGGCATGGGCGCAATCGACCGCCTTCGTGCACGTCAACGTGGTGCCGATGGACAGCGAGCATGTGCTGCGCGACCAGACGGTGCTGGTCAGGGACGGCCGCATCGAGGCGGTCGGCGCGGGGTTGCCGGCGCCGGGCGGCTACCGGATCGTTGACGGCCACGGTGCGGCATGGCTGTCGCCCGGCCTGGCCGACATGCACAGCCACTCCGAAACCCGCGACGACCTGGCGCTGTACCTGGCCAACGGCGTCACCACGCTGCTCAACATGGGTGGCGCCCGCCCCAACCTGGTCGACAGCATCGTGCCGGCCGTGGCGCGCGGCGCCCTGCCCGGCCCCCATGTCTACGCCAGCCTGATGGTGGACGGCACGCCGGACTACAACGGCCTGCAGGTGAAGACGCCGGCGCAGGCGCGCGCGGTAGTCGAACTGGCCGCCGCCAACGGCTACGACTTCATCAAGGTCTACACAGGGCTGGCGCCGGAGGTGTTCGGCGCGCTGGCCGAAGCGGGCCGCGCCCAGCGCATGCCGCTGGTGGGCCACGGCGTGACGGCCGTGCGGCTGGAGCGCCAGCTGGCGCAGGGCCAGGTGATGGTCGCCCATCTGGAGGAATTCTTTTATACGTTTTTCACGCCGCCCGGCGCGCAGGAAACCGACACGCCGCCCGATGACGCGCGCATCCCGGAGGCGGTGGCGCTGGCCAGGCGCTACGGCGCGGCGGTGGTCGCCGACGTGGTAACCTACCGCGCCATCGCCAGCCAGATCGGCCATCCCGAGGTGGTGCGGGCTTTGCTGGCCGCGCCCGAGACGGCATACCTGGCGCCGTCCGATATGCAGGCATGGCGCCGCAGCGGCTACGCCGGAAAATCGGCACGGCTGGAGGCCAAGCTGGCCTTCCTGCGCAAGCTGGCCAGAGCGCTGGCCGACGGCGGCGTCGAACTGCTGTCCGGCACCGACGCGCCATCTATCCCCGGCCTGGTGCCGGGCTACTCGCTGCACGATAACCTGGCCGAACTGGAAGGCGCGCACCTGAGCCGCTATCAGGCGCTGGCGACGGCCACCCGCGCACCGGGCGCCTTCATCGCCCGCACCAAGGGCGGCGTGCCGTTCGGCCAGGTGGTGGCCGGCTATCGCGCCGACCTGGTGCTGAGCGAGCACAATCCGCTCGATGGGCTGGCGACCTTGCGCGCGCCCCTGGGCGTCATGGCCGCGGGGCGCTGGTACGACCAGGCGGCGCTGGCCGCGCTGCTGGCCGGCGTGCGCGCCAGCTATCGGCCCGACTAGACCAGCGGCGGGTCGGTTTCGCGGGCGTAGGTGCGGCGACGCGCCAGCGCCGCCTCGAACTGCGCCAGCGCCGCGGCGTCCGCGCCGCGTTCGGCGATGATGACGCCGGGGTCGGGCTCGCCGTCCGGCAGTGCCTGCGGAATGCCTGCCGTGTACAGCAGCTGTGCGCCGTTACCGATCGCCAGCAGCGGCTTGTCGTGCCGGTACTGCAGCCGCACAAACTCCAGCGCCGCCACGTCGCGGTTGAGCGGCGTGCCGCCCGGCGTGTCGCTGTGCGGCACGTCGGCCGGCGCCAGGCCGGCGTAGGCGTCGGCGCGGTCCGGCACGATGGCGCCGTCCCACAGCACCGACGGCCCGGTCTCGAAGCTGATCTCCACATCCAGATCCGTGCCCGGCAGCTTGCCGATACGCTCGCCGATCAGGCGCGGCACGGCGCCGCCGTCCAGCAGGGCCGCGTACAGTTGGCGCACCTGCTCCGCCTCCACGCCGGGCGCCACCAGCAGCGCCACCTTCAGCGTCTTGATGCCGGTGGTGCCGGGCCGGCTGAACAGCGACAACGCCGGCGAGGCCGGATAGTCGTGTATCGGCAGGTCGGTCGACAATGGCAGCGCCGGCGGCACGGCCATGCCCAGGCCATCGGCCACGCCCTCCGCCAGCCGTTGGTCGACGTTGACCAGCCCCGCCAGCATGCGGCGCCGGATCGCCGGCGTCTGCACCCGCGTCAGTTCGAAGCGGAAGCCGGCGATGATGTGGTTCTGCTCCACCGCCGTCTGGCTCTTCCAGAACAGGCGCGCCTGCGAGTAGTGGTCGGCGAACAGCTCCGGCTTGCCGCGCACCTTGCTGGCCTGCTGCGGCTCGGGGAAGCTGACAAAGCCCTTGGCGCCGGCCTGGAACGGACAGCCGCCCGCCAGGGAATTGGGCTCGTAGTTCACGCGCCCGCGGTTGAGCGACTGCCGGTGCATGCCGTCGCGCTGGTTGTTGTGGATCTGCGCGAGCGGGGTGTTGATCGGGATCTCGTGGAAGTTGGCGCCGCCCAGGCGCGAGATCTGCGTGTCGATATAGGAGTGGATACGCCCTTGCAGCAGCGGATCGTCGCTGAAGTCGACTCCCGGCACCACGTGCGCGGCGCAGAATGCCACCTGCTCGGTCTCGGCGAAGAAGTTGTCGGGATTGCGGTCCAATACCATGCGGCCGATGGCCTGCACCTGCACCATCTCCTCCGGCACGATCTTGGTCGGGTCGAGGATATCGAAGGGGAACTGCGCCGCCTGCTCGGCGCTGAACAGCTGCACGCCCAGCTCCCACTCCGGGAACTGCCCGGCCTCGATGGCCTCCCACAGGTCGCGCCGGTGGAAGTCGGGATCGGCGCCCGTCAGCCGGGCCGCCTCGTCCCAGACCAGCGAGTGCGTGCCGGCCGTCGGCGTCCAGTGGAATTTGCAGAACAGCGAGGCGCCCTGCGCGTTCACCAGCCGGAAGGTGTGCACGCCGAAGCCCTGCATCATGCGGTAGCTGCGCGGGATCGCGCGGTCCGACAGGTGCCACATCAGCATGTGGGTGATCTCAGGGCTGAGCGAGGCGAAGTCCCAGAAGGTGTCGTGCGCGCTGGCCGCCTGCGGCATGCCGTTGTGCGGCTCGGGCTTGACCGAATGGATCAGGTCCGGGAACTTCATCGCGTCCTGGATGAAGAACACCGGGATGTTGTTGCCGACCAGGTCCCAGTTGCCTTCATCGGTATAGAACTTGACGGCGAAACCGCGCACGTCGCGCACCGTATCGGCCGAGCCGCGCTCGCCGGCCACCGTCGAGAAGCGCACGAACACCGGCGTACGCTTGCCGGCCGCGCCCAGCAGCGAGGCGCGCGTGATGGCGCTGTGGTCGGCGTAGCTTTCGAAGTAGCCGTGCGCCGCCGAGCCGCGCGCGTGCACCACGCGCTCGGGAATGCGCTCGTGGTCGAAATGGGTGATCTTCTCGCGCAGGATGAAGTCTTCCATCGCGGTCGGGCCGCGCAGGCCTATCTTCAGGCTGTCCTGGTTGTCCGCCACTTGCACGCCCTGGTTGGTGGTCAGTTCGCGGCCGCTGTCGTCGACCCGCACGCGGTCCAGCGGACCGTCCAGCGCGTTGGCGCCGAGGTCGGGCTGGCCGTCGCCGGCCTTGGGTGAGGCTACCGTCTCGGTGCTGGTGCTGGCGGTGGCGAAGGCGCCGGGCGGCTGGCGCGTCTCGCCGGCGTGCGGTGTGAAGGCGGCCTCGCCGTACTCCAGCGGCTTGGTCTCGTTGAACGGCATCGCGGCCGCAAGCTGCTCGTCGCCGGTGACTTTCTCCAGCAGCTGGCCGGCGATCGGATTCGGGGGGCCGAGCCGCGAGGGATGCGGCGGCTCGGCGGGGCCGGCCACCGTGCTGAGTATGGAACCGGCGCCATCTACCGCGCCGTCGTTGTCTTGGGGATTAGCCATGTCGCACCTCGTCTGAATGTCGCGCCGGCCCGGATGGACGGCGGCGATCCAGTGTGCGTTTCTTGGGCGTGCAGGAGTTTGACGGCGCTCAACCGGGCCCGGCATGCAGCGTTCAGGAAAAAAACCGAGGGTCGTAGATCCAGCGTCTGATAGTTGTCGCGGTAATGGAAGCCACATCCGGATGGCGCGGATTAATCAGCACGTTGTATGCACCGGTGAGATCATGGGCCGGATAGGCAGGCGCCTCGACGGCAATACGCCACAAGGGCGTGGTCATGCATAGGCTCCGCTCTGGCTCATGGACAGTAATTCAGCCACCAGCTTTTGCCCTTCGAACGTGTCCATGTAGCTTGCCGGCGTTGCGCCACCAAGCGCCGGCAGCGGCTTGGCCAGCCAGTCCGCAACCCAGCGCGCGGCGTCGAAACCGGCCGGCTCGCCGGACTCCTCCACCATCGCCTGCACTTTGCCGATCAAGGACACCACGCCCAGCACACGCTCGGACTCATCTTTCGACAACGCTGTCTCGTCCTTCTCCTTGCGGCTGATGGTCGCGCGGGACAGGCCGAGGCTGCCGAGCAGCAGTTCTTTACTCATCCCCATCGCTGAGGAAAGCTCACCGACCATCGAGGCCGGAATCCCCTTACGTATCGCGGCAATGCGGGTTTGCGGATCAACTCGATAGAGCTTCGTCACGTCGGCTGGCGCGGGCTCTGCCAATGCCTTACGAAAGAGGCGTTTCTCAAGCGCTTTGGAAGCTGGCATGACCTTCTCCTTTGAGACTGTAGCATAGCTCAAATGAGGCAAGCAGCCCTGTTTCAGAAGAAGTGCTGCCAGTCCGCCAGCCAGGCCGGGAACTCCTCCACCGGCATAGGCTTGGCGATGTAATAGCCCTGGGCGTAGGTGCAGCCCAGCCCTTGCAGGAAGTCCCAATCCTGCTTGGTCTCGACGCCGACCGCCACCGAGCGCCGATCCAGGCTGCGCGCCAGCCCGAGGCAGGAGCGCAGCACCGTGCCGATGGCCTGCTTCTTGGAAGCGCCGTCGACAAAGCTGCGGTCTATCTTCAGTTCGGAGAACGGGATGCGCGCCAGCAGTTGCAGGTTGCTGCGGCCGGTGCCATAGTCGTCGATGGCCAGGCCGAAGCCCTTCATGCGCAGGCGCAGCAGCCGTTCGAGGAAATGCGGATCGGTGGTCAGCACCGCCGATTCGGTCATCTCGAAGGTGATGTAGTCGGCCATGATGCGATGGCGGTCCAGACAGGCCGCGATCTGCTCCATGAACTGCGGATGCGCCAGGGTGCCCTGGTCGACATTGATGGAAAACGAAATCGGAATGCCCTGGTCGTGCAAGGTGCGGCAGGCCGCCACCGACTTCTCGATCATGCTCCAGTCGAGAAAGTCGATGCGCCGGTTATCCTCCAGCACCTGCATGAACGACGCCGGCCCCAGCACGCCGTACAGCGGATGGCGCCAGCGCGCGAACATCTCCAGCCCCTTGACCTGCCCGGTCTCCAGCTCGATCTTGGGCTGGAAGAAGGGATCGAACTCGCGCATCTGCAAGCCCTGCCCCACTTCGGCGAAGGAGATCGGCGGCGTGTTGGCATGACCCCCGCCGGCGCGCGCCTCCCCTGGTTGCAGATGGTTGGCGATGAGCGCCTCGAGCCGGCTGCCGATCACCGGCTTGCCGATCGCGCCCAGCATATTGATGCCGTAGGCCGCCGCCATCGTCTCCACGGAGAACAGCACCGCGTTCGACTGCGCGCCCACCACCACCACGCCCACGCGCGATTTGGCGTCGGCCAGGCGGCGTATCAGCTCCAGCGCGTCCATGCCCGGCAGCGCCAGGTCGATGATGGCGATGTCCACCGGCGGCGTGATGCCGGCGCTGAAATGGCGCAGCGCCGTGTGGCCGTCGGGCGCCTGCGTGATCCGGCCCACGCCCAGGTGCACCAGGATATCGGCCAGCGCATGGCGTTGTACCTGATCCCCCTCGGCCACCAGAAAGTGCAACTGCGCGATATCCATCGACGGCTCCAAAAAGTCGTTTATGTCTGATTCTGCCTGACTTGCTCGAAAAAGCATACTGCCGCGCATGCGGCGACGTTCAGCGACTCGACCTGGCCCAGGTGCGGTATCACCACCTGATGGGTCGCCATCGACAGCAGGTCATCCGCGACGCCCTGCCCTTCGTGGCCGAACAGCCACGCCACCGGCTGGCGCAGGTCGACGTCGTACAGGCGCTGGGTGGCGTAGCCGCTGGTGGCCAGCGAGGTCACTTTTGACGCCGCCACCAGCTGCGCCAGGTCGACGTTTTCAAAGATGTCGAGCACAAAATGCGCCCCCATGGCCGCGCGCAGCACCTTGGGCGACCAGCAGAACGCCGAACCGGCGCTGCAATACACCTGGGTGATGCCGGCCGCCGCCGCGCTGCGCAGGATGGAGCCGACGTTGCCGGGGTCCTGCACGTTATCGAGCAGCACCGCCGACACGGCCAGCGGCTCGGTCACGGCGCGCTCCGGCGTCTCGATCAGGAACATCACGCCGACACCATGTTCGACCTGGCTGACGGCGTTGTACAGCGCGTCGGGCAATCCCAGTACGTGCGCATGCCGCGCCTCCAGCTGGCCGACAATCTCCATCACCTCCGGGTTGTGCAGCGCCGATTCGCTGACCACGCACTGCTCCGGCAGGCCGCGCAGCTGCAGGTAGGCCTGGCACAGGTGCACGCCGTCCAGCAAGGTGCGGCCGGACTTGCGGCGCGCCTGCGAACTGCCGGCCAGCTTGACCAGTTCCTTGTATTGCGCGTTGTCGCGCGAGGTGATGGTCTTCATGCGGTTCCCCCTGCGCGCAGCGCGAATTCCTCCAGCACCGCCCGCACCGGCGCGAACGAGCGGCGATGCACCGGCGAGGCGCCGTGCTCGCGCAGGCGCTCGAGGTGCAGCGCCGTGCCGTAGCCCTTGTGCTGGTCGAAGCAGTACTGCGGATAGCGCGCGTGCAGCGTCACCAGCGCGGCGTCGCGCGCGGTCTTGGCCAGGATGGACGCGGCCGAAATCGCGTCGACCTTGTCGTCGCCGCCGATCACCGCGATGCTCTGGATCTTCATCACCGGGCAGCGGTTGCCGTCGATCAGGGCCAGCGTCGGCACGGTGCTCAGCGCCTCCACCGCGCGCCGCATCGCCAGCATCGACGCCTGCAGGATATTGAGCTTGTCGATTTCCTCTTCCGACGCCTCGGCGATCGCCCACGCCAGTGCGTTGGCCTTGATTAGCGGCGCCAGCATGTCGCGCTTGGCTTCGGTCAGCTTCTTCGAATCGCGCAGGCCTTCGATCGGACGCGAGACGTCCAGGATCACGGCCGCCGCGTACACCGGGCCGGCCAGCGGACCGCGGCCCGCCTCGTCGACGCCGCAAATGATTTCATCGGGCGAGTCGGGCAGGAAGTCGAACAGGCCGGGGGTTGGGTTTTTCACGTCAGATACTCAAATCACATAAATCATCGTCATTCCCGCGCAGGCGGGAATCCATGGAACATTGGCCTGGACGCTCAGCATGGATTCCCGCGTGCGCGGGAATGACAGGCTGGCTATCCGGCTTTAATCACTTTCAATACAGCGGCCGCGCTCTCCACCGCGCTGTTGCGCAGCAGGCTGTGATGCATCTCGGTGAAGCGCTCGGTCAGCCGCAGGCGATGCGGCGCATCGCTCAGCTGCTTCCACATGGCTTCCGCCAGCGCCGCCGGATTGGCGGCGTTCTGCAGCAGCTCAGGCACCAGGAACTCGCGCGCCAGGATGTTCGGCATGCCGATCCACGGCTGGTAGTTGAAGTGGCGCAGGATCTGCCATTCCAGCTCCGCCATCCGATAGGCTATCACCATCGGCTTCTTGAACAGCGCCACCTCCAGCGACGCCGTGCCCGACGCCACCAGCACCGCGTCGGCCGCGGCGATCGCCGTGTGCGATTGCCCGTCCAGCAGCTGCACGTCGACGTCCTGCAGGCCGGCCTGCGCCACCAGTTCGAGGAAATACTGGCGCTGGCGCTCGCCCGCCATCGGCGCCACGAAACGCAGCGAACGGTCGCGCTGCTTGAGCAGCCGCGCCGCCGTGATGAAGGCCACCGTGTTGTACTTGATCTCGGACATGCGGCTGCCCGGCATGATGGTCACCACATTGGCGTCCTCCGGCAGACCCAGCGCGCGCCGCGCGGCCGCCACGTCCGGCGTCAGCGGGATCAGCTCCGCCAGCGGATGGCCGACATAGCTGACCGGCACGCCGGCCTGGCGGTAGATCTCCTCCTCGAAAGGAAACACCACCAGCATGTGCGACACCGCCCGGATGATCTTCTTGATGCGGCCACCGCGCCAGGCCCAGATCTGCGGCCCGATGTAGTGGATGGTCGGTATCCCGGCCGCCTTGAGCTGCTCTTCCAGCCCCAGGTTAAAGCCCGGATAGTCGGCGCCGATGAAGGCCGCCGGCCGCTCGGCCAGCAGCTGGTCGCGCAGCTGGTTCTGGATGCCCTTGATTTCGCGGTAGCGCGGGATCACGGCCAGCAGGCCGCGCACGGTCAGCTTGTCCATCGGCCAATGCGACTCGAAGCCTTGCGCCATCATGTGTTCGCCGCCGATGCCGTGGAAGCGCGCTTCCGGCAAGTGCGGGCGCAGGCCGGACAACAGCCGCGCCGCCAGCAGGTCGCCCGACGGCTCGCCCGCCACCAGCGCCACCGACAGCGGCGGCGTGGCCGACGGCGTCAGGTCAGCGGACGATGCCACGGCTGGCGACATTGAGGAATTCGCGCATCGAGCGGATCTGCTCCGCCGCTGCCGGCATCGCATCTTCTTCCGCCTGCAAGGCGACCTTGGCCTCTTCCAGCGTCAGGCCGGAACGGTAGATCAGCTTATACGCGGTGCGGATGCCGTTGATCTGCTCGCGCGTGAAGCCGCGCCGCTTCAGGCCTTCGATGTTGACGCCGTGGGCCTGCGCCGGATTCCCGTTCAACAGCACGAACGGCGGCACATCCTGGGTCAGCGAAGTGCTCATGCCGACAAAAGCGTGCGCGCCGATCTTGCAGAACTGGTGCACATTGGCGAAGCCGCTCATGATCACCCAGTCGCCGATTTCGACGTGGCCGGCGATCTGCGCGTTGTTCGAGAAGATGGTGTTGCTGCCGACCTGGCAGTCGTGCGCCAGGTGGACGTAGGCCGAGATCCAGTTGTCGTTGCCCAGCGAGGTCACGCCCTTGTCCTGCACCGTGCCGGTGTTGAAGGTGCAGAACTCGCGGATGGTGTTGCGGTCGCCGATGGTCAGGCGGGTCGGCTCGCCGTTCCACTTCTTGTCCTGCGGCGCGGCACCGATCGACGAGAACTGGAAGAACTTGTTGTCGCTGCCGATGGTGGTGTTGCCCTCGATGACCACGTGCGGACCGACCACGGTGCGCGCGCCGATCACCACGTTCGGGCCGATCACCGAATACGGGCCCACCTCGACGGATTCATCGAGCTGCGCCTTCGAATCGACGATGGCGGTGGCGTGAATCTTGGCCATGATTACTTCCCGGCTGGCTGGCTGGCGTCGGCCGCGCTGCGGATGGTGCACATCAGTTCCGCCTCGACCGCGGTCTGGCCGTCGACCGTGCCGACCGCCTTGTATTTCCAGATGCCGCGCGCAACGCGCAGGATCTCGACGTTCATCACCAGCTGGTCGCCCGGCTCCACCGGACGCTTGAAGCGTGCGTTGTCGATGCCGACGAAGTACACCACCGAATTCTCATCCGGCTTGATGTCCATGGTCAGGAACGACAGGATGGCCGCGGTCTGCGCCATCGCCTCGATCATCAGCACGCCCGGCATCACCGGCTTGTGCGGGAAGTGGCCGTTGAAGAATTCCTCGTTGACGGTGACGTTCTTGATCGCCGTGATGGTCTTGCCCGACTCCCAGTCCAGCACACGGTCCACCAGCAGCATCGGGTAGCGGTGCGGCAGGTACTGTTTGATGGCGTGGATATCCAGGCACTTCTTGGTGCAGGTGGATTCGGAGGTAACAGGGGGCGTGGTAGTGGTCATAGTTATTTCTCGTCTTGATTCGTCAATGTTTTAATTGTTTTTTCCAGCGCGCGGATTTTATCCCGCATCGTCGACAGATTGCGGACGATGGCTGCGGATTTTTCCCACTCGCTGTTCTTCGCCAGCGGATAAAAGCCCGTGTACTGTCCCGGCTCCAAAATGGAGCGCGAGACCATGCTGCCCGAGCCCACGTGCACCTTGTCGGCGATGGTCAGGTGGCCCAGCACCATGGCGGCGCCGCCGAAGGTGCAGTACTTGCCGATCTTCGCGCTGCCGGCCACGCCGACGCAGCCGGCCATCGCCGTGTGCGCGCCGATATGGCAGTTGTGGCCGATCTGGATCTGGTTGTCCAGCTTGACGCCGTCCTCCAGGATCGTGTCGGCCAGGGCGCCGCGGTCGATGGTGGTGTTGGCGCCGATGTCCACATCGTCGCCGATCACCACCCGCCCGGTTTGCGGAATCTTGATGTAGACCCCGCCCTCGTTGGCGAAACCGAAACCGTCGGTGCCGATCACGGCGCCCGAATGGATGATGCCGCGCTTGCCGATCACGCAACGCGCCTGGAAGGTCACGTTGGCGAACAAATGCGTGTCCTCGCCGATGACGGCGTCGCGGCCGATGTAGCAGCCGGCGTCGATCACCGCGCGCTCGCCGATCACGGCGCCGCTCTCGATCACCACACGCGCGCCCACGTGGGCGCTGGCGGCGACCACCGCATCGGCGGCCACCACGGCGCTGGCGTGCACGCCCGGCGCCGGCACGATGGCCGTCAGCGATTCGAAATACTGCGCCGCGCGGGCGAAATACACGTACGGATTGTTGGTGACGATACGCGCGCCTTCATAGCCGGCGGCGATAAAAGCGTCGTCGGCGACAGACACGATCAGTGCCGCCGCCCGGCTTTGCAGCGCTTGCGCGCGCAGTTTGCTATTGCTGAGAAAGCTGATGTGCGAAACGCCGGCGTCCGTCAGTGGCGCGATCCCGGTCACTTCCAGGTTCGCGTCCCCCACCAACTGCCCGCCGAGGCGTTCGACCAATTCCCCTAGTCGAGTGCCCATCGGGTGATCCAATCTTGATGTGTTTTACTTGTCTTTATCCAGCGCGGCCAGCACCTTGTCGGTGATGTCGATGCGCGGGCTGGCCCAGACCGCATCCTGCAGCACGATGTCGAAGCCTTCCACCGCCGCCATCTGCTTGATGATCTTGGTGGCCTTTTCCGAGATCGCCTGGCGTTCCTCGTTGGTGCGCTGGTTCAGGTCTTCGCGGAACTCGCGCTGGCGGCGCTGGTATTCCTTATCCAGCTCGAACACGTCGCGCTGGCGCTTGACGCGGTCGGCCTCGGCCAGCGTCGGCACGTCCTTCTCCAGCTTTTCCGACGCCGCCTTCAGGCGGCCGGCCATATCCTGCATGGCTTTCTCGCGGCTCTTGAACTCTTCCTGCAGCTTCTCGCCGGCCAGCTTGGCCAGCTTGGATTCGTTGTAGATGCGCTCAGGGCTCAGCCAGGCGATGCGCGAGGCCGAGGTCTGGGCCTGCACCGGCGCCAATGCACACCAGCCCAGTGCAAGCACGGCGAGAGATTTGGTCAGGGTAGCGGACGCAGTCTTCAACTTGTTTCTCCGAAGTAAATATCAATACTCAATGCCATCAACCTTCCGCCTTAGAAGCCGGTACCCATCTGGAACTGGAAGCGTTCCAGACGATCGCCCGGCTTGGCGTTCAAAGGCTTAGCATAACTCAACTTGAGCGGGCCGACCGGCGAAATCCAGCTGATGCCCAGGCCGGACGAGTAGCGCAGCTCGGAAGCGCGCATCTTCTGGCCTTCCTGGTAGACCTGGCCGGTGTCGAGGAAGCCGAACCAGCGCAGGCTGCGGTCCTGGCCCGAACCGGGGAACGGCAGCTGCAGTTCGGCGGTGCCGATCACGCGCGAGGCGCCGCCCAGCGCATCGCCGTACACCTGGTCGACCGCGCCCAGCGAGGAGCTCAGGTAGCCGCGCACCGAACCGATGCCGCCGCCGTAGAAGTTCTTGAACACCGGGTAGCTGCTGTTGCCCAGGCCATGGCCGTAATCGAGTTCGCCCTTCAGCGCCAGCGTGACCTTCGAGAACAGCGGCTTGTACCACTGCTGCTCGTAGACCGCGCGGTAGTACTTCTGCTGGCCGATCAGGTCCAGCTCCAGGTTGGCGCGCTGGTAGCGGCCGACAGTCGGCGTCAGCGCCGAATCGCGGCTGTCGCGCGCCCATGCCGCCGTCAGCGGCACGGCGTTGGTCGAAGCGGTGCCGATACCGTCCGGCGAGCCGGTGATGGTGGTCACGTATTCCTTGAAGCGCACCGGCGAGGTGGCGTCGGTGGAGATGCGCGAGCGTTCCAGGCCGATACCGAAGAACACCGTATCGACTTCCGAGAACGGCACGCCGTAGCTGATGCGGCCACCCTGCTGGCGGATGGTGTAGCTGCCGATGTTGAGCGCCGGGGGCTGCTGCGTGCGCAGGTAGACCTCGTACGACCGCGATACGCCTTCGTCGGTGTAGTACGGGTCGGTCTGCGAGAACGACAGCGTGCGGCTGTATTTCGAGGTGTTGAACTCGATGCCGACGGTGGTGCCCGAACCGGCGAAGTTGGCCTGCTGGATCGCCGCCTGGAAGGTGAACTTCTCGGACTGCGAGAACGCGCCGCCGATCTGGAAGTTACCGGTCGGCTTTTCGACCACGGTCAGGTTGACGTCGACCTGGTCGGAGGTGCCCTGGGCTTCCGGCGTGTCGATGGTCACGTCCTTGAAGTAGCCGAGGCGGTCGACGCGGTCGCGCGAGAGCTTGATCTTGTTGGCGTCGTACCACGACGATTCGAACTGGCGGAACTCGCGGCGTATCACTTCGTCGCGGGTGGTGGTGTTGCCGGCGATGTTCATGTGGCGCACGTAGGCGCGCTTGCCTGGATCGATGAAGAAGGTGAACGCGACTTCGCGTTTCGCCTGGTCGATCTCCGGATTGGCGTTGACGTTGGCGAAGGCGTAGCCGAAGGTGCCCAGGCGATCGGAGATCAGCTTGTTGGTGGCGGTCAGGCGCTCGCCCGAATAGGTTTCGCCAGGACGCAGCAGCACCAGCGAACGCAGTTCCTCCTCGCGGCCGAAGGTCTCGCCTTCGAACTTGATGCCGGAGACCTTGTACTTCTCGCCTTCGGTGATGTTGATGGTGATGTAGATGTCCTTCTTGTCCGGCGTGATCGACACCTGGGTCGATTCGATCTGCATCTCGATGTAGCCGCGGTTCAGATAGTAGGACTTGAGCGACTCGATGTCACCGGTCAGCTTGGTCTTGGAGTACTGGTCGGCCTTGGTGTACCAGCTGAACCAGCCGCCGGTGTTCAGGGCCAGCTGGTCCTTCAGCTCCTTGTCCGAGAAGATCTTGTTGCCGACGATGTTGATCTGCTTGATCTTGGCGACCTCGCCCTCGTCCACCGCGAAGGTGATGTTGACGCGGTTACGCTCGATCGGCGTGACGGTGGTGACGATCTTGACGCCATACAGGCCGTGCGACAGGTACTGGCGCTTGAGTTCCTGCTCGGCGCGGTCGACCGAGGCCTTGTCGAAAATCTTGGTCTCGCCGACGCCGATATCCTTCAGCGCCTTGACCAGGGTGTCTTTTTCAAATTCCTTGGTGCCGGTGAACTCCACCTTGGAGATGGCCGGACGTTCCTCGACCAGCACCACCAGCACGCCGCCGTCGGCTTCGAGCTTGACGTCCTTGAAGAAACCGGTGGCATACAGCGCCTTGATGGCGGTGATGGACTTGTCGTCGTTGAAGGTCTCGCCGACACGCACCGGCAGGTAGCTGAAGACCGTACCGGCTTCCGTACGCTGGATCCCTTCGACGCGGATGTCTTTGATGACGAAGGGCTCGATGGCCATGGCGCTGCCGGCGCACAGCGCCAGGACAGCGGCGCCGATCAGGCTGCGGCGAAAGGAAGATGAAGTAATACGGTCAGAATATAATTTCATTGGGGTTATTCAATGGCTAAATCAACGAACTACTTTTATATACAAAGCGAGCCTGCTACAGCAGCCGCGCGACGTCGTTAAACACCGCCAGCAGCATCAAAGTCAGTAACAAGCCCATGCCCAGGCGCTGCGCAATCTCACCAAAACGCTCCGGCACAGAACGCCCAGTTAAAACTTCCAGCGAATAATACAGCAAATGCCCCCCATCTAGAACGGGAATTGGTAGCAAATTCATTACGCCCAAACTGATGCTGATGAAGGCGATGAAGCTCAAATAGCTGGCCACGCCCATACGCGCGGTCTGCCCGGCATAATCGGCGATGGTGATCGGGCCGGTGACGTTCTTCAGCGAGACTTCGCCGGTGATCATCTTGCCGATCATTTTGAGCGTCATGGTGCAGGTATCCCATACCCGCGCCATCGCCTTGCCGACCGCCGCAACCGGGGACGATGGCACGGTGATCATATCCGGCTGCTGTTCGACCAGCGCGCTGATCTTACCGACTGTTACAGTTCCCTTAGCGGTTTTTGCCTGCTCGGCCTGGGGCACCATGGGCAGCACCAGCTGCTGGCCGGCGCGGCGCACCGCCACCTGCACCGTCTTGCCGGCGGCGGCGCGGATGATATCGATGAAGGCGATGCCGTCGGCCACCGGCGTGCCGTCCACCGACAGCAGCAGGTCGCCCTTGAGCAGGCCGGCGCGCGCGGCGGGTCCGCCGGCGATCACCTCCCGCACCACCGGCGCCGGACGCGCCACGCCCACACCGAGCTTGCCCGGCACGTCGCCCTCCAGGTCCAGCGTCGCCAGCGCGGCGGCCGGCAGCACGAAGCTGAAGCGGCCCCGCCCCGCGCGCTCGACGGCGATGCGGGCTTCCTGTTTGTCGATGGCCGCTTGTATCAGGTTCCAGCGCAGCTCGGACCACACGGCCACCGGCTGCCCGTTGACGGCGGTGACCACGTCGCCGCTGCGCAGGCCAGCGCTCCACGCGGCGGTGGGCGCGGCGCCCGCAGCTGCGGCCTCGGTGGCGCGCACGCTAATCTTGCTGGTCGGTTCCTCCACGCCGTGCATGTACAGGCCGGAGAACAGCACGATCGCGATCAGGAAATTGGCCAGCGGGCCGGCGGCCACGATGGCGATGCGCTTCCACACGTTCTGGCGCGTGAACTCGCGCTTGAGCTCTTCCGGCGGCAGGTCGCCCAGGTCGCCCTCGCGGGCGTCGAGCATCTTGACGTAGCCGCCCAGCGGCAGCGCCGACACCGCCCATTCGGTCCGGTCCGGGCCGAGACGGCGCGACCACACCACCTTGCCCATGCCGACCGAGAAGCGCAGCACCTTCACCCCGCACCAGCGCGCCACCAGATAGTGCCCCAGTTCGTGGAAGATGATCAGGGAGCCCAGGCAGACGACAAATGCCAGCACGGTTTGAAGGAAGTTCATTTTGCCAGTCCGGCGATATAGGTTTCAGCGGCGGCGCGCGCCAGCGCATCCTGCGCCATCACGGCGGCGATGCTGTCGGCGGCGCCGTGCGGCAGCGCCTCCATCACGTGCGCGCTGACGCGGTCGATCTGGCGGAAGCCTATCCTCAGGTCGAGGAAGGCCTGGACCGCGATCTCGTTGGCCGCGTTCAGCAGCGCCGGCGCGGTGCCGCCGGCCTTGAGCGCCTCGAAGGCCAGCGCCAGGCAGGGGAAGCGGTTGAAATCGGGACGTTCGAATTGCAGGGTGGCGATCTGCGTCAGGTCCAGCTGGGCCACGCCCGATTCGATGCGCTCCGGGTAGGCCAGCGCGTGGGCGATCGGCGTGCGCATGTCCGGGTTGCCCAGCTGCGCCAGCACGGAGCCGTCGACATACGACACCATCGAATGGATCACCGACTGCGGATGGATCACCACCTCGATCTGCCCGGCCGGCGCGCCGAACAGCCAGTGCGCCTCGATCACTTCCAGGCCCTTGTTCATCATGGTGGCGGAATCGACCGAGATCTTGCGGCCCATCGACCAGTTGGGGTGCTTGCAGGCCTGCTCCGGCGTGACCGCGTCCAGCGTGGCGACGTCGCGCGTCAGGAACGGGCCGCCGGAGGCGGTCAGCAGGATCTTGGCGATGCCGGCCTTGGCGTCGCGCACCGCCGGCACGCGGCCGCCGAACTGCGGCATGCCCTGGAAGATCGCATTGTGTTCGCTGTCGATCGGCAGCAGCACCGCGCCCGCCTGGCGGGCGGCGTCGATGAACAGCTGGCCGGACATCACCAGCGCTTCCTTGTTGGCCAGCAGGACCTTCTTGCCGGCGCGCGCCGCGGCAAGCGTGGGCGCCAGGCCGGCGGCGCCGACGATGGCGGCCATCACGCTGTCGACTTCGGGCGCGCTGGCGATGCTGCACAGCGCCGCCTCGCCGTGTTCCACTTCGGTGTTGACGCCGGCCGCGCGCAGCAGCGTGGTCAGCGCGCTGGCGCCGGCCGCCGTGCCGACCACCGCGCGCGCGGGACGGAACTGGATGCACTGGGCCGCCAGCTCGTCGACGCGGCTATGCGCGGACAGCGCGTAGACGGTGTAGCGCTCGGGGTGACGGGCGAGCACGTCCAGCGTGGACACGCCGATCGAACCGGTGGCGCCAAGGATGGTGATGCGTTGCATAGTTATTCTTTCAGAACCAGGAGCCGATCAGCGCGGCCAGCGGCAGGACCGGGATCAAGGCGTCGATACGATCAAGCACGCCGCCGTGGCCCGGCAGCAGGTTGCTGCTGTCCTTGATAGCGGCGCGGCGCTTGAGTTGGGATTCGAACAAGTCGCCGATCACCGACGCGGCCACGATCAGCAGCAGCGCCAGCAGGGCCGGCGCCCAGCCGAAGCGCGCCTGCAGCTGGAAGGCGAAGGTATCCTGCAGCCATGGCTGGCCGGCGGCCAGCAGCACGCTGCCGGAGGCGATGGCCAGCACGGCGACGCCGCCGCCGATGGCGCCTTCCCAGGATTTGCCCGGCGAGATCGACGGCGCAAGCTTGCGCTTGCCGAAGGCCTTGCCGGAGAAGTAGGCGCCAATGTCGGCGATCCACACCAGCACCATCACCGACAGCAGGTACAGCGCCGAGTGCTGGTACAGGCCGACGATGGCGAAGAAGCAGGCGAAGATGGCGAAGCTGAAGGTGATCGCCAGCGACCAGTTGGCGGCGCCGGCCAGCGGCGGCAGGCCCAAGCCCAGCGACGGCGCATAGCGGATCAGCCACAGCAGGCAGGCCGCGCCGTACAGCGCGTTGAGCGCGCCCGGTTTGCCCGAGTGCTGCAGCAAAAACACGAACAGCACGGCGCCGGCGATGCCGACCACGCGGGCCTGCATGGCGGCCAGGCCGAACAGGCGGGCGGCCTCCCACATCGCGGCGCCCAGGAACAGGGTGACGACGACGGCAAACGCTGGGAAATAGTTGAAGAACAGGACCGGCAGCAGCACCGCCAGCAAGACCACAGCGGTAATAATCCTCGTTTTCAGCATCAGCTTTTCTTTTCCGCCAGTTGCGCGCCGGTGCGGCCGAAGCGGCGTTCCCGATGCTGGTAGGAGGCGATCGCCTCGTCGAGGCTTTCGATCGAAAAATCGGGCCAGTAGGTGTCGGTGAAGAACAGCTCGGTGTAAGCGAGCTGCCACAACAGGAAATTGGAGATGCGCTGCTCGCCGCCGGTGCGGATGAACAGGTCGGGCTCGGGCGCGTAGGCCATCGCCAGGTGGGGCGCCAGCTGCTCCTCGCTGAAGTTGGCGGCGCCGGGATGGGCGGCCACCATCTGGCCGACCGCCTGCATGATGTCCCAGCGGCCGCCGTAGTTGGCGCACACGGTCACGGTCATGCGGGTGTTGTTGGCGGTCTTGCGTTCGGCGCTGGCGATCATGCCCTGCAGCTTGTCGTCGAAGCGGCTCAGGTCGCCCACCACCTTGAGGCGGATGTTATTGGCGTGCAGCTTGGACACTTCGCGGTCCAGCGCCGTCACGAACAGGCGCATCAGCAGGGACACTTCCTCTTCCGGGCGGCGCCAGTTTTCGGAGCTGAAGGCGAACAGGGTCAGGTACTCGACGCCGCGGCGGGCGCAGGCCTCGACCACGGTGCGCACGGCGTCCACGCCCTTGACGTGGCCGGCCACGCGCGGCAGGTAGCGCTTGGTGGCCCAACGGCCATTGCCATCCATGATGATCGCGACATGGCGCGGCACGGACGGCGCATCTGGAACCTCAGTAGTCGAACTCGTATATTTCATGAAAACTTTGGTGCCAAAGTATAAAGTATTGCAGGTGTGACGTAAAAACACAAGACGCCAGCGCCAACCCGCACCCCGGCGCTTCGGCGGGGTCGGACCCCGCATGGGGTCCGACCCCTCGGCCGCGGAGGGAGATCAGCTGCTGGCGCCTGCGGGTTTTAAACCGTCAGAACTTCTTTTTCTTTTTCAGCAACCATCTTGTCGATGTCGACGATGAACTTGTCGGTCAGCTTCTGCACTTCGTCGGTGCCGCGGCGTTCGTCGTCTTCCGAGATCGCCTTGTCCTTGACCAGCTTTTTCATGCCTTCGTTGGCATCGCGGCGGATGTTGCGGACGGCGATTTTCGCGTCTTCCGCTTCGCTCTTGACCAGCTTGACCATTTCCTTGCGGCGTTCCTCGGTCAGCGGCGGGGTCGGCACGCGGATCATGTCGCCCTGAGCCGACGGGTTCAGGCCCAGGTCGGCGTCGCGGATGGCTTTCTCGATGGTGTTGGCCATCTTCTTCTCGAACGGCTGCACGCCGATGGTGCGGGCGTCGATCAGGGTCACGTTGGCGACCTGGCTCAGCGCGGTCGGCGAACCGTAGTACTCGACCTGCACGTGGTCCAGGATGCCGGTGTGGGCGCGGCCGGTGCGAACCTTGGCCAGATCGGCGCGCAAGGTTTCCAGCGATTTGGTCATGCGTTCTTGCGCATTCTTTTTAACGTCAGCTACGGACATTGCTGCTCTCCTGTAATCGGATATGAATTAATACGTGAAGCGTTAAACGTGAACCAGTGTACCCTCATCCTCGCCCATGACGACGCGCATCAGCGCGCCCGGCTTGGTGATGGAGAACACCTTGATCGGCAGTTTCTGGTCGCGGCACAGCGCGAAGGCGGTGGCGTCCATGACCTGCAGATGCTTGGCGATGGCTTCGTCGAAAGTGATGGAGCTGTACAGCGTGGCGTTCGGATCCTTCTTCGGATCGGCGGTGTAGACACCGTCGACCTTGGTGGCCTTGAGCACGATCTCCGCGCTCATCTCCGAACCGCGCAGCGCCGCTGCGGTGTCGGTGGTGAAGAACGGGTTGCCGGTGCCGGCCGCGAACACCACGACCTTGCCTTCTTCCAGGTACTGCAGCGCTTTCGGGCGCACATACGGCTCGACCACCTGCTCGATGCCGATCGCCGACATCACGCGGGCGGTGATGCCGACATGGCGCATCGCGTCGGCCAGGGCCAGCGCGTTCATGACGGTGGCCAGCATGCCCATGTAGTCGGCGGTGGCGCGGTCCATGCCTTGCGCGCCGGGGGCGACGCCGCGGAAGATATTGCCGCCGCCGATGACGATCGCCAGTTCCACGCCCAGTTTCGCGACCTCTGCCACGTCGGCGACCATCCGTTCGATCGTGCCGCGGTTGATGCCGTAAGGATCATCGCCCATCAGGGCTTCGCCGGACAATTTGAGGAGGACGCGCTTGTAGGCTGGTTTTGACATGAGACGAGGCTCCTAAGTTGGGTTTATTCGGGTAAGGCTGCCGGCGCCTATGATACCTTGGTCGGCGCCGGGAACGACTGAATGACTTGCACTGCTGCGGGTAAAACTTTGGTCAGGCTAAAAAAACGGGCCTCTCGGCCCGTTTTCTTTGGTATTACGCTCCTTTGGAAGCAGCCATCTGTGCGGCTACCTCTGCTGCGAAGTCGTCGACCTTCTTCTCGATGCCCTCGCCTACCACGTACATGGTGAAGGCTTTCACGGTGGTGGCTTTTTCTTTCAGCATCTGCTCGATCGATTGCTTGTCGTTCTTCACGAAAGCCTGGTTCAGCAGCGACACTTCTTTCAGGAACTTCTGTACCGAGCCTTCCAGGCGCTTGGCCAGGATTTCCGGCGATTGCGCTGGCTTGCCTTCGGCGGCGGCCTTGGCTGCGTCTTCTTCAGCTTTCAGTTTCGCAACCGAACGCTCTTTTTCGATCAGCTCGGCAGGAACCTGCTCGGACGACAGCGACACTGGCTTCATTGCAGCGATGTGCATGGCCACGTCTTTACCAACTTGCTCGTCGGCGCCGTCGAAGTCGACGATCACGCCGATGCGCGAGCCGTGCAGGTAGGAAGCCAGCTTGCCGGTGGTTTCGAAACGCTGGAAGCGGCGGATCGACATGTTTTCGCCGATTTTACCGATCAGTGCTGCGCGCACTTCGTCCAGGGTCTTGCCGTCCAGCGGCAGTGCCAGCAGGGCGGCGACGTCGGCCGGGTTGTGCTCGACAACCAGGCGTGCGGCGTTGTTGGCCAGGGCCAGGAAGTCGTCGTTTTTCGCGACGAAGTCGGTTTCGGAGTTGACTTCAACCAGCGCGCCTACGCCGCCGGCGATGAAGGTTGCCACCACGCCTTCGGCGGTGATGCGTGCCGAGGCTTTCGATGCCTTGCCGCCCAGCTTGACGCGCAGGATCTCTTCCGCACGACCCATGTCGCCTTCGGCTTCGGTCAGTGCTTTTTTGCATTCCATCATAGGCGCGTCAGTCTTCGCGCGCAGTTCGCCTACCATTGCTGCAGTAATAGCTGCCATGTGATTCTCCTGTATTCGGTGTTCGGGTGGGATGGTGAGCGCTGCTCTAACCATTTACGTTAAAAAAAAGGGGGAGCTGTTGGCCACCCCTTTTTTCTTACAGCTTGTTACGAACGATTAAGCCTGTTCGGAAACTTCGACGAATTCGTCGCCAGCTGCAGCTTTAACCATTTCAACTACTTCGTTACCGGCAGCAGCACGGCCTTCCAGGATGGCATCTGCCACGCCGCGGGCGTACAGCGTGATGGCTTTCGACGAGTCATCGTTACCTGGAATGACGAACTGAACGCCTTCTGGCGAGTGGTTGGTATCGACCACGCCGATAACTGGGATGCCCAGTTTTGCGGCTTCGGTGATGGCGCCTTTATGGTAGCCAACGTCAACGACGAAGATTGCGTCAGGAACGCCGCCCATGTCCTTGATGCCGCCGATCGATTTTTGCAGCTTGATCATTTCGCGTTGGAACATCAGCGCTTCTTTTTTCGACAGCTTCTCAACCGAACCGTCTTCGATGGTAGCTTCCATGTCTTTCAGGCGCTTGATCGAGGTCTTGATGGTTTTGAAGTTGGTCAGCATGCCGCCCAGCCAACGCTGGTCGACGAAAGGAACGCCAGCGCGTGCCGCTTCAGCAGCGATGATTTCGCGAGCTTGACGCTTGGTGCCGACCATCAGGATGGTGCCGCGGTTCGAAGCGACCTGTTTCACGTGCTTCATCGCTTCTTGATACATACCCATCGTCTTTTCCAAGTTGATGATATGGATCTTGTTGCGGTGACCGAAGATGAACGGAGCCATCTTTGGGTTCCAGAAACGGGTTTGGTGACCGAAGTGGACACCGGCTTCCAGCATTTCGCGCATAGTTACGGACATATTAAACTCCAGGGTTGGGTCTGGAATCCGATCAGTCACCATATAGGCACCCTTGTCGACCGGATTCGCGTTTATTAATGTGGATTTCCACGGGATTTTTGCAACATTGCTCAAAACCGAATTCAAGCAACCCGAGATTCTACCCTGAAAACAGCCACTTAGGCAAGCACTGCACACCCGCGACAACACCTCGCACCAACCTGGTGCGCCGACGCACCAACCTCGCCCCGCCGGCCTTCCCTGCACTGAATTGTTCTGCAACATATAAAAAACAATTATTTTGAGCACAAGTAACTATTTTGTAATATCATGGCGAAAACTTTAATTTCGTTCTATTAACAGTAGTTCATGCAATTTACGCAGTTCATTCGTAAAGGTCTGTCCCATGTCCATCCTCTTTGCCGTGACGCTAGCCGCAGTCTCCACTGTTCAGCCAAGTTGTTCCTGGGATCGTCCTGGAGCCAACCCTTACAGCGGCAGCACCGCCGCTGCCATTGACCGCTACAACGACATCCCGGCCGCCGTGCGCAGCACGCTCAAGCGCCGCATGGAGGAAGGCCAGTCCGACGACAAGGTCACCATCACCCGCGACGGCATCAGCGGCAAGAACCAGTACGATCCGGCCATCCGCGACATGCACTTTGGCGCCGCCTCGGTGTGCGCCACCGTCACCCGCAGCAAATGGAGCGCGCAGCGCCAGGAGCCGGGCGCCGTCTACTGCGTCGACCAGCACTGCATCCTGGTGCCCAAGATTTGCGGCAACGTCAGCCGCATCACCCGCTTGCCGGCCGCCGTCGCCGTCGCCGCCGTCGCCGCCGCCGCCAAGGCCCCTGTCACGCCACCGCCCGCCAGCACCAGGCTGGGCGGCCAACTGGGCGACAAGAACCTGGGCCTGGCCGACGCCGAGCCCCATGAACCGGAACAGCCGACCGACCAAGACCTGGCCGAGCGCGACCGCCTGCATCGCGAGGTCGCCCACGACGCCGCCAAGCTGAGCGAACTGCCGGGCAGGGTTGAACAGTTCGAACTGACCCAGGAAGTCGAATTTGAGAGGGATGCCGATGGCCGCCTGATCGCCAAAGGCGGGCACGGACTGCTGCCCGGCCACCTCGACGGCGACGACGACGGCCTCTCGAGCATCCCGACCCCGGTACCGGAAGCCGACACCTGGGCCATGCTGCTGGCCGGGCTCGGCATCGTGGGCGTGGCCGCGCGCCGCCGCCAGCGCCCTCAGCCGGGCTAGCCCGGCATCACCACACGGTCCCGACTGTGGCGCCCACGCGCGCCTCCGGCACCATCCTTGCATTCCCGAGCGGGGCCGCCCCGCGTCGTTTATAATTTCGACATATTTGCACGCCGCGAGCCGATCCCGTCCGCTCGCCGCCTGCGTTTTTACCGTTTACTTTGCTGATTGCGATCCATTATGTCTATTTCCATTAAATCCGCCGAAGATATCGCCGGCATGCGCGTGGCCGGCCGCCTGGGCTCCGAAGTGCTGGACTACATCACGCCCTTCGTCAAGCCGGGCGTGACCACGGGCGAACTGGATCGCCTCTGCCACGAATACATGGTCAACGTGCAGGGCACCATCCCGGCGCCGCTGAACTACTGCCCGCCGGGCTACACGCCCTACCCCAAGGCCATCTGCACCTCGGTCAACGACGTCATCTGCCACGGCATCCCCGGCGACAAGGTGCTCAAGAACGGCGACGTGGTCAACCTCGACATTACCGTCATCAAGGATGGCTACCACGGCGACAACAGCCGCATGTTCTTCATCGGCGAACCGTCGATCCTGGCCAAGCGCCTGTCCGACATCACCTATGAATGCATGTGGCTGGGCATCGCCAAGGTCAAGCCGGGCGCGCACCTGGGCGACATCGGCCACGTGATCCAGCAGCACGCGGAAAAAGCCGGCTACAGCGTGGTGCGCGAGTTCTGCGGCCACGGCATCGGCAAGATCTTCCACGAAGAGCCGCAGGTGCTGCACTACGGCCGCCCCGGCACGCTGGACGAACTGCAGCCGGGCATGATCTTCACCATCGAGCCGATGATCAACGCCGGCAAGCGCGAGATCCGCGAAATGGGCGACGGCTGGACCATCAAAACCAAGGACCGCAGCCTGTCGGCCCAGTGGGAACACACCATCCTGGTCACCGAGACCGGCTACGAGGTGCTGACGCTGTCGGCCGGCAGCCCGCCGCCGCCGGCTTTTATCACCAATGCCAGCGCCGTAGCAGCGTAAGCCCCGCATGACGACGGCGGCGATGAAGAAGGAACTGCGCGAACAACTCAAACGCCAGCTGAAGGCCGACCGCCAGGTCGTC
The DNA here is from genome assembly GCF_059491455.1 of Duganella sp. Dugasp78. Classification (NCBI taxonomy): domain Bacteria; kingdom Pseudomonadati; phylum Pseudomonadota; class Betaproteobacteria; order Burkholderiales; family Oxalobacteraceae; genus Duganella; species Duganella sp. Dugasp78. The sequence goes on along the minus strand of NZ_CP168506.1, from coordinate 4,863,663 downwards.
ATCGCCGGCTTCCAGGCCGACGGCAAGCCGGAAAAGCTGCTGCGCAGCCTGCGCCAGAGCGTCGACGCGGTGCTGACCACGGCCTGGCACGAAGCCCGGCTGCCGGCCAACACGGCGCTGGTCGGCGTCGGCGGCTACGGCCGCGGCGAGCTGTTCCCCTACTCCGACGTCGACCTGCTGATCCTGCTGGAGCAGGCGCCGGACGCCGCCACCACCGGCAAGCTGGAGGAGCTGGTGCAGCTGCTGTGGGACCTGGGCCTGGAGATCGGCCACAGCATCCGCACGGTGGACGAGTGCCTGAGCGAATCGGCGGCCGACATCACGGTGCAAACCAGCCTGCTGGAGGCGCGCCTGATCGTCGGCGACGAGCCGCTGTTCCAGCAGCTGCAGCAGCGCTACCAGGCCGCGATGGACCCGCGCGCCTTCTTCCACGCCAAGGTGCTGGAGATGCGCCAGCGCCACGCCAAGTACGAGGACACCGCCTTCAGCCTGGAGCCCAACTGCAAGGAAAGCCCGGGCGGCCTGCGCGACCTGCAGGTGATCCTGTGGATGGTCAAGGCCGCCGGCCTGGCCAACTCCTGGCGCACGCTGGCCACCAGCGGCCTGATCACGCAGACCGAAGCCAAGCAGCTGATGGAGAAGGAACGCGCCTTCAAGGACATCCGCGTGCGCCTGCACCTGCACGCGGGCCGGCGCGAGGACCGGCTGGTGTTCGACGTCCAGACCGCGATCGCCGAATCGCTGGGCCTGCAGGCCACCGGCAGCGGCGTCCACATGCGCCGCGCCAGCGAGTACCTGATGCAGCGCTACTACTGGGCCGCCAAGACCGTCACGCAACTGAACACCATCCTGCTGCAGAACATCGAGGAACGGCTGTTCCCCAAGTCGGGCGTGGCGGTGCGCATCAACGAGCGCTTCAACGACGTCGACGGCCTGATCGACATCAGCGAGGACGACACCTTCGCCACCACGCCGTCGGCGATGCTGGAGATCTTCGTGCTGATGACCGAACGCCCTTCGCTGCAAGGGATGACCTCGCGCACCATGCGCGCGCTGTGGCACGAGCGCTTCAAGATCGACGCCGCCTTCCGCGCCGACCCGGTCAACCGCGCGCTGTTCCTGCGCATCATGCAGGCGCCGGTGGGCATCATCCACGCGCTGCGCCGCATGAACGACCTGTCCATCCTGGGCCGCTACCTGCCCAACTTCCGCAAGATCGTTGGCCAGATGCAGCACGACCTGTTCCACGTCTACACGGTGGACCAGCACATCCTCATGGTGGTGCGCAATATGCGCCGCTTCTCGATGGCCGAGCACGCGCATGAATACCCGTTCTGCAGCCAGCTGATGGCCAACTTCCCGCAGCCGTGGCTGCTGTACCTGGGCGCGCTGTTCCACGACATCGCCAAGGGCCGCGGCGGCGACCACTCCAAGCTGGGCACGGTCGACGCCGAGCAGTTCTGCGTCGAGCACGGCATGAGCGCCGAGGACACCGAGCTGGTGGTGTTCCTGGTCGAGAACCACCTGACCATGTCGCAGGTGGCGCAGAAGCAGGACCTGTCGGACCCCGACGTCATTGCCGCCTTCTCGAAGGTGGTCAAGGACGAGCGCCACCTGACCGCGCTCTACCTGCTGACGGTGGCCGACATCCGCGGCACCAGCCCCAAGGTATGGAACGCCTGGAAGGCCAAGCTGCTCGAAGACCTGTACCGCATCACCCTGCGCGTGCTGGGCGGCGAGCCGCACAGCGCCGACCACGAACTGAAGAACCGCCAGCAGGAGGCGCTGGCCACGCTGCGCCTGTACGGCCTGCCGCCGGACGCGCACGAGGCGTTCTGGAAGCAGCTCGACGTCGCCTACTTCCTGCGCCACGACGCCTCCGACATCGCCTGGCAGACGCGCGCGCTGTACGACCGCTTCACCAGCGACAGGCCGGTGGTCAAGTGCCGCCTGGCGCCGATCGGCGAAGGCTTGCAGATCGCCGTCTACATCCAGGACCAGCCGGACCTGTTCGCGCGCATCTGCAGCTACTTCGACCGCAAGAACTTCAGCATCCTCGATGCCAAGATCCACACCACCCGCCACGGCTACGCGCTCGACACCTTCCTGGTCACCGAGCAGAGCTTCGCCAAGAGCTACCGCGACATCATCAGCCTGATCGAGCACGAGCTGTGTGCGCTGCTGACCAACCCGGAGCCGCTGCCGGCGCCCGGCAAGGGCCGGCTGTCGCGGCTGTCGCGCACCTTCCCGATCCAGCCGACGGTGGACCTGCGTCCGGACGAGCGCGGCCAGTACTACCTGCTGTCGGTGGCCGCCAACGACCGCACCGGCCTGCTGTACTCGATCGCCAACGTGCTCACCAAGTACAAGATCAACCTGCACACCGCCAAAGTGATGACACTGGGCGAGCGCGTCGAGGACGTGTTCCTGATCGACGGCGCCACACTCAACAACGCCCGCAGCCAGATCCAGCTTGAAACCGACCTGCTGGACGCGATCAAGGTATAAACTTAACCCCGCGTCATTCCCGCGCAGGCGGGAATCCATGCACTGCATGAATTCCCTCCATAGAACGCCGACCAAGACGCTCAGCATGGATTCCCGCCTGCGCGGGAATGACGGGCTCCGCATTTACCTCTTAATACAGAAAACGCATCATGTCCGAAGAATTATTACGCCTGTCCAAACGCATGTCCGAACTGGGCCTGTGCTCGCGCCGTGAGGCCGACGAGTGGATAGCGCGCGGCTGGGTACGGGTGGACGGCCAGGTCGTCTCCGAACTCGGCACCAAGATCTATCCCAGCCAGCGCGTCACCGTCGAGCGCCAGGCCGCCGCCGAGCAGTCCAAGCGCGTGACCGTGCTGATCAACAAGCCGATGGGCTACGTAAGCGGCCAGGCCGAGGACGGCTACCAGCCGGCCGTGGTGCTGGTCAAGCCGGAAAACCGCTGGCCCGACGATCCGTCGCCGGAAATCTTCCACCCGACCCAGCTGCGCTCGCTGGTGCCGGCCGGCCGCCTGGACATCGATTCGGTCGGCCTGCTGGTGCTGACCCAGGACGGCCGCGTGGCCAAGCACCTGATCGGCGAAACCACCGACGTCGACAAGGAATACCTGGTGCGCGTCGAGTACACCAAGCCGGGCAAGCTGCCGGACAGCGACCTGAAAAAGCTCAACCACGGCCTGTGGATGGACGGCAAGCCGCTGCTGCCGGCCAAGGTGCGCTGGCAAAACGACGACCAGCTCAGCTTCACGCTGCGCGAAGGCAAGAAGCGCCAGATCCGCCGCATGTGCGATATGGTGGGCTTGAAAGTTGTTGGGCTGAAACGGGTTCGCATCGGCAAGGTCAAACTGGGCGACCTGCCGGTGGGCCAATGGCGCTATCTGCGGCCTGAAGAACAGTTCTGATCGGCCTGGCGTGGACCAGAACGCACAGTGACTGAAATATTCTTGCTATTTTGCAAGCCAAGAGCGCGAATAAACTGTAAACTGTACAGATCGACCTCGCATCGTCGAGTCATTATCAAAGAGATATGCCGTCGTGAACGATCCCATACCGAATGAATTCCGCCGCGGTCCGCCCAGCCTAAAAGATGCTGTGGAACCAATTCCGGCGGGTTCCAAGCCCCACGAGATGACCGATGAACATGACATCGGCGATTCTCTCACCCTGCTCGCCGACAACGGCGATCCGATCTCCGTTTATCCGTCCAGCACCACCAACGTGGTGATGGCGCGCATCAAATCGGTCGACCCGGAAAATCCGCATTTTGTGCTGGAACTGAACGAGGGCGAGTTCCTTCCGCCCGGCGACGCCGTGTTCGTGGCCTGGCTGCGCGCGGCCAAGATCCAGTTCAAGCTCAGCTCGCCCGACTGGGAGTCCGTGCCCGGCGAGCCGACCCTGATCCCGCTGGACTTCCCGACCAAGTGCCAGGTGCTGAACCGGCGCGCCTCGACCCGGCTGGAAACCCCGCTGGGTATTTACTACATGGCCTCGTTTGTCCTGAACGGCAAGCCCTACGAGTTGCAGCTGTACGACTTCTCGGCCGGCGGCGTCGGCATGCGGGCGCCGCCACGCGACTGCGTCGGCCTGTACGTCGGCCGCAGGCTGCAGCGCGTGCGGCTGGAGCTGGGCCCGGACTCGGTGATGATCGCCGACCTCGACATCCGGCTGTCGCGTACCTTCCGCTCCTTCCTGCTGGGCGAGCAGGTGCAGATCGGCTGCCAGTTCGTCAACCTGTCGCCGTCGATGCAGGAAGAGCTGGCGCGCCTGCTGGACAAGCTCAACCTCAGCAAACAGCGCTAAAACTCTCGCGGCAACCTTGCCGGGCATGCAACTTGCTTAGAAAAGCAGCTTACACAGCTGCTTTTTTTTATGGGCCCGGCATGACCAGCACAACCGAGACCGAACCGGCGCAACGCATCGTCAAGATCCGTCGCGACTACAACACCTGGGTGGCCAACGAAACCATCGAGGACTACGCGCTGCGCTACACGCCGCGCGCGTTCCGCAAATGGTCGGTGTTCCGCGTCTCGAACACCGCCTTCGGCGCGATCTCCTTCCTGGTGCTGGAGGCGATCGGCGGCACCATCACCGTCAACTACGGCTTCATCAACGCGCTGTGGGCCATCATGGCGGTCGGCCTGATCATCTTCATGACCGGCCTGCCGATCAGCTACTACGCCGCCAAGTACGGCGTCGACATGGACCTGCTGACGCGCGGCGCCGGCTTCGGCTACATCGGCTCGACGATATCGTCCTTCGTCTACGCCTCGTTCACCTTCATCCTGTTCGCGCTGGAGGCGGCCATCATGGCCTACGCGCTGGAGCTGTACTTCCATCTGCCGCTCTACCTCGGCTACATGGTCAGCGCGCTGATCGTGATCCCGCTGGTGACGCACGGCGTCACGCTGATCAGCCGCATCCAGATGCTGACGCAGCCCGTGTGGCTGGTGCTGATGGCCCTGCCCTTCATCGCCATCCTGCAAAAGAAACCGGAGCTGCTGCCGCAGCTGCTGCACTACGCCGGCCGCACCGGCGAGAACGGCCACTTCAACATGCTGATGTTCGGCGCCGCCACCGCGGTCGGCGTGGCCTTGATCACGCAGATCGGCGAGCAGGTCGACTTCCTGCGCTTCATGCCGCAGAAGACTGCCGCCAACCGCTTGCGCTGGCATCTGGGCGTGTTGATCGCGGGGCCGGGCTGGATCCTGCTCGGCATCGCCAAGATGCTGGGTGGCGCGCTGCTGGCCTTCCTGGCGATCAGCAGCGCGGTGCCGCTGGCGCAGGCGGTCAACCCGACGCAGATGTACCTGGCCGGCTTCGGCCTGGTGTTCGACCATCCGTCGGTGGCGCTGCTGGCGACGGCGCTGCTGGTGGTGATCTCGCAGGTCAAGATCAACATGACCAATGCCTATGCGGGTTCGCTGGCCTGGTCCAACTTCTTCGCGCGGCTCACGCACAGCCATCCTGGACGCGTGGTGTGGGCCGTGTTCAACGCGCTGATCGCCGTGCTGCTGATGGAGCTCGACGTGTTCCAGGCGCTGGACCAGGTGCTCGGCCTGTACTCCAACATCGCCATCTCGTGGATCACGGCGGTGGTGGCGGACCTGGTGGTCAACAAGCCGCTGGGCCTGAGCCCGAAGTGCATCGAGTTCCGCCGCGCCTATTTGTACGACATCAATCCGGTCGGCGTGGGCGCCATGCTGCTGGCGTCGGCGCTGTCGGTGGCGGCCTTCATGGGATTGTTCGGCCACCAGGCGCAGGCCTTCTCCGCCTTCATCGCGCTGCTGACGGCGTTGGTGGCGTCGCCGCTGATCGCCGTCGCCACCAAGGGCAAGTACTACATCGCCCGCAAACCCGCCCATGTGCACAGCAAGACCTGCGTGATCTGCGAAAAGGAATACGAGTCCGAGGACATGGCGCACTGCCCGGCCTATCAGGGCTCGATCTGCTCGCTGTGCTGCTGCCTGGACGCGCGCTGCAACGACGTCTGCAAGCCGCATGCGAAAGTGTCGTCGCAATGGCAGGCCGCGATGCAGGCGCTGCTGCCCAAATCGCTGTGGCGTTACCTGAGCAGCGGACTGGGACACTACCTGCTGCTGATGATCGTCACCGTGCTGTTCCTGGGTGCGCTGCTCGGCCTGATCTACTACCACGAGCAATCGGTGCTGGCGGCCGGCGACGCCGCGCTGCTGCCGCAGCTGCAGCTGGTATTCTTCAAGATCTTCGCGGCGCTGCTGCTCACCAGCGGCATCGTCGCCTGGTGGCTGGTGCTGACCAGCGAGAGCCGCCGCGTGGCGCAGGAGGAATCGAACCGCCAGACCGGCCTGCTGACGCGCGAGATCGAACTGCACAGCCAGACCGACGCCCAGCTCCAGCAGGCCAAGAAGACCGCCGACCTGGCCAACCAGGCCAAGAGCCGCTACATCGCCGGCATCAGCCACGAGATCCGCACGCCCTTGAATTCCATCCTCGGCTACGCGCAGCTGCTGGACAACGACCCGTCGATACCGGAGCACCGCCAGCAAGCCATCCGCGTGATCCGCAGCAGCGGCGAGCATCTGCTGTCGCTGATCGAGGGCACGCTGGACATCGCCCGCATCGAGGGCGGCAAATTCAACTTCGACATGAAGGAGCTGAACTTCCCCGACTTCATCGGCCAGATCGTGCGCATGTTCGAACTGCAGGCGGCCAACAAGGGACTGGCCTTCCGCTACGAGCTGACCGGCGTGCTGCCGCGCATCGTGCGCGCCGACCGCAAGCGGCTGGGGCAGATCCTCATCAACATCCTCGGCAACGCGGTCAAGTTCACCAGCACCGGCGGCATCGTGCTGCGGCTGCAGTACGCGCGCGAAATGGCCTCGTTCGAGATCGAGGACAGCGGGCCAGGCATCCTGCAGGAAGAGATCGACCACATCTTCGAACCGTTCTCGCGCGGCAGCGCCAGCGCGCACGCCAACGCCAGCGGCACGGGCCTGGGCCTGCCGATCTCCAAGATGCTGACGCAGCTGATGGGCGGTGAGCTGAATATCCGCAGCATGCCGCGACAAGGCAGCGTATTCCACATCCGTCTGTTCCTGCCCAGCGTGCACGCGTCGGCCAGGGAGCTGAAGGAACTGGAACGGCCGGCGGCGCAGCGCACCGGCTATCGCGGCCCGCGCCGCCGCATCCTGGTGGTCGACAACGAACGGGTCGACCGCGAGATGCTGCTGAATATCCTGGCGCCGCTGGGCTTCGACGTGGCGCTGGCCGAATCCGGCCTGGAGTGCCTGGACCTGCACGCCTCCTTCAAGCCGGACCTGATCCTGATGGACCTGGCCATGCCGGCCATGGACGGCTGGGAGGCCAGCTACATCCTGCGTCGCCGCCAGCTGTCGCAAGTGCCGATCGCCATCGTCTCCGCCAACGCCTTCGACAAGGGCATGGAAAACGCCGCCGGCATCACGGCGGCGGACTTCATCGTCAAGCCGGTCAACGTGGCCGAGCTGCTGGACTGGATAGGCCGGCGCCTGGCGCTGGAATGGATCACGCAGCCGGCCATCAGCATCGAGGTGGCTGCCGCCGCGCCGGAACTGGCGCAACTGGTGCTGCCGCCGGCAGCCCAGCTGGAAGCGCTGAATGAGCTGGTCCGCATCGGCTATGTGCGCGGCATCCAGAACAAGCTCGATGAAATCAGCGCGCTCGATGCGCGCTACCTGCACTTCACGCAAACCATGCGCAATTTCGCCGCCCGCTTCCAGCTGGACGCGATGGCCGACTTCCTCCGAAAGAATCAAAACAATGAACTTCAACATTGACCGCGCCGTGGTCCTGGTGGTGGACGACGTGCCGGAAAACCTGGCCGTGCTGCACGACGCGCTGGACGAATCGGGCTACACCGTGCTGGTGGCGAACAACGGCGCAACGGCCCTGCAGCGCGCCGCCGAGGCGCAGCCGGACATCATCCTGCTGGACGCCGTCATGCCCGGCATGGACGGCTTCGAAACCTGCCGTCACCTGAAGGCCAGCCTGGCCACGCGCCACATCCCGGTGGTGTTCATGACCGGCTTGACGGAAGCGGAGCACGTGGTGGCGGCCTTCTCCGCCGGCGGCAACGACTACGTCACCAAGCCGCTGCGCACCAGCGAGGTGCTGGCGCGGATCGCTGCCCACATGCAGACGGCGCGGCTGGTGGACCAGGCCCGCAGCGCGCTGGACGCCTTCGGCAACGCGGTGATCGCGATGACGCCAAGCGACGGCAAGATCGTCTGGCAAACGCCGCTGGCCCGCACGCTGATGCAGGGCTACTCGGTCGATACGGAGTTGACGGCATGGCTGGCGGCGACGCAGCTGGCGCACAGCCAGGGCCAGTCGCATCCGCCGCTGACGCTGCAGCGCGCCAGCCGCCGGCTGATCTTCTCGGCGGCGGAGTTCAGCGAGAACGAACAGTGGATGATCGTGCTGCGCGAGGAATCGGACAATGCGCAGATCGAGAAGCTGATGGCGTCCTTCAAGCTGACGCAGCGCGAATCGGAGGTGCTGAACTGGGTCATCAAGGGCAAGACCAACCGCGACATCGGCGACATCCTCGGCACCAGCCCGCGCACCGTGAACAAGCACCTGGAACACGTGTTCGTCAAGCTGGGCGTGGAAACGCGCACCTCCGCCGCGGCGGTCGCGATGGGCAAGCTGCGGCTCAGAGCGACGGAAGCCGCAAGCCCGGCTGAATCGCCGGCAGGCGCGCCGCCACGGTAGGACTTCAGCACGATACTGGAATACTCAGCGCCGCTTTGCCATGGCGCGCGCCAGCAGCAGCTTGCCTTCGGCGGTCGCGAGCTTAACCTGATCGGGCGACAACCCCTGCGACAACTTCCGCATGAATTCATCCGTCAGCGGATTGGGAGCGCTAACAGAGGCACCGCCAAGTAGTAAATCATAGTGGTCGTGCACTGCGGTCGCGTAGCGCAGCGCCGATGCGGCATGCTGCTTCAATAGGTCGTCATCCTCGTTGTACTCGCCCACCAACGCGATCATGCTGGGGATGCGGCCCTGTTGCGCCTGCGCCTCCAGATAAGCGGCCGCCTCCTCCTTCCAGGCCCGCACCAGCGGATCATCGGGCCGGGTCTCCAACGCGGACGGATCGCCAAACGGGCCGGTTTGCAGGAACGCCAGGTCCGCGCCGTCGATGCCCGCCTTGGCCGCCAGGACCAGGTGCTCCAATCGCGTGGTCTTCATCCGCTCGGTCATGTCGGCGCACAGCTGTTTTTCCACTGCCTTCTCGACGGCGTTTGCTGGCCGCATCAAGTCTCCGACCGCCACCGCCAGATTGCCGGTGCGCTGGAAGTCCATGCAGCTTTGCACCAGCCAGAACGCATCGAAGGCATCCGCCGGCCTGCCCGTCCCGGCCAGCCGGTTCACCTGTTGCGCAAGCGTGGTGCGCGGGTCGGGTTTGGACCGCAGCGCGGGAGGCGTGGCCGGAGGGGTGTCCTCGAGGGCCGCACGAGCGGCGGCCCGCTGCCTGGCCGCCTCAGGTTCGCCGGTGGGACGGCTCGACGACCAGTACAAGCCCACCAACACGAGGGGCATCAGCAGCACGAAATAAAGTGATAGTTGCGGTCTCATGATGGCTACAAAGTGGCAATAATGGCAATGTAGCATAGAACTCAAGCACGAGATACGCACTTTGTAACGCTACACGCCCAATGCCAGCTTAGACAGCCAGGTGGCGCTTGACGTCCGGATCGTTCATCGCTGCCTGCGCGCCGGAAGCCACCACCTCGCCGCGCGACAGCACGATGAACTGGTCGGCCAGTTCATGGGCGAAGTCGAAGTACTGCTCGCACAGCAGGATCGCCATGTCGCCGCGCTGGCGCAGCAGCCGTATCACATTGCCGATGTCCTTGATGATGGATGGTTGGATGCCCTCGGTCGGCTCGTCAAGGATGATCAGCTTGGGCTCGGCCAGCAGCGCGCGCGCGATCGCCAGTTGCTGCTGCTGGCCGCCGGACAGGTCGCCGCCGCGCCGGTGCAGCATGTCCTTCAGCACAGGGAACAGCTCATAGACTTCGCCCTTGATGGTGGACGCCTTCTTGCCGCTGTGGGTGGCAAGGCCCATCAGCAGGTTTTCCTCCACCGTCAGCCGCGCGAAGATCTCCCGGCCCTGCGGCACGTAGGCGATGCCGGCCCGCGCGCGCTGGTGCGGCGCCATGCGCGTGATGTCGCGCCCTTCCAGCCGCACCGCGCCGGCCGATACCGGCAGCACGCCCATCAGGCATTTGAGCAGCGTGGTCTTGCCGACGCCGTTGCGGCCCAACAGCGCCATGCACTTACCACGCTCCAGCTCCAGCGATACGCCGCGCAGGGTATGCGAGGAACCGTAGTACTGGTTGATTTTTTCCACTTGCAGCATATTCGTCAGCGCCCCAGATAAACTTCAATCACCCGCTCGTCGGACTGCACTTGCGCCATCGTCCCCTGCGCCAGCACCGACCCTTCGTGCAGCACCGTTACCACGCCCTGCTGCGCGATCTCCGTCACGAACGCCATGTCGTGTTCCACCACCATGATCGAATGCTTGCCGCGCAATTCGTTGAGCAGCTCCGCCGTGCGCGCCGTCTCGGCGTCGGACATGCCGGCCACCGGTTCGTCCAGCAGGATCAGCTGCGGCTCCTGCATCAACAGCATGCCGATCTCCAGCCACTGCTTCTGCCCGTGCGACAGCAACCCCGCCAGGCGCTGCTCGCTGCCGTTCAGGCGTATCAGCTTGAGGATCTCGTCGATCTTGCCGCGCTGCTCGGACGACAGCCGCGCGAACAAGGTGGGCCGCACGCGCTTGTCGGTCTTCATCGCCAGCTCGAGGTTTTCAAATACCGAGTGCTGCTCGAAGATGGTCGGCCGCTGGAACTTGCGGCCTATGCCCGCGTGGGCGATCTGGTATTCCGTCATGCGGCTCAGGTCCATGGTCTGGCCGAAGAAGGCGGTGCCGGAGGTCGGCCGCGTCTTGCCGGTGATGACGTCCATCATCGTGGTCTTGCCTGCGCCGTTAGGGCCGATGATGCACCGCAGCTCGCCAACCGAAATATCCAGGCTCAGTTTATTCAGTGCGCGGAAGCCGTCGAACGACACCGTGATCTCTTCCAGGTACAGGATGGCGCCGTGGGTGGTGTCCAAGCCTTCGCCGGCCACGCGGCCGTAGGACGGGCCCTGTGCGCCGATCGGGTCGGGGCTGCTCTCGGTAGTCAAACGCTCCTCCAGATGTTCGTTGACGCTCATGGCTGCTCCTTGCGCAAGCGCGCGGCCAGTCCGGCTATGCCCTGCGGCAGATAGCGGGTCACCAGGATGAAGATCAAGCCCAGCGCGAACAGCCACAGGTTCGGGAAGGCGCCGGTGAACCAGCTTTTCAAGCCGTTGACCGAGAACGCGCCGATGATAGGCCCCAGCAGCGTGCCGCGGCCACCCACCGCCGCCCAGATCACCATCTCGATCGAGTTCGCCGGCGACATCTCGGACGGGTTGATGATGCCGACCTGCGGCACATACAGCGCGCCCGCGATCCCGCACAACACCGCCGACAAGGTCCACACGAACAGCTTGAACCACAGCGGGTTATAGCCGATGAACATCAGCCGCGATTCCGAATCGCGCACCGCCTGCAGCACGCGACCCAGCTTGGACTTGACGATCCAGCGGCACAGCAGCAGCGAACCGGCCAGCGTCGCCAGCGTGACCAGGTACAGCGCGGCCTTGGTGGCCGGCGCGCTGATCGAATAGCCCAGTATCCGCTTGAAGTCCGTGAAGCCGTTGTTACCGCCAAAGCCGGTGTTATTACGGAAGAACAGCAGCATGAAGGCGTAGGTCATGGCCTGCGTGATGATCGAAAAGTACACGCCCTTGATGCGCGAACGGAAAGCGAAGAAGCCGAACACGAACGCCAGCACGCCCGGCACCAGCACCACCAGCGCCACGCAGTACCAGAAGCTGTCGGTGGCGGTCCAGTACCACGGATAGGTTTTCCAGTCGAGGAAGACCATGAAGTCCGGCAGGTCGCTCTGGTACACGCCCTCGCGGCCGATGGCGCGCATCAGGTACATGCCGTGCGCATAGGCGCCCAGCGCGAAGAACACGCCGTGGCCCAGCGACAGGATGCCGGCATAGCCCCATACCATGTCGAGCGCCAATGCCGCCAGCGCGTAGCACATGAATTTTCCGACCAGGCTGACCATGTAGCTCGGCACATGCAGCGGATGGCCGTCCGCAAAGGCCAGGTTCAGCAGCGGCAGCGCCGCCAGCACCACGCAGCAGGCGGCGATGCCGCTCCACGCCTGGCGCGAAAAGAGAGATGGATGATTCATTCGGCGCTCCTGCCTTTCATGGCGAACAGGCCCTGCGGCCGCTTCTGGATGAACATGATGATGAAGACCAGGATGGCGATCTTGGCCAGCACCGCGCCCGCCACCGGTTCCAGGAATTTGTTCGCCTCGCCCAAGCCGAGCGCGGCGATGATGGTGCCCGCCAGCTGACCGACGCCGCCCAGCACCACCACCATGAAGGAATCGACGATGTAGCTCTGCCCCAGGTCCGGCCCCACGTTACCCAGCTGCGACAAGGCCACGCCGCCCAGCCCCGCGATGCCGGAGCCGAGGCCAAAGGTCATCATGTCGATCTTGGCGGTGGACACGCCGACGCAGCCGGCCATGCGGCGGTTCTGCATCACGGCGCGGACGAACAGGCCAAGCCGGGTCTTGTTCAGTATCAGCCAGACGCCGGCCACCACGAACAGCGCGAAAGCGATGATGACGATGCGGTTATAGGCCAGCACCAGCGAGCCAAGCACCGTCACGCCGCCGGACATCCACGACGGATTGGCCACCTCGACGTTTTGCGCGCCGAAGATGGTGCGCACCGCCTGCATCAGTATCAGGCTGATGCCCCAGGTGGCCAGCAGCGTTTCCAGCGGACGGCCGTAGAGCCAGCGGATCACCGTGCGCTCGAGCGCGATGCCGACGGCGGCCGTCACCAGGAAGGCGGCCGGCAGCGCGGCGATCAGGTAGCAGTCCACCGCCGATGGGAAGTAGTTGCGGAAGCCGAGCTGGCACAGGTAGGTGGTGTAGGCGCCTATCATCAGCAGCTCGCCGTGGGCCATGTTGATGATGCCCATCAGGCCGAAGGTGATGGCCAGGCCCAGCGCCGTCAGCAGCAGCACGCTGGCCAGCGAGATGCCGTAGAAGACGTTGCCGATAAATTCGGTGCGGGCCAGGCGGCTGTCCAGCGCCTGCAAGGTGCGGGCGGCGGCCACGCGCACTGCCTGGTCGGGCTCTTTATCGCTCAGCATCGCTTGCAGCAGCGGGCGCAGGTTGGCGTTGCTGCTGTCGGCCAGCGCTTCGACGGCGGCCTTGCGCTTGGCGGCGTCCGGCGATTGCAGGTTGGCGGTGGCGGCGACCAGTTGCAGCATGGGGCGGATGTCGGTGTCCTGTTCTTTCGCCAGTGCTTTCTCGATCAGCGGGGCTTGCGCGAGGGTGACGCTTTTTTGCAGCTCGATGGCTGCGGCCAGCCGCTGCGCGCGGTCCGGGGAGAATAGCTTGAGGGCGGACAGCGCGTCGTCGACGGCGCCGCGCAGGCGGTTGTTGACCATCACGCCGTCCAGTCCTTCGGGCAGCGGGCCGGTTTCGCCGGTGGCCGGGTTGTAGGCTTTGTCGTCGGTGACGATGAAGATATGGCCGTCCGGCGTGGCGTACAGGGCGTCGCTCTTGAGCGCTGTCAGCAGGCGGGTGGCGTCGTCGTTGGCCAGCGCACCGATTTTGACGATGGCGTCGACGCGGGCGTCGGGATCGCCGCCGGCCAGGGGCGCCAGCAATGCGCTGTCGATGGCGGCTTGCGCCGCGCAGGACAGCAGCAGGCAAGCCAGGAGCAGGAGTTTTTTCAAGATACATTCCTTGTGTGATGTTCTATGGATCCCCGCCTGCGCGGGGATGACGGATCCGCCGCCCCGTCATTCCCGCGAACGCGGGAATCCATACTGAGGCGGCCCGCTACGCGGCTGCGGTTACAGCTTCTGCTTACCCTCGTTACCCGGAATGTACGGGCTCCACGGATTCGCACGCACCGGGCCAGGCGTCTTCCACACCACGCTGAACTGACCGTCAGGACGGATCTCGCCGATGAACACCGGCTTATGCAGGTGGTGATTGGTCGGATCCATCGTCAGCGTAAAGCCCGACGGCGCCTTGAAGCTCTGCCCCGCCATCGCCGCGATCACCTTGTCGGTGTCGGTCGACTTGGCCTTCTCCACCGCCTGCGCCCACATATGGATGCCGACGTAGGTCGCCTCCATCGGATCGTTGGTCACGACGGTGTTCGCATTCGGCAGCTTCTTCGCGACCGCATAAGCCTTCCACTTCTTGATGAACTCCGTATTCACCGGGTTCTTCACCGACTCGAAGTAGTTCCATGCAGCCAGGTGGCCCAGCAGCGGCTTGGTGTCCACGCCGCGCAATTCCTCCTCACCCACCGAGAACGCCACCACCGGCACATCGGTCGCCTTCAGGCCCGCGTTGCCCAGCTCTTTGTAGAACGGCACGTTGGAATCGCCGTTGATGGTGGAGATCACCGCCGTCTTGCCGCCGGCCGAGAACTTCTTGATGTTGGCGACGATGGTCTGGTAGTCCGAGTGACCGAACGGGGTGTATACCTCGTCGATGTCGCTGTCCTTCACGCCCTTGCTCTTCAGGTAGGCGCGCAAGATCTTGTTGGTGGTACGCGGATAAACGTAGTCGGTCCCCAGCAGCACGAAGCGCTTGGCGCCGCCGCCCTCCTTGCTCATCAGGTACTCCACTGCGGGTATCGCCTGCTGGTTGGGCGCGGCGCCGGTGTAGAACACGTTCTTCTCCAGCTCCTCGCCCTCGTACTGCACAGGGTAGAACAGCAGGCTATTGAGCTCCTTGAACACCGGCAGCACCGACTTGCGCGACACCGAGGTCCAGCAGCCGAACACCACGGACACCTTGTCCTGCGCGATCAGGCCGCGCGCCTTCTCGGCGAACAGCGGCCAGTTGGAGGCCGGATCGACCACCACCGCCTCCAGCTTCTTGCCCAACACGCCGCCCTTGGCGTTGATTTCGTCGATGGTCATCAACGCCACATCTTTCAGCGAGGTTTCGGAAATCGCCATCGTGCCCGACAGCGAGTGCAGGATGCCGACCTTGATGGTGTCGGCGGCGTAGGCTTGTGCGCCGGCGGCCAGCATGGCGGTGGCGGCGGCGATGCGGCTCAGGGATGCGATGAAATTGCGACGATTTTGCATGAGATAGCTCCGAGTAGTGGAATTAGAATTGCAGCTGCAAAGTGACAGAGAACTTGTCCGTATCGGCGGCCTTGGTCATCTTGGTCTTCGAGTACACGGCGCTGACCTGCGCGTTGTAGCCGTCGATGATGTAGTTCACGCCCGCGTCGTACTGTTTGGTGTCGATGTCGGTGTCGGCGGCGAACTTCTGCCAGCGCACGAAGGGCTGGAACTTGCCCCAGCCGGCCTTCTCCTCGAAGATCCAGGAAGCACCGGCCGAATAAGCCTTGCCCTGTTCGGACTTGATGATGTCGTCGGTGTTGTAGTCATACCAGGCTGCTTCCAGCGCGAAGGCGCCGGAACCCTTGACCCGCTTCTCCATCAGGAAGTCGACGTTGTAGGAGCTGTACTTGCCGCTCTTCGCGACGGTGAGGATGCCGTCCTTCTGGTAGCGCCCCGCCACGCCGATGGACAGGATGTCGGCGCCGCCGATGTAGTTGCCGGTGCCGTAGTAGCCCGGTTCCGCGTCCCAGAAATCGTATTGCAGGCGGCCGGCGTACATCAGCGAATCGTCGGCCTTGACGCCTGCCGCCTTGGCCTGCGATTGCGTCATCGAGCCGATGCCGAAGGTGTGGCCTTCGAACACGCCGAACGAGTAACCCAGCTTGCCCTCGGCGACGTCACCCCATACCACCACGCCGTCATCGCGGCCGCGGAAGATGCCGCCGTTGTAGCCGTAGCGCGAAGCCACGCCGGCCCAGTAGCCGCCGCCCAGCGAGTAGTAAGGCCCGGCCATGTTGGCACGGTCGCTCGGCGACAGCAGGCGGCCGGCCCAGATGTTGAGCTCAGGAGAAATGGCGAACTGGCCGGCGGCGTCCAGGATGCGAATCTTGTCGCCGTCCCACTCGGTGTTCAGCATGCCCTTGATGTTCTTGTTCAGCGAGGCGCCGAAGAACAGCCGTGCCGAATCCAGATTGAAGTCGCTGGAACGGTCGGTGCCGTCAGGCGCGCCATTCTTGGCGCTGGTGTAGCTCTCGCGCATGCCGAAGCCAACGCTGACCGACTTATCCTCGCCAAAATTGATCGTGGCGCCCGCATAAGCGTTACTCACTGTCGCCAACGTGGCAGCCACTAAAAGCGTCACTCTTCTCAGTTCTAAGCCCATCTTTCCCCCTTGTTGTGGATAGTCGCAATCAAGCTTCAGGCACTTGATATGTTGCGAGATTAGCCAGTATGGGATGGGGAAGAAATACGTCGAATAACGTACAGCCGTTACGTACAGCCGTTACCATTAATAAAAAATAATTTCTTTTTTTAAATTAATTGCCATATATACTATATCGATCCCAACGTTAATCGGCTGCGCCAGAAATCCTGTGAAAATCGTCATCTTGTCGCCATTCCCCTACCATAGCCGCGTTGCCCATGGTGGCGGCCACCTCTGCTACGAACAGCTCCTACGTCTTGCGCAATCGCATGAAGTACATTTCCTGAGCTTCGATGGCACAGAGAGCGAATCAGGGATGCGCCGCGCCGACCAGGAACTGGGGGCGCTATGTCGCTCAGTGGAAATGCTTCCCTTGAAACTGACACGGGCCCGCGTCTGGAAAGCGAAGCTGGAATTCCTGTTAAGGGGCGAACCGATAGACGCAGTTTTGTATCGCAGTTCCCAAATGAAGCAAGCGCTGAGTCGCAAGATCGAGGAAGTACACCCTGATGTTGTTATGGTGCAGTTCCCTCAAATGGCCCAATACGTGGATAGCTGCCGTGGCAGAGCAACGCTTTTAGACGTTCACGATGCTTTCAGCATCACTTTTTTCAGAAAGTTCAGCGCCGCGCCGCTGTCGCTACGCAAACTGCTGCTCTTCGCGCGGTGGCTGTCGTGGTTAAACTACGAGATCCGGAATTATCGGCGTTTCGACTCCGTCGCCACGCTCACCGAGCAGGACCGGATCGGTTTAGAAATTTTTTCCCCGGGACTGGGCGCCAGCTGCACTCCTGCGGCAGTTACGCTGCCGGCGGTGAACTGGACGGCAACGGAGATGGAAACGGATAGCATCGGCTATCTGTGCTCCTTCGGCCACGAACAAAATATCGAAGCACTGCTGTTCTTTATCCATAGCATATTGCCGGCAGTCATACGACGCCGCCCCAATGCCCGCTTGCTGATCGCTGGCGACCGCCCTCCCGCCAACATGCTCGCCCTGGCCAGCAACCACGTCCAGTTCGTGGGATTTGTCGACGACGCAGACGCTTTCCTGAGCGCCAGGAATTTGGTGGTGGTGCCATTACTGAGCGGCGGCGGCATCAAAATCAAAACGCTCAAGGCAATGGCCTGCGGCTGTCCCGTCGTAGCGACCAGCATCGGCGTTGAAGAGATTGGCGTAAAGGACGGCGTCCACGCCGCCATCGCCGACGATCCCGAACAATTTGCGACCAAAGTGGCCGACCTGCTGGAAGACGTAGAACTGGCCGCTCAGCTCGGAGCCAACGGCAAAACGCTGATCGCGCAAGGCTTTTCCTGGCCGGCCAAGATGGCCGCGCTGAACGAGATGTTCAAAGACGCATACCGCAAAAGCAGCAAAAGAGAGACTGAGGCACCGAACACGCTCCCTGATGCATTAACCGCACGGAGCGGCGCATGAATCCTACCCTTGGGGCTGTGATTGTCGGTGCAGGACCGGCAGGGATGGGGCCGCTGCTAGCTGCGCGCGGCGCGGGACAGTTGGCGGACCTGATGGCAGCGGGCCTGGCGGTGCTCGACAGCGGCGAGCAGATCGGCCCCGGAGAACTAGGACGCTACGCGATTCGCTCGGACAGTTTCGCCGATAGCTTTCTGGCCCCGGTTGCCATTGACGCGGAGCCTCCATTGGCCCCGCTGCTGCGCCAGGGCGCTGGAGAAAAACTGGACAGCCAACGTGGGGGGCCAGTTCCGCTAAGTACGGTCGCCGAATTCATGACCGACATTGGCAACCACTTCCGTCACTGGCTATCTGCCCACCACTATGACCCATTCATCACTGGTGCCAGCGCCATAAAAGCAACCCGCCAAGCGGACGGCGCGTGGGTCACCGAATACCGGGATAGTGACTTGCAGCGCCGTTCTATCCGCAGCAAGACCCTGATCCTCGCGACGGGCGCCGCTCAGTCACGCACCCGCCTCGAGCAAACGCTGGTGGCGGGTAAACCGCTGCTGCCGCGTTTCGACAGCAAGACCATATTATCGGGAGATTTGCTCAGCCGCTCAGGCAAGGACCTGCTATCAGGCCGGCTCGCAAAAGTAGCTCCCAAAGTCGCTATAGTTGGCGGCTCGCACAGCGCCATGTCAAGCGCACTAGTATGCCTGCAGCAGATGACCGCGCTGGGCAACGACGACGGCACCGTATGCGTGTTGCACCGCAAGCCTTTTCGGATCACCTACCAAACTCCGGAAATCGCCGCCGCCGAGGGCTACCGGGATTTCGGCCCACAGGACATCTGCCCACGCAGCGGAAGGGTATTTCCTCTGGCCGGCATGCGCAGCGACTCGCGCAACCTGCTGCGCAGCTACTGGAAATTGGGCAATACACAACCGGATGCCCGATTGCAGCTGCTGCAGTTAAGCGCAGCAACCGAGTCGCGCGCAACGATGCACCTGGAGCAGGCCGATTTGATCGTAGCAGCCTTCGGCTATCGGCCAAGGGGGCTGCCGCTGTTTGACGTCAATGGCAGCCAGTACCAACTGCAATCGGACACGGTAGGGGCAGCCATGGTTGATGCCCGCAGTCGTGTGCTGGATGCAAGCGCACAGCCGCTCGAAAACGTCTTTGCGCTGGGCTTGTCGGCGGGCTATCCAATGGCAGGCGTCTACGGCGAACCGAGTTTTCAAGGCGAGGCCAACGGCCTATCGCTTTGGCACGGCGACATCGGCACACACATCGTTACCCAGGTTCTTGAACAGTCGGCTCCGCCACGTAAAACAACATTCCGATGAAAACAGTCCAATCTCCTTCTTCTACGCCCTCGCTGACGCCGTGGTTTCACACGACACCCAATAGCCTGACTATCGACACGCCGGAAAGCGTGGCGCAGCAAGCGGCGGCTTGTCTGGTCGCCGAGCTTGCAAAAGTATTGCACCACAAACCCTATGCCGTGCTGACGCCATCGGTCGGCCGCACAATGGTGCGCATCTTCGAAGTGCTCAACCAGAAGCATCGACTGAGCATCGACTGGCAGCGGGTTGTTTGCCTGCAAATGGATGAATATGCAGGTATGCCAGCCAGCGATCCCCGCAGCTTCGCCTTTGTACTGCGGCGTGACTTTATCTCCCCACTGAACATCGGGCGCTTCGTGCATTTTTACGATGACGGTGGTGCCTCCATCGCCACGCCCAAAGACTACGAGCACAGCCTGCGGCAACTGGGCGGCATAGACTGCGCACTGCACGGGGTGGGCCGCAACGGCCATATAGGTTTCAACGAACCGCGTCAAAGCCTTCGGCTGCAGAGCGGAATCGTGCGCCTGAGTCAAGCCACTCGTAGCGCGAACGGAGTCGCCTTTCAGCGCGGTGTCAGCCTTGGACTCGGCGTGCTGCGCGAGGCAAAATCATCGATTGTAGTGCTGCTGGGCGAAGAGAAGCGCGACGCCTGCGATCAACTGCTATTTGGCAACCGTGCCCCCCAGGCACCCGTCGCTGAATTGCGCAGCTGCCCGAAAGTGAACATCTACATCGACCACGCGGCCGTGCCAGACAGCCTGTCCAACCACCCGCCCCATTCGCAGGCGGCAGCGACCGCGTGGCCGGCGGCCCTGGCCGCATGCTGAGTTAGCCAGCGTCCTTGATCGTTTGTAAAATTTGCTATCATGCTGTTTTAACCGAAGCGCCACACATACCATCATGACCATCTTTGCCGCGCCCATATTTGATGCCACCGTGATCTACGAAGGCAATGAGCTGTTCAAGGGCCAGGGCGCCGCGCGAGGCTGGGCCGAGAAGCTGGCGAAGGAGCTGGAGTGCGAGATCGGCGTCGAGAAGCTCGGCACCGGCTGGGTATTGACCGGCATCGTCGACGGCGAAGCCTGCAAGTGGAGCATCGTCGGCCAGCGCCTCAAACGCATGGACTAAAGCGTGCGCTAGCGCACAACATCGCCAGTTCTTGCCGGGTACGATTTTCGATAATCTGCCCACCGAGGATAGCGATGAAACGCGACACACCCGCAGCAACCGGCGAAGCCGCCTCGTTCCCCGCCGCCGACGCCGCCCGGTCGGCCGGCCTGCGCTACGTGCACGACTACCAGCCCGGCATCGCCCGCCGCAAGCGCGGCAGGCACTTCCACTATGTCGACGCCGACGGCCACGCCGTCAGGGACGCCGATACGCTGGCCCGCATCAAATCGCTGGCGATCCCTCCCGCCTGGACCGATGTCTGGATATGCAGCCACCCGCTCGGCCATCTGCAAGCCACAGGGCGCGATGCACGCGGCCGCAAGCAGTACCGCTATCACCCGCGCTGGCGCAGCCAACGCGACGAATCGAAGTACGACCGCATCCTCGGCTTCGGCAAGGCGCTGCCGGCGATCCGCCGCGCGGTGGGCGCCGCGCTCCAGCTGCCAGGGCTGCCGCGCGAGAAAATGCTGGCCACCATCGTCTACCTGCTGGAGGCGACCATGATGCGGATCGGGAACGAGGAATACGCGCGCGAGAACAAATCCTTCGGCCTGACCACGCTGCGCGACCGCCATGTGCGGCTGGACGGCGGCAAGGTCGAATTCCATTTTCGCGGCAAGAGCGGCGTGCGGCACGCCGTCGCGGTGGAGGACCGGCGCCTGGCCAACATCATCCGCCGCACGCGCGAGCTGCCCGGCCAGGATCTGTTCCAGTACGTCGACGACGATGGCAATCCGCACAACATCGGGTCGGCCGACGTGAACGACTATCTGCACTCGATAGCCGGCGAGGACTACACCGCCAAGGACTTCCGCACCTGGGCCGGGACGGTGCTGGCGGCGGTGGCGCTGCGCGAATACGAAAAGTTCGACTCCGAAGCCCAGGCCAAAAAGAACGTGGTGCGCGCCATCGAATCGGTGGCTAAGAAGCTGGGGAACACACCCACCATCTGCCGCAAATGCTATGTGCATCCGAGCGTGATCGTATCCTACCTGGATGGCAGCATGCTGAAGGCGCTGCGGCATCGCGCCAGCGGGGAATTACAGCAGGATGTCCATGCGCTGCGACCAGAAGAGGCGGCGGTGCTGGCGTTGTTGCAGCACCGCCTGCAGGCCTCAGCGGCCAGCGACCGGCGGTGACGCCTCGGCGCGCAGGATAATCACGGCGGTGGCGATATCCTCATGGCGATTGCGCGCCGGCGAATTGACCGTCATGTAAACCTTCACCGCCGCCAGCGAAGCGTGGTCGCCGAAAAACGCACCCTCCGCATCGTAGCGCTCCGGGAAGTTCTCGTTATTCAGCGGACAGGCCAGCGATTCATTCTTCCCGCGGTTCGGGCGCTTTTCGCACCGGGTGTAGCTGTCGCCGTTGACGGCGGCGGCGATCAGATGGTCGGTGGCCTGATCCAGCATCACAGGAAAACTGAAGCGGCGCGCAACCCCGTCCACCTTCATCTCGAAACTGAGTACGCCCTTGTAGGCAGGCAGGTTCTCCAGTTTGAGTTTTGCATCCGATATTTTTCCGGGCGGGATAAAGCCGTCGCCACCCAAGCCGCCACGGAACGTCGCGTCGGTACCGCCGATCTGGCGGTACTCCATGCTGCGGTGTATGAATAGCAGATTGTCATAGGCCGATTGCGGAACCGGCTTGTTGGCCGCCATCGCCTGGGCCTGAGCCACGATCGCCAGCATGCGCGCCTGCCGTTCCGCCGGGCCAGGCATAGGCCCACGGCTGGCCTCCACAGTCAGGCGCACCTTCGACTCCTGGCCGACAAACAAATGCATATTGTCGCGCCGGCCCCACCACAATTCGCCAACCGCGCCACTGCTGCCGGACTGCTCCCATGCGGCGGGGTCGTAAGTGTCTTTGGGCGCCGGATCTTCGCGGCCCAGATCGGGATTGCGAAGACCGGCCAGCTTACCGTCCTTGCTGAACGCCGCCATCTTGTACGAGCCGCCGTAATTGATGGCGCCGACGCCGGCATTGGACGCGTATTGTGAACAGGCGTTCTGGCTGGCGCCAGCGGGCAGCCATGGCTTGACCGTCGGCGGGCAGCGCTCCAGCGTTTCCGGGCCGGCGACGGCGGGCAGCGTCACCCACAGCGCGGCGAACAGCGGCAGCACCGAGTACATATTTTTCATGAGGCGTCCGTTTGAATTTAAAAAAATATTATATATACAATAATAATTTGGTGCCGCACGACGTGGGGGTTCAGAGTAGAATTTAGCTTCGTCCATGCCGCCGAGCCGCTCCATCATGCCTCAAGCATTGCCCTTCCCGATTCGAACAGAATGTCCGCCCGGTGCCTGCGAGTGCCGGCGCGACGAGCTGCTGGAGCAATGGGACAGCGCACCGGACGACACCGACATCCGCATCCTGCGCCTCACCCGCGAGCAGGAGAAGACGCTGATCGAACGGATCGAGAATATCGCCAGCTTCGAGGAGCTGGGTCACATCGAGCAGCGCATGCTGGAACAGTTGGGCATCCGCCTGACCATCACGCCCAGCGCGAACGGCGTGCGTACGGTGATGGGCCTCCAGATACGGCTGATGGAGCAGCCGGGCCTGTGCCGCAGAACCCGCGAGAACGTGCCGGCCGCCGTGCGCCGCTGCTTCAACAAGCATCCCGACATCGTCTACGCGCTGCTGAACGCGCGCGACCTGCTGGGCGCCAGTTAGCGCCCGCTTGGCTCAACCGGGGTGCGCCAGCGCCGCGCCGGGCATGTTGCCGCCTTCCGAGCCGTCCGGGTAGATGTCGTGGAATTTGCTGTAGTCCAGTATCCGCACATTGCCATCGAGCTTATCCGACATGATGTCGGCAAAGTGGTGGTTGAAGAAGATGTGCTCCGCCGCGTAGGTCTGGCGCGCATGGACGAAATCGTTGAGCGTGTCGTCGGTGCCGGAAACGGCCACCGACAGCGTGGCGCCTTCGTTGCGCAAGTCTTCCTGTGACTTGCCCCAGAACGGACTGGATTCGTCGATCTTGTGCAGTATCGTCCACGTCAGCGCGAACACGCCGGAACGTTCGCGCTCCAGCTGCAAATCGTAGAAGCGCGTGAATATCTGCCCTTCCAGCGTCGTTTCGCGGCGTATCAGCGTGGCCCGCACCGAGGCCTCCAGTATCAGGTTGCCGCGTTCGTTCCCGGTCCTCAGCATCAGCGTCGGCACGCCGTTGAACGGCGTGATGACGGCGACATCGGAAAACATGATGCGCGAGGTGGGCCGCGAGAAGCGTGCGAACAGCAGGCCTGTCACCGTCGCCACTTCCACCATGCCGAGCAGGATCTCGGTCGAGGCGACGATGTGGCCGTAGGTCGAGCCGGGATTCATATAGCCGTAGCCGACGGTGGCCAGCGTTTCGATCGAGAAGAAGAAGGTGTCGAGGAAGGAGTCGGGCCGCGCATTGGCGACCGAGCCGGGCACCAGGAAGAACGCCAGCGCGAATGCCACGTTGGTGAAGATGTACAGCACACCAACCAGCAGGAAGAAGCGCGGCCAGCTCAGGGTCAGCATCCAGTGGTAGATGTCGCCCCAGTAGCGGCGCCCAAGGCCGACCCGCTTGATCTTCGAGGTCCCCATCTGGAATACGCCGCGCTCATTACCCACCCTTGGACGGATAACCTTTTGCGCGGGCTTGCGCACCGGGCCTTCACTCATGGTCGGAGCGCCTCAATCGTCGTCGTTGGGATCGAGGTCGGGAAACATCACCTCGGTGTAGCCAAATTTGGAAAAGTCCGTGATGCGCATCGGGTACAACACGCCAAGCAGATGGTCCACTTCATGCTGCACCACGCGCGCGTGGAAGCCGTCGACGTCGCGCAGGATCGGCTGCCGGAACTGGTCCACGCCTTCGTAGCGCAGGCTGGTGAAGCGCGGCACGCTGCCACGCAGGCCAGGCACCGACAGGCAGCCTTCAAAGCCCTCTTCCTTTTCATCCGACAACGGCGTCAGCACGGGATTGATTAATACCGTTTCCGGCACCTGCGGCGCGTCGGGATAGCGCGCGTTCTGCTTGAAGCCGAAGATCACCAGCTGCAGGTTGACGCCGATCTGCGGCGCCGCCAGGCCAGCGCCATTGGCGGCGTGCATGGTGTCGAACATGTCGGCGATCAGCTCGCGCATGGCCGCGGTATCAAACTCGGTCACCGGCTCGGCCACGCGCAGCAGGCGCGGATCGCCCATCTTCAGGATTTCGCGCACCGTCACTGGCTGCCTCCGTTGATTTCGCACTGCATATCGCGCAGGAACTGGCAGTACTCGGCGCCGGTCTCCGGGTGCTTGAGGCCCATCGCCGTCATCGCCTTCAGGTAGCCCAGCTTGGAGCCGCAATCGTAGCGCTGACCATCGTAGCGATAGGCCAGCACACGCTCATCCTTCATCAGCGCGGCGATGCCGTCGGTCAGCTGGATCTCGCCGCCGGTGCCGGCGCCGATGTTTTCCAGGTACGAGAAAATCCGGCCCGACAGCACATAGCGTCCCACCACCGCCAGCGTGGACGGCGCCACATCCGGCGACGGCTTCTCGACGATGGCGTGCACCAGTTCCAGCTTCGGCTGGTAGGCCGAGGCACTGACGATGCCATACTGACGCGTGGCCTCGCGTGCCACTTCCTGCACCGCCAGGATGCTGCTACGCTCATAGGCATACAGCTCGGTCATCTGGGCCAGCACCGGCTTGATGCCGTCCGCGGTGTCCATGAAGTCGTCCGCCAGCAGCACGGCGAACGGTTCGTCGCCGATCACGGGGCGCGCGCACAAGACCGCGTGGCCCAGGCCCAGCGGCTCGGACTGGCGGATGTAGATGCAGTTGACGTGCTTCGGAATGACGTTCTGCACCAGCTCCAGCAAGGCCTTCTTGTTGGCAGCTTCCAGTTCCGCTTCCAGCTCGTAGGCCTTGTCGAAGTGGTCTTCGATGGCGCGCTTGTTGCGGCCGGTGATGAACACCATTTCCGTGATGCCGGCGGCGACCGCCTCTTCCACCGCGTACTGGATCAGCGGCTTGTCGACGATGGGCAGCATCTCCTTCGGCTGCGCCTTGGTCGCGGGAAGGAAGCGGCTGCCAAGGCCGGCTACCGGGAATACTGCCTTTCGAATTTTGGACATGATCTTTATCTTTTTTAACTGGCTTCCAGCAGTGCCAGCAGGCCTGCCTCGTCCAGTATGGTGATTTCAAGTTCCTGGGCCTTGACCAGCTTGCTGCCGGCATCGGCCCCCGCGACCAGATAATGCGTTTTCTTCGATACCGAACCGGAGACCTTGCCGCCCTGCGCTTCGATCATGGCGCCCGCCTGGTCGCGACTCAGGTTGGGCAAGGTGCCCGTCAATACAAAGGTCTTGCCGGTCAGCGGGCCTTCGGCCGCCTGCTCCGGCAATTGCGCCAGCAGGTCGTCGCGCAGCCGGTGCAGCGCGAGCAGCTGTTCGCGATGCCCCGGCTCCGCCATCCACGCTTCCAAGGCTTCGGCCACGCCTGCCGGCAGGCCGAACACCGTGAACACCGGCAGGTGCGCCAGCACTTCCAGCGTCACCTCCTGTTCGACCAGTTGTTTGCTGCGCGGCTCCGTCAATTTCGGGATGCCCAGCGCGGCCATCAGCTTGACGGTATCGAGCTTCTCGCGCAGCTTGGCGCTCGGCGGGTGCTCGCCGGTCGGTGCGACGCCGGCGGCCAGCAAGGCGTCGATCGCTTCCTGGTTCTTCGGCTCGGCGAAGAAGTCGGCGATCGAATCGGCGACGATGCCGCCGATATCGGGCAGCACGCGCAGCAGCGCGGCCGGCACGCGGCGGATCAGATCGAAACGGCCCAGCCATTCGGCCAGCGTCTTGGCGGTGGATTCGCCGACGTGGCGGATGCCGAGCGCGAACAGCAGGCGCTCCAGCGGCGGGTGTTTGCTGGCGGCGATGGCTTCCAGCAGGTTGTCCGCCCACTTGGTGGCGATCTTGCCCTGGGCGACGGTCTCCGGCGTCGTGCCTTCGCGTTCGTCGGCCAGGCGCTTCATTTCCAGCAGGTCTTCCAGCTTCAACGCGTACAGGTCGGCCACGCGCTGCACCTGGCCGTGTTCGACCAGGTTGTCGATGTAGCGGTCGCCCAGGCCTTCGATGTCCATCATGCGGCGGCCGGCGAAGTGGCGGATCGCCTCCTTGCGCTGGGCCGAGCAGAACAAGCCGCCGGAGCAGCGGGCGATCGCCTCGCCCTCCTCGCGCACCACGTGCGAGCCGCAGACCGGGCAGGTCTTCGGCAGCACATAGGCTTCCGGTTCCGGCGACGGGCGGCGCTCCAGCACCACGGACAGCACTTCGGGGATGACGTCGCCGGCGCGGCGCACGATCACCGTGTCGCCCACGCGCACGTCCTTGCGGCGCACTTCGTCTTCGTTGTGCAGCGTAGCGTTGGTGACGTTGACGCCACCGACGAACACGGACGCCAGCCGCGCCACCGGCGTGATGGCGCCGGTGCGGCCGACCTGCACTTCAATCGCCTGCACGGTGGTCAGCGCTTCTTCCGCGGGGAACTTGTGCGCCAGCGCGAAACGCGGCGCGCGCGAGACGAAGCCCAGCGTGCGCTGGTCCTGCAGCAGGTTGGCTTTGTAGACCACGCCGTCGATTTCGTATGGCATGGTCGGACGCGCTTCACCGATCTGTTTGTAGTAGGCCATCAGGCCTTCGTAGCCGCGCACCACGGCGGCCTCTTTCGCCACCGGCAGGCCGATGCTGCGATACCAGTCCAGCAGCGCCGAGTGCGACAGCGGCATCTCGGCGCCTTCCAGCGCGCCGACGCCGTAGGCGAAAAAGCTCAGCTTGCGCGATGCGGTGATGCGCGAATCGAGCTGGCGCAGGCTGCCCGCCGCCGCGTTGCGCGGATTGACGAATTCCTTCAGGCCGGCCTCGCGCTGGCGCGCATTCATCGCTTCGAAATCGGTCTTGAACATCAATACCTCGCCGCGCACATCGAGGATGGCAGGCGGCGTCGAGGTGTTCAGGCGCAGCGGAATCGAGCGAATGGTGCGGATATTGGCGGTGACGTCCTCGCCGGTATAGCCGTCGCCGCGCGTGGCGGCTTGCACCAGCAAGCCATCGACATAGCGCAGGTTGATGGCCAGGCCGTCGTATTTGACTTCGGCCGCGTATTCGACGGCGGCCGCCGCATCGAGGCCTTCGCGCACGCGGCGGTCGAAGTTCTCGATGTCTTCATCGGTGAAGCCGTTATTCAGCGACAGCATCGGCACCGTATGGGTGACCTGGTCGAACTGCGGCAGCGGCGCCGCGCCCACGCGCTTGGTCGGCGAATCGGGCAGCGCGAATTGCGGGTGCGCCTCTTCCAGCTTTTGCAGCTCGATGAACAGCTTGTCGTACTCCGCGTCCGGGATGGTGGGCGCGTCTTCCACGTGATAGGCGTGCAGGTGCTTGTTGAGCTCAGCGCTC
Source organism: Duganella sp. Dugasp78 (assembly GCF_059491455.1). Taxonomy (NCBI): domain Bacteria; kingdom Pseudomonadati; phylum Pseudomonadota; class Betaproteobacteria; order Burkholderiales; family Oxalobacteraceae; genus Duganella; species Duganella sp. Dugasp78. The sequence continues at coordinate 4,835,843 of NZ_CP168506.1, read as the reverse complement.
AAGGACTCGATGCGCGCCTTGAAATCTACTTCGGTCATTACTGCTTCCTGCTAGCTAAACAAACGCAACGCGCGGGTCGAACCGGCCGGAATGTCGGCGTCGTTCATCTCGGCGTAGAAGTCCTGGACCTGGCCGGCGATCTCCGCCAGCGCGGCGTCCGACAACGGCTGGTTGTAGTCGTCGACAATGGTCGCATCCAGGCGGCCCACCAGCGATTTGGCACAGGCCACCATGGCGCCGAAGCCGTCGCGCGAAGGCGCCACGCATGGCACGTCCAGCAGCAGCGTCAGGCGCGGCGTGGTTTCCTCGGCCAGCGTGACGTTGGTCGACAGCGAGAACAGGTGACCGCCTTCGCCGTCAGGCATCACGTAGCGGCCGTCGGGGCGCACGTCGAAGCCCTGCTTTTCCAATGCGCCCAGCAGCGTGGAAATGGCCCACGGCGCGCCGTTGGTTTGCAGGTTGACGCCCAGCTGCGCGTCGTGACCGGCGACGAAGCGATGCAGATTGCGCGCCTCGGCCATCACTTCGATCATGTCCGGGATTTCCGGCTCGGCGCCGATTTCGTCGGCCATCGCGCGCAGGCGCGTGACCAGTTCCGAGTATTCCAGTTCGTTCAGCGCGGTGCTGCGGCTGGCCAGCTGCACGCCGCCCTGCAGCTTGGTGTAGACGCCGCCGTGAACGATAGGCTCCCAATCGCCGCTGACGGCCAGGCCGATGTAGTGCACCGGCTTGTTGCCGACCATGCGCAGCGTTTGCAGCACCGGCAGCAGCTTGTCGCCGCGCGCCGCGCCTTCCAGCGCCAGCGGCAGCAGGCAATCGATCAGCGGATCGACCAGCGCGGTGGCCTGTTCGGCAGCCGGCGTCACGGCGTTGACGCGTGGCGCGGCCGGCGGTGCCGTTGGATCGGTTTCGAATTCGGCGGCCACCGCACCCAGCGCGGCGGCAGCGGCGGAGGCTTCGCCACCGGCCAGGCCGGGAGCGCCGCTGTCGAGCGAAAAACTCGGCTCGTGACGGACACCGGACGATGACGGCGCATCGCCGGTGCGCATCAGCACGTCGTCATGATCGGTCGAGAAGGCGCGTTCGACGCTCTTCTTGGCCTTGTATTCCTGGATCTTGTTGTACGTGAAAACGCCGGCGACGAATACGCCCGCGATTCCGATCAAACTCATTTGTAGGTCTGTCATGCTGCTTGTGCCTCGGAAGCGAAGTTTGCGGCGGATTCCATATCCACCGCCACGATGCGCGATACGCCCTGCTCTTGCATCGTCACACCGATCAGTTGATTGGCCATCTCCATCGCAATCTTGTTGTGCGAGATGAAGAGGAATTGGGTGTGGTCAGACATGCGTTTGACCATCCGGCAGAATCGTTCGGTATTGGCGTCGTCCAGCGGTGCATCGACCTCGTCGAGCAGGCAGAACGGCGCCGGGTTAAGTCGGAACATCGAGAACACCAGCGCCGTTGCGGTCAGCGCTTTTTCACCGCCGGACAACAGGTGGATGGTGGCGTTCTTTTTACCCGGCGGCTGGGCCATGACCTGCACGCCGGAGTCGAGGATTTCATCGCCGGTCATGATCAGCTTGGCCTGGCCGCCGCCGAACAGGATCGGGAACAGTTCGGAGAAGTGGCCGTTGACGCGGTCGAAGGTGTCTTGCAGCAGATCGCGGGTCTCCTTGTCGATGCGCGCGATCGCGTCTTCCAGCGTGTTGATCGCCTCATTCAAGTCGGCGTTCTGCGCGTCGAGGAAGTTCTTGCGTTCGGAGGCCGTCGCCAGCTCGTCCAGCGCCGCCAGGTTGACCGCGCCCAGCATCGAGATCGCATTGGTCAGGCGCGTCACTTCGCCCTGCAGGTACGAAGCCTTCATATCGGGATGCAGCTTCTCGGCCAGCGCCGCCTCGTCGGCCTGCACCTCGGCCAGCTGCGCGGCGAACTGCTCCTGGTTCAGGCGCGCTGCCTGTTCCTTCAGCTGCATTTCCATGATCTTGTCGCGCTGCGGTTGCAGGGCGCGCTCGGTCGACATGCGGCCTTCCTCGAACATGCGCAGCTGCTGCGTGATCTGATCGAGTTCGTGGCGGGCGTCGGACAGCGCTTTTTCCTGGCCGGTGCGGCGGTCCAGCAGTTCCTGCAAGCCCTCGTTGGCCTGGCCGGATTCGAGGTTGGCCAGTTCGGTCTGTCCCGCTTCCAGGCTTTGCGTGACCTGCGCCACCTGCGCGGTCGCGGTGGCGATCGCGCGGCGGAATTCTTCGATCTTGCTGCGCTGGGATTTTTCCGCGAACTGCGCTTCCTGCGCGGCGCGTTCCAGGTCGCGCAGGGCTTCGCGGGCGTCAGCGAGGCGCTGCTCTTTTTCGAGGAACAGCGTCTGGCCTTCCTCATGGTCGCCCTGGAGATTGCCGAGCTCCATGTCGAGCTGCTCGAACTTCTCCTCGGACTCCATCTTGACCTGGGTTTGTTCCTCTTCCTGCGCGGCGATTTCGGCCAGGTCGGTTTCGATCTGGTTGCTGCGCTGGTTGAAGCGCGCCTCGATCTCCGACAGCTTGACCACGTCCAGCTGCAAGGTGTGCACCGACTGCTGCAGGCTTTGCAGCTTGGCGCGGTACTCGGTCAGGCGGCGCGTCAGCTCGGAGACGGCGGCATCGGCGCGCACCGAACGGGCGCGCGCTTCGTCGGCCAGCATCTGCTGCGCGCGCAGCTGCTTGGTGATGTTGTCGATTTCCTGCTGGCGGCCCAGCATGCCATCCTGCTCGGAGTCGGCGGCGTAGAAACGCACGCTGCCCTGCGTGATGGCGTGGCCCTGGCGCGTGACGAAGCAGGCGCCGGCCGGCAACCTGGCGCGGTCGGCGAAGGCTTCGGCCGTGTCCTCGGCGATGTAGACGTTGTGCAGCCAGTCCTGCAGCAGGCCGCGCAGACCTGGGTCGTTCAGCTTGAGCAGGTTCAGGAACGGCTTCAGGCCAGCCACTTCCACCGGCGCCGGCGGCACCGCGTGCGACGGCGCAAACAGCGCCAGCTTGGCCGGCGGCGCATCGCTGAAGAAGGCCTTGGCCCATTCGATGTTCGACATCTGCAGCGCCGAGGTACGCTCGCGCAGCACGGATTCCAGCGCGGTCTCCCAGCCGGATTCGATGTTCAGTTTTTGCCACAGGCGCGGCAGCGAATCCAGCTCGTGCTTCTGCAGCCACGGCGTGACTTTGCCCTGCGTCTGCACGCGCTCCTGCAACTGGCGCAGCGCGTTCAGGCGCGCTTCCAGCTGGGCGTTGGCGGCGGTTTCGGTGTTGACCTGGTGCTGCGCGGCCTGGCGCTCCTCTTCCAGCTTGGGCTGCTGTTCCAGCGCCTCCTCCAGCAGGAAGCCCTGTTCTTCCAGCGCCTGCTGCTTTTCTTCCAACTGCATGCGCAGGTTGTTCAGATGCGCGCTGTCCGGCAGATTGAGGCCGCTCTTTTCCTGCTGAAGGCGCTCGCGCCGCACGGCCAGACCGTTGAGGATGTTGTTGGCGTTGCGCTGGTGCGCCGATTCCAGCTCCAGCTGCTGCTGCGCCTGCATGATGCGGGCACGCGATTCGGTGCTCTTGGTCTGCGCCTCGCGCCATACCTGCTCCAGCATCGGCAGGGACTCGGCCTTTTGCTCGGCCATCATCTGCGACTGCTCGACCTTGGCCGACAGTTCTTCCAGCGTGAACTCGCCTTCCTCGATCTGGCCGCCGTATTCGCTGACCTGCTGCTGCCATTGGTCGCGCTGCGCGGTCAGCGCGGCCAGTTGCGTCTGCAGGCGGCTGCGCGATTCGATGACGAACTTGATCTGCGCTTCCAGGCTGCCGATTTCGGCGTTGGTCTGGTACAGGCTGCCCTGCGCCGTGTGCAGGCGGTCGCCGGCGGCGAAGTGGCCCTGGCGCATCTGCTCCAGCGACAGCTCGACGTTGCGCAACTTGGCGGTCTGTTCCTCCAGGTCGTTCTGCGCCTGCTCCATCTCGCGGAAGTACTTCTTCTGCTCGTTCTCGGCTTCGATCTTGCGCAGCAACCACAGCAGCTTCTGCTTTTCTTCCTGGTCCGATTGCAGCTGGTGGAACTTGGTGGCGACGGCGGCCTGGCCTTCCAGCTTTTCCAAATTCGAATTCAGTTCGCGCAGGATGTCCTCCACCCGCAGCAGGTTCTCGCGGGTGTCGTGCAGGCGGTTTTCCGTCTCGCGGCGGCGCTCCTTGTACTTCGATACGCCGGCCGCCTCTTCCAGGAACACGCGCAGCTCTTCCGGGCGCGATTCGATGATGCGGCTGATCATGCCCTGGCCGATGATGGCGTAGGCGCGCGGGCCGAGGCCGGTGCCAAGGAAGATGTCCTGGATGTCGCGCCGGCGCACCGGCTGGCCGTTGATGTAGTAGGTCGAAGTGCCGTCGCGCGTCAGCGTGCGCTTGACGGCGATCTCGGCGTACTGGCCCCACTGGCCGGAGGCCTTGCCGTCGTTATTGTCGAACACCAGCTCGACCGAGGCGCGCCCGGCCGGCTTGCGGTGGGTCGAGCCGTTGAAGATGACGTCCTGCATGGATTCGCCGCGCAGCTCGGAAGCCTTGGATTCGCCCAGCACCCAGCGCACGGCGTCGATGATGTTCGACTTGCCGCAACCGTTGGGGCCCACCACGCCCACCAACTGACCCGGCACCTGGAAATTGGTGGGATCAACGAAAGACTTAAATCCCGACAATTTGATGGAAGATAGACGCACGTTGTTATCTGGTGTGTGGGCTGGAAAAGTTCACAATAATACCATTTTGCGCTTCAAATCAGGCCGAAAACGCGTCATGGCCGGTGCATGCGCCTATCGTAACGGGGATTTCGGTTCACGCCAAATGGCGCGGGTATAAGGTTGGTCGTGGCCGGACAGCCAGAGCGCGGCCTGGGTGATCCACATTTCGGCCGGCACCGGCTCCACGCGGGGCGCGATCAGCACGACCGGGATGCACAGCACCACCAGCAGCCGGCTCAGCGCCATATGGTGCTCGGTGCTGGCGTACCAGATAAACACCGCCGCCACGACCAGGCCAAGCAGGCAGCCGGTCACCGACTCGGACACCGAATGGGCGTGCACATAGACGCGGGAAATGGCAATGAGCACGGCCAGCAGCATGCCCAGCAAGGTGGCCAGCACGCGCAACGGCGGCGGCGACGAGCGGAAGGCCAGGAAGAAGGCGACCGGGAACACGGCGGCGGCGCGCATCGCATGGCCGCTGAAGCCGGCGAACTCCACCGATTCCACACCGATGCCCCAGCCGACGAAGGCCATCTTGGTGGCCACGACCAGCGCCATGCCGATGCCGAACAGGATGCACCACGCCGCCGTCAGCCGCCACGACTTGCCCGCCAGCAGCCAGACGGCGATCGCGATTCCTATAGGCCCGGTTACCGCCAGACTCCCCGTTACACTCAAACCGTGCCACCACATCATCTAAAAGCGCCCTGTCGTTATTTTGCACCGCATCATTAAAACACATGCGTCCGCATTCTATCGAAAATTACCGTGCGACAACAGAGGTGGCGAGCAAAACCTGGTCAGCATGGGCGTGGCTTCATTCGCACTCCCGCTCCCGCAGGGCTGCATCGACCAAGGCCTTGGCCTCGCTCAGCGTTGTGCCGGCCTTAAATGGCGACCACCCCGCTGCGGGATAAATGGCTTCGTTTGTAATCTCGAGAAAATACGGCTCGCCGACAAAGGTCTTCTTGTCCGCCGCTTCCCCACGGTCGCCAATCACCATCACGTAGCGATGGCCTTTGACATAGGTGGCATTGGGTATATTGGCGCGTACCATTTCACCTTTATATTCCGCTTCGCCACCTTCGACGATCAGGTCAAAGGTTTGCGCCTCCGGGTCGGGCCGCACCTTCCAGCTGTCCAGCAGTTTGAAACGCAACTTTGTAAAAACGAACATCTCTTCTTTGCCGACGAACGACTTGAAATCCTGGACTTCGGCTACGCCAAATACGGCGTTGGAACAAGCGTAGCGATGCAGCTGTTCCAGCACGACATCCTGCATCAGACCGGATCTCATAGGCGACTCGGAAATGGAGTACCTGCTGCGCGTACGAACTCCGTCGGGGTCCCTATCCTGGATATTGTCCAATTTCAGTTTCTTGGACACAAAGCCGAGGGTGGACGCGGCCCGGTCCCGATCGGTGTCATCAATGGTCAAATCCGGATTGGCTGCGGCAACCGAGGTCGCTGCCACCATCAACAGCACGGGGAATAACGATTTTCTCTGACACATCTTCAATCCATTCTTTGGAAAATCGCGGTTAAGAGAGTGCAAATTTTACAACAAATACATCTTCTTGCGGCAGAGGGGAGCAAAATTGGCGGCGGCCGACGCGTTCCGGTGGGGCATGGCATACTGAGGCCAACCACCATCCCGCGCATGGCGGCATGGCGGCGCTAATGACACTTACCTTGGGAGCTTTGCAATGACTGTATCGACCTGGCTGTTGTTCCTATCGGTTTCCCTGGCGGCGGCGTTCAGCCCGGGACCGGGCGTGCTGATGGCGATCTCGACCGCGACCACCATGGGTGCGCGGCGGGCGCTCTACAGCTCCGCCGGCAATGCGCTGGGCGTGTTCATTGTGGCGACCACGGCGGTGGCTGGGCTGGGCTTGCTGCTGAAAACCTCGGCGCTGGCGTTCGGCGCGCTCAAGTTGGCCGGCGCGGCCTATCTGATTTACCTGGGCATCAAGGCATGGCGCAACGCCAGCCTGGTGACGGCGACGACGGAGATTGTCGCCACGGCGGTCGACCAGCCCAACGCGGCCGAGGCCAGCCGGTTGAGCACCTTCCGCGCCGGCCTGCTGGTGGCGGTGAGCAATCCGAAGGCGATCCTGTTCTTCACCGCGGTGTTCCCGCAGTTTATGCCGCCGGATCACGTGGACCCTGTGCGCTTCCTGCTGCTGACGTCGACCTTCACCAGCTGCACGCTGTTGTCGCACTTCTTCTACGTGGCGTGTGCGTCGTGGCTGAAGCGCAGCGTCAAGCAGAGCATCGCCCGCACCCGCCTGGCCAAGCGCACCACGGGCGTGATCTTCGTCGGCATGGGCGGCGCCCTGCTGACGTTGACGAATTCAAAGTAATACGCGAAAGAACCTAGCCGAAGGCCGAGGCTGGCGGATCGATGGAGGCGTCGTTGTCGGCGTTGCGGGCCAGTGCTTGCGACAGTGCGACGGCGACCACGCCTTCGCTGCGCACCACCTGCACCGTCTGTTCAACGAAGCGCTTGGCCAGCTGCTCGCCGGACATCGAGAACGCTTCCTGCCGCGCCGCCGTCGAGAAGATGTACAAGGTGCGCAAGGGACTGATCCACGCCAGCTTGACCTTGCGGCTGCTGCCATCCTCCTGCTCGAACTCCAGCCACATGCCACGCGTCAGGCTGTCGACCTCGATGGCGGCGTCTTCCTCTTCAGGAGCCGGCGCTTGCTGGGCGCGCGCTTCGGCCTCCGCCTTGGCGGCCGCCTCGGCCTTGGCTTGCAGCTCCAGACGCCGCTCGGCCGCCTGCTGCGCCACCTGCATTGAAATTTCCAGCTGACGTTCCGGCGACATCTCCAGCGGCGCACGCACGATGGAGGCGTGGCATTCGGCCAGCTCGGCAAAGAATTGCAGACGGTCCGCGTCCTGCCACTTGATGATGTCCAGCCATTTGTTCAGCGTAGTCAGCAGCACCGGCAGCTTGGCGATCAGCTGCTTGCGTTCTTCGGGGTTGAGCTTGGGACGCACGCTCCAGATCAGGTCGTCCATGGTCTTGGTGGCGTTGTTGACGGCACCCGGCTTGTCGTCCTCGATGCTGTAGGCGATGGTCAGCACCGACACCCAGCGCTGCTCGAGGAAGGCTTCCACCACGGCGATCACTTCGCCGGTGCCGATGCGCAAGGCCACGGCGTTCCTGGCCAGCTTGCTCGACTCGGCCATCTTCTCCTGCTTCAGCGCGGCGGCGATGGGCTCGGCGATGGCGGTGGCGGCGGCGCGCTCTTCCGCCTGGATCGACGCCTCCAGTTCATTGACCGCTTCGGTGAAGACCGACAACTCATGATCGTAGTCGCGGCCGACGCGGTCGACGCTGCGCTGCATCGCCTGGAACAGCGGATCTTCCGGCCCCTTGCGCTGCTCCCACCCCATGCGCGACAGCAGGTCGATCAGGCGGCGCGCCGGATGGGCTTCCTGGAAGAAGAAATTCTTGTCGACCAGCGCGGCTTTCAGCACCGGGATCTGCAGGAAGCGGATCAGGTCGCGGATTTCCTGCGAGATGTTCTGGTCGCGGAACACGGTGTCGAAGATCGCCGACAACAGGTCGATGGTGCTTTCGTCGGTGCGCGACAGGCTGCCCTGCGGCATGCTGGCTTTGATGTTCGGCAGGTAGAAGACGTTGCCGCCGCCCGCCGCGGCCGGAGCGGCGTCGGACGCGGCCTGGCCGGACGGCGCCGGTCCCGCCGCGATGCCGGCCACCGCGCCCAGGGTACCGATGGATTCGTAAGGCACCGCCTTTTGCAGCTGCGCCAGGTACGCCAGCAGCGGCTGCTTGGCGCCGATCTGCGACAGGCGTTGCGCGTCTTCGTTGCTGAGGGTTCCAGGCAGCACGCCTTGTGCGGGACCTTGCACCCAGACGCCGCCGACCGGGGTGAATCCGCCTGCGGCAACGACCGGCGCACCAGCCGCGCCGGCGACAAAGCCGGGCGCCATCAACACCCCGCCCGGCACGCCTTGCGCAACCGCCGTGACGCCATGCGCCGCGCCCTGCGCCGCGCCGTCGGCATTCGGCACCCACGCGGCGCCCGAATTCAACGCCGACATCGGCAAGTCGGGAATGCTCAGGTCGACGCCATGCAGCAATCCATCGGCGATGTTGTCGACGATCTCACCCGCAGCCGAACCCGCCACATCGCTGGACGCGAAGAACTGCCGCAGCTGCTGCGCCAGCGCCGCCTGGTTGCCGCGCACACGCGACGGCGCCGCTGCCTTGGGCTGGTCCGCCTTGCGGCCTTTGAAACCGTCCACCGAACCCGGCAACACACCCTTGCTCTGCAAGGCCAGGTTCAAGGCGTCCAGCATCGGCCCCAGTTCGATGAACATGCCCGGCTTGATCAGCGGCTGCAACAGCGGCGCGGCGTCGGCCTCGGTGTCGAATTCGGTCCAGGCCTGCTGCAGGGCGACCAGAAATACTTCGGGCCGGAACGGATTCTGGCTGACCCGCAAAATATCGCGATCCAGCAGAAACGCCAGGCGCACGTTGAGCGTTTGCAGCTGGTCGGAATACAGGCTCTCGAACGGCTTGCTGACGCCGCCGAGCGCGACCTTGTTATCCATCTCCTCGAACGGCACCAGCGACAGCGGCTGCTCGGCCGCGCGCACCTTGCCCTTGACCGCCGGCGACAGCTCGGCGATCTCGCGCCGCAAGGCCTTCTCCAGCGTGGCGGAAGCCAGGTGCAGGAAGGCGAAATTGCGGTTGCGTAGCTGGTTGCCGGCGCGGATGCGCTGCTGCATGGTGCGCGGGTCGCCGCCGGTGGCGTCGATCAGCGCGCCCGCCAGGCGGGTGGCCAGGTCCAGGTACTGGTCGCTGGCATGCCGGGTGGCGATGCCGATCAGCTCTTCCAACAAGGCATGCCGCGGCGAGACCGTCTTTTTCGGCGCTGCGGGCGTTGTGGAAGTTGCAACCATGAGGTGACCTGCTTTGAAGGGGAGTCCGTTTACGCCATTCTTGCACATTATTTCTGCATGGCAATACCCGAAAGGAAAGACTATGCAATATTTCGCGTATTTTTCTGTTTTGCCACAACTTTTACGGCCCAAAACCGGCGCTGACGGGGTACAAAAGACAAGATTGAAGTTCCTCCAACGGGGGACAGCAAGGCATGCTCCTACACCCCACCAAGAGAAATTCTGATACCGAGGCCCGGATCGAGCCCGCATCATTGCACTACCAAAAACGCGCCGGAATGCAAGCGCCGGCGCGGTTCTGGCGAGCACGTTCTTTCATTTTCACAAAGGAATCGACATGAACTCGAATCAAAAAGGTGGTAGTAGCAAGCAGGGCTCAACCTCAGGCGGCAGCAAGCAGTCTGGCGAACAGGGGTCGTCCGGCGGGTCGCGCGGCAGCAGCGGCGGCACCCAGGGCGGCACCCATGAGCAGCACGTGGAAGCTGGCCGTCAGAGCCACAAAAACGACGGCAACAAGCAGTCAGGAAGTAAAGACCGCTAAGTAGGCCAGCGCGGTCATTGCGGCGCCGTCACAGGACGCCGCAACCGCCAGCCGCAACCATCAAATATTGGCCACCCGCTGGCCGCGCGGCGGCACGAAATCCTTCACGGCGTTGACCATTCCCACTTTCAGACCCTCGGCCGCCGTCAGGTGCAGGTCCGAGTACTCGTGCGTGCGCCAGTGGTCGTCCGTGAACTGCACGTGGTCGCGCAGGATCTGTTCGGTGCGGGCGTCGTCGGCCTGCAAGCCTTCGACGATGATGCGCAGCGCGTCCGGCCGGGCGCCGTGCGGCGCGCTGGCGTGCGACTTGTGCACCATGAAGCGCGCCGTGTCGCTGGCATAGCGCTCGCCGCCGGCCAGGAACAGGATCACCGCGATCGAGGCCACCGCGCCGGCGTTGTAGGTGACGATCTTGATCGGCAGCTTGCTCAGGTAGTTGTACAGGCAAATGCCGTCGCTGACGTAGCCGCCGTTGGACTGGATCAGGATGTGGGCGGTGGTGATGCGGTCCTCTGTCATGTCGGCCACGGCGTCAAAGACGCGGCGGACCATGTCGCTGTTGACATCGCCGGACAGGGTGAACCACGCGTGGCCCTCGTAATTGGTGGAATCTTGGCTCATGGCTGGGCTCTGTAATAAGTGTGATTTATTCTAGCAAATAGTTGTTTTTAGTGCCCTATTATTGCATTTCATTCGTGCGCCGCCCGGCCCGCCTGATTGGGCTGTAGATTGACAACAAGGTACTTCTGACATATATTCCCGAGTCTTGATCGGGAGAGGGCAAACCAGCTTTGCCGCCGAAGGGGCACTACCCAAAAACTCTCAGGCAAAAGGACCGATCAAGGGACCAGCGCGGCCGCCGTATGATTACGGCGGGATGCCAACTGGACCAACTCTGGAGAGCGGCCGCGGCGCAAGCCGGCGGCCCACCGAAGGGGCGCACGGGAATCAGGAGCCAGCCTCCCCCGTAATCTCTCAGGTACCAAGGACAGAGGGGTCTGCGATCATTGTGGAATCAGCTTTTTTATTGGCGTTTCCTTGTATGTTCTGTTAACCCCTATTCGATTTGGACCGAGGAATTATGACGCTCAAAGCCACCCCACTCAACAATGCCCACCGCGCCGCCGGCGCCAAGATGGTCGACTTCGGCGGCTGGGACATGCCGGTCAACTACGGCTCCCAGATCGAAGAGCACAACGCCGTGCGCACCGACGTCGGCATGTTCGACGTGGCCCACATGTGCGTGGTCGACATCAAGGGCGACGATGTGCGCGGCTTCCTGCGCGGCCTGCTGGCCAACAACGTCGACAAGCTGCAGGTGTCCGGCAAGGCGCTGTACTCGTGCATGCTGAACCCGCAGGGCTTCGTCATCGACGACCTGATCGTCTACTTCATCAACGAGAACTGGTTCCGCCTGGTGGTCAACGCCGGCACCGCCGAAAAAGACGTGGCCTGGATGCAGCAGCTCAACGCCGCCACCAAGGCCGGCCTGACCATCACCCAGCGCCGCGACGGCGCCAACGCCATGGCGCTGATCGCCGTGCAGGGCCCGAACGCCCGCGCCAAGGTGTGGGAAGTCATCCCGGAATCGAAGCAAGGCACGGCCGACATGAAGCCGTTCAACGTCGCCTTCGCCCAGAGCGCCACCTTCGGCGAGGCGATGATCGCCCGCACCGGCTACACCGGCGAGGACGGCTTTGAAATCGGCGTCGCCGCCGAGCAGGCCGAGAAGCTGTGGAACGCGCTGGCCGCGGCGGGCGTCAAGCCGGCCGGCCTGGGCGCGCGCGACACGCTGCGTCTGGAAGCCGGCATGAACCTGTACGGCCAGGACATGGACGAAACCGTCAACCCGCTGGACGCCGGCCTGGCCTGGACCATCGACATGATCTCCCTGCGCGACTTCGTCGGCAAGGCCGCGCTGCAGGCGATGGGCCAGAAGGCCCAGTTCGTCGGCCTGATCCTGCGCGAAAAAGGCGGCGTGCTGCGCGCCCACCAGAAGGTGGTCGTGGCCGGCACCGACGCCGTCGGCGAGATCACCAGCGGCACCTTCAGCCCGACCATGCAGCAGGCGATCGCGCTGGCGCGCGTGCCCAACGGCGTGGCCGTCGGCGACACCGTGCACGTTGAGATCCGCGACAAGAAACTGGCCGCGTCGGTGGTCAAGCTGCCGTTCGTGCGCAACGGTAAAATCCTGGCTGTTTAATTGTTTATATTATTTATATCCGCACCACCCTACCACCCTTCTGGAGCCTTACATGAACATTCCTGCCGACCTGAAGTACACCGAATCCCACGAATGGGTGCGCGCCGAAGCTGACGGCACCGTCACCGTCGGCATCACCGCGTTCGCGCAGGATGCGCTGGGCGACATCGTCTTCGTCGAACTGCCGAAAGTGGGCGCGACCTACGGCGCCGGCGACGACGCCGCCGTGGTGGAATCGGTCAAAGCGGCCAGCGACATCTACGCGCCGGTCGCCGGCGAAGTCATCGCCGTCAACGACGACGTGGTCAACGCGCCTGAATCGATCAACGCCGACGCCTACAGCGCCTGGCTGTTCAAGATCAAGCCGGCCGACGCCGCCGCGATCAACGGCCTGCTGGACGCCGCCGCCTACGGCAAGACCACCGAAGCGTAATTCGCCGCCGTCATTCCCGCGCAGGCGGGAATCCATGCTGAGCTGACTCCGGCCACTCAGCATGGGTCCCCGCTTTCGCGGGGACGACGTATTGCACCATTCCTCACACTGCCCTCGCCCATATCATGACCCGCACCAGCCTGACCCAACTCGAAGCCCGCGACGCCTTCATCGCCCGCCACATCGGCCCTGACGCCGCAGAACAGGAAGCCATGCTGTCGGTACTCGGCTACGCCTCGCGCGCATCCCTGATCGACGCCCTGGTCCCATCCAACATCCGCAACAAGGGCGCACTGCCGCTGGGCGCGTACGCGCAGCCGATGCCGGAACAGGAAGCGCTGTCCAAGCTGAAGAAGATCGCCTCGAAGAACAAGGTGCTCAAGTCGCTGATCGGCCAGGGCTACTACAACACCGTCACGCCTGGCGTGGTGCTGCGTAACATCTTCGAAAACCCGGCCTGGTACACCGCCTACACCCCGTACCAGCCGGAGATCTCGCAAGGCCGCCTGGAAGCGATCCTGAACTTCCAGCAGACCATCACCGACCTGACCGGCATGGGCATCGCCAACGCGTCGATGCTGGACGAAGGCACGGCCGCCGCCGAAGCGATGACGCTGATCCAGCGCGTGGGCAAATCGAAATCGACCGTGTTCTACGTCGCCGACGACGTGCTGCCGCAGACCCGCGAAGTGGTCGAGACCCGCGCCAAGCCGCTGGGCATCGAAGTGAAGACCTTCCACCCGGCCGAACTGGCCGCCGTGGGCGAGTGCTTCGGCGTGCTGCTGCAATACCCGGGCGTGAACGGCGTGGTGCGCGATTACAAGGCCGGCGTGGAAGCCGTCAAGGCCAAGGGCGCGATGGTGGTGGTCGCCGCCGACCTGCTGGCGCTGACCATGCTGACGCCTCCGGGCGAATGGGGCGCGGACGTGGTGGTCGGTAACAGCCAGCGCTTCGGCGTACCGCTGGGCTTTGGCGGCCCGCACGCAGGCTACCTGTCGACCCGCGACGAATTCAAGCGCAGCATGTCCGGCCGCCTGGTCGGCGTCACCATCGACGCCCAGGGCAACAAGGCTTACCGCCTGGCGCTGCAAACCCGCGAGCAGCACATCCGCCGCGAAAAAGCCACCTCCAACATCTGCACCGCGCAGGTGCTGCTGGCGGTGATGGCATCGATGTACGCCGTCTACCACGGCCCGAAAGGCCTGCTGCAGATCGCCCAGCGCGTACACCGCTACACCGGCGTGCTGGCCGCCAACCTGAAGACGCTGGGCTACACCGTCACCAACGACACCTTCTTCGACACGCTGACCGTCGCCGTCAAGAGCGCCGAGCAGCTGCACGCATCGGCCCACTCGCACGGCGTCAACCTGCGCATGATCGACGCCACCCACGTCGGCGTATCGCTGGACGAAACCACCAGCCGCGAAGACATCGCGCTGCTGTGGACCGTGTTCGCGCACCCGGTCGGCGGCCCGGCACACGGCCCGGACTTCGACGGCGTGGAAGCTGCCGTCGCGCAGGCCTTCCCGGCCTCGCTGTCGCGCACCAGCGACTACCTGAGCCACCCGGTCTTCAACCGCTACCACTCCGAAACCGAAATGCTGCGCTACCTGCGCAGCCTGGCGGACAAGGACCTGGCGCTGGACCGCACCATGATCCCGCTGGGTTCGTGCACCATGAAGCTGAACGCGACGTCCGAGATGATCCCGGTCACCTGGCCCGAGTTCTCGAACATCCACCCGTTCGCGCCGGACGCGCAGACCGTCGGCTACCGCGAAATGATCTCGCAGCTGGAAGAGATGCTGTGCGCGCTGACCGGCTACGCCGCCGTCTCGCTGCAGCCTAACGCCGGTTCGCAGGGCGAGTACGCCGGTCTGCTGGTGATCCAGGCTTACCACCAGTCGCGCGGCGAAGGCCATCGCAACATCTGCCTGATTCCATCGTCGGCACACGGCACCAACCCGGCATCGGCCAACATGGTCGGCATGCAAGTGGTGGTCACCGCCTGCGACGCCAGCGGCAACGTCGACCTGGCCGACCTGAAGGCCAAGGCTGAACTGCACTCGAAGAACCTGGCCTGCGTGATGGTGACCTACCCATCGACCCACGGCGTGTTCGAAGAAGGCATCCAGGAACTGTGCGAGATCGTCCACGGCCACGGCGGCCAGGTCTACATCGACGGCGCCAACATGAACGCGCTGGTCGGCGTGGCGGCTCCGGGTTCGTTCGGCGGCGACGTCTCGCACCTGAACCTGCACAAGACCTTCTGCATTCCCCACGGCGGTGGCGGCCCGGGCGTCGGCCCGATCGGCGTCGGCGCGCACCTGGCCAAGTTCCTGCCCAACCAGCGTTCGAACGGCTACATCCGCGACAACGCCGGCATCGGTTCGGTCAGCGCCGCGCCGTTCGGCTCTGCCAGCATCCTGCCGATTTCGTGGATGTACATCGCCATGATGGGCGCGGAAGGCCTGACCGCCGCGACCGAAACCGCGATCCTGAACGCCAACTACATCGCGCGCCGCCTGTCGCCGCACTTCCCTGTGCTGTACTCGGGCCACGACGGTCTGGTGGCGCACGAGTGCATCATCGACCTGCGTCCGCTGCAGGATGCCACCGGCATCAGCAACGAAGACGTGGCCAAGCGTTTGATGGACTTCGGCTTCCACGCGCCGACCATGAGCTTCCCGGTACCGGGCACGCTGATGATCGAGCCGACCGAGAGCGAATCGAAGGTCGAGATGGACCGCTTCATCGATGCGATGATCGCCATCCGCGGCGAGATCGCCAAGGTCGAAAGCGGCGAGTTCGACAAGCTGGACAACCCGCTCAAGTTCGCGCCGCACACCGCCGAGGTGCTGACCGCCGACAAGTGGGAGCGCAAGTACAGCCGCGAAGTGGCGGCCTACCCTGTGCCGTCGCTGCGCAAGCAGAAGTACTGGCCGCCGGTCGGCCGCGCCGACAATGTCTACGGCGACCGTAACCTGTTCTGCGGCTGCGCGCCGATGAGCGACTACGAGTAAGTGACGGGTAAGTGACGGGATGCGCGGTTCGCCGCGCAAACCGCTCACAAGGAAGGCACGTGGCACTCCAGCATCTTGAAGCCGGAGCACGTGTCCAGCCTGACCTGCTCGATGGCGGCCGGCACCAGCACGCAGTCCCCCATCCTGACATCCAGCCGATGGGGGCCGGCCACCAGCGTGTACGCACCCTGCACGCAGACCTGGATCACGAAGGAGTCGAACGGGTAATCGCGCACGACAGGCCGGACACATTCCAGGACATGGGTGGTGAAGTAGGCGCACTCCACCACCTTGACCGCCTGCCCGGGCTTGCCGGCATAGACCGCCCTGGCGCGCGGGCAGGCCCCGAAGTCCAGCGCGGCCAGCGCCTGTCCGGCATGCAGCGCGCGCCGCGCGCCGTTGCTGTCCATCCGGTCGAAATCGTGGATACGGTAGGTCACGTCGGACGCCTGCTGGATCTCGGCGACCAGCAGCCCCTTGCCAAGCGCATGCACCCTGCCCGCGGGCAGGAAGAACACATCGCCGGCCATCGCCGGCTCCCGGTTCAGGATCTCATCCAGCCTGCCGCTGCGGAGCTTTTCCAGGTACAGCTCCGGGCTGACCGGCCGGTTGAAGCCGGCCACCACGCTGGCGCCCGGGTCGGCCTGCACCACATGCCACATCTCGGTCTTGCCTGAGGCGTTGTGGCGCCGCCGGGCCAGCGCGTCGTCCGGATGGGCCTGGATCGACAGGTCGTCGCCAGCGTCGATGAACTTGACCAGCAGCGGAAACACATTGCCGTGGCGCCGGTACACCGCCCGGCCGACCAGCGCGCCCTGGTGGCGCGCCAGCAGCGCCGCCAGCGTCTGTCCCGCCTCCGGCCCGTTGGCCACCACCGACATGGCCGATTCCAGCCCCGAGATTTCCCAGGCTTCGCCGCAGTTGGGCAGCGCCCCGAAGTCCTTGCCCAGATGGCTGAGCATCTTGCGGCCGCCCCACAGCTTTTCCTTGAAGATGGTCTTGAATCTCAACGGATACAGGCTGCTCATGCATCCTGCCTTGCCAGGCGCAGGCCTTGCGCCAGCCGCTGCGGCGGCCGGCGCTGCGCCGCCCCCTCCTCCAGCGCGAAGCGCGACACCGCCAGCGCCAGCTGCGCCGATTGGTCGCGCAAGCTTTCCGCCGCCGCCGCGGCCTGCTCGACCAGCGCGGCGTTCTGGTGGGTGATGGTGTCCATGTGGTCGATCGCCTGGCTGATCTGGCCGATGCTGTCGCTCTGCGCCAGGCTGGCGGCCGAGATCCGCTGGACCAGCGCGGCCACCTGCCGCACCGAATCGACGATCTGTCCCATGGCGCCGGCCGCCTCGTCGACCAGCCGGTGGCCCTCGCCGACCTGCTCCGCCGAGACCCCGATCAGCGTCTTGATCTCGCGCGCCGCGCCGGCCGAGCGCTGCGCCAGCGCCCGCACCTCGGCCGCCACCACCGCGAAGCCGCGCCCCGAGTCGCCGGCGCGCGCCGCCTCCACCGCCGCGTTCAGCGCCAGGATGTTGGTCTGGAAGGCGATGCCGTCGATCACCGAGATGATGTCGGCCACCCGGTCCGAGCTGGCCTTGATCGCGCCCATCGTGTCCGACACCCGCGCCGCCACCGCGCTGCCGCGCGCGGCGCAGTCCAGTGCCGCGCCGCCGGCGCTGCTGGCCTGGTGCGCGTGCTCGGCGTTCGCGCGCACCGTGGCGGCCAGCAGCTTGATCGAGGCGGCCGTCTGCTGCAGCGCACTGGCCTGGCGCTCGGTGCGCGCCGACAGGTCGGCGTTGCCGGCCGCCATCTCGCGCGAGGTCGCCAGCACCATCGCGCTGCCCTGGTTAATTTGCGCCATCGCCTCGGACAGCCGGTCCTGCATCAGCTGGAGCGCCCGCAGCAACTGGCCGGCCTCGCCGGCCGCCGCGGTGTCGATCGTGCCCCGCAGGTCGCCGCCGGCGATGCGCTCGGCCAGCCTGGCCGCGCGCCGCAGCGGGCCGCTGATCGAGCGCGTGATGTGGACCGCGCCGGCCGTGCCGAACAACAGCGTCAGCAAACCCGCCAGCAGCATGCCGGCCAGCGCCGCCCGGTAGTGCGCGCGCGAATCGTCGCGGGTGCGCGCCATGGCGGCGCGCTCGGCGTCGGCCAGCGCGCGCAGCTGGCCCATCCAGCGCGCGTGCCGCGGCGCGACGTCGGACTTGAGCAGCGCCGCGGCGTCGAAGTAATTGCCGGCGGCGACGGCGGCCTGCACCTGCGCGATCGCCGGCATCAGCGCCTGCTTGCCCTTGCGCACCGCGGCCAGCGCGGCCGGATCGACCGGCTCGGGCGGCAGCGCGCGGTCGGCGGCGGCGTACGCGGCCAGCGCCTCGGCCAGCCGGGCGCCAGCCTCGGCGCCCTCCCTGGCGTCGGTCGGCGCCGCCAGCTGGCGCAGCGTCAGCGCGATGGCGGCGCCGCTGTCGCGCATTTCCAGCGCGCTGTTCAGACTGGTCAGGCGCTCACCGACAATGCGCTCGGTGTCGCCCTGCAGCGCGCCCATGCGCCACAGTCCTATCCCCAGCAAGCCGGCGGCACAGAGCAGCACCAGGCCAAAACCCAGCGTCAGCCGGGCACCGATATTCAGACCTGCGATCCTTGGCATGGCGTTCTCCTTGCGGCAACGGTAAGCGGCGGCGGGCTAGCTGGCCAGGACCGACACGCCCTGCCGGTGCAGGCCCAGGCTGACCGTCTCGCTGGGATGGCGCTGCCGTTCGACCTGCGGGCAAACCACGAACAGCTCGCCGATCTCGCTGCTCAGCGTGTACTCGTAGAAGCCGCCCAGGTAGGTCGACTTGAGCACCCTGGCGGGCAGGCCGAACTGGCCGGGGTCGCCCACGCGCCAGGCTTCCGGCCGCACCGCCACCTGCGCCTTGCCGACCGGCAGCGGACGCGGCTGCGGCCACTCCAGCGGCCCCAGCCGCACCATGCCGGCGCCGGTCACCTGCGCCGGCAGCAGCAGCGCCTCGCCCATGAAGCCGGCCACGAACTCGCTGTTGGGCCGCTCGTACAGGTCGGCCGGGGAGCCGGCCTGCGCGATCCTGCCGTCGCGCATCACGATGATCTGGTCCGACACCGCCAGCGCCTCGCTCTGGTCGTGGGTGACGTAGGCCACCGTCAGCTGCAGGCGCTGCTGCAGCGCGCGGATCTCGTCGCGCATCTGGCGCCGCAGGCGCGCGTCCAGGTTCGACAGCGGTTCGTCGAACAGCAGCACCGCCGGCTCCAGCACCAGCGCGCGCGCCAGCGCCACCCGCTGCTGCTGGCCGCCGGACAGCTCGCCCGGCCAGCGCTGGTTGTAGCCGCTCAGGCCCACCGTCGCCAGCGCCGCTTCGACCCGCTGCTTGGTGGCGGCCGGCCCCACTCCGGCCACCGACAGGCCGTAGGCCACATTGTTGAAGATGTTCATGTGCGGGAACAGCGCGTAGCTCTGGAACACCAGGCTGACGTGGCGCTCGGCCGCCGACAGCGTGGTGACGTCGGCGCCGTCGATCCAGATCTGGCCGCCGCTCGGGCTTTCCAGCCCGGCGATCATGCGCAGCGTGGTGGTCTTGCCGCAGCCCGAAGGCCCCAGCAGCGTGGTCAGGGTGCCGCGCGGCACCGTGAAATTAACCCCCTTGACCGCCAGCGGCCCGTCCTTGACGTAGGCCTTGGTGATGTCCTTGAATTCGATACCTGGTTTCATGCTTGTCTCCTAGTTCTGGGGGGCCAGCGCGGGCGGGGCCTGCGTGGCGGTGGTGGTCGAGTCCTGCCGGCTGCGGCGGCCCAGCTTGCGCTCGCCCACCAGCCATTGGATCAATCCGGTTGCGGCCAGCATCAGCACCGTCAGCACCGTGCAATAGGCCAGCGCCACGCCGTACTCGCCGTTGCCGACCCGGCCGATGATGAAGGTGGTGGCCAGTTCGTTCTCGGCGCTGACCAGGAAGATCACCGACGACACCGTGGTCATGGCCCGCACGAAGGAATACACCAGCGACGCCACCAGCGCCGGGCGCAGCAGCGGCAGCACGGCGCGCCGCAGCGTGGTCAGGGTCGAGGCGCCCAGCATGGTCGAGGCCTCGTCCAGGCTCTTGTCGATCTGCTTGAACGCCGCGGTGCCGGCGCGGATGCTGACCGGCAGGTTGCGGAACACAAAGCACAGCATGATGATCAGGCCGGTGCCGGTCAGCTCGAACGGCGGCACGTTGAAGGCCATCACATAGGCCACCCCCAGCACCGTGCCGGGCACCGCGAAGGCCAGCAGCGCGCCGAACTCGAAGGCTTGCTGGCCGCGGAACTTGACGCGCGCCAGCAGGTAGGCGATCAGCAGCCCCAGCAGCGCGGTCAGCGGCGCGGCGCCGCCGGCCAGGCGCAGCGTGGTCCACAGCGAGTGCCAGCCGGCGCCGGCCCAGACGATGCCGTCCTGCCACTCCAGCCCGAAGCCGGTCTGGAAGTGCTGCAAGGTCAGGCTGAAATCGCGGCCCCACAGCTTGACGAAGCCGCCGGCGAAGGCGAACAGGTAGATCACGCCGGTGAAGGCCAGCCACGGCAGCGCCAGCCCCATGGCGACGCGCCGCACCGGCAGCGGCAGCGCCGGCGGCAGGCCGTTGTCGCCCTTGCCGGACATGCTGGTGTAACTGCCCTTGCCCAGCGCGAAACGCTGCAGCGCGAACACCGCCAGCGCGAAGGCGCTCAGGATCAGCGCCAGCGCCGCGGCCCGGCCCGGGTCGAGCTGGGCGCCGACGATGGCGAAGAAGATCTCGGTCGACAGCACCGCGAACTGCCCGCCCACCACGATGGGATTGCCGAAGTCGCCCATCGATTCGATGAAGCCGACCAGGAAGGCGTTGGCCAGGCCCGGCGCCAGCAGCGGCAGCGTGACGGTCAGGAACACCCGCATCGGCCGCGCGCGCAGGGTCTGGGCCGCCTCCTCCAGCGTCGGCGCCACCGCCTGCGTCACGCCGCGCATCATCAGGTAGGCGATCGGCGTGAAGGCGATCATCTGCGCCAGCCACACTCCCTTGGCGCTGTAGAACCAGCGCGACGCCTCCCAGCCGAACCACTGCTCCAGCGCCTGGTTGACCAGGCCGGCGCGGCCGAACAGCAGGATCAGGCCCAGCCCGACCACGAACGGCGGCGTCACGATCGGCAGCACCGACAGCACCCGCACCAGCGGCTTGGCGCCGGTCAGGGCGCGTTCGGTCAGCAGCGCCAGCAAGGTGCCCAGCACGGTGGTCCCGGTGGCGGTCGCCAGCGCCAGACCCAGCGTGTTCCAGGCCACGCCGCAGGACGCCTTGCCGTTCAGGCAGCCCAGGTTCCAGATCCGCGCGCTCAGCAGCCGGGCCCAGGCGTCGGCCGCGCTGAGCCGGCCATCGTCGTCGAGGAAGGCGCCGCCCAGCGATTTGAGCACCGGCATGGCGATGAACAGGATCAGCAGGGCCGAGCACAGCACCACCGCGCCGGCGATGAATTCATTGCCCTGGAAATAGCCGCGGCGGGCGAGGCCGACCGCCACCAGCATCAGCAGGGACAGCAGAACGATGGCCGCGCCCCAGCCCATGCCGGGCTGGCCGGCCGGCAGCGCCCAGGCGCCGCCCTGCAGGCCGGCCCAGGCCCAGCCCTGCGCGCCGATGGCGAAACCGGCGCCCAGCTGGCCGGCCGCGCCGAGGCCGCCGCTCCAGGCCAGCAGCAGGCCTTGGCGCCGGCGCTCCTTGCAGCGCAGCGCCAGCAGCGCCAGCAGCGGCGCCGCCAGCGGCAGCCACAGCCATGGCCGCTGGCGGGCCGCCGCCTGCACCCAGCCGTTGGCCGCGTCCACGTCGGTGAACACGACCAGGTAGTCGTGCAGCCAGCTGAAATTGTCCTCCACGCCATACCATGGCAGGAGCAGCGAAGCGATCAGGGCGAGCACGGCCCAGCCTGACGCGGCGCCGCCATACAGTGTCTTGTTTTTCATGCGAGTTTCCAGTGCGCAGGCCGCAGGCCTGGGTCATTGCCTATAGCCGCGGCCCGGGCGGGCCGCGTCATCCGGGGACGGTCAGTTGGCGCTGCCGTTGACTTCTTTTTCCCAGCGCTCAAGCAGGCGCTTGCGCTCGGCGGCCTTGCCGTACTTCTCGAAGTCGTAGTTGATCATCTTGATGCGCTTGACATCGGGCACGCGCGGATCGACCTTGGCATCCTTGTTCGACGGCAGCTGGAACTGCTTGGCGGCAGCGCCCAGCTGTTGCGCCGGCGCGGTCAGCGCCCAGTCGTAGAATTTCTTGGCGTTGGTCAGGTTGCGCGCGCCCTTGATGATGGACATCGAGCCGATCTCGTAGCCTGTACCTTCGCACGGCGTGACGGCCTTGACCGGGAAACCCTGGATCACCTCGCCCGGGACGTCGTGGATGAAGCTGATCGAGATGGTGTTCTCGCCGTGCGACACATTCTTCAACGGCCCGGTGCCCGAGCGCGGATACTGGCTGATGTTCTTGTGCAGCGCCTTCAGGTATTCAAAGGCCTTCTCCTCGCCGGTGATCTGGACCAGGGTGGCGATCGCCAGGTAGGCTGTGCCGGACGAGTTCGGATTGGCCATCTGGATCTCGCCCTTGTACTGGGGCTGGATCAGGTCCATCCAGCACAGCGGCGGCGCCAGTTTTTTCTTGGCCATCAGCTCGGTGTTGTAGGCAAAGCCCAGCGGCCCCGAATACAGGCCCACCGTCTTGTACCTGGCCTGGCGCGCCTGGTTCACGGCCCAGTCGCGCAACAGATTGATGTTGGGCGACTGGTAGGCCAGCGTCAGGTCCTTTTCGGCCGCCTGCAGGTGCGGGTCGCCGGTGCCGCCGAACCAGACGTCGGTCTTCGGGTTGGCGCTTTCAGCCGCGATCTGGGCCAGCGCCTCGCCGGCGCCCTTTTGCACCATGTTCACCTTGATCCCGGTGGCACGGGAAAAAGTGGTCTGGACCAGGCTGCACCATTCGGCCTGCACCCCGCAGATGACGTTGAGCGAGCCCTCGTCGGCCTGCGCGGCGCCGGCGCCCAGCGCCAGCAATGGCGCCGCCAGGACGCTGCATGTGATTCGTTTCATCATGATGTTCTTTCCGTTTGAGTTGAGCACATTCGCCGCCACGGATCAGAACGCGTAACGCAGGCCGGCGCCCAGCGCGCGCGAGGAGGCGCCGGTGGCCGGGCCGATGCCGCCGCTGTCGAAGTCGTACTTGCCGCGCGCCGCGTTCTTGACCACGGTGGCGAAGGTTTCAAACAGCATTTGCTTGTCCATCACGTACTGGTAGGCGATCACGCCGTTGCGCGCGCTGGTGTCGTCGCCGTTGCAGGCGCTGTGGTCGGCGAAGGCGCAGGCAACGTTGCTGCCCAGGCCGATGCCGCCGTACACCACGTGCTGGCCGAAGCTGTGCTTGGCGCTGAACACGCGGCCGGTCTTGCTCAGGCGGCTCTTGGCGGAACCGGTGGCGCTGGCGTCGGTCAGTTCCATGCGGTCGTAGCCGAAGGCCAGGATGGTGCCGGTTGGCAGCGTGTAGCGGGCGCCGAAACGGAAATCCTTGTCGCGCGTGTGGTGGTCGGTGGACGCGTTCAGGGTGCCCTTGTCGTTGCGCTGCTCCAGCGAGGCGCGCAGGTCGACCGGACCGGTCACGTATTGCAGGCCCAGGCTGTAGCTCTTGTCGTCGAGCTGGGTGCTGCCGGCGGTGCCGGTGGCGCTCTTGCCCTCGTTGCCGCTGAAGTAGACGCGCGCCGACAGGCCGTGGAAGCTGGCCGACTCGAACCCCAGCGTGTTGTCGAAACGGACGTTGAACTGCGGGCCGGTGACCGACTGGCCGCTGGCGCCCGACAGCATGCCCTGCACGTCCTGCAGGCCGGCGCCCATCGGCGAGAAGTCGGCGGTGCCGCTGTTCCAGCGCGCCGCCGCCGTCATGCGGCCCAGCTTGACGGTGCCGGCGTTGGCGAAGTTGATGCCGACAAAGGTGTCCTTGGCGCTGCCGAACATGCCGCCGGTGGTGTTGGCGTTGCCGGAGTCGACCGAGATGCCGGTGGTGAACTGCACCACGCCGGTCATGCCGTCGCGCAGCGGCAACGCGGCCTTGAAGCCCAGCTCCGAGCTGACGTTGCTGACGCGATAGCGGGCCGGCTTGTCGTGGGCCGGGTCGGCGGCGCCGGTGGCGTCGACCGACTCGAACTGGGCGTCGGCCACGCCGTAGACGGTGGTCTGCAGCCCGGCGGGAAGCTGGGCTTGGGCCGAGCCCATGAAGGCGAGGGTTACGGCTGCGGCGGTGCCCGCCATCGTCAGATGCTTTTTCATATAATCTCCTGTACGGAGCGCTGCATGCGCTCTCTGCTACGTTTAAATGTGCCGGGCCTGGTGGCGCGGCCTGCACCGAACCGGCGCCGCTGCCGGCTGAGGTTCGATGAGAACGGAGTCTAGAGCAGCGTTTTGAAAATTGCGAATCTGCAAGTCCCCAAAACACCCCGAATCTTGCGGCCAGCTTTCAGCTTCCTTTCAGTTGGCTTTCAATTCCGGCCTGTGGCGGCCACGCCGCGCCGGCGCAGGTGTACCTTGTCTGCAGGCCACATAGTGCTGGCGCGTAAGAACATTCGACGGTATAACAACGGTATTGCAAGGTATTACACTGTCGCAACGCCCCCTTTTCAACGATTCCACCCGCCGCCCCCATGAAGATATTGCTTGTTGAAGACGACGCCGACATGTCCCGCGCGCTCACGCGCTCGCTCGAGAAACGCGGCTTTCAGGTCACCCCCTGCGGCGACGGCACCCAGGCGCTCAGGCTGATCCGCGACGAGGTGGCCGAGCTGGTCATCCTGGACCTCAACATTCCCGGCCTGGACGGCCTGCACATCCTGCAGCGCAGCCGGGCGCAGGGTATCTCCACCCCGGTCATCGTGCTGACCGCGCGCGGCGCGGTGGGCGACCGGGTGGCCGGCCTGAACGCCGGCGCCGACGACTACCTGGCCAAGCCCTTCGACCTGGAGGAGCTGGAGGCGCGCATCCACGCGCTGCTGCGGCGCAAGGGCGGCGCCGCCGAGGAGGTCCAGCAGAAATGCGGCCAGCTGCGCTACGAGCGCAGTTCCGGCGCCTTCTACCATGGCGAGCAGGCGCTGGAATTCACCCCGCGCGAGCAGGCCCTGCTCAAGGCGCTGATGACACGCCCCGGCCACGCGGTCAACCGCGAGCGGCTGCTGCAGGTGGTGTTTCCGGACGACGCCAATGTCCAGGTCGAGGCGATCGAGGTGGTGATCCATCGCCTGCGCAAGAAGCTGGTGGTGACCCAGACCGAGATCATGACCCTGCGCGGCCTGGGCTACCTGCTGCGGCCGCAGGCGGCGCGCGCCGCATGACGCCGGAGCAGCCGGCGCGGCCGGGGCGCTCGCTGCGCCGCTACCTGCTGGCCGGCATCATCTCGCCGCTGGCGCTGTTCATCGCCATCGGCGCCGTCTACCTGTACCACAGCGCGCTCGGCTCGGCCAACACCGCCTACGACCGCATGCTGGTGACCACCGCGTACTCGATCGGCGACCAGATCGTGGTCGACAACGGCCGGCTGCGCACCGGCGTCTCGTTCGCCACGCTGGAAGTGTACGAGGCCGGATTTTCCACCCGCATGCTGTACCGCATCAGCAACCGCCGTGGCGACTACATCGCCGGCGACCAGGACTTGGGGCCCTACCGCGGCGCCGGCGGAAAGTGGCCGGCGGTGCCGGCGCTGCTGAAGGTCTACGAGGATACCTACGGCAGCGCCGAGGTGCGGGTGGCCGCCGTGGCGCAGCCGGCCAAGTCGCGCCTGCCGCAGGACGACGTGGTGATCCAGGTGGCCGAACCGCTGGCGTTCCGGCAGGAGGTGGTGCACGGCATCCTGTGGGGCACGGTGGCGCGCCAGTCCCTGCTGCTGGCCATCGTGACGGCCGTGACGATGGTGGTGGTCGGCCGCGCGCTGCGCCCGCTCGACAGCCTGCGCGCGCAGCTCGACGCGCGCCAGGAGGACGACCTCTCGCCGCTCAGCACGCCGCTGGCGGCGCGCGAGCTGCAGCCGGTGGTCGGTGCGCTGAACCAGCTGATGGGACGGCTGCACCGCATGGTCGACCTGCAGCAGCGCTTCGTCGCCAACGCCTCGCACCAGCTGCGCACGCCGCTGGCCGTGCTCAAGATGCAATTGCAATCGGGCTTGCGCGGCGACGTCGCGCCCGAAGTGGCGCTGCGGGAAATGAGCGCCACCGTCGACCGCGCCACCAAGCTGGCCAACCAGCTGCTGTCGCTGGCGCGCGTCGAACAGATGCGTGGCAAGGCCACGCGCGAACGCTGCGACCTGGCCGCGATCGCGCAGGACGTGGCGATCGACCTGTCGCCGCTGATCTCCGACAAGAACCTGGACTTCGAGCTGGACGCGCACAGCGCCTGGGTCGAAGGCCGCGACTGGATGGCCAGCGAGATGGTGTCGAACCTGCTGCACAACGCGATCCGCCATACGCCGGCCGAATCGCGCCTGGGGATACGCGTCGCGCCACTGGGCGACGGCGTCGAGTTGTGCGTGTGGGATTCCGGCCCCGGCATCGCCGAGCACAGCGAACTGCGGGTGTTCGAGCCGTTTGCCGCCAGCCACAGTTCGCAAGGCGGCGGCCTGGGCCTGACCATCTGCGCCGAGATCGCCGACTCGATGGGCGCCACGCTGACGTTGTGCAACCGCGGCGAAGACGGCCGGGTGAGCGGACTGGACGCCCGGGTGCGCTTCGCCAGCAGCGCCGCCGTCGCGCCGGATGCCGGGCCATTGCCTGCTTCAGAATAAAACCCCGACATATGTACTTGACGCGCGTGCACATGTCAGATATTCTTTACACATGAAATCGAAAACACCAACTCCTGGCGGAGACCAACTGTTAAGCATGCTTGCGGCGCTGTCCAACCCGCACCGCCTGCGCATCATTGCGATGCTGCAGTCCGGCGGACGCAATTATGTCAGCCAGCTGGCGCGCGAGCTGGGCATCAGCCGGCCCTTGCTGCACCTGCATTTGCAGAAGCTGGAAGATGCCGGCCTGCTCTCCAGCCAGATGGAGTTGTCGGCCGAAGGCAAGGCCCT
Organism: Duganella sp. Dugasp78; assembly: GCF_059491455.1. Classification (NCBI taxonomy): domain Bacteria; kingdom Pseudomonadati; phylum Pseudomonadota; class Betaproteobacteria; order Burkholderiales; family Oxalobacteraceae; genus Duganella; species Duganella sp. Dugasp78. Next base: position 4,808,892 of record NZ_CP168506.1, on the reverse strand, counting down.
GAACTATTTTGACGTCACCAACTTCGACCTGGAACTGACTCCGGCCATGATCGCCGAAGCGGTCAAGTCGCTGTCCAACAACCCTGAATAATAGAGGCAATTATGGCTGAACATGTATATCTTTTGACGATCTGCCTGCCCCTGCTGGCGATCGTTATCATCGCGGCGATGCGGCATTTTTCGGCGATCCAGCAGGCCAGGCTGCGCTTTTCGCATGAAGAGGCGTATCGCGTGATCGCCGAGAAGGCCGTCGCGGCCCACACCGAGGCCGCTGCCTCGCTGGCGTCCATGGACGCCACCCTGTCCGAGCTGAAATCGCGCATCGCGGCGATCGAGAAGGTTTTGAAGGAAGTCGAGTAATCCCCCACGACCACGACCAGGGGCCGCAAAATGAACGAAGTTTCATTAGTACGTCTGTATATGCTGAGAGCTGTGTATCTGATTATCGCCGCCGGACTGGGGCTGATGATCTGGCCTGGCGTGATCCATCATGACCAACCATGGGCTCTGATGCATGGCGTGGTCAACTGCATGCTGGCGGCGTTCGGTTTGCTGTGTGCCCTCGGCGTACGCTATCCGCTGCAGATGCTGCCGGTGCTGCTGTGGGAGCTGACGTGGAAAATCATCTGGACGCTGGTGGTTGTCCTGCCGGCGTGGCGTTCGGGCACGATGGACGCCGATACCATGGAAATCTTCGCGCAGTGCCTGGTGGTGGTGATCATCCCGATCGCCATGCCCTGGGGTTACGTCGTCAGGAAGTACCTGCAACAATCCGGCGACCGCTGGTCCCGCGCCAATCCGGGCAGCCGCCAGGGCGCATAAACGGCTCAGTTGCGCACCGACGCCAGCCGCAGGCGCACCACGCGGGGTGAGCCGGCCGGCAGCTTGGGGGGCGGCTCCATGCCCTCGTCCAGCTTGAACATCGCCACCGCCTTCGACAGATTGACCGCCTGCCGCTGCAAGCTCGATGCCGCGCTGGCGGCTTGTTCCACCAGCACCAGCTTCTGCTGCGTCACCTGATCCATCTCGACGATGGCCTGATGCATGCCCTGCAGGCCCTGCGCCTGCACCGCGCTGGCGGCGCTGACCTGGTCGATGATATCCCCCACCTGCTGCACCGACGCCACGATTTCCGCCATGCTGCTGCCGGCTTCCTCCACCGAGCGGCTGCCGCCCTCGATCTCCGCCACCGATTCGGCGATCAAGGCCTTGATCTCCAGCGCCGCCGTGGCCGAACGCTGCGCCAGCGTGCGCACCTCGCCCGCCACCTGCGCGAAGCCTTCGCCATGCGCGCCGGCGCGCGCCGCCTCCACCGCCGCGTTCAAGGCCAGCAGATTGGTCTGGAAGGCGATGCCGTCGATCACGCCGACGATCTCCACCACCTTGCGCGAACTGCCGCGTATCGCCGCCATCGTCACCACCAGCCGCTGCACCACGCTGCCGCCGCGCACCGCGAAATTGGTGGCGCAGCGCGCCAGCTGGTTGGCCAGCTGCGCGTTGTTGGCGGTCTGGGTGACGGTGGCGCTCAGCTCCTGCATCGAGCTGCTGGCCTCTTCCAGCGTGCTGGCCTGCGCCTCGGTGCGCTGGGTCAGGTCGACATTGCCCTGGGCGATCTCGCGCGAGGCAGTGTCGATCGACTGCGCCGACGCCAGGATGGTCTTCAGCGTGGTGTTCAGGTTGCGGATGCTGGTGTCCAGCGCGCGCGAGGTCTCGGCGATTTCGTCCTTGCCGTAGACCCGGTTCTTCACCGTCAGGTTGCCCTCGGCCAGGTCGATCGCGGCCGCGCCGATTTCGCCCACCTCCTTCAGCAAGGCGCGCCGCACCGCCATCGTCACCAGCAGCGACAGCGTGATCGACAGCACCACCACCGCCGGCATCACGGTCGACAGCGTCCGGAACTCGGCCTCGGCGTCGTTGTAGGCGCGCGCGCTGAGCGCCTGCTCCAGCCGCGACAACTCCTCCAGCCGCCGCGCCACCACGTCGAACGCCCGCTCCGCCTTGAACATGGCGTTGGTTGCCATCGACTGATCGGCCATGCTCAACTCGATGACGTCGCCGATCGCCTTCACGTACAGCATATGCGCCGCCTGCGATTGGGCCACGAAGCGGCGCTCGGCCGGATCGGCCTGGGTCGCCATCTCCAGCTGCGTGAACTGGCGGTCCAGCGCCGCGTGACGGGCGTGGATGTCGCGCACCAGCGCATCGATGCGCGCCGGCGAGAAGCTGGCGTTGATCCAGGTAAGCAGCTGGTAGATCTCGGTATGCGCATGGTTGGCGCCCGCCACCAGGTCGGCCGCCGCCTTGAGCCGCACGGCGCGCTGCTGCACCAGGTCGTCGAGCCGCTGGTTTTGCCGCACCAGGCCGGCAAAGGCGCCGATCGACAACGCGATCAACAGGATCAGCACCACCCCAGGCGCCAGCAGCAGCTTGGGGCCTATCCGCAGTTTGCTGAGCATGTTCACGGCTTAGTGCTTGTAGATGCCGGCTTCCAGCGATACGTCCCCGACCCGCAGCACGTAGGTGCTCTTGGCCTCCACCTTGCCCGTTTGCGGATTGCGGAACTTGTAGTCGACCCAGCCCGAGCCCTTGCCCTTGGCCAGCGCCACCATCTCCTGGCGGAACTGCTTGCCGTCGGCGTCCGGCACGTCCAGCAGGTTCTTGCCGATCAGCGCCGTGGTCGGGTGGGCGATGGTGATGCCGTCCAGGTCGCGCATGGCCAGGTACAAGGCGCCCTGGTTGAATTCCGGGTCCTTGCGGTTGATGCGGGCGATCATCTCGGCCTTGCCGTGCGTGCGCACGAACTGCGCGCCCCGCTCGGCCAGCGCGACCGCGTCTTTTTCATTGGGGGTGGCGTGCACGCACGCAGAGCACAACAGGGCGATACTGAATAAAGCACGCATGATTCACTCCGGCGGGTAAGATGTTGTAATCTACGCCGCATGCACTAGCGCAATCTTGCGCTTAGTCAAGGTCAACCACAGGACGTTCATGAAAGCATCGATCAAGGCAGCGCTGATCTCGGCATTGCTGTTTCCCGGGCTGGGCCACCTGGCGCTGCGGCGCGGCGCGCGCGGCCTGCTGTTCATCGTGCCGACGCTGCTGGCGGCCGGCTACCTGCTGCGCGCCACGCTGGCGCTGGCCGACACCCTGGTCACCGAAGTCAACAGCGGCAAGCTGCCGCTCGATCCGCTGCTGATCATCGAGCGTGTGCACAGCTCCGGCATCGACAATCCCGCCACCAACGGCGCGGCGCTGGTCTGCATCGTCTGCTGGCTCGGCTCGGTGGCCGACGCGCTGTGGCTGGGGCGCCACCGCTAGCGGCGCGCATCGGCGTACAATCGGCCGGCGCCGCCCCGGCGCCAGCCCTGACCTGAAAGGATGCGCCATGCCTACCGTCTCTATCGTCCGCCACGCCCTGCCCGCCTTCGCCGCCGCACTGCTGCTGGCCGCGGCCGCCGGCGCCGCCCAAGCCCAAGCCTCCGCCATCCACCGCACCGTGGTCCAGAAAGCCGACGTCTCGGTGCCGGGCCGCGAAGCCGTCGTCGCCCGGGTCGAAGTGGACGTGGGCGGCACGGCCGGCCGCCACTCGCATCCCGGCGACGAGATCAGCTACGTGCTGGAGGGCGAAGGCGAATTGCGCGTCGACGGCGAAGACCCGCGCCGGGTCAAGGCCGGCGAAGCCTTCGTGATCCCGGCCGGCACCATCCACGACGCGCTCAACGTCGGCAAGGGCCCGCTCAAGCTGGTCGGCGTGTACGTGGTCGAGAAAGGCAAGCCGCTGGCCACGCCGGCCAAATAGTTGTCATCACAATTTCATTTGGCGGTGGTAAAGTGGCGCCCCATGCCCTTGTAGAAAACTGAATACCGATGACCTTTTTGCCTCTCCAGGCCCGCGCGCGCGCAGCCGCATGCGCGCTGGCCTGCCTGCTGGCCTGCCCGTCCAGCCACGCAGGTCGGCCGATGACGGTCGATGATGCCGCCATCGTCGATCCCGGACACTGCCAGCTGGAGACCTATGCGCAGCGCGCCGGCCCGCTTGCCGAATACTGGGCCACGCCCGCCTGCAACGTCGGCGGTGCGTGGGAACTGGCGGTCGGCGGCGCCTGGGCTGATGACAACTCCGGCCCGCACAGCCTGACCACGCACCACTTCCGGCTGCAGGCCAAGACCGTGTTCAAGCCGCTGACGACCAACGGCTGGGGCCTGGGCCTGGTGCTGGCCGACCAGTTCCGCGCCGGCCGCGGCGGCGACGGCGACCTGTCGCTCAACGTCCCGCTCAGCATATCGCTGCGCGACGACGCCGTGCTGCTGCATTTGAATGCCGGCGTGATGCAGACGGAGACAGGCCGCCAGTATCACGCCACCTGGGGCAGCGGCGCCCAATTCAGGCTGGACGAACGCCACACCTTGACGACCGAAGTGTACGGCCGCCAGCACAGCGGCTCGCGCTACCAGCTCGGCATCGCCCGCGCCCTGATCCCGGACCGCTTGCAGATCGACGCCACCTGGGGCCGGCGCCTGTCCCGCAGCGGCGGCGGCCAGCCGGAGGTGACGGTGGGGCTGGTGTTCCAGTCCGACTAGCTTGCGGGCCTCAGGTCAGCAGCCGGCCGGCAGGCAGCACCGCCGGCAGCGACACCAGACGCTGCCAACGCCAGCGCAACGCCAGCAAGGACGCCAGCACGATGGCCGCAGCCAGCCAGAACAAGGGGAACGCAGGAATCCAGCGACCGATGCTCAGCACGGTCAGATACGCCGCCATCACCACGAAGGTCACCACCACCGGGGTGGCCTGGTTGGACGAGGCCGGTGCCACTGCGTAATTGCGCAGCAGCGCGCAGGATAGCCCCAACAGCAGCGCGCACAGCACGAAGGTCGGGCCGTACAGCTGCGGCGCGCCGAACATCAACGTGTCGAGACCGGCCACGCACAACGCCGCCACCAGCCACACCCGCAGGAAGCGCTTCAACAACTCGGCCCCCAGCAAGCGATTGAGCTGCGCGGCCGCCGGAGCGCCCGGCGTCAGCAGATACAAGGCTTGCTCGGCGGCGCGGCGGGAAGCGCTCCTCTGCAATTCGGCCGCGTATATCACCACCGCCACCATCACGCTAACCTGCACCAGTGAGCTATGCAGCATCTGCCGCAGCAGCTCCATGTCGCTGCCCACGCCCTGCATCAGCACCACCACCACCAGCGTGACCAGCAGCAGGCAGGCGTGGTAGCCGCCTTCATGCGCGGCCGGCCCGAAGGTATGCAGCAGCATGCTGCCCGGCGTGGCGCCGCCACGGCTGTCGCGGCGCAGGGCCGCGCGATAGCCCACCTGCAGGCGCATGATCCAGCGGTTCCTGCCGGCCGAGTCACCCGGCTTGGGCGCGTTGCCACGCATCCTGCGCAGCGTCGCCGCATGGCGCGCATACCAGGCCCAGTGACGATCGCCGCCGCGCGGGAAAACCAGCTGCAAGCCGAAGGCGCCCAGCACCGCCACGGCGACCAGGCCGATGCCGGTCAGCGCCGGCTCGTTCATCCCCTGCATCGATTCCCACAACGCGCGCAAGGGAGCCTTGAGCACCGAGACCGAAGCGATGATCAGTATCGACGGCAGGAAGGCCAGCACCGCATAGCGCTGCGCGTACAGCATGTAGCAGAACAAGGCGCCGACGCCGACCAGCGCGTAGCCGAAATGGCCGAACGCCAGCGCCACCATGGCGGCGACCAGCAGGCCGCAGGCCGTGTACAGCGCCAGCGTCACCACGATCAGGCGGCGGCGCAGCTGCGGCACCAGGCAGGCGTAGGCCGGATGGTTCTGCTGCACGGCGCTCTTCAGGAGCGCGCCGCACCAGATCAGGACCAGGAACGATACCGAGCCCGCCAGCACCGGTGCCACCACTTCCGGGCGGTCGAAGACGTACGCCAGCACCGGCATCATCACGACCACCAGCAGGATCATCGCGCTGATGCGGGTCAGCACGCGGCTGTCGCAGCGGTCGCGCACCACCTGCAGCAGCAGCTGTGTGTATGGGCCGCTCATTTGGTCACCTCGACGAACAGGTCTTCCAGGCTGAGGGTTTCCACCCGCAGGTCGGGGCCGGCGCGCAGGTCGGCGGCCTCCTGCCCGCTCAGGCGCGCCAGGATGCTGACGCCGCCGCTGCGGTCCTGCTGGCGGCGGATCTCGTCGCGGAACTGCAGGCGCGCCAGCGCCGCCGCCGTGCCGGTGATGCGGTGCGCGCTTTCCAGCAGGTCGTCCAGCGGCGCCTGCAGCGTGATCTTGCCGCCCTGGAGGAAGGCCACGTCCAGCGCCACCCGCTCCAGGTCCGACAGGATGTGGGTGGAGAAGATCACCGTCGTGTCGCGTTCGATCACGCCGTCCACCAGCTCGTGCAGGAAGTCGCGGCGGCCGACCGGATCGAGGCTGGCGACCGGCTCGTCCAGCACCAGCAGTTTCGGATCGTGGGCCAGCGCGCGGATGATGGACAGGCGCTGCTTCTCGCCGCCGGACAAACGGCCGATCTGCTTGTGGCGCGCCTCGCCGGCGAAGCCCCAGCGTTCCAGCAGGCCGCCCACCTTGTCGGCGTTCCAGTGCGGGTACAGGGCCTTGAAGTAGTCCAGCATCTGCACCGGCGTCAGCCACTCGAACAGTTCCGACTTCTGCGGCACATAGCCGATCCAGGCGCGCGCCTCGTCGCCCAGCTGCGTGGCGGGCTGGCCGAACAACGTGCTGGTACCGGCGTCGGCCTCGCGCAGGCCAAGCAGGCATTCGAGCAGGGTCGATTTGCCGGCGCCGTTGCGGCCGAGCAGGCCGATCACCTTGCCGGGCGCGATGTCCCAGCTCACGCCCTGCAGCACCTGCTGGCCGCCGAACGATTTATGCAGGTTGGCGACATTGACTATCGATGGCTTCATGGTTCTTCCTTCAGGATTTTATTGAACAGGGCAAGTACGGCATCGGGATCGAGTTCCAGCTGGCGCGCCTCCTCGGCGGCCCGCTCCAGCGTGGGCCGCAGCAGGGCCTCGCGCTCGTGGGCGCTGTGCGCATGCGCCCTGCGCTGGGCCACCAGCATGCCGACGCCGCGGCTGCGCGACAGCAGGCCCTCGGTCTCCATCATGTTGTAGGCCTTGGAGACGGTCATCGGATTGACGGCCAGCGCCAGCGCCACCTCGCGCACCGACGGCAGCACATCGCCCGGCGCCAGCACGCGGGCGGCCAGCAGGCGGCGGGTCTGCTCGATCAGCTGGCGGTAGATCGGCTCGGACGAACCGGTCGCAATCGAGTACAGGGAGGCGGAGTGGGAGGTCATCGCTTTTTGTATCGGTGTATTAGTTGACTAATACATTAATCCACAAAAACCGCTTTGTCAAGTATGTGCGCAGTCGCACGGTAGGGTTGATCGGGGCTGCGCATACTGGCGGCATGCGTATCGCCACCTTCAACGTCAACGGCATCACCAGCCGCCTGCCCGCCCTGCTCCAGTGGCTGGACGAGACCCGGCCGGACGTGGTCTGCCTGCAGGAGTTGAAGGCGCCGCAGGAGAAATTCCCCGAACCAGCCATCAACGCCGCCGGCTACCAGGCGATCTGGCATGGCCAGAAGAGCTGGAACGGCGTCGCCATCCTGGCGCGCGGCCGCCTGCCGATCGAGACAGGACGCGGCCTGCCCGGCGATCCCGAGGACGCGCAAAGCCGCTACATCGAGGCGGTGGTGGACGGGGTGCTGGTGGCTGGCCTGTACCTCCCCAATGGCAATCCGGCGCCCGGCCCCAAGTTCGACTACAAGCTCAAATGGTTCGAGCGGCTGACGGTCCACGCGGCGGACCTGATCGGCAGCGGCGCCGACGCGGTGCTGGCGGGCGATTTCAACGTCATGCCGACCGAGCTCGATGTCTACAAGCCGGAGCGTTGGGTGGACGACGCGCTGTTCCGGCCCGAGGTGCGCGCCGCCTTCCAGCGGCTGCTGGCGCAGGGCTGGTGCGACGCGCTGCGCACCATGCATCCAGGCGAAACGATTTATACCTTTTGGGATTACTTCCGCAACGCCTACGCGCGCGACGCCGGCCTGCGCATCGACCACCTGCTGCTCAGCCCGGGGCTGGCGCCGGCGCTGAAGGCGGCCGAAGTGGACCGCGAGGTGCGCGGCCGCGACAAGCCCAGCGACCACGCGCCGGTGTGGGTGGAGCTGGATCTGGAGGGCGGACGATGACGGAACAGAAATGGCCGCAGCAACTGTGGCTGGCGCGGCACGGCCAGAGCGCCGGCAACGTGGCGCGCGACGCCGCCGAAGCCGGCTCGCGGTTCCTGATCGATATCGCCGGGCGCGATGTCGACGTGCCGCTGTCGCCGCTGGGCCGGCGGCAGGCGCAGGCGATGAGCGGCTGGTTCGGCGCGCTGCCGGCCGCGACGCGCCCCAGCGTGGTGCTGTTCTCGCCGTACGCCCGCGCGCGCGCCACCGCGCAGGCGGTGCTGGAGGTGCTCGATCGCAGCCAGCTGCTGGCCGTGGCGGCCGACGAGCGCCTGCGCGAAAAGGAGTTCGGCATCCTCGACCGCCTGACGCCACTGGGCATGCGCGACAAATATCCTGAGCTGGCCGAGCAGCGCCAGCATGTGGGCAAATTCTATTTCCGCCCGCCGGGCGGCGAAAGCTGGTGCGACGTCATCCTGCGCCTGCGCAGCACGCTCGACACCATCACCCGCGAATACCGGGGCGAACGGGTGCTGATCGTCGCCCACCAGGTCATTGTCAACTGCTTCCGCTACCTGCTGGAGCGCATGGACGAGGACGCGATCCTGGCGATCGACCGCGCCGGCGACGTGCCCAATTGCGGCATCACAGAATACCGCTTCGATCCGCAGGCCGGCAAGCACGGCAAGCTGGTGCTGGTGCAGGCCAACTTCGTCGCGCCG